>NZ_CP119145.1:2400000-4800000 GCF_029167625.1 Streptomyces sp. AM 4-1-1
CATCGCCTGTGTGGCCAATCTGACCGGGACGCTGTTCATGGACCAGCCCGGACAGCTCGACGCGTTCTCCGACGCGTTCGACAACCTCCGGGCGAGCGCGTTGAGCCCTGCGGATTCCCTGACGCGCATCACCGACATCATGACGGCGATGCGCCGCGACCAAGACCAGAGGAAGCAATCATGACCACCCCTGTCATCGTCGGCCCGTTCGTCAAGTCCACCGCCAGCGGACAGCAGGACAACTGCGTCGAAGTAGCCCCGCTCTCCAACGGCGGCAGGGCGGTCCGCGACAGCAAGGACCAGGGCGGCGGCGCCCGTCTCTTCTTCACCCCCGACGGTTGGGCCGCCTTCACGCACGGCGTGAAGCACGGCGACTTCACCGCCTGATCCTCGTCCCGATCACTCCAGCCCGACCCGGTCACTCCGGGCGGGGACCGTCACCACGGCCCTCGCCCGGAGCCCCGTCGCCACGAGTCGTCGCCAGGACGGGAGCGCGCGCCGGAAAACGAGAAAGACCCCCTGCCCTGCGATGACTCGCAGTTCAGAGGGTCTTCCCCCACATGGGAATTGTGGAGATGGCGGGAATCGAACCCGCGTCCAACGGTGCAGAACCAGGGCTTCTCCGAGCGCAGTCCGCTGCGATTTTCTCGGCCCCGGAGATCACGCGAACAAGTCTCCGACGGGCTCAGTCACTGTTTGATTTCCTCCTGGACCCCGTGACCGGGTTCAGAAGTTTAGTTCCCTAGATGATGCCAGGATCCGGGTCGGGAACAGTCCCCGGGCTGACACTTCACAGGTCGCTACTTAGGCAGCGAGGGTGAAGGAATCGCGCTTGGAATCGGCGATTATTGGTTGCGACATATGGTTAACGAGATCATTGCCGCTTCCTCGGCTCGCTTCCCCTGCTTCGACATCCGCTGTCGAAACCGATCATCCCCATGTTGTTTTTTCAACTGCCGCACCCGCTGTGAGGTGCAGTGCCATCGTACGTGAACAACGGCCATCGGGGCCAGCTTATTCCGGTGGGCCCCCGCCGGGCCCCCACGGCCCCGCCGGCCGGGCGGTGGATCAGCCGCGCTGACGCCGCCGTACCGACGAGATCGCGCGTTCCGTCTCGCGCCGGTCCTGCTGTTCCCGCAGCGTCTGCCGCTTGTCGTACTCCTTCTTGCCCTTCGCCAGCGCGATCTCGATCTTGACCCGGCCGTCCCTGAAGTACAGCGCGAGCGGGACGATGGTGTGCCCCGACTCCTGCGACTTCGATTCCAGCTTGTCGATCTCGGCCCGGTGCAGCAGCAGTTTGCGCTTGCGCTTGGCGGAGTGGTTGGTCCACGTGCCCTGGACGTACTCCGGGACGTGGATGTTGTGCAGCCACGCCTCGTGACCGTCGATCTGCACGAAGCCGTCGACCAGCGAGGCCCGGCCCATTCGGAGCGACTTGACCTCGGTGCCCATCAGCACCAGGCCGCACTCGTAGGTGTCGAGGATGTGGTAGTCGTGCCGCGCCTTCTTGTTCTGCGCGATGAGCTTGCGCCCGGTGTCCTTTTCCTTGGTCATAGTGCGATCATTTTCGCACTACGACCCACCCCCGAGGCCACTCAATACCGTTTCGGCCCGCTGCTGGGCCCCCTCGGTGACCGTGACGTCGGGCGTGATGCCCTTCTCGTCGACGCTGCGACCGCCCGGGGTGCGGTAGTGGCCGACGGTCAGCTCGGCGACCGAACCGCCCGGCAGCTTGCTCGGCATCTGCACCGAACCCTTGCCGAAGGTCCGCGAACCGACGGTGACGGCCCGCCCCCGGTCCTGGAGGGCGCCCGTCAGCAGCTCAGCCGCGCTCATCGTGCCGCCGTCGACGAGCACGACCACCGGACGGTCCGTGTCACCGCCGGGATCGGCGTACAGGGCGCGCTGCTCACCCCGTACGTCATAGGTGGCGACCAGCCCGCCGTCCAGGAAGGCGGAGGCGGCGGTGACGGCCTCGCCGACCAGACCGCCCGCGTTGCCGCGCAGATCCAGCAGGATGCCGTCACCGGACGGCGCCTCCCGGACCGCGTCCCGCACCTTGGCCCCCGCGCCCCTGGTGAACGAGCCGACCTTGATCAGCACCGCCGGAGTACCGGCCCCGGACACAGTGGCGGCCTTCCGCTCGGCCAACCGCCGTACCGTCACCGGCTCGGTGCTGAGCCGCGTCCTGCGCGGTGTCACGGACCAGCGGCGGTCGCCCCGCTGGAGCCCGAGGACGACGGCGCTCCCGGGAACCGCGTCGCGGTCGTCGCCGCGCAGCAGGGCCACGACCTCGGACACGGGACGCCCGTCGACCGGGCGTCCGTCGACGGTACGGATCAGATCGCCCCCGCGGACCCCGGCCGCGTCGGCCGGTCCGCCCGTACGCACGCCCGCCACCGCGACCCGGCCGTCCGCCGCGCGTCTCGCGGACAGGCCGACGCCCGTGTACGAGCCGTCCAGGGCCTGCTCGAACTCCTCGTACTCCCGCTGGTCGTACACCGCGCCCCAGCGGTCCCCGCTGCGGCTGACGACCTCCTCGGCCGCCTCCGTACCGGACTTGCCGTCGGCGACCGCCTCGGCGGCGGCGTCCGCCACGTCGTCACGGTCGACGGTGGAGGAGACGGACCGGCTCCTCAGCTCCGGCCCGTCCGGACCCGCCGGACCGCCGGAGCCGTGCGTGACGCCCCTCGCCGAGGGATCGGCCTCGCCGCCCGGCAGCGAACCGGTGGCGGCGGCGGTGACGAGAACACTCGCGAAGACCAAGGTCAGGGCCGCCCCGCGGCACAGACCGCGGGACCCGGAGCGAACCAAGGGGCCTGACATGGCGACGAGTCTAAGGGCTGTCCCGCGATCCGTGGTGGATCAGCGTGCGGCGTCGGATGCGGTGCATCGCCAGGCGGAGGAGCGTCCGCGTACTGGATGTACGGGGACGGTCCGACAACGCCGCGAGGTGCCGTAGCTGTCGTCGCACGCCCACCAGGGATCACGGGACAGCCCCAGGACAACGCCCCCTCGGCGCAGGGCTCGTCGGCCGTGCGCGCGAGGGGGCGCTCGTCACACCTTGAGGTACTTGCGGAGCGCGAACAGCGCGGCCACGGCGGGCATCAGCAGCCCGATCGCCAGTACCAGCGGCAGTTTGGTGAGGACCGCGTCCCAGCCGATGAAGTCGATCAAGGTCAGCTTCTGATCGAGCTGGAGACCCGCGTCGATCAGGAAGTACCGGCCCGCCAGCAGCATTCCGCAGGCCAGCACACCGCCGATCATCCCGGCGAAGGCCGCCTCCATGATGAACGGCATCTGGATGTAGAAGCCGGAGGCGCCCACGAGCCGCATGATGCCCGTCTCCCTGCGGCGGCTGAACGCCGATACGCGAACGGTGTTCACGATCAGCATCAGCGCGATGACGAGCATCAGCCCCATCAGGAAGAGCGCGGCGACGTTCATGCCGTTCATCAGCCCGAAGAGGTTGTCGAGGATGCCTCTCTGGTCCTGGACGGACTGCACCCCGTCACGGCCGGCGAACGCGGTCGCGACGACCTTGTACTTCTTGGGGTCGTCGAGCTTGACCCGGAACGACTCCTGGAGCTGGTCCGGCGTGATGTCCCCGGCCATCGGGGAGTCGCCGAAGTCCTCCTGGTAGTGCTTGTACGCCTCGTCCGCCGACTCGTAGGTCACCTTCTGGACGGCGTCCATCTTGTTGAGGTCGGCCTCGATCTCCTTCTTCTGCTGCGGAGTGACGGCCCCCTTGGCGCACTTGGCCACGGTCGCCGCGTCCGTCTTGCTGCACAGGAAGATCGAGACGTTGACCTTGTCGTACCAGTAGTCCTTCATCGTGCTGACCTGCTCGCGCAGCAGCAGCGCGCCGCCGAACAGGGCGAGCGAGAGGGCGACGGAGACGACGACGGCGAAGGTCATCGTGAGATTCCGACGGAGGCCGACGCCGATCTCCGACAGGACGAACTGGGCGCGCATGGCGTCCTTTCAGTGCTCGATGCTCAGTGCTGGTAGCCGTAGACGCCGCGGGCCTGGTCACGTACGAGACGGCCTTGCTCGAGCTCGATGACGCGCTTGCGCATCTGGTCGACGATGTTCTGGTCGTGGGTCGCCATGATGACGGTGGTCCCGGTCCTGTTGATCCGGTCCAGCAGCTTCATGATGCCCACCGAGGTCTGCGGGTCGAGGTTGCCGGTCGGCTCGTCCGCGATCAGCAGCATGGGACGGTTCACGAACGCCCGCGCGATCGCCACGCGCTGCTGCTCACCACCGGACAGCTCGCCCGGCATCCGGTCCTCCTTGCCGCCGAGACCGACGAGATCGAGGACCTGCGGTACGGCCTTGCGGATCTCACCGCGCGGTTTGCCGATGACCTCCTGCGCGAAGGCCACGTTCTGCGCGACGGTCTTGTTGGGGAGGAGCCGGAAGTCCTGGAAGACCGTGCCCAGCTGGCGGCGCATGTGCGGCACCTTCCAGTTGGACAGGCGCGCGAGGTCCTTGCCGAGCACGTGCACCATGCCCTGGCTGGCGCGCTCCTCGCGGAGGATCAGTCGCATGAAGGTGGACTTGCCGGAGCCGGACGAGCCCACCAGGAAGACGAACTCACCCTTCTCGATGTCGAGGGAGACATCCCTGAGAGCTGGACGGCTCTGCTTCGGGTAGGTCTTGGAGACGTTGTCGAATCGGATCACGGATGCACCACGGTCGGCCGGGAGTAGGTGTGCGTGACCTTACGCGAACCGGCGATACGCGCGCAGGCATCGGCGGCCGGGTTGGGCGTTTTGTGCCGGAACAGGGTCCGATGCGACGCCGAACGCGGGGGCTTCCCCGGCGGCCCGCGCCGAACGGCGTGGGAGCTGGCACAGTGGTGGGGGGAACAGTCGCGTTTCCCTGAGCGTTGAGCGGACAGCAGGCGGAGAGAACGCCGTGCGGCCCCGCCGCGCGGAAGGAGGAAGGCGCATGACCTACGACCGACTGGTGTGCGCGAACTGCGCGGCGCCCGTGAACGAGGGCCGCTGCCGGGTCTGCCGGGCCAGCCGGCAGCGGCTGGAACAGGAGCAGGGCCCCTTCTCCGGCCTGAGCCCGGCGATGCTGCTGGGCCTGCTGGTGATCCTGCTGGCCGCGCTGGCGCTGCTGGCCCACCAGGCCGGGTGACCGCCCGCACACGGATGTGAGGCCGTCCCCGCACGGGGCGGGACATGCCGGAGGGCCCGGGAACACGCCGTACGGCGTGTTCCCGGGCCCTCCGGGCGTTCAGGTACGAGCCCCAGGCGATACGTCCGGGCCCGGATGCGTGCGTACGTGCCCAGGCCCGGTGTGTACGGGACCAGGTGTACGCGTACGGGCCCGTCAGGCGGTCGCGCCGCCGTTGCCGCTCACCAGACGCGGCAGGAAGCGGAAGCCGATGCCCCCGGCGATCATCGTCGCGGCGCCGATCACCAGGAACGTGGTCTCACCCGCACCCGTCGCGGCCAGCTCGTCCTTGCCCCTGGTCTGGGGCACGGGCTGGTTGCCGACGCTGTCGGTGTCGGTGTGGTCGGCGCACGTGGCACCGTCGCCGGTGACGGTGCAGTCGCTGCCACCGTTCACGTCGTCACCGCCGGTGGTGCTGCCACCGGTGCCGGAGCCCGTCGTGGGCGCCGGGGTCGCGGGCGGACCGTCGGTCGGCGGCTTGCTCGTCGGAGGCTGCTGGGTCGGCGGCTTCTCCGTCGGGGGCTGCTGGGTGGGCGGCTCCTGAGTGGGCGGTTCCTGGGTCGGAGGCTCCTGAGTGGGCGGCTCCTGGGTCGGAGGCTCCTGGGTCGGCGGTTCCTGGGTCGGAGGCTCCTGAGTGGGCGGCTCCTCGGTCGGGGGCTCCTCGGTCGGAGGCTCCTCGCAACGCGGGTCGGTCGGAGCACAGGGCTCGTCGGTCTCGTCGTCCCCAGCCAGCGGCTGGACGGCGGAGGCGACCGTCGCCTCGTCACCGCTGAACGCCTGCGCGGCGCCCGCGGCGGTCAGCGAGGCGCCTGCGGCGATCACCGCGCCCGCGGCGATCCGCGCGACGCGTACGCGCGTCTTCTTCGTCATCTGCTGCTACCCCCAGTAGCCGATCTCGTCGATGGAGCAGCCGGATGCGGGGCCATGGCTCTGCGGGGTCGCGTTCGGCGGGGCCACGTGAACGCGTGGCCGTCTCGCCCGCCCCCGTCCGCACCTGTCCCGGACATACACATGCTGCGCAAGCAGACTGTCCAGGGTTAAGGATTCCGTCAAGGCCGTTCCGTGCCGTACGCACCGATTTGAGGCCGCTTGACGGGCATTCGGATTCGGGAATGTGACGCACGCCCCGCCCGATGCCCCTCGAAACGCGTCGAACCCGGGTGAGTTCACCTCACCCGGGTTCAACTGACGTATACGCGAAACGCGTTCAGCGCCTGTCTGACGTCGGGTCAGCGGGCGCGGTCGGCGGACGGACTACTTCTCCTGCTGCTTGCGCCAGCGGATGCCGGCCTCCAGGAAACCGTCGATCTCCCCGTTGAAGACCGCCTCCGGGTTGCCGACCTCGAACTCCGTACGCAGGTCCTTGACCATCTGGTACGGGTGCACGACGTACGAACGCATCTGGTTGCCCCAGGAGTTGCCGCCGTCGCCCTTGAGGGCGTTCATCTTCTCCTGCTCCTCCTGGCGGCGCCGCTCAAGGAGCTTCGCCTGGAGGACGTTCATCGCGGTCGCCTTGTTCTGGATCTGCGAGCGCTCGTTCTGACAGGAGACGACGATGCCGGTCGGGAGGTGGGTCAGCCGCACCGCGGAGTCCGTGGTGTTGACACCCTGCCCGCCGGGCCCCGAGGAGCGGTACACGTCGACGCGCAGCTCCGACTCGTCGATCTCGATGTGGTCGGTCTGCTCGACGACCGGCAGCACCTCCACACCCGCGAACGACGTCTGGCGGCGGCCCTGGTTGTCGAAGGGCGAGATCCGGACCAGCCGGTGGGTGCCCTGCTCGACGGAGAGCGTGCCGTAGGCGTACGGGATCTGGACGGCGAAGGTGGTCGACTTGATGCCGGCCTCCTCGGCGTACGACGTCTCGTAGACCTCGGTCCTGTAGCCGTGCCGCTCGGCCCAGCGGAGATACATGCGCTGCAGCTTCTCGGCGAAGTCCGCGGCGTCCACGCCGCCCGCCTCGGCCCGGATGTTGACGAGCGCCTCACGGGAGTCGTACTCGCCGGAGAGGAGCGTACGGACCTCCATCTCGTCCAGCGCCTTCTTGACGGACTCCAGCTCCGACTCGGCCTCGGCGAGCGCGTCGGCGTCGCCCTCGTCCTGGGCCAGCTCGAACAGGACCTCAAGATCGTCGATCCGGCCGCGCAGCCCCTCCGCCTTGCGGACCTCGGCCTGGAGGTGCGACAGCTTGCTGGTGATCTTCTGTGCCGCCTCTGGATCGTCCCAGAGGGAGGGCGCTGCCGCCTGCTCCTCAAGCGCGGCGATATCGGCCCTCAGCCCGTCCAGGTCGAGGACGGCCTCGATCGACCCCATGGTCGAGGAGAGGGACTTCAGCTCTTCGGATACATCGACGACTGCCACAGGTCCAGCGTAACGGCTGTCGGCGCGGACCTGCCCCGGGCCGTCGGGTCAGGGCGTGGCCGGGGCCGACCGCCCCGGGTCCGGCCGGGGTGCGCCGGTGTCGTCGTCGCCGAGCGCCAGCCAGCCGCCGACGCCCAGGGCCGCGCACAGGAGCAGCGCCGCGGCACCGAGGGTGAGGCGGCGCTTACGGATCGCGGCGGCGTTGTTGCGGGCCGAGCCGGGGCGGGGGCGGCCCGGGGAGCGCGGGGCGCGGGCGGTGCCCCGGGGGCCGCCGGACAGCTCGTCGGGGGCCGGGACGCGCATGCTCGTGTGGGTCTCCCGGTTGGAGTCCGGGGTGGAACCCGGGACCAGCGGTACCGCGCCTCGGCGGCGGGGCTCCTCGGGGGCCGGGATGTACTGCTGCTCGTCGTGCTCCGGGAAGCGCGGGCTCGTGGGGGTGTCCGGCTCGTCGACGTCCAGCGGGGGCATGCCCGCGAGGAGCGGGAGCAGTTCCCGCAGCCGGGTGGCCAGCTCGGAGGCGCGCAGCCGGGAGGCGGGGGCCTTGGCCAGGCACTGGACGAGGAGCTGCCACAGCTCGTCGGGGATGCCGGGGAGCGGCACCACGGTCTCGGTGACATGGCGGCGCAGGACCGCCCCGGGGTGGCCGCCGCCGAAGGGCGTGAAGCCGGCCAGCAGCTCGTACAGGACCGTCGCGAGGGCGTACATGTCGACGGCGGCGCGGGGCGGCAGGCCCTCGACTATCTCGGGGGCCAGATAGTCCGGCGTGCCGATGATCCTGGTGGCCTTGGTGCGGCGCGGGTTGTCGATCAGCTTGGCGACGCCGAAGTCGGTGAGCAGCGCCGGGTGCGCGCCGCCGGGGCCGAGCGGGCCCTCCATGTCGAGCAGGATGTTCTCCGGCTTGACGTCACGGTGGACTATCCCGGCGGCGTGCGCGGCGGCGAGCCCGTCCGCGACGTCCGCGATGATCGCGACGGCGGCCTCGGGGGCCAGCCGGCGCTCGCGGTCGAGGCGGGTGCGCAGATCGGTGCCGCGTACGAGGTCCATGACGAGGGCGAGGTCGTTGCCGTCCACCACGAGGTCGCGGACCGCGACGATGTGCGGGTGGTCGAGTCCGAGCAGCGCGGTGCGCTCCTGGACGAAGCGGCCCACCAGTTCCTCGTCGGACGCCAGGTCCTCGCGGAGGAGTTTGACCGCGACGGGCCCCTCGGGTCCCTCTCCGAGCCACACCGTTCCGGCGCTGCCGCGCCCCAGGATCTGGTGGGCGGTGTACCGGCTGCCGATATTCCGTGCCAAGACTGCTCCCTCAGCGGCTGGCGGTGGACCCCCGGTCGACAAAGCTACGCGGCGATCGGGGTGTTGCGTGCCCTGGTTGACGCCAACCTTCGACTTCCGCGCGGAACGAGAACCCGCGGAAGTCGATAAAACTACAGCGTTGCCGGTACGGGTGGTCCGGCGGGTGACGCTCAGTTGCCGGAACCGCCCAGGTCCGAGATCCAGCCGGAGACCGAGGAGACCGTGTCCCTGATCGTCTGCCAGTACCCCTTGCCCTGCCCCACCCATTCGTGCAGCGGGGTGAGTTCCCAGATCAGCCAGCCGGCGACGACCAGCACGATCAGCGTGACCAGGCAGCCCTTGAGGCAGCCGAGGCCGGGAATCCGCATCGGGTTGGCGCTGCGCTGCCTCGGCGGGCGGGGCTCACGACGGGCCGGCGCGGGTGCGGGCGCCTGGGGCTGTTGCGGGGGCTGCTGCTGGGGTGCGTACTGCTGACGCTGGTACTGCGCCTGCTGCTGCGCCTGGGCCTGCTGCTGTTGCTGTTGTTGGCGGCGCAACTGGGCCTGGTACTGCTGCTGTTGGTGTTGCTGCTCAGCATATCCCGGCTGCTGCGGCGGCTGCTGCGGGTACTGCTGCCGCGACGGGTACTGCTGCTGGCGGGGGTACTGCTCCGGGTCCTGCTGCCGGCGCTGGGGGCGGCGGCGCAGCGGGTCCTCGCTCGGGTCGAGGTACTGGACCTGCGTCTGCTCGTTGCGGTCACGTGCCGCCTGGAGCTGCGACTGCCAGGGGTGCGGCCCCTCGGGCTGCGGGGGCTCGTCGGGGCGGCCCGGCACGGGTGGCAGCACAGCGGTCGGGTCGGCGTGGCCGGGACCCTGACCGGGGCCCTGACCGGAGGTCTGTCCCATGACGCTGGTCGGGGCGCTCGGGTCGTACGCACCCGCCGTGCCCGCGTTGCTCGGCAGCACCTGCGTGGGGTCGGCGGCGCCCGGGGTCTCCGGGACGGCGGCCGGGGCCGGGTCGGGTGCGAGCAGGGCGGCCACCCCGTCGGCGGCCTCGACCTGGGCCGGGGTGGAGTGGACGCCGATGCCGGGGGCGACCGTGCGCAGCGCGCGGGCCAGGTTCTCGGCGCTCGGCCGCCGGTCCGGGTCCTTGCTGAGGCAGTGTTCGATGACCGTCCACAGCGGGGCGGGGACGGTCGTGGGCCTGCGGGGCTCCTCGTTGAGGTGCCGCTGGAGGACTTCGAGCGCGGTGCCGCCCGCGAACGGCGGACGGCCGGTGAGCAGTTCGTACAGCAGGATGCCCGCGCCGTAGATGTCGACGGCGGAGGTCTGCGGACGGCCCTCGGCGGACTCGGGCGCCACGTAGGCGGGCGTACCGACGAACTCGTGGGTACGGGTCAGGCCCGGCGAGTCCGCGAGGCGCGCGATGCCGAAGTCGGTGAGCATCGGGTGCATCTCGCCCCCGCGCTCGTCGAGCAGGACGTTGGCGGGCTTCAGGTCGCGGTGGACGACGCCGTCGGCGTGGCTGGCGGCGAGCGCGTCCGCGATCTGCGCGGTGAGGAGCGAGGCGGCGACCGGGGTGAGCGGACCGTTCTCGCGGAGGTACCGGTGCAGGTCCGGGCCGTCGATCAGGTCCATGACGAGGGCCAGCAGGTCGCCCTCGACGACGAGGTCACGGGTGCGCACGATGTTGGGATGGGTGAGCCGGAGCAGTACGGAACGCTCGCGCAGGAACCGCATCACGACATCCGCGTCGTTGGCCAGCTCCTCCTTGAGGACCTTGATCGCGACGGTCTCACCGGGCTGACCCGCGACGGCCGCCTCGGCGCCCGCGGTCTCCCGCTGGCGGGCCCGCCAGACGGTGCCCGTGGCGCCGCGTCCGAGCGGTTCCTCGAGCAGGTACTTGCTGCCTACCGGCCGCACGTCATGCGCTCCCTGCTGATCATGGTACTTACGGTCCCCCGGGGCCCGCCCGGATGTTCCGGCCCACTCTAACGACCTCCCCCACGACGGGGAGCGGGCTCCCGAAGCCCCGCGACCCCACTCACCGGTCCCCTCGTCGCGGGAGCGATCGTGATGCCCCTCGCGGGAGAGGTGGCGACGCCGCGTCCACGTTCTCCGAGGAGGCGTCCGTGGGGCGTCTTCCGGTCATGTTGACGCGATGCGGTGCGGTGTCCGGGGGAAGACGCGTATACCGGGCGGATGGTTGCCGAACACCTGTTCCTGGGGCGCGGACGGGGAGCCGCCGGCACCCGGGGGTACCCGGTCGAGCAGCGCTTTTGCGCCCACGGGCGGCCGCTCAAGATCATGTTGTGGTGGTCGCCGGGCGTGTTGTCAGTGGCAGGTGCGAGGATGCCCTCAGCACGGAACTGCGGGGCGGGAGCCTCGTTGTTGCGTGACGAACCTGTACCGGACGACGCGTCCGTGCCGGGTGGGGGGAATCACAGGGCGTTTCCCCTGCCGGACACCCCGCGCAGAAGGGACCGCTGACGGCGATGCAGATCCGGCTGACCGTCCTCGCGCCGCGCAGCGGCCAGACCCCGCGCGCCTGTGACGTGCTCGTCACGGCTCCGGCGGGGACCTCGCTCGCCGCCGTCGCCTCACAGCTCGCGGCCGCCGTCTCCGGGCCCGACGGCTCGCTCGGCAGCGGCGCGGTGGTGCTGTTCGCGGGGCGCGACCGGCTCGACGCCCAGCGGTCCGCCCTGGGCGAGCCGCCACTGGTCGACGGAGCGGTGCTCTCGCTCCAGGTCCCGGGCGAGGAGGAGGCCCTGGACGACGCCGTTCCGGCGCAGCTCCACGTGGTCGCCGGGCCGGACGCGGGCGGGGTCCATCTGCTGCACGGCGGACAGATCAGAATCGGCCGTTCCGCGGACGCGGACGTCCCGCTCGACGACCCGGACGTGTCCCGGCTGCACTGCGCGGTGACGGTCGGCGAGGACGGCCGGGTCTCGGTCGCGGACCTGGGCTCCACGAACGGCACCTCGCTGGACGGCGCGGACGTCGGCGACCGCCCGGTCCGCCTGACGCCGGGAGCACTGCTGCGGCTCGGCGAGTCGACGCTGAGGCTCACCACGGGCACCCGGGCGCCGACGCTGCCGACGACCCCGGACGGCGAGGGCCACCTCCGGGTGCCCCGGCAGGACCGCGCGCCGACGGGCGGGGAGGGCCCGGCCGGGGACGGACGGTACGCGCACCGGGGAGCGGCCACCGCTCACGGCGACCTCACCGGGTCCGGGTCCGGGTCCGCCGAGCACGACACGCACGGCTCGGGCCGGACGAACCTGGCCCACGCCGCGTACGAGGAACACGGGGCCGGGGCCGGTCCGGGGGCGGACACGCGTACGGGCACGGGGAACGCCCACGGCGTCGGCGACCGGTACGGGACCGGCGCCGGGACCGATGCCGGTGCGGGCACCGGACACGGGGAGGGGACCGGCGGTGGTCACGGGCACCGGCCCGGGAACGGCGACGGTACGGACCCCGGCGGCGCGGGCGGCGACCACGGTGACATGGGCGGACGCCGGGGCGACGCGGGGCGGTACGCCACCTCGCCGCGCGGCCCACGGTCCGCCGATCCGGACGCGGCGGCACCCCGGCGCGGTGGCATAGGGGCCTGGGCGCGTCGGCTGACGGGCGCGAAGGGGGAAGCGGCTCACGGGACGGTCCAGGGGACGGTCTCCGGGGCTGGTCCGGGGACGAACCATGACATGTCGTACGGAACGGGCTCGGAGGGCCGGATGACGGGCGACGGCCCGGCGGCGCCCTTCGCCGCCGCGTCCCGTTCCCCTTCCCCTTCCTCCCCTCCCTCTCCCTTCCCCACTTCTCCCTCCTCTCCGACTGCTCAGCCCTCTCCGTCCGCTCCCGCTTCCTCCACTTCCTCCGCGTATCCCTCGCCGCATTCGTCCCAGCCGCCCCACTCGTCCACTCCGGCTTCCCGGGCCTCCGCGCCCGCGGGCACCTGGCCCGATCCCGCGACCGTGCTGCTCACCGCGCTCGGGCCCGGCCCGCGGCTCTGGGAGCGCGACGCCGCGCACCCGGAGGCGCTGGTGGTCCGCCTGGGCACCACGGACCGGGCCGATCTGCCCGCCGTGCCGGTGACCGTGGGGCTGCGGGAGGCCGGTTCGCTGGGGCTCGCCGGGCCCCGCGCCCGGCTGTCCGGACTCGCGCGGGCGACCCTGGCGCAGCTCGCCGCCCTGCACTCGCCGGTCGATCTGGAGATCGTGCTGATCAGCGGCGACCGGGCCCGCAGCGCGGAGGAGCGCGGACAGGAGTGGTCCTGGCTCGGCTGGCTCCCCCATCTGCGGCCCATGCACGGGCAGGACTGCCGGCTGCTGACCGCCTACGACCGCGAACAGGCCACGGCCCGCACGACGGAGCTGGTGCGCCGGCTGGACGGCGGTCCGCTCGGCCCCGGCTGGGCGAACGCCGACCGGGAGGCGGTCGCCGAGGCCGCCCGGAGCTACGAAGGACCGCACACGGTGGTGGTCGTCGACGGCGACCCCGGTACGTCGGCGCTGCGCGAGACGACGGCGCGGCTGGCGGGGGCCGGGGCCGCGGCGGGCATTCATCTCATCTGTCTGGCCGAGACCCCGGCCGCCTCCCCCACCTCGCCGGTCATGGCGACGTACGAAGCGGCCTGCCAGACGTCGACGGCGTTCCGCGAGTGCGGGGCGGTGGCCATGCTGAGCGGCGATGTCGCCACCGCGCTGCGTCTGCTGCGCACGGCGGGCGGTCAGGTCGCGGGGCACGGCACGGTCGCCGCGGTGGACGCGGTGTCCGCCGCCTGGGCCGAGCGGTTCGGCCGGGCGCTGGCGCCCCTGCGGGCCGAGGGCTCGGCGGCTCTGCCGGGACGCCCGGCGGCCGCGGCGCTGCCGCCGTCCGCCCGGTTGCTCGACGAGCTGGGCCTCGCCCGCGCCACCCCCGCCTCGCTCATGGCTCGCTGGGCCTCCACGGCGGAGGAACAGCCGGGGGCGACGGTCCGCACGACGGCGGGCGGCGGAGCACCGCACGGCCCGGGCACGCGGGACCCGGGCCGCACGGCGCCGCGCATCGGCGTCCAGCGCACGGGCGGCGCCGATGGCGACGCGCCGGTCGGCTCCCCGTACACCGAGGACCGCGACAGCGGGCGGTCCGCCGGCGGCCGGTACGGGACGCGGGGGCCCGAGGGCACACCCGGTGGCCGTCCCGGTTCGCGCACCGTTCAGGGCGGGACCCGGGGCGCTGCGGCCGGTGGTCCGTACCCGGAGTCGTCCGGCGGCGCCCCCCTGCACATCCCCGCCTCCGCGCGGGCCGTGAGCCGGGTCAGCGGGCCGCGGGGCTCGGACGCCCCCCGGGTGGCGGCGCGGGGCGCCGAGGGCCGGACCGGAGGCGGTGGTGCTCCGTTCGCCGGGCGTCCCGTGGTGGTGCTCGGCGCCGGACCGCGCGGCGCGCTCAGCGTGGACCTGTCCGTCGAGGGACCGCATCTGCTCATCGAGGGCCCGGCGGGCAGCGGCCGTACGGAGCTGCTGCGCGCCGTCGCCGCCTCCCTGGCCGCCGCCGCCCGGCCCGACCTGCTCGGCATGGTCCTGGTCGACGGGGCGGGCGGGGAGCGCGGCGAGGGTCTGCATCCCTGTACGGAGCTCCCGCACGCGTTCACGCATCTGGTGGCGTCCGACCCGGTCCGGATGCGGCGGTTCGCGCAGGAGCTGGGCGGGGAGCTGAAGCGCCGGGCCGAACTGCTCGGTCCGCTGGACTTCACCGAGTGGCACGCCCGCCACACGGCCGCGCAGCGGGTCATCGGCCAGCGGGCCCCGAGCGCCGCCGAGCAGCGCGGCGACCTGGACAGTCCGGCCAGCGGCACCCTGCGGCTGCGGACCACGGCCGCGCGCCCCGTGCCGCCCGGCCCGTCACCGCTGCCCCGGCTCGTCGTGCTCGTCGACGACTTCGACGCCCTGGTCGCCCCGGCGCTCGGCAGCCCCGGCCGCCCGGCCGCCGGTTCGGTCGTACGGGCGCTGGAGGCCGTCGCCAGGGACGGCGGACGCCTCGGTGTGCACCTGGTCGCGACCTCCGCACGCCCGGAGCGCACGGAGGACACGGAGCTGGCCCGCGGGGCCCGGCTGCGGGTCGTGCTCGACGCCCCGGTCGTGCCCCCGTCGCCGGACGAACCGGCCCCGGGCCGCGGCAGGCTGGGTCATCCGGACGGGCGCGTCACGCCGTTCCAGGGCGGCCGGGTCACGGGCCGCATCCCGCGTACGGCGACCCTGCGTCCGACCGTCGTGCCGCTGGAGTGGGAGCGGATGGGCGATCCACCCGCCCGGCGCCCGGTCCGTGAGCTGGGCAACGGGCCGACCGATCTCGCGCTGCTGGCCAGCGCGCTGGAGCGGGCCGCCCGTTCGGTGAACGCCGAGCCGGTGCCCCCGCTCGCACCCGCCCCGTCCTGACACCACGTCAGGCACGTGCTCCCTCCCCGCTCCACGCCGCACGACGGCCGCCCCTCACCACGTCACGTCGGGGCGGGACATACGCCCTGACGCCACGTCACGAGGCCATCACGATCACCGGGTCCGCACCGGCCACGGTATTGCGGCCCCGGTGTGCCGGGCGTAGGACTGTGCGCACGGAGGACGTGACACCCGAGGGACGCCGCTGCTCGACCCACGGCGCCTCCTCGTACGCACGCGCACAGGAGAGACGGGGCAGGAATGCGCACAACGCTACGGATTCGCAGGGCCGCCATGGTGTTCACCGCCATCGGAGCACTGGCCCTCACCGGCTGTGGTGACGACGGCGGCGACAGCGGCAAGGACACGACGGGCGGGAGCGGTGGCGGGAAGAGCCCGACGGGCGTCGCGTTACCCCAACTGAAGGGCGAGAGGATATCGGTCGCCGCGGTCTGGACCGGTCCCGAGCAGGAGAACTTCGGCAAGGTGCTGAAGGAGTTCGAGAAGCGCACGGGCGCGACGGTCACCTTCGTCCCCGCGCAGGACCCGATCGTCAACTTCCTCGGTACGAAGATCGCGGGCGGTCAGCCGCCGGACGTGGCGATGATCCCGCAGGTCGGCGCCGTCCAGCAGGCCGTGGCGAAGAAGTGGGCCAAGCCGGTGGGCGCGGCGGCCAAGGCCGAGCTGACGAAGAACTACTCGAAGGTCTGGCAGGACCTCGGCGCGGTGGACGGCACCCAGTACGGCGTCTACTTCAAGGCCGCCAACAAGTCGCTGATCTGGTACAACGCCAAGGCGTTCGAGAACGCCGGGGCGAGCGAGCCGAAGACCTGGAAGGACTTCCTGTCGACGGCGGAGACGATCTCGGCCTCCGGTGTCACACCGGTCTCGGTCGGCGGCGCGGACGGCTGGACCCTGACCGACTGGTTCGAGAACGTCTATCTGTCGCAGGCGGGTCCGGAGAAGTACGACCAGCTGGCGCAGCACAGGATCAAGTGGACCGATCCGTCCGTCAAGGACGCGCTGACCACGCTCGCCCAGCTGTTCGGCAAGCCGGCCCTGATCACGGGCGGCGCGGACGGGGCGCTCCAGACGGAGTTCCCGGCGTCGGTCACCCAGACGTTCACCGGGGGCGACCAGCCGAAGGGCGCGATGGTCTTCGAGGGCGACTTCGTCGGCGTCAACATCGCGCAGACCGAGGCCAGGATCGGAACGGACGCCAAGGTGTTCCCGTTCCCCGCGGTGGGCGCGGACTCCCCCGTGGTCACCGGTGGCGACGCCGCGGTGGCCCTGAAGGACACCAAGGGCGCCCAGGCGCTGCTGACCTGGCTGGCGTCGGCCGACGCGGCGAAGATCTGGGCCCGGGCGGGCGGGTTCATCTCGCCGAACAAGTCCCTGGACGCGTCGGCGTATCCGAACGACGTGCAGCGCACCATGGCCCAGGCCCTGGTCGCGGCCGGTGACGACGTCAGGTTCGACATGTCCGACCAGGCCCCGCAGTCGTTCGGCGGCACCCCGGGCAAGGGCGAGTGGAAGACCCTCCAGGACTTCCTGAAGAACCCGAAGGACATCGCGGGGACCCAGCAGCGACTGGAGTCCGACGCGGCCAAGGTGTACAAGAGCTGACGCCGTGTCCACCACGACAGCGGGAGGCGCCGGCGCCGCGCCTCCCGCCGACAGGCGTCCCCCTGAGCGCACACGCAAGAGCGTGACCGGCACCCGGCGGCTCGTCGCGGCGGTCTTCCTGCTGCCGACCCTGGTGCTGCTCGGCGCGCTCGTGGTCTATCCGATCGTGTACTCCGTCTACCGGTCGTTCCTCGACCAGGCGGGCACGGGCTTCGTCGGCCTCGACAACTACAGGGCGCTGTTCACGGACGCCACCATCCGTACGGCGGTCAAGAACAACGCGATCTGGATCGTGCTGGCGCCGACCGTCTCCACCGTGCTCGGGCTGATCTTCGCGGTACTGACCGAACGCATCCGGTGGGGCACGGCGTTCAAGCTGATCGTCTTCATGCCGATGGCGATCTCCATGCTCGCCGCGGGCATCATCTTCCGGCTGGTGTACGACCAGGCGCCGGAGCGCGGGGTCGCCAACGCGGTCTGGGTGGGCGTGCACGACACGTTCGCCGAGTCGTCCGGCTTCCCGAAGGCGCACCCGCTGCCCGTGCACCCGCTGACGGCGGGCGGCGGCGGGTCGTTCGTCACCAAGGCCCCGGTACGGACCGGGCACCCGGTCCTGCTGCCGCTGGTCGGTGTGGCGCCCGCGAAGATGCCGGGCGACGCGCGGCCCGCGAAGACCCCCGCCGCCGAGCCCGGAAAGATCACCGGCACCGCCTGGCTGGACTTCACCAAGGGCGGCGGCGGCAGGCCGAACGTCGTCGACGCCCGGGAACTCGGCCTCAAGGGCATCAAGGTCGAGGCCGTCAAGGACGGCAGGGTGGTCGCGTCGGCGACGGCGGGGGCGGACGGCACGTTCACCCTGCCCGCGTCGGCGGACGGCGCCCGGCTCCGCCTTCCGGCCGCCAACTTCGAGGAGGCGTACAACGGCGTCGACTGGCTCGGCCCCTCCCTGGTGACCCCCGCGATCATCGGCAGCTACGTCTGGATGTGGGCGGGTTTCGCCATGGTCCTGATCGCCGCGGGACTGGCCGGGCTGCCGCGCGAACTCCTCGAAGCGGCCCGGGTGGACGGCGCCAACGAGTGGCAGGTCTTCCGCCGGATCACGGTCCCGCTGCTCGCACCGGTCCTCGCGGTGGTGCTGGTCACGCTGATGATCAACGTACTGAAGGTCTTCGACCTGGTCTTCATCATCGCGCCCGGCTCGTCCCAGGACGACGCGAACGTGCTGGCGCTCCAGTTGTACCGGTCCTCGTTCGGCACCGACGCGGACCTCGGGATCGGCAGCGCCATCGCGGTGCTCCTGCTGCTCCTGGTGATACCGGTGATGCTGTTCAACGTCCGGCGGATACGGAAGGAGGGGCGCCGATGACCCTCACCGACGGGGCGAAGTCCGGGCGGTCGCTCGGTGCCCGGCTCGCGGCCCGCGCCGGGGGCGGGGTGATGCGGGTCCTCCTGGTCCTGGTGGCCCTGTTCTGGCTGATGCCGACGATCGGCCTGCTGCTGTCGTCGCTGCGCGGCCCCTCCGACATCGCGGCGACCGGATGGTGGAAGGTCTTCACGGCCCCGACCGAGCTGACCTTCGACAACTACTCCCGGCTGCTGGACAACCCGACCATCACGCACTCCCTCCTCAGCACGGTGCTGATCACCGTCCCGGCGACGCTCCTGGTCGTGGTGATCGGCTCGTTCGCCGGATACGTCTTCGCCTGGATGGAGTTCCCGGGACGCGACTGGCTGTTCCTGGTGGTCGTGGGGCTGCTGGTGGTGCCGGTGCAGGTGGCGCTGATCCCGGTCTCGAAGCTGTTCGGCGCGATCGGCGTCTTCGAGACGACCTTCGGCGTGATCATGTTCCACACGGCGTTCGGGCTGCCGTTCGCCATCTTCCTGCTGCGGAACTTCTTCGCGGAGATCCCGCGCGAACTCCTTGAGGCGGCCAGGCTGGACGGCGCCGGTGAGATCCGGCTGTTCACCCGGGTCGTACTGCCGCTGGGCGGTCCGGCGATCGCGTCGCTCGGCATCTTCCAGTTCCTCTGGGTGTGGAACGACATGCTCGTCGCGCTGATCTTCGCGGACTCCGGCTCACCGCCGATCACCGTGGCGCTGCAACAACAGGTGCGGCAGTTCGGCAACAACATCGACGTCCTGGCACCCGGCGCCTTCGTGTCGATGGTGATCCCGCTCGCGGTGTTCTTCGCGTTCCAGCGGCAGTTCGTCTCGGGGGTGATGGCGGGCGCGGTGAAATGACGCCCGGCGTCGGTCCGAAGCGGCCCCCGGCACCCGTCCGGGGGCCGTCCGCGTCCCCCCGCTTCCCCCATATGCCACGTCCGGCGTAACCAGGTCACTCCATCGGCCGTTGGCGGGCCATCTGCCCGCGCCAGCGACCGACCCATGGATGTGTTGTGCCCCGGTTCAGTGTCATCGTGCCCGCGTACCGGGTCCAGGCGTATCTGCACGACAGCCTGGACTCCGTGCTCACCCAGTCCTTCGACGACTTCGAGCTCATCGCGGTCGACGACTGCTCACCCGACGCCTGCGGCGCCGTCATCGACGAGTACGCCGCCCGCGACCCCCGCGTACGCGCCCTCCACCTGCCGGAGAACGTCGGCCTCGGCCGGGCCCGCAACGCCGGTATCGCCGAGGCCACCGGGGACTACCTGCTCTTCCTGGACAGCGACGACACCCTCACCCCCGGCGCGCTGCGGGCCGTCGCCGACCGGATCGACGCGGCCGGGGACCCCGACGTACTGGTCTACGACTACGCCCGTACGTACTGGTCCGGCGAGCGCGTCCGCAACATGTTCGCGGACCGGCTCACCGAGACCGGACCCGCCGCCTTCACCCTCGCCGACCGCCCCGGGCTGCTGAAGGTCCTGATGGTGGTCTGGAACAAGGCGTACCGCCGCGACTTCGTCGAGGAGCACGGCTTCAGCTTCCCGCCGGGCTACTACGAGGACACGCCCTGGACCTATCCGACGCTGATGGCGGCCCGTTCGATCGCCGTGCTCGACCGGGTCTGCGTCGACTACCGGCAGCGGCGGCGGGGGAACATCCTCTCCACCACCAGCCACCGGCACTTCGACGTCTTCGACCAGTACGACCGGGTCTTCGCGTTCATCGACGCCCACCCCCGGCTCGCCGTCTGGCGGCCGGTGATCTTCCGCCGGATGCTCGACCACTTCTCCACCGTCTTCACCGCGCCCGACCGGCTGCCGCGCGGCAGCCGCGCCGCGTTCTTCCGCCGGGCCCGCGCCCACTGCCGCCGCTACCGCGCCACGGGCGTGACCGTCCCGCGCCGCGCCCGGCTGCGCCACGGGCTGTTCCGGATCGGCGCCCACCGCGTGTACCGGGCGCTGTGGACGGCCCGGACCCTGCGCGGGCGGCTGCGCCGCGTCCGGACGGCGGCGCTCCGGGCGCTGCGCGGCGCCGTGCTCCAGGCGCACTACCGGACGCAGCTGCGGCTGCCGGTCCGCGCCGACCTCGCGGTGTTCGCGGCGTACTGGCACCGCGGGTACGCCTGCAACCCGGCCGCGATCGAGACGAAGGCCCGGGAGCTGGTGCCCGGACTGCGCACCGCCTGGATCTGCCGGCCCGAGCACGCGCACACCGTGCCGTGCGGGACCCGGCGGCTGACCCCGGGGACGTTCGGCTACTGGACGGCGCTCGCCCGTGCCAAGTACCTCGTCAACAACGTCAACTTCGACCGCCGGCTGGTGAAGCGGCCCGGCCAGGTGCTGCTCCAGACCCATCACGGGACCCCGCTGAAGACCATGGGCCTGGACCTCCTGGACCGGCCCGCGGCGGCCCGCGCGATGGACTTCGACGTGCTCCTCGCCAACGTCGACAAGTGGGACTTCTCCCTCTCCGCCAACCGGCACTCCACCCTGGTGTGGGAGAGGGCGTACCCCTCCGGCTACACCACGCTCGACTACGGCTACCCGCGCAACGACGTCCTGCGACGGGCCACCGACGCCGATGTGGCGCGGCTGCGGGAGACGATCGGCATCCCCGAGGGCAGCACCGCCCTGCTGTACGCGCCCACCCACCGCGACTACCACCGCACCCAGCGACCCCTGCTCGACCCGGAACGGCTGCTGCGCGAGCTGGGCCCCGACTTCGTGATCCTGGCCCGTGCGCACTACTCGTACGAGGCCCCGCTGATCCACGTCCCGCATCCACGGGTCATCGACGTCAGCGGCCATCCATCGGTCGAATCGCTCGCCCTCGCCTCCGACGCCCTCATCACGGACTACTCGTCGCTGATGTTCGACTACGCCAATCTGGACCGCCCGATCGTCGTCCACAGCACCGACCGCGAGGCGTACGAGGCGGCCCGGGGCACCTACTTCGACCTGCGCTCCTGCCCGCCGGGCCCGATCGCGCACAGCGAGGAAGAGCTGATCGACCTGTTCGTCACCGGCCTCTGGCGCGGGGCCAGGTCGGCCCGGCTGCGGGCGGCGTTCCGGACGCGGTTCTGCCCGTACGACGACGGGGACGCGGCCGAACGCGTGGTGCGGCGGGTGTTCCTGGACGACACGACGGTACGGCCGCCCACACCCGCGCCCGCGGCGGCCGGCACGGACATGGTCACGGCGATGACCACGTCCGACGCCACCGGCCCGGAGCACGGACCGGTGCCCACCCCCGTACCTCCCACTCCCGTACCCCCCGGGCCCGGGACCGCACCGGCCACCGACCCGGCACGCCGACGTCTCCAGCCCGCCGACCGGACCTGACCGCCCTTCCCCTCCTCTTCCTCCCTCCGTCCCGTGTCACCTGTGTCCCCTCCCCCGTCCCCTCAGAAGCCTGTCCGAGAGAGAGCTGCCATGCCCCGGCTGAGTGTCGTCGTCCCCGTCCACCGCGCCCGGGGGGAGCTGCGGGCCTGTCTGGAGTCGGTGCTCTCCCAGTCGTTCACGGACATCGAGGTGATCGGGGTCGACGACGGGGCACCGGACGGCTCCGGGCTGCTCTTCGACGAGTTCGCCGAACGTGACGGCCGGGTGCGGGCGATGCGGCTGCCCTCCGGCGCCGGGGACCACGGACGGCGGGACGCCGGGGCGTGGGCGGCGACCGGGGACCACCTGCTGTTCCTCGAAGGGCACTTCGTGCTGCTGCCCGGGGCGCTGGAGACCATCGCCGACCGGCTGACCGAGGCCGGTGACCCGGACGTGCTGCTGTTCGGCCACCGCAGGAAGCCGTTCCGGGGCAGGTCACGGCCCGCCGGATCGCTGGAGGTGCTGCGCGAACTGGCGGCCACGGACGGACCGTCCACCACGCCGCTCACGCTCGCCGCCCACCCCCGGCTCCTCGACGTCGCCCAGGTCTCCTGGAACCGGACCGTCCGCCGCACCTTCCACAAGGCCCGTACACCCCACTTCGCGGCGGGACCGCACGGCGAGCGGATGTACGCGCTCCGGACCCTGGCCGTGGCCGGTTCGGTGGCCGTGCTGCCCACCGCCTGCGTCGAGCACCGGGGCCGGCGCCCGCTGCCCTCCCTCGACGGGACCCCCGCCCCCGAGGACGCCCCGGCCGCCCTCGTCACCGCGTACGGCGAACTGCTGTCGTCCGTCCGCCAGGACCCGGCCACGCACGCCCTGCTCTTCGGGCGGGCGGAGCGCGAACTCCTCACCGCCCACCGGTCGGTACGGCGTCGGCGCCGACGGTACGTACGCTCCGTGGCGGAGTTCCACCGCGCGCACCGGCCCGAGGGCCACCGCTTCCCGCCCGGCGTGAAGGGGCTGCGGCTACGGCTGCTGGGCGGCGGCCGGTCCGCCGCACTCTCCGCACTGACCCGGACGCTCGCCGTGCGCACGGCACTTCGGGCCGTGCCCGGCGCGCTGCGGGCCCGCGCCCGGCGCTCCCTGCCCGGCCGCTACTACCGGTGGCAGCGCCGACTGCCGCTGAACCCACGGCTCGCCGTCTACTCCGCGTACTGGAACCGGGGCGTCAGCTGCAACCCGGAGGCCGTCTTCCGCAAAGCCCGCGAACTGGCCCCGCACATCCACGGTGTGTGGGTGGTGTCGAAGGACGCGGTGGGCTCGGTCCCCGAGGGCGTCGACCACGTCGTGCCGGGGACCCGGCGCTACTGGTCGCTGCTCGCCCGCGCCACGTACTTCGTCAACAACGTCAACTTCCCCGACCACCTGGTCAAACGCCCCGGCCAGATCCATGTGATGACCCACCACGGCACCCCGCTGAAGATCATGGGCCTGGACCAGCAGGAGTACCCGGTCGCCGCGAAGGGGCTCGACTTCGGCCGGCTGCTGCGCCGCGTCGACCGGTGGGACTGGAGCGTCAGCGCCAACCCGCACTCCACGGAGGTCTGGGCGCGCGCCTATCCCGGCACCGCCCGCGCCCTCGAATCGGGCTACCCGCGCAACGACGTCTACACCACGGCCACCAGCGAGGACATCCGGACGATCCGGGAGGGGCTCGGCATCCGGCCGGAGCAGCGCGCCGTGCTGTACGCGCCGACGCACCGGGACTACGAGGCGTCGTACCGCGGCAGGCTCGACCTGGTCCGGTTCTGCGAGCTGGTCGGCCCGGACACCGTCGTGCTGGTCAGGGCGCACTACTTCTACGGGGACGCCGAACCGCCCGCCCATCCGTCCCTGATCGACGTCAGCGCCCACCCGAGGGTCGAGGAGCTGTGCCTCGCGGCCGACGCCCTGGTGACGGACTACTCGTCGGTGATGTTCGACTACGCCAATCTGGACCGGCCGATCGTGGTGCACGCGCCGGACTGGGAGACGTACCGCACGGTCCGGGGCGTCTGTTTCGACCTGCTCTCGGGGAAGCCGGGCGACACCCCGGGCGCGGTCTCCACGAGCACGGAGGAGCTGGCCCGGATCTTCCTGGACGGCAGCTGGCGGAGCCCGGAGAACACGGCGCTGCGGTCCGCGTTCCGGGCGAGGTTCTGCCCGTACGACGACGGGCGGGCCGCCGAACGGGTGGTGCGCCGGGTCCTGCTGGGCGAGCCGGAGCCGCTGTCCGTGGCGATGTCCTGGGAGCGGGGCCGGGTGCGGCTGCCGGAGCAGGGACGCGGCGAGGCGTCCCGTACGGCCGACGCCTGACCCGGACCCGCGGGGCGCCGCGCCGGTCTCCCGCGGGGGGAGGCCGGCGCGGCGGCCGTCTCAGCGCCGCTGACCGGCCATCACCGCGGCGAGGCCGACCACCACGAGCACCGATCCGCCCCAGGTCCACATCGAGGTCCGCTCGTGCAGCACGGTCGATCCGGCGAGCACGATCAGCAGATAGCCGAGGGCGTTGAACGGATAGGCGATGCTCAGCGGCACCCGGGCCAGGGTGGACATCCAGGCGAGCGCGGACACCGCGAAGACGAGCAGCCCGGCGACGACCCAGGGACTGGTGGCGGCCCGCATCGCGACGGACCCGCCGTCCCGGTCGACGGCCGCCGCCGCGCCCCGCATCCCGTGCTTGAGCATGATCTGACCGCCCGCCGACGCGAACACGGCGAACAGCAGCAGCGACAGGCTGGCGAGGGTCAACGGATTCCTCCTGGCGGACGGTCCCGGCTCGGGCGGTGAAGGGAGCGGCGGCCCCGGCCGGGGCGCCGTGGGGAGTTCGGGGGCGGGGGCCGACGGGGGCTCAGGCGCGGGCGTCGGCCGGGGCGGCGGCTCGGGCGCCCGGGACGACGGAGTCCGCGGGGACGTACCGGTGGTCGAGGATGTCCTGTACATCGACGTGCTCTCCAGCGATGATCGTTTCCGCCGCGTGCGGGGTGAGCAGGGCGACGTGCTGATAGCCGAACAGGGTCGGGCGCAGCCGGGTGAGCAGCTTCGAGAGCCCGCCGAGGACCGCGGTGACGGGTCCGCGTCCGCCGAGCACGGCCCAGAAGGGCGCCCCGGTCGAGGTCAGGTCGAGGATGTCGTAACCGGCGCTCCGGACCGTGCGGCGCAGGCTGGCCCGGGTGAAGAAGCGCAGATGCGTTTCGTCGAGGATGCCGCGCCGGTCGTAGTCGAAGGCGCCGAGCGCGACGCGCAGCCGGGCGTACCAGTGGCTGAAGTTCGGCACGGACAGCAGCACCCGGCCGCCGGGGCGCAGGACGGCGGCGATGTCGGTGAGCACCCGCCCGGGGCGGGACAGGTGCTCGATGACGTCCCCGGCGACCACGTAGTCGTAGCCGGTGCCGATCTCCTCGGGCAGGCCCTTCTCCAGGTCGGCGAGGTGGAAGCGGGTGCAGTTCGCGCGGACGCCGGGGACCTCGACGTGGTCGACGCCGGTCACCTCGTGACCCAGCGCCTCCAGCCGCCGGGCGAACAGGCCGCCGGAGCAGCCGAGGTCAAGGACCCGGCCGGGCGGCAGGGCGCGCATCTTCTCCAGGATGACGGCGTGGGAGGAGCCGTCGCCCTCCTTGAAGGCGTACTCGACGGGCTTGGGAATCCAGGGGCAGGTCCCGAAGCCCTTGACGGCGAGGCGGTATTCGATGACGTCCTTGAGCACGTCCTTGGCGTACTTCATTCCGTTGACGTAGCAGATCTCGTCGCCGTAGTAGGTGGGTACGGGGATCTCCTTGATCCGCATCCCCGCGTCCAGCAGCTGGACGATGATCTGGGTGTCGAAGTCGAACGCGTCGGTGTTCCGGTCGATCGGGAGCTTCTTCAGCGCCTCGACGCTGTAGGCGCGGTACCCGGAGTGGAATTCGGTCAGCCGCGAGCCGAGCAGCCCGTTCTCGAAACGGGTGAGGACCCGGTTGCCGAGCCATTTGTAGAGCGGCATTCCGCCCTTGAGCGCCGTTCCGGACGTCATCATCCGAGAGCCGAACACCGCTTCGCATTCGCCGCGTTCGATGGGCGCGACCATGTCGGGCAGGAGTTCGGGGGCGTACTGTCCGTCGCCGTGCAGGAGTACGACGATGTCGAGCCCGCGTTCGGCGGCCAGCGCGTATCCGGCTTTCTGGTTTCCGCCGTATCCGAGGTTCTTGGTGTGGCGCATCACGACGGTACGGGGCATTCCCTCCCCCTGCGACCAGCGGCAGCCCGCGGTGAACGTCGCGTCGTGGCTCGCGTCGTCCAGGATGAGGATGTCGGTGACGCGCGGCCGGAAATCCTCCGGAATGCGGTCGAGGGTCTTCTCCAGCGTCGTCTCGGCGTTGTACGCGACCACCAGGATGCCGATTCCGGGGCTCGGGTTTTCCTTCACGGGACTTCTCTCCAGTCGGGCTCGGGTGCGGGGCCCACGAGGGGCGGCCGGGGCCGCCGAGGGGGCGGGCGAGCGCGTGATCAGTTGACGGACGGTTCGGCACGGTCGGCGGGTCCCGGCCGGTCGGGGGCCGGGGCGGGGCCTGCGGGAGTGGTGGGAACGTCGGCATCGGCGGGGGCGGCGGTAGCGGCGGGGCCGGTGCGGTCCGCCGCCGGGGCGGGTTCCGCGGTGCGGGGCGGGGTGACGGTGGCCGTTCCCGAGCCCGTGGCCGTAGCCGCGCCCTTGGCCGCGTCCGTGGCCGTAGTCGTAGCCGCGTCCGTGGCCGTAGTCGTAGCCGCGTCCGTGGCCGTAGTCGTAGCCGCGTCCGTGGCCGTTCCCGTGACCGCATCCGTGCCCGCGCCCGTGGCCGGTCCCGTACCCCCGTCCGTGTCCGGCCGGGCGCCGAGCAGGGACCGGACCCCGGTGGCGAGGGAGACCGCGAGCACGAGCCAGCCGAACTCGCCCAGGTACAGCAGGGGTTCGCTCCAGCGGACCGCCGAACGCCCGTGGTAGGCGAGGGAGGCCAGCAGACCGAGCACGGCGTTGCAGGCGACGCCCTCCCACGGTCCGAGGACGAACATCGCTGCGGCGGCCCAGGTCAGGTACTGGAGCGCGGACGCGGTGGAGAGCAGCAGCAGCAGACCGAGCGTGACGGAGACGGCCGCGGTGAGCCGCGCGGGCCTCAGCCACGCCAGCCAGACGCCCGCCGCCACGCAGATCAGTACGGGCAGGAAGTGTCCGTCGCCACGGAGGAACACCACGAACGAGTCGGGCAGCCCCAGCTGGTCGGCGAACCGCACCAGTCCCCAGAGGCGGTGGCCGCCGCCCCCGTACTCCAGGACGTTCTCCTTCAGCTGCTCGGGCACCGTCGCCAGCACCGGCCCCCACAGGAGCGCGATCACCCCGGCGAATCCGCAGGTGAAGCGGGTGAGTGTGGAGCGCCCGCCGCGCAGCGCGACGACGAACAGCGCGGGGACGGCCACCACCGGGACGAACTTCACGCTGATCCCGAGCGCGGCGGCCACCCCGGCGGCCAGCGGCGACTTCCGGTCGGCGAGCAGGAACGCGGCGGCGAGCACGAGGGCGATGGCGACCGAGTCGGTGTTCCCGTGATAGCCGGAGGTGGCGGTCAGCAGCGGGCTCAGCGCCACGCCGGCCCCGCAGACGGCCGCCGTGCGGATCGAGCCGCGCCGCCGGACGGCCTCGAACACGAGCAGCGCGCAGAGGAAGTCGGCGAGTGATGCCGGGACGCGCATCAGGGTGGCGAACGGAATTCCGGCTCCGGACAGTTCATGCAGTCCGAGAAGCAGCCAGCCGGCCAGCGGCGGATGATTGTAGAGCGGCAGACCCGGCAGTGGTTGTTCATAGATGCGGATCGGACCGTAGACCGTGAGGGCCTTGGCGAATCCCTGGAAGTATCTGACGTCCGCCGGACCCGGGGTGTTCACGGCGATCATCATTCTGGTGACCATACCGATGGCAGCGGCGACCAGGACGGCGGCTCTCGCCCGCCGTACGGTCAACGCGTCCCACCGCATTCGAATACCCATGAAAACAGAACGTAGCAACCCACGGGGCCCGTGTTGCGTACCGATGAACACACTTAATTCGTATGGGGGTTCACGACACCGGGATATCCGTAAACCCGTAATTCACCGAATCACCCGTGCGGCCCACGCCACCCGTAATCGAGGGACGTCAACTCTCGTTAACCACCCGTCCTTCACTCAGTCCTCGACGGGTCGGAACCCAGTGAAAGCTCTCGTACTCGCCGGCGGCGCCGGCACCCGGCTGCGGCCGATCACCCACACCTCCGCCAAACAGCTCGTACCGGTCGCCAACAAGCCGGTGCTCTTCTACGGACTGGAGTCGATCGCGCGGGCCGGCATCACCGAGGTCGGCATCATCGTCGGCGACACCGCGGACGAGATCATGTCGTCGGTCGGTGACGGCTCCCGCTTCGGACTGGGCGTCACCTACATCCCGCAGCACGCGCCGCTGGGCCTCGCCCACGCGGTGCTGATCGCCCGCGACTTCCTCGGGGACGAGGACTTCGTGATGTACCTGGGGGACAACTTCGTGGTCGGCGGCATCACCGACCTGGTCCGGGCCTTCCGTACGAGCAGACCGGACGCGCAGATCCTGCTGACCCGGGTGCCCGATCCGCGCGCCTTCGGGGTCGCCGAGCTGGACGCCGAGGGGCAGGTCGTGGGGCTGGAGGAGAAACCCGAGCGGCCCCGCAGCGATCTGGCGCTGGTCGGGGTGTACCTGTTCACCCCGGCCGTCCACGAGGCGGTGCGGGCCGTCAAACCGTCCGACCGGGGCGAACTGGAGATCACGCACGCCCTCCAGTGGCTCATCGACGAGCGCCGCACGGTCCGCTCGACGGTGGTCTCCGGCTACTGGAAGGACACCGGGAACGTCTCCGACATGCTGGAGGTGAACCGGTCCGTCCTGGAACTCCTCGAACCGGTCCGCGAGGGCGATGTCGACGCGGCCACCGAGATCATCGGCCGGGTCAGCATCGCCGCGGACGCCACGGTCCGCGCCTCCCGGATCGTGGGCCCGGTCGTCATCGGCGCCGGAACCGTCGTGGAGCGCTCGTACATCGGCCCGTCCACCTCGATCGCCGAGAACTGCCGGATCACCGACAGCGAGATCGAGTACTCCATCGTCCTGTGCGGCTCGTCGGTGCGTGGCGTGGGCCGGATCGAGGCGTCACTGATCGGCCGCCACGTCGAAATCACCCCCGCCCCGCCCATCCCCGCCGCGCACCGCCTCGTGCTCGGCGACCACAGCAAGGTGCAGATCTCCGCATGACGCCCCCTCTTCGCATCCTGGTGACCGGCGGCGCCGGGTTCATCGGCTCGCACTACGTCCGTACCCTGCTGGGCGCCGAGGGCCCGGCGGCCGTCGCCGGGGTGGCGGTCACCGTCCTCGACCGGCTCAGCTACGCGGGCAACCCGGCCAACCTCGACCCGGTCCGCTCCCACCCCCGGTTCGCCTTCGTGCACGGCGACATCCGCGATCCGGCGCTCGTCGGCAAGGCCGTCTCCGAGCACGACCAGGTGGTGCACTTCGCCGCCGAGTCGCACGTCGACCGCTCGATCCAGGGCGCCGGCGCCTTCGTGGACACCAATGTGCTCGGCACCCAGGTGCTGCTGGACGCGGCGCTGAGGCACCGGCTCGGCACGTTCGTCCACGTCTCCACGGACGAGGTGTACGGATCGGTCGACGAGGGTTCCTGGCCCGAGACCGCCCCCGTCTCGCCCAACTCCCCCTACGCGGCGACCAAGGCGTCCGCCGACCTGCTGGCGCTCGCCCACCACCGCACGCACGGACTGGACGTCCGGGTCACCCGCTGCTCCAACAACTACGGCCACCACCAGTTCCCCGAGAAGATCGTCCCGCTGTTCATCACCCGGCTGCTGGACGGCGGACGGGTGCCGCTGTACGGGGACGGGCTCAACGTCCGCGACTGGCTGCACATCGACGACCACGTCCAGGGCATCGAACGGGTCCGCACCGCGGGGCGCCCCGGCGAGGTCTACAACATCGGCGGCGGCACCGAACTCACCAACCGGGAACTGACCTCACTGCTGCTGACCGCCTGCGGCGCCGACTGGGACCGGGTCGACCGGGTCGAGGACCGCAAGGGCCACGACCGCCGCTACTCGGTGGACTGCGCCAAGATCCGCGACGAGCTGGGATACCGCCCAGGCAAGGACTTCGCGACCGGCCTCGCCGAGACCGTCGACTGGTACCGCGAGCACCGCTCGTGGTGGCGGCCGCTGACCGCGCGGGCCGCGCTGTGAGCCGCTGGCTGGTCACCGGGGCGGGCGGGATGCTCGGCCGGGCCATGACCGCCCGGCTGGCCCGCGAGGGGCGTGCGCCCGTCGCGCTGGACCGGCGGGCCCTGGACCTCACGGACCCGGCCGCGGTCGGGTCCGCCCTCGCCGCGCACCGGCCCGCCGTCGTCGTCAACTGCGCGGCCTGGACCGCCGTGGACGACGCGGAGAGCCGGGAACCCGACGCCCTGCGGATCAACGGCGACGGGGTACGCAACCTCGCGGCGGCCTGCGCGGCGCGGGGCGTGGTCCTGCTGCACGTGTCGACGGACTACGTCTTCGGCGGCGACGCGACCACCCCCTACCCGGAGACCGCGGTCCCGGCCCCGAGGACCGCGTACGGCAGGACCAAACTCGCGGGCGAGCGGGCGGTGCTCGATCTGCTGCCGACCACCGGGTACGTCGTGCGCACGGCCTGGCTGTACGGGGAGGGCGGGGCGAACTTCGTCCGCACGATGATCCGTCTGGAGGCCACCCGCGACACCCTGGACGTGGTCGACGACCAGCGCGGCCAGCCGACCTGGAGCGCCGACCTCGCGCACCGGCTGGCGCAGCTCGGCTGCGCGGCCGTGGCCGGTCTGGCACCGCCCGGGATCTACCACGGCACCAGCGGTGGCGAGGGCAGCTGGTGCGATCTGGCGCGGGAGACGTTCCGGCTGCTCGGCGCGGACCCGGCGCGGGTGCGGGCGACCACGGGGGCGGCGCTCGCACGGGCCTCGGCGGGGACGACGACGGCGCCCAGACCCGCGCCGAGACCCGCGTACAGCGTCCTGGGCCACGCCCGTTGGCGCGCGGCGGGCCTCGATCCGATCCGGGACTGGCGGGCCGCGCTCGCGCAGGCGCTTCCGGCCCTGCGCGCGGCGGCGGGCCCCCGGGTGACAGCGGGAGCGGGAGCGAGGGCGGGGGCGGAGGTGGAGGCGAAAACGGGGAGCTGAGCGGGCGGGACTGGCGCGGGCGGGCGTGGGCGTGGCCGGACGGACGTGGGCGTGGCCGGACGGACGTGGGCGAGCGCGCGCGGCCGGGCGGACGTGGCCGGACAGACGTGGGCAGGCGGACGTGGCCGGGCAGACGTAGCCGGACGGACATGGGCAGGCGCGGCCGGGCGGAGGTGGCCGGACGGACATAGGCAGGCAAACGGACATGGGCGCGCGGCCGGGCGGAGGTGGCCGGGAGGTCGGCGCACCGCCCGGCCACGCCCTCAGCGTGGCGCGGGCAGCGGCTCACGGTGTCCGACCGGACGGCCGGGGCGGGGGTCGAGCCGAGGACCGGGCCGGGAGCCGGCCTCGGACTCGGACTGGGACTGGGAGTCGGGTTCGGACTCGGACCGGGAGCCGGACCGGGGACCTGTCTGGAGGCCGGGCCGGGCGCCGGGCGGCGCCGACCGCCTCCGCAGCCCCGCGCGCCAGGCCGCGCACGCCTCGTACGACGGCAGCAGCCCCGCGCGTTCGGCCTCGGCGAGGGTGGGGGCCCGCGCGTCCTTCTCGGACAGTACGGGCGTCCGGCCGGGCGGCCAGGCGATGCCCAGCTCCGGGTCGAGCGGGTGGATGCCGTGCTCGCTGGCCGGGGCGTACCCGGTGGAGCAGAGGTAGACCACCGTCGCCTCGTCGGTGAGCGCCATGAAGGCGTGGCCCAGCCCTTCGGAGAGGTGCACGGACCGGTGGTCGGTGTCGTCGAGCCGGACGGCCTCCCAGCGCCGGTAGGTGGGCGACCCGGTCCTGAGGTCGACGACCACGTCCAGCACGGCCCCGCGCACGCACTTCACGTACTTCGCCTGGCCGGGCGGCACATCGGCGAAGTGGACGCCGCGCAGCGTCCCCCGGGCGGAGACCGAGCAGTTGGCCTGCGCGAGGGTCAGGGGATGCCCGGCGGCGGCCCCGAAGCCGTCCTCCGTGAACCACTCGTGGAAACTGCCCCGGCTGTCGTGGAACAGCCGGGGCTCGGACACCCAGGCGCCTTCGATGCTCAGCTCGCGCACGGTCCGCTCCCCCCGGGCGTGGTGGCGGGGCGCAGCAGCCGGTCCGCGACCCTGGCCGCCGCGTGCCCGTCGTCGAGGTCGCAGAAGTCCCGGCGGAACGCCGCGTACGCCTCCGCGTGGTCGCGGGTGGCGCGTTCGGGGTCGCGGAGCGCGGCGACGAGACCGGCGGAGTCCCGGATCAGCGGTCCGGGGGCCCGGCTCTCGAAGTCGAAGCAGAAGCCGCGCAGGGTGTCGCGGTAGTGCTCCAGGTCGTACGTGTGGAAGAGCATCGGCCGCCCGGTCTGCGCGAAGTCGAACATCAGCGAGGAGTAGTCGGTGACCAGCACGTCGCTGACCAGCATGAGTTCGCCGACGTCCGGGTAGCGCGAGACGTCCCGGACGAAGCCGCTGCCGGTGTCCGGGAGCCGGTCGGTGACGAGGTAGTGACGGCGTACCAGCAACACGGTGTCGGCGGCGAGTTCGCGTTCCGCGGCGGCCAGGTCGAGCCGCAGGTCGAGGGCGTATCCGCCGCCGCCCCCGGTGCGGTCCTCGCGCCAGGTCGGGGCGTACAGGACGATCCGTTTGCCGTCCGGCAGCCCCAGTCGTTCCCGTACCGTCGCGGCGGCCTTCACCGGGTCCGGGCCGTGGAAGAGGTCGTTGCGCGGATAGCCGCACTCCATGACCTCGCCCTGATAGCCGAACGCGCGGCGCAGCACGGGGGTGGAGAAGGTGTTCGGGGAGACCAGCACCGACCACTGGCGGGCACGCCGCTCGATGGTGGCGATGTACGCGGCGTTGGCCTGCGGGGTGCCCGCGAGGTCGAGACCGATGCGTTTGAGGGGGGTGCCGTGCCAGGTCTGGACGACGGTCTGGCCCTCGCGCCTGACGAACCAGTCGGGCAGCTGGGTGTTGGTGACGATGTGGCGGCAGCGGGCCAGTGCCTCGTGCCAGGCCGCGCTCCCATGGACAACGGAGGTGGCGCCCGCCGGGACGCGGGCCTGCTGGTCGTGGACGACCCAGAGGTGTTCGAGGTCGACCGTGCGGGCGGCGAGTTCCTCGTGGACCGCGCGCGGTGAGTCGGAGTACTGGCGGCCGTCGAAGCTGCTGTACAGGACGGCGTCGCGCAGGGCCGCGACGCGCTGGACCAGGTACGCCTCGCGCAGCGCGCGTTCGCCGCGGGCGCCGCGCTCGCGGGCGGTGAGGACGGAGCCGCTGTTGATCAGCAGTTGGTCGTGGAAGCGGCGTTCGACGGTGTACACGCGTCCGGCGAGGGTGCGGGCGGCGGGCACGGTGCGGTGGGCGGCGGCCGGGAGGCGCAGGGCGGCGTCCCGGCCGTCGTCGGTCGTACCGCGCTCGCGGAGGAAGAGGTACCAGTGGCCCTCGCCGAGCGGCAGCGGGCCGCCGGGGCCCTCGACGGCGTCCGGTGCCACGACGGCCCGGAACCGTCCCTCCTCGGGCGGTCCCACCGGGGTGACCGGGAACACGGCCTCCTCGCGGTGGCCGCTGTGCTGGGCGATCAGCTCGACGGGGCGGTCGGGGTCGTGCGGGTGGTCGCCCTCCAGGAGCAGTCGGCCGTCCGCCGTCCACTCGGCGCGTTCGACGACGGGCTGTGTGATCCGGTCGCTGATCAGGAGATTGCCCCGGGAGCTGACGCCGAGTCCGAGTTCGCGGCCCTCCTGGCCGACCGGGTAGCGGCCGGGCGGGACCGGTCCGGGGGCGTCGAGGGTGATCCGCCGCCCGTCCGCCGCGACCAGGTGGAGGCTGTACGGGTCGGTGGCGCGGGCGGGCACGGAGCGGGTGCCGGCGAACGCGTCGAGGGGCACCTCGGCGGTGAAGCGCCGCCAGCCCGCCGTCACGGGGGGCCGCACGGTCACCGGGCAGTCGAGCGCGGCGCCGGTGTGCTGGTGGGTGAGGCACAGCCGCAGCGGGCCCTCGCCGAGGCGTTCGCGGATCATGCCGTCGAGCAGGACGGTGCGGTCGTCGCCCGCCCGGTGCGTCTCGAACCGGGCGTCGATCCGCTCGGCGTGCACCACCAGCGTGCCGCCCTCGAAGGCGGGCACGATCCGGTGGTCGCCGTCGGGCCGGTGCACGGGCGGTGCGGCGGGGGCCTCGACGGTGGAGACGGCGGAGCGGCGGAGCAGTCCGGGGCCCGCGAAGCCGATCTCCGGACGCCAGGTGAGCCGGTCGGTGCCGGGGGCGAGCCTGCCGGGGTCGACGGACGTCTCGAAGCCGGTCAGGTCGTAGTCGTGCAGGCTCTGCCGGGAGCGGGCGGTGGCCTCGGGCTCCTCGACGCGGCGCAGCCGCAGCGGTACGACGTTCCCGCGCCCGGCCCGCAGCCAGCCGGCCCGCAGCGCGCCGCGCCGGCCCGCGGAGGGGAGGTTGCGGATGTAGGCGTACCCCTTGAGGTGCAGTCTGCCGTCCCGCCAGTACGCCTCGCGCAGCCGGGCGGTGAGCGGCAGGTCCTGGTCGGTGACCCGCAGCACGGAGCGCGGCACGGGCCCGGCGAGTGCCGGGTAGGAGGCGCGGCGGGGTACGCCCCGGACGGTGAACGCGCCGGGTTCGCTGCGGTCGTGGGCGAGCAGCGCGAGCAGTTCGTCCATCCGCCGCTCACGCGTCAGGTGCCACATCACCCGCAGCCTGAGCGGCAGTCCGTCGAGCACGGCGGGGTCGACCTGGTCGGTGAACTCGTTGGCGTACGTCAGGAACGCCCGGCGGTACTCGTCGTCGCCGTCCGGCAGCGCGTCCATGAAGTACCGGAGGTCGTGGGCGAGTACGTGTGCCTCGTAGCGGCCCTTGTCGGTGGCGCCCCGGTGCTCCTCCAGGAACGTGGCGACGCCCAGGACGTGGGACGCCCGGTCGCGGATGCCGCGGACGACGGCGCGCCGGGTGGTGATGGACCCGGCCCGGTCCCGCCAGTGGTAGACGGGGTCCTTGAGCACGTCGACGGTACGGGCCAGGAAGTGCGCGGGCAGCACCAGCGGGATGTCCTCGTAGAGGCAGCCGACGGGGAACGCGAAGGAGTGCTCGTCCCAGAAGGAGGTGCGGAAGACCTTGTTGCAGGCGATCCGGTCGGCGGCCAGGTCCCAGTCCCGGGAGATGTGGGTGCGCAGCCGGGTGGTCGCCATCGCCTGCCGGAAGTTGGGTGACTGCTGGAGCCGGCCACCGGCCCGGAGCCTGAGCACGTTGCCGGACGCGATGTCCGATCCGGTCTCTTCGAGCGCGCCGACCAGCGACTCGTAGGCGTGCGGCGGCACCACGTCGTCGCTGTCGACGAACGCGAGGTAGCGCGAGCCCGGATCGCGGTTGGCGACCCCGGTGTTACGGGCGTGCCCGAGTCCGCCGTTCGGCTGCCGTACGAGCCGGAACCGGCCGTCGCGCTCGGCGAACCGCGCCGCCAGCCCGGCGCTGTCGTCCGTGGACCCGTCGTCGACCATCACCACCTCCAGGTCGGCCATGGTCTGCTCGGCGAGGGACGTGAGGCAGTCCGTCAGATAGAGCTCCACGTTGTGGACGGGGACGACGACGCTGAGCCGTGGCGGCATGGTTGAGCACGTCCGTTCTTGAGGGCCTGGGTGTCCGTCGGCTCAACCGTGTGCGGGCCCGCGGGTCACCTGCCGCTGCCCCATACGGGTGACAGTCGGTCCTACGGAGTGCTTTTCGACCCGGGTCGGTCCGGTGTTCGAAGGCGGGCCGGAACTCCTGGCAGGGTCCGCAGGACGCGCAGCCGCCGGACAGGAGCGGTGAGCACCCGGCCGGCCCTGATGCGGGTGACGGTGATCCGGACCCGGCCCCGGGCGTCCACCACCGGCATCACCCGGTACGGGCGGCCCCGGTGCCAGATCCGCAGCGGGGCCGGGCAGTCGGCGGTGGGCGACACCGGGAGGTGGCGGGTCGCCCCGGCGACGGCGGCCTCGACCCGGACGGTCCACCGCCTGGCCACTCCCGTCTCGTCGGTGACCAGCCGCCGCAGCGGAATCCGGCAGACCAGGACCACGGTGTCGCCTCCGGTGCCCGTCGTCGCGCCCGCGCTCGTGGTGACGGTCGGGCCTGCGCCGGTGTCTTCACCGTCCGCACCCGTGTCCGCGTTCGGCGCGCCCCCACCGGAGCGCGGGACCGCCTCCGCCTCGTACCGTTCCTCGGCCGTCCCCCGCTCCGGTACGGCCACCGCCCGCACCCCGCCGTGGATCGGCAGGGCGCTGTGCACCTCGAACGTCAGCAGGCGTGCCCGGTCCACGGTGAGCCGGCGGACCTCGATCCGCTGCTCCCGGAAGTCGGCCGCGATGCGTGCCGTGACGTCGAACCAGGCGTCGGGCAGCCCCAGTTCGCGGTCGCGGAAGCCCGGGTACTCGGCGTACACCCGGTTGCCGTCCCGCAGCAGCGGTGGTGATCCGCCGTGCTCGGTGTCGCAGCGCAGGACGGCGAGGAGGGCGTCCAGCTCGCCGCGCTCGGCGAGCCGCAGACAGAGCCGTCGGGTGACGGACAGCTTGTTCATGCTGGTGTCGTTGCAGTGCCGGGCGGCCAGTTCACCGATGCCCCGGCACAGGTACTCCTGCTCGGCCCGGGGGAGTTCGGGGAACCCGGCGTCGAGCAGCGGGGCCAGCTCCCAGGTGGTGTGTCTGCGGTGGATGGCGTCCCTGGCCTTGACGGAAGGAGCCAGCCGCTCGGTGATGTCCATGATCGACTTGGTGGCACGCAGCCGCATCGCGCGTCTGCGCTTGTGGGTGTATGTGACGTTGCCGCCGTCCTCGCGGCGCACGGCGAAGTAGTAGTCGTAGTCGGCGAGTACGGAGATCCGCCGGGCCCGCAGACAGGCTTCGAGCGTGAACGGCTGGTCGCTGAGGACCGGCATGTCCTCCAGGAAGCGCAACTGATGGCGCTCGATCAACTGCCGCCGGAACAGCTTGGTGTTGGAGAGCGACCAGGCCAGCGCGGAGTTCTCGAAGGTGATGGTGTCCTTGCTCTCGGCGAAGACGGCGCGGGGCACCTTGCGCCCGTTCACGCCGACCATCCTTCCCAGGACCACGTCCGACCCGAGCCGGTCGGCCGCCGACACGAGCCGGTCCAGCGCCTCGGGCCCGAGCGTGTCGTCGGCGCCGACGAAGAACACGTACCGACCGGTGGCCCGGTCCAGGGCCATGTTGCTCGGAGCGGCCGGACCACCGGAGTTGGGCCTGCCGAGGACGGTGAAGAGGCCCGGGTACAGCTCGGCGAACCGCTCGATCTCCTTGCGGCTGCCGTCGGTCGAACCGTCGTCGACGGCGATGACCTCCATCCGGTCGAGTCCGATGGTCTGCTCGACCAGCGAGGTCAGACACGAGGTGAGGTACGGCATGGTGTTGTACACGGCGACGACGACCGTCACATCGGGGACGGACGGATCGTCGGGCACGGGCGTCGTCCCGGGACCGGATGCCGTCTCCGGACTGAGCGTCGCATCCGGACTGGGCGTCACATCGGGGCTGGGCGTCACATCGGGGCTGGTCACAACCGCTCCAGTCGATTCCGGCGACCGCGTCGGGGCCACTCGGATGGAGCAACGATTCGCCGCCCGCACCGGCTACGCGACCCGTCGCCGGATCACCCGAGTGGCGCAGCCACCGGACACCCCTCAGCTCAGGAAGAGCCGCCGCACCACCCGCTCGGCCGCGTGCCCGTCGTCGTACGGGCAGAACCGCTCCCGGAACGCGGTGCGCAGCGCGGCCGTCCGCTCCGACCGCCACTCCCCCCCGCGCACCAGCTCCAGCAGCTCGTCCTCCGTGGTGGCGACGGCTCCCGGGGTGTCGCCCGGACGGCCGGAGAGCAGATCGAAGTAGGTGCCGCGCGAGGCCCGGTAGGCGGGCCAGTCGGGGGCGTAGCTGATGATCGGCCGGTCCAGGCAGGCGTAGTCGAACATCAGCGAGGAGTAGTCGGTGATCAACCCGTCGGCGGCCAGGCAGAGTTCTTCGACGGAGGGGTGGCCGGTGACGTCGATGACGCGTCCGGCGTCGAGGAGTGCCGACCGCCCGTAGAAGTAGTGGGCCCGCACCAACAGCACGTATTTGGCGCCGAGTTGGCGGGCCAGGTGCTCCAGGTCGAGGTGCGGGACGAAGCCCTTGCGGTAGTCGCGGTGGGTGGGCGCGTACAGCAGGGCGGTCCGGCCGGGCTCGATGGAGAGCCGGTCGCGTGCGGCGGCGGTCCGTTCGGCGGTGTCGGTGAAGAAGACGTCGTTGCGCGGGTAGCCGAGGTTCAGATGCTCGTACGAGGCCGGGTAGACCCGGTCCCAGACCTCGGTGGTGTGCGGGTTGGCGGAGAGGCTGAAGTCCCACTGGTCGGTGTGGGCGACGATCCTCTCGAAGCTGACCGAACCGGTGAGCGCCGGGTAGGCCCGCTGGTCGAGGCCCATCGTCTTGAGCGGGGTGCCGTGATGGGTCTGGAGGTAGATCTGACCGGGGCGTTTGGTGAAGCCGCCGGGGAAGCTGGAGTTGTTGACGAGGTACGTGGCGGTCGCCATGGCCCGCCAGTAGGCGCGGGAGCCCTCGATGACGTACGGGACACCGGGGGGCATCCGGTCGCGGTGGCGGGAGGAGACCACCCAGACACCTCGGATGTGCGGGGCGAGTTCGCGGGCCTTGGCGTGGATGGCGGCCGGGTTGCAGGCGACGCCACGGTTCCAGTAGGCCCCGTACACCGCGAGCGTGGGGTCGAGCGGCCTGTGCAGATCGGTGCGGTAGGCGGCCCGCATGACCTGGCGCCGCAGGGTCTTCCTCCCCTGGCGCAGCGTGGCCAGGGTGCGCCGGCGGCGGGCGCGGGCGGCCTGCCGGGCGCGGTGTGCGGCGTACCGTCCGGGCAGTCCGGCGGCGCGGAAGAAGGCGGCCCGGTCCTGCGGCCGGATGCGGCCGGGGTCGTCCAGGACGGCCAGCGCGTGCGCGGTGCGCGCGGCGCGTGCGCGGGGATCGTCACCGGTCTCGGCGAGCAGCCGGTCGTACGCGTCGAGGAGCGCGAAGTGGTGGCGGCCCGGCGTGGTGGCGAAGGTCCCGGAGCGGCGAATCCGGTGACGCACACAGATCCTGTCGAGGGCGGCGAGGGTGCCGGAGTCGGTGGCGAGGAGGGTCGCCCGGTGGACGGGGAGGACGTCCGCGTACGGCCCGTCGGTGAAGCGCAGCCGCCGGGCGGTCCAGAAGGCACGCCGGAAGACCCGGGGCCGGGCGGCGGGGAGGGGGTCACCGGGCGAGACGTCGCCCCACCAGTCGAGCCGGTCGTGCCCGAGGAGCAGCACATCTACACGGTCGGTGTCGGGGTCGGTCGGGTTGGTGTCGGGTTCGATCGCATCGGCGTCGGGGGTGGCCGGGTCGGCGCCGGGGGGGACTGGGGCCCCGCCGGGATCGGCTGGGGCGGCGTCGGTGACGACCGCGTCGGCGTTGGGGACGATCCGGGCCGCGCCCGGATCGGCCAGGACCTCCCCGGGGGTGCGTTCGGCGTTCCCGTCCTGGCCCGCCACGCGCCCGGCCGCATCTCCGGGCCTCGTGCTCCTGGTCCCCGTGCTCCCGGTCCCCGTGCTCCCGGTCTCCGCACCCGCCGCGCTCCCCGCGTGCACGCCCCCCGCGAGCCGTCGCGCGACTGCCTCCAACGCGCCCGGCAGCAGCAGATCGTCGCCCCCCAGGAAGAGCAGCCACTCGCCGCGCGCCTCGGCCGCGCCCGCGTTGCGGGCCTCGCCCGCCCCCCGGTGTTCCGGCAGGGTGAGGACCCGCACCCGGGGATCGCGCGCCGCGAACTCCGCCGCGATGGCCGCGCTGCCGTCCGGCGACCGGTCGTCCACGACGATCAGTTCCCACGCGCGGAAGGACTGGCCGACCACGGATTCCAGGGTCGCCCGCAGATATCCCTGAACACGGTGGACGGGCACAACGACACTGAGGAGCATGGCAGCCGAGCGTAATCGGGGACGCCCGGCGCCGAGCCGCCGCTTCACCCGTTCGGACGAGCGGCGGTGACTCGGCGGCCCGCTCAGGGTTGTCCTGACCATGAAGCCTCGCCTCAGCGTCGTCGTGCCCGTCTACAACGTCGAGGAGCACCTGGAGGAGTGCCTGCGGTCGGTGGCCGCGCAATCCGTCGACGACATCGAGGTGGTGCTCGTCGACGACGGTTCGACGGACGGCAGCGGTGCCATCGCGCGGGACTTCGCCCGCCGTGACACCCGCTTCCGCTACGTCCGGCAGCCGAACGCCGGGCTCAGCGCCGCCCGCAACACCGGCGTGCGCCACACCACGCCCGACGTCCCCTACCTGGCGTTCGTCGACAGCGACGACCTCGTCGTCCACGACGCGTACGAACGGATGCTGGCCTGCCTGGAATCGACCGGCTCGGACCTCGCGACCGGCAATGTCTGGCGGCTGGACGAGCAGGGCCGCCGCCAGGCCTGGCAGTACCGCTGGCTGACCACCTCACAGGCGCGCACCCACATCACCCGCGACCCACGGCTGCTCGCGGACCGGGTCGCCTGGAACAAGGTGTTCCGCCGCGCCTTCTGGGACCGGCACGCCTTCGCCTTCCCCGAGGGGAAGCTGTACGAGGACACACCGGTGATGATCCCGGCGCACTTCCTGGCCGGTTCGGTGGATGTGCTGCGCGAGCACGTCTACTACTGGCGGGTGCGGGAGGGGTCGATCACCCGGCGGCGTACCGACGTCCGGGGCGTACGGGACAGGATCGCGGCGTGCGAGCAGGTCAGCGCGTTCCTGGCGGACCGGGAGGACGGACAGCGGCGGCGCTACGACCTGTCGTGCCTGCGCGACGACTTCGGATACTTCCTGGAGGGGCTGCCGCTGGGCGGCGACGCGTACCGGACCGCGTTCATGACGGACGCGGGCGCGTTCATCGACCGGATGACCGCCGCCGACCCGGCCGTCCTCGACCGGGCGTCCGGGCTCCCGGCCCAACTGCGGCTCGACTGGCGGCTGGTGCGGGAGCGACGGCTCGACGATCTGCTGACCGCGCTGGCCTTCCGGCGGACCAACGGGGCCGGGACGTTCGCCGTGACCGGACCGCCGGGACGCCGCCGCGCCTCGTACCCGGGAATCCCCGACTGCTCGGTCCGGCTGTCACGCGGCGACCTCCCCGCGGTGGCACGGCTGACCGGGGCGCACTGGGGCGACGACGGGAAACTGCGGCTGCGCGGGTACGCGTACATCCGGAACCTTCCCGCGACCGCGCCACACCACTCGCTGAAGGCGGCCATGCTGCGCGCGGCCGGGGGCGGACGACCGCGGATGGTGCCGGTGCGGACCGTCCCGGCACCCGTGGCCACCGCGGACTCCGGGCAGGAGCTGCACTGTTACGACCACGCGGGCTTCGAACTGGTCGTCGACCCGCGGAAACTGCGCCCCGGCAGCCGGCTGGTGGGTCTGGTGGTGGCGGGCCACGGCGTGGTGCGGCGGGTGGCGGTGCGCTCGACGGAGGCCGCGGCCCTCCAGCCGTCCGTCCACGACCTGGGCGAGGGGCTGCGCGCGGTGCTCGGCTACCGGGACGGGCGGCTCGAACTGACCGTCTCCCGCCCGCTCGCCGTGGTCGACGCCCACCAGGGCGGCGCCGAACTCACCCTGACGGGACGGCTCTACGGCGGTGCCCGGCCGACGGCCGTACGGTTCGTCCCGGAGGGCGGGGCGAGCGGCCCGGTGACCAGTACGGCGACCAGTACGGCGACCGGCGCGGCGACCGGCGCGGCGGACGCTGCGACCGGTCCGGCCGGCGCGGGGCCGGTCTTTCCCGTGGAGTGCGGCGCCGACGAACGCTTCACGGTACGGGTCCCGCTCGCGGACCTCGCCACCGTACCGGTGTCCCCGTCCCAGCGCCTCACGCCGGCGGAGGTCGAACCGGAGGACACGGGACGGTGGCGGGCCCGTCTGGTCCTGGTCGACGGTACGCAACCGCCGCTCGCCGCCGCCCCGGGACTGGGACTCCCGGCGGTCGCCGACGCGGCGGGCGAGTTGGTGATCGATCTGAGCGGGTCCGCGACGGTGGACCGGGCGGAGTGGACGCCGGACGGCGGGCTGCGCGTCGAGGGCACGGGGACTGCGGACGATCTGGTGCTACGGCACGACACCCTGCGCGAGACGGTGACCGTGCCGGTGGTGGTGACCGTGCCGGGGGCGGGGCCCGTGGGGACGACAGGGGCGGGGCCCGGGGCTGGGGCGGGGCCCGTGGGGGCGCCGGGGACGGGGCCCGTGGGGGCGACAGGGGCGGGGGCGGGGCCCGGGCACGGGGCTGGGGCGGGGGCGGAGGCGGTGACCGTGCCGGTGCCGGGGCCCGTGCGGGTACCGGGAGTGGTGCCGGGGGTGGTGACCGAGCCGGTGGCGGGGGTCGGGCCCGTGGCGGGTGCGGGTGCGGAGGCGGGCGGTGGTGACACCCTCGGTCGGTTCACCGCCGTTCTTTCTCCCGCGCTGCTCGCCCACACACTCCGCGCGGGCCGCTGGGACGCGTACCAGGGCGGCCTCCCGGTCCGGGTGCGGACCTCGCTCACCGCCCGGCTGCCGCTGCAACTCCCCGGCCTTACACGCCCGTTCACACTCGACCGGCGGTACGGCGACCGGCTGACCGTGCACGCCGGGCCTGCCCTCGCGGTCGCCGAGCGGGGCGCGTACCGTCAGGCCGCCCTGCGCTCCGCGCACCACCCGGCGCAGCGCGCACGCCCGTTGCGCGACGCCGTACTCTACACCGGGGGCGACTCCCCGCGCGCCGTGCACGCGGAGCTGGTGCGCCGGGGCACGGACGTGGAGCACCTGTGGGTCGTCGACGAGCGGTGCGCGCCGGGGCACGTACCGCCCACCGCGACCCCCGTCGTCGAACACAGCGCCGCCTGGTACGAGGCGCTGGCGCGGGTCCGCCGGATCGTCACCGCCGACCAGTTGCCCGAGTGGTTCGAACGGCGGCCGGGGCAGACCGTCGTCCAGACCTGGCACGGCACCCCGCTGGGCCGCTTCGGCATCGACCTCATGGACACGCTGTACGCCGACCACCACCACCTCGCGTCCCTGGCGCACCGCTCGGCCCAGTGGTCGTTCCTGGTCTCCCCCAGCACCTTCGCCACCCCGGTGCTGCGCCGGGCGCTGTCCTACCGGGGGGAGGTCGTCGAGGCCGGGTCGCCCGCCAACGACCTGCTGTTCTCACCGGACCGGGAGAAGACGGCCGAGCGGGTACGCCGGCAGGTCGGTGTCCCGGACGGCCGGCGGGTCGTGCTGTACGCGCCGACCTACCGCGACCAGCTGTGCCACTCCCCCAGTCCCGACCCCCGCTACCGCTGGGACCCCGCTCTCGACCTGGCCGCCCTGGGCCGGGCGCTCGGTGGCACCCACACCGTGCTGGTCCGCAGGCATCCCCGGGTGGCCGGGGGCGTACCGGTCGGGTCCGGGGTGCTCGACGTGTCCGGCCATCCGTCCGCGGCCGAGCTGCTGCTGATCGCCGATGTGCTGGTGACGGACTACGCGGGCCTGGTGTTCGACTTCGCGCACACCGGCCGGCCGATGCTCTTCCACACGTACGACCTGGAGCACTACCGCGACACCGTGCGCGGCTTCTGCCTCGACTTCGAGAGCCGGGCCCCCGGGCCGCTGCTTCCCGGGACGGACGAGATCGTCGCCGCGTTGTGTGGCCGCGACGCACCGGCGGAGCGGGGTGCGCCGCACGGGTGGGTGGGGGCGGGGGCCCTCCGGCGTGTCTCCTCGGAGCGGGCGCGGCACCCCGCACCGGATGCGAACCCGGGTCCTGCGCCCGCTCCTGCGGGGACCCGCCTGCACGCCCCCACCCGGCCGTCCCGCGCCCGCGGGCCGGTTGGTGGTGCGGAGGAGGCGTCGTCCGGTGTGTACGAGAGCTTCCGGCGGGACTTCTGCGATCTGGACGACGGCGGCGCGGCCGGGCGGGTCGTCGACCGGCTGCTGGCGGGGAGCGGCGGGTAGGGGGTGGGTGTGTGGGGGTGTGGGTGGGGTGGTGTCGGGGCGCCGCCTTTCGGGTGACGGGTGGGTGGCGGGTGGCGTCGTACGGAACCGATGGGATGTGCACTCCTCCGTCACGTCCGCCCCGGCGACCGACCGTCCGCCCGCGCTCTGGCTGCCCAGTCCCTACTTCCTGCTCGGCGGGCTGTTCTGGGCTGTGATGTCGGCGGCGGCCTGGCGGGTGCCGATGTGCTGCGACTTCGGGCAGCACGCGGCCGTGGTGGAGCGGCTGAGCGCCGATCTGTTGCATCCGTCGCACCCGATGGCCGATCTGCCGGGGGACGGATCGCCGTACTACTCGCCGTACGCGGTGTTCCAGGGGCTGGTCGCACGGGCCACCGGGCTGGCCGGACGGTCCGTCGTCCTGTTGTCCGGCCCGGTCAACCTGATCGTGCTGCTCACCGGGATCGGGCGCTTCACCCGGCTGCTGAGCCCGAGCCGCTGGGCGCCGGTCCTCGCGCTGGCCGCCATGGTGCTGCTGTGGGGGACCGAGCGGATGTGGTGGAGCGGGTCGCTGGGGCTGATGTCGATGACCGGCAATCTGCCGTACCCCAGCACCTTCGCGATCGGGCTCGCCTTCCACGTCTGGGCCTGGACGGGGCACGCGGCGCGCCTGTCCTCCCCGGGCGGCGGGATCGCGACCGGGTGGGTGGATCACGCCGGGATCGGGGTGCTCCTCGGGCTGGTCCTGCTGATCCACCCCATCTCCTCGGTGGGCGCGGTCGTCGGGGTGGTCGCCCTGGTCGTCGGGTGGCAGCGCGACTGGACCCGCCGGGTGGTGGCGCGCTGGGCGCTGACCGGTGCGGTGGCCGTCGTGGTGGCCGGGACCTGGCCGTACTTCGACGCCTTCGCGCTGGTCGGCGACAGCGCTGTCGACCGCATCCACCGGGTGCTCTACGAGGACCTGGTCCCCCACTACTGGCTGGTGCTGCCCGCGCTGCCCGCGCTCTGGCTGCGGTGGCGCGCGGACCGCCGCGATCCGCTGGTGCTGATGTTCGTCCTGGACGCGGCGGCGGTGACGTACGGCTGGTTCAGCGGCCACTACACGTACGGGCGGCTGCTGGGGCTCACGCTCGTACCGGCCCAGTTCGCGCTCGCCGTCGAGTTGGCGGCTCCCCGGCCGTGGCCGGTGCCCCGGCGGGTGCTGGCGCCGTTGGCCGCCGTGGCGGCCGGTCTGGGGTTCGTCACCGCGCAGGGCGGGGCGGTGGTGCCGCGCGCGCTGGACCCGTTGGGGATGGACCGGCCGATGCGCTGGGAGACGTACGACTGGGCCGCTGCGCACATCCCTGCGGGCGATGTGGTGTTGACGGACAGCTATCGGGCGACGCGTTCACTCGCCGGGTACGGCCCGTATCTCGTCGCCCCGCCCTGGCCCGACGCCGCGCTGGCGGAGAGCGAGCGGCAGCGCCGGGTCCGGGCCGTGCGGGCCTATCTCGACCCGTCGGCGACCGAGGCGCGGCGGGAGCGGATCGCGGCGCGTTACGGGGTGCGCTGGCTGCTGCTCACCCGTGACGAACGGCTGCCGAGGAACGCGGTGGTGGTGGCGTACAGCACGCGTACCGGAGAGGTGCTGGCCCGGCTCCCCGGCGTCCCTCCGGGCTGACCGCTCGCGTACGTCACTTCTTGAGGGCGGCGACCGCCGACTCGGCCAGGTCGTCCAGGTATCCCTTGGGGAGGCCGCCGCGCACCACGGCGAGCCGCCAGTACAGCGGGCCGACGATCAGGTCCAGGGCGCGGTCCGGGTCGCTCCCCTCGGGCAGCTCGCCCCGCTCGACCGCTTCCCGCACCACCACCGCGGCTATCCCCTGCTGCTGGTCGAGCAGCGCCGCCTTGATCGCGTCGGAGATCTCCGGGTTGCGGGCCGCCTCCACCAGCAGATCGGGGATGACCTGCGAGGCGAGGGGGTGCCTCAGGGCGTACGAGGCTAGTTCGAGGACCGCCCGCACATCCCCGTACAGCGAACCGGTCGCGGGGGCGGGCAGTCCCTGGGAAGCCACCGCCGAGACCAGGTCGAGCACCAGGTGCAGCTTGGACTTCCAGCGGCGGTACACGGCTGTCTTGCCGACCCCCGCACGCCGGGCGATGCCCTCGATGGACATCCGGGCGAAGCCCACCGCGGCCAGTTCCTCGAAGACGGCGCTGCGGATCGCATCGGTCACGTCCTCGCGGAGCACGGCGGCTCCCGCGGGGGCACGGCGTCGGGTTCCCGGGTCGGTCGTCATGGCCCGAATGATAGTCCGGTACGACGAAACGGTTGCGTTCCGGCGTCGTGGCGTCCTACCCTCGGCGTTGCGACGATACGGTCCCGTCCCGTCCTTAGAACCTTCCTCGTCCCCCCCCGGGGATTTCGCCTCCGTCGAAAGCGATCGTGGTGAGCCAGACAGCACCCCCGCCGACCGCAGCTCCGCCGCCCCCTGCGGCCGCCCAGCCCTTCCGCGTGTACGAACCGGGCGAACTCGCCGCGCTGGCCGCCCGCCACGAACTGACCATCAGCGGGGCCCGCCCGACGGTCCCGGTGTACGTCCGGCAGATGTGGGGGCGTCGGCACTTCATCGCGGCCTTCGCCACCGCCAAGCTCACCGCGCAGTACAGCCAGGCGAAGCTCGGTCAGATCTGGCAGATCATGACCCCGCTGCTGAACGCGGCGGTCTACTACTTCATCTTCGGCATCCTGATGGACACGAAACGGGGCGTGGCGGACTTCGTGCCGTTCCTCGTCACGGGCGTCTTCATCTGGACCTTCACCAACAGCTCGATCACCGCGGGCACCCGGGCGATCAGCGGCAACCTCGGTCTCGTCAGGGCCCTGCACTTCCCCCGCGCCTCACTGCCGATCGCGCTCGCCCTCCAGCAGCTCCAGCAGCTGATGTTCTCGTTGGGCGCGCTCGCCGTGATCCTGGCCGTCTTCGGGCAGTACCCGCAGCTGTCCTGGCTGCTGGCCGTGCCCGCGCTGGCCCTCCAGGCGGTGTTCAACACCGGCGTCTCGATGGTCGTCGCCCGGCTGACCGCCCGTACCCCGGACATCGCCCAGCTGATGCCGTTCATCCTGCGGACCTGGATGTACGCCTCGGGCGTCATGTGGAGCCTCGACACCCTCCTCAAGGGGGACCGGGTGCCGCACTTGGTGCTGGCGGCCCTCCAGTACAATCCGGCGGCCCTCTACATCGACCTGATGCGGTACGCGCTCATCGACAGCTTCAGCGCCGACCATCTCCCGCCGCACGTCTGGGCCGCCGCGGCGGGCTGGGCGCTGGTGTGCGGGGTGGGCGGATTCCTTTACTTCTGGCAGGCGGAGGAGCGGTACGGACGTGGCTGACACAACCATCATCCCGGGCAGCGGTACGGACACCCGGGAGCCGACCGTCGTCGTCGACGCCGTCCACGTGACGTACAAGGTCCATGGCGCCGGCTCCGGAAAGGGCAGCGCCACCACGGCCCTGAGCCGGATCGTGTCGCGGCGGCAGACCCCCGGAGTGCGCGAGGTGCACGCCGTCAAGGGCGTCAGCTTCGCCGCGTACAAGGGCGAGGCCATCGGGCTGATCGGGTCCAACGGGTCCGGTAAGTCGACCCTGCTGAAGACGATCGCGGGCCTGCTGCCCCCGACCAGGGGCCATGTCCACACGCAGGGCCAGCCCTCGCTGCTCGGGGTGAACGCCGCGCTGATGAGCGATCTGACCGGCGAGCGCAACGTCATCCTCGGCGGCCTCGCGATGGGCATGACGCGCGAGGAGATCCGCGCCCGCTACCAGGACATCGTCGACTTCTCCGGGATCAACGAGAAGGGTGACTTCATCACCCTCCCGATGCGTACGTACTCCTCCGGCATGGGCGCCAGGCTGCGCTTCTCCATCGCCGCCGCCAAGTCGCACGACGTCCTGCTGATCGACGAGGCACTGTCCACGGGCGACGCCAAGTTCCGCCGGCGCAGCACGGAACGGATCATCGAGCTGCGCGAGGAGGCGGGCACGGTGTTCCTGGTCAGTCACAGCAACTCGGCGATCACCGAGACCTGCGACCGGGCGATCTGGCTGGAGGCGGGCGCCATGCGGATGGACGGCCCGGCCGAGGAGGTCGTCGCCGCGTACGAGGCGTTCTCCGCCTCCGGGAAGAAGTAGCGGACCGCGTCATGTGAGGGCGCCCCGGACCGTACGGTCCGGGGCGCCCTCACATGTGCCGGAGGTACCGGTCAGACGTGCGTCCGCAGCAGCGTCCGCATCGTCCGCATCGCCACCGACAGGTTGGCCAGGTCGAACGCGTCCGACCCCTGGATCTCCTCCAGGGTGGAGCGCGAACGCGCCAGGATCGCCGCGTTCTTCTCCTCCCACGCCTCGAACCGCTCGTCGGGCGACGCCTTCTCGTCGCCCGCGCCGAGCACGTCGGACGTGAGGGCCGCGTGCGCGGCGTACAGGTCCTCGCGGATGGAGGCACGGGCCATCGACTGCCAGCGGTCGGACCTCGGCAGCTCGATGATCCGGTCCATCAGCTGGGTGATCCCCAGCCGGTCGGCGAGGTCGTAGTAGATCTCGGCGACGGCCAGCGGTTCCTTGTCCGTCCGGTCCGCGATCGCCACGATGTCCAGCGCCGGGAAGACGGAGGAGAATCCGGCGACGCGCAGCGCCAGCTCTTCCGGGACCCCCGCGTCGGTGAACTCGTCCAGGATCGACCGGTACCAGTCGAGGTCGCCGCCCCTGAGCAGCTTGGGCAGCTGGCCCCAGACCTCGTTCACCCCGTCCTTGAAGAACTCGATGGTCCTGGCGATCTCCAGCGGCTGCGGCCGGTTGCCGAGCAGCCAGCGCGAGCCGCGCTCCACCAACCGCCGTGAGTGCAGCCGGATACGGGTCTGCACGTCCGCGGGGACCTGGTTGTCCAGCGCCTCCACGGAGTCCCACACCTGGGCCAGACCGAAGATCTCACGGGCCGCGGCCTGCGCCCGTACGATCTCCTCGATCGACGCCCCGGTCTCCTCGCGCAGCCGGTGCAGGAAGGTCGAACCACCGGTGTTCACGGTGTCGTTGACCAGCACCGTCGTGATGATCTCGCGGCGCAGGGCGTGAGCGTCGATCGCCTCCGGGAACCGCTCGCCGAGCTGCGTCGGGAAGTAGGCGTGGACCAGCTTCTGGAGGTGCGGGTCGTCCGGAAGACTCGTCCTGATCAGCTCGTCGGCCGCGGTGATCTTGGTGTAGGCCAGCAGCACCGCCAGTTCGGGCTGGCTGAGGCCCTTGCCGGCGCTCAGCAGTTCCCGGATCTGCCGGTCGGTGGGCAGGAACTCCAGCGAGCGGTTGAGGTGTCCGTCCCGGACCAGCCGTCGCATGAAGCGCTGCTGGGCGTGGAGCAGGGACGGGGCCTGAGCGCTGGAGTTGGCGAGCGCCGTGTTCTGCGCGTAGTTGTTGCGCAGCACCAGCCGGCCGATCTCGTCGGTCATCTCGGCGAGCAGCTTGTTGCGCTGCTTGACGGTCATGTCGCCGTCCCTGACCATGCCGTTGAGCAGGATCTTGATGTTCACCTCGTGGTCGGAGGTGTCCACGCCGGCGCTGTTGTCGATCGCGTCGGTGTTGATCCGGCCGCCGGTACGGGCGAACTCGATGCGGCCGAGCTGGGTGGCGCCGAGGTTGCCGCCCTCGCCGACCACCTTGGCCCGCAGGTCCTCGCCGTTGACGCGGATCGCGTCGTTGCCCTTGTCGCCGACGTCGGCGTTCGATTCGGCGGACGACTTGATGTACGTGCCGATGCCGCCGTTCCACACCAGGTCGACGGGGGCCTTGAGGATGGTCTGCATCAGGTCCGCGGGCGTCATCTTGGTGACGCCGGGCTCGATGCCCAGCGCCTCACGGACGTGCGCGTTGACCGGGATCGACTTGGCGGTACGCGGGTGGATGCCACCGCCCGCGGACAGCAGCTCCTTGCTGTAGTCGGCCCAGGAACTGCGCGGCAGGTCGAAGAGGCGGCGCCGCTCGGCGTACGAGGTGGCGGCGTCCGGTGTCGGGTCGAGGAAGATGTGCCGGTGGTCGAAGGCGGCGACCAGCCGGATGTGCTCGGACAGCAGCATCCCGTTGCCGAACACGTCACCGGACATGTCACCGACGCCGACGACCGTGAAGTCCTCGGTCTGGGTGTTGTGACCCAGCTCGCGGAAGTGCCGCTTGACGGACTCCCAGGCGCCGCGGGCGGTGATGCCCATGCCCTTGTGGTCGTATCCGGCGGAGCCGCCGGACGCGAAGGCGTCGCCGAGCCAGAAGCCGTACGCGATGGCGACGTCGTTGGCGATGTCGGAGAACTTCGCGGTGCCCTTGTCGGCGGCGACGACGAGATAGGTGTCGTCCTCGTCGTGCCGGACGACGTCGACGGGCGGCACGACCTCGCCGGCCACCATGTTGTCGGTGATGTCGAGGAGCGCCGAGATGAACGTCTTGTACGAGGCGACGCCCTCGGCCATCCAGGCGTCCCGGTCGACGGCCGGGTCCGGGAGCTGCTTGGCGACGAAGCCGCCCTTGGCGCCCACCGGCACGATGACGGTGTTCTTGACCATCTGCGCCTTGACCAGGCCGAGGATCTCGGTACGGAAGTCCTCACGCCGGTCCGACCAGCGCAGACCGCCTCGGGCGACCTTGCCGAACCGCAGGTGGACGCCCTCGACGCGCGGCGAGTACACCCAGATCTCGAACGCCGGGCGGGGCGCGGGGAGATCGGGGATGGCCTGCGGGTCGAACTTCATGGAGACGTACGCGTGCGGCTTGCCGCTGTCCGCCTGCTGGAAGAAGTTCGTCCGCAGGGTCGCCTTGATGACGGTGAGGAACGACCGCAGGATGCGGTCCTCGTCGAGCGAGGCGACCTGGTCCAGGGCCCCGTCCAGCTCTTCGAGCAGCCCGTCCGTCAGCTCCGTGCCGGCGCGCTGCCGGCCGGGTGACATCCGCGCCTCGAACAGGGAGACCAGCAGCCGGGTGGTGTGGACGTTGTCGCGGAGGGTGTCCTCCATGTAGTCCTGGCTGAAGGTGGCACCCGCCTGGCGCAGGTACTTCGCGTAGGCGCGCAGCACCATCGCCTGCCGCCAGCTCAGACCGGCGCGCAGCACGAGGGAGTTGAAGCCGTCGTTCTCGGCCTCGCCGGTCCACACGGCGGCGAACGCTTCCTGGAAGCGTTCGCGGGCGTCGTCGGCGAGGTAGTCACCGCTGCCCGAGGTCTGCGGCATCCGCAGCCCGAAGTCGTAGATCCACGCATGGGTGCAGTCCGCGCAACGCAGCTCGTACGGGCGCTCGTCGACGACCTCGACGCCGAGCCGCTGGAGCACGGGGAGGACGGCGGAGAGGGAGACCTGCTCGCCGGTCCGGTAGATCTTGAACCTGCGCTCGCCGGGGGCGGCGCCGACCGGCTCGTACAGGCTGAGCGAGAAGTCCGTCTCGTGGCGTTCGAGGTTTTCGAGGTGGACGAGATCGGCGACGGCCGCGCGCGGCGAGTGGTCGGCCTTGTACCCCTCGGGGAAGGCGTGGGCGTAGCGGCGCAGCAGTTCGGCGGCGCGCTCCTCGCCGCACTCGGCGTTCAGCGCCTCGGCGAACCCGTCGGCCCAGGAGCGGGCGGCCTCGACGAGCCTGCCCTCGATGCGGTCGACGTCGGCGTCGGTGAGGTGCTGGAGCGCGCTGCCCGGCGGGACGCGGACGACGAAGTGCAGCCGGGAGAGGATCGACTCGGTGTTCCAGGCGGTGAAGTCGACGCTGGTGCCGCCCAGTTCCTCCTTGAGGATGTCGATCAGCCGGACCCGTACACCCGTGGTGTAGCGGTCACGCGGCAGATAGACGAGCGCGGAGTAGTAGCGCCCGTACTCGTCCTGGCGCAGGTACAGCCGCAGTCGGCGGCGTTCCTGGAGGTAGAGCACCGAGGTGACGATGGAGCGGAGCTGGTCGACGGGTGTCTGGAACAGTTCGTCGCGCGGGTACGTCTCCAGGATCTGGAGCAGGTCGCGGCCGTCGTGGCTGTGCGGGGTGAAGCCGGCGCCCTCCAGCACCTCGGCGACCTTGCGGCGCACGACGGGCACCCGGCGGACGGACTCGGTGTACGCGGACGAGGAGAACAGTCCGAGGAAGCGGCGCTCCCCGATGACGTTGCCCTCGGCGTCGAACTTCTTCACGCCGACGTAGTCAAGGTAGCTGGGGCGGTGCACGGTGGCGCGGCTGTTGGCCTTGGTCAGCACGAGCAGCTTGTGCTCACGGGCCTTGGCGCGTGCGTCGGCGGGCAGCCGGTCGAAGGACGGGCTGACCGGGTGCGCCTCGTTCGCGGTGTGGTGCGGGTCGGAGCGGAGGATGCCGAGGCCGGTGCCGGGGACGGCGGCCAGCGCGTCACTGTCCCGCAGCTCGTACTCGCGGTAGCCGAGGAAGGTGAAGTGGTCGGCGGCGAGCCAGCGCAGCAGCTCCCTGGCTTCGTTCACCTCTTCGTCGGCGAGGTCGTCGGTCGGCTCGCCGGGCAGCTCGTCGGCGATGCGCAGCGCGGAGTCGCGCATCTTGTCCCAGTCCTCGACGGTCTCCCGTACGTCGGACAGGACGCGGAGCAGATCGGTGGAGATCTGCTTGAGGTCGGCGCGGTCGGTCTCGCGGTCGATCTCGACGTGAATCCAGGACTCGACGAGCGCGTCGTGCGGCAGCTCGGCCGCGACGCCCTTGCTGTTCTTACGGCTCTTCGTGGGCTTCGGGACGCCGTTGCCCTCGGTCAGGACCTCGATCAGCTTGCCGGTGAGATCGCGTCGGACCACGACCTGCGGATGGATCACGACGTGGATGCCGCGCCCCTGCCGGGACAGCTCATTGGTGACGGAGTCGACCAGGAACGGCATGTCGTCGGTGACGACCTCGATGACCGTGTGGCTGCACGTCCACCCGTTCTCCTCGACGGTCGGGGTGTGCACCCGGACGTTGGCGGTGCCCTGCGGACGGTTCTCGGCGAGCCGGTAGTGGGAGGCCGCGGCGCCGAAGACGTCGACCGGGTCGCGGCCGTTCAGATCCTCCGGGGCGGTGTGCAGATAGTAACGCTGGAGATAGGTGACCAGCATGTCCTGGGCCGGACGCTCGTGCCGCGGCTCCTTGCCGGCGTCGGCGCCGGTGCCGTCCTGGGCCCCGGCGACACGCACCCGGGGGGCACCCCCCGGCCCGTCGACACCACCGCCCGAACCGTTGTCAGCTACCTTGGCGGCCCGTACGAGCAGCTCGGCCTTGGCTTCGTCCAGCTTGGTCTGCATGTCCTCTGGCTCCTGTCACGCGCCGTTGCGAGACGTAGGTGAAAAAGACGGCGTACCGCCGCGACACGGAATGTCCGGTCGGGGTCGACGCTATGCCGCCATGAGAGACGGCCGGGACCGAACGGGCCATTTTCGGCGGTCGGACCGGTCCGCGAAGATCAGAGAGGGCCCGGGCACTGTGGCACACCGGGCTCGGTTCGGAGGCTTCGCTGCCTCCGAGGCGTATCGCGCTGATCACGAGGTCCAGGCTATCCCGCCGGGGCCGGGAAGCGTCATGAGCCGGATGTGTACAAAAGAACACCCCGAAGTTTGACACTCCGGACATCGCGTGCCGGAAAATCGCCTACGATCTTTCCCCCGGCGGTGAGTGGATCGCAGTGGATCAGCGAGCGGAGCCGCAGAACGTCGCGATCCCGTTCCCTCTCCCGGGCAGGACCGTGGGAGTTCTCGGGGAGGACCGTGAGAGTCCTCGGGTGCGTCGCCGTTCCTTCCCGGACGGGCCGGACCACGACTCCGCGGAGCCCTCAGGCCGTCATCCGTTCGGCCAGCGCCGCCGCCTCGGCCAGGCTGTCGACGACGGGCACCCCGGCCGTCTCCAGACTCGTCCGGCTGTGCGAACCCCCGGTGTACAGCACCGCCCGCGCCCCCACGTACGCGGCGGCCACCGCGTCGTCCACCGCGTCGCCGATGACCACCGTGCGCTCCGGGGACACCCCGTCCAGCGCGGCGAGGTGGCGCACCATGTGCTCGGCCTTGCTGCCGCCCGACGGGCCGGTGCGCCCCTCGACCCGTATGAAGTGCCGGTCGATGCCGTACCCCCGGACAAGCGGGAGCAGCTGTTCGTGCCCGTGCATGCTCAGCAGGGACTGGCTGCGGCCCGCGAGCCGCCACCGCGCCAGCAGTTCCTCGGCGCCCGCGGTGAGGCCGCAGACGACACGGTGCTCGGCGTAGCGGTCCTGGAAGACGCCGTCCATCCGCTCCCACTCGGCGTCGGTGGGCAGCCTGCCGAGCAGCCGCTCGTAGAAGCGGGGTATCGGCACGCAGTACGTCTCGCGGTACTGCTCCAACGTGATCGCCGACAGGCCGATCTCGGTGAACGCGGCATTGGTCGCGGCGATGACCGCGTCTATGTCGTCGAGCAGTGTGCCGTTCCAGTCCCAGACCAGATGTACGCGCTGATTCCCCGATGTCCCCATGCCCTCGAAAATACCTTCGGGGTCTGACAGCGCGCAGCCCGGCTCCGCCCCGGCCGTCGCTTTCCGGCGACTCACCCGCCCGCCCGAATCATCCGGCCCGTCCGGCCGCCGGATCACCGAGCCATCGGATCACCGAACCATCGGGTCACCGGACCGCCGGATCATCGGATTGGCCGACGTGTCCGAACCATCAGTTCGTGGGCTCGTGGGCTTGTGGGCTCGTGGGCTTGTCCGCTCGTCGGTTCGTGGGTTCGCGAACTTGTCGGCTCGTCAGCTTGTCGGCTCGTCAGCCGATCAGGTTCGGGATCTCCTGAACGCCGAACCACAGCAGCTCGTGGTCGTCGGCGCCGTCCACCGTGAACTGGGCGTCGTCGTCACCGAGGTCGGCCGCCCCGAGCGCCGCGGCGGCGGCCGTCACGTCCTTCTCCGCCTCGTCCGCGTCGATGTGCACCGCGGCGGCCTTCGCCAGGGCCACCGCCGAGTCGATCCGCACCTCGCCGAGCGACGAGGCGTCCAGACCGTGGTCCGGGTCCGCGACCGCCGCCCCGTCCGGCACGTCGACCGCCACCACGACCCGGCGACGGGCCGCGTCCGGGTGCCCGGCGATCAGGCGCAGCGAGGCGGACGCGGCCCGGTTGAGCGCCGCGTACTCCAGTTCCTCGATGTCGTCCGAGACGTACCACTCGCGCAGTCCCGGCGTCACCGCGTACGCGGTCAACGGGCCGGGGCCGATCTCGTCCGCCCGGTGCGCCGCTGCGAGACCGGAGAGGGGCAGGGGGACGTACACGCGCATGGCAGGCCGCTTTCGTAGTCGGAGAACGCCCTCAGGATACGTGCGACGTCCCCCATCGGGGTGTCGGGCGGCTTCCGGGAACCCCCGCCCGCCGACCACCGCGGACCGCGGCGGACCGCCCGCCGCGCCCGGCCCACCACCCGGATAGGTGATCCGTCCGACGCCCGCGCCCCGGTCGTGGCGGTGCTTGCGAGGGCACGAACGGCCCCGTAGAAGATCCACAACAGAAGTTACTTCCCGGTACTGACCGGGTCCCGAGCACGGGGGCGATGAACGATGAGCGTGGACAGGACCAGGCCCGGCGGGCGCCGCGACGGGCGCAGGCCCGGCACCCTGCCGCCGCAACGGACCCCGCTGCGCACACCGCGGTCCGTTCGGCCGCACCAGTGGTTCGCGGAGCGCCTCGTCGCGGTCCTCAGTGGCCAGCGCCCGGTCCACTGGATGCTCGGCCACACGATCGGGCCCGCCTACGACCAGCTGGCCGACCTCGCCCCCGGCACCCCGCTGCGGGCGTCCAGGGGCGCGCGCCCGGTGGTGCGCAGATGCCGGGGTGCCCAGCCCGCCCCGGGCGTCGTCGAGGCGTTCGCGAGCATCGCGGCGGGGGAACAGGTCCGCGCCATGGCGTTCCGTCTGGAGCAGGGCCGCGATCTGCGCTGGCGCTGCGCCGCGGTGGAGCTGGGCGGCGAACGGGTGCCGTCGGCCACCGGCTCCTGACCACCGTGGGAAACGCGACGGCCGGGGCCGGACACCACCTCGGTGTCCGGCCCCGGCCTTCGGCATCAGCGCCCCGCGCACGCGCCGGGCCGGCCGCGGAACGGGCGCTCACCCGTCGGGGGCGACCGCTCCGCACGTACTACCGTCGTCGTGACCGGCGCGGCCTGCCCCGTACGGCACTACTTCTTGCGACGGCGGCCACCGCCGCCACCGTTCTTCTGCGCCTTGCGGCGCTCGGCGCGGGTCATCCCGTCCGACGACGACCGGGACTCGCCGTCGTCGTTGGCGAAGTCGCCCTCGACGACACCGCCCTCGCCGTCCACCGTCGGCGCGGAGAAGTGCAGCCGGTCGGGGCGCTGCGGGGCGTCCAGACCCTTGGCGCGGATCTCCGGACGCGCGCCCGCGGGCACCGCGTCCTCCTTGGTGAGCGAGGTCCGCTCGGCCTCGTCCTGCACCGGCACCTCCTCGACCTGCTGCTCGACCTGGACCTCCAGGTTGAACAGGTAGCCGACGGACTCCTCCTTGATGCCCTCCATCATGGCGTTGAACATGTCGAAGCCCTCACGCTGGTACTCGACCAGCGGGTCCTTCTGCGCCATCGCCCGGAGGCCGATGCCCTCCTGGAGGTAGTCCATCTCGTAGAGGTGCTCACGCCACTTGCGGTCCAGGACGGACAGCACCACGCGCCGCTCCAGCTCACGCATGATGTCCGAGCCGAGCGTCTTCTCGCGCTCCTGGTACTGCTCGTGGATGTCCTCCTTGATGGACTCCTCGATGAACTCGGCGGTGATCCCGGCACGGTCGCCGGCCGCCTCCTCCAGCTCCTCGACGGTGACCTTCACCGGGTAGAGCTGCTTGAACGCACCCCACAGCCGGTCCAGGTCCCACTCCTCGGCGAAGCCGTCGGCGGTCTCCTGGCGGATGTAGTCGTCGATCGTGTCGTCCATGAAGTGGCGGATCTGGTCCTGCAGGTCCTCGCCCTGGAGGACGCGCCGACGCTCGCCGTAGATGACCTCACGCTGCCGGTTGAGCACTTCGTCGTACTTCAGGACGTTCTTGCGCGTCTCGAAGTTCTGCTGCTCGACCTGCGACTGCGCGGACGCGATCGCACGCGTCACCATCTTGTTCTCGATCGGCACGTCGTCGGGGACGTTCGCCATCGACATCACGCGCTCGACCATCTGGGCCTTGAACAGCCGCATCAGGTCGTCACCCAGCGACAGGTAGAAACGGGACTCGCCCGGGTCACCCTGACGGCCCGAACGGCCGCGCAGCTGGTTGTCGATACGGCGCGACTCGTGCCGCTCCGTGCCCAGCACGTACAGCCCGCCGAGCGCCTTGACCTCTTCGAACTCCGCCTTGACGGCCTGCTCGGCCTTCTCCAGCGCGGCGGGCAGCGCCGCCGCCCACTCCTCGACGTGCTCGACCGGGTCGAGACCGCGCTGCCGCAGCTCCGCCTCGGCGAGGTCGTCCGGATTGCCGCCGAGCTTGATGTCCGTGCCTCGGCCGGCCATGTTCGTGGCGACCGTGACCGCGCCCTTGCGCCCGGCCTGGGCGACGATCGTCGCCTCACGGTCGTGCTGCTTGGCGTTGAGGACCTCGTGCTGGACGCCCCGCTTGGAGAGCTGCTGCGAGAGGTACTCGGACTTCTCGACCGAGGTGGTGCCGACCAGGATCGGCTGCCCCTTCTCGTGCTTCTCCGCGATGTCGTCGACGACCGCGGCGAACTTCGCGACCTCGGTGCGGTAGATCAGGTCCGACTGGTCGGCGCGGACCATCGGCCGGTTCGTCGGGATCGGCACCACACCGAGCTTGTAGATCTGGTGGAACTCGGCGGCCTCGGTCATCGCCGTACCGGTCATGCCCGAGAGCTTGTCGTACAGGCGGAAGAAGTTCTGCAGGGTGATCGTGGCGAGTGTCTGGTTCTCGTCCTTGATGTCCACCCCTTCCTTCGCCTCGATGGCCTGGTGCATGCCCTCGTTGTAGCGGCGGCCGGCGAGGATACGGCCGGTGTGCTCGTCGACGATCATGACTTCGCCGTCGATGACGACGTAGTCCTTGTCCTTCTTGAAGAGTTCCTTGGCCTTGATGGCGTTGTTGAGGTACCCGACGAGAGGCGTGTTCACCGACTCGTAGAGGTTGTCGATGCCGAGCCAGTCCTCGACCTTCGAGACACCGGGCTCGTGGATGGCGACGGTCCGCTTCTTCTCGTCGACCTCGTAGTCGCCGGTCTCCTCGATGCCCTTGAGCGGGTTGCCCGCCTCGCCCTTGGTGAGACGGGTGACCAGCTTGGCGAAGTCGCCGTACCACTTGGTGGCCTGGTCGGCCGGGCCGGAGATGATCAGCGGCGTACGGGCCTCGTCGACGAGGATCGAGTCCACCTCGTCGACGATGGCGAAGTTGTGACCGCGCTGGACCAGCTCCTCCTGCGACCACGCCATGTTGTCGCGGAGGTAGTCGAAGCCGAACTCGTTGTTCGTGCCGTACGTGATGTCACAGGCGTACTGCTCACGGCGCTGGGCCGGCGTCATGTTGGCGATGATGCAGCCGACCTGGAGACCCAGGAACCTGTGCACCCGGCCCGTCAGCTCGGAGTCACGCTCGGCCAGGTAGTCGTTGACCGTGATCAGGTGCACGCCCTTGCCGGAGAGCGCGTTGAGATACGCGGGCAGGGTGCCGACGAGGGTCTTGCCCTCACCGGTCTTCATCTCGGCGACGAAGCCGAGGTGCAGCGCGGCGCCGCCCATCATCTGTACGTCGTAGTGGCGCTGTCCGAGGACCCGCTTCGAGGCCTCCCGGACGGTCGCGAATGCCTCGGGGAGCAGGTCGTCCAGGCTCTCGCCGTCCGCGTACCGTTCCTTGTACTCGTCGGTGAGCGCCCGCAGCTCGGCGTCGGAGAGGTTGACGAAGTCCTCTTCGATGGAGCTGACCTGGTCCGCGATGCGGTGCAGTTTGCGCAGGATCTTGCCTTCGCCTGCACGCATGAGCTTGTTGAAGACGGACACTGAGGCTGGTCTCCTTGCCGGTCGGGCCTGGCACTGGGTCGTGTTATGGACTCTGGCGCGGGCACGGCAGGTGGGCCCCACCGCAACGGCCATCGTAAGCGAGGACCCCGCCGCGCCGGGAGGGCTGCCGCCGCGTTGTCCCGCCGCGCCCTGCCGGATCAACGGCCGGAGCACACGGAAGGTGCCGGGAAGCCCGAAAAGTACTCGCTTCGGACCCGCGGTCTCCGCAGAATCCGTACATGGAGCCGATCACCCTCATCACCGAACGCCTGCTGCTGCGCCCCTTCGGCACGACCGACACGGACGCGGTGCACGCGGCCTGCCAGGACCCGGACATCCGGCGCTGGACGCCCGTGCCCTCCCCGTACGGCCGCGGCGACGCCGAACTCTTCACCGGAACGATCAGCCCGGACGGCTGGCGGAACGATTCCGCGTACAACTTCGCGGTGGTCCGGGGCGGCACCGACACCCTCGTCGGAGCGCTCGGCATCCACCGGAGCATTCTCCCCGGAACGTACGAGGTGGGGTACTGGACCGTCCGGGAGCACCGCGGCCACGGCTACACCACGGAGGCGGTGGTGGAGTCGGCGCGCTGGACGTTCACCGCGCTCGGCGGGGACCGGCTGGAGTGGCGCGCCGAGGTCGGCAACGTCGGCTCACGGGCGGTGGCCCGGCGGGCGGGCTTCCGCATGGAGGGCGAGCAGCGCTCGGGGCTGCTCAACAAGGGGGTACGACGGGACACCTGGAACGCCGCGCTGCTCCCCTCCGACATCGGACTGCCCGGCACCCACCCGTATCTGCCGGCCGGCACCTGAGCCGCCGGGCCCGGTGGTGTGCCCCTCCTGGACGGGACCGGTGCCTTGCCCTTCCGGACGGGACCGGTGCCGTGCCCTCCTGGACGGGACCGGTACCTTGCCCTTCCGGACGGGACCGGTGCCGTGCCCTCCCGAACGGGACCGGTACCTTGCCCTTCCGGACGGGCGGGAGGCCGTTCCCGACGGGCTCACCGCACTCACCGGGCTCGCGTATCCCTCCGCCCCGACCCGATGCCGGCGCGACGCGGTCCCCTCCCGCGACGACGTCCACCGGGGCGGTGATGACGACGCCCACCGAGGCGGTGATGTTGTCAGTGCCGTCGCCTAGGGTCCATGGCATGACGCCGCCCTTGCCGCTCCCGACCGTCGAACTCTCCGCCGACCAGGCTCGCAGGATCGCGCTCCGCGCCCAGGGCTTCCTCGGCGCACCGGACCGCAGGGCCGGAGTGCCCGGCGTGCTGCGGCAGCTCGGCGCCGTGCAGCTCGACACGATCTCGGTCCTGGCCAGGTCGCACGAGCTCATTCCGTACGCCCGCCTCGGCGCCGTGGGGCGGCGCGCGGTGGAGGAGGCGTACTGGTCGGGAGGGCGCACGTTCGAGTACTGGTCCCACGCGGCGTGCGTCCTGCCGGTCGAGGAGTGGCCGCACTTCGCGTTCCGCCGCCGCGCCTACCGCACCCGCCCGCAGTGGTCCCACGACCTGTCGGACGCGGCGTACTCCACGGTGATCGACCAGTTGCGCGCCGAGGGTCCGTTGACGGCGACGGAGCTGGGCGGCGCGAAGAACGGCGGCGAGTGGTGGGACTGGTCGGAGTCGAAGATCGCCGTCGAGCGGGCCCTGATGTACGGGGAGGTCGTGTGCACCGAGCGGCGCGGCTGGAAGCGGATCTACGACCTGGCGGAGCGGGCGATCCCGGACGCGATCCTGCATGACGACCTGGATGACACGGAGTGCCTTCGTCGTCTGGTGGCGCTCGCGGGCCGGTCGCTGGGTGTGGGCACACGTGCGGACATCGCGGACTACCACCGGCTGAAGGGCGAGCAGTTCGACGCGGTGGTGGCGGACTCGGGGCTGGTGCCGGTGGCGGTCGAGGGCTGGGCGAAGCCCGCCTGGGCGGACCCGGAGGCGCTGCTCTCCGAGCCCCGGGGCCGGCACCGCACGACCTTGCTGTCGCCGTTCGACTCACTGATCTGGGAGCGGGCGCGCACCGAGCGGATCTTCGGGTTCGCCCACCGTCTGGAGGCGTACGTCCCGAAGCCCAAGCGGCTCCACGGCTACTTCGCGATGCCGCTGCTGGCGGGCGGGCGGCTGCGGGGGCGGGTCGATCCGGCCCGTGAGGGCACCACACTGGTCGCCAGGCAGGTGTCGTTGGACGGACGGAAGGCCGTGGTGCCCATGGCCGAGGCACTGGTGCGGGCGGCGTCCTGGGTCGGCTGTACGGACATCCGGCTGGAACGGGTGGACGCGCCCGAGCTGCGCGAACCGCTCACCGCGGAAATAGCGCGCACGCTCGCGTGAACCACCCTACCGTCGCCCGGGATTCTTTCCCCTACGGGCGGTCGACCGCCCGTAGCGGCCTCGGATCACCGGTCCGGTGCGCCGGCTTTCAGCGGATCTCCAGGATCTTTTCCCGCATGGCGTAGACCACTGCCTCCATCCGGGAGTGGAGTTGCAGCTTCTCCAGAATGTTCCGGACGTGGTTCTTCACGGTGTTCTCGGAAATGAAAAGCTCTTTCGCGATATCGCGGTTGTTCATTCCCGTGGCGACGAGTTTGAGGACTTCCAACTCGCGTTCGGTGAGCCGTGGCGCGGGCACCAGCCGGCGCTCGTCGGTCCGCTGGATCATCGACTTGAACTCGGTGAGGAGCTTGGACGCCATGGAAGGGCTGATCTGGGACTGTCCGTCGGCCACCGCTCGGATCGCGGTGGCCACCTCGTCGGTGGAGATCTCCTTCAGGAGATATCCGGTGGCCCCCGCCTTGATCGCGTCGTAGAGATCGGCTTCCTCGTCGCTGATCGTCAGCATGATGATCTTGGCACTGGGTGCCACCTCCTTGATGGAGGTACAGGCTTCGATCCCACCACGCTTGGGCATCCGCACGTCCATCAGGACGATGTCCGGCAGCAGGTCCGCCGCCTTGTCCACGGCCTCCGCCCCGTCCCCCGCCTCCCCGATGACCTGGATGTCCTCCTCCTGGGCGAGGACGATCTCCAGACCCCGGCGGAAGAGCGCGTGGTCGTCGACGACCAGGACGCGGATCGGCTCTTTCCCCGAACCACCGCCCCCGTCCACGCCGGTACGGGCGCCGACGCTGTCGTCGGTGTCATTCGCATCGCGCACGGGCCCGAAGGTGTCCGCCATCGTTCCTCCCCCTGAAGGCCACGGCCTGAAGTTCACAGCTGTCCGCCAACCCCAGTGCGCGGAGCACCGGTTGGCCTGGTCGTCATGATTTCATGCCTGGACGTCAGAGCGGTGATCCTGTGCCGTGCGCGAGTGATCGTGTGGGCGTACGCGGGTGCCCCTGGGGGCGCGAAAGCGCTCCAGGGGCACACCACCACCGGATGGTGCCGGCCGGAAGGCGTCAGCCGCCGAGGGCGCCGCCCGCGCCACCCGCCTCGTCGGCGGCCATCGGGTCGGTCTTCAGATGAATGACGCCGTAGTCGTAGGCGTGGCGCCGGTAGACGACACTGGGCTCCTTCGTCTCGGAATCGACGAACAGGTAGAAGTCGTGCCCGACCAGCTCCATCTCGTAGAGCGCCTGGTCGAGCGACATCGGCGCCGCGACATGCGTCTTCTCACGCATCACCAGCGGTCCCTCGCCCTGGACCTCCAGCGGACCGACCCTGGTGGTCGGTACGGACTCCTCGGGCTCCTGGGACACGAGCTGCCCGTCCGCGTTGAACGACGCGGCGTCCGGCACGGTCTCGCCGACCTCGGCCGCGGACAGCCGGCCTGCGCCACGGCGGCTGTTGCGCTTGTCGTGCTGCTTGCGCAGCCGTGCCTCCAGCTTGCCGGTGGCCAGGTCGAGCGCGGCGTACGGATTGTCCGCCGCCGCCTCCGCCCTGATGACGGGACCTCGCGAGCGGAGTGTGATCTCCACCCGGTCGGAGCGGTCGGCCTGACGGGGGTTGGGCTCCTTGGACACCTCGACGTCCAGGCTCATCACCTTGCCGTCGAACTTCTGGATCTTGTCCAGCTTCAGCTTCTCGGCCACGTGCTTGCGGAACCGCTCGGGTACCTCGGTCTTGCGGCCCTTGACGACGATGTCCACGCAGAACTCCGTTCCCGGATCGCCCCGCTTCGACGGCGGGACGCCTCCCTTTCGCACCAGGCTCCGGTGATCGCCGGAGCCTCGGACTCGGTGGCTTTCACCTCCTCCTCCCCCGTCGGCGGCGACTCAGTCCCACCGACTTCTCCACATTCCGGACCGCTGCTGAGGGATCTGTCCGAAACATGGTGGCGCTACATGTGGTGCTTTCGCCGAGGTCTGGCATTCACCATTCCTCACAACCGAACATAGCCTGCTGGGGCGGATATCGGCACCCGCTGCTCGCACGCACCTCTGTTCATGCCCTTTCGCCCACTCATCACCTGTAACGACGCGCGCTCGCGAGGAGTTCCGGGTTTATTCCGAAGGCGGACGGAGAGGCTGAGACGACGGCCGCCCACCGCGTTCCCGGGCCGGTGATTTTCCTCGGGCCGCCGCTCTGGCCGTCGGCGTCCCCGCCCGCAACCACCCCCTGTGCGCCGATCGCCCGGGCCGCCTCGGCCAGCGAGGCCCCGGTCGTCATGAGGTCGTCCACCAGCACCACCCGGCCGCCCGCCAACAGCCTGTCGCCGCCGGCCACCACCTCCAGCGCACCTGAGAGGTTCGCCCGCCGCTGCCGGGCCCCCAGTCCCGACTGATCGGCCACCGCACGCCCCTGCCGCAGCACCGGAACCACCCGGGCCGGTGTCCCCGTGCGGCGCAGCTCCCGGGCCGCGGCCAGGGCGATCCGGCGTCCCGGGTCGTGTCCACGCGCCGCCACGGCCCGCCGGGCAGACGGCACGGGCACCAGCAGCAGAGGCCCCGGCCCCGTACCGCCACCGGGAGCCCTCGCCCCGTCCGGTCCGCTGGACCCGGCAACGACCCGCACCGCGCTCGCGAGAGCCGCGCCGAGCGCTCCGGCCAGTCCCAGCCCGCCCCGCTCCTTGTGCGCAAGCAGCGCCGCGCGCACGGCGCTCTCGTAGGGGGCGGCGGCGTGCACCACCGGCAGCCCGGACGGCTCCGGCGACGGCCTCACACGGCGCGGAGGGTCCCCGCACAGCTCGTACCCGCACGCGTCGCACCATTCGACGCGCGGTCTGCCACAGCCCACGCAGGCCACCGGCAGGACCAGTCCGGCCAGCTCTCGCCACCACCCCCGCATGCGCCCACCATGCCGGTACCGGCACAGCCGCGCCACCCCTGTGGACAAGCACCCGGTGGACGAGCGGCCACCGCCCCGCACACCACCGTGACCCCCAGGGCGGAACCGACCGGCCGGTCACAAAAGGCTGGGCCGACCGGTCCCCCAGCAGGGACGAGCCGACTCATCAAGCGGCACGCACCGGTCCCTCAGCCGGGGTAGACCAGCGCGGAGCCCTCCTTGAACACCGTCTGCCAGTTGTCACCCGGCGACAGCTTCACTATCCCGTCGGCCTCGGTGTCCGCCATCAGAGGAAGCTGTTCGTCGTCCGCCGCCGCTACGGCCCTCACCTGGTTCACCCCGGGCAGAATGCCCGACGCAGAGGTCGATCCGTCCGCCTGCACGTACCGCACCTGCTGCACACCGCCCGCCTCCTTGCCGACCACCACGAGGCGGCTGCGGCCCGACCACGACATCGCGGTCACGTCGGCCAGCTGCGGCGCGGCCTGCCGCAGATCCATGATGGAGACCTTCTGCCCGTCCCCGTCCCCATGGCGCTCGACCCGGCCGATCTTCAGCGTGCGGTTCCCGTCCTTCGAGAGCAGCAGTGCTATCCGTACGCCGTCGGCCGACATCCGCAGCGCCTCGATGCGGGCGCCGTTCAGGCTGGGGACGGTGACCTCCTGTGGCTTCCCGGCTCCGCCGACCAGCCTCAGCAGCCGTGACCTCGCCGGGTCCCGGTCGGCCACCCACAGGTCCCCGAGACCGTCCCAGCTCGGCGCCGACAGCCGGTCCTCCGGCTTGCCCGCCGTACTGGTCACGGCGGGCGCGGCCAGCTCCTCCTCCAGGACCGTGGACGCCACGTACAGATAGCGCTGGTCCTGTGACACCGCCGCGGCCTGCTGCTCGTCGCGGGCGACCCCGACCTTCTTCATCCGCACCGGGCCGTTCCCGAGAGGCCCGGTCACCGGCTCCGGCGTACCACTGCCGTGGCTGCTCCCCGGAATCCGCTGCACATGGCCCTTGGCGTCGATGAAGTACTGGCTGTCGGGCCCGCCGGACGAACCGGCCGGGGCGAACTCCTCGGCCTGGTCCGAACCCAGACCGCACAACGTGGACTTCTCGGACCGTTGCAGCTCGACCCGGTCGACCCGCGCGGACGTCAGATCGCGCAGGGTGTAGAGCACCTGGGCGGCCATCATCCGGCAGGCCCGCTGCCCGACGTCGTCCACCTTCGCGTTGAGCTGCACCCTCAGGACGTTCCGGTCGTCGGGCACCAGCGAGAGGACATCGCCGGCGAGGGCCGTCCCGGCCGGGAACCGCGAGTCCACCACCGGCCGCAGCCAGTTCGTCGGCCCCGCCAGCAGGCTGCGGATCGTCTGGGTCAGCGTGTCCATCCGGGTGGCGGGGTCCGTCCGGTTGCGGACGTAGACGGGATCGGCGACCAGCGTCGGCCGCGCGTTCCCGCGCCCGGTCGCGAAGTAGTACCTGTTGACGGAACGGTAGAGCCGTTTGAAGTCCGACTGTCCGAGCACCAGACCGTCCGGTACCCGGTCGATGCGCCACTCCTTGCCGTCCCGGCCGCCCTGTTTCACGAGGTGGAGGGTCTGGCTGTAGTCGGTGGCCCTGAACGGCTGGTACGCGCTCTGCGCGTCGACCGTGGCCACCTTCTCACCGGTCAGGACGTAGCTGACCTCGGCGCCGTCGCGGTCGCCGCTGTCGAGCGGCCGCTGGTTCCAGTTCGGCGCCTGGGCGAGCACCGTGGTGCCGCCGCCCGGTTTCCAGGCGCGGCCCGCCTCTTTCGTCAGGTACTGCCGCGTCGTACGGAAGCCGGGGTCGTCACTCGTCATCGACTCCAGGAAGCCGTAGACCACCTCGGTGGGGGAGGCGCCGTCCCGGGGCGGCACCGCGTACACCTGGACCTGTGAGTCCCCGGGCTGCAAGGGGTCGACGGCCTTCACGTCGCCGGTGGTCGGCATCGATCCGCACGCGATCAGCAGCACGGCGCCGCAGGCGAGCAGCGCGGTCGCCCGCACCGTCCCCCCGCGACCGCTCCGACGACGGTCAGTGCCCACGAGTCGTGCCCTCCCGGTCCGAGTCCCGCGGTCGCGGGTCCTGTCTGTGCGGGTCGCCGCCCGGCCGTTCCCCCGCGGGGCGCGCCACCACGCGTGCCCCGCTGCCCGGCAGGGCCGCCGGATGCACGGAGGCCGGGGCCGTCCGGGGAACCGCCGGGGCGTGCGAGGACCTCGGCAGCGGCGGCCGCTCCGTGCCCCCGGGCTGCGTCGGCACCGATGCCAGCCGGTGCTCACTTCCCGGGGCGGGCCCGTCCCCGCCCCGTTCCCTGTCCTCCCGGTTCCGCCGTGAGTCCTCGGGCTCCAGGGGTATCGGCGAACCGCGCAGCGGCTCGTCCGCCGTCCGCGGCAGGGTCAGCCGGAACTGCGACCCACCGCCCGGCTCGCCCCACGCCTGGAGCCACCCGCCGTGCAGACGGGCGTCCTCGACGGCGATCGACAGCCCGAGCCCGGTGCCACCGGTCGTCCTCGCCCGCGCCGGGTCGGCCCGCCAGAACCGGTTGAACACCCGTGTCGCCTCGCCGGGCTTGAGTCCCACTCCGTAGTCGCGGACGGCGACCGCGACGGCGCCACCGGCCACACCCATCCGCACCACCACGTCCCGGCCCTCGCCGTGTTCGACGGCGTTGACCACGAGGTTGCGCAGCACCCGCTCGACCCGGCGGGCGTCGGCCTCGGCGACCACCGGCTGTTCGTCACCGACGACCCGGATACGGGTGCCCTTGCGTTCGGCGAGCGGGTCGGCGCCGCCGATCACCCGCCGTACGACCTCCCGGAGATCTATCGGCTCCGCCTCCAGCGCTGCGGCGCCGGCGTCGAACCGGCTGATCTCCAGCAGATCGGCGAGCAGCGACTCGAACCGGTCGAGCTGGTCCCCCAGCAACTCGGCGGAGCGGGCCGTGACGGGGTCGAAGTCGCCGCGCGCCTCGTGGATGACGTCGGCGGCCATCCGTACGGTCGTCAGCGGTGTCCGCAGCTCGTGCGAGACGTCCGAGACGAAACGGCGCTGCATCCGGGAGAGTTCCTCCAACTGCTGGATCTTCAGCTGAAGGTTCTGCGCCATCTTGTTGAACGCCTCACCGAGCCGGGCGATGTCGTCCTCACCGGTGACCTTCATCCGTTCCTGGAGCCGCCCGGCCGAGAGCCGTTCGGCGATCCCCGCCGCCATCCGGACGGGCGTGACGACCTGCCGCACCACGAACCAGGCGATGGCCCCCAGCAGCACCACCACGAACAGTCCCGCGGTCGCCAGCGTCGTCTTGACCAGCGCCAGCGACTTCTCCTCCTGCGCCAGCGGGAAGAGGTAGTACAGCTCGTACGGGTTGTGGTCGATGTCGTACAGACGCTTGCCCACGACCAGTCCGGGCTGCTGTTCCTGCCCGTCCGCGTACCGGATCAGGGAGTACGTCTGGAATGCCCCGGGTCCCTTGCCCACGGACTCCCGCAGACTCTGCGGGACGCTGCTCGCCTCCACGCTGCCCGAGCCGCGCGGCGCCCGGCTCGGCGCCCCCTGGTCGGGCGAGTCGGCGCTGAGCGCCACCACGTTGAAGGCGTTCTTGCCGCCGCTGGCGAGCTGGTCGACGAGCTCGGTCCGCCAGGAGTTGTTACCGGTCATGCCGTCCGTGCCGTCGCCGTCCTGCCCACCGGGGGCGACGGGCGCGTTCGCCTTCTCCTGGGCCGCCGCGAACCCTCCGGCGGCCTGGGTCTGGGCGGCCTTCCCCTTCGCGTCGAGCAGGCCGTTACGGACCTGGCCGATCACGACGAAGCCCAGGAGCAGCACCACGCCGAGGGACATCAGCAACGTGCCCGCGACGACCCTCAGCTGGAGGTTGCGCCGCCACAGCCGTATCGCGGGCAGCAGTGGACGCCGGACCCACCGCATCAGCAGGCGCGGTACGGGGCCGCCGGGTGCCCGGTCCCGGAACAGCCGCCCGCTCCGCAGGTAGTGGCTCGTCCGGGCCCAGCCGTTCCCCGGGCCGGCAGCCCGCCCCGCACGGACTCCCGGCTCCCCGGGCTTCGGAGCAGTGCTGCCCTGGGACATGTCAGCTCGGTCCGGCCTTGTAACCGACACCACGGACGGTCACCACGATCTCCGGCCGCTCCGGGTCCTTCTCGACCTTGGAACGCAACCGCTGGACGTGCACGTTCACCAGCCGGGTGTCGGCGGCATGGCGATAACCCCACACCTGTTCGAGCAACACCTCACGGGTGAAGACCTGCCACGGCTTACGGGCGAGCGCGACCAGCAGGTCGAACTCCAGCGGGGTCAGCGCGATCGACTGCCCCTCCCGCTTCACGGAGTGACCGGCCACGTCGATGACCAGGTCACCGATGGTGAGCTGTTCCGGCGCGGGCTCTTCGGACCTCCGCAGACGTGCCCTGATCCGGGCGACCAACTCCTTCGGTTTGAACGGCTTGACGATGTAGTCGTCGGCCCCGGATTCCAGGCCCACCACCACGTCGACGGTGTCGCTCTTGGCAGTGAGCATGACGATCGGCACACCGGACTCGGCCCTGATCAGCCTGCAGACCTCGATGCCGTCCCGTCCGGGCAGCATGAGGTCGAGCAGCACCAGGTCCGGCTTGGCCTCACGAAATGCCGCGAGTGCCCTGTCACCGTCCGCTACGAACGACGGCTCGAAACCTTCACCACGCAGCACAATTCCGAGCATCTCGGAGAGTGCGGAGTCGTCATCGACGACAAGGACGCGTCCCTTCATAATCGACATCATCCCATTAGCTAATCGTTACCTGGCATGACCTGGCACACAGCTCTGCTAGTCCGACCCCTGTGACCGGGGAAATCGTGCCCTCCTCCGTGACGATCGCCGTCACCAGTTCCGGCGGCGTGACATCGAAAGCGGGGTTGTACGCCTGGGCCCCCGAAGGCGCCACGGACATCCCGCCCCCGTCCGCGCCCACCACCCCGACCTGCGGGAATGTGAACTCCGTCACCTCCCGCCCGGATCTCCGCTCCACCACGATCGACGCACCGTCCGGAGTCGCGAGGTCCACGGTCGTGACCGGCGCGACCACGATGAACGGCACATGGTGGTACTTCGCGAGCACGGCGAGCGGGTAGCTCCCCACCTTGTTCGCCACCGATCCGTCCGCTGCGATCCGGTCGGCACCGATGAGTACGGCGTCCACCTCCCCCGCGGCGAACAACGAACCCGCTGCGTTGTCCGTGAGCAAGTTGTACGCCATCCCGCTCCGCTCCGCCTCATAGGCGGTCAGCCGGGCCCCTTGCAGCAGCGGCCGGGTCTCGTCCACCCACAGCCGCCGCAGCCGTCCCGCCCGATGTGCGGCGAGCGCCACCGCGAAGGCCGTCCCGTCACCGCCCGAGACCAGCGAACCGGTGTTGCAGTGGGTCAGCAGCCGATGGCTGTCCCCGGGCAGCAGTTCGTCCAGGAGAGCGAGTCCCCGCCCCGCCATGAGCCGGCTGGCCTCGGCGTCCTCCCGGTGGAGCGCCCGCGCCTCGGCGAGCGCGGCCTCCGCCGCCGCCTCCGGTCCCGCCCCCTTCCCGACCGCCGTCTCATACGCCCGCGCCGCCCGCCGCACCCCGTACCCCAGGTTCACGGCCGTGGGCCGCGACCGCTCCAGCACCCCGGCCGCCTCGGCCACGTCATGCCCCCGCGCGGCGGCGAGCGCGACCCCGTAGGCCCCTGCGATCCCGAGCAACGGAGCCCCCCGCACGGCCAGCGCCCTGATGGCCCCGACCAGCGCGGGCACATCGGCGCACACCAGCTCGGCCTCCTCGGCGGGCAGCCGCCGCTGATCGAGAAGGACCAGCACAGGTCCTCCGGGAGACTCGTCCCAACGGATCGTGGGAGGCGCGGAGGGCCCGACGCCCACGGATGTTTGTCTGTCCTGATCAGCCATCCGCCCAGTCTGCCCGGTGAGCCACCACCCGTTGAGGGCACGGAACAGACAGGGAGCCCGGCCCGCATATGACCATCGCGTGGCACGATGGCTGCCAACCTGTCGCCCCGATGAGCGGACAGGACCGTTAAGGAGCGAGAATGAACGACACTCCGGGCTGGGTCCCGCCCGGATCCGCCCCTTCCGGCGACCGGGAGACGGGCGTCCCCCGTCCCTCCGAACCCGTCGACGGAGCCGGCCCCGCAGGTCAGTGGTCCACCTCGCAGCCCCCTCCGGGACAGTGGTCCCCACCGGGCATGCCCTCCGCCGGCCCCGGTGTGCCCCCGCCCTCCCCCGGCTGGGGCGGCGGACGACCGCCGGGCCCGGGCTGGAACCGCCCACCGGCCGCGAAACCAGGTGTCATCCCACTCCGTCCGCTGGGCGTCGGCGAAATCCTCGACGGCGCGGTCTCCGCCATGCGCGCCCACTGGCGCACGGTCCTCGGCATCTCCCTCACCATCTCGGTGATCGCCCAGACCGCGATCACCCTTCTGGAGCGCTACGTGCTCCCGAAGCCCAGATCGATCGATCCGAAGGCCACCGGATCGGAAGCGATCCGGCAGGTCGCCGAATCGACGTCGAGCTCCCTGACCAGCAGCGCCCTTTCCACGGTCATCGTGCTGATCGCCACGCTCCTCACAAGCGCACTCCTCACCGTGGTGGTCAGCCGCGCGACCCTCGGACGCCCCGTATCGCTCTCCGACGCCTGGTCCGAGGCACGGCCCCGCCTTCTGCGCCTACTGGGCCTGTCCCTGCTGCTGGGCGTCATGGCAGCCGCCATCATGCTGACCGCGATGCTGCCCGGCCTGTTGCTCGGCTCCGTCGCGGGAGCCGTCCTCCTCGGACTCGGCGGGCTCGGCGGCCTCCTCGTCACGGTCTGGCTGCTGATCCGCTACTGCCTGGCCTCTCCGGCGCTGATACTGGAGAAACAGTCCATCGCCGAGGCGATGCGCCGCTCCGCGAAGCTGGTCCGCGGCGCCTGGTGGCGGACGTTCGGCATCCTGGCGCTCACCTACGTCCTGACACTCATGGTGGCCCTGATCGTCAGCATCCCGTTCGGCATCATCGCCGTGGCGTCGGACGGCGGCGGCATCGGTTCCGTCCTCGAAGGCGACCCGCAGGACTTCGGCTGGCCGTTCCTGATCATCGCAGGCATCGGTGACGTGATCGTCTCGACGATCACCTACCCCCTCACCGCCGGCGTGATGGTCCTCCTCTACATCGACCAGCGCATCCGCCGGGAAGCTCTCGACATCGACCTCGCCCGAGCCGCGGGGCTCCCCGGCTACGACACCCTCAGGAGCTGATGCGGTAACGGGGGCGGGGGACGTGACAACAGGACGGCTGATGAACCTCACGGGCGACGACGTACCGATCGTCATTCCGCGCGTCCCCGCCCGCGAGGCCGCCGAACGCGAACTGTCCGATCCCGGGTACCACCAGAACGACCCCAATCTCCTCGAACGCGGCATCGACCGGCTCTGGGACTGGATCGGCGGTCTCCTCGACGCCGCCTCCGGCAGCGCCCCGGGCGGCCCGCTGGGCCTGGCCGTCCTCACACTGCTCCTCATCGGCCTGGCCGCCGCCCTCTGGTGGCGGCTCGGCACGCCGCAGCGAACCAGCCGCACAGACTCCGCCCTGTTCGACTCCCACCTCCGCAGCGCCGCCGAGCACCGGGCCGTCGCCGAGGCGCACGCCGCCGCCCACCGCTGGAACGAAGCCGTCCAGGAATGTGTACGCGGCATCGTCCGCTCCCTGGAGGAACGCGCCCTCCTCGAAGACGGCCCCGGCCGCACGGCCGACGAGGCCGCCGCCGAAGCCGGCCGTGCCCTGCCCGACCACGCCACCCGACTGCGCACCGCCGCCAAGGAATTCGACGACATCACATACGGCGGGCGCACAGCGGACCGGCAGTCGTATCTGACCCTGCGCACCCTCGACACCGACCTCGGGAACGCGAAGCCGCGGCTGACGGCCGCGACCGGAGGAACAGCCGAATGACCGCGGTCACCACCACATCGACTGCCGCCGGCCCCGGTCACATCTGGTCCCGGACCCGCGGTCCGCTGCTCGCCCTGCTCGTTCTGCTCTGCACCGGGATCGGACTGGCCGCCATCCACTCCGACGACCACCACGGCCGCCTCGACCCACGCTCCGCCGACCCGCAGGGCAGCCGGGCCGTCGCCCAACTCCTCCAGGAACGAGGGGTGTCCGTCCGTGTGACGACCACACTCGACGAGACCGTCGCGGCGGCCGCCCCCGACGCCACCCTGCTCATCACCACACCCGACCTGCTGACCGGGACGGGGCAACGGACACTCCGCTCCACGGCCTCCACCACCGGCCGCACCGTCCTCCTCGCCCCGGAACAGTCCGTACCCGCACTGGCCCCCGGCGTTCACACCCACACCGCCCGCCCGGTGACCGCACACGCACCGCGGTGCGCCCTGCCCGCCGCCCGCAACGCCGAGGACGCCGAGACGGGAGGCGTCCGCTACACGGCGGACAACTCCGACGCCACCGCCTGCTACCCCAGTGCCGGACTGCCGACCCTCCTTCTCCTCCCTGAACACGACGGAGGCGAGACGGTACTCATCGGCTCCCCCGACCTCCTGTACAACAACCGCCTCGGCCACCAGGGCAACGCCTCGCTGGCCCTTCAACTTCTCGGCTCCCGCCCTCATCTGGTCTGGTACCTCCCCTCGCTCGCTGATTCCTCCGTCACCGACGGCGACGCCGACCGCACCTTCATCGAACTGATCCCGTCCGGCTGGCTGTGGGGCGCTATGCAACTCGCCGTGGCCGCGGCACTCGCCGCCCTCTGGCGAGCCCGCCGACTCGGCCCATTGGTGACCGAGGAACTGCCCGTCGTCATCCGGGCCTCCGAATCCACCGAAGGCCGCGCCCGCCTCTACCGCAAGGCGAACGCACGCGACCGCGCGGCCGCCGAACTCCGCTCCGCCACCCGCACGCGCATCGCCCCCTTCGTAGGCGTCTCACCGTCCGATGCCCACACCCCTGCCGTGCTGCTCCCCGCCGTCTCCGTGCGCCCGCGCCGGGGCGACGGCGACCTTCACGCCCTGCTCTTCGGACCGGCACCGGCCAACGACGCCGCTCTGGTCCTGCTGGCAGACCAACTCGACACCCTCGAAAGAGAGGTACGTACCTCATGAGCGCCCCGACCCCGGAGCCCGCCGCGACCACCGAGCCCGACGCGACCGCCGGGAGTGCCGACCGGGCCCGCGCCTCTCTGGAAGCTCTGCGCTCGGAGATCGCCAAGGCCGTGGTCGGCCAGGACCCGGCCGTGACCGGGCTCGTCGTCGCACTGCTGTGCCGAGGCCATGTCCTTCTGGAAGGAGTACCCGGCGTCGCCAAGACCCTCCTCGTCCGCGCGCTCGCCGCCTCTCTGGAACTGGACACCAAGCGCGTCCAGTTCACGCCTGACCTGATGCCGAGCGATGTCACGGGCTCTCTCGTCTACGACGCCCGCACCGCGGAGTTCTCCTTCCAGCCCGGCCCTGTCTTCACCAACCTCCTTCTGGCCGACGAGATCAACCGCACCCCTCCCAAGACCCAGTCCTCACTGCTGGAGGCGATGGAAGAACGCCAGGTCACCGTCGACGGCACGCCCCGACCGCTGCCCGACCCCTTCCTGGTCGCGGCGACCCAGAACCCTGTCGAGTACGAGGGCACCTATCCCCTCCCCGAAGCCCAACTCGACCGCTTTCTCCTCAAGTTGACGGTGCCCCTGCCGTCGCGCGACGACGAGATCAGCGTCCTGACCCGTCACGCGGAGGGCTTCAACCCTCAGGACCTCAAGGCGGCGGGCATAGCCCCCGTCGCGGGTCCCGCCGACCTGCAAGCCGCCCGCGACGCCGTCGCCCGGACCACGGTCTCCCCCGCGATCGCCGGTTATGTCGTCGATATCTGCCGTGCCACGCGTGATTCCCCCTCGCTCTCCCTCGGTGTCTCTCCCCGAGGTGCCACCGCTCTGCTCTCCACCGCCCGCGCCTGGGCCTGGCTCACCGGCCGCGACTACGTCACTCCTGATGACGTAAAGGCCCTGGCGCTTCCCACACTCCGTCATCGCATCCACCTGCGGCCCGAGGCGGAGATGGAGGGAGTCACCCCCGACTCCGTCATCACGGCTGTCCTCGCCCACGTCCCCGTACCCCGATGAGGCGGTGACCGTGGCCCTCACCGGACGTACCGCTCTGCTCGCCGCCCTGGGCTCACTCCCCGTGGGCATCCTCGCCCCGAGTTGGACGGGCCTGCTCGCAGTCAACGCACCGCTCTCTTTGGCAATTCTGTGCGACTACTGCCGCGCAGCACCAGTACGAATGCTCCAATTCACCCGATCCGGTGACACAACAGTTCGACTCGGCGAGAGCGCGGCCGTGCAACTCACCGTCACCAATCCCTCGCGTCGCCGTCTGCGGGCCCAACTGCGCGACGCCTGGCCGCCCAGCAGTTGGCTGCCCGGCGCCGAACTCCGGGCTTCCCGGCACGCGTTGACGGTCCCTGCGGGCGAGCGCCGCCGACTCGACACCCTTCTGCGCCCTATCCGTCGTGGCGAACACCGCGCCGACCGCGTCACCGTCCGTTCGTTCGGCCCCTGGGGGTTGGCCGCTCGGCAGGGCAGCCACGACGTTCCATGGACGGTGCGGGTTCTTCCGCCGTTCACGAGCCGCAAGCACCTTCCGTCCCGGCTCGCGAGGCTTCGCGAACTCGACGGCCGCACCAGCGTTCTCGTCCGTGGTGAGGGAACCGAATTCGACAGCCTGCGCGCGTACGTGGCCGGTGACGACACGCGATCCATCGACTGGCGGGCCACAGCGCGTCAAACTTCCGTCGCGGTTCGCACCTGGCGTCCTGAACGGGACCGTCATGTCCTGCTGGTCCTCGACACCGGCCGCACGTCGGCCGGTCGTGTCGGTGATGCGCCCCGCCTGGACGCGGCGATGGACGCGGCTCTGCTCCTGACGGCTCTGGCCACCCGTGCAGGCGACCGTGTGGACCTCCTGGCCTACGACCGTCGCGTCCGCGCCCAGGTGCGGGGTCGAGCAGCGGGCGATGTCCTGCCGGCCACGGTCACCGCTCTCACACCGCTGGAGCCGAGTCTGGTCGAGACGGATGCTCGCGGCCTCAGCACGGCCGCCCTGACGGCGGCGCGTAGGCGCTCTCTGATCGTGCTGTTCACCGGCCTGGACGCCGCGCCCATCGAGGAAGGGCTGCTTCCCGTGCTCTCAGGGCTCACCCAGCGGCACACGGTGGTCCTCGCGGCGGTCGCCGACCCGCGGGTCGAGCGGATGGCAGCTGCCCGGGGCACAGTGGACGCGGTGTACGGGGCTGCGGCGGCGGCTCGGTCGCGGGCCGAGCGACACACCACGGCCGACCGACTCCGCCGTCAGGGCGTCGTCGTCGTCGATGCCACCCCGGACGCCCTCGCGCCGAACCTAGCCGACACGTATCTGGCCCTCAAGGCAGCAGGACGCCTGTGACCGACCATGCCCGTCCCCGGTCATCAGGCCGGGGACGGGCATGGTCGTCGCACCCTGAAAGTCGAAAGTTCCTGAGAACGCAGAAAAGCCCCGTGCCACAAGGGCACGGGGCTTTCCCGTCACAAATAGTTCGGCGGCGACCTACTCTCCCACAGGGTCCCCCCTGCAGTACCATCGGCGCTGAAAGGCTTAGCTTCCGGGTTCGGAATGTAACCGGGCGTTTCCCTAACGCAATGACCACCGAAACACTATGAAAATGTGAACCAACCGGACAACAACACAGCCGTTCATTATTTCAGAACCAACACAGTGGACGCGAGCAACTGAGGACAAGCCCTCGGCCTATTAGTACCAGTCAGCTCCACCCGTTACCAGGCTTCCACATCTGGCCTATCAACCCAGTCGTCTACTGGGAGCCTTAACCCCTCAAGGAGGTGGGAATACTCATCTCGAAGCAGGCTTCCCGCTTAGATGCTTTCAGCGGTTATCCTTTCCGAACGTAGCCAACCAGCCATGCCCTTGGCAGGACAACTGGCACACCAGAGGTTCGTCCGTCCCGGTCCTCTCGTACTAGGGACAGCCCTTCTCAATATTCCTACGCGCACAGCGGATAGGGACCGAACTGTCTCACGACGTTCTAAACCCAGCTCGCGTACCGCTTTAATGGGCGAACAGCCCAACCCTTGGGACCGACTCCAGCCCCAGGATGCGACGAGCCGACATCGAGGTGCCAAACCATCCCGTCGATATGGACTCTTGGGGAAGATCAGCCTGTTATCCCCGGGGTACCTTTTATCCGTTGAGCGACGGCGCTTCCACAAGCCACCGCCGGATCACTAGTCCCGACTTTCGTCCCTGCTCGACCCGTCGGTCTCACAGTCAAGCTCCCTTGTGCACTTACACTCAACACCTGATTACCAACCAGGCTGAGGGAACCTTTGGGCGCCTCCGTTACTCTTTAGGAGGCAACCGCCCCAGTTAAACTACCCATCAGACACTGTCCCTGATCCGGATCACGGACCCAGGTTAGACATCCAGCACGACCAGAGTGGTATTTCAACGACGACTCCGCAACCACTGGCGTGGCCACATCACAGTCTCCCACCTATCCTACACAAGCCGAACCGAACACCAATATCAAACTATAGTAAAGGTCCCGGGGTCTTTCCGTCCTGCTGCGCGAAACGAGCATCTTTACTCGTAGTGCAATTTCACCGGGCCTATGGTTGAGACAGTCGAGAAGTCGTTACGCCATTCGTGCAGGTCGGAACTTACCCGACAAGGAATTTCGCTACCTTAGGATGGTTATAGTTACCACCGCCGTTTACTGGCGCTTAAGTTCTCAGCTTCGCACACCCGAAAGCGCACTAACCGGTCCCCTTAACGTTCCAGCACCGGGCAGGCGTCAGTCCGTATACATCGCCTTACGGCTTCGCACGGACCTGTGTTTTTAGTAAACAGTCGCTTCTCGCTGGTCTCTGCGGCCACCCCCAGCTCATGGAGCAAAGCCCAATCACCAGAAATGGCCCCCCTTCTCCCGAAGTTACGGGGGCATTTTGCCGAGTTCCTTAACCATAGTTCACCCGAACGCCTCGGTATTCTCTACCTGACTACCTGAGTCGGTTTAGGGTACGGGCCGCCATGAAACTCGCTAGAGGCTTTTCTCGACAGCATAGGATCATCCACTTCACCACAATCGGCTCGGCATCAGGTCTCACCCTCCATGTTGCACGGATTTACCTGCACAACGGGCTACACCCTTACCCCGGGACAACCACCGCCCGGGCTGGACTACCTTCCTGCGTCACCCCATCGCTTACCTAATACAAGTCTGGATCGTCGGCTCCACCACTACCCTCAGCTCCGAAGAGATCAGGCCGGCTTCACGGACTTAGCATCGCCTGATTCAGTACTGGGCGTTTCAAAGCGGGTACCGGAATATCAACCGGTTGTCCATCGACTACGCCTGTCGGCCTCGCCTTAGGTCCCGACTTACCCTGGGCAGATCAGCTTGACCCAGGAACCCTTAGTCAATCGGCGCACACGTTTCTCACGTGTGTATCGCTACTCATGCCTGCATTCTCACTCGTGAACCGTCCACAACTCGCTTCCGCGGCTGCTTCACCCGGCACACGACGCTCCCCTACCCATCCCAGCCCCCGTTAGGAGTACATGCTGAAATGACACGACTTCGGCGGTACGCTTGAGCCCCGCTACATTGTCGGCGCGGAATCACTTGACCAGTGAGCTATTACGCACTCTTTCAAGGATGGCTGCTTCTAAGCCAACCTCCTGGTTGTCTCTGCGACTCCACATCCTTTCCCACTTAGCGTACGCTTAGGGGCCTTAGTCGATGCTCTGGGCTGTTTCCCTCTCGACCATGGAGCTTATCCCCCACAGTCTCACTGCCGCGCTCTCACTTACCGGCATTCGGAGTTTGGCTAAGGTCAGTAACCCGGTAGGGCCCATCGCCTATCCAGTGCTCTACCTCCGGCAAGAAACACACGACGCTGCACCTAAATGCATTTCGGGGAGAACCAGCTATCACGGAGTTTGATTGGCCTTTCACCCCTAACCACAGGTCATCCCCCAGGTTTTCAACCCTGGTGGGTTCGGTCCTCCACGAAGTCTTACCTCCGCTTCAACCTGCCCATGGCTAGATCACTCCGCTTCGGGTCTTGAGCGCGCTACTAAAACGCCCTATTAGGACTCGCTTTCGCTACGGCTTCCCCACACGGGTTAACCTCGCAACACACCGCAAACTCGCAGGCTCATTCTTCAAAAGGCACGCAGTCACGACGCACCGAGCAAGCTCGATGCGCGACGCTCCCACGGCTTGTAGGCACACGGTTTCAGGTACTATTTCACTCCGCTCCCGCGGTACTTTTCACCATTCCCTCACGGTACTATCCGCTATCGGTCACCAGGGAATATTTAGGCTTAGCGGGTGGTCCCGCCAGATTCACACGGGATTTCTCGGGCCCCGTGCTACTTGGGAAATCCTCAAGCAAGCCGTTGATGTTTCAGCTACGGGGGTCTTACCCTCTACGCCGGACCTTTCGCATGTCCTTCGCCTACACCAACGGTTTCTGACTTGCCGACCAATCGGCAGATTGATCAAGAGAACTCCCACAACCCCGCATGCGCAACCCCTGCCGGGTATCACACACATACGGTTTGGCCTCATCCAGTTTCGCTCGCCACTACTCCCGGAATCACGGTTGTTTTCTCTTCCTGAGGGTACTGAGATGTTTCACTTCCCCTCGTTCCCTCCACACTGCCTATGTGTTCAGCAGCGGGTGACAGCCCATGACGACTGCCGGGTTTCCCCATTCGGACACCCCCGGATCAAAGCTTGGTTGACAGCTCCCCGGGGCCTATCGTGGCCTCCCACGTCCTTCATCGGTTCCTGGTGCCAAGGCATCCACCGTGCGCCCTTAAAAACTTGGCCACAGATGCTCGCGTCCACTGTGCAGTTCTCAAACAACGACCAGCCACCCATCACCCCACCCCGAAAAGGTGAGTGCACTGGGGCCGGCAACCGAAGGCGACCATACGGCCATACCCTCAGACACCCAACAGCGTGCCCGGACCAGTCAAACCTTTTTCATGTTCCACGCCGAAGCAGTACTAATGAACAAGACCCAACCAGACCGAATAGTCAACGTTCCACCCATGAGCCACCAGCACCGAACACTCGCCGGTGTACTGGCCTCTGACCAGACCCCCGGAGGAACCTGGCAAGAATGCTCCTTAGAAAGGAGGTGATCCAGCCGCACCTTCCGGTACGGCTACCTTGTTACGACTTCGTCCCAATCGCCAGTCCCACCTTCGACAGCTCCCTCCCCACAAGGGGGTTGGGCCACCGGCTTCGGGTGTTACCGACTTTCGTGACGTGACGGGCGGTGTGTACAAGGCCCGGGAACGTATTCACCGCAGCAATGCTGATCTGCGATTACTAGCAACTCCGACTTCATGGGGTCGAGTTGCAGACCCCAATCCGAACTGAGACCGGCTTTTTGAGATTCGCTCCGCCTCACGACATCGCAGCTCATTGTACCGGCCATTGTAGCACGTGTGCAGCCCAAGACATAAGGGGCATGATGACTTGACGTCGTCCCCACCTTCCTCCGAGTTGACCCCGGCGGTCTCCTGTGAGTCCCCATCACCCCGAAGGGCATGCTGGCAACACAGGACAAGGGTTGCGCTCGTTGCGGGACTTAACCCAACATCTCACGACACGAGCTGACGACAGCCATGCACCACCTGTACACCGACCACAAGGGGGACACCATCTCTGATGCTTTCCGGTGTATGTCAAGCCTTGGTAAGGTTCTTCGCGTTGCGTCGAATTAAGCCACATGCTCCGCTGCTTGTGCGGGCCCCCGTCAATTCCTTTGAGTTTTAGCCTTGCGGCCGTACTCCCCAGGCGGGGAACTTAATGCGTTAGCTGCGGCACCGACGACGTGGAATGTCGCCAACACCTAGTTCCCAACGTTTACGGCGTGGACTACCAGGGTATCTAATCCTGTTCGCTCCCCACGCTTTCGCTCCTCAGCGTCAGTAATGGCCCAGAGATCCGCCTTCGCCACCGGTGTTCCTCCTGATATCTGCGCATTTCACCGCTACACCAGGAATTCCGATCTCCCCTACCACACTCTAGCCTGCCCGTATCGACTGCAGACCCGGGGTTAAGCCCCGGGCTTTCACAACCGACGTGACAAGCCGCCTACGAGCTCTTTACGCCCAATAATTCCGGACAACGCTTGCGCCCTACGTATTACCGCGGCTGCTGGCACGTAGTTAGCCGGCGCTTCTTCTGCAGGTACCGTCACTTGCGCTTCTTCCCTGCTGAAAGAGGTTTACAACCCGAAGGCCGTCATCCCTCACGCGGCGTCGCTGCATCAGGCTTTCGCCCATTGTGCAATATTCCCCACTGCTGCCTCCCGTAGGAGTCTGGGCCGTGTCTCAGTCCCAGTGTGGCCGGTCGCCCTCTCAGGCCGGCTACCCGTCGTCGCCTTGGTAGGCCATCACCCCACCAACAAGCTGATAGGCCGCGGGCTCATCCTGCACCGCCGGAGCTTTCAACCCCATCCCATGCGGGACAGAGTATTATCCGGTATTAGACCCCGTTTCCAGGGCTTGTCCCAGAGTGCAGGGCAGATTGCCCACGTGTTACTCACCCGTTCGCCACTAATCCACCCCGAAAGGCTTCATCGTTCGACTTGCATGTGTTAAGCACGCCGCCAGCGTTCGTCCTGAGCCAGGATCAAACTCTCCGTGAATGTTTTCCCGTAATCGGGACACACATCACGAGAGCGGAACAACCGGTCGGAATAAGACCGGTCATCCACAGCGTCCTCGCTGTGTCATTGCCTGCCCCCAGCCACAAGGACCGGTGAACAGGACTTTCAAAGGAACCACCAACCTGCCGAAACAGGCCGGGGTATCAACATATCTGGCGTTGACTTTTGGCACGCTGTTGAGTTCTCAAGGAACGGACGCTTCCTTCGTACTCACCCTCTCGGGTTTTCCTCCGGGCGCTTCCCTTCTGTGTTTCCAACCTTACCAGACTCTTTTTCGTTCCGTTTCCGGTCCGAATTTGATTCCGGTGGCCTTTGGAGTGGCCTTTTGCCTTTCGGCTGACCCCGACTTTATCAGAAGCATTTCGGCCGAGCTAATCGGCTTCGTGATCCGGATGAGGGAATCGAATGGCTCCGCAGAAAATTCATTTCCGCAGGAGCGAGACAGAGATTAACCGTTGAGCCCGAACCTGTCCAGTTCGAGGCAACCGTTCGAATCTACCTCCCCACGCGAACCGTGTCAACGGTTTTTGCGGGCGAGGAGGAGACTAGCAGCTCGGTGGAGACGTACGCACATCAGGCTGCCGTGCGCAGTTCGGCGCTGCGTTCGGCCTCGTCCAGGTCGCCGTGCTCGCCGGCCCGAGCGGCGCGGCCGCCCAGGACGTAGACGTAGACGAGAAAGGCAGCTTCCACCGCGACGCCGATGGCTATGCGGGCCCAGGTGGGGAGACCCGACGGCGTGACAAAGCCTTCGATCAGACCGGAGACGAAGAGGACCAGGGCCAGGCCGATGGCCATGCCCACGGCTGCCCGGCCTTGTCGGGCGAGGGCCGAGCGGCGGGTGCGGGGGCCCGGGTCGATGACCGTCCAGCCGAGGCGGAGGCCGGTGCCCGCCGCGACGAAGACCGCCGTCAGTTCCAGTAGACCGTGCGGCAGCACCAGGCCGAGGAAGGTGTCGAGGCGGCCGGCGGAGGACATCAGGCCGATGCCGACGGCGAGGTTGAGGACGTTCACGAACAGGATGCAGATCACCGGGACACAGAGAAACGCCCCCAGGACCAGGCACATGGCGGCCGCCTGCGCGTTGTTCGTCCACACCTGGGCGGCGAACGAGGCCGCGGGGTGGCTGGAGTAGTACGTCTCGTACTCCCCTCCCGGACGGGTCAGTCGGCGGAGGTCGTCCGGGGCGGCGATGGCCGACTGGACCTCCGGGTGGGTGCCGATCCACCAGCCGATGAGCGCGGAGAGGAGTACAGACAGGACGGCCGTGGGGACCCACCAGTGGCGGGAGCGGTAGACCGCCGCGGGAAAGCCCGCTGTCAGAAACCGGACGGGGTCGCGCCAGGAGGCCCGCCGGGTGCCGGTCACGGTGGAGCGGGCGCGCGCCACGAGCTGGGTGAGCCGTCCCACGAGCGCGGGATCCGGCGCACTGGAACGGAGCCGGGAGAGATGGGTCGCCGTGCGCTGGTACAGGGTGACGAGTTCGTCGGCCTCGGCGCCCGTGAGGCGGCGGCCCCGGCGCAGAAGCTGGTCGAGGCGGTCCCACTCGGGGTGGTGGGCGGTCACGAAGACGTCGAGGTCCATGGTCGGCTGCTGCTCCAGGCATGGTGGCGTACGGAGGCCGTACGGCTATCGCGGCGCGCTGCCGGGTCAGCTTGGCAGACTGGGGCTCCGAGGGGTCGGCAAGGGTTGGGGAGGGTGAGCAGCGATGAGTGAACTCGTGACCGGGGACGCGGTCGTACTGGGGTTGCGGCCCGCGAGGCTGCCCAGTCGGGCGCTGGCGGTGGCCATCGACCTCATGGTGCTCATGGCGGCGTTCGTAGTCGTCTCGATCGGGCTGGCCGTCGCGAGCCCGTCACTGGACGAGGCGGCGAGTGCGGCGATAGGGGTGGCGGCGTTCCTGCTGGTACTGGTGGGGGCGCCGATCGCGGTGGAGACGCTCAGCCACGGCCGGTCGCTGGGGAAGCTGGCGTGCGGGCTGCGGGTGGTACGGGACGACGGCGGGCCGATCCGGTTCCGGCACGCGCTGGTGCGCGGGGCGATGGGGGTCGTGGAGATCCTGATGGTGTTCGGGGTCATCGCCTGCATCGCGTCACTGGTGTCGGCGCGGGGGCGGCGGCTGGGCGATGTCTTCGCGGGGACGCTCGTCGTACGGGAGCGGGTGCCGGCTTCGCGGGCGACGGCGGTGCCTCCGCCGCCGCCTTGGCTGGTCGGGCGGTTCGCCGGGCTGGATCTGTCGGCCGTGCCGGACGGGGTGTGGCTGGAGATACGGCAGTACCTGACGCGGATGCGCCAATTGGACCCCGGGGTCGAGCAGTTCATGGCACAGCGGCTGGCCGGGGAGCTGGTGGCGCGGACCGGGGTTCCGGTGCCGCAGGGCGTTCCCGCCCCGGCGTATCTGGCCGGTGTGGTGCATGAGCGGCAGACGCGTGAGGCGCGGCGGCTGCACGCGCTCGCGGAGCGCGCTCGGGAGCGTGGACAAGCACAGGCACAGGCACAGGGACAGGCACGGGTGGAGTGGGCCGGGGCCGGTGGTGTGTCAGGGGCGCCGGCGAGCGGGGTCGTCCGGATCGGTGAGGTTGGTGGGGCCGGTGGTTCTGGCGGCTCTGGTGGGAAGCGGTCGGGAGAGGCCCCGACCGGGTTCGCGCCGCCTGCCTGAGGACGGTCCGTGGTCCCCGGCGGATCGGCGCGGCGAGGTGCCGTGGCCGTCGTCGCGTACGCGCGGCGACCGGGAAACACAGGAAGAGGCAATCGCGGACGGAGTCCTCAGCGAGGCGGGGCCGAGGGCGGGGTCTCCAGGTCTTCGAGTTCGACTCCAGGGGCCTGGAGGACGACGTCACCCGCGATGTGGACGCTGTGCTGTTCGCCGGTGTCCAGGGCGTTGACCTGGTATTCGTCCACGGTCAGGGGCCCGTTGTCAGTGGCGTGCGCTTCACTGTTCACCAGCGCCCAGGACTGGTCGACGGTACGGGGGGCGAGGACCGGGTCCGTGAAGGTGACCAGACGGACGCGGGTCGCGGGGGAACCAGGGGCGAGGCGCAGCAGTCGGGTTGTGGCGACCAGGAAGGCGGGGGACGTGCCTGCGAAGGAGTGGCCGCGGACATTGCCTTCGGTGGCGTGCGTGCCGGTCGGATCGGTGCGGACCCAGGTGAGGCCGTCCAGGGCGGCGCCGCGGATCTGCCAGCTGGAGGCGTGGAGTTCGAGACGGATGGGGCGGCCGAGTTCGTCGAGGGTCAGATCGACGGAGCCCTGGTGGTCGCCGGAGGGGGAGATGACCTGGGAGACGTAACGCCAGCCGGACGGACCGGGGGCGCAGTGGAAGTGTTCCTCGCCGAGGGGGGTGTGATCGTGGAGATCGTGGAGCGAATAACGGCCGCGGGGCATGGGGTCCTTCTGGTTCCTCGGGCTGTGCGTCGCGGGTACGGGGCAGGCCCCCGCCACGGGGGTGCGGGGGCCTGCGCTCGGACCTGCTGCTGAGCCGAACCGCTCGTGCCGCTCGGGTCTCAGCCGGTGCTGGTGCTGATGCCGGTCAGTAGCGGTAGTGGTCGGACTTGTACGGGCCTTCGACCTTGACGCCGATGTACGCGGCCTGCTCCGGGCGGAGCGTCGTGAGCCGTACGCCGAGCGCGTCGAGGTGGAGCCGGGCGACCTTCTCGTCGAGGTGCTTGGGCAGCACGTAGACGTCGGTCGGGTACTCCTGCGGCTTGGTGAACAGCTCGATCTGGGCCAGCGTCTGGTCCGCGAACGAGTTGGACATCACGAAGGAGGGGTGCCCGGTGGCGTTGCCCAGGTTCAGCAGGCGGCCCTCGGAGAGGACGATGAGCACCTTGCCGTCGGGGAACTTCCAGGTGTGGACCTGGGGCTTGACCTCGTCCTTGACGACGCCCGGGATCTTGGCCAGGCCGGCCATGTCGATCTCGTTGTCGAAGTGGCCGATGTTCCCGATGATCGCCTGGTGCTTCATCCTGGCCATGTCCGAGGCCATGATGATGTCCTTGTTGCCCGTCGTGGTGACGAAGATGTCGCCCTGCTCGACGACGTCGTCCAGGGTGGCGACCTGGTATCCGTCCATCGCCGCCTGGAGCGCGCAGATCGGGTCGATCTCCGTGATGATCACTCGGGCGCCCTGGCCGCGCAGGGACTCCGCGCAGCCCTTGCCCACGTCGCCGTAGCCGCAGACGACGGCGGTCTTGCCGCCGATGAGGACGTCCGTGGCACGGTTGATGCCGTCGATCAGGGAGTGGCGGCAGCCGTATTTGTTGTCGAACTTGGACTTGGTGACCGCGTCGTTCACGTTGATCGCGGGGAAGAGGAGCTTGCCGTCGCGCTGCATCTCGTACAGGCGGTGGACACCCGTCGTGGTCTCCTCGGTGACACCGCGGATCTCGGACGCCAGCTGCGTCCACTTCTGCGGGTCCTCGCCGAGGGTGCGGTTCAGCAGGGTGAGGATCTGGGCGAATTCCTCACTGTCCGCCGTCGACGGGTCCGGGGCCGCTCCGGCCTTCTCGAACTCGACGCCCTTGTGGACGAGGAGGGTGGCGTCACCGCCGTCGTCGAGGATCATGTTCGGACCGCCGGTGGGGGTGTTCGGCCAGGTCAGCGCCTGCTCCGTGCACCACCAGTACTCCTCCAGCGACTCGCCCTTCCAGGCGAAGACCGGAATGCCCGCGGGGGCCTCCGGGGTGCCCTTCGGGCCGACGGCGATGGCGGCCGCCGCGTGGTCCTGGGTGGAGAAGATGTTGCAGGAGGCCCAGCGGACCTCCGCACCGAGAGCCACCAGGGTCTCGATGAGTACCGCCGTCTGCACGGTCATGTGCAGCGAACCGGTGATCCTGGCGCCGGCCAGCGGCTGCGCGGCGGCGTACTCCTTGCGGATCGACATCAGGCCGGGCATCTCGTGCTCGGCGAGCGTGATCTCCTTGCGGCCGAACTCCGCGAGGGAGAGGTCGGCGACCTTGAAGTCCTGCTTGGCGACCGTCGTCATAACGGGCTGCTCCTCGTAGTGGGTCGAGGGTGGGCACGGCTGTCTCTGCGGCGGCGGGCACACGTATGCCCGGACCCCGCAGCGCAGTCCGTCGGAGGCCCTCTCTCCCTCGGCCGGTCCGCGCGTGCGGGCCGATCGACCGCCATCAGCAGCGACGTCTGGCTTGCCAGACGAATCTACACCGGTCGGCCCGGTGTCCCCCAGCCCGTCCGGAAAGGGAGGGGCCGGGGGGCGAGATCGGGGCCGGTCCGCGGTGGTCAGTGGCCGGATTCGGTGGGGTGGGCGTCGGCCGGGGCGGGCCCGGCGTCGTCGGGGTCACCGCCCGGGGCCTTGCCGGGGTTGGTGCCGGCCGCGGCCGCGGTCTCGTTGTAGATGTCCGGTTCCAGGTAGATGACCCGGGCGATGGGGACGGCGTCGCGGATGCGGGCCTCGGCGGCGTTGATGGCGTGGGCGACCTCGGCGGCCGTGTCGTCGTGCTGGACCGCGATCTTGGCGGCGATCAGCAGTTCCTCCGGGCCGAGATGGAGGGTGCGCATGTGGATGATGCCGGTGACGGTGTCGCCGTCGACGACCGCCGCCTTGATCTTCTCGACCTGGTCGGTGCCCGCGGCCTCACCCAGCAGCAGGGACTTGGTCTCCGCGGCGAGGACGATCGCGATGACGATCAGCAGGACGCCGATGCAGAGGGTGCCGATGCCGTCCCAGACGCCGTTGCCGGTTCCGAGGGCGAGGCCGACGCCCGCGAGCGCCAGGACGAGACCGATCAGCGCGCCGAAGTCCTCCAGCAGGACGACGGGAAGCTCGGGGGCCTTCGCCCGGCGGATGAACTCGCGCCAGGAGAGGGAGCCACGGGTCTGGTTGGACTCCTTGATGGCCGTACGGAAGGAGAAGCCCTCGGCGACGATAGCGAAGACGAGCACGCCGACCGGCCAGTACCAGGCGTCGATCTGGTGCGGGTCCTTGATCTTCTCGTAACCCTCGTAGACAGCGAACATGCCACCGACCGAGAACAGGACGATGGAGACGAGGAAGGCGTAGATGTACCGCTCGCGTCCGTAGCCGAAGGGGTGTTGGGGGGTTGCCTCACGTTGGGCCTTCTTGCCGCCGAGCAGCAGCAGGCCCTGGTTGCCCGAGTCGGCCAGCGAGTGGACGCTCTCCGCGAGCATCGACGACGAGCCACTGAACAGGAACGCCACGAATTTGGCCACCGCGATCGCGAGGTTGGCGCCGAGCGCCGCCACGATCGCCTTGGTTCCGCCTGACGCGCTCATCGGTGCCTGGTGTCCCTTCGTTCGGTGCCACGGCCCTGTCGGCCGGGCACGGCGCGACATTCTCGCAGCCGTGGGGCCGATGAGATCCGCCGGATGGCGGTCGGGTCGGCCGGTTCCGCCGGATCGTGTTCCGGGCGGCTGCGGCGGCCGGACCGTCAGGTACCCGTTGACGCGGACGTTACGTCAGATGACCACCGTGGCGCGGAACAGTGTGCCCGCGCCGGACACCTCGGCCCGTTCTCCGGCGGGTACGAAGGCCGCGCCGCCCGGGGTGAGGTCGAGGTCGCCCGCCCGGACGGCGCCCGTGGTGCACAACAGGATCTGCGGGGTGGCCACGGTGAGGTCGAGGGGTGCGGCGGCGGGCGCCAGCGCGTACCGCGACAGCCGGAATTCGTCGGCCGGTGTCTCGTACCGTTCCTCGCCGGTCGCGGACGCCTCGGGGCGCAGGATGTCGAGGTCGGTCGCCTCGAAGCGGACGACGCGCAGGAGCTCGGGGACGTCGATGTGTTTGTGCGTGAGTCCGCAGCGCAGCACGTTGTCCGAGTTGGCCATGATCTCGACGCCGAGGCCCGAGAGATAGGCGTGCGGGACGCCCGCGCCGAGGAACAGGGCTTCGCCCGGCTTGAGCCGCACCCGGTTCAGGAGCATCGCCGCGATGACGCCCGGGTCGCCGGGGAACTGCTGGGCGATCCGGGCGTACGGGGTGTGGGCGCCGCCGATGCGTTCGGCCGCCGACGCGGCCTCGGTGACGGTGGCTGCCGTTTCCACCGGGTCCGCGGTCAGGATCGCGGTGAGGGTTTCGCGCAGGGCCGCTTCCTCGGGACGGGCGCGGAGGAGATCGACGTACGGCTTGAGGGAGTCGACGTCGAGAGCGGCCATCGTGTCGGCCGCGGCGGCGGGCCGGCGGAATCCGCAGAGGCCGTCGAAGGGGGTGAGCGCGCAGATCAGCTCGGGTTTGTGGTTCGGGTCCTTGTACGTGCGCTCGGGGGCGTCGATCGGGACCGAGCGGCGCTCCTCGTCCTCGTACCCCCGGCGGGCCTGCGCGAGGTCGGGGTGGACCTGTACGGAGAGCGGCGCGCCGGCCGCGAGCAGCTTGAGGAGGAACGGCAGGCGCGGGCCGAACTTGTGGACGGTGGCCGGGCCCAGCTCGTGTTCGGGGTCGTCGGCGATGACGTCCGTGAGGGGCTGCCCGGTGGGGCCGTCGGGGCGGGTGACGCGTGAGGGGGCTCCTGGGTGGGCACCCATCCACATCTCGGCCTGTGGCTCGCCGGTGGGGGCGATGCCGAGCAGATCGGGGATGGCCGTGGTGGACCCCCAGGCGTAGGGGCGCACGGGGTTGAAGAGCCGGTCCATGGAGTTCGTCCTCGTGGGATGCGCGGAACTTGAGTAGGGGCGGGCGGAGGGAGTGAGGGGACGGACGGGCGGTGGTGGAGCCGTGCGTCGGGGAACCGGTCAGGCGCGGTTCGCCGAGGCCAGGGCGAGGTAGACGGCGGCGAAGTCGGTGACCGCGAGGAGTTCGGCGAGGGCTTCGAGTTCGCTCCCCTCCTCCGGTTCGAGTTCGCTGATCGGCGTGGAGTGACCGAGGGCGAGTTCACGGGCGGCCGGCGCGGCGCTCAGTCCGCCGACGGGCCGGTCGCGCAGGAGGACGACCCGGGCGTGCAGGGCCTCCGGGTCGTCGATCCGGTCGCGGAAGAAGTCGTCCGGGTCGGCCCCGGCCGCGAGCGCGCCGGCCATGAGCACGCCGTGGGCGGGAAGTGCCTCGGGGAGTTCGGAGGCGAGGGCGGGGCGGCCCGCGAGTTCGGCCAGCACGGCGGCGAATCGGCGTCCGGCCGGGCCCGCCGCCGCGCCCTCCGTCCAGATGAGGGGCAGGCTGTCGGCGAGTTCGGCGGCGAGGGTCTTGGCCGGATTGCTGTACGTGACGACGGCCGGGCCGCAGCGTTCCGCAGTGCGGTCGAGGCGGTCGGCGACGCGTCCCAGCGCCTCGGGCGGTGCGTCGACCAGACCGACCCGGTCCAGCAGGACGAGCAGCGGGGTGAACAGCGCCCAGAGGGTGCCGGGGCCCGCGGCCGAGGTCTCGGCGTCGTACTCACCGTGCGGGGCGGTGGCCATGGGCACGACGAGGCCGTGCGTCCCGCCGATGGTCTCCCGCAGGGGTGAGTTGCGCGGGGCGACGGCGACGACCGTGCAGCCCCTGCGGTACGCCTGTTCGGCGAGGAGCGTGAGGCCCGGTTCGGTGCCGTCGGCCGTGGCGATCAGCAGCAGATCCACGGAACCGGCCCAGCCGGGGAGTGCCCAGCGCAGGGCGCCCGCGGCGGGTGCGACACCGGTCGGCCGGATGCGGGTGACGGGCAGGGCGGAACTCGCGAGGGTCGCGATCAGGTCCGCGACCCCGGCAGCGGCGGTGCCCGATCCGGCGACCAGGACGGCGCGCGGCCGGCCCTCCGGGTTCAGCCCGGTGATTCCGGCGTCGGTGGCGTGCTGGGTGGCGGCCCGGACGCGGGCCCCGGCCTCGGCGGCGCCGCGGAGCAGGCCGCGGCGGTCGGCTCGGGCCAGTTCTTCCGGGGCGTCGAGCAGGGACTCGTCGAGCATGGGGGTGGGCCTCCGATCACCATGCGGGTCCTGGTACGCGGGGTGCGGACGCTGTCGTACGGGGGCGGGTCGGTGGCCGCCGCCCCGGTCCGACGGACGCTCACGTCCCGCGGCTCGTTGGCTGTTACGCGGGGCGGCGGGCCTCGTCGACGAGGAGGACGGGGATGCCGTCCCGCACCGGGTAGGCCAGACCGCAGTCCGTGCCGGTGCAGATCAGCTCGGGGCTCTCGGCCGTCGTCCGGTCGTCGAGCGGGGAGTGGCAGGCCGGGCAGGCGAGAATCTCCAGAAGGCCGGCTTCGAGCGGCATGAGGTGGGTCCCTTCGAGCATGCGGTCCGGATTCGCGGGTTCCCGCGGACCGGGGTGTGCCAGCCTACCGCCGGGGTCATCGGGACGCGGTCCGGCGGGAGCGCGGAGGTGCGGGAGGTGCGGGAGGTGCGGGTGCAGGTGCGGGAGGTGCGGGAGGTGCGGGAGGTGCGGGAGGTGCGGGAGGTGCGGGAGGTGCGGGTGCAGGTGCGGGAGGTGGGTGGAGCGGCGATGTCAGGCTCGGAGAGACCGTGACCGGGTGGCGGTGACCGGGTGGTGGCGGTGACGGGTGACCGGCTGCCCATCATCGGGTGGCCGTCACGGGTGACGACCACGCTCAGTCGTCACCGGACGGCCGTCACCGGGCAGTCGGCACCGGACGGCCGTCATCGAGCAGCCGTCACCACGCGGCCGTCACCTCGGACGGGCGCGCGGCAGGCCGAGGCGCGCGCGGACGGTCCCCCTCAAGTGCCGCTCACGCGCGGATGCGGGCCAGGACCTCGTCCCGTACCGCCTCCATCGTCTCCTCGTCGCGTGCCTCGACGTTCAGCCGGAGCAAGGGCTCGGTGTTGGAGGGGCGGAGGTTGAACCACCAGTCCGCCGCCGTCACCGTCAGGCCGTCGAGTTCATCGGTCGTGACGCCGTCCCGGCCGGCGTGGTCGGCCCGTACCGCCGCCATTCGCCCTGCCTGGTCGTCGACGGTGGAGTTGATCTCACCGGAGCCGGAGTAGCGGTCGTACTCGGCAACCAGTTCGGACAGCGGGCCTTCCTGGCCGCCGAGCGCGGCGAGGACGTGGAGTGCGGCGAGCATTCCCGTATCGGCGTTCCAGAAGTCGCGGAAGTAGTAGTGCGCGGAGTGCTCGCCGCCGAAGATCGCGCCGGTCCTGGCCATCTCCTCCTTGATGAAGGAGTGGCCGACACGGGTGCGGACGGGGGTGCCGCCGTGTTCGCGCACGACCTCGGGAACGGACCAGGAGGTGATCAGATTGTGGATGACCGTGCCCTTGCCGCCGTTACGGGCGAGTTCGCGCGCCGCGACCAGGGCCGTGATCGCGGACGGGGAGACGCCCAGTCCCCGTTCGTCGACGACGAAGCAGCGGTCCGCGTCGCCGTCGAACGCGAGGCCGATGTCGGCCTGTTCGGCCAGCACCCGGGCGCGCAGGTCCACGATGTTCTTCGGGTCGAGGGGATTGGCCTCGTGGTTGGGGAACGTACCGTCCAGCTCGAAGTACATCGGTACGAGTTCCACCGGCAGCCCCGCGAAGACCGTGGGGACGGTGTGGCCGCCCATGCCGTTGCCCGCGTCGACCACGACCTTCAGCGGGCGGATCGAGGAGGGGTCGACGAGACCGAGCAGATGGGCCGCGTAGTCGGTGAGGGTGTCCCGTTCGCTGACGGTGCCCGGGACGGCGGCGGGCGACGGGGCGCCTTCGCCGGTCCCGGACCACTTCTCGACCAGGGCGCGGATCTCGGCGAGGCCGGTGTCCTGGCCGACGGGTGCCGCGCCCGCCCGGCACATCTTGATGCCGTTGTACCGCGCCGGATTGTGGGAGGCGGTGAACATCGCACCCGGCAGATCCAGTTGCCCCGAGGCGAAGTACAACTGGTCGGTGGAGCACAGCCCGATCATCGTGACGTCGGCGCCGAGGGCCGCCGCTCCGCGCGCGAAGGCGTCCGCGAGGCCGGGCGAGGACGGCCGCATGTCGTGACCGATCACGACGGCGTCGGCGTCGGTGACGCGGACGAAGGCCGCCCCGAAGAGTTCGGCCAGGGATTCGTCCCACTGATCGGGTACCACTCCGCGCACGTCGTACGCCTTCACGATCTGCGACAGATCAGCAGCCACGGCCGGTCCTCCTGAGGTATCTGGAACCGCCCAAACTACCTGGCCGGAATCCGCGCCCTCGCGGGGCTCAGGGGTCGGGGCTCAGGGGCGGTGACCTGCGGGCGCCAGGACCCGCTCAGAAGTCGGGGCCACTCGGGAGTCAGGCCCACTCGGGAGTCGGGGCCCACTCGGGGGTCAGGAGTCGGGCGAGCGCAGCACGCGCAGATGGCCGCGGCGCGCGACCTCCATGGGATCCGCCGCGCGTGGGCCGCGGCCCGGCGCGTTCGGCGCGCGGTCCTGCGGGCGGGCCGCTTCCCGTACCGCGTTGGCGAGTGCTTCGAGGTCGTCGCCGCTGGGGCGCGCGGGGGCGGAGCCGTCGGAGAGCCGGACGACCTCCCAGCCCCGTGGCGCGGTGAGCCGCTCACTGTGTTCGGCGCAGAGGTCGTAGCAGTGGGGCTCGGCGTAGGTGGCGAGCGGGCCGAGGACCGCGGTCGAATCGGCATAGACGTACGTCAGTGTCGCGACGGCAGGGCGGCCGCACGCGGTGCGCGAACAGCGACGTACAGGGCTCACGATATTGGACGTTACCGCACTCTTGAGCGGGCTGCGACGACTCGCCCCCGGGTCACACGACCGTGTCGTGCCCCTTCCCCCGGCATGGCGCCCCTTCCGGCCACTGGTCCGGCCCGGCTCGCGGTGTCGGCGCGGGGGCCTTGACCGCTCCGATTCCGGTCGCGAATCGGTATGAATACCGTCATTCAACGAAAGATCAGTGGTCGGACACGGGGCTGATTTCGGCCTCAAGCTTGGCTGAAATGTTCAAGAGTGAACATGCTCCGGCCTGGCCAGGACCCGGGGCCCGGCGGGGTCCCGGGGAGCTACCCTGCGTCAGTGATGGACAGTCCCGTACCGCCCCACCACCCGCCCGAGCCGCGGCCCCGCCGACGCGACCGCCATGGCCGCGGCATGCGGGGGCCGGTGGCACCACCGCAGGTACCACTCTCGGCCAGCCGGGCGGAGTCGTTCCGCGACCTGGTCCAGGATTCGGTGGAGCGACTTGAGCGGCGCTGGCCGCAACTGGCGGATGTGGACTTCCTCGTCCTGGACGTGCCGGGCGAACCCGGCGACACGGTCCCGCTGGGGCGCGCGCTCTCCGCGAAGAAGGGGCGGCCCGCGCAGATCGTCGTCTACCGGCGCCCGGTCGAGATCCGCACCAAGAGCCGCGACGAGCGTGCGCTGCTGGTGCACGAGGTGGTGGTGGAGCAGGTGGCGGAACTGCTGGGGCTCGCGCCCGAGTCGGTCGATCCCCGCTACGGGCAGGACTGAACCGAGGGGGCGGGCGAGGGGCAGGGCGAGGGGTACGGACGTGGCGCGGCGCCTCCGCCGGAGCGGGTGCGGGGGTGGAGGCGAGGTGCCTCCGCCCGAGCGGGTGCAGTGGATGCGGAGGCGAGGTGCCTCCGCGAGCGGGTACGGGGGCCGGGGCGCCCCCGCACCCGTACCCGCTCGGGCCGGGGCGCCCCCGCACCCGCTCGTTCACTTCTCCAGTACCGACAGGTTCTGTTCGGCGGTCGGGACCTCCACCGTGCCCCCGTCGTCCGACAGGGTCTGCACCGTGAACATCTGGATGCCGTCCTTCGGAACGGCCAGCGTGCGCGCCGCGTGCACCGGGCCGCCCGATTCCGTCTCGACCGTCAGCGCGTAGCTGCCCTTGAGCCCGGAGGGCACCGGCGGCGTGACCGCGATCGTCGTACCGGCCTTGACGGTGTACGTCTTGACGACCTGGGCGCCGCCCTCACTGCCCGCCGACGCGGTGACCTTGACCGTGCCGGTGGCGTTCGGCGCGGTCAGCGAGAGGGTCGAGCCCGTCGCCCGGTTGTCGGCGACGCTCGCCTGTCGGCCGACCGGTCCGGTGGCGGGGATGTAGGCGATCTCCTGCTTGGCGCCCGTGCCCCGGACGACGCGCAGTGCCGCGACCACCGGGGTGTCCCGCCCGTTCGGGGTCAGCAGCAGCGAACCCGGCTCACCCCTGGTGAGGTCCTTCAGGTCGATGCTCGCGGTCATCTTGGACTTGACGTGGAGGGAGTCGTTCCCGACCGGTGAGATCGGGCCGTTCTTGCCGAGCAGTCGCACCTTCAGGTCCGCGTCGTCGTCCCCGGGGGCGAAGGCCACCAGCCGTACGGAGGTGGCGTCCGCCGGGATGCCCGGGAGCACCAGGGTGCCGGCCGGGTCGGCGGAGGCGGCCAGCCAGTCGCTGCCCGCTGCCTCGTCCGCGGTCCTGATGGCCGCGCCGACGCGTCCGCTGCGGGTGGTGACGTGGACGGTCACATCGGGCACGATCTCGGCGGTCAGGGTGGAGATCAGGACCGGGACGCTGGACCTGGCCGGGACCGTGATGCCTTCGCCGACATCGGACTTGAGGGAGCCGCCGGGACCGTACAGCTCGATGTCGGCGACAGCCGCGCTGTCGTCGGGGTTGGTGAGGTGGACGTAGTCCTGACGGTTCTTCGTGGTGCTGGCGCCGGGGAACCAGAAGTCGGTGTCCGGCCCGGTGCAGCTGACACCGAGCAGACCGCGGGAGGCACCCGCGGCGACCGTGGTGGTCTGCTGGGCGGTCCAGCCGGGGGCCAGACGGCCGGTGGCGGTACCGACGAGGGCCGGGGACGAGGCGCCCGATCCCTTGGCGGTGACCGGCTTGCCGGGTTCCTTGAGCGCCACGACCGACTTCTCCGCACCGGCACCGGCCTTCGCGGGGGGCGGCGACTTATCGGTCTTCTTGTCGTCCTTGCCGTCCTTGTCATCGGTGGTGGCCTCGTCGTCCTTGGTGTCCTCGTCGGTGGTGGCGTCGTCCTCCACGTCCCCCGAGGAGTCGGCCGCGGCCTTGAGGTCGGCGGTGCCCGCCTCGCCGCCCTTCTGCCCCGCCGGGGTGTACGACGTGTACGTCGTCTCGGCGAGGTCCGAGATGCTGGGGGCGGGACAGACCAGGCTCGACCGCTCCACGGGCAGCCGGACCGCGGTCTTCGCCTCCGCCGGGTTCTGGTCGCCGGGCGCGGTGAGCGCGGCGAAGCCGGTGACCGCGGCGAGGGCGACCGCGCCCGCGATGAGGGAAAGGGGGGTGGACTTCACTCGGACTCGCCTCGCGATGTGTTACCGGTCGTCGGCCAGGAGCCGTGGGCCGGGCCGGGGTTCTCGTCGCCGTTGTCGTCGGGGCCCTGCGGCTGCTGGTGGGGCTGGTGCTGCGGATGTTCTGGATGCTGCGGGTGTTGCTGCTGGGCGTAGCCGTACGGGTCGTACGCGCCGTTCTGCTGGTACGCGTCGGGCTGGTACTGCTCAGGCCGGTACGGGTCCGCCTGGTACGCGTCGGGCTGGTGCGCGTCCGGCTGCTGGTACTGCTCGCCGCCGTACTGACCGCCCTGGTACTGCGGGTAGGCGGGGTCGGTGCCCTGGTACTGGCCGTCGTCCCATCCGCCGTACTGCTGCTGTGGTGCCGCCTGTTGCCGCTGGGGTTCCGGCTCGTGTCGCGGCATCGGGGCGTACGGGTCGTTCCCTGCGGACTGCGTGTACGGGTCGTTCCCCGCGGACTGCGCGTACGGGTCGTTCCCCCCGGACTGCGCGTACGAGTCGTTCCCCGCGGACTGCGCGTACGGGTCGTTCGCGGACTCGGCCACCGGATCGGCAGTCTGCTGCGCGGGGATGTGCTCGGCCGGGCCGCCCGGCTCCCTCGCCTCCCCTCCCGCCGCGTTGTCCGGGCCCCCCGCCCTGTCCGGACCCGTCGCCGCGTCCGTCTCCGCCTGCGCCGCCGCGCGCAGCCTGCGCGCCCTGCGGCCCTCGCCCGCGACCGGCTCCGCGGGGACCGCGACGGTCTCCTCGGGCAGGTCGTCGTCGATCTCGCGGCGGCGGCCCGGCAGGGCGAGCACCAGCAGGAAGGCCGTGACCGCCACCTGAATCCAGATCCAGGCGGTGTGGGCCAGCGGTGTCTCGTACGTCAGATCCAGCTTCCCGCCCTCGCCGGGGAGTTCGAAACCCTGCGCCCAGCCGTCGACGGTCTTCTTCTTCAGCGCCTTCCCGTCGAGCGTCGCGTGCCAGCCGGGGGCCGCGGCGTCGGCGATCCGCAGCACCCGGCCGGAGCCGCCCTCCGGGATCTTGGAGTGCGCCTCGACGGGAAGGGAACCCACGGGCAGTTCCTCGCCGCTCTTCCCGGCCGGGATGATCATGGCGCGGGCGATCTGGCGGTCGACCCGCCACAGGGCGCTGCCGTCGAGCTGGCTGAGCCGGCTGAGGCCGGGGGTCGTGTCGAGGACCCGGCTCATCCGACGGGGTGCTCCGTCGCGTACGAGGACGTAACGGATCGCGAAGCCGCTCAGCTGACTGGTCTGGTCGGCGCCCGAGCCCGCGACCAGGTTCGCGACGACCTTGTCGAGATGGGCGTTGCCGTCACCCGCCGCCATCAGCTCGGCGTCACCGAGCCGGACGCCCGAGCCGCGGACCAGGCTGTAGGTGACGGACGCGGACGAGGTGCCGCCGAGCACCAGGGTCCTCGGCTGGTCCCGGGTGCCGCTCTCCTCGGCGACGAACGCGGGCACCTGCACCGGGTCGCGTCGCTCCAGCGGGCCGGCCGCGCCGCCGATCATCCAGCCGACGGCGGCGACCACCGGGGCCAGCGCCGCCGCGAGGGCGATGAGCACGGCGACCGGCTGGCGCCATCCGAAGCTGAGCTCCGCGACGCGTACGCGCGCGCCGTCCGCGCCGAGCAGCGCTGCCGCGATCAGCGCGGCCCCGTGGACGAGGGTGGCCGGTCCGGCCCAGCCCGATCCGTTGGTGAGTCCGGCGAAGAACAGCCCGACGAGCGCGGTCGCCCAGGCGCAGCGGATCGCGAACTGCCGTTCACCGCGCAGCAGGGCGGCGAGCGCCGCGAGCACGATGCCGATGAACAGGACGCTGCCCGCGCCCTTGGGGCCGCCGGGACTGATCCCGAACAGGTCGAACGCGGAGGCCGTGCCCGTACCGAGGTCCAGACCCGCCTCCTTCAGGAAGGACGAAGGGTGGGTGAGGAGCGACAGCGACCAGGGCGCGAGGACCACCAGCGGGGTGCCGATCGCGGCCAGGAAGCGCAGGCCGTACGCCACGATGTCGCGCCTGCGCAGCACCAGCACACCGATGCCGAGCACCAGCGCGAGCGGCCACACGACGGGCGTGAACGCCATCGCGAGGGTCAGCAGCAGGGTGTACGCCCAGGTGCCACGCCAACTGCCGCGTGGTGCGCCGGAGCCGCCGCCGCGCAGCCCGTGCGCCGAGACGGCCGCGCGGGCGATCAGCGGCAGCAGGACGGCCAGGACGGCGGTGCCGAGGCGGCCGGTCGCCAGCGCGCCGGTCGCCGCGGGCAGGAAGGCGTACGCGACGCTCGCCCAGGCGCGCAGCAGCCGGGACTGGAGGAGCGGCCGGGAGACGAAGTACGCGGTGAGTCCGGCGAGCGGGACGGAGCAGACCAGCAGCAGGGTGAGCGCGATTCCGGTGCTGCCGAAGCAGAGGGCGGACAGCGCGGCGATCATGCCGAGGTAGGGCGGGGCGGTCTGGGTGCCGCCGGTCCCGAGCGGATGCCAGGCGTCCGCGTACCGCGCCCACAGGTCGGAGACGTCCGGGGAGGCGGGCAGCAGCGCCCCGCCCGCCAGCGCACCGCCGCCGAGGAGGCCGCGGCAGGCGACCAGCGAGACGAGGAGCAGGATCGCGAAGAGTACGGGTCCCGGCTTGCGTCCGATCCGCTTGAGCCGTGCGAACTGTTCGATCTCCAGGAAGTCGGCGTCGTCACCACCGGGGCCGGACTCGGCGACTCCGTGCCGCGAGCCGCCCGAGTCGGCGTCGGAGCCGCCGCCGAAGTTGCCCGCGACCTGTTCGACGGTGGCGCGGACGGTCGCACCGGGCGGCGGGAACAGCGCGCGCAGTTCGCTCGCCTCGACCGCGCCCTTGCCGCGTGCCCGTCGGGCGGCGACGATCCGGCCGGGGCGCAGCAGGGTGCCGAGGAACCCGGTGACCTCGTCGACGGCCTGGCCTGGCACCTTGCCGACGAGGTAGGCGAGGGTGCGCAGCAGGGTGCCGAGGACAAGCCGCAGCAGGACGTACGGGAGGACAGCTCCACGGGCGTTGACGAGCATCGTGTAGACCGCGCCCGCCTTGTCGACGCGGTGCGGGCCGACGACGGATCGTCCGGCGCAGTCGATGGGCCGGCGCTCCCTGGCGGACGCCTCGGCGTGCCGGAGCACGGCCTCGGGGGCGACGAGGACGCGGTGACCGGCGGCGTGGGCGCGCCAGCACAGGTCGACGTCGTCGCGCATCAGCGGAAGTCTGCGGTCGAACCCGCCGAGTTCGTCCCAGACGTCACGGCGGATCAGCATGCCGGCGGACGACACGGAGAGGACGGTACGGACCTGGTCGTGCTGGCCCTGGTCCTGCTCGCGCCGGTCGAGTCCGGTCCAGCGGCGCCCGCTGTTGGCGATGGACACGCCGACTTCGAGGAGTTGCTTGCGGTCGTACCAGCCGCGGAGCTTGGGGCCGACGATGGCGGCGTGGCGGTCGGCGTCGGCGACCCGCAGCAGCTCGGTGAGGGCGCCGGGGTCGGGTGCGCAGTCGTCGTGCAGGAGCCAGAGCCACTGGACGGGTTCGCCGTGCGGCAGCTCGGGCAGCTCGTGGGCGTCGTCCTGCCAGGTCCTGCTGACGGGGTCCCAGGCGCTGGGCCGCTTCAGATAGGGCAGGTCGTCGGGCGTGAGCACGCCGGCCGTGCGGACCGCCTCCTCGACGGCGGTGCCGAAGCTCGTACGGCGCGCGAGGTGCAGGACGCGTTCGTCACCGAGCGCTTCGGTGACCAGTCGCGCGGAGTCGTCGGCGCTGCCGGTGTCGGCGGCGACGGCGTTCTGTACGGGGCGGTCCTGCCCGAGCAGTCCGGCGAGCGCGTCGGGCAGCCAGCGGGCGCCGTCATGGGAGACGAGCACGGCGGTGACGACGTGCCGGGGGAACTCTGGGGCGGCGGCAGCCGCGTACGGCGCCGTCGAGTGGCTGTGCACGGACATCGAGGTACGGGCCCTCCGGCCGGGTCCGGGGTCGTCCCCCGGGGGCTGCATCGGTGTACACGCGCGCTCCGTCTGGGCATTGGCGCGTCTCGGACGGGGCCCCACACTAACGGTACGGACCGGAGGAGCGGCGCCGAGCGTTTGAACAGAGGGCTCGAAGGGCCGGACCAGGGGCGGGGAGCCGACGAGGCGGAGGAGCGGCCGGGTCACCGGTCACGCGGGCCGTGACCCGCACCGGCCCGGCCGGGCGCCCGGACCGACTGCGTACGAGCCGACGGGCGTACGAACCGGCAGACGCACGAACCGACGGGCGCGCGCCGGACAGACGCGCGTCGGACAGACATGGACCGGACAGACATCGGCCGGGCAGACGCGGAGCGGACAGGCGGACATCATGACGACGGCCCGCCGCCCGCGTCGCTGAGCGCGCGGGCGGCGGGCCGTCACAGGTCGTTCCGTCCCGGCCGTCGAGCGCGGAGCGGGGCCGGACGCCTGGGGTCCTTCGTTCTGGATCAGGCCGGCTCAAGGAGCGGTGCCGGGTCCCGCGAGCCCCGCGTGATCCGCGGGAGAGACCCTGGGTCCCGCTGTCCGTCTTCCCGTACCGCTCAGACGGCGGCCTTCTTCAGGCGGCGGCGCTCCCGCTCGGAGAGTCCGCCCCAGATTCCGAACCGCTCGTCGTTGGCCAGCGCGTACTCAAGGCATTCGGAACGGACCTCGCACGCCAGGCAGACCTTCTTCGCCTCGCGGGTGGACCCGCCCTTTTCGGGGAAGAAGGACTCGGGGTCGGTCTGGGCGCAGAGCGCGCGCTCCTGCCAGCCGAGCTCCTCGTCCGCGTCCTCGACCAGCAGTTGCTGGAACAGCTCGGTCATGTGCGCCCCTCGTCTGTCTCTTGCGTCCCCGTGATGCGGTCGTTACTGATCGACCGAACGACACGAGTGAAATTACAAGTGTGTATCTCCGTGCCAGTCAAGCCGAGATCTGCTATTGGGCCCAGTATTCACTCTGCGGAACCAAGGGTATGCGGTAAGTATTCATATAGCCAAAAACCTGACATATGCCACAGGCCCCTCCGTGATCACAAGCCTCACCAAGTGAGACTCCCGGGGCCGCGGCGATGTTTCGATTCGATCACCGAAGCGACATGGATCACAGCCCGGTCACGGAGACCGGTGTTTACCGGCATGACTGAAGCGCCATGTCTCCGCTGAAGCCGATACGCAAACCTCTCCCCGCCCCCGGCGACCGGAACAGGTGAAACATTATCGGCCAAATCGGGCATTGAGTTGACAGGCGGACGGCCGAGCCGGTCTCCTGGACCGCATGTCAGTGACCGCAGCGATGTACGCCGCCCACGTCTGTGGGTTCCGCTCCGCTGTCCAGGTCCGCTGTTGCTGTTCCGGCTCGTTCAGCTGTCCCTGCTGTCCCAGCTGTTGATTCCGTAGCGCCCCGGTCCCGCCTCCGCCGCTTCTCCACAAGCTCCGGTCCGCGCACCGACCCGCCTACGGCCGCAGTTCCGGGCACCAGGTCTCAGCCGCTTCCCGCCCCCCGCTCGCCGTCCGGTGGCCTACCGGCTCCGACGGCGCCCCGGTATCCGGTACCTGGTCTCCGCACCCCCACCCGTACCTCACCTCTCCCGCCGAGGACGCACCGCAGCCATGAACAATGACAGCGATCTCCAGATCGCAGGCGACATCCTTGAGGTCCAGCACCTCCTCCGGCCCGCCCGCGAGCACCCGTCGACCGTGGCCGAGTTCGCCGGGCTCGCCCGCGCCGTCGCCGCCGACCGCGCGCGGTGGGCGCCCCTCGTCCGCTACGACACGGCCGGCCGCTGGTACCACCGGCTGCGCACCGGCCCCGGCTACGAGGTGTGGCTGCTGAGCTGGGTTCCCGGACAGGGCAGCGGCTCGCACGACCACGGCCGCTCGTCCGGTGTACTGACCGTGCTACAGGGCGAGTTGACCGAGCGCACCGAGCGCGGGACCCGGCTGCTGCGGACCGGCGGGCAGCGGGTCTTCGCCCCCGGATACGTCCACGAAGTGGTCAACGATTCGCTCGAACCGGCCGTCAGTCTGCACGTCTACCACCCGGGGTTGACCGAAATGCCGATGCACGCGGCGCGGTGCGCCCCGGCCGCCCGCGATGTCGTACCCGCCTGACAAACTGCTCCGTATGCGCATTGTGGTTCTGGCCGGCGGTATCGGCGGTGCTCGTTTTCTTCGTGGCCTCAAGCGGGCGGCGCCGGACGCGGACATCACGGTGATCGGCAACACCGGTGACGACATCCATCTGTTCGGGCTGAAGGTCTGTCCCGATCTCGACACGGTGATGTACACCCTCGGCGGTGGCATCAACGAGGAACAGGGCTGGGGGCGTACCGACGAGAGCTTCCAGGTGAAGACGGAGCTCGCGGAGTACGGCGTGGGGCCGGAGTGGTTCGGGCTCGGCGACCGTGATTTCGCGACACACATCGTCCGTACGCAGATGCTCGGCGCGGGTTATCCGCTGAGCGCGGTCACGGAGGCGCTCTGCGCCCGCTGGAAGCCGGGGGTCCGGCTGCTGCCGATGTCCGACGACCGGATCGAGACGCACGTGGCGGTCGACCTGGACGGCGAGAGCAAGGCGATCCACTTCCAGGAGTACTGGGTGAAGCTGCGGGCCTCCGTGCCCGCGCGGGCGATCGTGCCGGTCGGCGCGGAGCGGTCCGAGCCGGCGCCGGGGGTGCTGGAGGCCATCGGCGAGGCCGACGTCATCCTCTTCCCGCCGTCCAACCCGGTCGTGTCGGTGGGCACGATCCTCGCCGTGCCCGGCATCCGCGAGGTGATCGCCGAGGCCGGGGTGCCCGTCGTGGGACTCTCCCCGATCGTCGGGGACGCGCCCGTGCGGGGCATGGCGGACAAGGTCCTCGCGGCGGTGGGCGTCGAGTCGACGGCCGCCGCGGTCGCCCGGCACTACGGATCGGGGCTGCTCGACGGATGGCTGGTCGACACCGTGGACGCCGGGGTGGTCGACGAGGTGGAGAGCGCGGGCATCCGCTGCCGCGCGGTGCCGCTGATGATGACGGACGTGGCCGCGACCGCCGAGATGGCCCGGCAGGCGCTGACGCTCGCCGAGGAGGTACGGGCATGAGTGCGGCGGCAGCGGGTGGGGCGGCCGCCGGAACGGACCCGGGTTCCGGAAGCGGGAGCGTCACCGTCGGGGCCGGGGCCCTGACCGGGGACGGGGCCATGGCCGGGCCGGGGACCGGGGCCGTGACCGGAGGTGACGGCGGGGGCGGGCCCTCGTACCGGGTGTGGGCGTTGGGCGGGATGCCCGAGGTGCGGGCCGGGGACGATCTCGCGGAGCTGATCGCCGCGACCCGACCCGGGCTGGCCGACGGGGACGTCCTGCTCGTCACCTCCAAGATCGTCTCCAAGGCGGAGGGCCGGATCGTCGAGGCCACGGACCGTGAGGCGGCGATCGACGCCGAGACGGTCCGGGTGGTCGCCCGGCGCGGCACGCTGCGGATCGTGGAGAACCGGCAGGGTCTGGTCATGGCCGCCGCCGGGGTCGACGCGTCGAACACCCCCGCCGGGACGGTCCTGTTGCTGCCCGAGGACCCGGACGCGTCGGCGCGGGCGATCCGGGACGGCCTGCGGGACGCGCTCGGGGTACGCGTCGGGGTCGTCGTCACGGACACCTTCGGCCGTCCCTGGCGCACCGGGCTGACCGATGTCGCGATCGGCGCGGCCGGGGTGCGGGTGCTGGACGATCTGCGTGGCGGGACCGACGCGTACGGCAATCCGCTGAGCGCGACGGTCGTCGCCACCGCCGACGAACTGGCCTCGGCCGGTGACCTGGTGAAGGGCAAGGCCACCGGACTGCCGGTGGCGGTGGTCCGGGGACTGGCGCACGTGGTGGCGGAGGACGGCGCCGCGGCGGACGGCGCGCGGGCGCTGGTGCGGGGCGCGGCGGACGACATGTTCCGCCTCGGCACGTCGGAGGCGGTACGGGAGGCGGTGACCCAGCGGCGGACGGTGCGGGAGTTCACGGACGACCCGGTGGACCCGGGTGCGGTACGACGCGCGGTGGCCGCCGCGGTGACGGCGCCGGCCCCGCACCACACGACGCCGTGGAGGTTCGTCCTCCTGGAGTCGGCAAAGACACGGACCCGGCTGCTCGACGCGATGCGGGACGCGTGGATCGCGGATCTGCGGCGGGACGGCGGAACCGAGGAGTCGATCGCCAGGCGGGTGCGTCGGGGCGAGGTGCTGCGCCGGGCTCCTTGTCTGGTGGTGCCGTGCCTGGTGATGGACGGTTCGCACACCTACGGCGACGAGCGCAGGGACACCGCCGAGCGCGAGATGTTCGTGGTCGCGGCGGGCGCGGGCATCCAGAACTTCCTGGTGGCGCTGGCGGGCGAACGGCTCGGGTCGGCGTGGGTGTCGTCGACGATGTTCTGCCGCGAGGTGGTCCGCGAGGCGCTGGACCTGCCCGAGTCGTGGGACCCGCTGGGTGCCGTGGCGGTGGGACGCCCGGCGGCGCCGCCGAGGGACCGGCCGGCCCGTGACGTGGAGGACTTCGTCACCGTGCGGTGAGGACCGGACCGCGCGGGCGATGAGGACGGGCCCCGGAGGTATCGCGTCGCGTCGCGTGGTCCGGGCCTCCGGCCTTCTTCCCCGTCGGGTCCGCCGGGCCGGGTCAGAGGCGGGCTATGTCGCGCGGTGTCATGCGCGGACCGTGGCGCGGCGGCGTCCGGCCCGAGAGCAGGATCAGCCGGGTGGCCCGGTGGCGCTGGCCCTCGTACGGGCTCAGCAGCCTCAGCATCTCCTCGTCGTCGGCGTGACGGTTGTCCGCGAGGGCGTGTCCGACGATGCCGGGGAGGTGGTAGTCGCCGACCGAGACCGCGTCGGCGGCGCCGTTCGAACGCTGAAGGGTCTCGGACGCGGTCCAGGGGCCGATGCCCTGCACCGCCTGCAGACGGGCCATCGCCTCGGGCAGTTCCATCGTGGCCGCCTCCTCCAGCCGACGGGCCACGCGGACCGCGCGCAGGACCGTCGAGGAGCGCTTGGCGTCGACGCCCGCGCGGTGCCACTCCCAGGACGGGACCAGCGACCAGGTCCGCGCGTCAGGCATCACGTACAGGCCGGACCTGCCGAATCCGGCGTCCGACGGGCCGGGCGCCGGGGTGCCGTGGGTCCGGAGCAGGAGGCGCCAGGCACGGTACGCCTCGTCGGTGGTGACCTTCTGTTCCAGGATCGACGGGATCAGCGACTCCAGGACCAGTCCGGTGCGCAGCAGCCGGAGGCCCTGGCGTCGGCGTTCGGTCAGCGCGAGCAGCCGGTGGCGCGGGACGAAGGCGCCGGGGTCGTCCTCGGCGCCGAGGAGCGTGGGGAGCCGGTCCAGCAGCCAGGCGGCGCCCGGCCCCCAGGCCGTCGCCTCGACGCGGTCGCCGCGCGCGACGAGCCGGAGGGTGCCGGGGCCGGCCGGGGTGCGGGAGGCCCGCCAGACGGAGCCGTCCGGGAGCGCCCGGTAGGTCGGGTCGGCGGGGCCCCGACGCAACGGTCCCAGGACGAGCCGCAGGTCGAGCGGGTGGGGCGGGGTCCATGCCCGGGTGAGGGGTGCGGCGGGGTCGGCCGTCCTCGGTGCGTGCGGGTCGGGATCGTTCCCGGTGTCCGGTGCCGGGCCCGCTCCCGGTCCCGGCGAGGCGGTGTCACGGGCATCGGCGGCGTGGTTCCGGTGCGGCACGGTCGCTCGTGTCGTACGGGGGGCGAAGCGTCCGGCCACGGGGGGGGTCCTTGAGAGTCGGGGAGAGACTTCCGAGGGTAAGCGCACGGGCGACGTTCCGGACGCCGCCCCCTCTTCCGCCGGGTGTTCCCCGCCCCGTCCACCGCTCGGCCCACCGCCGGCCGTCCCGGCGCCCGGCCCGCCCGCCGGGTGTCCCCGCGTCTCGCCTCCCCGCCGGGTGCCTCGGCGCCCGGTTCGCCCGTCAGGTGCCCGGCGCCCGCTACTGGTCGGACGAGAAGCGGATCGACGCGTCCGCGACGACCGCTCCGCACCAGACCCGTACCCCGTCGCGCAGCTCGTTGTCCGCGCCGATCCGCGCCCCGTCGCCGATGACCGCGCCCCTGAGCACCGTACGGCTGCCGATCGTGGCACCCGCCCCGACCAGGGAGTCCGAGATCACCGCGCCCGGCTCCACGACGGCGTCGGCCAGGATCGCGCTGCCCTCGATCCGGGCCCCCTGTCCGATGCGCGCGCCGTCGCCGATGACCGTACCGCCGGTGAGCTTGGCGTCGTCCGCGACGGACGCCGTCGGCAGGACGAGCCGGTCGCCGCAGCGCCCCGGGACGGCCGGTGACGGCGCGCGGCCCATGACCAGGTCGGCGGAACCGCGCACGAACGCCTGCGGAGTCCCCAGGTCGAGCCAGTACGTGGAGTCGACCATCCCCTGGAGGTGTGCGCCGGAGGCGAGCAGTCCGGGGAACGTCTCGCGTTCCACGGAGACCGGGCGGCCCGCCGGGATGGTGTCGATGACCGATCTGCGGAAGATGTACGCCCCCGCGTTGATCTGGTCGGTGACGATCTCCTCCGGGGTCTGCGGTTTCTCCAGGAACGCGGTGACCCGGCCCGTCGGGTCCGTCGGCACCAGCCCGAAGGCGCGCGGGTCCTCGACCCGGGTGAGGTGGAGGGAGACGTCCGCGCCCGAGGAGGAGTGCGAGGCGGTCAGGGCCCGGATGTCCAGGCCGGTCAGTATGTCCCCGTTGAAGATGAGAACCGGTTCGTCCGGGCCCGAGGCCAGCCGGGACGCCACGTTGCGGATCGCCCCTCCGGTGCCCAGCGGCTCGCGTTCGGTGACGTACTCGATGTGCAGGCCGAGTGAGGAGCCGTCACCGAAGTACGGCTCGAAGACCTCCGCCAGATAGGACGTGGCGAGCACGATGTGCTCGACGCCGGCCGCCCGTGCCCGTGCCAGCTGGTGCGTCAGGAACGGGACGCCCGCCGCCGGAACCATCGGCTTCGGGGTGTGCACGGTGAGTGGACGCAGCCGGGTGCCCTTGCCGCCGACCAGCAGGATCGCTTCTCTTGCCACTGTCACAGCACTGTCTCTGCTTCCTGCGGGGGCGGGGCCGGCAGGCCAGTGTATGCGGACCGTCCGCCCCCGCCCCCGCCAGGCCGCCCTGGTCAGCGGCCCTGGAGGCGGGCCGAGCCGGCCCGTGCCGTGCCGAGCTTGCGGTAGAGGCGGATGCCGGGGCATTCGGTGGAGAAGCCGTCCCGGTGACCGGAGATGGCGTTGAGCGTGACCTTTCTGCCCTTCTTGTACTTGTTCCCGCCGCCGGACACCAGCGTCACCTTGCCGCGTGGGTTGACGCCGTACAGGCCGAGCTTCCAGGCGGTGAGGCGTTCCACCGCCTTCACCGCGGCGGCGGGCGGGTTGGCGGAGCCGAAGGTGCCGAGGACCACGACGCCCATGCTGTTGGTGTTGAAGCCGAGGGTGTGCGCCCCGAGGACGGGTTTGGCCACTCCCCCGGCCCGTCCTTCGTAGATGTTTCCGCACTTGTCGACGGCGAAGTTGTAGCCGATGTCGCGCCAGCCGTTGCTCTTGACGTGGTAGCGGTAGATACCGCGGAGCAGCGCGGGGGCCTGTGAGCAGCGGTAGTTGTTGCCCGTGGCGCTGTGGTGGATGAAGGCCGCCTTGACCGCCTTGGTGTAGCCGAACGCGCGCTCGCGAAGCTTCTCGTCGGCGCCCCAGCCCTTGCGGGTGATGATCCGTGGGCGAGGTCCGATGAAGGGGTGGGTACGGGTCCCGGCGGCGGGCGCGGCCCCGGGCGCCGCTTTGCCGGGTGCGGGGATGGCGGGGGCGCCGAGCGGTGCGAGGCCCGCGTTGACCTTGGCGGCGGCGGCCATGGCGGCGGCGAGACCGGCGTCGTTCCGGCCCGCGATCTCTTCGGCGGGTCCGGTGACGGGTACGGATCGGGCGGTGGCCGCCTGCGCGCCCGCCTCGGCGTCCGTGTCTTCCTCCGAGGCCGCGTTCGTGCCTTCCTCCGGGTCCGCGTCCGAGCCTGCCTCCGTGTTCGTCTCGGTCTCCTCCTCCGCACCCGCGTCCGTCTCCGTCTCCGGGGCCACCGCCGGGTCCGCGCCCGGGTCGACGAGCTCCAGACGCAGCCCGGCGGGCAGGGGTACGGGGGCGGCGGCCGCACCCCGGTCCTGGGCCGAGACGCGGTCCCGGTCCTGGTCCTGGCCTTGCTCCTCCGCCCGGTCCGGGGCCTGCGGTCGTACGCGTACCTCCACACCGTCCGAGTCGCCCACCCACAGCGGGGCGGTCGAGCCCCGGACCGTGCTCGCGTCGCCCTCGGCGGTGCCGGGGTCCGCGGAGTGTTCGGCGTTGTGCGTCTCCAGATCCTGCCAGCCCGACCACGCGGTGCCACCGGTGGCGCGGGTGCGGACCTGGACGGTGCCGTGGAGTTCGGTCCTGACGTCGTCCCAGACGACACCGACCAGGGAGAAGGGGCGGACCGTGCGTGGTCCGGGGAGGCCCTGTTCCGCGGGTACGCCTGCGGCGCGGTCGCTCGCGGTGGTGAGCGGGGCCAGTGGAAGGGACTGCGTGGAGCCGGGGAGCGCACCGGTCGCGGCGGCCCTCGGACGGGCCGGCGCCGAAACGGCCCGCGGGGGAACACCTCGCGACGGGGCGAGTGCGGAAGCGAGGGCGGGAACGGAGGCTGGGGCGGGGACGGAGGCTGGGGCGATGGCTGGGGCGGGGGCGGCGCTCGGGTGAGTGGCGGCAGGGGCCGCGTCGACCGGCGCGGCCGACGGAAACGCGAGGGCTGTCGCACACACAACGCCGACTGAGGTAGTGAGAAGAGCTCGCATACATATGATCCTTCACATACCCCCATAAGTCCGGCCACCCGAGACATACGCGGTCAGCTGATGGGCCGTCCGTCGGACCGGCCCCCCGCGTCGCCGCGAGCCCCGCCCCCGCCCGCCTCGCCGCGTAATCTTGCGCGGATGAACGCCAGTGATCGCACCCCCGCCGACCTGCTGCGATCCGCGCTCGCCGCGGACCCGGCCCGCCCCCTCATCACCTTCTACGACGACGCGACCGGTGAACGCGTCGAACTGTCGGTGGCCACCTTCGCCAATTGGGTGGCCAAGACCGCCAATCTGCTCCAGGGTGACCTGGCCGCGGAGCCGGGCGACCGGCTCGCCCTCCTGCTGCCCGCGCACTGGCAGTCCGCGGTGTGGCTGCTCGCGTGCTCCTCGGTCGGTGTCGTCGCCGACGTACAGGGCGATCCCGCCGCAGCCGATCTCGTCGTCAGCGGCCCCGACACGCTGGACGCGGCGCGCGCCTGCCGTGGCGAGCGGGTCGCGCTGGCGCTGCGCCCGCTGGGCGGCCGGTTCCCGCAGCCGCCCGAGGGGTTCGCGGACTACGCGGTCGAGGTGCCGGGCCAGGGCGACCGCTTCGCCCCGTACGCCCCGGTGGACCCGGACGCGCCCGCGCTCGCCGTCGGCGGTACGGAGCTGACGGCCGCGCGCCTGGTGGCGCGGGCCCGCGAGGACGCCGTCGGGCTGGGCCTGTCCGCCGGATCGAGGCTGCTGACCGGCCGTACGTACGACTCCTGGGAGGGGCTGTCCGCCGGACTGTTCGCTCCGCTGGCCGCCGGGGGTTCCGTGGTGCTGTGCCGACATCTCGGACAGTTGGGCGACAGCGGGCTCGAAAAGCGGGTCGAGAGCGAGCGAGTCACCAACACGGCGGTATGACAAGCGCCCTGAGGGGCACTCGTACGGCCCACAGCGGGCCGAGCCCTCGGGCTTGAGCATCAACTCCGGTACATGATCGCGGTACAGACCACACCAGGCACAACCAAGCGTGAGGTTCAGCCGTCTACTCCTGCGACCGGCGGCCCAGCGCGCCGCCGAACGTGAAGGATGGACGCAGACGTGACCGACAGTGCTGGCCCACCGGCCGACCCGGATCACCCGGCCACCGGGAAGGCAGACGGCGGTGCCGACGGCGAGGGCACCGGCAGGAAGGGCGGCCGGAGCCGGAGCGCGGACGAGTCACGCCCCGAGCCCGAGGCCACACCCGCGTCGGAGGCCGGTACGGAAACCGGCGCGGGTACGGACGCCGGTACGGACGCCAACGCGGATACGGAAGCCGGCGCGGGTACGGACGCCGACGCGGATACGGAAGCCGGCGCGGGTACGGACGCCGACGCGGGTACGGAAGCGGGTACCGGCACGGACGCGAGCGCGGACACCGGTACGGAGACAGGCGCGGCCGGCCCGGCGACACCTGTCACCCACGCCGACCAGGCCGACCCCACCGACCCCGCCGGTCCCTCGGAACCCGATGAGCCGACCGGTCCCGCCGGTCCCGCCGGTCCCGCACCCAAGGCGAAACGTCACTGGCTGCGCTGGACCGCGCTCGGCGCCTCGTTCGTCGTGCTCGCCGCGGCGGGCACCGGCTGGTGGCTGTACCGGAAGCTCGACTCCAACATCAAGACCGACACGGGCACCGCCGCCGAGCTCAAGGTGTACGAGAAGGAACGTCCCAAGCAGGTCGCGCTGGACGCCGAGAACATCCTGCTCATCGGCTCGGACACCCGGTCCGGCGACAACCGGGAGTACGGACGCGACGACGGCGGCAGCCAGCGCTCGGACACCACGATCCTGCTGCACATCGCCGCGGACCGGAAGAGCGCCACCGCGGTGTCCATCCCGCGCGACCTGATGGCGCACATCCCGAGCTGCCACATAAAGGACGGGAAGTCCACGCGCCAGCAATTCGCCCAGTTCAACTCGGCCTTCGAAATGGGGGGAACCGCGTGCACGATCCGCACGATCGAGGGCATGACCGGCATTCGGATCGACCATTACATGGTCGTTGACTTCAACGGCTTCAAGGACATGGTGAATGCCGTGGACGGTGTCGACGTCTGCCTGAAGAAGCCGATCAACGACGACGACGCCCATCTCAAGCTCCCGGCCGGACGCCAGAAGCTCAACGGCGAGCAGGCCCTCGGATACGTACGGGCCCGCAAGTCCATCGGCGACGGCAGCGACACCGAGCGGATGGACCGCCAGCAGCAGTTCCTCGGCGCGCTGGTGAACAAGATGCAGAGCAACGGCGTCCTGCTCAATCCGACCCGCCTCTTCCCGGTGCTGGACGCGGCGACCAAGTCGCTCACCACCGATCCCGGGCTCAACACCCTGAAGGACCTGTACGACCTGGTGCGCGGGATGCGGGACGTACCGACCGACAAGGTGCAGTTCCTGACCGTGCCCCGGAAGCCGTACACCCAGGACCCGAACCGGGACGAGCTGGTCGAACCCGACGCGGGGCGGCTGTTCAAGCAGTTGCGCGAGGACGCACCCGTGGCGGTGGTTCCGGCCGAGCAGTTCAGGAAGGAGAGGGACTCGCAGCGGGACGGCGACTCGAAGAACCCGTCGGGGAGCGGTACGGAGGGCGGCGAGAACGGCCGGAAACCGGGCGCCACGGCCTCCGGCGACCCCAGCCCCGCACCCACCTACTCGGGCAACAACGCCGCGACCGACCTGTGCAAGCAGTAAAGCAATTACCAAGACACCATCGGCGTTCAGCGCGGAATGCACTGAATGCCCGGTTGTAAACGGCGTGGAATGTGTCACGCGCGTCGTTGTACACCGAACTGGACGGATAGTGTGACGCGATCCGGTGCTTCCGGCCATCTGGCCGCGTACTCCTGGATCGAGAGATCGAGCGCTTTCGGGGGAGGCGTCTCGCGTGGCACCGACGGAGGACTCAAGCAACCGTGGATGCGCAAGGCCGTGGGCGGGCGGACGACATCGACCCCGCAGACCAGTGGGTGCTCAACCCGCACACCGGTAATTACGAGCTGCGACTGGACAACTCCGGTGGGGCGTCGGGCGGCTCGGCCGCCGGTTCTCCGGGTACGTCCCGTACGCGTCCCGGCGGACGAAGAGCGACCCCGCGCACGGCCGAGACCGGAGCCGGAGCGCGCCGGACCGCCGGACCGCGCCGCGAGGTGCCGAGCCAGCGTGGCCGCCACCCGGGCAAGGATTCCCGTACGCCGGAGACGGCCGCCGGCCGCCGCAAGCGCAGGCCGCAGAAGTCGGGCAGGAAGAAGGCGCTGCTGTGGACGGGCGGGGTGATGGCCTTCGTGGTCGTCGCCGGTTCGGCCGGGGCCTACGCCCTGTACCAGCACTTCAACGGCAACCTCAGCACCGTCGACGTCGGAGACGCGGGTAACAAGGACGTCCTGTCCGACGGCCCCCTCAACATCCTCATCATCGGCACGGACAAGCGGACCGGCAAAGGGAACGAGGGCTACGGCGACAAGGGCAGCGAGGGCCACGCCGACACCAACATCCTCTTCCACGTCTCCGAGGACCGCTCCAACGCGACGGCGCTGAGCATCCCGCGCGACCTGATCACCGACATCCCGGACTGCACCACCAAGCAGTCGGACGGTTCGGAGAAGGTCGTCCCGGGCACCGCGAACATCCGTTTCAACGTGAGCCTCGGCCAGTCGGGCCGCGACCCGGGTTGCACCATGCGGACCGTCAAGGAGATCACCGGCCTCCAGGTCGACCACTTCATGATGGTCGACTTCAACGCCGTGAAGGAGCTGTCCACCGCCGTCGGGGGCGTCAAGGTCTGTCTCACCAAGGCCGTCAAGGACAAGGACTCGCACCTGGATCTGCCGGCGGGCGAGCACCGGATCATGGGCGAGGACGCGCTCGCGTTCGTCCGCACCCGGCACAGCTTCGGCAACGAGAGCGACCTCGACCGCATCAAGGTGCAGCAGCAGTTCATCGGCTCGATGATCCGGCAGATGAAGTCGGACGACACCCTCTCCAGTCCCCCGAAGCTGTACAAGCTGGCGGACGCGGCGACCAAGGCGCTCACGGTGGACTCCGGGATCGGCTCGGTCAAGAAGCTGACGTCGCTCGCCCAGGAACTCGGCAAGGTCAACACGGAGAACATCACCTTCGTCACAGTGCCGGTGGTCGACAACCCGGCCGAGAGGGTCGCCGCCACGGTGGTCCTCGACAAGGGCAGGTCCGAGCCGCTGTTCGCGATGATGCGCGAGGACACCTCGCTGACCGAGGTGAAGGAGAAGGAGAGGACCGCCAAGAGCAAGCAGCAGGCGGTCCTCACCGGGCCCCGCGCCCAGCCCGGCGAGGTCCGGGTCGACGTCCTGAACGGCGGGAACGTGCCGGGAGGCGCGCAGCAGACGGTCAGCTGGCTGCAGAACGACAAGGGCGTCCCGAAGTCGACGAACAAGGCCAACGCTCCCACGAAGTCCCCCACGACGACGCTGGCGTACGCGCCGAACCAGGCCGACCAGGCCCGCGCGCTCGCCGACATGATGGGACTGCCCGCCACGGCCCTCAAGCAGAGCGGCACGGACGCGGAGGAGCTTCAGCCGATGGTGCTGACCCTGGGGGCGGACTTCAAGGGCGCGGGCGTGCCCATCACCGGCCCGAAGACGGCGCCGAAGGACATCCAGAAGGCAAGCGCCGACAAGGCGGAGTGCGCGAAGTGACGACCCGTCACCGCGCCGTACACACGGTCTGAACAGCAGGGGGGTCCGGTGGGACGAAGCAGTACGCCTGGGGAGGGGACGCGGCCGCGCGTCCGGCACGCCGGTCAGCTCGGCTGGGACGAGAGCCTGTACGACGGGGCGGGCAAGGGCGGATCAGGGGGAGGCGGCGCGGAGGCGAACGGGTCGGCGGGCGGCCCGTCCGGTGGCACGGGCAAGCGCCCCGGACGGCGGAAGAACCCTCCGCGCAAGAGCACCAAGCGCCGAATACTGGGCTGGTCCGCCGCCGCGGTCTCGGTGCTCATACTCGGCACGGCCGGCGCCGGATACATCTACTACAACCACCTCAACGGGAACCTCCGCAAGGCGGACCTGACCCTCGGCGACAAGAAGATGGCCGACCACAAGGCCAACGCCGCGGGCCAGACCCCGCTGAACATCCTTCTCATCGGCTCCGACGCCCGGGACTCCAAGGCGAACCAGGAACTGGGCGGGGCCAAGGACACCTTCGGCGCCCCGCCCCTCGCGGACGTACAGATGCTGCTCCATCTGTCCGCGGACCGCAGCAACATCTCGGTGGTCAGCATGCCGCGCGACACCATGCTGAAGATGCCCAAGTGCACGGACCCCAAGACGGGCAAGGTCTATTCCGCCAGCACGGGCAACGTCCAGACGAACCAGAGTCTGGGGCGCGGCGGCCCCGGCTGCACGGTGGCCGCCTGGTACGAGCTCACGGGCATCACCATCGACCACTTCATGATGATCGACTTCTCGGGCGTGGTCTCGATGGCCGACGCGATAGGCGGCGTCCCGGTCTGCGTGGACGCCAACATCTACTCGCACACCAGCGACGGCCACGGTTCGGGCCTGCGGCTGCCGGAGGGCACCCACAAGGTCAAGGGCAAGCAGGCGCTCCAGTGGCTGCGTACCCGGTACGGCTTCGGTGACGGCAGCGACCTCGGCAGGGTCGAGGCCCAGCACATGTACATGAACTCCATGGTCCGTGAGCTGCGCAAGGGCACCAAGCTGACCGACCCCGGGAAGCTGATGGGTCTCGCCGAGTCGGCGACGAACGCGCTGACGGTCGACAAGGGACTCGACACGGTCAAGAAGCTGTACGACCTGGCCGATGAGTTGCAGAAGGCGCCGACCGATCGTCTGACCATGACGACCATGCCGAATGTGTACGGCGAGGGCGCGCTCCGGGGCCGGGTCTTCCCCAAGGCCGGGGACGCCGATCAGCTCTTCCGGATGATCCGCGACGACGTCCCGCTCGACGGCAAGAAGTCGAAGCGCAAGGTCTCACCCACCCCGCAGCTCCCGTCCGCGGCCCCGGCCGAGATAGCGGTGAGCGTACGCAACGGCAGCGGCAGCGCCACCCAGGCGCCGGCCAAGGGGCGGGCCACCTCGGTGGCCGAGCTGCTGACCGGCAAGGGCTTCACCAAGGCGGCCGTGGACCCGCAGAACGGCACGCCGGCCGCGCGGACGGGCATCCTGTTCCCGAGCTCCGAGATGCAGGGAGATGCCCAGGCGGTCGCCAAGGCGCTGGGTATCCCGGTGGGTTCGGTGAAGAAGTCGACCGACGTCCCGGGGATCACGCTGACCGTCGGAGCCGACTGGCGTGAGGACGGCGAGTACCCCAAGCCCGTCGCGGACAAGGCCCCCCCGAAATCGGCGAACGCGCTCAACGGCGAGGACGAGTCGAAGTGCATGCACGTCAACCCGGCCTTCACCTGGTAGCGCGCGGCCGGTACGCGAGGAGCCCCACCGGTCGTCCGGCGGGGCTCCTCGCGGCTGATGGGGCGTCATGACCGGTGCCCCGGCCGGTGCTTCACGATCGGACGGTCTGTTCCCGCATCGAGGGGCGGCGGCTCGCGATGACCTTCCGCGCGAGTGAGCGCGGGCTGGTGAGGAAGCCGAATCCCCACGACATGTGCATGGTGGCCAGCGCCACCGGGATGTGGACCCGGGCCCTCAGCGGCAGGCCCTTGCCCGCCGGGACCGACCCGGCCACGATCGCGGCGACGTACCCGCCCGGGACGACGAAGGCCCACGGGGTGACGGCGGCGCCGACGGCGAGCCCGGCGGCGATCGCGCAGACGGCGACCGGGGGCGCCAGGTACCGCACGTTGATCGAGCCCGCGTGGTAGCGGGCGACGACATGGCGCCACCGGCCGTAGTCCTTGTACTGCTTGGCGAGCGCCCTCACCGAGGGACGCGGCCGGTACTGGACCCTCAGCTCGGGCGAGAACCAGATCACCCCGCCGGCCTCGCGGATGCGGAAGTTCAGTTCCCAGTCCTGGGCGCGGATGAACTCGACGTTGTAGCCGTCCGCCCTCTCCAGTGCCTCGCGGCGGAAGACGCCCAGATACACGGTCTCGGCCGGTCCGGCGCTGCCGCCCGTGTGGAAGGCCGCGTTGCCGACGCCGATCCTCGACGTCATCGCGGCGGCGACGGCGTCCTCCCAGGCGTTCTCGCCCTCGGCGTGCATGATGCCGCCGACGTTCTGCGCGCCGGTCTCCTCCAGGAGACGGACGGCGGTCGCGATGTAGTTCGGCGAGAGCATGCCGTGACCGTCGACCCGTACCACGATCGGGTGGTGCGATGCCTTGATCGCGGCGTTCAGCGCGGCGGGGGTGCGGCCCGTGGGATTCGGGACGGTGTGGACCCTGGAGTCCTCCCGTACCAGCTCGGCGGCGATCTCGTCGGTACGGTCCGTCGAAGGGCCGAGCGCGATCACCACCTCCATCTCACCGTCGTACTCCTGTTCGAGAATATGCCGGACGGAGTTCCTGAGATGACGTTCCTCGTTGAGCACCGGCATGATCACGGAGACGGCGGGGTGCTGCGCGGCAGACATGTGGTCCTCGGGGGGTCCTCGGGAGCTGGGGTCTTCCCCCAGGAAACAGCGGTATCCAGCCGCCACGTTACCGCGAACGGGGGACGCGGACGCGCGCCCCCGGGCCACTTCCCGGACTGAAGATCATATTGGCCTACCGTGCGAACGATTCCCCCTCGCACCGCGGAGGTGTCACCCCGCATGCCCATGCCGCAGCGCTCCCCCCGACCGCCACGTCCCCGGGCTCCCCTCCCGCCGCGCAGATCCGGAAAGCGGCCCGGACGGCCACGGTGGGGCATGCGGCTGGTGACGGGGCTGTCCGTGCTGGTGCTCGGCGCCGGGGGCATCGGCCACGCGCTGGTGAGCGGCCTGGAGACGGGCATCGACCGGATCGACCCGTTCAAGGACATGAAGAACAGACCACGCGCGGGCCACGGCATGAACCTGCTGCTGGTGGGCACCGACGGCCGCGAGAAGATCACCCGGGCGCAGAAGGCGAAGTACCGCCTGGGCGGCACGCCCTGCAACTGCACCGACACGATCATGCTGGTGCACCTGTCGGCCGACCGGGACCGGGCCGCCGTCGTCAGCCTGCCGCGCGACAGCTACGCCGAGGTCCCCGAGCACACCGACCGCACCACCGGCGAGCACCACGAGGCCCATCCGCTGAAGCTGAACGCCGCCTACGCGGAGGGCGGCCCCGGCCTGACCGTGCGGACCGTCGAGCACATGACCGGCGTCAAGGTCGACCACTACCTGGAGGTCGACTTCACCAGCTTCATGAAGACGGTGGACGCCCTCGGCGGGGTACGGATCTGCACGCCCCGGGCGATGAAGGACCCGTACACCGGACTCGACCTCGCCGCGGGCAGCCACGAGCTGGACGGCGGACAGGCGCTCCAGTACGTACGTTCCCGGCACGTCGACGGGGCCGCCGATCTCGGCAGGATGCGGCGCCAGCAGACGTTCTTCGCGTCGTTGATCAAACAGACGACCAGCAGCGGGGTGCTGCTGAACCCGGCGAAGTTCCAGCAGGTGGCGTCGTCGATGCTCAGCTCGGTCCGGGCCGACCGGGGATTCGGTACGGAACAGCTGCTGGAGATCGGCAGGGCCATGCGCGGCTTCACCCCCGCCTCGTCCGAGTTCACCTCCGTACCGGTCGGGAACCCCGGCTATCCGGTCAAGGGCATCGGCTCGACGGTCAAGTGGGACCCGGCGAAGTCGAAGAAGCTGTTCGAGGCACTGCGGGACGACAAGCCGCTCACCCCGCGGCGGCCGAAGGGGCAGCGGGACGACGCGCGGCCGGCGACGACGGTGGAGGTCGCGCCGGAACAGATCCGGGTACGGGTCCACAACGGGACGCCCAAGGACGGCCTGGGGCAGGACGTCGACCGCGAGCTGCGCGCCTCCGGCTTCGCCACCACGGGCCAACCGCTCAACGGGACCACGCGTGACCTGAAACGCACCCTGATCACCTACGACCCGCGCTGGGACCGGTCCGCGAAGTCCCTGGCCGAGGCCCTGCCCGGCAGCGAGCTGCGGGCGGTCGTGGGGCAGGGCGGGACGATGAGGGTGACGGTGGGCGCGGACTTCCGGAAGGTGCGGCCGGTGCGGGCCGAGGAACAGCACCGGGGCGAGTTCGACGCGGTCACCGGGGACCAGGAGGTCTGCCGGTGACCTACGCGGTCACCCGAGGGGCGGGAGATCCGCCCACGACCGACGCGGTCACCCGAGGGGCGGGCCAGCGGAGGATGCGGGCGGCCGGGCCCCGGGGGAGCGGGCGGCCGGGCCCGCATCCGTGAGGCAGCGACCGCTGGAGGAGGGCGTGCGCGGCCGGCGCCGTGCGTCCCGGGCCGTAGTGGGACGGCAGGACGAGGGCTGTCAGTCGTCGATGCCGTCGGCCACGCGCTTCTCGCGCAGCTCCTTGATCGCGCGGCGGCGGGCCAGGCGGTGGGTGCGCCGGATCTGGGCCTCCTGGTAGCGCCGCTTGTCGCGCTCCGTCTCGGGGATCACCTGCGGTACGGGGCGGGGCCTGCCGTCCCCGTCGACCGCCGCGAACACCAGATAGGCGCTGCCGACCTGCTGGGCCGGGGTCGACTCGTTCCACCGCTCGGCCATGACCCGGACGCCGACCTCCATCGAGGAGCGGCCGGTCCAGTTCACCTGGGCACGGACGTGCACCAGGTCACCGACGCGGACCGGCTCCAGGAACACCATCTCGTCCATGGAGGCCGTCACCGCGGGCCCGCCGGAGTGCCGCCCGGCCACCGCGCCCGCCGCGTCGTCGACCAGTTTCATGATCACGCCGCCGTGCACCGTACCCAGCAGGTTCGTGTCGCTGCCGGTCATGATGTGGCTGAGAGTGGTCCGGGACGCCGCGGTCGGCTTGCCCGGAATGTCGCCCTCCGGGCGCGGGGCCTGATCTGTCATGCCCTCCACCTTATGTGGGGGCCACGACGGACCCGCAATGCATCAGGTTCGCAACAGCCCTGGACCGATTTCCCGTGCGCCCTGTATTACCGACACGCCCGGCCCGCACACTGGTGGGTATGAACGAATGGCCCGAGGACCGCAGCGAGAACCGCTTCGGGCGCGGCAGCGAGAGCCCGCAGCCCGAGAGCGCCCGTGTGATGCGGCACGTCCAGCGGCAGCCGGTCCCTCCGCAGCAGCGGCCCGCCCCGCCGAGGCAGCGTCCGGTCCCGCCGGCACAGCGCCGGCCCGAGCGGGCGGGCGCCGACGAGGGCGTCCCGTTCGACAGCGGGTACAACACGGGCCAGGTCTACGGCGGCGGCGGGGGCGGCCGGGACGGGAACCGCGCGGGTGGCGGCGACAGCGGATACGTGCGGGGGCGCCCGGCGCCGAACTGGCGCCGCAGGATCAAGATCGGCACCCTGACCCTGGTGATCGTGGTCCTCGCCGTCTCCGTCTCCACGTACTTCTGGGCGGACTCGAAGCTCAAGCGGGACGTCGACCTGTCCAAGGTCATCGAGCGGCCCTCCAAGGGCGAGGGCACCAACTATCTGATCGTCGGTTCCGACAGCCGCGAGGGCATGACCGACGAGGACAAGCAGAAGCTCCACACCGGAGGCCCGAAGGACAGCGGCCGCACCGACTCGATGATGATCCTGCACGACGGTTCGAACGGTCCGACGCTGATCTCGCTGCCGCGCGACTCGCACGTCGAGATCCCCTCGTACAAGGGCTCCGACTCCGGCAAGGACTACCCGGCCCGTGGCCGCTTCACCAAGCTGAACGCGGCGTACGCCGAGGACGGGCCGGAACTCCTGGTGCGTACCGTCGAGTTCAACACCGGGCTGCGGATCGACCACTACGTCGAGATCGGCTTCGGCGGCTTCGCGAAGATCGTCGACGCGATCGGCGGGGTGGAGCTGGACATCCCCAAGGCGTTCAAGGACAAGAAGTCCGGCGCCGACTTCAAGGCGGGCAAGCAGACCCTGAACGGCGAGCAGTCGCTCGCCTTCGTACGGACCCGTTACGCGTTCGCCGAGGCCGACCTGGCCCGTACGAAGAACCAGCAGAAGTTCCTCGCGGCGCTGGCCAACCAGACGGCGACGCCGTCGACCGTCCTCAACCCGTTCAAGCTGTACCCCGTGATGGGCGCCGGCCTGGACACGCTGGTCGTCGACAAGGACATGTCGCTGTGGTCCCTGGGCCAGATGTTCTTCGCGATGAAGGGCGTCACCAGCGGCGACGGCACGTCGATGAACATGCCGATCTCGGGCAGTGTCGGCGGTGATCTGGCCTGGGACAAGGCCAAGGTCAAGCAGCTGGTGGAGCAGCTGAAGAAGGACGACAAGGTCACCGTCACCGGCAACTGACCACGCGGGTGCCGCCGGCCACGCGGCACCCGCTCCTCCTGCCCTCACTCCCCGTGGTGGGTGACGTTCCCCCACTCGTCCATGTCGGGATGGATCTTCATGGGCGGGTGGTCGTCCATGTCCGAGGGACGGGGCCGCTCGGGACCGTCGGGGCCGACGCGCATCATGCGCTCGACGCGGACGATGCGGAAGCACCGCCCCCGGGTGGGTGGTCAACGCCCGCCGGGAGTCGGCCAGTACGTCGGCGGGGAAGCGTTCCGAGGTGTACGGGAGGGACACCAGCCCGAGCCGGTCGAGCCCTTCCGTCGGCCCGACCGCCGCCGCGTGGTCGATCACGAACCCCTTCGTACGTGACACCTCCGCCGCGTCCGGGTCCCAGTCCTCGCAGTCCACGTCCGTCGGTCGGGGCGGTTCGAGACCGCCGTCCCCGACCCGGGCGAACTCGTCGGCGCGTACGACCCGGTAGCGCGTCCCGGCGGCCGAGACCTCGTTCACCGGCTCGGCGTCCAGCCGGGCCACCGCGTCCAGCAGCGACCTCCGCTCCCGGCGGTCCTCCGCGTCGTCCCTCGCCTTGAACCACAGACGGGAGTTCAGCCCGTCACGCGCGTCCTGGGGAAGCCCGGTGTCCATGTCGTCCAGCAGACGCCAGCGGGGCCGCTCCCCGCGCCGCTGTTCCGCGACACCGAAGAGCGGCCCACGGATCAGGACCTTCGGATACTTCCGCGCCGCCACGAAGGCGTCCGCCTCGGTGCCTCGGACACCGGGTCGGCGCGGCGCCGGACACTGATGACCAGATGGCCGGGGGACTTCCCTGGGTGATCAACCACGCACCCAGTGTGCCGATGTGGACACGGGCCGTCAGCCGTTCCGCCGAAGTCACCGCGTATGGGACGGGGGTGACCGCCGGGGGCCGTGCTGGACGCAGTACCCCGGACACGGGCCGAGCGCGGAGCTTCTGGGGTCACCGGGAACGGCGCCGGGAATCGGCTGCGGCAGCGGGCGGACGTTGGCGTTCCTGCTCAGCCGGGGGGCGAGGTCACCGGTCTGGATCTGTCACCGGTGGCCGTCAAGCACCTGACCGAACGCCGGGAGCCAAGGGGCACATCGGTACGCTGATCGTACATGGCGTGCGGCGTTGATCCGGAAGGGAACGGCCGCGAGCGCCCCGCCCTTTCGGGCCGGGGCGCTCGTCGGGCCGCCGAGGCCGGGCTACGGCAGGTTCCTCGCCATCACGATTCGCTGGACCTGGTTCGTGCCTCCGTAGATCCAGGTGCTTTACAGCCTCTGCTGCTCCGACTTGCGAGAACACCCCCTTGCAGGGGTGTCCCCCAGCATTTCCCCATGATCGCGCGAGACCAACGGCTGGCCAGGATGCTGCGATGACGGGCGCGCGGCCCCGTGCCGCACGCAGAACCGACAACCGTCCTCTTGACCTCACCAACCCAAAGGGTGAGACTCGTGTAACAGACTGCAACGCAGTGCAACGTTCCCAGTAGGAAGGGCGCACCATGGGCTACACCTTCATCGGTAAAGATCCCGAGTCTGACGTGAACGGGTGCCCTGCGGTTTGGGTGGATGACGACCGACGGCTACTCGTACAGGCGCGGCGGGCCGGGGAAGACGTGCAGGCTCGGACGGTGGCTGACTCGCCGCGAGCCGAGGATGAGACGCTGATCGTTCTGGAACCGAGGATGATCCCGCTCCTCAAGGAGGCTATCCGTGTCGCAGAGTCTGGCTGAGTTCGCCGATCTGCTCAGGCAGTGTGAGCGCTCAGCAGTGCACCTTGAGACCCGCGATGCATACGCCGTCCCCGGGGAACACCCTGCCTTCGACGCCTGGCTAGCAGGGGAACGGAAGGACTGGGATGACCGCTCGTCATGGTGGCGTGAGGACTGGCACGGACTCATCCAGGACATGACCGCAAAAGGTGTGGCGGTGCACCGCGCGCGGGTGGTGGGTGAGCCCGTCTCGGACTACATCAAGTGGGAGCATTACGTCACGTATGGCAACGTCGCTTGCGGGGAGGGAGTCCGGTGGCTGCCGCGTCGGCAGGCGTCCGACCTGCTGTTGCCTGGAAACGATTTCTGGCTCTTTGACGGCAAGCTGGTCCAGTTCAACGTCTTCGATGGTGACGGTCGTTGGATGCACACGGACTTCACGGACGACGCGGGCGTGGCGGAACGGTGTGCTGACATGTTCGAGGCCGTCTGGGAGCGAGCTGTCCCGCACGACAAGTACGACGTCTGACAGAACAGCGGCCAGTCCATGACCTCACCTCTGTCGACGGCTGAAGAGGCCCATAAAGCAGTTGCCGACCGGCTTACTCGCATGATGGAAGACGCCGATCTATCGGGGGCCCGGCTGGCCGCTCTGTGCGGCTGGGACCGTTCCAAGGCTCACCGGATCATGCACCGGAAGACGATCCCGAAGCCCGCCGACCTCCGCGCATGGTGCACGGCATGCGGAAGGCCCGAAGAAGCTGAAGCGCTGATAGAGACCACACGCACGGCCAAGACCCTGTATGTCCAGTGGACCCAGTACTTGAAGGGCGGCCTCAGCAAGGCGCAACGCAACGGCATCTACCAGGAGACACGCTCCTTCCGTGTGTATAGCTGCGGGGTCCTCCCCGGGATGCTCCAGACGGAGGCGTACGCGCGGGGCATTCTCCGTACGATCCGTCGCTTCAGGGGGCTTCCCGACGATGTCGAGGACGCCGTACGGGCGCGTCTGGAGCGCTCGGCCGCCACTCTCCGGGGCAATCAAGTGTCCGTCCTCATCGAGGAGTCGGCCCTGTACATGCCGATGACCGACCCTCCGCAGCATGCGCAACAACTGGAACACTTCATGTCCGTCATCGGGCACCCCAACCTGGCTTTCGGAATCATCCCCCACATGTCACGCCGCCCGGTATGGCCCGTCGAATCCTTCTACGCATTCGATGATCGCGAAGTTCAGGTGGAAACCTTGACAGCCATGGTCCGAGTGACGAATCGAGCCGAGATCGACGTGTACCTGAGCGCGTTCGCTCAGATGGCACGAGCAGCTGTGTACGGCTCGAATGCCAAAGCCTTGATGAGGAAGGCCCTCGACGCCACCGAGGAATGAAGGCGTACAACACCGTGCAACATCGGCCCTGCTTGGCTGCCTCTCTTCCTACCGTTCTTGCCACAGCCAGTTGACAGCCGGAGGCAAGCATGGCGATGACCATCGCGGTCTATCGAGTGACGAGGGACGGCATCACGGAGCGGGTTCCGAAGCATGAGGTGGCACCCGCTTCGAAGCTTTCCGCGTCGAACCGCTTCCTTCTGTGTCGCTGCCCCGTTCACGCGGCTAACCCGTGTGCTCCCGAAAGTGAGCGCCGTATCCGGGACGGCGTCTGAGCGCAACTGGCCAGCCCGCACGCTCCACGCAACCCTTCTCCCTGGAGGTACGCACGATGAGCACAGCAGTTCAGACCCGTACTCGTGAGCCTCAGATCATCCTCAACGCACTGGCCCATCGAGTACCCCACCTGATCACCGACACCGAGCCGACGCTGTGGGATCGAGAAATCGCCCTCCTGCTGCGCGACAACAGCGTCATGACCCGTAACACTGCCGAACGGCTGCTGGACGAGGCCATCGCGTACACAATCACCGCCATGGAGCGGAAGGGCGTGGACATGGGCGTCGGCTACACGGTGGACGTGGCCGTTCACGCCCTGATCCTGGACACTCCGCTGTACTTCGCTCTGTGCGACGAATACAACAGCGGCCAGTACAAGCACCACGCTCCCCTGATCCAGCGGCGCTGCGACGGCACCGTGACTCGGACGGCCGACATCCTGAGGGAGAACGGATTCGCCGTGGACGACGAGCTGTGGGGCATGGACGCGGCGGAGTGCTCGCCATGCGACAACAAGGCGCCCGACAGCCACTAGCGCCGCCCTGTACGGGGTGCCCCGCCTTCCCCAGGGCGGGGCACCGAACCAATGTGGAACCGAGGACGACAGTTGCCCGCCCAGCACAACATCGACTCTGAACGCGAACTCTGGGACGCCTTCGCCGAGAGCACGAAGGACAAGGCCTTGGAGGCTGAACCGGTGCTCGGCTGGACGCAGTACGCCAGCCACGGCCCAGGGCCTGAACTCCTGGGTTCGCCGAAAACGGCACTGGAAATCGGCTGCGGTACTGGGCGAGCGTTGGCGTTCCTTCTGAACCAGGGAGTCAAAGTCACGGGCCTGGACCTGTCTCCGGTGGCCGTCAAGCACCTCACCGAACGCTGGGGACCTATGGGGGCGGAGTTCATTTGTGCGGAAGCGCTTGAGCATTTCGCTGCGAGCACGCAGACGTACGACGCCATCTACTCGATCTTCGGAGCGGTTTGGTTCACCGACCCGGTGAAGCTCTTCCCCCTCATCACCAAACGGCTCAACCCTGGTGGCAGGTTGGTCTTCTCCCAACCTCCGGCCATCCCAGGGGCCTACGGCCCCCAGGGCATGTACAAAGGCGGCTTCGCGGGCAAGGCCATGTTCACCTACCGGTACAGCTACACACCCCGCACATGGGCCGCGCTGCTGGCGAGGAGTGGTTTCGAGGAGGTCGAGGCCACCGTCCTGGACGCCCCGGCCGAGGGGCACATCGGAACGCTGATCGTACGTGGCGTGCGGCGTTGACCCGGAAGGGAACGGCCGCGAGCGCCCCACCCCTTCGGGCCGGGGCGCTCGTCGGGCCGCCGAGGCCGGGCTACGGCAGGTTCCTCGCCATCACGATTCGCTGGACCTGGTTCGTGCCCTCGTAGATCTGGGTGATCTTCGCGTCGCGCATCATGCGCTCCACCGGGTAGTCGCGCGTGTAGCCGTAGCCGCCGAGCAGCTGGACCGCGTCCGTGGTGACCTCCATCGCCACGTCGGAGGCGAAGCACTTGGCGGCGGCGCCGAAGAAGGTGAGGTCGGCGTCGACGCGTTCGGACTTGGCCGCGGCCGAGTAGGTGAGCTGGCGGGCCGCCTCCAGCTTCATCGCCATGTCGGCGAGCATGAACTGGACGCCCTGGAAGTCGCCGATCGGCTTGCCGAACTGCTTGCGCTCCTGGACGTATCCCTTGGCGTAGTCGAGGGCGCCCTGGGCGATGCCGAGCGCCTGGGCGGCGATCGTGATGCGGGTGTGGTCCAGGGTCTTCATCGCCGTGGCGAAGCCCGTGCCCTCGTCACCGATCATGCGGTCGGCGGGGATGCGGACGTTGTCGAGGTAGACCTCGCGGGTCGGAGAGCCCTTGATGCCGAGCTTCTTCTCCGGGGCGCCGAAGGAGACTCCCTCGTCGGACTTCTCGACGACGAAGGCGCTGATGCCCCTGGAGCGCTTGGCCGGGTCGGTGACGGCCATGACCGTGTAGAAGTCGGACACGCCCGCGTTGGTGATCCAGCGCTTCACCCCGTCGAGGACCCAGAAGTCGCCGTCGCGGACGGCCCTGGTCCTCATGCCGGCGGCGTCCGATCCCGCGTCCGGTTCGGAGAGGCAGTACGAGAACATCGCGTCGCCCTTGGCGAGCGGGCCCAGGTACTTCTTCTTCAGGTCCTCGGAGCCGGAGAGGATGACCGGCAGGGAGCCGAGCTTGTTCACGGCCGGGATGAGGGAGGAGGAGGCGCAGACGCGGGCCACCTCCTCGATCACGATGACCGTGGCGAGCGCGTCGGCTCCGCCGCCGCCGTACTCCTCGGGGACGTGCACGGCGTGGAGGTCGGACGCGACCAGCGCGTCGAGCGCCTCCTGCGGGAAGCGGGCCTCTTCGTCCACCGCCGCCGCGTGCGGGGCGATCTTCGCCTCGGCGAGCGCCCGGACCGTCTCGCGGAGCATGTCGTGCTCCTCGGCCGGACGGTACAGGTCGAAATCGGTCGAACCCGCCACGACACTCACTCCCCTGGATGCTAACTACCGTTAAGTAACCCAATTTTAGGGCCCAGCCGCCGCCCCGGCATACGAGAGCGTCACGTGAGCTTCACGACAACCGTGATGACCAGCGCGGGAGCCGGTCCGAACGCCCTTGGGGCGCCCCGACTATGCTCGTTCACCGCACGCCTGTCCGCACCCCTCAGGAGCACTCCATGGCCCTCAAGATCACCGTGGTCGGCACCGGCTACCTCGGCGCCACGCACGCCGCGGCCATGGCGGAACTGGGCTTCGACGTACTCGGCCTCGATGTGGTGCCCGAGAAGATCGAGCTGCTGTCGGCGGGACGGGTGCCGTTCTACGAACCGGGCCTGGAGGAACTGCTCCGCAGGCATGTCGCCGGCATCGAGGGGTCCAGCGGCCGGCTGCGGTTCACCACCTCCTGGGAGGAGGTCGGCGCGTTCGGCGATGTGCACTTCGTCTGCGTCAACACTCCGCAGAAGCACGGCGAGTACGCCTGCGACATGAGCTACGTGGACAGCGCCTTCGAATCGCTGGCCCCGCATCTGACCCGGCCCGCCCTGGTGGTCGGCAAGTCGACCGTGCCGGTGGGCTCCGCCGCCCGGCTGGCCGCCCGGCTCGCCGAGCTGTCCCCGGTCGGCGCGGACGCCGAGCTGGCCTGGAACCCGGAGTTCCTGCGCGAGGGCTTCGCCGTGGCGGACACCGTGCACCCGGACCGGATCGTGGTCGGTGTGGAGAGCGAGCGGGCCGAGAAGCTGCTGCGCGAGGTGTACGCGATCCCGGTCGCCGAGGGGTCGCCGTTCGTGGTGGCCGACTTCCCGACCGCCGAGCTGGTGAAGACCGCCGCGAACTCCTTCCTCGCCACGAAGATCTCCTTCATCAACGCGATGGCGGAGGTCTGCGAGGCCGCCGACGGGGACGTGGCGAAGCTGGCCGAGGCGATCGGCCACGACGAGCGGATCGGCCGGAAGTTCCTGCGGGCCGGGATCGGCTTCGGCGGCGGCTGTCTGCCCAAGGACATCCGGGCCTTCATGGCACGCGCCGGCGAGCTGGGCGCCGACCAGGCGCTGACCTTCCTCCGCGAGGTCGACTCGATCAACATGCGGCGCCGGGGCCACATGGTGGAGCTGGCCAGGGAGGCCGTCGGCGGGGTCTCCTTCCTGGGACGGCGGGTGGCGGTGCTGGGCGCGACGTTCAAACCGGACTCGGACGACGTACGGGACTCCCCCGCCCTCAACGTCGCCGGACAGATCCACCTCCAGGGCGGCCAGGTCACGGTCTTCGACCCCAAGGGCATGGACAACGCCCGGCAGCTCTTCCCGACCCTCGGTTACGCGGACTCGGCGCTCGAAGCGGTGCGCGGCGCGGACGTGGTGCTGCATCTGACGGAGTGGCGCGAGTTCCGTGAGCTGGACCCGGTGGAGCTGGGCGAGGCCGTGGCGCACCGGACCGTCCTGGACGGCCGCAACGCGCTGGACAGCGAGCGGTGGCGGGCTGCGGGCTGGACCTACCGGGCGATGGGCCGCCCCCGCGCCTGAGCCGGACCCGGCCGGGTCCCAGGTCCGGGGTCCGGGCCCCGGCAGTCATGCGCGGCCCGGGTCCGGGGCCCCGGCGGTCACGCGCGCTTCGCGCGGTAGGTGCGCATCTTGTTGCGGGCCCCGCAGACCGACATCGAGCACCAGCGGCGCCGGCCCGCCGGGCTGCGGTCGTAGTAGACCCAGCGGCAGTCCTCGGCCTCGCACGCCTTCAGCCGGGCCCAGGTCCCGTCGGCCGCCGCGTCGGCGATGACCGCCGCGACACGGGACAGCAGCGCGTCCGGGTCCCTCGCCGGGCGCAGCGCGACCGCGCCCGCCGTGTCGACGGTGACCAGCAGAGGGGCTTCGGCGAGCAGCCGGTTCAGCGAGGAGGCCCCGGGCGGGGCGTGGCCCGCGTGTGCGAGGCAGGCGGCGCGCAGCGCCTCGCGGAGCGTGCGGATGCCGGGGAGATCCCGTTCGGTGAGGGTGAAGGCCGCCCGGCCCTCCGGCGTGTCGAGCGTGTCCGCACCGGTCTCGACGTCCAGCGTGTTGACCAGCGCCTCGATCAGCGCGAGCCCCCCGGGTGCGGGCGCCCTCTCGTTCATGGTTGCGACGTTACTTCAGATGCGGCAGCATGCAGTAACCGTTACCGCATGAAGCGCGATACCGGTAACTTGTCCGTCGATCCGAGGAGGAACACCATGGCCATCGCCACCCAGAGGGCCGTTGTCCTGGACTGCCCCGATCCCGTCGCGCTCGCGGAGTTCTACTCCGGACTGCTCGGCGGCCGGCCGGAGGACGACGGCGACGGATGGGTCGCCCTCAGGACGGACAGCGGAACCCCCCTGGCGTTCCAGGCCGTCCCCGGCTTCGTACCGCCGACGTGGCCCGGCACCGAGGGCTCGCAGCAGTTCCACCTGGATGTGACGGTCACCGATATGGACGCGGCGGAGCGCGACGTGCTCGCCCTGGGTGCCACCGTGCTGGACACGGCGGACAGCCACCCGTCCTTCAGGGTCTACGCGGACCCCGTGGGCCATCCGTTCTGCCTGTGCGTCGACTGACACCTCGCGCCGCATGACGAACGGGACGCCCCTGTGCGGGGGCGTCCCGTTCGTCATGTCCGCCGGTCGTCCCCGGCCGGCCGTCAGTCCTGCGGGGCGTCCAGTCGCTCGATCGTGGCGTGCGAGGGACCGCGCTGCTTGCGCAGCTCGCGGGCGACGGACTCCGCCTCGCGCAGCACCCGTACGGCGTTGCGCCAGGTCAGCTTCGCGAGATCGGTCTCGGACCAGCCGCGCGAGAGGAGCCGCGCGATCAGGTGCGGATATCCGGCGACGTCCTCAAGCCCCTCCGGGAGGAAGGCCGTGCCGTCGTAGTCGCCGCCGATGCCGATGTGGTCGATCCCGGCCACGGCCCGCATGTGGTCGAGGTGGTCGGCGACCGTGTCCACCGTGGCCCGGGGCCTGGGGTGGGCGGCCTCGAAGTCGGAGTGGACGCGCATCGCGGGCGGGCTGGTGTCCAGATGGTGCAGACCGTGTTCGCGCATGTTCCGGTCGGCGGCGAGCGTCCACTCGACGGCCTCCGGCAGGATGAACTTCGGTACGAAGGTGGCCATGGCGATGCCCCCGTTGACCCGCAGCCGCGCCAGCACGTCGTCGGGGACGTTGCGCGGGTGGTCGCAGACCGCCCTGGCGGAGGAGTGCGAGAAGATCACCGGCGCCTCGGAGGTCGCCAGCGCGTCACGCATCGTCGTGGCGGCCACGTGGGAGAGGTCGACCAGCATCCCGACGCGGTTCATCTCCCGTACGACCTCGCGGCCGAACGGCGAGAGACCGCCGACGGCCGGGCGGTCGGTCGCCGAGTCCGCCCAGTCGACGTTGTCGTTGTGGGTGAGCGTCATGTACCGCACGCCCAGTGTGTGCAGCGCGCGGAGCGTGCCCAGCGAGTTGTTGATGGAGTGCCCGCCCTCGGCGCCCATCAGGGAGGCGATACGGCCCTCGGCGCGGGCCCGCTCCATGTCGTCGGCGGTCAGCGCGCGCCGCAGGTCCAGCGGATAGCGCTCCAGCAGCTCGGCGACCACGTCGATCTGTTCGAGGGTGGCGCTGACGGCGGCGTCACCGGTCAGCGATCCGCTGACGTACACCGACCAGAACTGCGCGCCGACACCCCCGGCGCGCAGCCTGGGGATGTCGGTGTGCACGAGTCCGGTCAGATCGGCGGCGATGTCACGGGCGTCGAGGTCGTAGCCGACCTGTTCGCGCAGTGCCCACGGCAGATCGTTGTGGCCGTCGACGACGGGATGGTCGGCGAGGAGTTCCATCGCCCGGGTCAGCTGGTCCGCCATGGTCGTGAGCTCCCTGCTCCGTGCCGCTGCTTGGTGCCTGGTACGTCGGGCGAGCGGTTACTTGCCGAAGCCGAAGGAGTCCGCGCCCTGGACCCTGGCCCGCAGCCGCTTGCCCTTCTCGGTGGCCTGGTCGTTCAGCTCCTGCTGGAATTCCCGCATGCGGGCCAGCAGTTCGCTGTCGTGGGTGGCGAGGATACGGGCAGCGAGGAGGCCCGCGTTGCGCGCGCCGCCGACGGAGACGGTGGCCACGGGGACCCCGGCGGGCATCTGCACGATGGAGAGCAGGCTGTCCATGCCGTCCAGATATTTCAGCGGAACGGGTACCCCGATGACGGGCAGCGGGGTGACGGAGGCGAGCATTCCGGGCAGATGGGCGGCGCCGCCGGCGCCCGCGACGATCGCCTTGAGACCGCGATCGGCCGCCTGCTCGCCGTACGCGATCATCTCGCGGGGCATCCGGTGCGCGGAGACGACGTCGACCTCGTACGGGATCTCGAACTCGTCGAGCGCCTCGGCCGCCGCCTCCATCACGGGCCAGTCGGAGTCGGAGCCCATGACGATGCCGACCAGGGGTGCGCCGGTGGAGGTCATTCGGTGATCGTTCCTCGCAGGTAGTCGGCCGCGTGCCGGGCGCGCTCGCGCACGTCCGCCAGGTCGTCGCCGTAGGTGTTGACGTGGCCGACCTTGCGGCCGGGCTTCACGTCCTTGCCGTACATGTGGATCTTGAGCTGCGGGTCGCGGGCCATGCAGTGCAGGTACGCCTGGTACATGTCCGGGTAGTCGCCGCCGAGGACGTTGCACATGACCGTCCAGGGGGCGCGCGGACGCGGGTCGCCGAGCGGGAGGTCCAGCACGGCCCGCAGGTGGTTGGCGAACTGCGAGGTGATCGCGCCGTCCTGGGTCCAGTGCCCGGAGTTGTGCGGGCGCATCGCCAGCTCGTTGACGAGGATGCGCCCGTCCCGGGTCTCGAACAGTTCGACCGCGAGGTGTCCGACGACGCCCAGCTCGGCCGCGATCCGCAGGGCGAGCTGCTGGGCCTCTCCGGCCAGCCGCTCGTCCAGCCCGGGGGCCGGGGCGATGACCGTGTCGCAGACGCCGTCCACCTGGATCGACTCGACGACCGGGTAGGCGACGGCCTGGCCGTGCGGCGAGCGGACGATGTCGGCCGCCAGCTCCCGTACGAAGTCGACCTTCTCCTCGGCCAGGACGGGCACCCCGGCCAGGAACGGCTGCTCGGCGTCCTCCTCGGAGCGCACCACCCAGACGCCCTTGCCGTCGTATCCGCCGCGGACCGTCTTGAGGATGATCGGGAAGCCGCCGGTCCCGGCCGCGAACTCCGCGGCGTCGGCCGCGTCCGCCACGATCCGGTGGCGGGGGCAGGGGGCGCCGATCTCCATGAGCTTCGCGCGCATCACCCCCTTGTCCTGGGCGTGCACCAGCGCGGCCGGGCCGGGGCGCACGGGGATGCCGTCCGCCTCCAGGGCGCGCAGGTGCTCGGTCGGCACGTGTTCGTGATCGAACGTGATCACGTCGCAGCCGCGCGCGAAGGCGCGCAGCGTGTCCAGGTCGCGGTAGTCGCCGACGACGACATCGCTCACCACCTGGGCCGCCGAGTCCTGCGGGGTGTCGCTGAGAAGCTTGAATCTGATGCCGAGGGGGATGCCCGCCTCGTGGGTCATGCGGGCGAGCTGACCGCCGCCGACCATGCCGACTACCGGAAACGTCACTCCTCCAGGGTATCCGCCGTCCCGGGGTGCCCCGACGATGCCCCGGTCGGCGCTCCCGCCCGTACCGCGGCGGGGGAGGTCGTGGAGCGGGGGGCTTCCCCCGGGGGCTTCGGGCCGATCCGGGGGCGTGACACGGCCGGGCTGGTTAGCATGACCGGGTTGACGCAACCGATCGGACGGGGTTGAGCGATCACCATGAACGAACGGGGCGCACTGCGGACCCGGCTGGATCTGCTGGCCCGGGAGGTCGCCAAGTTCGGCGCGGTCGGCGCGATAGGTCTGCTGGTCAACATCGTGGTCTTCAACCTGGTGCGGCACGTGTCGGACCTCCAGGTGGTGCGGGCCAGCGTGCTGGCGACCTTCGTCGCGATCCTCTTCAACTACGTCGGCTTCCGCTACTGGACGTACCGCGACCGTGACAAGAGCGGCCGGACCCGGGAACTGGTGCTGTTCCTGCTGTTCAGCGCGGCGGGCGCGGTGATCGAGAACGGTGTGCTGTACACGGCCACGTACGGCTTCGGCTGGAACAGCCCGGTCCAGAGCAATGTCTTCAAGATCCTGGGCATCGGGATCGCCACCCTGTTCCGCTTCTGGTCCTACCGGACCTGGGTGTTCAAGGCCCTGCCCGCAAGGGAGGCCGTGCTCAGCGCGGAGAGGTTTCTGGAACAGCGACGACCCGAAGCCGTAGAGGTGGCCGACCCCGCCGTCCGCTGACGCGCCGGACCCTGCCCGTGCCGAGGCCGGGGCGGGGGCGAGGACCGGGGCGGCCGGTCCCGCGGCTCAGCGGACCGGGCGTTCCGGCGGTCTCCGGTCCAGCGCGACCCTGCTCAGGAAGAGCGCGAAGACGGCGGGCTGCTGCTGGAGCAGTTCGAGCCGGCCGCCGTCCGCCTCCGCGAGGTCCCGGGCGACGGCGAGGCCGATCCCGGTGGAGTTGCGGCCGCTGATGGTGCGCTCGAAGATCCGCGCGCCCAGGTCGGGCGGGACGCCGGGGCCCTCGTCCGTGACCTCGATGACCGCCTGGTTCCCGGTGACCCGGGTGCGCAGCGCGACCGTGCCGCCGCCGTGCATCAGCGAGTTCTCGATCAGCGCGGCGAGCACCTGCGCTACCGCGCCCGGGGTGCCGACGGCCCGCATGCCGTGCTTCCCGGAGCAGACGATGGCGCGGCCCGCGCTGCGGTAGGCCGGGCGCCACTCCTCGATCTGCTGCTTGACGACCTCGTCGAGGTCGAAGACGACGGCGGAGCCGGTACGCGGGTCGCGGGCGTTGGTCAGCAGCCGTTCCACGACGTCGGTGAGGCGTTCGACCTGGGTGAGGGCGATGTTCGCCTCCTCCTTCACGGTGTCCAGGTCGTCGGTGGCGGAGATCTCCTCGATCCGCATGGAGAGCGCGGTCAGCGGGGTGCGCAGCTGGTGGGAGGCGTCGGCGGCGAGGCGGCGCTCGGCGGTCAGCATCCGGCCGATCCGTTCGGCGGAGGAGTCGAGGACGTCCGCGACCCGGTCCAGCTCGGGCACTCCGTACCGCTTGTGGCGGGGCCGGGGGTCGCCGGAGCCGAGGCGTTCGGCGGTCTCGGCGAGATCGGTGAGCGGCGAGGCGAGCCGATTGGCCTGCCGTACGGCGAGGAGCACCGCGGACACGATCGCGAGGAGCGCCACCGCACCGATGATCATGAGGGTGCGGCCGACCTCACGGGTGACGGCGGAGCGGGACTCCTCGACGGTGACCTTCTCGCCCCGGTCCCCGACGGCCGTGCTGCGGATGACGCTGCCGGTGGGCTGCTTGCCGACTTCGAGGGCGGGCCGGCCGGGAATCCTGACCACGGCGTAGCGGCTGTCGTCGACCTGTTCGGCCAGGACGACGGGGTTTATCCGCTCCTCGCCGAGGAGCCGGCTCTCGACGACGCTGATCAGCCGCAGCGCCTCGGAGTCGACGCTCTCCTGGGCACTGCTGCTGATGGTGCGGGTCTCGACGATGACGAGGGAGACGCCGAAGACGGCGATCACCACGAGCACCACGGCGAGCGTGGAATTGATCAGTCTCCGGCGCATGGCTGTCTCTGTCCGTCAGCTCTTCCTGGACCCCGCGCGTCAGCTCTTCTCGAACCGGAAACCGACGCCCCGGACCGTGGCGATGTAGCGGGGGTTGGCCGCGTCGTCGCCGAGCTTCTTGCGGAGCCAGGAGATGTGCATGTCGAGGGTCTTCGTCGACGACCACCAGGTGGTGTCCCAGACCTCGCGCATCAGCTGGTCCCGGGTGACGACCCGGCCGGCGTCCCGGACGAGGACCCGGAGCAGGTCGAACTCCTTGGCGGTGAGCTGGAGTTCCTCTTCGCCCATCCAGGCGCGGTGCGACTCGACGTCGATCCGGACGCCGTGGGTGGCGGGCTGCGGGACGGGTTCGGTGGCGCCCCGGCGGAGCAGGGCGCGGACCCGGGCGAGGAGTTCGGCGAGCCGGAAGGGCTTGGTGACGTAGTCGTCGGCGCCCGCGTCGAGGCCGACCACCGTGTCGACCTCGTCGGCGCGGGCGGTCAGCACCAGGACCGGCACGGTGTGGCCCTCGGCGCGGAGCCGGCGGGCGACTTCGAGGCCGTCCATCCCGGGCAGCCCCAGGTCGAGCACGACCAGGTCGATGCCGCCCTGGAGGCCGGCGTCGAGGGCGGTCGGGCCGTCTTCGCGGACCTCGACCTCGTATCCCTCCCGACGCAGGGCGCGGGCCAGCGGCTCCGAGATGGAAGCGTCGTCCTCGGCGAGCAGTACACGGGTCATGAGGTGATGGTAGACCGCGTGGGACGTCGGCCGTGTGGTGATCCACAAGCCCTTCGGGAGTGGGTGGGAATCCGGGTGCCACCTTCGAAAGTGTGAGTGCCGACACGCGTTCCCCTGTGATCCACGTCTCAGGTCCTTTTATTTCCGGCATTGGCGTGTCGTATGGTTGCTCGACGCCTGTTGCACCACTCAGGGATGTTCCGGCCGCCCAACGCCGGGGAGCGACCTGAGTACGGACTGGTACCCGCCAGTCCCGACCTTCAGTCAATGACCTGTGGGCCGGGCCCGGAACACGAGACCGCGAGAACGCGAAACGACGCGAGCCCGCGAGCACTCGGTCCGGGCGTGGTTCCCGATGCGGTCGGCCCCCGTACCCGGGTTCGCTCCGACGGAGTGCCGGAACGAACCCCCCGGGCGTCGGGGTGGGGCGCGGCCGTGCCGGTGCCGGCTACCCCCCACCGGGCGCGTCACGTTCGTACGGCGACGCGTCCCGACCTAGCAAGGATCGACCATGGCGTCCAGCCTGACGAAGGACCCGGCCAGTACGACTGGTTCCGGACCGACCTTCTTCGGCCACCCCTTCGGCCTGGCCACCCTCTTCATGACCGAGATGTGGGAGCGCTTCAGCTTCTACGGCATGCGGGCCCTGCTCACCCTGTACCTGCTGTCCGGCGGCCCGGAGGCCAAATCCGGCAGCCAGGGCGGCGGTCTCGGAATGGACCTGGCCACCACCACGGCCATCTACTCCGTCTACATGTCGATGGTCTATCTGCTGGCGATGCCCGGCGGCTGGCTCGGCGACCGGGTCTGGGGCCCGCGCAGAACGGTCGGCATCGGCGCCGGGATCATCATCCTCGGCCATCTGACGCTGGCGGCGCCCGGACAGGGCTTCTTCTTCGCCGGGCTGGCGCTCGTGGCGCTCGGTTCCGGTCTGCTGAAGGCCAACATCTCGACGATGGTCGGCCATCTCTACAAGGACCCGAACGACCCGCGCCGTGACGGCGGCTTCACCATCTTCTACATGGGCATCAACATCGGTGCCTTCGTCGCTCCGCTGCTCATCGGAACGATCGGTCAGACGGTCAGCTGGCACCTCGGGTTCGCGCTGGCGGCCGTCGGGATGGGGCTGGGCCTGCTGGTGTTCCTGCTGGGCGGCAAGTACCTGAGCCCGGAGAGCAGCCGGGTCCCGACCCCGCTGGCCCGCGAGGAGCGCGTCTCCTGGCTGCGCAAGGGTCTGATCTGGCTGATGATCGCCGTCGTCTTCTACGGCGTCGTCGGGGGCACCGGTCACTTCACCCTCAACTGGGCGATGGTGCCGCTGACCCTGCTGGGTCTGGTCATCCCCGCGGGCGTACTGCTCCGCATCAAGCGCGACAAGGACCTGTCCGCCTCCGAACAGACGAAGATGTCCGGATACATCTGGTTCTTCGTGGCCGCCGCGGTCTTCTGGATGATCTACGACCAGGGCGGTTCCACGGTCCAGGCGTTCGGCGAGGGGAAGGCGGCCGGATCACTGCTCGGCGTCGAGTTCCCGTCGTCCTGGTACCAGTCGCTGAACCCGGTCTTCATCATGGCTCTGGCCCCGGTCTTCGCCTGGATCTGGGTCTGGCTGAGCCGCCGGAACCAGGAGCCGAGCACGGTCTCCAAGTTCTCCGTCGGCCTGTTCTTCATCGGTGTCTCGTTCTTCTTCTTCCTGGTCCCGATGGCCATGGCGTCGGACGGCACGCTGGTCAGCCCGATGTGGCTGGTGGGCATCTATCTCATCCAGACCGTCGGCGAGCTGTGCCTGTCCCCGGTCGGCCTCTCCGTCACGACGAAGATGGCCCCGGCGAAGTACGCCAGTCAGATGATGGGCGTCTGGTTCCTCGCCGTCACCGCGGGCGACTCGGTGACCGGTCTGCTGTCCATCGGCGGCGTCGACCTCAGCGGATCGGGCGCGGTCGCCCTGGAGGCCGTCCTCGCCTGTCTGGCCGGGATCGCGGTCTTCATGTACCGCAGGAAGGTCAAGACGCTCATGGGCGACGTGCGCTGACCTCGCACGGCACCGCACGAGGGGCCGCCGCACCGGTTCGCCGGACGCGGCGGCCCCTCGCCGTCCGTGGCGTACGGGACGTACCGCGTCGGCGTACGGGTCCGCGCGTGAAAGGGGCCGAAGCGTCGGCAGGAGTGGCACGGACTCACACGCGAGGGCACGGACAGAGCGAAGGAGCGCGCCGGGTCGGCGCGCTCCTTCGTGAGGACCACAGGCACGCGTTACGCGGGAGCGGCCAGCTCCGCCCAGACGGTCTTGCCCGGCTGGTCGGGCACCCGCATGACGCCCCAGTCCAGGCAGAGCCGCTGCACGATGAACATGCCGTGCCCGCCGGGCCGGCCCGCGCGGTGCGGGGTACGGGGTGCGGGCTGGCCCGCGCCACCGTCGACGACCTCCACGCGCAGCACTTTCGGGGAGCACGCGATGCGCAGCTCCTCGGGCCCCTCCGCGTGCAGGCAGGCGTTGGTGACCAGCTCGGAGACCACCAGCAGGACGTCCTCGGCGGCGGCCCGCCGATCGGCGCTCGCCGCGGGCAGCCAGCCCCACTCGTGGAGTGCCTGGCGGGCGAAATCGCGGGCCGTCGGCACAATGCCGCTGACCTGCGACAGTGACAAGGTGCGCCACTGCCGGTCGACGGGTACGGCGGCGGCCGGGCCGCCGCCCTCCGGCTCGCGACCGAGGCCGCCCGGCGGATGCTGCCGGGTGGTGCTCATCAGCGCTTCACCTCACCGATTCACCATGTCGCCATTGAACAGATACAGGTACAGATATTGAACAGATAAAGACCGGCAGGCAACTCACTACTCCGCCGGGATGACTCCTGCCCGGTCGGGCAGTGACGACACCCACTCGCACGCACTGATCGCGTGACGCGGGCGACAGTCATGAGGGCCGGAGCCACGGGGCACGTCACGATCAGGCGTTCAGAGCCGCTTCGAGGGAGTCGTGGACGGTGAAGACCGCCTCGGCCCCGGTGATCTCGAAGACCCTGGCCACCACCGGCAGCATTCCCGCCAGATGGACCTCTCCCCCGGCCGCCTCGGCCTTCAGGCGAGCGCCGAGCAACACGTTCAGCCCGGTGGAGTCACAGAACTCAAGTTGCGAGCAGTCGACCACCAGGCGCGTACGCCCCTGCTCGACCGCGCTCTCCAGAGGTTCCCGCAGCAGATCGGCGGTGTGGTGATCGAGTTCACCCACCGGCGTCACAACCTCGCTGCGCCCCTCGGTCCGGATCTCGACCTGAAGTCGACCCCGGTTCGCACTGCCGACCGTCCCGCGGTCCATGCCCGATTCCTCTTCGCCGTTCGTCGCTTCGTTTGCCTGAACATCCGCGGGACAGCCCTGGGCTGCCGCCGACGTTCGTAAAACAGTACGCGTTTCGTACGCCTCGCGGTAGTCGAAGACCTCAACAAACCGGACATATAGCATCAATTGGCGCTTGTAAGTCTTGGTGCCGACCGGGTAAGGGTAGAGGGACACCCGAATCACGACCGGCTTTGGAGGCGCCGCTTCACCGCAGGAACACGTATGGGCATCGGCAGCCATATGCCGAGAACGATGGAGGAGACCATGTCACCCCGGCTCGACGAACCGCGTACCCACGACGCGCCGTCGGCATGTCCTCAGGGACCGAAACAATCCGAGAATTCCGCCACGACCGTCACGACCGGTCCGAGCGGCACCGAAGACCCCCTCGCCACCGATCCCGGCGCGCTCGACGGGCTCCCCGAGATCCCGCCCTACGCCAAGGTGGGGGCGCTGGACGCCAGGGCGCTGTCGAGGACGCTCTTCGAACGGCTCGAAAGGCTCGAAGAGGGCACCCACGAGCACGCGTACGTCCGCAACACCCTGGTCGAGCTGAACCTCGCCCTGGTCAAGTTCGCCGCCTCCCGGTTCCGCACCCGCAGTGAACCGATGGAGGACATCGTCCAGGTCGGCACGATCGGCCTGATCAAGGCGATCGACCGGTTCGAGCTGAGCCGGGGCGTCGAGTTCCCGACCTTCGCCATGCCGACCATCGTCGGCGAGATCAAGCGCTTCTTCCGCGACACCAGCTGGTCCGTGCGCGTCCCGCGCCGGTTGCAGGAACTGCGGCTCGACCTGGCGAAGGCCGGTGACGAGCTGGCCCAGCAACTGGACCGGTCGCCGACCGTGGCCGAGCTGGCCGACCGGCTCGGCATCACCAACGACGAGGTCGTCGAGGGCATGGCCGCGAGCAACGCGTACACCGCCAGCTCGCTCGACGCCAAGCCGGAGGAGGACGACCACGAGGGCGCGCTGGCCGACCGCATCGGCTACGAGGACAACGGCATCGAGGGCATCGAGTACATCGAGTCCCTGAAGCCGCTGATCGCCTCGCTGCCCTCGCGCGACCGCATGATCCTCTCGCTGCGGTTCGTCTCCAACATGACGCAGTCGGAGATCGGCGAAGAGCTGGGCATCTCGCAGATGCACGTCTCCCGGCTGCTCTCGCGCACCCTGGTGAAGCTCCGCAAGGGCCTGACCCTGGACGAATGACCGCCGAGGGGCCGCCCCCTCACGAGCACCGCGGAAGGACCCGTTCCCGTCAGGGGCGGGTCCTTCCGCGTTGTTGACGAGGGTCCCGGACTGGGTCACATTGGGCGGGGGTTCTGGGGGGAACACACATGGCGCGTACGGCTCATGGTCAGTGCGGTCCGACGGCGTACACGGCGCTGGAGACCGCGATGCGGGCCCGGCTCGGCCGGGAGTGCCTGTACATGCCGTCGGGCCGGCTGGGGCTGTACGTGGCCCTGCGCCACTGGTGCCCGCCCGGCGGCCGGGTCCTGATGTCCCCCGTCAACGACGACGTGATCCTCTTCGTCGTGCTCGCCGCCGGTCTGCGTCCCGTCCAGGCCCCGCTCCGCGCCACCGACGGCTCCCTCGACGTGGACGCCGTACCCGCCTCCGTGTGGAGCGGTCTGTCGGCGGTCCTGACCACCAATCTGTACGGGAATCCGGACCCGGCGCCCCGGCTGCGGGCGCGCTGCGACCGCCTGGGCATCCCCCTCTTCGAGGACTGCGCGCACGCCATCGGCAGCGCGACGGCGGGTCGGCCGGTCGGCGGATTCGGCGACGCGGCCGTGTTCAGCCTCTCCAAGCACGTCGGCGCCAGGACCGGCGGCTTCCTCGCCCTCGCCGACCCCGGGCTGCGCGCCCCGCTGGAGCTGGCCCGCGACGCGCTCCTCGATCCGGTCCGCCGCCGCGCCGAACTCACCTACGCCGTACGGCCGTACGCCGAGGCGGCGGTACGCGGACTGCGGCTCGCCCCGGCCGCCCGGGCCGGCCTGCGCCTGCTCGGCCTCCAGGAACGCCCGGGAATCCGCATGCCGTTACGGCCCACCGAGCTGGAACAGGCCCTGGACCGGGGGCCGTCGCTGTCCGGCCTCCACTCCTGGGTCCGCGTCGATCTGCACGACTACCGGGCGACCCCCGGACGGTCACGGCTGCGCCGGCTGGAGCGGCTGCTCGGGCGGCTCGACGGGCGGCTCGCCGCGCACCGCGCCGGGACCCGGCGCCTCCTCGCCACCCGCTGGGCCGCTCCTGGCGCCGCGCTCCGGCCCGTACAGCCGTTGTTCCGGGTGCCGTTGCTGGTCGACGACCGGGACGCGGCGATCACCGCGCTCGCCCGGCGGCGGATCACCGTCGGCTACCTCTACGATCCGCCGCTCGACGCCTACGCGGGAGACCCGTTCACCGAGCCGTCCCCCGCACCCGCCGACGCGGCCTGGTTCGCCCGGCACGCGCTCCCGGTCGATCCACTGCTGGCCGACCGGGTCGTCGACGTCCTCACCGGGGCGGGGATCGGGCCGGCGGAAACGCGGCGCGGTGGCTGACGCCGTCCGCGTCGGCAACTCCCCGGACGGCGGGGCGCGCCGGGCCGCCCCGGAACAGGTCCCCGACCGGCCGGGAGCCGGCACGGGCGGTGCGCACGGGGGCGCGGACCCGATGTTCCGCAACGCCTACGCGCTGATGCTCTCCACCGGCGTCTCCGCCGGACTCGGTCTGGGCTTCTGGCTGCTGGCTGCCCGCTACTACAGCGAGGAGTCGGTCGGACAGGGGTCCGCCGCCATCGCCGCCATGCGGCTGCTCGCCTCGGTCACCGCGACCACGATGATCGGCGCCGTGGTGCGGTACGTGCCCCGGGCCGGACGGGCCACCGCCTCGCTGGTGGCCCGCGCCTATCTGGTGAGTTCGGCCGTGGTCGTCGTCGCCTGCGCGGTCTTCCTGCTCACCCTCGACCGGTGGGGCCCCTCCTACGCACCGCTCGGCACGCTGTCCGCCGGGCTCCTCTTCACCGGTTCCTGTGTCGCCTGGGCGGTGCTGACCCTCCAGGACGGGGTGCTGACCGGGCTGCGCAGGGCGGTCTGGGTGCCGGTCGGCAACGCCGTGTTCTCCGTGGGGAAGCTGCTGCTGCTCGCGGTGTTCGCGACCGCGCTGCCGGTCCTCGGCGTCTTCGTCTCCTGGGCCGCCGCCATCGCGCTGTCCGTACTGCCGCTGGGCTGGCTGGTCTTCCGGCGGCTCATCCCGCAACAGGCCCGAGCGGACCGGGACCGCGAGCCGCCCACGCTCCGGGAGATCGGCGGCTTCCTCGCCGGGGACTCGGTCGGCGCGCTGTTCAGCCTCACCATGATCAATCTGCTGCCGGTGATGGTCGCGGTCCGCTTCGACGCCGCGCACAACGGCTTCTTCTACATCGCGTACACCGTCGGCGGCACCATGGAGTTCATGGCCGTCAACATGGCCTCCTCGCTCACCGCGCACGCCTCGCACAGTCCCGGCCGGCTGGCGGAGGGGGTGCGGGGGGCGCTGCGGCGCATGGCGGTGCTGCTGGTGCCCGTCGTGCTCGTACTGATCGTCCTCGCCCGGCCGATCCTCGCCCCGTTCGGCCCGGCCTACGCCGAGCACGGAGCGCTCGTGCTGCGGCTGCTGGCCGCCGCCGCGCTGCCCCGGGTGGTCGTGGAGCTGTACATCGGGGTGCTGCGGGTGCAGGGCCGCACGGGTGCGCTCGCCGCCGTCCAGGGCGTCATGTGCGCGCTGGTGCTGGGGAGTGCGGCGCTGCTGCTCGGGCCGGTGGGGATCGACGGGGCGGGGTGGGCGGTGCTGCTGAGCATGACCGGGGTGGCGCTCGTATCGGCGCTGGGGCTGCGGGCGGCGCTCAGCGGGGGCAGGGGGGAAGGCGGGGACGGGGCCGGGCGCGGGAGCGGGGGCCGGGCCGGGTCCGGGAGCGGGGACGGGGCCGGGAGCGGGGACGGGGCCGGGAGCGGGGACAAGGCCGGGTCCGGGAGCCGGGCCGGGCCCGGGTCCGGGGGCGAGGGCGGGGCCGGGGGCGGTCTCGCCGGTCCGCCCGCACCGCGTCCGTCGCCCCCGCCGCGCCTCGCGAGGGGGCTGCGCCTGGGTGGACCGCTCGTCGGGGCGCTCGCGCTGTGGCTGTACGCCGTCCGGCACACCGCCCCCGACGGGCTCGGCGACTTCGGGCTGGCCGGTGCGGTGCACCCGGCGTTCTGGGCGGCGCTCGCGCTGCTGACGCTCGGCTTCTGGATCTGCGTACGCGACCCGCTGCGCTCCCACTGGTGGTCGCTCGCCCATGTGGTGGCCCTCGTCGTCATGGAACGCGCCACCCAGGCACTGGTCTACCCGACGCCCCTGTACTCCTGGGCGTGGAAGCACGACGCGGTGATCGGTCATCTGCTCACCGCGGGCGGGCTCCAGTCCGGCGAACAGCTCGGCGATCTGGCGGTGTACGACCAGTGGCCCGGCTTCTTCGCGGCCGCGGCCGCCCTGGTCCGGCTGACCGGTACGGCCGACGCGCTGCCGTACCTGGCGTGGTGGCCGCTGGTCTCCAGCCTGCTGCTGCTCCCCCCTCTGCTGCTGATCTACCGCACGTTCACCCAGGACCGGCGCCTGGTGTGGACCGCCGTGTGGCTGTTCCTCGTGGCCGACTGGGTGGGACAGGACTACTTCTCGCCCCAGTCCCTGGCCTTCGTGCTGTACCTCGGGGTGATCGCCGTCGTGCTGCGCCGACGCGCCCGGCCGTACGACGCCCGGTGGTCCCTGGTGCTGATCCCGCCGGTGCTGGCCGTGGTCATCACCCACCAGCTGACCCCGGTGATGCTGCTGGCGAGCGTCGCCGTGCTCTGCGCGACCCGCCGCTACCGGGACTGGACGCTGCTCCTGACGGTCGTGCTGGTCTTCCTGGCGTGGAACCTCACCGCCTCCCTGCCCTTCATCCGGGAGGCCGTGCCCGAGATCGTGCGTTCGTTCGGGGACGTCGGCCACAACCTGGAGGCGGGGTACGGGGCGAAGCCCACCGGCACCGGGCCGGTGGTCGTCTCCTGGGTGTCCCGGCTGCTCTCCGGCTCCGTCCTGCTGCTCGCCGCACTGGGCGTGCTGCGCCGACCGGTGCTGCGGCGCCGCGCCGGGCCGCTGCTGCTGATCGCCGCGGTGCCGTCGCTGATGCTGGTGGCCAACGACTACGGCAGCGAGATGATCTTCCGGGTGCTGCTGTTCATGCTGCCGGGCGCGTGTTTCTTCGCGGCGGCGGTCCTGCTGCCCGCCGCGCCCGCCGCGCCCGCCGCGCCCGAGCCCGCCGGGCAGGTGCCGGGCGGCGGTCCGCCACCGGTCGCGTCCGGGTGGCGGCCCGTGGTGCCGCCCGCCGTGGTGCTGCTCGCGCTCACCGCGGCCTTCGTACCGAGTTACGCGGGCAAGGACCGCCTCAGCTACTTCCCGCCCGACGAGGTGGCGCTCGTGCGCGGGCTCATCGAACGGGCCCCGGACGACTCGCTGGTGGTGGGGGCGCACCGCAACTACCCGCTGGCGTACGAGGAATACTGGCGGCTGCGGCACTACTGGTTCCTGGACGACTCGAAGGCGCACGTACGGGAGATCCTGCGCGATCCGGCCACCGTGCTGGCCCGGGACATGGCGGGGGTGCGGGCGCCGGGACGGGCGTACTTCCTGCTGACCCGGGGGCAGATCGCAGACTCGGAGATGAACGGCATGCTGACGGTCGGGCAGTTACGGCGGATCGAGCGCGCGCTGGCCGGTTCGCCGCTGTTCCGCGAGGTGGCCCGCAGCGGTGCCGGTGTCGTCTTCGAGCTGCGCGCGGAGGGTGCGGATGACAGAGACGGGGGCCGTGCGGACGAGGACGGCGCGGGCGGCGGGGACGACGGCGGCGGGGACGGGCCGGGAAGGAGCGGGACCCGGTGACGCTCCGTTCACTCGCGCTCAGGCTGCTGCCGCCCCTGACGGGCTGGCTGGCGGTCGCCGCGACCGCGCTGCCCGGCGGCTCACCACTGCGGGTCGCGCCCGTCGCGGTGTTCCTGCTCACGGGGCCGGGCGCGGCCGTGCTGCGGGTGCTGCGGCCCGCGCTCCACCGCCGCCGGGCCGTCGGGCCGGTGGAGGAGTGGGACACGCACCACGAACGGGACTCGGACCGGTTGGAACTCCTGGTGCTGGCCGTCCTGTTGAGCGTCGGCGCGCTCGTCGTCCTGGCCACCGTCCTGATGGCCACGCACACCTTCAGCGGCCCGCGCGTCCTGCTGCCGCTCACCGCGCTGGCCACGCTCGCCGCCTGCTGCCCCCGGTGGGGCGGCTCCCCGGCGCGGAGGGGGCCGCCGCCGTGACGGCGTACCGGCGCCGCCGCGGCGGGCCGTGGACCGTGTCCGCCGTGTCCGTGTGCCTGCTGCTCGTGGCACTCCTCGCCCTGGACCGTTCCTCGGGGCCGGGCGCCGGGGCCCCGGGACACCACGAGCGGTGCCGTCGGCCGACCGCGCCGCTGATGCCCCGCTGCGGCGCGTGGTTCGGGGCGTACGTCCGGCACGACAGGGCGGATCTCCAGGAGAAGGTCCTCGCCTACGAGGCACGGATCGGGCGCCGGCTGGACATCGTGTACACGTACCACGACATGTCCCTCGGCAGCCCGGAGGGCGAGCTGCTGACCGAGCAGGAGCGCGAGGTCGGGGCCGACCGGATGCTGCTGCTGTCGTGGGAGAGCAAGTGGTGGGGCGGCGCCCCCGCACAGCAGCCCGGCTGGCGGGAGATCGCGGCGGGCGCGCTCGACACCGCGGTGATCGACGTGCAGGCCAGGCGGATCGGGGCGTACCGGAAGCCGGTGTTCCTCTCCTTCGACCTGGAGATGGACACCCGTACCCCCGCCGCCGGGACCCCGGCCGACTACGTGGCCGCGTACCGCCACATCCATGACAGGTTCCGGGCGCTGGGGGTGACGAACGTGGTGTGGACGTGGATCATCACCGGCTATCCGGGGCACGACGCCCTCTTCCCCCGGCTGTACCCGGGGGACGCGTACGTCGACTGGATCGGCTACAACCAGTACAACTACTACCGCTGTCACCAGGCGCCCTGGCGGTCCTTCGAGGAGACGCAGTCCGCCCCGCACGACTGGATACGGAGTCACCTCTCCGCCCGCAAGCCGCTGATGCTCTCGGAGTTCGGCACGGCGGACGACCCGTCGCGGCCACGCGCCCAGGCCCGCTGGTACGCGCGGGTGCCGTCCGTGCTGAAGCGGCTCGACGGTGTGTACGCGGCGCTCCAGTGGAACGGCCGTGACCCCGGCCCCGGCTGTGATCTCTCGCTCGCCCGTGACGCGTCCTGGGAGGCGCTGCGCGAGGCGGTCGCCGATCCGTATCTGAACCAGCCGCCTCCACGGTGAACCGAACCCCACCCGTAACGGCACTTACCGGTCACGGACTGTCGTCGCATCGACATCACCCGACCCGACACGACACCACCGGACCTTGTCATACTGGGAACGTGTCCAGCTCCCACACTCCGGAGAACGCCGATCACTCGGGTCCTGCCGCGCAGGCCCTGCACCAAGCCTTCGGGGGTGAGTACGCGCTCGGCGACACCTGGATCGTCACGGCCGAAGGTGAGGTCGACGCGGACAACATCTCCGGTCTGCGGGCCACGCTGGAGACGGCCGCCGCCACCTACCCGGTCGTCATCCTCGACACGAGCGCCCTCGCCTTCGCCGACTCCAGCTTCCTCAATCTGCTCGTACGGGTGCACAAGCGGACGTCGCTGCGGATCGCGGCCCCGCCGCCGCAGCTCCGCCGTCTGCTGGCCATCACGGGCGCGGACCGGGCGCTGCGGATCTACCCGGACGTGGCACACGCCACCGAGGACTGACCGACAGCCGGGGCGGGCTCCGGCCGGTGGCTAAGGGCTGTCCCGCGATCCGTGGTGGATCAGCGTGCGGCGTCAGATGCGGTGCATCGCCAGGCGGAGGAGCGTCCGCATACTGGATGTATGCGGACGTTCCGACAACGCCGCGAGGTGCCGTAGCTGTCGTCGCACGCCCACCAGGGATCGCGGGACAGCCCGTAGGTCAGTCCAGCCGGACGACGAGCAGGGCGATGTCGTCGTCCTTGTTCTCGCCGAACGTCCGCAGCACCTCTTCGCACAGGGCCTCCGGCTCGGCCGGTCCGGCCTCGGCGACGGCCCGGAACTTGTTGAGGCTGTCGTCCAGGTCCTCGTCGCGCACCTCCACCAGGCCGTCGGTGATCAGCACCAGACGTGTGCCGGGGACGGTGTCCACCACGGTCGACGGCGGGTGCGGAAGGTCGAGCCCCAGCAGCGGTCCGTGTTCGTGGACGAAGGTCGCGGGCCCGTCCGGCCTGACCAGCAGCGGTGGGATGTGCCCGGCGTTGGACACATGGACACGGCGTCCGCCGGGTTCGATGAGGATCACGCACAGGGTCACCGTCACGCCCGGCCGCGAGTAGGCGAGCAGTGATTCGAGGCGTTCGTTGATGTGGTGCGGGGTGTGGCCCTCCAGGGCGTAGGCGCGCAGCGCGTGCCGCACCTCACCCATCACGGTGGCGGCGGCCAGTGAGTGTCCCGCGACGTCGCCGATCGCCAGCAGCAGTCCGTCGTCCGTCCGGATGGCCTCGTAGAAGTCGCCGCCGATCTCGGTGTGTGTCGAGGCGGGCAGGTACCGGAACGCCATCTCGACGCCCGGCACGCTCGGCAGCCGGTCCGGCAGGAACGTCCGCTGGAGGGAGAGCGCGAGGGAGTGCTCCTCGTTGTAGCTGCGCAGCGCCTCCAGCGACAGCGCGCAGGCGTGGACCAGTTGCTGGAACAGCTTCTGCCCGTCGGGCCCGGGGACCGCGGCGGCGGGTACGGCGAAACAGACCGGCGGGCGGCCGTGTTTGGTGCGGGCCACCATCAGGGCGACGTCCTCGTCCAGTTGACCGCCCGGTACCAGCATCCGCCACCGGGCCCGTGGCAGGACCGTCATCTCGGCCCCCGTACCGCTGCGGAGGGCGTGGCCGGAGAGCCGGCCCAGCAGATCGGGGTCGGTGGGCACCAGCCGGGGGGTGGCTCCGGGGCCCTCCACCTCGCTGCGGACGGCCTGGCCCTGCGGGGTCAGGAACACGGCGGTGGCGGCGCACGACAGCAGGTCCGCCGCGCCGCCGGTCGCGGCGGTGGCGAACGAGTGGAAGCCGACGGCCCGGTAGACGTCGAGGGTGGTCCGGTTCAGCGTGACCAGCCGCTCGGCCAGGCGCTCGGCCCGGCGCCTGGCCCTGGCATAACGCAGCGTGGCCGTGACGGTGGCCAGCAGCTCCACCGGGTCGATGGGCTGGTTGAGGTACGCGTCGGCCCCGCGGCGCAGGCCCTGCGCGTGGTCCTCGGGCGTGACGGCGGCGGCGGAGATGTGGATCACCGGCAGCCCGACGGTCGCGGGGTCGCTCTTGATGCGCTCGCACACCTCGAAGCCGCTCATGTCGGGCAGCCGTACGTCGATGATCGCGGCTTCCGGGCCGGGCGTCCCGGACTCGGCCAGCAGCGCCAGTCCCGTCCTCCCGTCGGCCGCGGCGATCACGGTGTGTCCGGCGCGGCCGAGCCAGCTGGTGAGGACGTACCGGTTCACCTCGTCGTCGTCGATCACCAGCACGGTCGCGGGTGCGTCGTCACGGCTCGCGTCGGAGTTCACCGGTGGGTCCCGTCGGCGGGCGCGTCGGACGGGGCGGGCGGGGCGTCGGCGGTGTCGGGTCTCTCCACCGCGGGAGGCGTCGGCAGGTCGGGGAGCCGCACCTCGACCCGGGTACCGACCCCCGGGGTGCTGGTCAGCGTGAGCGTGCCGCCCAGCAGTTCCGCGAGCGTACGGGCGTACGGCAGTCCGAGGCCGGTGCCCGGTCGGCCCCGCTGGTGCGGGCCGCGCACCTGGTAGAACTCCTCGAAGATCCGCTTGAGTTCGCCCCGCGGGATGCCGACGCCGGTGTCGGTGACCGTGAAGACCAGCCAGGGGGTCGGTGTCCCGTCCGTGGTGAAGTCCAGGCGCACCTCACCGTGTTCGGTGAACTTCAGCGCGTTGGACAGGAGGTTGCGCAGGATACGGCTCAGCAGCACCTCGTCGGTGACCACCACCGGAAGCGTGCCGGACTCGGGCATCACCAGAGCGACGCCCTCCGAGTGCACCGTGCCGCGCATCAGCCCGCCGAGCTGACCGAACAGGGTCCGCAGATCGACCGGGGCCGGGTGCGGGTGCAGTTGTCCCGACTCCGCCTTGGCGACGTCGAGGAGATCGCCGACCAGGGCGAGCAGGGTGTGGCCCGCCGAGGCGATGAGCGAGACCTGCTGCCGCTGCTCGTCCTTCAGATCCGGTGAGTCGGGCGCCAGGAGGAGGCGGGAGAGGGCGACCACGGCGTTGACGGGGGTGCGCAGTTCATGGCTGATGTTCGTCCAGAACCGGGTCTTCGCCTCGCTCGTCTCCCGCAACTGGCGGGACTTGTCCTCCAGTTCGGCGTGCAGGGCGACCACACCGCTGTTGGTCTCCTCCAACTCCTGGGACAGCTCGGTGTAGAGGGCCAGGACACCCTTGTTGGTCTCCTCCAACTCCTCGTTGAGCCGACGCAGTTCCTCGCGCTGGGCCCGGGTCTCCTCGATCGTCGAGATCAGGTCGCGGGTCTGCGCGCGTAGGTCCTCGACGAGGGTGGTCGGAGTGGTGCGGTGCAGGGCGTCGCGCAGCCGGGTGTGCCTGAGGGCGGGGGCGGTGTCGGCCATCGGCACGGGCTGTTCGATGACGACTCGGCTTCGCGGGGAGCCCTCCTCGTACCGCACCCGGTGCACGAGGCGGGCGGCCAGTTCCAGCGACTCCGGGCCGGGACGGGTGCCGTGGTCCCAGGCGAGTACGACGACGAGCGACGGCGGACCCTCGCTGTGCAGTGCGAACGTCACGGCCAGACCGTCGCAGCCGAGCCGGTCGCGTCCGAGTTCGCTCAGCGCGGTCGCCAGCCGCACCTGGTCCTGCCGGGGCAGTCCCAGGACCTCGGCCGCCGCCTGACCGCTGCGCCGGAGCGCGAAGATGTCCTGTGCCGAGCCGATGGCGAACGCCAGCACGGACTCGGGGTCGGTGGCGAACGTACTCACCATGCCCCCTTGACGACCACGATCCCTGCGTCGTCGCGGCGTACCGCTGCCTCGCGCAACAGATGACCCGCCATCACGGTCGGGGTGTGGCGGAGCAGATTCGGTATCGCCCCCGCCGTCCAGCGCTCGGTCAGCCCGTCGGAGTGCATGACGAGGGCGCCGCCGGGAACGAGTGGCTGCTCGAACGTCCGGAGGGTGCGCATCTGCTGGCCGACGATGCCGGGGGCCGACAGCAGCCCGTTGCGGGACTCGGGGCCGAGGAGGAAACCGGCGACGTTGCCGATGCCGCAGTAGCGGAGCAGACCGGCGTCCGGTTCGATCCGGGCCACGGCCACAGCGCCGCCCCGCGTACCGCGCAGCGCCTTGTGGATGTCGTTCAGGATGCCTTCGGGCTGGCGCGCGGACGTGTGGTGGAACGCCTTCACGGCCGCCTCGGAGGCCAGCGCGGCGAGCGGCCCGTGGCCGAGCCCGTCGCACACCATGACGAGCAGCGCCCGCTCCCGGCTTCCCCCGCCGGACGGGCTGTCACCCGGATCGACGCGGGCGGCCCAGGCGTCGCCGCAGCTGGTCTCCCCGCTGATCGGGCGGGTGATGCCGGCCACGACCGCGGGGGCGGTGGGCGGCTGCCCCGGCGTGGCCATGAAGGCGTCGCCGGGGTTCCGCGACCAGAACTGGGCGGCCAGGACCGTGCCCCGCCCCGGGACGGAGTGCAGGTCGAAGGTGTCGGCGAGCCGGGCCACGGCACCGAGCCCGATGCCGAGCGTGCCCGCCGTGGACACCCCGTCGGACAGTGCGGCGACCGGGTCGGTCATGCCGGGCCCGGTGTCCACGGTGACGAACTCCACACCCGCGCGGTCCTCGGTGCGCAGCACCCGCAGCAGCAGCGAGCCGTCCACCGCGTGGCGCTGCAGATTGGTCGCCGCCTCGGTGACGGCGAGCGCCACCTCCGAGGCCCGGTGGCTGTTCAGGCCGATCCGGCGGGCCAGGGTGGCCGCCGCCCCCCTCGCCATCGACGGCAGGGAGGGCTCCGCCCGGAACCACGCGATGTCCTCACAGGCCGGCACGGTACGGCCGCTCAACTCGGTCATCGCGTCCACTTCACCACGGTCACGGTGGTGCCGCGGCCGGCCTCGGTGGACAGGTCGAAGTCGTCCACGAGCCGTCGCGCGCCGCTCAGCCCGAGTCCGAGCCCGCTGCCCGACGTCCAGCCGTCGGTCATCGCCTGCTCCACGTCGGGGATGCCCGGCCCCGAGTCCTCGAAGACGGCGGCCACGCCCAGCTTCCCGTTCTTGCGGACGGCGCCGGCGGTGAGCACGCCACCACCGCCGTAGATCAGGGTGTTACGGGCCAGTTCGCTGACCGCTGTGATGAATTTGGTCTGGTCGACGAGCGACAGCTTGCACCGCTGGGTGAGCGCCCTGGCCAGTTGCCTGGCACGCACGATGTCGTCGTTGCTGACGATGGGGTGCGTCTGCGGTGGTTCCTCAGCGGCCCAAGGGGGGATCATGCCCGGTCCGGGCGGGTGTCTGACCGACGCAGCAGCGTCAGCCCCTTTTCCAGGTTGAGCGCGGTACGCACCCCACCCAGCGAAAGACCGAGTTCGACGAGTGTGATGGCGACCGCCGGACGCATCCCCACCACCACGGTCTCGGCGTCCAGCATGCGTGAGATCGCCGCGATGGTGGCCAGCATGCGTCCCACGAAGGAGTCGACGATCTCGACCGCGGTGATGTCGATCACGACACCGCGGGCCGCCTTGGCCACGATCTGTTCGGCCAGGTCCTCCTGCAGGTTGAGGACGGTCTGGTCCTCAAGGTCCACCTGGATGGAGACCAGCAGGACGTCACCGATCTGCAGGACGGGTACGCGCTCGGTCATCGACGGGACCCTTGGTGAGCGACGAGGTCGATGCCCGACTTCTTCAGCGCGAGCTGGAGGGCGTCCGCAAGGGTGGCCTTCGTCACGATGTCACCGAACTCGATGCCGAGCGCCACGATCGTCTGGGCGATCTGCGGCCGGATTCCGGACACGGTGCATTCGGCGCCCATGAGGCGGGCGGCGACGATCGTCTTGAGCAGGTGCTGGGCGACCTGTGTGTCGACCGCCGGTACCCCGGTGATGTCGATGATGGCCTGCTCGGAGCCGGTGTCCACCAGTGCCTGGAGAAGCTTCTCCATCACGACCTGGGTCCGGGCGGAGTCGAGGGTCCCCACGAGCGGCACGGCGATCACGCCGTCCCACAGCTTGACCACAGGGGTGGACAGCTCCATCAGCTGGTCGGACTGGGCGCTGATGATCTCCTCGCGCGCCCTGCTGTGCGTCTCGATCGTGAACAGACCGAGTTCGTCGAGCAGTCGGGCGAGACGCAGATACGCCTGGATCTCCTGGGCGGAGCCGTCCTGGAGAACCTTCTCCAGCTCCCCCTTCAGCGCGAACACGCTGATCGCGGTCTCGCTCGGCGTGAAGCCCTGGCGGGCGCGGTTGCGCGACAGTTCGGTGAGCAGAGCCCTGACCTCGGACAGCTCCTCGGCGTGGAGGTCCTGACCGCCCGCCCGGAGCGCTTCCTGGAGCGCCGTGTACAGCTCGCGCAGCTCACGGTCCAGCTCCGCCCGGCTCAGTCTGCCGCCCAGGGTGCCGGAGACACGCTCCACCCACCCGGCCGTGACCTCCTGGCTGTCGGCCGAGAGCAGTTTCACCATCTCGGCGGAGGCGTTTTGCTTCGCCATCGCAGTTACTCCTTACACCCTGAATAATATGGTCCGACAACCGACTTGATCCGACAATCAGAGGGAAGCGTACGGCATCTCCCTGAGTGTGCGCGCACGAAGGAATCTCCCGTTCCGACGGGCGTACATACCAGGGAGCGGGGAACACGTCCGCCCCCGTCGACGGGGAAGTCCCCGGCAATCAGGCAAGGCGGTCGGTTCTCGTGCTTTCGTCCGAGAGTGCCGCTCGTTTCGGCCACAACACGAATGTGACCGAAACGACGACCGCATTGTGGAACGACCCGATTATGGACGGGAACAGGGCTGTGTGTGGCGTTTCCCGCTTACGGCCTCCCTATCGCGGGGGAGGTCGTTACGAAGGTGTCACGCCGGGAGCTCCCGGCAATTGACCTGGCCATGCGGCCGGAATGGCAGCCGTCCTGACATGGGCGCACGGGCGCATGGTGTCGGGGATCACGGAACGGGCCGGGGCGAGGCGGCGGGCGGCGGGGAGCACGGAGCGGCGCCGGGGCGGCAGGCGGCGGGCGGCGGGGACCACGGAACGGGCCGAAGCGGCAGGGGGCGGGGACTACGGAACGGGCCGGGGCGGGGCGGCAGGGGGCGGGGACGGGCCCGGGGTGGCCGGGCTCAGCCCGCGAAGACCGGACCGCGCAGTGCGGCGCGGGCGCGTCGGCAGAGCCGCCAGCCGACGGTGGGCAGCGCGTCCGGGAACGGCGCGACGGCCGCGCCTACGCCGGACAGCCATGCCTCGATGTCCGCGACCGTGTGACCGCGACGCAGGATCAGCCGGGCGATGCGGTACGGCTCGTCGTCCGTCGAGCTGAGCGCGTGCCGGACGGCGACCGCGCTCCGGTATCCGGCGGTCCGCGCCGCCCGGCGCACGGCCGGACTGTTGTAGCCGTGCGGATAGGCGAGATGGACCACCTCATGTCCCAGCACGTCCTCCAACTCCGCTTTGGAGTCGCCGAGTTCACGACGCAGAGCGGCGGCGGGCAGGGTGTCGAGCTGGGGGTGGGTGACGGTGTGGGCGCCGACCTCGATCCCGTACCGCTCCAGCAGCGGCGCCCGGTCCAGCCGCATCATCGGGGCGGGCGGCAGCAGGCTCCCCCGGGTCCCGCCCCGGTCGGTGGTGGGCCCCGCGCCGACGTGGGGGGAGCGGACGAGCGCTCCGGTGGTGAGATACGCGGTGCCGGGCATCGACCGCGCGGCCAGCGCCTCGGCGGTCGGGCCCGGCAGATCCGCGAATCCGTCGTCGAAGGTGAGAACCAAGGGCCGGGCCGGCAGCGGAGCACACCCGCCGGGGCGGCCGGCCAGCGCGTCGGCGAGGACGCCGACGGGCACGGGGGTCCGCCCGGACGACTCGATCAGATCGAGGTGGGCGGCGAAGTCCCTTGGCCGCACGGTGAATTCGGCGATCCAGTCGGGCGGATCTTCCATCACCGCGTGATAGAGGAGTACGGGGACGACGACGGCCGCCGCACCCCGCCCGGCGGTCATCGTGACTCCCACGGCAACGGGAGGGAGCGGACCCGGTGGCGGGCGCGCACGTATCCGATCGGGCCGTACAGCATGCCCCGGCGTTCCAGCCGGGAGAGGTGCCGGGGCCAGGGGTGGCTCCGGGCGTCGTGCGCGCCGAGGGCTCCTCCACCGCCGAACCCCGTGCGTTCTCCGGGCAGCAGACGGCCCGGCAGGTCCCCCGGCGCCACGGTGCGGGACGCGGTCATCGCGCGGGCGTGGGCGAGTCCGCGCGGCAGCCGGGCGAGGAGAGCGGGCAGCAGCGCGGGGTGGCGGACGAGGAGCGCGGTGAGACAGGCGGTGAGCCCGGCCCCGTACCCGTACGCCTGGTCGCGCAGGTCCTGCCAGCGCTCACGGTGGTGATGCCAGACCAACGCGTCCGGCGTGTACCGGAGTTGGTGACCGGCGGCGAGAACACGCACAAAGGCGTAGAGGTCGTCGCCGCCCCTGGCGGGGGTCCCGGTCCCGGTCGCCGGGTCGAAGCCGCCGACGGCCCGCAGCGGTCCGGCGCGGAACGCCATGTTGGCGCCGGAGCCGAACCGTCCCGCGGTGAACGGGAACAGCGGTTCGTCGGCGGGCGGACGCGCCGGGTCGTACTGGCGGGCGGCGAAGCCCTTCGCGAAGCCGCCGTGGCTCTCCAGGAGTATCTGCGCGGGCGTGGTCAGCCGGGCGGGGAGGATCAGCCCGGTGACGCAGCCGATGCGCGGGTCGGCCGCGAACGGTGTGGTGAGGGCGGTCAGCCAGTGCGGATCGGCGATCACGTCGTCGTCCGTGAAGGCGAGAATCCCGGCCGCCGCGACGGCGACGCCCCGGTTGTGGGCGGCGGCCAGTCCGGGCACGGGCTCGGTGACATGGCGGACGCCCCTCGCGGCGTACTCGGCGGCGACGAGGTCGCGGGTGGCGGTGGTGGCCGGGGCGTTGTCGACGACGACGACCTCGAAGTCCGGGTGATCCTGGGCGAGGAGCGAGTCGAGGGCGCGGGCGAGCTGTCCGGGGCGTTCGCGGGTGGCGACGACGACCGTGGTGAGGGGCGGCTCGACGAACCGCTCACCGTCGGGGTCCCGGCCCGGCCCTGGACCCTGCTGCCGGAGTTCCGGGTCCTGGGCTTGTGGGTCCTGGGCTTGTGGGTTCCGGCCTTGCGGGTCCCAGGCGTACGGGTACCGGCCTTGCGGGTCCTGGGCTTGCGGGTACCGGCCTTGCGGGTCCCAGGCGTACGGGTACCGGCCTTGCGGGTACCGGCCTTGCGGGTACCGGCCTTGCGGGTCCTGGGCTTGTGGGTACCCGCCTTGCGGGTCCCAGGCGTACGGGTCCCAGGCTTGCGGGTACCGGCCATGCGGGTCCCAGGCGTACGGGTCCTGGGCTTGCGGGTCCCAGACGTGCGAGTTCCGGCCTTCCGGGCCCCAGGCTTGCGGGTCCGGTCCGCCTGGGAGGGTGATGCGGTCGGCCGCCTGGGCGGCGAGCGCGGCGGCCGGGTCGTCGCCCGCGCGGACGCGGCCGAGCAGCGTGCCGACCGGGCGGCCCCGGAACCGTACGAGCGCGAAGACCTGCCGGTCCCGTCCGTCGTTCCGGCCGGGCAGCGGCGGCGGGCCGCCGGGCACGGGCCGCAGCTCCCACCCGTGGGGCCCGTCCAGCTCCAGCTCGGCCACGGCGATGTCATGGATGCGCGGCAAGCGCGGCTCCCGGTGCGGCGGTCGCTCCCGCTGTCCGTACGGCATGTGCGTCCCGTCCCGTCTCCCGGTCGCGGCGTCGCACCCGCCCGCCGCCGGCCCGTGTCCCGTACCGCGTGGCCCTGTCGGTCGTACCCTGCGGCCCGGCCATGTCGGTCATGGCCCGTGGCGCTGTCGGTCATGGCCCGTGGCGCTGTCGGTCGTGGCCCTGTCGGTCGCGCTCCGTGGCTCGACCGGTCGTCCGTCGTGCGCTATTGGTCGCGCTCCGTGGCCCGTGCCCGTGGCCCATGGCCCGACCGGCCCTGCCTCGTGGCGCTACCGGTGGCCGTGGCCCGTGGCCCTGTCGGTCGAGTCGGTCGTGTCACCCGCCCCCGTCCGCCCGTTGGGCTGCTCCGGCCCGTTCGGACGCTCCGGCCCGTTCGGACGTTCCTGGCTGTCCAGGCGCTCCTGCCCGGTCCGTGTCGCGGCGCGCAGCCGCCCGGCGCGTTCCAGGTTCCGCCGCGCGAGACCCGCGAGCCGGGGCCTGTCCCGTACGAAGGTGTGGGCCCGGCGCGACGGCTCGCGGCCGATCCACCGGAGCGCCGCGCCCGCGCCGGGGCGCGTCGACGCGCCCTCGTACACCGTCAGCTCGCCCGTCCTCAGCGCATCCTTGTACTCGGCCGCGCCGCGCCCCAGGTCGAGCAGTCCGATGCCGTCACGGGCCGCCGCCTCCGCCATCCGCAGATGGAGGATCAGCCCCGGCGAGTGCGTGGCGAACTCCGGGTCGTACGCCGGGAACCAGCAGGACAGCACGGTCCGCGAGCGCAGTCCGAAGTGCGCGGCGACGGGCCGGTCCCCCGCGTACAGCACCGACAGCAGTCCGGCGCAGCCGGGCGCACGGGTGTGCGACAGGAACGTGACGAGGTCGCTGATCCAGCCCTTCGCGAACCGGTCGCGGCGGCCGGTCCTGCGGTACTGGTCGGATTTCCAGCCCATGAGCGTACGCAGCATCGCCGGATCGCGTTCGTCGAGGACGAACCGCACCTCGCCGACCCGGCGGCCGAGCCTGCGCTCCTTGGCGAGGGTGGTCCGCAGGAAGGTGGGCGAGCGGACGCGCAGACCCGCTTCGTACGCCTGGTAGCCGTCGCCGATCTCGATGACGTACGAGGGGTACGGATGGGCGGCGCCCGGGTCGAAGAGTTCCTGGCCCGCTTCGAGGTTGTCGTACTCCCAGGCGGAGAGCCCGCAGGCGCGGAGCACGGCCCGTTCGTCGAGGACCAGGCCGGGGCGGAGTACGGGGCCCTGGACATCGGACACCCCGAAGCCGATGGCGGTGCCGTGGCCGAGCGGTCGCCTCTCGAAGGGCAGGAACCCCGCGATGTCCCCGGCGATGTCCCCACCCGTGTGCGTCGCGGTGTGACCGGAGGTGTGCGTCGCGGTGTGGCCGGCGTTGTGCGTCGCGATGTGATGGGCGGTGTGCGTCGCGGTGTGACCGGGGCGGTCGCCGGTCTCGCCTTCGTCGCCCTCTCCGCTCTCTTCCCCGATCACGGCCACCTGGGCGCGCGGGCGGACCCTGCCGACGGCCAGGGTGAATTCCGGTTCCATGAACGGGCTGGCCGGTGCGCCGGACTTCGCCCGCAGCTCCCGCCAGGCCGCGATCTCCCGCGAGCCCAGCTCCCCGGGCCTGACCACGCGTACGCGCCGACCGCTCAACTGGACCCCCCGGTCTACGGCCTGTCCCCTGGGTCACGCTGCCCGAAACGGTACTGGGGACGGTCACCGAGCGGTAGACGGCCGCCCTGTCCGGTGAGCGTCCACGACCCGCTCGCCGCGCTGCCAGACCCCCGCGACCAGGGGCACTCCGGGCCGGTAGGCGAGGTGGACGTGGCTCGGGGCGTCGAGCAGGAGCAGGTCGGCGCGGGCGCCGGGGGCGATGCGGCCGACGTCGGTGCGGCGCAGTGCGGCGGCGCCGCCCGCGGTGGCGGACCAGACGGCCTCGTCGGGGGTCATCCCCATGTCGCGTACGGCGAGGGCGACGCAGAACGGCATGGAGGAGGTGAACGACGAGCCGGGGTTGCAGTCCGTGGAGAGGGCGACGGTGGCGCCCGCGTCGAGGATGCGGCGGGCGTCGGGCCAGGCCGCGCGGGTGGAGAACTCCGCGCCCGGCAGCAGGGTGGCGACGGTACGGCCCTGGGCCAGGGCGTCGATGTCGGCGTCGGTGAGATGGGTGCAGTGGTCGGCGGACGCGGCGTCGAGTTCGACCGCGAGCTGGACGCCGGGGCCGTGACCGAGCTGGTTGGCGTGGACGCGCGGGTGCAGGCCCCTGGCGCGGCCCGCGGTGAGGACGGCGCGGGCCTGGTCGCCGTCGAAGGCGCCCCTTTCGCAGAACACGTCGATCCAGCGGGCGTGCGGGGCGCAGGCGTCGAGCATGGGGCCGGTGACGAGGTCGACGTACCCCGCCGGGTCGTCGGCGAACTCGTCGGGCACGACATGGGCGCCGAGGTAGGTGACCTCGTCGGTGTGGCGGGCGGCGACGCGCAGGGCGCGGGACTCGTCGTCGACGGTGAGGCCGTAGCCGGACTTGGTCTCGAAGGTGGTGGTGCCCTGGTGGAGCGCTTCGTCGAGATAGCGGGCGACGTTGGCGGAGAGTTCGTCGTCGGTGGCGGCGCGGGTGGCGGCGACGGTGGTCCGGATGCCGCCGGCGGAGTAGGGGCGGCCGGACATCCGTGCGTTGAACTCCTGGGTGCGGTCGCCCGCGAAGAGCAGGTGCGAGTGGGAGTCGACGAAGCCGGGGAGAACCGCGCGGCCACCGGCGTCGACGGCGTTGTCAGTGGCGGGTGCTTTGCTTGATTCACCGGTCCAGACGACCCGGTCGCCTTCGATGACGACGGCCGCGTCCCGGATCAGGCCGAGGAAGGTTCCGTCACTCAGGGGGGCGAGCGGATCGTTGGTGACCAGACTGGCGATGTTGGTGATGGCGGTCGTCGTCATCTCGGGGTTCTTCTCCTCGCATCACTTCGGCCGCGACGGCGGTTCCTGCCGTGGCGGCGGTTTCGGCTGCGGCGATGGTGCCTGCTGCTGCGGCGGCGGTTCCGACTGTGGCGGTGGTACCTGCTGCGGCGGCGGTTTCGGCTGTGACCGTGGGGCCCGCCGTGACGGTGGTACGAGGCGGGTCGGGGACACGGGGCAGGTCGGGGGCGGCGTGGGGCGGGTCAGCGGTGCAGGGCGGCGACGGCCGAGGCGAGCGCTGCCGGGACGTCCTCGATCAGCGTGTGCCGGCCGTCCCGTACGAGGTGACGACCCGCCACGACCGTGTGCCGCACATCAGCGGCGGAGGCGGCGAATACGGCTGTCTCGGCGCCCAGTCGGGGCGCCGGTCCCGCTGTCCTGACGGTGTCCAGGGCGATGGTCGTGAAGTCGGCGGACGCGCCCGGTTCGAGGACGCCCGCGTCGGGGCGGCCGAGTGCGGCGTGACCGTCCGCGGAGGCGGCCCGCAGCAGGGCGCCCGCGGTCCAGTGGCCACGGATGTGGGTGCGCAGCCGTTCGTCGAGTTCCATCGCGCGGGCCTCTTCGAAGAGGTCGATCACGGCGTGGCTGTCGCTGCCGAGCGACAGGGGCGAACCCGCGCCCTGGAGGGCGGCGGCCGGGCCGATGCCGTCGGCGAGGTCGCGTTCGGTGGTGGGGCACATGCAGGTGCCGGTCCCGGAGGAGCCGAGCAGTTCGATGTCCTCGTCGGTGAGGTGGGTGTTGTGGATGCCGGTGGTGCGCGGGCCGAGCACTCCGTGGTCGGCGAGCAGCCGCGTCGGGGTGCGGCCGTGGGCGGCCTGACAGGCGTCGTTCTCCGCGGTCTGCTCGGAGAGGTGGACGTGGAGCGGGGCACGCCGTTCCTCGGCCCAGGCGGCGACGGTCCCGAGCTGTGCGGCGGGGACGGCGCGTACGGAGTGGACGGCCGCGCCGATCAGGGCGTGGTCACTGTCCTTGAGGAGGGAGGCGCGTTCGGCCCAGGCGTCGGCGGTGGTGTCGGAGAAGCGCAGTTGGGAGGGGTTGGGCGGTTGGCCGAACCCGGCGGCGAGGTAGGCGGTGTCCAGGAGGGTGATCCGGATGCCGGCCTCGGCGGCGGCGGCGATCAGGGCCTCGCCCATCGCGTTCGGGTTGTCGTAGGGGGCGCCGCCCGGTGCGTGGTGCAGATAGTGGAACTCGCCCACGGCGGTGATCCCGGCCAGCGCCATCTCGGCGTACACGGCACGGGCCAGGTCGTAATAGGTGTCGGGGGTGAGGCGGGACGCGGCCTGGTACATGGTCTCGCGCCACGTCCAGAAGGTGCCGGAGCCGACCTGGACGGTGGCGCGCAGGGCGCGGTGGAAGGCGTGCGAGTGGGTGTTGGCGAGGCCGGGGAGGGTGAGGCCGCGCAGCACGGTGGCACCCCGCGGCGGGGTGCCGACGCCGACGCGGACTGCGGAGATCCGCCCTTCGGTCACGTCCAGGAGGACACCCGGCTCGACATGGGCGCCGAGCCAGGCGTGGGACGCCCAGTACGACACATCGGCGGGCCGCGGCGGCTCGGACCGGGGGCCGGGGCCGGGGCCGGGGCGGAGGTGCGGGCCGCCATCGGCTCCGGGCACCGGCCCGGGTCCGGGCTTGGTGACGCGACGGCCGGACGTGGGCCCGGAGTTGACGCGGGGCCCGGACGTGAGCCGAGTCCGACGACCGGGGTCGGACGTGGACCGGGTTCCGCAGCCGGGGTCGGACGTGCGGCCGGTCCCGGATGTGGAGGCGGACCCGGGCTCGGGCACGGGGGCGTGTCCGTACCCGTCCTCGGGTCGTGGACCAGGGGCGCTGTTCGGCGGCTCCGTCTTCAGCGGCACGCGAGACCTTCCAGTACGTCGGCGAGTGCGGTCACCCCGGCCGCGCAGTCGTCCTCGGCGGCGTGTTCGGCCGGCGAGTGCGAGATCCCGGTGGGGTTCCGTACGAACAGCATGGCGGTAGGGACCGAAGCGGACAAAATACCCGCGTCGTGTCCGGCGCCCGTGCCGAGCACGGGCACCGCCCGCCCGGTGTCGGCGGCGCCTCCGCGGGCCCGGCCGGTCAGGATCGCGCGCAGTTCGTCGCGCAGGGCGTGCTGGAAGTCCACGACGGGCGTGAAGGACTCCCGTACGACGTCGAGGTCGATGCCCGCCCGCTCGGCGTGCTCCCGGGCGGCCCGCTCGATTCCGGAGACCACGGCGTCGAGCGTGGCCTGGTCGGCGGCGCGCGAGTCGAGCCAGCCACGGACGAGGGACGGGATGGCGTTGACGCCGTTCGGTTCGACGGCGACCTTGCCGAAGGTGGCGAGGGCGCCGGTGAGTTCCGCCTCGCGCCGGGCGGCGAGCACGGTCTCGGCGTACGTGAGCATCGGGTCGCGCCGGTCGGCGAGCCGGGTGGTGCCCGCGTGGTTCGCCTCGCCCCGGAAGTCGTACCGCCAGCGGCCGTGCGGCCAGATCGCTGAGGCGATGCCGACGGGGTCGCCGGTGAGGTCGAGGGCCCGGCCCTGCTCGACGTGGAGTTCGACGAACGCGCCGATGCGGGCGAGCCGTTCGGGGTCGGGGCCGATGGCATCGGGGTCGTATCCCGCTGCCGCCATGGCCTGCGGCAGCGTGACGCCCGCCGCGTCGCGGAGCCGGTGCGCCTGGTCGACGGTCAGCTGCCCGGCGGCGAGCCGGGACCCGACGCAGGCGAGGCCGAAACGGGCACCTTCCTCGTCACCGAAGTTGGCGATGGCCAGCGGCCTGGTGAACCGCGCGCCCCTGGCACGGAGTTCGTCGAGCGCGGCGAAGGAGGAGACGACACCGAGCGGACCGTCGAAGGCTCCGCCGTCCGGTACGGAGTCGAGGTGTGAGCCGGTGACGACGGCGTCGGGGCCGAGGGGGTCGCCGAGCCAGGCCCACTGGTTGCCGTTGCGGTCGACCTCGTATCCGAGCCCGCGCGCCTCGGCCTGTTCGCGGAACCACGCCCGGCACTCGGCGTCGGCGGCCGTCCAGGCGTGACGACGGTAGCCGCCGCTCCCGGCGTCGCGCCCGAGCGGCGCCAGCTCCCGCCACATGGTCAGGAACCCGGCCGGGGACGGGGGCGCGGCACCGGACGACGAGGACGGGGCGCCAGGCGGCGAGGACGGGGCCGCCGCGTGCCGGGCCGCCGACGTGTGCGGGGCCACCGACGCGTGCGGGGCCGTCGACGGATGCGGGACTGCCGACGGATGCGGGGCGTCCCGTTCGGTGGGGGTCACTCGCCCTCCCGCATCGGGACGCGGACGCCCTTCTCTTCCGCGACCGACTCCGCGATGTCGTAACCGGCGTCGACGTGCCGGATGACACCCGTGCCCGGGTCGTTGGTCAGGACCCGGCGGATCTTCTCGCCCGCCAGCTCCGTGCCGTCGGCGACCGTGACCTGGCCCGCGTGGATCGAGCGGCCCATGCCGACACCGCCGCCGTGGTGGATGGAGACCCAGGACGCCCCCGAAGCCACGTTGACCATGGCGTTCAGCAGCGGCCAGTCGGCGATGGCGTCGGAGCCGTCGAGCATCGCCTCGGTCTCGCGGTACGGCGAGGCGACCGAGCCGCAGTCCAGGTGGTCACGGCCGATGGCCAGCGGGGCGGCCAGCTCGCCGCTCGCGACCATGTCGTTGAACCGCTCACCGGCCCGGTCGCGCTCCCCGTAACCGAGCCAGCAGATCCGGGCGGGCAGTCCCTGGAAGTGGACGCGCTCGCCCGCCATCCTGATCCAGCGGTGCAACGACTCGTTCTCCGGGAAGAGTTCGAGCAGCGCCTTGTCCGTCTTGTGGATGTCCGACGCCTCGCCGGACAGCGCGGCCCAGCGGAACGGCCCCCTGCCCTCGCAGAACAGCGGCCTGATGTACGCGGGGACGAAGCCCGGGAAGTCGAACGCCCGGCTGTATCCAGCCAGTTGTGCCTCACCTCGGATCGAGTTGCCGTAGTCGAAGACCTCGGCGCCCGCGTCCATGAAGCCGACCATCGCCTCGACGTGCGCGGCCATCGACTCGCGTGCCCGGCGGGTGAAGTCGGCGGGCTTCTCGGTCGCGTAGGAGGCCATGTCGTCGAAGTCGACGCCCAGCGGCAGATAGGCCAGCGGGTCGTGCGCGCTCGTCTGGTCGGTGACGACGTCGATCGGCGCGCCCTCGGCGAGCATCCGGGGAAGCAGCTCCGCGGCGTTGCCGAGCAGGCCGATGGAGAGCGGGCGCCGGGCGTCACGCGCTTCGACGGCCAGGTGGAGGGCGTGCTCCAGCGAGTCGGCGCGCACATCGAGGAACCGGTGCTCGATGCGCCGTTCGATCGCGCGCGGGTCGCAGTCGATACAGATCGCGACACCGTCGTTCATGGTCACGGCGAGCGGCTGGGCACCGCCCATTCCACCGAGTCCGGCGGTCAGCGTGATCGTCCCGGCCAGCGATCCGCCGAACCGCTTCGCGGCGACGGCGGCGAACGTCTCGTACGTGCCCTGGAGGATGCCCTGCGTACCGATGTAGATCCAGGACCCGGCGGTCATCTGCCCGTACATGGTGAGGCCGAGCGCTTCGAGCCGCCGGAACTCCTCCCAGTTCGCCCAGTCCCCCACCAGGTTGGAGTTGGCGATCAGCACCCGGGGCGCCCATTCGTGGGTCTGCATGACCCCGACCGGCCGCCCGGACTGCACGAGCATCGTCTCGTCCTGCTTGAGCGTCCGCAGCGTGCGCACCATGGCGTCGAACGACCGCCAGTCGCGGGCCGCCTTGCCGGTGCCGCCGTAGACGACGAGCTTGTCGGGGTGCTCGGCGACCTCGGGGTCGAGGTTGTTCTGCAACATGCGGAGGGCGGCTTCCTGCTGCCATCCCAGGGCACTCAGTTCCGTACCGCGCGGTGCCCGTACGGGGCGGGGTCCTGACATGGCGGTGCCTCCTCGCGAATGTAAATGAACCATTCACATCCTGTGCGGATGAATAGTCGTAGTCAACAGGGCGCCGCCGCGAGAAGGCCGGAAGGGGGCCGGAAGTATCGCATCCGTTCGCGCATGCCTGTGGAAAATGCCAGAACTGCCACCCGGCGTCGGCACGTTGCGTAGCCTCGGGGTCACAGCCGTACAAGACGTCGGGAGGGGAGACCGCGTGCCCGGAATTGACGAATGCCTGCTCGAAGTCATGAGACTGCCCGGCGCCCGGGGTGCCGCGGTGGTCGACTGGACGAGTGGCCTCGCCCTCGGCACCATCGGCGACTCACCCAACGGCGACCACGAGGCCACCGCGGCCGAGACGGCGGAGGTCGCCAGGATGGCGGCGGAACAGCCCGCGTTCGCCCTGTTCGCCGACGATCCGCACACCGCGCGCCCCCCGGCCGACCCGAGCGGTTCGAGCGGCCCGGCCGATCCGGGCGGCCCCGGCGGTGCGGCCGAACGGCCGGAGCACGACGGTACGGGGCCGGTGCGGGGGCCCGCCGTCGAGGACGTCATCGTCACCACACGGGCCGGTTACCACATCCTGAGGTTCGTCGAGACCGCCTTCGACAGCAGCATCTTTCTCCATCTGTGGCTGGACCGCGCGGACGGCAATCTCGCGCTCGCCCGATTACGGCTCGGCGAGACGGCGGATCGGCTGGTCCTCGCATGACGTCGTCGCCCTGCCCGGCCACACCCCCCGGCATCGCGCCCCCCACGGCTCCGAACACCGCGCCCCCGAACCGCGCGGCCCGCGACACCGCACCCCTCGCGCCCCCCTCCGCCCCGCAGCTCCCGCCTTCCGCACCTGACTTCGGGGCGTCCCTCTCCCCCATGCTCCAGCGGCTCGCGGTCGAGCGCGCGACCGGCGCCCTGATGCGGGACCGGGGCACCCTCTACCTCGCCGACGGCCAGGTGGTGCACGCCGAGAGTCCGGCGACCCCCGGCATCGACGTCCTCCTCACCACGAGCGGCGCGCTGCGCCACGAGGGCTGGTGGGACGCGGTCGCCCAGGCCGGTGCCGGACAGCGGGTGGGCCGCTACCTCGTCGACAGCGGGCGGGTCCCCGGCGGGGCGCTGGAGCTGTGCCACCTGGGCGCGTTGTACGACGCCGCGTTCTTCGCGCTCGCCCCGACCCGCACCCCGTCGAGATTCCGTTACGGGGTGTCGCACTGGATCGGTCCCGTCCGTCCCGTACCGGCCGAGGCCGTACAGCGCGAGACGCTTCGGCGCCGCGAACTCCTCGACCGGATCTGGCCGGACGCCGAGACGGACACCGCGCCCCTCGTCCGCCCGGCCCGGCCCTCCGACCTGTCGGTACCGCCACGTCAGCGGGTGGTGCTCGGCCTGGTGGACGGGGCGCGGACCGCCACGGACATCGCCCTCGCACTGGGGCGCTCGGCGTTCCACACCCTCGTGGACCTGCGCCGGCTGGCGGCGGCCGGTCTGGTCTCGGCGGTACGCGAACCGGTCGACGCCGGGTCCGGCCGGGTCACGCTCCCCGAGGTCACGGCCGATCCCGACGTCGCTCTGCTGCGTCGGCTCAAAGACGCGTTGGAGGCCCTGTGATACGCGCGCTCAGGCAGCGTGCCGGGAGGAGACAGCTGATGGTCCCCGAGGCCGACGTCCTCGTCGAACTCCAGCGGCTGCGGGCCCGCGTACCGCTCCTCGCGGGCGCGCTCGCCGCCAGCACCGACGGTCTCGTACTCGCCCATGACACCCCGGGCGTGGAGGCCGAGGGGGTCGCCGCTCTCACCGCCGCCGCCCTCGGTGTCGCCGTCCGGATGACGGACGCGACGGGCCGGGGCGGCTTCCGTGAACTCCTCGTCCGGGGCGAGGCGGGATACATCGCGACCTACGCGGCGGGCTCGTCGGCCGTGCTGACCCTGCTCGCCGAGGACCGGATCAACGTCGGCAGGCTCCACCTGGAGGGCCGCCGGGCGAGCGCGCGCATCGGCGAACTCGTCGACACCGCACTGGAACGCCCCGACCAGCCCGCCGCCCCGCCCCGGCCACCCCTGCAACCGCGTACTCCGCCGCCGACCCGGATGCCGCAGCCACCCCACGACCCACAGACACACATCTGACGCGTCCGGCACGCCTGACGCGCCTGTCACATGTACCGGTCCCTACCGGTCATCACATCCGCACCGGACTGTCACGTCCGCACGAACCGACGCACACGAACCAACCCACACCCGAAACCACTCATCACGGAGCCGGTCCCCCCGACCGCCCAGGAAAGGAATCACCACTCATGGCCAACACCGAAGCGTCACTGAAGGAAGCGATGGCCGCGATCGAGGGCGCCGTCGGTGCCGCCCTCGTCGACTACACCAGCGGGATGGCGTTGGGCACCATCGGCGGCGGCAAGGACTTCAACCTGGAGATCGCGGCGGCCGGCAACACCGATGTCGTACGGGCCAAGCTGCGCACCATGGAACACCTCGGCATCCAGGACGAGATCGAGGACATCCTGATCACCCTCGGCACCCAGTACCACCTGATCCGGCTGCTCAGGACCCGTGGGAACAGCGGCCTGTTCCTCTATCTCGTACTGGACTCCGGCCGGGCCAACCTGGCGATGGCCCGTCACCAGCTCAGGCGGATCGAGGCCGAGCTGGAGGTCTGAGGACCTTCCGCGCCCCCGGCGAAGGCGGCTCCGGAACACCCCTCCCGCTCCGGCTCCGGCGGGCCGGGCCCCGGCTCAGCGGTGACGTCGTGCCCCACCGGGTGCGGCGTCACCCGCCATCGGACCGGTCGTGCGGTACGCCTCGACCTGCTCACCGGCGGGGCGACCCTTCTCGACCAGATCGGTGCGGACCCAGTACAGGACGTCCGCCGCCCGCTCCCGTCTGCCGATCGCGACCGCCTTGATCCAGAGCCCGGCCCCGGCGCCCGCGAGCATCAGCCCACCGGCCCCGGGCAGGACGAATCCACTGGCGACCGCGACCAGGAAGGCGGCGAGCAGCCACCGACGACGGGCGCGCCGCCAGTTCCGTACGGTCACCGCCCGGTCCTGGAGGAAGTCGGCGCGGGCGGCGCGCGTGGCCGCCTCGGCGAGGGCGGTGTACCGCCGGTTACGGACGAGCGCGACGACGGCCGCGGTGATCAGGAAGAGCGCGGCTCCCGCCAGCAGCCCGATCCGCCGGCCGGTGAGCCCCGGCACCAGTGCCCCGACGACGGCGGCGATCAGCCCGGGCCACCACAGCGGCGCGGCCCCGGCCCGTACGATCACGGCCACCCTCGCCAACGACTGCGCTCCGCGTCCCACGCCCGTACCCCTCTCCGCGACTTCCCGTGCCGTGCCGCACCGGGAGGCGCGGCTGCTGGACGCGGAGATTAATAGCCGCGTCTGAACAATGTCTGAGAAACAACGCCCGGAACCCGTCATCCACACCGGGACCCCACGCCCCGGACCACCGGGACCACTGCAATCGCCCCGACCACCGCAATCACCCGGACCACCGGAGCCGCCCGGACCACCGGGACTTCCACCCCGTGGCTCCGCCGCTCCCCCGCCCCGGCGCTCCCCTGCTCCACGAACAGCCCGCTACTCCACGAACAGCCCGCGCGCGGCCGCCGCGGCGTCGAACTCCTCCAGCCGCGCCTGCGCCTGAGGCAGGTCGTCACACATCGCTTCCAGCAGCACCCGCCCCAGCATCATCGGCGCGCACGCCGTGTCGAAGGCCAGGCCGGTGCCGACGGCGGCCGGGATCAGCAGGTCGCTGCACTTCGCGACGGGCGCGAACGCCGAGTCCGCGACGGTCACCACCGTCAGCCCGCGCCCCCGCGCGTACACCAGCGCGTCCACGACCTCCCTCGGATGGCGCGGCAGCGCGAAGCAGAGCAGGGCGCTCGCCCCCGCCCGGCGCGCCGCGTCGATGCGGTCGTGCACCATGCTGCCGCCCTCGTCCAGCACCCGGACGTCCGGATGGACCTTGGCGGCGAAGTAACCGAACCCCCTGGCCTGCGACGACGCGGCGCGCAGTCCGAGCACGGGCAGCGGCCGGGACGCGGCCAGCAGCTTCCCGGCCTTCTCGACCGGGCCGGGGTCGGCCAGCAGTTCGGCGAGCTGCCGCAGGTTCTCGATCTCGGCGTGCACGGCCTGCTGGTACTCGGTGTACGTCTCCTCGGTCCCGTCCATGGCGGACTCGGCGGGCCCGGGGGCGACCTCCCGCAGGTGGCGGCGGAGGGCGGGATACCCGTCGAACCCGAGGGCGACCGCGAACCGGGTGACGGACGGCTGGCTGACCCCCGCCAGCTCGGCCAGTTCGACACTCGACAGGAACGGCACATCGGCGGCCCGGCGCACCATCGAGTGCGCGATGCGCCGCTGGGTCGGTGTCAGCCGATGTCCCTCGAAGAGCCGCTGCAACCGCGCCGCCGGGCCGCTCCCGCTCATGCCGTCCCCCTCGAAGAGCACGTGGTGCCGGTCAGGCACCGACCGATCCATTCAGCCAGCCAGCAGCCTGCATGTCCATATGCAACCAGAGGACCGGCCACCGCCTCCCCGTCACCCCGTCCCGCTCCTGTTGCGGGATCGCGCCGCGCTCCGGAACCTGGAGACATGACCCCAGCCAACACGACGGGCCTCGGCGGCACGGTCGTCCAGTACGGGGACCCCGAGCCCGCACACGTCCTGAGCGTCTACGCCGATCTGCGCTGTCCGTACTGCAAGCGCATGGAGCACGGCCTCGGGGCGGTCATGGAGGAGCTGGCGGACCGGAGCCGTCTGACCGTCGAGTACCACTTCGCGACGTTCATCGACGGCGCGGCGGGCGGCAGCGGCTCCCTCCAGGCGCTGGCGGCGCTGGGGGCGGCGGCCGACGAGGGGCAGAAGGCGTTCATGCACTACCTCAGGGCCCTGTACGCCGAGCAGCCCGACGAGAGCGACGACGCGTTCGCCGACCGGTCCACCCTGCTGCGGATCGCCGAGGAGGTCGAGGCGCTGCGGGGCGAGGACTTCCGGCAGAAGGTCACCACGGGCGCCTACGTGCCGTGGGCCCGCGAGGTGGCCGCGGCCTTCGGGACGAGCGGTGTCGACAGCACACCGACGGTCCTTCTCGACGGAGCACCGCTGCCGGTGATCAACCCGATGGGGTACACGATCACCCCGGAGGCGTTCCTCGCGGAACTCCCGGCCTGAGACGAGACCCGGCCCGGGACGCGGCACGCCTGAGACGCGGCACGCCTGAGACGAGACCCGGCCCGGGACACTGCACGGCCCGGGACGCTCCACGGCCCGAGAAGCGGCGTTGTCCCGGCCCCCGCGGGACAACCAGAGGCCGACTGGGGGGCTAGCCCTACTGCCCCGGACGGCCCACGCTTCGTAACGTTACGACCATGGAAGCCCGCGACCCTGAACTCAAGCGTGAGTTGGATGCCACCCTGCACGCCCGCAGTGAGCTGGGGGCGGAGTACGAGCCCGCGCTTGTCGAATCGTTCCTGGCGAAGGTCGAACAACGCCTCGACGGAACCCTGGACCGCCGCGTCCGGCGCCATCTCGCCGAACAGCAGATCGTCGTCGCCCGGGGAGCCCGCTCGCCGGAGCCGCCCATGGGCAACTTCGGCGAGCGTTTCGGCTTCGGGATCATCTCGCTGATCCTGGCGGTGCCCCTGTCCGCGATCGGGGTGGTGAACGCCGGGATCGAGGGACTGGTCGTCGCCTGGCTGGGCATCGTCGGCGTCAACGTGGTCCATGCCGCCCGCAGTTGGCCGTGGTTCCAGCGCGGCGACAAGACACGCGGGTCCGGCTCCGACTGGGAGAGCTAGTGCCGCTCCCGGCATCAGGGGGTCTTTCGTTCGGATCAGGCCGGGCTCGCGGGCTCTGGCACCGAGTCGCGCGTCACGCGACCCGGACGTCCTCGGCCGGCGCGGCGGGCCCGGGGTCGGACAGATGTGTCCGCTCGGGCAGCAGGAGCGGGGTGGCGAGCAGAAGGACGCCGGAGAGGGTGATCGCGGCGAGTGGGCTGGTGAGTGTGGCGAGGACGCCCCAGACCGCCATCAGGGCGGCCTGTGCGAGTTTGCTGACGGCACTCCACGTACTGAGGACCCGGGCGGTGTGATCCTTGGGGGTCCGTCGCAGGCGCTCTGTCGCGTGGATCGGATTGAAGACGCCCATGCAGGTGATCAGCAGGGCCTCGACGAGGATCACGGTGAGGAGTCCGGGGACGCCGGGACGGACGAACATGAGACCGAGGGGGAAGAGCGATCGCAGCCGGCCTGAGACGATCATGACCCGGTACCGGCCGTAGCGGGTCACGAGGGGCGCGGAGAGGCGGGCGCCCACGAAGCCGCCGAGCGCCGGGATGCCGAAGGCGAGACCGTACTGCCAGGCCGGGAAGTGGTACTGGCCCAGCAGGAGGACGGACAGGAGCGGGACGGTGGCCATGATGAGGCCGCTGACCAGGACCGAGTTGAGGAACAGGCGCCTCAGTACGGGGTCGCGGAGGATGAGCCGCCGGCCGTCGAGGAGGTCGGCCCCGCGCGGCCCTGCGGCCCGGTCGTGGGGTGCCGCGACATCGCCTCCACGGATGCGGAGGACCCCGAGCGCGGACAGCAGGTAGCTGAGGGCGTCGGCCATGACAGTGACGACCGGGCCGAGCAGCCCCACGAGCGCGCCACCGAGGGGCGGGCCCACCGAGGTCGCCACCCAGCTCGTGCCCTCGAACCTCCCGTTCGCCACGAGGAGTTGATCGCCGCGGACGAGATGCTTCAGATACGCGCCGGACGCGGCGGTGAAGGCGATGCCCGCGGTGCCGGAGATGACCGAGACGGCCAGCAGCTGGCCGTACGAGAGCAGTCCGAGGACGTACCCGATCGGGACGCTCGCCACCGCGACGAACCGGATCAGGTCCATCGCGATCATCACCGGACGCTTGGCCCGGTGATCGATCCACGGCCCGAGCGAGAACGCGACGATCGCCGCGACGGCGAGCCCGGCCGCCTCCAGGAGCGACACGGCGAACGCCGACGAGTGCAGCACTCGGACCGCGATCAGCGGGAACGCGCCGAAGGCGATCCACGTCCCGTACGTACTGACGGCGTAGGCCGACCACAGCCAACCGAAATCGCGCCCCAACCGCACGCCCATGCGACTCCCTCGCCCCTCGTGACAACCGATGTTCGGGTCCCCGCATCACACCGGCCGCACCGTCGCGGGATCAAACAACCGCCCCCCGGGCGAGCCACAACCATCGGTTGGGCACACCTATGCTGGATCGATGGACACCGAGGCGGTGCGATCGTTCGTGCGCGCGGCCGAGCTCGGACAGCTGAAACACGCGGCCGACGAGCTCGGCGTGACGCAACAGGCCGTGTCGAAGCGGATAGCGACCCTTGAGCGCGGACTCGGCGTCCGGTTGTTCGCCCGCACCGCCCGAGGGGTCGAGCTGACACTCGACGGCCAGGCCTTCCTCCCGCACGCCCGGAACATCGTCACGGGTGCCGACCGTGCCGTCACCGCGATCGGACCGGGCTCGCGGGCCCTTCGCGTCGACGTCCTCGGCCTGCGGTCCGCGCAGGCCGTCGTCCTGCACGACTACTGGCGGTCGCGTCCCGGAACCGAGCTCGACGTGGTGACCCTCAGGGTCGACGACCCGCGCTTGGCGGTCGCCGCCGTCCAGGCGGGCGACATCGACGCCTCGTTCCGCTCGGTCACCGACCCGGCCGCACTGCCGGGCGACGTGCGGATGATCCACGCGTTCGACTCCCCGCTGGAACTCCTCGTCGGCCCGAGGCACCCGCTCGCCTCCGCACGAACACTGACACCGTCCCAGCTGCGCGGGCACCGGATCTGGGTGCCGGGGATCGCGCCGCGGAGCGAATGGGCGGACTTCTACGACCAGCTCGTCACCGGCTTCGACCTCCGCGTCGACGCCGCGGGCCCGAACTTCGGCAACGAGGTACTCCTCGACGTCCTCGCGGACTCCCGGGACGTGGCGACCTTCGTGGGCTCGCGCGACCGGTACATCTGGCCGACCAGCCACGACCTGCGCCGCATCCCGATCGAGAATCCGACGCTCGCCTACCCGCTCTCGCTCCTCCTCCCCCGAGCAAACCCGCACCCAGGGCTCCGAGCGGTCATCAACCACTTCGGAAGCCTGGCACCGCTCCCCGAGGCAACCTGGCGCCCGTCCTGGGCGACGGCACCGCACCGCGGCGACGGAGACGTCGAACACGCCTGACGCCAACGGCCACTTCCGGCACCCCACCGCGCACCGGCACCGGACCCGTACCGGACCGTCACAACGCACCCGCGGCCGGCAGGACGGCACCGGTTGGCCGGCCACAACCGGCAGGGCCGTGTACGAGGCCCCTCCGGGGCCACAGGGTGGGGGACCGCCGCGCCCCCGGTCGCCCGGGGGCCGGGACGACGGCGGTCCCCGCCCGGGACGCGGGCCCGGATCGGAGCCGGACGCACACGTCCTGGCGACGGTGGAGGTCCGGGAGCCGCTCCGTAGTCCGTGTCGCCGTAGGTGGTGCCGGCGGGTCTCCCCGCCGACATCCACCAATGTGCCGGACGCGTGTTAAGCGGACGCTGCGTCCATGTGTCGCGCCCGTACCGTTTCCGCGAAGACCGGGAAACCCGGGGCCGGGAAGCACTGGGACCGGGAAACCCGAGGACGGACGGCCCTGGTACGAGGAAGCCCGAGGTCCGGACCGGACGACCCGCCCTCACTCCCTCCCCCTCCGCTACTTCGCGTTCGACTCCTTCGCCAGGAACGCCAGCAGGTCCTGCCGGCTCACCACTCCCGTCGGCTTGCCGTCGACCAGCACGATCGCCGCGTCCTCGCCCTTCGAGCCGCTGAGCACCGACATCAGGTCCTCGACCGGCTCGCCCGAGCCGACCTGCGGCAGCGGGGCCGACATGTGCTTCTCCAGCGGGTCGGTGAGCGAGGCGCGCTGGGCGAAGAGCGCGTTCAGCAGCTCCCGTTCCACCACCGAGCCGATGACCTCGGCGGCCATCACGTCCGGGTGGCCCGCGCCCGGCTTCACGATCGGCATCTGCGAGACGCCGTACTCGCGCAGCACCTCGATCGCCTCCCCGACGGTCTCCTCCGGGTGCATGTGCACCAGCGTCGGCAGCGGCCCGGCCTTGTGCGCGAGGACGTCGCCGACCCTGGCGGACGGGCCCGTGTTGTCCAGGAAGCCGTAGTCGGCCATCCACTCGTCGTTGAAGATCTTGCTGAGGTAGCCCCGGCCGCTGTCCGGCAGCAGCACGACCACCACGTCGTCCTCACCGAGCCGCTTCGCGACCTCGAGCGCCGCCACCACGGCCATCCCGCAGGAGCCGCCGACCAGCAGGCCCTCCTCCTTCGCGAGGCGCCGGGTCATCCGGAAGGAGTCCTTGTCCGAGACCGGAACGATCTCGTCCGTGACCGTGCGGTCGTACGCCGTCGGCCAGAAGTCCTCGCCGACGCCCTCGACGAGATACGGGCGCCCGGAGCCGCCGGAATAGACCGAGCCCTCCGGGTCGGCGCCGACGATCCGCACAGCGCCGTCGCTGACGTCCTTGAGGTAACGGCCGGTGCCGGAGATCGTGCCCCCGGTGCCCACCCCCGCCACGAAGTGGGTGATCCGCCCGTCCGTCTGCTCCCACAGCTCGGGACCGGTGGTCTCGTAGTGCGAACGCGGATTGTTCGGGTTGGAGTACTGGTCGGGCTTCCAGGCCCCCGGCGTCTCCCGGACCAGCCGGTCGGAGACGTTGTAGTACGAGTCGGGGTGCTCAGGGTCGACGGCCGTGGGACAGACCACGACCTCCGCGCCGTACGCCCGCAGCACGTTGATCTTGTCGGTGGACACCTTGTCCGGGCAGACGAAGACGCACTTGTAGCCCTTCTGCTGGGCGACGATGGCCAGGCCGACGCCGGTGTTGCCGCTCGTCGGCTCGACGATCGTGCCGCCGGGCAGCAGCTCACCGCTCTGCTCGGCCGCCTCGATCATGCGCAGGGCGATACGGTCCTTCACCGAACCGCCCGGGTTGAAGTACTCGACCTTGGCGAGGACCGTCGCCTGGATGCCCGCCGTCACGCTGCGAAGCCTCACCAACGGGGTATTGCCTACGAGGCTGATCATCGAATCGTGGAATTGCACCTGTGTACTCCGGGGTCTCCGAGATGGTCCGGCCAGCGTATGCGCCCGGGCGCCGGACGATACGAGATTGAGCGACAGTCCTTCCGGGGCAGTTAGCTGTATGTACGGCGGTACGGCAAGGGAGAGGTGGACCGGGCTGTGTCGAGAGCGAGGGTGGCGCGACGGATCGCGGCGGGGGCGGCCTACGGCGGCGGCAGCGTCGGACTGATCGGGGCGGCGGCCGTCGGCGTCCTGCTGGCCGAGGTCCAGCTGGCGAAGCGGCAGGTGGGAGGGGGTACCGCGCCCGTACCGCCGAGCGCGGACGGACGGTACGGGGTGGCGTTCGCGGGCCCCGCCGATCCGTTGCGCCTCGCGCTGCTCGGGGACTCGACCGCGGCCGGCCAGGGGGTGCGCCGGGCCGGGCAGACCCCGGGGGCGCTGCTGGCGTCCGGGCTGGCGGCGGTGGCGGAGCGCCCGGTGGACCTGCGGAACGTGGCGCTGCCGGGGGCCACCTCGGACGATCTGGAGCGGCAGGTGTCGCTGCTGCTCGCCGACCGGTCCCACACCCCCGACGTCTGCGTGATCATGATCGGTGCGAACGATGTGACGCACCGCATGCCCGCCACCCGGTCGGTGCGCTGTCTGACGACGGCGGTCCGCAGGCTGCGCACGGCGGGCGCGGAGGTCGTGGTGGGCACCTGCCCCGACCTGGGCACGATCGAGCCGGTGTACCAGCCGCTGCGCTGGCTGGCCCGGCGGGCGAGCAGGCAGCTGGCGGCGGCCCAGACGATCGGTGCGGTGGAGCAGGGCGGGCGGACGGTGTCGCTGGGCGATCTGCTCGGCCCGGAGTTCGAGGCGAACCCGCGCGAGCTGTTCGGCCCCGACAACTACCACCCCTCCGCGGAGGGGTACGCGACCGCCTCGATGGCGGTGCTGCCCACCCTGTGCGCGGCGCTGGGGCTGTGGCCGGACGCCGACCGCCTCGACGGCACGCGGCGCGAGGACATGCTGCCGGTGGCCGAGGCGGCCTCCCAGGCCGCGCGGGAGGCCGGTACGGAGGTGACGGGCGCCCGGGCACCCTGGGCCCTGCTCAAGCACCGCAGGTGGCGGCGTCTGCCCACGTATGCGGAGCCGCACCCGCATCCGCATACGCATCCGCGCTGGTACCCGCACCGGCGCTCCGGGACGGCCGAGGCCCCGGAGGCTCCGGAGGCCGCCGGGACCACAAGGACCGCCGGAGCCACCGGGACCGCACCAGCCGCGGAGATCACGGACACGACAGGCGCCGCGGACACCGCAGGCAGCGCGGAGGACACCGGGCCGCAGCCCCCGAGGACCAGGCCCGGACGCGGCGCGGGCCAGGGCCCGGACACCGGTGGCGCGCACGTGCCCGACAGCGCCGACTGAGCGTTCGCTTAGAAAAGAGTCCCGCGTCACACGACCGGCCCGATGACCCCGGCGATACGGGCGGGTAGCTTCCATGACAGTGCCGCCGCCCTGCCGTCCATCCCTCATGGAGCCGTGTGATGCCCGAAGCCGTGATCGTCTCTGCCGCCCGTTCCCCCATCGGCCGGGCCTTCAAGGGCTCGCTGAAGGATCTGCGCGCGGACGACCTGACCGCCACGATCATCCGGACCGCGCTGGACAAGGTGCCGCAGCTGGACCCGAGGGACATCGACGACCTGATGCTCGGCTGCGGTCTCCCGGGCGGCGAGCAGGGCAACAACCTGGGCCGGATCATCGCCGTGCACCTGGGCATGGACCACCTCCCCGGCTGCACGGTCACGCGGTACTGCTCGTCCTCGCTCCAGACCAGCCGCATGGCGCTGCACGCCATCAAGGCGGGCGAGGGTGACGTCTTCCTCTCGGCCGGTGTCGAGATGGTGTCCCGGTTCGCGAAGGGCAGCTCGGACAGCCTGCCGGACACGCACAATCCGCTGTTCGCCGAGGCCGAGGCCCGTACCGCCGCCCGCGCCGAGCAGGCCGGCACCGACTGGCACGATCCGCGCGAGGACGGCCTCGTGCCGGACGCGTACATCGCGATGGGACAGACCGCCGAGAACCTGGCGCGGCTCAAGGGCATCACCCGCGAGGAGATGGACGAGTTCGGCGTACGGTCGCAGAACCTCGCCGAGGAGGCCCTCAAGAACGGCTTCTGGGAGCGCGAGATCACCCCGGTCACGACCCCCGACGGCACGGTCGTCGCGAAGGACGACGGTCCCCGCGCGGGCGTCACGATGGAGGGCGTGCGCGGTCTCAAGCCGGTGTTCCGCCCCGACGGCCTGGTCACCGCGGGCAACTGCTGCCCGCTCAACGACGGCGCCGCCGCACTGGTGATCATGTCGGACACCAAGGCGCGCGAGCTGGGCCTGACCCCGCTGGCCCGGATCGTCTCGACCGGTGTCTCGGCGCTGTCGCCCGAGATCATGGGGTACGGCCCCGTCGAGGCCAGCAGGCAGGCGCTGAAGCGGGCCGGGCTGACCGTCGACGACATCGATCTGGCCGAGATCAACGAGGCGTTCGCCGCCCAGGTGATCCCGTCCTACCGCGATCTCGGGCTCCCGCTGGAGAAGGTCAACGTCAACGGCGGGGCGATCGCCGTCGGCCACCCGTTCGGTATGACGGGGGCGCGGATCACCGGGACGCTGATCAACAGCCTCCAGTTCCACGACAAGCAGTTCGGCCTGGAGACGATGTGTGTCGGCGGCGGTCAGGGCATGGCCATGGTCATCGAACGCCTCAGCTGACCCCCCACCGCCCACCGACGCCCACTCCCCCCGGCCGTCGAGCGCCCACCGACGCCCCCTCGCCCCGACCGGCGAGCACCCAATACCCTCCGCTCGCTCCGACCGTCGGGCACCCATCAACGCCCACTCGCCCCGACCGTCGGGCACCCACCGACGTCCGCTCACCACCCACCGCCGTCCGCCCACCGACCACCACCGGCCGCCCACCGGCACCGCGCCCCTGCGGCGGACGACGCGAGCCGCCGAAAATGGCCGGTTCCGATCCCCGTCCGAGACCGAATCTCCCCCAGGATGTGATGTATCTCCTGGGGGAGATGCGTTTCCGCAGGTCACGCCGGTATGGGAGGTAAACCTCGGGTCCAAGGACCTGTCCATTTCGTGACGTAATGCACTGACACCGCGCACGACCACCGGACAAGCTGAGGTAGGAAGTCGGGGAATCGATTGAAACCGGGAGTACGTCAGTGAGCGCCATGCCTCTTGCCCTGTTGCTGACCACCGCTGCCGCCACGGCCGTGGGCGCCGCTGCTCTGCACGCCGCCCACGGGCTGCGCAGGCAGGTCTCCGCCCTCCGTACGGAACTGGCCGAGGACCGCGCCCGCGCCGCGGTCGTACCACCGCAGAGCCGTACCACCGTCACCGCGACCGACGAGATACGCGCTGCCGTCGCCGAGGCCCTCGCCGAGGAGCGCGAGCGCGAACTGGCGGAGGCCCGTGCGTTCTGGGCGGCGCAGGAGGCGCGCGACGCCGCCGACGCCCCGTCCCTCCTCGGGGGCCTCGCCGGGACCGGTGAGGAGACGCCGTTCTTCCTGCCCCGCCAGTCGGACTTCGCCGGCTTCGAGGCGATGGACCTCGACGCCGAAGCGCTGGAGGAGCTGGCCGAGCTGGGTGAACGCACCGAACTGACGGAGCCCGCCGAGCTGCCGGACGGCCCGGAGTCCGTCGAACTGCCGGACGGTCCCGAGTTCCCCGAGGACTCCCCCGAGCTGGCCGCCGCCCGGCGCCGCCACCCCTCGCACCCCGACTTCGTACCGGTACGGACCCCGGTGGTCACCGACCACGAGCGCACGGTGAACCGCCTGGAGGAGCTGGCCGACAGCCGTACGGAACTGGCGGACGTCCGCCCCGGACCGCTCGGCACGCTCGATGTGTACGTCTTCGCCGACGGCACCACGCTCTGCATGACCCCCGGCCACCGGGAGACCGCCGAACGGCTGGCCGAGTCACTGCTGTCGGGCCAGCACCCGGTGCTGCTGGGCGGCTCCGGGGTCTCGGGGGCCTATGCCCTGACGTTCTCCTGCGGCGACGACAACGTGTACATCCTCGCCGACCGCGTCATCGCCTCGTTCTGACCAGCTGACGCACCGACCCGCGGAAACTGACGCACCGACCCGCGGAAACACCCTTCCACCGCACCCCGAGACCCCTCCCCCGCCCCGCCCCACCACCCCATCCCGAAACACGCGCCCCGCACCGCCGCGGGGCCGCCCCCGGCAGCGGTCGGCCTACGGGAAGGCCCGAGCCGCCGCCTCCGCCACGAACCCCACGGCCTCGTCCAGCTCTTCGGACGGGGCCGCTGCCAGTGCCACCGCCAAGTCGTGTCCCGCGACGGCCAGTTGATCACCGACGACGAAGACCCCGAGGTCCGGCGGGAGCAGGGGAGGCCGGTCCGGCGTCTCGATGCGCTGGGCCCGCACGGCGAGTTCCCGGGCGGTGGCCAGCCCCTCGGCAGCCGCCCCGCGCCGCAGCCGGCTCTGCGGAGCGGCGCGCAGCCGGTCGGCGAACCGGTCCACGGCGGTGATCAACGGAGTCGTATCGAGCATCCCGCGACCCTACGCGGCCCGGCGGGACCGCTGCCAACCCGCGCGGCTCCCCCGCCCCGGCCGACCGCCGGACCGCCCACCGGGGCGGGGCGGGCGCACGAGAGGGGCCCGCAGGCACTGTGCGCCTGCGAGCCCCTCTCACGTACTCACCGTGTACCGCCACCGGTCCCCGACGACCGGCCGACCGGTACCGCGGGGTCAGTCGTCGCCGCTGAGGATGGAGAGCAGTCGCAGCATCTCCAGGTAGATCCACACCAGCGTCATCGTCAGCCCGAAGGCGGCCAGCCAGGACTCCTCGCGGGGAGCCCCGAACGCGATGCCGTCCTCGACCTGCTTGAAGTCCAGGGCAAGGAAGCACGCGCCGAGGATGATCCCGACGACACCGAAGAGGATGCCGAGACCACCGCTGCGGAAGCCCAGGCCGTCACCGCCGCTGAAGACGCTGAACAGCAGGTTGACCACCATCAGGAGCATGAAGCCCATGGCGGCGGCCATCACGAAGCCGTAGAACCGGCGGGTGACACGAATCCAGCGCATCTTGTACGCGACGAGCACACCGGCGAAGACACACATGGTGCCCATCACCGCCTGCACGACCACGCCGGGACCGATGTACGTGCTGACCGCGCTCGACAGCACACCGAGGAAGACACCCTCGAAGGCGGCGTACGCGATGATCAGCGCCGGGACCGGCTTGCGCTTGAACGACTGGACCAGCGACAGGACGAAGCCGATCAGCGCGGCGCCGATCGCGATGCCGTACGACTTGCCGAGGTTCGCCTCGTCCACCGGCAGCAGCGCCCAGGCGAGAACCGCGCCCAGGACGACCGTGCCCAGCGTCAGACCGGTGCGCGTGACGACATCGTCGATCGTCATCACGGAACCGCGCGCGGGCGCCTGCGGAACGCCGTACTGGGTGTCCTGCTGTGCGTAAGGGTTGGTGGCGTACGGGTTGGCGGCGGCCCCCTGAGCGTACGGGTTCGCACCCGCTGCGGGGCCCCCGGCCTGCGGCGCCGCGTTGAAGCCCGCGTAGCCGTTGTCGCGGCTGAACCCCCGTCGCGAGAAGACCGGGTTGCTGCTCCTCATCTCACTCCTCCATGGCCACCCTGCGCGGCCTTGCCACAAGAGTAATGGGTAGGCAAAAGAATCACCCTAAGGGCTGCCCCGCAATCCGTGGTGGATCAGCGTGCGGCGTCGGATGCGGTGCATCGTAAGGCGGAGGGACGTCCGCATACTGGATGTATGGGGACTTTCCGACAACGCCGCGAGGTGCCGTAGCTGTCGTCGCACGCCCACCAGGGACTGCGGGACAGCCCTTGGTGCCAGGGGCGGATCTTCGGATACGCCACCTGTCGCGTACCCGAACGAAAAGCCGCCGACGGAAGGCCGCCGACCACCGCGCCGACCGACGAAGTGCCCGGAGCCGGACTCGAACCGCGCCCGTGCACCCACTCCGACCCACTCCGACCTGGAAAACGCACTGCCCTCGGCGAACGAACCCGCCCCGGCCGTTCCTGGCTTCCCTCTGTCCGGTGGCGGTCAGATCGCACCGGCGACCTTGCCCAACAGGGCGGCACTCGCCGGAATGTCGTGGCTGAGCCGGACCGCGCGGTGCGGCAGTTCGGCGAGGCGTGACGCCACCTCGGTACGCGCGCTCTCCCTGCCGCCGGCGTCCACGCCTTGAGCAAGCCCGAAGACGTCCGGGTAGCGGTCCTCCGTCGCGCCCGACATGAAGTCCGCCTCTCCCAGCGTGCGGGTGCCGTCGACGACGTCCGGCGCCGCGTCGGCGTCGATCCGGGGGAAGAGGAGGGCCGCCGCCCGGCCGCCGGTGGCCAGCGGCACGCCGAACAGCTCTGGGAACTGGTCCGGAAACACCTGGACCTTCCTCTCGCGCTTCTTGTTCTCCCACAGCGGCGTGTGGTCCCCGGCGAGCAGCGCCTCGGTCACGGACTCGTGCTGGGTCGGGTGGAAGCTGCCTCCGGCCCGCAGGTGCTCCCGCGCGGTGACGTCCCAGCCCAGCGAGTGGAGCAGCCCGAGGCCGAGCGCGGCGGCGGACGGCCAGGGCACGACCTCGACGCCCCGTTCGCCGGTCGGCCGGACCAGGACCCGGTCGTTGGCGAGGAGCTGCCAGCCGTGCGAGGCGAGCAGCAGGGCCGTGGTCGTCTTCCCGGCCCCCTTGTCGCCAAAGGTGAGGAGCGTCGCGCCGTCGTCCGGCCTGACGACCGCAGAGGAGTGGAGCACGGCCCAGCCGTCCCGCAGGAGCTGACCACGGATCGCCTCCCGCGCCAGGCGTGCGGCGGCAAGGGCGAGGGGCTGCGCGTGGGTACCGGCGAGGACGAGACGACCGGAGGACGGCGTACTGCGGTACGCGATCGTCTCGTCAGGTGACGTGGCGATGATGTCATCGCCGTCACGCGCCACCAGCAACGGGTGCTTCGCGTAGTCCACGGTCGCCGTGGGCCGGCCGTCCCGGACGAGAAGGGTGATCTCCTCATGGTCCGCGGGCTCGACGTCCGCGATCACGACGGCGCCGGCGCACACGGAGGCCGCGTCCACCGACGTGGCGTTCCACCACGGGCCGAAGTACCGGAGGGCCCAGTCCGTGACCTCCGTACGGTTGCTGAGCACGGTGACGGCCGCGGCGGCGGCCTCAAGTCGGGTGGCGCTGGTCATGTGGCGATCCTCTCGGTATGTACGGGGAGATGGGAGTAGGCGTCGCGGAGACTGCTGGCCGCAGAGTCCAGAGACAGGCGTTCGGAACGGGTGAGCGAGGGTGGGCACGGTACGGCCCTGCCGCCGGTGAAGCGCATCGGAATTCCGAGCCAGACATCTCCGTACGGCACGGACAGCTCCTCGATACCGTCGACCAGACCGAGGGCCTTGGAGAGCGTGGACAGCACGGCACCGGCGGGCCCGCAGCGGGTACGGCCGATGCCGTTACGGATCAGCGCCGGCCGCCGTCGAAGGTCTTCCACGACCACGTGCACCGGGATCGCGAGCGGGCGGCCGGCGACGGTGGTGGTGGACACGCACACGACGGCGCGGTCACCGTGCTCGCCGATCACGTGTCCGTGCACGAGGTCCGGGGACACCTGGGCGTACCGGGCCAGCAGGAGCCGGTACCGGACCGAGTCGAGGTTCGACCCGATCCCGAAGACCCGGGCGCAGCCCGACACCTCGGCGAAGTGGCGGGCCATCAGGTCCACGGGGTTCGTCACGACGAGGACGGTCCCGCCGTACCCGCGCAGCTCCCGCGCGAGCGCGCCGAGAGCGGGTGCGTTCGCTGCTGCGCCTCCGCGCCGAATGTCCGAGGGCGAGGAGGAGCGCCCGGCCGGTGAGCTTCGCGACATCCGGCTGAGGCCCGGCCGCCCACTGCACGGCCGGGTCGATGAAGTTGAGACGGGGGCCGTCGATGTAGACGTGCTCGGGTTTGAGGTCCCCGAACACCACGGTGTTCCGGCAGGGTGAGATCGCACCGGCCATCCGGAGCAGCCGCCACACCGCGCACCGGACCAGCTCCACGACCTCCTGACGCTCGTTTTCCGGGAGCCCGCTCTCCCGGCCGAGCGTCCGCAGATAGCTGGTGGCGCTCAAACCTGTGAACTTCCGGCGGAAGACGCCGACGACGGATCGCTCACCGACCGGCGGCGCTCCGCGCAAGCACTCGGCGCCGGCCGGACCGTGCAGACCTCCGAGGGCGAGGAGGACCGCGTCGAGGAGAGCGTCCGTCTCCCACGGGCGGGCCGCCAGCTCGTCAGCCAGAGACGTCCCCGCCGCGATCCGCGTGACGAGGACTCCCCCGTGGAAGCCGGCTGTCTCGCATACCCGAGGGCGCCCGAGCTCACGAAGGAACTCCAGATTCTGCGCCTCGCGCGCCGTCAGCAGCTCGATGCTCCGGACGTACGCACGTTGCGCTTCCTGAACCTCCTCCCATGTTCCTCCGGCGCCCCGCAGGATGGACACCATGGAGATACCGAGCCAGCTGTACTTCGCGACCAACTCCTCGTCGTCCACCGTGACCCGGCAGACGTAGGAAGTGACGCTCGGGCACTGCGAACCGAGCACGATCTCGTTGTTCGGCCACAGGTCCTCAACTGCGCGGGTGACGACCCGCTGGCTCGCGGTGTGCAGCAGCGCCGCATTCACCGTCTTGTTCTCGCTCGTGGTGAGGGTCATCGACCGCCTCCTTGGTGGGATCGCGCTTCCTACGGGTGCAGGGCACTCGGGCAGGCGGCGATGGCCGCCTTGTTCGTGCGTGCCGAGGTGCTCGGCCATCCATTCGTGGTGCCGAAGAAGAGGGAGCTCATGGGGCTCTGGCGAAACAAGGCCAACCCGGTATGCGATCTGCCTGGGAACGACAGCCGCGGGTATTCCTGTCTCCGTGCTCAGGCGACAGCCATGCCGACGCAGGCCAGGCAATCTGCAACAGCAGTGCCACCAGCGCGGTGCACCCCCACCGTTCGTCCGGGGCCCGGTCTCGCATCCGGCACACCGGCCGTTCTCCTGGCAGGGGTGCCTTCCGCATGGCCGCCCCCATGATCAGGAACGCGCAGCACGCCGCCGTACCGGCGATGAGGCCCAGGGTCCGTACGGTGCCGATCGGCTGGTAGGTGACCCCGGCCCAGAGGAACATGGCGGGAGCGAGAGCGGCCACGGCGCCCGCCCACAGTCCTGCCTCAGGGTGATCACGTACGATCCGGCGCAGCTGGTGCTGCGTCCGCTCGGCCGCCGAGGGCCGCTCGTACGGGCAGCAGTCCAGGCAACGCGAAGCCTCGCCGCACTGGATGCACAGAGCCAGAGCAGTACCGCAGTCCTCGCACGGGTCTCCGACTCGTCTCTCCTCAATTCTTCGTTCGGATGGTGTGTGCGCGACCCGCGGCCGGGGTTGGCCGACGAACGCGAGGAATCCGAAGCGGCTCGGAACGGCCGACACAATCAAGCGCCCTCAGTCCTCACCCAGGGCGCCGCCTTCCGGCGGGGGCGAGCCTCGCGCCAGGCCGATCGGTAGCTCGGCAGCGAGCGGGAGTTCATCGCGTACCGGCTCACGTACGGGCCGCGACGGTCCGCAGCGTGGTTCGCGTCAGCCTGCTTGCGTGAGGCCGGCCGGAACATCGGGCGTTGTGCCGATGCACGCGGCAAAGGCATGGCGCTGCAGCAGCCACGTCACGATGCCCTCGTAGGTGGTGTCCCATGCGGAGGTGACGATTCCGTCGGCCTGACCCGAGTCGATCAGCTCGGCGACGCGCGGCCAGAGCGGCCACGTCATGGCGGGGCGTTCCGGGCGGTGCCGTGTCGACGAGTTCCGCGACGACCGCCCAGTCTCGCGCTTCAGCGAATATGCGGTGCGAAGCCAGAGGCTGTCCGGCCCGGACCACCGGTCGGCAGTCGTACAGCACGACGCGGACACTGGAGATGCGTGCGGGCAATCCCTCACGGTGACCGCCGCTTGCCGCCTCGGCCAGGACTGCGCGGCGAGTCCGTTGCTGGGGGGTCTGGTTCATGCAAGAAGCTTGCTTCTGAAGAACGTTGACATGAAGAAGCGCCCCGTACGACTTCCCCGATCCGCCAGGCAGGGAGTCGTACAGGGCGTAGCAGTGGTAAGTGACTACGCGTCAGGATCGGTACGTGTCGTACGAGTCATAGCGCGGTCTTCGCGGTCGCGGGCATGAAGCTGCCCGTCCCGGCCGGGACTGCGCCGATCAGCTTCGACACCCGGCGCAGCCGTGCCGTGCTGGCCACTCCCACCTTCTGGACGATCACGGAGGGCAGCGCCTGATGACGCGCCCACTCGGGAGCAGCGAGCAGGGCTTCCTCCAGGGTATCCAGCGAAGCATCGAACATCTTCGCGTCGGCCTGCGCCATGGCCTTGTCCATCGCGTACCGGTTCCGGGCTGCTCCGGAGAGCGCCGACACATCCTTGATCGAGTCGATGAGCGTCAGCGCCTTTCCGGTCTGCCCAAGTGCGACGTTCACACCGACCGCCTGCGTCGTCGCTGACAGCGGCCCGAAGACGGTCCCGTGGGCGCGATGCTCGGACCCCATACGGGCGCCTGTCGCCTGGGACTGCGACAGGTAATCGGCCGCCCGTTCCTTGTCTCCCATTCGCGAGGCGACGACGGCCGCGAAGTTCACGTGGCTGCCGTACGCCACCAACTGGTCCACGGTCGCCTTCGAGAACCGGGGCTCGACGTCCACGGCCGACTTCTCCGCCAGGGCGAGCGCTTCATCCAGCCGCGCGTCCCGCAAATAGATCCAGGACCGGCCTGACGCCACCAGGGCTGCCCGCATGTCGTCCGCCGCCCGGTCCGCTGCCTGCTGCGCATGGCCGATCGCCGCGTACGCCAGGTCGCGGGACCCCATGAGGTTCGCTACGTACGCGGCGAGACGGTAGGCGTCAGCGACGAAGCCCCACGCCTGGGACTGCGCGTCAGCAGGTTGCGCGTGCGCGTGGGCACCGGCTTCGGCGAGGAGCAGCGCCGTGACCGCGCCGGCCTCCACGTAGTCGCCCTTCCAGTAGAGGTCCCAGCATCGGTTCGTGGTCCGCCGAAGCTCGGCTGCGCTGTGCGCGTTGATGCCTGCGGGGAGCAGCCCGACAGCCGAGTCATGGACGGCACAGGACAGGTCACGCATCGTGATGCGGTCCCCGTGCTCCATGGCCCGGCGCGGTCCCTGCTGCCCGAGGATGACGGAGGTGTCCACGCGTAGCGCGGCGGCGATTTTCATAAGTGTCGGCAGAGTGAGTCGCTTGTCCTGCTCCGCCCCCCGAACCGTGGGGAGGGACAATTCGGTCATTTCCGCAAGATCCGACTGCCGGATTGCCTTCCCCCGCAAGATCTTGATGCGCTCGCCGGTCGTGTACTCACTCCAACGTGGCATGCCTGTCTCCATTTCTGGCGTCCACCAGGAACGGTACCCCCGCCGCCCGGACCAGTACTGGCGCAGGACCTTGCGAACTTCTGTCGTGTGGCCATTTGGGATGTCACGCTCACGATCGGCCCCGAAGCCACTGCGGCCAGACGGTGGTGCCCCGCGCCCGGAGTGTCGTAGATCGGGGCTCCTGCTACGGGACTGCCGGTGGCGGCTCGGGGGCGGGCCAACCGCCCCGCGCTCATCGGACTCGGGCCACAGTCTGGCGAGCCGCTGGTTCGCGCGAGGGCGACGGCATCAAGCGACGAGCCACGGCATCCGTGAAGACCTTCGCCGGGGCTCGTCGCCGAACCGCTCGCCCTCCGGGTCACGTCACCGGATCGGCCCGGGGCACCGCTGCACCTGGTGGCTCGCGGTCTCCCCGTCCTCGCTCTTCCGCCTCGAAGCCGCCACCAAGAAAAGTGCCCGGAGCCGGACTCGAACCGGCACGCCCCCGAGGGGCAGCGAGGTTTAAGCTCGCCGTGTCTACGTTCCACCATCCGGGCGTCGCGCGCGGCTCCGCGTTGGCACATGACCCTATCGGGGGGCGTCCCTCGATCAGCCGTACAGCCACCCGAGGTTGTCTTATTTTATTGACCGTTTGAGGGTCCGTCAGACACTCGGAAACGACATCGGCACATGCCTGGTGGGGTACCGGTGCTCACAGAGCGGCAATCAGGATTGACGGAAAGTCGCCTGCCGTATCGGGAGGATTCGCCCTCACGGTGCGCCGGTCACTCTCACGGGTGATGGGCCGGACCGGGCCGGGTCGCCTCAGGGGTGCCGTCATACCAGAGGAGGACGAACGGTCCCGGCCGTGCGACTCGAGAGGGCCACGGGAACGGGCACCGCGACTGACGACTCGCGGCCGGTGAGCGGTGACGATGGAGGAGTCCCCGTCGAAGCCGATCGAAGGCCGCCGACGCTGCTCGGAAGCAGCCGGAGCGGACCGCGGTCGTCGGTCCCGAAACAGGAGTGTTCCCCGTGACGACCACCTACACCGCCCGCCGCACCACCGCGGTCGCCGCACGCGCCACGGACCTGTCCAAGGTGTACGGGCAGGGCGAGACCCGCGTCACGGCCCTGGACCAGGTCACCGTGGACTTCCCGCAGGGCGAGTTCACCGCGATCATGGGCCCGTCCGGCTCCGGCAAGTCGACCCTCATGCACTGTGTGGCCGGGCTCGACAGCTTCAGCAGCGGCTCGGTGCGGATCGGTGAGACGGAGCTGGGCACGCTCAAGGACAAGCAGCTGACCCAGCTGCGCCGGGACAAGATCGGCTTCATCTTCCAGGCGTTCAACCTGCTGCCGACGCTGACGGCGCTGGAGAACATCACGCTTCCCATGGACATCGCCGGCCGCAAGCCCGACGCGGACTGGCTGCGCCAGGTCATCGAGATGGTCGGCCTGGCCGACCGGCTGAAGCACCGCCCGACCGAGCTGTCCGGCGGTCAGCAGCAGCGCGTGGCCGTGGCCCGCGCCCTGGCCTCCCAGCCCGAGATCATCTTCGGCGACGAGCCCACCGGTAACCTCGACTCGCGTTCCGGCGCCGAGGTCCTGGGCTTTCTGCGCAATTCCGTACGCGAACTGGGCCAGACCGTCGTCATGGTGACCCACGATCCGATGGCCGCCTCCTACGCGGACCGGGTCGTCTTCCTCGCGGACGGCCGGGTCGTGGACCAGATGATGCACCCCACCGCGGACGGCGTCCTGGACCGGATGAAGGCGTTCGACGCCAAGGGCCGTACGAGCTGAACGGCCCGCAGCTCCGCGGAGCCCCACGCCGGTCGCCCCACCCGGACGTTCCCCGGCCCCACGCCACCCCGCCCAGGGACGTTCCCGCGTCTCCGCGTTCCCGCCCGCGGCCCCGGCCTCCCGGCCCGTGAACTCCCTTTCGTCCCGGCCCCCGGCACCCTGCCCGTGAACGCCCTCTCCTCCCGGCCCCCGGCCCTCCCCGGCCCCCTCCCTCCTCTCCCCCTTCTCCCCCTCCCGTTTCCGGCCCGTCGGAACCCATCCCAGGACTGACAGACATGTTCCGTACCGCCCTGCGCAATGTGCTCGCGCACAAGGCCAGGCTGCTGATGACCGTGCTCGCCGTGATGCTCGGTGTGGCCTTCGTCTCCGGCACCCTCGTCTTCACCGACACGCTCGGCAACGCCTTCCGCAACCAGTCGGCCAAGAGCTACGACAACATCGCGGTCGGCGTCACCAGCTACGTCGACCGCGACGACCCGAAGTCCGGCATCGACACCCCCACCCTGAAGAAGATCCAGGGCCTGGACGGCGTGGCCGCCGCCACCGGGCGGGTCTCCGGCTTCGCGGGGGTCGCCGACCCCGACGGCAAGCTGATCGGCAACGGCTGGTCCAACACCGGGTCCAACTACTCGCCCGGTGAGAACGGCGCGGACGCCCTGTACACCTTCGTGGACGGTACGGGCCCCGCCTCCGCCGACGCCGTCGCGCTCGACAAGGAGACCGCGAGCAGGGGCAAGTACCGGGTCGGTGATCCGGTACGGGTCGCCACGAACGGTCCGGTGAAGGAGTACACCCTCGCCGGCGTCTTCACCACCGACGACGGCGCGGTCAACGCGGGCGGCAGCCTGGTCCTCTTCGACACCGCCGTCGCCCAGCAACTCTTCCTGCGCCCCGGCTACTTCGAGGACATCGACGTCGCCGCCGCGCCCGGCGCCACCGATCAGCAACTGCTCGCCGCGGTGAAGCCGCTGCTGCCGGAGCACGCGAACGCCAGGACGGGCAAGGCGCTCGCCGACGAGAACGCCGAGTCGATCGAGAGGGAGATGAGCACCATCAACACGGTGCTGCTCGTCTTCGCCGGCATCGCGCTCTTCGTCGGCACCTTCCTCATCGCCAACACGTTCACCATGCTCGTCGCCCAGCGCACCAAGGAGCTGGCCCTCCTGCGGGCGGTCGGCGCCTCCCGGCGCCAGGTCAAGCGCTCGGTGCTGATCGAGGCACTGGTCGTGGGCCTGCTCGCGTCGGTGGTGGGCTTCCTGCTCGGCCTCGGCCTCGCCGTCGGACTGCGCTCCGCGATGGGCGTGTTCGGCGCGAAGATCCCGGCCGGACCGCTGGTGGTCTCGCTCACCGCGGTCGGCGCCGCGCTCGGTGTCGGTGTCCTGATCACCGTGCTCGCCGCCTGGCTGCCCGCCCGCCGGGCCGCGAAGATCCCGCCCATCGCGGCGATGAGCAGCGTGCACTCGGTGGCGACCACCAAATCACTGGTCGTACGGAACTCGATCGGCGGCGTGCTCACGCTGCTCGGCGCGGCGGCGATCGTCGGTGGCGCGGCGGCGGCCGGCAAGGGCGGCCGGACGCTCATCGGCGGCGGGGCCTTCCTGGCCCTGATCGGCATCATCGTGCTGATCCCGCTGTTGTCGCGACCGGTGATCGCGCTGGCCCGCCCGGCGATGCAGCGGCTGTTCGGGGTGTCCGGGAAGCTCGCCGCGCAGAACGCGGTCCGCAATCCACGGCGTACCGGAGCCACCGCGTCCGCCCTGGCGATCGGACTCACCCTGGTCACCGGTCTCTCGGTGCTCGGTGTCACCCTCGGCCAGGCCCTCGACCGGATGACGACGGACAACATCAAGGCCGACTACATGGTCTCGATGGCGGGCGGCGGCACACTGGACCCGTCGGCGCTGACCGCCCTGGAGAAGGCGGACGGGGTGTCGGCGGTCTCGCCGCGCCAGCTCACCTCGCTCTCCCTCGGTGACGACGGGGAGTCCGCCGCGGCGGTGACGCCCGGCGATGTGGAACGGCTCTTCGACCTGCGGACCGTGTCCGGTTCGCTGGCGTCGCTCGGCGAGGGACGGATCGCGGTCGACGAGAAGATCGCGAAGGCCAAGGGGTGGAAGACCGGTGACACCCTTCCGATCACGTTCAGCGACGAGAAGAAGGGCAGCATCACGGTCGGCGCGGTCTTCGAGGAGAACCAGTTCCTCTCGTCGGTCCTGATCTCCACCGCCACCGTCGCCCCGCACACGCCCCACCCGGACGTCCCCGAAGTGTGGGTGAAGACGGACGGCGGCGCGTCCGAGGCGAACGAGCAGGCGCTGGTCGACGCGCTGGGCGACAACCCGGCGATGAGCATCATGGACCGGCAGGACCTCCGGAACATGTTCGGCGGCGTCATCAGCACGGTCCTGAACATCATGTACGGACTGCTGGCGATGGCCCTGATCATCGCGGTGCTCGGAGTCGTCAACACGCTGGCGATGTCGGTCTTCGAGCGTCAGCAGGAGATCGGGATGCTGCGGGCGATCGGCCTGGACCGCGGCAAGGTCAAGCGCATGATCCGGCTGGAGGCCGTGGTGATCTCGCTCTTCGGCGCGGTGATCGGGATCGGCCTCGGTGCCTTCCTGGGCTGGGCGATCGGCCAGTCCATCAGGTCCGAGATCCCGGGTTACGCACTGGTCCTGCCGTGGGGCCGGATCGCGCTCTTCCTGGTGCTCGCCGGTGTGGTGGGGGTGCTGGCCTCGCTGTGGCCGGCCCGCAACGCCGCGAAGCTGAACATGCTGACCGCGATCAAGACGGAGTGACGAGCGGTACGGGACAGCTCGCGGGGAGGGCCGGCAGTCGCGTTCGTCGCGGCTGCCGGCCCTCCCCGCGCCCCGGGGTCTCCGCCGGATCACCGGATCACCGGATCACCGGATCATCCGGATCGCCGAGGTCCCCCGGATCACCCGGATCGCCGAGGCCCCCGGATCAGCCGGTGCCGGACGCCGTCCAGTCGCGTGCGCGCAGTGGCATCCGGGAGGAGCCGCCGTCGGCCGGGCGCACCACGAGGATCTGGTTGACGCCGATCTTGTTGTGCTCGAAGGAGAGCGCGGAGGCGGCCATGTAGAGCCGCCAGACCCTGGCCCGGCCGGGCGAGGTCATCCGTACCGCGCGGTCCCAGTGCCGCTCCAGGTTGGCGACCCAGCGGCGCAGGGTCAGCGCGTAGTGCTCGCGGATCGCCTCGACGTCCCGGGCCTCGAACCCGGCCTCCTCCAGGGTGGCGAGGGTGCGGCCGACCGGGGCGAGTTCACCGTCGGGGAAGACGTACGCGTCGATGAACTCGTCGATCTCGTAGGCCGACTCGTCCTTCTCGGGCCGGCGCGCGATCTGGTGGTTCAGCAGCCTGCCGCCGGGCTTGAGGAGGGCGTAGAGGTCGTCGGCGTACTCCCGGTAGCGGATCGAACCGACGTGCTCGGCCATGCCGATCGACGAGATCGCGTCGTACGGGCCGTCCCGGACGTCACGGTAGTCCTGGACCCGGATCTCGATCCGGTCGGTCAGGCCCTCCTCGGCGATGCGCTTTCGGGCGTACGCGGCCTGTTCGGTGGAGAGGGTCACTCCGGTGACCTGGGCGCCGTACTCACGGGCGGCGTGCATGGCCATGGAGCCCCAGCCGCAGCCGACGTCGAGGAGGCGGTCGCCCTCCTTCAGTGCCAGCTTCCGGCACACCAGGTCGAGCTTGTCGCGCTGGGCGTCCTCCAGGGTGCCGTCCTTCTCCCAGTAGGCGCAGGAGTAGACCATGGACGGGCCGAGGACCAGTTCGTAGAAGTCATTGCCCACGTCGTAGTGGTGGCTGATGGCCTCCTTGTCGCGGCGCTTGGTGTGCAACGCGCCGGTGCGGCGGCGGACCTCCTCGGGAGGTGGCGGGGGCGGCGGCAGGAATCCGCCGAGCTGGACGAGGCCGCGGGCGAAGGCGCGGACCTTCGGGTCGCGTGCCGGATGGATGGATTCGTTCGCGTCGGGACCGCGGTCCCAGAGCAGACCGGCCAGTTGGTCCAGTGCTTCGTAGAGATTGCCCTCGACGTCGATCTCACCGGCCACCCAGGCGCGGGCCAGACCCAGCTCGCCCGGCTTCCAGAGGAGTCTGCGCAGTGCGCGGCGGTGGCGGATGACGAGGACGGGGGCATCAGGCGGTCCGGATTCGCTGCCGTCCCAGGCCCGGACACGGACCGGTAGGGGTTCTCCCAGCAACTCCTCGGCGAGAGCGGTCAGCCGCAACGCGGCATCTGGCATGGCGCACACCTCCGTGGTGGTGTTTCCCAAATAAGCCCAAGCATGACCAAACATGCCTAAAAGCACGCCGCGACGCCCCGGGCGTCTCGGCGAGCCATGTCTCGCTCAACAGTCTCCGGTCCGAACACCATTCCGCCACCGGGCAACAAAACGGCAAAGCCCCCCGGGGAGCGGGGATACGCCGAAGGGGCCGCCCGCACCACGGATGGCGGACGACCCCTTCGGTCGCGTCCTGCTCTACTGCTTCGTACCGCTCTCTACTGCTTCGTGCCGCTCGGCACCGCCTCGTACCGCTCAGCGCGCCGGCGCCGGGAGCGGCGCTAGGAGGCGTTCGCCTTCTCGCCCTCGGACTTGACGGCGGGGGCGGCCGGGGCCGGGGCGGGCTTGGCGGCCTCGTAGAACTCCTCACGCGGAGTCTCCATGGCGCCGAGCGAGACGACCTCGCGCTTGAGGAACATCCCCAGGGTCCAGTCGGCGAAGATCCGGATCTTGCGGTTCCAGGTCGGCATCGCCATCCCGTGGTAGCCACGGTGCATGTACCAGGCGAGGCGGCCCTTCACCTTGATCTTCATCTTGCCGACGACGATCATCGCGACGCCCTTGTGCAGACCGAGACCCGCGACCGCGCCCTTGTTGGCGTGGCTGTAGTCCGCCTGCGGGAAGCCGCGCATCCCGGAGATGACGTTGTCACCGAGGACCTTCGCCTGACGCAGCGCGTGCTGGGCGTTGGGCGGGCACCAGGCGTTCGGGTTGCCGGCCTTGCGGCCGACGAGGTCCGGCACCTGGGCGTTGTCGCCCGCGGCCCAGATGTAGTCGGTGCCCTGCACCTGGAGCTTCTCGGAGGTGTCGACGTGACCACGGGGGCCGAGCGGCAGGCCGAAGCGGGCCAGCACCGGGTTCGGCTTCACACCGGCGGTCCACACGATGGTGTTGGAGTCGACCTCCAGGCCGTTCTTCAGCACCACGTGACCGTCGACGCAGGAGTCCATGGACGTGGAGAGGTAGATCTCCACACCGCGGCCCTCAAGGTGCTCCTTGCCGTACGCGCCCAGCTTCGGGCCGACCTCGGGAAGGATCTTGTCGGCGGCGTCGACGAGGATGAAGCGCATGTCCTCGCGCTTCACGTTCGTGTAGTACTTCGCCGCGTCGCGGGCCATGTCCTCGACCTCACCGATGGTCTCCGCACCGGCGAAACCGCCGCCCACGAAGACGAAGGTGAGGGCCTTGCGCCGGATGTCCTCGTCGGTCGTCGAGTCGGCCTTGTCCAGCTGCTCAAGGACGTGGTTGCGCAGGCCGATCGACTCCTCGATGCCCTTCATACCGATGCCCTGCTCGGCGAGGCCGGGGATCGGGAAGGTACGGGAGACGGCGCCCATCGCGATGACCAGGTAGTCGAAGGGCAGCTCGTAGGCCTCGCCGACGAGCGGCGCGACCGTGGCGACCTTGCGGTCCTGATCGATGGTGGTGACCCGACCGGTCAGAACCTCCGCCTTCGGCAGCACGCGTCGCAACGGGACGACGACATGCCGCGGGGAGATGCTGCCGGCGGCGGCTTCGGGGAGGAAGGGCTGGTAGGTCATGTACGAGCGCGGGTCGACGACCGTGACGGTCGCCTCTCCGTACCGCATCTTCTTCAGAATGCGACGAGCTGCGTACAGGCCTACGTACCCACCGCCTACTACGAGGATCCTGGGACGCTCCGTGGTGCTCATGGCATCGAGTATCCACCCCCCTCGGGGGGGTACCTCGTGAGCCCCTTCACAAGGTTTGACCCACCCTCTGCTACACTGCGCCGCCCTCGTGATGGAGATCATGAACCCGGAGGGAACCAGAGGCGGGTGGCGAACGTTTCCCACACCCTGTGAGCTGGGGTTCGATCCAACTCGCCGCCTGAACCACACCCTGGCGCCACGCCTCCGCAACGCCCCCGAAACCTGACTCGACACCCTCCGAAGCCTCCGACGGACGGCCCGGAGGGCACCTTCCGCGCGGAAGCCCGCCCGGGAGGGGCCATTTCCTTGTGAAGAACTTCACGAAGTTGTTCGCGGCACCCCGCCGAGGCCCGCGCCGAACCCGCCGAATACAAGCTCAACAGTGCGCGGAAACCTTCGCATGAGCGTGCGCAGGCGGCTGCCGCCTGACACTTCCATGGCATGCGCCCTCCCCGGCCCCCGGAACCCCAATGGGCCCGGCCCTCACTCGCTCACCGGGGACGGGCCCATCGCAGGGACGGACGGGACGACGGACAACGGTCGCCCCGCCCTACAGCGCCCCGCTCCGCAGAGCACCGACCAGACGGCCGACCGGCCCGTAACCGAGCACCAACGCCACCTCAACGCAGCGGCCCACCGCCGCGTCGGCGAGTGCTTCGCCGCCCTGGCCTTCGCCCCGGCGGCCCGTTCGCCGTGGAACCCGCCTGAGACATCCGCTGCCCGCCCCGGTCCGGGCCCGCCGGACCGGGGCGGGGCTGGACCGGACCTGGTTGCGACACGCGTCATCGCCTGGGTCCGGCGGCCGGCCTCAGCGGCGGCTGTAGCGGGCGCGGCCCACTGCGGCGGCGAGGGTCAGTGGGACGGTCAGGATCGCGGCCGTCAGAAACAGGCTCTGGTAGGCGTGGTGTTCGGCGGGTACAGCGGCGAGTGTGCTGGCCAGCGCGCTGCCGACGTAGAGGGCGAGGCCGAACATGGCGACGCCGGTGGCGCGGGCCGTCGGTGACAGGACGGTGGCCCAGGACTGGATCGTGGAGTGCATGAACGACCAGCCGCCACCCAGCAGCAGGGCGGTCACCACCAGTGCCGGGACCGTCCGGCTGGCTGCGGCGAGTCCGAAGGCCGCCGCCATCTGGACTCCGCCGGTCACGATGAGCCGCGCCGGTGACCACCGGCCGACCAGGCGCTTGACCGATTGGGCCGCTGCCATGGAGCCGACGCCGTAGAGCGCGGAAACCGCGCCCGCCAGTGCGGCCGAGGCGCCCTGTGCCTCAAGGGCAGGCGCGACGTAGGTCAGGAAACCCAGCAGGACCGCTCCCTCCAGCATGGCGACGGCCATCACGTACCACTGCCATCGAGAGCGCAGCACCACGCGGATCGGGGTGAGCAGAGAACCTGCCGGTTCACGCGGGGGCTCCGGCAACCTGCGCAGGGCGACGGCCAGGTACACGGCCAGCACCCCGGGGAGTGCGAACACCAACCGCCAGCTGACGTAGTGCGCCAGCGCCCCCGCGACAACAGTGGCCACTGCTGTGCCCAGGGCGAAAGCGGTCATCAGTTGGCTGAGCGGCCGCTGCCGCACCGCAGCGGGGACGGTGTCACCGATGTAGGTGATGGATGCCGCGATGGACGCGGCGAAGAAGGCGCCCGCGGCAGCGCGGGCCACGATCAGCACCGTCGCATCGGGTGCGAGCACCGAGCACAGGGAGGCGACGGCCGCCCCGGTCAGTGAGACCCGCATGACCCCCACCCGGCCGATCCGGTCGCTGGCCAGGCCCCAGACAGGTTGCATCAGTCCGTAGCACAGGAAGTAGCCGCTGGCCGCGAGCATCACGGTCGGCAGGGAGACGCCCAGTTGGGTGCCGATGAGCAGAAGCATGGGTGTGATGCAGAAGCGGTCGAAGTTGCTGACGAAGCCCGCGGTGCGCAGCAATCGCAAGGAGGTGACAGGAAGTCCATCGGACTGTGCGGAGGTGCCGGCGGTCGCGGGAGCAGTGGCGTCCACGAGGTGCTCCTTTCTCTGGTAAGTCGGCCCTCTTGGATCTTTTACGGGTCTTCCGGGGTCCGGTATCTCCAGCTCACCATCACTGCGGCCCGGGGCCTGCCCTCAGCCGATTACCCTTTCTCACACCTTGCCGGGCGCTCCGCAGAGTTCCGGCCGGGAAGAAAAGGAAGGACACACGGGAGGAGCCGCCGGGATGCACGGTGTGGGGCCTGGAGGGGCGCGGGCGGGCGCCGTCCCGGTGAATGCCGTGGAGAACGGACCGGGCCGGGAACTGGGTGCCTTCCTTCGCTCCCGGCGCGAACGCCTGACCCCGGGTGAGGTGGGGCTGCCCGGCTCGCCGAGGCGCCGTACACCGGGTCTGCGACGCGGTGAGGTCGCCGAGTTGGCCGGGATCAGCAGCTCCTGGTACGCGTGGCTGGAGCAGGGCCGGGTCCGTACGACGGAACAGGTACTGCGGTCGGTGGCGCGTGCCCTTCTGCTGGACGAGGACGAGACCGAGCACGTCCTGTCGTTCGTGGAACGCGCCGTGCCGGCCGCGTCCGCCCCGCGTTGGGTGTCCCGGAACCTGTTGTCGCTGGTCGAGGCACTTGCGCCGAACCCCGCGGTGGTTCTGGACCCGCACTGGGACCTACTGGCCTGGAACATCGGTTACGCGGCGCTGTTGACCGACCCGGCGCGGCTGACACCCAAGGAGCGCAATCTGCTGTGGCTGGTGTTCCGCTGGCCGCCTGCCCGTAGCCTGCTGGCCGAGTGGGAGCCTGAAGCCAGAAGCCTGCTGGGGCAGTTCCGCGCGAGGGCAGCCCGCCATCCGGAGGACGGACGGTACGCGGAGATCACCGCGGAGCTGCTGGCCGACCGGGACGCGGCCCGCTGGTACGGCGCCCGGGAAACCGCGGGGTTCCACCCCGCCGTGCGGCGTTTCAGGCATCCCGTGGCCGGGGACCTGCGGTTGCGGTACGTCAAACTCGCCGCGGTCGACGAGCCGGGACACCACCTCCTGGCCTATCTCCCCGACGATCCGCGGACCGAGTCGGCGGTGAGCGCTCTCTGAGGACGGGACGGCGGACAGGAGCGGACGGGGCGGCGGACGGTCTGACGGCGCCGGGCCCACTGCCCGGCGCCGGTCCCTCAACTCAGTTGGTCAGGACTGCCTTCAGTACCGAGCCAGAGGCGACCGCCGTCAGGGCGTCGGCATGCTTGTCCAGGGGAAAAGCTGTCACCAGGCTCGCAAGGCCGAAGCGCGCGAGGAGCGCCGGCAATAGCCGTACGTACTCCACCAGGTGGGCCCCCGTGAACGCCCAGGAGCCAATGACGTCCAGTTGCCGGTGGACTATCTGGTGCGGGTTGACGAGGGTGTCCCCCGCGTCGGTGTACTGGCCGATTATCAGATAGCTGCCGCCGCGCCGGGCCAGGGTGAGGCCTTGCCCCACGGCCGCCGGAACCCCGGCGCACTCGATCACCAGGTCCGCTCCGCCACCACCGGTGGCCGCCCGCACCTCGCGCAGGACTTCTTCGGGGTCGGAGGCGCCGACGATGTCCAGGTGCGCGTCGCCGATACCGGCTGCGGCGGCCTGAGCCAGCCGCCCGGCAGGGCCGCCGACGACAATAACCTTGGTGGCCCCCGCCAGTTGGGCGAAGGCAGCGGCTGCCAGGCCTACCGGACCGCTGCCCTGCACCACCACGACCTCACCGAGCCGTACGGGTCGGCGCTCGTACAGCGCGTGGGCCACCGTGGGCCCGGCGCAGGCCAGGGACATGGCTGCGAGCGGGTCGATGTCGCTGGCGATCTTCACCACGGCGGTGCCGCGTTGCAACTCGATGTGGTCGGCCCAGGAGCCGGACAGTTCCGGGCCGTCGGCGAGCGAACGGTTGACGCCGTAGGTACGCCGGTTCTCGCACAGGGTCGGTTCACGATGCAGTCGGCAGGGCGGGCAGACACCGCAGGCGATGGAGGAGGCCCACATCACCGCGTCGCCGACGGCCAACGGCGCGCCGGTGGCGTCATGGTGGTTTCCGGCTCCCAACTCTGCGATGACACCCAGTCCTTCGTGACCCAGGACCAGTGGTAGGGGAATGTCCAGGTGGCCCTGACCCAGATGAAGATCAGTGCCGCAGATCCCGCCATAGCCGCACTTCACGATCATCCCGCCGTCAGGGGCCGGCGGAAGGGTGAACGTCCGTAGCCGCGGCGGCTCTCCGAAACGTTCCAGGACGACGGCGCGGCCGGTCTCGGGCGTAGTCATACCGTCACCGCCGCCAGGGTCTCGGAGAAAGGCGCGGGCAGTGCGCGCAGCGGCTCGGTGTTCCGGCACACAACATAGTCGGGGCGGGCTTCGCCAGCCGGCCGCGGCAGGTTCGTGACGTCGTTGTAAGTCGCGATCAAAAGCCTGCGCGTGAACGGCGACATGTTCGGCGCCGAGCCGTGCACGATCTCCGGCGAGAAGAACACCACGGAGCCGGCCGATCCCTTGGGACTTGTCATACCGTGGCGGTCGACGCATTCGGCGAGCTGCTGGGGGCCCAGGGAGATGTCGTCGGGATCGAGATGTTGTTCGGACCTGGCAGCGTCCGCACGTCCCTCACGGACGAGCCCGCCGCCATGTGAGCCGGGAAGGAAGATAACCGGCCCGTTGAACTCGGTGACCTCATCGAGAAAGACGGCGACGTTGACCTGCCTGGGTGCGGGCAGTCCGTCGGCGAGGCGCCAGGCGAGGTAGTCCTGGTGCCAAGCCCACTTGTCGCCGCCGAAGGCCGCCTTGGCATTGATCTTGAACTGGTAGATGTATACGTCATCACTGAGCAGTTGCTGTACGGGCTGGAGAATGCGCGGGTCACGGGTGAGCCCCGCGCACTCCGGTTGCCGCTGGTGCGAGGAGTAGACCGCGCGGACCTCTGCCCCGTCCCCCTCCGTCACGACCTGTGGTCCGGGGACCTTGCTGTCACGTGCGAAGGCGAGCCGCAGTGCCTCCACTTCTTGCTGGTTCAACAGGGATTCCAGCAACAGGAACCCATGGGAGCGGTAGGCGTCGACTTGTGACTGATTCAGTCGCATGCTTGTGCATCTCCTGAGAATGAGGGGTCATCTGGTGTGCAACGAGGACCATCAGCCCATGAAATGGCCGCCATCGACAACGATTTGCTGGCCGGTGATGTAGCCGCTGCGTACGGAGACGAGGAATTCGAGAGTGTCGGTGATGTCCTCGACCGAACCCAGCCGCTGCCCGGGAATGGCCGCGACGACGGCTGCCCACCGTTCGGGCGTGTCAAGCCGGTAGCGTTCGACGACCTCTTGGGTGTCGGTGAATCCCGGGAGGAGGGCGTTGACCCTGATGTACGGGGCCATTCCAGGGCCATGCATTTCGTGAGCTGGAGCAGACCCGCCCTGCTCGCGCAGTAGTTGGCACCGTCCGGCCGTGGCCGGATGGCTGTGGTGGACGAGACGTTGACTATGCTGCCGCCTCCTGCCGAGACCATCGTGGGGGTCAGGGCGCGGCTGAGGTGGAACGGGCCGAGAGGTTGGTGGCCAGGACCATGTCCCAATCTTCGGTGGTCATGGCCAAGAAAGGCCGGTCGCGGTTGACGCCAGCGTTGTTGACGAGGACGGTCGGTGCGTCGTGTTCAGCGCTGATGCGGGCACACACAGAGCGGATCTCCTCTGGACAAGCAAGGTCGCAGCGCATCGCCTCGATCCGCCCGTCACCGGCCTGTACGGTCTGCTGTGCGGCGCGGTCGTCGTCGCGGTAGAGGGCAATCATCTGGTGCCCGAGTGCGGCGAGCCGCAGACTCAGTGCCTGCCCAATGCCACGGGTGCCGCCGCTGACCACGGACGTCGTCATAGTGGCTCAATTCACCTAGAAGCGGATCAGTTGGCGGCCAGATCGCCACGCAGCAGGTTGGAGCCTTCAGGCACCGCGGCCGGGTCACCGCCGACCTCGGCGACGGCGTTGTGCTCATCGACGAAGACGACCCTGGGGACGAAGGAGGTGGACTGTTCGTCCTTCATGGCGGCGTAGGCAATGACGATGACCCGGTCGCCGGGGCTGATCAGCCGGGCGGCTGCGCCGTTGATGCCGATCACCCCGGAGCCGGCCTGCCCCTCGATGACGTAGGTGGACAGCCGGGAACCGTTCTCGATGTCGACGATGTCAACCTTTTCGCCGGGTAGCAGGTCGGCGGCCGTCATCAACTCGGAGTCGACAGTCAGCGAGCCGACATAGTGCAAGTCGGCCTGGGTGACGGTGGCCCGGTGGATCTTAGACTTCATCATGGTGCGGTACACGGTGTTCCTCGCATCGGATTGTCGGGGGCAGCGGATGTGGTGATCAGGACGGCCAGGTTGCGTAGCGGCGCTTGACGTAAAGCAGGGGCGCGTCGGCGTCGGCCGGGCCAGGCAGGTGGGTGTGCAGCACCTCGCCGATGACAACGGTGTGGTCACCGGCTGACGCCAGCTGGGTGACGCGGCATTCCGCGATGGCGTGCGCATCCTGCGGCAGGACCGGCAGGCCGGTGGCGGGGGCCGGCTCCCAGGGGACTGTGGTGAAGCGCTCTGCCACCGGTCCGGCGAAGGCCTCGGCGGCGCGGCGTCCGGCACTGTGCAGGAAATTGACGGCGAACGCCCCTCGTGCGGTGATCACCGGCAGGGTGCTGCCGGAGTTCGAGGCACACACCAGGAGCTGCGGCGGGCGGAGGGAGACCGAGCACAGGGCAGTGCAGGTGAAACCGTGTGGTGTTCCTTGATCGTCGCTGGTGGTGATGACGGTGACGCCGCTGGGGTGGGAGCCCATTAGAGCCCGGAAGACGTCCCGGTCGGCCGTTGTCTCGTCCGCGGTCAGGATCACCACGAGAAGGCCCGGGCGTCGTAGAGATTGACACCGACGGCGGCCTTGCCGAGGTACTCCAGGCACTCGTGGGGCTTGGCTGGCATCACATGGGCGAACGCCACCTCGCGGGTGAGGCGTTCAAGCGGGTGGCTGCGGCTCACGGCTGCCGAGCCGCAAAGACGCACGGCATCCTGGGCCAGCTCTTGACCGACCTCGCCGACGACGAATTTGGCCGCGTGCACCGCGGCATTCGCCTCCAGGCTGCCGCGTTCGGCGTCGACCAGGTCGCCAGCCTCGTGGACCAGCGCGCGGGCCGCCCGCAGCCGGGCCGACATCCGTCCCAGTTCCTGCTGGAGCACCGGTGACGCTGCGCGGACGGGGACGGCGGTGACGTGGTCGACGACCTGTTGGAAGAGGGCTTCCGCGATACCCAAGTAGGCACCGGTGTAGCCAGCGATCATCCAATGCGGTTCGCGTACGACCTTGAACAGGGACATGCCCTCAACACCGAGGTAGAGGCGTGAGCGGGGCACTGCCACCGCGTCAAGGGACATGGCGGCGGTGCTGGTGCCGTACATCGCCGACATGCTGTGCACGGTGCCGAAGGTGACGCCTGGGTCGTCGGAGGCGACGACAAAGTGCGAGATATCCCCGGTGTCCTCGGTGCCGTCGTCGGCCGCGGCCGCGACGACGTAGTAGTCGGCCGCGCCGACGAGCGACACGAAGGACTTCCTGCCGGTGAGCAGATAGCTCTCGCCGTCGTCGGAGAGTCGGTAGCGGGTGCCCATGCCGCGGAGTTTGGCGCCGCGGCCGGTTTCTGAGGTGGCAGAGGCGAAGAGCTTGCGGCCGTGCACGACCTCATCCAGCATCCAGGTGCGAAACCGTTCAGCCGCTGGCGGCAGGCGGGTGCCCACCGTGTCCGCGAGCGCGCCGATCACTACGTTGTGCATGTTGAAGCCGAGGGTCGCGGCGCCGTTACGGGCACCGAGTTCGGCCAGCACCCGCCAGTAGTCGCCGAAGCCCAGACCCGCGCCGCCGACGTCCCGCGGGGCGAGCAGCGCCAGAAGGCCAGAATTGCGCAGAATATCGTAGGTCTCATGTCCGTTGGAGTGGCCGGCGTCCACGTCGGCGGCAAGCGGGGCAAGGGCCGCTCCGGTCTCGGCCGCGAGTTTGAGGATGTCGCCCAGGTGTGTCGGCAGCGTCATTGGTGTCCTCCGGGTCAGTTCTCGACGGCTAGGCCGAGTTGGCGGGCGATACCTACGCGCAGCAGGTCGTTGGGGCCGGCGTAGGTGAGGGCCGCCATGGGGCCAGCGAGGTCGGCCATCAGTTCGGAGCCGGTGAGGAAGGCCCGTACACCTGACAGGGCGGTGGCGTGCTCGGTGAGGCGTACGAAGTCTTCGGAGACGGAAATCTTGGTGAGGGCGGCCGCGGCAGCCAGTTGTCGGGCCGGTATGCCGGTGTCGAGCCGGGCGGCCATGGCATACAGCTGGACGCGTGAGCGGTGCAGTCCCAGCGCCATGTCGCTGAGACGGCCGGCGACTTGGTGGCTGGCGCCCATACGGCGTCCGAAGTGCTCCCGGCCGCATGCCCAGTCGATCGTGCGCGTCAAGGTGCGGTGCATGGGGCCGAGGGCGTACCCCAGGATGACCGAGCGTTCCCATGCGGTGGTGGAGGCCATCACGGCTAGACCGGAGCCTTCCTCTCCGATCAGCGCGTCGGCCGGCAGCCGGACGTCGTCGAAGAGCAGTTCGCCCATCGGAACGGTGGGGAGTGCGGTCTTGGTGAAGGTCTCGCCTCTCCGTACCCCGGGTAGGTCCAGAGGGAAGAGGAACGCGGACAGGGCGAACGGGGAACGCCCCTCGGCGGTGCGGGCGAAGACAATGGCGTGGTCAGCGATCGGTGCGGCGGTGATGAAAGTCTTGGCGCCGTCGAGCACGAAGCCGTCGCCCTCACGCCGTGCCCGTGTCGCCATGGACAGCGGATCACTTCCACCTCCGCGCTCTGTCAACGCGTGGCAGAGCAGCGCCCTGCCGTCCTCAACGCCGTTGAGGACGCCCCGGGCGTCCGAAGCAAGCGCTGCGCGGAGCGGGAACTGCATGCCGAAAATCTGGGAGGCCAGGGCGTAGCAGATACCGGGGTCGACTCCGGCGAGTCCAATACCTTCGATCATGGCGAGGGAACGTGTGACCGGGCCGGGGCCTTCGGTACCGGGGTCTGCGAGCCGGAGGACGCCGAGGTCGGCCATGGTCTGCCACTGCACCACGAAATCCTTGTCCGCGACCTGTTCCCAAACGGGCGCAGCCAGGTCGCGGTAGTAGCCGACGAACTGCTCGGTGTGTGGGTCCCCGGTGCGCGGCAGACCGGTGACGGCGCTCATTCGCGGCCCTTAGCGGTGAGGTTCCCGAGAGTCGCCCAGAGGGCCCCGGGAGTACGGAAGTTGGCGGCGACGATCTCGGTCTCGGGCAGTGAAACACCGGCTTCCTTGTCCAGGGCCGCGACGATCTCCATGATGGCCAGTGAGTCGATCAGGCCCATTTCCAGGAGCGGGGTGTCCGCGTCCAGCGACTGCGACTCTTCGCCGCGGCTCCAGGTGATACGGCTGCTGATGAGGGCGCAGAGGTCTTCGACGCTGTTCATGTACGGCTCTCCTCAAGGGGTGCTGGTCCATCGAAGGTGGCGCTGCTCAAGGCTCGGCGGTCGACTTTCCCGCTGGTGGTGGTGGGCAGGGTGGTGAGAGGGACGACCCGATCGGGGAGCATCCGCTGAGGGAGAATGTCCCGAAGGCCGGACAGGACCTGTCGTTCCGTTGCGTTGGTCCGGGCGTAGACCCAGATCTGGCCGGCGTACTCGGCCTCCTTGGCGACCACGGCCGCGGTGGCGACCCCGGGCAGTTCAAGGACAGCGTTTTCGATGTCCAGCAGGTCGATGCGGTGTCCGCGCCGCTTGACCTGGGAATCGCGTCGGCCGCGCAGGAAGACCCTGCCGTCTGCGGTGATCCGCCCGATGTCGCCGCTGGCGTAGGCGCGGCGGGTGACGCCGTCCCGGAAAGTGACGCTGACGGTGGGGTCACTCAGTTCACCGCCGCGCAGATAGCCTTGGAACACGCTGGGTCCAGCGATGTGGATCTCGCCTTCCCCGTCGGTAGGCCGACCGTCGTCGTCAAGTACGTCGAGGTGGACGCCGCCGATGCCGCGGCCGATGGTCAGTTCCTGCTCGGCGGTCCAGTCGGCGGGCACGCGGTAGTAGGTGCAGGCATTGGTCTCGGTGGGTCCGTAAAGGTTGTAGAAGGGCACGCCGTTCATGAGGCGCAGATACCGTTCCAGTATCGGCGGGGCGAAAGCCTCTCCGCCGAAGGCGGCTATTCGTAGGTCAGTCGGCGGGGTTTCACCGAGGCCGCCCTGCTCAAGCATGTTGTGGTAGAGGGACGGCACGGCCACGAAAGCAGTGACCCGCTGCTCGCTCAGCCAGCTGACCACGTCGCGCGGGAAGGCGCGCAACAGATCGGGCATAAGGACAGTACAGGCACCGGCGGCAGCCGCGCTGAACAGGTCGAAGGTGGTCAGGTCAAAGGTGAGAGCGGCCTGGGAGCCGATCCGGTCGTCGGGTGTGAGGCCGAATTCCGCCGCGGCCCACCAAGCGTAGTGAGCAACGTTCTCGTGTGAGAGCAGGACGCCCTTCGGCCAGCCGGTGCTTCCGGAGGTGAAGAGGATGTAGCCGCCGCGGTCGGTGGGTGTCGGCAGGGGCGCGGGTCGCTGATCAGTGGTGAGGATGCGAAGCCAGTTCAGGCCGTGACCCAAGGCGCCTTCCTCGGCCGGGGTGCCGCCGCGGATGTTGGCGGCGGCCCGGCGGCCGGCGGCCAGAGAGCGGTCGGTGGTCAGCAGGAAGGACAACCCGGCGTTATGCACCATACGGGCGGTTCGCTCCGGCGGATCAGTGATGTCGAGTGGTGCGGTCACCGCGCCGGCTCGTAGCGCCCCGTAAAGGGCGATGACCGCAGCCGGGGATTTGGCCGCATAGACGCCGACCCGATCGCCCGGTGCGACGCCGATGGCGGCCAGACGTGCGGCCAGCGCATCGACGGCGCGATCCAGCCGGGCGTAGGTCCAGATCTCGCCGCATCCTTCCAGAGCGGGGCGGTTGGGGTGGCGATGGGCAGAACGGGCCAGCAGCGCGTCGAGGTGCGTCGTCGTGGTGGCGTCGGTCATCGGGCTGCCTCGGCGCGATGCGCGACGAGGAAGTCACGGGTGGTCTCGATGACGAGGTCGGGGCAGAAGAGGTACGGGTAGTGGTCACACGCTTCGGGGACGAGACGCTGAACGGGGCCGCGCACCGATCGCTGTACGGAGTCGATCTGGTCGAGCGAGCCGTATTCGTCCGCATCGCCCTGAATCAGCAGGACCGGCGCCGTGACATCGAGATCGTTCTCGATGGACCAGTCGCGGAATCTGCGCGAAAGCCACACCTCGCTCCAGCGGTCGAAGACCGCGCGGGGGTGGTTGTGCACGAGGGCCATCTTCTTGGCGAGCGGCCCGGCTTCGTAGGAAGCCCGTGCGGCCTCGATGCCCAGGCGGTTCTGCTCTTCGAAGTACATGTGGGGCCCCATGCCGACGACGGCTTCCACCGGGAACGCGGATGCGTACAACAGGGCCATGGAGGCGCCATCGCTGTGTCCGACCAGCACCGGTCGGCGTATGCCCAGTGTGCCGAGGATCTCGGGCAGTACCTCCTGAGCATGCACATGCATATAGCGGGCGGTGAGCGGCTGTGGAGCGGGACCCGAACCGCCGTTGCCGTGCCGGGAGTAGACAAGGGCGCGCCGTCCGGTGGCGGCGGCGAGCTGGGCGGGAAAGCGTCCCCATGCGGCGACGCAGCCGAGGCCGCCGTGCAGAAAGACCAGGGGAGCCAGGTCCGGGTCACCATGTTTCATGACGTATTCGATGGGACCATTGCAAGTATCAACGATCGGCACGTCAAGATCCTTTCCGGCCTTTTGGGCACCAGAATGGGCATTCGAACAACAGGGAATAATGTTGACCGATGAACTTTCATACGCGCGGAGCGATGCGCCCATTACCGAAATCGTCACCGCAGGGCAAGGGGTAGCCCATTCCGACATACACAGCCTTTGGAGCCCGGTTCCGAAAAATCGACACAGAAAAACGGACCGGGGAAGAGCACACCGAAGGTGCCACACAGAACGGAAGCGCGCGGGAGACCAGCGGGGTTCAGGCGACCGGGGCTGAAAAGGTTACGCATCAGGTGCCAGGACCATGCTTTCCGAGGCCCGCACCCGTGGTCCTGCGCCCACAGACCGCCGGGGCCTGACTGCACATCGCCCCGTCGCCGCACGGGCCCGGCCGTGCGGCGACAGCCGAATTCTTTTACCTTCTCTTTGGTAGATTTTTCACTCTGCCAGTAAAGGCGCGTGCATCAAAAATCCTGCATACTGTCCCCCAATGCATGACCCGGCACCTGAAGCACTTGGGCTGCGGACCCGCTGCACGTTTTTTGACGGTCGCGATGTCCGTTCGGCAACACCTGAAGACTAGACAGCACGCCGGGGTTGGAGAAATGATTTTATTGAAGCACCTATACGCTGAAAGAATGAACATCGACCTGCGACACCTACGCTGTTTTCTGGCAGTCGCCGAGGATGGCGGCTTCACCGCCGCCGGCCGACGGCTGCATCTGGCCCAGCCGACCCTGACCCGCAACATCCGGACATTGGAAGCGGAGCTGGGCGTCCGACTCTTCGAACGCACCACCCGCAGGACCGAGTTAACCGAAAAGGGAGGCATGATGCGTGACGCCGTCGCGCCGTTGCTTCAACAGCTCGACTCGGTCCTGACGAATCTGCGTGAAGGGGAGAAACTGCGCATCGGGTTCAGCTGGGGATTGCCCGATGGATTGTCCCGACTGGCTGCCCGGTTCGCGGAGGAGGCTGGCATCGAAGTCGAGTTCGTCCGGTGCGACACCCGTCTGGCCGGACTCGACACAGGCGTCGTTGACTTGGGGCTTCTGCGGTGCAAGACGCTTCCCAAAGGACTGCGTGGTGTGTTTCTTCATGAGGAGCCGCGGATAGCGGCCGTCCCCGCGAACTGGCAGTTGGCCGAACGCCCGCACCTGGAGTGGGCGGAGCTGGCGGACTGGCCCCTGGTCATCAACACCGTCAGCGGGACCACCTTTCCCGACATGTGGCAGGACGGCGCACAGCCGGTGGTCGGTGCCGAATGCCGCAACTTCGACGAGTGGCTGGAGAAGGTGGCCGCCGGCCTGGGTGTAGGCACGGCCCCGGTCTCCGCTGCCCGGCGCTACCTCCACCCCGGTGTCCACCTCGTCCCGCTGGTCGGCGCCCCTACCGTGCGCGCCCATCTTGCCCACCCCTCACAGGGCGCACATCCGCAGGCCGTACGCTTCGCCGACCGAGCCTGGCGCGCAGCGGAACACTGCTGACCGATCGCGTGGCGGATGTACGACATCACGAAACGGCAGCTGTGGACCCCTGGCCTCGCCCCTGCCCAGACTCACAGTCCACCCGCGCCCCTTCGAATGAGGCGTGCTGAACGAGGCTCTTCCCCAGGCGAGTTGAGGCAGTACGTAGTCATCGACGACGTACGCGAGCCTGGTCCGCCCATGACATGCCCGCCGGCAACAGCCGCAGGCGCACTCGGTGGACCTGGACGGCGCGGGAACATCGGGGGCCGGCGGCCGGCGCCCAGCGACCCTATCGGCCTTCTCGCCACCGACCACCGCGCGGCAGCACCGCGCGGTGGTCGGTGGCGCCCCGGAGCAACTTCACAGGGGTGACCTCACATGGGGTGAACACGTCGTCGTTTGGCTGGTCACACGTGGGGCCAGGAGGAGATCCCGCCCCAGCTTCACGTGACCAGGCCCCGGTCCCGCTCCCGCGTCTCCTTGAGCGATCGACCGGCCGCTCCCGCCGACCGGGACCGGACCTACTCGATCAGCCAGGCTGGCGTGTCACCGTTCGATGTCTTCCGCCAGTTTGCAAGCGATCCCGTCCAGGATGTCGTGCTCGCTGACGACCACCTCTCGGGCGCCCGTCCGCTTCATCACCTCCAGGAGGATCAACGCCCCCGAGGTGATCACGTCGACCCGGCCCGGGTGCATCGCGGGGATGGCGGTGCGTTCGGCGTGGGTGGAGGTGAGCAGGCGGCCGGTGATGTCCTGGACCTGTTCGAAGGTGACCCGGGAGTGGTGGATCGCGGCCGGGTCGTACTCCGCCAGGTCCAGCGCGATGGCGGCGACCGTCGTCACCGTCCCGGCCAGGCCGACCAGGGTGGCCGTCCCGGTGAGCGGGACGGTCTCCTCCGCGAGGTCCAGGGCGGCTTCGACGTCCGCGCGGATCGCGGTGACCTGGCCGAGCGTCGGCGGGTCCGAGACCGTGCCCTCGTGGACCAGGTGGCGCTCCGTCATCCGTACGCAGCCGATGTCCACGGACCGGGCCGCCGTCACCCGGTCGTCGCCGACCACGAACTCCGTGGAGCCGCCGCCGATGTCCACCACCAGGTACGGCTTCGCCAGGTCGTCGCGGCCGGTCAGCTCCTTGGTGGCGCCGATGAAGGAGAACTCCGCCTCCTGGTCACCGCTGATCACCTCGGGCTCGACGCCCAGGATGTCCACGACGCCCCGGACGAACTCGTCCCGGTTCTCCGCGTCGCGCGAGGCGGAGGTGGCGACGAAACGAATCCTCTCCGCGCCGTGCTCCTTGATCACCTCGGCGTACTCACGGCAGGCGGCGAAGGTCCGCTCCAGCGCCTCCGGTGCGAGCCGGCCGGTGCGGTCCACGCCCTGTCCGAGACGGACGATGTGCATCCGGCGGTCCAGGTCGGTCAGTTCCCCGGTCGCCGGGTCCGCGTCGGCGACGAGGAGGCGGATCGAGTTCGTACCGCAGTCGATGGCGGCGACCCTGGTCATGCCGACGCCTCCGGCTCGCAGGGGGCCACACAGGGGCCCTTGCGCCACCACTCGGGCAGCATCGCGACGGCCTCGTCACCCAGCGGGTTCACACCCGGTCCGGCGGCCAGCGAGTGGCCGACCAGGACGTGCAGGCACTTCACCCGGTCCGGCATGCCGCCCGCGCTGGGGAAGCCCTCCAGGACCTCGATGGCGTCGCGGCGGGCGAGGTAGTCCTCGTGGGCCGCGCGGTAGGCGGCGGCCAGCTCGGGGTCCGACCGGAGACGTTCCGTCATCTCCTTCATCACCCCGTTCGCCTCCAGCGTGCCGATCGCGGACGCGGCGCGCGGGCACGTCAGGTAGTACGTCGTGGGGAACGGCGTGCCGTCCTCCAGCCGCGGCGACGTCTCGACCACGTCCGGATTGCCGCAGGGACAGCGGTGCGCGATGGCGCGCAGCCCGCGCGGCGGGCGGCCGAGCTGCTGCCGGAACGCGGCGATGTCCGCGTCGGTGGGCGCGGTGGATTCGGTCTGGGGAGGGGGCGTGTCCATGCCTGCCTTGGATCTGTTCGGAGTGCTCGGGGTCGGTTGATCGGTGCTCGTTGACCGGGTGGGAGAACGTTGATCACCGATCGGGTGAGAAGGGGGGTCAGTCGCGGTCCGCGGAGTCGACGCCGTCCCAGAGGTTCGAGTGCCACGGCCGGTCGTCCGTGTCCGACTCACCGGTGCGCTCCTTGACCGCGTCGGGGTCGATCACCGTGTAACCGGTCTCGCCGGGCAGGACGTAGTGCAGGTGCTCACGGGCCAGCCGCCGCACGTACGCGTTGTCCTGGAGCCGTGCCTTCTCGTCACGCAGCTCCTCGGTGCGCTCGGCCGCCTGCTGCGCCAGCCGCTCCTGGTCGGCGATCTCGTCGCGCTGGGAGACGTACTGCCGCATCGGGTACGCGAGCGCGACCACGAGGGAGCAGACGATCAGCGCGAGGAACGCGGCCCGGCCGGTGAGGCGGGAGCGGCGGTCCTGACGGCGGCTCTGGGACCGGTAGACGCGGGCGGCGGTCTGCTCGCCGAGCAGTCGCAGCCGGGTCGCGGTGGAGAACCGGTCCCGGTCCTTCGCGGCCATGTCACACGCCTCCCCGTTACGCACATCCGTCCCCGCACACGGTACGGGACCGAGTGCGGGGACGGACGGAGGCATGGACCTTCGGCGGCCACCGGGTGGTGCGCCGGGCGCGCGCGGAGCGGTGCGCGAAGCGACCGCACGGCGGTTGCCGAGGCGTCCGGGGGAAGCTGTCAGCCCTCGGAGCGGAACCTCGGGAAGGCCGAGCGGCCCGCGTACACCGCGGCGTCGTCGAGGATCTCCTCGATGCGCAGCAGCTGGTTGTACTTGGCGACGCGCTCGGAGCGGGCCGGGGCGCCGGTCTTGATCTGGCCGCAGTTGGTGGCGACGGCGAGGTCGGCGATGGTGACGTCCTCGGTCTCACCGGAGCGGTGCGACATCATGCACTTGAAGCCGTTGCGCTGGGCCAGCTCGACGGCGTCCAGGGTCTCGGTCAGCGAACCGATCTGGTTGACCTTCACGAGCAGGGCGTTCGCGGAGTTCTCCTCGATGCCGCGGGACAGGCGCTCCGGATTGGTGACGAAGAGGTCGTCGCCGACGATCTGGATCTTGCTGCCCAGCTTCTCGGTGAGGACGTTCCAGCCGGCCCAGTCGTCCTCGAACAGCGGGTCCTCGATGGAGACCAGCGGGTACGCGGCGACGAGCTCCTCGTAGTACTCGGTCATCTCGGCGGCCGAGCGGGACTTGCCCTCGAACTCGTACGAGCCGTCCTTGTAGAACTCGGAGGCGGCGACGTCGAGGGCGAGCGCGATGTCCTTGCCCGGGGCGTAGCCGGCTTCCTTGATGGCCTCAAGGATGAGGTCGAGGGCGGCGCGGTTGGACTCCAGGTTCGGGGCGAAGCCGCCCTCGTCGCCGAGGCCGGTGGCCAGGCCCTTGCGCTTCAGCACGGACTTCAGCGTGTGGTAGACCTCGGCGCCCCAGCGCAGGGCCTCGGAGAAGGACTCCGCGCCGATCGGGGCGATCATGAACTCCTGGATGTCCACGTTGGAGTCGGCGTGCGACCCACCGTTGAGGATGTTCATCATCGGCACGGGCAGCAGGTGCGCGTTCGGGCCGCCGAGGTAGCGGAAGAGCGGCAGGTCGGACGCCTCGGAGGCGGCGTGGGCCACGGCCAGCGAGACGCCGAGGATGGCGTTGGCGCCGAGCGAGCCCTTGTTCTCGGTGGCGTCCAGGTCGAACATCGCCTGGTCGATCAGCCGCTGCTCGGTGGCGTCGTAACCGACGAGCTCCGGGCCGATCTGCTCGATCACGGCGAGGACGGCCTTCTCGACGCCCTTGCCCTGGTAGCGGTTGGGGTCGCCGTCACGAAGCTCAATGGCCTCGAACGCGCCGGTGGAGGCGCCGGACGGAACGGCAGCACGTCCCGTGCTGCCGTCGTCGAGGCCGACCTCGACCTCGACCGTGGGGTTGCCCCGGGAGTCGAGGATTTCCCTGGCTACGACGACGTCGATGGACGGCACGAGGCATCTCCTTCTGGGATATGACGCTGTTGGCGCAGGACCGCTTCAGGTCTTGCGCCAAGAGCCTAACCGGCCGGGCCCCGGCAATCGGCCGACCGCCCGTCCGCTGGGACGAAAAAGGGGCTGAAGGGCCGTGAAGCGGGACAAAAAGCCCAATACTTACCGGTCGGTAACTACATCAGTTGAACGGTACGGGGCACGGGTGAGCGGGTTCGGGTACGAGGTGTGGCGCGCGGTCCCGATCGGCGGCGAGCAGCGTCGGCCCCGAGGTCCGGCCCGGGACGGGATCGGCCGAGGACCAGCCGCCCGCCCGGAAGCGAAGACCCCGGCCCGGCACGCATGGGGGTGCGCACCGGGCCGGGGAAGGCTCCGGGAGGAGAGTGATCCTGTGCCGCCGCCGTCACCACAGGAGGTGGAGCCGCGTCGCCGTGCCGCTTACTTCAGGTGGAGCTGCTGGCCCGGGTAGATCAGGTCGGCGTCGTTGACGATGTCCTTGTTCAGCTCGAACAGGTGCTGCCAGCCGCCCTTGACGTGGTGCGACTTGGCGATCTTGCCGAGGGTGTCACCGGCCTTGACCTGGTACTCGCCGTCACCCTTCTCGACGGCCTTGGGGGCCTTCGAGGTCTTGGCGGGGGCCTGGCCACGGTCCGAACGGGAGGCGGCGGGGGCCTCGGTGCGCTCGGGCTGGGCCTGCCGCTGCGGGCGGGTGTTCTGCTGCGACTGGCTGCTCTGCTGCCGCTGGTCGTTGTTCTTCTTCGCGGAGCTGGAGCCGGAGCCGGTGTTGACACCCGGGTCGACGCCGTCGTTGCTCAGGTTGCCCGCGCCGGCACAGGCCCAGGCACCGGGGCCCTGCATGGCGAGAAGCTTCTCGGCGGTGGCGATCTGCTGGGACTTGGTGGCCAGGTCGGCCCGGGGGGCGTACTGCGTGCCACCGGCGGCGGCCCAGCTGGACTGGGAGAACTGGAGGCCACCGTAGTAGCCGTTGCCCGTGTTGATGGACCAGTTGCCGCCGGACTCGCACTTGGCGACGGCGTCCCAGGTGCCGACGGAGGCGGCGGAGGCGCCGGTCGCGCCCATCAGCGGAACGGCGACGGCGGCACCGGCGACGCCGGCGAGCGTGGCGACACGGACGACCTTGGACGGGCGGCGGTGCTTGCCCTTGCTGTTAAGCAGCATGGAACTGTCTCCTCACCGACGCCTACGAGGTGAGCTGTCGGGTTCGGGCTGATGAGTCGCCCGGCCGCGAGTCATGACTCGCGGCTTCACCCCAAGCCGGTCCTGAGCGTCTCCTGTCGAGACGATCGGGCCCGGCGCCTACCTGGGTCCCCCGCTCCTGCCTACGGCGCTTTACGCGTCTGTTCCCTTCGACCGACGGCAGGATTCGGCGTGACGATCGACGGGGCCCGCGGTGCGAGCGGTTCCGACCGTAAACACAGGCAACCCCGACACACAACGACGGACATACGGGACATAAACCCCTTACTTGCACCTGCGGATGCACTGTTTCCGCAGGTGGGAGGGGATGCGCATGGGCATGTCGATCACAACACGCCAGATGATGCGAAGAGACCCATGTCTCACTTACACATAAGCGGACATAGGCCTCTCAAACGGCCTACTTTTGGGGGCGTTTCAGCCGTCGAACAGCCGTCGATCAGCTGCCGCCACCGGGCCGTCAGCTCGCTTCCGGCTCCAGATCGAGGCTCTGGCCGGGCAGGATCAGATCCGGATCGGCGCCGATCGTGTCCTTGTTGGCCTCGTAGACCGAAGTCCAGCCGCCGGGCACCTTCTGTGCATCAGCAATGGCCCAGAGGTTGTCGCCCGGGCGGACGGTGTAGTCCTCCGCCTTGGCCACGGCCTCGCCGTCGCGGGCCTCGCCCTCGCCCCTGGAGGCGTGCCGGCCGGAGTCACGGTCGGTGACCTCGTCCGAGGTGCGGGCGGGGTCGCTCTCGGCCGGGTCGAGGGGACCGCGGTGCTTCCCGCCCGCTTCCCCGGAGGCGTCGGGCGCGCCGGACGGGTCCGTCGTCCCGCCGGTCACCCCGCCAGTCGTTCCGTCGGTCGCCCCGTCAGCGGACGGCGTGGTGGCCGAGGCCGCCCCGGACGGGTCGGAGGAACCCGGACCGGCGGACGCGCCCGTACCGGCGCCGGGAGTACCAGAGGCACTGGGGGCGTCGGGGGCGTCGGAGTCGACACCCGTACCCGCGTCATCGGCCGACGACGAACCGCCACCGGCCCGGCCGGCGCCCGGCTCGGCGGTCTTGGTCGCGCCCGGGGACGGCGCGTTCCCCGGATCGACACCCGGCGCCGCGCCGCCCTTGGTCAGCTTGGCGATCGGCGCGCAGCTGGGCCACGCCTGCGGGCCCTTGGCGTCCAGCACCTTCTCGGCCACGGATATCTGCTGCGAGCGGCTGGCGAGGTCGGCGCGGGGGGCGTAGGCGCGGCCGCCGTACGACTCCCAGGTCTCCTGCGAGAACTGGAGCCCGCCGTAGTACCCGTTGCCGAGGTCGGCGCTCCACATGCCGCCGCTCTCGCACTCGGCCACCCGGTCCCAGGTCGTCGCGTCCGCCGCGTGCGCGCCCGCCGCGCCGAGCAGCGGGATCGCGATGGCCGATCCCGTCACCCCCGCCGCGACGACGATGGCGGGTGCCTGGCGAGGGCGGCGGTGTCTGCCGTTCGCGGAGCCCATGCGGTTGCCTTCCGTGTGACTGATGTCCGACAGATGCTGATGTCCGACGATGCTGATGTCCGACTGATGTCCGACTGACGTTTCGGTCGAGACCCGGCCGCCGTACGACGCACGCCATGAGACGCGTGTCATACGACTGACGAGTCGAACGGTGAACGTAGCGGGAGTCGAACGTCTGTCACAAGTCGATGCAGCACAGATCACGTCAACGTCACAGAGTTGACGCTGCGTCACCTTCGGCGGTGTGTCGCTCGGGGGTGAACTGCACCGGAAGCGTACGAAGTCCACGCATGATGAGCCCGCCACGCCAGCGCAAATCGGCGGGTTCCACCGCAAGTCGCAGGTCCGGAAGGCGTGTCAGCAGCGTGGCGAGCGCGGTCTGTCCCTCCAGCCGGGCGAGCGGTGCTCCCAGGCAGTAGTGGATGCCGTGCCCGTATCCGAGGTGCTGATTGTCACGCCGCGCGAGGTCGAGCGTGTCGGCGTCGTCGAAACGCGCCGGGTCCCGGTCGGCGGCCGCCAGCACCACCAGGACCGGGTCACCGGCCTCGACACGCTGTCCGCCGAGGGTCAGCGGTTCGGTGGCGTACCGCCAGGTCGCCAGCTCCACCGGTCCGTCGTACCGCAGCAGCTCCTCGACACCGGTCTCCAGGAGCTGGGTCTCCCCCGCGGCCAGGGAGCGTTGCAGCCGCTCGCGCTGCCCGGGGTGGCGCAGCAGCGCGTACACGCCGTTGCCGATGAGGTTCACGGTCGTTTCGAACCCCGCGAAGAGAAGGATGAAGGCCATCGCGGTGACCTCGTTCTCGGTGAGGTGCTCGCCGTGGTCACTGGCCCGGATCAGACCGGAGATCAGATCGTCGTCCCCGCCCTCGTCGCCCAGGTCCTCCCGCTTGCGGTGGATCAGTTCGGCGAGATAGCCGCGCATCTTCTTGACCGACCGGGCCACTCCTCCTCGCGGCCCGCCACCGTGGCGGATCATCATGCCTGCCCAGTCCCGGAAGTCGTCCTGGTCCTCCGAGGGCACACCGAGCAGATCGCAGATCGCGTAGATGGGGAGGGGGAAGGCGAAGTCGTGAATGAGGTCCGCCTCTCCCTCCGACCCGAACCCGTCGATGAGCCGGTCCGTCAGCTCCCGCACCCGGGGCGCGAACTCCGCGACCCGGCGCGGGGTGAACGCCTTCGACACGAGACGGCGCAGCCTGGTGTGGTCGGGCGGGTCGATGTTCAGCAGATGCGTCATCAGCTCCGCCTTGCGCTCGCCGGGGATGCCGGTCTTCCCCTTGGCGTGCGCGGGCCCGGCGTGGTGCGCCGGGTTCTTGGAGAGCCGGGTGTCGGCGAGCGCCTGCCGGGCGTCGGCGTACCGGGTCACGAGCCACGCCTCCACACCACTGGGCAGTGATGTCCGGTGCACGGGACTGTGCTCGCGCAACCAGGCGTAGGCGGGGTACGGGTCGGTGGCGAACTCCCAGGTGAAGAGTTCGGGGGTGGCGGGGGGTCCGGGGGTGATGGCGGGTCCGGGGGTGCGGGAGGGGCCGGGGGTGCCGGAAAGTCCGGGGGTGCCGGAGGGACCGGGGTGGGTGTGGGGGCAGGCGTCGGGGCCGGAAGGCGGCACGGCTGACGGCGGTACGGCTGATGCGGCTGGTTCGGCTGATCCAGCCGGTTCGGCTGGTTCGGCTGACGTGACTGGCTCGGCTGGTTCGGCGGCGGACGGCTGGTCGTGCATTCTCCGACAGTAACCGTCACCCCTGTACGCGCGGCCCCGCCGGTCCTCACACCGGGGGCAGCGCGGGAAGCACCGCCCGCGTGCCCACGCGAACGGTCCCGCTCTCCACTCTGACCTGGCGATGGGCGGGACCGTTCGCCGGTGGTTCAGCCGACCACGAGGACCGGGTACTCCGGGGAATCGAGCCACGCCCAGGCATCCCCCTCCGGCGTCAGCGTGAGCCCGAACCGCTCGAACCCGGGTCGCCCCTGCTCGGCCCACCAGGCGTACGCGGACACCAGCTCCCCCCACAGATCACGGGGACCGCCCTGGTAGACCTCGAACGCGTCCTTGCCCGGTTCGTAGTCGGCCGTGGCCCAGGAGGTGACCTTGTCGTCGCGAAGCCAGAGCGTGTAGGACCCGTCACAGTAGGGCTGCGCCCAGGGGAACATTCCCCGCGTCCGTAGCCCGATGGCGAACATCGGGAGCCAGTCGGCCACGTCCTCCGGGGAGAGATCCGTCCGGGAGCGGCGCCCGTCGGCCGGCCACGGCCCGCCCAGGTACTCCCGGGTATGGGTACGGAACGTTCGTTGCTGCCGCAGACGCATGAACGCGGACGGTCCGACGAACGGACCCGTGGCGTTCCCGTTCTCCTGGACTGTGAGCCGGACGACGGCCTCCCCGCCGTATTCCGTGGCGTACGGGGCGACGATGCGTCCGCCGGGCCTGGTCTGCCGGACGAGCTCCGGCGGGATCTCCCGGAGGGAAGCCGTGATCAGTACCCGGTCGTAAGGAGCGGATGCCGGCCGACCCTGGGAGCCGTCCTCGACCCCGGTCACCGGGTCGTACCCGGCGGCGTTCAGCCGTTCGCGTGCACCGGTCGCGTTCTGCGGGTCGACTTCGATGGTGAACACGTTCTCAGAACCGACCCGTTCGGACAGCAGAACCGCGTTCCAGCCCGTGCCCGTGCCCACCTCCAGCACTTTGGAGTCCGGTTGGACATCGAGAGCGGCCAGCATGGAGAACACCATGGAGGGCTGCGAATTACTGCACGTGGGGCTGTTTCCCCGACGGGTGCCCGTGTGCGCGCCGTCGTCCCACTGAGTGGTGAGGGACGTGTTCGAGTACACCGCGCGGAACCAGGCGTCCGGGTTCTCACGCCGGTCGATGGCTTCCGCGCCACCGGTACCGTCCGTCACCCCTGGCCACATCACGTCAGGGACGAACAGTTCCCGGGGCACGGCTCGGTAGGCCGGGAGCCATTCGGCCGGAAGGGCCTTCATGTACATGAGCTGGGAGGCCAGCAGCTCCGGGCCGGCCTCCGTCACGTCGCGCTCGCTCACTTCTTGGTGGGCCGGGAGTCGTCGCGGTTCACGTCTCCGTCACCGGAGCCCCCACCGCCGTGCTTGGCACCGAAGTTGCTGTCGTCCTGCTGGCTTCCGCCCTGGCCCGAACCCGTGCCGCCACTGTGCTGTCCCGCCATGAACGTGCTCCTTCTCGTGATGGTGGGTGCTGCCTCGGCCGACCGGCCCGCTGCCGACCGGCCGGGACGGAATCGACCGCGCTCGGGGTCCCAGGTCACCGGTCCCTGTCTCCAGCGCGTGCGAGCCGTCCTTGAGGAGGACGCTACGGCCGCCTGCCCGGCCCTGTCGGGGCTGATTCGCCAGGATTCCCGGAGCGGTCCGTGATCTTCTGCCGGATTCTCAGGCAGCGTCGAGGGCTCGTCTGGCGCGAGCGATCACGCGATGGGCATCCGCACCGTGGACCGCCGCATCGGAGAGCGCTCGCCACACCTTTTGATAGACCCCGACACTGTCCTCGTCGTCCAGCCAGAGTTCCGCGTGCCAGTCCTCCGCGATCACCAATCGGTCGTCGTACAGCCAGAATCCGTTGGCCGGCGGAAGCCCGAGAGGGGCGCCGAACGGGACAATGCCCAGAGAAACGGTGTCCAGCCCGAGAACGCCCACCAGACGGTCGAGCTGTGCGGCGAGCACGGGAGGAGGACACACCAGCGCGCGGAGCGCTGCCTCCCACATCACGATGTGGAATGTCCGCCCAGGCTCGTACAGCATCTCCTGACGCTTCACCCGGGCCCGTACGGCTTCCTCGGTGTCGCGTACGGACTGGTGGAGGTCCGCGTAGCGGGTGAACACGTGACGGGCGTATTCGGCGGTCTGGAGCATTCCCACGACCGTGGAGCCCTGCCAGACGCGGAACGTCGTCGTTCGTTCGTACTCGGCTGTCAGCGTGTCCTGAACCGGCTTGTGGCCCGCTGACAGCTGTCTGCGCCAGGCCCGGGACCGGGACTCCAGGCTTCGGAGCCGAGTGATCAGTTCCTTTGCGGCCTCCGGATGACCGGTACCGTCCGCCCACGCCAGCAGATCGTCCGCCGTCGCGGTCTGACGCCCGGTCTCCAATTTACTGATCTTGGACTGAGGCCAGTCGAGGCGGGCCGCCAGCTGGCGGCCCGTCAGGCGCCGGTCGGTGCGCAGCTCCCGTAGCCGCGACCCGAGGGCAACTCTCGCCTGCTGGAAGTCGGTGCTCACCCGGCGGTCTGCACCTGTTCCGCGAAGGTCTCGTACGGAACGGCGTGGTGCCACGCGGCATCCCGGACCTGGCAGGCGCGTGCGACCTCCACAGGGTCGGTGACCAGTTCGACGCCGGTCATCCGGTCGTCGTCGTCGAAGCGGAGCCGGGCGATCACCCTGGAGTCGAAGAGCCAGAGGTCGCTGTCGGGAAGTCGCAGCCGCTCGGCTTCGGAACGCCACAGATTGCGGATGTCCTCACCCACCGCACTGTTGCGACGGGCGTTGTCGAGCAGGTACCGCTGGCCGGGGGTGGACGGATCATCCATGATTCGCACACGCTCGAAGCGCTTCCCCAGGGCGGACTGTTCGCGCCGGGACACACACCAGGGATCGTTCAGGTCCCAGTCGGCGTCCTCGCCCCGGACGAAACGCCGGTACGTCTCGGTCTCCTCGTCGGACCGGTAGCGACGACGGGTCTCAAGGCGCCAAGCGGTGTGCTCGAACGTCCGGAACATGCCCCCGAACTCATCGAAGCTGATCAGCACAGACGTCCTCTCCACGTCCCTGGGCGCGAAGTCGGCCAGCAACACGCGCGGTACGGCAACGAATCCTTCCCCCTCCTTGACGTTCCGAAGCTGCGCCACATCGTCGGGGTCGGTCACCGCGTTTCCTTGCACGAGAACGTCCCCGGTGTCCAGGTCCTCGTACAAGGTCGGGCAGCCGTCGTTGCCGGAGTTGGTACCGATGAACCGGAGCCGTCGTGCCATGGCCGTTCCCCTCTCACCACCGGACAGTTCCCGACCAGGATGGGACGGGCACGGCCGCCCTGTCCCGTGTGATTCGCGATGATTCCCGGGATGCGGTCCGCAGACGCCCGGTTCCCGGGCACGTGCCGTGGAACCGGGGGCCAGGGAGGTGCGGCGAAGCCGGATCGGACCGGCTCCCCGGACCCACGTCACGTCCTCCTCAGCCCGTGCCCTCCGCCGCCCTGATGGCGTCGCGGTAAGTGCGGGCGGCGGCGCGCAGGGCGGCCTCCGGGTCGACGCCGTCCCGCTCGGCGGCCACGGCGAGGGCGAGCAGTTCGTACCCGATGCCGATGCCGTTGTCACTGCCGCCGCCATCGACGCTGTCGTCGGGGCCGCCGGGGCCGCCGGGGCCGCCGGTGGGGAGCGGGACGTCGAGGCCCGCGCTACGGGCCCGGCCGCCGAGCTTCGCGGCGAGGGCCAGGCCGGGCTGGCCGAGCGGGACGCCGTCGGTCACCGAATCGCGCTGCTTCTCGACGGCCTTGGTGCGCAGCCAGTGCTCGTGGACGTCCTCGGCGGTCTCGGCGGTCTCGTCGCCGAAGATGTGCGGGTGGCGGTGGATCAGCTTCTCGACCAGGGTGGCCGCGACCTCGTCCACCGAGAACGGTTCGTCCTCGTCCTCCTGAGCGACCCGGGCGTGGAACACGACCTGGAGGAGCACGTCCCCCAGTTCCTCGCGCAGGGCCTCCCGGTCGCCGTCCTCGATCGCCTCGACGAGTTCGTACATCTCCTCGATGGCGTACTTGGCCAGGCTCCGGTGGGTCTGCTCGGACGTCCACGGGCACCCGGCCCTGACCTGGTCCATGACCTGGACCACGTCGAGGAGGCGGGCGCCCGGCAGGTCGTACGAACCGGGCAGCAGCTCCAGGTCCGGCATCCGCACCCGCCCCGACCCGCCGAGTCCGGCGAGCCCGTCGGTCAGCGGGCGGTCGCCCTCGCCGCCCACCAGCACCACGACGGTCCGGCCGCCCGCACAGGCGTCGACCAGCTCCTCGGCGACGGGCGCGGTGTGCTCGACGGTGACGCCCGCCTCGCGGAGGAACGGCAACTGCGGGTTGTCGCGCTCCGGGCACAGCACCCGGTCCGCCGCGCGCAGCGTCTGCCAGGCGGGCCAGGACAGCAGTCCGGGGGCGACCCGGTGGCTGGCGGTGAGCAGGACGATACGGCCGGGGTCGCCGGGGGCTTCAGCGTTCACCCCCCGAACCTACCCCGGCCTCCGCCGGCCTTCCCCTACGCGCCCGCCTCCACGCCCTGCCGCTCGGGCTTGGTGACCTGGGTGATCCAGGGGATCTCGTGGTTGGCGAGCTGGCTCTGCTTCTCGTCCCAGTTGCCGAAGCGCGGGTTCACGTCGATGTGGAGCGACTTCGACGCGGCGGCGAGCGCGTTACCCACGGTCTGCTGTCCGGCCGGGGACCGGAGGTCGGCGCCGAGCGCCTGGGCCAGCTTAGAGAGCAGGACCTGCTCGCGCAGGACGCCCTCGATCTGGTCCGGGGCGACCCAGCTCTGCTGGAGCATCGTCGACCGCAGCTGGTCCTCGCCTCCGGACTGCGAAACGGCGGCCTGCCGCATCTGCTGGACGTCGTTGCGGTTGACGGTGACGCCCGCGTCCTTCGCGGCCCGGTCCAGCACCCGATCGAAGATCATCTCGTGCAGCTTGGCCCGGCTGAGCTGCCCGGACTTGCTGACGAGCTGGGCCGACTCCGGGGCGTCCCGCTGCGCGTCGCGCACCCGCGCCACCTGCGCCTGGAGGGCGGACACCTCGATCCGGTCACCACCGACGACGGCCGCGGCTCCCGGATGGGCCTGACTGCCGCAGGCGGAGAGGATCGGGACCGCCACGACGAGAGCGGCGGAAACGGCGAGCGCGGTGCGACGACGGCGGTGCAAAGGAGCCTCCCGGGGAGATTGTGCGGCTGTGCACAAGACCTTGCGTTGATCGATGTTAGGCAGTGGAGGTGGGCTGGGCCACTGATTCGACCAACGATTCGGGGAGAGTTGGGGGTGTGGGGCGGTCGGGGCTGCTCCTGGCCCGTCGGTGTGACAACCGAGGGCTGGGCGGGGGCTCGGCGGCGAGAGTACACGGGCCGGGAGGGGAGCGCGTAGAGATGATATGTGTCGCTGCTGCAACACTGAGAGTGCTTGGCCGACGCAGCCGTCAACTGCTTCCGCCTGGCTGTTCTTCCATGGTTTCCGGGCGCGGACGACCGCACCCCAGCACGGGCCGTTGGCAATCTGAGCCACGGTGTGTCCCACCGGCCATCGCGCCGCCCACGGCTGGTGCACTCGTTCGCGCCGACGCTCCCTTGTTCTTGTATCTCGTCTTCACGAGCCAAAATTCCGCCCGCCAGAGTGGATAATTCCAGGGCCCCTACGCCCTTTCGAACGTTGCATGCCTCGAATCCCATCACAACCCCTTGACTTGAGGTGTCGAGGCGACCGCTGACGGCCAGGACGCGCCTGCCGAGAATTAACTTCACCCACCATGAGTGCTATCGGCGCTTCTTGACCTCGATAACACCTGGGCTGCTCACTGACCCAACATTCGATCTTCATCGAACCCAAGATCATCTTCGACTCCCAGTTCGACAGCCGCATGCCATCGAACGGCGTCGGGCCATGGCTGGGTCACCATCTGGCGAATTCGATCGACAGCCTCTGGTGTGCCAATCTCTTTCAGAGAGGAGATGACTTTCTGGCACAACCAGTACGCCGGAGCATCTTCGCTCACTGAATCTTCTGCCACCCGATACAGGCAGCCGACTGCATCCACTTCCCGAATATCACCCAGAATGTCTACGAGATCTTCTTTGTTCAATCCCGCGGCATTTGAATCAAGGATCTCCTGGAGAACCTCACCGAGACCCGCTACTTGAAGAGGGGCCGCCAAGTTGGCAAACTTCTCAACCCTGGTCCAACTTCCCACGCGTGCCGCTTCGCGAATCCAGGAGACGATGACGCCACAGAGCCCAGGATTCAGCTCCGCAATGGACCTAGCGTCTCGTTCTGTGAGAAAACCATTCACGAGTGTTTCCACTAGATCGGCTTCAGGTCGTTCGGCCATCGGAGGAGTCACCAGTCATCCACCCTTCCAAAGCGGGCAATCCTTGAATTGAATACTCCGACCGATCCAGGCCTCAGGCCGAAAGCATCAGCCCCGCGTTCCGATTTCAGATGCACGGCGTTAATGTCCTGACCAATTTCCCCCGGAGTTTTACCTGCTGACACCAACGCATCGCGGGCACCTGGGGACATCTCAAAGCGGACCAGAGCCGTATATTTATCGGCATTCCTGCCCCCTCTGCGTGCTGTCCTGGAACTCAGGCCTTCAAGGTACTCACGAGACTGCGTGACAAAATTTTCCGTACCCTTTACAGTAATCCCGCCATTAGGTCCCAGTTGGTTGAATTCCTTCTCGCTCATTGCGCGATAGAAGATCTCGTTGCAATTGTGGACCAGAATCGGCGTCTTGCCCGCCAGCACATAGTACGTATGCGCCCCGTCGACGGTCAGGTTGTACACCGCCGCCTGCTGCGTCTAGGCGCGGACCGCGTCCACCTGGACCCACGTTCCGGCGCCCGTCAGGAGCCACTGGCCCGGCTTCAGTTCGCCGGCCTTCTGCCACTTCTTCTGGTCAGGGGACCAGAACGGGTGGCCCTCCGCGGCCGTGAACCGGTCGGTGGCGGCCCCCTTGTCGCCGTCCGTGTCCACCGTCAGTTCGACCAGGTGCTTCTCGCCCTTGCCGACGATGGTGGCGGTGACCTTCTGTTCGGACGTTCTGCCGGTGGTCGGGTCGGTGGCCACCACCTCGTCGCCCGACTCGACGTTCTCGATGGGTTTGCGGGTGCCGTCGGCCATCTCGACCTCGGTACTGGCCGTGAAGCTGTTCATCGAGGCCACGGTGTTCACGCAGTCGACGGCGGTCTGGGCCCGGTGGCCAACGGCGACTTCAAGGGCTGGATGCCACTCCCGGGCACCGGGTTCACCGGCGCGTTCACCGCCGTGACGGCCCGCAACGGCATCCAGCTCTCTACCGCACGTCGAGCAACCAGACCATGTTCTACCACCTGAGCACGGCCTTCGCGGGGCTCCGGTCCGGCTCCGCGGCGCCGTCCTTCACCGGAGCGGCGCTGCCCGCTCCCCGGTAGCACCGGCCGGATCGCGTGCCGTCACCGCGGCGGGCCCGACCGCCCAGTGACGGCTTCGCTACCGGTCGTGGCACGTCCGGAACGGAGGTGCCGAGGCAGCTCCGGTCGTGGCGCGCACAGCCCCGCGTTCGTGCCACGACCGGCGGCGACACCACGAGGGCCGCGTTCCGCCCGTCGCCCGAGTGACATCCCGGCTTCATCCGGACGGCACCCGCACGTGGCCCGCCCGGTGGCCGGGCCGCGTACGTTCCCCGGCATGCCCTCTCTTCTGCGCAACCGTCTGGCGGAGCGAGTCCTGCGCCCCGCCTTCTCCGTGGTCGGCCGGCACGTCGACCAGCGTATGGAGCGCACCACCCATGCCGTCCAGAACGATCTCGACGCGCTCCACCACGAGGTGGCCGATCTGCGGCGGCGGCAGTACGGGCTGACGCTGCTGCTCGACGGCGCGGACCGGGGCACCCAGCGGATGCCCACCGCGACCGAGATCGACACCCTGGTGCGGGAGGTGCGGACCACGACGGGTGGCGGTGAGCACGCCCGCCGCGAAGTGACCTCCGCCTACCGCACGGTCGTGGCGCTCGAAGCGCTGGGGATCGGGCGGCTGCCCGGTTCCACCTCCGATGTCTGCGGAAAGCTCGCCACCGTACCGCTGCTCTCCCCGCCGGGCGGCGACATCCTCGAAATCGGCCCCGCGCACGGCCTGTTCGCGGCGGCGCTGGTACGGATGATGCACCGGGCCGGGGCCGAACCGCGGCTCACGATCGTCGGCCCCGCGACCGACGCCGATCAGCGCGAGGACGTCGTACGGGCCAATCTGGCGCTCGGCGGGGTCGCCTTCGGCAGTGGCGCGGGGCTCGGCGCCCGCCTCCTGGGCGGCCTTCCCGGTGACACGGCGGTGCGCACCGCGGTCGCCGACCGGGAGTACGGGGTGATCGTGGTGAGCGGTGACCACTCGCGGGTCGGGGTGGCGGCCGATCTGGAGTGGGCCGAGGAGATCGCGGCCTCCGGCGCGGTCGTGGTCCTCGACGGTTACGGCGGACAGGCGTCGCCCGGGGTGCAGGACGCCGCCGACAGACATCTGGCGGGTGGGGTGTCGCGGCTGCGGATGCTGGGGCGGGTGGCCACCACCGCGTATCTCCGCGCCGGTTGAGGTCACACACCCCTGGGCAAAGGGACCCGGAGGCGGCGAACGGTCAGCCGCCCCGGACCTCCTGCTGGCGGCCCAACTGCCGCCGCAGCTCCACCGGGAGCGGGTGGTGCGGACCGTACGCCCGCTCCGCGTCGTGGCACAGGACCTCCAACTGCCGCATACCGGCGACGTGGTCGCCGACCGCGATCAGCAGGTGGCCGATGCGGTGACGGATGTCGAAGGCGCGGGCCGGGTCGGGTCCGGTCACGTACTGGTTCTCGTAGTACGGGAGCACCGAGCGGTACTCCGTGAGCGCGGCCGCCGCCTCGCCCAACTGCTCCAGGCACTGCGCCGCGTCGTACCGGAACTGGAGCGTCTGGCCGTCGGACGGGCCCGCCTCCGCCGTCCGGTCGTCGGTGAGGCGGCGCAGTTCGGGCAGCGCTCGGCGGTACTGCCCGTCGTCCATCAGTGTCGCCGCGTACTGCTTGCGCAGGATGCGCACGACCGGGGAGCGCTCGCCGTGTTCGGCGGCGGCGGCCGGGAGGATGGCGCCGAGGATGTCGATGGCCTGGGTGATGCGGCCCTCGCCGAGGAGTCTCTTCACGTCGTCGACAGCGCGGGCCACGTCCGGGCGCGGCGGGGTGCCGACGGCCTGCGGGACGGGTACGGGGCCGGGCACCGACGCCGGGGTGGCGGCCCGGTCCGGCCAGGGGGCGTGCGGACGCAGGAAGGGCCGGGTCGGGTCGAGCGGCCCGCCGGGGGCGCCGCGCGCGGGCAGCAGTGGGACGAGCGCTTCGTACACCTCCTGCGCGGAGGCGGGGCGGTGCTGCGGGTCCTTGGCGAGCAGGCGCAGCACCAGCGCTTCGAGCGGATCGGGGATCTCGGACCTGAGCTGACGGACCGGGAGCGGCGGTTCGTAGAGGTGGCGGTGGAGGACACCGAGGGCGGTGGAACCGGCGAACGGCACGTCCCCGCTGAGGAGTTCGTGGAGCAGCACCCCGAGGGCGTACAGATCGGTGTACGGGCCGACGGCGCCGCCCATCGCCTGCTCGGGTGCCATGTACGCCGGGGAGCCGATGGGTGAGCCGGTGTGGGTGAGGCGGGTGGTGTCGCTGTCCAGGACGGAGGCGACGCCCAGGTCGAGGACGGTGATCGTGCCGTCGGGGCGGACCATCACGTTGCGGGGCTTGAGGTCGCGGTGCACGATCGGCACCGCGTGCACGGCGCAGAGCACCGCGCAGAGCTGGGCGGCGACCGCGACGGCCCACTGCCAGGGGTACGGGTCGTGCTCGGCGAGATGGTCGGCGAGGTCGGCGCCCTCGACGTACTGCATGACCAGGAAGAGGTCGTCGTCGTCGCTGCCCGCGTCGTGGACGGTGACCAGCCCCGGGTGGTCGACCTGCGCGGTGACCCGGCATTCGCGGACGAACCTGCGGCGCAGTTCCTCGGCGTCGTCGGTGCCCGCGACCCGGTCGGGGCGGAGCAGCTTCACGGCGACACGGCGGTCGAGGCGCTGGTCGTACGCCGTCCAGACCTGGCCCATGCCGCCCTGGCCGAGGATGGTGGCCAGTTCGTACCGCCCGGCGACGATGCGTCCGCTCACCGGCTGTCGCCGTCCTTGCGGAGGTAGTCGCTCAGCTCGTCCAGCTCGGCCCGGACCTGGTCGATCCGCTGGGGCGGGGCGAGGGGGGTGGGGCGGACCGGCTCGGAGGGGGCGAGCGGGGTGGGACGGTCTGGGGCCGGAGTGGGTACGGAAGGAGCGGTGTTCGGGAACGGGGTGGCCTGCGCGGCGGTCGGCGGGTAGCCGTAGCCGGGTGTGTGCCGGGCCTGGCCCATGCCGTCGTACGGGATTCCCGGTGCGGTATGTCCGGTGTACGGCGGCTGCGCGAACGAGCCGTAGGGGCCGGGCAGTCCCGGCTGCCCGTTCATCAGCGGGCCCATCGGGCGCCCGGGGCCGGGGCCGTAGTGGTCTATCTCCTGGTGCAGGTAATACCCGATGACCACGCCCAGCACGGTGAGCATCCAAATGCAGAGGATCACCCCGTCCCGGTCACTGATCTGCCCTTCCGCGTCCTCGGGTGCGGCGCCGATGAACGCGACCAGCCCCACGTTGAGCGCCAGCACGGCGGCGAACGCGCCCCAGTCCCGCCCTCTACGGGTGACGATCGCGAGCCTCAGCATCGCCGCCCAACTGAACAAGCTGCAGCTCATGACAGCCAGCGTCACGAAGAGCACCCGCAGCCAGATGAGCGTCGCGTTGGTCGGACGACGTCGCAATGGCTGCTGCGGCGGGTAGCCGTAGCCGTGCATGTGCTGCTCCTGGGAGGCGTATGTCGAACGTGTGCACTGAGCGTATACATCGGCGCCGACAGATGGTCCCCGGATATACGGAACCGTTGTGGTTCAGGTCACTTCGGGGCGACCGTGCCGTCCGTCAGCCCGTCGTACATGCCCTGGACCAGTTGCCCGCCGAGCCGCCCCGCCGCGCGGAGGGCGTCCTCGAAGGCGGCGAGGGCGCGGAACTGCGCCCCGTACCTCCGCTGTTCGGGCAGCGGCAGCCGGGGCAGCTGGAGGCGGCGGGCGTCGAGCCGGGTCGCGCTGGAGGCGTAGCTGCTGGCCTGCCGCTTGTTGGCGGTGCCCCGCAGGAATCCGGCGAGGAACCACGGGTCCAGGACGGCGGGGTCCGGCCGCAGCAGCTGGAGGTTGCGGCCCAGTGCGGCCCCCGCGATGGCGTCGTCGATCACCCGGGTCGCCGTGCCGCCGCCGAGCACCGGGAAGACGACATCGCCGGGTTCGAGGAGGACCGCCTCGTCGCCGGGGCCCTCGGTGGAGGCGGGGGCGGGGGGCAGGGTGCCGCTCGGGGCCGTACCGCCGAGAACGTCGTGTTCGGTGAGGACGGGGCCCGCGCCGCTGCCCGCGCCGCCGGACCGTAGTCGCAGGGCGCCGGAACGGGCGAGTTCGCCGACCGTGGTGAGGGGCCAGTGGGCGGCGGATTCGGCGAGGTCGACGGGGGGCGGGGTGAGACGGGCGGACAGCCGCAGGGTCTCGGCCAGCCGGTCCCGTACGCCGATGAGTTCGGCCGGTCCCCCGGCGGCCTCCGGGGACGGCAGATGGCGGGCGGGGGCCAGGTCGACGTCGTCGTCGAGGAGTTCGATGACGGGTACGGCGCGGGCGGCGCACGGCCGCGCCGGAGCGGCGGCCCCGGGGCGCTCGCCGTGCCCGGAGTCGCCGTGCCCGGAGTCGCCGGGGCGGGTGAGGTCGTCGGGGCGGGCGGGGCCGTCCGGGCGCTCGTCCTTCAGGCTGCCGTGGTCCGCCCGGTCGAAGGTCTGCCAGGCGTCGAGCACGGCGGTGCGCACGGCCTGCCAGTCGAGCCGGTCGCGACCGCCCGACGGCGTGGCGGGGGACGCCTCACCGCACTCCGCCGCGTCGACGAGGAGGAGTTCGGGCGAGAGGCGCTGTCCGGTCCCCGGCTTGCGCAGCACCCAGAGGTGCAGCGGAATGCCGTACGGGGGTGCGGCGCCCGCCGGGAGCGCGATGACCGCCCGGAGTGCGCCCCGGCGCAGCAGATCGGCGCGGATACGGCGGCCGGAACGGCGGGACGCGACGGCCGGCGGCATCAGCAGGACGGCCGTGCCTCCCTCGCTCAGCCGGGCCAGGGCGTGCTGCACCCAGGCGAGTTCGGACTCGGTACGGGCGGGGAAGCCGTACTCCCAGCGCGGGTCGTAGGCCAGTTCGTCGTGGCCCCAGTTGCGCTCGTTGAACGGCGGGTGACACAGCACCGCGTCGACCGTGAGCTGCGGGAACGCGTCGGCACGCAGGGTGTCGCCGGTCCGCACACCGAGCGCGCAGCCGTCCGCGTCGGTGTGCAGGGCGAGACGGAGGGCGGCGAGCGCGGCGAGGTCGGGGTCGCTCTCCTGCCCGTACAGGGCGGACGGCCGACTGACGGCCCGCAGCAGGGCGCCGGTGCCCGCGGCGGGGTCGAGAACGGTCCGGGGCGGCTGCTTCCCGGGCTCCGCGCCCGCCGCGCTCGCCGGTCCGTTCGCCACGGCCGCCCCCCGCTGCTCGGCCAACTCGGCCATCAGGTCCGCGAGTCCTGGTGGGGTGAGTGTGTACTGGCGCGGGTTCGCGTCGAGCTGGCGGCTCAGCAGGAACTCGAAGGTCTGCCGGGCGCCGGACTCGGCGGCCAGTTCGGCGGCCCCGCGCAGCAGGGGGACAGAGGCGAGCAGTTCACCCGTACCAGGGGTGTGAACGGCCCGCCCGGGGCCGGTGGCCGGGTGAACGGGCGGTGCGGCTCCGACGCCGCCGTGTACGGACGGCACCAGCCGCGAGGGGCTGTGAACACCGGGGCCGACTTCTCCCGTGTGAACGGTCCGGGCGGTCCCGGTGTCGGGACCGAGGCGTGCGGTGAGGACGTCTTCCAGGGCGCGGGGCAGCACCCGCGCCATCTGTTCGTCCGAGACCGCGCTGAGCTCCAGCCAGGCGGTGGGCCTGTCCCGCACGAAAAGGAGCGCGCAGCCAACGTGGACCAGTGCGGTGGCCGGCCCCGAGGGATGACCGGCGAGCTGCTGCCAGACCCGCTCACGGAGGGGGACCACAGCAAGTTTCCCCTGGTCACGCAGCCACTGTTCGACATCGGGCAGGGCGAAGGAGGGGCTGGTCTCGGTGCCTCCGACCGGTTTGGGGAAGTCGGCGTGCCTGCGGCGCCAGTTGCTGACGGCCGCACGTCCCACTCCGGCGAGTCGCGCGATTCCGGCCGCGGTCACCTCTGTCGAGTTCTCCGGCACTGGCTGTCTCCCTGTCCCATCCGCGCGGCTTATGGCGGCGAGCATACCGACCGGAACGTAAGGTCCCGGTTCACAGCGTGATCCAGCTCGATCAATCAATGTGATGTTGACTCGGTTCACAGCTTCTGTTGTTATTGACCTGCCGCTACGTCAGGCGGTTCGTGAATCCGCTCAAGCGCTTCCATCTTTCCGTCGGAGGGCACAGCCATGTCCCAGTACACACAGCCGCCGCAGCCCCAGTCGCCGTACGGTCCCGCCCACGCACCGGGACAGCGGCCCGCCCGCAACGGGCTCGGGATCACGGCGCTTCTGCTGGGCATCTTCGGTGCCGTCTCCGGAGTGATCCCCTTCCTCTTCTGGCTGGCCGGAATCCTGGGGCTCATCGCCCTGGTCCTGGGCCTGTCGGGCCTGGGTCGGGCCAAGCGCGGGGAGGCCACCAACAAGGGTGTGGCGACCTTCGGCGTGGTGTTGGGAGTGCTCTCGCTGATCCTGTCGGTGGTCGGTGCGGTGATCACGTTCAAGGCCGTGGGCGACGCGGTGGACGAGATCGACAAGGCCACCACGCGCACCACTGCGTCCGCCTCGCCCGCCGCGGGCGACAAGGGCGACGCCGCCAAGGCCGACGACGAGAGCGACAAGGGCGCGGAGATCAAGGCGCTGGGAGGCGGCGATACGGCCATCTACGACGATGACCTCAAGGTCACCGTGAGCGAGCCGTCCGCCTACTCCCCCTCCGAGTACGCCGCCGGCCACACCGAGGGGAACAAGGCGTACAAGGTCGACGTCGTGATCGAGAACGCCGGGAAGAAGAAGTTCGACGCCACCCTCGCCACCGTGGACGCCCGCGCGGGTCAGGACGGGGTGACGGCCGAGCAGATCTTCGACGACACGGTCGGCGAGGGCTTCAGCGGCAGCGTTCTGCCCGGCAAGAAGGTCACCGTACGATACGCGTTCGACACCCCCAGCGCGGCGAAGAACCTGACCGTCGAGGTCAGTCCCGGGTTCGACTACGAGGCGCATCAGTGGGAGCTGAAGCTCTGACCCGAGCTCACGGCCCACCGGTCCTCCACTCCTCCTCCCCGACCGCCCCACGAAGTCGCCTCCCCGCTCCTTTCTCACCTGCTTCTTCTTCCTTCTTCTCCCATCCCCTCTCCCGGAGTCCTTCCATGCGTTCCCTCACCCGTGCCGCGACCGCCGCCCTCTGCGCCGTCTCCGCACTCACCCTCACGGCCTGCGGCTCGTCCACGAGCACGGACTCCACGAAGTCGAAGCCCGAGGCAGCGGCCTCCGAAAAGCCGAAGTCCGCCGAACCCAAGCCCGCCCCGTTCGCGGACATGTCGGGTACACGGGTCGCCGACAAGTCCGTCAAGGCCACGAAGGCCGCGAAGACGATGCGTCTCGTCGTCGACGTGAAGACGACGGACGGACAGATCAAGGCGGACTTCTTCACCAGCGTCGACGGCGACTGCACCGGCACCATGTCCATGGTGGGCGAGGGCTCCTCCGAACTCGTCAAGGTCGGCAGCAGGGTCTACCTGAGTTTCGACGAGGCGCTGCTGCGGAGTCAGTCGAAGGACCAGTCGAAGAAGGAAGCCGACCTGGTGGTCAAGACACTCGCGGGGAAGTGGATCGAGTCGAAGCCCGACGACCCGGACAGCAAGGACATGCTGGGCTTCTGTGATCTCAAGTCGATGCTCGGGGAATTCAAGACCGGTATCGGCGGGTCCACCCGCAAGGCCGGTGAGACGACCGTCGACGGGAAGTCGGCCCTGAAGCTCATCGACAAGGAGGGGGCGGAGACCTACACGGCTGCGATCGCCACCGAGGGCAAGCCGTACCTACTCATGCTTCGGACGACGGGCGGCAAGGAGCCGATGACCATGAAGCTCTCCGACTTCGACAAGCCCGTGGTGGCGAAGAAGCCCGCCGCCAAGGACATCGTCGACCTCGGCAATCCGACCGGCTGACCCTCCGCGCCCCGGGGCGCGGTCATGAACGTGTGCGCCGGAAGGGCCTCCGGAGGGGGGTGGCCCTTCCGGCGCACACCTGTGTTCCGGCACGCACCTGTGTTCCGGCACGCACCTTCGGGTCCGGGCACACGGCCGCGTGCTCAGGACGCGACAGCCGTCACCCACCGCAGAGCGACAGCATGGCCTTCTTGTCGGCGGTCGTGACGGGCAGCTCGTACTTGAGCGACACCTGCGCGAACCGCAGCGCGTACGAACACCGGACCGGCGTGTACGGCGGCAGCCAGGTGGCCGGTCCCGCGTCCCGTTTGGCGTTGTTGGCCGGGCCGTCGACCGGGATGAGGTTCAACGGGTCGTTGGCGATCTGCTGGCGCTTGGCGTCGTTCCACCGCGCGGCGCCCATCTGCCAGTCGTAGGACAGCGGCATGACGTGGTCTATCTGCACCTTGGTGGCCTGCTGCTTGCTCCAGCGGATGGTGGCGCCGGTGTACGGGTCCTTGAGGGTCATCGAGACGACCACGCAGTTGGAGCCCGCCTTGTGCTTGACCTCCTTGCCGTCCCGGGCCAGCAGGTCGTTGCGGGTGTCGCAGCCGTTGCGGGAGAGCGGGATGCCGTCGACCGAGTCCTTCCAGGCGTAGCCGAACTTGTCCCGCTCGTACCCGGTCTTCGGCCCCCGCCCCTTCGTGGCGACCTTCTCGATGATCTTCCGGGCGGCGGACTTGTCCGCGTCGCTGGTGAGCGGCGCGAGCCCCGGCTTGGTCCCGTCCGGATTGTCCAACGGGCTCGCCCCGAACCCCTGGGCGCTCCGCCCGCCGGACACGGCGCCCCCGCCGGCACTCGGGGAGGCGCCACCGAGGCTGTCGTCCGGATCGCATCCGACGGTGAGGGAGAGCACGACGGCCAGCCCGAGCGCGGGCAGGGCCTTCCGGTACGTACGGGCAGATATCACGCGAGGCCGTCCTGACGGGGAGAAAGCCGAACCGGGAAGATCCTACGATCCCACGAACATCTGCCCGCTCAACACCCGTTCCAGACCTACCCGACCATCGTCCAGCGGCCGTCGGAAGGCGTCCGCTACGGCGCGAACTCGTACTGCAACTCGTACAGGTGACCGGCCTTGACCATGACGGTGACCTCAATGGGCCGTTCGTCGTCGCTGTAGACCACACGCAGGGTTCTCAGCACGGGCAAATCACCCGGCAGCCGAAGCGCACGATACTGCTCCTGAGTCGGAACCCGTGCGGAGACGCGGTCCACGCTGAGTTTTGGTGGATATCCCAGCCCTGTGAGCAAGGTAGGTGTTCCGCCCGGGATTTTGCGACGTTCCGTCATCGACGTACCGCGAACGATTTCCCACGGATAGTAGGAGGCGACCAGTTCCAGTGGCTCATCGCCGATCATGAGGATCTGACGGCGGAGAAGCGCCGTACCGGCTTCGGGCAGATCCAGGGCTGCGGACACATCAGCAGGTGGCTCGACCTCAGCGACTTCAAGAAGTGTGCTGTGTGCCCGAGTACCGTTCTTCGCCACCTCGCTCAACCAGCGATAGGGCTCGCCGTCGGCAGCAGGCGCCATGGAGGAAGCCGGCCTCACGGTCTGCTGCCGATGCTCTCGCACCAGGACAGCCGCTCCCGCCCGGCCGATGACCAGACGCTCGCCCTTGAGAAGTTGCAGCGCCTTTTGCACCGTCGCATTCGAAGCGTCGAACCGCGCCTTGAGCTGTGATGTGGACGGCACCCTGGAGCCGGGCGCGAGATCGCCGTTCATGATCTCTTCGCGTAGATCGGCGGCGATCCGCTCGTGCAGAGAACGTCCGTCGGGGCCGTCGGGTTCGATTGTGGGCACAGTCATCCGATCCGGATCTCGTAGTGCAGCCCCTGACGCCTCGGCACCATGACCATGACGTCGACCTGAATCGGCCGGTCATCCCTGTCCACCGTGAGGCGAGTCAGTTGAAGTACGGGATCGGTCACTGCCAGCTCCAGGACCTCCCGTTCGCTTTCGGTCGGCATCCGGGCATCGATGTCTTCGCCGGCACGGACACCTACATGACCAAGCTCAGCAAGCAACCTCACCGCACCGCCCTTGATCCTGGTGGTACCGGACAGCGCAGTGCCGCGAGCGATTTCGAGCGGATAGTACGTGTCCGTCAACTCGCAGGGCTCACCGTCGAGATACATGACCCTGCGGCGCGCGACGACCCGCCGCCCGGGGGGAACGCCCAACAGCTCCGCCACCGTGTCCGGGGCCGCCACTTCACCGGCCCGAACGATGCGCTGGCTTCCCCGACGCCCCTCAGCCGCAGCCTCAGCGGCCCAGGCATCGCCCCGCCCTTCAACGCGTGGTGCCAGATATGACACCGAGGTGCTGATCCTTTCTCTGCCGCTCACGGCCTGCTCCTCTACAGCCAACGCCCGTCCGACCTTGCCGTTCCCACGTTAGATGACGCGTTCGCATGACACAGACACTACTTACCTTGCCGCTTTTCGTGAATAGCAATATGGTTCTCGCATCTCAAGGAACCGAGAGCAAGGCGGGTGCCCCTCCGTGTCTCTGTCACAGCAACGGCGCTTCCCCCGACGACGGACCTCCGTCGGGGCATCAAGGGAATTCGTCGTCAGTACGCTTGCCGAGTGGGGGTTCAACGATCTGATCGACGACATAGAACTGTGCGTCTCAGAACTCGCTACCAACGCGTTGATCCATGGGGTACCGCCGGGTCGCGAGTTCTCCGTGCACCTCAACGCAACAGCGGACCGAGTCAGACTCGAAGTCCGTGACAGCGGGCCCGGCCGCCCCGTGGTCGGGTCACCCGACCGGCAGGCATGCTCGGGACGTGGACTGTTTTTGGTGAATGAACTGGCAGACGAGTTCGGAGTCACCGAGCACGTCGTCGGCAAGACCGTGTGGTTGGACCTCAGAGTCGCACAGACCGCTTCGGGGGCATTCCTCCGGAGCCCTCAGGGCCATGAGCGGGTGGCCACGCCTGTCATCTGATCCGTAGCGGAAGCAGGGTCGGCCGTCGACGGCCGACCCTGCTTCCGTGCGCAACCCCGCCTACGACCCCAGGATCGTCGTCAGGAACTCCCCCGTCCACGCCAGCAGTTCGCGGCCCACCACCGGCTTTCCGCCCACCTTGCCCGTGGTCGGGCGGGGGACCAGCAGTTGGTGCGCCGGGGACTTGATCACCGTACGGGGGTACAGGCGCTTCAGGCGCAGCTCCTGCGACTCCCGCAACTCCACGGGCCCGAAGCGGACGTTGGGGCCCTGGAGGACGATCTCACCGACACCGCAGGCACGGGCCAGCATCCGCAGGCCCGCCACCATGAGCAGGTTCTCGACCGGTTCCGGGAGCTTGCCGTAGCGGTCGGTCAGCTCCTCGCGGATCGCCTTGATGTCCTCCTCCGAGTTGGCGGAAGCGATGGAGCGGTACGCCTGGAGGCGCAGCCGCTCGCCCGGGGCGTAGTCGTGCGGGACGTGCGCGTCGACCGGCAGCTCGATCTTGACCTCCAGCGGCGGTTCCTCCTCCGTCCCGCCGTCCAGCGCGGCGCGGTAGTCGGCGACGGCCTCGCCGACCATGCGGACGTAGAGGTCGAAGCCGACGCCCGCGATGTGGCCGGACTGTTCGCCGCCGAGGAGGTTTCCGGCGCCGCGGATCTCCAGGTCCTTCATCGCGACGTACATGCCCGCGCCCATCTCGGTGTGCTGGGCGATCGTCGCCAGCCGCTCGTGCGCGGTCTCGGTGAGCGGCTTCTCCGGCGGGTACAGGAAGTACGCGTACCCCCGGTCCCGGCCCCGGCCGACACGGCCGCGCAGCTGGTGGAGCTGGGAGAGGCCGAAGTTGTCGCCGCGCTCCACGATCAGCGTGTTGGCGTTCGAGATGTCGATGCCGGACTCGACGATCGTCGTGGAGACCAGCACGTCGAACTTCTTCTCCCAGAAGTCGACGACGACCTGTTCGAGGGACGCCTCCGACATCTGGCCGTGGGCCGTCGCGATGCGCGCCTCGGGGACGATCTCGCGGAGGCGGGCCGCCGCCCGGTCGATGGACTCGACCCGGTTGTGGATGTAGAACACCTGGCCCTCGCGCAGCAGTTCACGCCGGACGGCCGCGCCGATCTGCTTCTCCTCGTACGGGCCGACGAAGGTGAGGACGGGGTGCCGCTCCTCGGGGGGCGTGGTGATCGTCGACATCTCGCGGATGCCGGTGACGGCCATTTCGAGCGTACGGGGGATGGGGGTCGCGGACATGGTGAGGACGTCCACATTGGCCCGGAGCTTCTTCAGCTGCTCCTTGTGTTCGACGCCGAACCGCTGTTCCTCGTCGACGATGACCAGGCCCAGGTCCTTGAACCTGGTCTCGGACGAGAACAGCCGGTGGGTGCCGATGACCAGGTCCACCGTCCCGTCGCGCAGCCCCTCCAGGGTCGCCTTCGACTCGGAGTCGGACTGGAAGCGGCTCAACGCCCGTACATTCACCGGGAATTGGGAGTACCGCTCGGTGAACGTACCGAAGTGCTGCTGGACCAGCAGGGTGGTCGGCACGAGGACGGCGACCTGCTTACCGTCCTGGACCGCCTTGAACGCGGCGCGGACCGCGATCTCCGTCTTGCCGTAGCCGACGTCGCCGCAGATCAGCCGGTCCATCGGGACGGACTTCTCCATGTCCTCCTTGACCTCGGCGATGGTGGTCAGCTGGTCGGGCGTCTCCGTGAACGGGAAGGCGTCCTCCAGCTCCCGCTGCCAGGGCGTGTCGGGGCCGAAGACATGGCCGGGAGCGGCCATCCGCGCGGAGTACAGCTTGATGAGGTCCGCGGCGATCTCCTTGACCGCCTTCTTGGCGCGCGCCTTGGTCTTGGTCCAGTCGGCGCCGCCGAGCCGGTGCAGGGTCGGGGCCTCGCCTCCGACGTACTTGGTGACCTGTTCCAGCTGGTCGGTGGGGATGTAGAGGCGGTCGCCGGGCTGGCCGCGCTTGGCGGGGGCGTACTCGACGAGCAGGTACTCACGGGTGGCGCCCTGGACCGTGCGCTGCACCATCTCGATGTAGCGGCCGACGCCGTGCTGCTCGTGGACGATGTAGTCGCCGGTCTCCAGGGTGAGCGGGTCGATGGTCTTGCGCCGGCGCGTGGGCATCCGGCCGAGTTCCTTGGTGGCGGTGCGCTGCCCGGTCAGGTCCGTCTCGGTGAGGACGGCGAGCCGCAGTCCCGGGTCGACGAAACCGTGGTCGATCGCGCCGCACGACACATGGACGAGGGACGGCGAGATCTCCGCGAGGTCCGGGTCGAGGCGGGCCGCGATGCCCTCGCCGCCCAGCACCTCGACGGTACGGGCGGCGGGCCCCTGCCCCTCGGTGACGTACACCGTGCGCCAGCCGTCCGCGATCCAGCCCTTGGTGTCGGCGAGGGCGCGGGCGGTGTCGCCCCGGTACGTCTCCGGGGCGCGCATCCCCAGCTTCAGCGTGTCGTCGTCCAGCTCGTCGTCGGCGGCGAACGGCGACACCGTCCACCACATCATGTTCAGCTCACGGGCCCGGTCACGGACGTCCGCGATGCCCCACAGGGACGCCGCGCCGACGTCGATGGGGGCCGGGGCGTCGCTGCCACCGGCCGTCGCCGCCCAGGACGCCTGAAGGAACTCGTGGCTGGTGGCGACCAGGTCGGCCGCTCTCGTGCGGACCCGCTCCGGGTCGCACACCAGCACCATCGAGTCGTCCGGCAGCACGTCCAGCAGCAGTTCCATGTCGTCGACGAGGACCGGGGCCAGGGACTCCATGCCCTCGACGGCGATGCCCTCGGCGATCCGGCCGAGCAGATCGCCCAGCTCGGGGTGGCGTTCGGCGAGGGCGGCGGCCCGTTCGCGCACCTGGTCCGTGAGCAGCAGCTCACGGCAGGGCGGGGCCCACAGTCCGTGGTCGGCGACCTCCAGGGAACGCTGGTCGGCGATCTTGAAGTAGCGGATCTCCTCGACGTCGTCGCCCCAGAACTCCACCCGGAGCGGATGCTCCTCGGTCGGCGGGAAGACGTCCAGGATGCCGCCGCGTACGGCGAACTCGCCGCGCTTCTCGACCAGTTCGACCCGCGAGTAGGCGGCCGCCGCCAGTGCCTCGACGGTCTCGCCGAGGTCGGCGGTCTGCCCGGTGCGCAGCGCCACCGGCTCCAGGTCGCCGAGCCCCTTGACCTGCGGCTGGAGTACGGAACGGACGGGCGCGACGACCACACTGACCGGGCCGGTCTCCGGATCGTCGGCCCTCGGGTGCGCGAGGCGGCGCAGCACGGCGAGGCGGCGGCCCACGGTGTCCGAGCGGGGTGACAGCCGCTCGTGCGGCAGGGTCTCCCAGGAGGGGTACTCGGCGACGGTGTCCGGCGGCAGCAGGGTGCGCAGCGCGGCGGCCAGGTCCTCGGCCTCCCGGCCGGTGGCGGTGACGGCCAGCACGGTCCGCCCGGCACCGGCCCCCGTGCCCGCCGGGTCGGTGTCCCCCGGCCCGCCGGGGCGGGCGAGGGCGGCGACGGCGAAGGGGCGGGCGGCGGGCGGGCCGACCAGGTCGACGTGCATGCGGTGGCCGCCCGCTGCGGCCTCCACCGCTTCGGTGAGTGCCGGGTCACGTACGACGGCGTCCAGCAGACCGTGCAGACTCATGAAGGTGTTTCCGTCCGGGTAACGAGGGTGGGGTCTGACAGCCGGCTGCCGCCAGGACCAACGCGAAGGGCCCGACACGTCTCACGGGCCGGGGTTTCCAGCGTACGGCTCCGGTACGACAGTCGCGCCCCGATCCGCGCCGAGCCGCACGGACGGGGGCGCCGCCGACCGCGTACCACCCGCGTGCCACCGCGTTCGCGGCATCCGGTACGCGGCGTCGCCCCGCCACCACGTACCACCCGCCGCGCGGGATCGCGTACCACCTCGCACCACTACGCACCACCTGGTACCACTGCGTAACTACTGCACACCACCGCATTCCGACCAGCTCCCGCCTCCCCGGTCCGCGCATCCCCGGTGTCCCGGAAGCCCCGAAAGCCGAAGCCCGGATTCCCGCGAGTCCCGCGAGCCCGCCGCCCGCGCGCCCGTCGGCCCGCGAGCCCGAAACGCCACCGGCCCCGGGTGTCCTCTCGGACGTCCCGGGGCCGGATGGCGGTCGCGCCGGGCCTCAGCGGCCCCGCCGACCGGGTCTCACTCCGAGGCGATGGCGTTCAGCACGTTCATCCGGCCCGCCCGGAACGCCGGGACCAGGGCGGCGAACAGGCCGACGAAGGCCGAGGCGACGAAGACGGTGATGATCGTCGGCCACGGGATCTCCAGGACGCCGAGCCCTTCCAGGGCCAGCAGCTTCTGGGCCGTCGTGCCCCAGCCCATGCCCAGGCCGAGGCCGAGCAGTGCGCCGAAGAGGGCGATGACCACCGACTCCAGGCGGATCATACGGCGCAGCTGGCGGCGGGAGAGGCCGATGGCGCGCATCAGGCCGATCTCGCGGGTCCGCTCCACCACCGACAGGGCCAGGGTGTTCACCACACCGAGGACCGCGACGATGATCGCGAGGGCGAGCAGGCCGTAGACGATGTTGAGCAGCTGACCGATCTGGTCCTTCAGCTCCTCCTTGAAGTCGGCCTGGTTCTTCACCGAGTACTGCGGGTACGCGGCGAGCGCGTCCTTCAGGGCGGCGTAGGTCTCCTTCTCCTTGCCGTCCCGCGCCTTGGCGAACATGATCACGTTCGGCGGCATCCTGTCGGCGGCGACGTACTTCTCGGCGGTCGTGATGCTGGTGTACATCGCGCCCTTGTCGACCACGGCCTCGTCCGAGGTGATCGCGGCGACCTTCAGCTTCGCCGTCGTGCCTTCCTTGAACGCCACCGTGATCCGGTCGCCGACCGTGATGTGGTGCTCGGTCGCGTAGCCGTCGCCGACCGACATGGCGTCCTCGCCGTACGCGTCGGCCAGATCGCCCGCGACCGTCTTGCGGCGCAGGTCGTCCTTGTACGTGGGGTCGGCGGCGACGACGCTCTCGTCCAGCGATGTGCCGTCGGGGGCGGTGAGCACGGCGCTGACGGACTTGTAGTCGGTGAAGTGCTCGATGCCGGGCACCTTCTTCATGGCGTCCGACGCCTGCGGCACGATCGGCTGGCCGGTGGAGGACTGGACGATGAAGTCCGCGCCGACCGACTTGTCCAGCTCGTCGGTGGCCGACGCGACCATCGAGGAGCCGACGACGGAGAGGCAGGCGACGAGGGCGAGCCCGATCATCAGGGCCGCGCCGGTCGCCCCGGTGCGGCGCGGATTGCGCAGGGCGTTGCGCTCGGCCAGCCGTCCGACCGGGCCGAACAACCGCAGCACGACCACGCTGAGTGCCCGGACCACGCCGCTGGCGAGCAGCGGACCGATGACGATGAACCCGATGAGTGTGAGGACCACGCCCAGGCCGAGGTAGAGCGAACCCTCGCCCGCCTCCTCCGCCCGGGTCGCGGCGAGCAGCCCGGCGGTCCCGGCACCCGTCAGGACCAGACCCAGTACGGCCCTGAGCCGGCCGGCGCGGCCGTCGGCCGGGGTCCCGGCGTCGCGCAGGGCGGCCATCGGCGAGATCTTCCCCGCCCGGCGGGCCGGTATGTACGCGGCGAGGACGGTGACGACGACGCCGAGCGCGAGACCGACCACCGGGGTCGTCCAGGCCACCGTGAGGTCGTCCGTGGACAGCTCCATGCCCATGGCGCCCATGAGCTTCATCAGGCCGACCGCGAGGCCGACCCCGGCGGCGACGCCGAGGATCGATCCGACGATGCCGAGCAGCAGCGCCTCCAGCAGCACGGACCGGTTGACCTGCTTCCGGCTGGAGCCGATGGCCCGCATCAGGCCGATCTCCCGGGTGCGCTGGGCGACCAGCATCGAGAAGGTGTTGACGATCAGGAAGATGCCGACCAGGAAGGCGATCCCGGCGAAGCCGAGCATGGCGTACTTCATCACGTCGAGGAACGAGCCCATGGAGTCGGCTCCGTCGTCCGCCGTCTCCTGCTGCGTCTTGACCTTGTACGCGCCGGCGCCCAGGGTCGCCGCGACGCTCTTCTTCAGCTGCTCGTCACTCACGCCCGGGTTGGCCGTGACGTTGATGTGCGAGAAGACGTCGGGGCGGCCGAGCAGCTTCTCCTGGGCGATGGCCGTGTCGAGGTAGACGATGGCGGCGCCCGGGTTGGTCACCTTGAAGGTGACGATGCCACTGATCCGCGCCCTGATGTCGCCCGTGACGGCGATGGTGCGCAGTTCGTCGCCGAGCTTCAGGTGGTGCTTCCTCGCGGTGTCGGCGTCGACCATCATCTCGGACGGTCCGTTCGGCGCGTGACCGGAGGTGATCTCCATCGAACGCAGTTCGTTCTGCGTCCAGTTGCCCGCGATCGTCGGCGCTCCGGAGTCCGATCCCATGTTCTTGTCGTGGCTGTCGACGACCGTCACGGACATGCTGGAGACCGCGCCTTCGGCGAGCTTCACCCCGTCCGTCCCGCGCACCCGCTGGACGGCGGCGCCGGGCAGCGAGGCGGGCAGGCCGTTGTCCGGCGGGGAGTCGACGTTCTCGGCGGCCTTCGGCTGGACGGTGACGTCGGCGGCGCTCAGGGTGAAGAGCTTGTCGAAGGTGGAGTTCATGGTGTCGGTGAAGACGAGCGTGCCGCACACGAACGCCACCGACAGCAGGACCGCGACGGCGGACAGCGCCATCCGTCCCTTGTGCGCGAGGAAGTTGCGTAGCGAGGTCTTGAACACAGTCACGACGTACGCCCCCGCGCGTCGAAGTCCTTCATGCGGTCCAGGACCTGATCGGCCGTCGGGTTGTACATCTCGTCGACGATCCTGCCGTCCGCGAGGTACAGCACCCGGTCCGCGTAGGAGGCGGCCATCGGGTCGTGGGTGACCATCACGATGGTCTGGCCCAGCTCGTCGACCGACTTCCGCAGGAACGCCAGCACTTCGGCGCCGGCCCGCGAGTCGAGGTTCCCGGTGGGTTCGTCACCGAAGATGATCTCCGGCCGGGCGGCGAGCGCCCGCGCCACGGCGACGCGCTGCTGCTGACCACCGGAGAGCTGCGTCGGCCGGTGCTTCAGCCGCCCGGCGAGACCGACGGTCTCGACGACCCGGTGCAGCCACTGCTGGTCCGGCTTGCGGCCCGCGATGTCCATCGGCAGCGTGATGTTCTCGATCGCGTTCAGGGTCGGCAGCAGGTTGAACGCCTGGAAGATGAAGCCGATCCGGTCCCGGCGCAGCTGGGTGAGCTTCTTGTCCTTGAGCTGGGTTATCTCGGTCTCGTCGAGGTAGATCTCGCCCGACGTCACGGTGTCGAGACCGGCCAGGCAGTGCATCAGTGTCGACTTGCCGGACCCGGACGGGCCCATGATCGCCGTGAACTGCCCACGGGCGATGTCCACGTCGACGTGGTCGAGCGCGACGACCCGGGTCTCCCCCGACCCGTACGCCTTGACGACCTGACGCGCTCGCGCGGCGACGGCCGTACGCCCTCCAGTGCCCCCGTGCCTGGGAATGGTCACAGCCGTTGTCACGTGCATCTCCTACTGTCGTCTGCCACTGCCGATTGGTGCCGCTGACCGCCGGTCGCCGTGGACGGCTGCCGATCGGAACGCGTGTTCCTCACGCTTGGAGTCTGGTCCGTGAGGGGGGTCCGGCGCGCTGGTGCCCGGCGCAGTCTTCGAGTGGGGTTTTCCCCACCACTCCCCCTGCGGTCAGCCGCAGGCGCGGTACGAAAAGCGGTACGTGAACACGCTAGGGAACGGGGCCCCGGCTCCTCGTCCTCCAGCGGGAGGAACGGTCCCCGGGCGGAAGTACGGAGCTTCCCCTAAGGGTTCGCGCCTCCGGAAGAGCCCCGCTCTCAGGGGCACGGACCCGCTCCCCGGCGCCCGACCGGCGCGGGAGGCGGGGCGGCGACGGGGAGCGCGGGCCTGTTCTCCACGGGCCGGCCCCGGACGACGTACCGACCGTGGTCACCCGTACGGAGACGGGGCGTGGCCCGGCCTCGGAGGTAGGCCGTCGGTCCGAGTAGGACAGCTCTCAGGCCTTGCGGGCGAGCAGCTGGATCTCCCGGAACTGCCGCCGGTCGGTGGGCTGGGGCTCGCGAACCATCCGGGCCACCTCGGCCAGCCCGGCCTCGCGCAGCATCGCGGCGAGGTGATCGGGCCACCACCGATAGGCCGGCGCGACGGCGTGATCGAAGACCTGCGTCGGGTGAGAGGGGTCGTCGCTTGCCGAGAAGCCGATCAGCAGGTGGCCGCCGGGTGCCAGCACCCGGTGGAACTCGGCCAGGACGGCGGGGAGTTCGCGCGGCGGCGTGTGGATGACGGACCAACGTGAGAGCACGCCGTCCAGCTCGCCGTCGGCGATGTCCGACGCGGCCATCGAGCCCACGTCGAACCGCAGGCCGGGATGGTCCTGCCGGGCCAACTCGATCATCGCGGAAGAGGCGTCGACGCCGAACGCCGCCAGTCCCAACGCGTCCAGATGAGCGGTGACATGGCCGGGCCCACACCCCAGGTCCGCGACCCGACCGTGCCCACTCGCGCTCACCACCTCGGCGAAGGCGCCCAGGATCGCGCGGTCCAGGGGGCTGTCACGCAACGAGTCGCGGAACAGCCGCGCATAGGTGGGAGCAGCGGCGTCGTAAGCCTCGCGGGTGGCGCTGAGGACATCGTGTTCGACCATGCTCGCGACAGTAGTTCCTGGCCCCTGAGGCGAGCCGGGAGAATCACGATTCCCCCCTTCCGCCCCCGCCCTCGCCCTCGCCCTCGCCCAGCCGAACTGCGTCGAGCCGGGGTGCCGGTACTCGCGCGAGTCCCCGCCCGGCCCCTGCCTTCGCCTCGCCCAGCCGAACTGCGTCGAGCCGGGGTGCCGGTACTCGCGCGAGTCCCCGCCCGTGCACAGCGCACCACCCACCGCCGCGCAGGCCGGTGTCCTCGTCAGCTGTCCGCCGGCGTGGTCACCCGGCCGGTGAGCGCCGCCAGCGAGTTGCGTACGTGCGTCATGTGCGCCTGGGCCTCCTCGCGGCCCTCGTCGTGCTCACGCAGTACGCGTTCCGTCTCACGCACCACCCGTTCCTCACGCACCCTGGCCTTCGCGATCAGCTCGGCGGCCTGCGCCTCGGTGTCCTCCTGGCGGTGCCTGGCCGCTTCCTCGGCCTCCGCGAGCGCCCGCTTGGCCTCGTCGAGCCGGTCCTCCGCCCGCGCGGTGAGCGCCGCCTGCTCCGCTTCCAACTCCGCGAGTGCTTCCGCGAGTTCGCGCTCGGTCTGCTTCAGCCGCTCGGCGTGCTCCTGCTCCTGGTGCGTCAGCACGCTCGCCGTGCGGTGACGGGTCTCCGTCATCGTCGACGCCGCCGCTTCGCGCACCTTCCCGGCCTCGTCCAGGGCCGCGCCGAGCAGGCCGTCGGCGGTGTCCCGCGCCTCGGCGAGCACCTTCTCCGCCTGCGCGTCGGCCGCCGACCACACCTTCTTCGCGTGCTCTCGGGCGGCCTCCTTCGCGCTTCGCGCGTCCGCGTCCGCCGCGTCCCGCAACGACTGCGCCTCCTCCTGGGCGGCGGCGCGCGCGGCCCCGGCCTCCTCATCGGCCAGCGCCAGAATCCGCTGGGCCCGCTCACCGAGTGAGGCGTACGTCTGCGGGGCGAGCGACGCCACGGCCTCGGCCAGCCGGGCCGACTCGGCCTCCAGCTCCTCGGCCCGTGCGGTGAGCCGGGTCAGCCGTTCCCACGCCTCGTCGCGCTCCGCCGACAGCCCGGCCACGAACCGGTCGACCTGCTCCGGACGGTAACCACGCCCCCGTACGCCGTCGAAGCCGTGCCCGGACACCGGTGCAGCACACATCCTGAAAGCCTCTCTCCGAACTCCTCGACCACTGAGCGACAGGTCAAGGATGCGGCAATTGGTGACAGAAGTCGGAATCGATCAGACGCTTTCCGGACGGAAGCGACGGGTGTCACACCCGCGTCCTACCCGCACCACCCCACGCCCTACCCGTGCCCCGTACGCCCCACGCCGCCGTACCCGCGCCTGCGCACGCCCGCGCGGGAAGGCGCTCGGAAGCACTGGAAAAGCACTGGGGAAGCACTCGGAAGCGCTCGGAAAAGCAGAGGCGCCCGTCACCCTTCCGGGGTGCCGGGCGCCTCGTGGCCTTCGTACCGCTCAGAGCAGGCCGTCCCACATCTGTTCGAGCAGGACCGACCACCAGCTCTCCGGGGACGCCAGCGCCGCCGGGTCGAGCGCCACCAGCTGGGCCTGGAAGTCGACCGTCCAGCGGCCCGCCTGCTCCGGGTTCAGCCCGAACCGCAGCCGCCACATCCGGCCCAGCAGCGCCATCGACCGTATGAACTCCGGCAGCCCCGTGTTGACGAACTGCGGCGGCACCGGCTGTCCGCCGGGCCCGGCCTCCACCGGCACGGCCACGATGTTCGCGGTGCCGTACTGCACACAGATCGCCCGCCCGAAGTCGGACCCCATCACCAGGTACGACCCCGCGTCGGACGCCGGCTGGATCTGCCGTTGCATCGCCAGTTCGCCCAGCGTCGGCACCACGGGCTGCCCCGGCTGCGCCCAGAAGAACGGCCCGAAGTCGGCGGGCAGCCCCGCCCACACCAACGTCCGCGCCACGATCTCCGGCACGCCCTGACGCGACACCGCGCGCTGGTCGAAGCGGAGGATGCCCTGGGGCCCGAAGGCGTGCAGCAGCTCCTCCGCGACGGCCTCCGGCGGGACGGCGGGCGCGGGCGGCAGCTGCGGCAGCGGCGCCCGGACCGGGGCCGGACGCGCCGGGCCGTCCGCGACCTGGTGCAGCTCGCCCTGGTGGGTGAGCAGATGCCGCATCCCCTGCTGACGGCTCGTGTGATCGGTGCCGTACGGGGCCACGCTGGTGATCCGGACCTGCGGCCAGGTCTCGCGGATCATCCGCGCGCAGTAGCCGCCGGGCAGCTCGCACGACTCCAGCTCCGTGTGCAGCTCGATCACCTGCTGCGGCGGCACGTTCATCGCCCGCAGCTCGTGCAGCATCTGCCACTCCGGGTGCGGGGTGCCGGGCGCCGAGCGGCGGATGAGCTGCTGCTCGCTGCCGTCGGGCGCGCGGAAACGCAGCACGGCCTGGTAGCCGGGGCCGACGGTCGGCGGACCGGCCGGCTGCTGCGGATGTCCGTACGCCGGGGGCGGCGGTGTGTGCGGCCCCGGCGCCTGCGGCACGGGTGGTACGGGGCCGGAGGCACCCGGCGCACCGGGCGGACCCGGCGGGGGCGGCGCCGAGGGGCCGACCGGTCCCGGGGACGCCAGCATCGTCGCGGCGTGGTGCAGCCCGCCACCGGGCGGCGGCGTCGAACCGGGCGGCGGCGGGGGCTGCTGCGAGCCACCCGGGGCACCGACCGGGCCCGGCGGATGCGGGGCACCCGGCGCCGCGCCCGGACCGGGCGGCGGCATGCCGGGACCACCGACGCCGGGGCCGGCCAGCATCGTCGCGGCGTGGTGAGCCCCGTCACCGGGCGGAGGGGTCGAGCCGGGCGGCGCGGGCGGGCCGGGCTGCTGGGAGACGAGCTGGGTCGGCAGGTGCCCGCCCGTGGAAGCGCCGGGCACACCGGGCGGTCCCGGGGGTGGCGGTACGGCACCGGGGCGTGCGCCCGGCGCGCCGGGGACGCCCGGGGGCGGGGGCGGCGGAGGCGGCGTCGAACCGCTGCCCCGCGCGCCGCGCGGTGGCACCACGGCCTTACTGGTGGCCGCGTCCGCGATGTCGCTCGCGTCCGGGGCGGGGACACGGGAGCCGGGGCCGGCCGGACCGCCCGGCGCGGACGGAAGGGAACCGGCCCCGCCCGGACCGCCGGGCGGTGACAGAGTGAAGCCCGAACCCGAACCGGCCGGACCGCCGGGCGGGGGCGCACCGGGTCCCGGCAGGTCGAACGACGGCGTGACCGACGGCGTGACCGAGGTGCGCGGCAACTGGCTCCCGCCCGACATCAGCGCGGTCGGCGCCTCGGAGGGGACGACCGGCGGCGGTGCGCCGTCGTCGTCCGCCCCGGAGAGCGGAGGCGCGAAGACGGTGGCGGGCAGCGGCACCGACGCGCTCCCGGAGTCCGCGTTGGTGTCCGTACCCGCCCACGGCGTGGCGGACGCACCGGCCGGCACCCCGTCGGACGCGGTGGGCTCATGGTCCACCGGACCACGGGCGGACTCCGGGGCCCGTGGAGGCACCGGAACCGGACCTGGAGCGGAAGGCCCCGGAGGCGGAGGCCCCGGAACAGACGCTCCGGGAACGGGGACAGGGACAGGGACAGGGGGGGAGGCAGGAGCGGATGGGTCCGCACCCGGTCCCGCACCCGCGCCCCGGGCGTCCGGCCCCGCGCCCGCGCCCGTACCGGCGCCGGAAGGTCCGCCCGAGGACGCCTCCGCCCGGTGGTCCGGGATGCCCAGCCGGTCCGCGGCCTCCTGAAGCCACTCGGGCGGGGTCAGCAGGAACGACGTCTGGTTCAGGTCGACGCGCTGCGGCGGCTTCGCGTCGGCCGGCGGGGCGTCGGAGACCGCGTACTCCTCCTCGTACCGCCGGATCACCTCGCCCACCGGCAGCCCCGGCCACAGTGTGGCCTCACCGCTGTCGCGGGCGATCACCAGGCGCTGACGGCCGCCGTCCGAGACAGGTCCGTCCGCGCGGTCCTCCGCCCACACCACGAACCCCAGCTCGAACTCGCGTACCCGCACCTCGCGGTGCTGGTACGCGGCCACATCGCCGTTGACCCACTCCTCGGCACGCTCCTGTGCCTGTGCGAACGTCACCATCGCGCTCTCATCCCTCCACCGGGACGGGCCGTGCGAAGCCGCCGTCCACCATCAGGTCGGCCACGGTCTCCAGCTCCGGCGGGCTGCCCGCGAGGCGCAGCAGGAACTCGTCGAAGTCCGCCCCGCACGGCAGCAGCAGCCGGTCCACCCGCTCCCGCACGCTCAGACCGTCCTGGTCCCTCGCGTCGTCGTACGGACAGAACCACACCGACCCCGGGTTCTCGCCGCGCACCTTGACGGCGAGGATGCCGCCCTGCACGAAGGCGACGCCCAGATAGTCCTTGGTCAGATGATCGCGCAGGCACTTGTTGACGTACGCGAGATCGTTCACGGCGGCCTCCTCGCGCACCGTGAAGAACGGCTGGTCGACCAGCAGGCCCAGCTCCGCGTCGAGCGCGGCGCCGACCGGGGCCGAGCCGCCCGCCGCCTTCAGGAACGACCGGTAGGCGCCCGGCAGCCGGTAGCCCAGGTCCTCCTCGACGCCGAGGATCTGCTGCTCGCTCACCGCCACGGCGCCCTTCGGCAGCCGGAAGTGCGTGGGCCGGGTCTCCTGGAGCGGGCGCGTGCCCCGCTTGCCGTGGTCGACCTCGGTCGTCGCCAGACCGCCGTGGTGTCTGAGCAGCGCCTTCACCTCGACCGGCACCAGCTCCATGCGGCGGCTTCCCGCCACGTGGTGCCAGGTCCAGCCGTGCGGGGTCGCGACCGCCGGGACGGTGTCCCACAGCTCGTGCCCGGCGGCCGACAGCGCCGCGTTCGCCGAGACGTAGTCGGTGAGCCGCAGCTCGTCGATGCCGAAGCCCGCGGGGGGCTCCGCGATCTCGGCGGCCGCACGCGCGTACGGCGAGAACACCGGGTGGCCGTTCTCGTCCACGCGCACACCTCTGGGGTGGCGGGACGCCCGGACCGGGTCCGGGAAGTGCACGACCTGCCCGGCGTAGGCCGCGTTCGGTGGCGCGGCTTGCTGCCCGAGCCGACCTGTCGTCATGGCGGTTGCCCCTTGCTGCGTACGGCTGATTCCGCACAGCCTATGCGGTGCGGCAGCGGGGGGTCCCGCCTCTCCGCCACCATCACGAACCGTCACAACGGGGTGACGGACGAGCGACCGAAGAGGTACCGCCGCGCGACACGCAGACGCGTTTCAGCGACCCAGCTTCCCCATGCCCCGGCGCATTTGGCAGGCTGTCCCCCGCAACTCGGGGGATTGCACGGGAGGGACGCCAGCACCATGCACACAGCACAACCAGTCACATCGACCGCCACATCCGGAGATCCACGCCTCAGCTGGAGCAGCGAAGAGCCCAGCCTCACACCGCAGTTGCACCACCGCCGCGACGGCATCCTGCCGGCCGTGGCCGCCGCGCTGTCCGTACGCGGTGAGACCCTGACCTGTACGGCGGGCAAGGGCGACCAGCCGCCCGTGCTGCATCCGCTCGTCCAGGACTTCCTGGACACCCTCACCAGTGGCCAGCGTGAACGGTTCACCGGCCGCTGCCCCGAGGCCATACTGCTGTCGCGGCAGCTCACGGCGGCCGAGACCGGCCGCTCCAAGCGGGCCCGGCGCAAGCCCCTCACCAACGGCGAGGCCCGCCGCGCCCTCAAGCACTCCCGGCTCACCGCGCGTCGCATCCGCGAGGACGGCGACCCGCTGCACGGGAGCTACGCACCGCCCTGCCGTTCCTGTACGGCGATGCTCGCCCACTTCGGGGTGCGCCCGGTCGACCTCACCACCACGGGCGCGGCCACCACCGCCGAGAAGGGCTGACCACGCGCAGATGCCCGACCGCACCGACCGCACCGACCCCGCCGACCGGACCGCCGCGACCGATCGCACGGCCCCGGCCGACCGGCCCCCGCGAACCGAGCGTCCCGCACGCACCACCCGTAACGCCCGCACCAGCCGAACCGACCGCACCGACCGCGTCAAGCGTCGAGGGCGATCCGAGCCGATGGACGACGTCATGGATCACCAGCCCCCGAGCCGCTTCCCGGCACCCGTCGAGGCCACGCTGCGCGAAGCGGGCTGGCAGCCGGGCCGGTGGGACATCCGGCAGGCCGAGGAGTGGGCCGACGCGCTGCGCGCCCACACCTCGCCCGGCGGTCACGAACACGCCGTCTTCCCGGCGGCCGTCGAGGCCTGGGCGGAGTTCGGCGGGCTGCGCGTCACCGCGCCCGCGCCGGGACGGCAGATCGCCCCGGTCCCGGTACGCATCGACCCGCTCAGCGGTCTGCACCTCGCCCGCACGCTGGGCGACCTGGGCCGGGCTCTGGGGACCGAGGTCAGCCCGCTGGGCGAGGAGGGCGAGGGACAGGCGGTCCTGGCCATCGACACCCAGGGCCGCGTCTACAGCATCGACCACACCGGCGACTGGTACCTCGGGCCGCACATCGACCAGGCGCTGACCGCCCTGATGACGGGCACACTGCCGACCCGGCTGACACCGTCGGCGTGATCCCGTAACTCCGCAATTCCCGTAGCCCTGTGACCCCGTGACCCCGGGTTCCGGCTGTCACGGCCCGCCCGAGCCCCGGGCCCCGACCGTTACTGTCCGCGTGATCCCCAGTCCCCGACTGTCACCGTCCGCCCCGGCCCGTAACCCGGTCGGCTTCCTCGGCCCTGAGCCGCGCCCGGCCGGAACCACATGCTGAGCCATGAGCCCCGCATCCGGCCGACACCGTCGGCCGAGCCCTGAGACCTGAGCCCCGCACCCGCCCCGGCGCACCACGATCAGCGTCCCGCCCATGCACGCGCGCCGCGCCCATGCCCAGGCCGGCGCCCCCGCGCCCCGCGCCCCGCGCCCCGCGCCCCGCGCCCCGCCAAACGTGCCCACAATCCCACCACCCCGGGGCGCATCACCCACACCGCGCGCACCAATGATTACTCTCCGCGCATGATCCCTTACGCGATCCCGCTGGCGGCCTCCGGTCTGAAGATCGACTGGACCCGGATGCCGACCTACAACACGATCATGTCGGTCGCCGCCGGGGCCGGGCTGCTGCTCGTCGTCGCCCTCGGCCGACTCCTCCTGACCCGCCGGACCGTCACCCCCGACGGCTGGGTGCTCGCCTTCGGGGCACTCGGCTTCACGCTCGTCGTCACGGGCCTCCACATGACGCTCACCTGGCCGCTGGCCGGGCAGGGCTTCCCCTTCGACAACATCATCTTCGGTGAGCCCGCGCTCGCCTTCGGCGTCTTCCTCTCCGCCGCCTCCTTCTACCTCTGGAAGCGCGGGCACGACATCGCCGACTCCCCCGACCGTCTCGCGCACACGGCCCGCGTCGCCTCGCCCATCTCCGTCTTCGTCTTCGGCCTCGGGCTGGCCTGCTTCGGCATCGCCGCCGCGGGCTGGAAGTACACGCTGTTCGCCGCGCCCCCGGAGGAGCCCATCTCCGGCGAGTTCGCGGACATGCCGATGCTCGAAGCGAGCTTCATGTCGGGGCTGTACGTCCTCGTGGGCATCGGAGCCCTGCTCTTCCCCTTCGCCCTGCTGCGCCCCCGGGGCTGGATCGCGCCCGTCATCGGGGTCGTCTGGACGCTGGCCGGGCTGGCCTTCCTGTTCTTCGGCGGCCTGAACTACTTCACGCACATCGGCCTGATCGTCAACACCATGTGACCTCGCCGCACACCTCGACACGCCCCGGCGACGCCACCACGACGGGGCGTCGGGTGCGCACCGACGCCGGACACCCCTCCAGTTCAGCCGTCCGCCACCCGCCCGGACGCCCACCCGCACCAGCCACCCGCCGACGCCGGACACCCACCCCCACCAGGCACCCGCCGACGCGGGCACCCGCCCAGGTCAGCCGTCCGCCACCCGCTCGGGCAGCACCGCCGACACCCGGAAGCCCCCGGCGTCCGTCGGCCCGGACACGAACACCCCGCCCAGGCCGAGCACCCGCTCCCGCATCCCGACCAGCCCGTTGCCTCCACTGGGCAGCCCCGCGTCCGCGGTGCCACCGTCCGAGGGTCCGTTCTCCACCTGCATCGCGACCTCCGCGTCACGGTGTGCGAGCCGCACCCGGGCCTTGGCGCCCGCCGCGTGCTTGTGGACGTTGGTCAGGGCCTCCTGCACGACCCGGTACGCGGTCTGCTCGACCTCCGGGGCGTACGGTCGCGGCTCGCCCTCCACCGACAGCTCCACCGTCATCCCGGCCTCCCTGGACTGCGCCACCAGCGTCTCCAACTCGTGCAGCCGGGGCCCCTCCTCGGTGGCGGCCGCGGCGGTCGCGGCGGCGGCCCTTCGTACCGAGGCCAGCGGCACCCGCTCCCCCGAGGCCCCGGACACCACGGCCACCGCGGACGTCACACCCTGCGACTCACCCGCCCGCAGCACGCCCAGCATCTCGCGCAGCTCCGTCAGCGCCTGCCGCCCCATGTCCCCCACCAGCGCGGCGTTGCGCACCGCCTTCGCCGGGTCCTTCGGGGCCACCGCCTGGAGGGCCGCCGCGTGCACGACCATCAGGCTGACCCGGTGCGCGACCACGTCGTGCATCTCCCGGGCGATCCGGGTCCGCTCCTCGGTACGGGCCCATTCAGCGCGCTCCTCGGCCCGGTCCGCCAGCAGCGACAGCTCACGCTCCAGCGAGTCCGCCCGCTCCCGCAGGCTCTCCATCAGCCGGCGCCGCGCCCCTATGTAGAGCCCGAACAGCACGGCGGGCGCCGTCAGGCCCACCGACATGAAGAGGGACACCGAGGGGACGTACCAGACGCCCGGCCCGAAGTCGGCCTGTTCGGAAACGCTCTGCCGCAGCCGCACATAGGTGACGATGAACGTCCCGACGAGCGACATCCCCGTCAGCACCACGGTGATCCGGCGCGGTACGTCGGACGCGGCCAGCGTGTAGAGGCCGACCAGGCCCATCAGGAAGCCCATCTCGGCGGGCGTCGTCGCGATCGCCACCAGCACCACGGCGATCGGCCAGCGCCGCCGCACCACCAGCACGGACCCCGCGAGGAGCCCGAACACCACTCCGACCGGCACCGGCAGCCCGGTGTCCCCGGAGAACTCCACCCCTTCCAGTACGCATTCCAGAGCGGACAGGAGCGCGAGCCCCACGTCCAGGGCGACACTGCGCCGCCGTATCCACCACCAGTAGCCGCGGGTGCTCGTTCCCGCGGGTGCCTGGTGTCCCCCCGTCACGGTCATGGCATCCAGCCTACGGGCGGGCGCATCTCATTTTGGGGTCACCCGGACAGCCGGCGGGGCCCGCGGGGCAGTACCGTCGCACGGAAGCCCGGTGGTACGGCATAGTGTTGTCTGCCCGATCGACGAACTGACGGTATGTCCAGTCGATCGGCTTTGCTGTCCCCTGTGGTGTAACGGCAGCACAGTGGCTTTTGGTGCCATTTGTCCGGGTTCGAATCCTGGCAGGGGAGCTCATCGGGCGCGGGCCCCGACCTCACCGGTCGGGGCCCGCGCTCGTTTCCCCTTCACACACCCCCGGTATCCTGCGCATGTCCACCACCCGAAGCCGAAGGGCACCCCCGTGAGCGCCAACCTCCCGGCAGCCGTCGTCGTCCTCGCAGCGGGTGAGGGCACCCGCATGAAGTCGAAGACGCCCAAGGTCCTGCACGACATCTGCGGGCGTTCGCTCGTCGGACACGTCGTCGCCGCCTCCCGCGAGCTGGACCCCCAGCACCTCGTCGTCGTCGTCGGCCACGAGAGCGAGCGGGTGACCGCGCATCTGACCGCGGGCGACACCCCCGTACGCACCGCCTTCCAGGCGGAGCAGAACGGCACCGGGCACGCCGTCCGGATCGGGCTCGAAGCCCTCGGCGGGGTCGTGGACGGCACCGTCGTCGTGGTCTGCGGCGACACCCCGCTGCTGTCCGGCGCCACACTGACCGCGCTCGTCTCGGCCCACTCCACCGACGGCAACGCCGTCACCGTGCTGAGCGCCGAGGTCCCGGACTCCACCGGTTACGGACGCATCGTCCGCGACCCGGCCGACGGATCGGTCACCGAGATCGTCGAGCACAAGGACGCCACCGACGCGCAGCGCGCCATCCGGGAGATCAACTCCGGGGTCTTCGCGTTCGACGGCCGGCTGCTCACGGACGCGCTCGGCAAGGTCCGCACGGACAACAGCCAGGGCGAGGAGTACCTCACCGACGTGCTGTCCATCCTGCGCGAGGCGGGCCACCGGGTCGGCGCCTCCGTGGCGGGCGACCACCGGGAGATCCTGGGCATCAACAACCGGGTGCAGCTGGCCCAGGCCCGCGCGCTGCTCAACGAGCGGCTGCTGGAGCGGGCCATGACGGCCGGCGTCACGGTCGTGGACCCGGCGTCGACGCTGATCGACGCGACGGTGACCTTCGAGCGGGACGCGATCGTGCACCCCGGCACCCAGCTGCTCGGCACGACGCACCTCGCCGAGGACTCCGAGGTCGGCCCGAACTCCCGGCTCAAGGACACCACCGTGCACCCCGGCGCGCGCGTGGACAACACGGTCGCGGACGGCGCCGAGATCGGTCCGGGCGCCACGGTCGGCCCGTACGCCTACCTGCGCCCCGGCACCCGCCTCGGCACCAGGTCGAAGGCCGGGGCCTACGTGGAGATGAAGAACGCCGTCATCGGCGAGGGCAGCAAGGTGCCGCACCTGTCGTACGTCGGCGACGCGACGATCGGCGACCACACCAACATCGGCGCGGCCAGCGTCTTCGTGAACTACGACGGCGAGAAGAAGCACCACACCACGATCGGCTCGCACTGCCGTACCGGTTCGGACAATATGTTTGTGGCACCCATCACTCTCGGGGACGGGGTCTACACCGCCGCCGGATCGGTCATCACCAAGGACGTCCCGGCCGGCTCACTCGCCGTCGCCCGGGGCCAGCAGCGGAATATCGAGGGATGGGTGGCCCGGAAGCGTCCCGGGAGCGCGGCGGCGCAGGCCGCCCAGGCCGCCACGAAGAAGTCCGACGGCGAAAGCTGACCGGAAACAGGCACGTCGGACACGGCGTACCGTGATAGATGCTCACCCATTTCGGCTGGCTCGTTGCACATCGGGACACACGTGCGTGCAGCGGCTGAAACACGTCTGAGGAGACTGTTGCTGTGACCGGGATCAAGACGACCGGCGAGAAGAAACTGATGCTCTTCTCCGGCCGCGCCCACCCCGAGCTGGCCGAGGAGGTCGCGCACCAACTGGGTGTCGGTCTCGTGCCGACGAAGGCCTTCGATTTCGCCAACGGTGAGATCTACGTACGTTTCCAGGAGTCCGCCCGCGGCGCCGACTGCTTCCTGATGCAGAGCCACACGGCTCCCATCAACAAGTGGATCATGGAGCAGCTGATCATGCTGGACGCGCTGAAGCGCGCGTCGGCCCGCTCCATCACGGTGATCCTGCCCTTCTACGGATACGCCCGCCAGGACAAGAAGCACCGCGGTCGCGAGCCGATCTCGGCCCGTCTGATCGCGGACCTGATGAAGACGGCGGGCGCCGACCGCATCCTCACCGTCGACCTGCACACCGACCAGATCCAGGGCTTCTTCGACGGCCCGGTCGACCACCTCTTCGCACTGCCGGTACTCGCCGACTACGTCGGCGCCAAGGTCGACCGCTCGAAGCTGACCGTCGTCTCGCCGGACGCCGGCCGGGTGCGGGTCGCCGACCGCTGGTGCGACCGCCTGGACGCCCCGCTGGCCATCGTCCACAAGCGCCGCGACAAGGACGTGGCCAACAAGGTCACCGTCCACGAGGTCGTCGGCAACGTCGAGGGCCGGGTCTGCGTCCTGGTCGACGACATGATCGACACCGGTGGCACGATCTGCGCCGCCGCGGACGCGCTGTTCGCGCACGGCGCCGAGGACGTCATAGTGACGGCCACCCACGGCGTGCTCTCCGGTCCCGCCGCGGACCGGCTGAAGAACTCCAAGGTCAGCGAGTTCGTCTTCACCGACACCCTGCCGACCCCGGGCGAGCAGGAGCTCGACAAGATCACGGTGCTCCCGATCGCGCCGATGATCGCGCGCGCGGTCCGCGAGGTCTTCGAGGACGGCTCGGTGACGAGCCTCTTCGAGGAGCAGCAGTAGGAGCGACCGGAGACCACGGGTAGCCGGTCGCCGTCGGCTCACCACGTGTGCCGCGGTACGCGTGGTGACCGCGGCGCAAGATCCACTTTGGGCGCGGCCTCCCCGCCGGGTAGACTCAGCGAGTTGCTCGGCGAGGGAGGCCGTACTCAGTGCCCGTGAGGCACGGGGACGGGGCTCCGTTATCGACGCGCTCTTCGTAGCAGGCCTGTCGTGGGCCGGGTGACCGTCCGTTTTTCGCCACCCTTTACGAGGAGTGCAGTCATGGCCGAGGTCAAGCTCAGCGCCGAAGTCCGTACCGAGTTCGGCAAGGGCGCCGCCCGCCGTACCCGTCGCGCCAACAAGGTCCCGGCGGTCGTCTACGGCCACGGCGCCGAGGCCGTGCACATCAACCTGCCGGGCCACCAGCTGATGATGGCGCTCAAGACCGCCAACGTCCTGATCAGCCTGGAGATCGACGGCAAGAACGCCCTGGTCATCCCGAAGGCCGTGCAGCGCAACGCCATCAAGGGCGACATCGAGCACGTCGACCTGCTCACCGTGAAGCGCGGCGAGAAGGTCGACGTCGAGATCGCCGTGCACGTCGAGGGCGACCTGGCCCCGGGCGGCAACCTCCTGGAGTACGTGATGAACACGCTCCGCGTCGAGGCCGAGGCCACTCACATCCCCGAGTCCGTCACGGTCTCCGTCGCGGGCCTGGACGCCGGCGCGTCCATCCTCGCCAAGGACGTCCCGCTGCCCGCCGGCTCCGTGCTGGCCGAGGCCGACCCGGAGGCCGTCGTCCTCCAGGTCGTCTCCGCGCAGGTCGAGGAGGCTCCGGCGGACGCCGACGCCGAGAGCACCGAGGCCTGAGCCGCACCGCTCTCCGGTTGACGGGGTGGCGGGCCCACAGCGTGGGCCCGCCACCCCGTTCCCCTACCCCGCTCCTTCTCTCCCCTCCCCCTCCCCCCTCCCCGCGAGGAGACCCACGCAGATGTCCGACGCCACCGACCCCTGGCTCATCGTGGGCCTCGGCAACCCGGGCCCCGAGTACGCGGCCAACCGGCACAACGTCGGCTTCATGGTCGCCGACCTCCTCGCCGAGCGGATCGGCGGGAAGTTCAAGCGCGCCCAGAAGGCGCAGGCCCACGTCGTCGAGGGCCGCATCGGCCCGCCGGGCCCGGCGAACCGCCGGGTGATCCTGGCCAAGCCGACGTCGTACATGAACCTCTCGGGCGGCCCGGTCACCGCGCTGCGCGACTTCTACAAGGTGCCCACCGACCACATCGTGGCGATCCACGACGAACTCGACATCGACTTCGGCACACTCCGGCTGAAGCTCGGCGGCGGCGACAACGGCCACAACGGCCTGAAGTCGATGACGAAGTCGATGGGCCCCGACTACCACCGGGTGCGCTTCGGGATCGGCCGCCCGCCGGGCCGGATGCAGGTCGCGGACTTCGTGCTGAAGGACTTCTCGTCGACCGAACGCAAGGAACTGGCCTACCTGGTGGACCGCTCGGCCGACGCGGTGGAGGCGCTGCTCGCGGACGGCCTGGAGCGGGCGCAGAGCGCGTACAACTCCTGACCGGCGGCACCACGGAGCCCCGGCACTCGGACGAGTGACGGGGCTCGTTCGCGCGTGCGTGGGGTGGTCGGCCCTAGGACCGGGGGATCGCTCCCCTGCGGACGGCCGCCACGAAGGACACCCACCCGGCGGTCCCGAAGACGATCGCGGGCCCGTCGGGGCGCTTGCTGTCACGGACGGGCATGAGGCCGGGGAAGCCCTCAGCGATCTCCACTCAGTTGCCCCCCCTCGCCGTTGGTGTACGACGACTTGCGCCATACGGCAGTGCTCAGGTCGAGTGCGATTCTCATGATGACGCGAAGTCCTCCCGAGGGGGGTGGTAGACGGCGCCCGGCGCCCAGAGACAGGTCACGTGAACACCGGTTGCACTGCCGTTGACGAGCCGACTCAGCCGACTGATCGGTCCTTCAACGTCTCGACGAATGCCGACCACTCGCCGTGCGCGACGAGAATGACCGGCCCGTCGGGGGCCTTGCTGTCACGGACGGGCACCACATCCTGGAGCCCGTCTGCGACCTCGACACAGGCACCGCCGTCACCGTTACTGTAGGACGACTTGCGCCAGACGGCCGTGTTCAGATCACGTGCGATGGTCATTGATTCGCGTAGTCCTTCGCCACCGATTCGATCAGGGAGAGAGACGCTTCCGGCGACAGAGAAGCGGCCTTCGTCAGATCGTAGGCCCTTTGGTATTGGGCCACCAGCGGCGTTTCCTCGATGAGTTGGCCAGTGTAGGCGCTCTCCGTATACGCCACTGGTGGCCCATCGACGAACGTCATGTTGATCGTGGTGCTATTGAGAAACGCGTCTGCCCCCGCGTCGAAGGGAAGTACCTGCACCATCACTCGGCGGTTGTTCCGAACTGTCTCGGCGATACCGACCAGCTGTTCAGCCATGACCGAAGCGCTGGCCACTCGCACGCGGAGCACTGCTTCGTGCAGAACCGCCCAGAGCACCGGTGCTGTCGGGCCTGTCAGAACTGTCTGCCGGCGCAGTCGCGTCCGGACCAACTCCTCCACGATCACCTCTGGTTCAAAACGCTGAGCCGCGCTGACCAGCACTCTCGCGTACGCCTCCGTCTGCAACAGCCCCGGCACCAGCATCGGCGCGTACTCGCAGATCGTCTTCGCCTGCTTCTCCAGTTCGGCCGCGTCCGCGAAGTAGGACGCGTGCTTCGACTTACGGGCGAGTCGGCACAGCCGCTGGAAGTGTTCGCCCGTGCCGAAGATGCCGTCGAACAGCTGTGACAGGTCAGGCTGCGGGCGTCTCGTCGCGGCCTCGAACTGGCCGATGTACGAGCCGGAGCAGAAGGCACGTTCGCCCAACTGTCCCTGCGAGTAACCCGCCGCTTCTCGTTCGCGGCGAAGTTCCGAGCCGTAGAAGGCCCTTGGGGAGGTGTACGGGTCCAGGTCCAGGCTCCGGTGGTGGGACATACGGATGCGCCTCTCGGAGTAGCGGTGTCCACGCGCGTGGCCGATTCCCGCACCAATCCTACTGACAGTAGCCGCGTACTAGCTCATCGCGAGAGGGAACGCCGTATCTCGTCCCGATCCGCGTCCGCCGGAGGGTCACGCGTCCCGGCGCGGTCAGTTTCCGGGTGGTTCCGGACCTTTCGCGGGCCGGAGTTGACCCGGTGGCGTGGTCTGTCCAAGGATCGCTGCCCATGAAGCGGAGTTCCCCCCACCGCGCGTGGCTCCACCTTCGCCGCGTCCTGATGGGCGCCGTCGCGTTGTTGCTGCTCGTCGCGGGTGTGCTGTCCTCGTGGGACAGCGCGCAGCACGTCGTCCTGGCGAAGGGGCGTGAGCACGGGACCATGACGGTCACCGGCTGCGGGGAGGACATCTGTACCGGGCCGTACGCCCCCTCCGACGCGTCGGCCGCGCGGGGGCGGGTGCACATCGAGCGGTCGGTCGCCGCGCGCAAGGGTGAGCGGCTGGCCGTGGTGGTGAAGCCCGGTACCGACGATGTCGTACGGACGGGGGTCGCCGGATTCCTGCACGCCTGGGTGCCGTTGGGCGGGGCGCTGCTGCTGGCCGGGCTCGTCGTCGGCGGCGGTCTGCGGCTGACCCGGCTCGCCTGGGGCACCGGGATCGCGGGGGCGGTTCTGCTCGTGGCGACGTTCTTCGCCCTGTGAGGGAACCGCCCCCGCGTACGCGGGTGGTGCGGGTCAGCCGGTGTTGCGCAGGCCCGCCGCGACACCGTTGACGGTGAGCAGCAGGGCGCGGGCCAGCAGCGGGTCCGGCTCGTCGCCGCGCTCGGCGGCCTGGCGCTGGCGGGCCAGCAGCGAGACCTGGAGGTAGGAGATCGGGTCGAGGTAGGCGTCGCGGATCGCGAACGTCTGCTGGAGCACCGGGCTGGTGCCGAGCAGTTCCGTGCTGCCGGTGACCTTGAGGACTTCCCGTACGGTGAGCGCGTGCTCGGCCTCGATGGCGTCGAAGACGTGCTTGAGTTCGTCGGGGACGAGGGTGTCGACGTAGTGCCGGGCGATGCGCAGGTCGGTCTTGGCCAGGGTCATCTCGACGTTGGAGATGAAGTTCTGGAAGAAGTGCCACTGCTCGTGCATCTCTTCCAGGACGGTGTCGAGGCCGGCCTCGCGCAGTGCCTTGAGGCCGGAGCCGACGCCGTACCAGCCGGGCACGATCTGCCGTGACTGGGTCCAGCCGAAGACCCACGGGATGGCGCGGAGTCCGTCGAGCGAGACGCCCGAGCCGGGGCGGCGGGAGGGGCGCGAGCCCAGGTGCAGGTCGGCGAGCTGGTCCACCGGGGTGGAGGCGAGGAAGTACGTCGGCAGGTCCGGGTCCTCGACGAGCCTGCGGTAGGCGCCGTGCGCGGCGTCCGAGACGGTGTCCATGGCCGCGTCCCAGCGGGCCAGCGCCTCGTCGGACTGGCGGGGCGCGGTGTGCAGCGCGGACGCCTGGAGGGTGGCCGCGACGGTCAGTTCCAGGTTCTCCCGGGCGAGCGCCGGGATGAGGTACTTGTCGGAGATGACCTCGCCCTGCTCGGTCACCTTGATCTCGCCCTCCAGGGTGCCCCAGGGCTGGGCGAGGATCGCGTCGTGCGAGGGGCCGCCGCCGCGGCCGACGGTGCCGCCGCGGCCGTGGAAGAGCCGCAGTCGCACGCCGTAGCGGTGGGCGACGTCGCGCAGTCGGCGCTGGGCGCGGTGGATCTCCCACTGGGAGGTGGTGATGCCACCGAACTTGGAGGAGTCGGAGTACCCGAGCATGACCTCCTGGACGTCGCCGCGCAGCGAGACGAGCCGCCGGTAGGACGGGTCCGCGAGCATCTCGTCGAGGATGACGTCGGCGGCGCGCAGCTCGTCGGTGGTCTCCAGGAGCGGCACGATGCCGATCTTGGCCCAGCCGCCGTGCAGATCGATCAGTCCGGCCTCGCGGGCCAGTACGGCCGCGGCGAAGACGTCGTCGGCACCCTGGCACATCGAGATGATGTACGACTCGATGACCTCGGGGCCGAACCGCTCGAAGGCTTCCTTGATGGTGTGGAAGACGCCGAGGGTCTTCTCGCCCGCCGCGTCCAGCGGTGCCGGGGTCGGGGCGAGCGGGCGGCGCGAGCGCAGCTCCTTCGCGAGGAGCTTCTGCCGGTAGTCGCGCGGCATGTCGGCGTACCGCCAGGACTCCTCGCCGAGCCGGTCGAAGAGCTGCCCGAGGGCGTGGTGGTGGGCGTCGGCGTGCTCGCGTACGTCCATGGTGGCGAGCTGGAGCCCGAACGCGGACAGCGTGCGGATCGTACGGTCCATCCGGCCGTCGGCGAAGAGGCCGCCGCGGTGCTCGCGCAGCGAGGTCTGGATGAGGACGAGGTCGGCGATCAGTTCGGCGGTGCCGAGGTAGTCGCAGCCGGGGCGGTGCGGGGTGCCGGTCGCCAGGCGCTCACGGGTGTTGACGAGCTTCTGGCGGATGCAGGTGGCCTTGAGCCGGTACGGCTCCTCGGCGTTCAGCCGCTTGTAGCGGGGGCTGATCTCGGGCAGCCGGTCGAGGTCGGCCTGGAGCGAGGCCAGCAGCTCGTCGGTGGCGCCGGTGTAGCGGATGGAGTTGGAGAGCAGGCCGCGCAGGTAGTCGATGAGTTCCAGCGCGTCGGTGATGCCGTGCTCGTGCTGGAGGATCAGCACCTCCCACGTGACGGCGGGGGTGACGTTCGGGTTGCCGTCGCGGTCGCCGCCGATCCAGGTGCCGAAGGTGAGCGGCCGGGTGCCCGCGGGCAGCTCGACGCCGACCCGCTCCAGCTCGGCCGCGAGGTCTTCGAGCACGTCCCCGACGGCGTTGGCGTGCAGCTCGTCGAGGTAGTAGATGGCGTTGCGGGCCTCGTCGGCGGGTTCCGGGCGGACGACGCGCAGCTCGTCGGTCTGCCAGATGAGGTCGATGTTCTCCGCGAGCCGCAGATCGTGCCGGCGGCGGTCGGCCTCGATGACCGGGGTCTCCAGGAGCGCGGCGATGCGACGCAGCTTGTTCAGCACGGAGCGCCGGGCGGCCTCGGTGGGGTGGGCGGTGAAGACCGGCCGCACGTTGAGGTTCTTGACGGTCTCGCGCAGGTGCTCGGGGTCGGCGTCCTTGAGGCGGTCCGCCGTCCGGGCGAGGAGCCCGCCCTCGGCGGCACGCCGGTCGCGCATCTCGTGGGCGCGGTGGACCTGCTCGGTGACGTTGGCGAGGTGGAAGTAGGTGGAGAAGGCGCGCACGAGCTGTGCGGCGGTCTCCAGGTCGGTGTCGCCGAGCAGCTGGGCGGCGGCCTCGCCGTCGGTACGGGTCAGGGCCCGTACCCGCTCGACGAGGTCGAGGAGTTCCTGCCCCTCCTGGCGTACGAGGGTCTCGCCCAGCAGGTCACCGAGGCGGCGGATGTCCGCACGCAGCTCGGCGCTGGCGGCGGGGGTCTGGTCGGCACTGCTCACAGTGTGCGGCTCCTTGCAGTGAAATGAGAAGGTGCGTCGCGAAGAGTGCGGACCGCGCTGTCCGGCACTTCCAGGATAGGTGGCCGTGCTCCCGGCGCCGCTCGCAGCCCTCGGCCGTCCACTGCCGACCGTCCCTCGGACGGCTCGGACTCCGCGCCACGGACCTCCGCGCTGTCATACTTACGTAGCCGTAGGGTACGGATGCGTAGTCAGTCATCAGCCGCACTCCCCACTCCACGCGGAGGACTCCCCCATGACGACCAGTCCCGATGTGATCGACGACGCCGCAGGACCGGTGACCGACGGCCTTCCCCCCGGCACGCTCGGCGGGGACCGGAAACGGTCGATCGAGCAGATCGCGCTTCTCCTCTTCATCGTGGTGCCGTTCGTGGCCCTGGTCGCGGCGGTGCCGCTGGTCTGGGGGCGCGGGGTGAGCTGGCTCGATCTGGGTCTGCTCGTCGGTATGTACTACCTGGGCTGCCACGGCATCACGATCGGTTTCCACCGCTATTTCACCCATGGTGCGTTCAAGGCGAAACGTCCGCTGCGGATCGCGCTCGCCGTGGCCGGTTCGATGGCGGTGGAGGGGCCGCTGGTGCGGTGGGTGGCCGATCACCGCAAGCACCACCGTTACTCGGACGCCGAGGGTGACCCGCATTCGCCGTGGCGGTTCGGGGAAACCCTGCCCGCGCTGCTGAAGGGCCTGTGGTGGGCGCACATCGGCTGGATGTTCGACGAGGAGCGGACGCCCCAGCAGAAGTACGCCCCGGACCTGATCCGGGACCCGGCGCTCCGGGCGGTCTCCCGCCACTTCCTGACCTGGACGATCGTGTCGCTGGCGATTCCGCCGCTGGTGGGCGGTCTGGTGACGATGTCCTGGTGGGGTGCGGCGACGGCGTTCTTCTGGGGCTCGCTGGTACGGGTGGCGCTGCTGCACCACGTGACCTGGTCGATCAACTCCATCTGCCACGCGGTGGGCAAGCGGCCGTTCAAGTCGCGTGACCGGTCGGGGAACGTCTGGTGGCTGGCGGTGCTCTCGTGCGGCGAGTCGTGGCACAACCTGCACCACGCGGACCCGACGAGCGCCCGGCACGGTGTGATGAGGGGGCAGCTCGACTCCAGTGCGCGGCTGATCCGCTGGTTCGAGAAGCTGGGCTGGGCGTACGACGTCCGGTGGCCGGACACCTCCCGTATCGACTCCCGGCGCAAGCCCGTTCCCGCCGACCCTGCATGATTGAGGACGTGGCGACCGACGGCAGCACCGGCAACGAGAAGAAGAACCGCCCCTCCCCAGGCCGACGGGCCCGCCGTGTGCGGATGACCGGCAAGGAGCGGCGCGAACAGCTGCTGGACATCGGTCGCACGCTCTTCGCGGACAAGGGCTTCGAGGGCACATCGGTGGAGGAGATCGCGGCGCGGGCCGGGGTCTCCAAGCCGGTGGTGTACGAGCACTTCGGCGGCAAGGAGGGCCTGTACGCCGTGGTGGTCGACCGCGAGATGCGCCAGCTCCTCGACATGGTGACCGGCGCGTTGACCGCGGGGCACCCGCGTGAACTGCTGGAACAGGCCGCGTTCGCGCTCCTCGACTACATCGAGACGTACACGGACGGCTTCCGCATTCTCGTACGGGACTCACCGGTCGCCCAGTCGACGGGCACGTTCGCCTCGCTGATCAGCGACATCGCGACGCAGGTGGAGGACATCCTCGGCCTGGAGTTCAAGGCGCGCGGCTTCGATCCGAAGCTGGCCCCGCTGTACGCGCAGGCGCTGGTCGGCAGTGTCGCGCTGACGGGCCAGTGGTGGCTGAACGTCCGCAAGCCGAAGAAGGCGGAGGTGGCGGCGCATCTGGTGAACCTGGCCTGGCACGGCCTGGAGAACCTGGAGTCGCGACCGCGCCTGATCGGCCACCGCAAGAGCTGAGGCCCCGGCGGGCCGCTCCGGCACCGGTGGGCGGCCCGCCCCGTCAATCGTTCGGGCTCACATCACTCTTTGTGCTGACTCGACCGGAATATGGCCGCTACCGTGAAAGCTCAGGCCCCAGTATTCCGTCCATGGGAGGAATCATGACCGCCGAGCCGATCGCCGGAAACAGCTGCCGCTGGCCGGTGCCGCCGCAGGACGGATACACGGTGGACGACCTGTTCACTCTGCCCAATCTCCCGCCGCACACCGAATTGCTCGACGGGAGCCTGGTCTTTGTGAGTCCGCAGCGCGTTTTCCACAGCCGAATGATCGATCTACTGATGAACGGGCTTCGAAGCTCCGCGCCCTCATCGGTCAAGGCGTTGCGCGAGATGACGGTGGTCCTCGACCGCCGCAACGGACCCGAACCCGATGTGTCGGTCGTGCGCGCCGAAGCCGTCACCGGGCCCGAGCTGACGCGGTTCCAGGCCGCCGACGTGTTGCTCGCCATCGAGGTGGTGTCGCCCGACTCGGAGGCCCGCGACCGCGAGGCCAAGCCGCAGAAGTACGCGGCGGCGGGCATCCCGAACTTCTGGCTGGTCGAGATGACGGGTACCGATCTGCACCCGGTCGTGCGGGTCTACGAGCTGGACCCGCTGTCCAAGACGTACGCCCTGTCCGGCGTCCACCGTGACCGCGTCAAGACCGATGTGCCGTTCCAGATCGACATCGACATCACGTCGGACGCGCTGAACCGGCTCTGACACGTCCGCCCCTCAGTGCTCCCGGCGGGCGACGGCGAAGATCCGGCGGAACGGCAGGACCGTGCCCGCCGGGCCCGGCGGATAGGCCGTGCGCAGCAGGGCGCGGTATTCGGCGAGGAACGCGTCACGGGCCTCAGGAGTGCTCGCGAGGGCCGTGAGGACGGGGCGCAGGCCGGTGCCCTTGACCCAGTCGAGTACGGGGTCCTCGCCGGGCAGCAGATGAAGGTACGTGGCCTCCCAGACGTCCGCCGCGCAGCCGAGTGCGGTGAGCCGGTCGAGGTAGGCCGTGGGAGTGAGCACGGCGTCGGAGTGGCGCAGTCGTCCGCCCAGCCGGCTGCGCCAGCGGGGGGACTCGGCGAGTTGCCGCATCAGGACGTGGCTGGGGGCGTCGAAGTTGCCGGGCACCTGGAAGGCGAGGGTGCCGCCCGGGGTGAGCGCGTCCAGCCAGGCGGGGAAGAGATCGGCGTGGTCGGGCACCCACTGGAGCAGGGCGTTGGAGACGATCAGGTCGTACGTCTCCGTCGGCGTCCAGGTCGCGGCGTCGGCCTCGGCGAAGTCCAGCAGGGGACGGGCGTGCTCGCGGGCCCGCTCCAGCATCTGCGGGGAGTTGTCGTAGCCGGTGACGCGGGCCGTGGGCCAGCGGTCGGCGAGGAGGGCCGTGACGTTGCCCGCGCCGCAGCCGAGGTCGGCGATACGGGCCGCCGGGACGGTCGGCAGGTCACCGATTCGGGCCAGCAGATCGTGGAAGGGGCGGGTGCGGTGGTCGGCGTGGCGCAGATACTGCCGAGGGTCCCAGTCGGGTGTGGTCATGGTGCCAGGATTCGCCCCAGCTATCTTGATGTCAAGACACTCGAATTCAAGAGACTTCACGTCGACACACCCTCTACACTGATCCGCATGGAGGACGAGGTCGACCGACTGGTCGCTGCATGGCGCCGCGAGCGCCCGGACCTCGACGTGGAACCGCTCGAGGTCCTGAGCCGCGTCTCACGCCTGGCCCGTCATCTGGACCGGGCCCGGCGGATCGCGTTCTCCGAGCACCACCTGGAGCCGTGGGAGTTCGACGTCCTGACGTCGCTGCGACGGGCGGGAGCCCCGTATCAGCTCTCCCCCGGACAGTTGCTCACCCAGACCCTGGTCACCTCGGGCACGATGACCAACCGCATCGACCGGCTGACCAAGAAGAATCTCGTCGAGCGCCTTCCCGACCCCAGCGACCGGCGCGGGGTGCTGGTGCGGCTGACCGCCGAGGGCCGCGACAAGGCCGATCAGTCGCTGGCCGGCCTGCTCGCCCAGGAACGCGCCCTGTTGAGTGAACTCTCCGCCGGACAGCGCGGCCAACTGGCTGACCTGCTCCGCCAGTTGACCGCGCCGTTCGACAATCTGCCTGGTTGAGGACCGTCCCGTACCAGGAACTCGGCGCCCGGGGCGCCGCGGGTCATTCGGTGCGCAGGCCGTCGGGTCGCATCATGCGCCACAGCGGTGGCAGGCTGAGCAGTGTGACCAGCACGACCACGCCGCCGCTGATGCCTGCCATCCCGGCGATGCCGAGCCAGTCCACGGCGAGCGGCAGGCTCGCCATCTTCAGCAGGATCGCGCCGAGGCCCACACCGCCGAGGGTCGCCAGTACCAGCCCGAACGTCACCGGCAGCACCGTCTGCCACAGCACCGACAGACCGAGGGTCGAGCGCCGGGTGCCGAAGGCGATGAGCGCCGCCAGCAGCTTCTTGCGCTCGCGCAACTGCTCCAGCACGGTCACGAGCATGCTCGCGCCGATCAGCAGGAGCGTGACGGTCGCGCCGATGAACAGGCCCCGCTTGATGTTCGTGAACTTCGGCAACTCCTCGGTCTCCTCGTAGTACTCGACGTGCTGCAACGGGTCGATCCGCGCGACGGTGTTGCGGACCCGCTCGACCGCGTCACGGTCGGAGGGGTCCAGCTTCACCAGCAGTTCGGTACCGGCGTCCGCCAGGTCGCCGACCTTGATCGCCTCGGGTGTGGTGAAGATGCCGGTGGTGAAGGACCCCGCCGGATCGGGCACCACCCGGGTGGGGGCGGTGGTGGCCGGGAGGGTCCACAGTGCGGGCGCGGCCTTCCCGGATTCGCTCTCCTCGGCCCCCAGGTCGACCCGTTCGCCGGCGGCGGGGGCGTACTCGTCATCAGGCCGCGGGCCGTTGCCCGTCGGAGTGCCGACGGTGTAGACGCTGCCGGGCTCGCAGCCGGGGGTCTCGACGATCTGGCCCAGGCTCGCGCAGTCGCCGACGATCACGAAGGCCCCGGGGTCGTCGGTGCCGGGCCTGCGGGCGTTGCCGAGCGTGTAGGTCAAGGTCGACGCCACACCGGGTGTGGCCCGGACGGCGGCCGTGTCCTCGTGCTGCTGGGCCGCACCGGTGTAGTCCCGGGCGATCCGCAGCTCGCCGCGGAGCGGACTGAGGCCGGTGTCGAGCGTGTACCGGCTCTCCAGCCCGGAGAACAGCATCTGCACGGCGATGGCCCCGGCCACCGCGACCGTGATGCCGTTGACCATCCGGGCCGACGCGGCACTGTCCAACTGGATTCGCCGAACGGCGAGTTGCAACGGCAGCGGGCCGCCGCGCACCCGGCCGACGATGGCCTCCATGGCCCAGGGCAGTAGCGCGGACACCCCCGCGAGCAGAAGCACGGCACCCACCGCGATCTTCGGCTCGCTGACCTGGCTGGTGGAATCGAGGCCGTCCGCCATCGGGGACAGCAGCGCTCCCCCGACGAACGGCAGCAGCAGCCGCCACCACAGCCGCCGCTTGACCGTACCGGTGTGCCGGACGACGCCGAGCGGTTCGATGGACACCGTACGCAGCGCGAACAAGGTGACGGCGACGGCCACGACCGGCACACCGACCATGATCAACGCGGCCAGCACCGGGTCCGGGGACACGTCGGAGGCGAAGACGCTGATCCGCCACAGCTCGACCGTACCGATGAGCTGTCGTCCGCCCATGAAGAGACCGAGCCCCACGACGAGTCCGATCAGCGCGCCGAACAGCGCCTCACCGGCCGCGATCCGCCGTGTCGCCCGCGCGTCCGCGCCGACCAGCCGCAGCGCGGCCAGCCGCCGGTCGCGGCGCTCACCGCCGAAGCGGACGGCGGTGGCGATGAGCACCGCCACCGGCATCAGCAGCACCACGAAGGCGATGACGACCAACAGCGTCAGGAACGAGTCGAGGGGCGTGGACGGGAACGGGCTGCCGAAGCGGTCGATACGGGCCGGGTTGTCACCGTTGGCCACCAGGTCATCGGCGCCCGCGTAGTAGGCGAGTTCCCGGGGGCCGAGGAGTCCCGCCTCGCCGATGGTGCCGCTGACGCGGTGGCCGATGCGCTCCTTGAGCAGGGCGCCCTCCGGCGAACCGAGCAGCTTCTTCAGCTCGGGGGACACGAACATCTCGCCCGGGGCGGGCAGTTCGTCCAGGCCGGGCGGGAGGAGCGGCCGGTCGCCGTCCGGCTGGATCAGCCGACCGTAGACGTCCTGCCCCCGGTAGGTGGTGTCCGTCCTGCCCGTGACGATCGTCCCGGCGGTCGGACGCAGCACCGGCTCACCGTAGGCGAAGTCGTTGCGAGCCGCGCCACGGTCGTCCCGGGCGCTCAGGATGGCCGGGACGGCGGCGGCGACGAGCAGCAGCGCCACACCCAGGCCGACACCGACGGCGGTCAGGAGGGTACGGGTCCAGCCCTCGCGCCCGCCGCTCACCGCGAACCGGACGCCGAACGCGAGATCGCGCGCCCAGTCGGCCGGGGTGGTACGGATGTCCCCCCTCGCCATGCGGCGCCTCTTCAGGCGGCCGCTCCTCACCCGGCTGTTCTCCGGGCGGCTGTTCTTCATGCGGCTCTTCTCGGGGCGGTCGGTCCCGGCAGGGCCGTTCCCGGCAGGATCGTTCGTGGCAGGGTCGTTCCCGGCAGGATCGTTCTCGACACGGTCGTTCGTGGCAGGGTCGTTCCCGGGATGGTGCTTCTCGGCACGGTCGTTGCCGGCAGGGCCGTTCTCGCCAGGACCGTTCCCGGCACGGTCGTTCCCGGCAGGGGCGTTCTTCACGCGGCGCGCTCCACGTCTTGCGACTTTCCGTCGCGGACGACGACCTCACGGTCCGAGTAGGCGGCGACGCGTGCTTCGTGGGTGACCAGGACGACGGCCGCTCCGGTGTCGCGGGCCGCTTCGGTGAGCAGTCCCATGACGCGCTCGCCGTTGAGGGAGTCCAGGGCACCGGTCGGTTCGTCCGCGAACAGCACGCGCGGCTCTCCGACCAGCGCGCGGGCGATGGCGACGCGCTGGCCCTGGCCTCCGGAGACCTCGCCGGGGCGCTTGCCCGCCAGGTCGGCGACCTCAAGACGTTCCATCCACTCGACGGCCCGGCGCGTGGCGTCCTTGCGCCTGGCGCCGTTCAGCCGCAGCGGCAGTGCGACGTTGTCCACGCAGGTCAGCTCCGGCACCAGCTGACCGAACTGGAAGACGAAGCCGAAGTCGCCCCGGCGCAGCCTGCTGCGGCCCGCGTCCGACAGCGTCGACATGGCCCGGCCCTCGTACGTCACCCGGCCCCCGTCGGGTATGACGATGCCGGCGAGGCAGTGCAGAAGCGTGGACTTGCCGGAACCCGAGGGACCCATGACCGCGACGACCTCGCCGGAGCGGATGCTGAAGTCCGCGCCGTCCAGGGCGGGGGTCGCGCCGTACGCCTTGCGCAGGCGGGTGGCGGACAGGATGGGGTCGGTCATGTGTGGATCTCCGTGGCGAGCCGGTCGAGCCGGGCGGCGGTGAGCTCCAGCCACCGCAGGTCCGCCTCCAGGTGGAACAGGGCGTGGTCGCAGATCAGTTGGTCGGCGAGGTCGCCCCGGGACTTGCGGCGGGTGAGGTCACGCATCAGGCGCAGGTGTTCGGCCCGCTGCGTGTCGAGCAGCCCTTCGGCGCTGCGGCCGGTCAGCAGGGCCAGGACGACCTTGGTGTACAGGGTCGTCCGGAGGTACGGCTCGGGCTTCTCGGGCTGGGTGAGCCAGGTCTCGACGTCCGTCACTCCGGCTTCGGTGATGGCGTACCGCTTGCGCTCCGGGCCTCCGCCGCTCTCGACGCCGTCGACCTCCACCAGGCCGCCCTTCAGCAATCGCGCCATGGTCGAGTAGACCTGCCCGTAGTGCAACGGGCGGTCGTGGCCGAAGCGGTCGTCGAAGGCGCGCTTGAGGTCGTACCCATGGCGTGGCCCTGACTCCAGAAGTCCGAGCAGGGCATGGCTGATTGACATGCAGCGCACTGTACACGTCGTGTATACCTCGAATGTATAGCCCTTCGGCGCTCTGCTCGGCGAGCGCGACGCGGACGGCCCCGTGGGCAGCCCTCAGGCCGTGTCCTCGGGGCGTTCCGCCGGGCCGACACCGGCCCGCCTGGCCAGGGCGACCGCCGCCAGCGTGGAGTGCACGCCCAGCTTTCCCAGGACGTTCTGCATGTGCGTACGCACGGTGTGCGGGGACAGGAACAGCCGCTCCGCGACCGCCTTGCGGCCCAGTCCCGCCACCATGCAGCGCAGCACCTCGCGCTCGCGCGGGGTCAGCGACTCGACCAGCCGCTCGCTCTCGGTACGGTGCCTGCGGGCCGCGGTCAGTTCCCGCAGGACGCCCGTCAGCAGCGCGGGGGGCAGATGCGTCTCGTCGCGCAGCACACCCCGGATGACGGCCAGCAGCCGCTGGAGCGAACAGTCCTTGGCGACCCAGCCGGAAGCCCCCGCCTGGAGCGCGAGGGCGGCCCGTCGCGGGTCGTCCCGCTCGGCGAGCACCACCGTACGGACCGAGGGGCGGCCGGTACGGACCCCGGCGACCAGCGAGATGCCGTCCGCCACGGTCGGCGGCCCGCCCTCCGCGCCGCCCGGCGCCGTTCGGGTGTCCGAAGCGGTTCGGGGGGCCGGGGTCGCCCGGGGTGCGGGGACCGTTCGGGGGTCCGGGGCCGCTCCGCCGCCCAGCTCCGCGTCGACCAGCATCACGTCGTAGCCACGCCCCTCGGCCGCCGCGCGTTCCAGACAGCGCAGCGCGGCCGGGCCGCTGCCCGCCGCCATCACGTCGACGTCCGGTTCGGCCGCGAGGGCGGCGGCCAACGACTCGGCGAAGATACGGTGATCGTCCACCACCAGAACCCGGATGCGAACCACGGACATCCCCCACGCTGTGTTTGCCCCGACCGCCCCGGGCGGTGTGCCCGGCGCTCCGGGCTCTTGCCGTGTGTCGCTCGGCGCCGCCCCCGCCGGTGCCGAGCATCAGGGTACGGGCGGAGCCGGGCGGGGGAAGGCCATTCGCGGAACTGTCCGGCGAGGGTGTTCGGCGTGTGTTTCCTGTCGCGTCCTGAGACAAAAGCCGACAGCAAACATCGCGATCCGCCGGTGGGCGGCGCGTTCCCGCCCCGGGCGGGCGCTCGGGGCGGGAGTACGAGGGGTGCTTCCGTGACGGCCGCTCAGACCAGGCGGCGCGCGCCAGGCGAGGGGACCGCGGGGAAGATTCCCGGGGGCCGGTGCCCTGCCGAGGCGAACGCCCTCAGGACCGCCGCTGTGACCGCGTCCGCGTCCCGCTCGCGGATCAGCACGATCGCCGAACCGCCGAAGCCGCCACCGGTCATCCGGGCCCCCAGCGCACCCGCCTCGTTCGCCGCCGACACCACCAGGTCCAGCTCCGGGCAGGAGACCCTCAGATCGTCGCGGAGTGAGGCGTGGCCCTCGGTGAGCACCGGACCCACGGCCCGTACCTCACCCGCTTCGAGCAGTGCGACGACCCGCTCCACCCGCCGGTTGTCGCCGACCACATGGCGTACGTACCGCACGACGGACTCGTGCGCACCGGCCGCCGTCAACCTTTCGAGGGCGTCGGGGAGTTCGTCGTAGGGCAGTTCGCGCAGGGTCCGCAGGCCGAGCGTCCGGGCGCCCGCCTCGCAGCCGGACCGCCGCTCGGCGTACGCCCCGTCGCCCAGCTGGTGGGTGACGCGGGTGTCGACGACCAGGAGCCGCAGGCCCAACGAGGTGAGGTCGAACGGAATCTGACTGGTCGTGAGGTCTCTGGTGTCCAGGTGCAGGAGGTGGCCCTCGGTGCAGCAGGCGGACGCCATCTGGTCCATGACCCCGCAGGGGACTCCGACGAACTCGTTCTCGGCGCGCTGGGCGAGCAGCGCCAATTCGGGTCTTCTCAGGCCCAGTTCGAAGAGGTCGTCGAGAGCGAGGGCGGTGGCCGTCTCCAGGGCCGCGGACGAGGAGAGTCCGGCGCCGGTCGGCACGGTGGACCGGAAGTGGAGGTCGGCGCCGGTCACCGGGTGCCCGGCCTCTCTCAGCGCCCGGACGACTCCGGCGGGGTAGACGGCCCAGCCGTGCTCGGAGCGCGAGGCCGGTTCGTCGACGCGGAGGCGGACCACACCGCCCGGTACGTCGGCCGAGTGGAGGCGCAGTTCGCCGTCGGTGCGGCGGGCGGCGGCGACGCGTGTGGTGTGCGGCAGCGCGAGCGGCAGCACGAAGCCGTCGTTGAAGTCGGTGTACTCGCCGATCAGGTTGACCCGGCCGGGGGCCGCCCAGACGCCGTCCGGCCCGGTGCCGTACAGCGCGGTGAAGGAGGCGGTCAGCTCTGCGACGCCGGAGGATTCGGGGCCGTCCGCGGTCATGGGGCGGTGACCTCCTCACGGCGGGCGAACGTCCAGGCGTCGGAGACGATGGCGGCCAGATCCGCGCGGGCCGGCTGCCAGCCGAGGCGTTCGCGGGCCGTGGCGGCCGACGCGACGAGGACGGCCGGGTCACCGGCGCGGCGCGGGGCGGCGGTCTCGGGGACCGGGCGTCCGGTGACCGCGCGGACGGTCTCGATGACCTCGCGCACCGAGAATCCGTTGCCGTTGCCGAGGTTGCAGATCAGGTGCTCACCCGCGGTGGCCGCCTCCAGGGCGAGGAGATGGGCGTCGGCGAGGTCGGCGACATGGATGTAGTCGCGGACGCAGGTGCCGTCGGGGGTCGGGTAGTCGTCGCCGTAGACGGAGATCGAATCGCGGTGCCCCAGGGCGACCTGGAGGACGAGCGGGATCAGATGCGTCTCGGGGCTGTGCCGCTCCCCGTAACGGCCGTACGCGCCCGCCACGTTGAAGTACCGCAGCGAGACGGCGGCCAGGCCGTGGGCGGTGGCCTCACCGGAGATCATGTGGTCGACGGCGAGCTTTGAGGCACCGTACGGGCTGGTGGGCGCGGTCGGGGCGGCCTCCGTGACGGGGGTGGAGGCCGGTTCGCCGTAGGTCGCGGCCGTGGAGGAGAAGACCAGGGTCCGCACCCCGGCGTCACGCATCGCCGCGAGCAGGGCGGTGGTCCCGCCGACGTTGTTGACCCAGTACTTCTCCGGATCGGCGACGGACTCGCCGACCTGGGAGAAGGCGGCGAAGTGCAGGACCGCGTCGTACGAGGGGTCCAGCCGGCGGGCCGCGTCCTGGACGCGGCCCTCGACGAACACGGCTCCGGCCGGGACGCTCTCGCGGAAGCCCGTCGACAGGTCGTCGAGGACGGTCACCGCGTGCCCGGCCTCCAGCAGATGGGCGGCGACCACGCTGCCGACGTATCCCGCGCCCCCCGTCACCAGGTACTTCTTCCGGGACTCGGTGGGGCGACGGGATGCGGGGTCGGGGGCGTGGGGGGTATCGGCGGGGAGGTGGGGGTCGGTCGTCACTGGCTCGCTGCCTCTCGCAGTCGCTGGGCCGCGGTCTCGGGCGGCACGTCGTTGATGAACACGCCCATGCCGGACTCGGAGCCCGCGAGGTACTTCAGCTTGCCCGAGCTTCTCCGAATGGTGAAAAGCTCCAGATGGAGTCCGAACCCGTCGCGCCCGGGAACATCGAACGGCGCCTGGTGCCAGGCCGAGATGTACGGGGTCGCGGGCTCGTCGGGACCGAACAACCGGTCGAACCGCCTCAGCAGTTCCAGATACATCCGGGGGAACTCCGCGCGGGCAGCCTCGTCGAGCGCGCGCAGATCGGGGACGCGGCGACGCGGGTGCAGATGGACCTCGTACGGCCAGTGCGCCGCGTACGGGACGAACGCCACCCAGTGCTCACCGGCGAGCACGACACGTGATCCGTCGGCCTCCTCACGGCGGACGACGTCGTCGAAGAGGTTGCGGCCGGTCTCCGCTTGGTGCGCCTCCATCGAGCGCAGCATGAGGGTGGTGCGCGGGGTGACGAAGGGGTACGCGTAGATCTGCCCGTGCGGATGTCCGAGCGTGACCCCGATCTCGGCTCCCCGGTTCTCGAAGCAGAACACCTGCCTCACCTGGGGCAGTTCGGCCAGCTCCGTGGTGCGGTCGGTCCAGGCCGCGAGGACGAGCGCGGCCTGCTCCTCGGTGAGGTCGGCGAACGACGCGTCGTGGTCGGAGGTGAAGCAGACGACCTCGCAGCGGCCGGACTCGCCGCTGAGGGACGGGAACCGGTTCTCGAAGACGGCGACGTCGTAGTCCTCGTCGGGGATCTCGCTGAGCCGTCCCTCCCGGGAGGGACAGAGCGGGCACTCGTCGGCGGGCGGGTGGTAGGTGCGGCCCTGCCGGTGCGAGGCGATGGCGACGCTCTCACCGAGGAGCGGATCGCGGCGGACCTCCGAAGAGGTCGAGACGGGATCGAGCCGCCGTCGGTCGACGGCCTCGCGGACGACGTCGTCCCGGGAGTCGTAGTAGATGAGCTGACGGCCGTCGGCGAGGGTCCTCACCGTTTTCTTCACCAGATTCCTCCAAACACGAACACACACAAGGAACCATAAGTAAACAGGGTCGTCAATCACCCGTTCGCGTCAGCTCATCGCGATCAGGGGGAGGAAAGTGGTCATTCACTGTGAAAACGATCGAGGCCGAACAGAGTGGCACCCGAATGGCCCCGCAGAATGTTCGTTTTCCAAACATCGGGCGAGCGTTTGTTCCGCGTTCAGCCCGCGTGGCGGAGCGCTCGACGGGCCCGGCGACACCCGCGCCGGCTCACCCGGCACCCCCAACGGGCCCGGGTGCCACCTCGCGCCGGTTCACCCGGCACCTCACATGACCGGTCGCGTCCGGTCCGGTGCGCCCGCCCGATCCGGCATCTCCACCCTGTCCGGCTGCCCCACCCCGCCGGACGGACCCGCCCGGCCCGACAGACCCGCCCGCTCCAGCAGCCCCGTCCGGGCCGCCAGCGCCGCGGCCTCCAGCCGGGAGCCGACACCCAGCTTCACCAGCACCCGCTGCACATGCGTACGGGCGGTGCTGGGCGCGATGCGCATCCCGGCCGCGATCCGCCGGGTGTCCTCGCCCTCGGTGACCCGCAGCAGCACCTCGGCCTCGCGCGGGGTGAGCAGCCGCAGCAGTCGCTGGCCCTCGTCGTCCGGGGCCGCCGCCGGGTTGAGCAGATCGGCGAAGGCGCCCTGGAGCAGCCGCGGGGCGACCGCCGACTCCCCCGCCCGCGCCTTGAGCATCGCGCGCTCGACGCCCTCGATGCGTTCGTCGTGGCGTACGTATCCGGCGGCTCCGGCGGCGAACGCCGCGGCGATGCCCCAGGAGTCGGACACCGGCCCGAGGACCACCACCGCCACCTGCGGGCGTTCGCGTCTGATCCGTACGATCGGGTCGAAGGCGCCCGGCCGGGCGGGCGTCGCCGTCCCGTAGAGGCAGACCTCCGGGACCCGGCCGACCACGAGTTCGGCGGAACCGGAGGTCGGCGCGGTCGCCGCGAGCACCCGGTGTCCCCGGAGCTTCAGCGCCGAGGCCAGTGCCTCGGCGAGCAGTCGGTGGTCGTCGACCACCATGAGCCGCACGCCCATCGAGCAACCGCCCCTCATCCCCCGGGACCCGGCCCACCGGTCCTCCTGCCCCGGCAAGGTACACGCTCGTCCGGCGTCACGTGCCCGGTAGCGGGCAGAAGCCGTCGAGAATGCCGAAATACAGTTCGTTCAGGGCGACTTGACGGCATGACAGGCGCAAAACGATCGGCCCCGCCGGTCGTGACGATCGACCGGCGGGGCCGTCCCGCTCCGCTCGGACGGACCCGGGCGCGAGCCGAATCCGTCCAGGTGCCTGTCAGCTCGTGGTGAAGGACACGACGAGGTATTCCTTGGCGCTCAGCGTGCTCTGCCGAGGCTTGCTGATCATGGTCTCGGAGATGAACATCCGCCCCTCGCCGTAGAGCGTTTCCGCGTAGTTGGCGGAGAAGCTGGTCTCCGCGTCCCGGATCTCCCGGTCGGACGGGTTGTCCATCAGCAGCGTCTGCTTGAACGTCTTGCCGTCGATGCTGACGATCTGGCCGCCCCGGTTGTACGGGGGCTCCTTGTACACGATCACGTCGTCGCCGTCCATCCGCAGCGGGCGCATGGTGAAGCGGTCGCCGGACGGGGCGTTGTCGCCGGTGAGCTTGCCGGTGGCCAGGTCGAAGGACAGGACCTCGTTGGTGTCGTCGTGCTCCTCGGTCGGGATGTAGAGGCGGTTGTTCCCGACGGCGAGGTGACGGCAGGACTCGACCTCGGTGCTGCGGCACATCCCGGCGTACTTGTCCGCCTCGGCCGGGATCTTGGCGAGCAGCTTGCCGGTCGCCGCGTCGATCGAGAAGAAGTCGGAGATCCCGCTGCCGTCACCGGCGGTGTCACCGACGTCGGCGGCCACGACCAGCGGCTTGGTGGAGACGATGTTCGCGTAGTCGACGCCGGGCGGCATGTTGTACGACGAGATCGGTGCGCCCGTGGTGGGGTTCAGCGCCTGGATGATGAGCTGCGGGTTGTCGTACGTACCGCACTTGCGGACCACCGCGAGCGCCTCGCCGCCGCCGTACCCCTTGTCGTAGCAGCGGTCGGCGCTGACCTTCGGCTTCCAGCGCTCGGCGCCGGTGTTCAGGTCGAACGCGGCGCCGCCGCTGGTGCCGCCCGCGGCGACCGTGGTGCCGCTGAGGGTGATCTCGTCGAACCGGACGGGCTCGTCGCCGTTGGTGGCGGCGACGACCGACTTGCTCCAGAGCAGCTTGCCGGTCGTCATGTCGATCACACCGACCTGGGTGCAGCTCTGGTACTTCTTCGCCGCGGTCCGCCGGGCGGGCTCGAAGGCGATGGCCGTCTTGTAGTCCTTGCTCATGTGCCGTGAGGCGGCGCAGAGTTGACCGGCCAGTGGGATCGACCAGAGCTTGGTGCCCTTGGCGACGTCGTAACCGACGATCTCGTACACGCCGGTCTTCACGTACGCCTTGTCGGTGAGCCAGGAGCCCGCGACGGTGGTGACGTCGGTGACCTTCGGCTGCGGGAGCTGGAAGCCGACCTTGGACGTGGTGTTCGCGGGGGCCTTCTCGGCGCCGCCGGAGTCGCCGCCCTGGCCTTCCTCGCCCTTCTTGTCCCCACCGTCGGCACCCGCCGAGGTGGCCGCCTCGGACTTCTTGTCGTCACCGCTGTCGCCGGTGGCGTACCAGATGCCGGCCCCGACGATCAGGGCCACGGCGACCACCGCCGCGACGATGATCTGCGCCTGCGTGCCGAACTTCTTGCCGCCGTTGCCGCCCTGGGGCGGCAGGTACTGCGGCTGCATGGGGGCGGTCGGATAGCCGTACCCCTGCTGGGGCGGCATGCCGGGCTGACCGGGCGGCGGCCCCTGCGGGAAGCCGTAACCCGGCTGCGGGGGCTGCCCCGGGTATCCGGGCTGACCGGGCTGTCCCTGATATCCGGGGCTACCCGGATATCCGGGCTGACCGGGCGGCGGTCCCTGCGGGAAGCCGTAGCCGGGCTGCGGGGGCGGCGGAGTCTGCGGGTAGCCGTACGCCGGGTCCTGCGGCGGCTGTCCGGGCTGCGGCGGCTGCGGGGTGCCGTAGCCGCCGGCGGGCGGGCCGGTGGGCGGCGGCGGCTGCTTGGCGAGGGGGTCGGAGGGCGGCGGGGTCGGAGCGCCGAACCCACCGGGGGGCGGGTCCTGCGGGGGGCCGAAACCCTCCTGGGGCGGGTCGTTGGGGGGCTGGGTCATGGCGTGTGTACCTCTTGGAGCGGAAGGGGGCGAAGGAGTGGGGAAGACCGGTCGGCGCCGGACGGGCCGTCCGACGTGCGGTCGTTCGGCAGGCGGCCCGGGGCGGCCGTGGGGAGCGCCGTCAGTTGCCGAAGGCCATCATCGTCTTGGTCTCCAGCTCCGCCTTGTCGTTGGCGGCGCTGATGTGGTGGCTCGCGATGAACGTGCGACCGCCCGCGTAGACGATCGCCGGGTCGTAGAAGGACGCCTCGATGGCGGCCGTCGAGTCCGGGTGCTGGAGCACCACCTCGGGTGCGCCGCCGGTCGGTGCGAGCGTGGCGACCGCTCCGCCCCTGTCGTACGACGCCTCGACGTAGAGCAGCACATTGCCGCCCTCCATCCGCAGCGGCGTGATGACACGGTCCTTCGGGGCGTCGGCCCGCCACTTGGGCTTGCCGGTGTTGAGGCTGAAGGCGACGACCTTGTTGGTGCCGCCGCGGCCGGCGGTGTCGGTCTGGGTCGACATGTAGAAGGTGTTGGCGTCGGCGGCGACACCGACGCAGCCTTCGAGGGTCTTGCCGAAGACGGCGAACCGGCCCGCGCACCGCGGCGAGAACTTGTCCTTGCCGCCGTCGATCTGGGAACGGAGCGTGCCGTTCTCCTTGATGGCGATGACGCTCCACTTCTTCTGCGTGCGCTGGGTCAGTCCGACGACGAGCGGGCTCACCGAGTACACCTTGTCGACCTCCCAGCCCACCGGCGGCCGGTACGTCCACCTGGCCTTGCCGGTGACGGGGTCGACGTCCTGCAACTGGTGCTGCGGCTTGTCGAGATCGGCGGTCTTGCAACTGGAGGCGGCGATCAGCCTCGGGCCGCCCGCGTAGGCGAACCGCTGGCAGCCGCCCGACTGCGCGCCGAACAGCTCCTTGCCGTCGCTGACCCGGTACGCGTTGGAGTTGCTGGTACGTCCGACGGTCACGGTGTCGCCGCTGATGGCCATCCCGATGTCCGTCATCATGTCCCAGATGCCGGTCTTGCTGATCGACTTCTTCCAGCCCGGCTTGCCGGTCTTCAGGTCGATCATCTGGATGTCGGCGCAGTCCGCCTTGTCCGTGGTGCCGTTCTTCAGCCCGATGACCACCTTGCCGTCGGCGGTGACCTGCGGCGGGGCCGCACAGATGTCCGCGGGCAGCGGCAGCGTCCACTTCCGCTTGCCGTCGGTCACGGAGTAGCCGGAGACCTGGCGGTACATCGCCTTGGCGACGACATCGCCGACGACCCACGGGCCGAAGACCTCGGCGCCGTTGCGCGGAAGGTCGACGTCGTTCTTCTGGAGCCAGAGGACCTTCGCCTCACCGGCCTGGCGGCCCGCGTTGAGGTCGTCGCCGGCCTCACGGCCGTCGCCGCTGCCGTCGCCCTCGTCCACGGAGGGGGACGCACTCGGCTGCTGCTGGGTGGCGCTCTCCTTGGCGACGGGCTTCTTGTCGTCGTCGCCACCGCTCGTGGCCAGCCAGACTCCGGTGCCGACGACCAGCAGTGCGGCGACGGCCGCCCCGATGATCACCGCGGGCCTGCCCTTGAAGGGGGTACGGCCGCCGGGGCCGTTCGGTCCTACGGGGCCGTTCGGTCCACCGGGGGCGGGTGCGCCGGGGTACTGCGGGGGATAGCCGTAGCCGGGTCCGGCCGGCTGACCGTACGGGCCCGGCTGGGTCGGCGCGCCGTAGGGGCCGGGCTGCGGCTGACCGTAGGGACCGGGCTGCTGACCGTACGGGCCTGGTTGGGCCGGCGCGCCGTACGGTCCCGGCTGCGGCTGACCGTACGGTCCCGGCTGCTGGTCGTACGGGCCCGCCGGCCCGCCGGGTATCTGCTGACCGTACGGGCCGGGGGGCTGAGCGGGCGGTTGTCCCGGGGCCTGGCCCGGCGCCTGCGGATACCCGTATCCCGGCTGCTGGGGCGCGGCGGGAGGCGGTCCCGTGGGCGCGGCGGGCGACTGCCCGGCCGGAGGCCGCACGGGCGGCTGGGCGGGCGGCGGTCCGGCCGGGGTCTGCGGTGACTCCGTCGGCTCCTGAGGGGCCCCGAAGCCCCCCGGCTGTTGCTGGTCGGGCGGCTGGGTCATCAGCACGTCCCCCTTCGTGCGGTCCGGTGCCCGTTCCGGTCTCCCCCGCGATCCCGCCGAGGTGGGTCCCCGTCGGAAAGGAGCGAATCGGGCCTGGGTTCCGCGGCGATGCGTCAGTCGAGCGGGGCTTCTTTGTACCACCCGAGGGACCACACACACCGGGGCGGTCCATCCCCTGTTCCCAAGGGAGAACCGCCCCGTGATGCCGTCGTTACGCAGTCGTCAGGCGTCCTCGGCCAGCTCCAGCCAGCGCATCTCCAACTCGTCGCGCTCGGCCACGAGTTCACGCAGCTCCGCGTCCAGTTTCGCCACCTTCTCGAAGTTCGTGGCGTTTTCGGCGATCTGCGAGTGCAGCTCGGTCTCCCGGCTGGACATCTTGCCGAGTTGGCGCTCCACCTTCTGGAGTTCCTTCTTCGCGGCGCGCGCCACCTGCGGGGAGACCGTCCCGGCCGAGGCGGATGCGACGGCCGCCTCGTCCTTGGCCGCGGCGGCCGACACCGAAGCCGCGGAGGGCAGTTCGGACAGCCGCTGCCTGCGCTCCAGATACTCGTCGATCCCACGCGGCAGCATCCGCAGCGAGGCGTCACCGAGCAGGGCCATCACCCGGTCCGTGGTCCGCTCGATGAAGAACCGGTCGTGCGAGATCACGATCATGGAGCCGGGCCAGCCGTCGAGCAGGTCCTCCAACTGCGTCAGGGTCTCGATGTCGAGGTCGTTGGTCGGCTCGTCGAGGAAGAGGACGTTCGGCTCGTCCATCAGGAGCCGCAGGATCTGGAGCCTCCGCCGCTCACCGCCGGACAGATCACCGACGGGGGTCCACTGCTTCTCCTTCGCGAAGCCGAACTGCTCGCACAGCTGCCCCGCCGTCATCTCCCGGCCCGTGCCGAGGTCGACCCGGTCGCGCACCTGCTGCACGGCTTCCAGCACCCGCAGCCTCGGGTTGAGCTCGGCGACCTCCTGGGAGAGGTAGGCCAGTTTGACCGTCTTGCCGACGACGATCCGGCCGGCCGCGGGCTGCGCCTCGCCCTGCGTGCGGGCCGCCTCGGCCAGCGCCCTCAGCAGGGACGTCTTGCCCGCACCGTTGACCCCGACCAGGCCGATCCGGTCGCCCGGTCCGAGCTGCCAGGTCAGATGCGTGAGCAGCACCTTGGCCCCGGCCTGGACGGTCACGTCCTCCAGGTCGAAGACGGTCTTGCCGAGCCGGGCGTTGGCGAACTTCATCAGCGCGCTGGTGTCGCGCGGCGGCGGCACGTCGGCGATCAGCTCGTTGGCGGCCTCGATGCGGTAGCGGGGCTTGGACGTACGGGCGGGGGCACCGCGCCGCAGCCAGGCCAGCTCCTTGCGCATCAGGTTCTGCCGCTTGCTCTCCTCGGTGGCGGCGATCCGCTCACGCTCGGCGCGGGCGAACACGTAGTCGCTGTAGCCGCCCTCGTACTCGTGGACCGTGCCGCGCTGCACGTCCCACATCCGGGTGCAGACCTGGTCGAGGAACCACCGGTCGTGCGTGACGCAGACCAGCGCCGAGCGCCGGGTCCGCAGGTGTCCGGCGAGCCAGGAGATGCCCTCGACGTCGAGGTGGTTGGTCGGCTCGTCGAGGACGACCAGGTCCTGTTCGGCGATCAGCAGCTTGGCGAGCGCGATCCGGCGCCGCTCGCCACCGGAGAGCGGGGCGATGACGGTGTCCAGGCCGTGCTCGAAGCCGGGCAGGTCGAGCCCGCCGAAAAGACCGGTGAGCACATCACGGATCTTGGCGTCGCCCGCCCACTCGTGGTCGGCGAGATCGCCGATGACCTCGTGCCGGACGGTCGCCCGCGGGTCGAGGGAGTCGTGCTGGGTCAGGACGCCGAGGCGCAGTCCACCGTTGTGCGTGACGCGCCCGGTGTCGGCCTCCTCCAGCTTGGCGAGCATCCGGATGAGCGTCGTCTTGCCGTCACCGTTGCGGCCGACAACACCGATCCGGTCTCCCTCGGACACTCCGAGGGACACGCCGTCGAGCAGTGCACGGGTGCCGTACACCTTGCTCACTGACTCGACATTGACCAGGTTGACTGCCATTTCGCTCCTGCTGCGAGGGGATGGACCGACGTCCAAGGGTAAGGGCTGGCCGGGGGTCGGCGCGGGGGCGGCCCGGGCCGCCACGGGGGTGCGGTAGCGTGCGGCGGATCGATCAAGGTCGGAACCCCTCTCATCAGGGCTTCCGCGAAATTCCTCAGGGGTGGGACCGCATGGCACGCGACGGGTGGACACGAGGTACGGCCGCGGCGGCGCTGGCGGTGCTGGCGACGCTGACGGTGGCCGGATGCTCGTCGGATTCGACCGGCCCGGCGGATTCGGCGGCCTCGGCGGATTCGGGGTCCGCGAAGGCCACCGGGAAGCCGGCCGCAAAGGCCGGCGCGGAGGCCGATGCGAAGACCGGTGTGAAGGCCGCCGTCGGCGGTGGCACCATCGGCGGCCCCGGTTCGCCGTGCGCCGCCCTGCCCGTCACGTTCGACATCGCGGCCGACTGGAAGGCGGCGGCGGTCACCATGGACCCGGACCCCGAGGTGGCCGCGCTGCTGGGCCGCCAGGGCCCGGTCGAGGCCGCCTGCGAACTGGACGCCAAGCCCGCCGGGAACATCGGATACATCCGGGTCTGGACCGGCAAGCCCGGCGCGGACACCGCGCGCAAGGTGCTTCAGCGGTTCGTCGCGGCGGAGAAGGGCGCGGGCGCGGTCACCTACCGGGAGACCACGGCGGGCACGCTTCCGGCGACCGAGGTCACGTACACCGTCACCGTGGAACTCCTCGACGAGTCCAAGAAGGAACGCGCCTTCGCCGTCGCCACCCCGAGCGGTCCGGTCGTGGTGCACCTCGGCGGGCTGGACACCGGGGAGCACGAGGCGATGCTCCCGGCGTACGAGCTGGCGCGGAAGACCCTGCGCCTCGGCTGACGGCCCCGCGCCGGTACCCGTACCCCTCGGCTGACGGCCCCGCGCCGGTACCCGTACCCCTCGGCTGACGGCCCCGCGCCGGTACTGGTTACCGCCTCGGCTGACGGCCCCGCGTCCGTACCCGTACCGCCTCGGCTGACGGCCCCGTACCCGTACCGCCTCCACGGACGCCCGCGCGCCCGTACCCGTGACCGCCTCCACGGACGTCCGCCCCGCCCGGTCCGCCCGTCAGACGACGGACGCCCCCGGGGCGGGTGCGAGCGCGACCCGGGCCGAGCGGCAGGTGCCCGACATCAGCAGTTCGTCGGCGGCCTTCTCCGCCGACCACCGGTCCGCGACCAGGAACGCCGTCGTCGGCCCCGAGCCCGAGACCACGGCGGCCAGGGCGCCCGCCGACATGCCCACCGCGAGGGTGTCGGCCAGCTCGGGCCGCAGCGAGAGCGCGGCGGCCTGGAGGTCGTTGGTCAGCGCCACGGCGAGGGCGCCGGCGTCGCCCGTGCGCAACGCCCGGAGGACGTCCTCCCCGGCGGCGGGGGCCGGTACGTCGGTGCCCGCCGTCAACCGGTCGAACTCGCCGTAGACCGCCGGGGTGGACAGCCCGCCGTCCGCGACCGCGAACACCCAGTGGAACGTCCCCCGGATCGGGAGCGGGGTCAGCCGCTCGCCGCGGCCGGTGCCGAGCGCGGCGCCGCCGACCAGGCTGAACGGCACGTCGCTGCCCAGCTCGGCGCAGATGGCCAGCAGCTCGTCCCGGGTGGAGCCGGTGGCCCACAGGGTGTCGCAGGCCAGCAGCGCGGCGGCGGCGTCGGCGCTGCCGCCCGCCATGCCGCCCGCGACGGGGATGTCCTTGGCGATGTGGATGTGCACGTCGGGGCTGATGCCGTGGCGCGCGGCGAGGGCGACGGCGGCGCGGGCGGCGAGGTTCGTGCCGTCCAGCGGTACGAGACCGGCGTCCGGGCCCGAGCAGGTGACGCGCAGGGTGTCGGCCGGGGCGACGGTGACCTCGTCGTACAGGCCGACGGCGAGGAAGACGTTGGCCAGGTCGTGGAAGCCGTCGGGGCGCGGGGCGCCGACCGAGAGCTGCGCATTGACCTTGGCGGGTACCCGGACGGTGACTCCGGAGCCCGGACGGCCGGCGCTCATGACGCACTCCCCTGCGGCTTGCTCCCGGGCTCGTTCCGGGACTCGTTCTCGGACCCGCTGCTCCGGGGCCCTCTGCTCTCGGACCCGCTGTTCCCGGTCCCGTCCCCGGGCCTGCTCCCGTGCTTGTTCTCCGCGATGGCGGCGAATTCCTCGACGGTCAGCGCCTCGCCCCTGGCCTGCGGCGACACCCCGGCCGCGACGAGGGCCGCCTCGGCAGCCGGGGCGGAACCCGCCCAGCCCGCCAGGGCGGCGCGCAGGGTCTTGCGGCGCTGGGCGAAGGCCGCGTCGACGACCGCGAAGACCTCGGCCCTGCTCGCGGTGGTCCTGACCGGCTCGGCCCGTCGTACCAGCGAGACGAGTCCCGAGTCGACGTTGGGCGCGGGCCAGAACACCGTGCGGCCGATGGACCCGGCGCGCTTGACGTCCGCGTACCAGTTGGCCTTCACCGACGGCACCCCGTAGACCTTGTTGCCCGGCCGGGCGGCCAGCCGGTCGGCCACCTCGGCCTGGACCATGACGAGGGTCCGCTCGATGGTCGGGAAGCGTTCCAGCATGGTGAGCAGGACGGGCACGGCGACGTTGTACGGGAGGTTCGCGACCAGCGCGGTCGGCGCCGGGCCCGGCAGCTCCTCGACGAGCATCGCGTCCGAGTGGACGAGCGAGAAGCGGTCGGCGCGCCCCGGCATCCTGGCCTCGACGGTCGCGGGCAGCGCGGCGGCGAGCACGTCGTCGATCTCGACGGCGACCACCCGGTCCGCCGCCTCCAGGAGCGCCAGGGTCAGCGAACCGAGCCCGGGGCCGATCTCGACGACCACGTCGTCCGGGCGCACCTCCGCGGCCCGTACGATCCTGCGGACCGTGTTGGCGTCGATGACGAAGTTCTGGCCGCGCTGCTTGGTGGGGCGTACGCCGAGTGTGGTGGCCAGCTCGCGGATGTCTGCGGGGCCCAGGAGGGCGTCGGGCTCTGTGGTGCTCACCCGTAAAGCGTACGGGTGCGGGGCGGCCCGGCGTCCCCCTGGCCGGGCCGTGGACGGCCCATGTCCCCGGTGGGCCCGGCGACCGCCGGGCCCACCGGCCGGGCGGCCCGAGCCGACCGCTCGCCGACCGGCGGCCCGACACCCACGCCACGGACGACGTCCGCAGCCCGACGGCCAGACACCCACAGCACGGACGGCATCCGAAGCCCGACGGCCCGACCCGATACCCACACCCCGCCCGACGTCCGGGCATCCGGGCGTCCGGGCGGGCGTTCGGGCGGCCCGACGGCCGTCAGTAGTCGAAGGCGCGTGCCGTGTTGTCCGCGACGGCCGCCGCCAGCGTGTCCTCGTCGGTCCCCTTCACCTCGGCCATGGCGCGGAGGGTGACGGGGATCAGATACGGCGCGTTGGGCCGTCCTCGGTAGGGGGCGGGAGTGAGGAACGGGGCGTCCGTCTCGACCAGCACCAGCTCCATGGGCGCGACGGCCAGCGCGTCCCGCAGCGGCTGGGCGTTCTTGAAGGTCACATTGCCGGCGAACGACATGTAGTACCCGGCCTCCGCGCAGATCCGCGCCATCTCCGCGTCGCCCGAGTAGCAGTGGAAGACGGTCCGCTCGGGGGCGCCCGCGTCGGCCAGCACCCGCAGCACGTCGGCGTGCGCGTCCCGGTCGTGGATGACGAGCGCCTTGCCGTGCCGTTTGGCGATCTCGATGTGGGCCCGGAAGGACTCCTCCTGGGCGGCCATGCCCTCGGGGCCGGTACGGAACCGGTCGAGGCCGGTCTCGCCGACCGCGCGCACCTGGTCCAGGGCGGCCAGCCGGTCGATCTCGGCCAGCGCCTCGTCGAGCGCGGCCCGCCCACCGGGGGTGCGGGCGCCCTGGCGGGACCAGCCGTCCGGGTCGCCGTGCACGATGCGCGGCGCCTCGTTGGGGTGCAGCGCGACCGCCGCGTGCACGCCCGGATGGGCGGCGGCCGTCTCGGCGGCCCAGCGGGAGCCCGCCACGTCGCAGCCCACCTGGACGACGGTCGTCACATTGACCGCGGCGGCCCTGGCGAGACCTTCCTCGACGGTGCCGTCCTGCATGTCCAGGTGGGTGTGCGAATCGGCGACCGGCACCCGCAGGGGTTCGGGCAGCGGCGGGGCTTCGGTACGGCTCATGGGCACGATCGTACGAGGGGCCGTACCGCCACGCCCGCGCTCCCCCACGCTCCCCGCGCTCCCCCGCGGCCCACCGCTCTCAGGTGCGCGGCCTCGCCTGCTCGGATCACGCGCGGCGTCATCCGCGCCGTGTCACCCGCGCCGTGTCACCTGCGGTGGAAGGGGTTCAGGCCGGAGAAGTGCCAGTGACGGGGTTCTCCGGGGACCGCGGTCGCCGCCACGGCCTCGCCGTCGCGGACTCCGATCTCCTCGGTCGGCGGCTTCGGCACGGCCTTGTGGATCAGCCGCTGGACGTCCGACACCCGGCCGGACCGCATGATCCGCACCACGTGCCCCCCGCAGTTCACGCAGGTGGGCGTGGAGAGAGGGGACGGAACCCGCTGCCCGTCCGCCGTGTAGACCACGAAGGCGTGGCCCGACCCGTCGACGTGATGCTCTATCTCGTACGCCTGTTCCCAGCCGTAGCCACACCTCATGCACGCGAAGGCATACGCCTCGTGGACGGTGGTTGCTGCCATGTCGCTCATGCCTGCTCCTCTTGTCCGTCGGACAAGCACTCCGGGGAGTACGTCCACAACCAGTGGACGCCCTTCCCGGCGGGAACGCAGCGGGCCCTGTCGAACGATGGACCGGTCTTGGCGCGATCGTGGCAAAAGGGACCGATGCGCGGGTCACGCTTTGCTTTTCACGATAGTCCTTTACCGTCCGCTGGGCCGCTCCGCTCCGCGTTCTTTGCCGCCACCACCGCATCGAAGACGTCCCGCTTGGGAAGCCCCGCGTCGGCCGCCACCGCGGCGATGGCCTCCTTGCGCCGCTCCCCCGCCTCCTCGCGCACCCGCACCCTGCGCACCAGCTCGGCGGGGTCCAGTTCGTCGGGTCCGGTGTCCGGCGCCCCCGCAACGACGACGGTGATCTCGCCGCGCACGCCCTCGGCCGCCCAGGCCGCCAGTTCACCGAGCGGACCGCGCCTCACTTCCTCGTACGTCTTCGTCAGCTCCCGGCACACCGCCGCCCCGCGTTCCGCGCCGAACACCTCCGCCATCGCGGCCAGGGTGTCGTCCAGCCGGTGCGGCGCCTCGAAGAAGACCATCGTGCGGCGCTCGCCCGCGACCTCGCCGAGCCGGCCCAGCCGTTCGCCCGCCTTGCGGGGCAGGAAGCCCTCGAAGCAGAAGCGGTCGACGGGCAGCCCGGACAGGGCGAGCGCGGTGAGCACGGCGGACGGGCCGGGGACCGCGGTCACCTTGATGTCCTTCTCGACGGCGGCGGCGACCAGCCGGTAGCCGGGGTCGGACACGGACGGCATCCCGGCGTCGGTGACCAGCAGGACCCGGGCGCCCCCGGTCAGCGCCTCGACGAGTTCGGGCGTACGCGCCGACTCGTTGCCCTCGAAGTAGGAGACGACACGTCCCGTGGTGTGGACACCGAGCGCCTGCGTGAGGCGGCGCAGCCGCCGGGTGTCCTCGGCGGCGACGACATCGGCCGTGGCCAGCTCGGTGGCGAGGCGTGGCGGGGCGTCCGCCACATCGCCGATGGGGGTCCCTGCGAGTACCAGCGTTCCAGTCGTTCCAGTCACATCGGCCATCCTCCCAGCACGGGAGGCACCACGCGCACAGCCGCGTTCCCTACGATGGCGCGGTGACGAGTACCGCACCCGAGGCCCAGCGCGGCCAAGACGCCCGGGAACAGCACGGCGACGAGCCGTCCAGCTGGCAGCGGCGGCTGCGCCGCTTCGGCCACTCGCCCCGGCCGGAGATCGGACTGCGTGAGCGGCTGGTCCCGCTGTACACCCGGCCCGGTCCGCAGTTCTGGGCGGTCCTGGCACTGCCTCCGGGGTGGGCGGCGCGGCTGACGCGCTGGTCGGCCTGGGGCGGGCCGCTGCTGGTGACGCTGATCGCCGGACTGCTGCGCTTCTGGAAGCTCGGCAGCCCCAAGGCGGTGATATTCGACGAGACGTACTACGCGAAGGACTCCTGGGCCCTGACCGAGCAGGGGTACGAGGGCGCCTGGCCCAAGGACATCGACAGCTCGATCCTCGCCGACCCGTCACAGGTGCCGGTCCCCACCGATCCGGGCTATGTGGTGCATCCGCCGGTCGGCAAGTGGATCATCGGGGCCGGGGAGCAGATCTTCGGTTTCACGCCGTTCGGCTGGCGGTTCATGGTCGCGCTGCTCGGCACGCTGTCGGTGCTGATGCTGTGCCGGATCGGACGGCGGCTCTTCCGCTCGACGTTCCTGGGCTGTCTGGCGGGTGTGCTGCTGGCCGTGGACGGTCTGCACTTCGTGATGAGCCGGACCGCGCTGCTCGACCTGGTGCTGATGTTCTTCGTCCTGGCCGCGTTCGGCTGTCTGCTGATCGACCGTGACCGGTCGCGGGCCCGGCTGGCGGCGGCGCTGCCGGTGGACGAGGAGGGGGTGCTGCGGCCGGACGTCCGGGTGGCGGAGACCCTGCGGCTGGGCTGGCGGCCGTGGCGGATCGCCGCGGGCGTCACGCTGGGACTGGCCTTCGCCACGAAGTGGAACGGCCTGTACATCCTGGTCGGGTTCGGCCTGATGACCGTGCTGTGGGACGTCGGCGCGCGCCGGACGGCGGGCGCGGTGCAGCCGTACAAGGCGGTGCTGAAGCGGGACCTGCTGCCCGCGTTCGTCTCGACGGTGCCGGTCACGATCGCCACGTACCTCGTGTCGTGGACCGGCTGGATCGTCACGGACAAGGGGTACTTCCGCGACTGGGCCGAGAAGGACGGCAAGGGCGGCCACTGGACGTGGCTGCCGGACTGGCTGCGCAGCCTGTGGCACTACGAGAACCAGGTCTACGACTTCCATGTGAACCTGACGTCCGGCCACACCTACCAGTCCAACCCGTGGAGTTGGATCGTCCTGGGCCGCCCCGTCTCGTACTTCTACGAGGAGCAGAACGGCTGCACGACGTCGGCGACCGGCAAGTGCGCCCGTGAGGTGCTGGCGCTCGGCACCCCGCTGCTGTGGTGGGCGTCGTGCTTCGCACTGGTGTACGTGCTGTGGCGGTGGCTGCTGCGCCGCGACTGGCGGGCGGGCGCCATCGCCTGTGGGGTGGCGGCGGGTTGGTTGCCGTGGTTCCTGTACCAGGAGCGGACGATCTTCCTCTTCTACGCGGTCGTGTTCGTGCCGTTCCTCTGTCTGGCGGTGACGATGATGATCGGCGCGATGCTGGGCCCGGGGGCGGCCACCCTCACCGCCCGGCGCCTCTCCCCGCCACCGGCCGATCCGACCGGCGAGCGGCGCAGGACATGGGGCGCGGTCGCGGCGGGTGTGCTGGTGCTGCTGATCGTGTGGAACTTCATCTACTTCTGGCCGATCTACACGGGCACGCCCATCCCGGACGGGTCGTGGCGGGACCGGATGTGGCTGGACACCTGGGTGTAGCAGCGGAGACGACGGTCCCGGCACCTGATGGTGCCGGACCCGTCGCGCGCAGGCACCACATGACGCCGGGCCCGTCGCGGTCCATCTCGTGGTGCCTGGCCCTCACCGCCTCACACTCGCGCCCCTCCTCTCACCGCACCTCCTCCCACCGCCCCGCGCTTCCACCACCCCGCACCTCCCCTCACCTCCGCCACCCGGCACCTCCACCGCCCCGCACCTCCGCCACCCCGCGCCCCGCGTCGGCATCTGCCCGGCCCCGCTCCCCCCACCCGGCCCGAACCACCCGGAAGACCCCTGTCTCCGCAGAGCCAATCAAGCCAATTCCCGTGCCACATAACGCCGTTGGTCTCCACAGCGTCACAGGGTCCGAGCTGTCCGTACGGCCCGGAGGGCGTCCGTGCGGGGCGATCGATTCGAGTCGGGCCGGGCTCCGGCCACAGGCCGGGGTGGGCCACACTGCGGCCAGGCGCGGATGACTCGGGGCCGCTGCCCGGGGCCGTTCGACGAGGGCACCAGGGCGGGCGGGGCTTCCGTCCGTACCGTCCGCGGCGCCCCTCTCGTGGGGCGCGGCACAGCGGGACCACGCTCCCCGGGGCACGTCCGGGGGCCACGGGGGAGGAGACCACGCATGGCGTGGGACGAGTGGGAACAGCTGAAGCAGGACACCGCCCAGCGGCACGGGACGCAGATGCGGCTCAACCAGTACCCGCCCGGTGACGGGCCCGCTCCCGCGACGAGCAGTGTCACCGGGGGCCTGCGGTCCACCCAGCAGGCGTGGAACAAGGCGGGTGAGGGCGTCGGAGCGCTGAAAGAGGGGCTGGGCAAGGCCCTGACCCGGCTGGCCGAAGGGCAGCAGGGGGCCGAGGCCGCCGGGTGCCTGACCGCCGGGGCCCAGAAGGACGTGTACGACTCGTGGTCCCGGTACGTCAGGAGCGTCGACGAACGCTGCGGCAGCGTCAAGGAGGCGCTGGAGAAGGCCGGGCACGACCTCCTCCTGACCGACGACGCCGTCAGGGAGGCGTTCGGCGCCATCGACAGCCGGTACGCCGACACGCCCGCTGTCGGTGGCCAGGGTCCGGGGCGGTGACGGGCCGTCATGGATCTCGCGACGCTCAAGGCGCTGAAGCCGTCCGAGTTCGCGCAGGCGGCCGACGGCTACCGCGCGACCAGCGACATGGCCGCCGCGGCCAAGGACCACATCGACAACGTCGTCGCGGCCGGCATGCGCGGTTCCCTCAAGGGGACGGCCCGGGACGCCGCGCTCGCGGAGCTGAAGCAGCTGTCGGCCAACTTCCACTACACGCAGATCGAGTGCGGGCTGGTGAGCGCCGCGCTCAACGGGTTCGTCCACGACATGGACACGGCCCGCGGGAAGCTCCTGTCCGCGCTCGGTGACGCGGACGCGCTCAGGTTCACGGTCGGTGCCGACGGCAGCGTCACCTACCCGGCCGGACAGTCGCGCAACAGCGTCGAGCTGCCGCCCCCCGGCGGCACGGTCACCGCCGGCGCGGCACCCCAGGCCCCCGGTTCCCAGTCAGCCCTCGCCCGGCTGAGCCCCGACCCCAACCCCCACCGCGCCGAGGCGATCGCCCTCGCGGACCGGATCGCCGCCGCGCTCAGGGAGGCGACGGAGGCGGACGCCAAGTGGGAGCCGAGGATACGGGCGCTGAAGGCCGACGACGATCTCACCGTCTCCTCGCACGACCTCGCCGACGCCCAGTCGGACATGGGAGGCGTACGGGAGGCCGGCCAGGACTACCTCGACTCCATCGGCGGGCCGCCGAAGGACGCCACCCCCGCGCGGAACGCCGACTGGTGGAAGGGGCTCACCGACCAGGAACGGGAGGCGTACCTCTCCCTCCACCCCGATCTCGTGGGCAAGCTGGACGGTCTGCCCGCCGAGGTCAGGGACGAGGCCAACCGGATCGTGTTCGACGAGAAGCAGGCCGAGTACCGGATCAGGCTGGACACGATCCCGAAACCGCCCGCCAAGGAGTGGACCATCCTGATGACCCTCGCCGGGGGCGCCAGGGTCCATACCGACGAATGGATGGACTGGGACCGGAAGTACGGCGACGACTACCGCCACCTCACCGCCTCCCTCCACGGCATGGAAGCCATCGGGAACCGCTTCGACCTCACCGGCACCGAAGGGCTGCCCGAGGCGTATCTGCTCGGCTTCAGCCCCGACGGGCACGGCCGCGCCATCGTCGCCACCGGAAACCCGGACACGGCGCAGCACCAGGCGGTGTACGTGCCGGGCACAGGGTCCGACCTGGACGGCATCGGGGGCAACATCGACCGGATGACCGATCTCTGGCGCCAGACCAACCAGGCGGCCCCGGGCTCCTCGGTGTCGACCATCACCTGGCTGGGTTACGACGCTCCGCAGGACCCCGTCAAGGACGCCCCCTTCGAGCACTACGCCTACGACGGCGCCCCGGCCTACCGCCAGTTCATGGACGGCCTCGACGCCTCCCACAGCGGCCCCGGGGAACCGCACCGGACGGCCATCGGGCACTCGTACGGCAGCACCCTCATCGGGGCCGCGGCGCAGAGGGGCGATCTCAACGCCGACGATGTGATCTTCGCCGGAAGCCCGGGGGTCAAGGTCGGTTCGGCCGGGGAGATGGACGTACCGAAGGGGCATGTGTGGAACGAGGAGGCCGACGGTGACAAGGTGCCCGACATCGGCCGTTACGGTCATGGCGGCAGCCAGTGGAGGATCGGCGGCGGAACCTTCATCATCCCCAGCGACGACGCCTTCGGGGCGAACCAGATGAACACCCACGCCGAGGGCAGCGGCCCCGATGGCCTGAAGAGATCGGAAGGCCACAGCCAGTACTGGACCCGGGGCACGACCGCGCTGAAGAACCAGGCGCTGGTCGTGGTCGGCGAGTACGGGGACGTCACCGCTCCCCGGTAGCGCGCCGCTCCCGGACGGCATCGCCGCACGCGGCACCGTCACCGACCCGCCGACCCGCCGACCCCGAGGAACACCGAGGAACTTCATGCTCCGTGCACCACTCCCCGCCCCGCGTCGGTACCGGCCGGGCGGCGCCTGCCTGGCCCTCGCACTGACCGGACTCCTCCTCACCGGATGTGGCATGACTGACAACGACACCAGCAGGTCCCCGTCCGGCACGACGGCCCCGGAGATCCCGTACGCGGGCACCGCGAGCACCGCGGAGGCGGTCGCCGCCGTGAAGGAGGTCTCCAGCCGGCTCCACGACTTCATGGGGGTGCCGGGTGAGGCGTCCGCACCTGGGCCGGGCGTCCGGGAGTGTGAGGGCAAGGACCCGGACACCTACTTCCGGGTCCACCACCCGTGGAACTTCCTGCCGACGTCCGGTGCCGACAACGACACCGCCATGGCGAACCTCAAGAAGAAGCTGAGCACGGGTGGCTGGGTGGTCAAGGACTCCTACCGCGACAACAGCGCCAACAAGAACCTCAACCTCATCGCGGACAACGACGCCCGAAAGGTGAGCGTCTGGGTCGTCGCGTACAGCGGGCGCGCCACCCCGAGCATCGGCATCGACGTCACCTCCGGCTGTTACCGGGTCCCCGAGGGGCAGACGGTCGAGCACTCCTGAACCGGGCCCGCCACAGCCCGGCGGCGCGTGTCCCGCACCGCCCCGCTCAGCGGGCTGCACCCGTCCCCCGCCCCGGACGGGTCGTGGCGGCACCGGACCTGGCTGGACACACGAACACGACCGGCTGGTTGCCCTGACCACGTATCGCATTCCGGTAACGACCATCTCCACTGTCACCCCTGTCCCGTAGGGTGCGAAACAGCTCCCCCTCGAACCCGTTCGAGGGGGATTTCCTGGGGAGGGGGGCCGCACGGATGCGCACTGGAGCGAAGGTCGCCGTGGTCGGCGGAGTGTTCGTACTGGTGGCCGGCGGCGTGGGTTACGGGGCGTACAGCGTGCTCGGGACCGACGGCGACGGAGGCGGTACGGGCACCAAGGCGGCGGCGGCCGAGATACGGACCGGCCCGCCGGACGGGACCGAGATCGCCGACACCTCGAAGAAGTTCCTGGCGGCCTGGGCGAGCGGGGACGCGAGCGCGGCGTCACAGCTCACCAACAACCCCGTCGAGGCCGAACCGCTGCTGACGGGCTTCGCCAAGGACGCCCACGTCACCGCCGCGGCGATCACCCCGGGGCCCGCGGTCGGCCCGAAGGTGCCGTTCACGGTCAACGCGACCGTCTCCTACGGCGGCACGTCCAAGCCCATGTCGTACGCCTCCGAACTGACCGTGGTGCGCGGCCTGACCACCGGCAGCCCACGCGTCGACTGGAAGCCCACGGTGATCCACCCCCGGCTGACGGCGGGCGCCACCCTGCGGACCGGAGAGGTGACGACCCCCGCGATCGAGGCGGTGGACCACAACGGCAAGGTGCTGACGAAGGAGAAGTACCCGTCCCTGGGGTCGATCCTGGACACGCTGCGCGAGAAGTACGGCAAGACCGCGGGGGGCAAGGCCGGGGTTGAGACCTGGATCGAGAGCCCGGACGCCGCGACGCCGAAGCAGACGCTGCTCACCCTGACCAAGGGCACCCCCGGCAAGGTCCAGACCACGCTGGACGCGGACGCGCAGGCGGCGGCCGAGACGGCGGTGAAGCGTTTCAGCCAGGCGTCGGTGGTCGCGATCCGACCGACCACGGGCGCGATCCGGGCGGTAGCGAACAACCCGGCGACCGGCTTCAACACGGCGTTCCAGGGCCGGCAGGCACCCGGCTCGACGATGAAGATCGTGACTGCCTCGATGCTCATCGAGAAGGGGGTGGCCGCCGCCGACCGGAAGATCGAGTGCCCCAAGGACGTCATGTACCAGGGCCGCACCTTCCACAACCTGGACAACTTCGCCATCCCCGACGGCACGCTCACCACGAGCTTCGCCCGGTCCTGCAACACCGCCTTCATCAAGCAGATCGACGACGTGGACGACGACTCGGCGCTGGCCAAGGAGGCCAGGGACGTGTTCGGGATCGGCCTGAACTGGCAGAGCGGTGTGGTGACGTACGACGGCAGCGTGCCGGAGGTCACGGACGGTGAGGCCGCCGCCCAGTACATCGGCCAGGGCGCGATCCAGATGAACGCCCTCAACATGGCGTCCATCACCGCCACCGCCCGCAACGGCACGTTCCGACAGCCGATCATCGTCCCGCGCGACCTGGACGACCGGCAGATAGCCGTCGCCGCCCGGTCGCTGCCCAGCTCGGTCTCCCAGCAGGTGACGAACATGATGCGCCAGACAGCGAGTTGGGGCACCGGCCAGGCCGCGATGGCGGGGGTCGGCGGCGACAAGGGCGCGAAGACGGGCTCGGCGGAGGTCGACGGCCAGTCGACGTCCAACAGCTGGTTCACCGGCTTCAGCGACGACCTCGCGGCAGCGGCGGTCGTCCAGTCGGGCGGCCACGGCGGCGACGCGGCGGGACCGGTGGTGGCGGCGGTACTGAAGGCGGGGCGCTGAGGGGGCGGGACGGACGATGGGGCACTCATCCCCGAACGCGAGAGATCGGCGAGATGTCGGAATTCCTGAAAGCAAGTAAAAACAGGCACTCGCCCGCATAAAACCGCAGGTCAGTTCCTGTGATCCCCGCGCGTGCGGGGGTGGTCCCGCCAAGAAGGGGAAACGACTCCGCGCGGAACCGTGATCCCCGCGCGTGCGGGGGTGGTCCCTGGGGCGCGTAGGGGACCGTGCCGATCTGCGCGTGATCCCCGCGCGTGCGGGGGTGGTCCCAAAGCCGGCGAGGTGTCCGGCTCGACCGGCGTGTGATCCCCGCGCGTGCGGGGGTGGTCCCGGCTCGAATCTGTTGCTCGGGGCGAGACTCAGGTGATCCCCGCGCGTGCGGGGGTGGTCCTTGCGGGAAGATCCGGCCGGGCAGTGACCTCAAGTGATCCCCGCGCGTGCGGGGGTGGTCCCCGCGCATCGTATGGCCCGACGAGGGCTGACCAGTGATCCCCGCGTGCGGGGGTGGTCCGGTCCCGGTGGGGCCTGCCCCTCACGCGGCCCGTCGCGGTTATCCCCGCATACGCGGGGAACGAAGAACCAAAGCTCTCCCGCAGGCTGGCGAACAGCGCTCGCTCGTGGTCGTCAGCTGGATCAGCGGCCGGAGAGTGGCCTCCGCAGCGGACGGTCCCGGGAAGTCCTCGGGCAGCGCGTCCACAAGTAGTTCATCCACGGGCTTGGCGAGCCAGTATCCCGGTTGCCTCAGTCGGCCGGATAGGCGGAACCCTGCCTTCTCGTACGCGGCGATGCCAGCTCGGTTCGGCTCCAACACCTTCAGCCACACCATGCGCAGGGCAGCAAGATGGAACGCCCAGTCCAGCGTCAGGCGAGTCGGACGAGTCGGACGAGTCGAGAGAACCGGCAACTGCGCAAACCGAGTACCCATGTTGCGACAATTCCTCCTGATAGCTGACGAGACGTCAGCTCCCAGGCCCTGGTTCTGCGGGAGCGGGATGACAGGTAGGGCCGCAGCCGTACGCTGGACCTTGAGGTGATGCGGCGATGTCCACAGGGTTGGCCGACAACGTAAGGCGATTCCGGCGCGCTGCGGGGCTGAGTCAAGAGGGCCTTGCGGAAGAGTCGCGTTTGTCTCTCTCTACCGTGCGGAAAGCCGAGCAAGGCGGAGAACTCAGTATGGCCTCGCTGGCGGCCCTTGCCCGCGCGCTGGGTGTGTCCACGTCGGACCTGTTCGCCAGCGAGGCACCGAGGCCCACCATCGGAGCAGTGGACGAAGCCAACCGGCGGAGCCTGGCGGAGCTGCGACGGGCCCTGATGCCCCCCGTGGGCCTCTCCGCACCTCTGTCGGAGCCTGGGGAGGCGAGGGAGCCCCGGGCCGTTCTCCAAGGCGTACAGGTCGGCCACGCGCTCTATCAGGCGGATCGCTATACGTCCGTGGCGCGCGCCTTGCCCAGCCTGTTGCAGTCCTCAGAGGCCGCCGTGGCGATCCTGGAAGGCACGGAGCAACGACAGGCCACGATCGCCCGTGCGCATGCGCTGCTGTTGACCGGCAAGTACCTGACTCAGGTCCGTCAGTACGACATGGCTTACTTCGCCTTGGCGGAGGCTATTCGGCTGGCCCGGGAAGCTGGCCAGACTCAATTGGCTGCGACGGGAGTTGTGGGCATGGGCTGGCTGCTGCTGCGGCAGGACCGCTTCGAGGAGAGTGAACAACTAGCAGCGAAGACAGCGGAAGCCATCGAGCCGAGGATTTCCCGGGCGACCCCCGCAGAACTGGCCGTGTGGGGCGAACTCTGGTTGCGGGTGGCTGCTGCTGCGCGGCGGAACAACCGGCAAGACGTTGCGGATCACGCCCGACGGATGGCTGCCACGGCGGGCGGTGCGCTGGGTCGTGAACATACTGAATTCCCGTTCCACTGGAGCGCTTTCGGTCCGGCAACCGCTAAGGCTAAAACCATTGAAGATCTTGCCCTGATTGGGGACTACCGGGGCGTACTCCGGAGGGCCGATGACGGGCCGCTGAGTCCTGAAGCTGCGAAGAACATCGGGCGTTTGAGTCCGAACAACTGGAACCGCCACAGGCTTGATGTCGCCAGCGCCTATGTCTCGCTGGGGTCCCATCAGGACGCCATGGATGAACTCATTTCCCTGCGGGAAGCCGCCGACGTCTGGCTGACTCATCAACCTATGGCACGTCGGGTCATGGCGGATATCCTCCGCACCCGCAAGCGCACACTGACAGCGGACATGCGTCAAATGGCCGCCCAGCTGGGCATTGCTGGCTAAGTACCACGAAGCGAAGTACATAGCGCGGCCCTCGCACCGAACTACGTCGCGTTGTATCTGGGTTGGGCAACTGACGACCCGTAGGTTCTCTCCACCAGCAGTACGGCGGAGGGATATTTCACATGGATGCGAACGGCCGGCCCCGATTGCTTCCGTGGGCCACAGATGACGGTAAGGCGTGCCTCCTGGGTGCATCTGAGAAGGATGGGTTCCTGTCCCGTCTCGCTGACGAATTCGACGCCGCCCAGGCAGCCATTGGCGAGGAGTCGCTGAGCGAGGCCAAGAAGGTACTGGACGACGCCATGTCACCGCATGTGGAAGTGCGGTACGTCGGGCTTCGACTCGCTGAGAGTCCTGCCGGTCTGCTGCGAATCGCTGAGAGCCGAAGGCTACGCCTGCCCAGCGACGAAGACCCAGATGAAGCGCCATGAGCACCCGGTATTCGCTTTCGCAGACAACACCACCCGTCATATGACCGAAGGCGGATTTACCTTCGAGACGTTCTGCGTGGCAACGGATTGCGGTCAGGGCTCCGGTGCCCAGGACAACAGGAAGCCGCGCAAGCCTGGTACCTACGCCACACAGGGCTGAATCCCGAGCACGATCTCTTCCGCCCAGTGGACACGGACCACGCGCGCGTCACGGAAGCACAGCCCTCAGCCGGCCACCTCTGAACGTCCGCCTCTGTCGAATTCTCGGCGGATGTCGGCAAAGACCACCCGTCCCGGCCGCTCCAACCCCCTGGAAAGGACGATGGCCGGGACGGGCCGACCCAACAGGAAGGCACAGCAATGCGAAATGCACGCGCCTTATTGACCCCCGCAGGGTTCGAAGGTGTCGCCGCAACTGTCCTCGACAGCAACCCCGGCATGGACCAGCCTACGGCGGAACGGATCGTCGCAGAAGCACTCAAGTTCGTGGACGCCGCAGCGCGGTTCCGCACGGTCAAGATCGCCCCTTCCAAGGTGGTGGATGAGGGGTGGCACGCGCTGATTCTGCACACGGCGCTCTACGCCAAGCTGTGCGAGGGCCTGGGGCACTTCGTCCACCACTATCCGGAGCGCCCCGACCCGGAGCGCTTCGACCAGCACGTCATCACACGCACGCTGGCGACCATCGAACAGGCCGGGTACGACACCGACTCGGAGCTGTGGACGGCCCCCACCAAGTCCCTGGTAACAGTCGCCGCCCAGTGCCAGCACTGCCCCCCGGGTGGCTGCGGCCCCATCAACCCCGGCAACTGCGCAACCCACGGCGGAGGCGGCGACTAGGCTGCGCGGACCGCAACGAAGGGTGAGCAGATGGACGCGGAACAAGCCCGCCAGGTCGACAGAGTGCTGCGACAGGTGGGCATCCCCGGTGTCGTCGCGCCAGAGGACCCGGAGAACCTGACAGGCCTGTGGCGCGTGTACGACCAGGCCGACCCCGCGACCCGCAGGGACATCACCGCTGATGTAGTGGCGGCCCTGGCGGCGGAGTTTGAGCCGCCCACGCCCAGACGGCACAGCGGGCCGACCCGGGGGTTCGTACTGCCGCCGAAGAAGGACGAGTAGCACCCGCATACCGGCCCCGGCCAGCGTTCCCACTCGGACGCTGGCCGGGGTTTCTGCATGTCCGGGCCCGTGGCGTACCTCGCTGGAAGTCGTAAGTGTTCGGACACGGCATCAAGGACCATCTGCTCTCCTTCACCCTCATCTCGACCGGCGGTGCGGTGGTCGGTCTCGCCGCAGCAGCCTTCGTACCCTTCCCTGCGGCCGGGGCATGGCCTTACCTGGGGTGCCCAGCCGTACTGCACGGCTCGTCCCTGGGCTACATCGCCTGGCTGATGATCCTGGAAGGACTCACCATCCCGGTGTACGCGCTGTACCGCCGCCGTGGCCGGCTCCTCACCGAGCTTCGTCCGTTCGCGGTACGCGGGTTGGCCGGCGGAGCGATGTCCGTGGTGGCGTACGGGCTGGTCCTGTGGGCCCAGACGAGGGCGCCGCTGGCTCCGATCGCCGCCCTGCGCGAGTCGTCGATCATCGTGGGAGCGGTGATCGGGACCGTGTTCTTCAAGGAGCGTTTCGGGGCGCCGAGGCTCGCGGCGGCGGGTCTGATGGTGATCGGCATCGGCCTGATGCTGCACACCGACTGAACCACCCGCCAAACTCCCCCGGCCCGGCCCGGCCCGGCCCGGCCTGGTCGCAGGCCCGGCCGCCTCACCCCAGCGTCCGCACCGGCCTCCCCGCCAGGAAGGCGGCGATGTCCTCCACGGCCTGGGTGAAGTAGCCGCGGTAGTTGCGCTCGGTCACATAGCCGAGGTGCGGGGTGGCCAGCAGGTTCGGCAACGAACGGAACTCGTCGTCGGCCGGCAGTGGTTCGTGCTCGAACACGTCCAGTCCGGCGCCCGCGATCCATCCCCCGCGCAGGGCGTCGGCGAGTGCCGTCCGGTCGACGATCGCCGCCCGCGAGGTGTTGACGAGATACGCCGAGGGCCGCATCCGCTTCAGCTCGTCGGCGCCGAGCAGTCCGCGCGTACGGTCACCGAGCACGAGGTGGACCGAGACGAAGTCACTGGTCTCCAGCAACTCCTCCTTGCTGCCCGCGAGTCGGACGCCCACCGCGTCGGCGCGCTCGGCGGTGAGGTTTTGGCTCCATGCGGTGACCTCCATGCCGAACGCCTGACCGACCCGCGCGACCCTCGTCCCGATCTTGCCCAGTCCGAGCAACCCCAGCCGGTTGCCGTGCAGATCGGTGCCGAGCGTGCTCTGCCAGGGCCCGCCCGCCCGCAGCGCCCCGCTCTCCTCCCCGATCCGCCGGGCCAGGCCCAGGATCAGCGCCCAGGTCAACTCGACCGCCGGCTCGGAACCGCTGGCGGTCCCGCACACCGTGATTCCGCGCCGCGCCGCGGCCCCGAGATCGATGGACGCGTTGCGCATCCCGGTGGTGACCAGCAGCCGAAGCCTCGGCAACCGGTCGAGGACCCGCTCGGTGAAGGGCGTACGCTCCCGCATCGCGACGACGATCTCACAGCCCTCGATCGCGGCGACCAACTCGTCCTCCGTCGCGAAGTGCCGCCGGAACGCCGTCACTTCGACCTCACTCCCGACGGATGACCAGTCGGCGACGGAGAGCGCGACCTCCTGGTAGTCGTCGAGCACGGCACAGCGCAACGTCATCGTGGGTCCCCCACCGGCCTCGGGTACACGTCCTGCCACGCAGCTTAGAAGACGATCAGGCCGACGTGCCGACGGCCGGGGCGGGCGGGCCTCCTACTCCCCCTGGATCGCCTGCCGGAACCCCTGGTTGACGGCCAGCAGACCACCGTCGACACGCAGGGTCGTACCGGTGATCCAGGCCGCGTCCGCGGAGGCCAGGAAGGTCACCGCCGAGGCGATGTCGTCCGGTGCGCCGACGCGGCCCAGCGGGTAGAGGCGGCTCACCCGGTCCAGTTCCGCGTCGCGGCCCGCCCAGGCGTCCGTGCGGACCGTGCCGGGGACGACCAGGTTGACGCGGACACCGCGCGGACCCGCGTGGCCGGCCAGGGTGCGGGTCAGGGAGGCGAGGCCCGCCTTGGCGGCGCTGTAACTGTGATTGCCGTAGTCCTGTTCGCCGTTGACCGAGCCGATGCTGACGATCGCACCCCGGCCCGACGCGATCAGATGCGGTAGCGCGGCGCGGGCGCAGCGGTACGGACCGGAGAGGGAGACGTCCAGGTCGCGCTCCCAGCCCTCGTCCGGCTCGTCCTCGAAGAGGGTGGTGTCGGGGGTGCAGGAGTACGCGTTGTTGACGAGGACGTCGAGCGAGCCGAAGACGCGCACCGCGTGTGCCACGGCTGCCTCGACCGCCGTCCGGTCGGCCACGTCGCACGGCACCGAGTCGGCCGTGCCGCCCGTCTTCCGTATCTCCGCCGCCGTGTCCGCCGCGCGTTCACCGTCCAGGTCGGTGACGAGGACACGGGCGCCCTCGGCGGCGAACCGGCGGGCGGTGGCCGCGCCGATACCGCGCGCGGCGCCCGTGACGAGTACGCCGTATCCGTCGAAACGTGAACCTGTGATGGGTGTCATGCCGTTGACCGTACTGCTCTGACCAGGGCCTGCGCACGGGGATCGGCGGTGACGCCCTTCTGGAGGCCGTTGGTCACGTAGCCGAACGCGATGCCCGATTCAGGGTCGGCGAATCCGAGTGAGCCGCCGCGCCCCGGATGGCCGAAGGAGCCGGGGGCGAGGAGCGGGGCCGCCGGTCCGTGCAGCATGTAGCCGAGGCCGAAGCGGGTGTTGACGACGAGGACCCGGTCCGGGCCCGCCGACTCCTCGGTACGGGCCAGGGTGAGGGTGGCCGGGGCGAACAGCCGGTGGCCGTCGACCTCGCCGATCATCGCCGCGTAGCAGCGGGCGAGCGCGCGGGCGGTCGCGATGCCGTTGGACGCGGGGAGTTCGGCGGCCCGGTAGCCGGGCGCGTTCTCGTCGGGGAACGGGTCGATGGCCCCGAAGGCGCGGCTGGTGAGGGAGTCGGGGTCGCTGTAGGCGTCGGTGACCGCGCGTTTGGGACGCATCCGCAGGGCGCCGCTGTGCACGGCGGCGGGTGGTTCGGCCGGTCCGATCCGGCCGATCCGGTGCGCCTCGTGCTCGGGGAGCCCGAACCAGAAGTCCAGGCCGAGCGGGCGGGCGATCTCCTCGGCGATCCAGCGGCCGATGGTCCGGCCGGTGACGCGGCGGACGAGTTCACCGACGAGCCAGCTGTACGTCTGGGCGTGGTAGCCGTGGTCGGTGCCGGGCTCCCACTGCGGCGCCTGCGCGGCGACCGCCCGGGGCCCGGACACCCCGTCGGCGGCCTCTCCCGGGGTGAGCGGCCGGTCGAGCGCGGGCACCGCGGCCCGGTGCGCCAGGAGGTGGCGTACCAGGACGCGTTCCTTGCCCGCCGCCTTGAACTCCGGCCAGTACGTGCCGACCGGGGCGGCCAGGTCGACCTGGCCGCGCTGGTGCAGCAGCAGCGGTACGGCGGCGGCGATGCCCTTGCCCGCCGAGCGGACGATCTGCACGGTGTCGACGGCCCACGGTTCGACGCCGTCGACGTCCCGGGTACCGGCCCACAGATCGACGACCTTGTGCCCGTGGCGGTAGACGGTGACCGCCGCGCCGCGTTCACCGTGGTGCTCGAAGTTACGGACGAAAGCGTCCGCGACCGGCTCGAATCCGGCCGCGACCGTGCCCCGTACATCCACGCCTGTTCCCGCGCTCGCGCTCATCCCTCCATGGTGCATCGCCCGGCGGGCGGACCGTGCCACGGGGGTTGCCACCGGGCGCCGGTCGGGCGTTCCGGCCCAGGGCCCGCCCGGGTACGGAGGCTCAGCGGAACGGGCACTCGAAGGCGTGGTCGCTCAGACGCCCGGCGTGACGGAGCCCGGGTCGAATCCGAACGGCAGTTCAAGGCGGTGGGCGCGCATCAGTTCCTCGTCGCAGAGCAGGTCCTGCGTACGGTTGTCGGCGGCGATCACCCCGTCGCTGAGCACGACGGCTCGCGGGCACAGCTCCAGGGCGTACGGCAGGTCGTGCGTCACCATCAGCACCGTGACGTCCAACGACCGCAGGATGTCGGCGAGTTCGCGGCGTGACGCGGGGTCGAGGTTGGACGACGGCTCGTCCAGGACCAGGATCTCCGGTTCCATGGCGAGGACGGTCGCGACGGCGACCCGGCGGCGCTGGCCGAACGAGAGGTGGTGCGGCGGCCGGTCCGCGTATTCCTCCATGCCGACGCGCCGCAGCGCGGTGACGACCCGTTCCTCCAGCTCGGGGCCACGCATTCCGGCGGCGGCCGGGCCGAAGGCGACGTCCTCGCGGACGGTCGGCATGAACAGCTGGTCGTCCGGGTCCTGGAAGACGATGCCGACGCGGCGGCGGATCTCGGCGAGGTTGCGCTTCTCGACGGGCAGCCCGGCGACCCGGACGGTTCCCGCGCCCGCGTCGAGGATGCCGTTGAGGTGGAGGACGAGGGTGGTCTTGCCCGCCCCGTTCGGCCCCAGCACCGCGACGCGTTCGCCGCGTCCGACGGTCAGGTCGACCCCGAACAGGGCCTGGTGGCCGTCCGGGTAGGCGTAGGCGAGGCCGCTCACTTCGAGCGACGGCGGCGGGGAGGGTTCGGCGGGGGTGGTGGGTCCGGCGGACGAGGCGGAAGAGGCGGAAGTGGTGGGTCCGGCGGGCGCGGGCCGGCCTGCGGGCGCGGCGGCGGCGACCGGGGGTACGGAAGGGACCGAGGGGACGGGAGACACGGACGGCGGGGTCATAGAGTCCATCCCAGCAGACATACGACGAGGGCGAGAGCGGGCAGCGCAGCGGCGTACGCCCACTGTCTGCGGTCCGCCGTGATCTCGTCGATGACCGGCATCGATCCGGTGTAGCCACGGCTGATCATTGCCAAATGGACGCGCTCGCCGCGCTCGTACGAGCGGATGAAGAGGGCGCCCGCCGTCTTGGCGAGCACACCCCACTGGCGTACTCCGCGCGCCTCGAAACCGCGTGAGCGCCGGGCGATCGACATCCGCCGCATCTCGTCCGTGATCACGTCCCCGTACCGGATCATGAAGGAGGCGATCTGGACGAGCAGCGGGGGCAGTCTCAGTCGCTGGAGGCCGAGCAGCAGGGAGCGCAGTTCGGTGGTGGACGCGAGGATCACGGAGGCGGCGACGCCGAGGGTGCCCTTGGCCAGGACGTTCCAGGCGCCCCAGAGGCCGTTCACGCTGACGTGGAACAAGGACAGGACCTCGATCTGCTCGCCGGGCACCACGAACGGCATGAGCAGCGCGAACGCCACGAACGGCACCTCGATGACCAGTCGTCCCAGCAGGAACCGGGCGGGGATGCGGGCCACCATGGCGACCCCGGCGAGCAGTGCGGCGTACAGCGCGAACGCCCAGACCGCCTCGCGGGGCGTCGAGACGACGACGATCACGAAGGAGAGGACGGCGGCGAGTTTGCAGTGCGGGGGCAGGGTGTGGACCGGGGTGTGGCCGTGCCGGTAGAGCGTGTGCGCGTGGCCCGCCCCCATCTCAGACGGCGTCCCTGACCGGGGTACCGGTCTCGGTCCCGGCCGCGCGGCGTCGGCGTACCGCCCAGAAGACCCCGCTGCCGACGACGATCGTGGCGCCGACCCCGATCATCCCGGCGAGGCCGCCGGACAGACGGGCGTTGGTGATGTCCTTGACGCCGTAGTCGGCGAGCGGGGAGTCCTTGGCCGCGTGGTCCTCGACCTTCCTGTCGATGCCCTTGTCCGCGGCGACCTTCTCCAGGCCGTCCGGGTTGGCGGAGGCGTAGAAGGAGACGAAGCCCGCGAGGACGAGCGCGGTGACCAGGCCGGTGATCCACAGTGTGCGCGGGGAGCGCGCGGGGGCGGCAGTGGCGACCGTGGGCGCGGGAGCGGGAGCGGCGGCGGGCGCGTCGATCAGCTCACCGTCGACGCGCAGCTTGAGGGGCGCGGTCAGTCCGCGCGCGCCGTGCACCAGGTCGGGGCGTACGGCGACGACGGCACCGACGGTCAGCGCGGTGATCACCGCCTCGCCGATGCCGATCAGGACGTGGACGCCGACCATCGCCGTGAGGACCTTGCTCACGGGTACGTCGGTGGTCCCTCCGATGGCGTAGATGAGGGTGAACACACAGGCCGCGACGGGCACCGACACCAGCGCGGCGACGAACGACGCCACGGTGAGCGTGCGGCGCTTGCGCGGCAGGACGCTCAGCAGGCCCCGGAACAGCGCGTAGGCGACCACGGTGGTGGTGACGCCCATGACGGTGATGTTGACGCCGAGCGCGGTGAGTCCGCCGTCGGCGAAGAGGATGCCCTGCATCAGCAGGACGACGGATATGCAGAGCACTCCGGTGTACGGCCCGACCAGGATCGCGGCCAGCGCACCGCCCAGGAGGTGGCCGCTGGTGCCCGCCGCGACGGGGAAGTTCAGCATCTGCACGGCGAAGATGAACGCGGCGACGAGCCCCGCGAGCGGCGCGGTGCGTTCGTCCAGTTCGCGCCGGGCGCCCCGCAGGCTGACGGCCACCGCCCCGGCGGCGACGACACCGGCGACGGCGGAGACGGGTGCGTTGATGAATCCGTCGGGTACGTGCATCTGTGTGGCTCCGCTTCGTCGATACCGTCGCCACGAGAGGCGGGGTCATGAACCCATCAATAATAGGGCTCTATTGCGAACAGTTCGCAAGAGCGGGCCCATCACAACTGACTACCGCACTCCTCATGCCGATCCCGCGAAATATGGGACATTGGAGTGCAAAGTCCCGCAGAGTTGAGGAGCCGGTCCGATGCCCCCCGTGATCGAAGAGCCCGCCCGAGCCCGGCTCATATCCGACGCTCCCGACGAAGGCGGTCAGATCCCCGTGGCCCTGCGGTACGACGCCACCGCCGATCCCCCCACCGTCCACGTCACCTTTCCCGGCGGGACCGACTGGGTGCTGGGCCGCGATCTGCTGGAGGACGGGCTGCGCACGCCGGTGGAGCGGGGCGGGGTACGTGTCTGGCCCTGCGGCCGGGCCCAACTGGTCGTGGAACTGCACTCGCCCGACGGCGTCGAGGTGATCGAGCTGGACAACGGGCCGCTGATCCGCTTTCTGGACCGTACGTACAAGGAGTCCGTCAGCGTCTGACGCGCGGCGCGGCCGGGACTCGGGCCCGCCGGGCTCAACGCGTCACCGCAAACGCCTCACCGCAACACGTCACGGCAAGGCGTCAGCGCAACGTGCCAACCGCAGCACAGCGGCGACACGTCGGCGCGACAACGCCGTACCTCATGGCCACATACGTCACACGAGCACGCCGAAGGCCCCCGTGCCGCACGGGGGCCTTCGCACCGCCTCCGACCCCGTCCCCACGGGTGACCGGCGGCGTACCGGGGGCGCGCTCTGCTCGCACGCGCCCCCGGGGTCTCAGACGCGGGTCAGTTCGCGCTCCCCACCGGAACCGCCCTCACCGTCACCGGCCGCGCCGGGCGTCGCGCCCAGTTCCTTGCGCAGCCCCTCGCCCTCCACGTCCACGTTGGGCAGCGCCCGGTCCAGCCAGCGGGGCAGCCACCACGCGCGCTTGCCCAGCAGGGCGAGCACGGCGGGCACGATCGCCATCCGGACCACGAACGCGTCGAAGAAGACCGCGATGGCGAGCGCGAAGCCGATCATCTTGATCATCGACTCGCTGGAGCCGATGAAGCCCGCGAAGACCGCCATCATGATCACGGCGGCGGCCGTCACGACCCGGGCGCCGTGCCGGAAGCCGGTCACGATCGCGTCCCCGGGCTTCTCCCCGTGCACGTACGCCTCTCGCATCCGGGTGACGAGGAACACCTCGTAGTCCATGGCCAGACCGAAGACCACACCGACCATGAAGATCGGCATCATGCTCATGATCGGACCGGTCTGCTCGACGCCGAGCAGCGAACCGAGCCAGCCCCACTGGAAGACCGCGACGACCGCGCCCAGGGCCGCGACGACCGAGAGCAGGAAGCCGAGGGCCGCCTTGAGCGGCACCAGCAGCGACCGGAAGACCACCATCAGCAGCAGGAAGGCCAGCCCGACGACGAGTGCCAGGTAGGGCAGCAGGGCGTCGTTCATCTTCTGCGAGAAGTCGATGTTCATCGCGGTGGCGCCGGTGACCAGCACCTCGGCGCCGGTGTCGCTCTTGACCCGCAGACCGGCGTCACGGATCTCGTGGACGACGTCCTCGGTCTCGGCCGAGCTGGGCCGGTCCTTCGGGACGACGGTGATCATCGCGGTGTCGCCGGCCTTGTTGAAGGCGGCCGGGGTGACGGCGGCGACGTGCGGGTTGTGGCCGATCTCGTCGGAGACCCGCTTGGCGGCGGCCTTGCCGTCGGAGCTGCCGGCGGTGTCGACGACGACGAGCAGCGGCCCGTTGAATCCGGGGCCGAACCCGTCCGAGAGCAGGTCGTAGGCGCGGCGCTGGGTGGTGCTGGTGGGCTGCGACCCGTCGTCGGGCAGGCCCATCTCCAGCGACGCGGCGGGTACGGCGACGGCTCCGAGGCCGATCACTCCGGCGAGCAGCACCCACACCGGGCGGCGCAGCACGAACCGCGCCCACCGGGTGCCCATGTTCGGCTTCGGCTCACCGGCGGACGGCCGCTCGGCCGCCTTGCGGGCCCTGCGTCCGTGGACGCGCTTGCCCGCGAAGCCCAGCAGCGCCGGGACGAGGGTGAGTGCGATGAGGACGGCTATCGCGACCGTACCGGCCGCGGCGAAGCCCATCTTGGAGAGCATGGGGATGTTGACGACGGCCAGGCCGACCAGGGCGATGACCACGGTCAGACCGGCGAAGACGACGGCGGACCCGGCCGTGCCGACGGCCCGCCCGGCGGCTTCCTCACGCTCGCGGCCCTCGGCCAGTTCGGCGCGGAAGCGGGAGACGATGAACAGCGCGTAGTCGATGCCGACCGCGAGGCCGATCATCATCGCCAGGGTCGAGGTGGTCGATCCCAGGTCCAGCACGTTCGCCAGCGCGGTGATCGTGGAGACACCGATGCCGACCCCGATCAGGGCGGTCAGCAGCGGCAGCCCGGCCGCGATCAGCGAGCCGAAGGTGATCACCAGGACGACCGCGGCGATGGCCACGCCGATGATCTCGGTGGCACCGGTCTCCGGCATCACCTGGAGCGCGTCACCGCCGATCTCCACGGTGAGCCCGCTGTCCTTCGCCTCGTCGCCCACCTTCTCCAGGGAGTCCCGGGTGGCGTCGGTCAGCTCCATCGAGTTGACCTTGTAGGAGACGGAGACGTACGCGGTGGTGCCGTTCTTGCTGACCGCGTTGCCCGTGTACGGGTCCGCCACCGAGGCGATCTGGTCGGAACCGGACTTCAGGTCGGCGATGAGCGTGCGCACCTCGGCCTTGTTCGCCGGGTCCGTCATCTTCTGGCGGTCGGGTGCCTTGAAGACGACACGCGCGGTCGCCCCGTCGGCCGCCGCGTCCGGGAAGCGCTGTTCCATCAGGTCGAAGGCCTTCTGGGCCTCCGTGCCGGGTATGGAGAACGAGCTGGAGGTGGAGGTGGACGCGGAGGCCGCGCCGAATCCGGCGAGCGCCAGCAGTGCCACCCAGACGAGGGCGACATAGCGGCGGCGCCGGAAGGCGAGCCGTCCGAGCTTGTAGAGGAATGTGGCCACGGAGGCGTACTCCCGGTCAGGTCGTGGTGTGGAAATGGGCGTGCGGAACCAGCCCGACGACGAGAGCGGCGTGTCAGGTCGAGCTTGCGCGGGGAGAGCGGGGAGAGGGCCGTGCGGGGACGGTCAGACTCCGAGGGCGGGGAGCACCACGGAGTCCACGTAATCGACGAGGAACGCCTGGTCCATCGGACGTCCGTCGATCAGTTGCCGAGCGGCGAGCGCACCGATCAGCATGTGGCACACGTACTTCAGCGCCGGGTTGTCCGGACGCACCTCGCCCCGTTCCACGGCTCTGCGCAGCAGCACGTCGAGGCCGGTCATCTCCGGCTCGATGAGCAGTTCACGCAGGGCCTGATGGAGATCGGGGTGTTCGAAGACGGCATGGCTCAGACCCCGCATCAGCGCGGAGTCCTTCTCCATCTGGCAGTCGTCGCTGCGGTGCAGGACGGCGTGGAAGTCGCCGCGCAGCGATCCGGTGTCGATCTCGACGAGGCTCACCGGCTTGTTGTGCCGGAGTGCCCTGGCGACCAGCTCGGGCTTGCTCCCCCACTGGCGGTAGAGGGTGGCCTTGCTGGAACGGGTACGGGCGGCGATCGCGTCCATCGTGAGGGCGTCGTAGCCGACCTCGCGCAGCAGGTCGAGCACCGCCGCGTACAGCTCGCTCTCGCGCTCGGGCGTGAGCCTGCTGCCTGCCATGGGCCGACCTCCCGTTCCCTGATCCGTGCGTCCGGCACGCGCGGGCCGGGCCGGTTGAACACCGGTCGGCCGAACGAAACCGTTTCGTACTCCTACGACGTTACCTCCGCCGTCCAGCGAAACGGACTCGTTTCGACTGTGGGCTGCACCACAGAGTCGCGCCGGGCGCGCGGGCTGGCTGCGGGCCGAGGCGCGGGCCGCAGACCCTGGCGGTACGCGGCCGGGGAGGGAAGGGAAACACCGAGGTGGTACGCGCCCGTGTTGAGTCCTCGGTAAGCCCTCGATGAGTTCGTGACGAGCCCTCGATGAGACCGTGGCGAGCCCTCGGTGAGTCCGTGGCGAGTTCCGTGGCGAGTCCGTGGCGAGTCCTCGATGGTCCGATGGTCCTTGATGAGGAGGACGCGAAGGGGGCACGCACCGCTGACGCGGGCAGTTGTTCGCGTGTTCCGCCGTACGTGTGGCGCGTCCAGGAGTTGCCGGGGCCCTCCGGCGCGGAAAGCATTGGAGGGTGAGTGACGACGTCGCGTATCTCCGTTTCCCGCACCTCCACGAGGACTTGCTCTGCTTCGTGGCCGAGGACGACCTCTGGGTCGCTCCCCTGGCCGCCGAGGGGGACCGGCCCGGCCGCGCGTGGCGGCTGACCGTCGACCGGACCAGAGTCGGCCACCCACGGTTCTCCCCGGACGGCACCCGCATCGCCTACACGACCTGGCGCAGCCTGGACCCGGAGATCCATCTCGCTCCGGTGGCGGGCGGTCCGGCCCGCCGGCTCACCTACTGGGGCTCGACCGACGCCCGGGTGTGCGGCTGGACGCCGGACCCCGGCGACGCGGCGCAGATCCTCGCCGTGTCCTCGCACAACCAGCCGTTCTCGTACTTCTCCTGGGCGTACGGTGTGCCGCCCGACGGCGGCCCCGGCGGCAAGCTGCCATGGGGTCCCGTCTCCGACATCGCGGTCGCGGACATAGGGGGTGAGCGCCGCACCCTGCTGCTGACCGGCAAGCCGCCGCACGAACCCGCCGCCTGGAAGCGGTACCGGGGCGGGGCGACCGGACGGCTGTGGCTGCACGGCGAACGGCTGCTGCCGGACATCGACGGCCATCTGGAGGCCCCGATGTTCGTAGGCGGACGGATCGCGTTCCTCTCCGACCACGAGGGCGTCGGCAATCTGTACTCCTGTCTGCCGGACGGCACCGGACTGCGCCGCCACACCGACCACGACGCGTTCTACGCCCGGCACGCGTCCAGCGACGGGCGCCGGGTCGTCTACCAGTGCGCGGGCGACCTCTGGCTGGTCGACGACCTGGAGTCGCCGGACGCGGTGCCGCGCAGGCTGGAGGTACGGGTCGGCGGGCCACGGGCCGGCCGGCGTACGTACCAGGTACCGGCCTCCGCCCATGTCGACTCGCTCTCGGTGGACGAGACGGGCCGGGCGAGCGCGGTGTCGGTGCGCGGCAGCCTGTACTGGCTCACGCACCGCGACGGGCCCGCCCGCACGATCGCCGACACCCCGGGGGTACGGGTACGGCTGCCGGAGATGCTCGGCAGCGGCGGACAGGTCGCGTACGTCACGGACGCGGACGGCGAGGACGCCGTCGAGATCGCGTACCTGCCGCGCGCCAGCGGCGCCCGTGAACCGCACCGACTGGCGTCGGGACGGCTGGGCCGGGTCCAGGAGATGGTCGCGGACCCGGCGGGCGAACGGCTCGCCATCGCGTCGCACGACGGGCGGCTGCTGCTGCTCGACACGGCGGAGGCGGGACCGGAGACGGTGGCTGTGGCGGTGGCAGAGGCGGATGCGGTGGCGGGCGCGGAGGCGGGCGCGGGCGCGGGTGCGGAGGGGGGCGCGAGTGCGGGTGCGGGTGCTGGTGCTGGTGCTGGTGCGGAGACGGTGCTGATGGCGGACACGGCCGCAAGCGCGGACCGGGACACGGCCGGCGCCGCGGGCCCGGCCGGAGCCGGGGAAACGGCCGGCCCTGCAAACACGGCCGGAGCCGGGGAAACGGCCGACCCCGGAGACACGGCCGCAGCCGGAGACACGGCCGGCCCCAGGGCCGCCACCGCACCTCCCGGCGCTCCCCCGGACCCCGCCGTCCCCGCGGTCCTCACCGCGCCCGGCCGCGTCAGCGAGCTGATCCGGTCCGTCAACGGCCCGGTCCGCGACCTCGCCTTCTCGCCGGACGGCGCCTGGCTGACCTGGTCGCACCCGGGAGTCGGCCGTTCACTGCGCCAGATCAAGCTGGCCCGGATCATGGGTCCGGGTGCCCCCGCGATCGTCGACGTCACCAACGGCCGCTTCGAGGACGAGAATCCGGTGTTCACCGAGGACGGCCGCTACCTCGCGTTCCTCTCGTGGCGCGGTTTCGACCCGGTGTACGACGTCCACACCGGCGACCTCTCCTTCCCGCTCGGCTGCCGCCCGTATCTGGTCCCGCTCTCCTCGGCCACGCCGTCTCCCTTCGCGCTGCTGCCCGACGGGCGCCCGGCGGCGGGGGGTCTCGACCCGGCCGATCCGCTGGACGCCGGGGTGACGTTCGGCGAGGGGACGGGCCCGGCCGTCACCGTCGAGTTCGAGGGGCTGGAGAGCCGGGTGACGCCGTTCCCGGTCGCCGCGTCCAAGTACTCCGCGCTGCGCCCGGTCAGCGGTGGCGGACTGGTCTGGCTGCGCTGGCCGATCTCGGGCGCGCTGGGCGAGACGTTCGCCAACCCGGCCGACATGTCGGGCCGCCCCACCCTCGAACACTTCCACATCACCAAGGCCAGGAGGACCGAACTCGTCGCCCACCTCGACTGGTTCGCGGTCAGCGGGGACGCGTCCCGGCTGGTCGTCATGGACGACGGCGAGCTGCGCGCCGTACCGGCGACCGAGCCCGGCGATACCGACACGACGGTCTTCCTCGACCTGCGCCGCATCCTGCACGACGTGGACCCGGCGGCGGAGTGGCGGCAGGCGTACGGGGAGGCGGGCCGGATCATCCGTTCCTACTTCTGGGAACCGGACATGTGCGGCATCGACTGGGACGCCGTACTCGACCAGTACCGCCCGCTCGTCGAACGGGTCGCGTCACCCGACGAGTTCGCGGACCTGCTGCGCGAGGTGCTGGGCGAACTGGGAACCTCGCACGCGTACGTGACGCCCGCCCGCCGCAACGAGGGACCGCCGCACTACCAGCGCGCGATGGGTCTGCTCGGCGCCAACCTGGTCTGCCGGGACGGTGATTGGACGGTACGGCGGATTCTGCCCGGCGACTCGTCCGATTCCAAGGCCCGTTCGCCGCTCGCCGGTACGGGCATCCGGGAGGGCGCGGTCCTCACCCATGTCGACGGACGCCCGGTCGACCCCGTCGCGGGACCGTACCCGCTGCTGGCGGCGGCGGGCGGCACCACGGTCGAGCTGACCTTCCGGTGCGCGGAGGGCGGGGGCCGCCCGCGCCGGGTCGCGGTCGTGCCGCTGATCGACGAACGGCCGCTGCGCTACCAGGACTGGGTGGCCAAACGCCGGGACGTGGTACGGGAGTTGAGCGGCGGCCACTGCGGCTATCTGCACATCCCCGACATGGGCGGCTCGGGCTGGGCACAGTTCAACCGGGATCTGCGGCTGGAGGTCTCCCGCCCGGCGCTGATCGTGGACGTACGGGGCAACGCGGGCGGACACATCAGCGAGTTGGTGGTCGAGACGCTGACCCGGAAGATCCTCGGCTGGGACCTGACCCGCAACGCCCAGCCGGTCTCGTACGCGTCGAACGCCCCGCGCGGCCCGGTCGTCGCCCTGGCCGACGAGGCGACCTCCTCGGACGGGGACATGATCACCGCCGCGTTCCGGCTGCTGCGGCTGGGGCCGGTGGTGGGCCAGCGCACCTGGGGCGGGGTGGTCGGCATGACCGGACGGCACCGGCTCGGGGACGGCACGGTGATCACGGTCCCGATGAACGCGGCCTGGTTCGACACCTACGGCTGGTCGGTCGAGAACCATGGCGTGGAACCCGACCTGGAGGCCCTGCGCACCCCGCTGGACTGGGCGGAGGGCCGGCACGCGGTCCTGGACGACGCCGTCCGCATCGCGCTGGACCTGCTCGCCGCGCACCCGGCGGCGACCCCGCCGACCCACGCCACGGCCCCCAGCCGCCGCCGGCCGCCGCTGCCCCCGCGCCCGGCGCACTGAACCCCCGGCAACACAGACGGCAGCACGGAAAAGAAGCACGGCAACGGAGAGGCGCACCCGGTGACACCGGGTGCGCCTCTCCGCTCGACGTTCCGCTTCACGAGCCCTACCGGCCCTTACCGACCGGGGTCCGGCCCTTACCGCCGACCGGGACCGGCCCCTCTTCGACCAGGGAGGGCCCTTACCTGTCGAACCGCTTGCGGGCCTGCTTGGCCGTGTCCGCCGCCTTCTGCCGGCCCTTCTCGGTCAGGTCGGAGCCCCGCTCCGACGTGCCGGACGACTTCTCTCCCGACGCGCCCTTCTTGTCACCCGCGCTCTTCTTGGCCTGCTCCGCGAGCTGCTGCGCCTTGTCCTTGAACTGGTCCGCGATGCCCATGCTGTTCACTCCTAGCGAGGTGCTGTGGGGAAGGAGACGTCACCCGGACCCGACCGGTCACCTGCGGCGATCGGCGCGGCTCTGCGGACGCCCCCGGGCCTCGTCCAGAATTTCACGCCAGGACATCCACCGCATTTCGATCATTTACGCAGAGTGCGCGCCTCTTGGTCGGCCGCTCCCCCGGCCCCCACGAGCCCCCGCCCGACGCCTTCCAGCCGGGCCCCGAAGCGCCGCATCTCGCGCTGCCCGACCACCCCGATCAGCGGAGGCAGCGCGCCCCGCACGGACTGCATGCCCCGCAGCCACCACTGCGCGTACACATGGGCGGACCTGCGCTCGACCCCCGCGACGATCCGGTCGACCGCCGGGCCCAGTGGATACGTGCGGTTCGTCGGCCACGGCAGCCGCTGCCGCAACTCGCGCATGACGCCGTCCTGGTCGGCGCCCCGCACCATGTCCGTGTCCGTCCAGGACAGATAGCCGACCCCGACCCGTACACCCCTGTACCCGACCTCGGCCCGCAGGCTGTGCGCGAACGCCTCCACGCCGGACTTCGACGCGCAGTACGCGCTCATCATCGGCGCGGGCACGATCGCGGCGAGCGACGCTATCTGGAGGAAGTACCCCCGGCTCTCCATGAGCACCGGCAGGAACGCCCGCGCGGTCACCGCCCCCCCGATCAGATTGACCTCGATGACCCGCCGCCACGCGTCCGGGTCGGAGTCGACGAACGGGCCGCCGGACGCGACGCCCGCGTTGGCGACGACGACGTCGACCTTGCCGAACCGCTCCTTGACCTCGGCCGCGACCCGGGCCATCGCCTCGTGGTCGGTGACGTCCGCGTACCAGTGGTCGCTCTCCGCGTGCAGCCGTTCGGAGACCCTTTTCAGCTCGTCGGGTTCCAGGCCGACCAGCGCCAGCTTCGCGCCACGCGCCGAGAGCTTGCGGGCCAGCAGCTCGCCCACTCCGCGCGCCGCGCCCGTGACGACGACGACCTGCCCGTCAAGTCCACGCCTGCCGTTCATGCGACCTCCTCCTCGATACCGACCGTGCCGACCGTGCCGTCCACGTCTTCCGCGCCTTCCCTGCCGCCCCCGCCACCGGTACTCGGCGGCGCGGCCGTCCTCGTGTCCACCGCCCGGCCGTCCGCTCCGGTGTCGGACGCGGTGAGGTACGTGGTGACCAGCTCCCGAATCCGCGCGGTGACCAGCTCCGGGGCCTCCACGGGTGTCATATGGCCCACCCCGGTCAACACGGTGAGCCCCACGCACTCGGGCAGCGCGTCGGCGATCGCCCGAGCCTGGGTGGGCGGGGTCAGCCGGTCCTCCGCGCCCGCGATCACCGCCGTGGGCACCCGCAACTCCCGTACGCCCTCCCGGAGATCGAGTTCGGCGAGCACCTGCCCCCAGGCGACCCGGACGGCCCGTGGGCAGCCGTGCACGATCCGGGCGCAGATCTCTACCCGCTCCGGCGCGGCCCCTGCGCCCATCGTCGCGTAACGGAGAATCCGCTTGGACACGGGCGTGACCGGACCGAGCGGCGCGGCCGACCCGAGGATCGCCCGTGTGATCCGGGTGCGGAACCGGCCCGCCCGCACCGGCACCACCAGCGCGTCGTCGATCAGCCGCGCGGCCCCCGTGCTGCACAGCAGGACGGCCGCCGCGTGCTCCCGCAGTCCGTCCCGTCCGGCGGCGGCCATCAGCGTCATGCCGCCCATGGAGTGCCCGGCCAGCACCGCCTTCTCCCCCGGTACGAGGGTCGCCGCGAGCACCGCTTCGAGGTCGTCGGCGAGCGCGTCCGTGGTGCAGCCCCCGGGGCCGGCGGCGGGTGTGCGGCCGTGTCCCCGCTGGTCGTAGACGACGACCCGGTGGTCGGTGGCCAGGGCGCGGATCTGGGCGGCCCAGAACTGGGTGTCGCAGGTCCAGCCGTGCGACAGCACCACCGCCGGGGCTCCGTCGGGCCCGTAGGTCTCGACGTGGAGCCGGGAACCGTCGGCGGAGACCACGATCAGTTCGCGTTCCGGGCGGAGGGGGGCTTCCGTGCGCCGGGACCGCCCGCTCATCGCGCGATCCCCTCGGACGTGGACGTGGACGTGGTCGCGGCCTGCGCCGGCACGGAGGCCGCGCGCCGGTCCGGCGAGGAGGCCCGGACGACCTCGTACTCCGCCATGTCCACCGCCCGGGTCGCCTTGCGGAACTCACCGGTCGTACCGGGCCAGATGGTGGTGTTGCGCCCGTTGGCGTCCAGGTACCAGCTGGTGCAGCCCCCGGTGTTCCACACGGTCCGCCGCATCCGCTGCTGCACCCGCCGGTTCCAGGCGGTCACCGCCGACGGCCGCGCGCCGAGCGCCACCCGTCCGCCCAGGGAGTCCAACTGCCGGAGATAGTCGGCCAGGTAGTTCAGCTGGGCCTCGATCATCAGGATCATCGAGGAGTTCCCGAGCCCCGTGTTGGGGCCGATGATCGTCATCCAGTTGGGGAAGCCCGCCGCGGTCGCGCCGCGCAGCGACTGCATGCCGCCCTTCCAGACCTCGGACAGCAGGACACCGTCCGCGCCGACGACCCGGTCCGCGATCGGCATGTCCGTCACGTGGAAGCCGGTGCTGAGGACGATCGCGTCGGCCTCGGTCTCCGATCCGTCCGCCGCGACCAGCATGGAACCGCGCACCTCCGTCAGTCCGGAGGCGACCACGTCCACATTGGGCTGGGCGAGCGCCGGGTAGTACGTGCTGGAGAGCAGGATGCGCTTGCAGCCGATCCGGTACGAGGGTGTCAACCTCGCCCGCAGAGCCGGGTCCTTGATCGCGCGTGCGATGTTGTTCTTCGCTATCCGCTCGACCACGCCCAGCTCGTTCGGGTGTTTCGTGAAGGCGCTGACCTGCAACTCCCGTATGCCCCAGAGGAGTCCACGACGGGCGGTGACGGTGAACGGCAGCAGCCGGTGCATCCCGCGCTCGACGGAGCCGATCGCCCGGTCCACGCGCGGCATCACCCACGGCGGGGTGCGCTGAAAGAGCGTCAGTTTCCCGACCCGGGACTGGATCGCGGGGACGATCTGGATGGCGGACGCGCCGGTACCGATCACCGCGACCCGCTTGCCCGTCAGGTCGTAGTCGTGGTCCCAGCGCGCGGAGTGGAACACCTTCCCGGGGAAGTCGGCGAGACCGGGGATGTCCGGGGTCTTCGGGTCGGAGAGCGGTCCGGTCGCCGAGACCACCACATCGGCGGTGAGCGTCGCGCCGTTGGCGCACTCGACCGTCCAGTGGAGCGCGTCGTTGTCCCAGCGCATCATCGCCACTTCGTGGCCGAACCTGAGGTGCGGGCGCAGCCCGAAGGTGTCGGCGACCCCCTCCAGATAGGCCCGGATGTGCCGCTGGCCCGAAAAGGCGCGTGGCCAGTCGGGGTTGGGGGCGAAGGAGAAGGAGTAGAGGTGGGACGGCACGTCGCAGGCGCAGCCCGGATAGCTGTTGTCGCGCCAGGTGCCGCCGACCGAGCCGGCACGTTCGAGGACGACGAAATCGGTGATGCCTTCGCGGCGCAGCCGGACGGCGGCCCCCAGGCCGCCGAATCCCGATCCGATCACCGCCACCCGCACATGCTCGTTCTGTGCCATACCGCCGCCTCCCGAGATACGTCACACGACCATGCCAGCAATCACTGGCATTGTTGGGAGACTAGAGCAGAGCCGTACCGATCGGTAGGGGGCGGCCAAGGAAAGTTACCCGCGGTACGCCATAGAGTGCGGTTGTGGCTGACGGACGCGAGCACCGCGAATACCGCATGGAGGAGCTGGCCGACGCGGCCGGCATCAGCGTGCGCACCCTGCGCTTCTACCGCGAGCGCGGCCTGATCCCGCCACCCCGCCGCGAGGGCCGTATCGCCTGGTACGACGACCACCATCTGGCCCGGCTGCGCACGATCACCGGCCTGCTGCAACGCGGCCACACCCTCAACGGCATCGCGGACCTGGCCGCCACCTTCGAGAGCGGCCGGGACGTCGCGGAGGTGCTGGGCCTGGGCGAACCCACCGAGGAGACCCCGGTCCGGCTCACCCCCGAACAGCTCGCCGACTACTTCGGGAGCGAGGTCACCCCGGAGAACCTCGCGACCGCGCTCGACCTGGGCTACCTCGCCACGGACGGCGACGAGATCGTGCACATCAGCCGCCGCCTCCTGGAGGTGTCGGCCGAGCTGGTACGCCAGGGGGTGCCGCTCTCCACGGTCCTCTCGGCGGGCCGCCGCGTCCGCGAGCACGCCGAGGCACTGGCCGAGCTGTTCGTCCGGGTCATGCACGCCCACACCGCCGAGACCGAACCCCCCCAACTGCGCCCGCTGGCCCGCAGCGTGATGGACGCCGAGCTGTCCATGGCCCTGGACAGACGGCTGCGCCGGCCCCCGGACGAAGAACCCTGACGGGCCACCCACGGACCGGCGGAGCCACCGCCCCGCCGCACGAACACCGCCCCACAGGCGCGCGCCCCGCGGACACACGCCACGGACGCCCTACAGGTCGAAGGCGACCGTCACCGGCGCGTGGTCGCTCCACCGCTCACCGTGCGTGGCGGCCCGCTCGACCCACGCCTTCACCGCCCGCCCGGCGAGCCCGGGGGTCGCCACCTGGTAGTCGATGCGCCAGCCGGTGTCGTTGTCGAAGGCCCGGCCCCGGTAGGACCACCAGGAGTACGGCCCCTCCACACCGGGGTGCAGCGCCCGCACCACATCGACGTACGCCACTTCCTCGAACACCCGGGTGAGCCACGCCCGCTCCTCCGGCAGGAAGCCGGAGTTCTTCTTGTTGCCCTTCCAGTTCTTGAGGTCGGCCTCCTGGTGGGCGATGTTCCAGTCCCCGCACACCAGCACCTCGCGCCCCTCGGCGGCGGCCCGCTCCCGCAGCTCCTCCAGGTACGGCAGGAACGCCTCCATGAAGCGTTCCTTCTCGTCCTGCCGCTCCGTGCCGACCTCGCCCGAGGGCAGATACAGGCTCGCCACCGTGACACCGGGCAGATCGATCTCGACGTACCGCCCGCTGGTCTCGAACTCCTCGCACCCGAAGCCGATCCGCACCCGCTCCGGCGCCCGCCGCGAGTAGAGCGACACCCCGGCCCGCCCCTTCGCGACGGCCGGCGCGTGCACGGTGTGCCAGCCCTCGGGCTCGCGCACCTCGGCCGCGAGCTGCTGCGGCTCGGCACGCACCTCCTGGAGACAGACGACGTCGGCGTCGGTCCCCGCCAGCCACTCCACGAACCCCTTCTTCGCGGCGGCCCGGAGTCCGTTTACATTTACAGAGGTCACAGTGAGCATCCAGGAACAATACCGACACCCAGATGCCGCATACATGTACCATCCTCCGCATGGATATCCAAAAGCGACCATTCGACCACCCCGATGCCGTCAAGCTCAACGACCAGGTCCAGCTCGAATACATCGAGCGGTACGGGGACGGTGAGGGCGACATCACACCGCTCGACCCGACGATGTTCGCGCCGCCGCACGGGCTGTACCTGATCGCCTACGACGCGCAGGGAAGCCCGGTCGCGACCGGCGGCTGGCGCACGCAGAGGAAGAACGCCGAGGGCTACTCGGACGGCGACGCGGAACTGAAGCGGATGTACGTCATACCCGAGGCGCGGGGCCAGGGTCTGGCCCGCCGCATCCTCGCCCTGCTGGAGGCCGACGCGCGCGCGGCGGGCCGGACCAGAATGGTCCTGGAGACCGGCAACCAGCAGCCGGAGGCCGTGGCGCTCTACCTCTCGACCGGGTACGCCCTCTGCACGAAGTTCGGCCACTACCGCATGTACGACAGCAGCCTCTGCTACGCCAAACCGCTCCAGCACCCCTGAGCCGGGCCGCACGGGACGGCACCGCACAGCAGGGCCCGGCCCCGGGCCCCGGCTCGGCGACCACTCGGCAGGAGTCAGCGGCCCAGCGACTCGGCGGGGATACGGCCCAGCGGGGATGCCCGCTCAGCGGCCGCTCGGCCGGATCAGGCCCGTCTCGTACGCGAAGATCGCCGCCTGGGTCCGGTCCCGCAGCCGGGCGCCGAGCACCGCGGCGCCGCCAAGGACGACGACGAACCGGGCGTGGCCGTAACCGCCCGTGGTCAGCGCGAGGACGACACCGATGACCAGGCCGATCACCAGCGCCTCGGCCGTCGCCCTGGGCGGGCAGGAAGACCGTCATCGCGGAGAGGTTGACCACGGCGACCACCGCCCAGACGGCGGGCCGGGCCAGTACCCCGCGCAGCGGTCCGAGCAGCAGCAGGGCCGCCCCGCACTGGGCGATGCCGAAAGTGACGGCGGCGAGGTCGGGCGGGTCGAGGATGGAGACGGCGTTCCCGGGCACGCCGACCATGGCCGCAGGATATCCGGCCCACAGGACCAGCCCCGCGCGACAGGCGGCGCCACCGATCAACATGGCCCAGCGGGTCGCCCGGCCGCGCAGACCACCCCGGGCCCAGGCAGTACGGCACGAGCCAACCAGCCAATACATTCACGGAGTTGAGCCAGTGCGGTCCGTCCAGCCCGAACCGGATCAGATCGACGTGCAGCACCACGGCGAACGGCCACAGCGGATGCAGCCGGGCCACCAGCGGGGGTCAGTGCCGTCAGCGCGGCGAACACCAGCAGGAACCACAGCGGGGACAGCACCAGTGAGCACAGCACGTACAGGGTCCGCTGGTCCACCCCCGCGCAGAGCATGACGAGTACCACGACACCCCACACGGCCAACAGGACGGTGACCGGGCCGGAACAGCCTGCCCATCCGGACGCCGATCCACCGCCGGTAGGACGTGCCGGCCCGCACCCGAGACCGGCACGGCCACCGAGGCGGTGACCAACGCCGCGAGCCCGGCACGACGCAGACGTTTTCCACTGGGGCGGGGGGCCATGACGGGTGGTTCCTTCCATTCCCGGATCACTGCTGCTCGACCCCCGGAGGCTTGAACCACCCCCCACGCAAGTCGTCCCGCCAGGGAGCCAACCCCCCATGTAGCTCTCAGGGACTACGGGTAGGGGGTGGCACGGCCCGGACAGCGGGGCCGGTGCCCGGTTCGAGCGACCGAGCGCCCGCGACCCGCCGGTTCGAGACTGATCGCCATGCGTCCGAAGGACTCCGCGGGATTCCGTGGAACACAGGCAAATCCTGCTGGGAATGCCCTGCCTGATCTGTACCGAACTCCTGATTGCCGGCCTGGGCTTGATCCCTCCACCCGCATGAGTACGGGTACTCATGCGGCGTGAGTAGCGGGCCGAGGGTCGCGCTCTTCGCCCCGGGATAATGTCCCTGAACCGATATAGGTCTCGCACGCCAAGTGGTGTCGGCGTAAATAGTACAAGGGGGGAACCGCGCATGGCGTGGGACGAGTGGGAAGAGATCAAAGCTGACGTAGCCGTCGGTAGGCCCACCGGGATGCAGCTCAACCAGGTGCCGGTGGACCCTGCCCTCTCGACCAGCGCCGTGACCGGTGGACTGAAATCCAGTAAGAAGGCGTGGGTCACGGCCGGCGAGGGGATCGGCTCCTTACGCAAAGGCATCAGTTCCGCACTCGTCAGGCTGGAGGACGGTCAGAGCGGACTCGGCGCGAACCCTGGTTGTCCGAGCGCCGCCGCTCAACGAGAGGTCTACGACTCATGGAAGCGGTACGTCGAAGATCTCAGTGAACGGTGCGATTCCCTTCAGCGGATTCTGGGACAGGTCGGACACGACCAGTTGATGACCGACGAGGCGGTCAACGCCGCCTTCCACACGCTGCAACTGACGTACGCGGACACCGATGCCGTCGGCGGCCAGGCGAAGGGACACTGACGGCGGCCATGGACTACGTCACCCTGAAAGCCCTGGAGCCTTCCGAGTTCGAGGACGCGGCCGACGGCTACCGCGCCACGGCGCTCATGGCCCAGGCGGCCAAGGAGCACATTGACAACACGGTTGCCACCGGCATGCGCAAGTCGCTGCAGGGTGTCGCCGCGGATGCCGCGCAGAAACAGCTTCAGGCACTGTCGCGGAACTTCCACTACACACAGACCGAGTGCGGAGTGATCAGTACCGCGCTCAATGGCTTTGCCTATGACATGGCCGCCGTGAAACGCACACTCGAATCGGCGGTGGCCGACGCGCATGCCGAGAGATTCACAGTGAACTCCGACGGTTCCGTGACGTACCCAGCGGCCCCGGACAGAGGCGTCGGCACGGTCCCCCGGGGAGGTACGGCGAACGGCGTGGACGTGCCGTCGGCCCAAGGAATCAACCGTCAGGCCGCGCAGTTCGATCCCAACCCCCATTACGCTCGTGCGCAGGCGATCGCCGACCGTATCGCAGACGCTCTGAAGAGAGCGACAGCGGCGGACGAGAAGTGGTCGCCGAAGCTGCGTGCCCTGACGGCCGACGACGACCTGACGGTGTCCGACCGGGACTGGGCGGACGTCACATCGGACACGAGTGGTGTGCGCACGGCTGCGGTCTCCTATCTCGGCACCATCGAAGGTCCACCGAAGGAAGGCTCCGCCGAGGCCAACGCCCAGTGGTGGAAGGGCCTTTCCGTGGAGGACCGCGCAGCCTGTGTATCCATGCACCCCGCGAGCATCGGGGCTCTCAACGGCCTTCCCGCCGACGTGCGGGACGAGGCGAACCGGGTCGTTCTGGCAGAGCAGCGCGGCGCCACTCAGGAGCGGCTCGACACCTGGCTCAAGAAGGAGCCCACTCGCTATGAGCCCTACATCAACCCTGTCACGGGCCTTGAGGTCAAGGGCGCAGCGATTCCGACGAAGGAGTGGAAGGAGTGGAACAAGGAGAAGGACCGCCTGGAAGGACGCCTGCACGGGATGGACTTGATCCAGAACCGTTTCGACATGACCGGAAAGGACGGCCTGCCCGAGGCATATCTGCTCGGTTTCGATTCTCAGGGAAAGGGTGGCGACGGACGGGTCATTCTCGCCAATGGAAATCCGGACACCGCCGACCATACGGCAATATATATTCCAGGCACGGGTACACAGCTGAAGGATATCGGCGGGGATCTCGATCGAGGAAAGATCCTGTGGCAGGAAAGCCACGGAATTGCCCAGGACTCAAAGATCTCCACCATCACCTGGTTCGACTACGACGCCCCGCGTTCAGCCTCACCCGGCGAAAAGGGAGACATTTTCCCCGAAGCCATGTTTGATGATCAGGCCGCCGAGGGCGGACCGGTCCTGAGGGATTTTCTCGACGGCAGCCGAGCCGCCCATGTGGAGGCGACAGGAGGCACCGGACACACCACGGCCGTCGGGCACAGCTATGGCACCACCGTCATCGGGGACGCCGCGAAGTCCGGTCACTGGCCGCGCGGACCGCTGGCGGTCGACGATGTCCTCGTCGCGGGCAGCCCTGGCATGCAGGCCGACCGTGCGGGGGACCTGGGAATCAAGCCGGGCCACATGTGGGCCATGGGCGGCGGAGGAAACGACAACTTTGTACGGGAAGGCGGTAGGTGGCTCGCCGGCCTCGGCGACAACTGGACCATCCCGACCGATCCCGCTTTCGGTTCGAACGTGCTTGAGTCGGATTCGGTGGACCACAGCGGATTCTGGGACGAAAACTCACTCGCTCTACGCCAGCAAGCCTACGTAATCACTGGCCAGTATGAATGGACAAAAATTGAATAGGTCGTACGTCCGTACGCCTGCAATAGCGATGGCGGCCCTACTCCTGGGAGGTTGCTCTCAGATGAGCGACAAAAATAATCCGGCCCCGAACAAGAGTCAGTCAGCCGTCGAAAAAAGAGTCACTGTCGCCTCAAGTGAAATTCTTGACATCATGAACATGAAGGGAAAGGCGCAGCCGTCGTCGCCTTTCCCCATAAAGTGCTCGGACCACTCCGCAGAAGATGACGTGTTCCGCGTACGCCACCCTTGGAGCGTCTACCGCCTGCCGGACACGGAGCTGGAATCGGCGATGAACAGGCTGCGGAAGGGGCTCCCGTCGAAAGGCTGGAAGATCGTCAAGGACGGCCCGGACGACAGCAGGGCCAAGGCACCCCAGATCGTGGCCAACTCGGGCGACGGGCAGGTGTCGGCGGATCTTCGTCTGCACATGACGCCCGCCGGCAGTGAATACGAGTCCGCGATCGAGGTCACCGTTGTGTCCCTGTGCTTCCACGACGAGGCCGCAAGCGCGCCGACATCCGGCTGAGGCAAGGTCGGCTGTGGAGGGCGGCGCGGCCCCAGTCCCCCGCCCAGGCAGACCGACTCACACCCGAGCAGACGCCGAAACGACAAGATCCCGGTCAGACAGTTACTGTCTGACCGGGATCTTGTGAACCGTCCCTGATGTGACTCAAGAACAGTCGCTGCGGTGGACCTGTGGGGATTTGAACCCCAGACCCCCTCGATGCGAACGAGGTGCGCTACCAGACTGCGCCACAGGCCCTTGCAACGAGTGAAACTCTAGCACCTCGATCGGGGTGCTCGGAAATCCGCTTCCCGCAGGTCGGCCCGGTCGGGTCGGCGGGGATTCACTCGTTGGCCGCGCGGGGGCGGTCGCCTTCTTCGTACTGGTCGAAGAGCGGCGTCCGGCCCCGGTCGCGGCTGCGGCGCGGCTGGTTGGTGCGGGCGGGCGGGGCCGCCGGGTCGGTGTACGCGGTGGTGGGGTGGTTCGTGCCGGTCGACGTCGGCTCGGCCGTGCTGGAGCGGGCCGCGCTCCAGGTCTCCGGGTCGCCGACCTCGACGCCGCCCGTGGCGCGGGGGGCGACCGGTGCGGTGACGTACGTCGGCAGGGGCACCGGGACCGGTTCCCAGCTGTCGCCCTGCCCCGGGCCCCGGTCGCGCTGCTGGTCGACCCATTCCGCGTGGTCCGTCTGCTCGACCAGGGCGCGGCGGCCCGCCTCCTGCGGGGAGACCGTCGGGGCGGGAACCGGCTCGGGCCGCCCCCCTTCGGGCTCCTCGTCGGGGTCGGCCGGGGCCGAGGCGGCGGGCTGGTGCCGGCGGGGACGGTTCTCACGGAGTCGCTGCGCCGCCACCTCGGCCCTGCGCTGGTCCATGGTGAAGGCGAACCTGCGCCGCTCCTGCGCCCGCAGATGCACGATGTACGTGCTCAGCAGGACGGCCGGGACCGCGGGCGCCCACAGGAAGCCGAGGCCGCCGACCGCCGCCACGACCGCGCCCAGCGTGAAGGCGAGGAACAGGATCACGGTGGTGCGCCTGCGTCGGGCGAGCACCTGCGAGCGCTGCGCGCGCCTGGCTCGCTCGGCGTCGATGCCCGCGGGGCGCGTGCGCCGCGTGGGACGCTCCCGGGCGGCGTGTTCGCGCTCCAGGTGATCCCGGTGGTCCAGGTGATCCCGCTCGGGATGGTCGCGTTCGTCGGGGTGGCTCCGGGCCGGGTGGCTCCTGGGGGCGCGCGCCGGGTCCTGCAACCGCACCTCGGTATGTGCCGGAGGCGCGGCGAAGGCCCGGACGTCCACGGAATCCAATCGGTCCGTGACCGCGTCCGGGTCGACGTCGGGTCCCGCCTCCTCGGCGGCGCGTTCGCGCAGCCCCTTGGCGTACCGGCGCTCCATGGCCGCCCGTCCGGACAGCAGCCGGATGGCGGTGCTGAAGCGCTCCGTCGGACGGGCTTCGTTGAGCTCGTCCTGCCTGCGGAGCCACATCGGCACCAAGTAGGCGGCCCAGGCCCCGACGATGACTGCGTAGATGAGGCCGCTGCTGCTCACGCCTCACACCGTAGAGGGGTTTACGCAAGGGCATCCGCCAATTGGCCCGGTGTGTCGCGCGATCGGAGCGATCTTCCCGTACCTTTTGCGAGTTTTGGTGGTTTCCAGCGCGATTCATCGGCCGGGAGGCGGTGCCCGGAGGGCGTCATTCGAACGTTTATATCATTTCCCGTACTTCTCCCGCCGGAGCTGATGCCAGCGCCTCAGCAGCCCCTCCGGTACCTCCTCCGCGGTGAACGCGTAGATCAGATGGTCCCGCCAGGCCCCGTCGATGTGGAGGTACCGGGGCCGCAGCCCCTCCTCCCGGAATCCGAGTTTCTCCACGACTCTCCGACTGGGCCCGTTCTCCGGCCGGATGCACACCTCCAGCCGGTGCAGGCCGACCGTGCGGAAGCAGTGGTCGACCACGAGGGCGACGGCGGTCGGCATGACACCCCGGCCCGCCACGCTCCGGTCCACCCAGTAACCGACATGACCGGAGCACATCGACCCCCAGGTGATCCCGGCCACCGTCAGCTGCCCGACCAGTCGGCCCTCGTACTCGACGGCGAACGGCAGCATCCGGCCCGCGTTGGCCTCGGCGCGCAGATGACGGACCATCTGGCGGTACGTGGGGCGCTGCGTCACCGGGCCGCCGGGGGCGGGTGGCGGGACGGTCGCCTCCCAGGGGCGCAGCCAGTCGCGGTTGCGCCGGTTGACCTCGCGCCACGCGCCCTGGTCACGCAGCCTTATCGGCCGGAGGGTGACCTCACCGTCCGTCAGGACCACCGGCCAGGTCGGGACGTTCAGCTCGTGCTCCCCGGTCGGGGGTGGTCGCCGCCGCGCAGCTGGTCGACGGCGTGCACCAGGACGCGGGTCAGGACCGCGAGTCCGTCGCGCACTCCGCCGGTCGAGCCCGGCAGGTTCACGATCAGGGTGTGCCCCGCGACGCCCGCGAGGCCGCGGGACAGGGCCGCGGTCGGCACCTTGGCGCGGCCCTCGGCCCGGATCGCCTCGGGGATGCCGGGCACCTCGTGGTCGAGGACCCGTCGGGTCGCTTCGGGGGTGCGGTCGGTGGGCGAGACGCCCGTGCCTCCGGTGGTGACGATCACGTCGTATCCGGCGGCGACCCCGGCCCGCAGCGCCGCCTCGACCGGGTCGCCGTCGGGGACGACGGTCGGTCCGTCGGTACGGAAGCCCAGCGCGGCGAGGCCGTCGACGAGGACCGGCCCGCCCCGGTCGGCGTAGACCCCGGCGGCGGCCCGGTTCGACGCGGTCACGACGAGCGCGCGGTACGGGACGTCCTCCGGGGAGCGGTGAGGGGCCGAGGGAGAGGGGGACGGGTGCGGCGGGGGCGAGGCCGTCATGCCTGGGTCACCCCGGTCGTGCGGTGGTACGTGCCGGACGCGCCGCCGGTCTTCTCCTCGACCCGTACGTCCGTGATCACCGCGCCCTTGTCGACCGCCTTGACCATGTCGATCACGGTGAGCGCGGCGACCGAGACCGCTGTCAGGGCCTCCATCTCGACGCCCGTGCGGTCCGTGGTCCGCACGGTCGCCGTGATCTCCACCGCGTCGTCGGCGACGTGCAGGTCGACCCCGACCGCGGAGACGGCGAGCGGGTGACAGAGCGGGACGAGGTCGGGGGTGCGTTTGGCACCCATGATTCCGGCGATCCGGGCGGTGGCGAGCGCGTCGCCCTTGGGGACCCCCTCGCCCCGGAGCAGTTCGACGACCCGGGGGGAGACGAGGACCCGGCCACTCGCGCGGGCGGTGCGCGCGGTGACGTCCTTCTGGGACACGTCGACCATGCGGGCCGCGCCCGCCTCGTCGATGTGCGTCAGCCTGTTCTGCGTACTCACTGGACTCCGCCTCGATAGGGCGCCGGTTGCCCGCCCGGTCCGCACCGGGGTGCGGCCGGGGGTCCGGGGGGTGGCCCCCGGCAGGCACAGCGGCAGATACCGTACCGCCACCGGGACGCGGTCAGCGGAGCAGGATCACCTCGGTCTCCGTGCCGGGCTCGGCCGATGTGACGTCCTCGGGCAGCACGATCAGCGCGTCGGCCTGGGCCAGAGCGGCGATCAGATGCGATCCGGAGCCGCCGACCGGGGTGACGGTGCCCGCCTCGTCATCGTACGAACCACGCAGGAACTGGCGCTTGCCGGCCGGTGACGTCAGGGCCTTGCCGGTCTCCAATGTGGCCCGGACGGTCGGTCGGCGGACGTCCTTCAGGCCCATCAGGGCGCGGATCGCGGGGCGCACGAACAACTCGAACGAGACGTACGACGACACCGGGTTGCCCGGCAGGGCCAGCAGCGGGGTGTGCTCAGGGCCGATCGAGCCGAAGCCCTGCGGCTTGCCCGGCTGCATGGCCAGCGTGCGGAAGTCGATGCCGCTGCCCGGCTCGTCCTCGTCACCCACGGAGGACAGCGCCTCCTTCACCACGTCGTACGCGCCGACGCTGACGCCGCCCGTGGTGACGAGGATGTCGGCGCGGATCAGCTGGTCCTCGATGGTGGCGCGAAGCGTCTCCGCGTCGTCGGTGACGGCTCCGACCCGGTAGGCGATGGCTCCGGCGTCGCGGGCGGCGGCCGTCAGGGCGTAGCTGTTGGAGTCGTAGATCCGGCCGTCCGTCAGCTGCTCGCCCGGCTGGACGAGTTCGCTGCCGGTGGAGAGCACGACGACCCGGGGGCGCGGGTGCACCTTCACGGTGGAGCGGCCGATCGCGGCGAGCAGTCCGATCTGCGGCGGGCCGATGATCGCGCCGGCGCGCAGTGCCACATCGCCCGGCCTGACGTCGCTGCCCCGGGCCCTGACGTGGGCGCGGGCCTCGACGGGGCGGTGGACCCGGACCTCGCCGCTCGCGCCCTCCGGCGCGCCGCTGTGGGCGCGCATGGTGTGGGCGGGTCCCCCTCCCGTGCCGCCGTCGGTCCATTCGACCGGGACGACGGCCTCCGCGCCGGGCGGCAGTGGGGCACCGGTCATGATGCGGGCGGCCTGTCCCGGTCCGACCGACTGTCCCGGGGCCAGCCCGGGGCCGCCCGCCGCGATGTCACCGATGACGGTGAGCACGGCGGGGAACTCCTCGCCGGCGCCCTCCAGATCGGCGACCCGGACCGCGTACCCGTCCATGGAGCTGTTGTCGAACGGCGGCAGGGCGATCTCCACCATGACGTCCTCGACGAGGACGCAGCCCTGGGCGTCGGGCAGTTGCAGCTCGATGGGTTCGAGCGGGCGCACGGCTTCGAGAATGTCGTCCAGGTGCTCGTCCACCGACCAGATCGGGCTGCTCACGGTCTACATCTCCTCGGTGACGTATGTACGGAGCCAGGACCGGAAGTCCGGACCCAGGTCCTCACGTTCGCACGCGAGTCTGACAATGGCACGGAGGTAGTCGCTCCGGTCGCCGGTGTCATACCGACGGCCCTTGAAGACGACGCCGTGCACCGGGCCGCCGAGCTTCTCGTCCTGGGCGAGGAGCTGGAGGGCGTCGGTGAGCTGGATCTCGCCGCCACGGCCCGGTTCGGTCCTGCGCAGTATGTCGAAGACCGCGGGGTCGAGGACGTAACGGCCGATGACGGCGAGGTTGCTGGGCGCCTCGGACGGCTCGGGCTTCTCGACCAGTCCGGTGACCCGTACGACATCACCCTCGGGGCTGGTTTCGACGGCGGCGCAGCCGTACAGATGGACCTGCGACGGGTCCACCTCCATCAGCGCGACGACACTGCCGCCCTCGCGTTCCTGGATGTCGACCATCCGGGCGAGCAGCGGGTCGCGCGGGTCGATCAGGTCGTCGCCGAGGAGCACCGCGAAGGGCTGGTCGCCGACGTGCGGGGCGGCGCACAGCACGGCGTGGCCGAGACCGCGCGGGTCGCCCTGGCGAACGTAGTGGATGGTCGCCAGGTCACTGGATTCCTGGACCCGGGCGAGGCGTTCGGCGTCCCCCTTGCGCGTGAGCGCGGTCTCCAGCTCGTAGTTGCGGTCGAAGTGGTCCTCAAGCGGCCGCTTGTTGCGTCCCGTGATCATCAGGATGTCCGACAGACCAGCTCCCACGGCCTCCTCGACGACATACTGGATCGCGGGCTTGTCGACGACGGGAAGCATCTCTTTCGGAGTGGCCTTGGTGGCCGGCAGGAAGCGGGTGCCGAGCCCTGCTGCCGGAATGACGGCCTTGCTGATCCGTGGGGGCGACTTAGTCATGCGCAGAACCATAACCGGTGCCTATGGGATGAAGACGAAGCTCCGGTCACCTTTGTACTGATACAAATGAATTCAAGAGATTTGCGAGTGTCCTGTGAACACCCACATGTCCCGAAAGAACACCCTGCGCGGTGAACTGCTCGCCGCACGGCGCCTCCTGACCAGGGAAGACGTGGCAGAGGCCGCGACGGTTCTGGCCCGTGAGGCGCTGCGACTGCCGGAGCTGGCCGGTGCGTCGACCGTCGCCGCGTATGTGTCGGTGGGGAGCGAACCGGGGACCCGCGCGCTGCTGGACGCCCTGCGCGCGCGGGGCGTACGCGTGCTGCTGCCGGTGCTGTTGCCGGACAACGACCTGGACTGGGCGCTGTACGGGGGCGCTGACCATCTCGTGCCCGCGGCGCGGGGCTTGTCGGAGCCGGACGGGATACGGCTGGGCCCCGATTCCGTGCTCGACGCGGACGCGGTCCTGCTGCCGGGGCTCGCGGTGGACGGGCGCGGTATGCGGCTGGGCCGCGGCGGCGGTTCGTACGACCGGGTGCTGGCCCGGCTGGCGGCCGCCGGCGCGCATCCGGCGCTCGTCGTCCTGCTGTACGACGACGAGGTGGTCGCGCGGGTCCCCGAGGAACCGCACGACCACCCCGTGGACGCGGTGGTGACGCCGGCCGGGGCTCGGCGCTTCAGCGTGTGAGCGGCGGACCGGCCGCGGGACCGGCCCCGGAGGGCGGGTCCCGCGGGTCCCGGAGGCCGGGCCCCGGGCGGGTCCCGGCCGGGGCCGCCGGTTCTACGGTGTGAGGGTCAGCGTGTCCTTGGTGGACCGGCCCACCGCGTTCGTACCGAAGGACCAGTCGAGCAGTTCGCCGTTGGCCCACTTGTCCGTCTGGTCGGTGTAGTGGGCGTTGAACGCGTGCCCGGATGCCCCGGTGAGGTTGATCCAGCGGGACTTGTCCCAGTCCCCCACGTTGACGACCATGCGCATCGACGGGACCCAGACGACGTCGTAACCGCCCGCCGCGTTCCAGCCGGTGGCGTTGACGGCGGCCTCGCCGCCTCCGAGGTTCCACGGGCCCCGGTTGAGGACCCGCTGAAGGAGGCCGGGGCCCTCGGTGCCGAGGGTCTGGTTCTTCAGGGTCAGCTGGTGCAGCCGTCCCCAGCTCCAGGTGGTGATGTCCTTGCCGAGCTTGGCGGTCAGCTCCCAGCGGGCGTCCTCCATGGCGCGGGCGAAGAGCTGGTCGCGGGTGGTGGTCTCGGGGTCCCTGCGGGTCCTCGGCGACTTCCACCAGTCGCTCTGCTCGTCCTCCATGAGGTTGGCGACCACCTGGTACCAGCGGTCCCCGCCGTCCGGCTGGGCCGAGTCGGCGTCACGCTGACCGCACTCGCGCACCAGCTTGTTCTGCTCGTCCACCGGACCCGAGCCCTTGGCGCGCGGGACCGTCAGGCACTCGCCCTCGACCCGCAGTTCCTTGGGCAGCTTGTTGCCGAACGACAGCTTCAGGATGTTGCGCCAGACCGCGTTGAAGTAGGCGGCGGCGGCCGAGTCGGACTCCTGGGTGTAGTCCCAGCCCTCCAGCAGCTTCTGCGCCTCGCGGACACTCTTGTCGGAGATGCTGATCTCCTTCAGCTTGGGCACCAGCAGCGCGGCGATCGTGCTGTTGTTGTCCATCTGCATCTTCTGCATGTCGTCGGTCGAGATCTTCCCGTCGCCCTTGATCTTCGACTCGATGAGGTCGTTGATCCGCTGGCTGCGGGTGCCGTAGCCCCAGTCCTTGGTGAGGAGCGGGGCGTACGTCTCCTCGTCGATGACGGCCTGGTTGGCGGTGACGATGTAGCCGCGCTTCGGGTTGTACTCGTACGGCAGGGTGTCGAACGGGATCGGCTTGTCCTTCCAGCCGTACTCCGAACTCCAGCCGGGGCTCGGCAGGGTGCCGTCGCCCTTCTTGCGCACCGGGATCTTGCCGGGGGCCTGGTAGCCGATGTTGCCCTTGGTGTCCGCGTAGACGATGTTCTGCGAGGGGACCTCGAAGTGCTGGGCGGCCGCCCGGAAGGACGTGAAGTCCTTGGCGCGGTTCAGCTCGAAGACGGCGTCCATGGTCTTGCCCGGGTCGAGCGCGGTCCACTTCAGCGCGACCCCGTAGCCGTCGGCGCGGTCGGGGGCGGAGTTGGTGACGGGCGCCTTCTGGCCGACCTTCTCCAGCTCGTCGCTGCGGTCGGAGACCAGCGGACCGTTGTTCGTCTCGCGCACGGTGATGTCACGGCTCTTGCCACCGGCGACCTTGATGGTCTCGTGACGGACGGTGAACTCCTTGACCTTGCCGTCGTACAGATAGCCGTCCGGGGAGACCTTCTCCAGGAAGAGGTCCGTCACATCGGCGCCGAGATTGGTGAAGCCCCAGGCGATGTCCTGGTTGTGGCCGATGATCACACCGGGCATTCCGGAGAAGGTGTAGCCGGCGGTGTCGTACTTGCAGGTGTCCGAGAGCGCGCGGCAGTGCAGCCCCATCTGGTACCAGAGCGAGGGCAGCTGCGGCGCCAGGTGCGGGTCGTTGGCGAGCAGCGGCTTGCCGGTCGTCGTGTGCTGCCCGGAGACCACCCAGGAGTTCGAGCCGATGCCGTTGCCGTTGGGGCCGAGCAGTGCGGGGATCTCGTCGAGGGTGTCGGACAGCGCACCGAGCTGGGACTGGAGGCCCTCGGTGGCGTCCGACGAGATGTCCGCGCCGGTGCCGCCCTCCGTGGACGCCTCGGCCTCGGGATCGAACTTGCCGGTCTCCGGGGAGATCGCCCCCTCGGCGACGATCGGCTTGTGGTCCTTCGGGTAGGCCGGGTAGAGGTCCTTGATCTGCTTCTCGTCGAGCCTGCTGGTCATCAGCGAGCGGTCGATCTCGTCCTGCATGTTGCCGCGCAGGTCCCAGGCCATCGCCTTCAGCCAGGCGACCGAGTCGACCGGGGACCACTCGGCGGGCTTGTAGTCGTTGGTGAACCCGAGGGCGGCGTACTCGACGGAGATGTCCTTGCCGTCGCGCCCCTTGAGATAGGCGTTCACTCCGTCCGCGTACGCCTGGAGGTTCTTCTTGGTCTCCTCGGTCAGGACGGTGTCGTACTCCTGCTGCGCCACCCGTCGCCAGCCCATCGTGCGCAGGAAGGCGTCGGTCTTGACCTGTCCCGAGCCGAACATCTCGGAGAGCCGGCCCGCCGTCATGTGCCGACGGACGTCCATCTCCCAGAAGCGGTCCTGCGCCTGCACGAAGCCCTGGGCGCGGAAGAGGTCGGCGTCGGAGTCCGCGTAGATCTGCGGAACGCCGTAACCGTCGCGTTTGACATCGACGTTCTTGGAGAGACCGGCGACCTTGATCGAGCCGGTCGTCTGCGGGTACGAGGCCCGGACGGTGCTCACGGACCAGTACGAGCCGTATCCGACACCCCCGACGAGCGCCAGCACCAGGACGATCACGATCAGGCGGGCACGTCGCCCCTTCTTCTTACCGGACTTCTTCTCACCGGAAGAGCCGGAAGAGGCGGTTTTGTTGGCGGGCATCGCTGTCCTTCGAGGGGCAGGGTGGTCCTGAAAGTGCTGGAGCAACCATAGGCGCAGCGCGGAGACCACTCGGACGCGGTATGCGGATGCGGCCATTTGCGTAAGCGGCGCATCACCGTACGAACATCAGAACGCGTCAAGAAAGCGTTAAAGATTAGGTAAGGTAACGAAGTACCGGCCACCGGAGGACGATCCGGCAGGCGTACGCAGGGAAGGAACGGCCACTGACTGTCCACGCGCTCAACGAACTCCTGCTCGTCTGCTCACTCGTCCTGCTCGTCGCCGTCGCGGCGGTACGCATCTCGTCCCGCAGCGGGCTTCCGAGCCTGCTCCTGTATCTCGGCATCGGGATCGCCATGGGGCAGGACGGCTTCTTCGACGTCAAGTTCGACAACGCCGAGCTGACCCAGGTCATCGGCTACGCCGCGCTGGTCGTGATCCTGGCCGAGGGCGGCCTGGGCACGAAGTGGAAAGAGGTCAGGCCGGCCCTGCCCGCCGCCGCGCTGCTGTCGACCGTCGGCGTGGGGATCAGCGTGGGCGTCACCGCGGCCGGGGCGCACTATCTGGTCGGTCTGGAGTGGCGGCAGGCACTGATCATCGGCGCGGTGGTCTCGTCCACCGACGCGGCCGCGGTCTTCTCCGTGCTGCGCAAGGTGCCGCTGCCGTCCCGGATCACGGGTGTGCTGGAGGCCGAGTCCGGCTTCAACGACGCACCGGTCGTGATCCTGGTGGTGGCGTTCTCCGCGGTCGGTCCGGTGAGCCACTGGTACGTCCTGGTCGGTGAGATAGCGCTGGAGCTGGCGATCGGCGCGGCCATCGGCATCGCGGTGGGCTGGCTCGGTTCGTACGCGCTGCGGCATGTGGCACTGCCCGCGTCCGGCCTCTACCCGATCGCGGTCATGGCCATCGCGGTGTCGGCCTACGCGGCGGGGGCCATGGCGCACGGCAGCGGTTTCCTCGCCGTCTACCTGGCCGCGATGGCACTCGGCAACGCCAAGCTTCCGCACTGGCCCGCGACCCGCGGCTTCGCGGACGGGCTCGGCTGGCTGGCTCAGATCGGCATGTTCGTGCTGCTGGGGCTGCTGGTCACGCCGCACGACCTGATCGACGACTTCTGGCCCGCGGTGGTGGTGGGTCTGGTGCTGACCGTGGTGGCGCGTCCGCTGGAGGTCTTCATCTCGCTCGCGCCGTTCCGGCTGCCCTGGCAGGAGAAGGCGTTGATGTCGTGGGCGGGGCTGCGCGGCGCCGTGCCCATCATCCTGGCGACCATCCCCATGGTGTCCGGGATCGACGGCAGTACCCGGGTCTTCAACATCGTCTTCGTGCTCGTCATCGTGTACACGCTCATCCAGGGGCCGACCCTGCCCTGGCTGGCGAAGGCACTGCGGATCGGTGACGACCCGTCGGAGACGGCCGATCTCGGCATCGAGTCGGCACCGCTGGAGCGGCTGCGCGGACATCTGCTGTCGGTCGCGATCCCGCCGAGGTCGAAGATGCACGGCGTGGAGGTCGGCGAACTGCGGCTGCCGTCCGGGTCCGCGGTGACCCTGGTCGTACGCGAGGAGAAGAGCTTCGTACCGGCGCCCGCGACCGTGCTCCGGCGCGGGGACGAGCTGCTGGTGGTGGCGACCGATCCGGTGCGCGACGCGGCGGAGGCACGGCTGCGGGCCGTGGGCGAGGGCGGCAAGCTGGCCGGCTGGCTGGGGACCGGCGACGGAAACGGCGTGGGCGGCCCGGGGTCGGACCAGCTGCCGGTGTCGCCGCAGGTGACGAAGGTGGCGAAGAAGCTCGGCATCACGACCGAGCCGAAATCGCGTGCGGCGAGGGCTCGGGAGACGAAGGCGCGCGAGGCGAAGGTCCGTGAGCTGCGGGCCCGTGAGACGAGGGCGCGGGAAGCGGCGGTACGGGAATCGAGGGAGCGGGGGACGGCGGTACGGGCGCCGAAGGATCGGGAATCGGCCGTACGGACGCCGAAGGAACGCGAGGTGGAGGTCCGGAGCGCCGGACCCCGTGGCCCCTCCGGTCCTCCGACGGGCGGGGCGGCACGGCCGGACGACGTACCGCAGGACGAGGGTGCGGGTACGTGAGGCGTACCGCTGGAGGGGGGTGCGGGTGCGTGAGGCGTACGGCTGGACGAGCATCCCGGTGCGTGAGGCGTACCGCTGGACGAGGACCCCGGTGCGTGAGGCGTACCGCTGGACGAGGACCCCGGTGCGTGAGGCGTACCGCTGGACGAGGACCCCGGTGCGTGAGGCGTACCGCTGGACGAGGACCCCGGTGCGTGAGGCGTACCGCTGGACGAGGACCCCGGTGCGTGAGGCGTACCGCTGGACGAGGACCCCGGTGCGTGCGGCGTACCGCTGGACGAGGACCCCTGCTGTCCGGGACGGCGTATGGCACGGGATGAGGACCCCGGCGCCCCAGTCCCTACGCGGGAGCAAGGACCGTCGGCGTCCGGGACCTACCGCAGCGCAAGTACCCCGGTGTCCGGGACGGCGTACGGCGGGACGGGCGCCCGGATGTCCGGGACGTACCGCTGGTCAAGGGCACCCGGCGCGTGGCGGCTGTAGCATGAGTCGAACCTGATCGACCCACCCAACTGATCGACCAACTCTGCCTGACGCAGAGCTGGCGTGACCGTATGGCGGTCGTGGCGCCCCGCCCTCCCGGCGCGCGCCCGGCATCTACCGCAGTCCCGCGCGCAGAGGACAGCTCTCGGCAGCTCCCGCGGAGGACCGTACGCAGCACGCGTGCCGGGCCACTCGCGGCGGCGCGGCCACCAGGCGGCAGAAAGGCAAGGACCGTGGCGTCCACGGTCTCCGACCCCCGCCCCGGATACGGACAGTTGCTGCGCACCCCTGGTGCGTGGACGTTCCTCCTGCCGGGCTTCGCGGCACGACAGCCGTTCGCGATGCTGACGATCGGCATCGTGCTGCTCGTACAGCACACCACCGGTTCGTACGGCAGTGCCGGCGTCGTGGCCGCCGTCACCGGTGTCTCCATGGCATTGTTCGCGCCGCAGACCGGCAAACTCGCGGACCGCTTCGGACAGCGCGCGGTGCTGTTGCCGGGCGTACTGGTGCACACGGCTTCCGTGACGGCACTGACGGCGCTCGCACTGGCGGACGCGCCCCTGTGGGCGTTGTGCGCGGCGGCGGTGCCGGCCGGGGCGTCCGTGCCGCAGGTCGGGCCGATGGTGCGGGCGCGCTGGGCGGCCATCCTCGGCGCGGCCCCCGGGCGCAAGGCGTCGCCGCTGATGTCCACCGCCGCCGCCTTCGAATCCGTGACGGACGAGTTCACGTTCGTCGTCGGCCCGGTGCTCGCCACGGCGCTCTGCACCGGAGTGCATCCGTCCGCCGGTCTGCTCGCCGAGGCGGGCCTGACCCTGGTCGGCGGTCTGCTCTTCGCCGCGCGACGCGGCACCCAGCCCGCCGTGCGCGACGCGGCCTCCGACGCGGGCCCCCGCACCTCCGCGCTGTCGGTGCCCGGTGTGCGGGTGCTGGCGGTGGCCTTCCTCGGTATCGGCGCGGTCTTCGGCGGAATGCAGGTCTCCCTGACCGCGTTCTCCGAGGAGATCGGCCGCCCAGGGGTGAACGGTCTTCTGTACGGGGTGTTCGCGGCGGGCAACATGCTGGCCGGGATCGTCTGCGGCGCCGTCGCCTGGAAGAGCGGGCCCCGGCGCCGGCTGCTCATCGGGTACGCGGCGCTCACCCTGACCGCGTCCGGACTGTGGGCGTTGCACTCCGTGCCGCTGCTCGCCGGGCTCGGACTGCTGGTCGGCCTCTCCATCGCGCCCGCCCTGATAGGCGGCTACACGCTGGTCGAGGATCTGGTGCCGGGTTCCGCGCGGACGGAGGCGTTCACCTGGTTGACGGGCGCGGTGGCGCTGGGGCAGGCGGCGGCCGTCACGGTCGCAGGCAGGCTCGCGGACGCCCACGGCGCGAGCGCCGGCTTCGTGGTGCCACTGGTGGGGACCGCGCTGGCGCTGGTGACCCTGGTGACACTCCGTTCGCGGCTGACACCCAGCGCTCCGGAACGGGTGGTGGCACGTGGGATCGGTCACCGCGGGCCGGTCACGGTGGACTGATTCAACGGAATGCGTCACTATAGAGCGTCGTTAGCACTCATTGAGTGAGAGTGCCAGGAGGAACAAGTGCCGACCTATCAGTACCAGTGCACCGAGTGCGGCGAGGGCCTTGAAGCGGTGCAGAAGTTCACCGACGATGCCCTGACCGAGTGCCCCAACTGCAAGGGACGCCTGAAGAAGGTGTTCTCCGCGGTCGGCATTGTCTTCAAGGGTTCCGGTTTCTACCGGAACGACAGCCGTGGCTCCTCGTCGAGCAGCGCGCCTGCCGCGAAGACGTCCGGTTCCTCTTCGTCGACGGGCTCGGACTCGTCGGGATCGGGGGCGAAGCCGACGGCGTCGTCGTCTTCCGCCACGTCGAACTCTTCGTCGTCGAGTTCGTCTTCTTCGTCGTCGGCTTCGTCTTCGTCCTCCTCCTCTTCGTCGAGTGGGACGTCGGCCGCCTGAGGCCACGCAATACGTCATGCGTGCGTACATGCACGCATTCGCATTTCACCGAAGACCCCGCCGAGCCATATCCACTCGGCGGGGTCTTCGGTGTGTGGGGATGCTGGGATGTGTGGGGATGTGGGTGTGTGGGGGCGGGGCCTCTCGACGTGGCCCGGGGTCCGGGGTCGGGGGCCGTGGTCGGGGGCCGTGGTCGGGGCCCGCAGCCGTGACGCTTCGCGCATGTTCGTTCGATCGGCATGCGCTGGAGCCGCTTCGCGTTACGTCCCGTCTGCGGTGTGTCACATCCGGCTAGTGTGATCGCATGGTTAACGCACAGACCGGCACAGAGGTCGGCACAGCGACCGGCGCGGAGAACGGCGCGGAGATCGGTGTCATCGGCGGCTCGGGCTTCTACTCCTTCCTGGAGGACGTCACCGAGGTACGTGTGGACACCCCGTACGGACAACCCAGCGATTCCCTGTTCCTGGGCGCGGTCGCGGGCCGCCGGGTCGCCTTCCTCCCCCGGCACGGGCGCGGTCACCACCTGCCGCCCCACCGCATCAACTACCGGGCCAATCTCTGGGCACTGCGTTCGGTCGGCGTGCGGCAGGTGCTCGGCCCCTGCGCGGTGGGCGGGCTGCGGCCGGAGTACGGGCCGGGGACGCTGCTCGTGCCCGATCAGTTGGTGGACCGCACCAAGACCCGCACCCAGACGTACTACGACGGGGAGCCCTGGGCTGACGGATCGGTGCCCAACGTGGTGCATGTGTCCTTCGCCGACCCCTACTGCCCCGAGGGCCGTCGGGCAGCGCTCGACGCTGCGCGGGCACATGCCTGGGAACCGGTCGACGGCGGCACGCTCGTGGTGGTGGAGGGGCCGCGCTTCTCCAGCCGGGCGGAGTCGCGCTGGCATGCGGCGATGGGCTGGTCGGTGGTCGGGATGACCGGGCACCCGGAGGCCGTGCTCGCCCGTGAGCTGGGGCTCTGCTACACGACGATGACACTGGTGACGGACCTGGACGCGGGGGCCGAGGCGGGTGAGGGCGTCTCTCACGAAGAGGTGCTGAAGGTGTTCGCGGCCAATGTGGACCGGCTGCGCACGGTCCTGTTCGACGCGGTGGCGGGACTGCCGACGAGTGCGAGCCGCGACTGTGCCTGCTCGCACGCGCTGGACGGGATCAACACGGGGATCGAACTCCCTTGATGGGAGTCGTTTGGGGTTCTTAGTGGGGTTCTTCTGAGGCTCCCCCTGTGGGATTGGTCCTGGGGTTCGTCCTGGGGTCCCCTTGTGGGATTGGTCCTGGGGTTGGTCGCCCGTACGCGTGGGCGGGCCCGGTGGTGAACTCGTACGGGTGGGTCAGCTCGGCGGGTGAACTCGGGTGCGTGAACTCATACGGGTGGGTGAACTCGGGTGGGTGAACTCATACAGGTGGGTGAGGGAGTTGTCCACATCGCCAGGTCTGTCCACAGGGCTCAGCGGGATTCTCGCGGACGGTGGATCGTGAGGGGCGTTCGTCCAAGTCCGCTCACGTCAGGTGGTGCCTGCCATGTCTCCGTCCGCTCCCGCGTTCCCGACCGCGCCCACGCCAGCCTTCCCGTCCGCGTTTCCGCCCATTCCGATGGCCTCCGCGTCGGCAGCCTCCGTGTCGCCATCTGTTGCGTCAACAGCCGCTACGTGGAAATCCGCTACGTCGAAGTCCGTTGCGTCGAAGTCCGTTGCGTCGAAGTCCGTTGCGTCGACGGTCTCTGAGTCGGTCCCGGATCTTCGCTCCGCCCTTCCGGGGCCACCGGTTGCCATGCCCGAGCCGTGCGGGGTCCCCCAGTTCGCACCGATCCGGGTGCGGGGAGGTGGTGGGCACCGGCTGCGGCGGGCGGTGCGCCGGAGGCGGTGCACCTGGGCGGCGGGGCTCGCGCTGACGGCGGCGGCGCTGGCCGCTTCGGGACTGGGTGGCGCGGCGGCCGGGGGCTCGGGCGGGCCACCGGGCACCGCCGGGGCGGGGGGACCACCCTCGGAGGGCGGTCGGCACGCGGAGCTGCCGGTGTCCACGCGGCTCGTCTCGGCGCCGGTCCGGATCGCGGACGCGGCCGCGGTCCGGCTGCTACGGACGGGCGACCGCGTGGATGTGATCGCCGCTGGGGGCACGGGCGCCGAAGCCCGGGTGGTGGCGAGGGACGTACGGGTCGCGGAGGTGCCACCGATGGTGGCCGATGACCCCGCTCAGGAATCCGGCGCGCTCGTCGTGCTCTCCGTCGGGCGGGACACCGCGAAGGCGCTGGCCGGTGCGGCGGTGTCGGGGCGACTGGCGGTGACACTGTGCGGCCCCTGATCGCATACCGGGAACGGGCCCGGTCGGCGCTCAGACGTGGTGCGGCGGCTTCTCGTCCAGGAACCGGGCGAGGTCGGCGGCGCTGCCACCGGACGGGGGCCGCTCGCCCCACCCGCGGTCCGTGTCGTCCGAGGACTGCTGGTCCAGTGGGTCGTCGAAGATCAGAGCCGTGGGCCTCGGCCGGGGTCGCGTCGGTTCCGGCGACTGGTCGGCCGGGTGTTCGGGATCGTGGGGTACGGGAGCGGGGGCGGAACTCATACCTCCAGAGTACGGCGGCCCCGAAACGCCCGAGGTCGGCGAGCGATCAGCTGGGGGTCCCAGGCGGTCGGCCGCTGTCGGGGCCGCGACCGTGCTGCGGCCGGACCTGCGGCGTCGGCGACCGGCGGGCCCGGTGTTCGACGGCCAGGCGGGCCCGGTGGGCGGCGGACGGGCAGGCCCGGTGGGCGGCGCTCCCGGACTCACCGGACTTGGCGAACTCGCCGGACTCACCCGACTCAGCGGTCCTTCGGATCGAGGAACCACAGCCCCAGCACGACGAGGAACGACAGACAGAGGAAGCCGGCACCCCACCACGCTGTTCCGGTATGGCCCTCCATCCACTCGTTGACGATGACGGTCAGCCCCCAGAGCTGGCCGATGACCACGGTCAGCGCCAGGCTGAGGCGGGCTGTGAGCTTCGAGGAGCGCTCGGGTTCCTGGTCGGTGCCCGCTCCTGGGCCTGGTCCGGTGTGCCGGATTCGGGGGTCGCCGTAACCGCTGGTCGCGCGGATCTGCGGATAGCGCTCGTGGACCGGGCGGTTCAGTTCGGGATGGGCGCTGCCCGGGTGGTAGTCGGGGCCCGGGGGTCGCGGGGAGTCGGTCACGCCGACCTGCCGGGGGTCTCGGATTCCAGGGGTCCGTTCCCGGGACCGTGCGGGGGCGTGGTGCGCGAGGGGCGTGCGGCGGGTGCCTCCGCCGCGGGGCCCTTGGCTCCGGGACAGCCGATACGGGCCGCCACCTCGGGTTGTCGATCCACCAGTTGACGGCACAGCCCCTTCTCGACGGACTCACCGGAGCGGGTGGTGCCGACGGCCCACACGCTGCCGTCCTTCTGCTCGGTGAGCACCACCTTCGGGAGCGGGCGGGGCGGCGGGCCGGCAAGGACCTCGCCGGTGCGGCCGTCGAAGACGCCTTCGTGGCAGGGGCAGTACAACTCGCCCTCGGTGCCCCGGTCCTTGCGCCACAGCACGGCGCAGGCGAGGTGGGTGCAGACCGCGGAGTATCCGGCGAGCGTGCCGTCGTCGAGGCGGACGGCGATCGCGCGGTCCTCGCCGCCGGGGTAGCGGAAGGCGATGGACTCACCAGGAAGGAGTTGTTCGGTGATCTGCTTCGGTTCGGGTGCCGCTTCGGTGTCGCCGTGGCGGTGGAGCACTCCCCCGGCGACACCGAGACCGCCGATCGCGAGACCCCCGGAGACGGTGGTGACGATACGGAGGTAGTCGCGGCGGGTGGTGAGGGAGTCGGCGGCGATCCGGTCGTGCAGGGCGCCCCGCGGGTCGCCCCCGGGCTGCTGGTCGCTGCCCGGCTGCTGGTCGGTGATGCTCATCGGACGTCCTTCCCGTTGATCTCGACGACCGGAAGTCCGCCCGGTACCGGCCACTGGACCTTCTCGGCCGGAACGACCATGGCCACGCCGGTCTGCACCTGCGACTCGCCGAAGGCGAAGGTGTCGACGACCTGGACCCCGGGCCGCTCGGCCTGGAGTTCCTCGACCGTGCCGTAGAAGAGCGCCCCGGTCGGGCAGACCGTGGCGCACATCGGGGCGAGGCCGTAGGCGGTGCGGTCGTAACAGAGGTTGCACTTCATCTGGAGCTTCGCCTGAAGGTCGATCTTCGGGACTCCGAAGGGGCAGGCGTTGACGCAGTTGGCGCAGCCGATGCAGCGGGTGGTGTCGGCCTGCTGCACCACACCGTCGGCGGTGATCAGGATCGCGTCGGCGGGACAGACCTCGGCGCAGGGGGCGACCGGGTCCTCGCAGTGCAGACAGACCGTGGGAAGGGAGGCGACGGAGTGACCTTCGTCGGTGTAGTCGAGGTGCATCATCGATTTGCCCCGGTGCGAATCACACTCGCGGCAGGCGGAGACGCATGCCTGGCAGCCGATGCAGCGGCCCGGGTCGATGAACATCGTTCTGCCCATCATGAGGGGTCAGTTCCTCTCCGAGGTGCCACGGCCCTGCGGAGCCGTGGGGGGCAGCGGGTCCGTGCGGGATGCCTGGGTCTCCGGGTAGGTGACCCGGCCGGGGGGCACGGGTGGCGCGGGTACCTCGTCGATGCGTTCCGCGTGTTCGACGCGGCAGGCGCACACCTTGTACTCGGGGATCTTGGAGCGGGGGTCGAGGGCGTCGATGGTGAGGACGTTGGCGGCGGCCGGGACCGGCCAGTGATAGGGGACGAAGACGGTGTCGGGGCGGATGGCCTCGGTGACGAGGGCGGGGAAGACCGCGCTGCCGCGCCGGGTGACGACACGGACCGGTTCACCGTTGCGGAAGCCGTGGGAGGGGTGGACCTCGGCCCAGGGGCGTGGGGTCTGTTCGACGAGGGCGCCCAGGCGGCGGGTCTGGTTGCCGGAGAGGAAGTGGGCGACGGTGCGGCCGGTGGTGAGCGACATGGGGTGCTCGTCGTCGTACGGGTCCGCCGGCTGGTGCCATTCGACGGCCTGGAGGTGGATCTTGCCGTCGGGGTGGTAGGTCCTGCCGTCCTCGAAGAGCCGGGGCGTGCCCGGGTGGTCGGTGGTGGGGCAGGGCCAGACGATGCCGCCGGTCTCCTCCAGGCGTTCATAGGTGATGCCGTAGTAGTCGTTGACGGTCCCGGCGGAGGCGATGCGCAGTTCCTCGAAGATCGCGCGGGAGTCGGCGAAGTCGAACTTGTCGCCCACACCGAGGCGTTCGGCGAGGCGGCACATCACCCAGGCATCGGTCCGTACGCCGGGGTGCGGTTCCTGGGCCTTGTTGTGCTTGACGACGCGCGCCTCGGCGTTGGCCATCACTCCGTTGTCCTCGGCCCAGGTGGTGATGGGGAGGACGACGTGGGCGTTGGCGGCGGTCTCGGAGAGGAAGAAGTCGAACTGGGCGTGGAACTCCATGGTGTCGTACCCCTCCTTCACCACCCGGTAGTTGGGGAGGGAGACGAAGGGGTTGTTGCAGATGCCGATGAGGCCGCGGATCTCGCGGCGCTGCATCTGCCAGACCATTTCCACCATCGAGGTCCCGGCGGTGGGGAGTTCGGATTCCTCGATGCCCCAGATCTCGCAGATCTGGCGGCGGTGTTCCGGGTCGTTGATCGAGCGGCCGCCGGGAAGGAGATCGGACTTCTGGCCGTGTTCGCGTCCGCCCTGTCCGTTGCCCTGGCCGGTGAGGGTGCCGTAGCCGGCGCCGGGTTTGCCGATGTGGCCGGTGGCGGCGCAGAGGTTGATGACGGTGAGGCAGTTCTCGACGCCCTGCGAGTGGTGCTCGACGCCCCGTGCGTGCCAGGCCATGGCCTTGGGGGCGCGGGCGAAGGCGCGGGCCACCTGGACGATCTGTTCGGCGGGGATGCCGCAGATCTCGGCGGCACGGGCCGGGGGGTACTCCGCGACCTTGGCGCGTACCTCTTCCCATCCGGTGGTGTGTGCGGCGAGGTAGGCCTTGTCGGTGAGACCTTCCTCCACGACGACGTTCAGCACGGAATTGAAGAAGGCCGAGTCGGTGCCGGGTTTGAGGGCGACGTGGATGTCGGCGGTGCGGGCGACGGCGGTCTCACGCGGGTCGACGATGATGAGGGTGGCGCCGCGGTCCCGGGCCCCCCACACGTACTGGGTCATCACGGGGAAGCACTCGCCGACGTTGGAGCCCGCGATCAGCAGGCAGTCGGTGAGCAGCATGTCGGAGAAGGGGTTGCCCGCCCGGTCGATGCCGAAGGCCAGTTTGTTGGCACTGGCCGCGCTGACCATGCAGAGCCGGCCGTTGTAGTCGACGTGTCTGGTCTTCAGCGCGACCCGGGCGAACTTGCCGACGAGATAGGTCTTCTCGGTGAACAGGGTGGCGCCGCCGAGGAGCCCGAAGGCGTCGTTCCCGTACCTGCCCTGGATGCGTTTGATCTCGGAGGCGGTGAAGTCGAGGGCTTCGTCCCAGGAGACCTCACGGAAGGGCTCGTCCCGGGACCGGCGCATGAGCGGGGCGGTGAGCCGGTCGGGGTGGTTGACCTGCTGATAGGCGCTGATGCCCTTGGGGCACAGCCGCATCCGGTTGATGTCGTGGTTGCGGGGCTCGACGCCGAAGACCTTGCCGCCGCGGTCGACACGCAGATACATCCCGCACTGCACCCCGCAGAAGCAGCAGTGGGTGGGGACGAGCGTTTCGCCGTTCTGGTCGGCGTGCCACCGGTCGGCGGAGATGCCGCCCGCGTCGCGGAAGGCGCGGGTGCCGGGCGGGGCGAGAGCGGGGTCGAGGGGGACGACCGTGCGGGGGTCGGCGGTCACTTGTAGCCCTTCTTGACGTGGGAGAGGTAGGCGCCGCCGCGCAGCACTCGCTTGCAGCGCGGGCAGTATTCGACCCATTCGTCGAAGCCGAGCCGGAGGTCGCGCATGGTGTCGCGAAGGTTCTCGACATAGGGGCCGGTGTCGATCGGTTGGTGGCACCGACGGCAGAGGAACGTCTCCCGGTCCTCCCGGCCGGTGTACTTGAACAGCTGCATTCCGACGGCGGCGGGCCGCTGGACGATGTGGAAGAACTTCCCGAACGGGATGTAGATGAGGGTGAAGACCACCGACACCATGTGGAGGATCGCCAGGAACTCGTAGCCGCCGCCGTGCAGGAAGAGCGAGGAGAAGGTGAGCAGCAGGCCGGTCACGGAGATGACGATCAGCGCGATCAGTGGCACCAGGTCGTAGGCGAAGCGTTGGCCCGTGGTGGCGCCGCGGTCCTTCATCCGGCGCCAGAGGAAGTACCCGGCGCCGGGGATGACGAGCACCGCGGCGATGTCGAGTCCGTGGAACATCAGCCAGCCGAGGAGGTTCAGTGAGTCGAAACCGATCAGCCTGATGCCCCAGATCCGCATCTCGTAGCCGGGTCCTGAGCCACTGGGGGAGGTGAAGGTGAACCAGCCCCAGGTGAGCGGGAAGGTGATCAGGGAGGCCAGGACGCACCCCCAGAAGATCAGTTGGTGGGCGCCCCAGCGAGCGTGGGAGCGGGCACCGAGGAACTTCTGGAAGCCGAGGTAGGTGGCGATCATCTTCGGCAGTGCGGTGGGGGCCCTGCGGAAGTTGCCGAGGGAGAAGAAGCTGCCCCAGCCCTTGTCGAAGAGGCGTCGGGCACCGGGCGCGGAGATCCAGACGGTGTAGCGGTACGCGACGCCGAAGGCGAGGAAGACACTGGCGACGGCGTACGGGAGGAGGGCGGAGTCGAAGTCCCGGAGCAGTCGGCTGCCGAGCACGACGGCGATGATCAGCAGGCCGGAGACGACGGCACCGGCCGCGGTCGCCCGGCCGGTGACGGAGTTCCGGGGACCGGACCGGGGCGCCCGGGGGCGTCGCGCCGATCCGGTACCGGCCGGAAGGTCGTCCGGGGTGAGCGTGCCGGGCGCCCCGCCCCTGGTGCGGGCACCGGGGCCGGGCTGCGCGGCTGAGGCGGAGGGTTCTGGTGGCTCGGTCACCTGGCCACCGTATGGCGATATAGGTGGTTAGTCCCGTTTTGCTCGTTGGCGGGGAGGACGCGTCGCACGGGGTGGTGGATGGGTGGAGTGGCGCGGCGGGTGGGCCCCGTGGTGAGTTGGCGGGACGGGGAGGGGTGAGGTGGCGTGACGGGTGAGTGGGGTGAGCCGGGGCGCTTGGCGGGCGGGGAGGGGTGAGGTGGCGTGACGGGTGAGTGGGGTGAGCCGGGGCGCTTGGCGGGCGGGGAGGGGTGAGGTGGCGTGACGGGTGAGTGGGGTGAGCCGGGGCGCTTGGCGGGCGGGGAGGGGCGAGGCGGAGCGCCGGGTGGGCGGGGTGGTGAGGGAGGTGGAGTGACGGGGCGCGCGGGGGTGGGGCGCTTGGGGGGGTGGTGGGACGTGTGGGGTGGGGCGCTTGGGGATTCGGGTGCTTGGGGGGCGTCTGGGGGTGAAGCGTGTGGGGCTGGGGGTTTCGTCAGAGGTGAGTGCTATGCCCCGGGGCGGATCATCGCCGCTGTGCCCCAGGCCGATGTCGCCGCAGCGAACAGATCGGCGCTGCCGTCCCGTCCGCTGATGAGCAGGAAGACGCCCAGCAGAAACCCTGCGGCGCCCATGCCGGTCAATCCGACACGCAATGTGAGGCGGGTGATACGGGTGAGGCGGGTGATACGGGCAGCGGGGATACGGCCACGGGCGGCGCGGCGGGTCCGGCGCGGTCGGCCTACCGCCCGCCTTGCCCCGCGCTCGCCGTCCCTTGCGCGGAGTGGCGCCGGGGCGTGCGTGGGAGTGGACACCCGGCGGGGATTCACTGTGCGGTCGGTCGGTTCGTGGTGAGCGTGGGGCTGTTGGGGCATGCTCGTCATGCGGGCTCCTTCTTCGAAGGGGGCCGGGATCGCCGCACCCATGGAGTACGAGTCCGGGTGGGCGGCGGGCGTCGGACGGTGTTCGCGCGTACACCGGACAGGAGTCGGCCGGGCACCCCTCGCGTGAGGGAGGCCCGGCCGGTTTCGCCCCCGTAGGAGGCCATCCGTACTCCCCCGAGTTACAGATGGCGTGGGGTCTGCTGTGTCGTCGCTGTCGTTGTTTCGATCAGTCACCCTTCGGATACGGCCACGGCCGTCGCATGGTCAGGTTCTCCGTATCGATCTCTCCCTATCGAGACCTCCGCATCGAGACCTCCGCATCGATCTCTCCTTGTCGAGACCTGCCCATCGAGGCCCTGGGATCAGAACTGCTGCTTCCGTGCCTGATCAGCAAGTTGCGCGTGACCCACGAGCGCGGCGACCAGCCCGCTCGGGAGCCCACTCGCCGCCCCCCGGCCAGGTGTCTCCCGCCCCGCTCGGGCGAGTAGGAGGAGAGCTCTGTCGACGTGGCGGTGGAACCAGGTCCGGGCCGCGCCGAGCACGGCGATGACCAGGTGAACGAAATGTGACACTTCACCACTCCTTTTCCGGTGCGGGACCCCCTCGCGGGGCCGCTGGGAATCGCTCACCGATTCCCCACTCGGCGCCGTCGCCGCACGCGTCCGGGAATGCGCACCGGAGGCGTACGGGCGACGGAGCCGCGAAGGAGGCCGGGGAGCCGGGCGAGGCCGGGGACCCGGAGCCACGGGGTCACTCGGGATTGAGGCGTCGGTACAGACGGTCCCGGACGTCCTGACTCCTCATCTTCTTCTTGGCCGCGTACAGCGCCGACTTGACCGCGCCCGGCGTGGTGTCGATCGCCTCCGCCACCGAGCGTGCGTCCCACTTCAGTCCCATGCGCAGGACGAAGATCAGCGCCTCGTGGTGGGACAGCTCCGGCTGGAGCTGCGAGACGAGCTCCTTGAGCCGGGTGTCGGTCTGTGTGTCGAAGACCGGGGTACCGCTGTCGAGCAGCGCGACGTTGTCGCCGATGAACTGTTCCGCGCGCTCCACGTCCTTGCGGAGCTGCTTCCTGCCCTCGTTGCGGCACACGGTCCGCGTGTAGCTCTCCGGGTCCCTCAGAGGCCCCTTCAGCAGGGTGCGCCACATCGAGATCCTGGTCTCCTGCCAGACGTCCTCGGTCCTGTCCCAGGGGACGTACTTGTACGCGATGAGCAGGCAGGTCCGGCGCATGCCGAGGACCTTCTCCCACTGGCGACGGGACTCGGGCGGAAGGGTCCCGCAGCTCCGGTCCTCCTCCGTCCGCCTCGGGCCCCGCTGCCCGGGGACGCCCGGGAATCCGCTGCCGTCGCCCGTTTCGTCGAACCCGCGCAGGGTTCCGCTTGATGGGACCATGTCTGATGAGCTCCCTGCTCGACAGTCGACATCGACATGCGCGTGCCGTCGATCGCCCAGGAGGTCCAGGAGGTCTCCGGACCGGTTCCTGAGCGCCTCGCGCGCCCTACCGAAGAACAGGAGTCGGTGCCGCCCCCTCGGGTGGGAAGATCCGGCGTTTTCCTCAACCAGCTTCCGATTCCCTCAACTTGTCCGGTCGATACGGGAGTTCCGGAGACCGTTCTCGTACGCCACCGGGAGGAGCATCAGGATGACCACCCCGAACCACGGCTCCACCCCCGACCGAATCACCCCCGACCGGACCACCCCCGGCCGGTCCGTCCCCGACAACGGGTCCGCCCCCGGCAGCCACCGGTCCACCCCGCCGCTCGACGCGCTGACGGATGTCGCCGGGTTGCGCGTCGGCCACGCCCGCGTCCCGGGCGGGGGCGCGCTGAGCGGTACCACCGTGGTGCTGGCACCGGAGGGCGGTGCGGTCGCCGCCGTCGACGTGCGCGGCGGCGGCCCCGGCACCCGGGAGACGGACGCGCTCGACCCCCGCAATCTGGTCCAGCGCGTCGACGCGGTCGTGCTGACCGGCGGCAGCGCGTACGGCCTGGACGCCGCGTCCGGGGTGATGGCCTGGCTGGAGGAGCGGGGCCGGGGCGTCCGGGTCGGGCCCGATCCGGCACAGGTGGTGCCCGTGGTCCCGGCCGCGTGCCTCTTCGACCTCGGCCGGGGCGGCGACTGGCGGGCCCGTCCGGACGCATCGACCGGCCGCGCGGCGGTGGAGGCCGCCGCGCGTACCCGGCCGGGGGCGCCGGTCCCGCAGGGTGCGGTGGGCGCGGGCACCGGGGCGGTCGCCGGGCAGCTCAAGGGGGGCGTCGGCACGGCGAGCGTGCTCCTGCCGTCCGGAATCACGGTCGGCGCGCTGGTGGTGGTGAACGCGTCGGGCGCGGTGGTCGATCCGCGGACCGGGGTGCTGTACGGGGAGTACGGCGCCGACCGGCCGCCCGTACCGCCCACGCCCGAGGTGCACGAAGCGGCGCGGCTGCGGCTGGCGCGGGCGGGAGCCGCACGCCCGCTCCCGCCGTTCAACACCACGATCGCCGTCGTCGCCACGGACGCCGGGCTCAGCCGCGCCCAGGCCCAGAAGCTCGCCGGCACGGCGCACGACGGTCTGGCGCGCGCCGTCCGGCCGGTGCATCTGCTCACCGACGGGGACACCGTCTTCGCCCTCGCCACGGGCGAAGAACCCCTCGGCACCCCGGCCGGCGGGCCGCACGAGCTGAACGCCGTGCTGGCGGCCGGTGCGGACGTCCTGTGCCGGGCCGTCGTGAAGGCCGTACGCGCCGCGGAGTCCACCGAGGCCCCCGGCGGCCCCTTCCTCTCGTACACCGACCTCTACGGCCCGTCCTGACACCGCCCACCACGCACCGCACTCCTCACCCGGCACCCCACGCCCCGCACATCGTCCCCGACGCCCCTCCCTCCCCTCCGGCACCGCGTCCGGCGCATCCGACTCGGCCTCGGTGCGCGGGAGTTCGCTCCGGCGCACGGAAACCGGGGAACTTTCTGCGTGTGCCCTACGTTTTTCACAACCCCGGTCACGATGTCGGACCCAGGGACTACGTTATGCACGCATCAAGTAACACGCGGCGACGGCCTGGAGACAGCACCTTGAGCGATCCGTACGAGACAACCGAGCAACACCTCGAACGACTCCTGCGACGCGCCCTGAACTCCTTCGATCTGCCCGACAGTACGGTCGAACGGCTCGGTACGGCACTGGCGCACAGCAGCTCCCTGCACTCCTCGCACCACAGTGCCGTGCTTCACCGTGAGACCTATCGGCACACCTATCTGCTCGCCGACGGCTCCCCGCTGACGCTGTGGGAGCTGGTGCACAGCGGCGGCAGAGACACGGCGGGTACGGGCGCGGGAGACGGGTCGCGACACCAGCAGCACGAGCTGTACGACGACGAGGGCGAGGCGCAGGTCGCCGCCGCCCGGCTGACCGGCGGCCTCTCCGGCCTCTCCGCCTTCTCGGACGAGAACCCCCAGGCGGACCTGGAGTTACTGACGGTCCTGATGTCCGTGCCGCCCACGCCACTGCCCCGGGTGTACGCGCCGGACAACTCGGCGGACCACGCCCGCCGGGTGCTGCGACGCGCGGAGAACCCGGACTGCCCCGGCGAGGAGACGGTCCGGCTGCTGCGGGCCGCCTTCGCGCACCACATCACGCAGATCTTCGGCCGTCAGTGCCGCGTCGACGGCCGGGAGGCGGGCTTCACCCTCTACGAGCACGCGTTCCTGCTTCTCGACGGCAGCGAGACGAGCCTGTGGGAGGTCGAGCACACGGCGACCTCGGACGGCCGCCACATGTGCGAGGTGTACGGGAACGAGCAGGCCGCCCGCGAGGCCATGGAGAGCCGTACGCGCATCAGCTGACGCCACCGGACGCGCGTAGCGCCCGACGCCACGCGTCGAGCCGGGGCCCGCGGGCAGCGTCGTGCCGGGTGTCCCTCACGCAGCGCCGGACGCGCGTAGCTCCCACGCGGGGCCACGCGCGCGGGATGCCCGCGCCCCCATGCAGGGGCGCGGGCATCCTGGCCGTGCGCACGGCCGCCCTGATGACGCGTCTCGTCCGTGACGTGCCGTCAGCGAGGTCCGTAATGTCCGTGGGGTCCGGACGGGACGCGTCCGGGGTTCAGCGCGTCAGCACCCGGTCCTTCGTGGCGTCGCCCACCGCGTCACCCACGGTCGCCTCCGTACCCGTACGCGCGCTCGCGCCCGTACCGACGGCCATGCCCGAGCCAGAACCCGACTCAGGACCAGAGCCCGAGTCCGAGTCCTGCCCCACGGCCTCCGTCGGAAGGTCGTCACCGCCGCCCTCCACATGCTGCTTCGGCCGGGCCGGCAGCGCGAACATCACCAGGAAGATCACCGCGAGCACCCCGGCCACCCACCACAGCGAGCGCTCGAACGCGTTCGCGTACGCGGGGCCCATGGCCTGCGGTGCCAGGTGGTCGCCGATCGCTCCGAAGAACACCACCGACACCAGGGCGAGGCCCAGCGCGGTGCCCATCTGCTGCACGGTGTTGAACAGCCCGGAGGCCGACCCCGAGTGCTCCTTCGGCACCTCGGACAGCACCGCGTCCGCGAGCGGCGCCACGATCAGCCCCATGCCGACACCCATGACGAGCAGCGGCAGCGCCATCTGCCAGGACGTGATGTCCATGCCGTACCGCTCGGACTCACCGATGTAGATCAGCAGTCCGGCGATCATGATGAGCGCGCCCGCCTGGAGGACCTTGCGGCCGAAGCGGGGCACCAGCTTCTGCACGGAGATCCCGGCGGCGCACGAGACCGCGACCGAGAACGGGATACCGGTCGTGCCCGCCCGCAGCGCGCTCCAGCCGAGGCCCATCTGCATGTACAGCGTCCACACCAGGAAGAAGATGCCGAGGCCGATCCCGAAGGTCAGCTGCACGGCGATGCCCGCCGCGAAGCTCTTGACCCGGAACAGCGAAAGCTCGACGAGCGGCGAACCGTCCATGCGCGCCTTCCGCCGCTCGAACGCCACGAGCGCCACGAACACCAGGACGCTGCCCGCCATCGACGCGTACCCCCACAGCGGCCAGCCCAGCTCGCGGCCCCTGGTCAGCGGGTAGAGGAGCATCAGCAGGGCCAGCGTCACCATGGTGACGCCCACCATGTCGAGCCGGAGCGCCTTCGGGGCCTTGGACTCGCTGATGAACTTCCGCCCCAGGATCAGTCCCGCGATGCCCACCGGCAGGTTGATCAGGAAGATCGGCCGCCATTCCAGGCCGGCGATGTTCCACTCGGTGAGCAGCGCGCCCAGCAGGGGTCCGGAGACCGCGCCGAGCCCGACGATCGCACCGAACAGCCCGAAGACCTTGCCGCGCTCGTGCGCCGGGAAGGTGGCGTGCACGATCGACAGGACCTGCGGGACCATCATCGCGGCGGTGGCGCCCTGGAGAATCCGGGAGGCCACCAGCATCTCCGGGTTCGCGGCGAAACCGCAGAGCGCGGAGGCGAGGGTGAAACCGGCGATGCCGATGAGGAAGAGCCGCTTGCGGCCGTAGATGTCGCCGAGCCTGCCGCCCGTGATCAGTCCGGCGGCGAAGGCCAGGGCGTATCCGGCGGTGATCCACTGGATCGAGCTGAACGAGGCGCCGGTGTCCCGCTGGATGCTGGGAATGGCGATGTTGACGATCGTGACGTCGACCAGGTCCATGAAGGCCGCGGTCATCACGATGGCGAGCGCGAACCAGCGTCGGCGGTCCGCCGGGGCCGGGGACACCCCGGGAGCGGTTGCCGTGGACGGTGGAGAAGAGGAAGAAGTCATACGACAAACATAAACAGCCATTAGGTCAGAACATGACCCAATGAACAGGCACCCTGGCGTCATGACCGATACCCCGGCACGACTGCTGAACCTGCTGTCGCTCCTCCAGACACCGCGCGAGTGGCCGGGCAGCGAACTCGCCGAACGCCTCGACGTCAGTGCCCGCACCATTCGCCGCGACATCGACCGGCTGCGCGATCTCGGCTACCCGGTCGAGGCGTCTCGCGGCGCGGTGGGCGGCTACCGGCTCGTGGCCGGTACCGCGATGCCGCCGCTGCTCCTCGACGACGAGGAGGCCGTGGCCATCGCGGTGGGGCTGCGGGCCGGGGCCGGGCACGCCATCGAGGGCGTGGACGAGGCGTCCGTACGGGCCCTGGCCAAGCTGGAACAGGTGCTGCCGTCGCGACTGCGACACCGGGTGTCGACGCTCCAGAACGCGACGGTGCCGCTGACCAGGGGAGACGGCTCGACGATCGATCCGCGGACCCTGACGGTCATGGCGTCCACGGTCACCGGGCGGGAGCGGCTGCGGTTCGCGTACCGGGCCGGGGACGGCGCCGAGACGAAACGGGAGGTCGAGCCGTACCGGCTGGTGAGCACGGGGTGGCGGTGGTACCTCGTCGCGTACGACCTGGGGCGTGAGGACTGGCGTACGTTCCGGGTGGACCGGGTCAGCGAGCCGTACGCGACGGGGGCCCGGTTCACACCCCGGGAGCTGCCCAGCGGGGACGCGGCGGAATTCCTCGCGCGTTCCATGACCCGCCTCCAGCCGGAGCTGGAGGTCGACGTGAGCTTCGCGGCCCCGGCGGACTTCGTCACCGCGCGGCTGCCGGGCAGGATCGGGGCGCCGGAACCGGTCGACGAGCGGCACTGCCGACTGCGGACGGTCACCGCGGACTCGCTGGAGTGGCTGGCGGTCCGGCTGGCGCTGGTGGACTGCGACTTCACCGTGCACGGACCGCCGCAGTTGGTGGCGTATCTCAGCGATCTGGGCACCAGGCTGACCCGCGCGGCCACGCCGGCGGACGACAGCGGCGCGCGTCCCGGACCGGTCACCGCCAGACCGGTCACCGCCGACCCGGGCACCACCGGCCCGGTCACCACCGGCCTGTCTGCCACGACCGGCCCGGTCACCACCGGTCCGCCCACGACCACCGGCCCACCCGCCACCGGACCGCTCACCGCCGACCCACCCGCCACCGGACCGCTCACCGCCGGCCCGGTCGCCGGCCGACCCGCCTGCCCCGCCGATCAGGGGCCCGGCCCGCACAAGAAGCCGCACAAGAAATGAGCCCCGGCGCCGGGGGGGGTGGGCGCCGGGACTCAGCTCAGGAGGCCGCCGGAAAAAGCGGCCACAGGTGGAGGCTACGTGACTCGGGGTCACGCCGCCGCGTCAAACCCCGTGTCGTGAGCCATTCGCTTCAATTCGAGCAGCGCGTGCTTCTCGATCTGGCGAATCCGCTCACGCGTCAGTCCGTGCTGCTTGCCGACCTCGGTCAGGGTGCGTTCCCGGCCGTCCTCGATCCCGTACCGCATCTTGATGATCGACGCGGTCCTGTTGTCGAGCTTGCCGATCAGGTCTTCCAGCTCCTCGCTGCGCAGCAGCGTCATCACGGACTGCTCGGGCGACACGGCGGAGGTGTCCTCCAGCAGGTCGCCGAACTGGGTCTCGCCCTCGTCGTCCACGGACATGTTGAGACTGACCGGGTCGCGTGCCCAGTCCAGCACGTCGCTCACGCGCGCCGTATTGGAGTCCAGCTCGGCGGCGATCTCGGCGTGCTCCGGGTCACGGCCGTGCTCGCGGTTGAACTCGCGCTGCACCCGGCGGATACGGCCCAGCTCCTCCACCAGGTGGACGGGCAGCCGGATCGTGCGGGACTGGTCGGCTATGGAACGGGTGATGGCCTGGCGAATCCACCACGTCGCGTACGTGGAGAACTTGAAGCCCTTGGCGTAGTCGAACTTCTCGACCGCGCGCACCAGGCCGGCGTTCCCCTCCTGGATCAGGTCGAGCAGCGGGAGCCCCGCCCGCGGGTAACGACGGGCCACGGCAACGACGAGTCGGAGATTGGAACGGATGAACACGTCCTTGGCGCGCTCGCCCGCGGCGACCAGCGCCTCCAGCTCCTCGGGCTTCGCGCCACCGGCCTCGCTCTCCACCTGGCCGTCGAGGATCTGCTGGGCGTAGACGCCCGCCTCGATGGTCTGCGAGAGTTCGACTTCCTTCGCTGCGTCGATCAGGGGTGTACGCGCGATCTCGTCCAGGTACATGCCGACCAGGTCGCGATCGGCGATCTCCCCGCCCACGGCGCGAACACTGCTTGCCCGGTTGGTCCCGCCGGTGGCGGACGAACGACGGGCGACGGCACGGGTTGCCATGCGTGCTCCCTTAACTGAGTAGGTCGCGACACCCTCCCGGGTGCCCTGCATCCGATGGAAACAACGACTGGAATCCGGACAGAATTCCCATGCCACCCATTCATTTCCCCGATCATGCAGTACCCTGCCGCGCGGATACGGGCCGCCTGATTCGGTGATCCGCCCGAGTGTGCAGGTCGGAGTGGGTGTCGGGGACGTTCCGGGCGTCGCGGCCAGTCGCTGTCGCCGCGAGGCGCATGAGACCGCGCTCACACGGCGCGTGGTCCTTTCACTCCGATGCACTCGCACTTCCCCGAGCCGTGACTCGGGACTCCTGAGTCACGACTCGTGCCCCGCGCCCGGCACCTCATGCCTCACGCACCGCGGCGCGCCGCCCGCACACCGCACGGCCCGCACGCCCGGCGCACGCGCCTCAGCCGAACTGGACCGATCGTTTGGCGAGCCCCATCCAGAACCCGTCGATGACGCTGCGCCCCTGGTCGAGCTCGTCCTCCGCCGCGCCCAGCGTCACGAAGAGCGGGGCGAAGTGCTCGGTGCGCGGATGCGCCAGCGCCCCGGCCGGTGACGTGTGCTGGAAGTCCAGCAGGGCGTCGATGTCCCGCGCCCTGAGCGCCCGGTCCCCCCAGTCGTCGAACTCCGCCGACCAGCCGGGGGCGGCGCCGCCCGGATGCCGCAGCGCCGCCAGGTTGTGGGTGAAGAAGCCGCTGCCGACGATGAGCACACCCTCGTCGCGCAGCGGGGCGAGCCTGCGCCCGACGCCCATCAGCTTCCGCGGGTCCAGCGTCGGCATGGAGATCTGGAGTACGGGGATGTCGGCGTCCGGGAACATCTCCACCAGCGGGACGTACGCGCCGTGGTCGAGTCCCCGGTCCGGGACGTCCTGGACCGGCGTACCCGCCCCGCGCAGCAGCGCCCGGACGCTCGTGGCCAGCTCGGGGGCGCCCGGGGCCGCGTACCGCACCTGGTAGTAGCGGTCGGGGAAGCCCCAGAAGTCGTGGACCAGCGGCACGGTCCGGGTGGCGCCGAGGGCGAGCGGGGCCTCCTCCCAGTGGGCGGAGACGATCAGGATCGCGGTGGGGCGGGGCAGCTTCGAGGACCAGGCGGCCAGCTGACCGGGCCAGAGCGGGTCGTCGGCGAGCGGTGGGGCTCCGTGCGAGAGATACAGGGCGGGCATGCGCCCTTCGGTGGCGGTCATGGCCTCGACTCCTGTTCGATGCGGAGCGAAACGCGAAGGCTTTGCGCGATTCTTGTGCGGGTTCTCACCATGGCAGGTTTATTGAATATTCAAGTTCCCACCACATGGAGACCTTAGCTCTATCTAGTTAAACTTTCAAGAAAAAGGTCGTACAATGGAGTACATGACCACGGCACCCTCCAGCGGGCCCCGTTGGCTCACCGACGAAGAACAGAAGGTCTGGAGTGCGTATCTGCACGCCACGATGCTTCTGGAGGACTATCTCGACCGTCAGTTGCAGCGCGACGCCGGTATGCCGCACATCTATTACGGACTGCTCGTCCAGCTCTCCCAGGCCCCCCGCCGCCAGAAGCGGATGACCGAGCTGGCCAAGGACGCCAAGATCACCCGTTCCCGGCTCTCCCACGCCGTCAGCCGGCTGGAGAAGAACGGCTGGGTACGGCGCGAGAACTGCCCGTCCGACAAGCGCGGCCAGAACGCGGTCCTGACCGAGGACGGTCACGAAATGCTCCGGCGGTCGGCACCGGGCCATGTCGACGCCGTGCGGCAGGCGGTGTTCGACCGGCTCACCCCCGAGCAGATCGGCGCGCTCGGCGAGATCATGCGGACGATGGCGGCCGGACTTGAGCCGGAGCGGGCGGACTCGGATCTGCCCTGGCTCCGCTGAGCGGAACCAGGGCAGACACCGGCCGCCGGACCGTCGGGCCGTACGAGTGACCGTCGGGCCAGGCGTCGGACCGTCGATCCGAGCGGGCGTCCTCAACAACGCCGGACCGGCGGTCCCGGCGTCCTCAGTACCGCCCGGCCGCCGGTCCGAGTACCGCCGTACCGCCGAACCGAGCACCCTCAGTACCGCCGAACCGCCGGTCCGGGCGTCCTCGCGTACCGCCCGGCCGGCGGTCCCGGCGTCCTCAGTGCGCGATGACCGGGATCTTGTACTCGTCCTCGACCGCGTCCCCCGCGCCCGACTCGGACCCGGTGGTCCCGGACGTCGTCCCGTTCGCACCGCCGCCCGGACGGCCGGTGTTGATGAGGGTCACCGCGATGACGGAGGCGGCCACGAGGATGCCGACCGCCCACCAGATCGCACTGGTGAAGCCGCTCACCAAGGCCTGGAGCTGGAGCAGCTTCGGGTCCGAGGCCCCGGCCACGTGGTCGGCGACGTACGCCGTGGTGGCACCCGCCGCGATCGTGTTCAGCAGCGCCGTACCGATGGCGCCGCCGACCTGCTGCGAGGTGTTCACCATCGCGGACGCCACCCCGGCGTCACGCGGCTCGATGCCGTACGTGGCCAGGGACATCGCCGGCATGAACGCCGTACCCATGCCCAGGCCGAGCAGCAGCTGCCCCGGCAGGATCAGACCGGCGTACGAGGAACCGATCTCCAGTTGGGTCAGGATCAGCATTCCGGCCGCCGCGACCAGGAAGCCGGGGCCCATCAGCAGCCTCGGCGGCACCCGCGTCATCAGCCGGGCGCCGATCTGGGTGGAGCCGGTGATCATGCCCGCGATCATCGGGAGGAAGGCGAAACCGGTCTTGACCGGGGAGTAGCCCTGCACGACCTGGAGGTAGTACGTCAGGAAGAGGAAGAGGCCGAACATCCCGATGACGGCGAGCCCCAGCGAGAGGTAGACCCCGCCCCGGTTGCGCTCCATCAGGACGCGCAGCGGCAGCAGCGGCGACGCGACCCGCGCCTCGGTGGCGACGAAGCCCAGGAGCAGCGCCCCGGCCGCGACGAACATGCCGATGGTCATCGGATCGGACCAGCCCGCGGACTCGGCTCGGGTGAACCCGTACACGAGCGAGACCAGCCCCAGGGTGGAGAGGACGACGCCCGGGATGTCGAGCGGCGAGCGGTTGCGTCCCCCGGCCGGCTCACGGATGACGAAGTAGGCACCCGCGGCGGCGATGATCGCGAAGGGGATGTTGACGAAGAACGTCCAGCGCCAGTTCAGGTACTCGGTGAGGAAGCCGCCCAGGATCAGGCCGACCGCGCCACCGCCACCCGCGATGGCACCGTAGATGCCGAACGCCTTGGCGCGCTCCCTGGCCTCGGTGAACGTCACCGCGAGCAGCGAGAGCGCGGCCGGTGCGAGCAGTGCGCCGAAGGCGCCCTGGAGTGCCCGGGAGCCGAACATCATCGCCTCGCCCTGCGCCGCACCGCCGAGCGCGGACGCGGCGGCGAAGCCGAGCAGACCGACGACGAAGGTGCGCTTACGGCCCCACAGGTCGGCGATCCGGCCGCCGAAGAGGAGCAGTCCACCGAAGGCGAGCGCGTAGGCGGTGATGACCCACTGCTTGTTCCCGTCGGATATGCCCAGGTCCGTCTGGGCCGAGGGCAGTGCGATATTCACGATCGTGGCGTCCAGCACAACCATCAGCTGGGCGAGGGCTATGAAGGCCAGCGCTTTCCAGCGGCTGGGATCGGGTGCGAGGGTCTCGGCTGTTTTTGCCATGGGAGTAGCCACCTAAGGGCGCGCGTCGGCGCGCGGGGTCGTTCCGGGAAGGTCTGTCCGCGCCGACCGGTGTCACCGGCCGTCGTCGGCGGTCATGGGATGAAGACGTGGGACGGGAAGCGAAAGGAAGAAGAGGGAGGGACAGGGACAGGAAGAAAGGAAGAAGTGAAGGAGGAACACGGACGGGAAGGCGCGGATGCGGGAGACCTGATGCTCAGCCGCCCGGCAGGGGCGTCACATCCGACTTCGCAAGTCGGCCAGGGTCGCCGCCGTCCCCGGGAGCTCGGACCGGGCCGGAGCCCTCAGACCGTCCAGGAACAGTTGCAGATGTCGGTGGGTGAACCGGTCGATGTCCGGACAGGCGACGCCGGGCAGCGGCCGGGTGAGCTGGGAGAGGGCGACGATCACGTCACCGACGGCGATGTCGGTGCGCAGCTGCCCGGACGCCATCGCGCGGCCCACCAGCCCCTGTACGGCCTCTTCGAGGCGTCGGCGCTCGGCGAGCAGTTCGGGATGGTCCTTGTCGAAGCCGCCCGCGAGCATCGGGCACAGGGCCCCGATGCGCTCGTCGGCCGCCGCGTGCACGAACCGGCTCAGCGCGTCGAACGGGTCGGCCTCCTGGGAGGCCGCCTCCTCCGCGCGGCCGGTGGTCCGTGAGGTGACGGCGAGGACGACCTCGTGGATGAGCGCCGCCCGGTCCGGGAAGTTCCGGTAGAGCGTGGCGTTGCCGACGCCGGCCCGGCGCGCGACCTCGTCCAGCGGGACGTCCGGTCCGAACTCGACGAACATCTCACGCGCCGCCGTCACGATCCGCTCCCGGTTGCGCAGGGCGTCGGCCCGAGGACGGGCCGCACGGCGCTGCGCGGTTCCGGCTGCGGTCCCGGTGACGGTGACGGTCTCCACGGCGGCACTCCTTCTCTTCCGGTTCTCTTCGGTTCTCGTCCGGTCGCCCCGGTGCGGGCGGGCCGGTCACTCCGGTGCGTTCGCTCCGGTGCGGCCGGGCCGATCGCTCCGGTGCGGTCGGGCCGGTGCAGTCGGGCCGGTGCGCGGGCCCGGTCCGATGTTCTGCGTGTGCGGTACGAGGGCGGTCCCCGGGCGATACAACCGGGGAACACCTCCCCGTTTCACGGGGACACCGGTGCAAACGGGGAAGGCGTCCCCGGTTATTTCCGCCTCCCGTGTGAACTGGATCACCAAGCGTCCGCATCACCGGAACACCGTGCCGCCCGAGCCACCACCAGTCGCTCCCCGAGCCGGCCCTGCCCCCGGCCCCGAGCCACGACCGGTCACCCTCCGAACCGGCCCTGCCCCGGCCCCGAGCCACGACCGGTCACCCTCCGAACCGCCCCCGGCCCCGGACCACGACCGGGCATCCCCCGCCCGGCCCGCCACCCCGCCCCGCCTCGCCACCACCGGTCGCCCGACCCCCTCCGCGACGGTCAGCTCATCCCCTCCGCCCGGTACGAAAACCGTCCGATCGGCCGCACCCAACGAGCGGCCCCGCACCACCCGTCACAGGCTGATCGGCAGAGCGCAGTCCGGTCGGCCGACTGCCGCGGACCCGAAGGCGCCTCTATGCAGAAGCCCCGCCACCGGATACGCAGACACCGCCGCCCCGTCGCGCTCGCCGCGGCCACCACGCTGGTCATCGCCACACTGGCCACGGCGAGCAGCACCCTCCCGGCCCCCAGCCGCACCACCGCCGGCCCGGTGGCCACCGCCGACGGGGTGGGCATCGGGCCGTGCCGCATCCCGACCGGCATGGGTGTGCAGATGTCGGAGGGCATGCCGACGTCCTCCGGATACGCGCGCTCCACCGGGGTGGTCCGCGCGCTCAACCTGATGATCGACTTCCCGGACGCGCAGGGCACCGAACCCGCGCTCGACCGGCTCGCGGAGTTCTTCCCGCAGACCTCCGACTGGTTCCGCACCAGCTCGTACGGGCGCCTCACCTACCGTTCCGAGGCCCCGGTGAAGGAATGGCTGCGGATGCCGCTGCCGTTCTCCGCGTACGGGATAGAGCGCGGTTCGCCGTACGAACCGGGGTACCGCCATCTCGTCCAGGACCTCGTGGCCACCGCCGACCCGAGGGTGGACTTCAGCGCGTACGACCTGATCAACGTGCTGGTCACCCCGAACGCCGGTCCGTCGGCGCTGGACACCGTCCTGTCGGTGACCTTCTCCGGCAACGACGACGCCCCTTCCGCCGACGGTGTCCCGCTCGCCAACACGTCCTTCGTCTACAGCCGCCAGGACGACGGCTCGGGGTCGTACGCCACGACCGGCTACCGCGTCCTGCCGCACGAGAACGGCCATGTCTTCGGCCTTCCCGACCTCTACACCCTGGAGGGCGGCGGCTCGGTCGGGCACTGGGACATCATGTCCGAGGACTGGGGGGCCAACAACGACCTGCTGGGCTGGCACAAGTGGAAGCTCGGCTGGCTCGACGACCAGCAGATCAGCTGCGCGTCGAAGCGGGGTGCCGTCGAGCACGTCCTCGCCCCGCTGGCCACCAGGGGCGGGGTCAAGCTGGCGTTCATACCGCTGAGCGAACGGTCCGGATACGCCGTGGAGGTACGGACCCGGGCGGGCAACGACGAGGCCGTCTGCCGGCCCGGGGTGCTCGTCTACAAGGTCAGCGCCGATGTGGACACCGGCCAGGGACCGGTCTCCGTGGCGGACAGCACCAAGGACAGCGGCGGCTGCACCCGGCGGCCCAATGTGCACGCCGAACTCTCCGACGCCCCCTTCCGGCCCGGCGAGACCTTCACGGACCGGGACAACGGGATACGGGTCTCGGTGCTCGCCAAGGACCACGACGGGAACTACCGGGTCCGGATCACCCGCCCCTGACGCCCGGAACCCGGCCCCCTCCCACACCCCACACCTCGCACCTCGGACCCCCCGCACCCCGCACCCCGCACCCCGCACTCCACCCCCCACGCCTCACGTCGCGGGCGGCTCGATGTCCGAGTCCAGCCGGGCCCACGCCCGCACGGCCAGCGTCGTCGGATGCTCGTCCCCCATCGTGGCGATCGACCTCAGCAGCGCGTCGTGGTGCAGCTCCTCCGCCTCGTTCGACGACCCCGCCGCCCGCAGGTCCAGCGCCAGGTTCGACGCGCAGCCGATCGCGTCGTAGTGGTCCGCGGTGAGGACCCGGACGAAGTCCGCGTACGCCTCGCGCTCCAGCCCCACCGCCTCCGTCAGCTCGCCGTGCGCGACCAGGTCGGTGGCGTGGTTCATCATGCTGGTCAGGGTGTACGGGTTGGCCCGCCCCAGCACCTCCCGGTACTGCTGGTACGTCCTGCGGGACAGCTCCAGGGCCGCGTCCCCCTCCCCGGTCAGCCGCAGGTACACGGCCAGGTTGTTCGCGCAGGCCAGGGCGAACGGGTGCCGCTCCCCGAGCTGCGCCCGGTGCCGGTCGAGGGCGTCCTGCGCGAGCGTCCGCGCGTCCCTCGGGTTGCCCGTGGCGACCAGCGCGCACGCCAGGTTGGTGGCCGCCGACAGGGTGTCCGGGTGATCGGGGCCGAGCACCGACAGATACGTCTCGTAGATATCCGTGCTGAGCGCCCGCGCCGCCTCGTACTGACCGGTGCGGCGCAGCACGGCGGAGAGGTTCCGGGCGGCGCTCAGGGTCTCCGGGTGCTTGTCGCCGGTCCGCTTGCGGAACGCCGCCACGGTCTCCTGGAGCAGCCGTTGCGCCTGTCCGGGCGAACCCGTCTCGCGCAGGTCACGGGCGTAGTTGCTGGCCGAGGTGAGGGTGTACGGGTGGGTGGCGCCCAGCACCTCGCGCCGGGTCTCCCACACCTCCCGGTCGAGTTCGCGGGCGCCGAGGCGGTCGCCGGACAGGAACAGCGACACGGCGAGGTTGTTCGCGGCCATCAGGGTGCGCGGATGGTCGGTCCCGTAGATCCGGCGGCTGACCGTGTGGGTCTCCCGGTCGATGTCCCTGGCCTGGGTGTAGGCGCCGGTGCTGCGCAGGTCCGCGCCGAGGTTCCCGGCCGCGACCAGGGTGTACGGGTCCTCGTCGCCCAGCGCCTCGCGGGCCCGCCGCCAGACGTCAAGGCCCAGCGCGTACGCCTCTTCGAGCCGGCCGCCGGAGCGGAGCGCGTTGGCCTGCTGGGTACGCATGTAGATCACCAGCGCGTCGTCCTCGCCGAACACCGGAATCCAGACGTCCAGGGCCCGTTGGGCGGTCTCCTGGGCGGCGGTGTGGTCGGAGCGGCGCCAGAGGTAGCGGACCGCGTCGATGATCCAGCGGCGCACGGCGTCGTCCTGGCTGGTGAAGGCGCGCGACGGGCGCATGTGCGGCAGCAGCGCGGCGTGCCGCTCCCAGGAGGCCGGGTCCTCGGTGTTCTTCGGGTTGGCCTCGGCGAGTATCGCGTGCACATGGGCGCGCATGGCCGGCCACTCCTCGCGCGGCACCTGGGAACGCAGCACCTCCTGGACCAGCCGGTGCACGCTGATGGTCTTGTCGCTCTGGTCGGTGCGGGCGAGGCCGTACCGGTTGATCTCGGTGAACAGTCCGCCCATCCGCAGCGGATCGCCGAGCCGCCGGTCGTAGGGGGCCAGCAGCTCCGCCGTCCGGCGTCCGTACAGCGTCCACATGGGGATCGGGCCCGGCCCGAAGAACGCGCAGACCTGGAGGAGTTGGGCGGCCGCCGGCATCGCGTCGCGGATCGCGCCGAGCGACAGCAGCCAGGTGGCGGCGGCCGACCGCGGATAGCTGGTGGGCGGCTCCTGCTCCAGCATGGTCGTCAACTGGTTGTTCAGCAGGCTCAGATACGTGTCGACGGGCATCGTGGACTGCTCCAGCCAGGCCGCCGCCTGTCCGACCGCCAATGGCAGATCCCCCAGCGCCTCGGCCACCAGACCGGCCTCGGCGGACGTCAGGTTCGGGTTGTGCCGCCGCAGCAGCCACACCGACTCGTCGCGGGTGAAGACGTCCACCTCGATCTGCGAGGCCAGTTGTGCCCAGTTCCGGTTGCGCGAGGTCACCAGCACATGGCCGGGCCCGTCGGGGATCAACGGGGCCAGGACGTCGGGGCGTTCGGCGTTGTCGTAGACGAGCAGCCAGCGCCGGTACGGCCGCCCCTGCCGCAGCGCCTCCAGCACCGCGCCCGCCGTGGTCGCCACGTCGTCACCGGTCGGCAGGCCCAACTCCGCCGCCAGTGCGGCGAGTTCCTGTCGTACGAGGCCGGGCTGACCGGCGCTGATCCACCAGACGGCGTCGTAGTCGGCGGCGAACCGGTGGGCGTACTCGATGGCGACCTGCGTCTTGCCGACCCCGCCCATCCCGAACACGGCCTGTGGCGGCCCGCCCCGGGACCCGCCCAGCGCGAACCCGTCCCGCGTCTCCTCCAGCGTCCGGCCGCGCCCGGTGAAGGACGGGTTGCGCGACGGCACGTGCCAGACCCGGGGGACGATGCCCGGGTAGCGCGGGCCACGGTCATCGTCGGCGCCGCCACGGGCGAGCGCGAACACCCCCCCGGCGCCGCCGATCGACCCCGCTCCGATGCTCGTACCGAAGCCGCCGGCGACCCGGGTGGTGTCGGTGGCGGCGTTGTCCGGCCGCCCCACGGCGGCCAGCAGGGCCTCCTCCGCCTCCTCCTGGTCCCGTTCGACGAGGTCGACGGCGACGAGGTCCGCGAACGGCGCTGGCAGCGGCGCGTCATGGATGCGGACCGGGATCAGCATCCGCTGCGACGCCTCCGGGTCCCGGGACGAGACCGCCTTCCACATCTCGTGGGAGTGCGGCAGCCGTACGTAGTCCGGCGAGAGCAGCGCCACGATCCGCCCGGTCCCGTCCAGCGCCCGCCGCACATCGGTCAGCGCGTCGGCGCCCGCGTGCTCGGCGGCCCCGCTCAGCGCGACCTGGTAACCGGTGCCGGCGAGCCGGGCGGCTATCCACTCGGCCCACATCCGGTCGGCGGGCGCGTAGCTGAGAAAGATGTCGGAGGGGATGGGCGCCTTGGTCCGCTCGTACGAGGAGAGCAGCGCGCGCCGCATCGTCTCGGGCATCGGCCGCTGCTTCGTCACGCGCCCCTGGGTGATCCGCCCGGTCAGCCGCTCGGACGCGGCGAGCAGGCTGTTGCCCTGGTGCGGGCGGTCGCCGACGGGGGCGGGGATCTCCTCGTACGCGAAGAACGGCCGGTACGGGATCTCCACATCGCCCCAGTACTGGTCGCGTTCCTCCCGGGTCATGCCGTCGAGGAACGGCAGGAACCGGCTGCGGGCGAGGTCGCGGCCCGCCTCCAGCTTGTTCTGCTCGGCGTATTCGACGCGCATCGGGGCGGGCAGGATGCGGATGGGCCGCTCGGTGACCTGGGCGCGCACGGATTCGGCGACGGCCGCGGCGCCCTGGATGGACTGGGCGCTGAGCGTGAACGAGTCGACGACGATGTCCGGCAGCAGGACCGTGCAGATCCCGGCGGTGTCGGAGAGTCCCGTACGGCTGTCGATCAGCACGTAGTCGTAGCGGGAGCGCAGCTCCTCGCGGAGCGCGGTGAGGAACGCGGCGCCGCGCAGCCGGGTGTAGAAGTGGTCCCAGTCGAAGGTGGACACGGCGGCGGAGTAACCGTCGTCCTGGAGACCGGCGGGCAGGAAGTCGAGCCGTCCCCCCTCGGCGAAGTCCATGGCGACCCCGGTGATGCACCGGTCCACGTCGGAGTGGTCCCGGAACCAGCGGGCCCAGTCGGCGGCCCCGTCGGGCCCGGTCTGCGGGCCCGGCTCGTCGGCCCGCATCGAGTAGTCCCTGATGAGGTCGATGACGCCCTCGGTGGAGCTGAGTTCGGGGTCGACGAGCAGCGGGTGGAAGTAGCGGTGGAGGCCGGGCGCCTCCAGGTCCCAGTCGATGATCAGGACCCGTAAGCCGTTGCTGGCGAGAATCCAGGCGGTGTTGACGAGGGCCATGGTGCGGCCGACCCCGCCCTTGAACGAGTAGAAGGTGACGACGGTACCGTCCGCGCCCCCTCTCACCCCTGCCCCGGCCTTGGCTCCGGTCCCGGGGCTGGTCGCAGGGCTGGGGCTAATCGCAGGGCTCGGGCCGGTCGCCGCACCACGGGGCCCGCCCGCCGCACCGCCGACTCCTCGCACGCTGCCCCCGGACCCGGTCACCACGCCGCTGATCCCGGCTGCTACACCGCCGGTTCCGGTCGCCGCACCGCCGACCCCTCCCGCATCACCCCCGGCCCCGGCCCCGGTCACTCCACTGCCGGCCCAGAGCCCCCGCTCCCCGCCCCGGGACCCGGTCGCCGCTCCCCGAGGCCCGCCGTCCGCCAGGATCGGCCCGCCCGCCGTGCTCCCGTCCCCCCAGCTCGCCCCACCGGTCGTCCCCCTGCCCGGCGCACCCGCTGTGCTCCCACCCGTCGTTCTCCCGCTGTCCCGGTTCGACCCGCCGGTCGTCCTCCCGCCCGTCGCCCCCGCGCCGGCCCGGCGCTCCCCTCCCCCGGACCCGCCGGCCGCCGCCGGGTGGGGCCGGCCCGTGGGCCCGCCCCCCGTGCCGTTCGCCTCGGTCGCCTCGCTCATCGGCCTGCTCCTCCGTCACCACGGGGTTCTTGCGGTCCGTGGCCGCCGGACCAGCGGGGCCGGTTCACCGGCCGGCTGCCGGGAAGCGCGGTCGGTGCTCCGCCGCCCGGTCTCGGGCGGCGCGACGAGGGGCCGCCGCTGGGCCCGCGCAGGATCGGCCGGGAGGCCGCGGGGCCCTCCCCGGCGCCCCCGGGCGCCACGGCCGCGTGCCGCTTGCGGATCAGGTTGTTCTGCGCGGCCGACACCATCTGCCCCAGCGCCGTCTTGAAGTCACCGAGGCACACCCGGAGTTGGAACTGCTTATCGTGCATCCCCCGCGACGACTTGCGCTCGAAGACCTCCGTGACCCCGATCCACAGCTCACCCCGGTCGATCTCCTCCCTGGGGTGGCAGGGCACCAGCACGCCCGTCGCCGGGTGCTCGGTCCGGTCGAACTGCTCCAGCTGTCTGCGGTACGGATCGACCGGCGCGCTCCACGCGTCCACCAGGAGGATCGCCACCTGGTCGTCCTGCCACGCCTGGTTGAGCTGCCGGGTCAGTCCGCCGCGCACCTCGCGGTAGGCGGTGCCGTACCCCTGGGCCGTCACCAGCCGCTGCGCCAACTGGTGCAGCGGGTACTCCTGTTGTGGGTGGTACGGATTCCAGTCGATGCCGGCCCGGCCGTAGTACGGGGCGTCCCTGCGCGCCTCGGGCAGTGTCTCCGCCGTGCCCGCCGCGACGAAGAACTGGACGGTGCTGCCCGGCCGGGTGGGCTCCGTGCGGGGCTGGAACGACGACCGCTCGTCCGCCAGCCGTATCCCGTCGAGCACCGGCAGCTCCTCGTGGGCCACCACCTCAAGCACCCGCCGCGCGATCAGCCGTACCGCGTTGCGGTAGTCGTCCCCCGCAGGCTCCCGCTGGAGGATGCGCTGGAGGCCCACGTCCGCGTACCACGGGCCGAACCCGGACGTGACGTACTGGATGTGGTCGATCTCCTGCGGCACATCGACCGGCTGCCACAGCACGGGGATCAACGCCGACGAGCCCTCCTGGGTCCGGGCGAAGTACTGGTTGGCGCGGCGCATCATCACGCTCACCTCCCGGGAGCACCACTCGCTGCGGAAGTAGGCGGGCGAGTACAGGGCGACCATGGCGCGGCAGGTGCCGAGCGCGCGCTCCAGCTGCTCGCTCCAGTGCTCGCCGATCCGGATCGAGCTGTTGTCCCGGAACCCGACCGAAGCCGGGGCCCGGAGCACGCCCTCGGCCAACTCGACGATCTGCGCGCACAGGTCGTCGTAGAACTGACACACGTAGGCGTCTTTGTCATCGACCCTGGCGTAGCTCAGAAAGAAATACGGCCCCACCGCGCCCCCACGACTTGAGCTGCTGAAGACAGGCCCACAGCGCATCGGCAGGAAGTGAATACCCTCCCGACCGGGCGCTTATTGCCTCAGGGCAGCACGCACTCTGCCGACGGACGTGTTCTGGCGCGAACTCGACCGTACCCAGGGCGGATTCAGCACGGCTCCGTCCCCCAGTCGACGATGGTACGGCGCAAAGCCCCGATGAACTCGCTTCCCGCGAAGGTCAGTTCACCGCTCGCGAGCAGAGTGCCCGCCGCTTCGAGCGTCCGGTCGCGCCAATGTCCGTACTGCCCCTCGGCATACGCCCGCGTCAGCCCACCCGGCCGGTCGGCCCCCGCGTCCCGGGCCCGCTCCACCCGCCAGAAGTCCGACACACCCAGATGCGCGTAGGTCCCCTGGAGCAGTGCCCCGGCGGGGCGCGGATCGGTGCGCCACGGCGCTTCGTAACGCTCCCCCGAGTCCGGCCCGTGCAGCGGTACGAGGTCGAGCAGCGCCCCCAGTTGGATGTGCAGGAACTCATGCACCAGTGCGAGCGCGAGCCGCTGCGGATCGGGCGGCAGCGACACCCCGACCGCGCCGTACCCACGCCGTACCACCGACGACACGGCCGTCCCGTCCGCCTTCGGCAGCAGCGGTACGAGGGTGGAGAGCCCGGCCGCCACGGCGTCCGCGTGCCAGGGGTGCCGCTCGACGAGCACCCGCCACGCCCCCGCCAGCGCGCGTTCCCAGCGGCGCAGCGACTCGGTGTCGAGCGGCCCCGGCACGGGTCGGCCGTGCGCGTCCCGGTACGGTCCCCGGTCGTCGATCCGCACGGTGAGCACGCGCCCGGCGCACTCCAGCCGCAGCACCGGCCCGTCGGCGGCGAGGAGTTCGGCGAGCCCGCCCAGCCGGGGGGCCTCGCCGTCGTCCGTGTGCAGCGCACGCAGCGCGTCGGCCGCCCACAGATCCAGGTACGGGCTCAGCAGGACCGACTCCCACTCCTGCCGCGACCGCCGCCCGATCCGGGCGATCTCCTCGTACGTCTCCGCCAGCCGCGCCCGGCGCGCCAGCTCCGGCCGACGCTCCTCGGCGGCCCGCCGTACCGCGCTCAGCAGCAGCCGCCGCTTGCTCAACTGTCCGGTCCGCAGCACGGCGACGGCCTCGGCGCCGCCCCTCCCCGCGGCCAGGGCGAGAAACGTCTCCCGGGGGACGACGTGCCGCACCACCGCGCTCACCGCGCTCGTACCTCCCCCGCCCCGCCGCCACCGCGTTCCCTGCCCCGCGACTCCCTCAACCCCCTCAACGCCAGCACGTCCGGGGCGAGCCGCTCCCGGATGTGCCCGATCAACGCGGCCATGTCGGCGCAGTACACGGTGGGGTGGCCGAACGGGTCACTCCCGTCCGCCGTCACCCGGTACCGATGGGCGTGGAGCCCGCCCCCGCACACGGGCAGCAGCGGACAGGCCGCGCAGACCGGCGAGCGGCCGGGCACCCGGAACGCCGGGTGCAGGGCCGCGTCGGCGAAGGAGTCGCGGTGCACCCCGAGCGAGGTCGCGGCGGCCCCTTCGTACGACACCTTCAGGCTGTCCACGAGTTCGAGGGAGCCGTCGGTCTCCACGACCACCAGGTCGGGTTCCCCGGTGCCGACGATCTCGCTGCTCGCCCGGCCCCCCAGCAACAGCGTGATCAGTTCCTCGAAGAGCCGGATGCCGGTCTCCCGGCGCGGCGCCCCGTACCACCGGTCGAACACGGCGCCCAGCCAGTCGGCGTACGGCGTGCCCCCGCCGCGCCCCGGGTCCGGCGCCGCGCCCTCCGCACCGAGCCCGGCGGGCGGGGCGACCGGCGGCAGCCGGCGTGCGGCCAGCCCTGGCGGCGGTGCCTCCCAGGTCCCGTGCGGGAGCAGCAGATCCATCCGGGGCGGGGCGAATTCGAGCAGCGCCTCATAGGTGGCGACGGGGTCGGCGTCCAGATCGATCGTGCACAACACCCCCGCGTACAGAGGCTTGTTGGCGTCCGAGCCGAGCGTACGCAACGCATCGGCGACGACACCGTGGCTGCCCCGCCCGTCCGCGAACCGCCGGTACCGGTCATGCCCGCCGGCCGTGCCGTCCAGGCTGACCCCGACCCGTACCCCGTACCGGTGCAGCACCCGCAGCAGCCCGGGATCGTCCCTCAACAACACACCGTTGGTCTGCATCCCGTACGAAACCCGTCCGCCCCCGCCCCCCTCCCCATCCCCGTCGAGCGCGTCGGAGAGAATCCGCAACGTCTCGCCGAGATGCCGGGCCCCGACGAGCAGCGGCTCACCGCCGTGGAGCGTGACCGACACGTCCCCGGGCACGGCCCGCCGGTACTCCGCGATCCGCTCGGCCACCCGTCGCACGGTGTCCAGTTCCATCCGGCGCGGCTTGTCCCGCCAGCTCTGGTCGGCGGCCTCGTACACATAGCAGTAGGAGCACGCCAGATTGCACCGGCTGTGCAGCTTCAGGAGGAACTGACGGAACCTCACGCTCGGGCGCTCCGGCTCAGCGAGCCTGGTCGATCGCCGAGGTGAACGCCGAGACCGGCTCGGCGGAGGGGTGGAGCACATCGTCCCTGAGCCGGGACACCATGGCGCCGAAGACCGTGTCCGGCAGCTCGGCCAGCTCCGCGTCACTCAGCTCACTGACGTCCGTGAGAACCGAGACGAGCGGACCGGAAGTGGTTGGCTCCATGATCCCCTTACCGTTCATTTTGTGGCGGATCATATAGCACAGCACCGGTGATCGCCGCTCGCCGCCGCCACGAGAAACCCGAAGCCGCCACCAACGCGGCGCGGCCCCCGCCCCCTCTCCACACCCACCCGCCCACCCGCCCGTCCACCCGCCCGACGGCCCGCCGACCCAGCGCCGCCCCATCGCCGACCGGATTGTCAGACCCTCCTGCTTCGATGGCACAGCACAGCACGAAGACGAAGCAGATCAACCGGAGGGGGACCCATGGGTACGTGGGGCAGCGGGAACTTCGACAACGACACGGCTGCGGATCACCTGTCGGGCGTCATCGCCCGACTCGTCGGGGAGGTGACGGAGGCGATGGCCGACGATCCCGTCACTCTGGAGGCCGACGAGTACTGGGGCAACGCCGTGCCCTGCCACCTGGAGTTGCTGTACGTCCTCTACCGGGCCGGTCACACTTCTCCCCATCTGCCGCGCCCCGACGTGATCGAAGGATGGAAGAAGGACTTCATGGCCGTCTGGGAGAAGACCATCGACGGCCTGGAACCTTCGCCGGCCTTCAAGCGGGAAAGGCGGTCGGTGCTGAACCGCACCTTCGACCAACTGATCGAGGCGGCCACCACGGAGGCTGCCGCGCTGACTGGCATCTGACGGACGACAACACGACCGAGAAGACAACGATCCGGCGCCGGCTGATGCACCAGGCCTCCCAGACCCCCGTCCCGGTACCTCCCACCCCCACTCCCGCCCTAAACCATCCTAAATATCCGCAAAAGCTCCATAATGGCCATTAAGCCATATTCCAGTCACGCAACGACCCCCTTCAACCGTCAGCCTGGTAGCCGGAAACAGCAGATCAGAGGCGCGCGGTACGCGTTTCACGCGCCCACTCCGATACGGAAGCCCCTCACCGGCACGCATCCGCTAGGCTGTCCCTGGTCGGTCGTTGGTACGCCCCGCTGTCTGCCCGAACAAGAGGACAGAAAGCATCGCACCGCGTCCGACCAGCGGGCTCGCAGACCTCGCAGAAGATCTCTTACTGGGTCTTCACCAAGGTTCCCGCAAGCCCCGCCTTCGTAGCTCAGGGGATAGAGCACCGCTCTCCTAAAGCGGGTGTCGCAGGTTCGAATCCTGCCGGGGGCACAGCGTCTGCCAGGGCAGACACCGGGAAGGGCCAGGACAGGGCGGATGCCCTGCCTGGCCCCTCTTCGTCGGGTTCCGCTTTGACTACGGTCCTGACCGTGCTCGTAATAGGCGCCCGACCTTGCTCCCCGAACTCTCCCCAGATGATCATGAGAGAGGCAGTGCGCCTCCCGAGCGCACAGGCAAGGCCCCGCGCCGAAGCGGAGGGCCGTCCGGCTACGGTCACTTGCCGTTGCTGTTCCTGCGGATTGACGACCAGAACCGCGGTTCGGGCCACGCGTTTGATCTTGTGTGGGGCGACCGTCCAGCCGTTGGCCGGCGTGGTAGTGGTGATCGGCGCGCTCACGGGCGTCAATGACGGGCTAGACCGGTGTCCGGCCGGTGTGGTCGCATTCCTCACGGTGCCACTCGTAGGGCGCCCGCGCCGAGATGGTCACATCGGGCTCCGTCCCTGAGCGGCCCGCCTGCTACCGGCCGCCCGTGATCCGCGAGATCAGCTCCGTCAGCACCCGGCCGAGGGCGGAGTCCCGCAGGGCCCGCTTGTGGATGGTCAGGCTCCATCTGCCGCCCGAGCTCCGCTTCAGGATGACCTCGGTCTGCAGGAGCGTGATGACGAGTACGGCGACCGGGAGCGTGAACGACTCCGGGTGGTCCGCGGGTGATCGCGCGTAGTCGACGGCCTCGCTGACCGTTTCCACCAGGTCCTCGCGCTGGGCCGCGGCGTACTCCAGTGCGGAGCGCGCCAACTGCCCGTCGCTGGGTGTCGGTTGATCCGGACGTAGATACGCCTCCGCGTCCACGACGGTCACCGAGGCGGCCAACTCCGCCTCGGTGGAGGGCAACTGGTCGGCGGCGGGGAGCAGACCACGCTCCTCCATCAACTCCGCGAGTGCCCGGATCGCCTCATCGTCGGAGAGCGCTCGAATGCGCTGTTCCAGATCATCTCGGTTCGGCATGTCTCCATTCTGGCCTCACCACCGGCCGTCCGGAAGCGCTCGCGCGAGGTGAAGGTCGAGCCAGGCGTGTCCGTCCTTCTGTCCGATCACGCATGTGACCCTGGTGCCGCTCCTGGCCACTGACAGGGCACGGGAGGCCCTGGCGCTCCCGAGCACTACCGTGCCCCCTGCCTCACAGCGCGTCCGGCACCTCCAGGGCGTGCCGGGCCAGCTCGATGAAGAGCAGGTACTGATCCTCGTACGCCTTGTACGAACTCTCGTACCGGTCGCGGTAGTGGCCGTCCCGGTCGGTCAGTTCGCACAGGTAGTAACGGGTCTCTATGGCTACGGTGTTCAGCTTTCCCGCCGACTCGGAGACCGACGGTGGTCCTTCGAGGAGCACATCCCTCACGCACTTCTCCACGTCGTTCAACGCGGGGCGCGAGGCCGTCTGCACTTCCCGTAACAACGCTCGGGCTTCGTTGGTGTCGGTGGCCCGGTCCACTTCCTCCATGCGCCAGAGGATGCGGGAGAGTTCATGTGCCCGTGCGATCAACTCCCGGTACGCCTCCCGGCGGCGGTTCCTCGCCTCGGTCAAGTGTGTGGCGCGGGCGTTGACAAGGGCCTGCTGGCGCGCGACCTTCTCGTTTCCCCTGCTCGTGAGCAAGCTGGTGCCGAGACTGGCGCCCAGCGCCGTCGCAGCGGTGAGTACGCCCACCCACAATGTGCTGTCCGCCATCGAACCATTGTGGGAGGCGGACCGCCGGGCGCAAGAGGGCGTCAGCAGGAGGGCATCAGGACTTCCTTGGACGGATACCGGTCGCTCAGCGGCGATGGGGTTTCGGCTTCCGTTCCGGCTCAACATGCCTGTATAGGGTGCCTGTTGAACCTGTCGTCAGCCGGAAGACCACCGGCCGTCCAGAGGAGCCCCCGTGGCCGAGCAGCAGTCGTCGTCCCCCGACGTGTCCCAGTGGCGCGACAGGATCAACACCTCTCAGCCGCACACCGCCCGGATCTGGAACTACTGGCTCGGCGGCAAGGATCATTACGCGGTCGACCAGGAAGCCGGTGACCAGATCCGCCGACTGCATCCCGGCATCGGCGACTACGCCCTGGCCGACCGGTTGTTCCTCGGTCGGGCCGTGCGGCATCTGGTCGCGGACCGCGGTGTCCGGCAGTTCCTCGACATCGGTACCGGACTGCCGACCGCCGACAACACCCACGAGGTCGCCCAGCGGCTCGCGCCCGAGTCCCGCATCGTCTACGTCGACAACGATCCGCTGGTACTCGCCCACGCGCGCGCCCTGCTCACCAGTACGCCCGAGGGGCGGACCGACTACCTCGACGAGGATCTGCGCAACGTCGACGTCATCCTGGAACGGGCCGCCGAGACACTGGACTTCAGCAAGCCTGTCGCGCTCGTACTCCTCGGTGTCGTCATCTTCCTCAACGACGACGCCGAGGCGCACGGCATCGTCGGCCGGCTGCTGGAGGCCCTGCCGTCCGGCAGCCACCTGGTCCTCTCCCACACGGTCACCGATCCGTCGATGCCCGACGTCGACGCGGCCGTGGCGTTCTGGAACGAGCACGGCACCCCGAAGCTCACCCAGCGCACCCCCGGCCAGGTCACCCGGTTCTTCGACGGCCTGGAACTCCTCGCTCCCGGAGTCGTCTCGTGCAGCCGCTGGCGCCCCGACGCCGGCCTCGGCGGTGTGCCCGACGAGGTGGCCATGTTCGGCGGGGTTGCGCGCAAGCCCTGAGGTGGGTGACCGGCCGTCGGGGCGACGGGCGGGGGTTGGGATCGGCCATCGGTAGGGCGGAGGTCGGTCATCGGAACGTCGGGGGTCGGTCATCGGTAGGGCGGAGGTCGGCCGCCGGTACGACGGGGATCGGCCATCCGTACGTCGGGAGTTGGCCATCGGTACGAGGGAGGTCGGCCGCCGGCACGACGGGGATCGGCCGCCCTGACGACGGAGGTCGGTCGCCGGAGCCGGGCCCGGCGCTGGGCAGGCGCGGGTCGGCAGGGCAAAGGGCGGAGGGGGCGGACGGCCGTGCGCGCCAAGTGAATTGTGGCCGCACCCCGAGGAAACGATGGGGGGATTGTCAGACCGGCCCCTTATTCTTGGACCATGTCCGCACCTACTCGTACCCCTGGTTCCGTTCGTCCCCCCGCCGTCGTGAACGCCGCGATCCGTGCGCTGTGGCAGCGGGCGGGCAGTGGGCTGTCGCCCGAGGACGAGGCCGAGTATCAGCGACTGCTGGTCGAATGGGCCGCCGCCGTGCGTGCCGACGTGGTCGAGGCCGCCTGAGCCGGCCCCGGGTTCTGGCCCGGTGTCGGTGTCGACCACCTCGCTCAGCGCAGTCCCTCGACGCCGGCCCCCACTGCCTCGCTCAGCGCAGTTCCTGGACGCCGGCCCTGGCCGCCGCGCTCAGCGCGGTTCTTCGACGCCAGCCTGGCCGCCGCGCTCAGCGCAGTTCTTCGACGCCAGCCTGGCCACCTCGCTCAGCGCAGTCCCTCGACGCCGGCCCCGGCTGCCTCGCTCAGCGCAGTTCCTCCGGGCACGGTGTCCCCGGTGAGAGCTGGTACGGCGCGGCAAGGCGGTAGATCCCCGGGCGCGGGGCCACGAGTTCGGTCCACTCGTCGCCGTCCGGGTTCTCGTCCATCTTCGCCAGGCACCCGTTCGTGTTGACGTACGTCTTCGGGGTGCTGTCGTCCTCGCGCCGCTTCGACTCCTCCGTCTCCTGCGGTCGCTCCAGGCTCTTGCCCTTCTCGTCGACGAGCGCGAGCCAGCGTGAGTACGGAATCCGGATCAGCACCCGTCCCGCCGACTTCACGTGGATCGTCAGCTCGCCCGCGCCCGCCCGGTCCACCGTCGCCGGTGGGTCGGCCAGCGGTACGGGCCGGTCGACCGCGTAGAGCCGCCAGTTCTCGTCGCCCCAGATCTCCTTCAGGTACGGCTGCCCCTGCCGTACCAGCTGGGCCTCCAGTTCCGCTCCCATGTCGGGCTTGCCCGTGGGCAGCACCACGTAGTGCACCGCCCAGCGGTCCAGCCACTGCCGGTAGTTGACCGCGTTCAGCGTGTCGTCGTAGAAGATCGGGTTGCGTTCCATGTCGGCCTGCCGGTTCCAGCCCCGGGCCAGGTTGACGTACGACACGAGCGCCGACGCCTCCCGGTGACTGCTCGCCGGGACGACCTCGACCCTGCCGCGTTCCGCACCGAGCTCCTGGAGCTCGTTGACCAGCGGTGCCAGCTCGCGCGTCCAGGACGCGGTGGGCGCGGTACGGACGATGTCGTCGACGCTCTTGAAACCGATCCAGAAGTTCAGCCCGGCGAAGACGATCAGCAACGCGAACCAGCGGCGGCTCCGTGGTGCGGTGTACGGCAGGGCGGCGAGCAGGACGACCCCGGCGAACAGCATCGCCAGCCGCGACACGTTCGAGCCGATCTGCGAGTCGATCACATACGTCAGCCCCGTCCCGATGCCGTACACGGCGGCGGCCGTCCGGACCGTGCGCCAGTCACGCGGTACGAGTACGAAGATGGCCAACGCGAAGAGGAACGGCAGCAACGCGGTCCCGAACGACATCGGCTGCGTACCTGAGAACGGGAACAGCCACGCCGACAGCGCCACCACCACGACCGGTGGCAGTCCCAGCGCGTACGCGCCGGGGCGCCGCTTGTTCAGGAACAGCGCCGCCGCGACCACCCCGAGGAACAGTCCGGCGACCGGGCTGCCCGCCGTGGCCAGCGCCGCGAGCGGCGCCGCCACGACCGCTTTCCCCCACCGCTTGTGGCGCCAGCGGTACGGCCAGCAGAAGACGGCCGCCACCGCGCCCAGCGCGAACATCATGCCGAGCCCGAACGTCACCCGCCCGGACAGCGCGTTGCACAGGAACGCGAAGACCCCCGCGAGGGAGCACGCCATCGGGTTGCGGACGGCCCGCACCCGGACCAGGATCATCGCCGTCAGGGCAGCCGACACCGTACCGACGATCATCATCGTCGTGCGGACCCCGAGCACCGACATCAGATACGGCGACACCACGCTGTACGAGACGGGGTGCATCCCGCCGTACCAGGCGAGGTTGTACGCGGTCCCGGGGTGCCGGCCGACGAACTCGGCCCAGGCGTCCTGCGCCGCGATGTCGCCGCCGCTGTTGGCGAAGAAGAAGAACCAGAGGATGTGGGTGACCGCGGCGACCGCGGTGGCGACGGTGACGGGGTGCCGCAACAGTCGTCGGCAGCGGGCCCGGACGGTGGTGTCAGTGGGGCGGCGGGCCGCCCGTGCGGCGGGCTCGGCGGCCCCGGCGGGTGTACATATGCCCGTATCGGCGCCTTCGCCACCGATGCCGGATTCGGCGTCGGCGCTCGCGCTGTCGGTGCGCGCGGTGCCGGTACCGTCGGTGCTCGCGGTGTCACCGCTGTCGGTGCTGCCCATGTCGTCGGCCGCTTCTTCACCGGGTCTCGGCTTCGCGGTGGTCACTACGACTTTCCCCGTCCTCAGCCGTCCCCGTGTTCCTGTGTGGACGCTGTCACGGCGCCCTTGAGTTGCCCGGGGACGCTAACACGTACGCGATCGGGAGGCGGGCGCCAGGGACCGTACCCGAGCGGGGAGGCGGGCGCCCGGACCCGCGCCCACCTCCTCGTTTCTGCTCGCCGCTCCTCGTTCGTGCTCGGTCCGGAACAGTCCGGATCGGTCCGGCCGTCGTACGGGCGCGGCCTGTCCGCCGATCCGTGTCAACCGGTCCGGGCCGGCCGATCCGCGTCAGCCGATCCGCGTCAGCTTCTTGCCGTAGCCCGGCTCCGCGAGGTCCTTCTGGAGCGCGACCGCCACCTTCACCTGGCTGGCGCCCTCCCCCACGGTGAGCGTGCCGACGTGGGTTCCGGCGACCGCCGAGTGCGGCACGGCCTGGCCGCCGTCGGACAGCTCCAGCTTGACCGTGAGCCCGGCCCAGCCGACCGCCTTCACGTCGCCCGTCGCGACGACCGGTGTCGTACCACCGAGACCGTCGTCCACGGCACCGACGACCTGCCCCTTCTTCACGATGGTCCGGCCCTGGAGCGCCTTCTGCGTGGCGATCATGACCTTCTTGCTCGCGGAGTTGACCGCGTCGATGATCGACGTGCTCGACTGCTGCGCGAGCACCGCGCCGACGATCAGCTGGTCGGTGCCGTCGACCATCTTGTGCGCCGCGAAGAGGAGGTTGCCGCCCGCCTTCGTGGTCGTGCCGGTCTTGATGCCCAGTGCGCCGTCGTACGGGACGAGCGAGTTCCAGTTCCGCCAGGGCTTGCCCGACGGGTCCTTCCACTCCGGCAGCTTGGTGATCGCCATCAGCGCGGGAATCTCCACCAGCTTCTCGCCGAGCTTCACCAGGTCCTCGGCCGTGCTCATCGTCGTCGCGTTGAGGCCCGAGGGGTCGGTGTAGACGGTGTTCTTCATGCCGAGGTCCTTGGCGGTGTCGTTCATCTTCTTGACGAACGCCTCCTCCGAACCCGCGTCCCAGCGCGCCAGCAGCCGCGCGATGTTGTTCGCCGACGGGATCATGATCGCTGCGAGCGCGTCGTACTCGCTGAGCTTGTCACCGGCCTTGACGGTGTTCAGCGTGGACTCGTTCTCGGAGGAGTCCAGTCCGCCCTCCTTCTCGGCCCGCTCGTCGATGTCGATCGAGGGACCCTTCTCGCCCTTCTTCAGCGGATGGTCCTTGAGCACGATGTACGCGGTCATCGCCTTGGCGACACTCGCGATCGGTACGGGCTTCTGCTCGCCGAACGAGTCGACCGTCCCGAGACCGGTCGCCGTCATGTAGCCCTGGCCCTGGTCGGGCCACGGCAGGGTCGGCTTCTCGCCGTCGAAGGTGTACGTCGGCTGCGCCGTCATGGACAGCGCGGGCGTCGGCAGCGGGCGGACCGCCTGCACGATCGCAAAGACGATCAAGAGGAGCAGGACCAGCGGGGTCCAGATCTTGACCCGCCGGACCGCCGTGCGGACCGGGGTCTCCGGCGGCGGAGGGGTGTTCGTCAGCTCCGCCAGCAGATCCAGCGGAGGTCTGGGCGGCATCGGCTGCTGTCTGGTCCGCTCGGCCTCGGGGAATCCGGCGCCCGGCTTCGCGGGGGCGGTGGGCTTCCCCGGAGCGGGCTTCTCCGGAGCGGCGCCCGGAGCCGACGCCTTCGCAGCGCCGGCCGCGGTGGGTACGGAGGACGCCTCGGGCTTACGGGGCGCGGGGGCGGGCCGTACGTCGTCCGCCCGGAGCGGCACGAACTTGCTGGTGCGCTCGGCGGGGGACTCGGGGGTCCCGGACGCCTTCGGGGTCTTCGAGGTCCCCGAGCCCTCCCGGCTCTTCGACGCGCCCGCCCCGGGCGGGGAGATCTTCAGCGCGGTCGTCGGCTGGTCCACCTCACCCGGGCGGAACGCCTTGAAGACGGCCGTGGGCTGGTCGACCTTCGGGCTGTCGGGGCCGGGCTTGTCGGAGTCGGGCCTGTACGAGTCGGACTTGCCGGAGTCGGGCTTGCCGGAGTCGGGCTTGTCCGCGCTGGGCCTGTCGGGGTCGGCGGTGGGTTCTTCTTCGGCAGCGGGTTCGTCCGGCTCGGGGGTGTTCTCGGGCTCGTCACCCGCCTCGGGCTCGTCGGCCCCGGAGGCTTCCGCCTTCGAGCCTTCCGCCTTCGGATCTTCCGCCTTCGAGCCTTCCGCCTGCGGAGCGTCGGTCTCGGGCTCTTCCACCTCGGAGGCGTCGGCCTTGCGGTCGTTGGCCTTGCGGTCGTTGGCCTTACGGTCGTCGGCCTCGCGGTCACTCTCGCGCTCGACGGCCTCGCGGTCGCCAGCGGGCTTGTCCGCCGCCTGCCCCGGCTCACTGACCTCATCGGCCTCGCCAACCCCGGTGGCCTTCTCGGCGCCGGTCTCCTCACGGGACTTCGGCACCCTGACCCCGGCCGGAGTCTCGTCGCGGGAGTGGGAAGCGCCACCGGAGCGGGATTCGGCGCCGGAACCGGCGTCGGCATCAACGCCGGCCTTCCGATCCGGATCTGAATCCCCAGCACCGTCGCCGACGGCCTTCACGTCTGCGGCTTTCACGTCTGCGGCTTTCACATCAGTGGCCTTCACGTCAGCGGCCTTGACGTCGGCGGCCTTCATGTCAGCGGCCTCGGAGCCACCGGGCTCCTCCGGCGCCACCGAATCCGCCGCTTCCTCCTCAGGACCGGCGCCCCCGCTCCCAGCCCCGGCCTCCGAAGCCCCGCCCGCGCCCTTCCCGGGCCCCTGGGCGCCCTTCTCCGCGCCGTTCGTACTGTTAGAGGTCCCTGAGCCCGTCAGGGCCTCGGCGTCGCGTCCAGAGGTTCGTACACGGAACACGGCGGTCGCACCGTCCGCGCCACCGGCACCATCCGTCTCACCGCCATCGCCACCGTCCGCGCGACCGCCATCGGCACCGAGCTTCCCGTTCCGCCCACCGCTTCCGTTCCGGTCGTCGCTGCCGGCCCTGTCGCCGTTCCCGGCCTCGACCTCGGCCTCACCACGCCCGGCCCGGTCGCCGTTCCCGGTCTCCGCCCCGGCGGACCGTTCGTGGAACACGGCAAGCCTCGGATCACGCTCGCTCGCAGTCGTCCCCGACGACTCCTGCTGCTTCGACTTGTCGGGGGACTCGCCCGCCACCGGTGCCTCCTCCATGCGCGGCGGGTACGTCCCCGCCGTGTCCGAACCATCTACCAGTGTCCTGTGTGAACCCTTGGCCCGACTGCTAGACGAGAACGACATAGCTACTGGTTCCCGTACAAAGCACCCAGGCACCCTCGACAGACCAATGTGAGAGGGGTCACCCTGTCATTCATCCACGCGGGGAGGCATGGATGGGCAGGAGCCGCAGAACAATTCCGGAAGAGCTTCTACTGCTCGCTCTGGACCCGGCCACGGGTACCACAGCGCAGCCGCAGTCGCTCGACCTCGGCCTCGCCGGGGCGCAGCTAGTGGAGCTGGCTCTGGCAGGACGGATAGCCCCTGATGGGGATCGTATCGCCGTGGTGATGCCACGGCCGACAGGAGATCCGACTCTGGACTCCGCACTGGAACTGCTGCGCCGTCGCGGCAGCCCGGTCCGGGCCGTCCACTGGATCGGCGGGCCCCGGCTGGGGCTGCGCCAGACGTATCTCTCGCATCTGGAGCGGTGCGGCATGGTTCATGCCGTGGCGGGCCAGATGTGCGGAGTGCTGCCGACGACTCGCTACCAGGCGACGAACACGGCCGTCAGCCGGGAGATCAGAACCCGGCTGGACAGTGCGATCCGCACCGGCGTACCGCCGGACCCGCGGACCGCGGCGCTCGCCGCGCTGGCCCACGCGGTCGGACTCGGCAAGCACCTCTACCCCGGGAACGAGGGGCGCTCGTCGCGCTCCCGGCTCCGGGATCTGATCAGGCACGACCCGATGGGCGGACTCGTGGCGCACGCCGTGATGGACGTCCAGAACGGGGTGGCCGCACAGCCACGCCGTAATCAGGCGGCCGGTGTGCCGTTGCAATCGCAAGCGCAGCCGCAGCCGCGCCGCGATGGCATGGTGCGCACCGCGGTCCACTGAGGACAGCACACCGCGTAACCCTCGACCCCCGGCAGTACCTTCACCACCACTTCGTCATCGCTTCGTCACCACCTTCTTCGAGACAGTTCAGCACCGCTCAACACCCTCACTACCCCTAGAACACCCGTAGCACCGAGAACCGAATACCACCGGCCCGGCGTCTTCCAGGACCCGGTTCGGGAGCCGCACCACGCACGGGGCAGCCGGTCCGACCGGCTGCCCCGTGCGCCTGTGTGTGACCGTTTCCCAGCGCGACCAGGGCCGGGGGTGGCAATCTGCTCAGCAGTAGATACGCACAGCTACACAGCCGGAGGTGCCGTTTCCGTGCCGTCCAACGTCAACCCCACCGTCAGACGACGCCGGTTGGGGCAGGAGTTGCGCCGACTTCGCGAACTCAAGGGCATGACCGCCGAGGAAGTGGCGGAACGCCTGCTCGTCTCGCAGTCGAAGATCAGCCGCCTGGAGAACGGTCGCCGCTCCATCAGCCAGCGCGATGTCCGGGATCTGTGCGGGGTGTACGACGTCGAGGACCACCGCATCGTCGACTCCCTGATGCAGATGGCCAAGGATTCCCGCCAGCAGGGCTGGTGGCATGCCTTCGGCGACATCCCGTACAGCGTCTACATCGGTCTGGAGACGGACGCCGAGTCGTTGCGGGTGTACGAACCGCAGGTCGTCCCCGGCCTGTTGCAGACCCGGCAGTACGCCGAGGCGCTGATCAACGGCGCGTTGCCGGAGACCTCGCCGTCCGACATCGAGAAGCGGGTGACCGTACGGGCCCGCCGCCAGGAGCGGATCACCGGGTCGGACCATCCGCTGCGGATCTGGGCGGTGATCGACGAGGCGGCGCTGCGCCGGCTCGTGGGCGGCAGACAGGTGATGATCGAGCAGCTGGAACAGCTCGTCGAGCTGTCGCACCTGCCGCATGTGACCGTGCAGGTGCTGCCGTTCGAGATGGGCGCGCACCCCGGTATCAACGGCCAGTACGCGATTCTGGAGTTCCCGGACGCGGCGGACTCCAGCGTGGTCTACATCGAGGGCGTCACGAGCGACCTGTATCTGGAGAAGTCGAACGACGTGCAGCGGTACAGCGTGATGTACGAGCACTTGCGGGCCCAGGCGCTGAACGTCGAGCAGACCCGTCACATGATCTCGGACATCGTCAAGGGTTACGCGCGCGAGCCCGCTCCCTGAGAGTGCCACCGGAGAAGGGCGGCGACACGGTACACCGTCGCCGCCCTCCGGTGGAAGATCTGTATGGAATATGCCACCCGGTCGAGTGAACGCCCATCTCATGGGAGCAGGTTGGCGAGTAGCGTCGATCACGCCAACACGAACGCCGTTGGTGTCGCTCACACACCTCTCTGAACCGGAGTGAACATGGCTATTCTTCAGGGCGCTACGGACAAGTGGACCAAGTCCTCGTACTCCGGTGGCAACGGCGCTTGCGTCGAGGTCAAGTCCCCCGTGACGCAGGCCGTCGCCGTGCGTGACTCGAAGGCCCCCGAGGGCCCCTCGATCACGTTCGTGCCCGGCGCGTGGAGCGCGTTCGTGCGGGACGTCGGCGCCGGTTCCATCAACGCCTGATCCACCGGCCACCGCCCCGCGAGCCCTCTCGACTGGTCCGCCGTCCTGGCCGAGGGGGCTCACTCATGCCCGGACCCTCACACCTGGGCCCGGCGGGCGGTTCCGTGCCCCGCCACGGGCGGTCACGCGCCGCGCGGGTAGCGGATCAGCCAGCCGGGGGCCGCGGCGGACGGGCCGTGCAGAGCGGGGCCCTGGGTCATCTCCATGGCGAAGTCGTCGGCGAGTTGCAGCAGGGTGGCCCGGCCCTCCAGTTCGGCCAGCCAGGCGGGCGGCAGCGCGGTCTCGCCGTGCAGGGCGCCGAGCAGCGCCCCGCAGAGGGCCCCGGTGGCGGCGGACGGGCCGCCGTGGTTCACGGCGAGGCGCAGCCCGTGCCGTACGTCCTCCCCCACCAGGGCGCAGTAGAGGGCGACGGCGAGGGCTTCCTCGGCGGAGTCGCCGGCGCCGAGCGATTCGATGAGGGCGGGGCCCGGGATGCCCTGGCGTACCGTGCCGAGCGCCTGCCGCAGGGCATCGGTGACCGGTTCGTGGCCGGGACGTTCGGCGACCAGGGCGATGGCGCTCTGTACGGAGTCGTCCAGGGTCCCGCTCCGGGCCAGGCCGTGCACGATGAGGGCGAAGGCGCCCGCCGCGAGCTGGGCGGTGGGGTGGCCGTGGCTCTGCGCGGCGCACTCGACGGCCAGTTGGAGGACGAGGTGCGGCTCCCACCCCACCAGCAGCCCGAACGGGGCGGATCTGGTGAGGGCGGCGGCGTCCCGGGCGGCCGGGTTCTTGGGCTGGTCGAGGGTGCCCATGACGGGATCGCCGAAGCCGAGGAGACATTCCCTGGCGGGGGCGCGGCGGGCGTACAGCCATTCCTCCTGGGCCAGCCAGCCGTTGTCCTCACGGCGTTCGTCGGGGCCCCAGTCGTGCTGGGTCGCCGCCCATCGCAGATAGGCGCGGTGCACATCGGTGGGCGGGTGCCAGGCCCCGATGTCGCGCCGCACCTGGGCGCGGATCAGTCCGTCGACGGTGAACAGGGTGAGCTGGGTGATCGCCGTGACCGTGCCGCGTCTGCCGTGGAAGGGCACGAAGTCGGTGACCGCCTCGGCGCCGTGGCTCTCCCGGATCTCTTCGAGCGTGAGGTCCGTGACGCCCGCGCCGAGCGCGTCGCCGATGGCGGCGCCCAGCAGACAGCCGCGTACCCGGCTGCGGAAGTCCTGCTGTTCGGCACGGCCCCAGACAGCAGCGGTCGGCGGTGTGCCCACCAGGAACCCCCTCCGTGCCCGTACATGCCCAGCATCTGCGCAGCACTGTAATCGACCGGGAACGTTCGGTTGAGGGTCGGAACGGTATGCACGGAGTGACGGTTCTGATCGCTTTCAAGCGATTTGCTCGTCCGGTACGGGGGTGAGGTCGCGGGAGGGATGGGGCGGGGCGAGGGCGGGGGCGCGGAAGGGGTGGGGCGGGGGCGGGATCGCGGGAAGGGTGGCGCGGGGCGGGATCGCGGGCCCGTACTTCCCGTGGTCGCTCCCTTCCCGTAGTCGCTTCCCGTACGCGGCCCGGCAGGGACGTGCGCGGCCACGCGGCCACACCCCTCTCGGGTGTGGCCGCTCGACCGTTCGATCCGTGCGCCTACGAGGGCCGGCCGCCGTACGGCACGGTGATGAGTTCAAGACTGTGACCGACGGGGTCCATGAAGTAGACGCCCCGACCGCCGTCGTTGTGGTTGATCGCGTCGGGGTACTGCCGGTGCGGGTCGGCGTAGTGCTCGACACCGCGCTCCTTGATCCGCGCGTACGCCGCGTCGAACTCCTCCTCGGACACCAGGAACGCGTAGTGCTGAGGGGTGATCCTGTCCGCCGGAATCGCGGCGAAGTCCAGGGTGACGCCGTTGCCCAGCTCGACCGCGACGAACGGTCCCCACTCGCCGGCGATCTCAAGACCCATCATCTCCGCGAAGAACTCCGCGGATTCCCGGTTGTCCCGGGCGTGGACGATCGTGTGGTTCAAATCAACTGACAAGGAATGCCTCCGAGGGCATCTCTCGACACCTCCATGCCTCACCCAGCCGGTGACCGACACGCGATGTTGCCGTCAATCGTAGCCCCAGCTCCTCGGGCGGCCGATGGCCGGATGGATCACCGATCCGTTCCGGCCACGGCGGCGGGGGCGGGGGCGGCGACGGGAGGGGCGGCGGGGGCGGCAACGGGGGCCGCCTGGAGCCGCCCGCCCCGGCTGTGCGCGACGCGCAGCACATCACGCAGCGACTCGGTGGTCCTGGTGAGGGCGAACCTCACGGCCGCCTCCCCCGCCGCCTCATCGGCCAGCACGGCCGAAGCACCACCCAACACATCACCCGCGCAGTCCAGTTGATCATCCTCCACCTCGTCGGCCAGGACCGAGAGCCTGCTGTCGGGATCGTTCGTACTGAGATAGCAGGGCTTGCCCTCCGGACCGGGCCACGGAAGAAGGCGAAGCGGGAATGCGGTCATACCGAGTCAACTCCTGTCAAACACGGGCAATGATTACCGTTCGTGTCCCAATGATTACGCCGCCGCCCTACGCTCGGAAGAGACGCACGACTGCCCGCGTACGGGACAACGGAAGGGGCCGCGATGACCGAAGAACCCGCAGGCTGTGACGAGGAGTCGGGGCGCGCAGCGCTGGGCGGCGCACTGCGGTACCTACGGGGAAAGGCGGGGAAGTCCCTCGGGCAACTGGCCGAGGAGACGCGGTACGACAAGAGCTATCTGTACCGGCTGGAGGTGGGTCAGCGGCTGTCGAAGCTCGCCGTGATGGAGGACCTGGACCGCTACTACGGGTCGCAGGACCTGCTAGTGCAGTTGTGGAAAGTGGCAAGGCGTGAGGTCTTCAAGGACAAGTACAAGGAGTTCATGCGGCTGGAACAGACCGCTCGGATCATGTACAAGTTCGCGTTGGGAATCCCCGGGCTGTTGCAGACCGAGGAAGTGGCTCGCGCACTGTTGTCGGGAAACCAGGAAACGGAGAGCGAAGCCGACCAGGTGGAGGAGCAGGTCATAGCGCGTCTAGGACGTCAGCAGTTGCTCCACCGCAACCCGGCGCCTTCCGCCCGGATCATCATGGACGAGTACGCGCTGCGCCGTCCGGTGGCTGACTCCGAGGCTTGGGAGGCACAACTGGAACACCTGATCGAGATGGCCGAGCTACCCATGGTCACGCTTCAGGTACTTCCTCTGTCGGCCGGGGCCCATCACCTGATGGACGGCTCGATGACCTTGCTGTGGCAGGAGGACGGAAGTGCCGCTGCCTACACGGAAGGCAATCGGTGTTCCGAGCTGATGGAAGATCCGACCGACGTCACACGTGCGCGTCTGTCCTACGATCGGCTGCGAGATCTGGCGCTGCCCCCGTCCGACTCCATCGCTTTCATCAGGGGCGTCCTGAAGGAGCACAGAGAATGAACCGCAGGCCCGACCTCTCCACTACGTCCTGGCGCAAGTCGAGTTATAGCGACGGTGGCGACAACAACTGCGTCGAGATCGCTGACAACTACCCCGGCCTCGTCCCCGTACGCGACAGCAAGGCCCCCACCGGACCCGCACTCATCGTCCACGCCGACGCCTGGGCTGCATTCATCGCCGACGTACGAAGGACAGCGCTTTGACCGGACTCACCCACACCTCCTGGCGCAAGTCGAGCCACAGCGACGGCGGTGGCACCAACTGCGTCGAGATCGCCGACAACTACCCCGGCCTCGTCCCCGTACGCGACAGCAAGGCCCCCACCGGACCCGCACTCGTCATCCACGCCGACGCCTGGAACTCCTTCATCGACGACGTACGAAGGACAGCGCTTTGACCGATCTCTCCGCCGCCGCATGGCGCAGGTCCAGCTACAGCGACGGCGGCCTCAACAACTGCGTCGAGGTTGCCGACAACTTCCCCGGTCTCATTCCCGTACGCGACAGCAAGGCCCCCGCTGGGCCAGCGCTCATGGTCCGCGCTGACGCCTGGGCCGCGTTCATCGAAGGCGTACGGAGGGAGGCTCCGTGACCGATCTTTCTGCCGCTGCATGGCGCAAGTCGAGTTACAGCGACGGCGGCGACACCAACTGCGTCGAGATCGCCGACAACTACCCCGGTCTCGTCCCCGTACGCGACAGCAAGGCCCCCACCGGACCCGCACTCGTCATCCACGCCGACGCCTGGAACTCCTTCATCGCGTTCATCGGCAGTCACTGAGCCCCGCGTCGATCAGTTCCGGGCCGTCCGCCTCACGCGGGCGGCCCGGAACACCTCGCACGGAGCTGACGTCCGAGACGTGTGCCACCGTGGGCACGAGGTCACGAGGTATAGGTGTACGTCACCGGCGCGCTGGTGCCCCCGGCCGTTGCCACCGTGATGTCCACCGGCCCGGGGTGGTCGGCTGCCGGTGCGGTGGCCGTGCACAGTTGTGGACCGCACGAGAAGTGCGGGGCCCGCGTGCCGTCGAAGGCCACGGTGCCGGAGGCGAGGTGCTGACCGGTGATGACGATCTCGGTGCCGCCCGCGACCGGTCCGCCCGGAGTGCTTCCGGAGAGGACCGGGGCCGGAAGGGACGGCGGGGCGCCGGTGTAGTCGAACGTCACCGGGGCCGGGTCGGACACCCCACCAGGCCCGACCACGGTGATGGCCGCACTGCCCGAACCGCCCGGCGTGGTCACCGTGCAGGTGGTAGGGGTGCAGGTGCCGGGGGCCGGGACTCCGTCGATCAGCACCATGGCGTCGACCAACCAGGTCCCGGTGATGGTCACGGGTGTTCCGCCCGCACCCGGGCCGGTGGTGGTGTCCACCGTGCTGATCTCAGGTCTGCCGCCGCCGATGGTCGGCGGCTGCAATCCGCCGTAGGGGCCGAGGGCGTAGGTGCGGATGTGCGCGGTCGGGTACGGGTCGTTCGCGTTCGCCACCGTGGCGGTGATCGCGCCGGTGACGGGGCCGGTCCCCAACGCGGTGACAGGTATCTCCATGAACTCCTCGCGGCCGGCCCGGCGGTTGCCGAGGAGGACGGCCTCCACGCGCCGGCCGTCCGGCGACACGGTCTGGGTGAAGGTGTAGTCGTGCGGCGCGGAGTCGAAGATCGCGCCGCTGGTCGTGACTCCCGGCGGCAGATCGACGGTGAAGTGGGTGGGTCCGGCAAGGTCCTCCGTATCTCCGGAGGTCCAGATCACCGAGAACACGCCGGCCCGGTTCTGCTCGGTGGGGTAATCCCCGCCCAGGGTCAGGAAGACGCGCTGGCCCGGCACGGGTGCCGCCGAGGCGGGGGTCGTCATTCCGGCGGTGGTCACGGACAGGACTGCGGCGAGGCCGACTCCGGCCAATCGAGTGAGCATGGACATGCGGATATCCTCCCGGACGTCCGCCGCTCCGGACACGGGCTGACCCCAATTCACCCTAGGATCAACGCAATTGGAGCGATTCGGTACGTGGAGCCCGGCTCCGCCCGGCCACCGGAGAAGCATCCCGGGCTACCCCTCTGCGCGGCCGTTGCTGAGCAACTCGGCCCGCAGGAAATCCCGTTCGTGTCCGAGTACTGGCTTGGTCTAGACCAGGCGGGGTACGCTTCCGTCGCGCCCATGACAGCCCGTGGCCATGGAGCACCCCTTGACATGCTCATGCCTGTCGTGCCTTAGGGCGGGCGGGCACGACCCCCACAGGAGTTGTCATGAAGAGCCAAGAAGATACCTGCGTGGACGTGAATCCGAGCTGACGCGGTGCCGCACCATCCGGCCATGCCGGGGCTGCGGTGCCGCACCATCCGGCCCTGCCGGGGCGAACCGGATGTCAGGGCCGACCGGTGTCCCGGCGCCCGGAGCGGACGGTGCGCCACCCGCTCCGGGCGCCGGGTGCCTCCTCCTCCCGGCCGCCGGGCGGCCGGGAACCTTCAGACGACCGCATGCGAGCACGTGCGAAAGGGTGGGTACGGCGATGGAGAGAGTCGGCGAGCGAAGCCCGCGCCCTGCTCGGGGACTCGCCCCGGAGCGAACCGAGGACGACGGGCGGGCTCCCCGGACCACCCGGGCCACTCTGGCGGCCCGGTCTCTGGCCGCCCGGGTCCAGGTGCGCGGCCCGGGGCTCCTCAGGGTCAGCGTGGGCGCGGTGTTCCTCTGGTTCGGCGTCCTCAAGTTCTTCCCCGCGGCCAGCCCCGCCGAGGGGGTCGCCGTCCGGGCCGCGACGAAGCTCACCTTCGGTCTGCTGCCGCCGGACGTGGCGCTACGGGTCCTGGCGACGGCCGAGACGGCCATCGGCCTCGGCCTCGTCACGGGAGTGCTGCTCCGCCTGGCCCTGTTGGGGTTCTTCGCTCACATGGCCGGAGTCTTCTCCGCGCTCCTGCTGCTCCCGGGGGAGATGTGGCAGGGAAGCGTGCTGGTCCCCACCCTGGAGGGTCAGTACGTCATCAAGAACGTCGTCCTGATCGCGGCCTGTCTCGTGGTGGCGGCCGACGAATGGGGCCGGGCGGCGCCGCCGTGAGGACGTCCGGGGCAGCGGAGCGCGCCGACCGCGGCGCGGTGGCCCGTCTCGAACACCCCACGAGATCCCCGTTCGGGAGGCGTTGCCACGAGGACGCTGCCGTCACGACCGCCTGCCAGGTCCCCCGACAGCCGTCCCGCCAGTAGACCGACCCACCGGTCACCACATCGAGATGAGGAACCATGAACCGACACAAAGCCACCGCCCACGCGATCGCCGTGACCCTGCTCGCCACCGGCCTCGCCGCCGCCCCGGCAGCCGCCGCCACCGCCGCCACCGGGGCGAAGGCCCGCGTCGGCGCCAACTGGGCGACCCAGTCGATCGTCTTCACCGCCGCCCCAGGACAGGCCAACGACCTCCACGTGGTTCCCATGGAAATCGGCTCCGAGGTCCGGCGGGTCGGCTTCCGCGACGTGGTCCCGATCGAACCCGGTGACCACTGCGCGTACCTCGAACCCGGGGACGAGACCTTCGTCTACTGCGAACTGCCCACCGGCAGTGCCCGCCCGGACAGGATCGATGTCTTCCTCGGCGACCGCGACGACAAGATCGTCACCAGCGATCCCGGCGTCGCCACCGTCAGCGGCGGCCCCGGCGACGACGAACTGCACGCCCACTCCGCGCACACGGTGCGGGGCGACGCGGGGAACGACATGGTCATGGGGCGCGTGGTCCTGGACGGCGGCGACGGCATGGACCACCTGATGGGCGACGACAACGACCAGCAGCTGTGGGGTGGCCGGGGCGACGACATGATCGAGGCGTACGGCGGTGCGGACATCGTGTACGCCGGGCCGGGCAACGACCACGTCATGGGCGGGGACGGCCGCGACATCATCCTCGGCGGCCCCGGCGACGACATGCTGTACGGCGAGGGCGGCGACGACCTGGTCAGCGGCGGCCCCGGGAAGGACGTCGTCGACGGCGGACCGGGCCGCAACATCGTCCTCCAGTAGGTGCCCCGGGCCCTCCAGGCCCCGGAGGCTCTGTCCCGTAGCACCGAGTTGCGGCAGCACCAACCGGACATCGCCGTATCCTCATGGACCACCGCGCCCCTTTCCAGCCCCACGCACCGGCGGCTCACGCCGTCGGCCCGGGGCGTCCGGCAACGGAGAAACCATATGCATTGCGACAACGTCCTCGTCACCTTCGAGCGGGAGGGCTCGCGCGTCCGCGCATGGATCAGCACGTGGTCCTTCCCACCTACGGCTTCCGAACAGGACCACCGGTAGCCACCCTCACCGCTGCCCTGCGGCAGCGCGGCCTGGCGTGCACAGTCGAGACAGCCTCAGCAACTACATCGTCCACGCCGAGCCTTCCGACGGCAGTTCGCTGATCATCTCGCCACCGCAGGAGCCACCCTCCGAACACCCCGCGTCCCCCGAGAGTTGGATGGTGTCAGTAGAAGGTCAGTTGGCCGGGCGTTCCTGCCCCTCGACGGCGCTGGCCGGGTGCAACGGCGTTCGGGTCAAACCTTGATGGTCTTGCTTGCCGAAGCTGGACCACAGCGTGGCCGTGAGGAGGAGCAGGACACCGAAGGCAAGGTAGACGGCCTTTCCTCCGAGGTGGTCGAAGAGGAAGCCGGTGACCAGGATCGCTGCGGCGCTGACGATCCGAATGAGAGCATCGAGGAGTCCGTACCAGGTGCCAAGGAGTGTCGAGGGTGCGCTTAGCTGGATGAGGAGTCCGGCTGAGCGGAGATAGACGGTGAAGCCGAGGCCGAAGAGGATCAGGCCGACCGCGAGAATCCACTGGTTTTGGCCGAGGAGCGCGGCTGTGAGTGTGCCGGCGCCGGCGAGGGCAGGGGCCCAGCGGAGGCTGGTGTGGATGCCGTCGGGTCCGGCTCTGGCGACGAGGAGACCGCCGATGATCGCGCCGATGGTCGAGAAGGCTAAGAAGGAGCCTGCGCGAGCCGGTGACATGTCGAGGGTTTCGCGCATCATTGGGAGCAGGGAGAGGATGACGGTGGAGAGGGCAAGCACCGTCAGTGCGTGAAAGATGGTGAACCGGCGCCAGGCCTTGCTGTTGTTGATCGTTCTTGCCACCGTGCGGCGGGACGGGAGGTTAGCTGGTGTCTCGTCCTGCTCGGCTGGTATGGCTTCCTCGTCTGCCGCGTCGGCGGTGTCCTGCGGTGTCGTGGCGGGCCTGCGGGCGGCGACTGCGATAAAGACGACGAAGACCGCAAGGGCGAGTACCTGGAGGCTGGCAGCGACCAGGAGTGCGCGTGAGCCGGGCATCAGGGTGATGACGAGGCCGGCAACGACGGGTGAGAGCAGTTCGCTGGCCGATCGGATGGTTCCGGCGATGCCCTGTACGCGGACGAGGCTCGTGGCGTCGAGGACTCTTGGCAGGAGGACGAACAGCGCCATTTCCCCAATGTGGTGGACGAGGTCGACCGTTGCGGCCGCGACGACGATGGCCCAGAGGTGGGAGGAGAGGAACGTCGAACCGAGCCCGATGAGAGCGAAGACGCCGATCTTGATCAGGTATGACGCGACCAGGACTGTCTTCGGGTTGCCCCGGTCCAGGAGGGGGCCGGCTGCGATGGAGGCGACGACCTCGACGCCGTAGCCCACGCAGTAGACCAGGCCGACGGTGCTGACCAGTCCTGTCAGGTCCAGTGCCAGGTTGGCGAACGCGATGTCGTAGATGCCTTCGCTCATCGAGCGGGTCAGGACGAGGACGGCGAACACGGCGATCAGCAGGATCAGCCATCGTGACGCGACGGGCAGTGAGATGGATCTGGTCGCTGGCTTCTGGTTGGTTGTGGTCACTGGTAGGCCAGCTCTCGCACAATATTGTCCGCGAGCGCAGCACCGGGTGCGTCGAAGGTCGGGTGTGGTCCGCTGTCGGGCACCCGGACGAAGAGTTGCGGCATCCGTGCGGTCGCGTCGTGAACCTCGTACTCGACCCGGTAGTGAAGCGTTCCACGGCCGCGAGCCCGCATGAGGACACCCGGCTCGATCGTGAGTACCACTCGCGGGTCCCGTGGGAAGGGAAGCACCTGCATGGCTCCGAAGGTCGCGACGTCTGCGCGGCGGTCGATGAGTTGCAGTTCCATCTCGGGATTGTCGTACAGAAGAGGTGACAGAGTGAGATTGGGATGTGCGCTGAAATCCTGCGGCAGCGCCGGGTGCTGATCATGTGTGACGTCCAAGGCTTGGCAGGAAGCGCCGTGGCCAGGTCCCTCGGGCTCAGCACAGCCACGATGAAGTCCCGGCTGCACCGGGCCCGAGCCGCCCTGCGCACCGACCTGACCCCTCGGAACGAAAGCACAGCGATAACGGAAGCGACGTCCGGCGCCGGTGGGCCGACGGTATGCGGCTTGTGGCGGCCGACGCGCGAGCGCACCGGGAAGGTGGGTGGCAGGGCCGGATCGGTCCCCGGCAGCACGATCCACGCGCGGGTGTTGTCCACCGGCGCGACGTCCACCCGAGGCGTCCGGCCGAGGCCGTTCGACGCAGCGGCACCCCACCCCGCAGAGCCGGAGCAGTCTGGCTTGATCAGAATGGCGCGAACGGTAAACCACAATTCAACATGGCCACGATCACAAAGACCGCAGGCTGGTTAATTCACCTGACCAGACCACATATGAGAATTAACGGAATCAAGACCTCCGAATATATTTTCACTCTCTCCGAGCAGTCGCCAATGATCACCTCTATCGTCATGCGCAGGGCACTCCCCCGGAGCACCGAGCACCCGCACCGGAGGGGGCTTCCTTCCTGTCGGCATCTCCGAGGAGCATTCAGTGAACGTACGCAAAAAGCGCACCGCCCTCCTGACCGCTGCCGCAGCCGGGATACTGGCGAGTGGCGCGATGACCGCAACTCCCGCGCAGGCCGACACCACATGCAACAGCGGGCGGCTCTGTCTGATCGAGTCGAGTGGCAACATCAGGAACATTGACCCCGACATCGTCATCCCGGCTTGCAGCGTCGGTACCGTGTGGATCAGCGGCATCGATACGGCTCGCAACCGCTCCAACCGCGCATTCAGCGTGTGGGGCTCCAACGGGGCGTCTTTGAGCAGGCTCGATCCGGGCGAGACCATCGACTACACCCCCAGCGCATCATACAGATTCTGCAGGTGGGGGCTGTAATTACAGCCCTGTAATACAGGACTGCAATCCTGGCTTCAGCTCAAAAGCGTTAAAAGAATCCGTGAACAGAAAATGAAATCTGCGGGGCTCGGACAGGTACGCCGATCACGGGCGTGCCTGCCCCATCCGTGGGGTGTGCCCGACGTCTCTGGGCGGTGTTGCCCCCGTCAGTCCCCAGCACCGGAAGCAGATCCGGCAGGTGTTTCGTCCGAGGCCCGTGCCCGCCTCCACCCGCTCCGCCGATGCCTTCCCGTACAGCGTCGTACGCGGTTTCGTCGGGCGGCCCGCCGGGTCGGCGATCTCGACGAGGTCCCGAACCGAGCACTACGAGCCGTAACTCGACTCCCTTATACGGAGGTTCGGCCGGTTGGCGCGGAGGGCGCGAACGAGCTGATGGCCAACCTGTCGGCCTTCGATCTCGTCTACTCGCAGCGCCTTCTCCGCGATCGCGATCACGCGGAGAGCAGGCGGCCACGCGGGTGGCGAAGTTGCTCGGCCGGGGGACGAGCTGGGTCACGAACACGGAGGGCATGGGCGTCGGAGCACGTCTCGATGCGCGGCGAAGTCAGAAGCCGTCGCCCGCGACGGCCGTAGGAGGCCAAGACATGGACGCGCGGCGACAGCACTCGGACCTTGGCGGTCGTCGGCCCTCATCGCGCACGGGAAATATGCCCCCTCCACGGCCCAGCGCTGTCGTTCCTTCCGCCGCCGCCCCGTTTACGGGCCGTCCGCCCCGCGCGGACGGCCCGGCCCCGTTCACGGCTTGTCGTGGCCGGCGCGCAGGCTTGTCGTCAGGCTCAGCGCGAGCACGCCCAGGAACGTGAGCAGCGGAGCCTTCCACGTACCCGTCGCCGTATGCAGTACGGACGCCGTCAACGGGCCCGTGGCGGCGATCAGATAGCCGCCGGTCTGCGCCGCCGTCGAGAGCGCCGCCACGTGTTCGTGGTCCCTGCCCCGCTTGACGTACAGCACCCCGGCGACCGCCTGGCCGCCGCCGAGGCCCGCGCCGAGCAGCAGGGACCACAGCGCCGGTACGGAACCGGGGGCGGCCAGCAGGCCCACGTAACCCGTCGCGCAGATCAGGACGATGCCCACGAGGTGCGGGCGCTGGTCCTCGCGGGCCGCGGCCAGTACCGGCAGGACGAAACCGCCGACGGCGACTCCGACGATGAACAGCGACTGCATGGTCCCCGCCGTCGTCCCGGCGACGCCCGCGTCCACCAGGATCGCGGGCAGCCACGCCAGCGTCGTGTAGAAGAGCAGCGTCTGGAAGCCGAAGTACGCCACCAGGCTCCACGCCAGTCCCGTCCGCAGGACGCCGCCGGTCCGTTCGGCGGGGGTGGGTCCGGACGGTCCGCTCGGCTGGGGCGGCTGGGACGGCTGGGACGGCTGGGACGGCTGGGGTGGCTGGGACGGCTGGGGTGGCTGGGGCCGCGGTCTCGTCGGGGACGCACCGGACCGGGCCGCGCCGTCCGGTGCGCGCAGTTGTGGTGCGATGGCGACCGCCGCGAGTGCCGACGGGATCACGGCGAGGCCCATCGCGGTCTGCCAGGAGTGCCCGCTCGCCTGCCAGACCGGCACCATCAGCGCCGCGACCAGCGCCGAGCCCGCGCCCATGGACAGCGCGTAGACGCCCATCATCACGCCGACGCGGCGGTGCGCGAACCGGCTGCGGACGAACACCGGGATCAGTACGTTCACGATCGCCGTCGCGATGCTCACGATCACCGTGCCGACGAACAGACCGGGCAGGCCGAGTACGCGTACGACCGCTCCCGCGAGCAGCAGCACACTGGCCCAGAACAGGCCCCTCTCCTCGCCGAGCCGTCGGCGTACCAGTGTCGCCAGCGGTGCGAAGACGCCCATGCACAGCGGTGGCAGCAGGCCCAGCAGGGTGACCGTCCCGGTCCCGAACCCGGCCACCGGGGCCAGCGGGCCGAGCTGTCCGAACGCCACGCGGGTGTTGAAGCTGAGCAGCACGAAACCGGTCACCAGGACCACGGCCGAGGCCGTCGCGCGCGGCGGTCCGCCGGTGGTGTGCGGCGGGGAGGGGGACGGGGTGCGGGAGGCGGATGCCGGGGCGCGAACGGACACGGCGACCTTTCGGTGTTCTCGGTGTTCTCGGTGTTCTCAGTGCGTCCAGTGGTGGGCGACAGTGCTTCGGGCGGTGGGCGACACCACGTGCGGGGGCGGGCGACTCGGTCAGCTTCCACGCTCAAGTACGCTTGAGCGCAAGCCGACGGAGGTGTCCGTGAAGGATCTGTACTCGATCAGCGAGGTCGCCGAGGCGTTCGGCCTGACGGTCGCGGCCCTGCGGTTCTACGAGGAGCGCGGGCTCATCCGGCACAGCGAGCGCCGGGGGCGCGTACGCCAGTACAGCCGGGAGGATCTGGCCCGGCTCGCGTACGCGCAGCTCTGGCACGAGGACGGCATGCTCACGCTGACGGAGACCAGTGCCATCGTCGACAGCGAGAAGGTGGCCGACCGGCTCGGGCTGATCACCGCGCAGCGGGACGCGATGCTCGAACGGATCGAGAAGCTCGACCGTGCCGTGGCCGTCCTCACCCATATGCTCGGCTGCCGTACCGACAAGGCCCTGGACTGCCCGATGACCGGGACCTACGTCCGGGGGCGGGTCGACGCCGCGCTCAGCGGCACCCCGCACACGACGGACTTCCTGCCGCCGCCGGGACGGGGCGAGTGAGCGGCAGGGGACGGGGAGGGGTGGGCAGCAGAGGTGGGGGGCGGGATGTGGCAGGGGCAGGGGCAGGACGTGGGTCGGCACGAATGGCGAACACGGGAGGAACCTTCCCCGGCGGGCCGGTCGCCGCGTCGTCCGGTCACGACACCCCCATCCGCCCTCTCATCCGGCCCCTCCCACCCGTCCCTTTCCTCCGGGTCCTCTCATCCGGTCCTTTCATCCGGGCCCTCTCATCGCAGGAGCGACGCAATGCACCAACTCACGTACGGCGACATCAAGTCGGCCACCGACCGGATCGCCGGACGCGTCCGTCCCGTCGCCCTGACCCCGATGGACCCCGGCGCCATCCGCACCACCCACCAAGGCCCGCTCGACGACCGGGCCGGGCAGCCCGGTGAGGTGTGGCTGGCACTGGAGTTCATGCAGCACACCGGATCGTTCAAGGCTCGCGGCGCGCAGAACTTCGTCCAGGCCCACCGCGAGGCCGGCACCCTTCCCGAGGCCGGGGTGACCATCGCCTCCGGTGGGAACGCGGGTCTGGCGTGCGCCTGGGCCGCCCAGCAGCAGGGGGTTCGCGCCACGGTCTTCCTCCCCACCACCGCCCCGGCGGTGAAGGTGGCCAGGCTCCGCGGCTACGGCGCCGAGGTACGGCTGATCGGCACGGAGTACGCCGAGGCCCTGGCGGCGTGCGAGGAGTTCACCGCCGCGACCGGCGCGCTCGCCTCGCACGCGTACGACCATCCGCTCATCGCCGCCGGGGCCGGAACGCTGCTGGAGGAGATCCACCAGCGGATTCCCGGCCTGGACACCGTGGTGGTCGCGGTCGGCGGCGGCGGGCTGTTCGCCGGCGTCGCCGCCGCCGCCCGGCACCACGGCATCCGGACCGTCGCCGTCGAGCCGGAGAACTGCCGCGCGCTCAACGCCGCCCTGGAAGTGGGCCGCCCGGTCGACGTCACCGTGGACTCGATCGCCGCCGACTCCCTCGGTGCCCGTCGCACCTCCGCCATGGCCCTGCACGCGGCCCGGCAGGACGGCGTGCGTTCCGTGCTGGTGCCGGACGCCGAGATCGTCCGCGCCCGCCGGTCGCTGTGGGACCAGCGGCGTATCGCGGCCGAGCACGGCGCCGCGACCGCTCTGGCCGCGCTCACCGCGCCGATCGGCCGGGCGGACCGGCACGTGCCCGACCGGGGCGCGCCCGATCAGGATCTGTCCGAGCAGAATCCGTACGAGCAGAATCTGTCCGATCGGGGTCCGGCCGACCGGGGTCCGGCTGACCGCCCCGCCACGGCCGGGTACGGCTACCGGCCGGGCGTCGGCGAGAAGGTCTGTGTGGTGGTGTGCGGCGCGAACACCGACGTGACCACGCTCGTCGCTCCTCCCGGCAACTGATCGACTGACCCACTGACCGACTGGCCAGCTGTCCGGCTGACCAGCTGTCCGGCTGACCGGCTGACCGGCTGACCGGCTGACCGACCGGTCTCGGAGGCTGTCGGCCGGTCGGTGCCAGGACTCACCGACCGGGCCGGCCGGGCCGGGCGGGCCGACCGGACCGACCGCGCCGACCGGTCGGGCCTGTCCGCCCAGGCGGTCGGTCCCCGTCAGTCCCCCAGCACCGGCAGCAACTCCGGAAGGTGGCCGTCCGAAGCCCGTGCCGCCTCCACCCGTTCCGCCGGGACCTCCCCGTACAGCGTCGTACGCGGCTTGGCCGGTCGGCCCGCCAGGTCGGCGATCTCGACGAGGTCCCGGACCGAGCGGTACGAGCCGTAACTCGACCCCGCCATACGGGAGATGGTCTCCTCCATCAACGTGCCACCGAGGTCGTTCGCACCCGAGCGCAGCATCTCCGCCGCACCCTCCGCACCGAGCTTCACCCAGCTGGTCTGGATGTTGGTGATGTGCGGGTGCAGGAGGAGCCGGGCCATGGCGGTGACGGCCCGGTTGTCGCGGTCGGTCGGGCCGGGGCGGGCGATGCCCGCCAGGTAGACCGGGGCGTTGGTGTGGATGAACGGCAGGGTCACGAACTCCGTGAAACCACCGGTCTCCTGCTGGAGCCGGGCCAGGGTCCGCAGGTGGCCGAGCCAGTGGCGGGGCTGGTCGACGTGCCCGTACATCATCGTGGACGAGGAGCGCAGTCCCACCTCGTGCGCCGTCCTGATGACCTCCAGCCACGTGGCCGTGGGGAGCTTGCCCTTGGTGAGGACCCAGCGGACCTCGTCGTCCAGGATCTCCGCCGCGGTGCCGGGGATGGAGTCGAGTCCGGCCTCCTTCGCGGAAATCAGCCAGTCGCGGATGGAAAGGCCGGTGCGGGTGGCGCCGTTGACGACCTCCATCGGCGAGAACGCGTGGACGTGCATGCCCGGGACGCGCTCCTTCACCGCCCGCGCGATGTCGAAGTAGGCGGTGCCCGGCAGGTCGGGGTGGATTCCGCCCTGCATGCAGACCTCGACGGCGCCGACGTCCCACGCCTGGGCGGCCCGGTCGGCGACCTGGTCGAGGGAGAGCGTGTACGCGTCCGCGTCGGTGCGGCGCTGGGCGAAGGCGCAGAACCGGCAGCCGGTGTAGCAGACGTTGGTGAAGTTGATGTTCCGCGTGACGATGTACGTGACGTCGTCACCGACCACGTCACGGCGCAGTTCGTCGGCGATCCGGCAGAGCGCGTCGAGGGCGGGCCCGTCGGCGTGGAGCAGGGCCAGTGCCTCGTCGTCGGTGAGCTTCGTCGGGTCGTCGGCGGCGGTGGCGAGCGCGGTCCGTACGTCCCCGTCGATCCGGGACGGGACCATGCCGGGCGCGGCGGCCTCGCGCAGCGCCTCCCAGTCCCCGTACACCTCGTCGAAGTCGTCCCGTCGGTCGGAGGTGCGGCCCTCGGTGTCGATGGTGGTGTGCAGGTCGGTGCGGCCGGTGGCGGTGAAGCCCTCGTCGGGTTCCTGCCAGGGCAGGCCGACCGGTTCGACGTCCTCGCGGGCGAGGCCGGTGTCCGGGTCGGCGAGCGCGCGGACGTGCGGGAGGAGGCGGGGGTCGAGCCAGGGTTCGCCGCGCTGGATGAACTCCGGGTAGATGGTGAGGCGTTCACGCAGGGTGAAGCCGGACTCGGCGGTCCTCGCGGCGAGTTCGTCGATGTGCGGCCAGGGGCGTTCGGGGTTGACGTGGTCGGGGGTCAGCGGCGATACCCCGCCCCAGTCGTCGATCCCGGCGCCGATGAGCAGGGCGTACTCGGCGTCGACGAGGTTCGGCGGGGCCTGGATGCGGGCCGAGGGGCCGAGGATGTGCCGGGCCACGGCGATGGCGGCGGCCAGCTCCTCCAGCTCGGCGTCGGGCATGCCGCGCATCGCCGTGTCGGGCTTGGCGCGGAAGTTCTGGACGATGACTTCCTGGATGCCGTGGTAGGCGCGGGCCGTCCGGCGCAGCTCGAAGAGGGAGTCGGCGCGTTCCTCGTACGACTCGCCGATGCCGATGAGGATGCCGGTGGTGAACGGGACGTTGGAGCGGCCCGCGTCCTCCAGGACCCGCAGCCGGACGGCGGGCTCCTTGTCGGGCGAGCCGTGGTGCGGGCCGCCGGGCTCGGACCACAGGCGGGTCGCGGTGGTCTCCAGCATCATGCCCATGGACGGGGCGACGGGCTTCAGCCGCTGGAGGTCGGTCCAGCTCAGCACACCCGGGTTGAGGTGCGGGAGGAGGCCGGTCTCCTCCAGGACCCGGATGGCCATGGCCCGTACGTACGCGAGTGTGTCGTCGTACCCCTCGGCCTCCAGCCACTCGCGCGCCTCGGGCCAGCGGTCCTCCGGCCGGTCGCCGAGCGTGAACAGGGCTTCCTTGCAGCCGAGCGCCGCGCCCTCGCGGGCGATGCCCAGGACCTCGTCGGGCGACAGGAACATGCCGTGGCCGTCCCTGCGGAGCTTGCCGGGCACGGTGACGAACGTGCAGTAGTGGCACTTGTCACGGCAGAGCCGGGTCAGCGGGATGAAGACCTTGCGGGAGTACGTGATGACACCTGGCCGGCCCGCGGCCTCAAGACCGGCGTCCCGCACCCGGGCCGCCGATCCGGCGAGGTCGGTCAGATCGTCGCCGCGCGCCTGGAGCAGGACGGCGGCCTCTTCCCGGTCGAGAGCGACACCGTCGCGTGCCCGCCTGAGGGCACGCCGCATGGCGTTGGAGGTGGGGCGTCCGCGCTGAGGATCGGTCATGGATCGAGCATACGAGCGCGGCCCCGGCCTGTGACCAGGCACTCCGGTGGGCGGGGCGGCTCGGGGGGCGGGGTGTGGGTGGAGTGCGGGTGGGGTGTGGCGCGGCGCGTGGGTGGCGCGGGGGCGGGCGGTACGTGAGGTGTGGCGGGGGTGCGCGGGCGGAGGCAGGGGCGGGGCGCGGGGCGGCGGTGGAGGCTGAGCGCGGGCGGGGAGGCGGGCCCGGCAGGCCGATGGCCGAGCCTCCGGGCCGGGGCCGGCGGCCTCCCCGGCCGGGGCCGCTACCGCCCGTTCGGCACGTCCTGCGCGGCGGCCGCTTCCAGGGAGTTCAGCTGTTCGCTCGTCCACCCGGTGATACGAGTCACTTCCGCTTCCTGTCCGGCGCGGTCGCCGTCCTGCCGCAACGCGGACACGGCCTCGGCCCGGAGGTCCTCCTGAGCGGCCTTGAGTGCTTCTTCGGCTTCCACGCAGCGCTGAGCCGCGAGTTCGAGCTTGGCGGTATCCATGTCCGGCACCTTCCCCGGGCCGCGCGCCCGAACACACGGTGGGTCACGGATGGCTGCGGGCCGTGGGGGTGGGGCAGGCCGGAGGGGCCGGACGGGGAGAACGGCTCCGCGACAGCCCCGCCCTGTCCGTTAAGTCGCCCTTGTCCCCGTAAGCTCGGCCCGGTGATGGAAACGATCGTCTTCGACATCGGCGAAACACTCATCCGCGACGACCGGTACTGGTCCTCCTGGGCCGACTGGCTGGGCGTCCCGTCGCACACCGTCAGCGCCCTCGTCGGCGCCGCGGTCGTCCAGGGCCGCGACCACACCGAAGCGTTGCGCGTGCTCCGCCCCGACATGGACATCCGCGAGGCGTGCCACGCCCGTGAGGCGGCGGCGCGCGGTGAGTACCTGGACGAGACCGACCTGTACCCGGATGTCCGCCCCAGCCTCGCCGAGCTGCGGAGGCTCGGGGTGCGCGTGGTGGTCGCCGGGAACGGGACCGACCGGGCGGGCGCGCTGCTGCGCGGGCTCGATCTGCCCGCGGACCTGGTCGTCACCTCCGGCGAGTGGGGGGTGGCCAAACCGGACGCGGCGTTCTTCGACCTCGTACAGGAGGTGTCCGGGGCCGGTCCGCACGACACGGTGTACGTCGGCGACCACCCGAGCGAGGACCTGCTCCCGGCGCGGGCGGCGGGGCTGCGGACGGCGCATCTCAGGCGGGGACCGTGGGGGCACTGGTGGGCGGACCACCCGGACGTGGTGACGGGCGCCGACTGGCGGATTCGGTCACTGACCGAGCTGGCGGCGCTGGTGCGCGAGGAGCGGAAGGCGGACGTGGTGACGCCGACGGTACCGGGACAGGCGGGTACCCCCGATACCGGTACGGGTACGGCGGCGGGTACGGGTGCGGGGCTCGGCCCGTACGCGGGAGACACGCGCCAGGTGCGCTGACGGGGCGTCAGTTCTCCGTGTCGGCGCGCGGGGACGGATTCAGCCGGTCGCCCGCCCGGCGCATGTGCTCGACCATCGCCGCGTCCGCCGCCTCGGCGTCGTGGGCGCGGATCGCGTCGAGGACCGCTCCGTACTCGCGCAGGGTTTCGGCGACCGCGTCCTCGATGCCCCCGGCGTGTTCCGTCCACCCCTGGAGCAGAGCGCGGACGGAGTGCAGGATGTCGCCGAGGACGGCGTTCCCGCTGATGTCCGCCAGGTCGAGGTGGAAGGCGAGGTCGGACTCGACGAACGCCCTGACGTCCGTGCCCGCCTCCCGCATCCGGTTCAGATGGCCTTCGAGGCGTTCGACGTCGTCCGCGTCGGCCCGGTCGGCGGCCAGTCGGGCGGAGACGCCCTCCAGGAACGTACGGACCTCGGCCAGGTCCCGGGTGTGGCGCGTGCCGAGCATCATGCCCCAGCTAATGGCGCGCGGCAGGAACTCCGACGTGCCCTCGCGGACGTACGAGCCGGAGCCCGGCCGGACCTCGATGACGCCGAGCACGTCCAGCGCGGAGAGCGCGCCCCGAACGCTCGACCGGGCGACGTGGAGCGCGTCCGCGAGCTGCCGTTCGGCGGGGAGGCGGGTGCCGGGCTTCAGGTTGCCTTCGGCGAGGTGGTCGAGGAGCAGCCTGGCGACCTCGCTGACCGAGGACTCCCGTACGACAGGGCGCAGGAGGGTGGTGAAATCGGGCGCTTCGGGCTGCGTGGACACGTTGTCCAGTACATCAGACCGGACCTGTCGCACACGGCTCGGGCGACCGAATCGCGCTCATCGGCCGGGGTCGGCCGCTCGTCGGAGCGGTGGGTGGGCCTCGCTCCGGGCCTGGTCGGAGGGGTGGGGCGGCCGCGCTCCGGACGTGGTCGGAGGGTGGGTGAGCAGGCGTGGGCGGCCGGTCGGGACGGATCGGGGTGCCGGGGCCCGGTGGGCGCGGATGGGGCAGGGATCAGGCTTCGGCGGGCTCGGCCGGGCCGGGGTTCGGGCTTCGGCGGGCGGGCGGGCCGGGGGTCGGGACGGATCGGGGTGGGGCGGGGTGTCGGGCTCGGTGTCGGGCGGGCTCAGCCGGGGACGGAGCGCGCCACTCGGAAACCGACGTCGTCGATCCGGAAGGTCGGGTGGCTGCGGCGGCGCACCGAGGCCCGGCAGCTCCAGTGCTCGTCGAACCAGCCACCGCCGCGCAGTACCCGGTAGGTGCCGTAGACCTCGGCGTCGTAGACGTCCCAGCACCACTCCCAGACGTTGCCCAGCATGTCGTACACACCCCACGCGTTGGGCCGCCTGCCGCCCACCTCGTGGACGCGTTCGCCCGAGTTGCCGCGGTGCCAGGCGATCTCGTCGAGCTGCCCGTACCGCGCCCCGGTCGTACCGGCCCGGCAGGCGTGCTCCCACTCGGCCTCGGTCGGCAGCCGGTAGCCGTCGGCGGACGGGTCCCACTCGACGCCCTCGGCGGTGGCGCCGACACCGGCCGTGGCGGTGCGGTGGTGGTAAGCGGGCGTCAACCCCTCTTGGTGCGAAAGGGAGTTGCAGAACTCGACCGCGTCCAGCCAGGAGACACCCTCGACGGGCAGCAGATCACCCCGTGCGTCGCTCGGCCGTCGGCCGGTGACCTGTTCGTACCGCTCCTGGGTGACCGGGACGGCCCCGAGCCGGTACGACGCCTGCTCGACCGTCCAACTCCGGCGCGTCCGCCGGTCCGACAGGGTCACCCGACCCTCGGGTACGAGGATCATCCCGGTGTGCGCGCTCACGTCCATGAGTCAAAGATCGCACCAACGGGCTCGCCACGTGGGCGAGTACACCGATCACGGGCCCCGTGGGCCCGAGCCACCTCACTTCCGCCAGTCGTCGGCGAGCAGGCCGTAGATCACCTCGTCGGTGAACTCGCCGCCGGCCCACGCCGAACGGCGCAGTGTTCCCTCCCTGCCGAACCCGGCCCGTTCCGCCGCGCCGATCATCGCCCCGTTGTCGGCCAGTGTTTCGAGCTGGAGCCGGTGCAGGCCGCGCACCGCGAAGCCGTAGTCGCAGAGCACACGGACGACGTCCACCCCGAATCCCTGTCCCCGGAACGCGGGCAGGAGCGCGATCCCGAGGTGGGCGCTCCTGTTGTGGGTGTCGATCCCCCACAACAGCGCCTCCCCCGCCAGTGTCTCCCCGTCCAGGGTCACCACGGAGAAGCGGGCCGCGTCTTCGTCGGGTCCGGTCACCACGTACGGAGACACCGCCGAATCCCGGGGGATGGGACGCCAGGGCCGCGAGTCGGCCCTCGAACGCGTCGCCACGTCGTCGTACAGCTCGGTGTGCAGGACGGATACGTCCGACTCGTGCCGGGCCCGGAGCCCGATCTTGTTTCCACGCAGCATCCGCTGTTCCTATCCGCCCCTTCGCCGCACGGCAACCGAGTTACCGCCGCCGGGGCACGTGGCGGGGCGGGCCGGGCGGGCAGCGGGTCAGGGACAGATGTACCTCTTCACGGCCGCGTTGAGCTTCTTCGCCTCGGCGTCGGTGACCGGTCGGTCCGGTGTGCCGAACCGTTGCTGCGCCAACCAGACCGCTTTGCTGCCGTGGACCCCGGCGCACTGGTTCACCCCGTTGTCGATCGCGTCCTCGTCTCCCTTGGCCGTGACGAACCACGGGTCGACGGCCTTGACCGCGGCGAGGTAGCCGGTGCGGTTCTCGCCCGTCGGGTCCTTCGGTACACCGGCCGCCCGGCGTGCCTTGTCCTTGTCCACCGACCCGGTGGCCGACGGGGCGGTGGCCGGTGACTCGATGACCGGTGAACCGGTGACCGACGGCTTCGAGTCCGGGGTGGGGTCGGACGTGTGGCCCGCCGGGTGGTCGGACGCCTGCCCGGACGCGTGATCCGAGCTGTCACTGGAGCAGCCCGTGAGGGCGAGAAGCGCGGCGCCGACGAGCAGGGCGGTTGCGGTGACGGCGGTGGAGGTGGCGGAGGTGGCGGAGGTGGTAGCGGTGCGGCTGTGCATGGTTCCCCCAAGGGTGGCGGTGCGACCTTGTGGCCGAGGGGTCAGCATGGTGCACGAGCGGTGGCGCCGGGAAGGCCGGAACGGCGTGGGGCCGCGTGGGCGGCATGGGGCGCGTGGGGCGCGCGGGGTGCGTGGGGCGCGCGGGGTGCGTGCGGGGTGCGTGCGGCCGCGCGGCTGGGATCGTCAGGGCCGCCGGTACGCGTTCCGAGGACCGTGCGCGTCGGCGGGCGGGGGCACCGCCGTATGTCACAAGCGTGATCATCCGTTGCTGGTGTCCCGCCCGGCCGGCCCGCACAATCGGCGTACAGGAACTGAACAATGGGTGGGGACGTTGCGTACGACAGTGGTTCGAAGTGCGGTTCTGATGGTGACGCCGTTGCTGCTGGGGGCGGTGGCCTGCACGGCCGGGGGTGAGAACGAGGACGGCGCGACGAAGTCGGCGGCCCAGGAGGTCTACGGCCAGGCACCGGCCAAGCAGTTGATCGCCGCGAGCACGGCCACCCGGAACAGCGGAACGGCCCGCTTCGTCTCCACCCTGGTCTACGGATCAGCGGCGGGCGAGGCCGTGCAACGTACCGTCGGCAGCCTGGACTACGCGCATCACACCGCCCAGGCGGACATCGCCACCACCGTCCCCGCCGGGTTCCCGGCGAAGGCCGCCGAACTGATCGGGAAGGCCGGCACGACCGGGCATCAGCCCGTCCTGGTCCAGAAGTCCGACGTGCTGTACCAGGTGTCGCCGGGTCACTGGCTCCGTTACGAAGGGACCTCCGACTTCGCCGAATCGGCCGCAGCGGTGCTCGATCACGCGGGGGACTCCACTCCGTACGCCGGTACGCTCGCCGACGCCGTCGGCCGTGCGATTCCCACCGGGCAGCCGAAGAAGGAGGCCGACGGGTCCCGGCACTACGACGTCACCATGTCGGGCAGCAGCGCCGAAATGCTCCTCCCGCACGCGGTGCGCAACGCCGACACGTTGACGTCCACTCAGGTCGACAAGCGCCTGCCGTTGAGCGTGGTGCTGAACGAGGAGGGCCGGATCACCCGGGCGAGCGCCGATCTCGGCCCCCTGCTCGACGCACTGCACAAGAAGCACATCCTGGCGGATGTACGCACGCTGCGGGCCGAGTACACCCTCACCGACCACGGCAAGCCGGTCGCGTACACGATCCCCTCCGCGCAAAAGGCGCCGAAGGCCACCACCGTGCTGACCGATCTGCACAGGACGGCGGCGGGCGACTGCGGCACCACCGACACCGGTCTCGACTCCGACTCCCTGATCCGCAGGACGGACTGCGGCTCACCCCACACGCTGCGGGTGCTCGGAAGCACGAAGGTGGACAGAACGACCACGGACCCGATCACCTCGGAGGACGCCTTCGCGTCGGGCGAGGACGGGTGCCAGGCCGTCTTCGCCAAGGCGCCCGCGGCCTGGCGCGCGGAGGCCCGTCCGGCGAACACCTTCCTCACCAGTTCGGCCGGGCTCAGCATCGTGACGGACGGTGACCCGACGTCCAACCCGGGGACGAACCATCTGACGGGCGACTTCGTCTGCTACATCCGCACCGGCTGACCAACGACTGCCGGGCGCCGGCCACCGGGCGGGTACGCCGGTGACCGACCGCCCCTCACAGGACCGGCCCCCTCCGCAACCGCAGGGGGCCGCCGCTCCCCGTCGCGTACAGCGTGCCCGCGCGGGCGGCCAGTGCCTGGCAGCCGCCCGGGGGGCCCGGCGACGCGCAGTCCGTGAAGCCGGTGCCCGCCGGTTCCCCGTCGCCGGAGGGCGCGGCCGACGGGAGCCGGGTGCGGAGCCGGCCGTCCGCCGTCACCGCCCACAGCCTGCTGTTCATCGTGGTGAGCGCGACCGCACCGCCCGCGTCACCCAACGCCCGCCAGGGCCAGGCAGGTTCCAGCGCGAAAGGCGCGGCGGGTGCGGCGGGCGGGGAGGACGGGGCGAGCGCGGACAGGTGGTACAGGGTGTCGTCGTGCGGGGTGACGGCGAACACCCCGGCGTCGCAGATCGCCAGCGCGGCCGTGCCAGGCGGCACGGTGGTGACCTCGTGCCACTCGGCGGGGCCCGCCACCGGGTCGCGGCGCAGCAGCCTGCCGTCGTCCGTGGCCGCGTACAGCTCCAGCGGCAGCGCGCCCGCCGCCTCCCGCGCGGAGGCGAGGCATCGCACGCCCGGGGCCTGACCGATCCGACGCCAGGGGAGGTTCTGGCCCGAGGGTTCACGGCACAACAGGGCGCCGTCACCGTCCACGCCGAACAGCACGCCCTCACAGACGGCCAGGGCACGCACGTCGTCGGGTTCGCCCGCGACCTCCCACGCGTCTCCGGGGGTGGACCCGCTCAGCCGGTCGAGGACGTTGCGGGTGATGCGGTCCACGACGGGGTCGTCGTCGAGGACGCTGCCCCAGTTGATGGTGGCGGCGTTGAACACGGTCCCCGCGCCCAGCCGGAACACCCCCATCGTGGCGGCGCCTCCCTGCCCGTACGCCCGCCAGTGCCGTAGATCCGCGGTGGCGAGCACGACGAACGAGGCCGGTGTCCCGTCGGTGCCGGTCGCCCGTGGCACGTCCCCGGTCCACTCCAGCGCGCACGCGTCCGTCTCGTACCCCAACGCACCCCGCGCGAAAGAGTCGCCGTCCGTCAGGCCCGTGCCGTCGAACACCCAGTGCCCGGTGAAACGTGCCGTGTACGCGTCCTTCCGCATCACCGCCATGCCCTCGCCCCACGCGCCCGCGCCCCGGCGGAAGCTCACCCCGGTCATGGTGTTCTCGGGGCGGTCGACGGGGGAGCTGGACCATTCGACGGTCACCCGGCGCGGATCGGTCGCGGTCAGCGGGTCGGTGACGGCGTCCCGGTGGCACACCATCGTGCGCCGGTCGTCCTCCAGGCGCATCTGCCACCAGGCGGTGTTGGCGGCGAAGAACGCCAGGTTGCCGCCGCGCCGCGCGAACGCCTCGACGCTGTCGCGCATCTCCGAGGACCAGTACTCGTCATGCCCGTTGACCACCAACAGCCGGTAGTGGCTGAGGAGTTCGTCTCCGTCGTGCAGGTCGAGCCCGGAGCAGAAGTCGACGTCGTAGCCTGCCCCCGGGAGCCAGCGCAGCAGCCCCTCCTCCCAGCGTTCGGGGGGCGGCCCGCCGCCCGGTGACGCGAAGGAGACCCTGGCGGCCCGGTCCGGCTGCTCGGTGTAGTAGAGGCCCCGGCCGGGCTGCCCGGCGTGGGTGTAGGCGCGCCAGGTGGCGAAGGGGACGGAGACCAGGATCGGGGAACCGGCGCCGGGACGCGCGGCCCGCACCACGAACCAGACCTCGTGCTCAGGCTCGGGGGTGGGGGTGGGGGTGGGGGTGGGGATCGGGATCGGGGTGGTGGGGACGCGGGTGGTGAAGGGTGATGGTCCCCCGGGACCGTGGAAGGTCGCGCGGTAGAGGGAGCTGGGCCAGTCGGCCGGGACGTCCAGGGTCCAGGTGGGCGCGGTGACCGGCGCCGAGAGACGTACCTCGTCGGTGACCGCGTCGGTGACGACCACCGTGCCGGACCGGACGCCGGTCAGCTGGAACGCCAGGCGTCCGCCCTGTACGCAGGAGGTGCGGTCGGCCCAGGCTCGTACGGGCCCGTCCGCCCCCGACCTGTCCGCCCCGGCCCCGCCCGCCCCGGCCGTCATGACCGGGCCTCTCCCGACCGGGACGGGCCGGACCGCCTCTCCTCCGGCGAATCCGGGAAGTGGGCCTCCGTCAGCAGGCCCGGCAGGTCGGCCAGACGGGGTGCGTCCCCCACCGCGCTCGCCACGATCAGGCGCTCCATCGCGTACAGATGGGCACGGATCGTGTCGGGCGGCAGATACGCGGTGTCGGCGGTGAGCGCGACCGCCAGCGCGGGCCCCACCTCCGTGATGTGGAGGCAGTAGCGGCACGCCACCAACTCCTGGGTGGCGGGAAAACCGAACCGGGTCGACCGCATCGCCCCGCGCAGTTCGTCCCGGGTGGGCGGGGGCCCCGAGGGCGCGGGGCGTTCCACGAGACGCATGTCGTTGAAGCAGCAGTACGGGTGCACCTCGGTGCCGCGTTCGTCCCGCATCCGCGCCCCGAGCGCGTCCCACTCCACCGGGTCGTACCCGGCGGACCGGTAGGTGCGCAGGGCCGCGCGGTAGGCGCCGGGCAGCAGATCGGTGAACGGCCGGAGGCCGTCCGCCTCCCCCGGGATACGTGCTCCGGTCTCCTGCCCGAGAGCCGACTCCCCGGCGACCCCCGGCACTTGCTCCCGCCCCGGAAGCCTCGCGATATCCATCGGCCCGTCTTCAGGGGCGGCGAGGCCGAGTTCGAGCAGGAACAGGCCGTCCTGCGAGAGCGTGGACACCAGGTCCCGGTGGGCGGCTGCGGTCCGGTTGCCTACGATCGGCATGACCGCCGCCGTCCGGTGTCCCGCCCCGGCCGCGACCAGGGCGGCGCACGCGGCGAGCAGCACCGTGGACCCGCTGACCCGGTGGGCGGCGGCGACCGCGCCCACCGCGCGGTTCAGCGCGGTGGACTCGATGCGGCCCGTCCAGAACCGGGGACTTCTCGGCTCGGCGACGGGCTGCGGGAACATCGTCGGCGGCGCCGCCCGGTAGCCGGACTCCCAGTGCGCCAGCGCCGCCGCCCCCCGCCGCCGCCCGGTCTCGCCGTGCTGTTCGCGGGCCAGCTCCAGGGGCGTGGTGGTGGGCGGGCGACCGGCGGAGCCGCGTCTGACCAGCAGCCGCAGATCCCGTACGAGCACTTCGACGCCGTGTCCGTCGGCGGCCAGATGGCAGAGCACCAGCACGGCATGGGTGACCCGGCCGCCGCTGGTCACCAGGGCGGCGCGCAACGGCCACTCCCCCGCGTAGTCGAAGCGGGTGGCGGACAGCCGGTCGAGCAGTTCACCGGCGGTGCGCTCCGCCGCCTCCGGACCGGCCGCGTCGACGACGGTCACGGAGAGTGTTCCGCTCGCCGACAGCTCCTGCGCGAGGTCGCCTCCGGACGACGAAAGGCGCGTACGCAGGGATTCGTGACGACCCATCAGGTCTGCCAGAGCCTGCGCCGCCTCGGTGGCCGTGGCCGGTCGGCCCCGGTCGGCCAGGGGCAGTACGCGACCGATGTTGAAGTAGTGGTCGTTGGGGGCGGTACGCAGGACGGCGTGCCAGATCGCGCGCTGCCCCCAGGTCAGCGGGGCCCGCCCGGACCGTTCGCCGTGGAAGCCCACGGCGAGCCGGGCGGCCGTCGCCGGGCCCGCCTCAGCCATCCCCGCCCCCCGGACCCGTACCGGCGCCCCCGGCGGGACCCGTACCCACTCCCGTTCCCCCGGCCGGACCCGTGCCCACTCCCGAACCCACTCCCGCGCCACCAGCCCGTCCCGTACCTGAGCCCATACCCGAGCCCACCCCCTGCTCCTCCAGGTGGTTCACCAGGCCGTCGAGGTCGTCCATGAACGGCGTCGGCCCGTCGAGGTCGAACATGACCCCGAACTCCTCCTCGACCGCGTCGATCAGCCGCAGGAACGTCAGCGAGGTGACCCCGAGCGCGGTCAGCGAACCGCCCGCCGCGAGGATCTCCGTCTCGGTCAGCTCGCCGTCGCTGACCCGCGCGATGAGCGCCGCGACCCGGCTGCGCAGGACGTCGGTGTCCTCAAGTCCCGGCCACACGGTCATCGTCCGGCCTCCTCGGCGAGCCGGCGGCGCAGGCTCAGCGGGCGGATGTCGGGCCACACCTCGTCCACGTGCGCCATGCACTCCTCCTCCGTACCGGTGAAACCGTCCGGCCGCCAGCCCGGGGGCGGTTCGGTCCTCGCCGACCAGAGGGCGTGCTGTTCCTCGTCGTTGACGACCACCTGGTACTGCGTGGGATCGCTCATCGGTCCTCCTGCTGGAGTTCGGTCACCACGGCGGCCACGCCGTTGATGGTGGGAGTGTCGAAGAAGACATCGAGCGGTACCTCGACGCCCAGTCGCTTGCGGATGCGTGCGGCGATGGCGGTGATCGTCAGGGAGTGACCGCCGAGATCGAACAGGTCCTCGTCGGGGCCGATGTCGTCGAGCCGCAGCACCTGCTGCCAGATGTCACGCACGACGGCGGTGGGGCCGTCGAGCAGAGTGTCGGACGCCAACGGCTGCGGTGGTGCGGCAGTTGGGTGATCCGAGGCGGGTACCCGGACGCGGGGCGGCTCGGGCAGACCGGCCCGGTCCAGCTTGCCGTTGGGAGTGAGCGGGAAGGCGCTCAGTGACACCCAGGCGGTGGGCAGCATGGCGGTGGGCAGGGTACGGGCCAGATGCGCGCGGAGTTCGTCGGGGGACGGACCCGTGGCGAGACCGTCGGCGGTGTACGGCACGGTGTAGGCGATCAGCCGGGCCTGGTCCTCGCCGCCCCCGTACGGGCCGTCCTCGTACGGACCGCCCTTCCCGCCCACGGCCGCGACCTCGTCCGCGTCCTCGGGACCGTTGTCGAGTACGACGACGGCCTGGGACACCCCGGGGTGTTCGCCGAGGCGGGCCTCGATCTCCCCGAGTTCGATCCGGTGTCCGCGCAGCTTCACCTGGGTGTCGAGCCGTCCCACGAACTCCAGTCGCCCGTCCGGCAGTCGGCGTACCAGATCGCCCGTACGGTAGAGGCGCGATCCGGGCGGGCCGTACGGGTCCGGGACGAAGCGCCGGGCCGTGAGCCCCGGCCGTCCCCGGTATCCGTGCGCCACCCCCGCGCCGCCCAGGCACAGCTCGCCCGTGATGCCGTCCGGGACCGGCTGCCCGTGGGCGTCGCGGACCTGGGCGCGGGTGGCGGCCAGTGGGCGGCCGATGGTGACCGGTGCGCCCGGTGCGAGGTCCGTCAGGGTCGACCACACGGTGGTCTCGGTCGGCCCGTACACATTGACGAGCCTGCCGGTCGCCGCGCCCAGTTCCTCGGCCAGCGGACCGGGCAGTGCCTCGCCGCCCGCGACCGCGACCAGTTCGGGTCGCCGTAGCCCCGCTCCCAGCATCAGCCGCCAACTGCTCGGCGTGGCCTGCACATGCGTGACGCCCTGCGTGTCGATCAGCTTCAACAGGGCTGCCCCGTCACGCTGATGGGCCTCCGGGACGAGCACGACCCGGGCTCCGGTGGTGAGCGGCAGCAGCAGTTCCACGGTCGAGATGTCGAACGAGAGCGAGGTCAGCCCGAGCCATCGGTCGGCCGCCCCCGTGCCCAGCTTGTCGCTCATCGCGGCGAGGAGATTGGCGAGGGCGCTGTGCGGCACCTCGACTCCCTTGGGCGTACCGGTCGAGCCCGAGGTGTAGATGACGTACGCGGGATCGTCGGGCGCGGGGCCGGGCGGCGCGGCCGGCTCGTCGCCCGGCGGGGCGTCCGTACCGTCCTGGATTCCGCCGACCGGTTCCGGGGCGAGCGCGATCAGCCCGTCCGGGGCCGGCTCATGGGTGACCAGGTGGGTGCCGAGAGGGGTGACGAGAGCGGCGAGGCCCGCGTCGGCGCGGACGAAGGCCAGCCGCTCGGCCGGGTACTCCGGGTCGAGCGGCACATAGGCGGCCCCCGCCGCCAGGACTCCCAGCACGGCCACCAACTGGTCCGTCGAGCGGGTGAGTTCGATGCCGACCAGATCACCGGGGCCGAGCCCGAGCGCGGTCAGCCGGTCCGCGAACCGGACCACGTCCGCGCGCAGCCGCCCGTACGTCAGCTCCTGGCCGTCCACTCCGACGACGGCCACGGCCCCCGGCGTCGTGGCGGCCCGTGCCAGGAACAGTCCGACCACGGTGGTGTCCGGTGAGCAGGCGGCCGCAGTGACGCGGTCGGCCCCCAGCGCGCGCTCCAGCTCGGCCCCGGCGAGCAGCGGCAGTTCGGCCAGGGCGGTGTCCGGGGCCGCGAGCGCGGCGCCGAGCAGCGTACGGAAGTGATCCACGATCCGGTCGGGCGCACCGGGCGCGAAGGCGTCCGTACGGTACTGGAGCGAGCCGGTCAATCCGTGGGTTTCGTCGACCAGTTGGAGGTGTGCGAGGTTGCGCGCGGTGTGCGTGAACGCGATCCACTCGACCGTCGCCGCCGCGCCGCCCGGGAGCCGTGGGCCCTCGTCCGGGGTGGTGCGGCGTCGGTAGCTGAGCGAGAGGGGTGTGACGGCGGTACGCGGGGTCAGACCGCGTACCGCACGGCCGAGCGGTACGGTCCGGTGCGCGTACAGCGCGCGCAGCTCGGCCCGTACCTCCCGCGCGAACTCCGCGAACGGCCGGTCGGCGCGGGGATGCGTGAAGACCGGCAGCTCGTTGACGTACAGACCGATGCGTCCGGTGTCCTCGGGACGTCGGGTGGACAGCTCAAGGGCCGTCACGGGCGCCGGATCGCCGTACCGCAGGAGCAGCGTGTGCCAGGCGGCGAGGAGGAGTTCGAAGCGGGTGAAGCCGAGCGCTTCGGCGGTTTCGGAGAGACGCGCGTGCTGCTGGGGGTCGAGGGTGAACGGCACGGCGTCGCCCGGGGCGGGGGCGGTGGTGTCCCGCACCGAGGCGCGGAGGCCGGGCAGTGGCGGTGCGGCGGGGGCGGGGTCGTACGGGCGGGAGGCCCAGAAGGCGGCCGCGGCCTCGACGGCGGTGTTCCCGTCCTCTTCCCCGCGTCCGGCGGCCGGCTCGATCGGCCCGGGGTGTCCCGGCGTTTGCGCGAGCGCGTCCCGGAGTTCGGAGACCAGGATGTCCTTGGACATGCCGTCGAACACCAGGTGGTGCGCGACCACGTGCAGCGCATGCCGTTCGGGTCCGGTCCCGACCAGGGCGAACCGCACCAGCGGGCCACGGCTCAGGTCGAAGGGGCGGACGGTCTCCGCCCGCAGCGCGGTGTCCTCCTGCTCCTGGTCCGGTACGGGGGCGAGCCGCGCCAGGACGGGCGACGGTCCGGTGCCCGGGGCGAGCGCGGGGCCGTCCGGGTCCACCCGAGCGGTCAGCACCGGGTGACGCGCGACGACCCGCGCGCACGCGGCGGCCAGCGCGTCGGCCGCCTCGCCGTCCAGGGGCCCGTCGAACCGTACGGTCACGGCGAGATGGTGCGCGGAACCGGCGGGCAGCACCCGTTCGGTGACCCACATGCCGTGCTGGGCGGGGCTGAGCGGGACGGCAGCCGTCGTGTCTTGGGGGATCGTGGTCATCGTGGTGCCTCGTCGTCCAGGAGCTGGCGCAGTTCGCGCTTGAGGATCTTGCCGCCCTCGTTGCGCGGCAGGGTGGGCCGGAAGAGCAGTCGGGCGGGCAGTTCGTAGGTGGCCAGCCGGTCGAGGAGGAACGTCCGCAGGTCCGGTACGGTCACCTCACCGCAGGGCACGACCACGGCGGCGACGACCGACCCCAGGACCGGGTGCGGGATGCCGAACGCCGCCGCGTCGGCCACCGCCGGATGGGCGTGGAGGGCGTTCTCGACCTGGAGCGTGGAGACCTTGTACGCACCGGACTTGACCACATCGCGCTCCCGGTCCAGCAGATGCAGATAGCCGTCCTCGTCGAGCCGCCCGAGGTCGCCCATCCGGACCCAACGGCCCTGGAACACCTCCGCCCCGGCCCGGTCGTCCCCGAGGTAGGTGCGGGGGGAGGCGGGGGTACGGAGCCAGACCTCGCCCGGTTCGCCGGGCGGCAGCGGGCTTCCGTCCGCCGCCGTGATCCGCAGATCGCGCAACGAGGCCGGACGCCCGGGTGACTCCGGGCGCTCCGGGTCGAAGAGCAGGGTGATCTGCGCGGGGGCCGCCTCCGTCGAGGTGTAGTAGTTGACGATCTGGGCCTGCGGGAAGGCGTGCGAGAGGCCGACCGCGACCGCTTGGGGCAGCGCGGCGGCCGTCGAACCGACCAGTCGCACACTGTCGGTGGAATACCTGCGGGCGGCTTCGGAGCCGAGCAGTTCGATGGCCATGGCCGGGACGACGAAGACGCTGCCGACCCCGTACTCCTCGATGAGCCGTGCGAAGCGTCCTGGCGTGAACCGGTGCGCGACCACAGCGGTCGCCGACGCGTTGAGGGCGTTGATCAGCATGGTCTGTCCGGCGTTGGTGCCCACCGGGAACGCGTGCAGGAAGTGACTGGAGTGCCGCAGCGGCCGACGGCGTTCGTCGAGGGTGCAGCCGTGCACGAGATTCGCGTGCGTGGCGGTGACGCCCTTCGGGGTGCCGGTGGTGCCCGAGGTGTAGAGGATCTGCGCGAGCCCGTCGGGAGCGAGGACGGGGGCGAGAGCGAGGACGGGGGCGGGGGCGGGAGCGGGAGCGGGAGCGGGAGCCAAGCTGGGATCGGAACCGGGCGTGTGGGACAGGCCGGACTCGGCCACTTGAGCCAGGCCGGAACCGGGCGTGTGGGACGGGCCGGACTCGGCCGCTTGAGCCGGGCCGGAACCGGGCGTGTGGGACGGGCCGGACTCGGCCGCTTGAGCCGGGCCGGAACCGGGCGTGTGGGACGGGCCGGAGCCGGTGGTGGGCGTCAGCCCGGTACCGCCGGCCGCCGCTTCGATCTCCTCCGTGATGGCCGTCCACAGCGTCTCCCCCGCTCCCGGGCCCTCCGCCCCACCCCGCGACGGCGGCGGCGAGCCCGCCCGGTGGAGCAACGCCACCGCACCGCTGTCCGCGAGCACATGGTCCAGTGCCGCCGGAGCCTGCCGGTCGGACACCGGTACGGCGACACAACCGGCGCGCAGCACACCGCAGTACGCCACCGCGTAGTCGACCCAGTCACCACTTCCGTATCGCAGCGCGACCCGTGCGCCCGGGACCAGGCCCCGGGCACGCAGTCCGGCGGCGAGCGCGTCGGAGCGGGCCCGCCAGTCCCCGAAGGTGAGGATGTGCGGACCGCAGATCAACGCGGTGCGCCCGGGATCGGTGGCGGCCCGGTGCGCCAGCAGCTCGGGGAGCCAGGTCGGGGCGGGAGGCGCGGCCGGGGCGCGGCGGCGCGGTGCCGGGGTCATGCGCCGTCCCCCTCGCCTGTGTCGACTGCGCCACCGGGTCCAGGGTCGGCCCCGGCCCCGGCCCTGGTCCTGGCACCGGGCCCGGCACCGACCGCCACCAGCGGCTTCACACCCGTACCCGTACCCGTACCCGAGCCCACACCCGGACGCGCACCAGCTCCCGAACCCGTACCCGAGCCCGAGCCCGAGCCCGAGCCCGAACCAGCTCCCGCTCCCGCTCCCGCCTCCGCGATCCGGCGCTCGCGCTCCTGTATCCCGACCAGGTCGTCCGGCAGCGCGTCCGGCACGTTCTCGTCGAACTTCGCCAGCACCGGAAGCCGCAGCCCCACCACCACGAGGACGAGCATCGCCGCGCCGAACAGCAGATACATGAAGCCGATGCCGCGCCCCGGCCCGGTCCCGATGACGGCGCCGACCGTGGAGGCCAGTGGCCCGCCCTCGTCGAGCATCGGGCCGAACAGCGCCGAGCCGGCCGGGGCGATGATGCCGTGCCCGATCGGCAGGGTCGACCACGCGACCAACGTGTTCAGCGCGAACACCCGGCCGTGGAACCGCTGCGGGACCTTCACCTGCACGATCGTCGTGTAGACGCCGTTGACCATGGAGAGCGCGCAGGACATCCCGAACGCCCCCGCCCCGATCACCCACAGATTCGCGTGCACCCCGACCAGCGCGCTGGTCGCCGCCAGCGCACCGGCCAGGCCGAGCATGCCGCGCAACCGGTGGCGCTTCGGCCCGCCCCAGAAACCCATCGCGATGCCGCCGATGATGGCGCCCGCGCCTCCGGCGACGGCGACCCTGGCCACGGCGGCGAGCGTGTCGAAGGACAGCACCAGCGGGGTGATCAGCAGGAAGAGCGGCGACAGGAAGATGTTCAGCGCCGCGAACCAGAGCAGCATCGCCCTGAACCCCCGGTTGCGCCAGGAGTAGGAGAAGCCGTGCCGGATCTCGGTCACCAGGGACTCGCGCCGCTTCCACGGCAGGGTCTTCGGGAACTTCACGAACGCCAGCACACCGATCGCGATGGCGTAGCTGGCCACGTCGAGGATGAGGACGCCGCGCAGTCCGACCGCGGCCATCAGGGCGACGGCGGCCAGCGGCACGACGAACTGCGATACGCCGAAGGCCATCTGGACGATGCCGTTGGCGTGCCCCAGATACTGCTTCGGTACGAGTTGCGGTACGGAGGAGGCGTACGCCAGCCGTTGGAAGGTGAGCGCGACCGACAGCACGGCGAGCAGGGTGTAGATGTGCCACGAGGCGAGGTTGCCGGACAGCAGCAGGGAGAGCAGCGCGGCCTGGGTGCCGCCCGCCACCAGGTCGCTGATGAGCATCACACGGCGCCGGTCGAGCCGGTCGACGATCGCCCCGGCCAGTGGTCCCACCAGGATGCCCGGCAGCATCCCGATGACGGCGTACAGCGCGTACTTGCCCATGGAGCCGGTCTCCATGTAGATCCACACCGGCAGCGCGAACTCGGTGAGCGCCGAGCCCGTGATGGACAGCAACTGGCCGAACGCGACCACCAGGAAGCGGCCCATGCCGGGCGGTGGCCCGGAGGCGGCCGACCCTCTCCCCACTCCGGCGGCCGCTCCGGTCACTCCGGCGGACCGGCGGCGGCCCGGCTTCCCACCGCCACTGCCGCTGTCCGCCTCCGTAGCCGTGGCCGTGCCCGTACCCCCGTCACCGTCGTCACCGCCGCCACCGTCGTCACGACCGTCACCGCCGGCCGGGTCCCCCGCGACCGTCGTGTCCTCCTCCTCCGCCACAGCCTCCCGGGGCTCCTCGTCGCTCACCCCGTGGAACCACCACGGCCCGTCGTCCGCCTGCGGGGGCAGATCGGTGGCCGTGGTCCCCGCCAGGACGGCCGGGTGGGTGCGGGTGACGATCTCGGAGAGTTCCTTGGCCCGGTACTTCAGGAAGAAGTGCCCGCCTTCGTCGAGCACCGCCAGCGCGGACCGCTCGGCGAGCATCCGCCACTCCAGGTACCGCTCCTCGTAGAAGTCGGTCGCCGGGTCGCGGTTGCCGATCACCGACACGACCGGTGCCCGCAGCCGGGGCCCGCCCGCCTCCACCTCGGCGAGCACGGTGGTGAAGTACTCCTCGGCCGCCTTGGAGTCGCGTCGCATGTTGCCGATGATGAACCGGGTCTGCGTCTCGTCGAGTTCGCCCACCTCCGCGCCCATGGAACGCAGCCAGTTGACGTACACCCGGTCGCCCAGCAGCGGTTCGAGCGCGGAGATGCGGCTGAGCGCGCCCAGGAGCTTGCTGCGCGGCCGGGCGAACGGGAACTGCGCCCCGATGTACACGGCCTCCAGCTCCCGCCCCGAGGCTTCGAGGAGCCGGGACACCGCGATGGCGAGCGCGCTGCCGACCCCGCAGTGGCCGTACAGGACGACGGGCCCGCCGACCCGCTCCCGTACCTCCGCCGCGATGCTCTCGGCCAACTCCTCGAACGGCAGATGTCGTTCGGTGACGCCGATGTCGTGGCCGGGGATGGCGACCGACCACAGGTCGTAGCCGGCGGGCAGTTCGTCGGCGAGCGGCTGGTAGACGACCGCGCTGCCGCCGCCGAACGGCACGCAGACCAGGGACAGGGTGCGTTCGCTCTCGGGCACCGGCCGGGTGAGGCGGTGGAGCAACCGGCTCGGGCCGCGTTCGGACTCGTCCAGGTCGGCCAGGGCGGAGAGCGCGCGGACGGTCCGGCAGGTGAAGAGGTCCATGACGCTGACCGGCCGGGCGCCCACGTCGGGCAGCCGCTTGCGGGCGCGGGCCACGACCTGGGTGGCGAGCAGCGAGTGACCGCCGAGGTCGAAGAAGTCGTCGTCGATGCCGACCTCGGGCAGCTTCAGCACCTCGGCCCAGATGTCCGCGAGCACCCGCTCGGTGTCGGTGCCGGGCGCGGCGAGGGCGCCGCCGATCGCTCGGCGTGCCTGGGGCGCGGGCAGGGCGCGGCGGTCGAGCTTGCCGTTCGGGGTGAGGGGCAGGGCGTCCAGGACGACGAAGGCCGTCGGGACCATGTAGTCGGGCAGGGTGCGCCGCAGTGCGGTACGCAGCTCGGCGGGATCGGGCCCGGCGTGCTCCCCCTCCACGGGCCTGTCCTCCCCCGCGTGTTCCCCCTCCGCCCGCTCCCCTTCCGGCCGTGTCACCAGGTAGGCCACGAGCCGCTTGTCGCCGGGGTTGTCCTCGCGTACGACGACGGCGGCGGCCGCGATCGACGGTTCGGCCCGCAACGCGGCCTCGATCTCGCCGGGTTCGATGCGCAGGCCGCGCATCTTCACCTGCTGGTCGATCCGCCCCAGGTGCTCCAGCCGGCCGTCTGCGCGGCGGCGGGCCAGGTCGCCGGTCCGGTAGAGCCGGGAGCCCGGCGGGCCGTACGGGTCGGGGACGAAGCGGGCGGCGGTCAGTCCGGGTCTGCGGTGGTAGCCGAGCGCGACCTGCGTCCCGCCGATGTGGAGTTCGCCGGGGGTCCCCACCGGGGCGGGCCTGAGGTCGGCGTCGAGGACGTACAGCCGGGTGTTGTCGACGGGCATGCCGATCGGCACGGTGTCCAGCGGCCCGACGCACTCCCAGCTGGTGACGTCGACGGCCGCCTCGGTGGGCCCGTACAGGTTGGCGAGCGCGCAGTGCGGCAGCCGGGCGGTGAACTCCCGTGCGGTGTGGGGCGGAAGCTCCTCACCGCTGCACAGGACGCGGCGCAGTCCGGAGCAGCGTTCGATGTCGTCCTCGGCGAGGAACACGTCGAGCATCGACGGCACGAAGTGCGTGACGGTGACGCCGCGTTCGGCGATCGTGTCCCGCAGATGGGCTGCGTCCTTGTGCCCGCCGGGCTTCGCCATGACCAGTCGGGCGCCGGTCAGCAGGGGCCAGAACAGCTCCCAGACCGAGACGTCGAAACCGGTCGGGGTCTTCTGGAGCACGGCGTCGTCCGGTCCGAGCCGGTAGGCGCGCTGCATCCACAACAGCCGGTTGACGATGGCCCGGTGGGTGTTCGGCACTCCCTTGGGGCGGCCGGTCGAACCCGAGGTGTAGATCATGTACGCGATGTCGTCGGCGGCCGGGCCGGGGCCGGCGCCCGTCGGATCACCGGGGGCATCGGCACCTTCCGCACCCTTCGCACTCACCGCATCGTCCAGCAGCAGTACGCGCGCCTCGCACCCCGCCGGGACGGGTAGGTGCCCCTGGGTCAGCAGCACCCCGGCGGCGCTGTCGGACAGCATGAAGGCCAGCCGTTCGGCCGGGTACTCGGGGTCCAACGGGGTGTATCCGGCACCGGACTTGAGCACGCCGAGCAGCCCGGCGACCAGCTCCGGTGAGCGGTCCGCGCTGACCGCGACCAGGGCGCCGGGGCCCACCCCCTCGGCCCGCAGCCGTCCGGCGACCCGCTCGGCCGCGCGGTCCAGCTCCGCGTACGTGAGGGTGGTCCCCTCGAAGTCGACGGCGACCGCGTCGGGGGTGCGGGTGGTCTGCGCGGCGATCAGACCCGGCAGGGTGGCGTCGGCGGGGACCTCCACCGAGGTGTCGTTCCACTCGACGAGCAGTCGGTCCCGCTCGGCGGGGTCCAGGGTGTCCAGCGTGGAGACGGGCACGTCCGGCCGCTCGGCAACGGCGTGCAGCAGCCGCCCGAGCTGATCGGCGATCCGGGCGATGTCGGCCTCGTCGAACAGGTCGGTGTTGTAGTTGAACGCGCCGCGCAGCCCGTCCGGCCACTCCATCAGGAACAGCTCGGCATCGAACCTCGTCCCGGCAGCGTGCAGCCCGAACGGCTCGATCGTCAGACCCTGTTCACCGCTCTGCTCGGGGCTCGGGGCGCCCTCCATCGCGTAGTTCTGGATCGCCAGCACGGCCTGGAAGACCGGTGAGCGCGACACGTCCCGCTCGACGTTCAGCTCCGAGACCAGTTGGGCGAACGGCAGCTCCTGATGGGCGTACGCCTCCAGGCAGGTCTCGCGGATACGGGCCAGCAGCTCGGTGAACGTCGGATCGCCGTCCAGCCGGGCGCGCAGCGCCAGCACATTGACGAACATCCCGACGAGACCTTCGAGTTCCGGCTCCGGTCGGCCCGCGACCGGTGAGCCGACGGCGAAGTCCCGCTGCCCGCTGAACCGGGACAGCACCAACTGGAAGGCGGCGAGCATCACCATGTGCACGGTCGCGCCGTGTTCCCGGCCCAACTCGGTGAGTTGGTCCAGGAGTCGGCGGTCCACGTCGAAGCCGTACCCGGCGCCGACGAAGGTCTGCCGCTCCGGCCGGGGCCGTGGCCCCGGCAGTTCCAGCGGCCGGACCCCGGCCAGCTCACCCGCCCAGTACGCGACCTCGGCGGCCAGCCGGTCCCCGCTGAGCCTGTCCCGCTGCCAGAGGGCGAAGTCGCCGTACTGCACAGCCAGTTCGGGCAGCGGATCGGGCTCGCCCCTGGCGTACGCGGCGTATCCGCGCAGCACCTCGGAGACCAGTACCTCGCTGGACCAGCCGTCGCTGACGCTGTGGTGGACCACGAGCAGCAGCACATGGTCGTCGTCCGCCAGCCGGACCAGCAGCCCGTTGACCAGCGGTCCGTTGACCAGATCGAACGGCAGCGCGGCCAGCTCGTCCACCAGCCGGGCGGCCTGCTCCTCGCTCTCCGCCTCGGCGGTGCGCAGGAGGAAGGGCGCGGGGTCGGCGATCTCCAGCACCGGTCTGCCGTCGTCCGTGACCGGGTAGCGGGAGCGCAGCGTCTCGTGCCGGGCGAGCACGGCGTCCAAGGACCGCTGGAGCGCGGGACCGTCCAGCGGGCCGTGCAGCCGACGGGCCACGGGGATGTTGTAGGCGGCGGTGCCGGGTGCGAACTGCTCCATGAACCAGAGGCGTTCCTGGGCGAACGACAGCGGCGGCACGGTGTCGGCGGGGCGCCGCGGAACGGCCTGCCGGGGACGCGCCCGGCCGCGCAACCGCTGGGCGAGGAGGGCCCGCTTGGCGTCGGAGAGCCCTGCCGGACGCGTACCGGGAGCTGTTCCCGTGCCGGTGACCGCGCCGGTACGGCGAGCGGCGCCCGTAACCGTACCGGAAGCCGCGCCGGTACGGGAGGCGGCGCCAGCACCCTCCGCGTCGGCACCCGCGTCCGCACCGGAGACAGCGCCGACGCCCGCACCCGCACTCGCACCGGGGCCGATGCCATCGCCCCTACCCACATCCGTACCCGTGCCCTCGCCCGTACCCGCTGTGCCGATGTCCGTGCCGGTCATGCCGTCGTTCCGTTTCTCTCCGGGCCGGTCTCGGCCGCGAGACGTTCCTCGGCGTCCTCCTCGGACATGGCCTCGATCTCCGCCAGCAACAGGTCCTCCACCGCGACGGCGAACGCCTCCGCCGTGCGGTGGACGAACAGGGCGCGCAGCGGTACCGCCAGGTCGACCGCCGACCTGATCCGGGCGATCACCCGGGTGGCGAGCAGCGAGTGGCCGCCCAGGTCGAAGAAGTCGTCCAGCGCGCCGACCCGGTCGAGGCCCAGCACCTCCGCCCACGCCGTGACCACCAGGTCCTCCGCGTCGGTGCGCGGGGCCACGTATCCGGCGCCCAGGTCGGGCCGCTGCTCGGGGGCGGGCAGCGCGTGGCGGTCCAGCTTGCCGTTCGGGGTGAGCGGCAGCGCGTCCAGGACGACCAGGGAGTTCGGCACGAGGTACCCGGGCAGCGTGGCGGCGAGCCCGGCCCGCAGCTCGGCGGGCGACAGTCCCGTGGAGGGCCCGGCCCCGGACGCCGGGACGACGTAACCGATCAGCGCCTCGTCGCGTACCACCACCACCGCCTGTCCGACCCCCGGCCGGGCCAGCAGCGCCGCCTCCACCTCGCCGGGCTCCACCCGGTGGCCGCGCACCTTGATCTGCGCGTCCAGTCGGCCCAGGAACTCCAACTGCCCGTCCTCGCGCCAGCGGGCCAGGTCACCGGTCCGGTAGCGGCGGGCGCCCGGCGGGCCGTTCGGGTCGGGCACGAAGGCACGTGCCGTGGCTCCGGGGCGTCCGCCGTACCCGTACGTCACCCCGTCGCCGCCGACCAGCAACTCGCCCGCGACGCCACGCGGCAGCAGCCGTCCGTGCGCGTCGCACACCGTCACGGTGGTGCGGCTCAACGGGCCGCCGATGGGCGGGCGTCGGTCCGTGTCGGCCTTGCCGAGCCGTGCGGCCGTGGCGATCACGGTGGTCTCGGTCGGGCCGTACGAGTTGATGATCTGCACGCTGTCGCCGAAGCGTTCCCGCCAGGTGGCGACCGCGTCGGGGCGCACCTGGTCGGCGCCGAGGATCAGCAGCCGCAACCCGGGTGGCCAGGCCACGGTGTCGAGTTCGTCGACCAGTTGGTGCCAGTACGGGGTCGGCAGGTCGAGAACCGTCAGACCGTCGCCGTGTCCGGCCGCGAACTGGTCGGGCAGGGTGCTGCCCGCGCCCGCGACCACCAGCCGGGCCCCGGCCGTGAGCGCGGGGAACACCTCCTCGGCGTGGGTGTCGAAGCTGAGCGAGGCGAATTGCAGGACGCGGTCCTCGGACGTGATGCCGTACGCACGGCGCATCCACTCGACCCGCGCGGCCAGCGCCCGGTGCGGCACCACGACCCCCTTGGGCGTGCCGGTCGAGCCCGAGGTGTGGATGATGTACGCCGTGTCGTCGGGCCCGGCGAGCCAGTCGGGATCGCACGCCTGGCGCCCGTCCCCCGCCCCGGCCGAGGAGCCCCCGCCCACGGTGTCGAGGGGCGTGACCACGACCGTGCCGCCGGGCAACCAGGACAGCTCCCCGGCAGGCTCACCCCGCTCCCCGCCGGCCTCGCCCCCCGGGGACAGGTCCGCGACCACGACCCGTACCCCCGTGTCCGTGACCATGAACTCCAGGCGCGGTCCCGGGTATTCGAGGTCGAGCGGCAGATAGGCGGCGCCCGCGCGCCAGGCGCCGAGCATGGCCGTCACGGCCGACGCCCCGCGCGGCAGCGCGACCCCGACGACATCGCCGCGCCGCACCCCCGCCGCCCGCAGCCGCACGGCGAGCGCCCCGGCCGCGTCCCACAGTTCGCGGTAGGTCAGCTCCCGGTGGGTCGGCTCGCCGCCGGGCTCGGACACCGCGACCGCCGATCCGAAGACCTCCGCGACCCGGGCCAACTCCCCCGGCAGAGCCCCGCGAACGCCGTACCCACCGCCACCACCTCCGCCTCCGCCTTTGCCACCACCGCCATCTTCGGTGTAGCTGCGTCCGCGGGCTCCCTCGAAACCGTCACCCGTCCCGAGCGCCAGCAGCTCGGCCCGTTCCTCGTCCGACAGCAGGGGCAGCTCCGGCACGGGGCTGTCGGGGGCGGCCAGCGCGCCGCGCAGCAGCGTCTCGAAGTGCCGGGCGAACCGGTCCGCCCAGCGGGCGTCGAAGAGATCGGTGCGGTATCCGAGGACCGCGACCAGGTCCGCGCCCTCCCGGCGGATGTCCAGCATCAGCTCGAACTTGCTCGCCGCGTGTCCCCCGTCCGCGTCGGCGCACCGCAGATCGGCGAACTGCCGCTCCCCGCCCGCCCCTTCGTCCTGGGTGTGCACGGTGAGCAGGGTCTGGAACAGCGGGCTGCTGCCGAGCCTGCGCTCGATGCCCAGCTCGTCGATCAGCCGCTCGAACGGCACCCGGTCATGGCTGAATCCCGCCAGGGCCGATCTGCGTACCCGCTTCAGCAGTTCACCGAACGCCGGACCGCCTTCGAGTTCGGCGCGCAGCACCAGAGTGGTGGAGAAGTAACCGATCAGCTCCTCCAGTTCGGGCTCGCCCCGCCCGGCGGCGGGCACGCCCACGCAGAAGTCGTCCTGTCCGGTGTAGCGGTGCAGCAGCGACTGGTACGCGGCCAGCAGCACCATGAAGGGTGTGCAGCGCCGTTCCCTGGCCAGTGCGTCCACATCGGCGCCCGCCCCCACCAGCCGCCGGGTGTGGAAGGCTCCGCGCGCGCTCCCGGCCCCCTCGGTTCCGTACCGGTCCCCGTCCGAACCGTCGACGCTCGGCCGCAGGTCGAGTACGGGGGCGCCCGCCAGCCGTTCCCGCCAGTGGGCGAGGGACGCGTCCGCCTCGGGCCCCCGCGCGAACTCCCGCTCCCGGGCCGCGTGCACGGTGTACGGCAGTGGCGCGGGCAGCTCGACGGGGCGGCCCGCCCGGTGGGCGGCGTACCGGGTGGCGAGCTCGTCGCGCAGCAGATTGAGCGACCAGCCGTCGGCGACGATGTGGTGGAGCACCACGCACAGCAGGTGCTCGTCGTTCGCGACACGCAGCAGGGTCACCCGGAGCAGCGGTCCGTGGGCGAGGTCGAACCCGGCGTTGGTGCGCTCGGCGAGCAGCCGGTCCGCCTCCGCCCGCACCGCGCTTTCCGGCCACTCGCGCAGGTCGACGACCTCCAGCGGCACGGACGCGGGCGGCTCGACGACCGCGACCGGCCGGCCGTCCACGGCGGGGAACCTGGTACGCAGCGCCTCGTGCCGTGCGACGGTCCCGTCGAACGCGGCACGCAGCGCGTCGACCGAGAGCGCGCCGGTGAGCCCGAGCACCAGGGGGATGTTGTACGAGGCGTCGGCGGGGTCCAACTGGTCGAGGAACCAGAGCCGTTCCTGCCCGAGGGTGAGCGCCGGCCCGCCCCCCGCACCCTCCGCGCCCCCCGTGCCGTGCGTGTGCGTCGTACCACCGGTCGTGCCGCTCGTCGTGCCGCTCATGTGCCGTACTCCCTGGGTGCCGACGAGGGCGGAAAGGCCGCTGGTCAGCGAGGTCGCCAAAGGAATTTCTGACGTTCGTCAAACAGGTGCGCAGGGGTATCGGCCGCGCTTCCGGATTCCCCCCGTGCTACCGGTCTCGGGCAACGGCCACGCTAGAAGCCGACAGGACGGCAGTCAATGGTCTGGACCAGATGACCCTGGCTGGTACCCCTAGGACGGCGCGGCACATATCCTCACCCAAGGGACGACCAAGCGGGTCCGCCTGGCCGAAAGATGGCATTCCCTCGTTCCCGCCACTCCCCCGTACCCTCCCGTTGCGGGGACTGAATGCCGGAGGTGCCGCTCTGACGGCGGCGATGGCGTCCTCGGCGGGGACGAGCCGAGGGACGAGACGAACACAGGCAAGTACGCCGAGGACTTCCACGAGGATCTGGGCCGGACACGCAGGAATGCCCCCGATCCCGAAGGACCAGGGGCATCCATGACGCGATGCGCGCGGGCGCACGGGCGCGCGCATCGCGGGAAACTACGCGGCGACCGGCACCCGCTCCTCGCGCGTGATCTCCTCGGAGCGCGCCTCCTCGTCGATCGGCGAGGACGAGGCCGAGTTGTACGCGTCGTGGTCGAGGATCTTCTCGCGGGCGGAGACGATCACCGGGACCAGCGCCTGTCCGGCCACGTTCGTGGCGGTACGCATCATGTCGAGGATCGGGTCGATGGCCATCAGCAGACCGACACCCTCCAGCGGTAGACCCAGGGTCGACAGGGTGAGGGTCAGCATGACCGTCGCCCCGGTCAGACCGGCGGTGGCCGCCGAGCCGATCACCGAGACGAACGCGATCAGCAGGTAGTCACCGATCCCGAGCTGCACGTCGAAGATCTGCGCGATGAAGATCGCCGCCAGCGCCGGGTAGATCGCGGCGCAACCGTCCATCTTCGTGGTGGAGCCGAACGGCACCGCGAAGGACGCGTACTCCTTCGGAACGCCCAGCCGTTCGGTGACGCGCTGCGTGACGGGCATCGTGCCGACGGAGGAGCGGGAGACGAAGCCCAGCTGGATCGCGGGCCAGGCGCCCTTGAAGAACTGGAGCGGGCTGACCTTGGCGACGGTGGCGAGCAGCAGCGGGTACACCCCGAACATCACCAGCGCGCAGCCGATGTAGACGTCGGCGGTGAAGGTCGCGTACTTGCCGATCAGGTCCCAGCCGTAGTCGGCGATCGCGTAGCCGATGAGGCCGATGGTGCCGATGGGGGCGAGGCGGATGACCCACCACAGGGCCTTCTGGAGAAGTTCCAGAACGGACTCGCTGAGGGTGAGGATCGGCTCGGCCCGCTTGCCGAGCTGAAGGGCGGCGATACCGGCGACGGCGGCCATGAAGACGATCTGGAGGACGTTCAGCTCGGTGAACGGGCTGATGACGTCCTTCGGGATGATCCCGGTCAGGAAGTCGAGCCAGGACCCGGAGTGTTCGGGCTTGGCGCCGTCCTTGGGGGTGAGACCGGTGCCGGAGCCCGGGTTGGTGATCAGGCCGATCGCGAGGCCGATGGCGACCGCGATCAGGGAGGTGATCATGAACCAGAGCAGCGTACGGGTGGCCAGCCGGGCGGCGTTGTTGACCTTGCGCAGGTTGGTGATCGACACCAGGATCGCGAAGAAGACGAGCGGCGCGACAGCCAGCTTGAGGAGCTGGATGAAGATGTGGCCGATCTTGTCGAGCGTGGTGTAGAGCCAGCTGATGTCCTGGCTGCGGGCGAGCCAGCCGAGCAGCACACCGAGCACCAGACCGGCGACGATCTGGGCCCAGAACGGAACGCTGGGTATACGGGAACGGAAACCGTTACCCGATCCTGAACCGGAGCCGGCCGACTCATCGGGGCCGGCCGACTCATCGGTGGCGGCGCTGGTGGACGCGGAATTCGCGGACACGGACACACTCCAGACGTGGACGCGTCAGGGCGCACGGAGGCGCCGTACGACGATGGGGAGGGGGACGGAGGTGCGGGCGGCCCGTGTCGGGCGACACCGCTGCGTGATGCCGGTCGAGTGCTCAGATGCTGCGGCAACAGCGACAACAGACCGCGGACATGCAGCGGCAGAGGTCGACGTGCAGGCGCGCCACGAGCGGGATGCCCGGGGCGTTGCGGAGGCGCGCTGCTGTCTTCATGCCCAATACGTTAACACTTGAACTTTGGGGATCTCAAAGGTGCCCTTTGAGTACCGGCCGGTAATCGCTCCCGGAGTAGCGACCAAGATCACCCGAAACCGACCCATGAAACACCGAAACCCCGGTGCGGGAGCGGGTGTTGCTCCGGCCGGGGGTGATGCGCGTCGGGTATGCGGTACGGGGTGTGAGCTTCCTTACGCGGCGCTTACCCGAGACTCCAGGGAAACCCCCGACGCGCGCACCGGGCCCGACCCCGCCCCGCCCGGCCCCGCCCGGCGCCGTGGCCGACGACAAGACGCCGGCGTATCCCGCTCAGCGAAGACCGCGCTTCTCGCGCTCCGCTTCGACCAGCTCCTCCATGAGTTTCTCCGGGTCCACCCTGTACTCGGTGTCATCAAGGGCGTCGTAGTCATGGGTGCTCAACGGCAGGCCGAGCTCGGCGAGTTCGGTGGCCAGTTGGCGGAACGCGATTCGCTCGTCGGGCTCGTCCTGGTAGCTTGCCTGCTCGGCAGCGGCCCCCTCGGCCAGGGTGAGGCCGACCAGCCTCCAGAAGGAGAACTCGGTGTCCAGCTCCAGGAGGCGCCAGGCACGGTCCGCGGGTTCGCCGGGGTGCAGCCAGTAGCCGATCCACCCCTTGCCGCCCTTCGCCACGAGCTTGACGTACTCGGCCATCTCCGCGGCTGCGGCGTTGGCGGCCTGCATCTCCGGGTCCGCGAGTTCCTTCTCGCTCAGATAGCTGGTGTCCAGGAGCGGGTGGACCTCTCCCGCCTCGAAGAAGTCGAGGCCGAGAAGGCGGGTGAAGTCGGTGCGGCCTTCCCACTGCGCCACCAGCAGCACGCGCAGACCGTCAGGTATCGGACGGCCGTCCAGCCGTTCGCGGGAGAACTCGACGAGCCGTTCTTCGTACATACGCCCTCTCCAGAGGTCGAACCAAGATCCTCACGTCAACGTAACAGCGGTGTCTGACAAGAGGCTGGGGGTACGCCGACGACTGCCGACGGCCCCCGCGGTCCGGACTCGGGACAGGCCCTAGGCGACGCTGTCCTCGCGCGTGCGGTTGGCCTCCAGGCGCGCCTTGGCGTGGTCCACCTTGGTGACGATCTGCTCGGACATCTCGTCGCGCTGGCGACGCAGCAGTACGTAGCTGAGCGGCGCGGAGACGACCAGGGCGAGGAGGGCGACCCAGGCGAAATTGGCGCCACCGCCGCCGTACCCGGAGGGGAGCAGGCCGTAGCGGACGGCGACGCCGATGACGACGAAGCAGCCGACGAAGATGCTCAGGCGCATGATGGTGTACCGGATCGTTGCGCTCGGCTTGGCAGCGGACACGGCTGGCCCTCTCTCTACGTACGACAGTCCTTCGGTCCCGTCCAACCAGTGAAGCATGCCCCGAATTCGTTCGGTTCGCTGGGCCGGACACAGCCGGACACATACTCGGCGGCACCGAGGAGCACGACCGCCCCGCCCATCCGGCGCATGAGGCGGAGCGCACACTGTCCGGAGGAAGGCGTCAGTGCCTACCCCGCAGATCATGAGCGCGCTGCCGCCTTCGGCCGTCACGAGTGACCGATCAGCGGCCGGCGAGTTGAGCACAGAACCGCCACCGGTGGGAACGGGCCGTCCACCGGTGGGGAACGGCCCGTCCATCGGTGAGGGACCGGCGGTCTTTCCCCATCGCCGCATGGGGCCGCATGAGAAGCGACAAGGGAGGAATCCAGTCCGTGGTGAGACTGCGATTGACGATCGGCAGGGACCATGTCGCGGAACTCGCGCGGCTGCGCAATCCGGTGGGGGCCGTCGAAGAGCTGATCTGGAATGCGCTGGACGCCGACGCGGAGCAGGTCGTCGTGGAGCTTGAGCGCAATGACCTCGGAGGCGTGGAACGTGTCATCGTCTCCGACGACGGCACGGGCATCGCCGCCGACCGCTGTGACGAGTACTTCGGGCTCATCGGCGTCTCCTGGAAGAAACGTGCGCAGACCAGCCCGTTGAAGAAGCGAGCGCTGCACGGCAAGAACGGGCGCGGACGCGTCCGCGCGTTCGCACTCGGCAGGGAGGTGCGCTGGACCAGCGTGAGCGCCGGTCTTGGTGGTCCGCGCCGTGTGGTGATCGAGTCGGACCGAAGTTCCATGGACGAGTTCGACGTCAGCGAGCATGAGTCGGCGGATTACCCGACCGGCACGGTGTTCGAGGCACTGGGTGGTGAAGAACTGCAGAGGCTCACCGAGTCCACCGCCACCGCCACCCTCACCGCGTCCTTCGCACTGCACCTGGAGGCGTACCCGGACATCCGCATCGAGTACGACGGCCAGAGACTCGACCCGTCGTCGGAGCAGCTGCGCATCGCCACCTACGAGATCGCGGTGACCTCGGCCGGTCCGCACGGCTCGGCACAACTGAAGCTCATCGAATGGAAGCGTCCTGTCACCCGTGCCCTGATTCTGTGCGACGAACGCGGTATGTCCCTCGCCCACCTCAGGCCCGAGATCCAGGCCCCGGGTTTCCACTTCACGGCCTACCTCTCCTGGCCCGGCTTCGAAGCCGAAGAAACGGGAGACCTCACCTACGCCGACTGGGCACCGGACGGAACCGCCGCCGAGGTGGTGGCGCGGGCCCGTGAACAGATGCGTACCCACTTCCGGTCCCGCGCCGACGAGCGGCGACAGGAACTGGTCGACGAGTGGCGCTCGGACGGCATCTACCCGTACCAGGGGGACCCGGGCAGCAACCAGGAACGCGCGGAACGTGAGACGTTCGATGCCGTGGCGACCACCGTCATTCGGCACCTGCCCCAGGTCAGGAAGACCCGCAGAACGACCTTCGCCCTCCTGCGGTCGGTGTTGTCCCACGAACCCGCCGACGTCCTGCGAATCGTGGAGGAGTTGTTCGCGCTCTCCAAACAGGAGCAGGAAGAGCTCAGCCGACTGCTCGACCGCACCCCTCTGTCGTCACTCATCAAGGCGTCAACGGCAGCGACGAGCCGGCTGGATTTCCTCACAGCCCTGGAGCACCTCGTCTTCGACACGGCCGCCAAGCGGCGGGTCAAGGAGAGGGACGAACTGCACCGCATCCTGGAGAGCGAATGCTGGGTGTTCGGTGAGGAGTACGGACTGCATGTCAGTGACCGCAGTCTCAACGAGGTCCTGAAGCAGCACTGTCGATTGCTCGGACGGGAGACGCCGACACCGACACCCGTACTGCGTGAGGACGGACGCCAGGGACGCGTCGACCTGATGTTGTCCCGGGCCGCCCGGCACCGGAAGGGGGAACGCCACCACCTCGTGGTCGAACTCAAGAGGTCGAGCGTCGCCCTCGGAATGACCGAGTTCGCGCAGGTGAACAGCTACGCCCAAGCAGTCATGAACGACGACAGATTCCGGGAGACCAAGGTGGCCTGGGACTTCTGGCTGGTGGGCAACACCATGGACGACGGTCTCCGCCAGCTGGCCCACCAGCCGGACCGGCTGCCCGGGTGCGCCGTCGCCCAGCCCGCGTACCGGATCTGGGTACGCACCTGGGGCGAGATCATCGAGGACTGCCAGGAGCGGCTGCGCTTCTACGGTGAGCAGCTGGAGTACGAGTCGACGACGCAGCACGCCATGGACTATCTGATCCGCGAACACTCCGAGGCGGTCACCGGGCTCGTCGGCGACGGCACACTTCCGGCAGCCCGTACGAGCAGCGGTACGCGCGGGGGCGGAACCCTCACGACCGCGTAGCCGCCACCCGAGCCCCGGTGCGTGCGCTGAGCCCCGGCCGGCCGGGGCGACCGTATACGCACCGGGAAGGGCGGGTGGTCTCGGCCCCGGTTCACGCAGGAGCGTTCGTACCGTCCGCCTGGCTCAGGTACTGCTCGATCCGCTCCTGGTTCTCGACAAGGCGTAGGCACAGGTGCCGCAACTGGGTCAGCTCGGCGGGCGTGAATCCGCGGAAGACCGACGCCATGGCCACCTGGGCGGGTCGGCGGAACGCCTCCAGCCAGGCCAGCCCGGCGGGTGTGATCCGGGCCAGGACCGATCGGCGGTCATGCGGGTCGGCGACCCGCTCGGCCAGTCCGCCGCGTTCGAGGGTGTCGACCAGCCCGGTGACATTGCGTGAACTCACCCCGGCGGCCTGGGCGAGCGCGCCGATGCTGATCCCGTCATCGGGCCCCGCGCTCAGACGGATCAGGAGGTCGAGCGCTCCCGCGCTCATCCCACGCCCCTCGGCACCACGGCTTCGGAGTCGTTCGACGGCGTGGGCGGCGCTGCGGACCGCTCCTGCGGCTTCGTGGGCGAGAGTGCCTTCTCCTGCGGTGAATTGGGCCATGGCGGACCTCACCCGGGGGTCGAAGAGGCTGCCGTCGGGATCGCGATCGACAGAGGACGGAGAGTTATGTACGTTCTTCATAATGAAGCAGCACTCTATTGCGTCTCCGCCGACTTGCCAAGGAGTAATGCTCGGCTGACTTGTGGATCGAAGCCCCGGGGTGCGTGCGACGGGCGATCGCCATCCGGCAGGACCCACCCGATTCCCGACCGGCTTGATGTATTCCGATAAGGGAATATGATGGCTGTCATGGCACGAGCAGCGACGACGTCGGACGTCTTCAACGCGATCGCCGAGCCGCAGCGCCGGGACATCCTGCTGCTGCTGCGGGCGGGTGAGCGGTCGGTGACCGAGGTGGCCCAGGAGCTGGGGATGGCCCAGCCGGGGGCGTCCAAACACCTGCGGGTGCTCCGGGAGGTCGGGCTGGTGCGGGACCGCAAGGTGGGCAAACAGCGCCTGTACGGCCTTGACGCCCGCGGGCTGCGACCGGTCCACGAGTGGACCGGCGGGTTCGAGCGGTTCTGGACCGAGAGCTTCGACCGGCTGGACGCATACGTGCAGGACCTCAAGCAGACAAAGCAGGAGGAGTGACCTATGGCAGCGGCAGAACGGGACACGTCGGCGCAGTCCGCGACGACCGACCGGGAGGTCGTCATCTCGCGGGTCGTCGACGCCCCGCGGGAGCTGGTGTTCGAGGCGTTCACCGAGGTGCGGCACCTGTCGCGGTGGTGGGGGCCGGAGGGGTTCACCACCACCACGCGGGCATTCGAGTTCCGCGTCGGCGGGGAATGGGTCTTCGTGATGCACGGACCGGACGGGACGGACTACCAGGAGTGGATCTCCTGGACCGGGCTCACCCCGCCGGAGCGGATCGAATTCCTCCACGGTGAGTCCCGCGACGACCCGAACGCCTTCGAGTCGGTCCTCACGTTCGCGCCCGACGGCGCGGCGACCCGGATCGAGATGCGCACGGTGTTCCCCACCAGGGAACTGCGCGACGAGGCGGTCGAGAAGTACCACGCGATCGAGGCCGGCCGGCAGACCCTGAGCAACCTGGCCACGTACGTCACCGAGATCGTTCGGAAGGGAGCGGAGGGCTGATGGCCGGGAAGGCGTTCTTCAGCGTGTCGATGTCGCTGGACGGGTTCATCGCGCCCGAGTCCCCGGAGGAATTGATGGGGCAGCAGTGGATGGAACTCCAGCAGTGGATCTTCCCGTTGCGGTTCTTCCGGGAGAACCTGAAGCTCGGCGAGGGCGGCGAGGAAGGGCGCGACAACGACATCGCGCGGGAGACGTTCGAGCGCACCGGCGCGAGCGTGATGGGCAAGCGCATGTTCGACGCCGGTGAGCAGGCGTGGCCGGAGGATGCTCCGTTCCACACGCCGGTCTTCGTCGTGACGCACGAGAAGCGTGACCCCTGGGAGCGGTCGGGTGGAACCACCTTCCACTTCGTCAACGACGGCATCGAGACCGCGCTCGACCTGGCCCGCGAGGCCGCCGGCGACCGGGACGTCCGCATCGCGGGCGGCGGCGCGACGATCCTGGAGTACGTGAACGCGGGCCTGATCGACGAGTTCTCGATCGCGCTGTCACCCGTGCTGTTCGGCTCCGGGATTCGTCTGTTCGACGGCGTGGACGCGTCCAGGGTCGCGCTGGAGCCGGTCCGTTCGGAGCCGTCGTCGCGGGTGACGCATCTGACCTACGCCGTGCACCCACGGTAGCCGCACGCGTACGCGACGAGATCCGCCCACCCTTCCTCACGCGCCCACCGGAACGCGGCAGGCCACGACCCGGTGGACCGCGACCCGGCGAACCAGGACGTGGATTCCCGCGACCCGGCAGACCGCGTCGCGGGAATCCACGACATCAAGGGCTTTAAATGCCCCGGGAAAACCAACCCCTCCCAACCCCTCCAGCCTCCCGTCACACTCCGTCACCCACATGGGTGAAAGCGGGCAACTCGACTGGCGCAGGGCCGGGTTCCTGTACATATGCTCACCGCGACAACGTCCAGAACATGAAACAGCCCCCGGCCGGGACGCACATCCCGATCGAGGGCCTGACCACCAGGAAGCAGAACCTTCCCCATGGCTTCCCAGCACTCTAGCGCGCCTCCGCGACCCTCCTCGGGCATTCGCCGCGCCGTCATCCCCTCCGGTGTCGTCCACGCCAACTCCCGCCACGCCAACCGCTACACGGTCATCGGCAACCACCTCGCGCAACACCGTGAGCTGTCGCTCGTGGCGGTCGGACTCGCCGTCCACATCCAGTCGCTGCCCGCCGGGGCGAAGGTCGGCATCAAGGTCCTCGCCGAGCGCTACCCGGAGAGCGAGACCCGCATCGCCGCCGCCCTGCGCGAACTGGAGACACACGGCTACCTGAGCCGTACCCGCGACCGGCTGCCCAGCGGCCGGGTCGTCACACGGACCGTGTCGTACAACCAGCCGAGCACCGCCGCCGCCCGCCCGACGCCCACCCCGGCACCAGCGCGTCCCTCACAGGCGCCCGACCCGGCGGCCGCTCCGGCCACCGAGCGGAAACGGCCGACCGTCGCCGATACACCAGTACAGCCCGAGACACCCAAGTCCGACCCCGAGCCCTGCCCCGTAGCCACGCCCGCTCCCACTTCCCTGCCCATGCCCACTCCCGCTCCATCAAGCCCAGCCGCGCCCGCCTCTCCGCCCCCGCCCCCGAAGCCCCGGTCCGAGCCGCACATCCCCGGTGGTCCCCCACTCCACCGCACCGCCGCCGATCTGCTCGCCGACCTGCGCCGATACGAACCCCGACTGGTCCTGGCGGAGCGCGACGTACACCGTCTCGCCCCCGCCGTCGCCACCTGGCTGGAACGCGGCACCGGCCCCGACGCCGTGCGCCACGCCCTGACCGGAAGCCTTCCCGAGCCCCTGAAACACCCGGCGGGCTTTCTCGCCCACCGGCTCGCCGCGCAGTTGCCCCCCGCGCTCCCGAAACCCATGACACCCACGACACCCACGCCCTCACCTCCCCGCCCCGACCCGTTCCAGGACTGCGAAGGCTGCGACCGCCCCTTCCGCGCGCCCGAACCCGGCCACTGCCGCGACTGCCGCGCAGGCGGACGACCGGCGCTCCGACCGGCGGTGGACCGCCTCGCCGAGGACGGCGGAACCGAGGCCACGACGGTCGAGGTCAGTGCAGCTCCAGCAGCATGATCACGTCGTCGCGGTCGTCCCCCTCGGCGACCCGGATGGCGCCCGGCACCCGGCCCACCTCCTTGTAGCCGCACGCGGCGTAGAAGCGGTCGGCGCCCGTGCCACCACGGCAGGCGAGCCGGACGGCCTCGATGCCGTCGAGACTCCGCGCGGCATCGGCCGCCGCGGCCATCAGGGCGCGCCCGGCGCCCTTGCCCTGGTGGCCGGGGTGGACCATCACGGTGTACAGCCAGAGCCAATGGGTCATCAGCCGGTGCGAGTTGAGGGTGAGAAACGCCGTGGCGGCGACCGATCCCGCCTCGTCGCGTCCGACGAGCAGACGGGTGCGGCCCTCGGCGATCGCGGCGAGGTGCTTGACCAGTTCGGGCCGGACCTCGTCGACGGTGACGGGCGGCACGAAGCCCACGGCGCCGCCCGCGTTGGAGACGTCCGTCCAGAGCGCGACGATGCCGTCCCGCAAGGTCCGGTCGAAGGTGGGGTCGAACTCAAATGTAAGTGCCATTACCGCAGACTAGCTCTTACCCCGCCGCCCTTCGCAAGCCTGTTTCCGAGCCGACACGCACTGCGTCGCATGCCCGCGCTGCTTCGCATGCCGATGCCGGCCACGCCCACAAGAGCGTGACCAGCTCGCTCACCGGCAGCCGGATGTCAGGTCCTCACACGATCTGGATGGCGACGACCTTCGGTGGGCGGTTCGGGAAGGTGATGTCGTGCCAGCGCGCGATCTTCACCGAGTCACCGTTGGCGTCGTAATAGATCAGGTCGTTGTTACCCGTGGAGATCCGGTCGACCCACCACCCGCCGAAGTCGGTCTTCCCGCCGTTCGCGTAACAGTCGACGCTCTCGCGGCCGTTGAGGTGCGACCAGATCTTCAGGAAGTTCTCGCCGCCGACGCATTGGACGTGGTCGATGGCGAAGGCGGTGCCGCTCGGCACGCTGACGGTGAAGCCGGCCGCCGCGACGAGGGCCATGGCCATGGAACAGACGGTCCTCTTGGTTTTCGAGATCACAGATACTCCTTTACGAAGCCCGGCGCGGGGAGCGCGCCGCCTGATGTCCGGCACGGAACGCGTTGACTGTTGCGAAGAGGGTTCGGGATCAGCCGGGCAGTCCCCCGGTACGGCGGTGGGTGTTCCCGGCCTGGCCGGCGCTCCGCACGTTGATTCCGGGCCCGGCCGGTATCTGGACCAGCGCACCGCTGACCTACTTCCAGTCGGCCATCTTGCTGGCTCCTTTCCGCTGGGAGACGCCACACAAGACGTTCCCACGGCGGAACGATTCGCCTCGTAGAGGTATTTGTCAGACGAACATGATTCTTGTCCTGAAAGCCGCGTTTGCGAGATGAGTGGCAGACCCAGGCTGCGTCGGCGCGGTTCAGGGGACGGTCACAGTGGCGCAAACCGCAGTCGTCACTGTGGGTTGTTCGCGGTGATCGCGTTGACGCGGACGAGCAGGGAGACGGCAGCAGCCGATCGTTTGCGTCGGGACGGCTCCAGGTCAGCGGGGTGCGGCAGCCCCCGGACGTACCACCTGTACACAGGGGAAAGCCCCGGCCGTGGACGGCCGGGGCTTTCCCTGAGGTCAAACGGATGCAGCGACAGAGCTGACGGAGCCTGCGGAACGGGCGGCGCGAGCTTCGCGGACGCCGCGGACATCGCACGCGTCGCGGACACCGCAGGCGCCGCGAGTCGCCGCAGGCGGCGCGGATATCGACGGCCGCCCGCGCCGACCTCAGACCCGCATCGGCTGCGGCGACTCGCGGCGCTCCTCGTCCGGGCCCGGGTACTCACGGATGATCTCGTACCGGGTGTTCCGCTCGACCGGCCGGAAGCCCGCGTCGCGGATCAGGTCCAGCAGGTCCTCGCGGCCCAGCTTGTTCGGCGTGCCGTAGTTGTCCGCGTCGTGCGTGATCTTGTACTCGACGACCGAGCCGTCCATGTCGTCCGCGCCGTGCTGGAGCGCCAGTTGAGCGGTCTGCACACCGTGCATCACCCAGAAGACCTTCACGTGCGGGACGTTGTCGAACAGCAGCCGGGAGACCGCGAACGTCTTCAGCGCCTCGGCGCCGGTCGCCATCGTCGTACGCGCCTGGAGCCGGTTGCGGATCTTGCCGTCCTTCATGTCCACGAAGTCGTGCTGGTAGCGCAGCGGGATGAAGACCTGGAAACCGCCGGTCTCGTCCTGGAGTTCACGCAGCCGCAGCACATGGTCGACGCGGTGCCTGGGCTCCTCGATGTGCCCGTACAGCATCGTCGCCGGGGTCTTCAGACCCTTCTCGTGCGCGAGCCGGTGGATGCGCGACCAGTCCTCCCAGTGGGTGTTGTGGTCGACGATGTGCTGGCGGACCTCCCAGTCGAAGATCTCCGCGCCACCGCCGGTCAGCGACTCCAGGCCGGCTTCGATCAGCTCGTCGAGGATGTCGGAGGCGGAGAGCCCGGAGATCGTCTCGAAGTGGTGGATCTCGGTGGCCGTGAACGCCTTCAGCGAGACCTGCGGCAGGGCTTCCTTCAGCGCGCTGAGCGAGCGCGGGTAGTAGCGCCACGGGAGGGTGGGGTGCAGACCGTTGACGATGTGCAGCTCGGTCAGGTTCTCGCCCTCCATCGCCTTCGCGAGCCGGACGGCCTCCTCGATGCGCATGGTGTACGCGTCCTTCTCGCCCGGCTTGCGCTGGAACGAGCAGTACGCGCACGACGCGGTGCACACGTTGGTCATGTTGAGGTGGCGGTTCACGTTGAAGTGGACGACGTCACCGTTCTTACGCGTCCGCACCTCGTGGGCGAGGCCGCCGAGCCACGCCAGATCGTCCGATTCGTAGAGGGCGATGCCGTCCTCACGAGTCAGCCGCTCCCCCGCGCGGACCTTCTGCTCCAGCTCACGCTTGAGTCCCGCGTCCACTAGGGCGCCTCCCATATCTCTCCACAACAGACTTGCGACCAACCGTACGCCTACGGGCCGTCCCCCTCCGTGGCGGGCGTGACGAGGACAGTCCGCGGACGCCTCGACGGGGGACCGAAACACCCGCATACGTCCAGTATGTACGTGCGGTACGCGGGCGAGACATCCCTCACCGGCCCCGGGCGGACGGCCTGCCCAGCGCCCGCCCGATCGCCCGGCCGCTGCCCCGCCCGACCGCTGCCCCGCCCGACCATCTGCCCCTCTGCCCGGCCGCCGGGCCGCCCGGCCGTCGGGTCAGCGGTCGCCGGGTCAGCGGTCGCTGGGTCAGCGGTCGCCGTCGATGCGGTTGGGCCACCAGACGGCCGGGCCGATGTGGCGGACGAGCGCCGGGACGAGCAGCGAACGCACCACGAGTGTGTCGAGCAGCACACCGAAGGCGACGATAAACGCGATCTGCGCCATGAACGCGAGCGGAATCACGACCAGCGCGGCGAAGGTCGCGGCCAGGACGACACCGGCGGAGGTGATGACTCCACCGGTCGCGGTCAGACCGGTCAGGACCCCGGCGCGGGTGCCGTGCCGACGGGCCTCCTCGCGGACGCGGGTCATCAGGAAGATGTTGTAGTCCACGCCGAGCGCCACCAGGAAGACGAACCCGTACAGCGGTACGGAGGCGTCGGTGCCGGAGAACCCGAAGCCGTAGGTGAAGACCAGGGCCGTCACTCCGAGCGTGGCCAGATAGTTCAGGGCCACACTGCCCACCAGCAGCACCGGCAGGAACAGGCTGCGCAGCAGGGCGATCAGGATCAGCAGGATGATCGCCAGGACCAGCGGGATGATCAGGGTGCGGTCGTGGGACGCGGTGCGCTGTGTGTCGTACTGCTGGGCGGTGTACCCGCCGACACGCGCGTCCGCCCCGTCGACGGAGTGGACGGCCTGCCGCAGCCGGGGAATCGTCGCCTTGGCCGCGTCGCTGTCCGAGGCGGCGGTGAGCGTCGCGTCGATGCGTACCTGGCCGTCGACCACGGCGGGCCTGCCGCCACCGGGGCGGCCGTCCTCGCCGACAGTGGCCGCGTCGGCGACCCCGTCCGTGTCCCGGGTCGCCTTGAGCACCTGCTGAGCGTGGTCCGCGCGGGCGATGACGACGGCGGGGTTGCCCGCGCCGGCCGGGAAGTGCTCGGCGAGGGCCCGCTGACCGGCGACCGAGCGGGCGTCGTTGATGAAGATCTCGTCCAGCGGCACGCCCTGCGCCTTGAGCAGGGGCGAGAAGGCGGCGCAGGCGGCCAAGGCCACCAGGGTGGTGATCCAGATGCGTCGAGGACGGCGGTCCACCAGCGCGGCGACCCGCGGCCACAGCCCTCGCCCGCCCGGCTCCCCCTGCTCGCTTCCTCCGTCCCTCTCCGCCTGCTCGGCCCGTACGGCCCGCTCCGCCTGCTCGGTCCCGGCGGTCTTCCCGGGGGTGAGGCGGGCGGGCCAGTAGGCGGCGCGACCCAGCAGTACGAGTACGGCGGGCAGGAACGTCAACGCGGCGATCACCGCGCACACGACCCCGATCGCGCCGACCGGCCCGAGTGAACGGTTGTTGGTGAGGTCGCTGACGAGCAGGGCCAGCAGCGCCAGGGCGACCGTGGCGGCGCTGGCGGTGATCGCGCCGACCGAGCGGCGCCAGGCCACCCGCATCGCGGCGAACCGGTCCTGACCCGCCGCCAGCTCCTCACGGAAGCGCGCGGTCAGCAGGAGCGCGTAGTCGGTGGCCGCGCCGATGACCAGGATGAACAGGATGCCCCGCACCTGTCCGTCGACGCGTACGACATCGCGGTCGGCCAGCGCGTAGACCACGGCGGAGGCCACCGCCAGCGCGAACACAGCCGTCAGGATCACGGTCAGCGGCAACAGCACGCTGCGGTACACCACCAACAGGATCAACAGGACCACGCCCAGCGCCACCCCGAGGAGCAGCCCGTCGATCCCGGCGAACGCCTCCGACAGATCGGCCTGGGTGGCCGCCGGGCCGGACAGTCGGACCTCGGTGTCCGGTACGCGGTCGGCGGCGGCCCGGACGGCGTCCACCGCCGTGCCCATGTCCTCGCCCAGGTCGCTCTTCAGCGGTACGACGCCTTGCAGGGCCCGGCCGTCCTTGGACGGGACGGCGGGACTGGCCAGGCCCGTCGCTCCCTCGACCTTCGCCGCGGCCTGGAGTGCCCGGTCCGCCCGCTCGCGCTGCGCGTCGGTGATCCTGCCGGAATCGCCGACCCAGACGATGATGACGGGCACCGTCTGTTCCTTCTGGAACTCCCGCTGGAGCTCATTGACCCTGGTGGACTCGGCGCTCTCGGGAAGGAAGGCGGCCTGGTCGTTGGTGGCGACCTGGCCGAGCTTCCCGGCGAACGGCCCGGTCGTCCCGCCGACCAGCAGCCACACCACCACAGCCAGCGCGGGAAGGAGCCAGCGCCACCGGCCGGGTCTCGTCATCGGTCGTCCTCCGTACATCGGGCGGGGCGTGGATCGGGGTCGGGCGTCGGTCGGGGTCGGGCCAGTGCCTCGTACCCCTCGCAGCCCATCACACCCTCCCTCCCCGTGACGCGTGCTGTGCGGCCGTACGGAGAAGGCCGCCGACCACTTTCCCAGGTCACCCCGCTCGCTGATGGGGATCGGTTGAGCTATGCGGCGAGGGCGGCGATGACCTTGTCTGTCATACGGGCGAGGAGGTCCGGGTCGGTGGGGGCCTGCCGGACCACGGTGGCCCAGTACAGCGGGCCCGCCAGGAAGTCGAGGCCGAGGTCCAGGTCGGTGTCGGCGGGCAGTTCGCCGCGCTCGACGGCCCGGCGCAGGATCGTGCCGACCTTTTCGCGGCGCTCTTCGCCGATGCGTTCGCCCAGCGTGGCGGCGATGCCCGGGTGGTAGGCACGGGCGGCGAGCAGATCGGGCAGGATGCGGGAGACCAGCGGGTGGCGCAGTGCCTGGTCGGTCTTGGTGAGGTAGGCCAGTACGTCGCCGCGCAGGCTGCCGGTGTCGGGGGTGTCGGCGGCGGTCACCGAGACCTGGACGACGAGGTCGACGGCCGTGGCCTCCTTGGACGGCCAGCGCCGGTAGATGGCGGCCTTGCCCGTGCCGGCGCGGCGGGCGACGGCTTCCAAGGAGAGTTTCCCGTAGCCGACTTCGGCGAGTTCCTCGAAGAAGGCGGTACGGAGTGCGTCGGTGACGGTGTCCTGCAGGACCGGGCCGCCCGGAGGGCGGGCTGGGGCTGATCGGCTCATGACCGAAAGCATACCCAAGACGGAACGGTTGCGTCTCGGGTAATCGAAGGGTACGGTCACACTCGAAGCGAGACGGAACCGTACCGTCTCGACAATGGATGATGGGAGACAGCCATGAAGTTCCTCTTCGACGACGAGTCCTTCGCTTTCGAGACCCTGCGCACCGCCTCCTTCGCCCCCTACGGCGGCGCCGATCTCGGGGAGATCATCGTCACTGCCCGTGCCGTCCCCGACGGCGATGAGGACGCCTGGTACCAGCAGTGGCGCGCCACCGCCGCCCGCGTCCACGCCCTGGGCGAGAAGGCTCTGGCCGCCGGCCACCGAGTCAGCGCTCGCGAAGCCCTGTTGAGGGCATCGAACTACTACCGCACCGCCGAGTTCTACCTCCGCGACAACCCCTTCGACGATGACCGGGCCAAAGAGCTCTCACGCCTGGCGCGCAGCACGTTCGCCACGGCCGCCACCCACCTGGACACCCCGGTCGAGCCAGTCGCGATCCCTTACGAGAACACGACCCTGCCCGGCTACCTCTTCCTGGTCGACGACTCCGCGACCCCGCGCCCCACCGTCATCTTCACCAGCGGTTTCGACTCGGTCCTGGAAGAGTCGTACTTCGCCGTCGCGGCGGCCGCCCTGCGCCGCGGCTACAACTGCCTCGCCTACGACGGCCCCGGACAGGGCGCCGCCCTGCGCGAGCAGCACCTCTTCTTCCGCCCCGACTGGGAAGCGGTCCTCACCCCTGTCGTCGACCACGCCCTCACCCGACCGGAGATCGACCCCGACCGCATCGCGCTGCACGGCTACAGCTTCGGCGGCCACCTGGTCGCCCGCGCCGCCGCCTTCGAGCACCGCGCCGCGGCCCTCGTACTGGACGGCGGCATCTACAGCTACTACGACGCCACCACCCGGCTGGTCCCGCCGTGGCTGCTGCAGTGGGCACTGGACGGCCGCGACGAAGAAGTCGAGCAGGTCCTGCCGCTGGCCCTGACACGCAATACATCCCTGCGCTGGGCTCTGCGCAACGGCGTCTGGACCTTCGGCGCCGACTCCATCCCCGACTACGTGCGCCGCTCCCGCCCCTACACCCTTGAGGGCGTCGCCCAGCAGATCACCACCCAGGCCCTCATCTTCGACCCGGACAACGACTTCGCCTTCAACGGCGAACCACTCCGCATGCACCAGGCCCTCAAAAGCCCGAGCACCTTGATCACCCTCCCCGAGACGGAGGGCGCCGGTGAACACTGCGGCTACGGCGGCCGCTCGACCCTCCACCAGCACATGTACGACTGGCTCGACGAAACCCTCCGAGCCCACGTCTAAAGGGTTGTCCCGCTATCGGCGCCCCTGTTCGACGTAGGGTCCGCGGAACGGCGCTGCGGCGCTGTTGTCTCGGCGACATGAGAGGGCATCGTTGATTCCGAACCCCACCTGCTGCTTCTGCTATCAGGTCATCGATCTCGACCAGGACGGGGCAGCGACCGAGCTCAGGCTGGGTGCGGTTGACCCAGTGCGAGGCGGCGCCGTGCGGCAGCATGCGTATTCACACTCAGACTGTCTGCGTGAACGGGTTCACCCGAACATCGACTTGTGGTTTGAGTTCTGAGGCCGGTCCGACCTTCAAGCTGTCGACCGTAGGCGCGATGATCCTGTGACGCCTCGCGTGATCGCGGCGTCGGAACCCTGCTGGATAGCCCGGTTCACCGGGCTGAACCCGAGGCAGTTGCCGTCGTCGTCATAGGTGTAGTGGACGGTCTGGTTGGTGGAGGAAACGGTGGTGATGCGGTCGCGATGGTCGTAGGTGTGGTGACCGTCTCGACGCGGCCGGAGGAGTCGTAGCCGTACTTGTGAGCCATCCTGGTGCTTGCAGAACGTCGTGGCATAGGAGAGAGCTCTCGTTCTCCGCGAAGCGCCGCATTGCGCGCTCAAGTTCGTCAAGCTGGTCGTCTGGCGCATCGCTGGCTACCCGCATATAGCCATAGATCAAGGGCTTCACGGTCATCTCCCACGTTGGGACCAGACCGGCGACGGGCACAGGGCTCGCCGTCGCGTCCGGCCGGCTGGGTGGCAGCTCCTCAGAGCGCGAGGTCGTGCTCCGCGAGCACTGCTCGCTCGCACGGGATAAATAGAGCCACACACCACACACAGGCCGTTGTCGTCGGTGTGCTCGTTCAGAACCACAGTGGCGAGCTGGTGAGGTGCTTCGACTTCGCCATTCGCCTCGGGCGCGGTGACCGTCTCGACCATGCCCGCTCACCCGGCAGCCGGAGCGAAGAAGGTCAGCAGCCGGTCGCGGATCAGCGCTGCGGACTGCTCGGGAGGTCGCTTGTTCACGTCGACCCGCAGCACGTCGAAGCCCGCCTGAATCAGCCGCTCGGTGGCCTGCCGGTAGAAGTGGGTCTCAGCGTGCGAACTGCCCGGCGAGAGCTGGAAACGGTTGTGCGGCCCGCGCTCCTGGAGCCGTTCCGAGATGACTTCGGGGTCGGCTTCCAGGATGACGGCGAGGTCGGGCCGGTCAGCCTCGGCGTTGAGCTCCCAGAGGAAGGCCGGATCAATGCCGTCGAACCGCTGCATCACCAGACCTGACGGGACATACCTGTCGCTCAGCACGACGCGGCCGGCCTCGGTGTTGGGCCGGACTTCGGCTGCAAGGTGCTGGTAGCGGTCGGCCGCGTACAAGCAGGCGAGGGCGTGACCGGTGGTCGTCTCAGTCAGCTGCCGACACAGCGTGCCGATGGGGCCGGTGCTCGGCTCGGCCGTGACGTGGACCTCTTCGCCAGCAGCCACCAGAAGTTGCGCGAGGTGCTGGACGATCGTGGACTTCCCGGCGCCGCTCGGCCCGTCGACGCTGACGAACAGGCCGCGCTGGTGGTCAGAAAGGGGTCTGAGGCTCATCGTTGCCCCCTCCCGACTTGTGGCCGGTGACCGACAGTTCGATAGCGGTCATGGCTTCAGGAATGAGGCTAATCTGACGGGCTGCCAGGTTCTCGCGGAGACGTGCACTGGAACTGGTTCCGGGGATCGGCGCCATTACGGGTGATCGGTGCAACAGCCAGGCGAGCGCGAGCTGGGCAGGTGTCGCGCCGTACTGGGTAGCCAGCTCTTGAAGGACGCCGTGAGGCTCGGCGAGCCGACCTGATGCCAGCGGGGCGTACGGCACAAAGGCGATACCGGCGAGTTCGCAGTGGCGAAGAACCTCCTCGCACACCCGGTTGGACACGCTGTACTTGTTCTGCACGGCCGCAACGTCAACCAGTTCGCCGGCCGTGCGGAGCTGTTCCAAGGTCACCTTGGACAGCCCGATATTGGCGATCTTCCCTTCGGCCTGTATGTCCCGCAGCACGCCGAGTTGGTCTTCCAAGGGAACGGCGGGGTCGATGCGGTGCAGGTAGTAGAGATGGATTCGTTCGACCTGGAGCCGCCGAAGGCTCATCTCGACGCACTGCCGCAGGTACTCCGGCCGTCCACACGGTGCCCACTGGTTCGGGCCTTGGCGAGTGAGACCGCCCTTGGTGGCGATGACCAAGCCCACGGGGTAGGGATGCAACGCCTTGCGGATGTACTTCTCGGCGGTGAATGGGCCGTAGGCATCGGCGGTGTCGATGTGCGTCACGTCCGCTTCGACCGCATCACGGAGCACCTGCATGGCCTGCGCCGGGTCGTCCGGCGCACCCCAGTGGCCAGGGCCGGTGAGCTGCATGGAGCCGAGGCCGACCCGGTTCGGATCAGAAGAGAGCATCTTCGTCAACCTCCTCGGGAGGTCGGCCACGCAGGTTCTCCAGGCTGGCGGCCTTGGTGGCGAGCAGTACGAACAACCGCGCGGCGACCAGGGCGTCATACGTCGCCCGGTGCGGGCTGAGGCCGTCTGGCAGTCCCTCGTCCAGGCTGTACGCCTCGACCAGGTTCCCGAGTCGGTAGCTGTCGAGGCCCGGCACCAACCGCCGCGCCAGCTTCAGCGTGTCGAACACCTCCGGCGATTCCCAGCCGGGGAGCTTGCGGCTCAGCACACCGAGGTCGACGTGGGCGTTGTGCGCCACGAGGGCGTCAGCGTCCAGGGCGGCGAGCACGTTGCCGGTGATGGCCTCGAACGACGGGCAGCCGGCCACGTCCTTGTTGGTCAGGCCGTGGATGCGGGTGGCGAAGTGCTTGATCGGGGCATCCGGCTTGACCAGCCAGCTCAAGGGCTCCCCGATGACACCGCCGACCACGGGGACAGCGGCCAACTCCACCAGGTCGGGCGGCTGCTGGCCGTTGCCCTCGACGTCCACGACCACGAAGTGCAGGCTCGTCCAGTCAGTCATCTTGCTTCTCGCCCTTCCAGCCGATGTCGGCACGGCCGTGCCGACGTTCACGGTGCGGGTGGTGCACGTCGTGGACCTGGAAGCCGAGGGCGTGTTGCAGGTAGTAGCGCGGCTGCTCGGTCTCCAGGCCGGACACCACGGCCGCCCGCTCGGTGATGTCCACAACCACAAGACCACGGGCCTCGGGCAGGCTTGCGGAGACCTCCCGGATTCGGTCGGGTGACGGCCGAGTGTGTGCGTTCCGACAGAGTTCGAGCTGATTCAGCGGGCAGATGTCGCACAGCTCCGGCCCAATGCCGTAATGCCCGTTGTAGTCCGCCAGACCGTGCGCGTACGCGACGGCGCACGAGGTCTTGCGGAACAGTGGAGTGGTGTTGCCGAACGCCGCGAGGATGCGCTCCTCCAGCGTCTCCGGCACGATCTTCCGCCGGGCGGTCTCGTCGTACGGCTCGGGCAGGCCGTTGGCCATGTAGTAGTCCGCGATCTCGCCCCGGTAGAACAGGCCGGTGAACACCGTGGCGTCGGCGTGCTGGGCGAGCTGGTAGGCCGCGTCCAGGTGTTCCGGCGTGTCGTTAAGACCGGGCACTAGCGGACGCCAATAGAGGACTGTGCGATACCGGCGCCGCGCCGGCCTGCTCATGAGCTTCAGGGAATCAGCCGCCACCGAAGACGGGTATGGCTCGATCTCCTTGTTGTCAATGCCGCTGTACGTGAACAGCAACGTCAGCTTGATGTGACGCAGCTGGTTCAGCCGCTCGACGTCCTCGGGCTTCATCTGATGTCTGGTGATGACGAGGACGTGGTTGGTCAGCTCGCGCTCGTCCAGGTCCTCCAGCACGGCGAGGGTGTGCGGCCGGACGACCGGGAGGAACGGGTCGGTGGCCCGGTTGAACACCTGCACCGGGGTCACGTGCGGCTGGAAGTACCGGTGGGTCACCAACTTCTCCACGGCCTGGGCGTCGGACATGAGCGCCCGCGGTACGCGCTGGTCCCACAGGCCGTAGGTGTGCCGGATGCAGTACGCGCAGTCCAGCGGGCACCCCTGGATGTGGTTCAGGCTGAGGCCGCTCTTGCGGTACTCCACGACCTCACGGGCGCGGTCGGGAAGCTTGTCGATCTGGTCCCTGCTGAGCAGGGCAATGCGGGTCGCCACTGGCTACTCCCAAGTCCCTTGCGGATGGACGCTGTTCGGCGCCCCTACCAGGAGGGTAGAAAGGAAAGGCCGTGGTGAATAGAAAGTTTCTTGGTATTTCTCGAAATATCCCAGACGAGCGAATGCCTAGGAAATCACTCGCCATCTTCCAAGGGCTCCGGGGCAAGGTCGTCAATGACCCGGTTGATGATCGCCCGCACACTCCGGCCGTAACCGGCGACTCCGGCCAAGCTCTCGAAGATGCCGCCGTACAGCGCGATCTCCTGCGGCTGGGCAAGGTTCAGCTCGGCCGAAAAGGTCTCGACCATCGCGCGGTCGTTGTCCAGCAACCAGAAGCCGTGCGCAGGTGCGACAACATAGGCCGTCTCGAACCCGATGATGCCAAGCTGCACGTTGGGCAGGGCCGACAGCGAGACCAGACGGTCGAGCTGCCCGAGCATGATCTCCGGTGGGCACAGCCGATACCGAAGAGCCGCCTCCGTGAGCACGAAGTGGAAGCGCTTGTCAGCCCGGTACAGGATGTCTTGGCGCTGCACCCGCGCGGCAACCGCCTCGTCAATGTCGTTGCGGACCTTGAACACGGTGATGCTCTGCGCGAAGCGGTAGCGGGCGTACTCGGCGGTCTGGAGCAGGCCGGGGATGAAGGTGGACTCGAACGCCCGGAATAGCCGCGTCTTGGCGTTGATATCCGCGACCTCTTGTTGGTGCGGCTTCAGGCCGACGCGCAGCTGTCGTTGCCACTCGGCGTGCTGTACCTCAAGCGTATGGAGCGAGGCGAGCAACCCTTCCGTCTCGCCCTCGCTGTTGGTCCCCCGCGTCCAGTCGTGTACGTCGTCGTCGGTCGGCGTCTGCTTGCCGTTCTCCAGCTTCGACACCTTGGAGGGTGGCCACGACAACGACTCCGCGAGCGCCCGCCCGCTCAGTCCTGCGGCGGTGCGGAGCTCGCGGAGTCGCTTGCCGAGTGCGTCACGTGCTTCGTGAACGCTCGTGATGCCGGTCGTTCGCTTCGGTGGCAAAGTCGTCCCGTCGTACGGCGCGGTGCCAAGCCGCATCTCGCCAGTAGTTGTGCTGCACGATCCCGGCGGGGTCTTCGATCAGTTCGCCGCCCAGGAAGTTCTCATCGTCGTCGAAGTGCATCCGCACCAGCTTGGACGAGTCGAACAACCAGTAGTCGTAGTCCGGCAGGCCGGAGGCGTCGTCGCGCCTCAAGTACCTGATGTTCTCGCCGGCCTGGTTGGTGTGCTCCGAGCAGAAGATGCCGAACCGGCTGTAGTCGGTGAGAGGCGCGCTTACGACTCGGACACGTGAGAACTGCCGGCCTGCCGCGGTGGCCTCCCGGATCATGCTCAACCAGTTCTGGAACCAGCCCATGTCCACCGGCTCACCTGCCGTGAACTGGTTAAGCGCCGTGGCCTCGTTGGCCGACTTGTAGATGTCGCGCGTCTCTAGCCGGAAGGCAGTGTGCTCGAAACTGCGGAAGAGCTGGCCGAACTCGGGGCCGGGTTCGATGATGCGGCTCAGCGCAGACCCTCCTGCTCCAGGTAGCGGAGGACGTACATCTTGAGCACGTCCTCCGGGATCTCGATCAGGGTCTCGTGGTCGGGCACGTCCCCGACATCTGCGAGCGCCTGGGGGTCGGTGACCTTCCAGCCCTGGGCGATGTACGTCACCCGGTCGGTGCGGTCAGTGGCGAAGAGGGTGGGCGACTGCCCCTCCTGGGACTCGGGGTCCTTGCCGAGGAACTGTGCACGCATCGTTGCCTCCGTTGCGAGAAACTTGGCGAACCGTTCTCGATCATCGTGGCCCACGGGTGGACGCCCGTCAACGGCCCGTTGAATGACCCTCGTTGGTTTCGAACCCGTACCGGACGACAAGTGTGTCGGCTTCCGCTTTGCGGAGCAGATCCTTTAGTCCGAAATCACGCATGTTGATCAAAAACTCATGGGTTTCTCGTCCAGGGTGTAGCAGACGTGTGGGCCGCCGAAGGTGCCAGCGCGCCACTGCCTCCGGCTCCTGCCCGACGGCCCGCTTGTCCGGACGCCGCAAGGACAGCCCCCACTGCCTGAGGTACTTGCCCACCCCCGGCTCGGTCAGCCGCACCCCTACAGTTTCGCGATCAGCTCACTCACCAGCCGACGCGTCCACAACTGCCCGCTCAGCCACCTGTCGCAGGGCCGGTGATCGAGGACAGCCTGCCGCACGGCGGCCTGCTCAGCCTCCCCGAGCACTTGATGGACACCGACCGGCTTGCCCCGCGGCTGCATGACCAATGCCTCCCGGCCGCCTGCCCACCACTTCGCCCCACCACCCGTCGACCGCCTTCAGCGACACCCCGAACACCGCCACAACGTCCTCACGCGCCCGGCCCGCCACCAATGCGACCACCGCCCGCAGCCGCAGGGCCTCCTGCGCCGACGGCGACAGATGCCGTGGGTCACCCACCAGATCGCTCACACCCCACCAACAACCCAGAAGGCGAACCGTTTCGGATCAATAGGAAGATTTGAACCAGAGGGAGGAGAGTGCGTCGGTCATCACAGGGTGCCCTTTCATACCTCGCCGAGCAGGACCACGGAGGCCGCCTGGGAGAGCACTTCGGCCTGCGCCTGATGGCAGGCCACCAACAACCGTGCCACAGAAGGCTTTCCGTTCGAGATGGCCTCACCACGCGAACAGCACGAAGCCCCACCATGCCCGGCACGGTGGGGCCACGCTGGACCGACCGTTCAGACGGTGCCGAACTCTCCGGACTTGACACCCGTCACGAAGGAGGTGAACGCGTGGGTGGCTACGGCGAGCACCGGACCGGCCGGGTCCTTCGAGTCACGGACGGGAACCACGCCAGTGACGGACGCATGCATCGGGGCCCACTCAACGCAGGTGCCGCCGTTGTTGCTGTACGAGGACTTGAACCAACGGGCGAATTCGGTCATCACAGGATGCCCTTTCATACCTCGCCGAGCACGACCACGGAGGCCGCCTGGGAGAGCACTTCGGCCTGCGCCTGATGGCAGGCCACCAACAACCGTGCCACAGAAGGGCTCTCCGTTCGAGATGGCTCACCACGCGAACAGCACGAAGCCCCACCATGCCCGGCACGATGGGGCCACGCTGGACCGACCGTTCAGACGGTGCCGAACTCTCCGGACTTGACACCCGTCACAAAGGCGGCGAACGCGCTGGTGGGGAGGTTCAAAACCGGACCGCAGGGATTCTTGGAGTCTCGGACGGGAACCACGCCGCACGAGTCGGCAAGGTTGGCGGCGACCTCGATGCACTGGCCGCCGTTCTCGCTGAATGAGGACTTGAACCAACGGGGAGATTCGGTCGTCACGGGTTGCCCTTTCGTAACTGGCTGATCATGGCCACGGATGCCGCTCGCGGCAGCGCTTCGGCCTGTAGTTGATGGTAGTCCGTCAGGATGGGCACTACAGATGCACTATCCCGCTCAAGGTGGCCCCGATTGGCGGATTCCGCGTACGACATGAGCGAGCGGTCCGGCATCGTAAGCACGGTTACCGGCAGCGTCATCGGACGACGAACGCCGATGGCGAAGGGGGCCACCTGAAGCACCGTGTTCGGCAGCTCGGCAAACTCCACCAGGCGCGTGAACTGTGCGTCCATGAGGGCGCTGTCCCCGATGGGACGGAGGAGACAGCTTTCATCGAGCACCACGAAAATCAACGGAGGCGGTGTTCGTGTGAGCGATGCTTGGCGCTGGGCGACCAGTGCAATCCGTTCGTCGGCTTGCTCCCGCGAAGCAACGCCCCGTTTCACAGTGCTGTCTCCGAGGGCCGACGCGTAGTCCTGTGTCTGGAGCAGGCCAGGTATGACACCGACTTCATAGAGCCTGATCTCTGCCGCGCGCCCCTCGTGAGTGACGTACTCCGGGAACCCCTCGAGCAATGCCCTGTGTCTGACGGCCCGGCTCTGGCGTACGAACCGATCTCCGGTACCGAACGTTCTGTCAGCACTTGCCGCAAACTGTTGAGTTGGAGTTCGCCGTCCAGTTTCAACGGCGGAGATATGCGCCCCGGAACACCCCATCCGCTCGCCCAGCTCATCCTGTGTCCAGCCGCGATCATCCCGCAAGCTGCGAAGGCGTGCACCAAACGCGGCACTCGGCGACCGCTCGGGGTCCAGTTCCTTTCGGTTCACCATCTGACACCTAACTTGCCTGTCAGTTTACGTAAGTTGAAGACACCCCGACTGTAGGCCACGCTGAGCCGTCTTGGTAGTGGAACGACTACGGAGAGGCATGATCGTGTGTGCGATGAACGTCCCCGAAGGCGCGCAGGAGCCGCCCCACGTCCCGGTACCCGGCGCGTCCGCCGAGTGCCGGGAGTGCGAGGAACTCCGCCTGGAGGAGGCCCTTGCCAATGACGAGGGTGACCTCAGCACGGCTGTGGACTACCGGGTTCTCCTTCGCCGTCACCGGAAGACGGCGGACTGTTCGGAGCGGGGAGCGGTGTGATGGCCCCGGAAACGGAAGCGGAAACAGAAGCGGAACCGGAACCGGAGCCTGGCCCCGGGCCGGAGGCCGATCCGGAGCCGGAGCCGGAGGCCGATCCGGAGCCGGAGCCGGAGCCGGAGCCGGAGCCGGAGGCCGATCCGGAGCCGGAGCCCGCTCCCGAGGCCAAGTCGGCGTTGCCCGAGTTCGCTCCGCTGTGTTCTGCGTCGTGCGGGTGCGAGCGGTGCCGCTCCACCGAACCCCGGCTCGGGGACTCCGTGTTGATACGGCGGCTCCGTAACCGGGTCGCCGAGGAGAACCGGCTCCGGAAGTCGATCCGGCGGGTGTGGTGAGCGGTCCCGAGCGCGTCCCGTACGTCCCCGCGTACGTCGTTGAGGCGTGTGCGGGTGACGCGGTGACGGCCATCCGGCTCGGCGGGACCGTCGCCGCCTCCCGCCGGCTCGCGCTGCGGTGGCTGCGAGAGCGGGCCCGGCGGCTGGCGGACGCGCTCGATCCCGACCCGTACACCGAGTGGATTCCGCCCCTCGCGCTGCGACCGGTCACGCACACCGACCGGGACGCACCGGCCGAACTCCGGGCGTGGGCCGACAACGACAAGGCCCACGACGAAGCGTTACGGCGGCTCGCGGACGGGCTGCCGTACCGGTTCACCGCTCACGACGACGCGTGCTGGTACCGGCTCCTCGTCCGGCCGGTGACAGCCCCGCGCACCGTCACCGTCTCCCTCGTCGGCCAGACCGGCCGGACGGGCCGGACCTGCCGGACCGGCGGGGCCGTTCGGAACTCCCCGCACGAAGCCGGAGCGGTCGTCCACGACCCGGTCGGCTTCGAAGCGCGTGAACAACTGGATCACCGATGACTGAAAGGTTCGGCGGCATGGACTGGAAACGGCGGGCGAAGGAACTCGCCGACCGCGTGACGGACCCCGATTCGCGGTGGCGTGACGCCGTGGCGGGCGTGGCGCGTCATGAACTGGTTCCGCGTTGGTGGGAGGTGGATGGTTCGGGTGGATGGGTTGTGCGTGAGGGTGCGAGCGACCCGTACGCGTGGGCCAAAGCGGCTTACGGTGAACGGTCGTTGGTCATCCGGATCGGTACCCTGCACGCCGACCACGCCAAGCCCGACGACCGGACCGACGACCGACCCGGTGACCGGCCCGACGACCGACCCCACGGGCTGCCGGCGTCGTCCGCCGCGCCGCCGCACCTGACCGTCCGCATGCTCCGCCACGCACGCCTCGGCGCAGGGCTGCCGCTCCTCGACCTGGGCACCGCAACCGGCGAACTCGCCGCGTACGCCTCCCACCGCCTGGGAGGCACGACGACCGTCACGAGCGTGGACACGGACCCCCATCTCACCGACACGGCGGGGATACGCCTCGCCCGCATGGGACTGCACCCCCAACTCATCACCGAGAACACCACCGAACACATACCGGGCCTGTACGAACGCATCGTCTCCACCGCCGGCCTGTCCGCCGGCCTGGCACTCCGCCCCGCCCTCGCGGCCCTGGTACCCGGCGGGCGGATCGCAGCGCCCCTCGCGCGGACCTGTCTGATCATCACCGGCTGGAAACACGCCAACGGGGACGTGATCGGACAGGTCGAACACGACACCGCCCCATCCGTACCCGCCCGGACCGGCGACGACCACCCGTACGCTCCCGTCCTCACCGAACTGTTCGCCCACGCACGCGATGCCCGAGGAGACGAGACGGGCACGGGTCGCCACCCCGTGGTGGACCTGGCGAACGCCCGGGAACTGCGCTCCATGCTCGAAGTCACCGCACCCGGCGTGGAGTACACCTACGCGACTCACGACCGGCACCGAACCGCCTGCCTGCTCCACCCGGACGGTTCATGGGCCCGAGCCACCGCCGAACGGACCGGTCCGCCGGAAGTCCACCAGGGCGGACCACAACGGCTCTGGACGATCCTGGAACGCATCCGCGACCGTCTCAGCGCCGAAGGCTCCCTGCCCCTGCTCGGCGCACGCGTCCACATCACCCCCGACGGGAACTGCCACCTCTCACGCGGGAACTGGCACACCACGATCGGCAGCGGCAGCGGTACCCGGTAGCCGACGGCCCGCAGACCACCATGCGGACCCGTCAAGACACGGTCCCGATCCGCGAGCCCCTGTGCCACGGCCGGCCCGCGGCCTCTACGCCACGACGCGGATGAGCTTCTTGTCGACGAACTCCTCGATGCCGGGCCGCCCCAGCTCGCGTCCGAAGCCGGAGCGCTTGATCCCGCCGAAGGGCAGCTCGGCCCCCTCGGCGCCGACGCCGTTGACCAAGACCATGCCCGCGTCGATCCGGTCGGCGACGCGCAGGGCCTGTTCGGGGTCGGTGGTGAACACGTAGGACTCCGAACGCCGCCCCACCCGGCGCGTATCCGGCCGGGGCAGTGCCGCAGGCGGTGCCGCCGCCCGGCAGCGCGCCGCCCTCAGACCTCTTCGGGAAGCTCCCCGACCCTGTTCTCCCACTTGGTGGAGAGCACGACCGTCGTACGGGTCCGCGAGACGCCCCGCGTCCCGCTGAGCCGGCGGATCGTCCGCTCCAGACCGTCCACGTCACCGACCCGGACCTTGAGCATGTACGAGTCGTCGCCCGCGATGAACCAGGCGTCCTCGATCTCCGCGAGGTCCTTCAGCCGGCGCGCGACGTCCTCGTGGTCCGCGGCGTCGGAGAGCGAGATGCCGATCAGCGCGGTCACCCCGAGCCCCAGCGAGGCCGCGTCCACGGTGGCGCGGTAGCCGGTGATGACACCCGCCGTCTCCAGGCGGTTGATGCGGTCGGTGACGCTGGGCCCGGAGAGCCCGACGAGCCGTCCCAGCTCGGCGTACGAGGCCCTGCCGTTCTCCCTGAGGGCCTGGATGAGCTGCCTGTCCACCGCGTCCATATGACTGAAGCCTTCCATTGTTCAGCAGTACCGCGAGTTTGAGTGTACAATCTAAGGCACAGAAGGGTTTACACCCCGTAAATCTTTCCAGTGATCCCAGAAGATCTTTCGATTCTTCGATTCCTCAGGAGTGATTGACACCGTGTACACGATCGAGATGGCCCACGCCCGGATGCGCGAGCTTCAGGATCTGGCCAACCGCTCGCGTGCCCACCAGCCCGCCGCCGCCCACCGCGTCGACAGGACCCGCAACCCGCGCGGCCCGAAGAAGCGCTGACCCCTCACCGGGCACCGGGCCGCGTCCTTCGCCGCCCCTCACCCCGGCCCGCCGCCGCGGGAGCCGCCCAGCTCCCCCTCCCAGCGGCGGTACAGCCGGTGCGGCACCCCCGCCGCGTCCAGCACCCGCCCGGCGACGAAGTCCACCAGGTCCTGGATGTGCGTCGCCCCCGCGTAGAACGCCGGAGAGGCGGGCAGCACCACGGCGCCCGCCTCGTCCAACGTCACCAGGTGCTTCAGCGTCTGGCCGCTCAGCGGTGTCTCGCGCACCGCCACCACCAGCCTCCGCCGCTCCTTGAGCGTCACGCTCGCGGCCCGCTGGAGCAGGTCCTTGGACAGCCCGAGCGCCACTCCGGCCACCCCGGCCGTGGACGCCGGGACGATCAGCATCCCCTTCGCCGGGTACGAACCCGAGGACGGACCGGCGGCCAGATCACCGGCCGGCCAGTGCCGCACCCGCCCGATCGCCTCGTCCGTCACCTCGAAGGTGTCCGGCTCGCCGTCCGCACCCCGGGCCAGCCAGGCGCGCAGATCGTCCTGCCAGTGCGCGTCGCGGAACGCGATCCCCGTCTCGTCCAGCAGCGTCAGCCGCGAGGCCCGGCTCACCACCAGATCGACGGACTCCCCCGCGGCCAGCAGCCCGCGCAGTACGGAGGCCGCGAAAGGCGTACCTGAGGCGCCGGACACCCCGACAATCCAAGGCCGACGCAGCTGCTGACTCACTGAAGTCACGGATTTCACACCCCCGAGCCTATCCGGCCGCCCCGCGAACCGACCGGACCGGCAACCACGCCGTCACCGCCCGCCCCCGGTGCGAGGAAGCATCTGTACCTATACATGCGCAGCCGCCCACACCTTCATACGGCCGTACGACCATGCAATTGACCATGCGATTGTCGGCCCGTACGACCACGTGGGCGCTTATGCGGCTGTACGCCTGTACGGCAATACGCCTGTACGGCCGCACGGCCACGCGACTGCCGTCCTCCGGACCGGAACTACACCGTCAGCCCGCGCACCAGCAGGTCCAGCAGCGCGCACGCGAACAGCGCGATCCCGATGAACCCGTTGACCGAGAAGAACGCCCGGTTCAGCCGGGACAGGTCGTGCGGGCGCACCACCCGGTGCTCGTACACGAACGCCACCGCGACGATCACCAGGCCGATCCAGAAGAACAGCCCGGCGTCGGTGGCCACCGCGTACCAGACGAACAGCCCGGTCGTCACCGCGTGGCAGACCCGCGCCCCCCACAGCGCGGCCGGGATACCGAACCTCGCCGGGACCGACAGCACCCCGTGCGCCCGGTCCGCCTGGACGTCCTGGCAGCCGAAGATCAGGTCGAAGCCGCCGATCCAGACGCCGACCGCGACCCCGAGGATCACCGCGTCCCACGACCAGCTGCCGGTGACCGCCAGCCAGGCCCCGACCGGGCCGATGGCCTGGGCGAGTCCCAGGATGGCGTGCGGGTAGTTCGTGAACCGCTTTCCGTACGGGTAGACCACCATCGGTACGACGGCGACCGGCGCGAGCGCCAGGCACAGCGGGTTCAGCAGGGCCGCGGCGCCGAGGAAGACGACCACCGCGACCAGTGCCCCGGTCCAGGCGGACCGCACGGACACCGCGCCGGTCACCAGCTCACGGTTGGCGGTACGGGGGTTACGCGCGTCGATCTCCCGGTCGATGATCCGGTTGCAGGCCATCGCGAACGTCCGCAGCCCGACCATCGCGACCGTGATCAGCAGCAGTTTCACCCAGTGGACGCTCCCGTCCAGCCGGAACATCGCGGTGAGGGCGGCGATGTACGCGAAGGGCAGCGCGAACACGGAGTGCTCGATCATCACCAGCCGCAGGAACGCCTTGACCTTGCTCGTGGGCCGCGCGGGCCCCTGCCCTACGACGCCCTCGGCCGTGCTCACAGCCCGTACTCCTTCCACCGCTTGGTCACCCGTTCGCCGGTCGCCGGGTCGGACTCGACCATGGCGGGCCAGCCGCCGTCCCGGGTGTAGCCCTCCTCGGGCCACTTCCGGGTCGCGTCGATGCCGGCCTTGCCGCCCCAGAACTGCTGGTACGAGGCGTGGTCGAGATGGTCCACCGGGCCCTCGACCACGGTCAGGTCACGGGCGTAGTCGGTGTTGCCGAGCGCCCGCCACGCCACCTCGTGCAGATCGTGGACGTCACAGTCGGAGTCCACGACCACGATCAGCTTGGTCAGCGACATCATGTGCGCGCCCCAGACGGCGCTCATCACCTTCTGGGCGTGCTTCGGGTACTTCTTGTCGATCGAGACGATCGCGCAGTTGTGGAAGCCGCCCGACTCCGGCAGGTGGTAGTCGACGATGTCCGGCACGATGATCTTCAGCAGCGGCAGGAAGAACCGCTCGGTGGCCCGCCCCAGCGGGCCGTCCTCGGTCGGCGGGCGCCCCACCACGATCGACTGGAGCAGCGGCCGCCTGCGCATGGTGACGCAGTCGATGGTCAGCGCGGGGAACGGTTCCTGCGGGGTGTAGAAGCCGGTGTGATCGCCGAACGGGCCCTCGGGCAGCATCTCGCCGGGCTCCAGCCACCCCTCGATGACGACCTCGGCCTGCGCCGGGACCTGGAGCGGGACGGTCCGGCAGTCGACCATCTCGATCCGCTTGCCCTGGATGAACCCGGCGAAGAGGTATTCGTCGATGTCCCCGGGCAGCGGCGCGGTGGAGGCGTACGTCACGGCGGGCGGCGCCCCGAACGCGATGGCGACGGGCAGCCGTTCACCGCGCCTGGCGGCGACCTGGTAGTGGTTGCGGCTGTCCTTGTGGATCTGCCAGTGCATCCCGATGGTGCGCCGGTCGTGGCGCTGGAGCCGGTACAGCCCCAGGTTCCGCACGCCGGTCTCCGGGTGCTTGGTGTGCGTGAGCCCCAGGTTGAAGAAGGAGCCGCCGTCCTCGGGCCAGGTGAACAGCGCGGGCAGCCGGTCGAGGTCCACGTCGTCACCGGTGAGGACCACCTCCTGCACCGGCGCGCTCCCCGCCTTCACCTTCCTCGGCGGTACGTGGGCCATGGCGCCGAGCTTTCCGAACGCCTCGCGCACTCCGACGAAACCGTGCGGCAGCTCGGGCTTGAGCAGCCCGCCGATCTTGGCGCTGATGTCGTCGTACGACTTCAGTCCGAGCGCCTTGAGGAGGCGCCGGTCGGTCCCGAAGACGTTCATGGCCAGGGGCATCGAGGACCCCTTGACGTTCTCGAAGAGCAGCGCGGGGCCGCCCGCCTTGTTCACCCGGTCGACGATCTCGCCGACCTCCAGATACGGGTCGACCTCGGCCTTGATGCGCTTGAGCTCGCCCTCGCGCTCCAGGGCCCGGAGCAGGGAGCGAAGATCGTCGTAAGCCATGCCGTCCAGTTTGTCATCACGCCCGCCGATCACCGGGAGTGCCCCACCCCGTGCCCGCCCCGGCCGGTCCGGCGGCTCCCGCCCGCTCGCCGCTGCCGGACACCCGCAGCGGATACGCTGGCCGTGTCACCAGGGGCGACGATCCGCCCCGCCGCCGCTCACAGGGGGGATGTCATCATGCTCCGGGTCCTGCTCTTCGTCCTGCCTGTCGCGCTGATGATCTACGCGTTCATCGACTGCCTCAACACCCCCGAGAAGGAGGTCAAGCACCTCCCGAAGATCGCCTGGGTGGTCATCATCTTGATGTTCTGGGTGGTCGGGTCGGTGGTCTGGCTCGTCAAGGGCAAGGAGCGCGCGCCGGCCGGCGCCCGGCGCGGGCAGTGGGTGGCGCCCGACGACAACCCGGACTTCCTGCGGTCGCTGAAGGAGGACGGCGGGGGCGAGCCGGACGGCGGCGCCGGGACCGACGGCCGGACCGGCGACGAGAAGGACGACGAGAAGGACGACGAGTCGGCCCTCAAGGAGTGGGAGGCCGATCTGCGCCGCCGCGAGGACGAACTCAAGCGCCGCGAGGGCGGAAGCGGTGGGGCGGGCGACGCGACACCGCCGAAGTCCTGACCTTCCGAAGTCCTGACCGAAGATCTGGCCTTGCGAAGACCTGACCTTCCGAAGATCTGGCCTTGCGAAGACCTGACCTTCCGAAGATCCGACCTTCCGATCTGGCCCTTCGGGGCCCTGACGTGCGGGGCCCCGGCCCTTCGGGTGCCTGACCGTCCGTCGCACCTCTGTTCCGAACCGCCGTACTCGCTCTTCCGCTGATCCGACGATCCTCCATTCCGTCTTTCCACCATTGCGCTGATCCGTCGATCCGCTGATCCGTCGATCCGACGGTATGCGGAACAGCCACCTCCGAACCGCCCTCGGCAAATCCTCTTACTCGCCCAACCACCGGCAGCTACGCTGCTGTTGACGCTGTGACGGGTCATACGGGGAGTCGGCGCTGGGGGTTCTGTGGACAGAGAGCTGTACGGACGAGAGGCGATCTTCAGCGGTGACGGTCTCGCGGCCCGGCTGACGGGACTCGACCCGTCCAGCTCCGCCAAGGCGCCCTTCGAGCACCGCGACGATCCGCCCGTCGTCGTCCTGACCGGCGGTCGCGGCATGGGCAAGACCGCCGTGCTCAAGCGGCTGCGCACGCTGTACCGGGACGTCACCCCGATCGCGCTCGTCGACTGCGAGGCCGTGACCCCGCCCGAGGACCCCGGCCCCGGCTGGACGCCCGTCACCGGGGTGCTGCCCCTGCTGGCCACCCAGCTCACCCCGAAGGTGCGGGCCGCCAAGCCGGTGCAGTTCCCCCGGCTCAGCCTGGGGCTGGTCGCCGTGGCCGGTATCTCCTGGAGCCAGGAGGACGACACCCGCGCCCAGCGCGACCTCCAGGCGCTCGGCCCCGTCCTGGCCACCGTCGACCCACGGAGCGGCACGGTGGCGGCGCAGAACTGGGTGTCCAAGGTGCTCCCCAAGCTCGCCGCGTCCGCGTTCGACTCCGTGGCGCCGCTGGCCGGGATGGTCGCCGAGACCACGGTGGAGACCGTGCTGGAGGAGACGTTCAGCCGGTTCCAGCGGCACACCGCCGACTGGTACGGCAGCTATCCGCACGCCGGGGGCAACGGCAAGGTGGGGCTGCGGCAGCTCGCCATCGACTTCGAGCGCGGCGGTGATCTGCGCCGCCGCGCCGAGGACCACCTGGTCGGCGCCCTGGTCGAGGACCTGTACCGGGCGTACCGGGGCCTGGCGCGCGGCAGCCGCCGGGGCAGACCGGTGATCCTGCTGGACAACGCGCACGCCCCGCTCGGCCGGCAGCTCGTCGAGCCGGTGCTGCGGCAGCGCGCCGCGGGCCAACGCGACCAGATCGTGTTCGTCGCCGCGTCCCGCTCGCACGACCACGAAGGGCTCAGGCACGCCACCCGGCACCGGCTGCCGGAGGTGGCACACGCCTCGCGCTGGGAGCGCGGCGCGGACGTGTCGTCCGGGATTCTCGCCGTCGAACTGACCCCGCTGGACGCCTCGCACGTACAGGCGGCGTTCGAGCGGTACGACCGGGCGGGCCGCACCCCGGCCGGGCTGGCGCGCGGGGTGCACCGGCTGACCGGCGGGCGTCCGCTGTGCGTCTCGCTGTTCGCGCGGGCGGCGGGCGACGCGGTGACGCTGCACGCGCGCACCTCCGGCGCTTCTCCGGACCCGCGCTCGCTGGTCCCGGGCACCCTCTTCGACCGCACGGTGGAGGTGCGCGAGGACCGTCCGCCGGTCCGGGTCGCGGACGAGCTGCTGGAACGGCTGCTGCCGGACCAGCGACTCGACGTACTGAGCGTGCTGGCCGCCTCGCACGGCGAGGACTCGGCGCGGCTGCTGGCCAGAACCCGGCTGCGCGGGGCGTCGATGGACGGCGATGTGGCGCTGCGGATGCGGGACGTGCTGCGGACGGAGGACTGGCCGGTCGGCCCCGACCACTTCGTGGCCGATCCGCTACTGCGTTCCCTGCTGCTGCACCGGCTGCGCTTCGGCGACGGCGACCATCCGCACTACGCGATGTGGCGGGCGGTGCACGAGTCGCTGCGCGGTGCCTACGCCACGGGCGGCGGCATCACGAGCGTCCGGCACCGGCTGTACCAGGAGCTGGTACTGGGCCGGGTGGCGGCCTGTGTGACGTATCTGCGGGAGACCTTCCACCAGCCCGACGTGCTCGGCTGGCTGGGCGAGCTGCGGTTCATCGCGTCGGCGCCGTATCCGCGCGCGGGCACCGACGACGGGCCGGACCTGCGGCGGGCGTCCGCCCTGGGTCAGGACCTCGCCTCCGGCCCGCTGCCCGACACGGAGACCGGGCTCGACGGGCTGGCCGGGGAGGCCGCGGAGCTCCAGACGCAGTTGCGCAGACTGCTGCACGCCGTGTGGCTGGTCTCCGATCCGCTGGCCCTACCGGACGACGAGGTGACCGACAAGATGGCGCACGAGCTCCGGCAACTGTCCGGCAGACACCCGACCGGCAACAGCGTCCTGTGGGACGCGGCGACGCACTGGCCACGGGACGTCAGGAGCTGGCAGCCCCTGTCCATGCCCCCGGGCACGCACCCACGAGGAACCGGACACGGACGGAGGGACGGTGGCCCGTATGCGTAATCCGCTGCGCTATCGCGTCTGGTACACGTTCAGACAGCGCGTCGTCACCACGATCGTGGTGGCCGCGATCGTGATCGGCGGCGGCTGGTACGGCGTCGACCGGCTCACCGACCGGTCGTGCGGACCGCACGGCGTGGCGAAGCCGAAGGGCAGCGACGAGTGCATTGGCGTGTCCGGCGACGGTTACGACTTCGGGATGCGGGGTCTGACCGCAGTCGCCAAGGCGATCGGCGAGGAGAACGCGGGCCTGAAGACGGCCGAGGACAAGCCCGTCGTGTACGCCACGGTCGCCGTGCTGCTGCCGCTGACGACCCGTGACGAGGGCATGGGCACGAAGGTGCTGCACGAGCTCCAGGGGGCGTTCGCCGCTCAGTACCGGGCCAACCACTCCCTGACCGGTGAGACGCCGAAGATCCGTCTGGTGCTGGCCAACACCGGCAGCGACAACGCCTTCGCGCCCGATGTCGCCCGGCAGCTCACGACGATGACCGGGGCCCCGGACAACCTGCGGGCCGTGACCGGGGTCGCCACCAGCAACGAACAGGTCGAGCGGGCGGTGGCCACGCTCACCGGGAAGGACATCGCGGTCGTCGGCACCACGATCACCGCCGACAACATCGCCAACGGCCCGGGAGGAGAACGCTTCCCCGGGCTGGCCCGGGTCTCCCCCACCAACCAGGACGAGGCGAGCGCCCTCGCCCAGCTCCCCACGGTCGACCCCACCAAGGCGGTACTGGTGTACGGGGAGGGCACCAAGGACCGCTACACGGACACCCTGCGGTCGGCGTTCGAGCAACGCCTGCGGGGGAAGGCGCTGTACGAGTCCAAGTCGTTCACCGCCCCGGCCGATCCGACGCAGGAGGGCGATCTCAACAGCCGGTTCCGGGACATCACGATGCTGGTGTGCGGGATGAAGCAGGTGAACACCGTCTTCTTCGCCGGGCGGCACACCCAGTTGCGGCAGTTCGTCAACGCACTCGGTGAGCGGGGCTGCTATCAGGACCAGCCGCTCACCGTGGTCACCGGCGACGAGGGTTCGTACCTCGGTGCGGACGAGAAGCTGGACCGGACGGCACTGACCCACAACCTCACCGTGCAGTACGCGGCGCTCGCGCACCCCGACGCCTGGGTCGCGAAGCCGGGTAGGCCGGTCCCCGCGACGGGGGGTTCGGCCGCCGACTTCAGGAACTTCCTGGATGCGCTGACCGCTGTCGGGAAGGCGCCGGGCGGGCGGGTCGGCCCGTTCGCGCACAAGGACCTGCTGGACGGGCAGGTGATCGTCGCGTACGACGCGATGACGACGGCCGTGCAGGGGATCTGGCAGGCGCCGCCGGGCGACAAGGGAATGCCCCCGATCGCGGACGTGGGCAAACAGTGGTCGGTGATGCAGGGCGTGCTGAAGGTGAAGGGAGCGGGCGGCTGGATCTGTTTCGACAAGTACGGCAACCCCTACGACAAGGCGATCCCGGTGGTGCGGCTGACCGCGAAGGGGATTCCGGAGTTCGTGCGGATCGTCTGGCCGAAGCGGAGCGCACCGCCGCCGAACTGCACGCCGTAGGGGGCGTGAGCGGCCGGCGCCCGCCGTCAGCGACAGCGGGCGGTACGAGCCCGTCGGCATGAGCCGTCGGGGACAGCGGTCGGGGACAGCGGTCGGGGACAGCGGTCGGTACGTCCCCTCAGCGGTAGCCCTCGCGCAGCTGCCGCCATCTGTCCGGGTCCCAGCGCCAGGCGGCGGTGGCCGGGTGGCCCTCCAGCGCGGCCACCAGGTGCTCGAAGTGGTGGTGCCAGGCGGCGAGGGCGTCCGCCGGGAGCCGGTCGTCACCGACCGGCTCCCGGGGGAACTCATGGCTGAAGCGCAGCAGGACATGGGAGCCACGCGGCGGTTCGAGATGGAAGCGGACGCGGTTGGGGTCGTCGGTCCGGATCACGCCGGGGTGGTCGTCGAGGGTGTACTCGGCGACCCGCTCGACGTCCCAGGCGGTGATCGTGCCGGTGGCGGCCGTGGACCGGCCGTCCACGTCGGTGCCCGGTCCGCGCAGGGTCACCGCGCCGCCGAGGCGCGGTTCGAAGGGGTCGGCCTCGGCGAGCCACCCGCGCAGTCCGCCGGGTGTGGCGACGGCTGCCCACACCCGGGGGACGGAGTGGGGCAGCCGCAGCGTGAACCGGATGACGTGGGTGCCGTCCCGGGTCTCACCGGTGCCGCGCTCGATCGCGTCGGTCGTATCGCTCATGACCCCAGCGTGGCCCGGAAGGCGGTGGCCCGCACGGGCAGGCCACCCACGGTCCGCATTCGGACGATGTCACCCGTACGGCGGTGTCAGACGCCCGCGTAGGAGTGCTTGCCGGTGACGAAGATGTTGACGCCGTAGTAGTTGAAGAGCCAGCAGCCGAAGGCGACCAGCGCCAGGTAGGCGGCCTTCCGGCCCTTCCACCCGGCCGTCGCGCGGGCGTGCAGATAGCAGGCGTACGCGACCCAGGTGATGAACGACCAGACCTCCTTGGGGTCCCAGCCCCAGTAGCGGCCCCAGGCGTCGCCCGCCCAGATCGCGCCCGCGATGATCGTGAACGTCCACAGCGGGAAGACGGCCGCGTTGATCCGGTACGAGAACTTGTCGAGGGTCGAGGCGGCGGGCAGCCGGGACAGCACGGACTCCGCGAACGAGCCGGGCTTCCCGCCGCTGGCCAGCTTGTTCTCGTAGCTGTCGCGGAAGAGGTACAGCAGCGTGCCGACGGCGCCGAGGTAGAAGACGGCGCCGCAGATGATGGCCGTGGAGACGTGAATCCACAGCCAGTACGAGTGCAGCGCGGGCACCAGCTGGTCGCTGGAGGTGTAGAGCACGGTCGTCGCGATGCCGAGGTCCAGCAGCACGGTGGTGACCAGCAGCAGCCCCATCCAGCGGACGTTCTTCTTCAGGAGCAGCAGGACGAGGTACGCGCCGACCGCCACCGTGGAGAAGGTGATGGAGAACTCGTACATGTTGCCCCAGGGGGCCCGCCGCACGGACATGGCGCGGGCGACGACACCGCCCGCCTCGACGAGGAAGGCGAGGACGGTCATGGAGACCGCGATCCGCCCCCACAGGTCGCCCCTGAACGTGCCGCCGGCGGCGCCGGGGCCGTCCGGGACGTCGCGCGAGCCGGTCGCCGACCGGGTGACGATCTTCGGGCGGTCCAGTACGGCGGTGGCGCCGCCCTTCTGGGCGACCCTCACCCGCACGGTGCCCGCGGCGGCCTCGGTGCCGGTGAGAGCGGCGGCCGTGCGTCCCACCTTGCTGCGGCTGCCGAACACCCACTCGGCGATGTGGGCGAAGAAGGCCAGCGTGTAGACGGCCATCGACGAATAGATCAGCACATTGCTGGTGTGTGCCAGATTCTCGTTGGTTGCGGCGGCGAGATTCACTTCTCAGCCCCTTCGGAAGGTTCTGCGGCAGAGTCGGCGGGTGCGTCGGGTACGGCAGGTGCGTCAGTTACGGCGGATGCGTTAGTCACGGCGGGTACATCCGTGACAACGGGTGCGGCGGATACGACAGTTACGGCAGATGCGGTGGAGACACGTGATGCGCCGGGAGCCACGGATTCGGCGGGCCCGGTCTCTGCTCCGGCCCCGGACTCGGCCCCGGCTCCGGACCCGGCGTCAGCGCCGGTCCCGGCTTCGGACGCGGCTTCAGCCCCGGACCCGGCTCCGGACTCGGACTCGGCTCCGCCGCCTTCCCCGTCGCCGGTCGTCGGCGCGGCGTCCGGCGCCGTCGGCGCCACCGCGTTGAGCGAGACCGCGAGTTCGGCCAGTTCCTCGGGGAGCTTCGCGGATTCGCTGCGCCCCAGCCCTGCCATCTCGACGACGGTGACGCCGTCCGCGCCCCGTACCGCCCGTACCCACACCCGGCGCCGCTGGATGAACAGCGAACCGGCGAGTCCGGCGATGGCGGCGACAGCCCCGCCGAGCGCCCAGCCACCGGCGGGCTGGTGCGAGACCTGGAAGCTGGCCCACTCCTCGACGCCCAGGAAGGTGATCGATCCGGCGCCGTCCGGCAGGGTCATCGTCTGACCGGGTGCCAGCCGCTGCTTGAGCTTGTCGCCCTTGCTGTCCTTGAACTCCTTCATCTGGGAGCTGTCCAGCTGGTAGACGTTCTGCGGCAGACCGGAGTCGACGCCGAGGCTGCCGTGGTAGCCGTTGACCGCGAGGACCGGGTCCAGTGCGCCGGGGAACTGGGAGAACATCGTCCCGTTGCCCTCGCCCGCGAAGGTGGGCACGAAGAACGCCTGGAAGCCCAGCTGGTCCTTCTTGCCGTTCTTGTCGCGGTAGCCGTCCATCACCTTGATCGCGCCGGTCGAGGTGATGTTGTTGTCGATGGGCAGCAGCGGTACGGGGGCCCGGTAGACCTCCTTGCCCCTGCCGTCCTTGACGGAGACGACCGGTGCGTAGCCGTGCGAGATCAGATAGACCTTCGAGCCGTCGATGACGAGCGGTTCGTTGACCTTGATGACCGACTTCTCCGGCTTGCCGTCGGCGCCCTTCGAGTAGGTGACGCGGGCCTCGAAGGTGCGGGGCGTGCCGAGCTGCGGGCCGCTGCGCTCGTAGGTGGCGACGAAGTCGTCCAGGACGAAGCTGAACGGGACGAGGGAATCGGTGTGGTAGAGCGAGCCGGCCTTGAAGTCGTCGTACTGGGTGAGCGTGTTGGAGAAGCCGTCGCCCTCGACGATCAGCTTGCCGCCCTCGGACTTGTAGAGCTGCCCGACGGCGAAGGCCACCAGCATCACGATCAGCGCGACGTGGAACACGAGGTTCCCGGCCTCGCGTAGATAGCCCTTCTCGGCTGCGACGGCGTCCCCCGTGGAGTCCGCCCGGTAGCGCCGCTTGCGGAGCATCCCGAGCGCGGCCGCACGGACCTGCTCGGGTTCGGCGTCCGTACGCCAGGTCGTGTACGCGGGCAGCCGGGTCAGCCGCTTGGGGGCGCCCGGCGGCCGGCCGCGGAGCTGTCCGACGAACTGGACGGTGCGCGGCACGATGCAGCCGATGAGCGAGACGAACAGCAGGATGTAGATCGCGGAGAACCACACCGAGCTGTAGACGTCGAAGAACTGGAGCTTCTCGTAGATCGGCGTGACGGTGGTGTGCAGGTCCTTGAAGTTCTGCACCTTCAGCTCGTCGACGCTGTTCTGCGGGATCAGCGAGCCGGGGATGGCGCCGAGCGACAGCAGGAACAGCAGGATCAGGGCGATCCGCATCGAGGTGAGCTGCCGCCAGAACCAGCGGGCCCAGCCGATGACCCCCATCGACGGCAGTTCGGCGACGCGCTCCTCGCGCGGCGCGGTGGAGAGCTGGGTGCCTGCCGCGCCCAGTTCCCGCTCGTTCTCACGCTCGTCGTCGCGTCGGCGCTCGCGCGCCTCGTTCACGTGCGTCTTGCTCATCGGACTAGATCCCCACCGTGAAGCCTTCGGACCATCCCTGCATCTCCTGGATGATGCTGTCCCACACGCCGGTCAGCAGCAGCAGCCCGGTCGCGATCATCATGGCGCCGCCGATCCGCATGACCCATGCGTAGTGCCGCTTGACCCAGCCGAACGCGCCGAGGGCCTTGCGGAAGGCCACGGCGGCCAGGACAAAGGGCAACCCGAGTCCCAAACAGTACGCAACGGTCAGCAGCGCCCCGCGCCCGGCCGTCCCCTGGTCCATGGCGAGGATGTTGACCGCGGCGAACGTGGGCCCGATGCACGGGGTCCAGCCGATGCCGAACAGCGCGCCGAGCAGCGGCGCGCCGGCCAGTCCGGTCACCGGCCGTTTGTGGATGCGGAACTCGCGCTGGGTCAGCCAGGGCATCAGCCCCATGAAGAAGACGCCCATCAGGATCATCAGGGCGCCGAGGACCTTGGTGAGCGCGCCCGCGTACTCCTGGAACAGGTCGCCGAAGTAGCCGAAGAGCGCACCGGTCGAGACGAAGACGGCGGTGAAGCCGAGGACGAAGAGCGAGGCGCCCGCCACCACCCGGCCGCGCCGCGCGTGCGCGAGGTCGGTGCCGCTTATGCCGGTGACGTACGAGAGGTAGCCCGGCACCAGCGGCAGGACGCACGGCGAGAAGAACGAGAGGAGCCCACCGAGTACGGAGATGGGCAGGGCGACCAGCAGGGCGCCGCTGTAGACCGTCTCGTTCATACCCGGGTCCGGGACGAGGAGGAGCGCATGGTCACTTCTCCGCGATCAACGGGTCGATCATCTCGTGCAGCTTCTCGTCGTCGACGGCGGCGAGCGTGCGGGCCGCGATCTTCCCGTTCCGGTCGATGACCAGCGTGGACGGGATCGCCTTGAGGTTGAGGGTGCCCTTGTGGAAGCGGAGGATGAGCTTGCCGTTCGGGTCGTAGAAGCTCGGGTACGGGACCCCGTAGTCCTCCTCGAACGCCACCGCGGAACTCTTCTGCGCGTCCCGGGTGTTGATCCCGACGAACTGCACGCCCTTCGCCTCGGTCTCCTTGGCGACCTTCACGAAGTGCTTGGCCTCGTTGCGGCAGGGCGGGCACCAGGAGCCCCAGACGTTCAGCACGACGACCTTCCCCTTGTAGGCGGCGAGGTCCAGGTCCTTGCCGTCGAGGGACTGGCCGGCGAGCTTCGGGGCGTCCTTGCGCTCTGCCTCGGGCACCGTGGAGATGCCGCTGCTGCCGGTCACGTACTTGGTGTCACCGCCCCCGCCCGTCTTGTTCCCGTCCCCGCCGCACGCGGAGAGGGTGAGGGCGGCGGCAGCGGTGACCGCGGCGAGCAGGGTGACGCGGCGCCGGGAAGCGATGCCATGGCTCATGTGAAAAGTTTCGCATGGCGGTCCCCGGGATCTTGGGCACCCCCCTCGGTGCCCCGTAAAGACCGATGTCAGGTTTGCCTAAAGTTGTGCTTGCCTGAAGTTGTCCGGCCCGCCGGAGACCGTCACGCCTGCTTGAAGAACGTGTTCCAGCCGCCCGCGGGGGCCTGTCCGACCTCCAGGGAGCGGAGCTTGGTGAGCACCGCCGGGTCCTGGGCGTCCAGCCAGTCGACGTACTGCCGGAACGACACCAGCCGCACATCGGGCTTTCCGGCGACGTGCTTGATGGTCTCCTCGACGGCGTCCATGTAGATCCCGCCGTTCCACTCCTCGAAGTGGTTGCCGATGTAGAACGGCGCGCGGTTCGTCGTGTACGCGCGGTCGAATCCGGCGCGGTACGCCTTGGTGGCCTGGGCGCGCCACTCGGGATAGCGGGAGGTCATTCCCTTGGTCGAGTTCTTCGACTGGTTGGCGAGGATGTTGTAGTCCATCGACAGGACCTCGAAGGAGTGTCCGGGGAACGGAACGCCCTGGAGCGGCAGGTCCCAGACGCCCTGGCGCTTGACCGGCCACATCTGACGGCCGCCCGGCGAGCTGGCGTCGTACCGCCAGCCCAGCTTCTTCGCGGTCGGCAGCAGATTGTCCTGGCCGAGCAGACAGGGGGTGCGTCCGCCGACGAGTTCCTTGCGGTAGTCGAAGGGCAGCGGGTCGAGGTCGGTCCAGCCGGTGTTGGTACGCCATTCGGTGACGAAGGAGATCGCCTGGTCGATCTCGCTCTGCCACTGGGCGGGCGTCCAGCGCTCGACCGATCCGGAGCCGGCGCAGAAGTGCCCGTTGAAGTGGGTGCCGATCTCGTGGCCGTCGAGCCACGCCTCGCGCACGTACTTCAGTGTCTCCTTGATGTGCGGGTCGCTGAGATAGCCGATGTCCGAGGCACCGACGCGGTTGTTCGGCGGACGGTAGAGGGTCTGCTTGGACTCGGGCAGCAGATAGAGCCCGGAGAGGAAGAAGGTCATCCCCGCGTCGTGCTTCCGGGCGAGTTCGAGGAAGCGCGGGAAGAGGCCGTTGCCGACCTCGCCCGCCCCGTCCCAGGAGAAGATCACGAACTGCGGCGGCGTCTGTCCGGGTTCGAGCGGGACCGGGGCCGCGGGCTGCTTCGGCTGCTTGCCGGTGTCGGCCGTGGAACCGTCACCGATGGCCCGGACGTCCTTCTTGGCGGTCCCGCCTCCCTGGCCGTTCCCCGAGGACCCGCCGCCCTTCGCGCTCTTCTCCGGGGCCGCCCCGCCCTTGTCGGACGAACTGCAGCCGGCCACTCCGATGGCCGCCGCCGCTCCGATGCCGGCTCCGAGCAGACCCCTTCGGCTGATGTCGTGCATACCGTCCCCATTCGCGGTCGTTTCACCTCAAGCCCATACAAACGGGCAAGCACTTAGATGAAAAAAGCAACACGAGGGTTCCTATGATTAACATACAAAATCTTTGCGTGAGCATGTCCTTACGGTGGGGTGAGGATGTGCCCCCGTCATGTGCCGAATACGCGACTCATGTGCGGCTGATGTGCGCCTGACGTGCGGCCCGTGTGCCGATGGGATGTGCACCACCCCCGCGGCTCCGCGCACGCGAAAAGGCGAAAAGAAAAAGGACGGGCCCGGAACACGTCGTCAGACGCGTCCCGGGCCCGTCCCGAGAACGGGAGAAGGGGCGGCGGGAAAAGAGCGACGGCCGCCGCGAAGACCCCGTCAGGCGCCGAACGCCTTGGACTTCCCCTTCACCGGCTTCGCACCCGCGAGCAGATGCGTGGGCACCAGATCACGGGCGGGCTCGCTGTACCCGACCGAGACGATCTTGTCCCCCTGGTACGTGAAGGTGGTCAGCGAGGCGAGCGTGCACTGGCGCTTGCGCGGATCGTGCCAGAGTCGGCGGCGCTCCACGAAGCTGCGGACGATCCAGATCGGCAGCTGATGGCTGACGCAGACCGCCTCATGGCCGCGGGCCGCGTCGCGCGCCCGGTCCAGGGCGCCCATCATCCGTACGACCTGTTCCAGATACGGCTCGCCCCAGGAAGGGCGGAACGGGTTGGTGAGGTGCCGCCAGTTCGCCGGCTTGCGCAGCGCGCCGTCCCCGACACCGAAGGTCTTGCCCTCGAAGGCGTTGGCGGCCTCGATGAGGCGGGGATCGGTGGCCAGGTCGAGCCCGTGCGAGGTGGCGATCGGCGTCGCCGTCTCCTGGGCGCGCTCCAGCGGGGAGGCGACGACATGGGTGATGTCGCGCTTCTCCAGGTGCTCGGCGACCCGGTCGGCCATCTTCCGGCCGAGCTCGGAGAGGTGGTAGCCGGAGCGGCGCCCGTAGAGGACCCCGTCCGGGTTGTGCACCTCGCCGTGCCGCATCAGGTGGACGACGGTGATGTCCTTGCCGCGACCACCGCGGCCACTGTTGCCCGCACCATCCGCACCACCCGCACCGCTCGCGCCGCCCGCACCGCCCGCGCTCACGTTCCGGCTGTCGTCGCTGTCACTCATGCGGTGGCCTCCGATGCGGCGCGGGCCGCGGCGGGCAGGGCGGCGGCGATCCGCTCGACGGCCTGCGTGTCATGGGCGGTGGAAACGAACCAGGACTCGAACGCGGACGGCGGCAGATAGACGCCCTGCGCCAGCATCGAGTGGAAGAACGCGGTGAAGCGGAACGCCTCCTGCCGCTTCGCGTCCTCGTAGTCGTGGACGGGCTCGTCGGTGAAGAAGACGGAGAACATGTTGCTCGCGGCGGACACCGTGTGCGCCACGCCCTCCTTGGTCAGCGCCTCGCCGACCAGCGCGCGGATCTCCGCGGAGACCGCGTCGACCTTCGCGTACGCCGCGTCGTCGAGCAGCCGCAGCTGGGCGAGGCCCGCGGCGGTGGCGACCGGGTTCCCGGAGAGGGTGCCCGCCTGGTAGACGGGGCCGGCCGGGGCGAGGTGCGCCATGACGTCGGCGCGCCCGCCGAACGCGGCGGCCGGGAAGCCACCGCCCATCACCTTGCCGAAGGTCATCAGGTCGGGCCGCACCCCGTCGACGCCGTACCAGCCCGCCTTCGAGGTACGGAACCCGGTCATCACCTCGTCGGAGACGTACAGCGCGCCGTGCGCGGCGCAGATCTCCCTCAGCCCGGCGTTGAAGCCGTCCAGCGGCGGTACGACACCCATGTTGCCGGGCGAAGCCTCGGTGATCACGCACGCGATCTCGTCCGGCCGGGCGGCGAACGCGGCGCGGACCGCGTCCAGGTCGTTGTACGGCAGCACGATCGTGTCGCCGGCCTGCGCGCCGGTGACCCCGGGGGTGTCCGGCAGCCCGAAGGTCGCCACCCCGGACCCGGCGGAGGCGAGCAGCGCGTCCACGTGACCGTGGTAACAGCCCGCGAACTTCACCACCTTGGCCCGGCCGGTGAAGCCCCGGGCGAGCCGGATCGCGGACATGGTCGCCTCCGTGCCGGACGACACCAGCCGTACCTGTTCGACGGGCCCGACACGGGCCACGATCTCCTCGGCGAGCGCGACCTCGCCCTCGCCCGGCGTACCGAACGAGGTGCCGCGCGCCACGGCCTCCTGGGCTGCGGCGACGACCTCCGGGTGGGAGTGACCGAGGATCATCGGCCCCCACGAGCACACGAGGTCGACGTACTCACGCCCGTCGGCGTCCGTGAGGTACGGACCGGACCCGAACACCATGAACCGGGGCGTACCGCCCACAGCCCGAAAAGCCCGGACAGGAGAGTTCACGCCGCCGGGCGTCACGAGGGACGCGCGGTCGAATAGCGTCTGCGAAACTGGGGCGTCAAAGGGAAAGCTCACACAAGCCATGGTGTCAGAGACACGGACGGTCTTGCGGACAGGTGTTTCACCGCACGCTCGTGGGGGAGGTCACTGACACGATGATCGGGTTGCACGGCGGGGGCCGTGTCTCCTAAGAAGTAGTCGGGTGGATGAGATATGCATCGCGGTGGCGGACTGGGCGAAGGGACCGACGACCCGGGGCCCTCGCCTGCCCGGCGGGGGCGGCACCGGCGCGAGGCTGAGCGCGCGCAGGGCATACAGGCCGGAAACGCGCAGACCGGGAGCAGGAGCAGTGGCCGGGTGGGGGTGACCTACAAATACTTCGGTGCGCCCGACGGGGCCACCGCCGCACGCGTGCCCATCTCGATGCGCCCGGAGGAGCTGGGCGGCGACGAGCTGGGCATGGGCGGCATGTTCACCAAGATCAAGCCGGAGACGGTGGCGGCGATGGTCCTCACCGGCATCCAGGGCATACCCCTGCACAAGGTCCCCCCGCTCGAACTGGTCGTGCTGCACCCGGACTACGCGGTGGTGAAGCTCCCGATGACGGTCGTCGACCCGCTGCGCGGCGTCGGCGAGGAGTCGGTGGGCGCGGCGGCCTTCATCTGGTCGACGGTCCCGGACCGGGGCGGCCCGCGCGACGCGTTCAACGTGTACCAACTGCTCCACGAATGGCAGGATTTCAGCCACCGCCTGCATGACGCGGGGCACCAGGCTTACTGCCTGGTGTGGCCCTGAACGGGGGCTTCTCACGGATCGGGCGGGGCTTTCGGGTCCCGCTCTCGCTAGTGCCTGAGAGGGGCCGTCAGGCAGCCAGGGCACATTGAGGGCACATTGGTTTCGCTTGGGGCACTGATGTGCCCTGGGCGGCAGCGGGATCGCCGTCGTCCTCGGTCTCGGCTTCCGTGAAGGCATCATCGATCGCCTTGCGGGTGCGGGTCTCGCGGGACGGCAGCAGGTGGGTGTACGTCCGCAGCGTGAAGCCCGGGTCCGAGTGGCCGAGGTACTCGGAGAGGGCCTTGATGCTCTCGCCCGCGTCCAGGAGCACGGAGGGGTAACGGACATGGAGCACACAGAAGAGACGGGAAGCTACTCAGCGATCAAGGCAAGCCCGACACCTCATCGCCGAGAACCGGACCGCTGTCCAGGATCTCGCCGCCCGACCCGACACCCCCTACGCCGGCGACGTTCTCGACGGCCTCGCACAAGAAGCCCGCTTCCTTGCCCAAGCCTTGATCACCCAGGCTTGATACGCCCCAGTCCCTTGGCGTCGGCACGGAACGCGCCGACCTCAGAGAGCCTTGGCTTTCCCGAACTGGATGAATCCCGAAGGGGAGATGTCCGGCTTGGCCCGGATCACGAGAGCAGAGCCGCATCGAGATAGTCCTGCACCGGCTCGAACAGTCCGTAGGGCACGTAGTGCGGGATCTCGCCGTGCGCGACCCAGGCCGGACCGGCTACTTCGTCCGCACTCGCGATGCCCGCATCGCCGCCAGAGGTTCTGCACACGATGTAGTGGATCTCCCGGCCCGTCATGGGGTGAAAGCGTTGCCCGAGCACGATCTGCGAAGTCACCAGCAGCCCGGTCTCCTCCCGGGTCTCACACGCCGCCGCCTCCCCCGCAGCCTCCTCGGATTCGATCTTCCCTGCCGAGAACTGCCACAAGAGCGCGCCCTCCGACACGCGCCGTCGCACGAGCAGTACGCGCCCGTCCTGCGCGACGACGGCGGCTGCGACCGCCGGATTGATCTCAGTGGTCATGGAGATCTCCTCCCGAGAGCGTGGGTCGTCGCGTATCCCGCCGCCGTGGTCTCAGCCCTTGGTGGGCACGTCCCTGGCCGCGTAGTAGGCGTGTAGTGCGGCCTCGCTGCCTGATCCCAGGGCGGTCATGATCCGTTGGAAGCGAGCGGAGCGGAGGTCGCCGGCCACGATGACGCGGGGGTGCTGCTCGGCCGGGGGGCAGTATCCGTCCCGGCCCCGGGTCAGGTCGCCGGGCGGGGCGGTCGGGGCGTTGCCGATGCTGAGGTAGGCGGAATCCGCTGTGATCGTTTGCCGCGTGCCGTCCTGGCCCACTGCTTCCGCCGACACCGGGGTGCCCTCTGCGGGCTTCAGCGTCAGGTGCTCGACGGGGACAAGGGCGACGCGCGGATCGTCCCGGATTTCCTCGATCTTGTACGCGTCGGCTGCCGGGTACACCACGAGCAGGCGGGTTTCTGTGGTCGGGTGGGCGCGCAGGAACGTGCCGATCGGGCGGTCACCACCCAGGACGAGAAGGGTGCGCCCCTGAGCGTCGTCAGCTTCGGCCTCCCAGAGCGGGGGCAGGGAGAGGGAGCCGGGGGCAGTGATCCAGGTGACGTCGTGGGGCTGGAGGGGGCCGACGCCGGTGGCGACGACAGCGTACGGGGCCGTGAGACGCGCACCGGTGTCGACCGTTACGGTCACCCGGTCGTCATCGGCGCGGAGTTCAGTGACACGCCTGCCGAGTTCGAGGCGGCACAGCTCGGTTCCCTTCAGTTCCGCCACGATGGCGTCGGCCAGGTCGGGACCGTTGGTGTGGCCGCCGAGGACGTTGTTCAGGGCCGGGATCCGGTAGAGATTGCGGCACAGCCGGTCCGGCTCGACCAGGATCGTGCGCATGCCCACGCCGGCGGCCATGCGGGCGGCGGCGCAGCCGGCCGGCCCTCCGCCGATGATGATCAGGTCGGTGTCGAGCGGTGTGTCGGCCATGAGGCTATTCCAGCACCGGGTCGGCCACACGCGTATCGAGTTGGCCCATCACATGCTCGGCGTCCACGAGTTGGCCTGTTCCGATCAGGCGCCGGGCGACGAGCAGACCGGCGTCGTGGACGTCCGGGCCGGCGTCGCTGGCACAGGCGTCCGTGACGATCCAGGGCGCGTATCCGTGCTCGAAGGCGTCTGCGGCGGACTTCAAAACACAGCTCTCGGTGGCGATTCCGCAGAAGACGAGGTCGGTCCAGCCGGTCCGGCGAATCAGTTCTGCGGCCTCGGGTGTGAAGAGCGTGTATCCGGTCTTGTCGACGCCTGCGTGCGCGTGGCACGCCGCCTCGGCGAGCTCGGGAACGATGTCGGTCTCGGGTGGTTCCTGGAGCCGACGCCATTGGAAGAAGCGCTCGTAGGGGCTGTCGGGATAGTTGAAGTACCGGGTGAAGACGACAGGGCGCCCGGCTGCGGACCATCTGGCGACGAGGTCGACGACTGCCGGCACGACGTGGCGACTGTGGTGGTTGACGAAGCCGTTCTGCATGTCGATCACGACCAGTGCGGCACTGCTGATGTCCATCGGCTCTCACTCCTGCCCGTTCTCAGCCGGCGCTCTCGCGCAGAGCTTCCTGTGCGGTGCGCAGCCGTTCGGCCAATCCGCTGGTCTTCATGATGGCCTCCCGCATCAGGACGTGTTGCGCGGTCTCCTGAGCACGGGCGGTGGTGAGCCGGGAGGCGGCGGCGCGCAGGAATCGCCAGCCGTACCGCTCCGGCATGGAGGGGTCCTGGCCGTCCTCGACCATCTGCTGGATGTGGCGGGTGAAACACCACAGGGCCTGGACGGTCAGTTCGCAGGCGACCAACTCGTCGGTGGTGAGGCTGCGCTCGCTGGAGTGGGAGGCGTAGGCGACGCCGGACCAGCCGGCGTACGCGGTGGACACTCCCCGTACACCGAAGGACACGATGTCCGGGTGGTCGAAGCCGGTGGCAAGAAGCGACTCCTCGACCGTGCAGGCCAGGGGCGCGGGCCCACCCGACGCCCCGCGGTCGACCAGAACCGAGGGTGTGCAGAGCAGGCGCAGTGCCGTGTCGTAGGCGTCGCCGGCCCACGGGCCGGAGGTGAGGCAGTAGAGGGAAAGGACGTATTCGGGGTTGGGGGTCTCGGCGTGGTCTCCGTCGAGGAGTTCGCGGATCTTGTCCCGGGCCCAGGGGAGGTCGGACGCGTAGGAGCGGTAGCGCCAGACGGCCAGGTCCGTCAGCGCGACAGGTTCGTGCGGCTGGACAAGGTGGAAGACGGCTACCCCGCAAGCGAAGACGTGCAGGACACAGCTCTGCGCCTCGGGATGGTCCAGTCGGGCCGAGGAGGACTCCAGCCACTGAGCGTCCACACTCGGTGTCAGGTGCTCCCGGAGCCGGCCGGTGCGCTCGACGCCGATGAAGACCGGCAAAAACTTGTGGGAGTCGACTTCGATCCGTCCTGTGACGGGTGCAGCCGCGTCACTCAATCCCAGCGCTTCCGCGAACCGGGTCTTCGCGTCGTCGGGTGCGTGACCGAGCGCGGTGTCGAGAATGCCCTGAGACTCGGCGCGAGGCTGGTAGCCGGCACCGCCTGCCTCCCAGTTCGACACCGTCCGGTCGCTGACCCCCAGGTAGGCGGCGAAGTCCCGCAGGCTCATGCGCAGGGCGTCGCGTAGCAGCCGGGCTTCCCGGCCGGACCATCTCTGCACCGTGACCACCGCGGTACCCCCTGTCCATCACCCGGTGGAACGACCGAACGACCAGCGTAGCCAGCCTTGTTCAGCAGTGCTGCGGCATTGCTGCAGCGCCCGTACATCACACTCCGCAACCGTCTTGCTCCATGCTGAATCCACCGCGCCGGGGCCAGCCACCACCAGGCAGCCCCTTCGCCGTTCTCTCCTGCACCACCACCAGAAGGAGCAACCGGCATGACCGACATCGTCAAGCGCAACGCCCGCGCCATCCTCCTCGACGGCGACGAACTGGTCCTGATCAAGCGCACCAAGCCGGGCAGGGAGCCGTACTGGGTGACGGTCGGCGGAGGGGTCGAGACGGACGACGCGACCATCGAATCGGCTCTGCACCGCGAGGTGTTCGAGGAGCTCGGCGGCAAGCTGGCACGCGCCGAACTGGTCCACCTGATCACCGACCAGTTGGAGGGCGGCGTCGGCGTCCAGCACATCTTCGCCGCGCGCCTGGAGTCGATGGACCTGGCCGCGCGTACGGGAACGGAGTTCGCGAAGCCGGAACGGGGCGAGTACGAGGTGGTACGCGTCCCGTTCACCGGCGAGGCGGTCCGCGAACTGAACCTGATGCCCCCGGAGCTCGCCGAGTTCATCGCCGCCAACACGTACGCGATCACCTCCGTCCTCGGCACCCCGATCCGCGAGGCGTGAGCGATGACGCGAGCCCCGGACTTCGTCAGCCTCAACGGCCCTGACAACGTCGGCAAGACGACCCACCTGGTGCGGCTGGCCGAACGGTGGGACAGCTTCCAGCCACTGGGCGCGGTCCACGAGCACGATCCGGAGCCCTGGGAACGGGTGGCCGCCGGCGACTACGCCCGGTGGTGGTTCGAGACGTCCACGACCGTCGAGCTGACCGAGATGCTGCTCGCCGGTCATGCCAAGCGGGCCGCCGCACGCGAGACCGGGCGAACGGGTCTGCTGGACCGGGGCCTGCCCATGCTTCTCGCCGTGGCCGCTGCGACCTGCGTGGTCAAGGATGGGCTGACCGTCGGCGAGGCGTTCAAGACCGTGACGGGAATCGCCGGTGCGCGGGCCGCCACACCCGAGACGTCCATCCTCCTGCTCCCGTCATCCGACGCCGAACGCAGTTACGCCATCACCAGCGCCCGCGAGGGCCGACCCTGGACCGGGATCTACCCGGACTACCAGAAGACGCTGCACGCCGTCCTGCTCCGCCAGGTCGACCACGGTGCGTTCACCGCGGTCGTCGACTGCGAGGACCGCTCCTTGGACGCCGTGCACAGCGACGTGCTCGATCGTCTCGGCCTCAGCCGACTCACCGACGGGAGTCCCCGATGACTCAGAACTCCCCGCCCCTGGTGTTACCACCCAGTTTGTCCCGCACCGTGGCAGCGCTCCCGGACAAGGACCGGAACCGCCTGGACGACACCATCACCCGGCTCCACACCGTCAACGGGCGCCTGTGGGACACCGAGGACCGGGTGCGCGGCGCCTTACTCTCCGCCGCCCAGGTCGCCGACTGCAAGCGCGAGATCGACCAGCTCAATGCCGAACGGAACCTGCTCGCCGAGCGGGCTGACGAGGTCCTCGGCTCACTGGCCGACGCAGGCCGCGCCGACGCACCGCTGCACACCGAAACGCTCGCCTCCGTCATCGACCGCCTCTCGGTGCTGACACTGAGGATCTGGCACAGCGAACGGGCAGCTGCCCGGGACGAGCTGGCCCGCCGACGTGTCCCCGCCCTCCACGGCCAACGGGAGGAACTGCGCGCCGCCCTCGACGCGCTGGTCTCCGACGTCGTCGCAGGCCGCCGCCGGCTCCCCGTACCGGCTCGCTTCAAGCTGTACGGCCAGGACGACGCCGCCCCCGCAGAGATCAAGCCGAGTCGGCGTCTGCGCCGGGTCCTCGCCTTCGGTGGACTGAGCGAGTGCGGCAAGAGCACCAGCGCCGAGTTCGTCCAGCGCACCTGCGGTGCGCAACGCTTCAAGATCGGCTTCCTGTTGCGGCAGGCGGCCCACCGGGAGGGTCTCGCAGACCCGTATGCCCTGTCGCCCCGTCGGCAGGCCGAGCTGCTGCTCGGTGAGCTGAACCGTTTCGCGGACGCGCACGTCGACACGGAGCTGTTCACCATCGAGTCCGTCCACGACGACGCCTCGATCGCCGAGCTCAAGCGACTCATGGGCGACGCACTCCAGATCGTCTACCTGGACGCCTCCTTCGCCGTTCGCGTCGAGCGGTCCGGCACTCCGGCACAGGCCGTCGCCGCGAAGGACGAGATCAAGATGAGCCGTGGCGCCCACCAGGTAGCCGCGCTCGCCGACCACGTCATCGACAACACCGGCAGCATCGCCGCCCTCCGCGCCCACCTCCGGCGCATCGCCGCCCCGCCCGCATCCACGGCGCTGCGCGCGGCCACTCCGTACGGGCTGGGACTGCCTGCCGCCATAGCCTCGGCGACGGCCGACTTTACCGACGCGGTACGGGCCTACGGCTCGGGCGTACGGCTCGCAGCCCTGACCGGCAGCCCTGGCGAGGGCAGCTGGATCGCCGGCTGGTCCGACCTGGACCTCCTCGTGATCGCCGAGCACGAGGCCATCGGCCGGGTCCACGAAGTCCTGGAGCAGTACCGGACGGCCCTCGGCGGTGCGGCCTCCCTCGGCCCCACGCTCGTCACCCCCGGCGAACTGACCGCCCGACGCCTCACTCCGCGCCTGGCGTTCGTCCTCCACCAGATCCAGCAGGGCAGCCCTGTCCTGCATGCCGCACCCGGCCTCGAACTGCCGAAGATCAGCCGAGGCGAGCTGGCGTTCGCCGCTGTCCGGGAACTCCCCCAGGTCATCCTGACCATGCGCCGTCTGCGCGCCGACGCGGGGCCGACCACACTGCGGCAGCTCTACAAGCACCTCGTGCTCGCCTGCCGCCTGCTCCTGCGCGAGCACAACCAGTGGGAGTCCGGCCCCGATCGGATCCTCGCCGCGGCCTCCCGCATGCCGGGCCTGACGGCCCTCTCGGTGCCCTCTCTGGCCGAGATCTCCAGCGCTTGGCGCGACGGCGAGGCCGGGCTCGTCCTCAAGCCCGTCACCATGGCCGTCGACCAGCTCCTCACCTGGTACGCCGTCCAGCTCGCCGCCTGAACAGGCTTTCTCTCCCTCCTCGTTCTCCGTCCGACAGGAGCTTCGCCATGCCCGAAACCATCGCCGTGCCGTCCTTCACCGCCCGGATCGTCGAACGGCTCAGCGTCGGAGCCACGAGCCGCCGCGAGCGCGTCATCCATTCCTTAGACGGCCTGGAGGACCCGGTCCACCCCGAGACCCTCGCCACCACCGGAGCCGACCTCTGGCGTCTGCTCCAAGAGCAGGTGCCGGACGGACTCGGCTCCGTGGACTTCCTCCTCGGCCTGGACGCCGGCGGCATCCTGCCGACCGTTTCCCTCGCCGGCGCCGCTCAGCTCCCGTACAAGATCGCCTGGAAGCTGCACCTCCCGCTCGGCGGCGCGGTCCGCTTCAGCGAGCCCCACGCGATGCGCACCGACGTCTTCGCGTACGGCATTACTCCCGGCCAGCGCATCGTCATCGTGGACGACGAAATCACCACCGGCCGGACCCTGGCCGACCTCACCCGCCGCCTCCGCGAGGCCGACGCCGTCCCACTGGCGGCGGCCTGCCTGGTGGAGGACACGACTCGCGGCGCCCGTGACCTGCTCACCGACCTCGGTCTGCCGCTCGTCTCGCTCACCACGATCGAGGGCACGGCATGACAGCGGTCGCTCCGGCGAGGATCCAGTTTCACCACGGCTCCCTGGTCATCCCCGCCGGGGCCGTCCACACCACCCCGCTCGGGTACGACCGGGGCAGCGTCCCCATCGGCGCACCGCTCCCGCTGGCCGCCTCCGCCGAACTCGTCCACCGCCTGAGCGGGTGCGGCGAGATCGTCGTGGCCTTCGAGGGGAAGCTCGGTGACTCGCTCCTCGCCCTGTCGGGGGTCCGCGCGGTCCTCGACTGGCTGCGGCTGCGGTCTGTACGCGTGGCCGTCCGGGCGGTGGGTCCGTACGCGGGGCTGATCGCCCGCACTGCGCTGATCACGCAGCCCCAGGCCACCACGCCCAACGGCTGGCGGGCCGTGATCGGCGACCGCACGGGTGTTGAGGCACACGGCTCGGAGGCGGCGGTGAGCCTGGTGCTCGACCCAGCCGCCCCGCCGTGCTGGTCGAGCGACGGCCGCGCCAACCCGGACCTGCCCGCCCGCCACTACCTGGCGCTGGAGCGCCGCCTCGGCATCCGCCTGCCCGGCACGGCTCCTTTCGCTCCCACCCTCGCGACCGGGCCGAACAAGCTCGTGGAGGAACTGCGCTCGGCGGGCTGGCTGGGCGGTCTGACCATCGCCGCCATCACCGCCACCAGTTGGCCGGAGCGCAAGGACTACACCGCCCAGAGCTACATCGCCCTCGCCGAGCACATCGCCGAGGCACAACAGGCCCAGGCCCGGCTGCTGCTCATCGACGGCAACCCAGGCCACGGCCTCCGCGTCACGGCGGAGGCTCCCCGGCGTCACGTGCAAGCCCTCCACATCAACGGGATGCCAGCCGACGGCCTCGTCGACCTCTTGCCGCACTGCCACCTGATCGTCGGCAACGACACCGGCCTCACCCACCTCGCCGCGATGACGCGCGGCGGCCGAGATGGCGGTGGCCCGCCGGTCATCGGCCTGTACGCGCGCCATAGCCATAGCAAGTGGCGCACCGGCCTGCCGCACCATCACGCCGTCGCCACCAACCTGTCCGACCGCATGCACCAGGGCGACCTCTGCCCCGTCCGCGACGCCATCGCCCCGGACACGGACGTGCACATGGACGCCTTCCCGCCCGCCATGCTGGCCCAGTTCGGCCTCAAACTACTCAACGAGGTGGGGCGATGACCTTCCAGCCTCTCTTTCGGGTCGGGCCGGTGCGACGCTTCACCCGCAACCTGCTCTGCCCGGTCGACCTCTTCGGCCACTCGCTGCTCCTGAAGTACACCCGCAACCCGGCCGAGGCCGGAGAGGAGATCCACGGCCACGCCCGCCTGGCCCGGCACTATCGTGTCCCCGCCCTCCACACCCACCTGCGCGTACCGGGCGGACACCTCCTCGCGTACGAACGCCTGCCCGGCGGCACCGACCAGGGACTTCTCCTCGACCTTCTCAACACAGACGGGCCGACCAGCCACCTCCACACCTACATGGACCAGCTCACTGCCGCGTACCAGGAGGTCATCCTCACAACGGCATGGCCGGCCGATCCGGCGCACGTCGTCCGCAAGCTGTACTGGGACCGCGCGGCACCCGGCGGCCGACTCGACACGTACTACGCCGGCCAGGACTTCCTGATCGCCGACGGCCTCGTCGACATCCCGGTATCCCGCCTCAACACCTACGCCCTGAAGATCAACGGCCGCCGACACCATCTGGATTGGGCCGCCACCCTCCGCTGGCTGCGCGCGCACTTCGCCACGGCAGAGCCGGTCTGGGCGGCCCTCACCCAAGGCGACCCCACCGATGTCAACCTCGCCCACCCGCTCGCCTGGTTCGACTACGACACCGCGGGAATGAACAGCATCCCCGGCGAGTTCGCCAACTTCCTCTGGTACGCCTCCGCTCTCGGCGGCTGGCTCGTACCCACGTACAACCCGACCGCCTTCGCCGACCACCCCGCCACCTTCACCCACGTCCCGGCCAACACCCCCGAGATCCGACGAGCGGCGATCGATCACGCCACCAGCACCATCCACATCGACTACACGCCGCACCTCTCTGCACCTCGGCGAGCCGCCGTGACCGCGTACTGGAACAAGCTCGTACGACCGGTCGCGGACCGTCTCTGGCCCGGCGAGGACCTGGCGAACCTGCTCCGCCCCTACCTCGCCATGCGCATCCTCGGCGTCTACAACCTGGCCGACCTGGCCTCCGAGGACCGGCTCGTCCTGCTCGCCCGTCTTGCCGAGGCCATGAGCCCCGCCTTCGACCCCACCACCTACTTCTGCCCGCTGGAGTCGCCATGCCCGGCCCCCTGAACGGTCGCACTGCCCTGGTCAGCGGAGCCACCGGCGGCCTCGGCTCGGCCATCGCCCGCCGTCTCGCCGCCGACGGCGCCACCGTAGCCCTCGCGCACCTTGATGACGCCCTGGCCGCAGCCGAGCTCGCCGCCCACATCACCGGCAGCGGCGGCGCCGCAATCTCCCTGGCAGCCGACCTCCGCGACGCCGAGGCCGCGCACGCCCTATGCCACCAGGCTCACGACCGGCTCGGCCCGATCGACATCCTGATCAGCAACGCCGGCGCCTACCCTCGCCGCCCGTGGACAGAGACAACACCGGCTCACTGGGACGAGGCTCTGGCCTCTAATCTGACCAGCCACTACCTCCTCGCCCACAAGCTGACCCCTGCCATGACGGCCGCCGGCTGGGGCCGGATCATCACCATCGGCTCGGTCCTCGCCACGGCGGGCCGTCACGACCTCGCCGGCTACATCAGTGCCAAGGCCGGCCTCGAAGGACTCACCCGTGCCCTCGCACGCGAACTCGGCCCAGTCGGCATCACCGTGAACTGTGTCGCCCCCGGTTCCATCCGCGTCCCCGCTGAGGACACCGTCGTCAACGATCCGGAAGCCATGACCACCCGGCAGCTCGCCCGCCAGTGCGTCCAGCGCCGAGGCCGCCCGGAGGACATCGCCGCGGCCGTCGCCTTCCTCGCAGCCGACGACGCCGGCTTCATCACCGGCCAGACCCTGCGCGTCGACGGAGGCTGGATCCTTGGCTGACATCTGGCTCATGCGCCACGGCGCCTACGAAGGTCACCGCCCCGGATACCACGCCCCGCACGAAGCCGCCCTCACGCAGGAGGGCCGCGAGCAGGTACGCCGCTCCTTGCCCCTCCCTGAGGGCGTCACCGCGATCGTCACCAGCCCGATCCCCCGCGCCCGGCAGACCGCCACCCTCGTCTCGCACCTCACGGGCCTGCCGATCGTGGCCACCTCCGGTCTCCTCGCCGAATGGCGCGCCCCGAGCATCGTTCTCGGCCGCACGGCAGAGACCTACCCGCCGGCCTACCGCGCCTGGCGAGCCCGCCGCCTCGCCAACCCCTCCTCACGCTGCGAAGACGGCGAAAGCCTGACCGACCTCCACACCCGCGCCCGCTACTGCGCCGCCTTCCTCCACCACACCGCTGGACGCCATGGCCCCCTCCTGGCCGTCTCCCACACCCTCCTCCTCGGCGTCCTCACCCACCTCCCAGAAGGCCCCACCGCCTTTACCACGGCCGCCGCGAAGGCCCCATGGCAGTTCGCCGAACTCCGGCTTCTGCCTGCCCATCAACGAGCGGCACCTGGCCTGCAGCGACCTCTCCAGTAAGTGGCCGTACCCCAGCCACTAACTGGACGAGTAGTTCCACATACCGGCGGTGTGTCCGGGAGCTCAGAAGAGGGCGTCCAAGATCGTTTTGTGACGAACGAAGACTTGGACGCCCTCATCACCGGACTGGACGTGAAGATCGACGACGAGATCGGAAGGACACGATGGCTGGGCAGGCCACCGCAGTTGTGCGGCTCCGAACTCGCGTGTCTGGCCGTCGCACAGGCCCTGCTGGGCTTCGCCTCGGAGGCCCGCTGGCTGCGTTTCACCCGCGACAACCTCACGGCGATGTTCCCGTACCTGCCTGAGCGACCCGGATACAACAAGCGGCTGCGGGCTGCGTTGTCACTGATCAAGAAGGCGATACTGCTGCTGGTCACGGACACCGACTTCTGGTTCGGCAACCACTGGATCGTCCACTCCACGCCGGTGCCGTGCGGCATGTCACGGCCGACGGTGAAACGGTCGGACATGGCCGGCTGGGCCGGATACGGGTACTGCGCCTCGCACTCCCGTTTCTACTGGGGTCTGCGGTTGTTCCTCGTCTGCGCCCCGACCGGCATGCCGATCACTGGGCCCTGGACAACCCGAAGGTCGACGAGCGGAAGGTGCTGGCCACCATGCTGGACCGCGAACCGCACCTGGCCGCCGCAAGGGCCGGCCTGCCACTGATCGCCGACAAGAGTTACGCATCCAAGGCATCGAGCCCGATCTCGCCTACCTGGGCACCGAGTTGCTCCGCCCGTCCTTCAAGCAGGAGGAACTCCGGAAGGGCGAGCCGTTGTGGAAGTCTGTGCGGCAGCTGATCGAGTCGGTCGCCGACACATCGAAGGGCCTGCTCGACCTGAAACAGCACGGCGGCCGAACCTTCGAGGGCGTCACCGTCCGCATCGCCCAGCGCATCCTCGCCATGGCATCGGCCATTTGACACAACCACAAGAGGTGCCACGGTCCCGCGCTCGCTGACCGCATTCGATCACTGAACACATCGGAACCTCGCCAACGGCGGCGTCGTCTGGCCGGAGACCATCACGCTCGACGACTGGGCCAACGGACCCGCCGTGCCGAAGCGACCCGGGAGACCGTCGTGATGCTACGGCACTCCCGGCATCGCACGCGCCCTACAGCTCGCAGCAATCGCGTGCTCCCACACAGCGGCCCAGCGCTTGGCCGAGGACGCACTCACGACCTGCGCCTCCGACATGGAACTGTGCGGCTTCGTCCCCGTCATCGGCCAGGACGGCGAACGCACCACCCCGCTCGCCGACGGCAGCGTCCGCCTCCATCACGACGAGGATCAGCTCGTCGACCCCGAGAAGCTGGCCGGGGTGTTCGTCACCCCTCTCACCGAGCTGTGGTCACGGAGCAGGGTCGGTGGCCAGGAAACGTTCGACGGGATCTGGCTGCGCGCCACCGTCTTCGACGACACCGTCTGCCGCGTCGAGGTCACCGCACAGGCCCTCGCCAACGGCGTACGGCGCCCCGCCGTCCCGACCCGCAGCCCCGCCCTTGTCTCGGGCAGTTCCCTCGCCCACCTCATCGTCGAACGCGACGACGCGGACCCGGAACGCCCCTCACGCCTCGGCGCGGCCGGCTATGGACCCGCCGGAGTCGTCCTGGCTCGCAACCTGATCACCTGCATCGACACCTGGGGACGCGACCGCACCGCGACACCGCGCATGACCATCCACCCGGCCGAGACCCCCGACAGCTCCCTCGCCCCGGGGCACGTCATCGACAAGGGCGACAGCCGTGTGGTGCTCCTCTTCCCCGAGACAACCGCATGAGCGACATGCGAACAGGCGATCACGCCCCGAGGTCTCAGCCGGACAACGCGTCCCCGAGCCGGATCGGGGCGCCCGGAACCGGCCGGGGCCCCGCGTCGCGGGAACAGACCCGGTTTCGGGCCGACGGTCCGTGGCCCCGCAGGCGGAGCACGCCGTTCCCGGCCGAGTGGGGAGCAGACGGGCGGGAAGCAGACGGGCGGGAAGCGAGCGGGCGGGAAGCAGGCGGGCCGGTCCTCGGGTCTACGAGCTCTCGTCGGTGTGTGCCGACTCCGCCCGGTGTGTTCCGGCCGCCGGCATGAAGAGCTGCCGGGTTCCGGTGATCTTCAGGATTCGTTCGAGGAACGACGGCGGGTTGTCCAGATGCAGACGCACCCCGCGGGCGTCCGTCCTGCGGTGGGTCAGCAGAAGAGCGGACACCCCCATGGAGTCGCACAGCTGGAGCTGCGCGCAGTTGAGGCGCAGATCACGCGGGTGCGGGTGGTCGGCGAGGCATTCCTCGACCTGCCGGACGAGTTCGTCGCTGGTCTCGTAGTCCAGGTCACCGACCAGGCGCAGCTGTACGGTGCCCGGTCCGGCTTCCACGGTGATGGTGAAGGGCGGGCGGGGCAGGGTGGTCATGCGTGGGCTCCGGGGTGTTGGGCGGTCGGTGGCAGAGCGCCGTTCAGCGCGAGGCGCGCCTGGTCGAGCAGCCGGACGGATCGGGGAAAGTCCTTGAGTTCGACCGCCAGGATGTCAAGGACCGGGTGCAGGGACCGGGCGGGGACGTGGCGGGCGGTGAGGATTCCCGCGGTCCAGGTCACGAAGGTGGTGAACAGCTCGGCGTCGTCGGTGTAGAGGGCGACGGCCAGGAATTCGACGATGTGGGCGATGTCCTCGGCCGTGTGCTGGCGTTGCTGATCGGTGTAGGCGGCCATCGCGGGGAAACGCTGCTCCAGTCGCGTCAGGCTCTCCCTGACCAACTGCCCCTGGGAGCGGACGACGAGGGTGTACTCCTGGTCGGCGAGGTGGGGCAGGTCGTCGATCTGCAGTCGTCCTGCGGCCAGGTTCGGTGCCGGGATGCCCCGCGCGAGCTGTTCGGCGGCGGTACGGGCGTCGGGCGCCCAGGCGTTCGCGCCGAGCAGGCGCGCGTACCGCCCGTCGGGCCCGAAGGCCGCCCCGCCCGCCAGGACGGGTACGCCGACGGCCTGACAGGCCGTGATCGCCGCGTGCGCGGTGGGCAGCCGGGTGGGGATGGAGGAGGACAGCGCGACCACGTCCGAACCGCTGCTGTGCAGATGCGTGATGAGGTGCTGGGTGGGCACCTGGGCGCCGAGGAAGTCGACCTGCCAGCCCCGCAGCGTGAGGACTTCGGCGAGCAGACGGGCCGGCAGCACGTGCCACTCCTGGTCGACGCAGGCCACCGTGATCCGGCCCAGCCGCGGTGTGGTGCGGGCCGCGAAGTGGCGGGCGAGGGCGGCGATGACGCGTTCGGCTATCGCGCTGGCCGCGTGTTCCTGGGCGACACTGATGCGGTTGGCCGCCCACTCCGCGCCCACCTTCGACTGCACGGGGGCGATCAGGTCCAGCAGGACCGTCTCGGCGTCCGTACCACTGTCCAGAGCGGTGAACACGAGGCCGGTGGCCGCGTGTTCGTCCCGGTCGGTGACCGCGGTCCACAACTGCTCCCGCAGTTCCTGAAGGCCGCTCGGGTCGGTGGTACACGCGTTCATGCGGTGTACCTGCCCCGGGTGCGGCCGTTCACCGCACTCAGATGCGTACTGCGCGGCGCGGTGATCGCCACCACGGCCATGTCGTCGTGGCTGCCACCGCCCAGCCACTGGGACGCGAGCATCTGCACCCGCTCGACCACGGCCTCGCCCGGCATGTCCGCGCATTCCGACAGCGCCCGCTTCAGACGCTCCTCGCCGAACATCTCGTCACCGAGCGGGCCGCCCCGGGCCTCCGTGATGCCGTCGGTGTAGAGCAGACACGTCTCGCCCGGCTGGAGGACGGTCTCCACGCTGTGCGCCTCGATCTGCGCGAGGGCTCCGATCAGGCTGCCCCGGGTTCGGATCTCCTCGACACCGCCGTCGTCACGTACCACCAGCGGCGTGGGATGACCGGCCGAGGTCAGGCGCAGCCGCACCTGGTGTTCCGTGCGCCGGACCGAGGCCATGACCAGGGTCGCGAAGCGGGTGTGGTGCGAGTTGAGGAGCGCCCCGTTGAGGAGTCTCAGCATGCGTTCGTGGTCGTCGGCCATCGGCATCAGCGCCTGTAGCGTGTTACGGATCTTGCCGGTGAGCACGGCCGCGTCCAGACCCTTGCCGCAGACGTCGCCCAGGACCACCAGGGATTCCTCCGCGGCTGTGCTGCCGGGGTGCACGTCGTAGAAGTCACCGCCCACCCGCTCCCTCGACCCGGCGGGCTGATAGCCCCCGGCGTACTCCACGCCGTGCACCCGGCGCAGTCGGGGCGGCAGCAGATCACGCATCAGGGTCTGGGTGATGCCGCTCTGTTCGGCGTACAGACGGGCCGCGGACAGGGCGGCCCCGGCTCGGGCGGCGAACAGCCGGGCGAAGACCTCCTCACTCTCGCTGAACCCCTTCTGGCCCTTGCCGCGCAGCAGGATCAGCGCCCCGGCGGGCACCCCGTGGCCGGGCAACGGGGTAATGACGACCGATCCGACGACCCCCGTGAAGCCCGCCGGGAGCACCCAGTCGGGCAGGGCGGCGGGGTCGATCCAGCGGGAGGGTACGGGCGGGAACCCCTGCAGCGCCTCGCTCAGGCCCGGGAGCAGGGACGGGTCCGCCGTGACGAGGGACCGGGTGGCGTCCCGGCCGGAGACGGCGTGCGCGACGGGCAGCTTGCGGCCCGAGGCAGGGGTGACGACCACGGCGACGTCCGCGAGGTGTTCGGCGGCGAGTTGTGCGGTGGCGAGCATGCACCGGTCGGTGTTCAACGAGGCCAGCAGGACGTTGGACGCCTCCGCGAGGAACGTGGTGCGTTCGCGTTCGGCGGTGAGCGCCTCTTCGGCGAGCCGCCGGTCGGTGTCGTCGACCAGCCACCACACCACGTTCCCGTCCTGGCCCAGGGTGGGACGGGCCTCGAAGCTACGGGCCCCGATGCGTCCCCGGGCCGGTGGGAGGTCTCCGCCGGGGGGACGGGGGCCTGCGTTGTCCGCGGGTCGGGGGCCTGTGCCGTCCTGAAGCCGAGGACCGGAGCCGTCCTGGGACCGGCGGCCGGAGCCGCCCTGGGACCGGCGGGCTGACAGCCCTATGCGCTCGTCCACGTCGTGATGCGCCTGGGCCAGCCAGCACGGCAGCGCGTCCGCCATGCTCACGCCGGGCACCACGCCTTCCAGGAAGGAGGCGGCGGCCTGGTTGACCTCGGTGACGGTGCCGGACGGATCGGCCACGATCACGGGGTGCGGGGCGAGGTCCCACAGGCCGGGTGCGGGCCGCTGGTCGGTCTTCGTGACGGAGTTTCCTTTGGGAGTAGCCATGAGGCGGGACCCGACGGGTGCGAGCCGCACCACCTTCCAACTGGACGAAAAACACTTTCCCTGCGGCAAACAGTGCCCAGGTGCTCCGCGAATAGCAACCCGCGGACCCGGCCGCCACCGCCCGCGGGCCCACCACTTCACGTCCCGTCCATGGCCCCGTTCCGGAATCTTCACAGAGGTGGCGAGGAAGGAAGACGACATCCGTTCGTTCGCTTGGCCGCCGGGGACGGGACGCGGAGACGGACCGCCGGAGACGGACCGCCGGCCGGATCGCCGCACACACCGGAGCCGGGGTGGTCACGTGGCCCGCCCGCCGCATACACCCGTCCCCATTGCCCACCACCCGCCCCTCATCGCCCGCTATCCGTCTCCCGCCTCCCGCCCCACATCGCCCGCTATCCGTCTCCCGCCTCCCGCCTCCCGTCTCCCGTCTCCCGTCTCCCGCCTCCCGCCTCCCGCCTCCCGCCTCCCGCCTCCCGCCTCCCGCCTCCCGCCGAAGGTCACCACTGACCGGTCGCCCCTCACCGGTCAGGACACGTCCGGTCGCCCGTGCCAGTCCAGGCAGACCACCAGCGAGTCGTCCGCCGCCGGAGCCGGTGCCGGACCCCGATGTCCCAGAAGCGTCTCCAGCACCGCCCTCGGCACCTGCGGCGCCGGAAGCAGCCTCGTGTCACCGATCACCCTGTGCAGCGCGCGCCGGCTGTACTTCTCACCGGCGGGCGACAAGGCGTCGTACACACCGTCACTGACGAACAGCAGACGGTCCCCCGGCTCGACCTTGAAGTGCTGCGGCGTGTACACCGTGTCCTCGAACATCCCCAACGGCATCTGCGCCTCCAGTTCCACGGCCTCCACGATCCCCTCGCGCAGCCGCCAGATGCGGGGCGACCCGGCGTCGATGATCTCCACGTCCCCGGTCGCGAGGTCGAACCGGAGCAGCAGCATGGCCAGGTACCGGCTGCCCCGGTGTTGTCCGTACACGGCCTGGTCGGCGAGGTACGCCTGGTCTGCCAGGTCCAGGCCGGAGCGCCGGGCGTTGCGCAGGGCGTTGACCGCGAGGTTGGTGAGCAGGGCCGCGTCGATGCCTTCACCCATGCCGTTGTTGACCGTCAGCGTGAGATCGTCGGCGGACGTCGACCAGTCGAAGCTGTCCCCGTAGATGGCGTAGGCGGGCTCCAACTGGGCGCCGATGCTGTACTCCGTACGGGAGCACGAACGCCCCGGCAGCAGCTGCCACTGCATCTCGGCCGCCAGGGTCAGCCGCTCCGCCCTGCGGGCCCGCAGAAACACGTCGGTGTCCCGCTCGGCGACGACGATCTCGTGCGCCAGCGCGTCGGCGCACTCCTGGAGGTCGCCCACCACATCCGCGCCGGAACCGTGCGCGTCGTCGGTGGGACGGCCGTGCGCGTCGGCGGGGAGTGTGACGCTGAGCACCCCCAGCCGGTCGCCGCGGACACTGACCGGCAGGTGCGCCGTTACAGTGGACGCGGAGCCGTCGTGCACGAGGTGCGGCTCCTGGCTGCCGAAGGCACGGCCGGGGGCGGTGTCATGGACCGGTACGGGCCGACGGGTGTGCGGCAGTACGTCCACGGGCTGGAGCTTCGTCGTGGCGTAGTCGGCCATCAGGAGCTCCACCGCCAGGGCTCGGTGACGCCGCTCGATGAGGGCACGGAGCACGTCGAAGATCTGGTGCGGCGCGGCCTCGCGCAGTACGCGCTCGACCGCGCTGGGTCTGTCCATGTGTGACGCTCTCGCTTCCCTTGACATATCTTCATCACGCGACTGCTCGGATCGACCAGCCGGAACGGGCATAAAGTGCCCACTCGGGAGTGTCATATGCGCGAGGACCCCGCCGCCCTCCACCAGCACGCACCGGACGCCGTGCCCGAGGTGAGTCAGGTCCTGGAACTCCTGGAGATCGCCTGGGAGCGCAGTCGCGACGACCTCACCACCGCCCCGGTCTCGGCCGCGCAGACCCGCGTGATGTACGTCGTCGAACGCGAACCCGGCATCAACCTGAGCACCCTCGGCCGCCGTCTGTCGGCGGCCGCCCCCTCCGTCACCCGTCTGTGCGACCGCCTCCAGGCCGCCGGATTCCTCCGGAGGACCCCCCGCCCCGAGGACCGCCGCGAAACACAGCTGGAACTCACCGACGCGGGCGCGGCGCACCTGCGCGAGATCCGGCGCCGCCGCGAACAGGCCCTCCGCCACGCCATGAACCGCATGACACCCACCACGCGCCACGCGCTCACCACCGGACTCGCCGCGTTCTGCGAGGCCGTGACCGAACCCGCCCGGCCCATGTGCCACTCGCGCGGCCGGCACTCGGCCTGAGACCCGCCGATGCCGATGCGCCCGCGGAGGCACCGGCGTCCCCCGTGGCGGTACCGGGCGCACCGTGCCCCCGTCACCCGTTCGGCCCTGGCACGCGTGCGGCACGGGCGAAGGCACCGGAGCGTGAGGGGACGTTCCGTCGGTGAGGAGTCCCCATGTCGGACGAACGGGTGCTGCTGCATCACGCGCGGGTGATCGACGGCCACGGGCGTGAGCCGGTCGACGACGGTGCGCTCCTGGTCGACGGACCGTCGCTGCTCTGGGTCGGCCCGCTCGCCGAGGCCCCGGACGAGGCCGCGGGGGCTCGCCGGGTGGATCTGGGCGGCCGGGTGGTGTGTCCGGGATTCATCGACGTACATGTGCACTTCGCGCTCCCCGGGGAAGAGGGCAACCCGATCATGGGCGCGGGCGAACTTCCCACCTACCGCGCGCTCAAGGTGCTCGAACGCCTGCGGACCACCCTGGAGAACGGCGTCACGACCGCCCGCGACCTGATGGGGCTGGACGCCGGATTCCGGCAGGCGGTCGCGGAGCGGCGGATCGCCGGGCCGCGCCTGCTCGTCTCGATCGCGATGCTCAGCCAGCACGCGGGGCACGCCGACTTCACCCTCCCCGGGCACATCGACGGACTGGCCGTCGCGGTCGCCTTTCCGGGCAGCCCCGGCAACCTGGTCGACTCCGTGGACGGGATGCGGCTCCGTGTGCGCGAACTGGTCGCCGCGGGCGCGGACTGCGTCAAGCTCGCCAGCAGTGGCGGCGTCACCTCGCCCCACGACCGGCCCGAATGGCTGGGGCTGCGGCCGGAGATGATCCGGGCGGCGGTCGAGGAGGCCGAGGCGTACGGCGGTCTGCCGGTGGCCGTGCACGCCATCGGACGGCCCGGGATCGAGGCCGCCGTGCACGGCGGGGTCAGCAGCGTCGAGCACGGTTACGCGCTGGACGACGAGCTGCGCGCGGAGATGGTCGACCGCGGCCAGTTCCTGGTCCCCACCCTCCTTGAGACGGTCAAGGACCTCGACCCGACGCGTACTCCGCCCGCCGCGTACGCGAAGGGCGTGCGCTGGCACCGGATCGCCCAGGAATCGGTGGCCGGTTCGATCGCCGCGGGTGTACGGGTCGCGATGGGTACCGACAGCGGGCTGACGGCCGGCCACGGCAACAACCTCAAGGAACTGGAACTGCTGGTCCGCCTGGGCGGCATGACCCCGCTGGAGGCGATCACCGCCGCCACCCGCGACGCCGCCGAACTGTGCGGCGTCGCCGACGTCACCGGCACCCTGGAAGCGGGCAGGTACGCCGATCTGGTCATCACCGACGCCGACCCGCTGACCGACATCGGCGCCCTGGGCGATCCCCGTCGTATCCACGCGGTCGTGAAGGAGGGGAGGACCGCGATCGACCGGGCCGGTGTGCTGGGAGAGGCACTTCCCCCGCTCTGCCCCTGAGCGAACCGCCGGGCCGATGACCACGCCCACCCCTCGCACCCGGCACCCTCACCCGCTCCTCCGCCTGCCGCGCTCCCCCGCCTCGCTCGCCTCGTACCCCGACCCGCTCCCCCGCCCTCGTTCGCCTCGTACCCCGCGCGTTCCGACCCGCTCCCTCACCCTCCCTCCCCTCGTACCCCGCGCACCCCGACCCGCTCCCCGCCCCGGCCCCGCCCCCGCCCGTCCGACGCGCCCCCTCCCGCTCCCCGGTACCTCGTGAAGCGACCCCACGGCCACCCATAGGACACATTCGGCCAACCAATGGCCAAATAATGATCTTCAGTTGAGATGCGGAATATCCGATGTAGGGGACATCACCACATGAAGGAGGCGTGCCGTGGGCGACACCCTGCCGGCCCTGTTCATCCCCCTGCTCGTCCTCGTCGGCGGCGTCCACGCGGGCTGCTCGGCCTGGTGGCGCCGCCGGCATCCGGCCCCGCCGTCCCCGTACACCCACCAGGCCGTCCGCCTCGCGGAGCGCGCGGTGCTCATGGACGCCAAGGGCGTCATCGAGGACGCCCACTCCGTGCTCGGCGGGCTCTACGGCACCCCCGGCGAACGCATCCCGGACGGTCCGGCCGCCACCGATGCCACGACCGGAGCGGCAGCGTCGGCAGGAGCGGCAAGGGCGACCGAAGGGACCGGGCCGGCGGGGGCGACGGACGGGCCGGGCCACGAGCAGTCGCGGTCGACGCCCACCGGCCGACGGTAACGACCGTGGCCGGTGCCGCTCCCGCGCCACTCCCGGCACGAGGCACGGAAGCGGTCGTAGGATCGCCGACATGGCAGGACCCCGCCGCGACACCCGGGGCATCGTCGACGCCCCCGAACTGTTCACCCACGTCCGCTTCCGCCGCCGCGCCGCCGCCCCCGAACTACGGCCGTTCCTGGAGCACTACTGGCTGATCGACTGGGACCTCCCACAGCCGTACGCCTCCCATCTGGTGCCGCACCCCTCGGTGAACCTCGTCTTCCAGCGGTACGAGGACGAGGGCCCCGACTCCGGCCACGCCGAGGTCTCCGGGATCGGGCTCGAACTCTTCGTCCAGGAGCTGTCCGGCCGGGGGCGGGTGTGCGGGGTGCAGTTCCGTCCCGGCGGCTTCCGGCCGTTCGCTCCGGGGCGCCCGGTGTCCGAGTGGACCGGACGGCGGGTACCGGCGGACCAGGTGTTCGAGACCCCGTCCCCACCACCCGGCCCGGCGTCGGTGCTGGACCCGGCCGACGAGGACGCGCGGGTCGCCGCCCTGGACGCGTACCTGCTGGCGCTGCGCCCCGGACCCGACCCCCAGGCCACGCACGCGATGGCCGTGGTCGACCGGATACGCACGGACCGTACGATCCGACGGGTCGACGGGCTCGCCCGCGCCGAAGGGATCTCCGCGCGCTCGCTGCAACGCCTCTTCGCGGCGTACGTGGGCGTCGGACCCAAGTGGGTCATCCTCCGCTACCGCATCCACGAGGCGATGGAACGCGCCGAGTCCGACCCCCGGGTCGACTGGGCGTCGCTCGCCGCCGACCTCGGATACAGCGATCAGGCGCACCTGGTCAGGGACTTCACCGCGACGGTCGGCGTCCCGCCCACCATGCTCGCCGGCCGGTGACCACCCCGGGCCCCGGCTCCCGCCCCGCCCGCGGCCCGGCCGGACTGTCGGTACCGCGTCCTACAGTGCCGGTATGGAACACATCGCGTCACCGGTACGGATCGAGCCCTGGTCCGAAGGAGACCTGGACCTGCTGCGCCGCGCCAACGCACCGGAGCTGATGGACCACCTCGGCGGCCCCGAGACGGAGAAGCAGCTCGTCGCGCGCCACGACAGATACGTGGCGCTGAGCGGGGACCGGACGGGCAGGGGCAGGATGTACCGCATGGTCCTGGCCGGGGACGGGCGCGAGGCCGTCGGCACGGTCGGCTTCTGGGAGCGGACCTGGCAGGGCGGACTGGTGTACGAGACGGGCTGGGCCGTCCTCACCCCGTACCAACGGCGGGGCATCGCGGTCGCCGCGACCACCGCCGTCATCGAGGAGGCACGGGCCGAGAACAAGCACCGCCATCTGCACGCCTACCCGTCCGTGGCCAACGACGGTTCGAACGGCGTGTGCCGCAAGGCGGGCTTCACCCTGCTCGGCGAGTGCGACCTCGAATACCCGCCCGGGACCGTGCTCCGCACGAACAACTGGCGGCTGGACCTGCTGGGCGGGCCCGGCCCAGGGACCGCCGCCAGGCCGTAGCACGGAACGCGTGCCGTGGGCAGTGGCATCCTGACCGCGTGAACGGACCCGAGATCCACCTCGAAGTGGCCCCCGAACTGCGCCTCTTCGTCCCCCACGACCGCCGACCGGGCCGCACCACCGTGATCACCGACGGGGTGTCGACGCTCGGCCACGTCGTGGAATCGCTCGGCATCCCCCTCACCGAGGTCGGCCGGCTCCTCGTCGACGGGGACCCGGTGCCCGTCTCGCACATCCCGCACGCCGGGGAACTGGTACGGGTACGGCCCGTCGAGCGCCCCCAACTCGTCCCCGGCGCACCCCTGCGCTTCCTGCTCGACGTCCACCTCGGCACACTCGCCCGACGGTTGCGACTGCTGGGCGTGGACGCCGCCTACGAGAGCGAGGACATCGGGGACCCGGCACTGGCCACGCTCTCGGCGAGGGAACAGCGCGTGCTCCTCTCCCGGGACCGCGGCCTGCTGCGGCGGCGGGAGATCTGGGCGGGGGCGTACATCTACAGCGACCGGCCGGACGCCCAGCTCCGGGACGTACTGGAAAGGTTCGCGCCGCCGCTCTCACCGTGGACCCGGTGCACCGCGTGCAACGGGCCGCTGGCCGAGGCCGACAAGGACTCCGTGAGCGCCCGCCTCGAACACGGCACGCAGCGCTCGTACGACGTGTTCGCACAGTGCGCCGACTGCGGACGCGTCTACTGGCGAGGGGCCCACCACGCGCGCCTGGAGGCGATCGTCGACGCGGCGGTACGCGAGTTCGGCGCCGCGCCGGCCTGACTCCCGGGCGCCACGCACACCCGGACCGCCACACGCGCCCGCACCTCCGCACCTCCGGAAACGAACCGACCGCGCCGCACCGGCACGGACAACCGTCCCGTCGCCGACCCGGTCCGATCCCGCGCACCTCCATGAAGTCCCCGGTCCCCGCCGGGCCGGGCCCACCTATCCTGGGGCACGTATCGATCAGCTGCCCGAGGAGTCCCGTCATGGCCGCCACCCCCATCGCCGTCATCACCGGCGCGAGCAGCGGCATCGGTGCCGCGACCGCCCGGCAGCTGGCCGCCGCCGGTCACCGCGTCGTCCTGACCGCCCGCCGCAAGGACCGGATCGAGGCACTGGCCGCGGAGATCAACGCGGCGGGTCACGAGGCGACGGCGTACGCCCTGGACGTCACGGACCGGGCGGCGGTCGACGAGTTCGCCACCGCGTTCCGTACCCTCGCGGTCCTCGTCAACAACGCGGGCGGCGCCCTCGGCGCCGACCCCGTGGCGACCGGCGACCCCGCCGACTGGCGCCAGATGTACGAGACGAACGTGCTCGGCACCCTCAACGTCACCCAGGCCCTGCTCCCCGCGCTCACGGCGAGCGGCGACGGCACGGTCGTCGTCCTCTCCTCGACGGCGGGCCACGGGACGTACGAGGGCGGCGCGGGTTACGTCGCCGCCAAGCACGGCGCGCACGTCCTGGCGGAGACCTTGCGCCTGGAGATCGTCGGCACCCCGGTCCGCGTCATCGAGGTGGCCCCCGGGATGGTCAGGACCGAGGAGTTCGCCACCACCCGCTTCCGCGGCGACGAGAAGAGGGCGGCCGACGTCTACGCGGGCGTCGCGGCCCCGCTCACCGCCGACGACGTGGCCGACACGATCACCTGGGCGGTCACCCGCCCCAGCCACGTCAACATCGACCTCCTGGTGGTCCGCCCCCGCGCCCAGGCGTCCAACACCAAGATCCACCGCGAGCTCTGAGAGCGGCACCGGCGGCGGCCTCGGAAACCGCGTCCGCGGAAACCACCGTTTCCCAGCCGCGAATCCCTGAGGCCGCCGCCCCGGCGCCCGTCGTTCGGCGCGGAACGCGTCGACGGAGGTCACCCCTTCACGCACACCACCTGCTTCAGCTTGGCCACGACCGCCACGAGGTCCCGCTGCTGGTCGATGACCTGCTCGATCGGCTTGTACGCGGCCGGGATCTCGTCCACCACCCCGGAGTCCTTGCGGCACTCCACACCCCGCGTCTGGTCCTCCAGGTCCTGCGTGGTGTAACGCCGCTTCGCCGCGTTACGGCTCATGCGCCGGCCGGCGCCGTGCGAGGCGGAGTTGAAGGCCGCTTCGTTGCCGAGGCCCTTCACGATGTACGAACCGGTGCCCATCGACCCGGGGATGATCCCGTACTCACCGGAACCGGCCCGGATGGCTCCCTTCCGGGTCACGAGCAGGTCCATCCCCTCGTACCGCTCCTCACTGACGTAGTTGTGATGGCAGCTGATCTCGGGATCGAATGCCACCTTGGCCTTCTTGAACTCCTTGCGGACCACGTCCTTGAGCAGGCCCATCATGATCGCGCGGTTGTGCTTCGCGTACTCCTGCGCCCAGAAGAGGTCGTTCCGGTAGGCCCCCATCTGTGGGGTTTCGGCGATGAAGACCGCCAGGTCCCGGTCGACCAGGCCCTGGTTGTGCGGCAGCTTCTGTGCGACACCGATGTGGTGGTCGGCGAGTTCCTTGCCGATGTTGCGGGACCCCGAGTGCAACATGAGCCACACCGAACCGGAAGTATCTATACATACTTCACAAAAATGATTTCCCGATCCAAGTGTCCCCATCTGCCGGACCGCCCGCTGCTGCCGGAACTTGACCGCGTCCGCGACCCCGTCGAACCGCCCCCAGAAGCCGTCCCATCCCGCGGTCGGGAAACCGTGCAGGCGGCCCGGGTCCACCGGGTCGTCGTGCATGGCGCGGCCGACCGGGATGGCCTCCTCGATCTTCGAGCGGAGACCCGACAGGTCGCCCGGCAGATCGTTGGCCGTGAGCGATGTCCGTACCGCCGACATTCCGCAGCCGATGTCCACGCCCACCGCCGCCGGGCAGACCGCGCCGTGCATCGCGATCACCGAGCCGACCGTCGCGCCCTTGCCGTAGTGGACGTCCGGCATGACCGCGAGGCCCTTGATCCACGGCAGCGTCGCGACGTTCCGCAACTGCTGCATCGCGCCGTCCTCGACGGAAGCCGGATCGGCCCACATGCGTATGGGCACCTTCGCGCCCGGCACCTCGACGTACGACATAACCCCTCGATCCCCCTGAAAACACCGGCTCAGCGAAAGCGGATGAAAACGTACCGAAATCACTGAAACCACTGAAAAGTACGAAAGCGCAAAATCCGGCGCCAAGATCGACAAACAAGTCAGCCGACCGGCATTCACAGCAGCGCGTGCGATACACATTGTGTCCACCGGCCGCCATCGAGCGGCAACCCGTTTTCACACCGAAGGGGGCCTCGGACCGTGCGACCCATGGCGTACGTACCCGGCGTCGCGCTCGTCGCAGCGCTCGTCGTCGGCTGTACCGCCGGCTCCGGGACCGACGGCTCCGCCGCCGACAGCAAGCCCGGCAGCCCGACGGTTTCCGCCGCACCTCCCGGCAAGTACCGGACGCTTCCCAGCGCCTGCCGTTCCGTCGCCCGCGACACCCTGCGGGACCTCCTGCCGGGCATCGCCCAGCTGCCCGAACAGCAGCAGGAGCAGGCGTACGGCGGCACTCCGGCCGTCACCTACGACACCGACCGGCGCGTCGGCTGCCGCTGGAGCTCGGAGGCCACGGACGCGTCCCACAAGCTCGTCCTCGACTACGAGCGCGTCGTCTCGTACGACCCCGCCGTCAGCGACGACGACCGGGCGGACGCGGTGTACGAGCAGAAGAAGGCCGCCGCCCGGCTGCCCGCCGCCACCTCGACGGGAGCTTCGACCGGGGCCACCACGGGCACCCGGAGCAGCCCTCCGGTCTCCTCCACCAGCCCTGGCAGCGGCGGTACGGACGGCGGTACGGATCTGCGGCCCCGCGTCCTCGACGAGCTCGGAGATGCCGCGTTCCTGGACGATCTGCTCACCCCGGCAGGTTCCACCGCACAGCACCGCACGGTCAGCGTGGTGTTCCGCACATCGAACGTCGTGGTGACCGTCCAGTACACCGAGCAGCCCGCCTTCACCAGCGTGGTGCCCGACAGTGCGGAACTCCAGGAGAAGACCCAGGCACTGGCCCGGAAGCTGGCCCAGAGGATCAGCGAGTGACACCCGCCCACAGCCCCTCGCCGGGAGCACGGGACCGGCGTCCGGCGCCCGTGGGTGGGGCGGCGTCCCGCCGCCGTCCGTCGTACCGTGACCCTTCGACCCCTACAGTCGACCGAACACCTGTACGAGCACCCTCGTGCCACCCGAGTGAAGGAACCATGCACCGATCAGCTCCGCGACTCACCCGTCTGCTCGCCTGCGCCGCCATCCCGGTGATGCTCGTCGTCGCCGGCTGCTCGTCGGACTCCGACGGCAAGAAGGACAAGGAGTCGTCCTCCGCGTCCTCTTCCTCCTCGGGCTCGGCCTCGGCGGACGGGAAGTCGTCGGAACCCACCGTCGAAGCGGCGAAGTTCGCCACGCTGCCCGACCCGTGCAAGACGGTCACCCCGAAGACGATCGCCACCCTGGTCCCCAAGACCAAGAACAAGGCGGGCACGGCGGGCCGGTCCAGTGACGTCGCCATGCGTGGCAGCTGCTCCTGGAACGGCCTGGACGACCAGGGCGTCAAGGGCTCCCAGTACCGCTGGCTCGACGTCTCCCTCACCCGCTTCGAGTCCGATCAGACGCGGGGCAGCGGGGCCGAGCGCGCCCAGGAGGAGTTCGCGAAACAGGTCACCAAGGTGAAGTCGACGGACGGCGCCCTGAAGGTCGCGGAGGTCCCGGTGACCGGGGTCGGCGAGCAGGCCACCGCCGTCACGTACGAACTGACCAAGACCGACGAGGACTTCAAGTACGCCACGGTCGTGACCCGTACGGGGAACGTCGTCATCACCCTCACCTACAACGGCACGGGTTACGCGGGCGCGAAGCCGCCCGCCCCCGCCGACGTGCTCAAGGGCGCCCGGACCGCCGCCACGGAGGCGGTCGCCTCGATCGCGACCGCCAACAGCGCTTCGACGCCCACCGGTTCGCCGAGCGGATCACCCACCGGCGCACCGAGCGCTTCGCCGAGCGGATCGCCGAGCGATTCGGCCGCCCTCAAGAGCCCTGCGAGCCCCGGGACTTCGGCGAGCGCCAAGGCTTAGGACCTTTCGTTCGGATCACGCCGGGACCGTGCCGGGGAACCGACGGAGACCGGAACCGCCCGTTCCTCACCACGACCTCCCCGACGAGGTTTTCCGAAGCCCGGCCCTCCCCGAGGACCGGGCTTCGCCCCTCCCCGCGCATCATCTTCCGAACGCATGTGCCAGGCTGTGCCCCGCCGGAGTCGAAGTCGGAGAAGTCGGGAAGGGAGCCGCGGGTGGCCGCGATGCAGCTGACGCGCACGCACCGGGTGCTCATCGGAGTGGTCGTCGCCGGCGCGGTGGTCATCGCCGCGATCGGTTTCGCGGGCTCGTACGCAGCCGTACGCGAACTCGCCGAGGAGAAGGGCTTCGGGAACTTCTCCGTGGTCTTCCCGATCGGCATCGACGCGGGCATCTGTGTGCTGCTCGCGCTGGACCTGCTGCTGACCTGGTTCCGCATCCCGTTCCCCCTGCTGCGCCAGACCGCGTGGCTGCTGACCGCCGCGACCATCGCCTTCAACGGCGCGGCGGCCTGGCCGGACCCGCTCGGCACCGGTATGCACGCGGTGATCCCCGTGCTGTTCGTGGTGTCCGTCGAGGCCGCCCGCCATGCCGTGGGCCGCATCGCCGACATCACCGCCGACAAGCACATGGAGGGCGTGCGGATCACCCGCTGGCTGCTCTCGCCCGTACCGACGTTCCGGTTGTGGCGGCGGATGAAGCTGTGGGAGCTGCGCTCGTACGAGCAGGTCATCAAGCTCGAACAGGACCGGCTGGTCTATCAGGCCCGCCTCCAGGCCCGTTTCGGCCGCAGTTGGCGTCGCAAGGCCCCGATCGAGTCGCTGATGCCGCTGCGGCTGGCGAAGTACGGCGTACCGCTCTCCGAGACCGCGCCCACCGGACTCGCGGCGGCGGGCATCGAACCCGTTCTGCTGCCCCCGGTCCAGCCTCAGCCCTTGTCACCGGCGGTGGAATCCGCGGCCGGTTCCGCGACCGCGCAGCCCGAGTTGACGTACGCCTCGCAGCGGCCGGCCCAGCAGCAGGCTCAGCAGCAGGTCCACCAGCGGGCCCAGGAACGGGGTCGGTACGCCGAGGATCAGTACCCGGAGGACCGCTATCCGGAGGGTCCGTATCCGGAGGATCGCCACGCCGACGAGCGGTACGGGCCCCAGCAGCACCCGCACCACCCCGCCGGGGCGATCCCGGAGGAGGAGTGGTGGCCGCAGGAAGGCCCCGGCTCCCACGAAAGCCCCTGGTTCGCGGCGCAGCGGATACCGGACGACGCGTACGAGGGGGCGTACGACCCGGCGTACGAGCCCGTGAACGAACCCGCGTACGCCGCGGACGCGGAGCACCCCGAGAACGCGGCCCGCGCCGGACACCCCGAGCCGGACGCCCCGGTACCGGCCCCGGACCGGCCCACGGAACAGCGGCAGCCCCAGCCCCAGCCCCCACAACAACAGCAACAGCAACAGCAACAGCAACAGCAACAGCCGAGCCGACAACGTCGGCCGGAGACCGTCCCCGACCTGGAGTACGGCCCCGATCCCGTACCCGCGTCCACTCCCGACAGTGACAGCGACAACGACGAGTTCACGGCGCCCGGTCTGCCGGAGGGAATCTCCCGCGAGGACGCCTACTTCGCGGCCTTCCGCAAGTACACGCAGGAGCGCGGCGACTACCCGAACGCCCGTCAGTTCGCCCTGTACCTGCTGGATCTGTACGGCGTGACCGGCCGGACGGGCGGCCCGCTCAGCGAGAACTCGCTCCGTGGTTACCTTCGTGACTTCCGCCACCGCCATCAGGCTTCCATGGACGCGGAACCCATCGCGTAGGCGTCGCTCCGGACCGTCCGTCCCCTCTCCACGCCGAGCCCAGGATTGACGCCGAGCCCGGGGTCGGGGTCGGGGACGGGGTCGGGGTCGAAGTCGGGGTCGGGGTCGAGGTCGGGGTGGCGTAGATGACCACGTTGTCCCGGTACTCGTGGGCGTTCGCGTCCCAGCCCGTGCAGGTGAGCAACCGCAGGCTGGGTCCGGGGGTGGGACCGTAGACCGTCGCGTCGGGGAAGTCGTCCTGTGGGTAGACGGCGACGGCGTCGACGGTGAACCGGGCCGTGGTCCCGTCGGTGCGGCGGACCTCGATACGCATACCCGGCTTGACCGCGCTGAGCTGGTAGAAGGCAGCGGGGCCCTCGCGGGCATCGACGTGTCCGGCGATGACGGAGGTGCCGCGTTCGCCGGGCGTGACCGAGGAGGCCAGCCAGCTCGCGCGGGTGCGGTCCTCGGGCAGGGGCAGTTTCCCGTCGCCGGAGAGCTGGACCGGCACCAGAGGGACACTCATGCCGACGTCGGGGATGCGGACCACGGTCGGTACGGACCGGCTCATACCGTCGACCGGCCGGGCCGTACGCACCGAGGGCGCCCGGTCGGTCGGGACCGTACCGGCGGCAACGGGGCGGGGCGGCGGGCCGCTCCGGTCCACCACCGCCACACCCATCGCCACGGCGCCCGCGAGGATCGACAGGACGGCCGCCGCGGTGCACGCACCGCGGCGGCCCTTCCCGTGCGTGGAACGGGACTTCATCACCGGCACCCGACCGGGGAGCCGGTCACGCCCGCTCGACAGCTCGGGGAGCCGGTCACGCCCGCTCGTCGGCCCGGGGAGCCGGTCATTCCTGGCCGGCGCCCTGGCGAGGCGCTCATGCCCGCCCGACGGCCCAGGGAGGCAGTCATGCCTGACCGTTGGCCTTACGGCGTCGGATGGCCAGGAACCCGGCCCCACCCACGGCGAGCGCGCCGCCGGCCGCCATCAGCCCGGTGTGCTGCATGCCCTGCGTACCGCCCTCACCGGCCGCGACACCACCGGACATCTGCGCCCGCAGCACGCCGCACAGAGCGGGTGCGGTGGCGACCTGCGGGAGTTTGGGGTCGAGTTCACTGGCGCCCAGGACGTTGGTGAACTTGCCGCTGCCGTCGTAGTCGATGCCGTGCACGACGATGACCGCGTTGTGCTTGCGGATGCTGTCGGCGACCTTGTCGGTGACCATCTGGGTGCGCTCGTAGTGGAACGAGGAGCCCATCGGGAACCGCGTGACCGCCAGTGCGCTGGTCGGCGAGTTGTCCCCGTTGGTCGTCAGCGACGTACCGATCATCCCGTACGCCTTCATGCCGTCGCTGGTGCTCATCGACCTGTGCCCGTTGTGCGTGCCGGCGTCGGCGGGGGTGGGACAGCGTCCCTGGCCGTCGATGTGGATGTGCTGCGCGTGCGGCACCCCGCCGAGCAGACCCTTGGCGTCCACCGTCACGGTGGCCTCGTTGCCCTTGAGGTGGATACGGGCGGTGCCGGAACCGGTCACGTGGTTGGTCGGCACCGGGTTCAGCGTCGTCGTGAACACGCCGTTCCCGCTGTCCGTACCCGTGCCGCCGGCCGATGCCATCGGGGCCAGTGCCAGGGTGGTACCGGCCACGGTCAGGGCTGCGAGTGCCGTCGCGGCTATCTTGTTCAATGTCTGCTCCTTCGCTCCCGTCGGCATGACACACACCGACGGCCGCAGCCCTCAGGAGAGATCCGGGAGCCGCGTCATGAGACGCCCGCACGACTGTGCGCGCAGAGTCACCGTACGAAGACTCCGCGCGCACGGCGCGCCGGAAGGAGCCATTCGGGCAGGGAAGCGACCGCACCGCGTTCACACCGAGCGGGGCGAGCCGACCGCATCGCTTTCACGCCCGCTCACCGAAGCCGCGCCCGCTCACCAAGCGACTCCGACTCCGACAGCGACTCCGACAGCGACAGCGACAACACGGCGCAATCCCGCCCCGCCCCGTCCGTGAGCGTTCAGGCCCCCAGCAGCTTCCGCACCCGGTCCGCCCCCACCGCGAGCAGCAGCGTGGGCAGGCGCGGGCCGGTGTCGCGGCTCACGAGCAGCTGGTAGAGCAGGACGAAGAACGACCGCTGGGCCGCCTTCAGTTCCGGCGTCGGCTTGGCGTCCGGGTCCAGGCCCGCCAGCGTCTTCGGTACGCCGTAGACGAGCGTGGTCAGTCCGTCCAGGGACCAGTGGCTGTCCAGCCCTTCGAGCAGCAGCCGCAGCGACTCCCGCCCCTCGTCGTCGAGCGAGCCCAGCAGTTCCTGGTCGGGCTCGTCGCGGACGACGGTCCTGGCCTCGGCCGGGACCTGGGTGGTGATCCAGTTCTCGGCGCGGTCCAGCCGGGGGCGGGCCTGGTCGAGGGAGGTCAGCGGGTTCTCCGGGTCCAGCTCGCTCAGGATGCGCAGCGTCTGGTCCTCGGCGCCCGCCGTGATGTCGGCGACGGAGGCGAGGGTGCGGTACGGCAGGGGGTGCGGGGTGCGCGGCAGCTCCCCGGCGGCCGTGCCGATGGCCCGCGCGTGGGCGGCGGCGTCGGCGGGCAGCGCCGTCCCGTCGGCGACCTTGCGCTCCAGCGAGTCCCACTCGTCGTAGAGGCGCTGGATCTCCTGGTCGAAGGCGATCTTGAAGGACTGGTTGGGCCTGCGGCGGGCGTACAGCCAGCGCAGCAGCGGCGCCTCCATGATCTTCAGCGCGTCGCCCGGGGTCGGTACGCCGCCCTTGGAGGAGGACATCTTCGCCATGCCGGAGATGCCGACGAAGGCGTACATCGGGCCGATCGGCTGGACACCGTCGAAGACCTCGCGGACGATCTGGCCGCCGACGACGAACGAGGAGCCGGGCGAGGAGTGGTCGACGCCGCTCGGCTCGAAGATCACGCCCTCGTACGCCCAGCGCATCGGCCAGTCGACCTTCCAGACCAGCTTGCCGCGGTTGAACTCGTTCAGCCGGACCGTCTCGGCGTAACCACAGCCCGCGCAGGTGTAGTTCAGCTCGGTCGTGTCGTCGTCGTACGACGTGACGGTCGTGAGGTCCTTCTCGCAGTTGCCGCAGTAGGGCTTGTACGGGAAGTAGCCCGCGGAGTTCCCGCTGCCGTCGTCCTCGGCGGCGGCGCCGGACCCTTCGGCGGCCTCCAGCTCGGCCTCGTCGACCTTCTTCTGCTGCGGCTTCTTCCCGCCACCGGCGGCCCCGCCCTTCGCGGCCGGGTCCTTCTTGGTGCGGTAGCGGTCGAGGACGGCGTCGATGTCGGCGCGGTGCCGCATCGCGTGCAGGATCTGCTCGCGGTACGTCCCCGCCGTGTACTGCTCGGTCTGGCTGATGCCGTCGTACTCGACGCCCAGCTCGTCCAGCGCGGCCGTCATGGCGGACCTGAAGTGCTCGGCCCAGTTCGGATGGGACGATCCGGCGGGCGCGGGCACCGACGTCAGCGGCTTGCCGATGTGCTCGGCCCAGCTCCCGTCGACACCTGGCACCCCGGCCGGGACCTTGCGGTAGCGGTCGTAGTCGTCCCAGGAGATCAGGTGACGGACCTGGTACCCCCGGCGGCGGATCTCGTCGGCGACCAGGTGCGGGGTCATGACCTCGCGGAGGTTGCCGAGGTGGATCGGGCCGGAGGGGGACAGGCCGGAGGCCACGACGACCACGGGGGTGGTCTCCACCGAGGTCGCCCCGCCAGGCGCACGACGCTTCGCCTCGGCGATGACATCGTCGGCGAAACGGGAGACCCAGTCGGTCTCGGTGCTGCTCTGACTCTGAGCCACGGTCGGCACGTCCTTCTCTCTCGTACGGGCACCGCCCATTCTCCCAGCTCCCGCCGACAGCGCGAAAACGGGTTGTTCCGGCACATGGCCGACCCCACGGGCACACGACGGACCCGCCCCGGACGCGCCACGAAGCGGCGACGGACCCGCCCGGACGCGCCGTGAAGCCGCGCCGAACCCGCCACGGACATCGCGAAGGACACACCGCACCCGCCTCCGTCCCACGCCGCTCCACGCCCAACCCGCCCCACGCCCCGGAATACACCGCGCCTGCCTCCGCCCCGGAACACACCGCATCCGCCGGCGCCCCACGCCCCGGAACACACCGCACCCACCCCGCCCCGCGTCGCGAAAATCGTTTCGCCCTGCGTGGGATACTTGACGCGATCCCTTGTCCCCCTACGGAAACGGCAGCCCGTCCCATGCCTGAGTCAGGCCCGGTCCAGTCCCTCGCTTCCACGCTTCAGCAGCACCTCGCGGACGCCCTCACGGCAGCGCTGCCGGATGCCGGCACCGCGGACCCGCTGCTGCGCCGAAGCGACCGGGCGGACTTCCAGGCCAACGGGATTCTGGCGCTCGCCAAGAAGGTGAAGGGCAACCCGCGTGAGCTGGCGGACCGGGTCACGGCCGCCCTCCCGGCCAACGACCTGATCCAGGACATCGAGGTCTCCGGCCCCGGCTTCCTGAACGTGACGCTCACCGACCGGGCGATCACCGAGACCCTGGCCGCCCGCTCCGCGAACGGCGACCGGCTCGGCATCCCGTACCAGGCCGTGTCCGGCACGACCGTCATCGACTACGCCCAGCCGAACGTGGCGAAGGAGATGCACGTCGGCCACCTCCGCTCGGCGGTGATCGGTGACGCGATGGTGCAGATCCTGGAGTTCACCGGAGAGGACGTCGTCCGGCGCCACCACATCGGCGACTGGGGCACCCAGTACGGCATGCTCATCCAGTATCTGATCGAGCACCCGACCGCGCTGGGCCACGAGGGCGAGGGCGCCGAGGCCGGCGAGGCCGCGATGTCCTCCCTCGACCGGCTCTACAAGGCGTCCCGCGCGCTCTTCGACTCCGACGAGGAGTTCAAGGCCCGCTCCCGGGACCGGGTGGTGGCGCTCCAGGCCGGAGATCCCGAGACGCTGGCGTTCTGGCAGCGGTTCGTCGACGAGTCGAAGGTCTACTTCTACTCGGTCTTCGAAAAGCTCGACATGCGGATCGACGACCCGGACATCGTCGGCGAGTCCGCGTACAACGACATGCTGGAAGAGACCTGCCGCATCCTGGAGGAGACGGGCGTCGCCGTCCGCTCCGAGGGCGCGCTGTGCGTGTTCTTCGACGACGTGAAGGGCCCCGACGGCAACAAGGTGCCGCTGATCGTCAAGAAGACGAACGGCGGTTACGGGTACGCGGCGACCGACCTCTCCGCGATCCGCGACCGGGTCCAGCACCTCAAGGCGGACACGCTCCTCTACGTCGTGGACGCCCGCCAGTCCCTGCACTTCAAGATGGTCTTCGAGACGGCCCGCCGGGCGGGCTGGCTGAGCGAGGACGTGAAGGCCGTGCAGTTGGCGTTCGGCACGGTCCTCGGCAAGGACGGCAAGCCGTTCAAGACGCGTGCGGGCGAGACGGTCCGGCTGGTGGACCTGCTGGACGAGGCGATCGAGCGGGCGACCGCGGTGGTCCGGGAGAAGGCCGAGAAGGTGGGCCTGTCCGAGCAGGAGATCGTCGAGAACGGCCGGTACGTCGGAGTCGGCGCGGTGAAGTACGCCGACCTGTCGACCTCGGCGGTCCGGGACTACAAGTTCGACCTGGACCAGATGGTGTCGCTCCACGGCGACACGTCGGTGTACCTCCAGTACGCGTACGCCCGTATCCGCTCGATCCTGCGCAAGGCCGGGGACGCGAAGCCCGTCGCGCACCCGGAGCTGGGGCTGGCCCCGGCCGAGCGGGCCCTGGGTCTGCACCTGGACCAGTTCGGCGAGACGATCGCCGAGGTGGCGCGGACGTACGAGCCGCACAAGCTGGCCGCGTACGTCTACCAGCTGGCCTCGCACTTCACGACGTTCTACGACCAGTGCCACGTGCTGAGCGAGGACAACTCCCCCGAGGTCGTCGAGAACCGCCTCTTCCTCTGCGACCTGACGGCCCGCACGCTCCACCGGGGCATGCGGCTCCTCGGCATCCGTACGCCCGACCGCCTCTGACGACCACGCTCGCGGGCCCCGGACGACCGACCCGTCGTCCTCCGGGGCCCGCGAGCCCGGCCTGATCCGGACGAAAGGCCCTACGCGTGTTCCCGGGGCCGCCCCAGCGCCCAACCGGACACATCGGCGAGCCGCCCCCGCCACAGCGGCAGCGTGACGGCGTGCGGGCCGCCCGCCACCAGTGTGGCGTCGCGCAGATGAATCCACCGGGGCAGACTCTGCGGTCCGTCCTCGGCGGCCAGTTCGTCGAGCCCCTGGTCCACCGTCTCGGGGAAGTTGGCGATCAGGTTGGCGCCACCGCCCTCCACCTGCCGCAGGCTCCGCGCCCACTCCGCCTTCCACGCCTCATGGCTGATCAGTTCGCCGGACAGCACACCGCTCGGGATGTTGAGGGTGACCGGCAGGCTCGACCGCAGTTCGTCACCGAGCAACCGGACGAGCAGTTGGAGCTGCACGTCCGGTACGGGCTCGGTGACCACGGGTACGGGGTCGCGCAACGGCTCGACGGACTCGCTCATGGGCGCTGCCTCTCAGGTCAGGGACCGTCGGAGTGTTCGGATCGGTCGCAGTTCCATCTGCCCCCTGGCGCCACCGCCACGCACGACCGCCGGGGCCCGTCGGCAGACCCCACCAGCAGACGCACACGTCAGCAGGTCCGTAGATCAGCGGGCCGTAGATCAGCGGATCAGCGGGGCAGCGGGTCCGTAGATCAGCGGATCAGTAGGTCCGTACCTCCCACTCGCCCTTCTCGTCCCAGTAGTCGTACAACGGGCGGTCCTGGATTCCCGTCGTACGGAACGGCTTCCCGTTGTCGTCGATCCGCATCGTCCCGTGCCGGTCGCCGCTGACCCACTCCAGCTCCAGATACCACCGGACGTCGTACACCCGGGACGTCGCGACCACCTCCAGCACCACCGGGTCGTCGACGGACGTCTTGAGCGGCAGGGGCGCGGCGGGGAGGTCCGGTTCGCCGGCCCGCTCCGTCGCGACCGCCCTGAACAGGGGACGCGGCGCGTCGAGATTGATCTCGTACGTGGACACGGCGACCCCGCCCCCGCACCCCTCCCGCATCGAGTACGCGGGCCAGGCCGGGGTGGGCGAGCGCCCGACCACCCGTACGTGCATGGCCTGGAGGACCACGGGGACCTGTTCCTTGCCCTGGGCGACGAGGTCGATGCGCTTCGTCCCGCCCGGTACGGCTCCGAGGGCGCGCGCCCAGTTCCGCGCGTCCTGCTCGTAGGGCGGCGGCGGAACCTTGTCGGGTTTACGGTCCAGCAGATAGATCTGGCCGCACTGGCCCTCCCAGATGTCCGGGCGGATGTTCACGGCCAGGGGAACGCCGGTCCCGGTGCTCCCATGGCTCCCGGAACCACCGCCGGTCGTGTCCGCCGTTCCGCCCCGCTTCCCCGTGCCCGCCGTCGCCCCCTTCGACGGACTCGACGTGGTGCCGGAGGGCGACGGGCTCCCGGACCTGTCCGCCGACGATCCGGAAGGCGTCGGCGCGCTCGCGGACCGCGAGGCATCCGTGTGCTGCGGCCCGGCGGGCTCCCCTGCGTGTCCGGCGGCGACGGTGTCGTCGCCCCACGAGCCGGACATCCTGCCGACGAGGAGGGTGGTCGGCACGGCGAGCGCCACGACCGCGGCAGCGGCGAGCGCGATCCGCGTCGGCCTGCGCAGACGCCGCCGCTCGGGAGCGCTCGCGGTGCTTACGGGGTTCCCGGAACTGGGGTTTCCAGCGCTGGGGATGGGGATGGGGATGCCGGAACTGGGAGTGCCAAAACTGGGGTTTCCAGTGCTGGGGGTGCCGGAACTGGCCTTCCCGGAACTGGGGCCGCCGCCGCTCCCGCCGTCGGACACGGTCCCTTCCGCAGGCGCGGGCACGGGCGCGGACGCGGACGCGGACGCGGACGCGGACGCGGACGCGGACGCGGACGCGGACGCGGACGCGGACGCGGACGCGGACGCGGACGCGGACGCGGACGTTGGTACGGACGCGGAAGTGGGCGCGGGTGCCGGCGCGCCTGTCGATGCGGCCGGGCCCGCTGCCACCGGCCGGGACGCGCCGTTCGCATCCGCACCACCCGCACCACCCGCCGCACCCGCCGCACCCGTGGTGGCCCGGCGTCTCTTCGCCTCGTCCGCCAGAATCCACTTCCGGTGCAGCTCCACCAGCTCGTCCGCCGACGCGCGGCACAGCCGGGCGAAGCGCTCGACCGGCGCGTAGTCATGGGGGATCGCGTCGCCGTTGCAGTAGCGGTGCACCGTGGACGTGCTCATGTGCAGCTTCCCGGCCAACGCGCCGTAGCTGAGCCCGGACCGCTCCTTGAGCCCCCTGAGCAGCTCCGCGAAGTCCTGGATCTCCGTGCTCACCGCGACCGTCCCCCTTCAGTTCCTTCCCGGAACGGCGTTCCAGGCAGGTTGCGTTCCCGCAGGTCAGAGTATGGATGACCATTCCAGCGTCCCGTACCGCCCGACAGCCGTTGCCATCGAATCCCGGGGCCGCGCAAGCTGTGGACACACCGCGGCGTTCCCCGCGACCCGTACACCCCACACCCATCCGTCCCGGGAGCAGCCGTGCGCACTCGCTTCGATCTCACCCTGACCGACGTGGTGGCCGTGGGCGTGCTGATCGCTTCCGTCGCGACCGTCATCGCGCTCCTGTTCCACCTGTGACCGCTCGTCATCTTCCAGTACAGCCGCCTGCGTCCCGGGCCGCCAAATCGGCGCCCCGCAGCGCGACCTTCATCTTCCGAACGGGGAAATACACATCATGCGTGCCTTCCGCCTCCGCCGTACCGCCCGTCACGCCGCCCTCGGCACGATCGCACTGGTCGCCGCCCTCTCGCTGACCGCCTGCCAGGAGGACGACAGCGCGACGCCGAAGAGTTCGGCCCCGGTCGCGGACATCTCCGCCCAGCCGTCGGCCGACACCTCGGCCGACCCGGGTTCGGCGACGCCTTCCGCCCCGGCCGACGCCGACAAGGGCAAGGACACCGCGGGCTCCGGAACCGGTTCCGGCAGCAACGAAAGCGGCGGCGTCGCCACCAGGCCCGTCGTCGACCAGGGCAGGAGCGGCGGCAAGAAGGACAGCGGCGTCGTCACCACGGCGTGCAACGGGACGAACAGCAAGCTGTCGATCGCCCGCGTTTCCCGTCCCGTCAACCACATGCTGCTCACCCTCACCAACACCGGCTCACAGCCCTGCAACGCCTACCTGGCGCCGTACCTGAGGTTCGGCGAGGCGCAGTCCGTCCCGCCGTTCGTGGAGGACAGCAAGCCGCAGGCGGTCGTCACGGTGGCCCCGGGCGAGTCCGCGTACGCCGGCGTCCGCACCTCGTCGGCTGACGGCAGCGGATCGAACGGTTACGAGACCAAGTCCCTGGCCGTCGGCTTCCAGGGCCGCAACGGCGGCAACAGCGGCTCGCCCGTCAACGTCCCGATGAGCAAGAGCGTGTACGTCGACGACACGTTGGCCGTCACCTACTGGCAGACCGAGATGTCGGACGCCCTCATGTACTGAGCCTCACGTATCCGAGGCAAGGAGACGGTACCCACTGACAAGGCCCCCCGAGCAGGCAGCCGACCGGCCTGCTCGGAGGGCCTTGTGCCGTTACGTCACCGCCAAGACCCCCGGGGTGCCCGGCGGGCGACCTCCAGGGCCCCACTCAACGCCCCTTCCCGGCCTCGTCGACGAGAATCCGCGCCAGCTCGCGCGGCCGGGAGAACATGGGCCAGTGCCCGGTGTCCATCTCGACCAGCCGCCACCGCTCGCCTTGAACGGTTCAAGTCGAGCTACAGCGGCGACAAGGGTGGCGCGCGCCTCGAAGTGGCCCATGTATGGCGCAAGTCCAGCTACATGTAGGGATCGCGCCGTGCCGAACTCCGTCATGGCGAGCATCAGGGTTGTACTCCGTCAGTTTGTGTACCTGAACAATGCCCTCAACGGAGTTGAGTGAACAATCCCCCATCAACTCACCCTGCTTCATCAGGGACTCTGCAGAGCTAAGGGCTCTGTCGCACCTTTCGGTGATGTGTGTGTAGTTGGTGTCGTTGACCTGCACAGCGAGATCTGCGGTGTGGCCGATCCGCGAGGCTAGGTGACACGCCTGTACCGCTCGGGCGCCTCGGGGCAGCCGACCATGGAGGGCACCCACCCCCTGGCTTCAGGGGTGGTCACTCTGGCCGAATGGACAGGCGCACAGCGCGTTGGGACACGCGGCAAAGTAACTGAGGTTTCCTGGGCGGCAGTTGGAGCGGCGCTCCCGCATATGAGAGCAGGACCAGCCACCCTTCGCCGAGCCCATAATCGAACGTAGGGGCTACCGCGAACGCGCCGCGTAAGCATATGATCACCAACCGAACGCAACCTTCACGGTTGCTTCACCATGCACAAAGAACCTGCCCCTTCGGCATGCTCGCCGAAGGGGCAGGTGCCGCGACGGGATTGGGCCCGTCGCGGCGGCGAGACCGCATGGGCCTCAAAACGCGATCCACACATAGGGAGTGAATTGTGCGTTCCGTCAACAGAGTACACAGAGGGGCGGTTGCCGTCGCTGGTGCGGCGGCGATCATCCTCACCATGGCACCTACGGCATTCGCCGAAGGATCCTTCAGCAGTTCCATTTCGGGAGCGATGACGGGCTTCAACTCCCGCTGGTGGACGAAGCAGAAGAACTATGACGCCTCCACGGTGATCAACTTCAAGAACTGCTGGGCAAGCGGCCCTGACACCAGCACGACAGTGCAGCTGACCAAGTACAAGTCGGGTCCTCTTCCTGACGAGAACAGAGGGCAGAAGACGTTCACCGCGTGCTTCGGTGGTGGTACCTCCAGCGGTAACTGGGGCACCCAGCGTGGCGGCGGCGACGAGTACCGCTTCGCGATCATGAAGATCAACGGAAGTACGTCCGGTTACAGTCTCAATGTTTCCTCTCTGTCTGTTTCGTACTAGGAGAACCCCTGGCGGTGTGGGTCCGCCCTGCGGGGTGGACCCACACCGTCAGCCGCGCAGTTCCGACTCTGAACGGTGAACGGTCTTGCCAGTAAGTTTTGAGGAGTGCACCTTCGCCTATCGGCGCAACAGGCCGGTACTGAGGTCGCTCACCTTTGAATTCCCCGAAGGGCGCACAGTCTTCCTCGGCCCAAACGGAGCCGGCAAGAGCACTGTGCTCAGTCTGGCCGCCTCGATGCAGCGACCAGATACTGGAACCGTCAACTACCGGGGCCGCATCACCACCCGACGGGCAGACGTTCGGCCATATCGTGAGCAGGTGGCATGGCTCCCTCAACGCGTTGACTGTGTACCGGGCCTCACCGCCCGCGAACAAGTCGCCTACGTGGGTTGGCTTAAGGGGATGGCACGCTCGGAAGCATGGGACCGATCCCTTCACGCTTTGGATGAAGTCGAAATGCGTGATCATTCCGACCGCAGAGTCTCGGAGCTCTCAGGCGGCCAAGTGCGTCGGGTTGGCGTGGCGCAGTCACTCGTCCACCGCGCCAAAGTTCTACTGCTGGACGAACCAACTGCAGGTATGGACCCCCGTCAACGCCGAGTATTCCACGACATTCTGGGCAGGCTATCAGGTGAAGTTTCCGTGATCCTGTCCACGCATGATGTCAGCGACCTGGACGATGTCTATGACAACGTAGTTGTCCTGTCCGGCGGAGTAATTCAGTTCTGTGGGCCTGTCAGTGATTTCCTGGAGCTGGCGCAAGAGGGCGTCGCGCCAGGGCGCCGAGCGGAGAACGCATATAACGTTGTCGTAGCAGGTGCGCCGTGCGACTGAAGACCATGCTCCGATCGTCCAGTGTCAAGTGGCCCGCTCTCCCCCTACTGTTCATGGTGTGGTGGCTCTCGTCAGATATCAGTCGCGGCACCATCCCCGCCTACTGGCCTGACGGAACCACAGTGGCTGCGTATTGTCTCTTCGTCATTGCACCGGTGTGTGCCGCTTGCGCCGCATGGGAAGCTGGGCGCCTGCGCAAGGGTGGCATTGTTGGGCTCGCACCGGTGCGAAGCCGCTACGTTCTCTTCGCTCAGGCCCTCGTTCCTGTCGCGCTCCTTGGCCTGGTCGCGGTGACGGTCTCGCTGACGGCCGTGCGCTTGACGATGGGCCATGCATTGGGCTGGCCAAGTTTCTCCGTATTGGGCATGATCACAGCAGTTCTTGTCGCCCATATCGTCATTGGGTTTGCCGCAGGAAATACCTTGCCACGCCTGTTGGCTCCGGCACTTGTGTTGGTGGCTGACTATCTATGGATCGCCCTGCCACCCACCTTCAACACCATGTGGGTTCGGCATCTGACTGGTCATCTCGAGACGGGTGTACCTGTCACCGAGGATCTGAACGTGACGTCACTCGTTGCGCCGGCGCTACTTGCGTGTGGCCTTGCCATCGGGGTTATTCTCGTTTCAATGGCACGAAATAGGCGGGCCCTCGGCGCTTTCTTCGGGATCATCTGCGCGTCATCCGCTTGCGCAGTCTCATACTCTCTCGTATCCGACTGGGGCCCCTCCGCTCCTGTCGTACCGAGAGCGGACGCCATGGAGTGCGGAGGTAGCGTTCCCCAGGTCTGCCTTCCACCTGAACTTGCCGGGGCAATCCCCGCGATTGAGAAAGCTGCTGTGGAGGTACTGCCCAAGCTGAAAGCCGCAGGAATCGACACTCCGCAAAATCTCGTCTACGTGTCCCGCGTTACCGGAACGGATAAGAAGACGTGGTCCATGTACGTCTCCCCCTTCTTTTCCGATGACGACGCACGAGCATCCATCGCCGAAGCAGCTCTGCCTACTCTGCCCAATTGCCTTGAGAATACAGATGCCTACGTGGGCGACCCGCGCTCTCTGCGCATCTGGTTGCAGCTCACCGCTGGGGTGCCCTCAACGACGGTGACATACGCATACGGCCCTGATGCGATGAAGCAGGTCGCACCCATCCGCAAGCTCACCCGAGACGACCAGACTGCGTGGTTCCACCGCAACGTGGCCCTGCTTGAACGGTGCGAGCCCGCGCCCGAGACGGTGACTGACACCCCATGACTCTATGGTTCAAGGCCCGTCGCATCCCGCTGCTCATCGTCGCACTCGCCTTGTACGCCGCAGTGGCTTTCGCGGCCGGAGGCCAAATGGCGAGGCTTCCCACGCTTACGTCGTCGGGCACAATCGGTGTCCCTCTCATGCTGTTCGCTCCGCTCCCCGCCTGCGTGGCCCTGATGGTCTGTCTGGACAGCGGATCTCCGGGGCCTGAGGGCACTGCTTCCCGCCGTGTGGCCGGGTACGACCAATTGGTGATTGCCATTAGCGGCCTCGTTGCACTGGGCATTGGATATGCGGTTTCAGCAGTTCGCGCCGCGCCTGTCGCCGAAGCTGCGGGAAGAAACATGCTGTTCTTGACCGGGGTCATGCTTTGTGCCCGTTGGCTGTGGGACGGACGCATTGCGGTGCTGGCCGGTATTACGTGGGTCATCATGGTCACGCTGATAGGCTTCGATGCGATGCGGCAACCTCGCGTTTGGGCCGTCATCGGTCTCCCACCGCGTGATGTTGCCGGTTTCGCCATCTCGTTGTCGTGCTTCGGCCTGGGCATTCTCTTGCTCCTTGCGCACAGGAAACGAAGCAGATTGATGTCCGGCTGAGGAAAGCCCGAAATTTATGGTTATGGTATCAGCGCCTGCCACTCGAAACAGATCTTGCGGAGGTCCGCACTGCCAGGCGAGCTCAGGGCAGTGGTCCACGGGGGAAGTTGCATGATCATCAGTCGAATTCCGAAAAAGCGCCAGCACGGCGACCTTGCGTCCTCGAGATGAGAACTCCGAGGCTTGCTGTGAAGGGCTTACGCGGTCATACCGGCCGATCACCGACAGGGACTGCTGCAAGAGCATTCGCCCGGTAGATGTGAATTCCAAGGACGAGAGAGTCTGCACTATGCGGACTACCGTGGCCCCTTCGACAAGCGACAGCTTCTTTCTGAGGTATTTTCGGTTCCGGGCCAGTCGACGCCGGGTCGCCCAATTGGCCGGCGGCTCCCAGAGCACCGGTTCGTCGATGCCAAGGCGGTTGAGGTGGCCTGCGGCCTGGTCGAGCAGGAAGGCACGCAAGGGAGGGTCTGCCCGGAAGCGCAGGAGGGTCCTGCGCTGCTGCACATCTCTGCTGGACCGAAGGCTCCAGCAGGTGACGTGGTCCCCGGTCATGATGGGCTACAGATATCCGTTGATGGTGTCGAAAGTCAGAGCGGAGTGCTGCCGCCAGCCGTGCTGGGCTGCGAGTTCATCGAATGCGTTTCGGCCGTCGCCGTAGGTCGACTTCTGGAGCGGGCAGCGAGCAGGAGAGCGAAGGGGGTCGGCCGTGTGGCGGGGCCGATGAGGTCGGTGTTGCACGGATTGCGGGCCCAGTCCACTTGGTTGTCGAGGCCACGCGCCATGGTGCATCGGGCCGGACTCGTTACACCGGCAGGATGGCGTCCCGAGGGGTGGGGGCGGTGCCCGCACCCCGGACAGGTCTCGATCAGTAGCCGGGAGCGGCGGGTGCAGGCGAAACTCCAAGGACTGCGCCAGGACGACAGCCAACGGCCGCCACTCTCTGCAAGACACGTGGGGCAGTACCGGCTGCCCTTGTGCCGGCGCCAGTGGGGCGGGGAAGCGAGGCCGCGTGTCTGATGACGGAGGTTCACCGTGATCTTGTCGAACGGTTCGAGGGTCATCCCGCGCAGCACCTGCGGCTCCACGCCGGTGCGCCGGGCGAGGGCCTACAGATCCTCGGGAAGGAGCTTGGTCATCAGGCGCTCGGGGCGGACGCGCGGTAGGTCGACGAAGGCCAGGAAGTCGCGGGAAGTGACGATGAGTTGGCGAGAGTACTCCTCGATCCAGCTGTCGAGCGCCTCCGCCCGGCAGGGGCGCCACGGCCAGCGACAGCCGCTCTCGCGGGAAAGGGATCGGCCCGTTCACGCGCGCCCCTGGCAGCCCGGCCAGGCCGTGTCGTCAGCAGGCCCTCTTCCAGAGCCACCATGAGTTCGCGGCGGGCGCTCTCCGCGCCACATCGTTTTTGACCTTGTCCATCAGTGCGCTGGTCAAACGCTCTTCCTGGGTGCGTACGGCACGGCGGCAGCCTCTGGCGATCAACGTCATCAGCGAGGCGAAGTGACCGGTGGAACGGGCGTACAGGTAGTCGGACAGGTCATAGGCGAGCATCCCCCGGCAGCGACGGCGGCAACTGCCTTGCAGTCGCTTACCCATGGCGCAAGTCGACCTATAGCGGCGACGAGGGCGCCAGTGCCTCGAAGTCGCCTACCACTGGCACAAGTCGACCCACAGCAGCGAGGAGGGCGGCGCCTGCGTAGAGGTCGCCACCCACCCGGCGGCCGTACACGTCCGCGACTCCAAGAACCCCGACGGCCCCACCCTCACCCTGCACCCCACCACCTGGTCGGCCTTCGCCACACACATCGCCACCTGAGCACCACGCCTCACCCAGCACGCTCAAGAGCCTCAGCTCCCCGCCTGCGGCCCCGGTCCGCGACAGCCGGGGCCGCACGGCCCGTGCTCGACGGGTACGTCCCGCCACGGAACACCGTCCGCAACCCGGAACCGTACGCCGCCGACCAGTGCCGCCGGGGCCGGACGGGCGGCCGTCCCGCCCCGCCCCGCCCCGCCCCGCCTGAAGCGACATCACCGTCTCTCAGCGGTGACCGGCAAGAACGTGGCGTTCGCGGCTCGCGAGCGCGCCGGCCCACATCTGCAGGACGAGCAAGCCGATGAGCGCCATGAGTGGGACGCCCCAGCCCTGCGTCGCGGTGTGCAGTGCGCCGAGGCCGACGGGGCCAAGTCCTGCCAGGAGGTAGCCGAATCCCTGGGCCATCATCGAGACGTGGCCGGTGTGCCTGGCGTCGGGCGAGCGCCAGACGATGTACGTGAGGGACAAACTGAGGGAAGCGCCTTGGCCGAGTCCGAGCATGGTCATCCACACGTACGCCCCCGGCAGGGGGGCCGCGGCCAGACCGACGAAGGCCGCACCGGTCAGCACCACGGCGACCGCGACGGGAAGCCACGCCGGACGGGTCCGTTTGGCGATCGCGGGCGTCACGAGTGAGGCGGCGATACCGAGAAAGGCCGAGTACGACAGCATCCAGCCGGCCGAATGCGCGTCCATACCCGCGTCCTGGAACAGGGTCGGGACCCAGGTGAGGGCCGCGTAGAAGCTCATGCTCTGGAGACCCATGAGCGCGGTCACGGCGATGGCGACCGGATCGCGCGTGAGAGCGCGGACGGAGGGCTCGCCGACGTCGGACGGGGCATCGGCGACCACATGGGTCCGAGGGTCACGGACGGGGGTGTGCCGCAACTGCGGGACGAGGACGAGGAAGGCGACGAGGGCGAGAACCGCCCACAGTGCCAGAGTGGGTCGCCACCCGCCGCCGACCAAGGAGAGCAACGGCACCGTGGCGCCCGAGGCGAGGGCGGCGCCGGCGGAGAGCGCGGTCGAGTACAGACCCATCATCAGGCCGACGCGGTGGGAGAAGTCCCGCTTGATCGCGGCCGGCATGATGACGTTGGCGATCGCGATCGACGCACCGACGATGACGGTGCCGATGAAGAGCCCGGCGAGGCTGGGCAGGAGACGCAGGGCGATGCCGGCGGCGAGCGCGATCATCGCCGCTCCGAGGAGTCGATGCAGGCCCAGTCGGCGGCTCAGTGCCGGGGTCACAAAGGCGAAGGCGCCGAATGCGACGACAGGGATGGTGGTGAGGAGGCTGACGACGACTTCGGAGAGGCCGAGGTCTGCCTGGATGTCCGAGAGCACCGGACCGATCGAGGCGACGCCGATGCGCAGGTTGAACGCAGCCGCGAGGAGGCCGACTGCCAACACGACGGTGCTGAGCCTGCCGCGGGCGCCTCTACCGGGCCGTGTTCGCGGGGCCGGTTCCTGGAGGAGGTTGGACACGCTGGTTGTCCTTTCGATCCCCGATCGGCCGGGGAGGGGGCCTTGGGTGGCGCGAGGTCGTCGCCGGGCATGTGGCGCCGAGCCACGACCACAGTCCATCCGAGGACGACCGAGGCGGACAACTGATAACCTGACCGAGGATGCCTGAAAACCGCCACGAGTCGATGCGGCTCGGACACGTCTTCCGCGAACACGTCCTCCTGCTCGGGCACGACGAGCGAACACCCGAGCACACGCACACTCGCGGACATCTGGTGTACCCGGCCACGGGAGTGCTCTCGCTCGTGACCCCGGGAGGTTCGTGGATCGCCCCGTCGAATCGGGTCGTATGGATTCCCGCGAACTTCGAGCACCGGCATCGCGCCCACGGCCGGACCGACATGCGCATCGTCTTCATGGCGCCGAGCCTGGCCGCCCTGCTCCCTGAGCATCCTGCGGTGCTCGTCATGACGCCGCTCGCGCGCGAGGCCATCTTGTCCCTGACCGGCTCCGAGCGCCGCCCTCCGGGCGCCCGCTCGCGTCTGCGCCGGGTGATCATCGACGACATCACCACCGCGCCCGAACAGCCGCTGCATCTTCCCGAGCCCCACGACGACCGGCTCCGGGCCGTTGTCGCTCTTGTGAAGGAGGGGATGTCAACCCCTCTCACGCTCAGCCATCTGGGACATCGGGTGGGCGCCAGCGAACGCACACTCAGCAGGCTCTTCCAGCAGGAGACCGGAATGAGCTTCCCCCAGTGGCGCACACAGCTTCGCGTCCACCACGCACTCCTCCTGCTCACCGCCGAGGTCTCGGTGACCAACACGGCGATCGCCTGCGGATGGGCGAATCCGAGCGCCTTCATCGACGCGTTCACGACACTTGTCGGACAGACACCCGGTCAGTACCAGCGCTCGCTCCGGGAAGACGCGAAGACGGCTCGACCCGGGGACAACCTCCCCACCGGACCCACCGGACTTCGGGGCACACCGCAGGCACCCTGCCCCGAGACGTGACCCCTGGCCGGTGTCAGAGTGGGTTGAGACGGGCCTTGAGCAGGCAGAACACATTGCCTTCGGGGTCGGTCAGGACGTGCCACTGCTCCTCCCCCGTCTGGCCGATGTCCGCCGGGCGCGCACCGAGCTTCAGCAGGCGTTCGAGTTCGGCGCCCTGATCGCGGTCGGTGGCGTTGACGTCGATGTGCAGCCGGGACTTCCCCGGCTCCGGCTCATCCCTGCGACTGAGGATGATCGTCGGCTGCGGACCGCCGAACCCCCCGCGCGGCCCGATCTCCAGCGTGCCGTCGTCCTCGCGATCGAGCACGACGAAGTCCAGGACCTCGCACCAGAACCGCGCCAGCACCTCGGGGTCGCGGCAACCGAGCACGAGTTCACTGATACGACATGCCATGGACGGAACCTGCTCTCAGCCGGGGAACTGTCGGGAAACCGCCGGGAAGACCACACGCGAACCTCAAGGGCTCCCATGCGGTGAAAACGATCCCGCGACCGTACCGAACGAGGCGAGCACGGGCGAACCGTTTTCCGGGCCGGCCCTGTCCGGGCAGCCGGGCAGCCGGGCAGCCGGGCAGCCGCGCAGGGCCGTCGGCCAGGCGGCGGGGAAGCCGACTTCGGGAGGACCGCCCCATCGAGGAGTGCCGTGCCCGCAGCGCGGGCCGCCATCCGTGCCCGCAGCGGCACTCGTACGGCCCGGTTCTCGATTTACGGACGAATACGCACACCGTCCCGAACGGCCGAATCGTTACATCCGCAACGCCTGACCAGGGCATCCGGGCAGGATCGCGCGGCGAACGCGCAGGACGTTGGCCGGTCGGCCCCCGTACGGCGGAAGAATGATGGCCAATTGCACCCTTGGTCCGAACCACGGCGGGACGGAAGTATGTCCGGCGTTGACAGACCGTCCACAAGACAGGGGTCATCCGTGTTGTCACGCATCGCCATCGCAACTGCAACCATCCTGACGGCGGCCGTCGCCGGAACCGCCACCGCCAATGCCGCACCGGCACATCCCGCCGGCAACTGCGTCGTCAACGTCGAGACCGGGAAGTCCCAGTGTTTCGGGACGTTCCGTGAGGCCATCGCGTCCACCACGCACGGCCGCATAACCGACGCCCCGCTGTCCGCCAAGGACATCGACCAGAACCTGGTCGCGCGGCTCAAGGCGTCGTCCAACGCCCTGGGCCCGCAGGACGTCCAGTTCGGCATCGTCTACAAGGACTCGAACTACGGCGGCACGTCCGTCACGTACAGCGCCAGTGTCGGCTGCCAGAGCGGAAACGGCCGGGATTACCAGGCCAACATCGGCGGCAGCATGGACAACGCGGTCAGCTCGCTCACCACGGTGAGCTGCTGGCTGGAGCTGTGGGACTCCCCGAACACGGGCGGCACGCACCAGGAGTACCAGCAGTCGACCTCGTACGTCGGGGACGCGATGAACGACCGGGCGTCCTCGATCGCCTTCCTGTAGGAACCGCCGTCCGGCACATGCGGCCGTGAACGGAACACCAGGCGCTCGGCCGGGACTTCCCGGCCGAGCGCTTCACGTGGACGGTCCCTCGCACCGCGTGTCCGCTCCGGCAGGCCGTGCCGACCGTCCGCTCCGTCCGCTCCGTCCGGCAAGGAAGACATCAGCGCGGTCGCAGACATCACCGTGGCCGCAGACATCACCCCGGCCGGTTCGGCCACGCGGCCGTACGCCCGCCGGAGACGCCCCCCACGCAACCCCGCCGCCCCCGGATGTCAGCCCTTGGGCCCCTTGGTCACGACTGTGGAACCACTGTCCTGGTCGACGGGAGTGACGACCGCCGCCAGACCACGCGCCTTCTCCTCCGGCGACGCATCGGCGAGGTGGACCACGGACCCGCCCAGAGCGAGCACCGCCGCTCCCAGCAGTACGGCTGCCGGCACCCGGCCTGAAGATCTCCGCCTCATCGCAATCCCCTCGTGTTCGGCCCTGTTGCTCTTCCCGCCGCCCGAGGACCGTCCGAAAGGCATCCCGGGCGCCTCCCGAGCGTAACCCCCGCTCCCGCCAACTCACCCCCGTCGGTGGCGAATTGGTCCGCTCCGGCGGGTCACTCCGAAGGATCGGTGAGTCACCCGGGCGCGGCTCGGCCGCCGCACCCGCCGATCATCCGAAGCCGACCTGCTCCAGCCAGGAGTCGAGCAGCCGCTCGTCGCCGAGGACTTCGACGCCCTCGCCGCGGACGGGTCGTCGGCGGTAGACGGCCAGCAGCAGGTCGGTCAGCGGGCCGCGCACGGCCACGGCGGCCTTCTCGTGCGCGCGGCGCCAGGTGATGGTGTCGCCCGTGAGGTCGACCAGCCACTCCGCTGCCGCTTCCGGCGCGGTGTCGGTGGCGTGGAGGTGCACGGTCCGTCCGGGGCCGAGCAGTTCGCGCAGCCCGGAACGGATGTCGAGCATCACGGGCAGCGAACCCAGCTCCATCCACTCGTCGAGGGCGTCGAGGGCGACCTCCTCGGCGACGGTGAACTCCGCGCCGAGCGCCAGGAACGCGTCGGCCCGGTGGATCACCGTCTCGTGCGTGAAGCGCCGGGCGAGGAACGCCGTCGTTCCCCCGGGGACCGGGGACCACACCTCCGCGTCGGGCCCGGCGGCGCTCAGCGTGTCCGCCAGGCGCTCGGCGCCCTCGGTGAGCCAGGGGCCGAGCAGGGCGGGGTCCTCGTCGGTGTAGGCGGACAGGTCACGGAAGTGGTCGTCGGGGGGAGGCTGGGTCGCGCGGGTCCGCGCGATCTCCTCGGCCCAGCGCTGGGCACCACCGAGGTGCCGCAGCAACTGGCCGACGTTCCAGCCGGGACAGGAGGGCACCGGAAGCGTCAGGTCCGCGTCCTCGACGCGGGACGCCAACAACCCGGTCTGCGCGACGATTTCGGCACAGTGGCGGCCGTAACTCAGGTTGGTCATGACGCCACGGTAGACGGCACCACCGACAGGGCGGGCGGACACGGGCCTCACGCCCGAGGGCCGCCGCGCTCCGGCACGGCCACGGAATCCGCCGATCGGTCACATGCTCACCGGTGGCGGCCCGCCCTCCCCACCGGCCCCGATCCCCACCGGCCCCGCTCACCGAAGCGAACCGGACCGCCCGGCCCCCGCCCGGCAGAATCCCGGCTCAGCGCCCCAGCCGCAGCGCGACCTCCGTCGCCCAGTACGTCAGGATCATCCGCGCACCCGCCCGCCGGATGCCCGTCAGGCTCTCCATGATCGCCGCGTCCCGGTCGATCCAGCCCTTCTCGGCGGCGGCCTCGATCATCGCGTACTCGCCACTGATCTGGTACGCGGCGACCGGCACGTCCACCGCGTCCGCGACCTTCGCGAGGATGTCGAGGTACGGCCCGGCCGGCTTGACCATGACCATGTCGGCGCCCTCGGCGAGGTCCAGGGCCAGTTCGCGCAGCGACTCGCGGCTGTTCGCCGGGTCCTGCTGGTACGTCTTGCGGTCGCCCCTGAGCGACGAGCCGACCGCCTCGCGGAACGGGCCGTAGAAGGCGGAGGAGTACTTCGCGGTGTACGCGAGGACCGACACGTCCTCGTGGCCCGTCTGGTCCAGCGCGTCGCGGACCACGCCGACCTGGCCGTCCATCATGCCGCTCGGGCCGACCACATGGGCGCCCGCGTCGGCCTGCACCTGGGCCATCTCGGCGTACCGCTCCAGCGTGGCGTCGTTGTCGACGCGGCCGTCCTCGGTCAGGACACCGCAGTGGCCGTGGTCCGTGTACTCGTCCAGACAGAGGTCGGACATCACCACCAGATCGTCGCCGACCTCCTCGCGCACCGCCCGCAGCGCGACCTGGAGGATGCCGTCCGGGTCGGTGCCCGCCGTGCCCAGGGCGTCCTTCTTCTCGTCCAGCGGGACACCGAAGACCATCAGCCCGGAGACCCCGGCCGACACCGCGTCCACGGCTGCCTTCCGCAGGGTGTCCAGGGTGTGCTGCTGGACGCCGGGCATCGCCGAGATGCCGACGGGCGCGTCGATCCCCTCACGGACGAACGCGGGAAGGATCAGGTCCGCCGGGGAGAGGCGGGTCTCCGCGACCATCCGCCGCATCGCGGGCGTGGTCCGCAGCCGCCGGGGGCGGGCGCCGGGGAAGTTTCCGTACTCAGTCATCTCTTCAGTCGCCTCTTGGGTGGTCCGTAGCGGCACGAGCGTCGCCTCCCGCGTGGTCCGCGTTCAGCCGCACGATCGTCACGACTCGCGTGGGCCGTGGCGGCGCCACCGTCACGGCGAGGCCCGGCCGGTCCGTCGGGCCACCCCCGACGATAAACCCGGCCACGCGAACGCCTTACCGACACCCGGACCGGGAAACGAGAACCCGTGTACGGCGACGGGCGGCCCGGCCGCCGAAGCAGCCGGACCGCCCGTGATCACCTCGGTGACATCCGTCAGGTCGTCGTACGCCGTCTGCGCGCCCCCGGGCGCCGCTCGCTCGGCCGGGTGACCGGGTCACCGGCCTCCTTCGCGGCGTCCCTGCGCTGCGCGCCGAACGCGGCGAGCGCCTCGGCCAGCCTGTGCACCGACGGCTCCGGGGAGAGGACGTCGACGCGCAGCCCGTGCTCCTCGGCGGTCTTCGCCGTGGCGGGGCCGATGCACGCGATGACGGTCACGTTGTGCGGCTTGCCCGCGATGCCGACGAGGTTCCGTACCGTCGACGACGAGGTGAACAGCACCGCGTCGAACCCGCCGCCCTTGATCGCCTCCCGGGTCTCGGCGGGCGGCGGCGAGGCGCGGACCGTGCGGTACGCGGTGACGTCGTCGACCTCCCAGCCCAGCTCGATGAGCCCGGCGACCAGGGTCTCCGTGGCGATGTCGGCGCGCGGCAGGAACACCCGGTCGATCGGGTCGAAGACCGGGTCGTACGGCGGCCAGTCCTCCAGCAGCCCGGCGGCGGACTGCTCACCGGAGGGCACCAGATCCGGCTTCACACCGAAGTCGATCAGCGCGGCGGCGGTCTGCTCGCCGACCGCGGCGACCTTGATCCCGGCGAAGGCACGGGCGTCGAGCCCGTACTCCTCGAACTTCTCCCGGACCGCCTTGACCGCGTTGACACTCGTGAAGGCGATCCACTCGTACCGGCCCGTGACCAGGCCCTTGACCGCGCGCTCCATCTGCTGAGGGGTACGCGGCGGCTCGACGGCGATCGTCGGGACCTCGTGCGGCACGGCGCCGTACGAACGCAACTGGTCGGAGAGCGACGCCGCCTGCTCCTTCGTACGCGGCACGAGCACCTTCCAGCCGAACAGCGGCTTGGACTCGAACCACGCGAGCTGGTCGCGCTGGGCGGCGGAGCTGCGCTCACCGACCACGGCTATGACGGGCTGGTGCCCGTCCGGCGACGGGAGGACCTTGGCCTGCTTGAGGACCTGGGCGATCGTCCCGAGGGTCGCCGTCCAGGTGCGCTGGCGGGTCGTCGTACCACCGATGGTGACGGTGAGCGGGGTGTCGGGCTTACGGCCCGAGGAGACCAGCTCACCGGCCGCGGCGGCGACCGAGTCGAGCGTCGTCGAGACGACGGCGGTCGCGTCGCTCGCGCCGACCTCGGACCAACAGCGCTCGGAGGCGGTACGGGCGTCGACGAAACGCACATCGGCGCCCTGCGCGTCCCGCAGCGGCACACCGGCGTACGCGGGCACGCCCACGGCGTTCGCGACTCCGGGAACCACCTCGAAGGGGATGCCCTGAGCTGCGCACGCGAGCATCTCGGCGCCCGCGTCACCGTCCAGGCCCGGATCGCCCGAGACGGCACGTACCACCCGCCTGCCGCCCTTCGCTGCCTCCATGACAAGATTGGCGGCGTCCCTGAGAACGGGCACCCCGGCGGCTGTTGACAGATCGTCAACAACCGCCAGCTCAGGCGTGCTTACGCCTGCCCGCGCATGGCAGCGGACGACGTCGAGCACGTGCTGCTCGGCGACAAGGACGTCCGCGCTCGCCAGCGCCTCGACGGCGCGCAGGGTCAGCAGTCCCGGGTCGCCGGGACCGGCGCCGAGGAAGGTGACGTGCCCGTGTGCGGACGGGACAGGAAAGTCGGACGCGGCGTGGCCGGTGGGGCTCAAAGTGCTCGCTCCCCCATAAGACCGGCCGCACCCTTGGCAAGCATCTCGTCCGCGAGTTCGCGACCGAGCGCCGCCGCGTCGTCGTGCGACGTGGGAACGGGACCGGTGGTGGACATCTGCACCAGCGAGGCACCGTCGGTGGACCCGACGACTCCGCGCAGGCGCAGTTCATTGACAGCCTGCCCGTCGGCCTGCAGGTCGGCCAGCGCACCCACGGGTGCGGAGCAGCCGGCCTCCAGGGCGGCGAGCAGGGCACGCTCGGCGGTCACGGCGGCCCGGGTGTGCGGGTCGTCGAGCGCGGCGAGCGCGGTGGCGAGGTCGGCGCTGGACGCAGCGCACTCGATCGCCAGTGCTCCCTGACCGGGAGCGGGCAGCACGGTGTCCACCGACAGGAAATCGGTCACCTCACCGAGCCGGCCCAGGCGGCTGAGCCCGGCCGCGGCGAGAACCACCGCGTCCAGCTCGCCGCTTCGTACAAAACCGATGCGCGTATCGACGTTGCCCCGGATCGGGACCGTCTCGATGTCGAGACCGCGGCCCCGCGCGTACGCGTTGAGCTGCGCCATCCGGCGCGGCGAACCGGTGCCGACGCGGGCGCCGGACGGCAGCCCCTCCAGGGTCAGCCCGTCCCGTGCGACCAGCACGTCACGCGGGTCCTCGCGGCGCGGCACGGCGGCCAGCAGCAGGCTCTCGGGCTGTGTGGTCGGCAGGTCCTTGAGCGAGTGGACGGCGAAGTCCACCTCGCCGCGCAGCAGCGCCTCGCGCAGCGCGGCGACGAACACGCCGGTCCCGCCGATCTGCGCCAGGTGCTCCCGGGAGACGTCGCCGTACGTGGTGATCTCGACGAGCTCGACGGCGCGCCCGGTCACCTCGCCGACCGCGTCGGCGACGAGCCCGGACTGTGCCATGGCGAGTTTGCTGCGCCGGGTGCCCAGCCGGAGCGGACGTCGGTCGCCGGAAGCGGTGGCCCCCACGCCCAGGGGTGAGTTGTCGGTCATGACCGCCCTCTATTCGGGTCGTTCAGGTCTGCCCGGGAGACGGCGGCCACCGTCTGCGGGTCCAGGTCGAAGAGTTCACGCAGAGCGTCGGCGTACCCGGCGCCGCCGGGCTCGCTGGCGAGCTGCTTGACCCGCACGGTGGGCGCGTGCAGGAGCTTGTCGACGACGCGGCGCACGGTCTGCGAGATCTCGGCGCGCTGCTTCTCGTCCAGGTCGGGGAGTCGTCCGTCGAGCCGCGCGATCTCGCCGGCCACCACACCGGCGGCCATGGTGCGCAGGGCGACGACGGTCGGGGTGATGTGGGCGGCGCGCTGGGCGGCGCCGAAGGCGTCGACCTCGTCGGCGACGATGGTGCGCACCCGGTCGACGTCGGCGGCCATCGGCGCGTCGGCGGACGCGTCGGCGAGCGACTCGATGTCGACGAGGCGTACCCCGGCGAGCCGCTGCACGGCTCCGTCGATGTCGCGCGGCATGGCGAGGTCGAGCAGGGCGAGCTTGGCGGGGCCGGAACCCTGCGCGGGCACGGTGGCCCGGCGTACGGCCTGGGCCTGCGCGGTCGCGGCGGCGGCGCCGTTCTCCACCCAGGCCGCGTGCTGGTCGAGCCCGGCGGGTGCGGAGAGCTGTCCGGCGGGCGCGTCGACGGCGGCGTCGAGGGCGGTGCCGAGCGCGTCGGCGACGGTCTCGGCGGTCAGCACGAGCCCGGTGGCTCCGGTGCAGGACACCACGACGTCGGCACGTGTCAGTTCTTCGGGCACGGCGTTCATCGCGACCACTCGGGCGGCGGTGTCACCGGTCGCGGTCAGGATCTCGACGAGGCGGTCGGCGCGGGCCCGGGTGCGGTTGGCGACGGCGATCTCGGCGACGCCCGCACGGGCCAGGGTGGCGGCGGCGAGCGAGGACATCGAGCCCGCGCCGATCACCAGGGCGCGCTTGTCCCTGGCCCAGTCGCCCACGTCGGCGCCGTCGGCCAGCTGCTCCAGGCCGAAGGTGACGAGCGACTGCCCGGCCCGGTCGATCCCGGTCTCGCTGTGGGCGCGCTTGCCGACCCGCAGGGCCTGCTGGAACAGGTCGTTGAGCAGCCGGCCCGCGGTGTGCAGCTCCTGCCCCAGGGCGAGCGCGTCCTTGATCTGGCCGAGGATCTGGCCCTCGCCGACGACCATCGAGTCCAGCCCGCAGGCCACCGAGAAGAGGTGGTGGACGGCCCGGTCCTCGTAGTGCACATAGAGATAGGGGGTGAGCTCGTCGAGGCCGACCCCGCTGTGCTGGGCGAGCAGCGTGGACAGCTCGGCGACGCCCGCGTGGAACTTGTCCACGTCGGCGTACAGCTCGATGCGGTTGCAGGTGGCGAGGACGGTGGCCTCGACCGCGGGCTGCGCGGCGAGGGTGTCCTGGAGGAGCTTGGCCTGGGCGTCGGACGCCAGCGAGGCCCGCTCCAGTACGGAGACGGGGGCGCTGCGGTGGCTCAGGCCCACGACGAGGAGACTCATGCCGGCATCACGGCGGGCAGATCGCCGTCGGGTCCCTTCCTGCTGGTCCCGGCCGTGCTGCGGACGGGGGGCACGACCACGTCGGCGTCGGGCCCGGCGGCGGCTTCCTCGCCGGCCTTGCGCTGCTCGTGGAAGGCGAGGATCTGGAGTTCGATGGAGAGGTCGACCTTGCGGACGTCGACGCCGTCCGGCACCGACAGCACGGTCGGCGCGAAGTTCAGGATGGAGGTGACGCCCGCGGCGACCAGCCGCTCGCAGACCTGCTGGGCCGCGCCGGCGGGGGTGGAGATGACGCCGATGGAGACGCCGTTCTCGCTGACGATGCGTTCCAGCTCGTCGGAGTGCTGGACGGGGATACCGGCGACGGGCGTCCCGGCCATGGCGGGGTCGGCGTCGATGAGCGCGGCGACCCGGAAGCCGCGGGAGGCGAACCCGCCGTAGTTGGCGAGCGCGGCGCCGAGGTTACCGATGCCGACGATGACGACCGGCCAGTCCTGGGTGAGCCCGAGTTCGCGGGAGATCTGGTAGACGAGGTATTCGACGTCGTAGCCCACGCCGCGCGTCCCGTAGGACCCGAGGTAGCTGAAGTCCTTACGGAGCTTCGCCGAGTTGACCCCCGCCGCCGCGGCCAGTTCCTCGGACGAGACCGTGGGGACCGAGCGTTCGGAGAGCGCCGTCAATGCGCGTAGGTACAACGGAAGTCGGGCGACAGTGGCCTCGGGAATTCCTCGGCTACGGGTCGCCGGTCGGTGAGTTCGGCCAGTTGCCACGGTGCTCCTGCGGGATGAGCGGGGCTCTAGGCGGCCGTATGTCCCTGGACCGCCCCGTCGGATGCAGGCTATGTCTTTGTGAACGCGTGCACAAAGATGGTGTCCGTTTTGTCCGGTCAAAGTGACCGGGGTCACGCGCATTCGTCGCGCGATCCCGGAACCATGGACCGCATCAGCCCGTTGCGGGCCCGAAGGGGGCAAAGCCGCACACACTCCTCACGTCCACGCCCCCGAGAACACCCAAAACGCCCATGATGGTAACCGGCTTTCGCTCAGGCACCCAGCGCCTTGCGCAACCGGACCGGATCGACCCGCCAGAACGTGTGCTGTTCCCCGTCCACGAGGACCACCGGGATCTGCTCCCAGTACATCCGGTACAGCTCCTGGTCCTGACCGATGTCCTTCTCCTCCCAGGACGCACCGGTCTCCTCACAGACCTCCCGCACCACCCGCCTCGCGTCATCGCAGAGATGACACCCGGGCTTCCCGACCAGGGTCACCTTCCGGTCCGCGGGCTTCTTCCTCGTACGACGCAACAGGGCACTCATGCCCTCATTCTGCGCCCGCCCGTCACCTCCGGCGGAGACCGGACGGCCGCGGGACCGTCCGCCGTCCGTACGGAGTTCACCCCCCGGCGGCCCGACGGTTCGGGAATGGCCGAACACAATGGCTATGCTCGCGACATGGCCGCTCTTGGATGGCTCACCCCGCGTAGGCGCTCCGCGACAGCACGGAGCGTGCTCGCGGGCGAGGCGGCGGCGGAGGCGGCACGCAAGTCCTCGCACCCCGCCGGACCGGAGACCGAACAGGCCGGAACGGAAGACGCCGCGCACCCGGCCGGGACGGAAGAGGCACCCGACCGGGCCGCGCCCGCCTTCCCCGTCGTCGGCGACGACCGCGCCGCCGCCTTCTTCGACCTCGACAACACCGTGATGCAGGGCGCGGCCCTCTTCCACTTCGGCAGGGGCCTCTACAAGCGCAAGTTCTTCGAGCGCCGCGAGCTGACCCGGTTCGCCTGGCAGCAGGCGTGGTTCCGGCTGGCCGGCGTCGAGGACCCGGAACACATGCAGGACGCCCGCGACAGCGCGCTCTCCATCGTCAAGGGACACCTCGTCTCCGAGCTGATGTCCATCGGCGAGGAGATCTACGACGAGTACATGGCCGACCGCATCTGGCCCGGCACCCGCGCCCTGGCCCAGGCCCACCTCGACGCCGGGCAGAAGGTCTGGCTGGTCACCGCGGCCCCGGTGGAGACGGCCACGATCATCGCCCGCCGCCTCGGCCTGACCGGCGCCCTCGGCACGGTCGCGGAATCGGTCGACGGCGTCTACACGGGCCGCCTGGTCGGCGAGCCCCTGCACGGCCCCGCGAAGGCCGAAGCGGTCCGCGCACTGGCCGCCGCGGAGGGCCTGGACCTCGACCGCTGCGCCGCGTACAGCGACTCGCACAACGACATCCCGATGCTCTCCCTCGTCGGCCACCCGTACGCGATCAACCCGGACGCCAAGCTCCGCCGGCACGCCCGCGCCCACGAGTGGCGGCTGCGCGACTACCGCACGGGCCGCAAGGCGGCCAAGGTAGGTATCCCGGCCGCCGCCGGGGTCGGCGCGCTCGCGGGCGGCACGGCGGCCGCCGTCGCCCTGCACCGCCGCCGGCGCTGACCACCGCCCCACTCCCACCACCGCCCCGCGCCGGCCATCACCTCCGGCCGGACCCGCGCCGGCTCCCCCGCCCCGCCCGACGCGTCCACCCGCCCTCCGGCGGCAGTCCCGCGACCGATCACGACCGGTCACGACCGGCCACGTCGAGCCACAGCCAAACGCAACCAATCGCGCACCTCGCCCGGTCCGCCGCTCCGGCCGGTCGGCCTCTATCAGTACGGCCACAACCCGTCACGGCGATAGGCAGAATGCGAAGGAATTCGATCAATAACCGATCACGACGTGTCGCCTGAACCGTCACTTAGTCGCAAGAGAAGCGACGGAAGCGATGATTTGAGCAACTGGGTGTAGCAACGCCTGTACGAAGCGTTATTCTCCTCAGACGCATTCCGGAACCCGAACTCACCACGACGAGTAACGGTTCCGCACTGCACGTGATGGAAGCTCTGCCTCTGGGAGTCCCGTGTACCCACACGTCGGGGTTGACGCCTCGGGCCTGGCTACGCTGCGCGCATCGGTCCTCGACCGCTTGCGCGGCTTCGTCCCCACCGCGTACGCCGTCCCCGCCTTCGCCACCCCTACGCCTGCCGCCGTCCCCGCTTTCGCCTCCCCTGCGCCTGCCGGCCCCTGCTACGCCCTGGCCGAACGCGGTGCGGCGGTCGGGAGACGCAGCAGCCGCGGGGCCGCAACCACCTCGACCGTCCGCCGACCCACCGCCGACAGCGACAGCGCGCGCATGATGGACCTCGTCGAGCGCGCGCAAGCCGGCGAGGCCGATGCCTTCGGCCGCCTCTACGACCAGTACAGCGACACCGTCTACCGCTACATCTACTACCGCGTCGGTTCCAAGGCGACGGCGGAGGACCTCACCAGTGAGACCTTCCTGCGCGCCCTGCGCCGCATCTCCACCTTCACCTGGCAGGGCCGCGACTTCGGCGCCTGGCTGGTCACCATCGCCCGCAACCTCGTCGCCGACCACTTCAAGTCCAGCCGGTTCCGGCTGGAGGTCACCACCGGCGAGATGCTCGACGCGAACGAGGTCGAGCGCAGCCCCGAGGACTCCGTCCTGGAGGCCCTGTCCAACGCCGCGCTGCTCCAGGCCGTGCGCAAACTCAACCCCCAGCAGCAGGAGTGTGTGACGCTGCGCTTCCTGCAAGGACTGTCGGTCGCCGAGACCGCCCGGGTGATGGGCAAGAACGAGGGCGCGATCAAGACCCTCCAGTACCGTGCCGTCCGCACCCTGGCCCGGCTCCTGCCGGACGATGCCCGCTGACCGCCCCCGCCACGATCCGTCCGATCATCTTTCGTCCGTAACCCAACTGCCGCGCCACTCGTTGTGCCGGATGCAGGCCCCCTGTCGTCACATCATGTCCGCAGCCACTCACTCGATCGGGTGGATGCGAGCAGGGTGTGCAACCTTCCGGACCGCCAGGGGAGTCGACCGTCATGACGAGAGGAGGTGCCGCCAGTGATCGCAAACGTATCGGCGAACCGGCGGGCGAACGCCTTCGCCCAGGCCCTGGAGGAGCAGCAGCCCCAGGGTGCGGCGGCCGTACAGCCCGAGGAACCGGCCGAAGCGGCCGACCGAGGACCGCTGTTGGCCCTGGCGAACGGCCTCGGTGAGCTGCCGAGGCCGGAGATGGATACCGAGGTCAAAGTGGTGCAGCGAGCCCAGCTCGTCGCGGCCATGGAGACCATGTTCGCCGAGGGCGGCGCGTCCACGGGCCCTACGGTGCCCGAACAGCGGAGCAAAGGCGCCCACCGGGCGTCCCCGCTGGGAAAGCTGCGCCCCCGCTCCCGCTGGTCGAAGGGGCTCGCCGCCGGCGGTCTCACGGTCGGTGTGGCCGCGGGCGCTTTCGGCGGAGTGGCCGCTGCCAGCTCCGACGCCCTGCCCGGTGATTCGCTGTACGGGCTGAAGCGCGGCATGGAGGACATCCACCTCGGTCTGGCCAACGGGGACGCCGACCGCGGCGAGGTCTACCTCGACCAGGCGTCGACCCGGCTCAGCGAGGCCCGACGACTGATGGAGCGGGGCCGCGCGGGAGAGATGGACCACGAAGCACTCGGCGAGATCAGGCGCGCGCTCAACGGCATGATGCACGACGCCAGCGAGGGCCACCGGCTGCTGCACTCCGCCTACGAGCGGGACGGCGGCATCGGCCCGATCCGGACCCTGGACTCCTTCACCCGCTCCCACCGCAAGAGCTGGAGCAGCCTCCGCGACCGGCTGCCCGTCCAGCTCACCGATGTCGGCGACAAGGTCAACTCCGTCTTCGACGCCATGGACGAAGAGGTCGAACCACTCCAGGCCCTGCTGCCGCGCCCCCCGGGCGCCCCCGACCGGCACCAGCCGTCCGGCTCCTCCCGCGACGTCACCGGCGGCGCCGAGGACCGCACGACCCCTTCGGCCCCCGACACCTCGCAGGACCGCAAGGGCGGCCCCGACGCCACCACCCCGCACCCCTCGGGCAGCGGCGCCACCACCGACGGCGGCCTGCTCGGCGGCCGTACCGGTGGCAACCTCCTGGACCCACCGGAATCGGACAACACCGCCCCGTCGGCCCCCGACGGCCGCCCCACCACTCCGCCCACCCCGGACGTCACGCTGCCCCCGCTGCTCCCCGGCCTGCTCCCGGGCCTGGGCATCAACGGCGAGGACGTCAAGCCGTAGCCATACACGGCTCAGGCCGCAGACAGCCGTACACACAGCTCAAGCCACAGCCGTACGCAGGTGGGGCGCACTCGATTTACGAGTGCGCCCCACCTGTGCGTCCCCGCCGTCCACGCGCGAGGGGACCGGGCCCCAGAAGCTGCCCGCGTCAGAAGAACACCGACCTGCGCTGCACCAGCAGCCGGTACAGCGTGTGCTGGATCTGCTCCCGCACCTGATCGGTCAGATTGAACATCAGCATCGGGTCCTCGGCCGCCTCCGCCGCGTACCCGTCCGTCGGGATCGGCTCACCGAACTGGATCGTCCACTTCGTCGGCAACGGCACCGCGCCCAGCGGCCCCAGCAGCGGAAACGTCGGCGTGATCGGGAAGTACGGAATCCCCAGCACCCGCGCCAGCGTCCTGGCGTTCCCGATCATCGGATAGATCTCCTCCGCGCCCACGATCGAGCACGGCACGATCGGCACCCCCGCACGCAGCGCCGTCGAGACGAAACCGCCCCGGCCGAACCGCTGGAGCTTGTACCGCTCGCCGAACGGCTTGCCGATGCCCTTGAACCCCTCCGGCATCACCCCGACCAGCTCGCCGCGCTGCAACAGACGCTCCGCGTCCTCCGCGCAGGCCAGCGTGTGACCCGCCTTGCGGGCCAGCTCGTTGACGACCGGCAGCATGAAGACCAGATCGGCGGCCAGCAGCCGCAGATACCGGTCCGCCGGGTGATGGTCGTGGACGGCGACCTGGAGCATCAGCCCGTCCAGCGGCAACGTCCCGGAGTGGTTGGCCACGATCAGCGCCCCGCCTTCGGACGGGATGTTCTCGATGCCCTTCACCTCGACCCTGAAGTACTTCTCGTACAACGGCCGCAGCAACGACATCAGGACCTGGTCGGTGAGTTCCTTGTCGTACCCGAACTCGTCGACGTCGTACTCACCGGTCACCCTGCGCCGCAGGAACGCCAGCCCGCCCGCGATCCGCCGCTCCCAGACGCCGTCGCCGCCCCCCGCCGCCTCCGGTGCCTCCGCGCCCGCCGAGGTGCCCTCCGGGCCCTCCGTCGCGTCCGGGCGCCCCGGGAGCGCGCTGACGGGCGCCGTACCGACCTCGCCCGGACCCGAACGGCGGCGCGCCGAGCGCGGGGTGCCCGACCGTGAACGGTCGTCGTCGAACGGAATGACCTTGGCATCCGTCATCGTCGGTGCGCTCCTCTGCCTGGCGCTGTACGGGTGGTCCCTGCCGTGCCGCCGGGGCGGGGGCGGGGGCGGGGGCGGGACGCGAACGACGCCGCGGCCAGCCGGTCCACGGCCGCGCCCGTCCGCTCCGGCGGCAGCAGCCCCGGCCCCCGGCTGCGCGCGAAGTCCCCGAAGGTCTCCGCGGTGGTGAACGCGGGGTGGAAGCCCAGGGTCTCGCGCATCTCGACGGTGGAGACCACCCTGCCATGGGTGAGCAGCCGGATCTGTTCCGGGGAGAAGTCCGTCATACCGACCGTGCGCAGCGCCTGGCCGATCCAGGTCACGGCGGGCAGCGGCACCGGCACGGTCGGCCGCCCCAGCCGTCGCGAGCACTGCGAGAGCAACAGCACGCCGTCGCCCGCGATGTTGAACGTGCCGCTGTTGAGGGTGCCGCGGCGGGGTTCGCGCGAGGCGATCGCCAGCACGTCGATGACATCGTCCTCGTGGACGAACTGGAGTCTGGGGTCGTACCCGAAGACGGTCGGCAGGACCGGCAACGACAGGTAGTCGGCGAGCGGGGTCTCCGCGTCCGGTCCGAGGATGTTCGCGAAGCGCAGCACACAGACGGCGACGTCCGGTCTGCGGCGGGCGAAGCCCCGTACGTATCCCTCGACCTCCACCGCGTCCTTGGCGAAACCCCCGCTGGACAGGGACTTGGGCGCGGTGGCCTCGGTGAGGACCGCGGGGTCGCGGGGCGCGGAGCCGTACACGCTCGTACTGGACTTCACGACGAGCCGCCGTACGGTCGGCGACTTCTGGCAGGCGCCGAGGAGCTGCATGGTGCCGATGACGTTGGTCTCCTTGACCGTCGCCCGGCCGCCGGTGCCGAACGCCATGCCGGTGACGTTCAGATGGACCACCGTGTCCACGGCGTGCTCGGCGAGGACCCGCGCGATGGCGGGCTGCCGGATGTCCGCCTGTACGAAGTGGGCGCCCGCCGGCGGCTGCTCGGGCGCGACCGCGTCGACGGCGATCACCCGGTCCACCTCCGGATCGCGCAGGACGCGCCGGACGAAGCGATCGCCGAGCTGCCGGGCCGCTCCTGTGACGAGCACGACCTTGCCCAAGATCCGCGCCTTCCGTCGGTCTCCCGCGGCGGGTGTTCTCCCCCCGGAAGAGGGTTTTCCCCTGTCCGTCACCGTAGCGGGTGGAGCGGACACCGCACCCGCCCCGTCACGCCGTTTCGCCGACCGTGCGCCGCCCACCGGCCGGCGGCGGCCCCGCGGGGCCCCGGACCACCACCCGGTGAACGTGCCGCAGCCCTCCCGCCGTGACGGCGGGAGGGCTGCGGTTGCACGGACTGCGCTCGCTTACTTCTTGTTGCGACGCTGAATACGCGTGCGCTTGAGCAGCTTGCGGTGCTTCTTCTTGGCCATCCGCTTGCGCCGCTTCTTAATGACAGAGCCCACGACTACCCTCGCTCACTTCTTCTTCACTGGTGCGGGGCGTCTGGGCCCACACGACCTACGTCGGCCTAGCCTACCCGCCACCGGGTGAGGGACGTAATCCGAGGGGAAACGTCAGGCCGACTCCACCCCCACAAAGGACTCGCGGAGATACTCGTGAACCGCTTGCTCCGGAACCCGGAAGGACCTGCCCACCCGGATCGCCGGCAGATGACCGCTGTGCACCAAGCGGTACACGGTCATCTTCGACACTCGCATGACCGAGGCGACTTCCGCCACGGTCAGAAACTTGACCTCGTTGAGAGGCCTCTCGCTGCCAGCAGCCATGACCCACCTGTACCTTCCGCACCCGACGCACACCGGCTTCCCCTCCGGTGACTCTTCGTCGTTGTGCGCTCACTCACCAGACTAGGGGCGGGTGATACGAGTGGGGAAGAGGAGGGGGTCCCCGGCCCGTTACCGGGACAGAAACGCCCGATTGAGCACATAGCGCGTGAGTGGTCGGTAGTAATCGGAGCGCACGCCGTCATCAAGCGGAACCACCACCGACACCCGCCCCTCGGCCTCCCCGACGAACAGCGCGGGGTCGTCCGTGTCCGCCAGGCCGATGGCCTCGATGCCCAGTTGACCTGCCCCGCAGACCCATCCGTGATCGCCGATCACCAACTCGGGCAGCGGGTCCCCGGCCTCCGCGATCCCCTCCAGGGCGACACGAACCGGGAGTGGTGAATGCGTGTGCGCGCCGGTGCCACTGCCCGGAACTCGCGCGCCGGGTTCGCGCACCAGCGCGACTCCCCGTACGTGGTCGAGGTTGTACGTACGTACGCCGAACCGGGTCGTCATGTCGACACTTCTCCCCCGCGCGGGGGTGAGTACACGACACCCCGCCGCCGACATGGCGTCCGCCAGTCCGGCGTAGAAGCCCAGCAGCCGATGCGGATGACCGGTCCCGAACAGCACGGGCACCCGGTGGTACGCGGCGGCGGACAGCCGTACGGCGAACGCGTCCAGGGCCGCCAACGTCCGTTCGGGGTCGATGACATCGGGCCCCGCCGTGTGCCCGGGATCGTCCGACACCCCGCACCGGTCGGCCATCAGACGCAGCAGGTCGCGCTCCTCCCAGCACCGGGCGGAGGCGAGCCCGAGCGTCACCCTCGGGTCCCTGGCCGCGAACAGACGATAGCTCCGCAGGCTCTCCTCCCGCAGGGTGGCGACGGGTCCGGCCAGCCGGGCCGCCAGCAGATGCGCGCGCAGCGCTCCGGTACTCAACACCCTGCCGATGGTGACGCACCCGGGACGGCCGGGAGCGGAAAGACGGATTCCGACCACCGTTGGCGTAACCGGAACACCCGCGCACACCACCGGCACCCCGTCGGATCACATCAGCAGCCCGCGCAGCGGGAACGCCGCCCGCCTGGTCGCGATCACCGCCTGGTCCAGCCGGTCGGCGGGGTCGTACCCCTCGTCCCACGACCGCCAGCTCGGGGTACGCCCGTCGGTCATCCGGCCCGGACCCAACTGCCGTGTCCTGGCGTACACCTCGTCCCGCCACGACGACGGGATCACCGACTCCGGATCGACCGGGGCGTGCGCGGCGATCCCCACGAGATGCGTCCAGGACCTCGGCACCACGTCGACGACCGCGTAACCGCCCCCGCCGAGCGCCACCCAGCGCCCACCGTCCGCGTACGTGTGGGCCAGCTCGTGGCAGGAGGCCATCACCGCCCGCTGCGCGTCCAGCGACACCGCCAGATGGGCCAGCGGGTCCTCGAAGTGCGTATCGGCGCCGTGCTGCGTCACCAGCACCTGCGGCCGGAAGTCCGCCAGCAGCTCGGGGACCACCGCGTGGAACGCCCGCAGCCACCCCGCGTCACCGGTACCGGCCGGCAGCGCCAGGTTCACCGCCCCGCCCGCACCGTCCCCGGCCCCCGTCTCCTCCGGCCAGCCGGTCTGCGGGAACAGCGTCCGTGGATGCTCGTGCAGCGACACCGTCAGCACCCTGGGGTCCTCCCAGAACGCCGCCTGCACCCCGTCCCCGTGATGCACGTCCACGTCGACGTACGCGACCCGCTCCGCGCCCAGCTCCAGCAGCCGGGCGATGGCCAGCGCCGGATCGTTGTAGACGCAGAACCCGGACGCGGCGCCGGGCATCGCGTGGTGCAGCCCCCCGGTGAAGTTCACGGCGTGCGCGGTGTCACCGCGCCACACGGCCTCGGCGGCCCCCACCGACTGCCCGGCGATCAGCGCGGACACCTCGTGCATCCCGGCGAACGCCGGATCGTCGACCGTGCCGAGCCCGTACGCCTGATCGGCCGCCTTCGGGTCCGCGGACGCCGCCCGCACGGCCGCCACATAGTCCTCACGGTGCACCAGCCGCAGGGTGGACTCCCCCGCGGGCCTGGCCGCCACCACGTCGACCGCCCCGTCCAGCCCGAACGCCCGCACCAGCCCCATCGTCAGGGCCAGCCTGACCGGGTCCATGGGATGGCTGTCCCCGAAGTCGTATCCCGTTACCGCGTCATCCCACATCAGCTGTGCGCGCCCGCTCATGCCCGCCACCGTACCGGTCGGTATCCGGGGCGAACGAGCGGGCGTACACCAGCGTCGCGAGCACCAGCACCATCGGCACCAGCATCGCCCCCCGATAGCTCCACGCGTCCCCGAGCGCCCCGACAAGCGGCGACCCCACCAGGAAGCCCACGTAGTTGAAGACGTTGAGCCGGGCGACAGCCGTGTCACTCGCCCCGGGGAACATCCGCCCCGCCGCCGCGAACGTCTGCGGCACGATCACACAGAGCCCGAACCCCAGCATCGTGAACCCTGCCATCCCGATCCACGCCCCGGACGCCAGCGCCACCACCGCGAACCCGCCGGCCGCCACGACACTCCCGCACCGCACGACGGCCACGGCCCCGAACCGCCGCACCCCGAAGTCCCCCACGGCACGCCCCAGCAGCGTGGTCACCATGTAGACGTTGTACGGGACCGTCGACAGCTGCTCCGAACTCCCCAGCACGTCCTGGAGGTACTTCGCGCTCCAGTTGGAGACCGTCGAGTCCCCGATGTACGCGAAGCTCATCACCAGACACAGCGGCAGCAGCACCCGGAACGAGACCCCGGCCCCCTGCACCGCCGCCGCCGTCCCCGGTCCCTCCACCGCCTCCACGCCCTCGGCGTACCAACGACTCCCGATCAGCGCGGCGGGCAGCAGCAGGACGACCACCGGAAGGTAAGAGGCCAACAGCGACAGATCCCAGTGCGCCCCCGCCCACGCCATCGACGCCCCGGCGATCCCGCCCAGGCTGTACGCGGCGTGGAAACCCAGCATGATGCTGCGCCCGTACGCCCGTTGCAGGCTGACGCCCATCATGTTCATCGACGCGTCGAGCGCCCCGACCGCGAGCCCGAAGGAACCGAGCGCGAGCGCGACGGCCCACAGCCCGTGCCCGGCCCCGGTGGCGAGCAACGCGAGCAGCACGACGGGCTGCGCCCACCTCAGCACGACACGGGGCCGCACCCGCGCGACCACCTTCTCGGTGACCACACTGCCCACACCGGCCAGGATCGGCACGGCGGCGAGGAAGACGGGCAGCAGCCCGTCGGATATCCCGTACCGGTCCTGGACGGCCGGGATACGTGTCACGAGCAGAGCGAAGGTCACTCCCTGCACGAAGAAGCTGAACACCAGGGAGGTTCTGCCGTGCCGCACGCGTGCGTCTGTCATGGCCGCTCAGCGTAGAGCCCCGGCCTACCCGTGGGTAGATGGATCAGGCAAGCAATTCCGGCAGCTGCGTCATGTCGGAGAAGTACGCGGTCACCCCGGTCAGCCGGTCCGCGGGCATCATCGACGTGAATCCGTACACGTCCATCCCCGCGGCCCTGGCGGCCTCCACTCCGAGGGGGCTGTCCTCGATCACCACACAGCGCTCGGGTGCGACACCCATCCGCTCGGCGGCGTACAGGAAGAGGTCGGGGGCCGGCTTGCCGCGCCCGACGTCCTCCGCGCTGAAGATCCACTCGTCCTCGAACCACTGGTCGAGGCCGGTCTTGAGGTGTCCGACCCTGATCCGCTCATGGCTGCCGGAGGAGGCGACGCAGTACGGCACGCCCTCGGCGACGAGCTTCCCGAGCACATCGGCGACCCCGTCCACCGGCTCAAGTCCCTGCTGGAACGCGGCGAAGATCCGCGCGTGCAGCATCTCGTCGAAGTCCATGGGCAGCTTCTGCCCGGTCCGCTCCTGTACGAGGTCGTGCACCCGGTGCACGGCGGCCCCCATGAAGTCACGGAGCGATTCCTCGTACGTGGTCGGGTGTCCCAGCTCCGTCAGGTAGGTGGAGAGGATGGTGTTGGAGAGCGGCTCGCTGTCGACGAGCACACCGTCATTGTCGAAGATGACCAGTTCGTAGCGCATGGGTCGACCCTAAAGGTTCGGAACGCAGAAAAGCCCCGTGCCACAAGGACACGGGGCTTTCCCGTCACAAATAGTTCGGCGGCGACCTACTCTCCCACAGGGTCCCCCCTGCAGTACCATCGGCGCTGAAAGGCTTAGCTTCCGGGTTCGGAATGTAACCGGGCGTTTCCCTAACGCAATGACCACCGAAACACTATGAAAATGTGAACCAACCGGACAACAACACAGCCGTTCATTATTTCAGAACCAACACAGTGGACGCGAGCAACTGAGGACAAGCCCTCGGCCTATTAGTACCAGTCAGCTCCACCCGTTACCAGGCTTCCACATCTGGCCTATCAACCCAGTCGTCTACTGGGAGCCTTAACCCCTCAAAGGAGGTGGGAATACTCATCTCGAAGCAGGCTTCCCGCTTAGATGCTTTCAGCGGTTATCCTTTCCGAACGTAGCCAACCAGCCATGCCCTTGGCAGGACAACTGGCACACCAGAGGTTCGTCCGTCCCGGTCCTCTCGTACTAGGGACAGCCCTTCTCAATATTCCTACGCGCACAGCGGATAGGGACCGAACTGTCTCACGACGTTCTAAACCCAGCTCGCGTACCGCTTTAATGGGCGAACAGCCCAACCCTTGGGACCGACTCCAGCCCCAGGATGCGACGAGCCGACATCGAGGTGCCAAACCATCCCGTCGATATGGACTCTTGGGGAAGATCAGCCTGTTATCCCCGGGGTACCTTTTATCCGTTGAGCGACGGCGCTTCCACAAGCCACCGCCGGATCACTAGTCCCGACTTTCGTCCCTGCTCGACCCGTCGGTCTCACAGTCAAGCTCCCTTGTGCACTTACACTCAACACCTGATTACCAACCAGGCTGAGGGAACCTTTGGGCGCCTCCGTTACTCTTTAGGAGGCAACCGCCCCAGTTAAACTACCCATCAGACACTGTCCCTGATCCGGATCACGGACCCAGGTTAGACATCCAGCACGACCAGAGTGGTATTTCAACGACGACTCCGCAACCACTGGCGTGGCCACATCACAGTCTCCCACCTATCCTACACAAGCCGAACCGAACACCAATATCAAACTATAGTAAAGGTCCCGGGGTCTTTCCGTCCTGCTGCGCGAAACGAGCATCTTTACTCGTAGTGCAATTTCACCGGGCCTATGGTTGAGACAGTCGAGAAGTCGTTACGCCATTCGTGCAGGTCGGAACTTACCCGACAAGGAATTTCGCTACCTTAGGATGGTTATAGTTACCACCGCCGTTTACTGGCGCTTAAGTTCTCAGCTTCGCACACCCAAAAGCGCACTAACCGGTCCCCTTAACGTTCCAGCACCGGGCAGGCGTCAGTCCGTATACATCGCCTTACGGCTTCGCACGGACCTGTGTTTTTAGTAAACAGTCGCTTCTCGCTGGTCTCTGCGGCCACCCCCAGCTCATGGAGCAAAGCCCAATCACCAGAAATGGCCCCCCTTCTCCCGAAGTTACGGGGGCATTTTGCCGAGTTCCTTAACCATAGTTCACCCGAACGCCTCGGTATTCTCTACCTGACTACCTGAGTCGGTTTAGGGTACGGGCCGCCATGAAACTCGCTAGAGGCTTTTCTCGACAGCATAGGATCATCCACTTCACCACAATCGGCTCGGCATCAGGTCTCACCCTCCATGTTGCACGGATTTACCTGCACAACGGGCTACACCCTTACCCCGGGACAACCACCGCCCGGGCTGGACTACCTTCCTGCGTCACCCCATCGCTTACCTAATACAAGTCTGGATCGTCGGCTCCACCACTACCCTCAACTCCGAAGAGATCAGGCCGGCTTCACGGACTTAGCATCGCCTGATTCAGTACTGGGCGTTTCAAAGCGGGTACCGGAATATCAACCGGTTGTCCATCGACTACGCCTGTCGGCCTCGCCTTAGGTCCCGACTTACCCTGGGCAGATCAGCTTGACCCAGGAACCCTTAGTCAATCGGCGCACACGTTTCTCACGTGTGTATCGCTACTCATGCCTGCATTCTCACTCGTGAACCGTCCACAACTCGCTTCCGCGGCTGCTTCACCCGGCACACGACGCTCCCCTACCCATCCCAGCCCCCGTTAGGAGTACATGCTGAAATGACACGACTTCGGCGGTACGCTTGAGCCCCGCTACATTGTCGGCGCGGAATCACTTGACCAGTGAGCTATTACGCACTCTTTCAAGGATGGCTGCTTCTAAGCCAACCTCCTGGTTGTCTCTGCGACTCCACATCCTTTCCCACTTAGCGTACGCTTAGGGGCCTTAGTCGATGCTCTGGGCTGTTTCCCTCTCGACCATGGAGCTTATCCCCCACAGTCTCACTGCCGCGCTCTCACTTACCGGCATTCGGAGTTTGGCTAAGGTCAGTAACCCGGTAGGGCCCATCGCCTATCCAGTGCTCTACCTCCGGCAAGAAACACACGACGCTGCACCTAAATGCATTTCGGGGAGAACCAGCTATCACGGAGTTTGATTGGCCTTTCACCCCTAACCACAGGTCATCCCCCAGGTTTTCAACCCTGGTGGGTTCGGTCCTCCACGAAGTCTTACCTCCGCTTCAACCTGCCCATGGCTAGATCACTCCGCTTCGGGTCTTGAGCGCGCTACTAAAACGCCCTATTAGGACTCGCTTTCGCTACGGCTTCCCCACACGGGTTAACCTCGCAACACACCGCAAACTCGCAGGCTCATTCTTCAAAAGGCACGCAGTCACGACGCACCGAGCAAGCTCGATGCGCGACGCTCCCACGGCTTGTAGGCACACGGTTTCAGGTACTATTTCACTCCGCTCCCGCGGTACTTTTCACCATTCCCTCACGGTACTATCCGCTATCGGTCACCAGGGAATATTTAGGCTTAGCGGGTGGTCCCGCCAGATTCACACGGGATTTCTCGGGCCCCGTGCTACTTGGGAAATTCTCAAGCAAGCCGTTGATGTTTCAGCTACGGGGGTCTTACCCTCTACGCCGGACCTTTCGCATGTCCTTCGCCTACACCAACGGTTTCTGACTTGCCGACCAATCGGCAGATTGATCAAGAGAACTCCCACAACCCCGCATGCGCAACCCCTGCCGGGTATCACACACATACGGTTTGGCCTCATCCAGTTTCGCTCGCCACTACTCCCGGAATCACGGTTGTTTTCTCTTCCTGAGGGTACTGAGATGTTTCACTTCCCCTCGTTCCCTCCACACTGCCTATGTGTTCAGCAGCGGGTGACAGCCCATGACGACTGCCGGGTTTCCCCATTCGGACACCCCCGGATCAAAGCTTGGTTGACAGCTCCCCGGGGCCTATCGTGGCCTCCCACGTCCTTCATCGGTTCCTGGTGCCAAGGCATCCACCGTGCGCCCTTAAAAACTTGGCCACAGATGCTCGCGTCCACTGTGCAGTTCTCAAACAACGACCAGCCACCCATCACCCCACCCCGAAAGGTGAGTGCACTGGGGCCGGCAACCGAAGGCGACCATACGGCCGTACCTTCAGACACCCAACAGCGTGCCCGGACCGGTCAAACCTTTTTCATGTTCCACGCCGAAGCAGTACTAATGAACAAGACCCAACCAGACCGAATAGTCAACGTTCCACCCATGAGCTGACCACCGCCGGACAGATGCCGACGTAGTGGCTCTGGACCCCTCGCAGGGTCTAGATGCTCCTTAGAAAGGAGGTGATCCAGCCGCACCTTCCGGTACGGCTACCTTGTTACGACTTCGTCCCAATCGCCAGTCCCACCTTCGACAGCTCCCTCCCCACAAGGGGGTTGGGCCACCGGCTTCGGGTGTTACCGACTTTCGTGACGTGACGGGCGGTGTGTACAAGGCCCGGGAACGTATTCACCGCAGCAATGCTGATCTGCGATTACTAGCAACTCCGACTTCATGGGGTCGAGTTGCAGACCCCAATCCGAACTGAGACCGGCTTTTTGAGATTCGCTCCGCCTCACGACATCGCAGCTCATTGTACCGGCCATTGTAGCACGTGTGCAGCCCAAGACATAAGGGGCATGATGACTTGACGTCGTCCCCACCTTCCTCCGAGTTGACCCCGGCGGTCTCCTGTGAGTCCCCATCACCCCGAAGGGCATGCTGGCAACACAGGACAAGGGTTGCGCTCGTTGCGGGACTTAACCCAACATCTCACGACACGAGCTGACGACAGCCATGCACCACCTGTACACCGACCACAAGGGGGGCACCATCTCTGATGCTTTCCGGTGTATGTCAAGCCTTGGTAAGGTTCTTCGCGTTGCGTCGAATTAAGCCACATGCTCCGCTGCTTGTGCGGGCCCCCGTCAATTCCTTTGAGTTTTAGCCTTGCGGCCGTACTCCCCAGGCGGGGAACTTAATGCGTTAGCTGCGGCACCGACGACGTGGAATGTCGCCAACACCTAGTTCCCAACGTTTACGGCGTGGACTACCAGGGTATCTAATCCTGTTCGCTCCCCACGCTTTCGCTCCTCAGCGTCAGTAATGGCCCAGAGATCCGCCTTCGCCACCGGTGTTCCTCCTGATATCTGCGCATTTCACCGCTACACCAGGAATTCCGATCTCCCCTACCACACTCTAGCCTGCCCGTATCGACTGCAGACCCGGGGTTAAGCCCCGGGCTTTCACAACCGACGTGACAAGCCGCCTACGAGCTCTTTACGCCCAATAATTCCGGACAACGCTTGCGCCCTACGTATTACCGCGGCTGCTGGCACGTAGTTAGCCGGCGCTTCTTCTGCAGGTACCGTCACTTGCGCTTCTTCCCTGCTGAAAGAGGTTTACAACCCGAAGGCCGTCATCCCTCACGCGGCGTCGCTGCATCAGGCTTTCGCCCATTGTGCAATATTCCCCACTGCTGCCTCCCGTAGGAGTCTGGGCCGTGTCTCAGTCCCAGTGTGGCCGGTCGCCCTCTCAGGCCGGCTACCCGTCGTCGCCTTGGTAGGCCATCACCCCACCAACAAGCTGATAGGCCGCGGGCTCATCCTGCACCGCCGGAGCTTTCAACCCCATCCCATGCGGGACAGAGTATTATCCGGTATTAGACCCCGTTTCCAGGGCTTGTCCCAGAGTGCAGGGCAGATTGCCCACGTGTTACTCACCCGTTCGCCACTAATCCACCCCGAAAGGCTTCATCGTTCGACTTGCATGTGTTAAGCACGCCGCCAGCGTTCGTCCTGAGCCAGGATCAAACTCTCCGTGAATGTTTTCCCGTAATCGGGACACACATCACGAGAGCGGAACAACCGGTCGGAATAAGACCGGTCATCCACAGCGTCCTCGCTGTGTCATTGCCTGCCCCCAGCCACAAGGACCGGTGAACAGGACTTTCAAAGGAACCACCAACCTGCCGAAACAGGCCGGGGTATCAACATATCTGGCGTTGACTTTTGGCACGCTGTTGAGTTCTCAAGGAACGGACGCTTCCTTCGTACTCACCCTCTCAGGCTTTCCTCCGGGCGCTTCCTTCCGGTCTTGCGTTTCCGACTCTATCAGACTCTTTCGCGTCCGATTCCCGGCCGGCCGGGCTGCTTTCCAGCTCCTCGCTTTCGCGTTTCCCTTTCCAGCGGTTCCGACTCTATCAGATCCTTTCGGGCCTGATTCCCAGTCAGCGGGCCTCGTCTTCCCGGCCGTTGAGCCGTTCCGACGAGTGAGACTTTAGCGGATTCCTCGGCCCCGAAGCCAATCGGGGCCGCGTTCCTTCGAACGCGGATTCCTCATTTCGCATAGGCGCACAGAAAGCCGCACGACTGACGTCGTTCGCTTGATGTGGTCACTGCGGAATGGCTGTCCGGGGACCGACCGGGGTCGGCGCTCACGTCGGACAACTCGGAGCACACTACGGACCCAGGGGGAGGGTGTCAACCCCGGGGTTGACCGGGTGATCAGCCGGCGATGGGCGTCGTGCCGGTGGTGGCCTGGAGCCGGCGGGCGACGGTGCGGGGGGACATGCCCGCTCGGGCGGCCGGCCCGGCGATCGTGTGAGGTTCCGCCGGTCGGGCCAACGCGTGCGCCCGGATTTCCGCCAGGGTGTCCGCGTCCCGGTCGGCTTGGCGTGGGGTGCTCGACGAACTGGGCCTGGGTGCCCGTGCGGAACGGGGCCGTCACCATCGAGCGGGCGATCGTCGCCGCGGCCTCCGCACCGTGGAACGTACGGACGAGGTGGAGGCAGAGGTCGACGCAAGGGTGGCGGGGCGGAGCTGTTACTGACGAAGGCCGTGAATTCGGCCTTCTACGGGACGCCCGATCTCGATGTCTGGCTGTGCGAGGCCGGGATCGTGGGGGCCGGGCCGGGCCGGCATGTGCGCGGAGACGACGGCGCGAACGGGTGGGGACCTCGGGTACGGGGTGTTCTTCGCGCTCGACGCGACGTACACGTTCGACGGGGCCGGGCCGTGGGGTGGGAGCTGGGCGCGGACGGGCTGGTGGCACGAGCCCACCGCCGTGTCGCTGCACGGCGGTGGGTTCGCGGAGGTGGTGACGAGCGCGGAGCTGAGCGCGGCCGTGGGGTGACGGGGCCGGGTCGGGGTCAGCCGTTGCCCGAGGCCAGTTCGCGGCTGCGGTCGCGGGCGGCTTCGAGGGCGGCGATGAGTGCGGCCCGTACGCCGTGGTTCTCCAGTTCGCGGATGGCGCTGATGGTCGTGCCGGCCGGGCTGGTGACCGCCTCGCGGAGCTTGACCGGGTGTTCGCCGCTGTCGCGGAGCATCACGGACGCGCCGACGGCGGCCTGGACGATGAGGTCGTGGGCCTGGGCGCGGGGCAGGCCGAGGAGGATGCCCGCGTCGGTCATCGCCTCGACGAGGAAGTAGAAGTACGCGGGCCCGGAACCGGAGAGCGCGGTCGCCGCGTCCTGCTGTGACTCGGGGACGCGGAGGGTCTTGCCGACGCCGCCGAAGATGTTCTCGGCGTGCACCAGGTGCTCGGTGGTGGCGTGGCTGCCCGCGGAGATGACGGACATGCCCTCGTCCACGAGGACGGGGGTGTTCGGCATGACCCGTACGACCGGGGTGTCCGCGGTGAGGCGGTCCTCGATGAAGGCGGTCGTGATGCCGGCGGCGGCGCTGATGATGAGGCGGTCGGCGGTGACGTGCGGGGCGAGTTCGTCGAGGAGCCTGCCCATGTCCTGCGGCTTGACCGCGAGGATGAGGATGTCGGCGCGCTCGGCCGCCTCGGCGTTGTCGACGGATTCGACGCCGTAGCGGGTGAGGAGTTCGTCGGCGCGCTCGGTGCGGCGGGTGGTGACCAGCAGGTCGGTGGGGCGCCAGCCGGCTCGGATCATTCCGCTGAGCAGGGCCTCGCCGATCTTTCCTGTGCCGAGGACTGCGACTGTCTGGGTCATGCGGTTCATCCTCCGGGGCGGGGCTCGGTGCGCTGCGTCGCGAGCGAGCCGGGTGCGCTGTCTCGCGTGTTCAGCATTCTCTCGATACTCGTACTTCTCGCGGATTTCGGGGGCCGTCGTCCGCGCACCGGTCGGCCGGGGAAGGGCGGGCAGGTGGATCGGTGGGTGGGCGCGAGGTTTCCGGGGTCAGCCGCGCTTCCTGCGCTTGGCGGCCTTGCGGCTCGCGGGGTTTCCGGTGCGGGTCGAGCGGCGCTTCTCGTACTGGGCGACGGCCGACTCGTACTCCGTGCGTCGCAGCTTTTCGCCCGGGGCCTCGACGAGCGAGCGGCAGAAGTACGCGAGCAGCGAGCCGATGAAGCCGATCGTCTTGAGGCCGCGCAGCGACTCCTCGCGGCCCGGGTCGGCGGGGCGGCGGCCGAACCCCTCCCAGGTCTTGCGGAAGGCGATGGCACTGGCGCCGGCGAACACCACGATGACCAGGACACCGACGAAGCCGCCGACGTCGGCGATCTGAAGGCCCTCGAAGGCGAAGCGGAGGACGAAGCAGGAGGCTGCCGCGGCGACGAGCGAGCCGACGGCGGCTCCGATGCGGCGGAGGACGTATCCGCCGTCGTGGTCGACCCAGGTCGTGCCGAAGAAGCGCAGGGGTTCGGGGCGGGGGCCGGGCGGGGTGCCGCCGTTGTCGGGGGCTTCGCTGTTCTCGCTCACGGAGTCGATTATCCCCGGGATGCCCGTGGCGGCTTCGCGCGCTGCCCCCGCAACCGGTCCGGGCGGCGGGGGCAGCGGCGGGCGGCGCTGTGGAGCGGCGCCGGTGCGGGGTTCAGCCGCAGTGTTCCCACGGGCTCGTGTACGTGTACGTACCGACACCCGCCTCGATCATGCCGCCCCATCGCACACACCGGCCGGCCGCGGCCAGGCGTACGGGGCCCGCGTAGGACGCGTAGTCCTTCTGGTCCTTCACCTGCCCCTTGCCGTCGCCCCGCACGTTTAGCCAGGCGCCGGTGGGCAGTGAGAAGCCGGCGGTGGCGGGGGCGTGCTGGGTGACCACGCAGTTGGTCCGGGTGCGGGCGTTGTAGAGGAGGTGGACGCGGGCCAGTTCGGTCGAGGAGTTGCGGAAGGGGTGCGAGTCGATCTCGGTGTAGCCGGGGCCGCACAGGGCGGCCGGGGTGGTGGTGACCGAGAGGCCCCTCGTCGGGACGGGGTCGGCCGGGGTGGTGCGGGTGGTGGCGGACGGAGTGGGTGCTGTCGTGGTGACCGTCGCTGTGTCGATGGTGGTGGTGGCGGCGGTCGTGGCCGTTGCCGGGATCGCCGCCAGGGTCGTCAGTGCGGCCAGGGTGGCGGCCAGAACTGCTGGACGACGTACTGATGTGCGCATATTCCCCCAATCATGAGCAAAGCATGACGGGCATGGAGCTTAGCGCATCGGGTCGAACACGGTGTGTGATGCGTGCGGGCGGGGGGACATGCGCAACGCCGCCCCGGGCAGGACCGGGGCGGCGTCATGGCGTGCGGTGACGCGGGTCGGGTCAGCCGATCCTGGAGACGTCGCGCACGGCGCCCCGGTCGGCGCTCGTCGCCATCGCCGCGTACGCGCGCAGGGCCGCGGAGACCTTGCGCTCGCGGGCCTTCGGCGCGTACACACCGTTCAGCGCGGCGCGGCGGGTGGCCAGTTCGCCGTCGCCGACGAGGAGTTCGATCGAGCGGTTCGGGATGTCGATCCTGATCCTGTCCCCGTCCTCGACGAGCGCGATCGCGCCGCCGGACGCCGCCTCCGGGGAGGCGTGGCCGATGGACAGACCCGAGGTGCCGCCGGAGAAGCGGCCGTCGGTGACCAGGGCGCAGCTCTTGCCGAGGCCGCGGCCCTTCAGGAACGACGTGGGGTACAGCATCTCCTGCATGCCGGGGCCGCCGCGCGGGCCCTCGTAACGGATGACGACGACGTCACCCTCCTTGATCTCCTTGCGGAGGATCTTGTCGACGGCCTCCTCCTGCGATTCGCAGACGACCGCCGGGCCCTCGAAGGTCCAGATCGACTCGTCGACCCCGGCCGTCTTCACGACACAGCCGTCCTCGGCGAGGTTGCCCTTCAGGACCGCGAGGCCGCCGTCCTTGGAGTAGGCGTGCGCCAGGTCGCGGATGCAGCCGCCCTCCGCGTCCAGGTCGAGGGTGTCCCAGCGCTCGGACTGGGAGAAGGCGGTCGCGGAGCGGACGCAGCCGGGCGCCGCGTGCCACAGCTCGACGGCCTCCGGGGACGGCGAGCCGCCGCGCACGTCCCAGGTCTTCAGCCAGTCGGCGAGGGTGTCGGAGTGGACCGCGTGCACGTCCTCGTCGAGCAGGCCCGCGCGGTACAGCTCGCCGAGAAGGGCGGGGATGCCGCCCGCGCGGTGCACGTCCTCCATGTAGTACGTGCCGCCCGGGGCCACGTTGGGCGCGACCTTCGACAGGCAGGGGACGCGGCGCGAGACCTCGTTGATGTCGTCGAGGTCGTAGTCCAGCTCGGCCTCCTGCGCGGCGGCGAGCAGGTGCAGGATCGTGTTCGTCGAGCCGCCCATGGCGATGTCGAGGGCCATGGCGTTGTCGAAGGCGGCGCGGGTGCCGATGGCGCGCGGCAGGACCGTCTCGTCGCCCTGCCCGTAGTAGCGCTCGGTGATCTCGACGACCGTCCGGCCCGCGTTCTCGTACAGCGCCCTGCGGGCGGTGTGGGTGGCGAGGACCGAGCCGTTGCCGGGGAGGGAGAGTCCGAGGACCTCGGTCAGGCAGTTCATCGAGTTGGCGGTGAACATGCCGGAACAGCTGCCGCAGGTGGGGCAGGCGTTCTCCTCGATCCGGAGGATGTCCTCGTCGGAGACCGACTCGTCGACCGCGTCGCTGATCGCGTTGACCAGGTCGAGCTTGCGGACCGTACCGTCCACGAGGGTCGCCTTGCCGGCCTCCATCGGGCCGCCGGAGACGAAGACTGTCGGGATGTTGAGGCGCATCGCGGCCATCAGCATGCCGGGCGTGATCTTGTCGCAGTTGGAGATGCAGATCAGCGCGTCCGCGCAGTGGGCCTCGACCATGTACTCGACCGAGTCGGCGATCAGGTCGCGCGAGGGGAGGGAGTACAGCATCCCGCCGTGGCCCATCGCGATGCCGTCGTCGACCGCGATGGTGTTGAACTCGCGGGGCACGGCGCCCGCCGCCTTGATCGCTTCGGAGACGATCCGGCCGACCGGGGCGAGGTGGGTGTGGCCCGGGACGAACTCGGTGAAGGAGTTGGCGACCGCGATGATCGGCTTGCCGATGTCCTCGCTCGCTACGCCCGACGCACGCATAAGGGCGCGTGCGCCCGCCATGTTGCGTCCGTGGGTGACCGTGCGGGACCTCAGCTCGGGCATCGTCGCTCGCTCCTTAGTGCGGGAAGGACTGTCTCCGGTGCTGTCTCCCGTGCTGTCCCGGGTGCGGAATCCTGGGCGGAATCCGGTACGGGACCGGGTGCGGGGAGACTGCCTCCGAGCGTACGCCTCGAATCCAAGATCTGGACACGGTGTCCGGATCGCGGGACGGACGGCGGGACGGGGGTGGGTGGATCGGGCGGGGTCACCCGGGTCATGGGCGGGGGCGTCGCGCCGGGGCGGACGTCAGATGGAGACGGGTGAAGGCGAGCGCTTCGGCGAGGTCGCTCTCGCGTTCCGCGGTGGACATCGCGCGGCGGGTGTTGACCTCGATGACGACATGGCCGTCGAAGCCGCTGCCGGCCAGCCGCCCCAGCAGCTCCGCGCAGGGCTGGTCGCCGCGGCCGGGCACCAGGTGCTCGTCCTTGTTGGAGCCCTTGCCGTCCGCGAGGTGGACGTGGGCGAGCCGGTCACCCATCCGGTCGACCATCGCCATGCCGTCGGTACGCGCGGTCGCGGTGTGCGAGAGGTCCACGGTGAAGTGGCGGTAGTCGTCGTGCGTGACGTCCCAGTCGGGGGCGTACGCAAGCATTTCGCGGTCCCGGTAGCGCCACGGGTACATGTTCTCGACGGCGAACCGTACGTCGGTCTCGTCCGCCATCCGCCAGATCCCGGACACGAAGTCGCGGGCGTACTGCCGCTGCCAGCGGAACGGCGGATGGACGACGACGGTCGACGCGCCCAGCTTCTCGGCGGCGGCGCGGGCCCGCTGGAGCTTCACCCACGGGTCGGTGGACCAGACCCGCTGGGTGATCAGCAGGCAGGGGGCGTGGATGGCGAGGATCGGCACCTGGTGGTAGTCGGAGAGCCGTCGCAGGGCCTCGATGTCCTGGCTGACCGGGTCGGTCCAGACCATCACCTCGACGCCGTCGTAGCCCAGGCGCGCGGCGATCTCGAAGGCCGTCGCCGTCGACTCCGGGTACACGGAGGCCGTCGACAGGGCGACCTTCGCATCCGGAACGCGCACGGGCTCTGCCACGCGAACAGGGTACGGGGCGGGGGTGCGCGGCGCGGAGGCCACGGCGGGAAAGTGAGAAGGGCCGTGGAGGCCGGGGGGCTGATTCGGGAAGCGGGGGCTGATCCGGGGGGCTGATCCGGAGAGCGGGGGCTGATCCGGGACGCGGGGGCTGATCCGGAGAGCGGGGGCTGATCCGGAGAGCGGGGGCTGATCCGGAGAGCGGGGGCCACGGACGGTGAGCGGCCGGCGTCGGCGCGGGGGCTCGGTCGGTCCGGGGCCGTGGTCGGTGCGGGGCCGTGGTCGGTGCGGGGCGGGCCGCCTGACCCGCACGGGACGCCGGGGCCGTGATCAGTGCAGGGCCGCCTGACCCGCACGGGACGCCGGGGCCGTGTCCGGCGGGGGCGTTCCCTCGACGCGGGCGGCTCCGGGCGGCAGATGGTCCAGGCGGCGGAGGATGACGCCCTCGCGCAGCGCCCACGGACAGATCTCCAGCTCGTCCACGCCGAAGAGGTCCATCGCGCCCTCGGCGACCAGCGCCCCGGCGAGCAGCTGGGCGGCGCGTCCCTCGGTCACGCCGGGGAGGCCGCCGCGCTCGGCGACGGTCATCGACGTCAGCCTCGGCACCCACTCCTCCAGGGCCTTGCGGCTCAGTGAGCGCTGCACGTACAGGCCCTCGGTGGAGCGGGCGGCGCCCGCGATCCTGGCCAGTTGCTTGAAGGTCTTCGAGGTGGCGACCACGTGGTCGGGGCTGCCGAGGCGGGAGAAGTCGCCGACGGTACGGGCGATGCTCGTACGGACATGTCGGCGCAGCGCCTTCACCTCCGCCGGGTCCGGCGGGTCGCCCGGCAGCCAGCCCGCGGTGAGCCGTCCGGCGCCGAGCGGCAGGGACACCGCGGCGTCGGGCTCCTCGTCCAGTCCGTACGCGATCTCCAGCGAACCGCCGCCGATGTCCAGGACCAGCAGCTTCCCCGCCGACCAGCCGAACCAGCGGCGGGCGGCCAGGAAGGTCAGCCGGGCCTCCTCCTCGCCGCTGAGGACGGCGAGGTCGATGCCCGTCTCGGTGCGTACCCGGGTCAGCACCTCATCGGCGTTGCTCGCCTCCCGTACCGCTGAGGTGGCGAACGGCAGGACGTCCTCGCAGCCCTTGTCCTCGGCGGCCTGGAGCGCTTCGGCGATGGTCGACACCAGTCGGTCGATGCCGACGGCGCCGATCGCGCCGTCCGCGTCGAGGAGTTCGGCCAGCCGCAGCTCCGCCTTGTGGGAGTGGGCGGGCAGGGGGCGGGCACCGGGGTGCGCGTCCACCACCAGCAGGTGCACCGTGTTCGAACCGACGTCGAGGACTCCGAGTCTCATACCGGAACGCTACTGCGACCACGGACATACTCTTGGCCTGTGCCAAAGACGAAAAAGGCGAAGCCGGGCAAAGCCACGAACAATGCGAAGAACTCGAAGGCCATGAACGTGACGAAGGACGCGGGGAACGCGGAGAACGCGAAGACGCAGCGGTCCGGGCGGGGCACGCACAGGTCCGGGTCGGACGGATCGGTCGGTGGGGCGGTCGTGCCGGGCGGGCCGGGCGGGCCGGGCGGTGCCGACGAGGTGGGGCTGGACTTCGCGCGGGCCTGGGTGGAGTTCCCGGACCCGGCCGACGACGAGCAGGTGTTCCGCTGCGACCTGACCTGGCTGACCTCCCGGTGGACCTGTGTCTTCGGCAGCGGCTGCCAGGGCATCGAGGCGGGGCGCGCGGACGACGGCTGCTGCACGCTCGGGGCGCACTTCTCGGACGAGGACGACGAGAAGCGGGTGGCGGAGCACGTGGCCCGGCTGACACCGGAACTGTGGCAGTTCCACGATGTCGGTACGGGGTCGGGCTGGGCCGAGGTCGACGACGACGGCGACCGCAAGACGCGCCGCTGGCAGGGTTCGTGCGTCTTCCAGAACCGGCCCGGGTTCGCGGCGGGCGCGGGCTGCTCGCTGCACATCCTGGCGCTGCGCGAGGGCAAGGAGCCGCTGGAGACGAAGCCGGACGTCTGCTGGCAGCTGCCGGTCCGCCGTACGTACGACTGGATCGACCGGCCCGACGACACCCGGGTGCTCCAGGTGTCGATCGGTGAGTACGACCGCAGGGGCTGGGGCGCGGGCGGACACGATCTCCACTGGTGGTGCACGTCGGCGACGTCCGCGCACGGGGCCGGGGAGCCGGTCTACGTGACGTACCGGCCCGAGCTGACGGAGCTGATGGGCTCGCCGGCGTACGACCGGCTGGTCGAGCTGTGCGAGGAGCGGCTGTCGTCGCTGCTGCCGATGGCACCGCACCCGGCCGATCCGGTACGAGGGGCCTGAGGTCCGGCGCGGGGCGCCGGGGCTCGGTTCGGGGTGCGGGGGTTGCGGGGCGTCCGGCCGGTTGCCTGAGGTCCGGCGCGGGGACGCCCCGGTGCTTGAGGTCGGGGTGCGGGGCCAGTGCGGGGGTGCCGGGGTGCGGGGCGTCCGGCGGGTGCCTGAGGTCCGGCGCGGGGTGCCCCCGCACTTGAGGTCCGGGCGCGGGGGCCGGTGCGGAGCGCTGGAACGCGGGGGCGTCCGGCAGGGTGCCTGAGGTCCGGCGCGGGGACGCCCCGATGCTTGAGGTCCGGGTGCGGGGACGCCCCCGTGCCTGAGGTCCCGGTGCGGGGACGCCCCCGTGCCTGAGGTCCCGGTGCGGGGACGCCCCCGTGCCTGAGGTCCCGGTGCGGGGACGCCCCGATGCTTGAAGTCCGGACTCGGGGACGCCCCCGTGCCTGAGGTCCCGGTGCGGGGACTGTCGGACCAGGGCTTTCCCGGGGCGTGTCGGGCTCGTGGGGGTCGGTCAGCGGCGTCGGTGGCGGCCTCCGGCCGGTTGTTCCCGGGGGGCCGGATTCGCCGTGGGTGTGCCGGGGTCCGCGGTCGGGGTCGGAGTCGGAGTCGTGGGGTCGGGGGGCGTGGGGCCGGTCGGGTCCGGGTCCGTGGAGCCGCCCGGTTCCGGGGGCGTCGTGGGGTGGCCGGGCGGGTCGGACGGTCCGGTGGACGGCCGTGGCCCGGGGTCGGACGGGGACGGGCCGGCCGAGCCGGGCGGGTCCTCGGGTTCGCCGGGCGCCGACGGGTCCACGATGACGCCGCGCCCGTGGATCGCCACCACCGCACCGGACGGGCCGATCCCGACCCGGGCGCTCCACGGTCCCCTCGGTTCGTGCCGGTGGTCCACCGTCACCCCGATCCGGACGCTCTCCCCGATCGCGAGGGTGCCCGAGGAACGGCTGAGCCGCAGCCATGGCGCGTCCGCCCATGCCGACCAGAGGACGGGAGCGCTCCCGTACGCGGTGAGGACGATCGTCGTACGGTCCCGGGACGACCGGGCCACCACCGTGAGTCCGTCCGCGCCCTGCGGGGGCGCGCCCGCGCTGATCACCTCGGCCGAGATGTCGGAGGCCGAGGCCGGGCCGGTGAGGCCGTCGTCGTGGTCCCGGCCGGGGCCGCCGCCGTTTCCGTCACGCCCGTGCGGGCCGCCGTCGGTCTCCGGGGTGCCGACGCGTTCGGTGGCGACGACCGAGGAGCCGCCATGGCCCTCGCCCGTCACCGGTGCGCCACGGTAGGCCGCCCACAGCGCGATCACGGGGGCGGCGACGACCGTCGCGACCACCGTCGTCGTCACGACCCGGGTGCGCACCCGGGTCCGGCGGGCCGCGTGGTCCCTGGCGGCCAGCGGAAAGCCGGTGCGGGCGAAACGGGGGGTGGCGGAACGGTTCCGCAGGGCGTGCGCCATCGCCACGTACGCCGAGGGGCGGGGCGCCTCGACGAGCGGCAGGCTGGCGGCCGGACCTGCCGGGGTCCCCGGCCAGGGGCCCGCGGCGCCCGCCCGTTCGGCGGCGCGGCGGCAGTGGGGGCAGTCGTCGACGTGCCGGACGAGTTCGCGGCGCAGGGCCGCGGAGAGCAGCATGCGGTGGCCGCCCGCGAGAAGGGCGACGGTGGGGCAGGCGCCGCTCTCGACCACGGCCAGGGCGGCCCGGGTGCGCTCGACCTCGCACGCGGCGGCGGCCAGGAGTTCCCTGGCGGCGGGGGGTTCGAGGCCGAGGACGGCGGCGACGGAGTGCGGAGGGAGGCCGTGGCGCACGGCGAGTTCGAGTGCTTCGCGCTGTTCGGGGGTGGTGCCGGCCGCTTCGGGCCAGGCCAGCCGGGCCAGTTCGCGACGGCGCGCCTCGGTGGCGGGGGCGGTGCTGGGACCGGTGCCGGTGCCGGGGCTGGTTACGGGGCCGTGGCCGGGGCTCGTGGCGGGCGGGTGTGGGGACCCGGGGGCTCGTACGAGGGCCGCCGCCGTCTCCGGGCCGTCCACGGTCGCGGCAGGGGGCGTACGGCCTCCGGTGCGCGCGCCCCCGGGCGTACGGCGGTTCGGCCGGTGGCCGTGCGGGGGGTGACCGGGTCTGCGCTCGGTGAGCGTCCGCAGACAGGTCCAGCGCGCCAGCGCGTACAGCCAGGCTTTACGTTCCTGCTCGTCGGCCGGACATCGGCCGCTCTGTCGCTGAGCGACGGCGAGGACGGCGCCGAGCGCGTCGGTGGCCGTCTCGTGGTCGCAGAGCACCGAGAGGCAGTAGGTGAACAGGCCGTCGAGATAGGGCTCGTAACGGGTGGGTGGTCGCTTCACCGACGAGAGGGGTGCGCGGTCGTGCGTCCGGTGTGTGCCGGTGTTCTGCCGGGGGGTCTCCAGTCTGCTGCTCGTCACCTCGCGACCGTAGGCAGAACGCAGCACACGTTTGGCGGGCCTTCGCCGCATTCAACCCTTACGGGTGAACGTATCGCTCGAAAGGGGACAGAGAATCCCCGGTTCGGCCGTAGGCTCGTTCGGCCGAGCAGCGGCACGGCCACATGGTGGCGGGCCACGCGGCCACCTGGCCACCCGGAGGCACAGCGGCACAGCGGTACGGAGGTACGGCGGCACCGGCCGGTCCGCTCGCCGCCCTACCGGCCGCCCCCGCCCTCCCGGCCGCTCCCCGCCGGACGCCGGGCCGGTCTGTCAGTGGGGACCTATACGGTGGCGCCATGGCTGCCCGTACCAAATCCGCGAAGGACCGACCGTCCTACCGCTGCACCGAGTGCGGCTGGACGACCGCCAAATGGCTCGGCCGCTGCTTCGAGTGCCAGGCGTGGGGGACGGTCGAGGAGTTCGGCGGCGCCCCCGCCGTGCGGACGACGGCGGCCGGCCGGGTCAGTTCCGCCGCCGTGCCGATCGGCCAGGTCGACAGCCGTACGGCCACCGCGCGCTCGACCGGGGTCGCCGAGCTGGACCGAGTCCTCGGCGGCGGGCTCGTGCCCGGCGCCGTGGTGCTGCTGGCCGGCGAGCCCGGTGTCGGCAAGTCGACACTGCTCCTGGACGTGGCCGCCAAGGCGGCGAGCGAGGACCACCGCACCCTCTACGTCACCGCCGAGGAGTCCGCGAGCCAGGTCCGGCTGCGGGCCGACCGCATCCACGCCCTGAACGACCACCTCTATCTGGCCGCCGAGACCGATCTCTCCGCGGTCCTCGGCCATCTGGACGCCGTCAAGCCCTCCCTGCTCGTCCTCGACTCCGTACAGACCGTCGCCTCCCCCGAGATCGACGGCGCGCCCGGCGGCATGGCGCAGGTCCGCGAGGTGGCCGGGGCGCTCATCCGGGCGTCCAAGGAGCGCGGCATGTCGACCCTGCTGGTCGGCCATGTCACCAAGGACGGCGCCATCGCGGGGCCCCGGCTGCTGGAACACCTCGTGGACGTGGTGCTGTCGTTCGAGGGTGACCGCCATGCCCGTCTGCGGCTCGTGCGGGGCGTGAAGAACCGTTACGGGGCAACCGACGAGGTCGGCTGCTTCGAGCTGCACGACGAGGGCATCACCGGGCTCACTGATCCGTCCGGGCTCTTCCTCACCCGGCGTGACGAGCCCGTGCCCGGCACCTGTCTGACCGTCACGCTGGAGGGGCGACGGCCGCTCGTCGCCGAGGTGCAGGCGCTGACCGTCGATTCGCAGATCCCCTCGCCCCGGCGGACCACCTCCGGGCTGGAGACGTCACGGGTCTCGATGATGCTCGCGGTTCTGGAGCAGCGTGGCCGGATCAGTTCACTCGGCAAGCGGGACATCTACAGCGCGACGGTCGGCGGGGTGAAGCTCTCCGAGCCCGCCGCGGACCTCGCCATCGCGTTGGCGCTGGCCAGCGCGGCGATCGACACCCCGCTCCCGAAGAACCTGGTCGCGATCGGCGAGGTGGGGCTCGCCGGGGAGGTCCGGCGGGTCACCGGGGTCCAGCGGAGATTGGCCGAAGCGCACCGGCTGGGGTTCACCCACGCCCTCGTTCCGAGCGACCCGGGGAAGGTCCCGGCCGGTATGAAAGTCACAGAAGTCGCCGACATGGGTGATGCACTGAGAATGCTTCCGCGCCGGGCTCGGACGGAGCCCCCGCGGGAGGAGAGCGCACGCCGGTAGACTTTGCCCTGGTCTCGCCCGCCCGTACGAACGGTATGAAAGACGCAAGGGCACCGCAAACCTGTGACCGGAGGAGTGCAGTGGCAGCCAACGACCGGGCAGCATCGCCCGGAAAGTCCGGCCAAGGCACCGGTAACGAAGCGCTGATCCGCGCCTCGTTGAGCGCGGTCGCGCCCGGAATGGCCCTGCGGGACGGCCTGGAGCGCATTCTCCGCGGCAACACCGGAGGACTGATCGTCCTCGGTATGGACAGGACCGTCGAGTCGATGTGCACGGGTGGTTTCGTGCTGGACGTCGAGTTCACCGCGACCCGGCTGCGCGAGCTGTGCAAGCTCGACGGCGCGCTGATCCTCGACAAAGACATGACCAAGATCCTGCGGGCCGGGGTGCAGCTGGTCCCGGACGCGTCCATCCCCACCGAGGAGACCGGCACCCGGCACCGCACCGCGGACCGGGTCTCCAAGCAGTGCAACTTCCCGGTCGTCTCGGTCTCCCAGTCGATGCGCCTCATCGCGCTGTACGTGAACGGGGAGCGCCGGGTCCTGGAGGAGTCCGCCGCGATCCTCTCGCGCGCCAATCAGGCGCTCGCCACCCTGGAGCGGTACAAGCTCCGGCTGGACGAGGTGGCGGGCACGCTCTCCGCGCTGGAGATCGAGGACCTGGTGACCGTCCGGGACGTGACGGCCGTCGCGCAGCGCCTGGAGATGGTCCGCCGCATCGCGACCGAGATCGCCGAGTACGTGGTGGAGCTGGGCACCGACGGCCGCCTCCTCTCGCTCCAGCTGGACGAGTTGATCGCGGGCGTCGAGCCGGAGCGCGAGCTGGTGGTGCGTGACTACGTGCCGGAGCCGACCGCGAAGCGGTCCCGTACGGTCGCCGAGGCGCTGACCGAACTGGACGCGCTCTCCCACACCGAACTGCTCGAACTCGCCGTGGTGGCACGTGCGCTGGGCTACAGCGGCTCTCCGGAGACGCTGGACTCGGCGGTCTCGCCGCGCGGTTTCCGGCTGCTGGCGAAGGTGCCCCGGCTGCCCGGGGCGATCATCGAGCGACTGGTGGAGCACTTCGGCGGTCTCCAGAAGCTGCTCGCCGCGAGCGTCGACGACCTCCAGGCGGTGGACGGGGTCGGCGAGGCGCGGGCGCGGAGCGTGCGCGAGGGGCTGTCGCGACTGGCCGAGTCGTCGATCCTTGAGCGGTACGTGTAGCGGTCGTCGCGCGGTGGCACGTGGCACGTGGAAGTACGGGGAGGTACGAGACGTACGCGCACGAGGGAGGGGGCCCGGAATTCCGGGCCCCCTCCCTCGTACCCCTCGTACCGCGGCCGTCAGTCCTTGGCGAGCACGAAGGACGCGCGCTGGACCGGTACGCCGGGCGCGTTCACCTCGACCAGGTACGTGCCGGGCCCGGCCGTGCCCGTGGGCGGTGTGGCGCACTGCGGGGAACTCTTCGTGCGGTCCCACTCCACGATGTGGACGGCGGTCTCGCCCGCCGGGATGCTCAGCAGTACGCCGCCCGCCGCCCGCGGGCAGTCCTTGGACGACCACACCAGCTTGTCGGCGCCGCCCGCCTCGGTGACGGTGAGGACCGCGTTCCTCGGGCCGAAGTCGGCCTTGCAGGTGCTCTTCGAGACATTCTTGGCGATGAGCTGGAACGTCGGCTTCTGGTCGGGGCTGTACGACACCTTGGTCCGCAACGTCAGTTGGAGCGCGGCGGGGACGCAGGTGGGGATCGGGGAGTCGGCGGGCACCTGGCGTCCGGCGCCCGTACCGGCGTTGCCGGCACCGTCCGCACCGCCACCGCCGCCCGGGGCGGTGTCGCCGTTGGCCCCGTCGCTGCCGCCGCCCGGACCCGTGCCCGTACCGCCGTTGCCGCTGTCGCCCGAGCCGCCCGACTCGTCGCGTCCGCCCGGCTGCGCGCTGATGGCGGGGCCCGAGCCCGAGGGGCCGGGGGTGATCGAGGAGGGCGTGGGGGACGAACCACCCGGCGAGGCGCCGGTCTTCTTCCCGTTCCCGCCACCGGAGATGACGGCCCATAGGGCGAGCGCCGCCAGAAGCGCGATCAGCGACGCCGCCACTGCCCTCCGACGCCAGTAGATGGTGGAGGGAAGCGGCCCGACCGGATTGCGCAAAGATCCCACGTCGCAAACTCTACGAGAGATCCGCGTCAACTCCCGCCCCACCCGCCGCTGTGAGCGACAAGTTTTACGGATCATCATCACGGAAGTGTCCGATTCCAGTCCCTTGCCCTGTCGGACACCCGCGCGGGTGCGCACGCGGAGACGTACGCGCAAGCGGAGGAGACGCACACGCATGCGGAGATGAACACGCATAAGACCCTGGTCGGATGTGACGAGTCGACTTCATTACCTACTCTCTGTCACATGGATAGTTCGATCACCGCTCCGCTCTACAGAGACATCACCGACTTCGCCCATGAGATGCCCACGTGGGTCCAGCACGTGGCCGAGATATGGACAGAACTCGGTCTGATCGTCTTCGGCGTGCTGTTCCTCTCCGGTTGGTGGTGGGCACGGCGCTCGCACGCGGACGTGCTGGCCCTCGCCGTGCTGGCGCCGTTGGCGACGGCCGTCGCGTACGTCGGCAGCGAAGTCCTCAAGTCCGTGGTGGACGAGGACCGTCCGTGCCGGACCGTGGCCGGAGCGGCCGCCTCGCTGGTGACGTGCCCGGCGGTGGGCGACTGGTCGTTCCCCAGCAACCACTCGGCGATCGCGGGGGCGGCGGCCGTCGCCCTGGCCTTCGCCCGGCCCCGCAGCGCCTGGTTCACCTTCCCGATGGCACTGCTGATGGCCTTCTCGCGGGTCTTCGTCGGGGTCCACTACCCGCACGACGTGGCGGTGGGTCTGCTGATGGGCGGGGCGGTGTCGGCCCTGGTGATCGTGGCGCTGATCCGTCCGGCGCGGGCCCTGGCCAAGACCGTGCGGGGCAGCGCGTCACCCCTCGCCGCGTGGGTGTCGGGACCGGGGGCGGGCAGCCACGCCATGGACCGCGGACGCTGAGGCGTTCCCCGCGGTCGCTCGGGCCGTCCCCTCCGGCACCGTCCACCACCGACCGGCTGTCCCCTCTCCCCCGCCGCCCCCACCGAGGGACCGCGGCGAGGGGACAGAACGGGTGGCATTGCACCCCCGTCGGCGCTCCCGAGCGGCCGACACCCCCGCGCCCCGGACCATCGTCCGGCCTTCCATGCCAGGATCGATGTGCGATGACTGCCACGACTGCGACACAGACGCCCCCCTCCGCCCTCCACACCCCCGTCATCGGGTGGTTCGACCAGCACGCCCGCGATCTGCCCTGGCGCCGCCCCGAAGCGGGTGCCTGGGGTGTGATGGTGAGCGAGTTCATGCTCCAGCAGACGCCCGTGAGCCGGGTCCTCCCGGTGTACGAGCAGTGGCTGGCCCGCTGGCCCCGCCCCGCCGACCTGGCCGCCGACGCGCCCGGTGAGGCCGTCCGCGCCTGGGGCCGGCTCGGCTACCCCCGGCGCGCGCTGCGCCTGCACGGGGCCGCGCAGGCGATAACGGAACGGCACGGCGGCGACGTACCGAGGGAGCACGGCCAGCTCCTCGCCCTGCCCGGGATCGGCGAGTACACGGCGGCGGCCGTGGCCTCGTTCGCGTACGGGCAGCGGTACGCGGTGCTCGACACGAACGTCCGCCGGGTGTTCGCCCGCGCCGCCACCGGCATCCAGTACCCGCCGAACGCCACCACGGCCGCCGAACGCAAGCTCGCCCGCACACTGCTCCCCGACGAGGACGAGCGGGCCGCCCGCTGGGCGGCGGCGACGATGGAGCTGGGCGCGCTGGTCTGCACGGCGAAGAACGAGGACTGCTCGCGGTGCCCGATCGCGGAGCAGTGCGCCTGGCGGCTGGCCGGGAAGCCCGCGCACCAGGGGCCGCCGCGTCGCGGCCAGACGTACGCGGGCACCGACCGGCAGGTCAGGGGCCGGCTGCTCGCCGTGCTCCGCGAGGCGGTGGCCCCGGTTCCGCAGATGGCGCTGGACGCCGTGTGGGAGGAACCGGTGCAGCGGGCTCGGGCACTGGACGGGCTGGTCGCCGACGGGCTGGTGGAGCCGCTGGCGAACGGTCACTACCGGCTGCCGCTGACCTGACACCACCGGGGCGCCGGGTCCGGCGGACCCGGGAGGCCCGGTGTACGACGGCGGTCCGTGAGGGGCTGGTGTGCGACGGTCCGACGGCCTGTCCGTGACGACTGGTGCGGGACGGCCGTCCGTGGCCGGCGGACGGCGCGGCTGGCCCGTGACGGACCGGCCCGTCACGAACTGGTCCGTGGCCGGTGCGGAACGAGCGGTCCGGGACGAGCGGTGCGGGGCGGCTGGGTCCACGACGGCCGGTCCGTGACGGCGGGGGCGTCCCTGTCACGGTCACGCCGTCGTGACCGCCGCCGTGGCGGCCGTACCAACTACCCCATCAACGGCCGTACCGCCCATTGTCACGAGTGTTGTTACACAACCGATGGACAGCCGTGCGTCGGCCTATGGCTGCTCCGCACAGCCCCGTGACAACCCCTCCGTAGCGTCGACGACGTCAGCGAACGACCAGTACCGCTGACGGTGGTCTACGGGGTTTCACGGGGACGGAGGCGGTTGGAATGGCGCACGGCGAGGTGCTTGAGTTCGAGGAGTACGTACGCACGCGGCAGGAGGCTCTGCTGCGCAGCGCACGTCGGCTCGTCCCCGACCCGGTGGACGCGCAGGACCTGCTCCAGACCGCCCTCGTCCGCACGTTCGGCCGCTGGGACGGCATCGAGGACAAGTCCCTCGCCGACGCCTACCTCCGCCGCGTCATGATCAACACCCGTACGGAGTGGTGGCGCGCCCGCAAGCTCGAAGAGGTGCCCACCGAACAGCTGCCGGACGCGAGCGTCGACGACGGCACCGAGCAGCGCGCCGACCGCGCCCTGCTGATGGACGTCCTCGGAGTGCTGGCTCCCAAGCAGCGCAGTGTCGTCGTGCTGCGACACTGGGAGCAGATGAGCACGGAAGAGACGGCCGCCGCCCTGGGGATGTCGGCCGGTACGGTCAAGAGCACGCTGCACCGGGCGCTGGCGCGGCTGCGCCAGGAGCTGGAGAGCCGGGAAGCGATGAGCCGCGAGGCGACGGAGCGCGAGTCCCAGGGCGGCGTGACCGCGCCGGGCCGCAGGGCCGCGGTGGACCGCACGACCGCCGAGCGCACGGCTGCGGCGGACCGCGTGGCGGCCGAGCGCAAGGCCGCCGAGCGCCGGATCGGTGAACGCCGGGCCGCGGCGGATCGCGCCCTCGCGGACCGCCGGGCCGCAGCGCGCAGGACCGCCGCCGAGCTGGCCGCCGCCAATCGTGAGGCCGCCGAACGCCGGGCCGCCGAACGCGCCGTCGCGGACCGCGAAGCCGCCGAGCGGAAGGCCATGGAGCGCGCCGCCGCCGAACGCCGGGCCGCCGAACGCGCCGTCGCGGACCGCCAGGCCGCCGAGCACCGGGCCGCCGGCCTCAGGGCCGCGAACCGCGTCGCCGTGGGTCACAATGCTGACAGCCGCACGCCTGCGGACCGTACGCCCGCGAACCACGCCACTCCGGTTCGCACGGCGGCGCAGCACGCTCCCGCAGCCGTGTCCGCGCCGCCCGTGCCCGCACCCGTGCTGGCGCGCGTCCCGGCGCAGGCGCAGGCACGGGCGGTCAAGCGGTACGACGAACGGGGGCGGGAGCGGTGCGCGGCCTGACAGACACGGGCGACGACGGGAGCGGCCACGCCGGGGACGGTGAGGGCGGCAACGCCGGGGACGGTGGACTTCGCGGGCCGGGTGGGACCTCCGGGTCCCGTCCGGGCACCCGCTGGGCGGCGAGCGGAACGGCGGCGGCCGGGCTCGTCGCCTTCGGGCTGCTCCTGGTGAGCTGTTCGACCGGCGGCACGGGCACCCGGGACGAGGGGCCGGCGGGTGCCCAGGTGGTGACCCGCGTGACCCCGTCGCCCAGTACGCCGTCCACGGTGAAGCCTCCCCGGCGCGTGGACGTCGTACGGCTCGTCAAGAAGGACCCCAAGGTGAGCGGGCCGGTGCGCGAGGAGCTGAAGCCCTGCACCGGGGACGAGTACCCCGTCGACACCTCGTACGGGACGCTGACCGGCGGCTCCGCGGCGGATGTCGTGGTCAACGTGATGACCTGCGGGGACGCCGTCGGCATCGGGACGTACGTCTACCGCGCGCGCGCCGACGGGACGTACGAGAACGTCTTCACCACCGAGACCCCGACCGTCTACGGCACCATCGACCGGGGCGATCTGGTGGTGACGACGCAGGTGTACGGCAGGAAGGACGCGATCGCGTACCCCTCGGGCGAGGAAGTGATCACGTACCGCTGGGCCAAGACCGTGTTCGCCGAGTACGACCGGGTGCACAACGACTTCAACCGGGCGGCCGGCAACGGCGAGGGCGTGATGCCCGACCCCGTCCCGGAACCCACGAGGAACTGACGCCGTGACCGCCGTGCACCGCGAGGCGGCGGAGGGAATCACGGCGGGGCCGTGCCGGTCGACGACGACGCGGCGGGGTGCGGCACCAGGGCACGCGGGCCCGGCCCGATCCGGGCGGGAGGCCCTGGCGCATCGAGCAGCGGTGGCGGCGACAGGCCGACCGCGTACCGACGGAGAGTGAGAAGCAGTCCGATGGCCGAGACCCACGTGCTGTTCGTCGAGGACGACGACGTCATCCGCGAGGCCACCCAGCTCGCGCTCGAACGGGACGGCTTCGCGGTCACGGCGATGCCCGACGGGCTCTCCGGGCTCGACGCGTTCCGCGCCCACCGGCCGGACATCGCCCTGCTCGACGTGATGGTGCCGGGTCTGGACGGGGTCAGCCTCTGCCGCCGCATCCGGGACGAGTCGACGGTGCCCGTGATCATGCTGTCGGCGCGGGCCGACTCGATCGACGTGGTGCTCGGTCTGGAGGCCGGGGCGGACGACTACGTCACCAAGCCGTTCGACGGCGCGGTGCTGGTCGCCCGGATACGCGCCGTGCTGCGCCGCTTCGGGCACGCGGGCGGTGGCCGGCCCGGTGGCCCGGGGACGGACGCCACGGCGGACGAGGGGCCGCTCGCCTTCGGTGACGTGGAGATCGACACCGAGGGCATGGAGGTCCGCAAGGGGGGAGAGCCGGTGTCGCTGACCCCGACCGAGATGCGGCTGCTGCTGGAGTTCTCCGCCGCGCCCGGCACGGTCCTCTCGCGTGACAAGCTCCTCGAACGGGTCTGGGACTACGGCTGGGGCGGTGACACCCGGGTCGTCGACGTCCATGTGCAGCGGCTGCGCACCAAGATCGGGCAGGACCGGATCGAGACAGTCCGCGGCTTCGGCTACAAACTCAAGGCATGAGGCTCGCCCTGCGGACCGGGGTCCGCTGGAAGATCAGCATCGCCATCGCGGCGGTCGGCGCGCTGATCGCCGTCGCGCTGAGCCTCGTCGTGCACAACGCGGCCCGGGTCTCGATGATCGAGAACGCCCGCGAGGTGCAGTTGGACCGGCTGACGCTCGCGCAACGGATGTACGAGGCGACGAAGCCGAAGAAGATCGACCGGAAGTTCGGCGCCAAGCTCAACGATCCGCTGATGCCGCAGAGCCTGCGCCAGGAGGTCCGCAGGAACCGCCGCGCCACGCACGTCGACGAGAACGCGGGCGGGGTCCCCGACGTGTGGGCGGCCCTCCCGCTGCCGAACGGGGACGTGTTGTCGCTGCACACCCGGTACACCGACCGCTCGTCCACCATGAAGGACCTGGACCGGGCGTTGCTCATCGGCTCGGTCTCGGTGGTCTTCGGCGGCTGCGCGCTGGGCGTGCTGATCGGTGGACAGCTGTCGCGCCGGCTCCGCAAGGCGGCGACGGCGGCCGGAAAGGTCGCGCAGGGCAACACGGACGTACGGGTCAGGGAGGCCGTCGGCGGGGTGGTGCGGGACGAGACCGACGAGCTGGCACGGGCCGTGGACGCGCTGACCGACGCGCTGAACGAGCGTATCGAGGCGGAGCGCCGGGTCACCGCCGACATCGCGCACGAGCTGCGGACGCCGGTGACGGGGCTGCTGACGGCGGCCGAGCTGCTGCCGCCGGGCCGCCCCACCGAGCTGGTACGGGACCGGGCGCAGGCGCTGCGCACGCTGGTCGAGGACGTCCTGGAGGTGGCCCGGCTGGACAGTGCGTCGGAGCGGGCCGAGTTGCAGGAGCTGGCGCTGGGCGAGTTCGTCAGCCGGCGGATCGGGCTGCTGGACCCGGCGGTCTCGGTACGGGTGGTCCACGAGTCGTGGGTCAACACGGACCCGCGCCGCCTGGAGCGCATCCTGGGGAATCTGCTGGGGAACGCCGCGAAGCACGGGGGCGGCCCGGTGGAGGTGACGGTCGAGGGCCGGGTGGTGCGCATCCGCGATCACGGTCCGGGGTTCCCGGAGGCGCTGCTCCAGGAGGGGCCGAGCCGGTTCCGTACCGGAAGCAGCGACCGGGCCGGGCACGGGCACGGGCTCGGGCTGACGATCGCGTCGGGGCAGGCGCGGGTGCTCGGGGCGCGGCTGACCTTCCGGAACGCGGCTCCGGAGGGCGCGGCGGAGGGGACCGGCGGCGCGATCGCGGTGCTGTGGCTGCCGGAGCACGCGCCGACGAGCACGGGCAGCTTCCCGATCCTCAGGGCCGCCGGACAGCGCGACGGCCACGGGACGGGCGACGACCACCGGGACTCCGGGACGCCGGGAGCTCCGGGGGCGGCCGGAAAGGGCGGGGCGTCTCGACCGGTCGGGGCTGCCGGAAAGGGCGGGGCGGCCGGAAGGGACGGGGCAGCCGGAACGGTCGGGGGCGGGGACGTGTCCCGTACCTCGTTCATCGGTACGGACTTCTCGTGGCGGCGGGCCGCGCGCCGGAGGTCGGCAACCACGGGGCGGGACGCCGCCACGGAGCACAGCCCCTGATCGCCGTAGGGCGCGTACGGCCGAGCCGCCGTTCCTGCGGCCGGTCCACCGTCGCGTACGGCCGAGCCGCTATTCGTACGGCTGACCGCCGCGCGGGGACCACCACCGGCCCGCGCGCCGGGGCGTACGGGCCGGTCCCCTTCCCGGGGGCGTACGGGCCGACTCCTCTTCCCCGGGGTGTACAGGCCGATTCCCGTCCCCGGGGGTGTACGGGCTGAGCCCTGCCCGAACGCACGGGCCGCCCCTCCCGGGAACATGCGCGGGACGCGCCCCGTCCCGCCCGGGAACCGTACGGTCCGCGCCGTGCACGGTGCGTACGGCCCCGGGACACAGGGGGAGGCCGCTGGGGGCGCACGCTTCGGTGCGGCGCCCCCAGGGGCCTCTCAGGTGACCTCCGGGTCGGTACTGCCCCGACCCGGCGCTTCCGTGCTCCGGCCCTCCCGTGCCCCGGTGCGTCCCCCGTTCCGGTGCACCGGCGCGGGAATCCCGCCTACACGGTCTCCGACGCCAGGCTCGCGGCCGCGGGCTCCGGACCGTCGCTCTTCTTGGCCTCGGGCCCCGCCCCCCGCAGCGGCACCTCCTTGACGAACAGCGCCGCGACCAGGGCGATCACCGCGACGGACGCGCCCAGCACGAACGCCGCGTGCGTCCCGGACGCCACCGCGTACTGGTACGCCTCGCGCGCCGCCTGCGGCAGCTTCGCCAGGTGCGCCGCGTCCAGCTGTGCGGACTTCTGCACGACCCCGCCACCACCGCGCGCCACCATCTCGTCCTGCACCCGGCCGGTGAACAGGGCGCCCATGATGGCGACACCGAACGAGCTGCCGAGCGTACGGAAGAGGGTGGCCGTCGACGAGGCGACGCCCATGTCCTTCAGCTCGACGCTGTTCTGCGCGACGAGCATGGTGATCTGCATCAGGAAGCCCATGCCCGCACCGAGCACCGCCATGTAGAGGCCGGAGGTCAGCCGGGTGGTGCCGGTGTCCATCTGCGCGAGCAGGAAGAGGCCGACGACCATCAGCGCGCCGCCCGCGATGGGGAAGATCTTGTACCGGCCGCTGCTGGTGGTGATCCGGCCCGCGACCAGGGAGACGACCATCATCGACAGGAGCAGCGGCAGGAGCAGCAGCCCCGAGTTGGTCGCGGACGCGCCCTGGACCGACTGCTGGAACAGGGGCAGGAACAGCACCGCGCCGAACATCGCGAACCCGGTGATGAAGCCGATCACGGACATCAGGGTGAAGTTCAGGTTGCGGAAGATGTGCAGCGGCATGATCGGTTCGGCGGCGCGCGTCTCTACGAGGACGAAGCCGACCAGGGCGGCGACACCGAGGGCGATCAGCTCCATGATCACGGCGGAGTCCCAGGCGTACTCCGAACCGCCCCAGGTGGTGACGAGGACGATCGAGGTGATGCCGACGGTGAGCAGACCGGCGCCCAGGTAGTCGACCCGGGACTTCGGCCGTTCCTTCTTCGGGAGGTGCAGCACCGCGGTGACCATGGCGAGGGCGACCGCGCCGAGCGGCAGGTTGATGTAGAAGCTCCAGCGCCAGCCCAGGTGGTCGGTTATCGTGCCGCCGACCAGCGGTCCGCCGATCATCGCCACGGCCATGACACCGGCCATGAGGCCCTGGTACTTGCCGCGCTCGCGGGGCGGCACCAGGTCACCGATGATCGCCATGACGCCGACCATGAGCCCACCCGCGCCGAGGCCCTGGATCGCCCGGAAGCCGATCAGCTGTCCCATGTCCTGGGCCATTCCGCTGAGCACGGAGCCGATCAGGAACACCACGATGGACGTGAGGAAGATGCCCTTGCGCCCGTACATGTCGCCGAGCTTGCCCCAGATGGGGGTGGAGGCGGCGGTGGCCAGGGTGTACGCGGTCACCACCCAGGAGAGGTGTTCCAGGCCCCCGAGGTCGCCCACGATCGTCGGCATCGCGGTGCCGACGATCAGGTTGTCGAGCATGGCCAGCAGCATCGCGATCATCAGGGCGACGATCACCACCCTGACGCTGCGCTGCCGCGGCTCCGCCGCCGGTTGCCCACCGGCCTTCCCGCCCGCTGTCTTCTTCAGATCCGACATGGTCCCCACTCCCCTGATCCCCTGAAATCCTTGCTCACCGGGCCCCTTACCTGCCGCCCGGCTAGTTCATTAGACTGGGGCAAGTTAGTCCCGCAACTAGCCGGGCGTCAAGTAAGTTTCTGGGAGAGCATCATGGGCACCACGCCACAGCCGCGCCGGGGCAACACCCGGCAGCGCATCCAGGACGTCGCCCTTGAACTCTTCGCCGAGCACGGGTACGAGAAGACGTCACTGCGCGAGATCGCCGAGCACCTGAACGTCACCAAAGCGGCGTTGTACTACCACTTCAAGACGAAGGAAGACATCCTCGCCGGTATCTTCCAGGACCTCGCCAGGCCCATCGACGCACTGATCGAGTGGGCCGGGGAGCAGCCGCGCACCCTGGAGACCAAGAAGGAGATCCTGCGCCGCTACAACGACGCGCTCCTCGGGGCGGCCCCGCTCTTCCGCTTCATGCAGGAGAACCAGGCCGCGATGCGTGATCTGAGCATCGGCGACATCTTCAAGGAGCGCATGCTCGCCATGCTGACGCTGCTCCGGGACGACGACGCCGCGATGGTCGACCAGGTCAGGTGCATCAGTGCCCTGTTCGCCATGCACGGCGGGCTCATGCTCCTCAAACACAACGGTGGCGACCCGGAGGAGAAGCGCAGGGCCGCCCTCCAGGTCGCCATCGAGTTGGTGAGTCAGGCTCACACGGAGACGTGAACCTTCTTGAGGTAGTTCACCGGGTTGATCGCCGAGCCGTAGTTCGGGGTGTTCCGGATCTCGAAGTGCAGGTGCGGGCCACTGGAGTTTCCGGTGCTGCCGGACAGAGCGATCTTCTGGCCGGTCTTCACGTGCTGCCCGATGTGCACATCGATCTTGGAGAGGTGCGCGTACTGCGAGTACTTGCCGTTGGCGTGCTTGATCACCACGGCGTTGCCGTACGCGGGACCGTCACCGGCGCCGTTGCCGCCCGCCTTGACGACGGTACCGCTGTGCGCGGCCTCGACCTTGGTGCCGGTCGGGACGGCGAAGTCCTGACCCGAGTGGTTGTGGGCCCAGCGGTTGCCGCCGACGCCGTAGGTGGCGCTCAGCTTGTAGTGGGAGACAGGCTTCTCCCAGCCCGCCACCTTCTTCGCCGCGGCCTTCTTGGCCTGCGCCGCGTGCTTGGCGGCCTGGCTCTGGGCATCGGCCTGCTTGGCGACCGAGTCGGCGGTGGTCGTACCACCGATGACGGCCGCGGTGGCGGTGGCGGGGGCGTCACCGGTGCCGGACGCGAACGCCGCGCCCGCGCCGGCCATCACCGTTACTCCCAGGCCGGCGGCGACCACAGCGCCCCGTCCACGGAAGACGGACGGACGACGGGAGTGCTGGAACGTAGCGCGCTTCGACATATGAGGAAATCCTCCGGGGTGTCTGTTACCCGGCGCTTTGTCCGGGCTGGCCATCCCTTGGTAACCCGCGCCTCCGCCGGGGCTCAACCCCCCCTTCTACGAAGAAGAGCCGTAGCCGGAGCCGGGGGAATGCGCTGACGGCACCGCGCACCGGAGCCCGTACCGATCTACGGAATCTCTTCGGCGACACGCGTTTAACCGCAGTTGAAACCGGGCCGGTCCGGACATGGCCCCGCGATCCGGGCATGCCCGCCGGACAGGACGAAGGTCCCGCCCGGTCCAGGGTCCGGAGTCCCGGCCGCGCTCGCGGTCCGGACTCCTACCTCGCGTAGTAGGCCCTGAACGGCCTGTGCGCCTTGTCACCGCCGGTGGGTCCGAAGACTGCCGGTTCCGGGACCTGTGGCCCTGCGGTGCCGAAGGGCTGTCCCGTCATCCCAGGTGGAGGGGCGCGCGGCACCGGACGTGGTGCGTCGCAAGGCGGAGGGACGTCCGCGTACCGGATGTACGCGGATGTTCCGGCGACGCCGCGAGGTGCCGTAGCTGTCGTCGTACGCCCGCCAGGGAGTACGGGACAGCCCTTACGCTGATCCGCGGGAAAACAGTTCTCCGGGGGAGCCCATGACCAATGACGACGACGGCGTCCACGCGGCCGACGGCATCGAACTCGCCGACGCGGTCGAATCCGTGCGCAACCAGCTCATCGAGGCCGCCGCCCGCGCCACCGGGCACCCGGTGGCGTTCGAGGTCGGCGACATCCAGATGGAGTTCACCCTCGAACTCCGCCGGGAGGTCAAGGGCGGCGGCAAGGTCAAGGCATGGGTGGTGGAGGCGGGCGCCGACGTGGCCCGCGCCACCGGGCGGACCCACAAGGTCGCCTTCACCCTGAAGCCGCACAACGCCACGACCGGCGGCCCCTGGCTCATCGGCCACGAGGACCGGGGCAGCACGGAACACTTCGGCCACGGGCCGGACCACCCGTGAGCGCGTCCGCGCCGGGCGGCCCCAGGGCGGACGATCCGGGCGCACACCCCACGGACGGCACGGCCCCCGGCCCCCGCGCACGCCCCACGGACCGCACGGCCCCCGGCCCCCGCGCACACCCCACGGACCGCACGGCGGCCGGTCCCGGCACGCACCCCACGGACCGCGCAGTTCCCGAACCCGGCGCACGCCCCACGGCCCGTACCGCCCCCGGCCCAGGTGCACGCCCCACGGCCCGTACCGCCCCCGGCCCAGGTGCACGCCCCACGGACCGCACGACCTCCACCCCGGACGCACACCCCACGGACCACACCGCCCCCAGCCCCCGCGCACGCCCCACGGCCCGCATAGCGGCCCGGCCCGGCACGCGCCCCACGGACCGCACGGTCGTCGTCTCCGGTCTGCTCCAGGGCAGCGGTGTCCTCCTCACCGACCGGCTGGTGCTGACCTGCGCCCACGTCGTCAGGACGAGCGCCGCCGCCCTGATCGCACAGCCCTCCCGTGGGGGCGTCGTCCGTGGAACGGTGGCCTGGATCGACCACGATCTCGACGCGGCCCTGCTGTTCCTCGCCACCCCGGCCGCGCCGGTCCCGCCGGTACGGCTCGGGGCACTCGCCGACGGGCAGGTCCTCCCCGGCTGCGAGCTGACCGGCTTCCCCGACATCCAGCGCTACGGCTCCGACCGGCGGCTGGAGGCGGACCAGTACACCGCCACCGTCCTCCCGGCGGCGGGCCTGACCCGTGGGCTGCTGGTCTGCCAGCTGGACGGCCCGCCGCCCTTCGACGCCGCCGGCGCCAGGGTCCCGGCCCTGAGCGGACTGTCCGGCGGCCCGCTCTTCGCGGGTGACGTACTGCTCGGCATCGCCCGGCAGGTCCCCCGGCAGCGCGGTGGCCGGCGGGTGGAGTGCGTACCGCTGCACGCGCTGCTCCGGTCCCGCACCTTCCGGACGGTCTGCGAACAGTCCGGCGCCAGGCCCCGCCTGGAGAAGGTCCACGGCCACCATCCCCAGGACCGGCGGTACGAGGAGGACTACGCCGCCTCGCTCGGCACCGCGTACCGCCGCACGAAGATCTTCGGCCTCGACGAACTCGCCAAGCACGATTCGGAGTGGGACCTCGACACCGCGTATCTGAGCCTGGAGGCCCAGCACCGCGGCGCCGCCCCGGGCCTGACACCGGAGGCGGCCCCGGCCCCCCAGCGGGTGGACGCCCTGCTCGCCGACCGGCCCCGGGTCCTGCTCCGGGGCGACGCGGGCGCCGGGAAGACCACCCTGGTGTGGTGGCTCGCCGCCCACGCGTCGGCGGGCACCCTCGGCCCCCGGCTGGCCGCGCTGAACGGGCTGGTCCCCTTCGTCGTACCGCTGCGCACCCTGCGCGCCCGGGGGGAGGCGTTCCCCACCCCGGCGCGGCTGCCGTCGGCGGCCCGGCTGGTGATCGACGACGCCCCGGACGGCTGGGCCGGCCGGGTCCTCGAATCCGGCCGGGGCCTGCTGCTCGTCGACGGCCTGGACGAGGTCCCGCCGGACGACCGCGAGGAGGCGCACGACTGGCTGTCACGGCTGCTGGAGCGCTACCCGGAGACCCGCTGCGTGGCGACCGTGCGCCCGCTCGCCGTGGAACCGGACTGGCTGCTGTCCCAGGGGTTCGAGGAGCTGCGGCTGCTGCCGATGCGCGACGACGACGTCCGGGCCTTCGTCGCCGCCTGGCACCGGGCCGCCCGGCTGGACGGCGACGCCCACGAGGACCTGGCCGAACTGGAACGCGACCTCGCCCAGCAGCTCGCCCGGAACACCACCCTGAGCGACCTCGCCCGCACTCCCCTGCTCTGCGCGGTCATCTGCGCCCTGCACCGCCGACGCCAGGGCTTCCTCCCGGAGACCCGCTGGCAGCTGTACGACTCGGCGCTGGCGATGCTGCTCGGCAACCGCGACAGACGCCGCCGGATCAAGAATCCCGAGGGCGTCAGCGTGACCGTGGAGGAGCAGGCCCAGCTGCTCCAGCGGATCGCGGTCTGGCTGGTGCGGGAGGGCCAGACGGAGTTCTCACGCGACCAGGCTCTGCGCCGGATCGACCGGGCCCTGTCGGGGATGGAGCGGATACAGCAGCAGGGGCCGCCCGAGAAGATACTGACCCACCTGCTGAACCGGAGCGGGCTGCTCCTGGAACGGGCCGACGACACCTACCAGTTCGCCCACCGCACCTTCCAGGACTTCCTGGCGGCCAAGGAGTTCGTCGAGGACGACCACCTGGGCGAGCTGCTGCGGCACGCGGCGGAGGAGACCTGGCAGGACGTGATCCTGCTCGCGGCGGGCCACTGCGGTCGGCGTGAACTCCCGCTGCTTGTCAACGGGTTGCTGGACGTGGGCGAGGAGCGGACCGACGCGCCGGATCGCGCCGGAATCCACGTCCTGGCCGCGCTCTGCGCACGGCACGCGGCCTGGCTGGACGCGGCGACCCGGGAGCGCGTCAAGCGGTGCACGGCGGCGCTGTTTCCTCCGACCGCATTCCACGAGGTGCGGACGCTGGCCCGCCTCGGCGCGTCCGGACTGGCACTGCTGCCGTCACCGGAGGAGTTCGAGGGAACCGCCGGCTCTGTCCACGCCGTCGCGGAACTGATCATCGCGGTCGGCGGTCATGAGGCCGTCCCCCATGCCCGGACCTGGGCACTCGCACATGAGCGTGCCGTCGAGGTCTTCGCACACCAGTGGTTCAATTTTCCGCCTCAGGCATTCGCCACGGAGGTCCTGGGCCTCGTCGACCTCGAAGAGCGCATGGTGGATGTGCACACGGCCGATCAGCTCGCCTCGCTGATCCGTCTGCCGAGGGCGAAGCACATCACCGTCTTCGGCGACTTCACCGATGACGCCTTGGACACTTCGCTGTCGGCCCTGCGGCTGTATTCACTGGTAGTGGCACGCAACGCGGAGCTCACGAATATCACCTGGCTCCGCCGCCAGGGTGAGACGCTCACCGCTCTGCACCTCCTGGACTGTCCCCGGGTCCAGGACGCCTCCGTACTCGTCTCTCTCACGCAGCTCGTCACCCTGGGCCTCTCGACCAGGAACCTCGGCTGTCCCCGGGACTCCGCGTGCGCGTCGATCGCGGCGCTGGACAGCCTGCGGCATCTGACGGTGCACTCCGTCGACACCTCGACGCTCGCGGAACTGCCTGCCCACCCGGGTCTGACCTCCCTGACAGCGGAGTGGACGGGACCGGCGCTGACCGTGACCGGTCTCGCCCGATGGCCGGCGCTCACGTGGCTCTGTCTGGCCGGCCGGGGACCGGTCGTCCACCTGGCCGACGCGTTGCGTGAAGCCCCTCACCTCACACACCTCCACGTACGTGGAGGCTCCCGGCTCGAACTCACCGGGGACCCCGTTCCGTCCGTACTCGATCTGTGCCTCCCCGTACGGACGGACGGCGACCTCATCGCGCTGGCCAAGCGCTTCCCCTCCCTCACGCATCTGGAGTTGTACGCGGGCCAAGGCGCGGTGTTCCCCCTCGACCTCAGCCCGCTCCGGGCACTGCCGGAACTCCGGATCGAGGTCGAACTGAACACCGGCCATCTCTCGGACTTCAGCGGCACCGACGGCCTCGACCTCGCGTTCCGCTGACCCCGGGCAAGGAAAAAGGGGCTGCCCCGGAACCGGGAATCCGGTCCGGGGCAGCCCCTTCGTCACGCTCAGGCGCTCAAGGCGTCCTTACGCTTCCTTCGTCATGTTCGGGCCGGCGCCGCCCGCCGCCTGCTCGATCGGCGGGACGTCGGGCAGCGGGGACTTCTCCTCGCCGCGGAAGGTGAACTTCTTCTCGTCACCCTCGCCCTCGGTGCCGACGACCACGATGTGACCGGCGCGCAGCTCCCCGAAGAGGATCTTCTCGGAGAGGATGTCCTCGATCTCGCGCTGGATCGTCCGGCGCAGCGGCCGGGCGCCCATCACGGGGTCGTAGCCCTTCTTCGCGAGCAGGGACTTGGCGCTCGGGCTGAGCTCCAGACCCATGTCGCGGTCCTTCAGACGCTCGTCCACCTTGTCGACCATGAGGTCGACGATCTGGATGATGTCTTCCTCGGTGAGCTGGTGGAAGACGACGGTGTCGTCGACGCGGTTCAGGAACTCGGGGCGGAAGTGCTGCTTCAGCTCCTCGTTGACCTTGACCTTCATCCGCTCGTAGTTGGTCTTGACGTCGCCCTGGGCGGCGAAGCCCAGATTGAAGCCCTTGGAGATGTCCCGGGTCCCGAGGTTGGTCGTCATGATGATGACCGTGTTCTTGAAGTCCACGACCCGGCCCTGGGAGTCGGTCAGACGACCGTCCTCCAGGATCTGGAGCAGGGAGTTGAAGATATCGGGGTGGGCCTTCTCGACCTCGTCGAAGAGGACGACGGAGAACGGCTTCCGGCGCACCTTCTCGGTGAGCTGGCCGCCTTCTTCGTAACCCACGTAACCGGGGGGAGAACCGAAGAGACGGGAAACCGTGTGCTTCTCGCTGAACTCCGACATGTCGAGGGAGATCAGCGCGTCCTCGTCGCCGAAGAGGAATTCGGCGAGCGTCTTGGAGAGCTCCGTCTTACCGACACCGGACGGGCCGGCGAAGATGAACGAACCACCGGGGCGCTTCGGGTCCTTGAGACCGGCCCGCGTGCGACGGATCGCCTGCGAAAGGGCCTTGATGGCGTCCTTCTGGCCGATGACGCGCTTGTGGAGCTCGTCCTCCATGCGGAGCAGCCGCGAGGACTCCTCCTCGGTGAGCTTGAAGACCGGGATGCCGGTGGCCGTGGCCAGGACCTCGGCGATCAGCTCGCCGTCGACCTCGGCGACGACGTCCATGTCGCCGGCCTTCCACTCCTTCTCCCGCTTGGCCTTCGCCGCCAGCAGCTGCTTCTCCTTGTCGCGGAGAGAGGCCGCCTTCTCGAAGTCCTGGGAGTCGATGGCCGACTCCTTGTCGCGGCGGACGGTCGCGATCTTCTCGTCGAACTCGCGGAGGTCCGGCGGCGCGGTCATCCGGCGGATGCGCATCCGGGAACCGGCCTCGTCGATCAGGTCGATCGCCTTGTCCGGCAGGAAGCGGTCCGAGATGTACCGGTCGGCCAGGGTGGCGGCCTGCACCAGCGCCTCGTCCGTGATGGAGACCCGGTGGTGGGCCTCGTAACGGTCGCGGAGACCCTTCAGGATCTCGATGGTGTGCGGCAGCGACGGTTCGGCGACCTGGATCGGCTGGAAGCGGCGCTCCAGCGCGGCGTCCTTCTCCAGGTGCTTGCGGTACTCGTCGAGCGTGGTGGCACCGATGGTCTGGAGCTCGCCACGGGCCAGCATCGGCTTGAGGATGCTGGCGGCGTCGATCGCGCCCTCGGCGGCGCCCGCGCCGACGAGCGTGTGCAGCTCGTCGATGAACAGGATGATGTCGCCGCGGGTGCGGATCTCCTTGAGGACCTTCTTCAGGCGCTCCTCGAAGTCACCGCGGTAGCGGGAGCCGGCGACCAGCGCGCCGAGGTCCAGGGTGTAGAGGTGCTTGTCCTTGAGGGTCTCGGGCACCTCGCCCTTGACGATGGCCTGCGCCAGGCCCTCGACGACCGCCGTCTTGCCGACGCCGGGCTCGCCGATGAGGACCGGGTTGTTCTTGGTGCGGCGGGACAGCACCTGCATGACCCGCTCGATCTCCTTCTCGCGCCCGATGACCGGGTCGAGCTTGGATTCGCGGGCCGCCTGGGTGAGGTTGCGGCCGAACTGGTCCAGGACCAGGGAGGTCGAGGGCGTGCCCTCGGCGGGGCCGCCCGCGGTGGCCGCCTCCTTGCCTCCCGAGTAGCCGGAGAGCAGCTGGATGACCTGCTGCCGCACCCGGTTCAGGTCGGCGCCCAGCTTCACGAGGACCTGGGCGGCGACGCCCTCGCCCTCGCGGATCAGGCCGAGCAGGATGTGCTCGGTGCCGATGTAGTTGTGACCGAGCTGAAGGGCCTCGCGGAGCGAGAGCTCCAGGACCTTCTTGGCACGGGGAGTGAAGGGGATGTGGCCGGACGGGGCCTGCTGGCCCTGACCGATGATCTCCTCCACCTGCTGGCGGACCGCCTCGAGCGAAATCCCGAGGCTCTCCAGGGCCTTAGCGGCGACACCCTCACCCTCGTGGATAAGGCCCAGGAGGATGTGCTCGGTGCCGATGTAGTTGTGGTTGAGCATCCGGGCTTCTTCCTGAGCCAGGACGACAACCCGCCGCGCGCGGTCGGTGAACCTCTCGAACATCGTTAATCGCTCCTCAGAGCGGTCAGGCAGTAAGGGGTCGGTCCCCTCCCTGTCCTTCCGCAGCTTAGTCCCGCAAGCGGGGACCGCTCATTTCAACTGCCGACACCCGTCGATGGCCTCCTGCCCCGAACGCCGACAACTGCTCCAACCCGATGGTGCGAGACGATGTTCCCGCAGGCCAGACAGATAGCTCTTTCGCCAGTACGCCGATGGCGAACGTGAGACGTTCCGGCCTGCGTGTCGCCCCTTCCCACCAGGAATGTCATACCCGCAACTACAGACAGTCCATGCGGGGCACGTGGGTTCCCTCCGCTACGGGCGAACATCCTCGTACTCCCGAATGCATCCGTACGCCCCCATCACGGACACCGAACGTATTCGATCATGAACTCCGAGTGATCCGGCGGGCCGTAACCCCGCGCGCCGTTCGGCGGTTGCCCGCACATGGCACTCACCGTTCCGCCTCCCCGGTCACCGCTCGACGGCGGCGCCGGCACAGCGTCCCTGATGACCGTCCCGTCCGTGTCCGTCCCGTCCGTGTCCGTCCCGACCGTCACCCGCGCCGTGGCCGACGCCTGGGCGCGGTGGTACGAGGAGGAACTGGGGTGGAGCGCCGTGATCGGCTCTGCCGCGGGCTCGTCCGGCGGGACTCCCGCCGACTCTCCCGCCGACTTTCCCGGCCGGACTCACCGAGGCGCCCGCGTGTGGCTGCCGACCGGGCTTCGCTTCGACGTCCTGACGCTGCCCGACGCCGTCGGCCGGGCCGTGCTGCGGCGGGTGGGCCGCACCGGGCCGGTGGCGGTGGCGGGCGGACGCGTGCGGCTGTGGGTGGCCGCGGGGAGCGCCGACGAGCTGCCGGGGCTGCTCGACTGGCTGGAGTGGGGCGGGATCGCCCTCGATCTGACGGCGACGGGTGCGGGCGGCCGGATCACCGCTCCGCCGCCGCCGGGACGGGCGGCGGGCTCGCCGGGGGCCGCCGGATGGCTGCGACCCCCCGAGCCGCGGCGGGACGTGGAGCCGACGCTCCCGGCCCTCGCCGCCCTCGGGAGCAGGCGTGGTACTGCTCCCGATTTCGTACGGCTGGTGGACGCGGCGGCGGCGGAATGCCACCGGGTCCGGTTGACGCGCACCAAAAACCAACTGCCGGCCGATCGGCCGACGGATCAGCCGTTGGCCTTCTCGTAAGCCTCGCGGATCTCGGCGGGAACGCGACCGCGGTCATTCACGTTGTGACCGTTCTCGCGCGCCCACTTACGGATCTCGGCGGTGTCCTTGTTCCCACCGGGAACGGCGCGGCCCTTGCCGCGGCCGGTCGCGGCGCGACCCCCGGTGCGTCGGCCACCCTTGGTGTAGGGCTCAAGAAGACCACGGAGCTTGTCCGCGTTGCTCGTGGTGAGGTCGATCTCGTAGGTCTTGCCGTCGAGAGCGAACGTCACCGTCTCGTCCGCCTCGACACCGTCGAGGTCATCGACAAGAAGGACCTGAACCTTCTGTGCCACCGGGATTTCCTTTCATCGAAAATGTAGTACGCGGAAAGGAAACCGCTTTTCCCCGGAAAACACAAACCCCTGGGAGAGGTTCAGGAGCGCGAGAACGCGGGAAACGTGCGCGATTCGGACATAGGACTCTCCGGCGATCACAGGTGCAGAAGCATCCGGCTGTTGCCCAAGGTGTTCGGCTTCACCCGTTCGAGACCCAGGAACTCCGCGACGCCCTCGTCATAGGAACGCAGCAGCTCACTGTAGACATCTCCGTCGACCGGTGTCTCTCCGATCTCGACGAACCCGTGCTTCGCGAAGAAGTCGACTTCGAAGGTGAGACAGAAAACCCGGCGCACACCGAGCCACCGCGCGGTCCGCAGCAACTTGTCGAGCACGTGATGGCCCACTCCGGAGCCCTTGATCCCGGGGTCGACGGCAAGAGTGCGCACTTCGGCGAGGTCTTCCCACATCACGTGCAGTGCCCCGCAGCCGATGACCCCGGCGTCCTCGTCGCGTTCCGCCACCCAGAACTCCTGGATGTCCTCGTAAAGCGTCACGGTCGCTTTGTCGAGCAGGATGCCTTCCTGTACGTAGCCGTCGAGGAGACGGCGTACCGATGGGACATCGCTCGTCCTGGCCCGTCGGACAGTGACGGTCACGTTATTAACCGACGGTTCGGTATGGAAATCGGTATGCGGTAGCTCTGAGGACATGCGCCGACGCTATCGCCCGTCCTCCGCGAACGCGTCATCGACCGTCTCATCACTCGTGTCAGTACCTGTCCGGGTACCCGGATCATCGGCCGTGACGTCATCGGCGGGCTCATCACTCTTCGGGGCGATGGGCGTAGCGGGCTCGGTGGGTGCGGCACCTTGGGTCAACGCCGGCTGCACGACCCGCATGGCGTCCTGGAGGGCTTCCCGCTGTTCGGCGGACATCATGCCGAAGAAGGCGACGAGGGCGGCCGCCGGGTTGTCACTGCGGGACCAGGCTTCGTTCATCAGTGCGGCCGCGTACGCGGCACGGGTGGAGACCGCCGTATATCGATAGGCCCGGCCTTCGACTTCCCTGCGGACCCAGCCCTTCTGATGGAGATTGTCCATTACCGTCATGACGGTGGTGTAGGCGATGGAGCGTTCCTGTTGAAGGTCCTCCAGGACTTCCCGCACGGTGACCGGGCGGTTCCATTGCCAGACGCGGGTCATGACGGCGTCTTCCAGCTCTCCCAATTGGCGGGGCACAGCGCCACCTTAGTGCCAGATGTCCCGAATGACCGTTTATTCATACGGCAAAAGGGCGTACGGCTCCTCGGAGGGAGCCGTACGCCCTTCTCGGTGTACGGGGCGGGTCGCGCCGCCCGGCGGGTCAGACCCCGTCGGTCCGGGGGGTCGGCACCGACGCCTCGGACCGGAGGATCGCCGCGTCCACGGCGGCGTCCTCCTTGGCCTTGTTGGGGCCGCCCTGGCTCTTCACTATCGTCACGACGAGAGCGATGAAGAAGGCCGCCATCACGACGGGGGGCACGAGCGCGGATACGTAGTCCATGAGTCCAGAGTAAGGGCTGTCCGCAGTCCGTGGTGGATCAGCGTGCGGCGTCGGATGCGGTGCATCGCCAGGCGGAGGGACGTCCGCGTACTGGACGCACGGGGACGTTCCGACAACGCCGCGAGGTGCCGTAGCCGTCGTCGCACGCCCACCAGGGATCGCGGGACGGCCCTTGGCTATCCGGCGGCGCGTTGTTCCGGTGGGGGGACCGGCCTGCGGCGTGGCGGAAAGACCTCGGAGGGCTTGGGCGCGGGGCGCTCGGACGGGTGGGGGCGGGCGGGGGCCGCGGGGGTCGTGGGCTCCTTGGGCCGCTCCGGACCGGCGGCCGAACGGCCACCGGTGAGCGCGAGCAGCCGGCCGCGCCGGGTGGGGGCGGGTACGGCCACGGTGACCGCGCGTCCGGCGAGCCGGGCACGCACCGCGCGCTCCGCGAGCGCCTGGCAGTGTTCGAGCAGGGCGGCGGCGACCGGCCGGTGGCGCAGGGCGCGCAGTGCCGCGAGGTCGTCGGGTCCGGGGTCGTAGCCGGCCGCCAGGGCGTCCTGGAGGAGTTCCAGATAGCCGCTGACGGCTCCGGGGAGGGCGTCGCGGTAGCGGGCGAGGTCGGCGAGGAGGAACGCGCGCAGCCGGCCCGCCTCGGCGACCACTTCGTCCACGGCGCCGGCGAGCCGCAGGCAGTCCCGGACGTCCTCGTCGGGCAGGGGCGTGGGGTGGAGGGCGATGGCGAGGGCGCGACGGAGCACACGCAGCTCGTCCGCACCGAACGCCATGCCACCGCGTGATCCGTAGGGCGTGGGCATAGCGCGACAATACGTGCTAAATGGACAAAATCCGCTTAGTTGGCCTTCGACGCGCCCCGGACGGTCCCGGGCGGGCGGGGCCGGTGCCGCCAGGAGTGCCCGGGGCGCGTACCACGCCCGGCGCGGACGGTCACATCCGGGCCAGGTTCCGCTCGTACACCAGGCGCAGTCCGATGAGCGTCAGCCAGGGCTCGTGCTCGTCGATGACGGAGGACTCGCCCAGGACCATCGGCGCGAGGCCCCCCGTGGCGATGACGGTGACGTCCTCGGGGACGGCGGCCAGTTCCTTCTTCATGCGTGCCACGACCCCGTCGACCTGTCCGGCGAAGCCGTAGATGATGCCCGACTGCATGGCCTCGACGGTGTTCTTGCCGATCACGCTGCGCGGCCGGGCCAGCTCGATCTTGCGGAGCTGCGCCCCCTTGACGCCCAGCGCCTCGACCGAGATCTCGATGCCGGGGGCGATGACCCCGCCGGTGTACTCGCCCCGGGCGCTGACCGCGTCGAAGGTGGTGGCGGTGCCGAAGTCGACGACGATGGCCGGACCCCCGTACAGCTCGACGGCGGCGACCGCGTTGATGATGCGGTCCGCGCCGACCTCCTTCGGGTTGTCCATGAGGATCGGGACGCCCGTCTTGATGCCCGGTTCGACGAGGACGGCCGGGACGTCGCCGTAGTAGCGGCGGGTCACCTCGCGCAGCTCGTGCAGCACCGCCGGGACGGTGGAGCAGATGGCGATGCCGTCGATGCCGTCGCCCAGCTCCTCGCCCAGCAGCGGGTGCGTGCCCATCAGGCCGTGCAGCAGCACGGCCAGCTCGTCGGCGGTGCGGCGGGCGTCGGTGGAGATCCGCCAGTGCTCGACGATCTCCTCGCCGTCGAACAGGCCGAGGACGGTGTGGGTGTTTCCGACGTCGATGGTGAGCAGCATCAGGCGGTCGCCCCGCCGGGGATCGCGTCGGAGTCCGTGCCGGTGGTCGAGTCGGTCGTCGCGTCGGGGGCCGTGTCCCGGAAGTCCAGGCCGATGTCGAGGATCGGCGAGGAGTGGGTGAGGGCGCCCACCGCGAGGTAGTCGACGCCCGCATCGGCGTAGGCACGGGCGGTGGCGAGGGTGAGCCGGCCCGAGGACTCCAGGACGGCCCGGCCGCCGACGAGTGCGACTGCCTCCGCCGTCTCGGTGGGGGTGAAGTTGTCGAGCAGGATCAGGTCCGCACCCGCGTCCAGGACCTCACGGACCTGCTGCATGGTGTCGACCTCGACCTCGACCGGCAGCTCGGGGAACGCGTCGCGGACCCGCTGGAACGCCTCGGCGACACCGCCCGCCGCGATGACGTGGTTGTCCTTCACCAGCGCGGCGTCGGTGAGCGACATCCGGTGGTTGACGCCACCGCCGCAGCGCACCGCGTACTTCTCCAGCGCGCGCAGTCCCGGGGTGGTCTTGCGGGTGTCGCGGACCTCGGCCTTCGTACCGTCGAGCACGTCGGCCCAGGCGCGGGTGGCGGTCGCGATGCCGGAGAGGCGGCAGAGCAGGTTGAGTGCGCCGCGCTCGCCGGTCAGCAGGTCGCGGGTGCGGGTGGTGACGGTCAGCAGCTTCTGGCCGGGGGCGACGCGCTCGCCGTCCTCGACATGCCGCTCGACCTCGAACGTGTCCGTGCAGACGATGGACAGGACGGCCTCGGCGACGCGCAGTCCGGCCACCACGCCCGCCTCACGGGCGGTGAAGTCGCCGGTGGCGACGGCGTCCTCGGGGACGGTGGCGACGGTCGTGACGTCCACACCGCCGTCCAGGTCCTCCTCGATGGCGACGTGCGCGATGTCCTCGACCTGGACGGGGTCCAGTCCGGCGTCGGCGAGGAGCTGGGCGAGGGCGGGGTCGAGACCGCACTCCAGGTCGTCCGGCCCGTAGCCGTCCTCCCCGCCGCAGCCGCAGCCGTCACCGCAGCCGCCCGCGGACGAGGCGGGCACGCCGATCTGGATCAGCGGTACGTCCACGGGCGTGGGGCGCGGATTCTCTTCGGGCGTGCTCACGGTTACGGCTCCTCAGGACATCGGTGGGGTGTGGGTGGGACGGGGACGGGCGGACGGGATGGGGGACGGCGGGTGTGGCGGTGACGGGTGGTTGCGGTGACGGGTGGACGGGTGGTTGCGGTGTCGGATGGTGGCGGGCTGTGTGGCACCGACGTCCGCCGTCGGCGGGTGCCGGGAGGCGGCGCCGGTACCAGGACCGGCGCGAGGGCCGCCCGGAGTGGCACCGGTACGGGACCGGCGGGGCCCGCACGGAGTGGCACTAGCGGTTCTCGGGGCGTACGGGTGGGAACTCGGCGGTCTCCGTACGGCGTACCACCAACTGCCGGTCGGGCGTGAGCCGTACCACCAGATGGCGGCGCCATTCGGTGTCGTCCCGGTCGGGCCGGTCCTCGCGCCAGTGGCAGCCCCGGGTCTCCTCGCGGGCGCGGGCCGCGGCGACCAGGACGCGCGAGACCAGCAGCAGGTTGGTGACCTCCCACGCCTCGACGCCGGGCACCGCGACCTTCGGCTCGTCGGCCTCCGCGTCGAGCGCGGCGCCGCGCTGGAGGGCGTCCAGTTCGCCGGCGGCGACGGCGAGGCTCCCGGAGGAACGCAGGACCCCGGCTCCCGTGGTCATGATCCGCTGGATCGTCCGCCGCGCCTCGGGAGCGAGCAGCGGGGTGGGCGCGGGCCCGGTGGGGTCCTGGGCCGGGTCCACCGGACGGGTCGGGCGGGGGCGGTCGTCGGCGATGTCCGCCGCGATGCGCTCGGCGAAGACCAGACCCTCCAGGAGGGAGTTCGACGCCAGCCGGTTCGCCCCGTGCACACCCGTGCAGGCCACCTCCCCGCAGGCGTACAGACCCGGGACCGTGGTGCGGCCCCGGAGGTCGGTGCGGATGCCGCCCGAGGCGTAGTGGGCGGCCGGGGCGATCGGGATGGCCCCGGTCACCGGGTCGATGCCGTGCGCCCGGCAGGCCGCCAGGATGGTGGGGAAGCGCTGTTCCCACATCTCGGTGCCGAAGTGGCGGGCGTCGAGGTACATGTGCTCGGTGCCGTGCAGCCGCATCTGCCGGGTGATGGCCTTCGCGACGATGTCGCGCGGCGCCAGCTCCGCCAGCTCGTGCTGTCCGAGCATGAAGCGGGTGCCGGAGGCGTCGACGAGATGGGCCCCCTCCCCCCGTACCGCCTCGGAGACCAGCGGCTGCTGGCCCTCGGCGTCCGCGCCGAGGAAGAGCACCGTCGGGTGGAACTGGACGAATTCGAGGTCGGAGACCTCCGCGCCGGCCCGCAGGGCGAGGGCGACGCCGTCCCCGGTGGAGACCGGCGGGTTGGTGGTCGCGGAGAAGACCTGGCCCATGCCGCCGGTCGCCAGGACGACCGCGGGGGCGTGGACCGCGCCGACCCCGTCGTGCTGCCCCTCGCCCATGACGTGCAGGGTGACACCCGCCGTACGGCCTTCGGCGTCCGTCAGCAGGTCCAGGACCAGCGCGTTCTCCACGGTGTGCAGAGCGGCCGAACGGACCGCTTCGACCAGGGCCCGGGAGATCTCCGCGCCCGTCGCGTCACCGCCCGCGTGCGCGATGCGACGGCGGTGATGGCCGCCCTCGCGGGCGAGGGCGATGTCCCCGGTGTCCGTGGTGTCGAAGTGGGCGCCGGTCTCGATGAGGCGCCGGACGGCGTCGGGACCCCCGGTGACCAGTGCCCGCACCGCCGTCTCGTCGCACAGGCCGGCCCCCGCGACCAGGGTGTCTTCGAGGTGCTGCTCGGGGGTGTCGCCGTCGCCGAGGGCCGCCGCGACACCGCCCTGCGCCCAGCGCGTCGAACCGTCGTCGAGACGTGCCTTCGTGACGACGACGGTGGCGAGTCCGGCCGCCGCGCAGCGCAGTGCTGTGGTCAGACCGGCGACGCCGGAACCGACCACCACCACGTCCGCGTCGATGGCCCAGCCGGGGGCGGGTGCGGTCAGCCGTATACCGGTCACGACGAGGCTCCGAAGGTCAGTGGGATGTTGTCGATGAGTCGGGTGGCGCCCACCCGGGCGGCGACGACCAGGACGGCGTCACGACGGGTCCGCCCGTCGGGGGTCTCCGGGCCCTCGTCGGGGATCTCGGTGAAGTCCGCCGGGTCCACCAGGGCCAGGTGGTCCAGCGCGAGCGGCGGCGAACCGGCGGACGCTTCGTCGAGCACCCGGCGCGCGGCGGCCCGTACGGCCGCCGGGGTACGGGGAACGCGGGAGGTACGGGGGTCGTCCGGTGCCGTGAGCAGGTCGCGGGCCGCGAACAGGGCCCGGGACAGCGCGAGCGCGGTGCGGCGCTCCTCGGCGGAGAGGAAGCGGTTGCGGCTGGAGAGCGCCAGGCCGTCCGGTTCGCGGACCGTCTCCACCCCGGCGATCTCCACCGGGAAGTCGAGGTCACGGGCCATGCGGCGGATCAGCGCCAGCTGCTGGGCGTCCTTCTGCCCGAAGAACGCGGTGTCGGGACGGGTGAGGTGCAGCAGCTTGGCGACGACGGTGAGCATCCCGTCGAAGTGGCCGGGGCGCGACGCGCCCTCCAGCCGTTCGCCCATGGGGCCCGCCGCGATCCTGACCTGGGGCTCACCGCCCGGGTAGACCTCGTCCACGGAGGGTGCGAGGACGACGTCCGCGCCGGCCGCGCCCGCGACGACGAGGTCGGCGTCGAGCGTGCGCGGGTAGCGGTCGAGGTCTTCGCCCGCGCCGAACTGGAGCGGGTTGACGAAGACGGTGACGACGACCTGACCGTCCGGGCCCGCGGCGGCGCGAGCGGTACGGATCAGGGTGGCGTGGCCCTCGTGCAGGGCGCCCATCGTCATGACGACGGCCCGGCGCGCACCGGCCGGGGGACGGAGCGCGTCCAGCTCGGCGGCGGTACGGAGCAGGGTGGCGGGGGCGGTGACGGGGGCGGTGGTCATCGGCCGTTCTCCGTTCCGGAGTCGGTGTCGGTGTCAGGGGCGGAGGCGCCGGGGGTGGGGTCGGTGTCACCGGAGGCGCCGGGGGTGGCGTCGGTGTCGTCGGAGGCGCCGGGGGTGGGGTCGGTGTCACCGGAGGCGCCGGGGGTGGCGTCGGTGTCGCGGGGCCGCCCGGTCGGGCGGTCGATCGGGCGGGCGGCCGGGTCGGTCGGGCCGCCGCTTTCCGTATCGCTCGTACCCCTCGTATCGCTCGTACCCCTCGTAGCTCTCGTACCGCCCGTAGCTCCCGTACCGCCCGCGCTGTCCGCGAGCACGTCCAGCAGGTCTTCCGCCAGCTCCGGCTTGAGCATCCCGTGGGCGAGCGCCCGGTCGGCGGTGGTGCGGGCCATCGCGAGGTATCCGGCCACGGACCGCGGGGCGTGGACACGCAGCTCGGCGATGTGGGCGGCGACCGTGCCCGCGTCACCCCGGGCGACGGGTCCGGTCAGCGCGGCGTCACCGGAGCGCAGGGCGTTGTCGAGCGCGGCGCCGAGAAGCGGGCCGAGCATCCGGTCCGGGGCGGTGACCCCGGCCGTACGCAGCAGCTCCATGGCCTGGGCGACCAGCGTGACCAGGTGGTTCGCGCCGAGAGCGAGCGCCGCGTGGTAGAGCGGACGGGACTCCTCCGCGATCCACTCGGCCTCCCCGCCCATCTCGATGACCAGGGCCTCGGCGGCGAGGCGCAGCTCCTCGGGCGCGGTGACGCCGAACGAACAGCCCGCCAGACGCTGGACGTCGACGGACGTCCCGGTGAAGGTCATCGCCGGGTGCAGCGCGAGCGGCAGGGCGCCGGCCCGCCGAGCGGGGTCGAGGACCCCGGTCCCGTACCGCCCCGAGGTGTGGACGAGGAGCTGTCCCGGCCGGATCGCGCCGGTCTCGGCCAGCCCCTCGACCAGACCGGGCAGGGCGTCGTCGGGGACCGTGAGCAGCACCAGGTCGGCGCGCGCGAGGACTTCGGCGGGCGACACCAGAGGTACGTCGGGGAGGAGCGCGGCGGCCCGGCGCACGGACGCGTCGGAGACTCCCGACACGGCGACCGGGCGGTGTCCGGCGAGCTGGAGGGACGCGGCGAGCGCGGGGCCGACGCGGCCCGCGCCGACGACACCGACCGTGAGGCGGGCGGGGCGGTCCCTCGCGTCGAGGGGTTCCTTGGGTGCGTATGTGTTCACGCGGCGATGGCCTTCCGTTCCAGTCCGCGGCGGGTACCGGACGATTCATCTGCATGCTACGCCAGCGTTTCGCGCCACCCCCTGACTGTCCACAGCCTGTGGGCAACGCGACGGCAGTGCCCGTCACGTCCGGAAAGCGGTGGGGCGGGGACGGAAAGCCGGTGGGCGGGGACGGCCGTCTGCGTGATGATCGTGCCATGGCAGACACGGACAGGACGGCCGGGGCGGCAAGCCGGACGGCAACCGGAACGACGGCCGGAGCGGTCGGCGGGACGGGGAACGAGCCAGGGACCGGGGCAGGGAACGGGACGGAGAGCGGGACGGAGAGCGGGACCGGTCCGGAGGACGACGGGCGGCTGCGCCGGATCACCGCCTGGCGCCGGGCCGATCGCATACTGGCCCGTCCCTCCCCCGACCGGACACTCGGTGAACAGCTCGCCGAGCTGGCCGCGAGCGCCGGTACGGTCACCGATCTCGACCTGCCCGCCGACATCTACGGCGACGGTGTCGTCGCCGAGCTGGAGGAACGCGTCGCGGAGCTGCTGGGCACGGAGGCAGCGGCGTTCTTCCCGACCGGGACGATGGCACAGCAGGTCGCGCTGAGGTGCTGGGCGGGACGTACCGGCGATCCGACGGTGGCCCTGCACCCGCTCGCCCACCCGGAGGTGCACGAGCGCGGCGCGTTCGGCGCGCTGAGCGGGCTGCGCACGGTCCATCCGACGTCCGAGCCCCGGCTGCCCACGGCGGAGGAGGTACGCGGCTTCGCCGAACCGTTCGGCACGCTGATGCTGGAGCTGCCGCTGCGTGACGCCGGTTTCGTACTGCCGGAGTGGTCGGAGCTGACGGCCGTCGTGGCGGCGGCCCGCGAGCGGGACGCGGTGGTGCACTTCGACGGCGCGCGCATCTGGGAGTGCGCGCCCCACTTCGGGCGTGGGCTGCCGGAGATCGCGGCGCTCGCGGACAGTGTGTACGTGTCCTTCTACAAGACGCTGGGCGGGCTCTCCGGGGCAGCGCTCGCCGGGCCCGAGTCGCTGGTCGAGGAGGCGAGGACCTGGCGGCACCGGTACGGCGGCAAACTCTTCCAGCAGTACCCGGCGGCGGTCTCGGCGCTGCTCGGTCTGGCGCGCGAGCTGCCACGGCTGGCGTCGTACGTGGCACGGGCGAAGGTGGTGGCGGGGGCGCTCGCCGAGGGCTTCACCGATTCGGCGGTGCCCTGGGCCCGGGTGCACCCGGAGCCGCCGCACACGCATCAGTTCCGGGTGTGGCTGCCGTACGGGACGGACGTGCTGGACGAGGCGTCGGTGCGCCAGGCCGAGGAGACCGGCGTGGCCCTCTTCCGGAGGTGGTATCCGGCGGCCACGGGTCCGCCCGGTGTGTCGTTCACCGAGGTGACGGTGGCGGAGGCCGGGCTGGAGTGGACCGCGCGGGACGTACGAGCGGCGGTGTCGGAGTTCGCGAAGCGGCTCGTGTGACGGCCGGGGCGGAACTGACGTCACGGCCGAGGTGACGGCCGGAGCGGAACTGGCGTTCACGGCCAGGTGAAACTGGTGTGACGGCTGAGGTGGCAGCCGGGCGCTACTGGCGTCACGGCCGGGGTGACACTGGCGTCACGGCCGGGGTGAGACCTGGTGCGACGTACGGGGCGACGGCTCTCCCCGTACCCCTTCACCCCGGCGCGCCCCGGCGCCCGAGGAGCCGGTTCACGGCCCTGCGCAGCTTTCCGCCTCCTGGCCGGCGCGCGGGCGCCGCCCCCCGGCGGAGGTGGTCACGGGCGTCCCGTACCGCTTCCCAGTCGTGCCGGCCGGGCAGCGGCGGCGGAACTTCGCCGAGCCGGGTCGCGCGGTAGGTGTCGAGCATCTGCTGCTGAATGGCGTCCATGGCCCCAGCGTGGGCCGGGGTGCCGCGCCCCGCCCGTGGATTGACGAGCCCCGTCAAATGGCGCGGAACGCCTCCGCGTACCCCGCACCATGGAGGGGTGAGCGTGAACATCGACATCGCGGATCTGTCCCCCGAGCACATCGTCTTCGAGACCTCGCCCCTCGCCGAGCTGGGGCTGGCCCTGCACGCGCTCGCCGAGCCGGGGCACCACCCGGGCCTGAACAGCTGGGCCACCGCCACCGCCGCCGCGCTGGAACCGGAGCTGGCCGACCGGATGCACGAGGCGGAGTTCCTGTGGCGGAACACCTTCTCCGACGTGTTCATGCCGTTCGCCGGAATCCACGGCGGCGACGGCAGAACCGGGGCCACCCTCGCGGAGGACCTGGACATCCTCGACCGGCTGGACGACGAGCGGTTCGTCGCCGCCGCCCTGGAGTTCACCTGCGCCAGCCTCTACGGGAACGGAGCGCCGTCCCCGCTCGTCGACCCGGTGACGCGCGCCCGCGCGCTCGACCTCGCCGCCGCCCGTGGGGCCGTGCAGCTGGAGTTCAGCGAGCGGCTGCTGGACGACCCCGCTTCGGTACGCCGCTGGGTTCGGCGTCTCTTCGAGGACTGCGACCAGGCGTTCTTCGCGGACACCTGGCAGCGCGTCCAGCTCCAGCTGACCGCCGACGCCCGGCACAAGACGGAGGTGCTGCGGCACAAGGGGCTCGACGAGGCGCTGCGGGCGGTCTCCTCCGCGCTGTCGATCGACGAGGACGCACGGACGATCATGGTCGACAAGCTGACCGAGGGCCGGACCACCGCGACCGCCCCGGGTGTCCGCGAGGGGGTCACGCTCATTCCGTCCACGTTCGGCTGGCCGCATCTGATGGTGCTGCACGCCCCGGACTGGCGGCCGGTGATCCACTACCCCGTGCACCGCCCCGATCTGCCGCCCCCCGCCTCCGTGGAACAGCTCCAGCTGCGGATGGAGGCGCTGGCCCACCCGATGCGGATGCGTCTGTGCCGCAACCTCGCCCGTTCCCCGTACACCACCGGAGAACTCGCCGACTCGCACAGCATCACCGCCCCCGAGGTGTCCCGGCACCTGGCGGTCCTGAAGAAGGCCGGTCTGGTCACGACACGGCGGCGCGGCCGGTACGTCCTGCACCAGCTGGACCTGACGGCCGTGGCGCGGATCGGCAGCGACTTCCTGGAGGGAGTGCTCCGGTGAGGTGCCTGCCCGCCCACGGGCGGGTGAGCCGCGTGACCGCACACCGCGTGCGGGCACGCCGCCGCCCGGGTCCGGGCTCAGTCGAGGCGGATGTGTCTGATCCCGGTCCATGTGCGGCGCAGCCGGTGCCGCAGCGGGCCGTCCGTGTTCGGTACGAGTCCGAGCCCCGCCGACGCGGCGATCCGGTCCGCCACGCGCGGCACCGGCAGCCGGTCGGTACGGATGTGCTCCGCGAACTCCGGCGCCGCCAGCCGCTCCAGACAGTGGTCGAGCCGTCGTACGGCGAAGCTCTCCCGCTTCAGGCCGGTCCCCAGGCCGCGTTCGGTCAGCCGGCGCAGCACCGTCGCCCGGTCCGCGAGCAGCGCGAAGTGGTGCACGGTGTGGCCGTCGCCCCGCAGCCCGCCGATGATCTCCGCGAAGTGGCCCGGTCCGACCAGGGTCATCGGCACGATCACCGTGCCGGGGTGCCCGCGTAGCGCGAGGTCCAGCACTTCCCGTACCCCGTGGCGCCAGGCGGCCAGGTCCTGGAAGTCACCGCGCAGCCCGGCGGGCAGCATCCGGTGCAGTCCGAAACCGACGTGCTCCGGGTCGCAGATCACGCTGCCGGGCAGGCGCCGCCGCAGTTCGTGCGCCGTCTGTGTCTTCCCGCCGCCGAACGGCCCGTTGATCCAGATCGCGTCGCCCACCGTCAGCCCGTCCCGCCGTCGTGTCCCGTCACACCACCCCGTCCTCGGTCCGGCGTCAGCCCGCGCCGCCGCCCGCCCTGACCAGGCCCGACTCGTACGCGAGGACGACGACCTGCACCCGGTCGCGCAGTCGCAGCTTGGTCAGGATGCGGCCCACATGGGTCTTCACCGTCGCCTCCGACAGCACCAGCCGAGCCGCGATCTCGCCGTTGGACAGGCCCTGCGCCACCAGCAGCATCACCTCGCGCTCACGGTCGGTCAGCTTGTCGACGTGCTCGGGCGGTCGGTCCCTGCCGCTCGGCAGCATCGGCGAGAAGCGGTCGAGCAGCCGACGTGTGGTGGACGGCGCGACGACCGCGTCACCGCTGTGCACGGAGCGGATCGCGGCGAGCAGTTCGGCGGGCGGCACGTCCTTGAGCATGAAGCCGCTGGCCCCCGCCTTCAGCCCGGAGAACGCGTACTCGTCCAGGTCGAACGTGGTCAGGATGAGCACCCTCGGCGCGTCCGGCGCCGCGCAGATGCGGCGGGTGGCCTCCACCCCGTCCAGCCTCGGCATCCGTACGTCCATCAGCACCACGTCGACCGCCGTGGACCGCAGGACCTCGATCGCCTCCGCGCCGTCCCCCGCCTCGGCGACGACCTCCATGTCCGGCTGGGCGGCGAGCACCATCCGGAAGCCGGTACGCAACAGCATCTGGTCGTCGACGAGCATCACGCGGATCGCCATGAAGGGTCCTGTCTCCTGTGTTCCTTGCGCTGTCGGATGATGATCGGTGATGCCGGGAGCCCGGGGGAACCCGTCCCCGCCCAGTGTGCCTCCACAGGCCGCCCCACGGCCCACACGGCCCACACGGCCTCCGCGACCGGTGGCCGCACAGGCCGCCTCGGTACGCCGTCCTCGGTACGCGGTCCTCGGTACGCGGTCCTCGGTACGCGGTCCGGTGCACGCCGTGCACGCGCCTCAGTGCGCCGACTTCAGCGGCAGCAGCGCGCTGATCCGGAAGCCGCCACCCGGCCGGGGTCCGGTGTCCAGCGTGCCGCCGACCATGCCGACCCGCTCCCGCATCCCGATCAGGCCGTGGCCCGCGCCGTCGGCGCCGCCGTCCTCGTACAACTCGTGCGCCGCGCCCCGGCCGTCGTCCTCGACGAGCAGCCCGAGACCGTCGTCGAAGTAGACGAGGCGCACGCTGGCCCCGGCCTCCGGGCCGCCGTGCTTGCGGGTGTTGGTCAGGGCCTCCTGCACGATGCGGTACGCGGTCAGCTCGACCCCGCTCGGCAGCGGGCGGGGGGTGCCCTCGATCGTGAAGCTCACCACCAGGCCGGTCTGCCTGACCTGTTCGACCAGGTCCTCGATCTGTCCGACGTCCGGCTGCGGCACGTACTCCCCGCTCTCCGGGGCGTCGCCGGTCCGCAGCACCCCGAGCAGCCGACGCATCTCGGCGAGCGCCTGCCGGCCGGTCCCGGAAATCGTCTCCAGGGCCTGCCTGGCCTGATCGGGCGCCGTGTCCATCACATAGGCCGCGCCGTCCGCCTGGACCACCATCACCGAGACGTTGTGGGCGACGACGTCATGGAGTTCGCGGGCGATCCTGGCGCGCTCGGCGGCCACCGCGACCTTCGACTGCGCCTCCCGCTCCCGCTCCAGCCGGGCCGCGCGCTCCTCCAGCTGGGCGAAGTAGGCCCGCCTGGTCCGCACGGAGTCGCCGAGCACCCAGGCGAGCACGAAGGGGACGGTCAGCATGACCGTCACGAACGTCGTCTGGAGCCAGTTCTCCGTCGTGTCGTCCGGCCATCTCAGGCCGGCGAGCGTGGCCGCGCTCAACGACGCGACCAGCGCGAACCGGGAGGCCCAGCGCGCCCCGACGGCCGCCACGGTGTAGACGATCACCAGCATCGCGAAGTCGGCGACACCGCTGGGCACCCCCAGGACCAGTTGGGCGACGCCGATGGCGGCGGTCAGCACCAGCATCCTCTCCGGTGCCCGCCTGCGCAGCGCGACGACCAGACAGAGGCCGATGACGACGGGGACGGAGAAGACGTTCTGCGTCACCGAGCCGGCAGGCTCCGCCACGAGGCTCACGCCGGACACCCCGAGCAGGACGACGGCCCAGAAGGTGTCGACGCCCGTCGGGTGTCTGCGGAGAAAATCGTAGAGGCGCTGCACGTGACCCAGCGTAGGGACAGCTGATCGGTGCGGGAGTCAGCCGAAGGGCCGATCCAGGCCCTGGGACCGTACTCCCCAAGGTGGAGACTTGGTCCCATGACGGATGAGTGGCGTGGGTGGCAGGAGGCGGCCGAGACCGCGCTGTACGGCTACGGGGGAAGCGGAGGCCACGGGCACGGGGAAAGCGGAATCGGGGAGGCGCCGGATTCCATGCCGGGCTACCCGGGCCGTGCGGATCACTCGGACCCCTCGGACCGTCCGGACCGTTTCCACCGCGCCGACCGCCCGGACCGCCCCGCCCCCGTCGGCGGTTTCTATCGGCGTCCCGAAGGCCCCGCAGGCCACTTCCGTACCTCTGTTCACGCGTCTCCGCTGTTCGCCGCCGCCGTCGCCCGGCTGCTGGTCGGCACCGCGCGGGAACTCGGCACCGAGTCCGTCGATCTGGTGGACATCGGCGCCGGACGCGGAGAGCTGCTGACCGGGGTGCTCGCGGCACTGCCCGGAGTGATCGCGGCACTGCCCGGAAGCGGAACCGGCGGCGCGGGGCCGGCCGTTCGGGCGTACGCGGTGGAACGGGCCGCCCGCCCGCCCGGTCTCGACCCCCGGATCGAGTGGTGCGCCGAACCGCCGCGCGGGACGACCGGGCTGCTGTTCGCCAACGAATGGCTCGACAACGTACCGACCCCGGTCGCGGAGGCCGACCCGGACGGCGTCCCCCGGTACGTCCAGGTCCGCACGGCGGACGGGGCCGAACGGCTCGCGGCTCCGGTGACCGGCCCGGACGCGCAGTGGCTGGACCGGTGGTGGCCACTGGAGGAGCCCGGCGAACGCGCCGAGATCGGCCGCCCGCGCGACGAGGCGTGGACCGCCGCCGTCGGCACGCTCGACGCGGGGCTCGCGGTCGCGGTCGACTACGCGCATGTACGGGGCGGGCGCCCGCCGTTCGGGACGCTGACCGGGTTCCGGGAGGGGCGCGAGGTGCGGCCCGTACCGGACGGCGAGTGCGACCTCACCTCGCACGTGGCGCTCGACGCCTGCGCGGCGGCGGCCCACGCCGCGTCGCGCGGGGACGGCGGGGCGTCCTCCGTACCGCCCGAGCTGCTGGACCAGCGGGAGGCGCTGCGGCGGCTCGGGGTCGACGGGCGCCGCCCGCCGCTGGCGCTGGCGTCCAGCGATCCGGCCGGTTATCTGCGGGCGCTCTCCGCCGCGGGCGAGGCGGCGGAGCTGACGGCGCGCGGTGGGCTGGGCGACTTCACCTGGCTGCTCCAGCGGGTTCCGGCGGCCGGGAGCGGGGCGGGGGGCCGGACCGCGGGGAACACAGCCGGGGGATACTGGCTCGCATGACGGAGACGACAGTCGGCATCGGCGGCGCGGCGGAAAGCACCGACATGGTGCTCAACATCGGGCCGCAGCACCCCTCCACGCACGGCGTGCTCCGGTTGCGGCTCGTCATCGACGGCGAGCGCATCCAGCAGGCCGAGCCCGTCATCGGTTACATGCACCGCGGCGCCGAGAAGCTGTTCGAGGCCCGCGACTACCGGCAGATCGTGATGCTCGCCAACCGCCACGACTGGCTGTCGGCGTTCTCCAACGAGCTGGGCGTCGTGATGGCCGTCGAGCGGATGCTCGGCATGGAGGTGCCGGAACGCGCGGTCTGGACGCGGACACTTCTCGCCGAGCTGAACCGGGTGCTGAACCACCTGATGTTCCTCGGTTCGTACCCGCTCGAACTGGGCGGGATCACCCCGGTGTTCTACGCCTTCCGGGAGCGCGAGGAGCTTCAGGCCGTGATGGAGGAGGTCTCCGGCGGCCGGATGCACTACATGTTCAACCGGGTCGGCGGCCTCAAGGAGGACCTGCCGGCCGGCTGGCTCGGGCGGGCCCGCGAGGCGGTGGCCTCGGTCCGGTCCCGGATGGACGTGTACGACCGGCTGGTGCTCGGCAACGAGATCTTCCGGGGCCGCACCCGGGGCGTCGGCGTGCTCTCCGCCGACGCGGTGCACGCGTACGGGGTGTCGGGGCCGATCGCCCGCGCCTCCGGGGTCGACTTCGATCTGCGGCGCGACGAGCCGTATCTCGCGTACGGGGAGCTTCAGGACACCCTCAAGGTCGTCACCCGCACCGAGGGGGACTGCCTGGCCCGCTTCGAATGCCTGCTGGAGCAGACGTACAACGCCCTGGACCTGGCGGACGCCTGTCTGGACCGGATGGCCGAGCTGGCCCCCGGGCCGATCAACCAGCGGCTGCCGAAGGTGTTGAAGGCCCCGGAGGGCCACACCTACGCCTGGACCGAGAACCCCCTCGGCATCAACGGCTACTACCTGGTGTCCAAGGGCGAGAAGACCCCGTACCGGCTGAAGCTCCGCTCGGCGTCGTTCAACAACATCCAGGCACTCACCGAACTGCTGCCGGGCACGCTGGTCGCGGACATGGTGTCGATCCTCGGGTCGCTGTTCTTCGTGGTCGGCGACATCGACAAGTAGCCGGAGCCGGGCGCCGCCCGCGCCGTCCTCACCGGACTCACCGGACTCACCGGACTCACCGGACTCACCGGACTCACCGGACTCACCGAGCGAACTTCTCGACGGCGGCCGGTGTGACGGGCGTGAAGAAGTTGACGAGGTTGCCGTCGGGGTCACGGAACAGGAGCGCGCGGTTCCCCCAGGGCATCGTGGTGGGTTCGTTGACGAAGTCCTCGACGAACCCGGTCAGGTTCCGGTGCACGGCGTCCACGTCGTCGACGAGGAATTCGAGGATGACGCTTCGGTTGTCGGCCGGGCGCGCCGAGCCGGGCGCGAACAGCGGGACGGTGCGCGTACCGGCGATCGCGAGTGTGGCCGACGCGGTCCTCAGCTCGGCGAAGTCCTCGGTGGACCAGCTCGCCCGCACTCCGGTGGCGCGCTCGTAGAAGTCGACGAGGCGGGCGACGTCGTCCGTGATGACGCGGATCGATACGAAGTTCATGGTTCTCTCCTGGTAGGTCGATCGGTGCTTCTGTCCGCACGCTACGACGGTTACCGGACAGAATCCGCCCGGTATACGAGGGAGACTTCCGGACATGACCCGTCCCGTCGCTCGCGTGCTCACCCTGCTGGAGTTCCTTCAGTCGGGAGGCGTCCGGTCCGTGCCCGAACTCGCCGATCGGCTCGGCGTCGACGAACGCACCGTGCGGCGTTACGTCGGCCACCTCATCGACCTCGGTGTGCCCGTCGAATCGGTGCGCGGCCGTTACGGCGGCTACCGGCTCACCTCCGGTTACCGCATGCCGCCGCTCATGCTGAGCGACGACGAGGCGCTGGCCGTGCTGCTCGGCCTGGTCGCGGGGCAGCGAGCGGGCTTGATGACGGCCACGGGCACGGCGAGCGAGACAGCGGCGGCCAAGGTGCGGCGGGTGCTGCCGGAACGGCTGGGGCGCAGGCTCGACGCCGTGCTCGAATCCCTCGCCTTCACGGCTCCGCCCGGAAGGTCTGCCGCCCCGGACAGCGATGTCCTGCTCTCGGTGGCCGACGCGGTGCGCCACCACCGGCCGGTCTCGATCCGGTACACAGCGGCCGACGGCCGGCGCAGCGAACGCACACTGCACCCGTACGGCCTCGTCGCCCACTCGGGCAGGTGGTACGTGACGGGGGCCGATCCCGCGATCGGCGAGGACCGCACCTTCCGGCTGGACCGCATCACGGGCGCGGCGATCCTGCCCGGCTCGTTCGAGCCGCCCGCCGCGCTCGATCCGGCGGAGCGCGTCCTGTCCGGGCTCGCCACCGCTCCGTACCGGCATGAGGTGCTTCTACGGGTCCGGGGGACGGCCGAGCAGATCCGCACCCGGCTTCCCGCCGGCATCGCGCTCGTGCGGGAGCTGCCGCCCTCGGGCGGCACCGGTCCGGAGACCGAAAGCTGGTCCCGCGTCGAGCTGCGCGTGGACCGGCTCGACTGGCTGCCTGCCGTGCTCGCCTCGCTGGACCGGCCGTTCGTCATCGAGCGGCCGGAGGAGCTGCGCGGCCTCGTCGAAGAGTTCGCCGCCCGACTCGCGGACTCCGCCCGGCGAAGGCCGCTCCCGGGATGACGGATCGGGTGGCCCCGAGCAGACCGGACGGGACTCGATGCGCCCCGTCGGCCCCGTCGGCCCCGTCGGCTCCGTACGGCGGAACCCCTCCGGATCACCCCGGAAACGCCGGGGTCGTGGCCTGGCCGGTGTCACGCCGCCGTCATGGCCCGGAATCACGCCGGGAGCACGCCGGACCACGCCGGACTCGTGGCCGGTGTCACGCCGGTGTTCGCAGCCGGTGTCAGGAGATCGCGCTGCGCCGCAGCTCCACGACGTCCAGCGGCTCCGTCTCGTCGTGCGCCGTCAGATCGATGACCTTGCCCACCACGTGATCCACGGTCGCGCCCGTCCGGTGCGCTGCCAGGGCCTCCTCGCCCACCACGTCGGCCAGGTCCTCGTTCTGGACCGCCTCGATCACGGCGTTCGCCTTCTGCGTACCGAAGAAGTCGAAGCTGCCCTGGGGCACCGAGTGACGACGGGCGGTCGAGTAGGGGACGACGGCCGAGGCACGGCGGGCGGGCAGCGCCGCCAGGGCCGGTGCGACCGGCAGCGCGGGGGTGAGGGCGGACGGCGGACGGTGGTGCTGCTCCTCGACCGGTCCGGCGCCCGCCGCGTGCTTCCCCTTCGGCTCGTCGGCCCCCCGCTCCGGAGCCTGCTCGCCGGACTTCGGCTCCCGAGCCCGGTCGTCGGCCTTCGGCTCCCGGCTTTGGTCCCCGGCCTTCCGGTCCGGAACCCGCTCGCTCGCCTTCCGCTCCCGGCCCTGATCGCCGGCCCCGCGCTCCGGAGCCCGCTTGTCGGCCTTCCGCTCCCCGGCCTGCTCTGCGGCCGCACGCTCCGGAGCCCGGTCGCCGGCCTTCCGTTCCCGGGCCTGCTCGGCGCGGTCGCGCTTCCTGGCCTGCTCGGCGACGCGAAGCGCCTCCTGGAGCACCCCGTTGCGCGTGAGGTCCTGAAGCGCCTGGGCCGCGCGCAGATACGCGCCGGGGGTCGGAGCACCGCTCGTCACCGGCAGCTCCGGGGGCTCGGCGGCCGCTTCGAGCGCGAGCTGCCTGCGGCCTTCCAGCGCGCTGGCCCGCTCGGTCTCCGCGGTGGCGTACCTGCGCAGCAGGGCGGCGTGCTCGCCACGCAGTCCGGCCAGCTCCACCCGCTTGCGGCGGAGCTTCGTCTCCAGCCGGACGCGCAGCTCGCGCGACTCCTCCAGCTCGGACTCCAGCTCGGCCAGGCGCTCGTCGGCCTTCCACTCGTCGCTCGCCCGTGCGTGCTCCAGTTCGGCCACCCGGCGTCCGGCGGCCTGATCCCAACTGCGCATCAGATACGCACCGGTGATCGCCGCCACGGCCGTGACGGTGACGAGACCGCGCAGGACCAGCGGCTGCGCGAGCAGCCAGGCGCTGCCCGCGCAGACGATCGACACTCCGGCGACCACCGAAGGCGGAAGGATTCTGTGGAGGGGCGGGGAATGACGATGACGTCCACGTGGCATGGCCTGAAATTTACCGTGCGTACGGCACGCTTGGGGAGCCGCCCGGCAATCTGTTCCCCGCCGGTTACCTTACGGACCTCCGGAGCGACTTCCCCTCAGGGCTTCCCCCGTCACTTCGCCGGGCCTCCGACGCCTCTTCACCCGCCGCTTTTCCCCCTGCTCCTCCCCCGATTCTCCCCGCTTCTCCCTGCTTCTCCCGATCCCCTTCCCCGTCCCTTACCGCGCATCTCCCTTGTTACGCAGGCCACTTCGGCCACGGATTTCGCCCCGTCCTTGCCACGCTCTGCCCGCGGCTCGACCGCAATCGCCGCACACCCGCAGGGGAGCGTCGCCGGGCGACCGGCCCTTCGGATCTCCAAGCTCTTCAGGATCTTCGAGCTCTTCGGGGTCTTCAGGGCCTTCAGGATCTTCGGGCTCTTCGGGGGCGGGGGTCTTCGGAATCCGGGTTCTTCGGGGACTTCGGAGGCCGGCTACTTCTTGATCACTCCCTTGGCCTTCAGATACTCCTCGGCGGCATCGGCGGGCTTGGCGCGCTCCGCGTCCACCTTGCGGTTCAGTTCCGCGAGGTCCTCGGTGGTGAGGATCTTCGTGAGCTTGACGAGCGCGGAGGTGATCGCCGGCGCTCCGGCGTCCTTCGCATTCAGGACCGGAGTGACGTTGTCCGCGTTCTGGAGCTTCTTGTCGTCCTCCAGGAACACCAGCCCGTAGCTGTCCAGCACGGCGTCCGTGGTGGTCGTGAGGACGAGTTGGTCCTTGCCGTCCTTGACCGCCTGCTTGGACTGCGGGGTGCCGACTCCCTTGGGGTCGATTCCGGTGACGTCAATGCCGTACGTCTTCTTCAGCCCCGGTGCGCAGAACGGCCGCACCTCGCACTCGTCGCCCGCCGCGATCTTCACCTTCAGCTTCGACCGACCAAGATCGGAAAGCGTCTTGAGGTTGTTCTTCTCAGCGAATTCCTTGGTCACCGCGAACGCGTTCTGGTCCGCGGCCAGACCGGGGTCCAGCACCTTCAGTCCGCGCGGTTCGGCCAGCTTCCGCAACGCCGTGACGGTGGCCGTCGCGTCCCCGGAGGCGACCGGCTTCTCCTCGGCCGCCTTCGGGCCGTTCACCTTCGCGTTGAGGAATTCGGCGATCGTCGCCGCGTATTCCGGCACGATGTCGATCTCCCCCTTCTCCAGCGAGGGCTCGTACAGCTCACGGTTCTTCACCGTGGTGATCGAGGTGCTGAATCCGGCGTCGTCGAGGGTCTGCGCGTACAGCTCGGCGAGCACCTTGGACTCGGTGAAGGACGCGGCGCCGACGACCAGCGTCCCCTGCTTGTCCGCACCGCCGCCCGACGCCGAGTCGGGGCCCTTGTCCTTCTCCAGGCTGTCGCCACCGCAGGCGGCGAGCGAACCCGCCAGCGCGACCATGCCGACGACCGCACCCGCTATGCGCGAGGTCCTGCTCATGATGTTCTCCGTCCACAACACATGGGTTACAAGGAAATGAGGGGCCGCAGCGGACCGGCCCACAGGAACACGGGGACCACAGGGGCCACGGGGACCACACGGGACCACGGACAACAAGGCGACGCACGACCACGACCGCCCGGCCTCCGCCGAACCGAACCCCCTGGTCACCCGACCGCCCCGAGCCGCCCCGGACCGCCCCTCCTCCGACAGCTCTCGGACCGTCCTCAGACCGCCCGCGGGTCACCCTCGGACGCCCGGCGGCGGCGCAGAGGTGACAGCAACCGGTCCAGCACCACCAGTACCCCCTCGACCAGCAGGGCAAGCAGCGCGACGAGCACGGCCCCCGCGAACACCTGCGGGGTGTTGTACGTGTTGAACCCGGCGGTGATGATCCGGCCCAGGCCGCCCAGGCCGACCATCGCCGCGATCGACGCCGTGGCCACCACCTGGACCGCCGCCGACCGCAGCCCCGTCATGATCATCGGATAGGCAAGCGGAAGCTCGACCCGGAAGAAGAGCTGGGTCCCGGACATCCCCATGCCTCGGGCCGCCTCCACCACCGACCGGTCGACCTCCGCCATCCCCACATGGGCGTTGGTCAGCAGCGGCGGCACGGCGAACAGCACCAACGCGATGATCGTCGGCAGATAGCCGGCGTTCCGCAACGGCGTGACCATGAAGAGCGCCAGCACCGCGAAGACCGGAACCGCCCGGCCCACATTGGAGATGTTCACGGCGAGCGCCCCGCCCTTGCCGATGTGCCCCAGATACAGGGCGACCGGCAGTGCCACCGCGCAGGCGACGGCGAGCGCCACCCCGCTGACGTACAGATGCTCGGCGAGCCGGTGCGCCGCCCCGCTCTCCCCCGTCCAATTGGCGCCCGTGGTCAGCCACGTCCAGGAATCACCGACAACTCCCATGGGTCAGCCCGCCTTCGCCGTGGTCGCCATCGCCTCCGGCGGGACCGCGACGGCGCGGACCCTCCGTATTCGGGTCCAGGGTGTGAGCAGCCGCTGGAGTCCGAGCAGCAGCAGGTCCGCCACCACCGCGAGCAGCACGCAGAGCACCGACGCGGTCAGCACCTGGGCCTTGAACATGTTCGGCACGGCGTCCTCGATGAGATTGCCCAGGCCGCCCTTGCCGACCAGCGAACCGACGGTCGTCAGCGCCACCGTCGACACCGTGGCGATCCGCAGTCCGGCCATCAGCGCGGGCAGCGCGAGGGGGAGTTCCACCTCCCACAGCAGCCTGCCCGGTCCGTACCCCATCCCCCGGGCGGCCTCCTTCGCCTCCTCGGGAACGGCTGCCAGACCGGCCAGGATGTTCCGTACGAGAATCGTCAGCGAATACAGCACGAGACCCGTGACCACCAGCGCGGCGGAAAGTCCGAACACCGGCAGGAGCAGCGAGAACATCGCCAGCGACGGCACGGTGTAGAGCACCGTCGTCACGCCGAGCACCGGCCCCGCGAAGCGCCGGCCCCGGCGGGCGAGCAGCGCCAGCGGAAATGCCACCGCGAGCCCGATCAGCACCGAGACCACCGTGATCCAGATGTGCTGGACCGTCGCGTCCGTCAGCTCCTGGCCGCGGGAGCGCAGATACTCCCCACAGATCCAGTCGTTCGTCACCAGGCAGTTCTGTGCGGCCATCCGTCCCCCACCTCCCGTTTGTCGCTCCGAACTGGTGTCTGTCGACCCTATCCTCGACCACTGACAATCATCGAGGCCGTCGCATTCCAGCAACATGTCCTTCACAGAACGCGCGACACAATGGGGAACCATGATCCGTTTCGAGCACGTCACCAAGCGGTACGCCGATGGCACCACCGCCGTCGACGACCTTTCCTTCGAGGTCGCCGAGGGTGAACTCGTCACGCTCGTCGGACCTTCGGGCTGCGGCAAGACCACCACCATGAAGATGGTGAACCGCCTGATCGAGCCCACCGAGGGACGCATATTCCTCGACGGGGACGACATATCGACCATCGACCCCGTGCGGTTGCGCCGCCGTATCGGCTATGTGATCCAGCAGGTCGGCCTCTTCCCGCACAGGACGGTGCTGGAGAACACCGCCACCGTCCCCCATCTCCTCGGCTGGAAACGGGGAAAGGGCCGCGAGCGCGCGGCGGAACTCCTCGATCTGGTCGGACTTGATCCCTCCGTTTATGGCGACCGCTATCCGGACCAGCTCTCCGGAGGTCAGCGGCAACGCGTCGGGGTGGCCCGCGCGCTGGCCGCCGATCCGCCCGTACTGCTGATGGACGAGCCTTTCGGCGCGGTCGACCCGGTCGTGCGCGAACACCTCCAGAACGAATTCCTGAAGCTTCAGGCGCAGGTCCGCAAGACCGTGCTGTTCGTCACGCACGACATCGAGGAGGCGGTCCGGCTCGGCGACCGGATCGCGGTGTACGGGCAGGGGGCCATCGAGCAGTTCGACTCCCCGGCCACCGTGCTCGGCGCTCCCGCAACGCCGTACGTCGCGGACTTCGTCGGCGCCGATCGTGGCTTGAAACGACTGTCCGTGACCCCCATCGAGGAGAGCGACCTCGACCAGCCACCGGTCGTCCACCTCGACGACACGCTCGCCGAGGCCACCGCTCGGCTGCGCGCGGAGGGCGCGCGCTGGGCCGTCGTCCTGGACCGCGAGGACCATCTGCACGGCTGGTTCCCGGCCGACCTCGACACCACAGCCTCCGGCTCCGGCTCCGGCTCCGGCTCCGGCTCCGGCTCCGGCTCCGGCTCCGGCTCCGGCTCCGGCTCCGGCTCCGGCTCCGGCTCCGGCTCCGGCTCCGGCTCCGGGGAGCGCACCGCACCCGTGAGATATTCCGGGCCGGAGAAGGACCTCCGGGGCACGACCGTCCGGGAGCACGCCCGCCGGATGGACGCCTGGCTTCCGGTCGGTGCCCCGCTGAAGCAGGCGTTCGCCACCATGCTCCAGCACGACGCGGGCTGGATCGCGGTGATCGACAAGGAGAGCGCGGGACGGTTCCTCGGCGTCCTCACCCCGGCCCGCCTCCACGAGGCGCTGCGCCGCTCGATCGACGCCGACGCCCAGGCCGTCCCCCGCGCCGAGGTCGCCGTCGAGACGGTGGAGACGGTGACCAGGACCGGCACACCCTGACAGCACACCCGACACCGGCCACTCCGGCCCGCACCAGCCACATCAGCCCCACCGACCCCACCAACCACACCGTCATAATGGACACCACCGGCCACACGGCCCCACTGCCACCGGCCCGCACCGCCACACCACCGGCCATCCAGTGGAGGCACGAGCACACCCCAACGACCCCACCCCCACCGGCGCACCCGTCCGCACCGACGCGTCCGGGCGCCGGGAGATCCCGACGCCCGGACCGGCTCACTTCCGGATCACCTTCAGCACGCCCTCAGCTCACCTTCGGATCACCTCTCGCTGAGCCTGCCGCTCATCCACTCCAGCGCCGGCGGGATCTCCCGGCGCCAGGTGTTGAAGTTGTGCCCACCGCTGTCGAGCACGATCGACGACACCAGCGACGGCGGCTTCACCTTGCCCATGAACTTCATCGTGCTCTTGTAGTTCCCCTCGCCCTGCCGGGACGTCGTCACCAGGAAGGACGACGCCTCCGGCTTCTTGTGGTCCAGGCCCCACAGCAGGTTGGAGCGGTTGCGCTCGTCCTGGTCGCCGTGGAAGAGGTCACCGGTCGTCGGGTCCTCGGCGGCCTTGTAGTACGCGGAGAGTCCGGCGCTCGCCGCGTACCGGTCCGGGTGGTACATGCCGACCTTCAGCGCGCAGTAGCCGCCGGTCGAGTTGCCGATGATGCCCCAGTTACGGGCCTTGACGCCGACCCGGTACGACTGCGAGATCGCCTGCGGCACGTCCTTCGCGAAGAACGTCTCGGTCTGCGGCCCGTCCTTGACGTCCACGCACTCGGTGTCCCTCGGCGGCGCCACCGTCGGACGCATCATGATCAGGATCATCGGCTGCGCCCGGCCCGCCTTCACCCGGGCGAGCGCCGTACGCGGGTACGCGAGCCCCTTGAACAGGTTCTCCGCGGTGCCCGGATAGCCGGTGAGCACGACGACGGCGGGAAACGTGCGTTTGGAGTACGCCGGCTGGAAGTACTCGGGCGGCAGGTACACGTACGCCGGGCTCTTGATCTTCGACTCCTGGCCGGAGATGACGACCTTGTCGATCCGGCCGCCCGCCGCGGGCCGCGAGCCGCCCGGCACGTCCGGCCGCTGGGTGCCGACCCGGACGATGTTCCGCGAGACGAGGGAGCCCGCCGCCCGGTCGGTGACGACGCCCAGTTCCTGCTTCTGCCCGAACAGGTCGGCCCAGGAGCCGTAGAAGAGGAACGAGTTGTTGGCCATCAGCCCGATCGAGACGAACAGTGCCAGCTGGGTCGCCAGCAACAGACCGATCCTGCCGAACACCGCGCGCACGCTACGGCGGGCCAGCCGGGGCCAGAGCCAGACCGTCGCGGCGAAGAACACGACGGCCAGCAGAACGGCCAGGGCCAGAACTTTGTGACTGGTGAGACCCATGAGTGGCAGTGAGCTTTCTTGTCAGGAATTTTCCGGGGAGCGGATGAACCCACATCCCGGAAGCCTCGTCCTAGAGGTCGCACATCGTCCGTCGGGCCTCCGCCGATGGACTCGGAATCTTTCGCGGAACCACGGGAAGCGATGTCTGTCACGCTAGATGGGGATAAATCAGGATCGGTTCCGACCCGGGTACGTCAGTTCGTACACGGTCCGCGAGCCGAATCCGTACCGAAGCTCGTCGGCGCCGCCTGCACGGCCGTCGGGCTGATCGACGTCGCCTCCGGGGTCTTCCCGCGCTTCCGGCACAGCCGGATGCACACGGTCGCCGAGGTGCTGCCGGGCGCGCTCGGCCCGTTCGCCGCCGCGCTCGCGATCAGCGCCGGCGTCCTCCTCCTGCTCCTGGCCCACGGCCTGAAGCGCAACAAGCGGCGGGCCTGGCGGGCCGCCGTCGTCCTGCTCCCGGCCGGTGCCGTCGCGCAGTTCGTCTACCGGCACTCCTTCGTCGGTGTCCTCGTCTCGCTGGTCCTGTGCGGGCTGCTGGTGCGTCACCGAAGCCAGTTCGAGGCGCTGCCCGACCCGCAGAGCCGCTGGCGGGCACTGGCCAACTTCGTGCTCCTGGGAGCCGGTTCCATCGGCCTCGGGCTCGTCGTGGTGAGCGTCCACCCCGGCCGGGTCGTCGGCAATCCCAGCATCGCGGACCGTCTCCAGCACGTGCTGTTCGGGCTGTTCGGCTTCGAGGGCCCGGTCGACTACGCCGGGGACACCTCCTGGACCGTGGGCTACTCGCTGGGCGCCCTCGGCCTGCTCACCGCCATCACCACCATCTATCTCGCGTTCCGCCCGGAGCACCCCGCCGCCCGGCTCACCGAGGACGACGAGCTGCGGCTGCGCGCGCTCCTCGACAAGCACGGCGCGCGTGACTCCCTCGGCCACTTCGCGCTCCGCCGCGACAAGGGCGTCGTCTTCTCGCCCAGCGGCAAGGCCGCCGTCTGCTACCGCGTCGTGTCCGGTGTGATGCTCGCCAGCGGCGACCCGATCGGTGACGTCGAGGCGTGGCCCGGCGCCATCGAACGCTTCATGGACGAGGCCAAGCTGCACTCCTGGACCCCCGCCGTGATGGGGTGCAGCGAGACCGGGGGCGAGGTATGGACCCGCGAGACCGGGCTCGGCGCGCTCGAACTCGGCGACGAGGCGGTGGTGGACGTCGCGGATTTCTCCCTGTCCGGCCGAGCGATGCGCAACGTACGCCAGATGGTCAAGCGCATCGAGCGCAACGGTTACGAGACCCGCGTACGACGTGCCCGTGACATCGGCGAGGCCGAGCTGGAACGCATCCGGCACGCAGCGGCCGACTGGCGCGGCACCGACACCGAGCGCGGTTTCTCCATGGCACTCGGCCGGATCGGCGACCCCGACGACGGGGACTGCGTCATCGCCACCGCGCACAAGACCGACCAGGACCCCCAGCAGACCGCCGACTCCCCGTACGGCGACCTGAAGGCGGTGCTCCACTTCGTGCCGTGGGGCAAGGACGGCATGTCCCTGGAGCTGATGCGCCGCGACCGTTCGGCCGACCCCGGCATGAACGAACTGCTGATCTGCGCCTCCCTCCAGGCATCGCCCCGGCTGGGCATCGAGCGGGTCTCGCTGAACTTCGCGATGTTCCGCTCGGCACTCGCCCGCGGCGAGAAGCTGGGCGCGGGACCGGTGCTGCGCGGCTGGCGCGGGCTGCTGATCTTCCTGTCGCGGTGGTTCCAGATCGAGTCGCTGTACAAGTTCAACGCCAAGTTCCGGCCACGCTGGGAACCCCGTTTCGTCGTCTTCCGCTCCAGCCGGGACCTGCCCCGCATCGGCTTCGCCGCCATGCAGGCGGAGGGCTTCGTGAACCTCTCGCTCCCCCGCCCCTTCGCCCGCCTCCTCCCGGCCCGCAGGCCCCGCCCCTGCGCCCACCCGAACCGGCAGGGCGCCGAGCACGAGGTCCGCGCGGCGTAACCGCCACGGGCCGCCGCCCGCACGCGCCGAGTTCCGGCCCCATCGGCGAGCGGCGAGCGGCGTCAGGCGGCTTCACGCCAGCTACGCACCCTCCGACGTCGCCGGAACATCCCCATACATCCGGTACGCGGACGTCCCTCCACCTCGCGGCTCACCGCATCCGACGCCGCCCGCTACTCCACCAGGGAGTACGGGACAGCCCTTAGGCTGGTCGTATGAGTACGTTGCGCGGACGTGGCACGGTGCGAGGGCTGCCGGAGTGGGACCGCTGTGCGGTCATGGGAGTCGTCAATGTGACCCCCGACTCCTTCTCCGACGGAGGCCGCTGGTTCGACACCACGGCCGCGATCAAGCGTGGTCTGGATCTGGCCGGTGAGGGCGCCGACCTGGTCGACGTGGGGGGCGAGTCGACCCGGCCGGGCGCCAGCCGGGTCGACGAGGCCGAGGAACTGCGGCGCGTGGTCCCGGTCGTGCGCGGTCTGGCCGCCGAGGGCGTCGTCGTCTCCGTGGACACCATGCGGGCCCGGGTCGCCGAACAGTCCGTCGCGGCCGGCGCGGCCCTCGTCAACGACGTCAGCGGCGGACTCGCCGACCCCGACATGATCCCGGTCGTCGCCGCCGCCGAGGTCCCGTTCGTCGTCATGCACTGGCGCGGCTTCAGCGAGTCCATGAACAGCAGGGCGGTGTACGAGGACGTGGTCGCCGAAGTCCTCGGCGAACTGCGCGCCCGCACGGACGCCGTCGTCGCCGGCGGTGTCGCCCCGGAACGCCTCGTGATCGACCCCGGCCTCGGCTTCGCCAAGAACGCCGGACACGACCTCGCCCTCGTCGCGCACCTCACCGAGCTGCGCGCGCTGGGCCGTCCGCTGCTCGTCGCCGCCTCCCGCAAGCGGTTCCTCGGCCACGTCCTGGCCGGCGAGGGCGCCGCCCCTCCGCCGGCCCGCGAACGCGACGCGGCCACCGCCGCGATCTCCGCGCTGGCCGCCGAGGCGGGCGCGTGGGCGGTACGGGTGCACGAGGTACGGGCCACGGCCGACGCCGTGCGCGTCGCCCGTGCCGTAGAGGGAGCCCGGTGAACGACACACCGGGAACCGCCGCCTCGGACGCCGAGGTGGTCGAGGCGGCGAACACCGCCTTCTACGACGCGCTGGAACACGGTGACCTCGACGCCCTCGGGGATCTCTGGCTGGACGACGACTCCCTCACCGTCTCCTGTGTGCACCCGGGCTGGCCGGTGCTCAGCGGGCGCGGCGAGGTGCTCCGCTCGTACGCGCTGATCATGGCGAACACCGAGTACATCCAGTTCTTCCTGACCGACGTCGAGGTCTCCCTCATCGACGACACCGCGCTGGTGACGTGCACCGAGAACATCCTGAGCGGCGGACCGGCCGAGGAGGGCAACGCCCTGGGGCCGCTCGTCGGCCAGCTCGTCGTCGCCACCAACGTGTTCCGCCGCACCCCGGACGGCTGGCGGCTCTGGTCGCACCACGGCTCCCCCGTACTCGCCGAGAGCGAGGAGGAGGAGGACGAGGAGACCCCGTCCTGACCGGGTGGGCCCCTGGCGGGGATTCGAATACGCGGCCGATGGGTAGGGGCGGTCACCGGCCCCGAGCGGGCTCTGTCCACGACCCCCTCGGGCAGGTCCTGTCGGTGGCCGCGGGTAGATTCGAAAGTGAGCACCCCGCCGCCCGCCCGCGGTGGGACGCCCCTCCGACCAACGACAGCAGGAGTGATTCGCGTGGATCGTGTCGCGCTGCGCGGCCTCAAGGCTCGCGGGTACCACGGCGTCTTCCCCCGGGAGCGGGCGGAGGGCCAGACGTTCATCGTGGACCTGGTTCTCGGCCTGGACACCCGCCCCGCGGCAGCCGCCGACGACCTGACGAAGACCGTGCACTACGGGGTGGTCGCCGAGGAGGTCGTCGACGTCGTGAGCGGTGACCCGGTCGACCTGATCGAAACCCTCGCGGAGCGCATCGCCCAGCAGTGCCTGAAACACGAAGGCGTCGAGGAGGTGGAGGTCGTCGTGCACAAGCCGGACGCCCCGATCACCGTCCCCTTCGACGATGTCACCGTCACCATCATCCGGAGCCGAGCATGACTGCATTTTCCACCGAGGGGCAGAGCGACCCGACCGTACAGCCGGTTCCCGCCTCCGTGGTCGAGCAGGTGGACGCCGCGGACATCACCCTCTCCAACCCGAAACGGGCCGTGCTCTCGCTGGGCTCCAACCTCGGCAACCGTCTGGAGACCCTCCAGGGCGCCGTCGACGCCCTGGAGGACACGCCGGGCCTCCGGGTCAAAGCGGTGTCCCCGGTGTACGAGACGGAGCCCTGGGGCGTCGACCCCGGCACCCAGCCGTCGTACTTCAACGCGGTCGTCGTCGTGAAGACGACCCTGCCCCCGTCGTCCCTGCTGGAGCGGGGCCAGGCGATCGAGGAGGCGTACGAACGCGTCCGCGAGGAGCGCTGGGGCGCGCGCACCATCGACGTCGACATCGTGGCGTACGCGGACGTCGTCTCGGACGATCCGGCGCTCACCCTCCCCCACCCCCGGGCCCACGAGCGCGCCTTCGTCCTCGCCCCGTGGCTGGACATCGAACCGGAGGCCCAGCTCCCGGGCGCCGGCGCGGTCGTGGAGCTGCTGGACCGGACCGGCCGGACCGGCATACAGCCGCGACCCGATCTGGAACTCTGCCTGCCCGACTGACGGCACCCGGTGATCCCCGGTGGATCACGGGACGGCCCGCAGTCGTTAGGCTCAGCGGACACAGCCAGAACGAACAACGATCACAGACGACCGGTCGGTGACCTCGGGTCACCCGGGACGGACGACAGGGCACGCACGCGACGGACCCGTACGCATGGACGGCCGTCGGCCTGCCCGGCCGATCCGCCCGCCACGACCGGCTGCGAAGGGCGGCTCGCGCGGTGAGGCAACTACGGCTCGGAGTACTGGCCGGGCTCTTTACCGTGGCCGGCGTGCTGTCGTGGGGCGGAGCCCGCGTCTGGAGCGCCTACGGGACACTGCCGAGCGTCCCGCTCGCCGCCCCCGTCGTGCTCGCCGTGATCGCCGTGGTGCTGCTCGCGACCGCCCTCTCGATCCGCTCCCGGCTGCGCGCCCAGCGTGAGCGCCGACCCGGCGCCAAGGGCGTCGAACCACTGATGGCGGCCCGCGCCGTGGTCTTCGGCCAGGCCAGCGCCCTGGTCGTCTCGCTGATCTCGGGGATGTACGGCGGTACGGGCGTCCACCTGCTCGGCTCCCTCGACATCCCGGCCCGCCGCGACCAGGCGATCCACGCCGGTTTCGCGGTCCTCGCGGGCATCGGGGTGATCGCGGCGGCCCTCTTCCTGGAGCGGATCTGCAAGCTCCCGGACGACGACGATGACGAGAACAAGGGCGGCGCGTCCCCCGCGTGACACCCGGCCGTCCGGCCACCCGGCCGTCCGGCCCCCGGCCCCCGGCCACCCGGCCCTCGGGCCCCCGGCGTCCGGCCCGCGCCCCCTACCCACCCGCCGTCAGACCACCCGGCCCCCGCCCCCGGAGCCGCCTCGCCGCCAGGTCACCGGGCGGGCACCGCACACCCGCCGGTCAGCGCGCCATGATCAGGCTCATGGCCTCGGCGCGCGTCGCCGGGTCCCGGAGCTGGCCGCGGACGGCGGACGTGAGCGTCTTCGCACCGGGCTTGCGGATACCGCGCATCGACATGCACATGTGCTCGCACTCGATGACGACGATCACCCCGCGCGGCTCCAGTATCCCCATCAGGGACTCGGCGATCTGCGTCGTGAGGCGTTCCTGCACCTGCGGACGCCGGGCGTAGACGTCCACCAGTCTGGCCAGCTTCGACAGCCCGGTGATCTTGCCGGTGGCGGCCGGGATGTAGCCCACGTGCGCCACACCCCTGAACGGCACCAGATGGTGCTCACAGGTCGAGAACACCTCGATGTCCTTCACCAGCACCATCTCGTCGTGACCGAGGTCGAACGTCGTCGTCAGCACGTCCTCCGGCCGCTGGTACAGGCCCGCGAATATCTCCTTGTACGCCCGCGCCACCCGGGCGGGCGTCTCCCGCAGACCCTCACGGTCAGGGTCCTCCCCGACGGCGATCAGCAGCTCCCGCACCGCGGACTCGGCCCGCTTCTCGTCGAACTCACCGATCGAGCCCTGGCCGTCCAGTGTCACCGGGTCGGTCATCGTTGTGCCTCGTTCCTTGCTGTCATCCGCGCGAGGGTTGCGCGGAGAGGATCGCGCAGACATACGAAAGCCGCGCCCCCACAGGCTAAAACCTGGGGAACGCGGCTTCCATTCCGGCCCCGGACCGGCATCCCTGGAGGGAGGCAGGGCCGGGAGTCCGGTCAACTCTCCGGGCGGTCCTCAGGGATCGACTCCGTGGCCGACGGAGCGTCCGTCGGTGCCGAACCGTTCGCGGAGGTGGTGGCGCCGTTGGTGAGGGCCAGCTCCCGGGGGGAGAGCACCGGCGGCCGCGTCGACGGAGTGCGTCGTGCGGAACCGGTCCACGCCGGCCGGGCCGGGCGCTTCACGATCGGCGCGAAGATCTCGGCGATCTCCGCCTTGCCGAGCGTCTCGCGCTCCAGCAGCTGGAGGACCAGGGCGTCGAGGACGTCGCGGTTCTCGACCAGGATCTCCCAGGCCTCGTTGTGCGCGGTCTCGATGAGCTTCTTGACCTCTTCGTCGACGAGCGCGGCGACCTCTTCCGAGTAGTCGCGCTGGTGCGACATCTCCCGGCCCACGAAGGGCTCGGTGTTGTCGCCGCCGAACTTGATCGCGCCCAGCCGTTCCGTCATGCCGTACTGCGTGACCATCGCGCGGGCCGTGGTGGTGGCCTTCTCGATGTCGTTCGCCGCGCCGGTGGTCGGATCGTGGAAGACCAGTTCCTCCGCCGCGCGCCCGCCCAGCATGTAAGCCAGCTGGTCGAGCATTTCGTTGCGCGTGGTGGAGTACTTGTCCTCCTCCGGCAGCACCATCGTGTATCCGAGGGCACGGCCGCGGGACAGGATCGTGATCTTGTGCACCGGGTCGGAGTTGGGTGAGGCCGCCGCGACCAGGGCGTGTCCGCCCTCGTGGTACGCGGTGATCTTCTTCTCCTTGTCGGACATGATCCGGGTCCGCTTCTGCGGGCCCGCCACGACACGGTCGATCGCCTCGTCCAGCATCTCGTTGTCGATCAGCTTCAGATTGCCGCGCGCCGTGAGGAGCGCCGCTTCGTTCAGCACGTTCGCGAGATCGGCACCGGTGAAGCCGGGGGTGCGCCGGGCGACCGCGCCGAGGTCGACGCCCTCGGCGATCGGCTTGCCCTTCTGGTGCACCTTGAGGATTTCGAGGCGGCCCTGCATGTCGGGACGGTCGACCGCGATCTGCCGGTCGAAGCGGCCCGGACGCAGCAGCGCGGGGTCGAGGATGTCCGGCCGGTTCGTGGCGGCGATCAGGATGACCCCGCCCTTCACGTCGAAGCCGTCCATCTCGACGAGCAGCTGGTTCAGCGTCTGCTCGCGCTCGTCGTGACCGCCGCCGAGACCCGCGCCGCGGTGTCGGCCGACGGCGTCGATCTCGTCGACGAAGACGATCGCCGGGGCGTTCGCCTTGGCCTGCTCGAAGAGGTCACGGACCCGGGAGGCACCGACACCGACGAACATCTCGACGAAGTCGGAGCCGGAGATCGAGTAGAACGGCACGCCGGCCTCACCCGCGACGGCGCGGGCCAGCAGTGTCTTGCCCGTACCGGGCGGCCCGTACAGCAGGACGCCCTTGGGGATCTTCGCGCCGACGGCCTGGAACTTCGCCGGCTCCTGGAGGAACTCCTTGATCTCATGGAGCTCTTCGACGGCCTCGTCCGACCCCGCCACATCGGCGAAGGTCGTCTTGGGGGTGTCCTTGGTGATCAGCTTGGCCTTGGACTTGCCGAACTGCATCACCTTCGATCCGCCGCCCTGCATCTGGTTCATCAGAAACAGGAAGACGAGCACGATCAGGACGAAGGGCAGCAGCGACAGGAGGATCGAGATGAACGGGCTCTGCTTCGACGGCGAGACGGTGTAACCCTTCTCGATGTCACCGCTCTCCAGCTTCTTCTGCAGCGTGTTCGCGAGCTGTACGCCCTGGTCACCGATGTAGCTCGCCTGGAACTTGCGGCCCGACTCGCCGTCGAGCTTCTGACCGTCCTTCAGCTCGATCTTGAGAATCTGTTCGTCACCGGTGGTCAGCTTGGCCTGCTCCACCTGGTTCTTGCTGATCGCCTGGATCACCTTGCCGGTGTCCACCGTCTTGTAGCCGCCCGACGAGCCGACGACCTGGATCAACACGACCACGGCGAGGACGGCCAGCACGATCCACATGACCGGCCCACGGAAGTATCGCTTCACGTCCATCCATACGGAGCGAAGACGCCCCGTCCCTCCTGCCCGTAGGTAAATGCTGCTGTGAGAAAAGACTGTTCTTCGGACGGTACCCCAGCATTGTCACCCGCGACCGCATGGGACGTCCGACAAACCCGCCTTCCAAGCCTCCAACGGCGGGAAAGCGGTGAGGGTTCCCAGCGAAACGGGTGGGATCGCCGGGAACGCCGGATTCCCGGGCTCCGGTCCCCCGGGCCCCGGGGCCGCGGCGGGTCAGCCGCCGTAGACGTGCGGGGCGAGGGTGCCGACGAAGGGGAGGTTGCGGTACTTCTCCGAGTAGTCCAGCCCGTAACCGACGACGAACTCGTTGGGGATGTCGAAGCCGATCCACTTCACGTCGATCGCGACCTTCGCGGCGTCCGGCTTGCGCAGCAGGGTGCAGACCTCCAGGGAGGCCGGCTCGCGCGAGCCGAGGTTCGACAGCAGCCAGGACAGGGTCAGACCGGAGTCGATGATGTCCTCGACGATCAGGACGTGCTTGCCCTTGATGTCGGTGTCCAGGTCCTTGAGGATTCGGACCACACCGGAGGACTGGGTGCCCGCCCCGTAGGACGACACGGCCATCCAGTCCATCGTGACGGGGGTGGACAGCGCGCGCGCCAGGTCCGCCATCACCATGACCGCGCCCTTGAGGACGCCGACGATGAGCAGGTCCTTGCCCGCGTACTCCGCGTCGATCTCCGCGGCCAGCTCGACGAGCTTCGCGTCGATCTCTTCCTTGGTGAGGAGCACCGACCGAAGGTCGGTGCCCATGTCCTTCTCGTTCACCCGCGTCTCTTTCCTTGCCCGCCGGGCCGGGGACCCGCCCCGGTCCGGCGCGGCTGTCTCGCCTGCACGTCAGCCGCTTGCGCTTTCAGCTCTGCCGGATCACCAGTCTGCCACCCTGCCGTCGGGCCTCGACCCGGCCGGGCAGGTTGATGGCTCCCTGGCCGCGCCAGTCGGTGAGCAGGCGGTCGACCTCCTCGATGTGCCGGGCGAAGAGCGAACCGGCCGGGGCGCCGGTGTGGATGACGGCCCGGCGCAGCACGCGGCGGCGCACGGCGGGCGGCAGTCCGGCGAGCTTGGAGCAGTCCAGCTGGCCCGCCTCGTCGCGGGCCGACCGGTCGGCGTCGGCGGCCCAGGAGTCCAGGGCGTCGGCGTCGTCGCGGGAGAGGTGCGCGGTACGGGCGAGGGCTTCGACGACGCCCTTGCCGAGGGCCTTCTCCAGGGCGGGCAGTCCTTCGTGACGGAGCCGGGACCTGGTGTAGGCGGGGTCGATGTTGTGCGGGTCGTCCCAGACGGGCAGCGACTGGACCAGACACGCCTTGCGGGCGGTCTGCCGGTCGAGCTGGAGGAAGGGGCGACGGTAGCGGTCGGCGGGGCCCGACCTGGCCGCCATGCCGGAGAGGGAGCGGATGCCGGAACCCCGGGCGAGGCCGAGGAGCACGGTCTCGGCCTGGTCGTCGCGGGTGTGGCCGAGGAGGACGGCGCTGGCGCCGTGGCGTTCCGCCGCCGCGTCCAGGGCGGCGTAGCGGGCGTCCCGGGCGGCGGCCTCGGGGCCGCCTTCGCGGCCGACGCGCACGGCGACGGCTTCGACCGGGTCGAGCCGCATGGCCGTCAGTCGGCCGACGACTTCGGCCGCGCGGGTCCCGGAGCCGGCCTGGAGGCCGTGGTCGACGGTGACGCCGCCCGCCCTGACGGGGAGTTTGCGCGCCTCGAAGGCGAGGGCGGAGGCGAGGGCCATGGAATCGGCGCCGCCGGAGCATGCGACGAGCACCAGCGGGGTATCGGGGCGTTCGAGGAGCGCGGCGCGTTCGTGGGAGGCCGCGCGGGGTCGGCCCGCGCCCGCTTCGGCGAGTTCGGAGTACGCGTCCGGTTCGGGACGCGCGGCGGAGTAGGCGGCGTGCTGGGCGAGTACGTCGTGGAGTACGCGGCGGACCGCCAGGCGTATCGCCGCGACCGCAGGATGAGGACCCATGTCCGGTGCCCTTCGTGAAGTTTTCTGGGGGGATGCCTCGGAGAGCGGGACGGGAGAGCCCCGTCACTCAGAGTGCGTCGATGGTGACAGAACCAAGTCGTCCGTCGAGCATTGCACGCCAACCCATGCCCCTACGGTCCCTCGGATGGGTGATTGAGAGGCATTCCTCGGACACCTGCCAGGGCGTGCTCAGGCGTCCCCCTTGCGGTGCACCCGCGCGATCCAATCCGCCGGTTTGGCGATCTCCGCCTTGGTCGGAAGTGTGTTCGGCGAGGTCCATACCCGGTTGAACCCGTCCATACCGACCTCGTCGGCCACGGCGCGCACGAAACGTTCGCCGTCCCGGTACTGCCGCAGCTTGGCGTCGAGGCCGAGGAGCTTGCGCAGCGCCTGGTCGAGGCGGCCCGCGCCGCGCGCCCGGCGCTGCTGGAACTTCTCGCGGATCTCGCCGACGGACGGCACGACCTCCGGCCCCACACCGTCCATCACATAGTCGGCGTGGCCTTCGAGCAGGGACATCACCGCGGTGAGGCGGCCCAGGATCTCGCGCTGGGCGGGGGACTGGACGACCTCCACGAGGCTGTGACCGCCGTCCTCGCCGTCCTCGCCCTCGGGACGGCTGCCGCCCGCGAAACTCTGGGCGGCCTCCCGGAGGCGTTCCAGGAAGGTCATCGGATCGACGTCGGTCTCGTCGAGGAACGACTGGATTTCGCCCTGGAGGTGGTCGCGCAGCCACGGGACCCCGGTGAACTGGGTGCGGTGGGTCTCCTCGTGGAGGGCGACCCAGAGCCTGAAGTCGTGCGGGTCCACGTCGAGTTCCCGCTCGACGTGAACGATGTTCGGGGCGACCAGCAGCAGCCTGCCCCCGGCGGCGGAGCCCGGCAGCTCCCGCCCGGCCGGGGCGAACGTCTCGTACTGCCCGAGAATCCGGGAGGCGAGGAACGACAGCAGCATGCCCAGCTCGACACCGGTCACCTTGCCGCCGACCGCGCCGAGCACCGCCCCGCCGGGACCGCCGCCACGGCGTTCGCCCATCTTGTCCAGGAGCGGGCGGAGCAGTTCCTGGAAGCCCTCGACATTGGCCTTGATCCAGCCGACCCGGTCGACGATCAGGACAGGGGTGTCCTCCGGTGAGTCACCCTCGGGGATCATCCGGGTGAACGAACGGACGTGTTCCTCCGAGGCCCTGGCATGCCGTCGCAGCTCCGCGACGACGGCGCGGGCCTCCTCGCGGCTGATGTCGGGCCCCGGCCGCACAAGTCGGGTCGCGGTCGCAACCGCGAGCTTCCAGTCGACCATCTGGGCACCACCGACGCTCGTCATGCGTCAACCGTACGTGCTCGGGCCCGGCGGCGGTGAGGTGTCGCCCGGCTCATCGGGCGGCAGTGGTCAGCGCGGTGGCGAGTCGGTCCAGGTCGGACTGGGCCTCACCCGCGGAGGTCGTGCCGGACGCCATGAACGCGAAGGCGAGCAGTCGGCCGTGCGCGTCGACGACCGTCCCGGCGAGGGTGTTCACGCCCGTGAGGGTGCCGGTCTTGGCCCGGATCAGTCCCGTACCGCTGGAACCTCCGGTGTAGCGGTCGCTGAGGGTGCCGCTGAAACCGGCGACGGGCAGACCGGTGAGGACGGGGCGCAGCTCGGGGTGGGCCGGGTCGGCGGCGCGGGTGAGGAGGGCGGTGAGGAGCCCGGCCGTCACCTTGTCGCGGCGGTCGAGCCCGCTGCCGTCGGCGAACCGGGTACCGGCCGTGGGCAGGCCCAGCGCCTTCAGGCGGGCGGTGACGGCCCGTCCGGCGCCGTCGAAGTCGGCGCGCTCACCGGCCGCGAGGGCGGTCTGCCGGGCCAGGGCCTCGGCGATGTCGTTGTCGCTGTTGGTCAGGGCCCGCTCGACGAGGGCGGAGAGCGGCGCGGACAGATGCTCGGCCACCTGGGTGGAGCGCGCGGCGGGGCGGCCGGGGGCGGGGGTGCCCGTGGTGCGGACGCCCGCGTCGGCGAGCAGGTCCGCGAAGGCGCGGGCGGCGTCGCCCGCCGGGTCGTCGGTGCGCGGGGCGGGGCCCGAGTCGGTCCTGTCGAGGCGGCCCTCGTCGATCATCAGGGCACCGACCGGGGCGATGTTCTCGTTCGGTCCGATCGGGTGCCGGGCGGGGCCGTCGTAGCGGGAGGCGTCGTACGTCAGCCGGACGGCGGTCACACCCTTGGGCCGCAGGGCGCGCGCCGCGCCGGCGGCGAGGGCGCGCAGGGCGGCCCGGTCGAGGGTGGGGTCGCCGCCGCCGACCAGGGTGAGGGTGCGGGAGTCCGGGGACGCGTGGACCGTGGTGGCGATGCGGTGCTCGGGGCCGAGGGCCGAGAGCGCGGCCACCGTGGTCGCGATCTTCACCGTGGAGGCGGGCGTCATCGGGGTGCCCGCGCCCTTCTCGTACAACTGGACCCCGGTGGCCGTGTCGACGACGGCGGCGGTGCGCAGGGTGCCCAGTCCTCCGGCCTTCAGCAGCGGGGTGAGGGTGCGGCGCAGCCGGCCGGGGGTGTCGGCGGCGTCCGGCGCCCCGAGGCCGGTGGTGCGGGTCAGCGGGGCGAGGACGGCGGGTGCGCTGGGGGCGGGGCGGGGGCCCGCGAGCACGGTACGTCCGTGATGTACGCCACCTGTGTGGTCATGGGCGACCGCCCAGTCCCGCTCGGCCTTACGCTGACCGGAGTCCCAGGGGCCGGCGGCGAGGGCGGCGCCGGCCGCGAGTACCAGACCGAGCACCGCGGAGCCGGTCACGAGCTGCCAGTGCCCCGGCCCGTACGCCCGGTTCGACCCGTTCCACATGTTTTTCAACGGCTTGATCGACGGTCTCTTCACCGGCTCGGCCACCGTTGACCAGCCCCTTTCGCGAGCACACATCTGCGTGGGGGACACTTAACCACCAGTCGCAGGGCCGTTCCCATCGAGGCGGTCCGAGTGTTGATCATGGAGGAACCACCCGTGGAGTTCGACGTCACCATCGAGATCCCGAAGGGTTCGCGGAACAAGTACGAGGTGGACCACGAGACCGGCCGGATTCGTCTGGACCGTCGCCTCTTCACCTCGACCAGCTACCCGGCGGACTACGGCTTCGTCGAGAACACCCTCGGCGAGGACGGCGACCCGCTGGACGCGCTGGTCATCCTGGACGAGCCGACCTTCCCCGGCTGCCTCATCAAGTGCCGCGCCATCGGCATGTTCCGCATGACGGACGAGGCGGGTGGCGACGACAAGCTGCTGTGCGTGCCGGCCTCCGACCCCCGGGTGGAGCACCTGCGCGACATCCACCACGTCTCGGAGTTCGACCGCCTGGAGATCCAGCACTTCTTCGAGGTCTACAAGGACCTGGAGCCCGGCAAGTCCGTCGAGGGCGCCGACTGGGTCGGCCGCACCGAGGCGGAGGCCGAGATCGAGGCCTCCTACAAGCGTCTTGAGGCGCAGGGCGGCTCGCACTGACACGCCGACGCGCCGACCCCGTCGCCGGGGTCCCCCGGAAGCACTGATTCCGGGGATCGCGGAACGGCCGGGAAACGGGCGGTACACCTCTACGGGTGTGCCGCCCGTTCCGTGTGCGTGCCCATGTCCGCGGCCATACTGGGCAGGCGCGCAACCGAGAACGCGCAGCCGACGAGGAACGAGGGCCAGTGGTGGCGGAAGAGGGCGGCCCCGAGGGCCAGAAGCCCCAGTCCGACGAAGCGCGGAGCGCTTTCGTACCACCGGCCGGGACGGAACGTTCCGGGCATCAGCCCGACGGCGAACACCCCACGTCGGAGTTCGCCGTCCCCTCCGGCTTCGGCGCGGACCCGTCCGGCACGGGCGCGAGTGGGGGCGCGGGCGACGGTTCCGGTGGTACGGGGCCGGGGTCCGGCTCCGACACGGGCGGCTCGGCGTTCGTACCGCCCCGGTCGTACCACGCCCAGCAGCACCAGCCGCCCGCGTTCACCCCCGCGCAGGGCATTCCGATGATCCGGCTGACCAAGGAGGCCCCTTGGCAGGACCGGATGCGCACGATGCTGCGGATGCCGGTCACCGAGCGGCCCGCGCCGGACATCGTGCAGCGGACCGACGACGCGGGCCCGGCGGTGCCGAGGGTGCTCGACCTGACGCTGCGCATCGGGGAACTGCTGCTGGCCGGCGGGGAGGGCGCGGAGGACGTCGAGGCGGCGATGTTCGCCGTGACCCGTTCGTACGGTCTCGACCGGTCGGAGCCGACGGTCACGTTCACCCTGCTGTCGATCTCGCACCAGCCGTCGCTGGTCGACGATCCGGTGACGGCCAGCCGGACCGTGCGTCGCCGGGGCACCGACTACACCCGGTTGGCCGCCGTCTTCCGGCTGATCGACGACATCACCGCCGAGGACGCCGAGGTGTCCCTGGAGGACGCCTACGGGCGGCTCGCCGAGATCCGCCGCAACCGGCATCCGTACCCCGGCTGGGTACTGACGCTGGCCAGCGGCGGGCTGGCCGGGGCGGCGTCCGTGCTGGTCGGCGGCAAGCTGCTGGTCTTCGTGGTGGCGGCGGTCGGCGCGATGCTCGGGGACCGGCTCGCCTGGATGTGCGCGGGGCGCGGGCTGCCGGAGTTCTACCAGTTCGTGGCCGCGGCGATGCCGCCCGCCGCGATGGGGGTGGCGCTGACGCTGACGCATCTGACGGACGTCCGCCCGTCCGCGGTCATCACGGGTGGACTGTTCGCCCTGCTGCCGGGGCGGGCCCTGGTGGCCGGCGTCCAGGACGGGCTGACCGGCTACTACATCACGGCGGGTGCCCGGCTCCTGGAGGTCATGTACTTCTTCATCGGCATCGTGGCCGGGGTGCTGCTGATCCTCTATCTGGGGGTCCAGCTGGGGGCGCAGCTCAACCCGGAGGCGAGGTTCGTCGTCGTCGACCGGCCGGTGTGGCAGATCCTCGCGGCGATGCTGCTGACGCTGGCGTTCGCCGTCCTGCTCCAGCAGGAGCGGAGCACGGTGCTGGCGGTCACCCTCAACGGCGGTGTGGCCTGGGTGGTCTTCGGGGCGATGGCCCGGACCGGTGGCATCTCACCGGTGGCGTCCACGGCGGTCGCGGCCGGTCTGGTCGGGCTGTTCGGGCAGCTGTTCTCGCGGTACCGGTACACGTCGTCGCTGCCGTTCATCACGGCGGCGATCGGTCCGCTGCTGCCCGGTTCGGCGACGTACTTCGGTCTGCTGGGCGTGGCGCAGAACGACCTGGTCGCGGGGCTCACCTCCCTGTCGACGGCGGTCGCCACGGCGCTGGCCATCGCGATCGGGGTGAACCTGGGGAGCGAGATCTCCCGGCTGTTCATGCGGGTGCCGGGGGCGGTCGGCGGGGCGAACCGCCGTGCGGCGAAGCGGACCAGGGGCTTCTGAGGACCGCCTCCGAAGAGGCTTCCGAAGGGGGGCGGTACGCGAACCGCCCCCGGGACGGATACGGATACCGGGGGCGGGCTGCGGGTGTCCCGGTGGGGTACGGGGTGGTGCGGGTCAGCGCCTGGCGTGCCGTCCGCCGCGCTGGCCGGGGGGTTGATCGTCATCGGGCCCCGGCCCTTGGTTCTGGTTCTGGCTCTGGTTCTGGCCGTACGCGGGTCCCTGGTCGGGTGACGGCGGCCGGGGCGGCTGGGGCAGGGGCGGCTGCGGCTGGTCGTAACCGGGAGCCGGGGCGGGGGCGGGCTCGTAACGCGGGCCGTGGTTCCCGCCCTGCCCGTAGTGGGGGTCCGGGTTCCGGCCCAGGTCCTGGACCTGCCCGTGTCCGGCTCCCGGCTGTCCCTGCCCGTAACCGGGCGGGTTGGGGCGCTGTCCCTGCCCGTAACCGGGCGGGGTGGGGTGCTGCTGGTGTCCGTGACCGGGCTGCCGCGCCTGCCCCGGCGCGGGCTGCTGCTGCGGACGGCCGGGGCCCTGGGCGTAGGGCGGGCGCCCCTGTCCGGGGCCTCCCTGCGGATACCCGGGACCGGGACCCTGAGGAAACCCGGGACCGGGACCCTGCGGGTACCCGGCGCCCTGCGGGTACGCGGCTCCCTGCGCCTGACCGGGCTGCGGCGGACGGCCGGGGCCACCCTGAACACCGCGGTCGGGTCCCTGACCCGGGCCGCGGCCGTAGCCCTGACCCGCGCCCGGTACGGGCCCCTGGCCCACGCCGGACCCGTATCCCGGCCCGTAGGCGGCGCCTTGCCCCGGCCCCCGCTGCGGGGCCTGCCCCGGCTGCGGTCGGTGGCCCGGCGTCTGTCCGTACCCCCGCTCCTGCCCCGGCTGCGGGCGGTGGCCCGGCGTCTGTCCGTACCCCCGCTCCTGGCCCGGCGTCTGCCCGTACCCCTGCTCCTGGCCCGCGTCCTGCCCGTGACCGGACCCATGACCGGACGCGTAACCGGGCCCGTATCCAGCCCCCGCTCCCTGGTTCTGCCCGTAGCCGGCACCGGAACCGGCACCCGGGCCCGCGCCCCGTCCCCGGTCGAAGCCCTGCCCGGCACCGCTCGCCGGACCGTATCCGGAGCCCTGTCCCGGGCCGTCGGGCGGGCCGTAGCCGGTCGCGTTACCCGGGCCGTACCCCACTCCGTCGGCCGGACCGAAACCCGTCCCGTCCGCCGGGCCGAAACCACCGGTACCACCGGCACCACCGGGCCCGTACCCCGAACCGTCCCCCGCCGGTCCGAAGCCCGGTCCCGGACCGGGGCCGAAGCCAGGGTCGTCCCCCGGCCCGCCGGCCGCGCCCGGCTCCGGTGCGTCGTCACCGTCGGCGGCTCCCGCCGCGTCCCGCTCCTTCTTCGACGTGCCTCGGGCGCGCAGGAACTCGATCGCGATCGGCACCACGGAGATCAGCACGATCAGGACGAGCATCATCTCGATGTGCTGGTGCACGAAGTCGATCCTGCCGAGCCCGGCGCCGAGCAGGGTGACCCCGACGCCCCACAGCACACCGCCGATGACGTTGTACGTGATGAAGGAGCGGTAGTTCATCCGGCTCACACCGGCGATGATCGGCGTGAACGTCCGGACGATCGGGACGAACCTGGCCAGGACCAGCGACTTCGGGCCGTGCTTCTCGAAGAACTCGTGGGCCTTCTCCACGTTCTCCTGTTTGAAGAGGCGGGAGTCGGGCCGCTTGAACAGCGAGGGTCCCACCTTGCGGCCGAAGAGGTAGCCGACCTGGTCGCCGATCACGGCCGCCAGCGCCACCAGCACGCAGACAAGCCACAGCGGTGTGTGCAGTTTGTCCGTCGTGACCAGCAGACCCGTCGTGAAGAGCAGCGAGTCACCGGGCAGGAAGAAGCCGATCAGCAGTCCGGACTCGGCGAAGACGATGACGAGGACGCCGATCAGCCCGAACTGACCGATCAGATGGTCCGGGTCCAGCCAGCTCGGTCCGAGCGCAAGCGTATTCAAGGGTCCGGGGCTCCAGGATCGTTCGACGGGCAGCGGCGATGGCCGCCCCAAGCTATCAACGCCACGGGTCCGCCCCCGGTTCCAGTGGGCCGCGTGGGGATGGACACAGCGGTGAGCGGGGCAACGGGGTGAACAGGAGGCGCCACCGAAGAGCACGCCCCAGCGGGGTCGGCCGGGCCCGCCCCCGGGTTCGTGGACGTGGTGCTCAGGCCGCGTGTGCTGGACGGAGTTCCGCTCGCCGTCCGCCGGAGTACGGGAGGGCGGCGGGGGAAGGCGCGGGAGGCAGTGGGGCGTCGGCCGTGGCGTCCGCCGTCTCTGCCCCGTTCCGGTGATCGGCCGGGGCGGTCCGGGCTGACGCGGTGATCGGGCGGGCGGTCGACGCGCCCGGCAGCGGAAACGCACGTACCGTCGGCTTCGCATGATTTGTCGGAATTTTTGTGATCGGTGCGTGGGTGCGGAGCGTCGCCCCGTTCGGCCGCCCGGGGCGTCCGCGTGTCCACGCCCCGGTCGCCGGTCGACACCCACGCCGAGAGGAAGCGGTCCCAGATGGCGCTGCACCGAGGTTCGCACGGTGACGAGACGTCCGACGAGCGGCGCAGGCTCGCCCTCAACCCGTTCTTCGGGGAGGCCGACCCCACGGCCGAGATGACGTCGGCACCGCCCCGGCACCGGCTGCCGGACGGCCCGCTGCCCCCGTCCACGGCGTACGGGCTGGTCCACGACGAGCTGATGCTCGACGGCAACTCCCGGCTCAACCTGGCCACCTTCGTCACCACCTGGATGGAGCCCGAAGCCGCGCGGCTGATGGGTGAGTGCCAGGACAAGAACATGATCGACAAGGACGAGTACCCGCGCACCGCCGAGCTGGAACGGCGCTGTGTGGCGATGCTCGCCGATCTCTGGAACGCCCCCGATCCCTCGGCCGCGGTGGGCTGTTCGACGACCGGCTCCAGCGAGGCGTGCATGCTCGCCGGTCTGGCGCTGAAGCGGCGCTGGGCGACCAGCAACGCCGACCGCTATCCCTCGACCGCCCGGCCCAATCTGGTGATGGGCATCAATGTGCAGGTCTGCTGGGAGAAGTTCTGCAACTTCTGGGAGGTGGAGGCACGGCAGGTCCCGATGGAGGGCGGCCGCTTCCATCTCGACCCGCAGGCCGCCGCCGAGCTGTGCGACGAGAACACCATCGGGGTGGTCGGCATCCTGGGTTCCACCTTTGACGGTTCCTACGAGCCGATCGCGGACCTCTGCGCCGCCCTGGACGACCTCCAGGAGCGCACCGGGCTCGACGTCCCGGTCCATGTGGACGGGGCGTCCGGCGCGATGATCGCGCCGTTCCTCGACGAGGACCTGGTCTGGGACTTCCGGCTCCCCCGGGTCTCCTCGATCAACACGTCCGGACACAAGTACGGGCTGGTCTACCCGGGCGTCGGCTGGGCGTTGTGGCGCTCGCCCGCCGAACTCCCCGAGGAACTGGTCTTCCGGGTGAACTACCTCGGTGGTGACATGCCGACCTTCGCGCTGAACTTCTCCCGGCCCGGCGCCCAGGTGGTGGGGCAGTACTACACGTTCCTGCGGCTGGGCCGGGCGGGCTACCGGGCGGTCCAGCAGACGGCCCGGGACATCGCACGCGCCACCGCCGAACGCATCGAGGACCTGGGTGACTTCCAGCTCCTCACCAGGGGCGACGAGTTGCCGGTGTTCGCGCTGACGACGACACCGGACGTACGGAACTACGACGTGTTCGACGTGTCACGGCGACTGCGCGAACACGGCTGGCTGGTGCCCGCGTACACCTTCCCGGCCAACCGCCAGGACCTGTCGGTGCTCCGGGTGGTGTGCCGCAACGGCTTCTCGTCCGACCTGGCCGCGCTGCTGGTGGACGATCTGCGCCGACTGCTGCCCGAGCTGCGTGAGCAGCCCCGGCGGGCCGCCCAGGACGGGCGGAAGAAGGAAGCGCTGACCGCCTTCCACCACTGACCGGCCCCCTCGTCACCCCGCCGCGCCGCTTCACCCGATGGGGTGGCGACCGTGTCAGAGGCACTGGCCAGGGGCCGAGCGAGGACAATAGTGCAGGGGTATGCGCAGAGGTGGCAGAGCCTCCCCGGCACCCGCGTCCCGCTCAACCGAGGCCGGGCAGCCCGTGGTTGCCGTCCGTGTCGCACCAGATCGAGGAGGACCGGTTGTGGATGCCTTGGCGAAGCAGCGAGCCGTATCGGACGAGGAGTTCCGGGAGAACGCGAGAAGCGACGAGTACCGGCTCAGGTGCCGTGAGCGGCTTCTCGCGGCCGGGTGCGAACTCTTCTCCTCTCGTGGGTACGTACATACGGCACTTGAGGACCTGTGCGCCGAAGCGGGCGTGTCGGAGCGGGAGTTCCACCAGGAGTTCACCTCGCAGGAGGCCCTGCTGATCGCCCTGCACGACGAGGTGACGTCCTGCGGGCTGCGCGCGGCGGAGAGCGCGCTGCTGGCCGAGGGCATGGATCAGTGCAGCACCCGGGAGCGGGTCGCCCTGCTGTTCGACGCGTACGTGCTGGCGGTCACCCGGGACCCGCGGGCCGCCCGGGTGGCGTTCGTCGAAGTGCTCGGGGTCAGCCACCGGGTGGACGAGCACCTGCTGATGTGGCGCAACCGCTGGGTGGAGTTCCTGACCGCCGAGGCCGAGCGCGCGGTGAGCCGGGGCGAGGCCGCCGACCGTGAGCACGGTGTCACGGTCGTGGTGACGATCGGTTCGTGCAACGAGCTGATGGCGCACCACAGCCGCCGCCCCCGCCAGGTCACCCCCGCCGAGGTGTCCGCCGAGCTGACCCGCCTCTCGCTGGCCATGCTGGGCGCTCCCTGAGCGTGGAACGGACGGCCGGGGCGGGGCGGGCCCGCACCCGCCGCCGCGTCCCCGTCACGGCCCGGCCCAGAGCCCCCGGCCCCCAGAGCCCCCGGCCCCCGGGGTTCCCGGCCCCGGCCGTCCGTTCCACGACTCGGCCTCCCGAACGACCGGACGCAGCGATCGCACCGGACGCACCGGACGCAGCGATCGCACCGGACGGCCTGTGCGGTGGGTCGGCCGGGCACGGGGGCGCTCGGGTGGCGGAGCAGCCGGTCACCCGGGCCGGGTCAGTGGCTGAGTCGGGCGAACTTCCGTACCGCCAGCGGGAGGAACACCGCGAGCAGCGCCACCGGCCAGGCCACCGCGAGCAGTTCGGCGTGGGCCGATGCCCAGGAGTCCGTCACCGCACCCGGGTTGCCGAACAGTCCCCGCACCGCCGTGGCCGTCGCCGACATCGGGTTCCATTCGACGACCGCGCCCAGCCATCCCGGCATCGACCCGGGCGTCGCGAAGACGTTGGAGAGGAAGCCCACCGGCCAGATCAGGATCTGCACGGCCTGCACCATCTCCGGCCGGCCCGCCACCAGCGCCAGCAGGATGCCGATCCACAGCATCGCGAACCGCAGCAGCAGAAGGAGCCCCACCGCGCCCAGCGCCGGGAGCACCCCGTGGTGCCAGCGCCAGCCGACCGCCCGGCCGACGGCGATCATCACGGCGAGCCCGGCCACCGACTGGAGCATGTCCGCGGCGCTCCGCCCGACCAGGAACGCGCCCGAGGCCATCGGCATCGAGCGGAACCGGTCGACGACCCCCTTGCCGAGGTCCCGGGTCACGGCCAGCATCGTCGACTCCAGGCCGAACGCCATGGTGAGCGCCAGCGTCCCGGGCACCAGGAACTCGGTGTTGTCGCCGTCGACGCCCGTACCACCGCCGACCAGGTAGTTGAACATCAACAGCAGCATCACCGGGAAGACCAGCCCGACGACCACCTGCACCGGCTGCCGCGCCCAGTGCGCCAGTTCACGCCGGGTCATCGTCCAGCAGTCGGTCACCGCCCAGCTCGCCGCGCTCATGCCGCCACCCCCGTCCGCTCCTCGACGCCGTCCTCGGTGAGGGCGAGGAAGACCTCGTCCAGGGTCGGGCGGCGCACGGTGATGTCCTCGGCCTCGATGCCCGCCTCCTCCAGTGCGCGCACGGTCCGGGTCAGGGCCGCCATCCGGTCCCGGGCCGGTGCGCTGATCAGCCGTCGGTCCGGGTCCACGGCGGCGTCCGCGCCGATCAGCGCGACGGCGGCGCCCAACTCGGTCCCATCACGCACGACGACGTCGATCCGGTCGCCGCCCACCCTCGCCTTCAACTCGTCGGCCGTGCCCTCGGCGGCCACCCGCCCGCCGTCGACCACCGAGATCCGGTCGGCGAGCTGGTCGGCCTCCTCCAGATACTGCGTGGTGAGCAGTACGGTCGCGCCGCCGCCGACCAGCGAGCGGACCGCGCTCCACACCTCGGTCCTGCCGCGCGGGTCGAGACCCGTCGTCGGCTCGTCCAGGAACAGCACCTCCGGATCGGTGATCAGCGAGGCGGCCAGGTCGAGCCGCCGCCGCATCCCTCCGCTGTAGCGGGCGACCGCCTTGCGGCCGGTGTCCGCGAGCCCGAACCGGTCGAGCAGTTCGTCGGCGCGGGCCCCGGCCGGGCGCGCGCCCAGGTGGTGGAGGCGGCCGAACATCTCCAGGTTCTGCCGGCCGCTCAGCTCCTCGTCGACCGCCGCGTGCTGGCCGAGCAGTCCGATCCGCCGCCGCACCTCGTACGCCTGGGTGCGCACGTCGTGTCCCGCCACCTCCACCCGGCCCCCGTCGTGCCGCAGCAGCGTGGCGAGGACCCGTACCGCCGTGGTCTTGCCCGCCCCGTTGGGGCCGAGCAGGCCGTGCACCGTGCCGCGCGGGACCGCGAGGTCCAGTCCGTCCAGGGCGCGCTTCTCCCCGTACCTCTTGTGCACGCCTGTCATGACGATCGCGTCCGTCAACGTCCTCACCACTCCCCCTCTTAGTCAAATTTGACTAGACGGTCGAGGATAACCAGTCCGGACCCATTGGTCAAACTTGATCAGTGAGCGTCCCGGGGGTCGGACACCCCGGTCGCGTACGGATTCTCCTGGCCCTCGGCGAGCACCGCGACGAACGGCTCGCCCTCGCCCGCGAAGGTGTAGGCACCACCCTCGATGCGCTCGATCAGGCCCTCGGTCCACTCCGCCCCCGCATCCGCGGAGTGGACCCACATGTTCATGATCTCGCCGATGTGCCCGATCGACTCGGGCCCGTCCTCCGGCGTGTAGTGGTCCGTGACCGAGGCCCGCCAGGCCCTGATGGCCGCCACCCGCCGTCTGAGCAGCGCCACCGCCTCGACCCGCTCCAGATCGACGACGAAGCCGAGGCCCGCCGAGAGCACGTCCATCTTCTGGTCGTACGTGACCAGCGAGGCGCGCAGCAGCGTGAAGTACTCCTCGGTGCCGCGCCCGGTGATCTCGTACTCCGTGCGGGGCGGACCGCCCGCGGTGCTCGGGGCCACCTCGTGGGCGAGCAGCAACCCCTGCTTGGCCATCTGCTTCAGCGCGTGGTAGACGGAACCCGGCTTGGCGGTGGACCACTCGTGGGCACCCCAGTACTCCAGGTCGTTGCGGACCTGATAGCCGTGCGCCCGGCCGTGCTGTCGTACGGCGCCGAGGACCAGCAGCCGGATCGCGGACATACCACCCGTCTTTCTACTCAATTTTGACCAGGGTAGCCCGCCCCCTTCGCCTCGTCGGCGATCAGCTCGAAGGCGGTACGGCCGTCCAGCGACTCACGGATGATGTCGGCGTGCCCGGCGTGCCGGGCGGTCTCCTCGACGAGGTGGACCAGCAGCCAGCGCATCGAACACTGTTCGTCCTTCGGGAACCAGGGCGCCTCGGGCAGCGGGAAGGTCCCGTTCATGTCCTCCACCGAGCGGATGAACTTCTCGGTCTGCGCGGAGACGTCGGCCCAGAACTCCAGCATCTCGCGCACGGTCTCGTCGCCGACCAGACGGAAGCTCTCCGCCCAGGTCTCCTGGGTGCGCCGCTTCTCGTTCGGCTGCCGCTGGGCCATCCGCAGCCAGTTCAGCTCCGTCTCGGCGCAGTGCTTGAGCAGCCCGGAGAGCGACAGCTCACTGGCGCTCGGCCGGCTCGCGGCCTGCTCCTCGGTGAGTCCGAGCAGGGAGCGCCGAACGGCGCCGCGCTGGGCCTCGACAAAGGCGAGGAGCATTCCGCGCTCGTCCTCGGGGGCTCCTGCGGGAACGTGCGTGACCATGGTGTGTCCGTCCGTCGTGGGCCTGCGCCCGGTGTGTTTCTCGCCGACACCGGTAAAGCTACGGGCCCTTCAGGACAGCTTCTGTCCTAAAGGGCCCGTCGGGCGGGGGCAGTTCACAGGCCGGCATCGGCCCCCTGGCGGACAGGGGGGCGACGGCGTCAGAACGGGAACCGGGAGCGGCCGTGCTGCACCGAGATCCACTTCTGGGTGGTGAACGCCTCCAGCATCGACTCGCCGTTCAGCCGGCCGACACCGGAGTGCTTCTCGCCGCCGAAGGGGACGATCGGCTCGTCGTGGACGGTGCTGTCGTTGATGTGGATCATGCCGGTCTCGATCCGGCGGGCGAAGCGCACGCCGCGCTCCACGTCCCCGGTGTGCACCGCGCCACTCAGCCCGTACGGGGTGTCGTTGGCGATCCGTACCGCCTCCTCCTCGCCGTCGAACGGCACCAGGATCGCCACCGGGCCGAAGATCTCCTGCGTCAGCAGGGGGGAGTCGGCGGCCAGTCCGGTCAGCACCGAGGGGCTGACGAGGTTGCCGTCGACGCCGCCGTGCAGCAGCGCCGTGGCGCCCGCGGCCACGGCCTGGTCGACGAGCTTGGACACGGATTCGGCCTGGGTGGAGTTGATCAGCGGGCCGATGTGGGTCGCCGGGTCCGCCGGGTCGCCGACCCGGAGCGAGCCGACCTTGGCGACGAACTTCTCGCTGAACTCCTTCTCGACCTTCCGGTCCACCAGGATTCGGTTCGCCGCCATGCAGACCTGGCCCTGGTGCACGTACCGGCTGAAGACCGCGGCGTCCACGGCGTAGTCGATGTCGGCGTCGTCCAGGACGATGAGCGCGCTGTTGCCGCCGAGTTCCAGCACCGAGCGCTTGAAGTTGGCCGCGCACACGGTCGCCACGTGCCGCCCGACCGCGTCGGAGCCGGTGAAGGAGATGACCTTGGGGACCGGGTGCTCGATCAGCATGTCGCCGATCTCCGCGATGTCGGTGATCACCACGTTCAGCAGTCCGCCCGGCAGCCCCGCGTCCTCGAACAGCTTCGCCACCAGGGCGCCACCGCAGATCGGTGTGTTCTGGTGCGGCTTGAGGACCACGGCGTTGCCGAGTGCCAGGGCCGGGGCCACCGACTTGATCGACAGCAGGAACGGGAAGTTGAACGGGCTGATGACACCGACCACGCCGACCGGGACCCGGTAGACCCGGTTCTCCTTGCCGTCGACCGGCGAGGGAAGGATGCGGCCGGTGGACTGGAGCGAGAGGTGGACCGCCTCGCGCAGGAACTCCTTGACGAGGTGCAGCTCGAAGGCCGCCTTCAGCCGGGTGCCGCCCAGCTCCGCGACGATGGCGTCGCTGATCTCCTCCTCGCGGTCCTCGACGATCCGCAGCGCCCGCTCGAAGACCAGCCGTCGCGAGTACGGGTTGGTCTCGGCCCATGCCTTCTGCGCGCGCTCGGCCGCCCGGTACGCCCGGTCCACCTCGTCGGCCGTGGCCACGGTGATCGACGCGAGCCGGTCACCGTTGTACGGATTGAAATCGATGATGTCCCAGGAACCGCTCCCCGGCTTCCACTCACCGTCGATGTACTGATGGGCCAGGTCAGTGAAGAAGGACATGAGATCCCTTACCGCAGAGCCGACAACTGATGTCCGGTCATCGTACTTATGTTTCAGGAGAGTTGGAGTAGACCACGCAACAGGTCCCGGCTTTCGTCCGGATCGGGGCTGTCCCCCTGGAGCCGGCCCATCACCCGCTCGTACTGGACGACGTCCTCGCGCTTGTCGAGATACAGCGCGCTGGTGAGCTGTTCCAAATACACGAGGTCGGACAGGTCCGATTCGGAGAAGCGCAGCATCGTGAAGGCGCCGCTCTCGCCCGCGTGCCCGCCGAAGCTGAACGGCATCACCTGCACCGTGACGTTGGGCCGCTCGGAAATGTCTATCAAGTGCTTCAACTGCCCCCGCATGACGGCCCGGTCGCCGTACGGGCGGCGCAGCGCGGACTCGTCGAAGACGACGTGCAGATGAGAGGGGTTCTCGGACACGAGGATCTTCTGACGTTCCAGCCGCAGGGCGACCCGGCGGTCGATCTCCGCGGTGGTGGCTCCGGTCATGCCCCGTGAGACGACCGCGTGCGCGTAGTCCTCGGTCTGCAACAGACCGTGTACGAACTGGAGTTCATAGATACGGATGAGTGAGGCGGCACCCTCCAGACCGATATATGTCTGGAACCAGCCGGGCAGCACATCGCCGTAGCTGTGCCACCAGCCCGCCACATTGGCCGCCCGCACCAGGCCGAGCAGAGCGTCGCGCTCCACCTCGTCCGTGACGCCGTACAGCGTGAGCAGGTCCTCGACGTCCCTGGTCTTGAAGCTCACCCGTCCCAACTCCATGCGGCTGATCTTCGATTCAGAAGCACGGATGGAGTAGCCGGCCGCCTCGCGGGTGATGCCACGGGACTCACGCAGCCGCCTGAGTTGCGACCCCAGCAGGATGCGCCGCACCACAGATCCACTCGACTCGTCCGCCGTCACTGGTCCGACCCTTCCCCATCGCTTCCCTGGCGTAGGGCTTGCTCCCCCGAGCCCCAAGTGCCGGATTGTGCCATCAAAACGCTTCAGCCCGTACACATTCGATTACGGAGATGAGAAGACCGGCCGAAACCTACGAAAGTCAACGTAGGAAGAAATGAGCAAGAACCATCACGGGTGCGGACAGGTCGGTCGCGTGCACGTGCATCTGCCCTTGCATCTGCCCTGCGCATTCGGAACGATGGCGATCGCGCACCTGCGTGCTCGTTCGTGTTGTGCCGCTGTACCACCGTAGTTCTGCTACAGCCGCGAATCCCGGGAGTGCCTCGCATGGGGACGAATGGATCGACGATGCTCGAGCCCTTAAGGCAGGGGCTTCCCCCGATCGATCCCGCCGCTGTCGCCGGGTCCGCCTCGTGCGCGCTCCCCGCGCGGTACGAAGCGGTGGGCGGGGCAAGGAAGTTCACCAGGACGACCCTGACCCAGTGGGGCCTGGACGACCGCTTCGACGATGTGGCGCTGGTCGTCTCCGAACTGGTCACCAACGCCCTGCGGCACGCCGTGGCGCCGGAGACGCGCCGGGAGGCCGCCGAGATACCCCGGCAGTCCGACCGGGACACCGCCCGGGACGGCATACGGGGGCTCCGCGACGCGGCGGTGCGGCTGCACCTGATGCGCTGGTCCTCACGTCTGGTGTGCGCGGTGCGCGATCCCAGTCAGGCGAGCCCGGTCGCGGGCGAGGCGGCGGACTCGGCGGAGTCGGGCCGCGGTCTCTTCCTGGTGGAGTCCTTCAGCGACAGCTGGGGATGGCACCCGTCCCCGATGCTGGCGGGGGACACCCCGGCCGCCGGTACGCCGCGCGGCAAGGTGGTCTGGGCGCTGTTCCGGCTGACCGACGCCGTATGAGGGCGGGCGGCGGTCAGCCGCCCGCCGCCAGATGGTCGAACTCCCCGTCCTTCACGCCGAGCAGCAACGCCTCTATCTCGGCGGGTGTGTACACCAGGGCCGGCCCGTCGGGGTGGCGCGAATTGCGCATCGCCACATTCCCGCCGGGCAGTTTCGCGAACTCCACGCAGGAGCCCTGCGAGTTGCTGTGTCTGCTCTTCTGCCAGACGGCTCCGCGAAGCTCTGTGGCCGCCATGCCGTTGTACACGTCGTGCACAGGACGCTCCCCGAGTTGCAAGGTGCAAGTGTCAACTGATCTCGGATCATAGCTGTGTTCATATGCCGATGCATGAGCGCCTGCATGTGCGGATGCACGTGCACGCCGGGTGTTCCCTCGGTTACAGCTCCGCGGTATCACCCGCGCACTCATGTGAAGGATGTCTGAGAAGAAGACGAACGGCATGCCTATTTGGCTCCCGGTACGGCGAGTTGACCGGTGGACGCTGGTAACTTGATCGGGCTTTCGACCAACAAAGGGGGAATTCCACATGCGCCGGATCGCACGGGGGACCGCTGTTCTCACCGCCGGACTTGTCACCGCGCTGATACTCAGCGGCTGCGGCGGTGACGAATCCAGTGACGGAAGTGACAAGAACGACGGCCGTAAGGAGTCGGCCGTGTCGACGGGAGGCGGCTCGGACGGCCGTGACGACGACTCGGGGAAGTCGGGCGCCGCGGCGCTGGACGGTTCATGGGCGGGGCTGACCGACGGCAAGGCGGTCGTCCTGACGGTGACCGGCGACACGGCCACGCTCGTCGCGGGTCAGCACGTCTGCCAGGGGTCGGTGAAGAGGGCGGAGAGCGCGACGCTGGCCCTCACCTGTGTCGACGGGGACACCGGGCGGGCGTCGGGCACCGTCGACTCCCATGACGGGAGCGCCATCGTGGTCTCGTGGGGCGGCGGGATCACGGACAAGCTCACCAGGGCGACGGGGAGCGGTCTGCCCAGCACGCTGCCGTCGAATCTGCCGACCGGCATGCCCACCGGTCTGCCGTCGGGCCTGCCCACGCTCTGACCAGGACGTGCGGAGGGGGGCGGGGCGTGCGGGCCGGGCGGGACCGGGGGTGTACCGGGCGTGCGGGCGGCACGCGGCGATGCTGAGCCGGACGCGCGGGCGGGACGCGCGGGGCGACGGGGTGCCGGACGGCGTGCGGGCGGCCTGCGGATGTGCGAGACGCGTGGGCCTGCCGGGCCTGGGGGTTCACGGGCCGGCCCGCAGCCCGCGCGAGAACTCCTCCAGCGCTTGAAGCAGTTGTTCCGCCCCGTTCCGGAGCAGCGGGTCGCTCCGCTCGACGCCGTCCGCCCGCTCCTCGGCCTCCTCCGCGTCCCACTGGACCAGGACCTCGCGCACCGCGTCCCATTCCGGGACGCGCCGTTCCCGTACCGCCTTCGCGCCCTTCTCGGTGGCCTTGCGCAGGGCGTCGGCGAGTTGGGCGGCGGCGGGTACGGGGCGGGCCGCGCGCTCCGGCAGGTGCGCCTCCAGCACCATCGCGACCCGGCCGAGCTGGGCGAGCGCGAGCTGGGTCTCCCCGGCGGCGGCGCGGGACAGACCCCGGTTGCGTACGGGCTCGTGCTGGGCCGTGGCCAGGGCGGTCTGCCAGTCGACCCGGGCCTGGCGGGTGGCGATCAGCGCGGTGCGCACCGCTTCGAGGTCCCTGGCCGACGGGTCGGCGTACTGGTCGACGACCGCGGCGGCGTACCGCCCGTCCGAGACCAGCCAGTCGGCGAGCCTGCCGCGCAGCCTGGGCGTCTCCCAGGCCGGGAACGCGGCGTACGAGACCATCGCGAGCACCCCGCCCGCGAGGGTGAGGACGACCCGTTCGGGGACGGTCTGCGACCAGTCGTCGCCCGCCATGCCGAGCAGGAAGACGACGTACGCGGAGACGCAGACCTGGCCGACCACATAGCCGGTGCGCATCAGCAGGTACATCAGCCAGGCGCAGGCCACGGCGAGCGCGGCGGAGAGGACGGCGCCGGGATGGGTGGCCTCCACGAGGCCGGTGGCGACCGCGACCCCGACGATCGTGCCGCAGAGACGGGCGACGGACCGTGAGTACGTCTGGGAGAACTCGGGGCGCATCGCCATGACGGCCGCCATCGGAGCCCAGTAGCCGTGGCCGAGCGGCAGGGTGGTGCCGATCAGATAGCCGACGGAGGCCACCGCGGAGACCCGGACGGCGTGCCGCAGGATCGGTGAGCCCCGGCGCAGTTCGCCGCGGATCGCCGTCAGCACGACGGGGATCAGCCGAAGGAGCGTGGGGCGGGGGCGGTGTGGGAGTCCGGCGTCCTCGGTGGCGCTCCGGTCGCCCGTGCCCGTGCCCGCGCCCTCGGCGGTCTCCAGGACGTCGGCGAGCAGCGCGGTGAGCCGGTCGGCCGCGCGCCGGGGCGGTCCGGCGAGGATCACCCCGGTGTCGGGGGTCTTCAGGAGCGAGAGGGCCGGGGCGGGGAGCTGTACGGGGTCGCCGTGCCGGATGGCGCGGGCCGCCGCGTCGAGCACCACGCCGGCGGCGCCCAGCAGTTCACGGACCCTGGACCGTTCGTCGCCCTCCTCGGGCACCCCCAGCGCCGGGTCGGCGAGCGAGGCGAGCACCGGCCTGATCCGCTCCGCGACGCCTCGGGCGCCGTGCAGCTCCGCGGGGCGGCGGCGGGCCTGGCGCGGGGTGACGGCGGCCGCGTTGCGGGCGGTCATGAGCGGTTCGGGGTCGAAGTGGGCGACCGGGTCGTGGCGCAGTCGACGGGCGTAGTCGGCCTCGGCGGCCAGGGCGTCGGCGAGCGCGTCGCGCTGGGCGCCCCATCTGCGTACCGGGAAGAGGACGATCAGCCCCGCCTGGACCACTCCGCCGACCGCGATCATCGCGGCGTGCACGGCCGCTCCGCCCACGGAGGTGGGCAGGGTGACCGTCACCAGCATGATCGCCACGTTGGAGGTGGCGATGATGCCGCCGGTCGGGCCGGCCGCCCATGCCAGACCCGCCCCGAACGTCCAGAGCGCGAGCAGCACCACGAACAGGGCGGTGTGGGAACCGGTGAGATAGCCGAGGAACGTCGACACGGCGAGGCTCGCGCCGGAGACGAGGGCGAGGACGGGGCGGGGGCGCCAACTGCGCTGGAAGGTGGCGATGGCCGCCTGGAACGCGCCGAACGCGGAGCTGGCGGCGACCACGGGCCCGAAGACGGCGAGGCTGACGCCGACGACGAGCGCGAGACCGATGGCGCCGCGGAGTGCGACGAGCGGTTCGAGACGCCGCTGCTCGATCTTCAGCCCCGAGCGGGCGGTCTCCTTGATCGCCCGGAGCCAGCTCATGTGCCGAGCCTAACCGGAATGATGGACAAGACCGACTTTCGGAACGTAAAGGGCGGCATGGGGCCGACGCCGTCCGGGGCGGACGTACGCGAAGATCGTCTGCCCGTGGTCCCGCGATGAATGCGTGCCGGTGGGTCGGGGGCGGGAGCGGGGGTGGTCCGATGAACACCTGCCGACGGGGGCGAGGGGCGGTCCCCGGCGCCCCGTACCTCAGCGGGTGATCCCCCGGTCGCGGCCCGGTCCGCCCGTCCGGGCCCGGTCCGCCGCCTCCGTGCCGTGGGTCCAGCCGTCCGGGTCCGTGGCGCCCCGGACGCGGGTGCTCGTCGTACGGGGGAACATCCGCTCGGCCGCGTCCGTGACCGCGATGTCCCGCGCCGCCAGGGCCGGGAGCAGGTCCGGCGCCGCGTCGCCGCCGCCCGGCCCGGACGCCGTCGAGGCCGCCGTCACGCGGGCCGTGTCCGAGGCGAGGCGCCGCCCCAGCCGCTGGGCGTACGCCATCAGGAAGGACTGCCGGAACGTCTTGGTCCGCTTGCGTCCGCCGGCCCGCTGTCCCGCCTCCGCCTTCGTCATCGCGGCCGTGCCCTGCACCAGCAGCGAGGTGTACAGCAGCTCCACGGACTCCAGGTCGGGTTCGAATCCGACGACGGTAGAGAAGCCGAGGTCGCTGTTCCACACCGCGTGGCAGCGGTTCGCCGAGGCCACCGCGTCCAGCAGGATCGCCTTCGCCGTCTCGTACGGGGCGTCGACCCCGATCCGGCAGGCACCGGGGGCCGCCGCGCTGTGGGTGCGTGCGGCGAGCAGGGCCTCGTCGATGCTGTGCCGGGCCATCAGTTCCTGGGCCTTGGTGGTGAGCGCCTCCGCCTCCTCCGGGAATCCCGTGGCCTCGGCCTTGGCGAGCAGTGCGCGAATCCGGGTGAGCATCCGGGGCTCGTCGTGCGCGGGCGGCAGGCGCGTGGGACGGCCGGGGCCGAACGGGTCGCCGGGCGGCGGGCCGACCGGCTCGACGGCGGGGAGCCGCAGGAGCAGCCGGTAGAGGTCCAGCACGGCGGAGGCGTACGAGAACCGGTCGGGCCGGTTCGGCGGGGGCGGTGCGGGCAGTTCGGCGAGCTGGGCGGACCAGCGGGGCGGCAGGCGCGCGTACCGTCCGGTCTCCGCGGTGATCAGGGCGGCGGCGATACCGGCCCTCGTCCCGTCGAGTTCGCGGCGCACCAGCCGTACGACATCGGCGGGGAGCCAGCCCCGGTCCCAGGCCCGCCGGACGAATTCCTCGCCCCTGCGCAGCAGTTCCGCGTCGGCCGAGGGGTCGGCGGCGAGCAGGGACGCGCCGGTGTCGAGTCCGGCGTCGCCGTCCGAGTAGAGGGCCGCAGCGAATGCCTGGTCGATCACCGGTTCCATGAGGTCAGGGTAAGAGAGGTCGGGGTGGGGGCTGCCCCGCTACTCCCCGGCGGGCGGTGGGACGCGGCGGGCGGTGGGACGCGGCGGTCACCCGCGACCGGTCACCGCGGGCCGCTGTTGAAGAGGATCAGCAGTACGCCGATCGCGATGACCGGCGTGATGACGATGAGCGCCATGCCCACCGGGTTGCGGTGGTTGTAGACGTAACGGTTCGTCCCCCACTTGCTGCGCTTGAGGACGGGTTCGTGGTCGGGGTCGTGATCGTGGCTCATGGGCGTCAGGGTAACGACCATGGCCGCCATTTCGGACGTGGACCTGACAGGCTCGACGGTGGGCCTCCCGGTGGGCCTCCCGACCGGCATCCAGCGCCCGTCCCCCGCGCCGGTCCCGGGGCCCGCCGACGCGGGAGCGGCGGTCGGCCGGTCGGAGGGCGGAGGACGGCGGGCGACGGTCAGCGGGCGACGGCCGACGGACAGCGATTGAGCCACGGCCGCCGCAGCCCGTGGACCACCGCCGATGTCAGTCTCGACGTCAGTGGCGATGTCAGTGGCTGCTGCCAGACTCGATCCATGACCGGACGCTGGGCTGTGACCACGGCAGAGGGCGGCGGGGCGCTCCTCGCGCCGCTGGGGCACGACGGCCTGCCCGCCGGTCCTGTCGTCGCCGAGCCGGACCTCGTCGAGGCCGTGCGGTCGCGGCCCGAGGTGACGCGCTGGGTGTGGCGGTCGACCGCCGGGATCTACCCGAGGCTGCTCACGGCCGGTGTGCGGGTCGAGCGGTGTTATGACATCGAGGCGGCCGAGTCGCTGCTGCTGGCCCATGAGGGCAGGCTGGGCGAGCCCCGGTCGGCGGCGGCCGCCTGGGCCCGGTCGCGCAACGCCCCCGTACCGCCCGATCCGCCGCCCCGGCCCGCCGAGCCGGGCGCGCAGTCGGCGCTGTTCGAGCCGGGCGCCGGGGCGGAGGTGCCGTTCGGGGGGCTTCTCCAGGTGTACGCGGAGCAGCTGCGCCGCCATGACGCCACCGCGCACCCGGACAGGATGCGGCTGCTCACGGCCGCCGAGTCGGCCGGGACCCTGGTGGCCGTCGAGATGAACAGGGCGGGGCTGCCCTGGCGGGCCGATGTGCACCGCGAGGTGCTGGACGGGCTGCTCGGTGAGCGGTACGCGGGCGGTGGGGAGCCCCGCAGACTGGCGGAGCTGGCGGACGAGGTGTCGGCGGCCTTCGGCCGACGGGTGCGGCCGGACCTGCCCGCCGACGTGGTGAAGGCGTTCGCGGAGGCCGGGATCAAGGTGCGGTCGACCCGGCGCTGGGAGCTGGCGGAGCTGGACCACCCGGCGGTGGAGCCGTTGATCGCGTACAAGAAGCTGTACCGGATCTGGACGGCGCACGGCTGGAGCTGGCTCCAGGACTGGGTGCGCGAGGGCCGCTTCCGTCCGGAGTACCAGCCGGGCGGCACGGTCAGCGGGCGCTGGACGACCAACGGCGGAGGGGCGCTCCAGATCCCCAAGGTGATACGCCAGGCGGTGGTCGCGGACGAGGGCTGGCGCCTCGTCGTCGCGGACGCCGACCAGATGGAACCGCGTGTCCTGGCCGCGATCTCCCGCGACCGGGGGCTGATGGAGGTGGCGGGCCAGGAGGGCGATCTCTACACGGCCCTGTCGGACCGCGCGTTCCACGGCGACCGGGACCACGCGAAGCTCGCGCTGCTCGGCGCCGTCTACGGCCAGACGTCCGGGGACGGACTGAAGAACCTGGCGGCGCTGCGGCGGAGGTTCCCCCTCGCCGTGGCCTACGTCGACGACGCGGCGAAGGCGGGTGAGGAGGGCCGTCTGGTGCGGACCTGGCTCGGGCGGACCAGCCCTCCGGTGCCGGGCGCGGACGACGACGGGGAGGCCGGGATACCGCAGGAGGAGGCGGCCGTCGGGGACGGGACGGAAGGAAGCGGGCCGGACGGGGGCTGGGCGGAAAGGGGCGGGGCTGTAGGGCCCGGATCGGGGGCCGGTCACTCGTCGTCGTCCGCGCGGGCGCGCGGCCGGTTCACCCGTAACTTCGTGGTGCAGGGCAGTGCGGCTGACTGGGCGCTGTTGTTGCTGGCGGCGCTCCGGCAGCGGCTGGCCGCCGGGGACCTCCGGGCCGAGCTGGTCTTCTTCCAGCACGACGAGGTGGTCGTGCACTGTCCGGAGGCGGAGGCCGGGGCGGTGGTGGAAGCGATCCGCGCGGCCGGTGAGGTGGCCGGGCGGACCGCGTTCGGGGAGACCCCGGTACGGTTCTCGTTCACGACGGCCGTGGTGGAGCGGTACTCCGACGCCAAGTGACCCGTGCGTTCCGTGCACCCCGTGCGTTCCGTGCACCCCGTGCGTTCCGTGCGCCCCGGGCATACGACCGCGCGTCGGGGCCGGGATCAGGGGCATAACGGGACCAGGGGGCGTGGATCAGGGGCGGTGGCCCGCCCGGTGGCTGCCGTGGCGTGTGGCACCGGTCCGGCCGTTCCCGAGGGCGTCGCCGAACCCGGCGATTCCCCGGTCGCGCGGGGCCGTGTCCAGATGCGTGCGGCGGGCCCGGCTGTTGAGCAGATGGATCGCGATCCAGCCCAGGACGAGCAGTCCCACGACCACGGCCGCGGTGATCAGGATCTCCATGAGAGGCGTCCTCTCCTCGGCTTCCCGGGATCACGCCCACAAATTCACACGGGCTTCGCACCCGCGCGGTGTGCGTCCGACGTCGACGTACGTCCGTACAGCGGTACATCACCGCACTGGCACTTCACCGCACCGGCACATCGGCACGAGAGGGGCGCGGCCGGGTCCTCTCCTCCAGGCTAACGCCGTCGGCCGGAGAGTGCCCGACCCGCACTCCCCCGGTTCGTGCCGAGGAAGTGCGGGGGGCCGTCGGCGCCGGCCGTGGCCGGCAACGGAAGGGCCCCGCTCACGTTTGAGCGGACGTGAGGGGGCCCTTCCGGCTCCCGCGAACGGCCCGGACCGGGAGCGCACCGATCCGGTCCGGGCCAGGCGCGGCACGTGCCCGTACAGAGGGGTGTTCCCACAACCCCGGGTCACGTCCGCGCAGCGGTGGTACGCGTCCGACTGCCGCTGTCTACCCGCGTTCCCACAACGCGGGGACATTCGGGGGCTCCCAGCCGGTGATGGCCGAGTGCCCTTGCAGGCAGCGGTACGCGACCCCGCCGTATGTGACGCGGTCACCCGCCTTGTACAGCGTCCCCGTCGCCCAGGTGCCGCCCGTGGGCGGGTTGGTCGGCGGGTTGGTGGGCGGATTGGTCGGCGGGTTCGTCGGGGTCTGGGCGACGTTGAGCACGAAGTCGAAGGTGCCCTCCTTGCCCGAGCCGACCTGCCGCACGTTCATCAGCAGCACCGGGTCGTAGATGGTGTCGGTGTTGTTGCGCGGCTCGTTCGGGAAGTACAGCTGAGTGGTGATGATGCGCCCACCGGGCGCCTGCGCCTTCACGTGGATGTGCCGCGTCCTGCCGGGGTACAGACCCGGCACGATCGTGGTGAGCGTGAACTTGCCCGACTGGTCGGTGAACTGGTGGCCCCGGAACCCGAAGCCGGCCATGTCGTAGCCGCCGTTGGTGTCGGCCTGCCAGAAGTCGAGGAGCGCCCCGGAGATGGGCTGGCAGGCCCGCCCGAAGACGTATCCGCTGACGGTCAGCGGGACGCCGGGGGTGCTCGACGTGACCAGGCTGGTGCGGAGCGGTGAGTTGGGCTTGAAGTACGGGCCCTCCATCTGCTCCGGCGTGGGGTGGTCGCCGTCGTCGCAGTCGGGGGTCAGGGGCAGGGGACCGCTGCTGGCGCGCTTGTCGCGGGCGAGCGCGACCCCGCCACCCGCGAACAGGGGCACCGCACCGGCGACCACGGCGGCCTTCAGGAGGTTCTTGCGGCTGATCCGCGGGCCGCCGCCGGTCTCTTCGGGTACGTCTGGAGTCATGGCTGATTCCTCGGAATGGGGGAAGGACACGTGCATGACAGGGGGTGCGTGCCGCCCGGCCGGGAGGCACAGGCAAGGCGTTGGCCGGGCGGCGCGCGGTTCGGTTGTTCTCCTACCTGCGGTCCCTCGCGGCTGTTCCGCTCGCACGGACTGATCCGCGCGAGCGGTGACGGCCGCGGGTCGCCGCGTTCAGGTCCTCAGACCTGCTGCCAGAGCGCCGGCACGACCGGAGGAGTCCAGCCGGGCTGCGCCTGGTGTCCCTGGAGGCAGCGGTAGCTGCCGGAGCCGTACGTCACGACATCGCCGGCGTTGTAGTTCGTCCCGGCCGCCCAGGTGCCGCCCGGGTTCGGCGGGTTGGTGGGCGGGCCGGTCGGCGGGTCGGTCGGGGTGCCGCTGGTCACCAGCGTCACGCCGTATGCCTGGAGCGCCGGGTTCACGGGCTGGAAGTACGTCGTACCGCCCTGCGAGCAGTTGCCGGTGCCGCCCGAGGTGACACCCTGCGCCTGGCTGCCGGAGATGAACGAACCGCCGGAGTCACCGGGTTCGGCGCACACGTTGGTGCGGGTCACCATGGAGACGGTGCCCTCCTGGTACGTGACGCTGCTGTTGCGCTGCTGCACGGAGCCGCAGTGCCAGCCGGTCGTCGAACCGGAGCGGCAGACCGAGGAACCCTCGACGGCCTCGGTGGAACCGGTGACCGTCACGTCGCCGTTGCCGTAGCCGTTGACCAGCGGGCGGGCGGTCCAGTTGCTGTTGGCGGCGACCCAGGAGTAGTCACGGCCCGGGAAGGTGGAGCCCTGGAAGGAGCCCTGGGCCTGCTGGTTGACCCCACTGGTGGTCACACCCGGCGTACCGCAGTGCCCGGCGCTGACGAAACCCTGGGTGGTGCCGCGCTTGACGGGGAAGCCGATGGAGCAGCGGCCCTGCCCGTTCATGTAGTACGCGTCACCGCCACGCAGGTCCGCGAACGTCCGCGGCTGCTCGGTGGAGTGACTGACCGTCACCAGCCCGGGAGCGACACCGGCGGAGGTGAGGAAGGCGTTGGCGGCGGCGGCCTGGGTGGCCTCGACGACGACCCGGTTGGTGCGCACGTCGACGTACCAGACCGGCACGTCCTTGGGCGCCTTGTTCAGCGCGACCTTGTCGAGCGCCGCCTTGGCCGCGTCCAGCTCGGCGAGGCTGTGGTCGACGACCTCCGCCTTCGCGCCCGCCTTGGCGATGCGGGTGACATCGGCGGCGTCGGTGGTGGCGACGGTCAGGGCCGCGGCGTCACCGCTGACCCGGGCACCGGCGAAGCTGGCGCCGAGGGACTTCTTGAGCGCGGCGGCCGAGGTCGCGGCCCGGTACTCGTGGGCGATGCGGGTCCTGGCCTCGTTCGCGTCGAGTCCGAGATCACGCTGCATGGCCTTCAGCAGGCCGGGCGAGAGCTGGTCCGCTGCTACGGGGGTGGCCGTACCCGCCGTGGGGGCGGGATCGGCCGAGGCCATTCCGGTCAGACCGGCGAGCGCGAGTGCGCCGACGGCCACTGTGGCGGTACATGCGGCGAGTGCACGTCTACGGAGCATGGTTCTCTCCACGGAACTCTCCTTGGCTTCGGGGGAATTGCCGAAACCGTAGCCGCGTACACGTCAGGTCAGGAGATCCCGTCCGCCCCCTCACTTCACGTTATGGGGGCCGGTCGGCGGGGTGGCGGCACGGGCTCCGGGACACGGCGCCCACGCCCACCGCCGGGCGGTCAAGCCCTCGGGCAGGGCTTGCCGGGAGGGGCACTAGATTCCCCCCATGCGAATAGGTCAATTGCTGGGTTCGGGCCGTACGGCCGATGTGTATGCGCTCGACGACGAGGCGTGGGTGCTGCGCCGCTACCGCGACGGCGCCGACGCCACCCCGGAGGCGGCCGTGATGGCGCACCTCGCGGACCACGGCTTCCCGGTCCCCCGCGTCACCTCCTCCCCGGCCTTCGACTCCCGGTCGGACCTGGTGATGCGCCGCCTCACCGGTACGACGATGCTCCAGGCGCTGCTGGGCGGCGCGCTCACGGCGGACGAGGCCGCGACGGAGATCGCCGGGCTGCTGGATCTGCTGCACACGGTCCCGGCCCGGCTCGCCGCGCACCCCGGGGACCGCGTCCTCCACCTCGATCTGCACCCGGACAACGTGGTCCTGACGCCCGAGGGTCCGGTGGTGATCGACTGGACCACCTCGGCCGAGGGCCCTCCCGGCCGGGACCGGGCCATGTCCGCGCTGATCCTGGCCCAGGTCGCGGTCGACCCGGCGTCCCCCGCCGCCTCGGGCGGCCGGGCACTGCTCACCGCTCTGATGCCCCGGCTCGCCGCGATCGGCGGTGTGCCCGACGACGACCTCGCCCATGTCGCGGCCCATCGCGCCGCGAACCCCATGATGAGCGCGGCGGAGGTGGCCCACGTCGGCCCGGCGGCCGAACTGGTCGCACGGTTGGCGGCGCGCTGCGGGAGCGGGGCGGCCACGGGATGACGTGAGCGCGGGCGGCGGGCGGCGGGCGGCGGGCGGCGGGCGGCACAGGATGCCGTACCGCCGCTCGTACGCGCGGAGCACCCGGAGCGCCCGGAGCGCGAAGCTCAGACCGCCGTCGCCTCGTTCGCACGGGACTCGTTCGCACGGGACCCGTGCGCGTGGGACCCGTGCGCGTGGGACCCGTGCACATCGGGCCCGTGCACATCGGGCCCGTACACATCGGGCTCGTTCGCGCGATGCTCGGCCGAACGGTCGCGGACCGGGCCGGACCCCCCTGCGGACCTGTCACCCGTGTCGGACCGCCGATGCGGGATGCCCAGGGCGCAGAAGGCGCCGACGAGCACCACGCAGACGCCGACCCAGACGGCCGGGTGCAGTCCGTCCACGAACTGCTGCGGGCCACGGTCGCTGCCGTTGTGCACGAAGACCGTGCTGAGTACGGCGATACCGATGGCGCCGCCGATCTCCCGGACCGTGATGTTGGCCCCCGACGCCTTGCCCTGGTTCTCCTGGCCCACCGCGCCGAGCACCACCGCCGCCGTGGGGGCGAAGGCGAGGCCCATGCCCGTACCGGCGAGGATCATGGCACCGACCAGCTGCGAGTACGGCGTGTTCGCTGTCGCCACCAGATTGATCCAGGCCAGGCCCGCCGCTTGCAGGAAGAGGCCGAGCGCCATCAGGCGTCCGCCGCCCACCCGGTCGGTGAAGGCACCGGCGAGCGGGGCGATGAGCATCGGCATCAGGGTCCAGGCCAGCGTGAGGACGCCGGCGTGCAGCGGCGTACGCGCCGGGGCGACCTGGAGGTACTGGGAGAGCAGGAAGATCGAGCCGAACACCCCGAAGTACATGGCGGCGGACACGATGTTGGACAGCACGAAGGCGCGGACGCGGTAGAAGCCGAGCGGCAGCAGCGGCTGGGCCGCCCGGCGCTCCCAGAGGACGAACAGGGCCAGCAGCGCCGCGCCGACGAACAGTACGCCGAGGATGCGCGCCGAGGTCCAGCCGTCCGAACCGCCGTTGACGATGCCCCACACCAGGGCGACCAGGCCGCCCGTGGCGAGCAGCATGCCGGGCAGGTCCAGGCGGGTGCCGGGCAGCTTGCTCTCGTCCAGCACGATCATGACCAGCGGGATCGTGACGACGCCGACCGGAATGTTGATCCAGAAGATCCACTGCCAGTCGAGGCCGCCCACCACGGCGCCGCCGACGACCGGGCCGAGTGCCACGGCCAGACCGCTCACCGCTGACCAGAGCCCGAGCGCCAGACCGCGCAGCCGGGCGGGCACGGTGTGCGCGAGCAGGGTCAGGGACAGCGGCATGACGGCCGCCGCGCCGAAACCCTGGACCGTACGGCCGAGGACGAGTTCACCGCTCGTGTCGGCGAGTCCGCAGCCGATGGACGACAGCGTGAAGACCGCGATGCCCAGGACGAACACCTTGCGGCGGCCGAACCGGTCGCCGAGCGCGGCGCCGGTCAGGAGGAGTCCGGCGAAGCTCAGCACATAGGCGTTGACGAACCACTGCAGTTCCTCGGTCGACGCCCGGAGGTCGACTGCGAGCGTCCGGAGCGCTGTCGATACGACGAGATTGTCCAGGGCCACCATGAACATCGGGAGAGCGCAGACGACGATGGACAGCCACAGGGGGAACCGGCGCCCACCGGTCTCCTCCGGCCGCGCCGCCGCGACCACCGTTTCGGAGGCGCTCATGTCGCCCTCTCGGACACGGCCTGGTCGGCGATGCGCCGCTTCGCGTCGGCCCAGGTGATGGGCAGCTCTTCGACGGACACCTCCCAGAAGGTGAATGTGGACGCCTTCATGGTCGACCGCACATCGCTCACCACCCCCCGGTGCGGATCGGTCCTGGCGTACGCGTACAGGGCGTCGCGGTCCTCCCACGCCGAGAGCGTGTAGAACACCCGCTTGAAGGGCTGGGCGATGAGCGACGCGCCGTACGCACCGGGCGCCGACCGGACCTGCCGCCACGCGGAGAGCGACTTCAGGAAGAAACGCGGCACGTCCCGGCCCGACCGCACCTCGAAGCGGGAGGCCATGACCAGAGCCTTGGTACGCGGTGGGGCCGGGTTCGGAATCGTCCAGGGAAGGGTCGGCACCGTACTCTCTCCTCAGTAGTGGCGAGTGGCACTATCCATATTAGACAGTGCCACTACCCAATGGCTAGTGGGAAGTGAGGACAGGTGCGCATCTCCGAGTTGAGCCGTCGCAGCGGCGTCCCGGTCGCGACGATCAAGTACTACATCCGCGAGGGGATGCTGCCGCCGGGACGGGCGACGTCCGCGACCCAGGCCGAGTACGGCGACCAGCACGTCCGGCGGCTACGGCTCGTCCGGGCGCTGATCGGGGTCCGCGGCCTTTCCGTCAGCGCCACCCGGGAAGTGCTCCGTGCGGTCTCCGCGCATGAGAGCGATCTCCACGAGGTACTGGGGCTGGTCCTGGGCGGCCGGCCGGCCACGGACAGGAGCTGCGGCGGGAACGGCGACGGCGCGGCCGACGCCAAGGCCGGGGACTCCGCTTCCGAGCCGACGGGCTCCACTCCCGATGCGGCGGACTCCACTCCCGAAACGGCGGGCTCCGCTCCCGCTGATGCGGCGGGTGGCGGGGACCGTGCCGCGGAGCCCACCGAGGCCGACACCCTGATCGCCGAGATGGGCTGGCGGGTATCGGACGGCGCACCGGGCAGGGGGGTCATCGACGAGACCCTGGACACCCTGCGGTCCCTCGGCATGGACTACCACTGGCGGACCCTCGTCCCGTACGCGGAACTCGCGGAGCGGGCCGCCGTCCTGGACCTGGACGAGTTGCAGCACTCCACCGATCCGATAGAGCAGGCCGAGCGCGCCGTCGTCCTGACGATCCTTCTCGAACCGGCGCTGCTGGCGCTACGACGCCTCGCCCAGGAGAACGAGTCGGCGAAGCGCAACGGCGACTGAGCCCGCCGACCCGGCCCGGCGCGCCCGCGACGCCGAGCCCCGCGGACAGCCCCGCTCCGCCGGGGCTCGGGAGGAGTTCTTCGCCGCGATGGACTCCGGCGAACTCGACTTCAGCGAAATCGTCGAGAGCACAGGCCCTCGCAACGCCGACGGCTCCCTCACGCGCGAGCACGGCCGCAGCGGAGGCCGGGCCGCCTGATGCAGGACCGCTATCCGATCGACAGGTCCGCACTCGCGCGCCGGACGAAGCCGAGCGTCAAAGAAGTGCTCAAGCCCCTTCACGAGCGCTACCTTCTCGCCGTGTGCCAACCCACCGAGTACGAAATGATCCACTCGGCGCGAGACAGCTCGGAGGCGACACGCATCAGCACCTGGCTCCACGCCTTCGACTACCTCCACAGCGACGACGAGGCATTCACCCGCGCGCTGGAGATCCAGCGCCACGCGCTCAACGCGGGCTTCCACCGCGCCCTGTCCTTCCCCGATCTGCTGGTCGCCGCCACGGCCGAGCTGAACGGGCGGACGGTCCTCCACTACGACGGTGACTTCGACATGATCTCCTCGCTCACCGGCCGGTCCGCCGAATGGGTCGTCCCGCCCGGCAGCGCGGACCGCTGAGAACGAACACCGCCCGCCGCGCGGACCGTCAGCCTGCCCCCGACACCGCCCGCCGCGCGGACCGTCAGTCCGCCCCGGACACCGCGCCCCGCCCCTTTGGCCCTTCCCAGCGGGCCAGATCGGCGAAGAGGCCGGGCCAGCCTCCCTCCGAGGCGTGCCGCTTGTGCTCGTCCAGGATCTTGTCGGCGGCGCCTTGCAGACGCGCGCCGAGCCCCGGCAGTTCCGCGACGTCCTCCAGCGCGGTGCGCAGTTCCGGTGTCCGCCTCACCGGGACGTACTGGACCACCCGCGCGGCGAACGCGTCGTCCAGTTCCGGCAGTTGACGGATGATACGGAGGTGTGTGGCCGCGCTCCCGCCCGGCACGACGGACCGCATCGCTCCCCGCCACGCCTGTGCGATGTTCTTGCGGGGAGCCGAACCGAGCCTGCTCGACCTCAACCGCCGTCCGATGCCGAGGAGGAGCCCGACGGCCTCCTCCTCGGTGAGAGGCGTCTCGTGCCGGTCGGCGAAGCAGTAGTTGGCGATCTTGATGAGGCCCGTGTCGTCGGCCGGTTCGTGGAATGCGAGCCGGTACGTCTCCGCGATGTCCGCCGCCGCGCCGTAGGTGCCGTACCACCACAGGCACCACCGCCGCGCCCGCGACCCGTGCTCCGTGGAGCAGTCGACCGTCGTGCCGTCGGCGCCGCACAGGCCGCGCAGCAGCGACAGCGCCTCGGCCGGCGGGTGGTCGCCGCGTTCCAGCCCGGCCCCGACGAGATCGATGAGCCATCCCACGGCGACGGAGTCGGGTATCCGGTCGATCCAGCCCGACAGTTCCTCCCAGGCGAGGGGGACGGGCGTACCGGTCCTCTCCAGCTCGGCGAGCAGTGCGGTCAGGGATCGCAGCCGGGTGCGGTCCTCGTGGCTCATGACGTCCGGGCGGGCCTTCGGCACGGCCGCGCGCAGTGCGGCGAGCGACGACGCGGTGAGCCGGGTGAGCGACGCCTCGTCGAGGACCACGTCGTTCGCCAACATCGTGCGCACGTGCCTGAGTTCGTCGATGCGGATCAGGAGATCCGCCACCAGGCCGGCCTCGCCCGCGGTCGACGCCTGTTTCCTGAAGGGGTCCACCCAGGCCACCACGGCGGTGCCCGACAACGAGCCTCCGTCCGGCAGTCGGTCCATCACCGCGCGGGCCTCGGGAATGCCCGCCGCCGCGCCGCGCACCAGAAGGTGGAGGAGGCACGCGGAGGACCGCCACACCCTGGCGGGGTCGTCCGCCGACGGCGGCCAGGCCGCCGCCGCCCGGCCCGCGACGTCGGCGACCCGGGGCAGCGGCAGGTCCAGCTGTGTCAGGGCCGTCCGTACGACCCGGGCGCGGATGCCGGTGGGGTCCTGGAGTTCGGTGAGCGGCATCCCCTGTACGAGCCAGTCGACGGCGAGGTCACGCACCGCCGGGCCGACGGGTGTGTCGGAGTCGAGGAGGCGGACCAGGGAACCGCGCGACAGGTCGGCCATCTGCTCCCTGCGGGTGACCCGCACCAGGAGGTCCACGACGGGAGCCGGGTCGGCGTCGGCAGGGGTCACTTCCGCGACGGCCGTGAGGATCGCCCCCAGGAGCGACCGGTCGGCCGTCGCGGGGTCGGTCGTGGACAGCAGCCGGGACGCGAGGGCCGTGAGCCGCCCGACCAGGTCGGGCAGGGACAGGGTGCGCAGATACGGGACGAGGACGGCGGTGTGCGACTTGATGAGGGCCGACGACGTCGTCGTGGTACTGCCGAGAATCCGGTCGGCCCGGACGGCCCACTCCTCCGGGTCGCCGTGGTCCGCGCACAGGGAAGCCATCCTGGTCAGGATGTCGGCCACGTACTGGGATCGGTCGAGGGCCAGCGCCGCGTCGGCCACCGTCTCCAGGAGGGGAAATGCCTCGGCGGGACGCCAGAGCAGGAGCGTGACGAGGAACTGCGCCAGCTCACCGCGCGTGGACAGCTCATGGCCGCCGGCGGCGGCGCGCTCGACGATGCCCAGTTCGCGCACGGTGGCCAGGACTTGAGCCGGATCGCGGGGCAACAACCTCTCCAGGACCTCCAGTACGGCGATCCAGGCGTTGTCCGGTCGCTGCGAGGCGGCCTTCAGGAAGGCGATGTCGCGGGGGCCGTACGTGCGGCCGGGCGAGGGCAGCAGTTCGAGGAACTGCCGCAGGGAGGGCAGGGGCAGCGTGGGGGAACCGAGGACACACAACAGTTCGGGCAGCATGTCGTCGGTCAGCAGGGAACTCTGGGCGCAGACCGCGAGCACCGCTCTGCGCAGCCCGTAACGGATCGGGACCCGCCCGCCGTCCGAGCCGTCCGAGCCGCCCGGACCACCCCGCGAGCCCCCCGGCCCGTCCGAGCCGTGCGGTCCGACCGAACCACTCCCAGAGTCCCCCGAACTGCCCGAGCCACCCCCCGAAACCCCCGAACTGCCCGAGCCACCCCCCGACCCGTCCGACCCGTCCGACCCGCCTCCCGAAACCCCTGCCTCTCCCACCCCTCCCGCCTTTCCCAACCCATCGGCGAGAGCCTTCACCAGATGTCCGACGGTCGCCGCGGCGGCGTCCCCCGCGTCCTGTGTCCGGTCCGCACACAGCCACGCCTGTTCCAGCACGGCCAGAAGGAAGTAGTCCTCGCTGTCCAGGTCCCGCAGGTGCCGGACGAGGGCGCCGAGCCCGGCGGCGCCGTGGTCGAGGACCAGGGCACGGCTCGCGGCGTACTCGAAGAACGTCTGGTGGAAGAACTGGAAGACCCCGCCCGCGAGTTGACCCACCCCGCGCTTCACCAGGAGGGCCACGTCCTGGGTGAGCCGCTGCGAGGTCAGTGTCGCGGGCAGCCGGACGCGGTCGACGCGTGCCTCGGGCAGCCCGGCCCGCAGCATCTCCAGGGCGAGGGCCATGGCGCTCGGCCCGAGATCACGGTCGTGTGCCGTGCGGTCGCCGGCGCCCTCCCAGGAGCGGCGGTCGCACGCCACCCGATGGTCCCAGAACGCCTCGTACAGGCCCGTGGTGTCGACGACGTCGGGCACGACGCCGGGGGTGTAGATCTCGAAGAGCATGCGCAGGGTCAGCGGGCGCAGGCACAGCGGGTTCAGCGAGATGTCCCGCGCGACGATCGCCAGCATCCTGGTGATCAGGTCTTCCCGGGTCTGTGGGTCGTTCGTGAAGAACTTGCTGTGCGCCAGCACCGCGCGCTCGAACTCACTCGTCGAGTGCGAACCCTGCCCGGTGCCCGTGTCGTAGTCGGACAGCCGGAACCGCTGCCAGCGGGACGGCAGTTCGGTCGCCTCCGCCACCCTCGACGTCATGACGACCGAGGCACCGGCCGCCACCGCCGACTCCACGACCGTGACCAGGGCCTCCCAGGAGGCGTCGCTGTTCATGAGGACGTCCACGGTGTCGACCAGCACGGTCACGGCGTGTCCGGCCTCCCGGGCCTGTTCGACGGCGGCGAGGAGTGTCCCCTGCTCGGCCCGGGTGCTGCCGGAGTCGTCGGGCACCAGCCAGGTCGCCTTGAGGAAGAAGACCTCCCCCGACGGCGACTCGCACCGCCGCCGTGCCAGGCTCCACAGGATGCTCGTCTTGCCGCAGCCGGCCTCGCCGGTCACCACGACGGGGGTGACGCGGTCGGCGTCCAGACGCCGGAGAAGCTCCTCCTCCAGATTGCGGGTGACGTACAGCCCCGCCGCGAACTGGCTCTCCTCGGCGTCGGCGAAGACCGTACCCGGCACGGTCCCGGCCGCCCGGCGGGCCCGGTGGCTGAGCCGCTGGAGGCGGGGCAGCGGGTCGCCGGGCCTGAAACCGAGGAGGGTGTCCGACCCGGGAGTCGGCGGCCCTGCGGACGGGGCGGCGGCCGGGGGCACGGCGGAGGTCAGCCGCCCACGGACGACGGTGTCGCTCGCGTCGCGCAGGTCGACCGGCGACAGCAGCGCCAGGCTTCCCGAGGCGTCGCCCTCGACCAGGAGCGGCACCAGCCGGTCGCGGGCGGTCGCGTGGTCGAGCTGATGGACGACGTAGTCGCGCTCGGCGGTCTTCCGGGCGTCGGCGAGATAGGCGGGGCTGACGACGGCGAACACCCGCCCGCCCGCGTCCACATGCTCCCGGACGCCCTGGTCGCCTGGGCCGTCGGCCGCCGGGCCCATGAGCACCTGATGGCCCGCGGCCGTGAGGGCGTCGTGCACCAGTTCCGCCCAGCGCCGGTCCTCCTCCACCCAACTCACCATGATCGACGAGGTGTTCACGCCACTGCGAGGTGAAGGGGCGCCCACGACCCAGGGATTGGGCCCACGGCCGACCGACGACGCGATCGCGGCCGCCGGAACACCCTGGTTGACCCCTCCGACCGCGTAGTGGTGGATGCCGACCAGACGGCCGCGGACATCGATGACGGGAGACCCGGACGATCCGGGCAGGGTGTTCGCGTGCTGGTAACGGAAGCGCGTACCCGCTTCGTTGGCCTTCGCCGACTGCGGGAACGAGACCTTCGCACGCATGGCGAGCGGATGCTGTACGAGGAACAGAGGCCCCCCGCCCCCGAAGTCGTAACCCGTCTCCTCCAGTTCGTAATGACCGCGCGGGGAGGGCGGAAACGCTCCGCCGCCGTACGACGGGACGGGGCCGCCCGTCCGCAACAGGGCGTAGTCGAGGCGGTCCGGCGGGGCGTCGAAGGACAGCGGCGAGGACGCGGCCTCCGCGTCGGTCGGCGGACTGCTGTCGAGGAGTTCCGTCAGCCGTACCCGGAAACCGGTCTCGTACGGGCCGGTCGCCGAGACCGTGCGGAAGTCGAAGCGGGCCTCGACGGTGTCCGGCAGCGTCCCCGACGCCAGGGCGGGGCCGAGCACATGTCCCGCGGTCAGCAGCACGTCAGGCCGTACGAGAACGCCCGTACCCACCGGACTGCCGTCGATCTCGACGACCGCCACCCGCCGCATCGCGTCCTCGATCACCCGGAGCAGGTCCTCCGTCTCGACGAGACCCGCGGCGGCCCTGGTGACGGCCTCCAGACCGGGCACGCCGACGACCTCGCCGACGACCTCACTGATGCCGATGACCTCGCCACCGCCGACGACCTCGCCGCCGCCGACGGCGAGCCGGTCCTCGGGCGTTCCGTGCTCAGCGGCCATGCGCCCGTACGATGCGGGCCACGGCGGCGGCGGGCACGGCCATGTTGCTCCGGCCGTCGGCCGCTCCGGCGAAGTGCAGGGCCACCGCCTTGCCGGAGTCCAGGTCGATCACCGCGGAACCGGAGTTGCCGTTCAGGGTGGTGGCGTCGTGATGGACGACATCGCGCCCTTCGACGGCGGTGATCAGCCCCGCCGCCAGCCTCTTGCAGTCGTACACGCCGTCGAAGATGCGTTGCTGGTCGGCCGTGTTCGCGCGGATGTCGTACCCGGGATAGCCGATCACCGCGATCCACCGGCCCACCCGGGCCGGGGCGGTGTCGAGGGCGATGACCGGGGGCGGGGCCTCGCCGTCCTCGCCGGAGGCGGCGATCCGCAGGAGGGCCACGTCGTGGCCGCTGTCCGGTTCGATCCACAGGACCTCGGTCACGCGGAAACGTGACTCCTCGGGCCGCCGGTACTCCCGGTACCAGTCGAGGGTGGGCCGCACGGGCCGTCCCGTCCCGAAGACGCGGAGGGGGAAGCCCCTGCCGGTCCCCCGGGCGAAGGTCTCCGCCACGTGCCGGTTGGTCACGACCAGACGCGGGCCCACCATCCAGCCGGTCCCCACCCACCGCATGGCATGGTTGCGCAGATCGATACGGCCGACGCAGGGAATCGCCGCCTCCAGCGGCCGACGGGCGCGCTCGACGCGCGCGGCCACCTTCCGGCTCGTGACGCGCCCGTCCTCGGGCAGCACGAAGGTCGACCGCTGCACGAGGTGCACCGGCCGTACGAAGCGCTCGATGATCGCTTCGAGCCCGGAGTTCCCGGGCACCCAGTTGCCTTCGGCCATGCGCTCCACGGCGTCCACGGCCCGGTCGACGGTGATCCCGCCGTCGACGCTCTCGAAACCGTCCAGCCCCGCCGCGCCGTCCGCGACCTCGTCGAACCGGTCGAAGAACTCCTGCCTGACCTCGTCGTCGGAGAAGAGATGCCGATAGTCCAAGTCCCGTTCCCCCGGTCGGTGCAGAAGAAGATGCGCGGTACTCGCCATCTCGTGTCCCGTACCCGTGGATGGTACGGAAAGCCGCGGGCCGACGGAGGAGGGTTCGCGCACTTGTCCGCACCGGCACACCCGCCCCACCGAGGTCGCCCTTCCCCATGACCGCCTCCCCCGGTGGAGCGCCGCCGCCCGGGGCCGGGCCGCCGCGTCACCCGCGGTGCCGGTCCCCGGGCGCCGCCGATGACACGGACGGCCTCGGGCGGAAGGTCAGAGCGCCGCCGGGAAGCGTTCCCAGACCCGGTGCTCGCCGAGCAGTCGGGAGACCTCCTCCAGGGCGGCGGGCCCGCTCCGGGCGAGTACGACTCCGGGAGCCGCGAGCGGGACGCCCGCCGCCTCCAGTACCCCTTCGGCGCCACCCCAGCCGCCGATGGCCTTGCCGTGCCGGAACGCCTCGGCGAGCAGGAGCAGCACGCGGGGATCGGCCGTCACCCCGGTCGCCGGTGCCGGGGCACCGGCCTTCGCGTCGCGAGCCCCGTACGCGTCGCTGCCGGGTCCGGGCGCTCCGGCGAGCAGGACGGCGTCGTACTCCACCGACCGGGCGGTGGCGAAGGTGCGCTGGACGGTGATCGGGTCCCCGCCCGCGTCGAGCTTTCCGCCGGCCGGGGCGATCACCAGCGGCACCATGCCCGCGTCCAGGACCGCTGCGCGTACGGAACGGAGGTCGGCGAGGTCGGTGCCTTCTCCGACGACGATGCCGATGATCCGTCCGTCGGGCGGCCACACCTGGCCGACCTGGGACAGCGCGGGGCTGGGCGCGGGCTCCGCGAGCGTCACGGTGGGCTCGGGTGCGGGCAGACCGAGCCCGGCGGCGACCTCCTCGCACAGTCGCGGATCGATGTTGGCGAGCGCCTGGAGACCCCGCTCCTTGACCGCCTGTTCGTAGCACTTGCCCAGCTCGAAGCTGTACGCCGCGATGATGTGTTCCTGTTCGACGGGCGTCATGCTGAGCCAGAACAGCCGGGGCTGGCTGAAGTGGTCGGAGAAGGAGGCGGGGGCCTCGCGCGCCTTCCGTGCCGTGGGCACTTCCACGGGCGTCTCGATGAACGCCCCGGTGTCCGCGCCCGCCAGGAAGGGGCAGCCCGCGTCGAGCGAGTTCGGGCGGTAGGGGGCCACGCCGCGGTGCACGGCCGTCTGGTGCATGCCGTCACGGAGCATGTCGTTGACCGGGGCGTGCGCGCGGTTGATCGGGAGCTGGGCGAAGTTCGGCCCGCCGAGACGGGTGATCTGCGTGTCCAGGTACGAGAACATCCGTCCGGCGAGCAGCGGGTCGTCGGTGATGTCGATACCGGGTACGAGGTGGCCCGTGTGGAACGCCACCTGCTCGGTCTCCGCGAAGTAGTTCGACGGGTTGGCGTTGAGCGTCATGAGCCCGATGGGCCGGACCGGTGCCAGCTCCTCGGGGACGATCTTCGTCGGGTCCAGCAGGTCGATGCCCTCGAACGTCTGCTCCGGGGTGTCGGGGAAGGTCTGGATTCCGAGTTCCCACTGGGGGAACGCCCCGGCCTCGATGGCGTCGGCGAGGTCCCTGCGGTGGAAGTCCGGGTCCACGCCGCCGATGATCTGCGCCTCCTCCCACACCAGGGAGTGCACGCCCAGTTTGGGTTTCCAGTGGAACTTGACCAGCGTCGTCGCCCCCTTCGCGTCGACCAGACGGAAGGTGTGGATGCCGAAGCCCTCCATGGTGCGGTACGAGCGCGGAATGCCCCGGTCGGACATGTTCCACAGCGTGTGGTGGGTCGCCTCGGTGTGCAGCGTGACGAAGTCCCAGAAGGTGTCGTGCGCGCTCTGCGCCTGCGGGATCTCCCGGTCCGGGTGCGGCTTCCCCGCGTGGATGATGTCGGGGAACTTGATCGCGTCCTGGATGAAGAAGACCGGGATGTTGTTGCCGACCAGGTCGAAGGTGCCCTCGTCGGTGTAGAACTTCGTCGCGAAGCCCCGGGTGTCGCGCACGGTGTCGGCCGAGCCCCGTGAGCCCAGCACCGTCGAGAAACGTACGAACACCGGCGTCTCGGCGTCCTTGGCGAGGAACGCCGCCCTGGTCACCCCGGTGGCGGTGCCGTAGCCCTGGAACACCCCGTGAGCCGCGGCCCCGCGGGCGTGGACCACCCGCTCGGGAATGCGCTCGTGGTCGAAGTGCGTGATCTTCTCCCGCAGGTGGTGGTCCTGGAGGAGGACCGGCCCGCGGGCACCGGCCTTGAGCGAGTGGTCGGTGTCGTACAGCCGCACACCCTGCGCGGTCGTCAGGTACTCGCCCTGCTGGGCCACCTCGGCCTGATCCACTCCGGTGGCCCGGCCCGTGGGGCTGACCGTCGCGGGACCGCTCTGGTCGGGCTTGGGCGGCAGCGGCCCACGCGGCTCGGTGGGCTCGGCGACCGGGGGTGACTCGAATCCAGGTTTTCCGGGAATGCCGTCCTCGGGTCCGGTCCCACCGCTCAGCGCTTCGGCGGCCTTCGCCACAGCGGCTTTCACCGGATGTTTCTCGCCCATTCTTGTCTCCAGTACGTGCGTGAGGGGAGGAGGTCAGAACAGCAATGACCCCGAGGGGATGAGCCGAAACAGGGGCGGGGCATACATCAGCAGTTCAGCGTTCCGAGGAGCGAAATCCAGGCCCGCGCCGCGTGCCGTGAGGGATGTCGGTCCCAAGGGCTGTCCCGCAATCCCTGGTGGGCGTGCGACGACAGCTACGGCACCTCGCAGCGTTGTCGGAACGTCCCCATACATCCAGTATGCGGACGCCCCTCCGCCTTGCGATGCACCGCATCTGACGCCGCACGCTGATCCACCACGGATTGCGGGACAGCCCTTACTGGGCGTCGGAAAGCCGTGCGAGAAAAAGGCGGCGCTGTCTGTCCGGCCCGCTTCGGGCCCTGCCACGGACGGAAGACACCCAAAAGAAACCCGCAGGGCCGGCGCGGGAAAAGTCCAGGGATCAGGGATTACGGGACAGCCCTGAGCCCGCGCCGCAGCCGGATCTCCAGCTGCCCGTCGGTGATCCGGGTGTCGAACGCGGGCTGGGGCGACGTGGCGGGGCCGCGCACGTTCCAGCCGTCCGACAGGCGGAAGACACTGCCGTGCCAGGGACACCGCACACAGCCGTCACGGACCGTCCCCTCGGACAAGGGGCCCCCGAGGTGGCTGCAGTGGTCCGCGAGTGCCTGCACCGAGCCGTCGGGCTGCCGCACCACCACCACGGCGATGTCGTCGAGCAGCCTGCGCACCGGGCGTCCGACGGGAATCCCGTCGAGGGGGCCGACCGGGTGCCACCCCTCCCCCACCAGATGGGGAACGGACTCCGTGTGGTTGGCACCGGCCGCCTGACGGTAGGCCAGATGACCACCCAGCGCCCCGCCCACGGAGACGGCCGTCAGACCCGCCAGGGCGAGGACGCGGCCACGGAACTCACGGCCGGTGAGGCGGGCACCCAGCGATCCGCCGTAACAGACCACGGCCACCGAGTTGCACGCGGCGTGCACGAGGCCGACGCGCATCTGCGGCTTCTGCAGTTCCGCCCAGTCCACCCAGCCGGCCAGCGCGGCCGGAACCGCCCCCACGAGACCGAGTCCGATCAGCACCCGGGAGGACCGCCGTGCTCCCGGAACGCAGTCCAGAACCGCCGAGGAGAACCACGCGCCGACCGGGATCTGCACCATCACCGGATGGACGGGATGCCCCAGCCATCTGCCGTGCAGGACGTCCCGGCCACGGCCGAGGGGCAGCGCCCGCGTACATCGTCGGAGCGAACGCGCCACACCGTCGAGAAGACGCGTGTCCTCCAGACGGCCGACGGCCCCGAGCACCCGCCCCGGGCCCGTGGACCGCGGCAGGGCGCGGAGCAGAACCGGTCGCGTGCCTGATCGTCCCTCGGGGACATCCATGACGTGAACACTCCCTCGCTGTCACCGGCAGAGAACTCGGACGGAACCGGACCTCTTCGACGCGGAATCCGGACCTCTTCGGTTTCGATTCATACCGGCCGGCGCCGGTCCGCGCGACCAGGGGAACAGCGCCTCCCCCGACGAGGAGGTCGTCCACATGCCGCCACCGGGTGGACCTCAGGAACCGGGAGGCGCGTCCAGGACGATGTCGTCCAGGGGGCGGACCCCGCCGGCTGCGCGGAACGCGGTTCCGCGACTGCGCCTCGTCCTCGTCGAGACGCCCTGCACCCACCACACGACTTGACGGTGGAAAGGCTGGCGGACGACCGGCAGTCCTCGCGCCGCGAGCACACGGCGGGCAGTGGCGCGCACGGGCCGGGCCGACCCCGCACGACCGGGCCTTCACCCCCCGCCCGAGTAGTGCACCAGCCTCCCTTGGTTGACGAGCGAGGCCGCCTGCTTCAGGTGGCGTACGCGGATGCTGACCGCGTAGCTGTCGATGCCGGTGGTCGCCGCGAGGCTCGTCGTCAGGAAGCGGTAGAAGTCCTGCACGTCCGCGCAGATGACGATGGCCATGAGGTTGTGTTCACCCGCGATCGCGGCGGCGAAGGCGACCTCCGGGTGGTGGACGAGGGCGGAGCCCACCTGGTGGAGGCTCGCGGGCGCCGTTCGCATCCACAGGGTCGCCTGGAGGTTCCAGCCCAGTCGCTGGGACAGCAGGTCCACGTCGAAGTAGAGGGTCCCGGACTCCTCCAGCGCCTCCAGGCGCCGCGCGACCCGGTTCGTGGACCAGCCGGTGAGCTGGGCCAGCCGGGCGTAGCTCGCGCGGCCGTCCTCGGCGAGGGCGGCCAGCAGGGGTGCGTCCTCCTCCTTCGGCGGGAGGGGCGTGGGCCGGGACCGGAGGCCGGGCCGCGGGTCGTGCGCGGTCAGCAGCGCCACCGCCGCCTCGCTCAACGGCGGGCCGAAGCCCGTCCAGTGGGCCCAGGGCGCGGAGAAGGCGTGCAGCAGCAACGCCATCTCGACGCCGAGCACCCCGGAGGAACGCTGGAGGCGGCGTGGCAGCAGGTCAGGGCCGTGGTCCTCGGCGATCGGCGCGTTGAGAGTGCAGATGATCTCGGCGCCGCCGGAGGCGAGGTGCGCGTACGACACGTCCGGCCGCCGGGTCAGCGCGTCCGCGACCGCGTCGACCCGGTCCGGGCGGCAGGTGATCCGCGCGACCCAGGCGGCCCGCCCGTACACCTCCGGGTTCACCAGACCCATGACGCGCAGGACGCCCCGGCGCCGCAGCGCCTGGAAGCGCCGCGCCACCGTCTGCTCGGACACCCCCGCGACCTCGCTGATCAGGCGGAACGGCGCCCGGGGCGCGATCTGGAGACAATGGAGGATTTGGGTGTCGATCGCGTCAATCATGGAGTGAATATCTCCCTGTCCGGCCCTTGATACCAGTTTCCTCCACCGGAACGGGGAGAGGTGGGCATTTTTCCGTGCTCTGCCCGAGACTGGTCGACGGAACCAGGCGCGGCCGGACCGCCGCGCGCAGACCCGTCGTCGGTCACGGACCCGGGCAAGGAAGCCCGGTGTGCCATGGCCGGCCCGAGGGAGCAGTCCGGCCCGTGCGCCGCACCGCGTCAGGAGCGCCCACACCGCGCCCCGGTCGCTCGTACCGCACGGCCCCGCTCGCCTCACACCACGCGGCCACCGTCCAGGCCGCGCCGGGCAGCGCGCGTCGACCCCGGCCTCCTCGTCGTCCCGACGGCTGGTTCCGACCGGACGGACCATCGCACGCGCCCGCGAGGACGCACGGTGAGGCCGTCGGGACGCCCGTGCCGGCACTCGCGTGCGCGCACGGGCGTCCCGGCGGTCCGGCTCGGCGCGAAGAAGTCGCCGGGCGGCCGTCCACACAGCCACATGCTCAGAAGGAGCTGTCCCCGTGTCCCACAGCAGTCCGGCCACCGCGCCCGGCCAGGCCACCCAGACCGGTCGCCCGGCGTCCGTGCCGCCGCCGGTCTCCCATCGGCGGGCCACCATCCTCATGGCCTGCCTGGGGGTCTTCGTCGCCTACCTGCCGGTCACGACGGTGTCGGTGAGCCTCCCGGCCATCCAGCGGGCGCTGGGTGCCTCGACCTCCGAACTGTCCTGGGTCTCGGACGCGTTCGTCCTGCCCATGGCCGCGTTCATCCTGACGGCGGGGGTGTTCGGCGATGTCCACGGACGCAAGAAGGTCTTCCTCACCGGTCTCCTGCTGACGGCCGCGGGAGCGGCCACCGCGCTGAGCGCGGCCACCGTGCAGGTCGTGTGGATCGGCCAGGCGCTGGCCGGCCTCGGCGCCGCCGCCCTCCTGCCCACGACGCTCGCCCTCATCAGCCACGCCGTGCCCGACTTCAGGGAACGCGGCAAGTACATCGGCATATGGGCGATGTGCCTGCTCGGCGCGCTCGCCGTCGGCGGGGTCCTGGCGGGCACCGTCGTCTCCCACACCGAGTGGCGCTGGATCTTCGTGGCGCCCATCCCGGTCGCGCTGATCGCCTTCGTCATCGCCGTACGGCTGCTCGCCGACTCGCGCGCCCCGCACGGGCGCCGTCTCGACTGGCCCGGCCAGATCACCGCCGCCCTCGCGATCACCGCGCTCGTCTACGGCGTGATCGAGGGCGGGGCCGGTTCCTTCACCGACGCCGAGGTCCTGGTGGCGCTCGCCGTGGCCGTGATCAGCGGCGTCCTGTTCGTACGCGTCGAACGACGCTCCACGAGCCCCATGCTCGACCTGTCCCTGTTCCGCAGCCCGGGCTTCGCCGCGACCACCCTCGTCGCGATGGTGATGTTCATGGCCATGATCGGGTTCTTCTTCGTCCTGAGCCTGTACTTCGGGATGGTCCAGCACCTCGACACCCTCGGCGCGGCCTGGCGGATGCTGCTGGTGACCGGGGCGGCCCTCGTCGTCAGCGGTCCGGCCGGCCGGCTCATGCACCGCCTCTCCACGCGCGGCATGATCACCGTCGGACTGCTGATGGTGACGGCCTCGCTGCTGTTCCTGCTGGGCGCGGGGGCCGACACGTCCTTCGGGTCCCTGTCCTGGCGGCTGATCCTGCTCGGCCTCGGCATGGGCCTGGTGACCACGCCCATGACGGCGACCGCCGTCGGTTCCGTCCCGCACCAGCTCGCCGGGATGGCCGCCGCCGGGAACAACGCCTTCCGGCAGGTCGGCGGAGCCCTGGGCCCGGCCGTCCTCGGCGCCCTGCTCACGAGTCGCGCCGCGAGCGCGTTGCCCGGCCACCTCGCCGACGCCGGGGTCTCCGACGCGACCGGCGCCCGCGTCGAGGCGGCCGTACAGGCCAACGGCCTCGGCGGCGCGGGCGGCGTCCCCCTGGGCGCCGAGGCCGGACGGGTGTGGGCCGCCGTCGGCGACTCCTTCCTCGACGGCATGCACCTGTGCCTGATCGTCGCCGCCGCGCTGACCTTCCTCGCCGCCGTACTGGCCTTCGTCCTCCTGCGCACCCCACGCGCGGCCACGCCTTCCGCCCGGATCGTACGAGGCGGCAGCGGCGCGGAGACCCCGGCCACCGCGGTGGCACGGACCGAGAGCTGAGCCCGGACGCGCGTCCGGAGTTGCCCGGCCGCCTCGCGGCGACGGACAACTCCGGACAGGATGCGTCATGTTGACGCGTCCGGCCCCGGCGGGCCGGACGCATCGGGATCAGCGGTTCTGCAGGCCCTTGACGTTGTTGCCGAAGGACCAGCCCTTCGAGCCGTCCCAGTTGATGGACCACGTCATGAGGCCCTTGAGCGAGCCGTTGAACGTGTTCCACGCCTGGCTGACCTGGCTGGGCGCCATGTAGCCGCCGCCCGCGCCGGGCTGCGCCGGCAGGCCGGGCACCTGCTTGTCGTACGGCACCTTGATCGTGGTGCCCTGGATGGTCAGGCCGTTGTTGAGGCAGGTGGTCTGAGCGGCGAAGCCCTCCACGGTGCCGGCCTGGTACGAGTCGCCCGAGCAGCCGTACATGCTGCCGTTGTAGTACTGCATGTTGAGCCACCACAGCCGGCCGTTGTCCACGTACTTCTTCACGATCGGCAGGTACGAGCCCCAGATGGACCCGTAGGTGACGCTGCCGCCGGTGACGTACGCGGTCTCGGGCGCCATCGTCAGACCGAAGCCCGCCGGCATCTTGGCGAGCACGCCGTCGATGATGCGGATCAGATTGGACTGGGAGGCGGACAGGGTGTTGATGTTCCCACTGCCGGACAGACCGGTCTCGATGTCGATGTCGATCCCGTCGAAGTTGTACTTCTTGAGGATCGGGACGACCGTCTCCACGAAGCGGTCGGCGACCTTGCTCGACGACAGGTCGATGCCCGCGGTCGCGCCGCCGATGGACATCAGGAGCGTGGCGCCCTTCGCCTTGGCCTCACACATCTCCGCCGGCGTCGACACCTTCACACCCGCGTCCATGCCGTCCTCCCACAGGACGGTTCCGTCCGAGAGAATCACCGGGAAGGCGGCGTTGATGACGTTGTAGCCATGCTGGGCGATCCGGCTGTCGGTGATGGGAACCCAGCCCATACCGGGGTGGACGCCGTTCGAGGCGCCGTCCCAGTTCTCCCAGTACCCCTGCAGCACCTTGCCGGTCGGCTTGGGCTTCGTGGCACAGGTGGCGTCGCCCGGCGGGTCGGTGGGCGGCGGGGTGGTGGGCGGAGGAGTCGTGGGCGGCGGCGTGGTCGGCGGAGGGGTCGTGGGCGGCGGGGTGGTCGGCGGGGGCGTCGTGCCACCGGGACCGGTGAGCGACACGTCGTCCGCGAAGTACGCGGGCGTCCCGTACCAGCCGTGCAGGTAGACCGTCACCGATGTGGTGTTCGCACCGGTGGTGAAGCCGACGCTCAGCTCGCTGTACGACGAGGAGCTGGGCGTCCAGGTCTGCGGCTCGCTGGTGGCACCGGTGCCGCTGGCGCCGAGGTAGACGTAACTGCCCTGGACGAAGGCACTCAGCGTGTACTTCGAGTTGGGCTGCACGCTGACCGTCTGGGTGCACTGAGCGTTGCCCAGGCCGGACGGCGTGGCCTTCAGCGCGGACGAGCCGGAGTGCGCCGGGCTGCTGACGACCGCGCCGGAACCATCGGCACAGGACCAGCCGGAAAGCCCGCTCTCGAAGCCGGAGTTGGCCACCAGGTTGGTGCCGGCGGCGTCGGCCGAGCCGGAACCGACCAGGGTGACGCAGGCGCCGATGACGGCGGCGGCGCTCACCCCGGCGAGCGTACGGGTCAGGACGGTCGAGCTGCGCCGCGTCCGGACGGCGGCCGAATGCCCGTCATCCGCCTCGGGCAGAGTACGAATTCTCCGACGGAACATGCTGTGCTCCATTCTCGCCACGTGCCGTGGGCGTGAGTGTGCGTGAGGGGGGCGTGGACGCACGGCCCCGGATGCAGCAGGAGAGATGCGGTGCGGCGATCGACGGGATCGTAGGAGGCGTGACTGGGCCCGTCAATAGGTCTGGACCAAAGGCGAACGACTGCCGGGTGTTCCAGTTGCCGGAACGTGACAGACCGGGGCGCCGCCCGGCGAATCGCTTGAACGCGAGCCCGGTCGGGTGTGAGGGTGCGGCCTGTACGGCGGCACGTCATGCCGTCCGGGTGGGAGGTGAGACAACTCCGCGGCCCACAGGACGCGGCCGTCCCCATTGGGACGGTCCGTGACCCCCAGTCGTACGCGTCGGCACCCAGCGCGGAGGCCGGCGACTCATGCAGGGGCCCGGTACTCGGTCCACGACCGCGACGGTGAACGCGTCGGCATCCACCTGTGCCGTCGTCTCGACCTGAACCCTGCCTCCGGGGCGGATGCCGTACTCGACCAGAACGCCGATCACCCTGGCCAGCCGCTCGAACTGCTCGGTCGGCACTCCGCCCCTCGACGCCGACAGGTGTTCGGTCACCGCGGTCCGGATGCCGTGCGGGCTCTCCGGTTGCCGTCGGCTGTCGCGCCCGGCAGCGGCCGGCTCAACCCGCTCCACGACGACTGAGCAGCGCCTCTCGGCCCACCATGGGGGCGGCCCCTGGACCATGCCAGGGGCCGTCCCCCCTGTCGTCCGCAGTGAACGCCATCAGGCTGCCAAGGTGTGATCCCCGACTGTGGCGTCCGAGGCGCCACAGTCCCCACGGTCCACCTGCGGACGCTCCAAGCCGAGCGGCTTCAAAAGTGCACACCGCCACACGCCAGTCCACCGGTTGTCCACCGGCGGCGATCATGACGTCCACCAAGAGGCGTCCAGCCGCCCCGCATCGATCTTGACAAGCACAAAACCCCAGGTCACGACGAGTGAGTCCTGGGGTTTTGCAGAGCCCCCTGTCGGATTCGAACCGACGACCTACGCATTACAAGGGCCGCCAAGATCATCCCTGGTGGTGCTGGGCAGTGCCTGTGGATCCCGTTTCCCCAGGTAGGAGACCTGAACCGCTCGCTACGCGTACCACCCGATCCATCCGGTGCCGTCCCGTCCGCTCACGCAGCGCTCACGCACCAAACTGATGCCGACCGCCGGCCTCGCAGCCCCGGGGGGCCTGCACTCACTCCCTGAGCAAGATCGATCCCACTCGATACCTGAGTAGCCGTCAACCTCATTGATACGGCACACTTTTGTCAGTGGCTCCGTGTAGCGTCCGAGTGACTCTGGACCACAGGCACACCGCGGCCACGCCTTGTCTTGCGTGACCGGTAGAGGGGGGCAAGGCGCGTTGAGCATCACTGAAGGACTCTCACAGTCGGTCGAACTCAAGAAGCCGTTGACTGCACTAGTCAACAGGGGTTGCGTCCCGGTCGGCGGCGTCTATCGCCTCGACTACGACTCGGCCGTGGTGTTGACCGATGACTTCAAAAAAGAGAAGGCCGGCGGGGTTCCCAGGGGCGGCTTCCTCCTAGCCGTCGCAGGCGATAACACGACTTCTGGATTCATACTCGAAGACCAGGAAGTCATCTTGCTCCGAGTCCGAGGCACTGCGCCGCTGCCGAATGAGTCGGAGCTGATTCAAACTCGTCTTGCAGTCGTCCGCGATGCTGGCGCGTCAGGGGTCGGATACGACGACGTCACGGATGTACTAACACGCAACGAACTCCAGCAGTCAGCTTTCGACTGCGAGGTTTTGGGAACATTTTATACTGAGACAGATTCCCGCGACGCCCCCATCGAATATGGGGCAGACATTGATAACGTGGTCGTTTCTGCTCGCTACCAGGTATTCCTCCCATCAACTGAGGTGTTGTCGTGGCTGGCCTCCTACCCCGAGCCTGCCGACAAGAAGGACGCTCTCGCAATCGGCAAGGTCCGATTCGCCGCCACGCGACGCAAAGCCCTAATTTCCGGAACCGACCAGGCCCAGGTTCACATTAATGTGGCTGACTTCATCGGTCGAAAAACTTCCGTTTTCGGAATGACTCGCACCGGAAAATCAAACACAATCAAGACTCTGGTTACAGCAGTCCACCAGTACGGCTCGGAACACGGCCGTTCCATCGGTCAGCTCATTTTTGATCCACAGGGTGAATACGCCAACGTAAATAAGCAGGACCACACCGGTCTACGCCTACTCGGCGACGACTCAAGCACTGTGCGGATCTACAAGGTAGAACCCAGCGCTGCGGACAGCCGGGAACAGCCCCTACGCATCAATTTTTATGACCGTGAGGTACTCGAAGCCGCCTGGAGTCTGGTCAGCGAAGCCACCGCTCCAGTAAATACCAACTACGGAAAGAGCTTCCGGTCAGCGGTCCTGGATGAACCCGATCAAAATGATCGCAGCGGGCACGCCCGCTGGGGGTGGGCTACAGTCGCCTTTTACGGCCTTCTAGCTAAATGTGGTTTTGCGGCGCCCAATTTGCCGCAGGCTCTGATCATCCCCGCACCATCAGGCCCGATGACGGACTTCATGTCCTCCCACCCAAATGCGGTTGCACAAGCAGGCCGAGCGGGGAGCTACCGCGTCCTCAGTCCTGCGGGAGCGCTGGCACTTGCCGAATGGGTTGGTGAGCGAGAAAGCGACTTTCCCAAGTGGCACGACACCAAGGATTGCCATTTCGCTGCCATCTGGAACGTCTACAAGTACACGGGTGTGACTTCATCTATTCACACTATTCGCCCATTCCACGGTCCTGAGTCGGCGGGGGACGTCGGCGAGCACCTGTGGAATGACATGCAGGCAGGTCGACTTGCCATCGTCGACCTGTCAAGCGGAAATGACAAGGTCGTGAAGGTCATGTCCGAACGCATCGTCACTCACCTCTTGAACCGTGCAAGCGAGCGGTTCCGTGCCGACCATGATCCGGTAGACATGCAGATCATCGTCGAAGAGGCGCACAACCTCTTCGAGCGCGGTGGACGCGACGTGGCCGAAGACCCCTGGGTACGCCTATCGAAAGAAGCAGCAAAGTACCGGATGGGACTGATCTACGCAACACAAGAAGTCACTTCCGTGGACAAGCGAATGCTCTCAAATACATCGAATTGGTTGATCGCTCACCTCAATTCTGATCACGAAACTCGCGAGCTGGCGCACTACTATGATTTCAAGGTATGGACTCCAAGCATCATCCGCGCAGAGGATGTCGGTTTTGTGCGGATGAAAACCTATTCAGGAAAGTACATTGTCCCGGTGCAGATTTCCAAATTCGATCACTCGATGGTCAATAAGGCCCGAATCGCCGCTGGACTAACTGGTGTTGATATCGCGAATGAAGGCGAGTAAGTCGTGCCTTACGAAGGGGAAAAGGCTTCCAGGCTAGGCCACGTGGACACGGTGAGGAATGAAGCAGTTCGGGCTGCCCTTCAACGCTGGTCCATCACTAGCGCTCGCCCCGATAGCGAAAAGGGAGTCATCGAACTGTGCTCGCCTCTTGAGGATCTGCCGCTCTCTGGCAAACTTGAGGAGGTCGACTTCTCAATCACAGTCGATGGATCCGACACCGAGGTCGAGGCCACTCGAAATCATCCGACGGTCAAGGTCGGCTATCTGAGAGTTGCCGGATCGGTAGTGCGACTCGACGCCTTTCGTAACCTTGCGCGAGTGAAGCACATCGATCCACGCGAGGTCCGTAACTCGCACTCTGAATATGCTTTCGACGTGGCCCTCCCTGGATCGCAGCTAACTCGTCCGGGAATGACTGGTGTAGAGACCTGGCGCGCAGAACTCGAAGACTTTCTCTACAGTTCCCGTTTCGACTCCAACACCGAGATGACCCTCACCGATGCGCTCCTCGCGCTGCACGGCACTCGTGGCAAACCTGCAAGCGAAATTAGCCTGCGAGTCTGCCCCGGATGTGGCCTGAAGGCGACCAACACCTTCACCCTTACCGTTACTAAAGAGGGTGGGGCGTGCCGTTCGTGTAATACTCGCCTCTATCTCGCGGACGCCTTGCGGACACACGAAGAATACAATGCCGAAGGATCAAACTTCACTCCCCTTGGGCGCGTTATGACTGCGGCCGAACGGCTAATGTCTGTATGTTACTTGAACTTCTTTGCTGATACCGCGCCTGAAGTTCTTCGACACACTCTCTTCATTACTGATGGGCCGCTGGCAATGTTCGGTCCCCTTGCTCCGCTCAAGCGGAGGTTTGAGGAACACCTTGGCGACCTTGCAGCCTGGTGCACCAAGCGGAACCTCGTCGCCCCTCTAATCGTCGGGATCGAGAAATCTGGCGCGTTCGTTGAGCACGCAGAGCTGATCAAGGATATTATCCCGCTGGGTCACGTGATGCGGCTAACAAACACTTACATCAATAGAATCTCCGGGCGCCCTGAAGGTAATCACTATGGCGTGGATGAGTTCTACGGACGCCGCTTCATCTACCGGACTCGTACAGGCGATCCTCTGGTAATTACAGTCCCTCCAAAGGCGGGCTTCTCGCCTTACGATGGCGGCCCGGAAGTCGAGGGCTGGGACGCGTATCCGACACTTCGACTGATATGCGAGATTCTGGACTCGCTTAGGACCCGGATGTATCAGCATGCCGTTGTACCCATCGCCCTTGCCCACTCGGCGGCCGCACTGCCACTCGGCGTGGGGCGGTCCGTCTTGACGATGATGGCCCAGCAGAACATCCCAGGTCTGAAACTTGACCTCCAAGCGGTGCAGCCACCCACATACTTCAAGAACTAGACTCGATCATGTTCCGGATCACTACAGCCATCCGGCAAGATAGAGCGGTGACCTCAGTGACCTCGTCGGCGACGGCTATCAGCGCAAGCACCGCTGCTCGGATTGTCCATCCAATCGGCGCCGGCAAGGCGATCCACCCTCAGGCTCGCCCTCTGCCCCAACAGCTTGAGCCCATCTCTCACGCGCTCTCCCACGGCCGATACCAGTCACCATTGCGATACCCAGGGGCGAAGTCGTCACTCTCACCCGTGATCGCACGCGTGATAACTTCCGCAAAGCAGTCGCGGGAGGTCCCTGAAGTCAATCTTCTGGTGGAGCCATTTGCCGGTGGCGCGTCGGCATCACTTCGTGCTATTGGCGAAGGAATTACAGATCGCATCCTACTCGCAGACGCCGACCCTCTAGTCACATCATTCTGGCAAGCCGCTGCCGATGATACCGAGCAGCTTATCGACCGAATGTACGACGAGTGGCAACGGTACGTTCGCGATGGTGGCGCGTCTGCTGTGGAGCGATGGGATTACTGGCGCGCATGGGCACCTGGACCTGAGATGAGTCCACGCGATCTCCGGATAAGCGTGGCGATGCAGTGCCTGTTCCTTAATAGGACCACTTTTTCGGGGATCTTGCATGGAAAGGCAGGTCCCATTGGAGGTCGCGCGCAGGCCAGTAACTACCCGATCGGATGCCGCTGGAACCCGGATTCGCTTGCGGAGAGAATCAGGTACGTCGGCCACCTGTATTCCATCGGACGCCTAGTGGACGTGTGGTGCAAGGACTGGCGACAAACACTTGAAGATGTGCCTGAACAGTACCCACAGCTACTCCCCTCCCGCGTAGTTGCCTACCTCGATCCTCCATATATCGAGAAGTCTTCACTTCTATATCGAACGTCGTTTGATCCTCGTGGTGGATACGGGGGAAACGGGCGCGCTTCGGACTCCCGACCCGGCATTGACTCACTCCACCTAGACCTAGCCGGATATCTGCGAACAAAAGCGCAGTTCCGATGGCTACTCAGCTACGATAATTACCCCATGCTTATGCAAAGCAAGTGGCTCTATGGTCAATCCAGGATGGCGCCTTCAGATGTCGAACGCGAGACTCTCGGAGTACGTCGGTGGCGAATTAGCAAACGGTTGGTTGCGACACGCTACTCGGCGGGTGGGCGTTCAGGAAAGAGATCCGCTGAGGAATTGCTAATCACTACGCTCCCCCCAGCGACTGTGCCAGTAGATGATCAATTGCGCTTGCCGTAGACGGCTGCATCAACCTGAGAGAGGCACCTCGCTCTTCCGAGTCGCTGGGGACCACGGTACGGAGGTGGTGGCTGGAGCCTGATGCTCTGGGCAGCAGCGTTGCGGCCGGCAGGAACCATGGACCAGGACGCTCCGTACCCCTCAGGCAAGGGCGTGCGCGAGAGCCCTTGCCTGTTTTGCCATGTTTCGTTTCCACGGTGCCCCGGCCTCTTCAGAGATCTCCCTCCACAATGCTGCCGTGGCAGATCCGAACGCCGCCAGCGCATCCCGATCGGCTCCCCGCCAAGACGGGAATCGCTCTGCGAAGGCCACCGCCGCCTCCACCGTGTGCCCAGCGGCCATGAGCCGCAGCGCCAGCGCCCCCGGGTCGATCCAGGCCGCGCCCCGCGTCGGCCATGCCCAGTCGACGAGCCGGGCCCGCTCACCGACGATCAGGACGTTCTCCGGGGCGAAGTCGGTGTGCAGCAGCGCGTCGCCGCCGAAGTGGTGGGACGTCCCCGGCGGGGCATATTCCGCCCACCGATCCACAGCATTCTTGATCTCGATGTCGGGCGGGGCCGTGACCCCTTGCAGTTCTGTGAGCGCGGCTTCCACGAGCGACAGGTCGGGCGAACCGGGCGCGTAGTCGGCGTGACGGCCGTGGACGACCTCGTATCCCAGGAGGCTCCAGCCGTCGAGTTCCAGGTGCCAGTGCAGGCGAGGGCAGGATGCCGGCAGGTGCGGGGCGATGGCCGCCTCGCGGCGTTGCGCGCCGACCTGCGGGTGGTCGGCCGGGATGCCCTTCACGAAAACACTGCCGCTCTCGGTCTCTAGGACGGAGGCGATGCCGGAGTTCATGCCGCCCTGCACGGTCCGCGCCGCGTGAACGCGGCCTGTCTTGTCGACGACGGCCTGCCGTACGTCGGCGGGGAGCTGTTCGAAGGGGATGCGGGACATGGACACGCGCGGTTCCTCAGGTGCTCGGGTAAAGAGAGTGCCGCCTCGACGAGGGTACGGCCGAGGCGGCACTCAGAGGGCGCGACGGGCGCCACTGAGGTCCGCCCGCGGTGCGTCTAGTAAGGCTGGTCGTCGCCGGCCGAGCAGCTGCACTCGGCGCCTTCGGCGGCCTCGTCCAGGTCGGCGATGATCTGGATCTCGTCGTCCTTGATCGGTGCGGCGGTCAGTGGCACCGGCAGGACTCCGGTGAGGCCGGCGGCTGGCCGCCGTCCGATGGTGAGCAGCACCGGTTCACGCGGCGGGGCGAGGATTGCGGTGGAAGGGGTCATGTTCCGTAGCCTCCATGCTGGCAGTAGAGCTCTCGTCGGTCCCCCGCCTCCTGGTAGAGCTTGGCCAGCGGTCGGCACGTGCGACACGTGCCAACCTTCGTGCAGCCGGAGCATCCACCGGTGCGGAGCTGTAGGGACTCGGCAAACGCGCCGAGTCGAGGGAGGGCTTCGACGCCCTCAGTAATGAGGTTGACGCTCGGGTCGCGGCCGACCTTGCAGATCGACGCGATGCCGTGCGGGTTGACGTGGAAGAACGTGTGGCCCGCGTTGCAGCCGCTGAAGACGCTGCGGGCGGTGAGGTGGCTCTCCGCCTGCGTGGCCAGCGGGTTCGCCTCGCCGTCGATCGTCGGCGACATGTTCGTGAAAACCTGGCTGGGGAACCCGTACGACTCCGCGAGGCGCACCATCGCGTCGATCTCGTGCGCGTTGTCGTCAGAGACGATCACATTCAGCCGGACCGGCAGCCAGTCCTCGCGGGCGGCGTCCAGGCCCTGGATGAACCGGCCGAACGCTCCGCGGTTCCGCGTCACCTTGTCGTACGTCTCGGCGGTCGCGCCGTAGACGCTCAGGGTCAGCCGGTAGGGCCTGTGGCGGGCGAAAAGGTCCCGGATCGGGCGCTTGCGCAGCGAGGAGCCGTTCGAGGAGACCTGCACCATCATTCCGAGCTGGTGGGCATACTCGTAGGCCGCACCGAACTCCCTGTCGATCAGGGCCTCGCCGCCGGTGATCTGCAGCCACAGGACCCCGGCGTCCCTTAGCGTCCGAAGCAGCGTCTGCTTGCCCGCCCAGTCCAGACCCTCGAACCGCTTCTCGCCGAGGTAGCAGAACTCGCAGTCGTAGTCACAGCCGAGATTGATCTCCCACGACGCCTTGCCATACCCGTACCGGGACCGATCGCGGACCAGGACGACGTCACCGAGCGGCGCCTCGGGCAGCTCAGCGCCCCATGCCTTCTTCGCCGCGCTGGCCAGCCAGGCCGGGGCGGACCGGCCTTCCGTACTGGCGGTCCACAGCTCCTCGTAACGGACTTCCGGAATGCGTACACCAGCCGCCCGGCCGGGCTGGACGAGCAGGTACTGGGCGAGGAACGGGCTGGCCACGAGCCTCGGAACCGGTCCGCTCCTCGGTTCCTGGGCACGGGTGCTCACTGCAGTCATGGGACCTCCACGGGTTAGGTGTGCAGGGTCGGGCGCGGTGGACATGGACACGGCCAGCGCTCCCCCGGCTGGTCGGCCTCTTCGTCCATCGCAGGTCAGGGCGTGATCCGTACGGTCGAAGCGGTCACGCCGACACGAAGCCGCAGGAGGCGGACACCAGCCCGATGAGCAGCGGTCCGGTGTAGCGGGCGAGCCTGGCGACCTGGGCGGCGACGCGGCCGGTCACGGTTTCCACCACGCCCTCCACGGGCGAGTGATGACCTCCCGGTACGTGTGGTGCGTCGGATTGCGCCCGCCGTGCGCAAACACCCAGTTCTGCGAGGCCGTGAATTCGGTGCCCGTGGGCGAGATATCTCCGCACACTGCGCACTGCATTGCGTAACTGGTCGGCTCGGCGTCCGGCTCCCGGTCGGGCTGCAGCGTCCACTGCTGGTGCCGGACGACCGCGCGCGGACTCATCGGCCGGCCTTCTCTGTCATGCGCGATGCGCGGAGCGGTGTATGGCGCGCAACGCCGATGGATCCGAAGCCAGCCGGCTTGGCGAAGTGGGCCAGCAGCACGGTGTGGGCGAGGGCGAGATCGCTCGTGAGGGCGCACAGCGCCCGGGCAGCGATCATCGCCAGGCCGAGCGAGAGGTGGTTCTGGGCAGTGCGCAGGCCGGACGGGTACACCGGGGTCCTCCTTCCGTTGAGGGGGTGGGCATGCCTACTGATCACTCGGTTCGACGAGCAGGGTGCGCTCGGTCACCAGAGGCCGTGTTCTTCGCCGAGGCGGGAGGCGCGGCTCTTCACGACGCGGAGGGAGTCGGGTTCGGCTGTGTCCCACTGGGCCGTCATCGGTCCCTGTCTCGGGCGCAGGACCCAGGTCGAGTTCTGCCTGATGTCGGTCACGATCGCCTGCCGGCCTTCGGCGTCCTCGATGATGTCGCCGACCTCGGCCCGCCTCGCGCTCACTACGACGCCTCTGGCGCGAGGTGTCCGTACGAGAGTCGTCGGGCGGCTCCCTCGAAGAGGGTGGGGCGGTGTTCGGGCTGGCCCGGGGTGCGGTGTCGTGGCCCGGGAGTCGCTTCCACGAGAAAGCCACCCCGGTCCCTGACGAGAACGCCGAGGGCGGCGAACTGCGCAGCGTCGAGCGCCACGTGGGAGATGGTCGCCACGACGACACCGCGCACGAGACCGGACGACAGAGCGCCCGTCATGGCCTGCCAGCCAAGGCGAGACCCCAGGGGCGCACTCGGGTCGTGGTCTGTCCACGCGCCGGCCACGTGCCAATGGCGGGCATCGGCGTAGTGGCGGGCACGGCGCTCGGCCTCGCGTACGGCATGAGTGGAGCTGGCGCAGGAGTAGACGGCTACCGGCACATGTCCGACGCCGCCAAGCGGAGTGTTCGGCATGCTCCAAGCGTGCTGCTGGGGCTCCGTACGGAACAGGCACGCCCCGTGGCTGTGGATCGGACCGTATGGACGGGTGCCGCCACGTCACGTAACGGCCGTGACTCTCGGTGGGGCGGTCCAGCGCCACGAAACGTGGCGGTAGTTATGCCTCCTGTCGCCCCGCTGCTACGGGTCGTGGCAGTCAGCGGACGCCCAGGGGTACTCCCGCTGCATGGGCCAGTCCACGCAGGCGACCCACGGACACACCGGCCAGGCGGGAGATGATCACGCCGGGCAGCATCTGGTGCTGCACCCAGCCGGGCGCCATGCCGCACACGGCTTCGAGGGTGTCGGCGGCCTGGTCCCAGCGGCGGCATTCCACATGAGTCAGGGCCACATCGAGGCCGTACCGGGCCCGGGTGGCGAGAGGGACGGTGTCGTCGAGCTTGACGGTGTCCATGAGGCGCAGTGCTCCAGCGATGTCGCCGAGGGCAACGGCGATGCTCATGGCCTGGGTGGCGGCGTAGAGGGGACCGTAGGGCTGCGCGTGCCCTCCACGGGCGTGTTCGGAGCCGAGCCGTGCACCGACGGCGTGAGCCTGAGAAAGGTACTCGCGGGCGGTCTCGGCGGAGGAGCCGCCTCGGGAAGCCGCCACGGCTGCATTGGTGACGAGCTGGCCGTAGACCGCCAGCCGATCCGGGTCGTGTTCCGACATCTTCGGCTCGATCCGGTCCGCCTGGGTGGCGGCGAGCGAGAACCCCTGCGCGGTCCGACCGTCACGGAGGTTGACCCATGCGGTGGTGGCGGCGAGGTGCGCGTCACGAAGGTCGTCGCCCGCCTGTACGGCGATCTGTCGGCCGTAGGTGAGCGCCGCGTAGGCGAGGTCACGTGAGCCCCAGACGTTCGCGGCCATCGCGGCGGTCTGGAAGACGTCGGCCAGAACGCCGGCGGCTGCCGTCTTCTCGTCGGTGTTCGATGCGTCGTACCGTGCGCGGGCCTCGGGCAGCAGCGCGCCGAGCAGAACCCCCAGTTCGGTGTACCGACCCGCCCAGTAGGCGGCGTCGGCGTCTTGTAGAACTGCCCGGAGCTCGTCGACCGTCCCCGGTTCGGCCTCGGCCGGGATCCCGAGGGCGGCGTCGTGGGTGGCTCCGGACAGGGACCGCAGGGCCGCTCGCTCGTCGCGGTCCATAGAGCGACGAGGCGCCTGCTGTCCGAAGAGCACAGCGATGTCGGTGCCGAGGGCGGAAGCGATGGAGAGCAGTGAAGGAAGAGAGGCGGTGCCGCCGCGTTCCAGCTTCCTTACGACGCCGACCGACACCTCTGCGGCCTCGGCCAACTGCTCCTGCGTCATGCCGTTGCGGAGCGCCTTGAGTCTCTCGGCGGTGGTGTACTCCGACCATTGCATGAGAGCCACTTCCCTTTCTGGTCCGCCAGGAGTTGACCGTACCCATGGCGAAGGGAGGGCCAACACCCCTTCTCCGGAAGGGGACCCGTTGGTGTGGCTGGAATCAGCTCTGCACGGCGAGGGTCGCCGTCACGCCGAGCAGGCGCTCCAGCTCGGCGACTGCGGAGTCCTCATCCTTCGCGAGGACGGTGGTGATCCCGAGAGCTTCTGCGGGTGGAAGGTTCACGGGGTGGTCGTCGACGAACACGCACGCCGTTCCGGGGAGACCGAGACGGTCCAAGGTGAGTTGGTAGATCGCAGGGTCTGGCTTCGCCATGCCGACCACTTCGGAGATGACGTGTACGTCGAAGAGGTCCCAGATGCCGACGTGCTCGTACGGGTTGAAGGGGTCCAGGCCGAAGCTGTTGGACAGGAGGGCGAGCCGGTAGCCCGCTTCCTTGGCCGCGCGGGCAAGGGCTGCCATGCGAGGTGCCGCCGGCACCTTGGACCAGGCGCGGCCCATCAGGTTCACCGGGTCGACGTTCGTACCGAGCAGTGCTGCAGTCTGCGCGTTCCACTCGACCTGGCCGAGCTGACCGATCTCCAGCGCCGCATAGAGGCGTCGTCCTTCGGCGGTGTCGTTGAGGGTGGCGCGCCACGCCTCCGCGTGCAGGCCCTCCTCCTCGGCCCAGAGGCGGTGGGTCGGCCGGGGATCGGCAGTCAGCACTCCGGCGAAGTCCAGGATGAGCCCGCGCGGGGCTGTGGGCTCGGGGGTACCGGCGGGCATCGGCATGGTTGCGAGCGTCCTCTCCGTCGACCTCATGGAAACGCTACCCCGCACTGAGGCCGGGAAGGATTCTCCAGCGACCGCAGATCACGAAGGACATCATCGAACCGATCGAGATGGGCCACGAGGGGCCGTCAGAACCTGGCAGAGGACACAATCGGCTTGCCCACGCCGAGGGCCCAACTCCTGCTGTTTCAGACGGCATTTTCCCAAGCGGAGGTGACACACCCTTCCTCCCAGTGCCACCACTCCTTTGCAGCGCCGTGCTCCAGAAGCTTTCGGATCTTCGGCAGGTCCGCCTCCGGGGGGACATCCAGAGCCACCATGCGGAAGCGTTCGATGCCTTCGCCGGTCGTGCCAAGGCGGTGGAAGGTCTCCAGCACGGTCTGCCGGGCAGCAGCTGAGCCCTCGTCCTTCAGCACGATCAACCGAATCGTGCAGTTCTGCGACGGCTGGATCGTCTCCCGGGCATAGAGGGCACCATCGTCCTCAACCTCCACTCTGATGATGTCCCCGCTGGCGACTCCTCGTACGAACCACGGTGTGTTATCGAGCCGTACCGTGCCGTTCCCGAGCTTCACCGCCCAGAGACTCTCGATGCTCGCCGGAGGCCAGCCGTCCTCGTCCACTTCCATTCTGAAGTGGACCTTCACGTGGTCGTCACTGATGTCCGTCACGGCACCATCCTCCACACCGTATGCAGCGCCCTGGATCCAGGTGTCACCGTCGTGGCCGGTTAGGCATACGCGCGGGCGTGGTCGGCGGGTGCGCGACGAAGGGCTGCTGGCCGGCTCCCCGTGCAGCGGCGCTACGAAGCCTGGCCGCTTCAGCTCGCCGGTTGGGAGCGGGGTTACGGGCGGTGTGCTGGATGCGGGTAATCAGGACGCGGGCCGGTTGGCGGGCGGTGGTCAGTTCACGTTGGCCCGCGGCTTCCTGGAGGAGTTGGTGGGGTTCGTGGCCGCTGGCTTCGGCGTCGGCCAGGACGGTGGCGAGGGCGGGCCAGCCCGGGTCGGTAAGGATCCGCGCAGCGTGCTCTGGAACGGCTGCGCGTACGTCGTTGGCAAGAGTGCTTCGGGTCCCTTCACCAGGGCGCCGGGCTTCGAGTGCGGTGAGCGTCGGAGCGAGCGCGGCGTCGGCTGCCGACTGGAGGTGCTGGACGGCTTGGCGGGCAGCGTCGGCCTGGTGGGCGTGGCCCTTGGCCTCGTGCCAGCGTGCGGCAAGGATGGCGGCCCAGAGGAGTGCGGCGGTCAGCGCTGCGAGGGCGCTGCCGTCGGGACCGGTGGCGGTGTGCGCGATGTCGCGGGCCGCGGTCCGCAGGGCGTGGGCGGCACGGTCCTCGGCCCGCACCTGTGACCGCTGCGCCCGGGCGAATGCCGCACTGGCTGCACGCAGTTGAGCACGGTGGTCGGCGGGCGCTGCCTGGGCGGTGGCTTCGATCAGGTCGCCCAGAGCGCTGATGTTCGCCTGTGTCCGTGCGTCCTCGCCGGCGCTCGTGGTGGCGGTCTCTGGGCGAAGGGTGTCGAGGGCTTCGGTGGCCTGATGCCAAGGGGTGGCGGGTCGGTTGCGGCGGGCTGTGGGGTGTTCCTCCGGTGCGCTGGTTTTCAGGCGGGCCCTCAGTTTGGGCAGAGTGAGGTCGGGGGCGATCTTCCCGCCTGGGTGGTAGATCTGCTCGCCGTCCTTGTTCAGGTCGCCGGGCCTGCCGACGGCGTAGCCGAGGAGGTCTCCGGAGGGGCCTCGGCGGGGCTTGACCAGGATGTCGTCGGCTTCGAGGTAGGCGAGGAGTTCCTCTGCGCTGGTGGCGTGAGGGATGGCGGCGCGGATGCGGTCCTGGAGCCACTGGCGGCTCGTCTGCTCCCAGCCGAGGCGTTCGGCCTTGTGCATCTCGGCCTGGGTGGGCCGGCGCTCGGCGGTGCGGTCGCCCTTCTTCAGGCGGCGCAGCCCGTAGTCCTTCTCTATACGGCGGCATTCGTCGCCGACGCGGATACCGCTGTCGTGGAGTTTGGGGCGGCGGCCGTCTTCTCGGACGGTGGTGGCGAGGATGTGGATGTGGTCGTCGGCGTGGCGTACGGCAATCCATCGGCAGGCCAGGTCGTCGCCGTCAGGGGCGATGCCCGCTGCGGACACGATGCGCTGCGCGATGTCGGCCCACTCGGTGTCGGAGAGATGGCGGTCTTCGGGTGCGGCGCGGACGGGGCAGTGCCAGACGTGGTCGGTGACGGGCTTGCCGAACTCGCTGTTCCGCAGGCGAACAGGCTCGTCAAGGTGGCGGCCGAGTTCGGTGAGGTTGGCGTTCTCGTTGCGTCCGGGGTCGGGCATGCCGAGCATCGCGAATCCGGTCACCAAGTGCGGGTCGAGATGTTCGTCGTGGCGACCGGGGCCGTAAAGGTAGGCGAGCAGTCCGCGGGTGTTGGATCCGGTCGGTTTGATGGCGGCGATCATCCGTTCAGACCTCCGTCGGGTCAGTGGGCCGGCGCAGGACTTCGGCGATCAGGGTCAGCAGGTGGTGGAGTTCGTCGAGGCGCTGGCGGATGTCGGGCGGGGTGAGATCGCTGTTGAGTGCGCGGGCGATCTGGTTGACGTTGACGCCGATGCGGTTGAGCTGGCGCAGGACCTGGGCGCGGAACATGTGGGTGCGGCGACGGTCCTCGGACAGGGGAAGGTTCGCGGTGAACCGGCCGGTGATGAACGCGAGGACGATGTCGGCGGCGAAGCCGGATTCCCCCTTGTAGCCGTGCTCGGCGACGGCCTCCTGGAGGGCGGCGTGCTCGTCGGCGGTGAAGCGCAGCGGTCCGACGCGGACGGTTCGCTTGGTGCCGGTGAAGCGGCGTATCGCCGGCTGGACGCTCTGCACATCGCGCTCGCCGGCCATCGGCTCGGCGGTGGGCGTGGGGTGGAGGATCTGCTGCTGGACGGTACGGAGCTCGTCCTGGTCGGGGCCGCCCTCGGCCACGGCCTCATGGTCCGGCGCCCCCTGGCGCTGGGCCGTCTCCGCCACCCCTGGGGCGGAGACTCCCGAAGACCGGCCATGAGTCGGACTCGGGGTACTACTGGCTCCGCCAGGAGCCGCCCGTCCGAACGCCTTCCGCAGACGCCCTATCAGCGTAGGGGACTTCACCAGCGCCGACGGATCGTCCGGTGTGGTCTGGTGATGGTGCGGGTCGTGCGTCATGGGTGGTGCTCCGGAAGAGTTGCGGGATGGCATGCGGGGCGGGGGATGACCAGTGCGGCCTGGGTGGTCACCGTCTTGTCCACAGGTGTGGATACGTGGGCCGTATGCGGGTCGGTGGCTGACCGGCCGGGTGACCGGAAGGGTTCCGGCCACCCGGTAGCGGGATTCGTCAGTCGCTGCGCGAACCGGCGTTGGCGGTGGTTGTCCGTTCGGCGCGGAGGATGCCCGTCACCTCGGTCAGCCGCTCGCTGCCGATCGTCAGGTCCCGGTCTTCCACTGCCTTGCGGACAACGGCCCGGGTGAGTTTGCCCTGGTCGGCGGCGGCAGTCCGGCCGATCGCTACGAGTTCTGCGAGCGGGGCGCCGGGCGGGCGGCCGCCGCGCGCCTTGCTCGTCGGATCCGCGGAGAGGGGTTGCGGTGAGCGGGCCGATACGGCGACGTGGGGCTCTGTGTGTGCGTCGACGCTGGAGGACTCGGTCAGTGGCCCGGCGTGCTGGCCAGTGGCGCGGGCCGATGATCCCGGTGCTTGTACGGAATTGGGCGTCGGCTGACTGCCGGGGGGTTCGACGAGTTCGTGGATTTGCCGCATCAGCACGGCGAAGGCCACCATCGCGGCACCGGGAGGCACCGCGGCGACCACGTAGTCGAGGAGCGGAACCGTGCCGGCGGTGCGCGTTCCAGTGACCCCCGCGACATTCAGCGCGATGGAGCCGACCGATCCGATGGCGGTCACGCCGATGGCCCATGTGTCGGTGACGTGGCGCAGGCCCGCGCGGAGCATGAGCAGTTCGCCCGCGATGATGAAGGCGTCCAGGGTGGCGGGCCAGGCCCAGCGGCGGATGGGCGAGCTGCCGAGGCCGTGGTGGCCGGCGATGTCGGCCAGGTGCGCGTAGGACAGCCAGAATGCGCCGCCGGTCAGGGCGATGATGACGATGCCTGCCGCGCCGAGCGCGAACCTTTCCACGGCGTGCGCGGTCATCGACGGTTTCTTCTCACCGGGCCGGTTGTCCGGCTTTTGACGGCACAGCCATGAGCGGAGGCGGGAAATGGTGCTCAAGCTGGGTACTCCCTGGGGTAGTGGTGTGGTGCGTCTTGGGCGTCTTGGCCGTTGCATGCGCAGGTCAGTGCGGGTACGGCAGTGGTCGCCAGGTGCCGTCTTGGCGGGCGGCACCAGCGTCTTCGGGGTCAGCTCTGCCGGGCCTGGGACGCAGGTGCTGCGTCTTCCGTCTTGGATCGTGCGGCTGTGACCTGCGGTGATACGGCACGGACGGCGGAGACGGCACAAGACGGATCTGGCGCTGCGTTCGGCTTGGGCAGCGCGCGATTCTTGATCGCGTTGCCGTCTTGAGCCCCGGATGCCGTCTTGTCCGCATCCTGTCTGACCTGCGGGATTACGGCAGGGACGGCAAGGACGGCAACCGGGGGAAGGGGGTTCAGCCCTCGCTGGGGCCCGCGTCGAGGGGATGGACGGCGGGGCAGTAGCGCCGCCAGGGGTCGAGGAACTTGTTGCGCATGTAGCCCTTGCGCTGCGTTCCGTCGGCGATGCGGACGTTGCCGGACTTGATGTCGTACGCGCGCAGCATCCTGCTGAGCTCCCGCGCGTCCAGTCCGCTGCGGCCCCACTCCGCCCACGGGCTTTCTACGTCCTGGCGCAGGAGGTAGAGGATTTCCTCGGTGGTGAGGCTGTCGGGGTCGCCCCGGCCCGCGAAGAGGCGGCGGATGTCGGCGAGGATGCGCGCCCCGCTGGGCTGGTCCTCCTCGGCCGCCGCTTCTGCGGCGACCATCCGCGCGCACGCGATGCGCGCACGGCGAGGCCAGCTGCCGCCCGCGAGGTCCGCGATGATCACCAGGGGCTCCCAGGTGTCGGCTGCCCGGTCCTCCACCGGCATCTCCGGCTCCAGGGTTGCCGCCTCGTCCAGCAGTGGCCCGGCCCACGCGGCGATCCGCTCGCGCAGGTCGTGCAGGGCCGGGGTGTCGCGGCGGGAGCGGAAGGGCTTGACGCGTTCGCCCTCGGCCCTGCGGCGCATGCGGATCACGATCGCCCTGTCCATGATCGTGTCGGGCAGGTCACCGATCCCCGCGATCGCCGCCATCGCGAAGGTCGCGAACTTGTGCGGGGTGTGGTCGTTGCCGACCACCCGGGTCACATACCGGCCCTGCTGATGCCCGGCATTGAGCAGGCCGCGCATCTCCTCGTTCTTCTCCGCGACCTTCGGGCTGCCGAAGATCGTGTCCGCCTCATCCACCAGCAGGGTGGGCGGGTTGTCCTCGGTGATGGACCGGAAGATCGCCGCCGGTGTGGTGTTGATGGTGAGCATCGGCTCGTGCACCGTCTCGACCAGCACGTCCAGCAGCCGTGACTTGCCGCACCGCTTGGCCGGGCCGACCACCGCCAGGCGCGGGGCGTGCTGCCACGCCCGCTGCAGATGCGTGGCCACCGCCCACAGCGTGACCGCGTCCAGCGCCTCCGGCGAGGGCAGGATCACGAACTGCGTTATCTGGGCACGTAGTTCGTCCAGCAGGCCGGAGCCGTCCGTCGGCTCTGCGTCGGGTATCGCCTCCAGCTCGCTCGATGCGGCTACCTCGTCAGGCTCCTCGTCGCGGAGATGCCCGTCGGGCTGGCCGGGGATCGCTGCTGTCGGCCAGGGAGCCTTGGCAGGTGCGGAATGGGGCTCAGGTGTGGCAGGTTGCATAGGATGGCTCCTCTTCCGGCGGCTTCGGGCATGCAGGCCCGGGTCGCGCGGGACGTTCGTGGGATAGCGGGCGACAGGGCGTTCAGGGCCTCCGACGTTGGCGCGTCGGGGGCTCACCCTTTTCTCGCGGGGGCTCGGCCACTGCGAGGGACCACGGACAGTACGTCCACGCCCCGGCACAGTCCAGCGTTTCTGTGTCAGCTCAGCGCAGAACCCCCTGTTATGGGATCGCCTGCTCATGCGGCCAGGCCCAGCAGGCTGAGCAGGTCTGCGGTCACGACCCGATAGGCGTTGCCCAGCCGGAGCACCTTGCACGGGTACAGCCCGCGCTTCGCCAGCTCGTACCCCTTGCTCCGCCCCAGCCCCAGCGCCCGGTTGCCCGTACCCAGGTCAACAGCCACCGGCAGGGCCAGCAGCTCCTCACGGCTCATGCCGTCCACCCGCCCGAAGCTCTCGTTGTCGCGCATTCGCGTTCCATCCATGACGAGCCCTCGGCGAACACGGTGATCGCGTCCGTCTCCAGGCCACTACATCCAGGATGGTCGAGCTAATGTGTCTCCATGACACAACGACGATCCGAAGATGAATACGAGAAGGCAGACGAGGACGAAGTCTTCGAATGGGAGGACCACGTGATGGCCGTCGTGGCCGGCGAGGTCCGCAGACGACGCAAGGAGCTGCGGTGGAGCGCACAGGACCTGGCCGACAGGTGCGAGGAAGCCGGATACCCCATCCCCCGCAACGTCATCGCCAACATGGAGTCCGGACGCCGCGCCAGCCTGCCCCTGGTCGAGATCATGGTCCTGGCCAAGGCCCTGCGCGTGACGCCCGTCAGCCTGATCTACCCCGTCGGCTACGTCTCCGAGGTCCGCCCGCTCCCCTACGAGGATCCGCAGCCGACCTGGGACGCACTGCAGTGGTTCACCGGCCAATCCTCGGCCTTCGGCGCCGAGGACTTGATGCTGGATCTCTTCCTCGCCCACGACGACGAACTGCGCGCGGCCCTGGCGGCTCTGGAAAGCGAGGAGTACGAGCGCTGGAAGGTCAGGACCGCCTCAAACCGCATCCAACGCGAAGCTGCTGAGCGCGCCTTGACCCGCTATGCCGACCAGGTCACCAACGCCAGAACCGAGTTGCGTCGGCACCGCGCCGCCATCCGTGAGGCCGGTGGCGTCCCGCCCCACTTGCCTTCACCGCTCGCCGATCTAGACCCGCACGAGCGTGACACGACAGAGGAGAATGATCTTTGAAGGGCTCCACCTACCGCCGCTGCTCCTGCCGCGACTCGAAGACCGGCAAGGAACTCGGCACCGCCTGCCCCAGGCGCAACAGCAGGAATCACTGCACGTACTCCATACGCCAGGAGCTGCCCTCCCGCGAGGACGGCACCCGACGCTCCTTCGCACGCGGCGGCTACGCCAGCCTCAAGGCCGCCCAGGCCGACCTCGACCACGTCCGTGCCCTCCTGGGCCTCGCACAGGCCGACGATCCGGAGGGCACGGAGCTGATCGCCGCGATGCTCGCGGAGGTCAGCAGCGAGAAGGCCCCACTGCCAGACGTCGAGGAGACCCGCCGCCGGCTCAACTCGGGCCAGGACCTCATCGGCAGCCTGACCGTCGCCGAGTGGCTCGACCGGTGGCTCGCGGGCAAGCGGATCCGCAGGTCCGGCCTGAACCGCTACGAGACCGACATCCGCATCCATCTCAAGCCCCGCATCGGCGGCCGTCGGCTCGACCGGCTTCGCGTCAGCCACCTCAGTGAGATGTTCACCGCGATCGTCGACGCCAACGCCGACCTCGTCGAGCAGAACGCCCAGCGCAAGGCCGCCGTCGCCGAGTTGGCGACCGTCCCGTGGAAGGGCGCCGAGCACCGCGCCCGCCGCAAAGCACTGAAAACAGCGATCGACGCGATGCCGCCCATACGGCGCGTCACCGGGCCCTCCACCCGCCAGCACATCAAGGCGACCCTCCGCGCGGCCCTGAACGACGCGATCGGTCAGCAGATCATCACCTTCAACCCGGCCGCCCACGTCGAGATCGACCCCGCACGCAAGCCCAAGGCTCTCGTCTGGACGGACGAGCGGGTCGCCAAGTGGCAGCAGACCGGCGAGAAGCCGTCACCGGTCATGGTCTGGACGCCCGAACAGACCGGCGCCTTCCTCGACTTCGTCGCCACCGACCGCCTGTACGCCATGTGGCACCTCATCGCCTTCCGCGGCCTGCGTCGGGGCGAAGCGTGCGGACAGCCCTGGTCGGAGACCAACCTCGCCACCCACTCCCTCACCGTCTCCGCCCAGCTCGTCCAGGACGGATGGGACGTCGAGACGTCCGAGCCCAAGACCGACAGCGGCTACCGCGTCGTCGCGCTCGACGACGACACCGTCGAGGTCCTGGAACACCACCGCAAACAGCAGAACGCGGACCGCGCGGAGTGGGCGACAGCCTGGGTCGACACCGGCCTCGTCTTCACCCAGGCCGACGGCTCCTGGCTCCACCCCGGCAAGGTCACTGACCTCTTCGAACGACTCGTCGCCGCCTCCGGCTTCCCTCCGATCCGCCTACACGACCTCCGGCACGGAGCTGCCACACTCATGCTCGCCGCCGGCATCGACGTCAAGATCGTCTCCGACACCCTCGGCCACAGCGATACCCGGATCACGCGGGACATCTACCCGAACCCTCAGGAATTGCATCAGGCGGGCGAGAAACCGCAGGTCGCGAGGTCAGGGCAGGTCCAAAGGAGGACTCTGTCCTCCTGCAACTTGGCGGCCTGAGCTGGGAGTTTGGTAATCGGATCCCATCTGATGCAGGATTTGCCCTCTGAAGGGGAGGGTGAAAGTGGGTCTACAGCGACGCGCCGAGCTGGCGGGGGCAGCTCACCTGGAGCTGGTGTCCGGGGTTGTCCAGCTGCGTCCGCAGGACGCGATGGTCGAAGCCATGGTGCGGGGCTGGCGGGCCCAACAAGCCGCTCGCGGGCTCCGGGAGGACACGGTCACCGCTCGGGAACGGCTCGTACGGCGGTTTCTGGAGCACACGAACGAATACCCGTGGGCCTGGACGCCCGGCCACGTGGACGAGTGGTCACTGTGGCTGACCAGCGAGAAGCACCTCGCGCCGTCCACGATCCGCAGTTATCAGGGCAGCCTGCGCCTGTTCAGCGAGTTCTTGATCGACGGCCGCTACGGCTGGTCGGTGGCCTGCGAGGACGCTTTCGGCACTCACCCCGTGGCCATCTGCCACGAGTGGAACACCATCGCCCACCTCAACGACTACGAGGGGCGCCCCGAGGCGAGGCCGTTCACCCGCGAGGAGATCCAACGCTTCCTCGACTACGCCGACGACCAGGTCGATCGAGCGGTACGGGCCAAGCGCAAGGGAGCCCTCGCCGCCTACCGCGATGCCACCCTCTTCAAGGTCATCTATGGGTGGGGTCTGCGCCGGACGGAGACATCGAAGCTGGATGTGGTCGACTTCGGGCGGAACGCGAAGGCACCGCAGTTCGGCCGGTACGGCACCCTCAACGTCCGCTACGGCAAGGCGAAGAAGGGGCAGCCGCCGCGCCGTCGGAACGTGCTGTCGGTGATGGACTGGGCGGTGGACGCGGTCGCCGATTACGTGGAGAACGTACGGCCGCGGTTCGGCTGCGAGGATCACCCCGCCTTGTGGGTGACCGAGCGGGGCGGCCGGGTCAAGCCGGCCGAGATCAACGCCCGGTTCGTCGCCTACCGCGACGCGCTGAAGCTCCCGAAGGCGCTGACGGTCCACTCCGCTCGCCACTCCTACGTCACCCACCTCACAGAGGACGGGGTTGACCGCCGGTTTCTCCAGCAGCAAGTCGGTCACGAGAATGACAGCTCCACCGCTATCTACACCCACGTCAGCGACGACTTCATGAACACCATGCTCCACAGGGCACTTGCGCCCGCGCTCGCCTCGTTCCCCGCAAACAAGGACCGCTGATGGCCGCGAAGCTCGACTACCACTGGCACTTGCGCAAGGTCATGGCCGACCGAGGGCTCTTCTCCACCACCGACCTCATCCCGCTGCTGGACAAGCGGGGCATCACCCTTTCGTCCAGCCAGGTCTACCGGCTCGTCGTCGAGCGCCCCGAGCGGCTCAGCCTGAAGATCCTCATGGCCCTGCTCGACATCCTCGACTGCACCATGGACGACCTCATCGAGCCGACCGCCGCGGCGGGTGCCGAAACCACTACCCGCACAAAGAAGGCTGTCGGTGCCGAGGCAGGTGTCGGTGACCTGCGACCCAAGCGAGCCCGCATCCGCGGTTTCGAGCGGCCGTGACCGCACCGGGCACCCCGAGCGGGCCGTCTGCGACCCGATCGGGCTCATCGCGGACCTGGTCGCAGCCATCGAGCATCAGCTGGAACCGGACCGGATCCGTGCCGTGGTCGCCGGCGTCGCGGGCGGACGCTCGAAGTCACGCCTCCTCGCGGCACATCTCACTGAGCATCCTCGCGTGCTGAACGACGGTCGCTCGCCGGCGCCCAAGGCCGTCGGCGACCTGCTCATCGCCCTGCGTGAGGCCGGGGCCCAGACGGTCTCGCCGCCGCGTTGCGCCGAATGCGGCACGCAGATACGAACGCTCCAGCGCCGCGGCCAGGACTGGTACTGCTGGACCTGCGGACAGCCACAGCCCGAGCCGTGTGCTGCCTGCGGAAACACCCGCCGGGTCACTTCACGCGACCGGACCGGGCAGCCACGATGCGCCAAGTGCCCGGACGACGACGGACGCGACCCCATCGCAGTGATCGGCGCCCTGATCGCTGAACTGGATCCGCAGGCCGAACGGGAGACGGTCTCCGACGCGGTCCGTCGATCGGCGCCTCGCCCTTCCTACCAGCGGAAAATTGCCTGGGCCCTGGAAGCCCACCCCGCTCTGCTGACCGGCGACGGTCACCTCGCACCCCACCGCGCGATCCTCAAGCTGATCGACCTGCTGCACGAGGCCGGCATCGCCGGGATCGTCCGGCCGTCCTGCCCCGGCTGCCACAGAGTCGTACGCATCGACAAGCCTCTGGACGGAAAGCGGGTCTGCCGCATGTGCATCTCCCACTCCCGCATCGAGGAGTGCTCGGGATGCGGAGCCCGCCGAGAGCCCGCCACCCGCGACGACCAAGGCCGGCCAGTGTGTCCGAACTGCCTGGTCAGCGCCCCGGCGAACCTGGAGACCTGCATCAACTGCGGCCGACGAAGGGTCGTGAACACCCGCACACCGGACGGCCCGCTCTGCCAAAGCTGCCCCTCCCTGCCCACCGCGACTTGCAGTATCTGCGACGCGGAGAAACCCTGCGGCACCTCCCGCACTACGGGTCGGCCATGGTGCCTGGACTGCCAGCGTCACTCCGCGCCGTGCTCAGCCTGCGACAGCGTCGCGGCGGTCGTCTCCGGCACTCTCGACCAGCCCCTTTGCGCGGACTGCACCGTCTCTGAGGTCTGGCACACCTGCCCTACCTGCAGCGATCCCGACTACCCGCACCCCGGCCAGTGCGCTCGTTGTCTCATCAACCGACGCCTCAACGAGCTCCTGGGCCCTCCGTCCGATGCCCTCCACCCCGGTCTCCAAGCCCTGCGGAACAACATCGCCACCACCGAGCACCCACTCACCGCCAATCGGTGGCTGAACAAGCCGTCCGTGTCTCCGGTCCTGGCCGACCTCGCGGCCGGCAGACGAGCCCTGACTCACGAGGCCCTCGACGAGCTGCCCGACAGCCCGCCCCTCGCCCACCTCCGCCAAGTCCTCGTCGGCGTCGGTGCCCTGCCCGAGCGGGACGAGTACATGGTCCGCCTCGAACGTTTCCTCACCGGCCTTCTCGCAGCACAGCAAGACCCCGAACAGCGCAAAGTCCTTCACCAGTACGCGATATGGCACCTGGTCCGTCGACTACGCCGACGCAGCAACGGCCGCCCCCTGACCCCGCAGCAGTTCGCATCAACGCGTCAACGCACCCACGCGGCCGTCGCCTTCCTTACCTGGCTTCAGGCTCACGACCTCGCCCTGGATACCTGCCGACAGGCCGACCTCGACGAGTGGCTTACCGACGACTCCGCGACCTACCGCCACACAGCCGGGCACTTCGTCCGCTGGGCTCGCACCAACAAGCTCACCACCGTCCACGTCCCCGCAATCCGCTGGAACGGCCCCACCCAGCCACTCGATGACGAGCACCGGTGGAACGTCGCACGCCGACTCCTGCACGACGACACCCTCAAGCCCGAAGACCGCCTCGCAGGACTGCTTCTCCTCCTCTACGCACAAGGGCCATCGGCGATCCACCGACTGACCATCGAGGACGTCGAGGTCGGCGCTCAGGCAGTACGTCTCCACCTCGGCGATGCACCCGTCCAACTGCCCGAGCCCGTCGCCGCACTGGCCCGCACTGTCGCCGCGAACCGCAAGGGTCACGCGACCATCGGCGCCCTGGCTCCCTCACCCTGGCTCTTCCCCGGTGGCCAGCCCGGACGCCCGATCAGCACCACACAGCTGACCCAGCGGCTGACCCAGCTCGGGATCCGGCCCAATCAGGCCCGCAGCACCGCACTCTTCCAGCTCGCCACCGAGATCCCCGCCGCGATCCTCGCCCGCACCCTGGGCATCCACACCGACGTCGCCGTCGCCTGGCAACGGCTCTCCGCGGGCGACTGGGCCACCTACGCAGCCGAGGTCGCCCGCCGCGCTTCACCGCAACAACAGCCGGTCCACGAACAAGGAACAAAATCATGAGATTCGACAACCACCGCGTCGTCATCACTGCTGCCGGGCGCGACTTCGGGCGAACTCTGGCCATCCGGCTCGCAGACCTTGGCGCCGAGGTCTTCCTGTCCGCACGCAGCCTCGCTGCCGCTGAGGGTGTCCGCGACGAGATCCGAGACCGAGGCCACCAGCGGGTCCACGCCTACGCCTGCAACCTGACGGATCCCGCCTCAATCCGCGACTTCGCTTCCAGCGTCACCCAGCACACCGACCGCGTCGACATCCTGATCAACAACGGCTCGCGCTACCTCGAAGGGCCGGATCTCCAGGCAGCATCCGACGCCGATATCGTCGACACCATCGCATCCGGCGCCACGGGCACGGTCCTGACCGTGAAGAACTTCCTCCCGCTCCTGCTCAACTCGGACAAGCCGGACGTCGTGACGATGGTCTCCGCCTGCGGAACGGCCGGACATCACCGCTCGGACGCACACGACGCCTTCTATGCAGCCAAGAGCGCACAGGCCGGGTTCACCGAGATCCTCTCCAAGCGCCTACGGCCCCAAGGTGTCCGGGTGATATCGCTCTACCCGCCCGACTTCGACAACGCCGACCCGCTCTCCGAGGAGTGGGAGACCACCCCGCGCGAGGCCAAGGATCCCCTCACCGGTCAGTCGCTCGTGGACTGCATCCTCTTCGCAGTCGCCCAGCCCCGCGACTGCTTCATCAAGGCGTTCCATTTCGAACAGGTCTGAGCGCTCGCATACTCAAGGCTGACGTCGGCTCCCAGGCCGCACACCGGGGGCTCCGGATCAGAGGCATTCGGATAGTTCCAATACCCGACGTCACCATTAAGCGTCCTGCCCCGCGTCGGGAAGAGCGCCGCAGAGGCCACCGCCAAGCTGGTCCCCCTCCAGCGCAAGGCCGAGGCCGAGCAGGCTGCCCGCAAGGCCGCGAAGGCCGCCAAGAAGGCGAGGGCCAAGGCGAAGACGAGCGCGAACGCCCAGGCCAAGAGCAAGAAGAAGAGGACCAAGACCAGGCGGCCCGAGAAGTAGTCCCCGGAGCCCCTCCGCTCACGCACCGCTCACGCAAGCACTTCCACGGCGCCCATGTCGTGCGACCCGTCACGCCCCGAACATGAAAAACCCCAGGTCACGGGCTATGTGACCTGGGGTTTTCGGAGCCCCCTATCGGATTCGAACCGATGACCTACGCATTACAAGTGCGTTGCTCTGGCCAGCTGAGCTAAGGAGGCAGACCGGTAGCAGTGTAACCAACGCGGCCCGCCCCACCTGCCGGATTTTCGGGTGCCGTGGACTACTGACAGAACGGGCGGGGCCAGGTACCGTCACGGCAGGTTCACTCAAGTGGACCAGACCACTCCCTTACTCGGATCGTCCGGCACGTTCCTGCCGGTGGAGGAGAAGAACCGTCATGGCCAGTGTCACGTTCGACAAGGCGAGCCGTATCTACCCGGGTTCCACCAAGCCCGCGGTGGACGAGCTGGAGATCAGCATCGAGGACGGCGAGTTCCTCGTCCTCGTCGGTCCCTCCGGTTGCGGCAAGTCGACCTCCCTGCGCATGCTCGCGGGTCTTGAGGACGTCAACGCCGGTGCGATCCGCATCGGTGACCGCGACGTCACGCACCTGCCGCCGAAGGACCGGGACATCGCCATGGTGTTCCAGAACTACGCGCTGTACCCGCACATGACCGTCGCCGACAACATGGGCTTCGCGCTCAAGATCGCCGGCGTCAACAAGACCGACATCCGGGCGAAGGTCGAAGAGGCCGCCAAGATGCTCGACCTCAGCGACTACCTGGACCGTAAGCCGAAGGCGCTCTCCGGTGGTCAGCGTCAGCGCGTCGCGATGGGCCGCGCCATCGTGCGTGAGCCGCAGGTCTTCCTCATGGACGAGCCGCTGTCGAACCTCGACGCCAAGCTCCGTGTCTCGACCCGTACGCAGATCGCGTCCCTCCAGCGCCGCCTCGGCATCACCACCGTGTACGTCACGCACGACCAGGTGGAAGCCCTCACCATGGGCGACCGTGTCGCGGTCCTCAAGGACGGTCTGCTCCAGCAGGTCGACTCGCCGCGCAACATGTACGACCGCCCCGCGAACCTCTTCGTCGCCGGCTTCATCGGCTCCCCCGCCATGAACCTCGTCGCCGTGCCGATCACCGACGGCGGCGTGAAGTTCGGCAACAGCGTCGTCCCGGTCTCCCGCCAGGCGCTCACCGCCGCCGCGGACCGCGGTGACACCACGGTCACCGTCGGCATCCGCCCGGAGCACTTCGACATCGTCGAGCACGGCGGCGCCGTCGCGAAGTCGCTCTCGAAGGAGTCCGCCGACGCCCCCGCCGGTCTCGCCGTCTCGGTCAACGTCGTGGAGGAGCTGGGCGCCGACGGCTACGTCTACGGCTCCGCCCGCGTCGGTGACGAGGACAAGGAACTGGTCGTCCGCGTCGGCGGCCGCGCCGTGCCGGAGAAGGGCACCACGCTGCACGTCCTCCCGCGCCCGGAGGAGCTGCACGTCTTCGCGACCTCGACCGGCGAGCGCCTCACCGCCTGATCGATCCCCTGACTGAACGGCCCCGCACTGACGAGTGCGGGGCCGTTCGCCATACCGGGGCCGGTTCTCGGTTCGCGATGGTTCGTGACAGATCGTGACGGTCCGCGGCGGGTCCCGGGAGGGTTCCCGGGGTTCTCGATCGGAGCCCGGGACCCAAGGGTCCGACGGCCCTCCGGCCACCCACCGCCCGTCCCCGTACCGCCCTCCCCCACATCCGGCAGCACGGCAGCAGCCGACACCCACACACCAGCACATTGAGCCTCATACCAGGCATTTCATACGCACTCGTCAACCCATATTCGAAAAGTCCCCTCGAACCATCCCCCTACCGAGTGACGTAATGTCGCCCTTTCCTCACTGCCCGCTACGCTCGCCTGCGTGACCCACACCGCGCGCCGCATCGGCCGATCCCTCGCCTTCGTACTGCCTGTCGTCATGGTGCTGTCCGGGACCCTCGCGGTCACCCGTGTGCCGTGGGCAGCGCACGACTCCGACTCCCAGTTCCTCACCGCGTCCGCGTCCACCTCGACGGCCGTCTCCGAGACCACCGCACCGCCGACCCCGCAGGACGTCCTGCGCGACCGGCTGCTCGTGGAGCTCCGGGAGAAGGACCCGGGCGCCGCCCTGACCCACCTCCAGCGCTCCGTCGAGGAGCGTCCCTCGCTCGCCCGGCACTGCATGGCGATCGCGAAGGCCCTGGGCAAGGCCGCTGTGGAGCAGTACGGTCCGACGCGCGCCCACCGCTTCTCCCGCCCGGTGTGCGACACGTCGTTCGCCTCGGGTGTCGCGCAGTTCGCCTGACCGGCCCCCCGTATGCCCGGCGGCGCCGCATATCGTGCGTGCCATGCATACGTATCCGACGCAGGCCGTCGTCCTGGCCGGTGGCCAGGGTTCTCGCCTGCGCCCGTACACCGATGACCGTCCCAAGCCGATGGTCGAGATCCCGGGCACCGGGACCCCGATCATCGGCCATCAGCTTTCCTGGCTGGCCGCCGAGGGCGTCACCGACGCCGTGGTCTCGTGCGGCCATCTTGCCGAGGTGCTGGAGGACTGGCTGGCCTCGGCCGATCTCCCGCTGCGCGTCTCCACCGTCGTGGAGCCCGAACCGCTGGGCCGTGGCGGTGGGCTGAAGTACGCCGCCGCCCGGCTGCCCGACTCCGAAGAGCCGTGGTACGCCACCAACGGGGACATCTGGACGCGCTTCTCACTGCGCGAGATGGCCGCCTTCCACGCCGAACGCGACGCCACCGCCACCCTGGCGCTGGCCCGCCCCCGCATCCCCTGGGGGGCGGTCGAGACGGACGCGTTCGGGCACATCACCGACTTCATCGAGTCGCCCCCTTCCCCGTATCTGATCAACGCGGGGGTGTACGTGTTCTCGCCCGCGTTCACGGCGCTGCTGCCGGACCGGGGCGACCATGAACGTACGACGTTCCCCGGCCTGGCCCGCAGCCGTCGGCTGGCCGGCTATCCGCTGCCGCACGGGGCCTACTGGCGGGCCATCGACACCGCCAAGGACCTCACCGAGGCGGCGAAGGAGCTGGGCTCCCGGAGAGGCTGACAGCCGCGTCAACAGCGGAAGGGGCGGTCACCCGGGTTCCGGACGACCGCCCCTCCCTCTCTTCCTCGTGGTCAGCCGAGCAGGCCGCCGATCGGGTTCTGACCGCCGCCGGAGGTTCCGCCGTCGCCGCCACCGTCACCGCCGGTCGAGCCGCCGCCGTCCGAACCACCGGAGGACGAGGAGCCTCCGCCGTCCCCGTCGGAGCCCGAGGAGGACGGCCCCGAACTACCGGACGAGGACGCCGAAGGCCGGTGCGGGCTCGACTGGTGGGAGGGCTGCCGACCGGTGTTGTCGGACTCGCTGGACTCCCCGGCGCCCGACGTCCGGCCCGGCTCACGGACCGTGTCCGAGCTGGGCGTGGGCTGCTCGGCGGACGGCTTGGTGTCGGCGCTGCTGCGGGCCGGTTCGGGCGTGCGCCCCTCGGGCGAGCGGGAGGGGCCCTTGTCCCTGGACTCCTCGGGGAGCGGCGAGCCCGGCAGCTGGTTGGTCGGGTTGTCCGGGCCGGGCACGGTGACGACGCCGGAGGAGCGTACGGCTCCGCCGAGCACCGAACCGATCAGCAGGGTCAGACCGACGACCACGGTGGCGACGACCGCACCGCGCCGCAGCACCCGTCGGCGCAGGTCCCAGATGCCCGAACGGGGACCCAGCTTGCGCCATGCCTCGCCCGCCAGACGGCCGTCGACCGAATAGACCGGGGCGCCCGCGATAATCAACGGGCTCCAGGCAGCGAGGTAGATGATGTCGGGCGCGTCGTACGCGGCGACCGTGCGCCAGCTGACGGTCACCAGCAGCGTCACCGAGAGGAGCGTGGCGAAGGAGGCCGCGACGCGCTGCCAGAGACCGAGGACGGTGAGCACACCGACGACGACCTGGAGGAACGCGACGGTGAGCCCGGCCCCGACGGGGTGCGAGAGCGCGAAGTCGCGCAGCGGCTCGGCGAGGGCCCACGGGTGCAGGGACGTCAGCCACTTGACCATGGAGCCGCGGTCGCCGCCGTCGAAGTAGACCGGGTCGCAGAGCTTGCCCATACCGGCGTAGATGGAGATGAAGCCGAGGAAGACCCGCATCGGCAGGAGCACGACGCCGAGGTTCATCCGGCGGCCGGGGTAGTACGCGTGCCGGACGGCGTCCGAGCGCCGGACCCTCGCCTCCCGCTCCTCGTCCGTCTCGCCGTCGGGTCCGGTGTCGTCGGGGAACGCGCCGTCGACGGGACCGTCGTCGTACGCGCCCACGGCCCGCCGCATCGGCGGCAGCAGGGGCCCCGCACCGGACGGTCCCTGCTGCGGCGGTACGAGCACGACCGGGTTGGGCTGGGTGTCGTCGAAGCGCGGGATGAGCTGGGTGGCCCCGGCGTCCCGTCCGTCGTCGTGCCCGGCGCCGTACTCGTCGAGACGCGCCGCCGTGCTGTTCCGCACGGCCTGGAGGAGGCCGGTGGCCCCGGGATCGCCCGGCTCCGACCGGCCGCTCCACACCACCGGGGAGCGCCTGCGGGCCGGGGCCGCCGCCCCGGCGCCGCTCATGGCGGGAATCCTGGCCGCGGGCGCGACACCGCGAAGCCGGGTGCGCTGGCCCGGGGCGAGCCGCACCCGGAAGCTGGCGTGGTTGACGATGACCTGCGCGGGGTCGCAGTCCACCTTGGTCATGCTCAGGGCGGGTTGTTCGTCGAACCGAGGCGTTCTGGTGTCCACACTCATCTAACCGAGTGACGTGACGTTAGGACACTGCCTTGACACGCCGGATGTGTCCGAGACCCGTCAACAGTGCGTATGAGGCGTCACCGGCACCCACTCCACGCCCCGCCGCACCCCCGCCGCACCCCGTCGGCGAAGCGATCCGCACCCGGGGCGCCCCACCGCCTGCCGCGGCGCCCCCGGGCCCACCCCGGTGACCCCGCCCCGGCCGAACACCCGCGCGCCGCCGCCTACGCGCGCCGCCGCGCCACCTCGTACAGCACGATGCCTGCCGCGACACCGGCGTTCAGCGACTCCGCGCCGCCCGGCATCGCGATCCGCACCCGGTAGTCACAGGTCTCGCCGACCAGCCGGCCCAGACCCTTGCCCTCGCTGCCGATGACGATGACGACCGGGCCGTCCAGGGCCTCCAGGTCCTCCACCGTGTGCTCGCCGTCCGCCGCCAGCCCGACGACCGTGAGGCCCGCCTTCTGGTAACCCTCCAGGGCACGGGTCAGGTTCGTCACCCGGGAGACCGGCGTACGGGCCGCCGTGCCCGCCGAGGACTTCCAGGCGCCCGCCGTCATACCGGCCGCGCGCCGCTCCGGCACGACCACGCCGTGGCCGCCGAACGCCGAGGTGGACCGGACGATCGCGCCGAGGTTGCGCGGGTCGGTCACACCGTCGAGCGCGACGATCAGCGGGTCCTCGTTCTTGTCGTACGCGGCGGCCGTCAGGTCCTCGGGGTGCGCGTACTCGTACGGCGGGACCTGGAGCACGAGGCCCTGGTGGTTCAGGCCGTTCGTCATCCGGTCCAGCTCGGGGCGCGGGGCCTCCATCAGGTTGATGTTGCCGCGCTCACCGGCGAGCTGGAGCGCCTCGCGCACCCGCTCGTCGTTGTCGATGTACTGCTGGACGTACAGCGTCGTCGCGGGGACGCCGTCGCGCAGCGCCTCGAAGACCGGGTTGCGGCCGACGACCAGCTCGGACGTGCCCTTGGCGCCGCCGCGACGCGGTGCGGGGCGGCGGGCAGCGGCCTGCTTGGCCTGGGCGTTGGCGACCCGGTTCTTCTTGTGTCCCTTGCGGGCGGCCGCGGGCGGCGTCGGTCCCCTGCCTTCGAGACCACGGCGTCGCTGGCCACCGCTGCCGACCTGCATGCCCTTCTTGTTGGACGTGCGGCGGTTCCTGCGCTGGCTGTTCCCGGCCATGACCTACCTGTTTCGTTGCTTCAGAAGACGTACGTAAGTGAAAGTGTGCCGCCCGGCGTCCCGGGCGGCACACCAGAATCCGTTCAGCGGGGTCCGAGCGTCCACCGGGGGCCGCTGGGGCTGTCCTCGATGACGAGTCCGGACTGGTTGAGCTGGTCGCGAATGGCGTCGGCGGTGGCGTAGTCCTTGCGGTCCCGGGCCGACTGACGCTGATCGAGCACCAGCCGTACGAGCGTGTCGACGACCCCGTGCAGATCCTCGCCCCGGTCGCTCTCCCCGGCCCACTGAGGATCGAGCGGATCGAGGCCCAGCACCCCGAGCATCGCACGTACCTCGGCCAGACGGGCCACGGCCTCTTCCTTGTCGTCCGCGGCCAGCGCGGAATTGCCCTGCCGGACCGTGGTGTGCACCACCGCGAGCGCCTGGGGGACCCCGAGGTCGTCGTCCATCGCCTCCGCGAACGCCGGCGGGACCTGCGCGGACGCCGCGACCGGGCCTCCGGCCTTCTCGATCACCCGCTGCACGAACCCCTCGATCCGCGCGAACGCCGACTCGGCCTCCCGCAGCGCCTCCACGCTGTACTCGATCATCGAGCGGTAGTGCGGGGTGCCCAGGTAGTACCGCAGCACGATCGGCCGCCACTGCCGCACCATCTCGCTGACCAGCACGGAGTTGCCGAGCGACTTCGACATCTTCTCGCCGGACATGGTCACCCAGCCGTTGTGCACCCAGTACCGGGCGAACTCGTCCCCGTACCCCTTGGCCTGCGCGATCTCGTTCTCATGGTGCGGGAAGATCAGGTCGATGCCGCCGCCGTGGATGTCGAACACCGGTCCTAGGTACTTGTGCGCCATCGCCGAGCACTCCAGATGCCAGCCCGGCCGGCCCGGACCCCACGGGGTCTGCCAGCTCGGCTCACCCGGCTTCGCGGCCTTCCACATCGCGAAGTCCCGCTGGTCCCGCTTGCCCGTCTCACCCTCACCCGAGGGCTGGCGGAGGTCGTCCAGGTCCTGGTTCGACAGCGCCAGGTACCCGGGGTACGACCGCACGTCGAAGTAGACGTTCCCGTCCGCCTCGTACGCGTGTCCGCGCTCGATGAGCCCGCGCATCATCTCGATCATCTCGGTGATGTGGCCGGTAGCCCGCGGTTCGTACGTCGGCGGCAGGCAACCCAGGGCGTCGTACCCGTGGTTGAACGCCCGCTCGTTCTCGTACCCGATCGCCCACCACGGACGGCCCTGTTCCGCCGACTTCCTGATGATCTTGTCGTCGATGTCGGTGACGTTCCGCACGAACGTGACGTCATACCCTCGGTAGGCGAACCACCGGCGCATGATGTCGAAGTTCAGCCCCGACCGGATGTGTCCGATGTGCGGAGCTGCCTGGACGGTCGCGCCACAGAGGTAGATCGAGACACAACCCGCGGAAAGCGGGACGAAATCACGGATCTGCCGGGCGCTGGTGTCGTACAGGCGAATAGTCACGCCTCAAGGGTAGTGGGCGCGCACCAGTGCCCCGCGACCCCCGGGCCTGATCTTTTTCCGGTGGCGCGCAAGGGCTCCACGCGTCGGAGCCGGCGACCGCCGTCTTCCGCCGCCGCCGGGCACGTCTCCCACCATGTGGAAGGGACCCGGCGGTATCCGCGCTCCGGGCCGCCCGCCCCCTGGCCGGAGGCGGGCGGCCCGGCACCTCAGATGCGGCCGAGGACCTTGCGCGGGGTGATCCGGACGATCACCCGGGTGCCGTCCTCCGCCGACGACGGGTTGAACTCGGCGTACTTCTTACCGCTGTACTTGACCGACAGTTCGTCGATCAGTTCCTGTCCGCCCTCGGTGGTCAGGGTGGCGGAGCCGCGGATCTCGGCGTAGGTGTACGGGGCGTCGAAGGGCTGGACGACGACGGAGACACGCGGGTCGCGGCGCAGGTTCCGCTCCTTGCGGCGGCCCTCGGTCGTCGAGATGAGGATGTCGTCACCGTCCCGCTTCACCCAGACCGGCGAGAGCTGGGGGCTGCCGTCCGGCTGGATGGTCGCGACGGTCACGAAGACCGGCGTGTCGAGAAGCGCCTTGAGCTGATCGGAGAGTGCGGCGGTCATGGAGTACGTCCTCCTGAGGCGTTGGCGATGCTCCTACGTCTACCCCCAACCGCGTCCTGGCCCCCGCCCTTCCCGTTTCCGCCCACCGGAAGGGTCAGCGCGAGAGCGGCGCCCGTCAGCGGTACGGCGGCGAGCGCCGTCCACAGGACCCCCGGGGGCGCGCCCAGGAGTGCCCCGGTGGCCGCGCTGCCGCCGAGTACGGCGAGTCCGGAGACCGACGACAACGCCCCGGTGGCGAGCCCGAGCCGCCGGTCGTCGACGAGGTCGGGTACGAGCCCCCGGGCGGCGGGCACCAGCAGCATCTGTCCCGACGTCAGCAGCACCACCAGCGCCGCCCCGGGCAGCAGCCCGCCGCCCGGCACCACCGGCACGGCCGCGAAACCGGCCGCGACGACGACGAGTCCGCCCGCCAGCGCGGTCCGGGGCGCGATCCGGCGCGCCGCCCACCGGGTGAGCGGCAGCTGCGCGAGGACGACCAGCAGGGAGGACAGCGCGAACAGCCAGCCGAGCGCGGCCTGCGAACCGGTGGCGCGTTCCACCTCGGCGGGCAGTGACAGATAGAGCTGGTTGTAGGCGACGAGATAGCTGCTGTACGCGAGGCACAGCACGAGGAACGGGCCGTTGGCGAACACGGTCCACAGGGCGGGCCCGCCCCCGCCCCCGGTCCGCCGCACGGCGGCGCGGCGCGGCATCAGCCGGGCGTGTCCGGCGAGCACCCCGACGAAGACGAGGGCCCCGGCGACGCAGGCGGCCCGGAACCCCCCGCCGAGCAGCAGCAGGAGCGACCCGATGAGCGGTCCGACGAAGGCCCCGGCCTGCCCGGCGGCGGAGAACACGGCGAGCACCTGCGTACGCGGGGTGCCGGTCTCCTCCTCGTACCGGACGGACTCCCGGGCGGTCTCCGACTCCACCGCCGGAGAGAACAGCGCGGCGGCGAACCCGATCAGGACGACAGCGGCGATCACCGTGGCGGTGGACCCTGCGAACGCGAGCCATCCGAACCCGATGATCCGCAAGGCGCATCCGGCCAGGACGACGGGGCGGGGCCCGTACCGGTCGGTGAGCGCGCCGCCGACGACGAAGAGCCCCTGCTGGCTGAAGGTCCGCAGCCCGAGCACGAGGCCGACCAGCCAACCGGCCATACCGAGTCCGCTGCCCAGATGGGTGGCGAGGTAGGGCAGCACGGCGTAGAACCCCACGTTGAACGCGAACTGGGTCCCCACGAGCAACCGCACGTAGCCAGTCATCGCGCGCACCTCATTCACCCTTCACCACCGTACGAACAGAGCTCCCACCGCTGCTGAGGGGAGCCCACGCCCATCCCGTACGCGCGGGACGGCGCTTCCCGGCATCGCATGCTCCGGCCTTGGTCGTGGTGCGGGCGTGGCCGAGTCCGGGGCGGGACCGTCCGGCGCGGTGCCGGCGCGGCGCCGGAGCGGTGCCGGAGCGGTGCCGGAGCGGTGCCGGAGCGGTGCCGGAGCGCGGTGTCCGGCGCGGTCCCGGGGCGGTACCGGCGCGGTGTCCGGTGGGTGGGGCGGGGGCCCTCCGGCGTGTCTCCTCGGAGTGGGCGCGGCACCCTCCACCGGATGCGAACCCGGGTCCTGCGCCCACTCCTGCGGGGACCCGCCTGCACGCCCCCACCCGGCCGTCCCGCGTCCGCGGATCGATCGGTGGTGGAGGGGACCGGAGCGCGCCGTCCCAAACCCGGGTCCACCCACTCCCGCGGGGACCCGCCTGCATCCGGCCGTCCCGCGTCCGCGGATCGATCGGTGGTGGAGGGGACCGGAGCGCGCCGTCCCAAACCCGGGTCCGCCCACTCCTGCGAGGACCCGCCTGCATCCGGCCGTCCCGCGTCCGCGGATCGATCGGTGGTGGAGGGGGTGGGAGCGCCGCCTTCCCGCGCGTGGGGGTGGGGGTTCGGCCTTGCGTCACCTTGTCGCTCCTCGTCCCCGCACAGCGCCCGAAACCAGCACCGCCAATGCCCCCAGCCCCGCCAGCGCGACGGCGGGGGCCAGCACTCCCCACGGGGCCCGTTCCGCGTACGGCATGTTCTCGGACAGCATCCGTCCCCACTCCGGCGCCGGCGCCGGCGCCCCGAGTCCCAGGAATCCGAGCGAGGCCAGGGCCAGCGCGATGGCGGGGACGCGCAGTACCGCGTGCCGCACGACCGGTGGCAGCACCCCCGGCAGCACGTGCCGACGCAGCAGGTGTCCCCGGGACGCCCCGAGCGACTTCGCGGCGGCGATGTGCGGCGCCGCCCGTTCCTGGGCGTACAGGGCGGCGGTGTGCGCGGCGAGCGGTGCCCAGGAGACGGCGGCGACCGCGGCCGCCGCGCCCCATGGGCCCGGACCGACGAGCCCCGCCACGACGAGCCCGCTGAGGATCGCGGGGAGCGCGTTCGCTGTCTCGGTGAGCGCCCCGGCGCGTACGGCCCCGAGGAGCAGCCCGAGCAGCAGGGTGACGACGGAGACGGCCACGGCCATGAGCACGGTCCGGGCCGCCCCGTGCCCGAGCCGGGCCAGGATGTCCCGCCCCAGCGAGTCCGTGCCGAGTGGGTGCGCGGCGCAGGGCCCGGTGAGCCGTACGGCCGCGTCGACGTGCAGCGGATCGCGCGTCAGCCCGGCCACCGTCACGACGGCGAGGAGCACGGCCAGGGCCACGGCCCCCACCACGACCGCTCGCCGCCCCGGCAGCGCGGGGGGTACGAGCGCGGGCAGCGCCCCCTCGTCGAGCGCGGGTCCCAGCAGGGCGCGCGCCGCGAGCCGGGCGGCGAGCCCGGCGGCGATCCCGAGCAGCAACAGGACGAGCACGCATGCCTGGAGGACCGGCAGGTCCTGCGCGAGGGCGGCGGCCAGTGCCGTACCGCCGAGGCCGGGGATCGCGTACAGCGTCTCGACGGCGACGGCCCCGCCGGTCAGTCCGACGACGATCAGCCCGAGCTGGGGCAGCAGTCCGGGCAGCGTGCGCCGGAGCGCGTGGAGGGCGACACGTCGTCCGGGCAGCCCGCCCGCCGCGGCGGCGCGCGCCCACGGTTCGGCGAACGCGGCGGGCAGCGCGTCGTCGAGGAGGCGGCCGAGCAGGGCACCCGCCGGTACGCCCATGGCGAGCGCGGGCAGGACCAGTTGGTCCCCGGCGCCCCAGCCGAGCGCGGGGAACCAGCCGAGCTGTACGGCGAACACGGTGGCGAACACGGCTGCCAGCAGGAATTCGGGAAGTGCGGCGAGCACCGCCGCGCTCACTCCCGCCCGCGCCCGGTCGATCCGCCGCCGGGCGCCCCGCCGCAGCGTCCCGGCGCTGAGCGCGACGGCCAGCACGACGGCGACGGCGAGCGAGACGCCCATCAGGGTCAGGGAGACGCCGAGTGCGGAGGTGACGTCGGGTGCGACGGGCTGTCCGGAGACCCAGGACTCGCCGAGGTCGCCCCGGAGGAGTCCGCCGAGCCAGTCGCCGAGGACGTGTGCGGGGCCGCCGTCGAGCCCGGTCCCGGCGCGGATCGCGTCGAGCGTGGCGGGGGTGGGCGGCCGGTCGGCGTACCGGGCGTGCAGGATCGTCAGCGCCGGATCGGTCCGGGTCAGCCAGGGCAGCAGCCCGATGACGGCGACGACCGCGAGGAGCGTGGCGAGCCGCCCCGCCAGGTACTTCACCGGGCCGGCCGATCAGCCGACGTGGGTGTCGGCGGTGATGAGGGTGCGTTCCATCGGGTCGAGCGAGACGCCTTCGACGCGGCTGTCGTCGTATCCCTGGACGAACCGTTCGTGGACCAGCGGTACGAGGGCGTCGGCGCCGAGGACGTCGGCCTCGGCGGTCATCTCGGCCTTGTGCCGGGCGTCGGTGTCGACGGTGGCCGCCGCCTTGTCCACATCGGCGTCGACCCGCTTGTCGCAGAGCTGGGAGATGTTGAAGCTGCCGTCGCAGGTGAAGTCGGACTCCAGGTACGAGACGGGGTCGGCGGTGTCGAGGAGGGTGTTGCGGGCCTGGATGAACGCGTCGTACTTCCCGCCGAGCGCGTCGGCCTCCAGCTGTGCGTAGTCGCGTACGACCTGCTTGACGGTGAAGCCGCGCTTCTCCAGTTGCTGCTGGACGACGGTGGCGACCTCGGGCAGCTCGGGCCGGTTGGTGTAGGTGGCGAGGACGATCTGCCCGGTCTTCGCGACGGCGGTCGGGGCGGCGGCCTTCGTGCGGCCGACGGGGGCGACGCGCTCGGCGGCGGCCCAGGGCACGCCGGGGCCGAGGAGCCCCTGTGCGGTGTCGGCGCGTCCTTCGTAGACGGCCTTGACGATGGCCTTGGAGTCGATGGCCTCGCGGGCGGCGGCGCGCATGGCGGGGTCGGCGAAGACGCCGCGCCGGGTGTTGAGGGAGAGGCCGTTGGTGCGGGCGGAGGGGAACTCGTGGACGAAGTGTCCGCCGAGCAGGGACGCCTGGGAGATCGGTACGTACTCGGCGACGTCGACGGCCTTGGTGCGCAGCGCGTTGGCGCGGGCGGTGCCGTCGGCGGCGAACTTCACATCGACGCCGGGGGACTTGGCCTTGGCGCCCCAGTAGGTGCCGTTGCGCTGGAGGGTCGCGCTGACGGCGCCGTTGAGCTCGGTGAGGGTGTACGGGCCGGTGGCGTGCCCGGCGGGGTCGACCTTGCCGTCCCGGTACGCGCCGGCGGAGAGGATCGTCAGCGAGGGGTTGGCGAGCCGTTGGGGCAGCAGCGGGTCGGGCTCGGCCGTGGTGACGCGTACGGTCCTGGCGTCCTTCACGGTGGCGGTGATCCGGGTGTCACTGAGCACGCGCGGCTTCGGGGACGCCTTCGCGGCGGCCGAGAGGGCGCCTACGACGGCCGGTGCGTCGACCTTCGTACCGTCCTGGAACTCCGCGTCGCGCAGGGCGAACGTCCACGCCTTGTCGCCCTCGCGGGCCCAGGAGGTGGCGAGGGCGGGCTTGGCCTCGCCGTTCTTGTCGAGGGTGGTCAGGCCCTCGATGACGGCGAGCCGGCTGAGGGTGACGGCGTCGTCGCCGTACGGGGACATGGCCTGGGCGGGCGGGAAGGCCATGACGACGCGCAGCCGCTGCCCGCCGCCGCCGGAGGTGTCCGACGAGTCGGTGCCGGAGCAGGCGGTGGCGAGCGGGACGACGAGGGCGGCCACGGCGAGGGCCGAGGGCAGCGTGGTGCGGCGGCGCGCACGGGACGGGGACATGAGAACGACCTTATATGAAAATGATTGTCATCTAATGGGTGGGGTGAGTGCCGGATGCGGGCGCCCCCGGCACCGGAGGCATCGGCAGTTCGAAGTGCACGATCCCCTGACCGCCGTCCGCGAACGCGCGCTCGTCGCAGACCTCGTGGGCCAGCGACCGCCAGAACGGTTCGGCGCCCGGGACGGCCGGATCGGTGTGCAGATAGATCGCCCGGTACCCGCCGACGCGCGCCACGAAGTCGGACAGCTCGCGCACGATCAGCCGGGCGAGACCGTGCCTGCGGTGCTCCGGGCGGACGTAGATCCGGCAGAGCTGGGCGGTGGACCCGGACGGGAACCGGTCGGCGACCCACCGCGGGTTCGGCGGTGCCTGCGGACCCCGGTCGCGCACGGCGCCGGTGGCGACGATCTCGCCGTCCCGCTCCACGACGAGGAGCGTGCACCGCCCGGGGCGCAGATAGGCGGCCTCGGGATCGATGATGTCGGCGTGCCAGCGGGGCACGTAGCCGGACCGCAGATCGCGGTAGACGGTGTCGAGCATCACGGCCCGGGCCCCGCCCACATCGTCGGCGGTGGCGGTGCGCAGGACGTATCCGTCCACTTCGACCCGCCTGCCGGGCGCCTCTGCCACCACAGCGGTAGCGCTCTCCACCGGACCTCACTCCCACCTCGTACAGCACATCGCTTGCCGTACCAGCGTACGTGCAAGCGATGTGCAACAAGGCCGCGCCCCGGAGGAAGACCAGGTCAGAGGCGTTCGTACGGCCCCAGGAGGGCCCTCCGGGTCATCCGGTCCGGTAGACCAGCGCGGTCGCGATCCCGGCGATCCCCTCGCCCCGCCCGGTGAATCCGAGCCCGTCACTGGTCGCGGCGGAGAGCGAGACGGGCGCGCCCACCGCGGCGGACAGCACCTTCTGCGCCTCGTCACGGCGCTTGCCGATCTTGGGGCGGGCGCCGACGACCTGGACGGCGACGTTCCCGATCCCGAACCCCCCGGCCCGGACGATCCGCGCCGACTCGGCCAGCAGGGTCAGGCCGGAGGCACCGGACCACTCGGGGCGCCCGGTGCCGAAGTGCTGCCCGAGGTCACCGAGTCCGGCCGCCGAGAACAGGGCGTTGCAGGCGGCGTGCGCGACGACGTCCGCGTCCGAGTGCCCGGCCAGACCGGGCCCCTCGCCCTCCCAGAGGAGGCCGGCGCACCACAGCTCGCGCCCCTCCTCGAAGGCGTGGATGTCGGTCCCGATCCCGACCAGCGGCATCACCGGGGCCTGAACCGGCAGCGGCGTCGGCGTCGGCGCTGAACCAGGAGCCGGTCCCCCGTCCGGGCCCTGCCCCTGCCCTTGGTCGTCCTTCATGGGGACCTGTCCTCGCCCCTCAGAAACCATCGTTCGCCCTCCTGCGCGCGAGAACCGCTTCGGCCAGCACCAGATCCAGCGGCCGGGTCACCTTGAACGCCTCTTCGTGCCCGGGTACGACCACGACGGGCAGTCCGAGCCGCTCCACCATGCCCGCGTCGTCCGTCGCGCCCTCACCGCTGACGGCGACGGACTCATGGGCGCGGACCAGCGTGCCGCGGTCGAAGCCCTGGGGCGTCTGCACGGCACGCAGTCTGGCCCGTACCGGAGTGGAGAGCACCGGTTCCGGCCTTCCCGGCTCTCCCGGCTCCACCTCCTTGACGGTGTCGGCGAGCGGCAGCGCCGGTACGACGGCGGGCGCCCCGTCCCGTACGGCCTCGATCACCGCGTCCACGGTGTCTACGGGCACCAGCGGGCGGGCCGCGTCATGGACGAGGACGACGCCGATGTCGGCGGGCAGGGCGTCGAGGCCGAGTCTCACCGACTCCTGACGGGTCGCACCACCGGGCACGACGAGGAAGTCCGTGCGCTCGGGCAGGGCGTGTTCACCGAGGAGGTTCTTGACCTCGGCGGCGCCCTCCGGGGGCGCGACGACGACCACCAGGGACACCGAACGGGACGCCGCCATGGCCCGTACCGCGTGGATCAGCATGGGAATCCCGCTCAGCGCGCGGAGCGCCTTGGGGGCGCCGGGACCGAGCCGCACGCCGCGGCCGGCGGCGGGGATCACGGCGGCGGTGCGGGGCGGGGCCGCCGGGACCGGCGCGGACGCCGGGGTCGGTCGGGGCGATTCGTCGGACATCGGTAGCACTCCGAAGGTCATCGGTCCGGCAGTTCGGTTCGGCACATCGGCCAGGTTTGTTTCCGCGGCGCACATGGGTATGGCCACCATCGAGCCGGGCGGGGAGCCCTGCTCCGACTCGGCCGGGCCCCTTCCGTGACCCCTGGCCGGGCGGAGCGGACTCTACGCAGCCGGGCACGCGCCCCGCACGCACACGGGGACACAGGACGCCACGGGGGGTACGTCTGCATACGGTCCACACACGAATCCGACCACAGGTCCGCGACTGAATCGCGCCACGCGGCAGCCAGGACGTGGGCAGTCGCGGACACGCGGCATGTGCAGCGCGGGGCCGGCGGGCCCACAGCTCACGGCCTTGGGCCCTACCGCGGGCCGACGGCCATGCTGTGACGAACGAGTGCGCTGCGGCGCGTGAGTCGCGGCGAAGCCCGTGTGCTGTGAGTGGCTGTGAGTCGCGGCGAAGCACGCGCGGGCCTGGGCGCGCGCGGACACAGGCATGCGCGCGGGCACAGACATGCCGCAGCGCCCGAGACAGACCGTGAACAACGGTTGGTCAGCGGGCGCCGCGGCATGTCGTACAACCGGTGCGATCCGATTCAGGACGCGAGGACCTCGTCGAGCAGAGCCTCGGCCTTGTCTTCGTTCGTGTTCTCCGCGAGAGCCAGCTCGCTCACCAGGATCTGGCGGGCCTTGGCGAGCATGCGCTTCTCACCTGCGGAGAGTCCGCGCTCACGCTCGCGGCGCCACAGGTCACGCACCACTTCGGCGACCTTGATGACATCGCCGGAGGCGAGCTTTTCGAGATTTGCCTTGTAGCGACGGGACCAGTTCGTCGGCTCTTCGGCGTACGGCGCGCGAAGCACCTCGAACACCCGGTCCAGCCCCTCCTGCCCAACCACATCACGCACGCCCACGAACTCCGCATTGTCCGCCGGCACACGCACAGTCAAGTCGCCCTGGGCGACCTTGAGCACCAAGTAGGTCTTGTCCACACCTTTGATCTGGCGAGTTTCGATAGCCTCGATCAGCGCGGCCCCGTGATGGGGATAGACCACGGTGTCGCCAACCTTGAACGTCATGTGACAGGTACCCCTTCCGTGGCTATCCAGAGTAACACGAGAATCGCTTCTCCTGAATGGCGTTTTCGCAGGTCAGGGCATATCTCAGGGCTTGACAACAGCAACGGGGACGTGCTGCGGAAGGCATCCGGAAGACGGTATTCGCAGGTCGGAGCCACTGTGCGGGCAGGGCGAAACGTGTACGCCAGGGGCGCCCGAAGGCCCGCCGAAGCGACCGAAAGTACCGTTTTGCCGGATTCTGAACGGTGAACTTTCCGTACTCCGTTCGGTGATCGATCACTCGTACGGCCGTATGTGGCCGCGCTCAAAGAAATGGATCAACGGCCCCCTCGGACCGGGCGGGCTGTTGGATAATCGCGCACGGAATGCGCCACGCGGGAAATTGATCACACGTGTTATGTGAACGGCGCGTATCCGAACGGCGCGGTACGAGTGAAACCTTTTGCCACCCGAGGGCACTTCGGTCGGCACTTCGACTGGCACTTCGCCGCGTACTTCGGACGGTACTTCGGCCGCCCCTTCCACCGGGTGCTTCGGCGCTTCGGTCAAGGGTTCCGGTCAGGGGTTCCCGTCAAGGTTTCCCGACAACGGCTTCCGCCGAGGGCTCCCGTCGCGCGGGTCTTCCGACGCCCCGGTCCGAACGAAAGGCTCCTGGGGCGGGTCGGGTGCGGGCCTGGGACGACGGCTCGATAACCTAAGGCCGCTGACGCACCCTTAGGGCGGCTTCACCCTCGCCCTTCCCGGGCCTGTCGGCGACGACGAAGACGGCTCCGGAACCGGGGCCCGCAACCCACCCGCCCGTACGACCAACGTCTAGGAGTTGCCGCCGCCGTGAGCCGCAGCCTTCGACGCGGCGCCCTCGCCGCCACCGCCATCGTGTTCTCGATCGCCTCGCTCTCCGCCTGCGGCGCCGGCCAGGGCGCCCAGACGCTCAAGATCAGGCCCGACAACGCGGCGACGTCCGTCGGTGACATCCAGATCCAGAACGCGAACGTCGTCACCCAGCCGGAGCTCGACGCGGAAGGCCCCGCGGTCGTCGTCGCGACACTGTTCAACAACGGCACCAAGAAGCAGACCCTGGACTCCGTCACCCTCGACGGCGCCGGCCCGGTCAAGCTGCACCCCGCCAAGGGGGACGGGCCGCTCACCGTCCCGGCCGGCGGCAAGCTCATCCTCGGCGGCGACGGCAACGCGTCCGCCGTGATCGAGAAGGGTCGCGAGGCGGCGAAGGACGGCGACGTCCAGAAGGTCGTCTTCAAGTTCAGCGAGACCGGCGACATCGAGCTGCCCGCCCTCGTCGTCCCGGCGACCAGCTACTTCAAGGGCTACGGGCCGAGCGAGCTGCCCGCCCTGCCCTCGACGCAGCCGTCCGGAAGCGCGTCGGGCTCGCCCTCCGCGACCACGAGCGGCAGCCCGTCCGGTTCGGCCACGACGGGCGGCCAGGAGTCGGGCGCGCCGGGGAACACGGAGGGCTGACCCCGCGCGGGACGCGCGTCGCGTAGGACCGCGTGACGCGGCGCGTGTTCCGACCCGTGTGACGCGTGTGCGGTCCACGTGGAACGACGCGTGTACCGACCACGTGACGCTCAGCTCATGAGGGAGGCGCCGCCCGGTACCGGGCGGCGCCTCCCTCATGTGTCACCGGACGCGTCCCCGGCACGCGTCCCCGTCTCCTCCGGGCGCACCGGCCGTCGGCCGGGTCGGCCCGTCTACGGCTCGAACTTGTAGCCGAGCCCTCGTACCGTCACCAGGTGGCGCGGCGCCCCCGGGTCGGGCTCGATCTTGGCGCGCAACCGCTTGACGTGGACGTCCAGGGTCTTGGTGTCACCGACGTAGTCCGCGCCCCAGACCCGGTCGATCAGCTGCATGCGGGTCAGTACCCGGCCCGCGTTGCGCAGCAGCATCTCCAGGAGGTCGAACTCCTTCAGCGGAAGGTCGACCTTGTCACCGGAGACCGTGACGACGTGCCGGTCGACGTCCATCCGCACCGGGCCCGCCTCCAGCGCGGCCGGGGTCGACTCCTCCGGTTCACCGCGGCGGCGCAGCACCGCGCGGATGCGGGCGACCAGTTCCCGGGAGGAGAAGGGCTTGGTCACATAGTCGTCGGCCCCTATCTCCAGGCCGACGACCTTGTCGATCTCGCTGTCCTTGGCCGTGACCATGATCACGGGGACGTTGGACCGGCCGCGCAGCTGGCGGCAGACCTCCGTGCCGGGCAACCCCGGCAGCATCAGGTCCAGGAGGACGAGGTCGGCGCCGTTGCGCTCGAATTCGTCGAGCCCGTCGGGGCCGGTGGCCGCGATGGCGACCTCGAAGCCCTCCTTGCGGAGCATGTAGGACAGGGCGTCGCTGAAGGATTCCTCATCCTCGACGACGAGCACTCGGGTCACGGAAGGACCTCCGGGGCTGGGAGAGATTCAAGGGTCTCAGGAGTGGCGCGGGCAGAGTCGGGTCCAGGGCCGGTCGAGTGGTGCTCGGAACGGCCGGCGGTCCCGTAACGCTTCTCGTCACCGTTGACGACGAGTGGTCCGGTGGTACGTGGGTCGTCGCGGTCCCGTGCGGCGGCCGCTTCGGGCAGCCGCAGGGTGAAGGTGGAGCCCTGACCCTCCGAGCTCCAGACGGCGACCTCCCCGCCGTGCGAGGCGGCCACGTGCTTGACGATGGCGAGGCCGAGGCCGGTACCGCCGGTGGCCCGGGAGCGGGCCGGGTCGACGCGGTAGAACCGTTCGAAGACCCGCTCGCGGTCCTTCTCCGGGATGCCGAACCCCTGGTCGGTGACGGATATCTCGACCAGCGGGCCGCCCGGTTCGGTCAGGCGCCGCACGGCGATGCCGACGCGGGTGCGCGCGGGGCTGTAGTTGACGGCGTTCTCGACGAGGTTGCCGAGGGCCGCGGCGAGCTGGCCGCGGTTGCCCCAGATGAAGAGGTCCGTGGTGCCGCCCGCCGCCATGGTGATCTGTTTGCTCCCGGCCTGCTGGCGGCAACGGTCGATGGCCTCCGCGACGAGCTCGTCGACGCGCACCGGCTCGGCGTCCTCCAGCGGGTCGTCGTTCTGCACCCGGGACAGGTCGATGAGTTCCTGTACGAGGTTGGTGAGCCGGGTCGCCTCGATCTGCATCCGGCCGGCGAACCGCTCCACCGCCGTCGGATCGTCCGAGGCGTCCATGACGGCCTCGGAGAGCAGCGAGAGGGCGCCGACCGGCGTCTTCAGCTCATGGCTGACGTTCGCGACGAAGTCACGGCGTACCGCCTCGATCCGGCGGGCCTCCGTCAGGTCCTCCACCAGCAGCAGCACCAGCCGGGAACCGAGGGGGGCGACCCGGGCGGAGACGGCCAGCGCTTCGCCGCGGCCGGTGCCGCGCCGGGGCAGGTCCAGCTCCACCTGGCGTATCTCCCCGTCCCTGCGGGTGTCCCTGGCCATGTGGAGCATCGGCTCGACGGCCAGCCGGCCGCCCCTGACCAGACCCAGCGCGTACGCGGCGGAGCTGGCCTTCACGACGCTGTCGCTCTCGTCGAGCACCACCGCGGACGAGCTGAGCACGGACAGGACCGTGTCGACGCCGGGGGGCAGCGGAGCGTTGCTGTCGGGGCGCACCGAGGTGCGTGTGGGCTTCTTCTGCTCGCGCTCGCTCCAGCGGAACGCGAGCATGGCGATCACGCCGGTGCACAACCCGGCGATCGCTGCGACTGCGGCGATTGCCGCGTTCCCGTCCATAGCTCCAGGTTATGCGGGTGCACCGACACTCTCCCAGCCGTTCGGGGGGCTCCTCGAACACTCGTCGCCCAGAGTTCACCGAGGGGAAAGGGACGGTTCACCTCGGAGGCCGGAACCCGACGCGTTGCCCCCGCACCGTGTAGGTGGTGGGGACAGGTCCGATGGACCCGTACCCCGGCCCTGAAGAGGACTGGAGAGGGACTTCCATGCGCGACGCTTACCACGAGGAACTCGACTCGATCGGCGAGGACCTGGTCGAGATGGCCAGGCTCGTCGGGTCGGCGATCGGCCGCGCCACGACGGCCATGCTCGACGCCGACCTCAAGCTCGCGGAGAACGTGATCGCCGCGGACCAACGGGTCGACGATCTCCAGCACGACCTGGAGGCGCGTGCCATCGCCCTGCTCGCCCGGCAGCAGCCGGTGGCGACCGATCTGCGGATCGTCGTCACCTCGCTCCGGATGAGCGCGGACCTGGAACGCTCGGGCGATCTCGCCCAGCATGTCGCCAAGCTGGCCCGGCTGCGCTTCCCGCAGAAGACGGTGCCGCACGACCTGCACGCCACCATCCTGGAGATGGGGCAGCTGGCACAGCGCCTGATGGCGAAGTCGGCCGAGGTGATCATCACGAAGGACGTCGATCTGGCGCTCCAGCTGGAGCAGGACGACGACGAGATGGACCTGCTGCACCGGACGCTGTTCCAGCACCTGATGGACGACCGCTGGAAGCACGGCATCGAGACGGCCGTGGACGTGACGCTGCTCGGCCGCTACTACGAGCGGTTCGCGGACCACGCGGTGTCGGTCGCGAAGCGGGTGGTGTACCTGGTGACGGGCGAGCACGCGGACGAGCTCCAGCCGCCGGTCCCGATCGAGGGGGCGTAGGCGTCCGGAGCGCGCCCGGCGGGGGTGAGTGGTCGGACCGGCCGGGACGGGACCGAGCGGGACAGGGCCGGGACGGGGCCGGACCGGACTCACCGGACCGGACCGGACCGGACTCACCGGACCGGGCCGGACCGGATCGGATCGGATCGGTGCCGGGCGAGGGGATGACGCACCCACTGCCGCACGCCCCGCACGACACCGGGCGGCGTGAGGGCGCGCGCCCCGGTGGGTCCCTCGGCAGGTCGTCCCACCGGGGTGCGCCGGGTGGAGTGACCCTGCGGGCACGCCGGGCGTGCGACGGCGCGGGGTGGCGGGGATTGGGGCGTGTGTGCGGTGGTACGGGCCCTTTGCGCATGTGCGCCGTTGATGCGCCCACCCCCGGAGGCATCCAATGGAGCGAGGGACGGTGGCATGACGTGCCGTGCCCTGTTCGTACGCCCCGTTCGTACGCCCTGAGGAGGAACCATGACCGATTCCCCCACGCTCGTTTCCCCGTTCGAACCGCCGACCGAGGCGGTGCGGCTGCCCGTACTGGGCGCCTGTGGCTGTGGCTCCGGCTGCGGCTGTGGCTGCCAGTCCGGTGGCCCGTGCCAGTGCGGTGGTTGCAGCAGCTGACCACGGCACGGACCGGTCGCGAATGCTGAGCGTGATGCCCCGCGCGGAGAGTTCCGCGCGGGGCATCGCCGTACCCGGACATGACCGCCCGTACCCGTACCCGTATCGGTATCGGTATCGGTATCCCGGACACCTCCCCGTGCCCGTACCGGTATCAGGCGCTCCGCATCGACAGCTCCCTGTCCTGCGCCGCCCCGCCCGCACCCGTGGTCGCCTTCGTACCCGCTGTCGTGTTCGCGCCCTCGGTCGTGTTCACACCCGCGGATGCCGCGACCACCACCGTGGGTTCCTCCCGGCGCTCGCCCGCGTCGTCACCCTCGTCCGGCAGGTTCCGGGTCAGCAGCCAGTAGCCGGCCGCCGCGGCCGTGCCGAGCACCGCGCACGTCCCCCACAGCCAGGTGGTCCCGTACTGGTCGATGACGTAACCGGACATCAGCGGGGCGACCAGCGCGGCGGCCGCCCAGGACATCGTGTACATGCCCTGGTAGCGGCCCCGTCCGTGGACCGGGGAGAGCTGGACGACCAGACCCGTCTGGGTCGGGGAGTTGACGATCTCGGCGAGGGTCCAGACGCAGATCGTCATCGCGTACATCCCGATCGATCCGGCGAAGGCGGTCAGCCCGAACCCGTACCCCGCGACCAGGGACGAGAGGATCAGCAGTTTGCGCGGATCGCGTTGCTGGATGAAGCGGGTCACGGGGATCTGGAGGGCGACGATCAGCACACCGTTGACGGCGATGGCGGCGCCGAAGTCGGAGCTGGAGAACCCGTCCGCGCCCATGGCGACCGGCAGGCCCACGTACCCCTGCTGGAAGATGAGCGCGACGAGGAACGACAGACCGACGACGCTCATGAAGCGCCCGTCGCGCAATACGGTCCCGATCCGCACCTCGTCGGGTTCGGGCCTGGTGTCGCCGACCGCCCGGACCGCCTTCTCCGGCCGGGACTCGGGCACCTTCAGGAAGACGACGACCGCGCAGAACAGTGTCATCACGGCCTCGCCGATGAAGCCCGCGAGGTAGCTGTACTCCGCGATGAACCCGGCGCCGGCCGACGAGACGGCGAAACCGAGGTTGATCGCCCAGTAGTTGAGCGAGAACGCCCGCACCCGGTCCTCGGGGCGGACGATGTCGGCCATCATCGCCTGCACGGCGGGGCGCGAGGCGTTGTTGGTCATGCCGACCACGAAGGCGACCGCGGCGATGGCGACCGGGTGGACCATGAAACCGAGCACGGCGACCGAGACGGCGGTCGAACTCTGCGAGATCAGCATCGTGGGCCGCCGCCCGATCCGGTCGGTCATCACCCCCGCGCCGAGCGAGGACACCACACCGCCGAGCCCGTGCAGCGCGACGACGAGACCGGCGTACGAGGCGGAGTAGCCCCGGTCCAGGGTGAGGTACAGCGCCATGAACGTGGCGACGAAAGCCCCGAGCCGGTTCACCAGGGTGCTGGTCCACAGCCACCAGAACTCCCTGGGGAGACCGGACACGGTCTCGTGTGCGGCCTTTCTGAGAGCGATGACAGACATGGTGAATCCCCCCGGGTACGCGGAATTGTTGCCGGTGGGTACGCGGCCCGGCGGCACTCCGAACGTTACGAAGGGCGTGTTCCGGCCCGCCAGTCGATTGACGCCAGGCGTCAAACGTCAGCGGGGACGATGGTCCGGCGGACGGGCGAAGCGCTGCTCAGGGGGGCGGGTGGAAGCGGGCCCGGCGGGGCCGGGCCCGGTCTGTGAGCCGTCCTGTGAGGTCACCCCGATGACGGCCCTGCCTCTACGAGGTCCGCCCCGGTGAGGTCGATCCCGCTGAGCGAGAACCACACCCGCTTGCGCGGGTCCGCAGGGGCTCCCGGACGCGTGATCCCCCACGCCGAGGACAACGCGTCGACGAGCACCAGCCCACGGCCGCGCTCGTCATCGGCGCGCGCGGCGTCACTTCCTACCCCGTCACTTCCTGCCCCGTCACCTCGTACGGCGTCACCTCGTACGGCGTCGTGCGGTCCCCCGTCGGCCGTGTCCTCGTGGAATTCGTTCCGGCCCTGCGGTTCGTCGTCCCACACCCCGACGGAGACGCCGCCCGGTCCGATCTCGACGTCGAGGTCGACGACGGGCGTGATCGTGTGCAGATGCACGTTGGTGACGACCTCGCTCACCAGAACCTTGGCGGTGGCCGCGCACGGACCGTGCCCGGCGAGGACGAGGAGGAGGGCGACGACTTCGCGGGCGGTCCTGGGGGCGGTCGGACCGCTCGGAACGCTCAGCCGGAAGGTCTGGCGGGCGGGGGTGAGGTCTGCGGTGCTCATCTTCTGCTTCTCCCAACGCGGACGTGAGGTGAGGTACGCAGCACCACTGCGGTCCGTGGCTGTGGCCATCTCCCGGGGCACCGTCAACGGGCGCGCGGATGACTGCACTTCGGCTCCTAGCGGCGTACTGCGCGATGGGAGGACCATAGAGCACGAGGGATCAACATCACTACTGTTTCCGTAGCAGTGTTGACTCGGCTGGACCTCGAATCCCCCTCAGGGGCACACTTGCGCCATGCCACCCAGGACAGTCACGACCGCGCGGCAACGCCGCCTCGGAGCGGAATTGCGAAGGCTCAGGGAGGCCGCCGGCCACAATTCCCGCGAGGCCGCGGCGCTACTCGGCATCGATCACACCAAGATCAGCCAGATGGAAACCGCGCGCTTCGGCGTCAGTGGCGACCGCATCCGGGCCTTGGCTTGCGTATACGGCTGCGACGACCAGCAGTACATCGAGGCACTCATCAAGATCGCCGAGGAGCGGACAAAGGGATGGTGGGTCGAGTACCAAGGAATGCTACCGGCGGACTTTCTCGACATCGCGGAACTCGAACACTACTGCCGCGGGCTTCGCACCTATCAAATCGCCCACATCCCCGGTCTCCTACAGACCGAGGACCACATCAAGGCCATCTTTTCGGAAACCGATCCTCCCCTCCTGGGAATCGACTTGGACAGAAGGATCAACCACCGAGCGCGACGTCAAGTGATCCTGGAGAAAGAGTGGCCCCCGAATTATGAAGCGGTCATTCACGAGTCGGCCCTGCGCATGCAGTTCGGTGGCCGAAAAGTGGCTCGTGACCAGCTCAAACACCTCTTGTCGATGAGCGAGCGTGACCACATCACCATCCACGTGATCCCCTTCGCTGCCGGAGGGTTCGCCGGATCGGGACAGTCAATTTTTTACGCGCAAGGTGACGTCGCAGAACTCGATACCGTGCAACTCGACGCCACCCACGGGGTCGCCTTCCTCGACTCACCGGCTCAGCTGAGAAATTACCGAAGGCTACTGGACCGAATGAGAGCGAAGGCTCTCTCGGCAACGGAGTCATCCGACTTCATCCACTCCATCGCACGGCAACTATGAGAGGCTGAAAATACATGCCGGAGAACCTTTGGCAGGAATCATCCTTCTGCCAGGCCGGAAACTCGTGCGTCGGCGTACGCCGCGACGGAGACAGAATCGGAATGCGGGAGAGCGAGCAGCCCGATGAGACCATTTCCACGACACCGGAAACGTTGAAGGCATTCCTTCTGGGAATCAAGAACAACGAATTTGTTCGCCTGCCCTCCTAGACCATTCTGCCGACGTCAGCGCCACCCCGGAGCGCCCCTTGCCCACTGCAGCGAGGGGCGCTCCACCGCGTGTCGGAGCGCGCGTAACCGAGGCCGGAAAATCACCCTCCAGAGGTAGTGCTATTGATCCCCGTACGTCAGCGAGGCTACGTTCGCTCATGCATCACCGCACCACGCCTCGGCCGCACCCTGCGCTCGCCGAAGGAAGCGCCACCCTTACGGCAACGATGACTGACGTGCCATCAGGTGAGCGCTTCCTGCACCAGGTCCGGTGAAACGACGGCTCCGCGACTTCGCAACCGGGAGGCACTGCACATGCGCCCAGCACCCCAGCCACCACCGCACCCCACGGCCACGGCCGCATCCACGCCCGTACCGACCGCCCGCATCGCACACGGATTCCGCTACGAAGCCCTTCACTACGCGGGCCCCCATCAGCCCTGCCCCACGCCGGTCGACCTCCGTATCGTCACCACTCCGCACGAGGCGATCCGCGCCATCCGGGCACACGTCCGCACCTTGTCCCCCGACACCATGACCACCGACCACCACGCCGCTGCCCTCAACTGGGCGGACGAGGGCGGCTGGACGGGAGCCCTGGCCTCACTGCATCGAGGGCAGCCCTGCGGCTTCTCACTCCGCCTGCGGCGCGGCGTGAGCCTCGAATGGTGCGTACGCCCGGTCACGTATCTCACGCTCCACGCCTCGGGCGCCGGGCCGAGACCGGAACTGGCCCAGCTTTCGCACCGGTCGGCCCTGCCACCGAGGCGCGTCCTCAACTGAACGACGGGGCCGGCCAGGCCGACCACCAAGCACCAAGCGCGGGCGGGAAGCAATAGCGGCATTCCGTTACGACCACGCGTACAAGGTCGGTAGGGGTCTTGGTGAGGCGCTGTCCGGTGCCGAGCCAGTCGTAACGGCCGGACGGCCGGCCGGTCAGCGCGGCGGTTGCCGGACTCGTCCGTGTCCGGGGCAAGTACTGACGACCCGCTGCGGCCCCTGGCCCCTGTCCGCCCTGTGACCGGGCGCGCGGCGGTCCGAGGGGTTCGATTACGCTCGGAGGCATGGCCGACGCACCGTACAAGCTGATCCTCCTCCGCCACGGCGAGAGCGAATGGAACGCGAAGAACCTGTTCACCGGTTGGGTGGACGTAGACCTCACCGAGAAGGGCGAGAAGGAGGCAGTCCGCGGCGGTGAGCTGCTGAAGGACGCCGGTCTGCTTCCTGATGTCCTCCACACCTCCCTCCAGAAGCGCGCCATCCGCACCGCGCAGCTCGCGCTGGAGTCCGCGGACCGCCTCTGGATTCCGGTCCACCGCTCCTGGCGGCTGAACGAGCGCCACTACGGTGCGCTCCAGGGCAAGGACAAGGCGCAGACGCTCGCCGAGTTCGGCGAGGAGCAGTTCATGCTCTGGCGCCGCTCGTACGACACCCCGCCGCCCGCCCTTGAGGACGGCACGGAGTTCTCGCAGAGCGACGACCCCCGCTACGCGACGATCCCGCCGGAGCTGCGCCCGCGCACGGAGTGCCTGAAGGACGTCGTCGTACGGATGCTGCCGTACTGGTACGACAGCATCGTCCCGGACCTGCTGACCGGCCGCACGGTCCTGGTCGCGGCCCACGGCAACAGCCTCCGCGCCCTGGTCAAGCACCTGGACAACGTCTCCGACGCGGACATCGCGGGCCTGAACATCCCGACCGGCATCCCGCTCATGTACGAGCTGGACGCCGACTTCCGCCCGGCGAACCCGGGCGGCACGTACCTGGACGCGGACGCGGCGAAGGCCGCGATCGAGGCCGTGAAGAACCAGGGCAAGAAGAAGTAGCACCGTCAGGTCCAGAACGAGCCCCCTGCATGCGGTTTCGTCCGCGAGCAGGGGGCTCGTTGTTTCAGATCAACCCAGACGTACGTACGAATCGGTTGAAGAACGCGAACTATCCGCTGTCCTTGCCGTCGTGTAGCGTCCGGGAACCGGTTGGAGACAGGGGGATACCGGTGAATGACAGAGATCACATCAGGGACATTATAGCGCTATCGAACGAACACCGCCGCCTACAGCAGCCCCCGGCACCCGGGGGCTTCGTCGTGCTGCCCGGGCGATGTCATCTCTACCGCGCCGGGCGGCCAGTCTCTCGGGGTTATTCCGGGGCATCCTTGTGCGGTTGCCCGGTATTGGCGTCGATGTACATTTCGGTCGTGGATCCGTCTTTTGTTCCTCGGACCATCGCCTGCACGATGTACTCGGGGTTCCAATGTCCGTCGCGGAGGGATGCTTTGAGGACGTCGGCGTGGAACTCCAGGGCCTCCGTATGGGTCATGGAGTTTTTCGCGATGTTGATCGCCTGGGGACGGGTGACCTTGATGGACGGTAGGTCGTCAAGGTGCGTCGGCCCCCTTGATACGAGCAATTGGCTGATGCGGCCGACCGTGTTGATCTGCACGTCGAGCATGGCTGGCATCAGGACGCCGTGATCCAGCACGCGCCAGGACGTCATCCAGCCGAGCTTGCCGTCGGCGACGGGCACCGTCGTAACGTGGTTTGCAGTACTCACCCACGGATAGTGGTCGTGGGCGTACTGCGTGGCCAGCTTCCTCGCTTCCGCAAGGTCCATCTGGGGGTGCTCGCGGCCGTCGATGGAGATTGATCGGCTGGTGGGTTTGTCGCTCCACTCGAACATCGCTGAGAGTTTGAGCTTTGACGGCCAGGACAGGTCCGCGTCGACCTTCGGACCCGAGAAGTGAATAGCTCCGCGGCTGAGTCCCGGATCCGGCGAGTACTGAAGCCGCCCTTCCCCCATGTTCTTGAACTTGTCGCCGAACGCCTCGACGAGGGCGTCGCGCATGGCGTCCGCCTGCTGATTCGAACCGGACTGCACGCTGGTGGCGTCGACTGCGGTAAAGGTAATGCCTGATGCCGCGACAACGATTACCGCGACACCGGCCAGAGCCGCCGCCACTGTGGGGGTGCGCTCCTTGAGAACCGGCTTCAGCTCCAAACCGCGCGCCCGGGCCACAAGCCACGCCAGGGCCACGCCGAGCGTGCCGCCCAGGATGTTCATCTCGGCATCAGAGCTGTCGCACAACCGCGAGAACGCATTCACCGAAGCCTGGGCGACCTCGACCACGCATGGCCCCAGGACGACCCCCGCAATCATCAAGAGCCTGCGTCTCGACGCGAGCAGTCCCAGGAACCCGAGAGGGACAGTCATCAGCCCGTTCAGCAGGCCCTGCGTCGTCCGGAACGGTTCCCAGATCTGGTGGTTGAGCGTGCACTCATGGCTGGCTTCGCCGCTCCCCGAAAGGAACAGAGTCACTCCCAGGACAATCGCGAGACAGAGAGTGAAAGCGGCGGTTATAAGCGCTGGTTCCTGCTGCTTCTTTCGCCATACAAAAACAATGAACGCAAGTGCCACCGAAACAAGTGCAAGCAGTACGACGAACTCGCCCTTGCCCTGAAATATTGCTTGGAACACGCTGTTACTCTCGCTAGAGGGGCCCGCCCCCTCCGCAGAAGGCGGGCTCCCTTCGTCATCCTTGGGGCACGGTCAGCAGTGCGCGGAAGGCGTCTGGAACAGACCTTGCCCACTGACGCTCATGACACCGGTAGTTACGGAACACACGTTGTCGTACGACGTGCTCCAAGTCTGGGTCTTGGTCGTTCCGGACACCTGCGACACCGTCGAACCGTAATGCGTCGTGCCGCCCTGGACGTATCCCAGCTTCATCGAGATGGCACTTCCGCTGGACTTCACGTACCAGGTTTTGATCTGACCAGTCCCGCTGGTCGGGTGCCACTTCTGGTGAAACAGAGCCCCGCTGGAAAGCGAGGTGCAGCGCGAGTTCACGCCGCCGTACCAGCCGTCACTCGGGCAGCCAGCCGTCAGGACGGTGGCCTCTCCGTTCACACCCGAAACGGTGTCGGCCTGAGCGACTCCGGAAGCACTCCAGACGGACAGCACCAAAGCTGGAACGGCCAGAGTCTTTGATGAGCACAGAATGCATAATAACCCCTCGCATTTATGGAGGAGAACAACAGCAAGCCGCCATCCCGCGCATGCCATGTACGATCGGCGGCAAAATGCCCCCCTGATTGCAAACTGGGATCGACCCAGCCGGATGATCATAATCATATACCGGCTTCAATGTGCAGGTATCTTTAGCCAGTTACCGGCAAGATCAAGCATGACACCTTGCATGATTCGAGCCCCAACTCTCCGATTACCATAAATTATGGTTCACAACCCTACGTAAGGGGACGCGACGGGGCGTGGTGGGGCATCCAGGATGCCTCATCTATACGGGCCCAGGTTCACCCCGGCAGAGGTGGCCGAACGACAGCATGCACACTGGAAAGAGCTGCCGGGCGGGGCCGGGATTTCAACCGGATCATCCCAAGGATGCCGCGCCGGTTGGCGGTTCGATGCACTCACCGAGGGTCAAGCGCGTGAAGACGCAGGCAAATTCCAGCGGAAATCGCACGGAAAGGCGATTAGCGAAGAAGCTGGACGATCAAGAAGGTCAAGAAGTCCGGAAAGCAGGAAGTGCACTAATGGGTGCGCGCCCACAAGCCCCCTGTAACCGGAGACAGCGAGTCCCGGTCACAGGGTGAGACTGGGGCGGGCTCCGTTCGGCTGGTCAGGACAGCGGCAGCCGAGCGGGCTCGCCGCTACTGAGAGGATGGCCTCTAGCGAGGGCCACACGGGCGCTCAAAGAGCCGAAGGGCAACGGGACATGACCTCAACGCTAGTGACGCAAGCTCTGATCCTGGCAGGCGGCCAAGCAACCCGTATGCGCCCGTACACAGATGACGCGCCCAAAGCCATGGTGCCCGTGGCCGGCGCCCCGATCGTCGGCTATCAACTGGCGTGGCTGGCAGAACACGGCGTCAAGTCCGTGACCGTAAGCGGCGGGTACAAGCATGAAATGATCACGGACTATGCCGGGGACGGTTCACGCTTCGGCGTGGAAATCCGGTACGCCATTGAAGACGAGCCCCTTGGACGTGGCGGCGGGCTCAAGTACGCGGCGCGTCATCTGGCCGATCTTGCCGCGCCGTTCTTCGTTCTCAACGGGGACGTAATTACGACGTTCTCACTCGCAGAAATGGCGAAGTACCACGACCAGCACGACGGAGCCGTAACCGTCGCGCTTTCCCCATACCGTTCAAATTGGGGAGTGGCTGACCTGGACGACGGGGATCGAATCCGGGGATTCGTCCAGTCGCCGGAACTGCCCTACTGGATCAACGCCGGAATCTACGTATTCGGTCCCGACGTGGTGCCCATGCTCCCCGACAAGGGTGATCACGAAGACAGCACCTTTCCGCAACTCGCCAAAGATGGTCGTCTAGTTGGATATCGACTGGCCGGCTACTGGCGGGGGATCGACACTGTAAAGGATGTAGCGGAAGCATCCAAGGAGATTCGGTCTTCCGGTGGGATTCTGCCCCCAGAATTTCATACAACAAACCCCAACATCTGAGTATCGGGCCAACATTGGCTCGATAAGTCGAAGGGACACGGCAACGACGCTCCTGACATCGTCACCGGACTTTCTGGTATCGGAAACCGCACCGTGTGCATTGGTGGAGTTGGCTCCTTCTCCAACCAGGCGAAACTAGGCCGCGTCCTCCCGGGGCTCTTTCAAGAAAGCTATTGGAGACCGGAAACCGGGACCGACTGCCAGGACTCCACACGTCATCAGGTGGATATAGCCCTGAACGTGCTCGCAGAACAGCCGCTATTTCTTTTCCTCAACATCTCTGCCACGCACACACCCCACTATGGGTACCTGCCGGGCGAAACGGTGGACTCGCGGGAAAGCCAATGTGCGGCACTCGCGTACGTAGACACCGAGCTTGGTCGACTCATTGATGCTATGCCCGGGGTCGCGTCCCTGGCTTGTGCTGATGTGCGCCGACCATGGCGAAGCATTTGGGGAAGACGGGCATCACGGGCACGGAATCGCTCATCCGACCGTGTGGAGTTCCTTATGCGGAATCACTCATACCTGCTACTGAGTAAGCCATACGGCGCTTTTCTGGCTATTGCCAGAGTATCGACTGCCCGTTGCCGCCACACCGGACGGCACAGACCTTGGCCCCGACGTGATCCACGGGGTATGCCTGCCACAGGGCGTCTACCGAGCCCTATGGCTTCACCAGCCCCGTTCGGCCAAGTGCCGTGCAGGGCTCTGTCGTTGGTGTTGACGTGCGCGTATGCCCCGAACTGGTAATCAGGAGTGTTGGGGTCCGCCATCACCACATGATCGGGTATGCCCCGCAATTCGTCCTCGCGGACCACGCTCGCTCCCCCGGCGGTCAACCGCTCCACCGCCTCGACCACGCGTGACCATCGCACCTCCCACGGCGTGTCACGGCCACCGCCGACCCGCACGTCCATGTGCAGCCGGTTCTTCGCCACCTTCGGCTCCGGCACCTGGAGGAAGGACAGGCCGGGGCCATCCCGTCCGGGTCGGAGAGGTACGCGCCCTGGTCCCATTCGTCCTCCGGAATTCCATGGTGGGAGAGCCAGTCCTCCCAGCTCTCGAACCCCGTGCCCACCGGCTTCTCCGGTTCGGACGGCTGGACCGTACCGCGCGTCTCTGACACCTCCGGTCGGTCCGAGCGCCGAAAAATGGCCGCCCGACCGGGGCTCGAAAGCGTGTTCCAGCCATGTGCGGCGGTGGTGCGTACGGGAGGTGTGGGGCGGGCGGGGCTGGTGTGACGGTCGATCGGAGCGCAGCGGCCGGGCTTGTCGACTCGCACCGTGACCCGTGGGGGTGAAGTGGCTCCCGGTGCGTCCGGGGCTGGTGTGGTGGGCGCCGGAACGGCCGGAGGAGTACGCCACAGCGGGCCGTTCTTCTGGGACGGTGAGCGCCGGGTTCAAGCGTGTGACGGTCCGTCGGACACGGGTGAACGCGTACCTCCACGGTCTCCACGGCCGTCGCGGGGCACTGCCGAAACCCCCGTCCCGGAACCGCGCACGCCGCACATCTGCACGCGCCGCACATCTGCACTGCCGCACTGCCGCGCACGCTGCTCTTCCGCACATGCCGCACTGCCGCACTCGCGCACGTCGCATTTCAGCACGTTCCGTACCTCAGCACGTGACCTGCCCCAGCGCGCCTCCCGCACTTCGGCGCGCTCTCGTGCTCACGCACCACCGCGCCGGTCCGCCCCGGCGCGTATCGGCCCCATCATCAGGAGGTACCCCCATGCACGCCCGCACCGAAGCTCCACCGAACAGACCCGTCCGGGCCGTTCTGCTCGTCATGGGAATGCTGGCCGCACTGCTGGCCGCAGCCATGCCCACCGCCGGCAACGCCCATGCCGCCGTCCCCGACCAGTACGGATTCGCCTACCTCGACAATCCGACACCGCCCCCCGGCTACGTACCCGACCCCAGCCGCCAGTGGGGCAGTTGGGCCTCTCCGTCCACCAACCCCGTCAAGGTCGACCAGATCGGCCTCGGCTCGTACGTGGTGCACTTCCCGCAGATCGCGAGCAAGGCCGGGATCGCCCACACCACCGCGGTCAACAAGGCCGCCCACTGGTGCCAGATCGCCGACTGGCGGCCCGCCGGATCGGGTGAGGACGTCTACGTGAACTGCTACCTCCCCAGCGGCGCACCCGACAACTCCACCTTCACCGTGCTCTACACCACCAGCAGTGGCGCTCCCGCCACGCGGACCGGTTCGTACGGCTATGTGTACTCCGACATCAGCGGCGCGGTTCTCACCCAGTACAACTCCACCGGGGCCGTGAACACGGTGAGCAAGGGCTCGACCGGTGTCTGGAAGGCATGGCTTCCCAACCTCGGGCTGGCCGACTACTCCGGCAACCTCCAGGTCACCGCGGTCGACCCGAAGCGAGGGGTACACTGCAAGGTGTCCGAGTGGGCGCCGGGTTCCTCCGGACAGACCGTGCTGGTCACCTGCTACGACGCGTCCAACGCCCCGTACGACGCCAGGTGGACACTGAGCTATTCCTACCAGCGGGCGGTCCACGGACCGGCCTTCCCGCCGAAGTCGTTCGGTCACCTCTGGTACAACGGTTCGCTTCCCCCGCTGACCAACTACAACTCCAGCGGTGCCACCAACACCCTCGGCGGCTCGGGAGCGCCGTTCGTCGTCACCCTGCCGTCGGTGGCCGTCCCCTCGGACACCGCTCAGACCACCGCCTACGGCCGTGGCCCCGAGTACTGCGGCTTCCTCGCCCCGTGGGACAGGCCCAGCGGTACGGTCCAGCTCTACGTCAACTGCTTCGGCCCTGGCGGGAAACCGGTGAAGGCCACCTTCTTCACCGCGTACACCTCGGCGTTCTGAACGCCGTGGTCCCAGTGGTCCCAGTGGTCCCAGTGACCGCAGCCTCCCCTGTGGGCTCCGCGGCCCCGGTGACCTCCGGGCATCGGCGGTAACGGCGGTATCGGCCACCGTTCGCGATCCGGCACATCGAGGCGGCGGGCCTCGGTGTGCCGGATCGTTCCGAAGTCCGCCGATCCGCTGATCCGCTGATCCGCTGATCCGCTGATCCGCTGATCCGCTGATCCGCTGATCTACTGGTCTACTGGTCTACTGGTCTACTGATCCAGGACGATCTTCTGATGCCAGGACGACCTGAGCGCGTGCGGTCCCCACGCACGGGCGGTCACGGACCGATAGCGTGATCCGTGACCGCCCACCGTGCCTCGCGGAGGCACGGCGCGGAGCGGAGCGGGCGGGCCGTACGCGGAGAGCAGGGAGAGCGGGGAAAGCGATCATGGGCGAGCCTCTGAAGACCTTCGTCGGCGGCACCGAGGTCGACGTACCCAACAGCATTCCGGCGATCCGCGCCGCGCTGCCCGAGGAGAGACGCGAGGAGTTCGACCGCGCCATCAACGACGCCGGGGTGAACGAGATCCAGGCCGTCATGCGGCACTGGATGCTGGAGGCCGTACCCGATCCGGAGGCCGAGAAGATCTTGGACCGGCTGGCGCAGGACGAAGCCGAGAGGCGGCGCGTAGCTTGAGCTTCCGCATCTCCTACGCACCGCCCGCCGACGACACCCTGGCCAAGATGCGCGACGGCGACGCCTTCCGCGTCGAAATGGCGCGCACGCTGGGGCAGGACCCGTACGGCAACGGGTCCTCCGCCGTGAAACAGGAGCGCGATCGGCGTGAGGCCACGGTCTTCGGCGCCATCGTCCTCTATTACGTCTCCGGTTCGGTCCTGACCGTCACCGTGGTGAGGCTGGTGCCGCTGCCCTGACCGTCACCGCGGTGAGGCCCGTCTCCTTCTCTCCGCTCTTCTCCTTCTCCCCGACGCGTGGACCGTCCCGGGTTCAGTCGTCGGACGGACCACGCGTCAGGTGGGTGAACGCGTCGAGGTTGCGGGTGGATTCGCCGCGTGCCACCCGCCATGCGTACTCCTTGCGGATGGCGCTCGCGAAGCCCAGTTCGAGCAGCGGGTTGAAGGAGCCGTCCGCCGTTTCGAGGACCGTGCCGAGGAGTCGGTCCAGCTCGTCCGGGGTGACCACGGAGAGCGGGAGCTTGCCGACCAGATAGATGTCGCCGAGCGAATCGATCGCGTAACTCACCCCGAACAGACGGAGGTTGCGTTCGAGGAGCCAGCGGTGGACGGCCGCGTCGTTCTCGTCGGGGTGGCGGATCACGAAGGCGTTGAGGGAGAGCGAGTGCTTGCCGACGCGCAGGGAACAGGTGGTGGACAGCTTGCGCGTGCCGGGCAGCGTGACCACGTACGAGCCGGGTTCCGGGTTCTCCCACTCCAGCTCCGCGTCCTTCAGCGTCGCCTCGATGACCCGCGCCGCGGCGGTCTCCTGGGATACGTCAGCCATGGTGCGAGCGTACGCGCGGGGGTGCGCGGTGGAGGCGCGTGGCGTTGTCGGACCTCAGCCGGGTGCGAGCGTACGCGCGGGGGTGCGCGGTGGCATGCGTACCCTCGCGCCCGCGCACGACCCGGCACTCCGCGTCTCCCCGTGCCCCGTCACCCGTGGTGTGCGCGTGCGTTGCGGCGGTGTTCCTGCACCGCCGCCGTGTAGACGTCCGCCGTCACGGCCGCCGCCCTGTCCCAGCCGAACGACTGGGCGTGCGCGGCGGCCGCCCGGCCCATCCGGTCGACCAGCTCCGGCGAGCGGGCGAACCTGGCCAGCGCTTCCGCGTACGCCTGCGGGTCGTGCCCCGGGATCAGGAAGCCGGTCTCGCCGTCCCGCACCGCCACCGGCAGCCCGCCCACGGCCGCCGCGACGACCGGGGTGCCGGTCGCCTGGGCCTCTATGGCGACCAGGCCGAAGGACTCGCTGTACGAGGGCATGACCAGCACGGACGCGGCCCGGAACCAGTCGGCGAGCTGGTCCTGCCCGACCGGCGGGTGGAACCGTACGACATCCGCGATCCCCAGCCGCGCGGCCAGCTTCTGCAGCCCCTCGGGCTTGGCGAGCCCACTGCCGCTCGGACCGCCGACCACCGGTACGACCGTTCGGGTGCGCAGCGACGGATCGCGGTTGAGCAGCGCCGCGACGGCGCGGAGCAGGATGTCCGGCGCCTTCAGTGGCTGGATGCGGCCGGCGAAGAGCGGAACGAGCGCGTCCTGCGGCAGCCCCAGCCGGAGGCGGGCGGCGGCGCGGCCGTCGGCGGGGCGGAAGCGGTCGAGGTTGACGCCGGGGTGCACGACGGCGACGGCGGACGGGGCCGCGTCGTAGAAGCGGACGAGTTCGCTCGCCTCCTCCGCGGTGTTCGCTATGAGCCGGTCGGAGGCGCGCACGATCTGCGTCTCGCCGATGACACGTGCGGCGGGTTCCGGGGTGTCGCCCTCGGCGAGCGAGGCGTTCTTCACCTTCGCCATGGTGTGCATGGCGTGGACGAGCGGGACGCCCCAGCGCTGCGCGGCGAGCCAGCCGACGTGCCCGGAGAGCCAGTAGTGGGAGTGCACCAGGTCGTAGTAGCCGGGCCGCTGACCGGCCCACGCCTGCATCACCCCGTGAGTGAAGGCGCAGAGCTGGGCGGGCAGCTCCTCCTTGGCGAGCCCTTCGTAGGGGCCCGCGTCGACGTGCCGGACCAGCACGCCGGGGGCCAGCTCGACCACCGGGGGCAGTGCGCCGGTGGTGGCCCGGGTGAAGATCTCGACCTCGATGTTGATCGCGGCGAGCCGCTTGGCCAGCTCCACGATGTAGACGTTCATGCCGCCCGCGTCGCCGGTCCCCGGCTGGTGCAGCGGGGAGGTGTGCACGGAGAGCATGGCGATCCTGCGCGGTTTGCGCGAGCCGCCGGGGAACCTGAGGCGTGGCGTCACACGCCCGTTGCCGAGCCGGGAGACGTACTGACTCACGTCGTCGGGTTCCTCCTCGCTCAGGGCACGACACCGGTGGCGGCTCCGCCGTCAGGGCATGGCACCAGGGATGCGCGCGCTCCCTCGAAGAGGGGGAACAGCCGAAGGCGCCTCTTCATTTCCGGTTTGCCAGATTATTGCGTTCCAGTCCGGCGCCCCGCGCTCATGGAGGCCGGGCCACCGCCCTGGAGAAGGGGCGGAGGACACCGGCGAGGAACGGCCGGGGAGGTCGAGGGGGGCCGGGGAGGCCGGGATGGGGTCGGGGAGGCCGGGGAGGCCGGGGAGAGACGGGATGGGGCCGCGGAAGAGGCCGAGAAGAGGCCGGGATGAGGCCGGGGAAGAGGTCATGGGCGCTGTCCGGTAATCCCTTAGGCTCGCAGTCATGCGCCCCATCGGCACCGCGACCCGCGGGACCACCAACCCGAACCGGCTCCGCCGCATGGACCGCTGGATCGCCGCCGTGCACGGCCCGGCCCTGCGCCGCGCCGACCGGCCCGTCGCGGTCGACCTGGGTTACGGGGCCGCGCCCTGGACCGCTGTGGAGCTGCTGGACCGGCTGCGTACCGCCGAGCCGCGTACGGCCGTCGTCGGCATCGAGATCGACCCGGCGCGGGTCGCCGCCGCGAAGCCGTACGAGCGCGAGGGGCTGGTCTTCGTGCACGGGGGGTTCGAGATTCCGCTGCCGGGGGTGGGGTCGGGACCTGGGCGGGGGCCGGGACCGAGGCCAGGATCGGGGTCGGGGTCGGGGTCGGGGTCGGGGCTGAGGCTGGTGTCAGGGTCGGAGTCGGGACTGAGGCCGGTGTCAGGGTCGGAGTCGGGACTGAGGCCGGAGCCGGGGCTGAGACCGGGATCGGGGTCCGGGCTGAGACCGGGATCGGGGTCCGGGCTGAGACCGGGATCGGCGGATGCCCGCCCGGTGTCCGGGTCCGACCGCCCGGTCCTGATCCGCGCGGCGAACGTCCTGCGGCAGTACGACGAGGGCGAGGTCGCCGCGGTCTGGCAGCGGCTCTGCGCTCGGCTCGCACCCGACGGGCTGCTGGTCGAGGGCACGTGCGACGAGATCGGCCGCCGTCACGTGTGGGTGGCGCTCGGCCCCGAGGGGCCCCGCACGGTCACGTTCGCGACCCGGCTCGGCTCGCTGGACCGGCCGTCCGACCTGGCCGAACGGCTGCCGAAGGCGCTGATCCACCGCAATGTGCCGGGCGAGCCGGTGCACGCGTTCCTGCGGGACTTCGACCGGGCCTGGGCCGCCGCGGCCCCGTACGCCCCGCTCGGCGCGCGGCAACGCTGGATCGCAGCGGTGCGGGCGCTGTCGGCGCACTGGCCGCTGGCCGACGGGGTGCGGCGGTGGCGGCAGGGTGAGGTGACGGTGGCGTGGGAGGCGCTACGGCCCGTCGGGGACTGATCGGGGAACCCGTCGCGGTCCGATGACCGGAGAGCTGGGTCGGAGGCCGACGGATCGGAGGCCGACGGAAGGGTGGAGCGGAGACCGGACCGAGGACTGGACCGGAGGCCGCCCGACCGACCGGCGACCGGCGACCGGCGACCGGCGACCGAACAGTCATCCGTGGCGCTCGCTCGCACGAGTTCACACGTGGTCAGTCCGTACGAGTCCGTACGAGTCCGTACGAGTGCGATACAAGATCGCACAAGGCCGCACAGGACCACACGAGTCCATATGAGTCCGCACGAGTCCGCACGGCGGTTCCAGGAACGCCGAACGCGTCCCGTTCGTCCTTGCTGACGGGGAGTGATCCATCGGCGACCGGTGGCCGACGGCTGGAGATCCAAGGCCGTCGGCCGCTCGTCAACCGGTGTGCGCGTTTCCGTGTGACCCGTAAGGCGTCGTCCGCCTCTGTTGCTTTACGGGGCCGCATGGCACGATCGCGACATCACCGATGATTACTGACGGTAAATCAGCTTCACAGATTTGTTTGTACGTTCGGGACCATGCCGTTCCGCTCGGAGGGGGAGTTCGTGAACCGACGCCGCTGTGCCGCTGCCGCGATCGCTCTGGTCTGCGCGCTGTCCGTGTCGGCCCTGCAGGTCCAGGCCATGGCCGCCCCCGCCCCGCCCGGTGTCACGGCGTCCTCCCCGGACCCCACGGCGCCCGGCATGGCCGCGTCCGTGACCCGGCCGGGGCCGGACGCGATGGCCCCCGCGGCCCCCGTGACGCCGAACGCTCCGTACGCGGGTCGCGGCAGCCTCGAAAAGGTCCGCGAGGAGATCGACTCCCTCTACCTCCAGGCCGGGGCCGCCACCGACGCGTACAACCTCGCCGAGGAGCAGTCCGCGAAGCAGTCCGCCGAGATCGTCGGGCTGGCGAAGGCGGTCGTGGCCGGTCAGGCGAAGATCGCCGACCTCAGGAACATGGCGGGCGCGCAGGCGCGCGAGCAGTACCGCAACGGCGGACTCCCGCCCGGCGCCCAACTGTTGCTCAGCGACAACCCGCAGCTGTTCCTGGACGGGGTGAACCGGGTCCAGCAGAGCCAGCAGGCGACCAAGGGCCTCCTCGCCGAACTGACCAGGACACAGGAGGACTTGGAGCGGTACACCAGGGACGCCGGGACCAACTGGAAGAAGCTCGAAGCGAACCGCGTGAAGCAGGCCGCGGCCAAGAAGAAGATCAACGAGCGGATAGCGGCGGCGAAAAAGCTCGAATCGCAGCTGGCGAAGGACGAGCTGGCCGGCCTCCACCAGCTGGAGGAGGACTTCGCGTACCGGGCGCAGGCCGCCTGGCTCGGCTCGGGCGTGCTCAAGGAGATCAACCGGGACGCGAGCGCGAGCGGCAGGAAGGCGGTGTCCTTCGCGACCGCGCAGATCGGCAAGCCGTACGTATGGGGTGCCGAGGGGCCGAGGTCGTACGACTGTTCCGGGCTGACCTCCCAGGCGTGGGCCGCGGCGGGCACCCCGATCCCGCGCACCTCGCAGGAGCAGTGGCGGCAGTTGCCGCACATCGCGATCAAGGACATGCGCCCCGGCGACCTGATCATCTACCACGGTGACGCCAGTCATGTCGGGATGTACGTCGGCGACGGCGTCATCGTGCACGCCCCCCGCCCCGGGCGGAACGTCACGCTGACGGGCGCGGGCACGATGCGGATACTCGGGGTCGTCCGCCCCGACAGCTGATCCGGCACCGGGACCGGGACCGATGACCGGGGTCGGTACCGGACCCGGGGACCGGGGACCGGCGTCGACACCGGACCCGGGGACCGGTGACCGGCGTCGGCGGCCGGTATCGCGGCCGGCGTCGACGACCAGGTCGGCACCGGCCCCCGGGCCCGATGACCGGCGTCGGCGGCCGGCGTCGGCGACCGGTCCAGGGCTCGGCGACCGTCCGGCGTGATGTTTGTCATGGCGTTCCGCCGCCCCGTCGATGGGCGCATCTCGCCGTATCCGTACGGGGAAGCGGCTTATGGCGGTGTCCAGGACGGCCGTCGGGTGCCGTGCGCCATTCCGCTCACGCCGCGCGGAACGCTATCGTCCCCGTCTGGCGGGATGTCGATCGTCGTTCCGCCGCGCCCTCGGGGGGAGGGAAGGAAACCCGAACCGATGCCCGTACCCATGCCCGTGCCCGTACCGCAGCGACGCGCCGAACCCGCTGCGGACGCCACCCATGGTGCCGACCTCATCCTGCTGGTGATCGAGGACGACCCGGCGGGCACCTTCACCGTCCCGGAGCTGCCGACCACGAGCGGGGCGCGCATCCGCATCCGTACCGCGCGCAACCTCACCGAGGCCGGCCGACTCCTCACCGACGACGTCGACTGCGTCCTGCTCGACCTGGCGCTGCCGCTGGGCGGCGAGGCGCGCGACACGGCCGACGACGCGGCGGACCGGCTCGCCACCCTGCTGTACGTGCTGCGGATCGCGCCCCGGCACGCCGTCATCGCCCTCACCGCGGAGGACGACGCGGAGCTGGCCACCGAGGCGGTCAGGATCGGCGCACAGGACTACCTCTTCCGGGACGAGCTGGACGGGCGGCTGCTGAGCCGCACCATCCGGTACGCCGTGGAACGCAAGCGCGCCGACACCGCGCAGCGCCAGCTCACCGAGTCCAGGCTGCGCGCCCAGGAGAACGCCCGGCTGGAGCGGGGCCTGCTGCCCACACCGCTGCTCCAGGGTTCCGACCTGTGCTTCGCCGCGCACTACCGGCCCGGCCGCAGCCGCGCGCTGCTGGGCGGGGACTTCTACGACACGGTCCGTACCGCCGACGGCACGGTCCACGCCATGATCGGCGACGTCTGCGGGCACGGCCCGGACGAGGCGGCGCTCGGTGTGGAGCTGCGGATCGCCTGGCGGGCGCTGACCCTCGCGGGACTCTGCGGCGACCAGTTGCTGTCCACGCTCCAGCAGGTCCTCGAACACGAGCGGCAGAGCGACGAGATCTTCGCGACGCTCTGCACCGTCGACATCGCTCCGGACGGCCGCCGGGCGGGGCTCTGCCTGGCCGGTCACCCCGTGCCACTGATCGCGCGCCAGGGACGGGCGGCGCAGTTGCTCCCGTACGAGGAGGGCGGCCCGGCCCTCGGCCTGCTGCCGCACGCCCGCTGGCCACGCCGTCAGGTGGAGCTGGGCGGCTCCTGGAGCCTGATGATGTACACGGACGGGCTGATCGAGGGGCACGTCGCCCCGGGCGACCCGCGACGGCTCGGCCAGGACGGCATGATCGACATGATCAACCGCCAACTGGAGCAGGGCCTCGGCGGCGACGAACTGCTCAAGGCCGCCGTCACCCGGGTGCGCGATCTCAACGGCGGCGAACTGGCCGACGACGTGGCGGTCCTGCTGCTCGACCGGGACCAGGAGCGCATACGACAGCGGGCCCGGGGCGTACCCCGGGCCCGCTCGGCCGCATCCGTGTCACCGGCGAACGCTCAGCGCCCGCCGTTGTAGGGCCCGTACGGCCCGTCACTGCTGGAACCACCGCGGCGGCCACCGCCGCCGGACACCTGCCGGACCGCGGGCCGCACATCCACGATGTACACGATCGTCGCGATCAGCCCGATGATCGGCAGGAAGGACAGGATCGGGAAGAGCAGTATCACCACGAAGGCGATCCCGAGGACGACGAGCCAGAAGGGCTTCGTCTTCTTGTCGGCCGCCCGGAAGGCGTCCTCCCGCCGAATCACGGCGTCCACCAGAGCGAAGGCGCTGAAGAGGGTCAGCGCCAAGCTCAACAGAGACATCAATCCCGCAAAACCCTGCATCAGCACTGCGCCACCTCCTGTTCGACCGCCATCAACACGGCCACGCTACCGGGACAACGGACGGACCACCGAGAAGGTGTCCGGCCACCACTGCTCGAAGCTGGTTCCCGCTCGGCCCCGCCCTCACTTGTCGGCGGGCGGGGAGACCTTCTTGACGGGCTTGCGGGGAGCGGTGGTCTTCCGTCCCCCCGAGGGCTTGATCCCGGCCGCCGCCGCCTCGTCGGCCCCGGCGGGCTCACCGGAGGGCACCGTTTCCGAGGCTCCGGGCTCCGAGGCTCCGGGCCCTGAGGCTCCCGTCTCCCAGGCTCCGGCGCGCTCATCCGCGGGTCCGGTCGCCGACGTGGCCTCGGACCCGGGCTCGGGCTCAGACCTGGGCCCGGCCTCGGTCTCGGTCTCGGTCTCGGTCTCGGCGACCGTGATCGTCTCCGGCTCACCCGCGGGCCTGGGCACGGACTGCCCGGCGCCGACGGAGCCCGAGCCTGTCTCCGACACCGACTCCGGCGCCCACGTCGGCTCGGTCGTCGCGCCCGGCCCCGACTCGACGACGGTGGCGATCTCCACGATCTCGTCGGCGGTCTCACCACGCCACGCCCTGACGGTCTGCTCGCCGTGCTCGGCGACCTTCTCGTACGTCTCCCGGGCCCTGACCGCGTACTCGGCGGCCATACCCACTCCGCGAAGCGCCAGGTCCTGAGCGGACTCGCCCAGCTTCTTCAGGTCGGTGTCGAACGCGCCGATCACCTCGGTGACCTTGGCCTGGACGGTGGCCTGGGCCTCCTTGGCCTGCGTGGTCACCCGCTCCTGCACGACCTTGGGGTCGGTGTTGCGCACGGCCTCGATCCGCTCCGGCGCCTCGGCCCTCAACTGCTCGATCAGCGCCGGGACCTTGCGCGCCTGACGCACGGCGAGATCGGCCGTACCGGCGGCGAAGTAGAGGGGGGTCGGGTCGGTGAGGGTCTTGCACAGGTCATCGGTGATGGCCATGACTGTGGTCCTCCCGGATCATCAGAGCTTCAGCTTGAGGGTTTGCCGTCGTCGTTCGAGGGTGTGAGAGCGTCACCGGCACCGGACTCGTCTCCGGCCCAGGACCCGTAATCGGCACTGGGCCCGTCATCGGCACCGGTCCCGCTTTCGGCACCGGGCTCGTTGCCCGCACCGGGCGCGTCACCGGCCATGGACTCTTCGCCGGCCGCCACGGGCCCCGTCTCGTGCCCGTTCTCCTTGCGGAAGGAGTCGTAGATCTGCAACAGCACGTTCTTCTGCCGCTCGTTGATCGACGGATCGGCCAGAATGACCGCCCGCGTCTCCAACTCGTCCCGCTCCCGCTCGTCCAGAATCCCGGCCCGCACGTACAGGGTTTCGGCGGAGATCCTCAGCGCCTTGGCGACCTGCTGCAACACGTCCGCGCTGGGCTTGCGCAGACCCCGCTCGATCTGGCTGAGGTAGGGATTGGACACCCCGGCGGCATCGGCGAGCTGGCGCAGCGACAGCTGCGCCGTGCGGCGCTGCTCGCGCAGATACTCACCGAGGTTGCCGACGTTGAGTGATGCCATGCCTCGATGGTGCGCACTTCCGCTAACTTTTGCAAGCAGGTGCTTGCAAAAGTGTTAGGCGCCACTTGTCGGGGTCAGGCTGGTGATGGTGATACGCACGGCAGTCACCAGCCGCCGGATGAGGCGGCTTCGCCCGCGCGTGCCGTAGCCGCCCGGAACGGGCGGGCGGGCCGAAGCCGACAGTCCCGCCGTCCCAGCGTCCACCGCACGGCGTCCGTGCGATGCTGGACCGGTGACGCTACCGGACCTGGCCCTGCTCCGCCGGGCCCGTGACCTGATGGACCGCGACTACGCGGAGCCGCTCGACGTACCCGCGCTGGCCCGCGCGGCCCACATGTCGCCCGGCCACTTCTCCCGCAGCTTCCGCGCCGCTTTCGGCGAGACTCCGTACAGCTATCTGATGACCCGCAGGATCGAGCGCGCCAAGGCCCTGCTGCGGCGCGGCGACCTGTCGGTGACCGAGGTCTGCTTCGCGGTCGGATGTACGTCGCTGGGGTCGTTCAGCTCACGGTTCAGCGAGCTGGTGGGCGAGAGCCCGAGCGCCTACCGGGCGCGTCGGCACGATCAGGGAGCGGCCATCCCGGCCTGCGTCGCCAAGATCTTCACGCGTCCGGTGAGGCACACGGGATCGATCAGGAATGAAGAAGCGGAGCAAACGGCCCACCCGTAGCGTGAACCACATGGACATCAAACTCTCGCAGTGCTTCATCGCCGTCGACGACCACGACAAGGCACTCGCCTTCTACCGGGACGCGCTCGGGTTCGAAGTGCGCAACGACGTCAGTTTCGAGGGCATGCGCTGGGTGACCGTCGGCTCGCCGTCGCAGCCCGACGTGGAGATCGTGCTGGAACCGCCCCTCGCGAACCCGAACGCCTCGTCGGCCGACAAGCAGGCCATGGCGGAGCTGCTGGCCAAGGGCATGCTGCGCGGCGTGATCTTCTCGACCGACGACTGCGACGCCACGTTCGAGCGCGTCCGGGCGTCGGGCGCCGAGGTCCTGCAGGAGCCGATCGACCAGCCGTACGGGGTACGCGACTGCGCCTTCCGGGACCCTGCGGGCAACATGCTGCGCTTCACCCAGCGCCGCACCGGGTGACCTGGTGCCGTGCCGAGCGTCCCCGGCGCCCCGCACCAAGCGGACGTGCCGCCGCATCCGGTGGGCGACCGGACCGGCCGATGACGAGCGTGCCGCGCAGCCGACCCGGCGTACCCGTGGCCGCGTCACCGCGTGCCCGTACCCGCGTCACCGCGTACCCGTGACCGCGTGACCGCGTAGCCGCGTGACCGACAGGGCGTAGCTGCCCCCCGCGCATCGCATCGCGGACAGCGCGCGGGCAGCCCCGCGCGACAGACAGATGGAGACACGATGAGCACGGCCAAGAGGACGGACACGCGGTCGCCCGCGCGGCACGGCGCGGACAGTCACGATGTGATCCGCGTGCACGGCGCGCGCGTGAACAATCTCAAGGACGTCAGCATCGAGATCCCGAAGCGCCGGCTGACGGTGTTCACCGGCGTCTCCGGCTCGGGCAAGAGCTCGCTGGTGTTCGGCACGATCGCCGCGGAGTCGCAGCGGCTCATCAACGAGACCTACAGCACCTTCGTGCAGGGCTTCATGCCGACATCGGCACGGCCCGAGGTCGACGTGCTCGAAGGGCTGACGACCGCGATCCTCGTCGACCAGCAGCGGATGGGCGCCGACCCCCGCTCCACGGTCGGCACCGCCACCGACGCCAACGCGATGCTGCGCATCCTCTTCAGCCGGCTCGGGCAGCCGCACATCGGCCCGCCCGGCGCGTACGCCTTCAACGTCCCGTCGGTCCGGGCGACCGGTGCGATCACCGTCGAGCGGGGTGCCAAGAAGGCCGTGAAACAGACCTTCAGCCGTACCGGCGGCATGTGTACGCGCTGCGAGGGCCGGGGCACGGTCTCCGACATCGACCTCGCCCAGCTCTTCGACGACTCCAAGTCGCTCGCCGAGGGCGCGATCACCATCCCCGGCTGGAAGGCGGACAGCTGGTGGACCGTACGGGTCTACGCCGATTCGGGCTTCCTCGATCCGAACAAGCCGATCCGCGAGTACACCAAGAAGGAGATGCGCGACTTCCTGCACCACGAGCCGGTCAAGGTGAAGATCAACGGCGTCAACCTCACCTACGAGGGGCTGGTCCCCAAGGTCCAGAAGTCGATCCTCGCCAAGGACCGGGAGGCGATGCAGCCGCGCATCCGGGAGTTCGTGGACCGGGCGGTCACCTTCACCGTCTGCCCCGAGTGCGACGGCACCCGGCTCAGCGAGGGGGCCCGCTCGTCCCGGATCGGCGGGACCAACATCGCCGACGCGTGCGCCATGCAGATCAGCGACCTGGCGGAATGGGTCGGCGGCCTCGACGAGCCGTCGGTGGCGCCGCTGCTCACCTCCCTGCGCCGGACGCTCGACTCCTTCGTGGAGATCGGGCTGGGCTATCTCTCGCTCGACCGGTCCTCGGGCACGCTGTCGGGCGGCGAGGCGCAGCGCGTCAAGATGGTCCGCCACCTCGGCTCCTCGCTCACCGATGTCACCTACGTCTTCGACGAGCCCACCACCGGCCTGCACCCCCATGACATCCAGCGGATGAACCGCCTGCTGCTGCGGCTGCGGGACAAGGGCAACACGGTGCTCGTCGTCGAGCACAAGCCGGAGACGATCGCGATCGCCGACCACGTCGTCGACCTCGGCCCCGGCGCAGGTACGGCGGGCGGCGCCGTCTGCTTCGAGGGCAGCGTCGAGGCTCTGCGGGCCGGCGGCACACTCACCGGCCGCCATTTCGGCGACCGGGCCGCCCTCAAGGAGAAGGTGCGGACGCCCACCGGCGCGCTGGAGATCCGCGGCGCGACGACGCACAATCTGCGTGATGTCGACGTCGACATCCCTCTCGGGGTGCTTGTCGTCGTCACCGGGGTCGCCGGTTCGGGCAAGAGTTCGCTCGTGCGGGGTTCGATCCCCGCCGGGGCCGGGGTGGTGTCGGTGGACCAGGGCGCGATACGCGGCTCCAGGCGGAGCAACCCGGCGACGTACACCGGTCTGCTCGATCCGATCCGCAAGGCGTTCGCGAAGGCCAACGGTGTGAAGCCGGCGCTGTTCAGCGCCAACTCCGAGGGCGCCTGCCCCAACTGCAACGGCGCCGGCGTCATCCACACCGACCTGGCGATGATGGCCGGTACCACCACCGTCTGCGAGGAGTGCGAGGGGAAGCGGTTCCAGGCGTCGGTGCTGGAGTACCGCCTCGGTGGCCGTGACATCAGCGAGGTGCTCGCGATGGCGGTGACCGAGGCCGAGGGGTTCTTCGGCGGCGGCGAGGCGCACACTCCGGCCGCGCACGCCGTCCTCCGCCGGTTCATCGACGTCGGGCTCGGTTACCTCAGCCTCGGCCAGCCGCTCACCACGCTGTCCGGCGGCGAGCGGCAGCGGCTGAAGCTGGCCACGCACATGGCCGAGAAGGGCGGTGTCTACGTCCTCGACGAGCCGACCGCCGGTCTGCACCTCGCCGATGTCGAGCAGTTGCTCGCTCTGCTCGACCGGATCGTCGACTCCGGCAAGTCGGTCATCGTCATCGAGCACCACCAGGCGGTCATGGCGCACGCGGACTGGATCATCGACCTCGGCCCCGGAGCGGGACACGACGGCGGGCGGATCGTCTTCGAGGGCACACCCGCCGACCTCGTCGCCGCCCGCTCCACCCTCACCGGTGAGCACCTCTCGGACTACGTCGGCACCTGACGGACGGGGGCGGGCCCGGCCGTCGAGTGCCGCCGGATTCCCGGTATTACGGGGGACCGTGGAGGATACGGGGCAGTTCTCGGCGGGCCGGGCCCGTTCCGGTACGCGATCAGTCGTCGTCGCGCCCGTCCGCGGCTACCGCGCGACGGGGAGCGCCGACCAGCACATGGAAGTGGTGCAGCCCGGCCTCCTGCTCGGCGAGGAGTTCCGCGTGCCGAGCGTCGAACCCGGTGAGGTAGTCGTCGCCCCGGTCGGGGATCGACTCCGCGAAGTAGGCGCGGTTCTCACGCTCGAACACGAGCAGGGCCGGGGCGTGGTCGGGGCGGAGGCGTTGCAGTGCGGGCATGCGGGGACTGTACGGCTCCGCCCGGCGCGTGCCCACGCATGTTTTCACCGCGGTGGGCCGGACGGCCGGGCCGGCCCGCGGGGGTCAGGCGTGGAGCTTGTCCAGGAACGCGAAGAGGTTGGTCCGGATGCGCTCCACCTGCTGCTCCATGGTCAGCGACTCCTCGAACCGCGTACCGGACCCCGGCGTCTTCTTGCCCCGCACGTACAGGGAGCACGCGAGGTCGGTGCAGGCGTAGACGCCGACCGAATTGCCCTCCCGGCCGGCGGGGCCCGTCTTGCGGGCGGTCAGGAGCGAGACGCCGTTGCCCGGGTGGGTGGTCATGCACAGGGAGCACATGCTCCGGTGCAGATAGCCGCGCTGCCGGGACGGGAAGCGGAAGGTGACACCCAGCAGCCGGTCGTCGCGCTCGACGACCAGATAGCTGCGGTCCGGCGCCGAGAGATCACGCCAGCCCAGGAAGTCCAGATCGTCCCACGGCCGTTCCGCCAGGTCCCGGGGCATGGGGAGCCGTCCCGCCTCTCCCTTGGAACAGTTCACGAACGACTCACGGATCTCGCGTTCTCGTACTTCCCTCATGCGCGCGACGCTAACAGTGCCTAAAGACGCTAGGCAATTGATTAATCCCCCCAGGAAAGCGTCCGGACGTCCCCGAGCCCCCCGAGCCCCGACCTCAGTTGTACGAAGGCCAGCTCGGCGGCCTCGACCGCCCCGGCGTGCACCTCGTCCGCCGTCTCCCCTGCGGCGACCCTCCGCCAGTTGTCCTCGGACAGCACCCGCAGGACGGCGATGATCTGGGCCGCGGCGAGCCGTGCCGACACCCCGCCGCCCAGGGCGCGGGCCAGCGCCGCCTCCGAGCGCCCCTGGTACTCGTACAACCTGGCGACCAGCGACGGCGTGCCGTAGAGCAGCCCATGGAACGCCAACACCTCAGGTATGTCGGAGAGGCCCGTCACCGGATCGCGCCGGTCGAGACCGGCCAGGAAGTGGATGCGCAGGGCGTCCAGGGGGGCCACACCGTCGGCCCGGTCCTCGACCATCCTGGCCGCCTCGTCCTCGTGATCGGCGAACCGGTGCAGTACCAGGTCCTCCTTGGTCGGGAAGTACCGGAACAGCGTCGGCTTCGAGATGTCCGCCGCCGCGGCCACCTCCGCCACCGACACCCGGTCGAAGCCCCGCTCCAGGAACAACGCGATCGCGGCGTCGGAGACCGTCTCGTACGTCAGCCGCTTCTTGCGCTCCCGCAGCCCGATCGACGCCTGGTCCCGGTCCTTCTCTGCGCTCATGACCAGGAACCCTACGCCCCTAGATCTCAAGCGGACTTGATGTCCAGCCGTGCGGCGGACGGGCACGCGAGGAGGGATCGAGGGCCGGCCCCGGGCCCGCCAGGACCGCCAGGACCGTCAGCCCGTCAGCCCGTCAGACGGTCGGCCGGTCGGCCGGTCGGTTCTGGCGGCCGACCGGTTCTGGCGGCCGATCAATGCCTCGACCCCGTCCAGCACCCGTTCCAGCCCGAACGTGAACTCATGGCCGGGATCGTGCGGAGTCCTCGTCTCGGACACCAGCAGTTGTGACAGCGCCGGATGCCGTACGGGGTCCACGAGCCGGTCCAAGGTGCGTGCATACCCGTCCCTGACCTCCTGCGGGCTGACGCCTCGTGCCTCGACGGCGGTGGCGAGGTCACCCATCAGCAGTGCCTCGTTCCGTACGAAACCGCTGACCAGGAGGACGACGGAGAAGCGGTCCGGCCGGCTCAGCCCACTGTCTTCGAGCGCCTGGAGCCCCTGTTCCCACCAGGCGACCGCGTGGGGGCTCGTGGGCGGGCCGGAAGCCGGGATGCGGAGCATCCAGAGGTTGCGGTGGTACACCTCGTGCTGTGCGCGGGCCCACCGCTCCAGCGCGGCCCGCCAGCCGGTCCCCGACGCTCCGGCCTCGGGCGGGGGCGGCGGAGGTCCAAGGGCCGCCTCCCTCATCAGGACGTGCAGCTCGTCCTTGGCGGAGACGTACCGGTAGAGCGCCATCGTGGACACACCGAGGTCCTTGGCGACCCTGCCCATGGAGACCGCACCCAGCCCCTCGGCCGCGGCGATGGCCACCGCCGCGTCCACGATGCGGGCCGGGGTCAGCCCGGGTCGGGGTCCTTTGACGGGACGTCGGCGCAGTCCCCAGGCGGCCTCGATACTGACGGGCAGATCAGCGGTGCCACGGTTCGCGGTTCCGGCCGCCCGGCTCGCCGACTGGCTGGGGACACGTACGGCCGGCCGGCCCGGCGACGGAGCCACCGCGCGCCCCGCCCTTCCGGGCATCCGGCCGCCCGGCACGCTCGCGGGCGTACCACCGGGCGCCGCTGCGCCCGATGTTCCACGTGAAACCGGACCCGGCGTCACGCCGGGTCCGCCAAAAGTGCCCGTACGTCCGACTCCGCCGCCCCCGACCGCCACTGGCGACCGCCGCCTTCCGTCCCCGCCCGCCCGTCACTGGCTCATGTGCCCGCCATCCTAATGACGCGCGGTGCTCCCGCCCCGAGAAGCCGGGAATTGCACCCTGGAACGGCCGTCTCCCGAACACCGGGCGAACACCGACCGGGTTGCAACCGAACGGCCGGCCCACCGCACCACCGGCCGAACGGCCGACCCACCGCACCACCGGCCGAACGGCCAACCCGCCGCACCACCACACCACCGGCCAACCGACCGCACCACCGCACCACCGGCCGACCCACCGCACCACCGGCCGGGCAAGCACTCCGCACCACCGACCGGCCCACCGCCCGATCGGTCGACCGGCCCACCGGCCGGGCAAGCACTCCGCGAATGGCTCAGAAGACGTCCGGGCACCAGGCCCGTCGTCCGGCCCGGAACACGCTGTCCGCCAACGCCACCGCGCCCGGCGTCAGTTCGTCCAGCCGGGACAGTGCCGCCAGCCGGAGCGCGGATTCGTCCCCCAGGTACAGCACCCCCAGTTCCCGTACGTCCAAAGCCAGGTCCGCGCTCTCCGAGGTCGGGACGCAGGAGGCGCCGTCGGTGGAGGCGTCCAGACGGAACCGGCCGCCCGACAGGCCCGCCGGGTCATGGACCTCCAGGACGAGCGTGCCCGGTACGGCGTAGGTGCGCGCCTCCAGGGCCCGTACGACATCCAGCACCCGCAGCCACAGGAAGTCGGCGTGCGTCACGGTCCGGGCGGCTCGCGGGTCCGGCAGGAGAAGGGGGAGCAGATCGTCGGGTGCGCGTTCGCCCGAGCTGACCGTGGTGACCCAGTCGATCGAGCAGACGAAGTGCCACAGAGCCCGCTCCGCGGCCGGGGTGACCGCGATCAGATCACGGACCGTCGCCCGGTTCAGCGGCTGTTTGGCGTCGCCCCAGCGGTCGTCCGCGCGGTAAGTGACCAGCCCCTCGATGTCGCCGCCGGCCGATCGGTGGAGCGCGTGGAACGGCTCCGTCCAGGAGTCCTTCCCGTGCGGCTGCTGACCGGTGAAGGTCTGCCACCACTGCTCATCACGGGTGACGGCGCCGTGCCGCACGGCTCGCAGCCGCTCATGGAGTTCGGGGCCGAACTTCCGCACGTCCGCGCCGTCCACCAGCTCGATCCGGCCGCCGTCCGCCGCGTCCGGGCCGGACCAGCGCGGGTCCAGGCCGGCGCGGGGGACGTCGATCTCCCACGACGTGGTCCAGGCGGCCGGGCCGAACCCGTACCGCCCGTAGATGGGGTACTCGGCGGCGATCAGCGTCGCGGCCACATCGCCGCGCTCCTTCGCCGCCGCCAGATCGGTGGCCATCATCCGGCTCAGCAGCCCGCGGCGGCGGTGCGTGGGTGACACCGTCACATTGGTGACGGCGTCGGTCGGCACCTTCGCACCGCCCACCACGGTCAGCTCCTGCGCGAACGAACGGAACGTCGCCACACAACGGCCCTCGTCGAACACACCCTGGACGCGAGCCGGATCAGTGTGCGCCAGACGCCCCTTCACCTCGTCCTCCGTCACCGTCGGCGGCCGAAGGAATCCGGTGTTCAAGGCCCTCACCCAGTCGGAATACTCGGTTTCGGCGACCGTACGGGATTCAAGAGTCATGCGCCCCACGCTATGCACCCCGCCGAACGGACCGCATCCTCTTTTCGCATGCCCCGCCCGTGCCCTGCCCGTGCCCCGCCCGTGCCCTTCCCGTGCCCCGACCAAGCCCCGCTCGGGCCTCCGCGCCCGTCCCGTTCCGCGCCACGCACCGGCCGCGCCACGCCCCGGCCCGGCCCATGCCACGACCCGCTCGTCGCACCCTCCGCCGGGCCCCCGCGTCCCGGACCGGCCGGGGCGCCGGACTCAGAACGCGACGCGGATCTCGCCGACCTCCGCGCCGCCGCCGAGCAGCGGCGCCCGCCCGATCCGGGACACCACCGGGGCATCCACACCCAGCAGCCGCAGGGACCGAGCCAGCACCGGGCCGAGCGCGCGCGTCGCACCGTCGTCGATCTTGAAGGCCAGCGCCCGTCCGTCCGCGAGCGCCACCGCCTGCACCGCCTCCGCACCCATCTTGGAGAGCGTGCCGGGCACCTCGCGCATCAGCCAGGTGTCGGGCCGCCGGGTGCCCGCCACGTACTCCGGGTGGGCGCGCATCGCGTCCGCGACCCGCCGCTCGGCCGTGCCGGGCGCGGCCAGCACGAACGACCGGAAGGCGCGCGCCAGCCCCACCAGACTGATCGCCATCAGCGGCGCCCCGCAGCCGTCCGTACCGACGGCCGCGACCGGCTCCCCCGCCGCCTCCTCGACGACCTGGTGGACCAGGCGCTGGAGCGGATGGGCCGGGTCGAGATAGGACGCGCGGTCCCAGCCGTTGCGTGCGCAGACCGCGAGCATCGCCGCGTGCTTGCCGGAGCAGTTCATGGTGATCGGCTCACGGACCCGGCCCGCCGCGAGGTAGGCCTCCGCCTCGACCTGGTCCAGCGGCAGATCCGGCGGGGTCCGGAGATCATCCGGCGTCAGTCCGTGCTCGTCGAGCATCGTGCGGACCAGATCGAGGTGGAACCGCTCGCCGGAGTGACTGGCGGCGGCCAGCGCCAGCCGCTCCCCCGCCAGATCGAGACCGCCGCGCAGCACGGCGGCGGCCTGCATCGGCTTGTTGGAGGAACGCGGGAAGACCGGGGCCTGCGGATCACCGAGGGTCCGCTCCACGCTGCCGTCCGGGGCCAGCAGGACCAGGGAGCCCCTGTGGTGGCCCTCGACGAACCCCGAACGCACGACTTCGGCCAGGACGGGCGGAGCGGGCGGGGCGACGGACCGCGCGACGGGCGGAACAGCGGTGGAGGACATGGTGGCCTTCCGGGAGCGGGCGGGACCCGCTCCCGGAAGGATCGCTTCAGGCCAGCAGGTCGTCTACTTGTGCTTCCCCGTCACGGTACCTGCGGGTGATCTCCGCGCTGCAATCGTCCGCGGTGCGCTGGAGCTGGTGACGGCGCCGGGAGACCTGCTGCTCGTACCGGACGAGACGCCCCATCGCGGTGTTCAGCTCCTCGTCCGTGCGGGCGTCGAGGTCGGACAGGCCGACCTCGGCGAACGTCTCGGCGGCCAGCCGGCGGTACTCGTCGCTGCGTGGCGTGGTCAGCGTGACGTGCCGCGCCGACGAACGGTGCCGGGACGGGGCGTCGGCCAGGATCTCGGAGAGCCGGTCCACGACGGGCGTCTCGGGGGCCGTACGACGGGCCAGTTCGGCCCGCAGGATGTCGATCCGGCCCTGTACCAGCCGCCGCACATAGCTGAGGTCGGCCTCGTCGCGCTGCGAGTTCCGGCGCAGGGTGCGCAGTGCGGGCAGTCGCAGCGCGGTCAGCTCCGGATGCGGCTGGGCGGGCAGCACCGTTCCGGAACCGGAGGTGAGGTCGGGTCCGGGGCCCGTGCCGGTCCCGGCTTCGAGGTCGGAGCCGGGACCTTCGCCGGTCCGTTGTACGGGTGGGCGCATGGTGCTGGCACGCGTGATCGGTACGACGCCGGATGGCTGTCCGGCTCCATAGGTACTCATGCTTGTGTCCGTCCCCTCGACCGGTGCGTCGGCACACCGCCTCCGTGCATGGTGCCACTCCGCACGGCGCTCACGCAGTTGCTCTGTACCCGTTCAGCCCAAGATAGGTTGGTCTGTATGCGAGCGGTGATACAGAGAGTGGACGGCGCGAGCGTCGCCGTGGCCGACGGATCGGGTGTCTCCGCGACCACCAGGGTCGTCGGTGAGATCGTGGGCGAGGGCCTGTGTGTGCTGGTCGGAGTGACGCACGGGGACACCGTGGAGAAGGCCGCGCAGCTCGCGCGGAAGCTCTGGTCGGTGCGCGTACTGGAGGGCGAGAAGTCCTGCTCCGATGTGAATGCGCCGCTTTTGGTGATTTCTCAGTTCACTCTCTACGGGGACGCCCGGAAGGGGCGCAGACCCACCTGGAACGCCGCCGCGCCGGGCGAGGTCGCCGAGCCACTGGTCGATGAGGTGGTGGCCCAGCTGCGGGCGCTCGGCGCCCGGGTGGAGACGGGCCGGTTCGGAGCGGACATGCGGGTCACGCTCACGAACCACGGCCCGTTCACCGTACTGATCGAGGTCTGACCGGTGGGACCGAACGGGGTCTGATCGAGGTCCGGCCGGTGGGACCGAACGGGGCCTGATCGAGGTCCGGCCGGCGTACGAGGCCACCGACCCGGAAAGCCGACCGCCCCGACGGACCTGAGGCACCCGGGCCGGGCCCCGGCAACCAGGACGCCCGGGGCCGCGGCCGACGCGTCCTACGGCTCGACGACCGTCTCCTGGGCCGCCGCCGTGTCCCCCGCGAGCAGTTCGGCGTCCACCGCCACATTGCGTTTGATCAGGGCGAGGGCGATCGGACCCAGTTCGTGGTGGCGGCCCGATGTGGTGATGAAGCCGAGCGGACGGCCCTCCTGCCCGTCCGCCGCGAGGCGTACCGGCGTGCCGTGCCCCGGCAGGTGCACCTCGCTGCCGTCCAGGTGCAGGAAGACCAGCCGACGCGGCGGCTTGCCCAGGTTCTGGACCCGGGCGACCGTCTCCTGACCCCGGTAGCAGCCTTTCTGGAGGTGGACGGCGGTGCCGATCCAGCCCAGCTCGTGCGGGATGGTGCGGTGGTCGGTCTCGAAACCGAGGCGCGGCCGGTGGGCCTCGATGCGCAACGCCTCGTACGCCAGGATGCCGACGGCGGGGCCGTGCCCGGCCGCGTACTTCTCCAGGTCCGCGCGGGGCAGGAAGAGATCCCGGCCGTACGACGTCTCCCGTACCGCCGCTCCGTCCGGTACGTCGGCGATGGAACCGGCCGGCAGGTGCACCACGGCGAAGTCCTCGGTGCGGTCGGCGACCTCCACCCGGTAGTAGAACTTCATCGACTCCAGATAGGCGGCGAGTTCGCCCTGCGTGCCCGGTTCGACGTGCGCCCACACCGTCGTGCCGTCGTCGACGAGGTAGAGGGCGTGCTCGATGTGGCCGTTGCCGGTGAGGATCAGCGCCTCGGTGGCCTGGCCGGGGGCGAGGTCGCTGACGTGCTGGGTGAGCAGCAGATGCAGCCAGGCCAGCCGGTCGTCCCCGGTGACGGTGATGACGCCGCGGTGCGAGAGGTCGACGAGACCGGAGCCGTCGGCGAGGGCGCGTTGTTCGCGGAACAGGTCCCCGTAGTGCGCGGCGACTCCTTCGTCGGAGCCTTCGGCGGCGACGGCACCGGGCAGGGACAGCAGGGGGCTCTTCATACGACCAGCCTACGACTCCGCCGGGCGCGGGTTACGCGTCCGAGGCCGTCCCCGTGACCGGATTCCCCGGCTCCGTGCCGGCCCCCGGAACCGCCTTCGCCGTGCAGTCGCCGCAGCGGCCGAAGATCGCGAAGTGCTTCATGTCGGTCTCGAAGCCGAAGGTGTCCCGCAGCTTCGCGGTGAAGTCGCCGACCACGTCCACATCGGCCTCGATGACGTCCGCGCAGTCACGGCAGACCAGGTGGATGTGGTGGTGCCGGTCGGCCAGGTGGTACGTGGGTGCCCCGTGCCCCAGATGGGCGTGGCTGACCAGCCCCAGCTCCTCCAGGAGTTCCAGGGTCCGGTAGACGGTGGAGATGTTCACACCGGAAGCGGTTCTGCGCACCTCGGAGAGAATGTCGTCCGGGGTCGCGTGTTCCAGCGTGTCCACGGCTTCGAGGACAAGCTGCCGCTGCGGCGTCAGCCGGTACCCGCGCTGCCGAAGATCGGTCTTCCAGTCGGTGCTCACCACAACTCCAGTGTAGGTCCGGGCGAGCACCCGCCCAGGGCCGCGCCTACTTGAAGAACGCGATGCCGTCGTCCGGCAGGTCACCGAGGCTCTTCGCCATCGCCTCGACCTCTTCCGGGGTGACGACCTTCTTCAGGTGCGCGGACATGTACGGACGCAGCTCGACGTCGGGCGTCGACTTCTCGCCGACCCACATCAGGTCGCTGTTCACATAGCCGTAAAGCCGCTTGCCACCGCTGTACGGGCCGGAGGCCGCGGTCCGCGCCACCGCGTCGGTGACGAGGTCGATCTGCGGCTTCTGGTGGGCCAGCTCGCCGTACCAGATCTCGATGACGCCCTGGTCGCGGACCATGACGACCTCGACCTTGCGGTCCTTGTCGATGCGCCAGTAGCCGGACTCGGACTCCAGCGGCTTGACCTTGTTGCCGTCGGCGTCGAGCACCCAGCTGTGCGATACGTACTCCAGGAAGTCCCGGCCGTCGTGGCCGAAGGTGACTTCCTGACCGAAGTTGCACTTCTCGTCACCGGGGAAGTCGGACACGCCCGCGCCCGCCCAGTTGCCGAGGAGGAAGGCCAGCGGGACGAGGTCCGGGTGGAGGTCGGACGGGATCTCGATCATGAGCTGCTCAGACGATCTGTGAGAGGGGCGTGCTGCGACTGTGACGGTCGGGCGGTGCGGGGAGCGGTCAGCGCTGGCCCTGGTACAGCTTCTTCACGGTCACCGCCGCGAAGGCGAGCACGCCGACGCAGACCAGGACCAGCAGGGCGGAGAAGAATGCCTCAAGCACGGGAGCTCCTCGGATGAGCGGTTGGACGGCGGTACGGGACCGGGGTCCAGCCTAATGGGTTGGGGTACGGCCCGAGGGTTCGGGTCCGGGCCCCGTCCAGGGGCGGGAGGGGCGTGCGGCGGGGCCAGCTCCGGGGAGACGGAGGCCGTGCGCCGCACGCGTGGGACCCTCCCGAAATGCCGGGGTGTCTTGCTCCGGTCGAGCGATGTCCCGGATGCGGCGGCCGACCCACGCCCCGGCCCGCCCCGCGCCGGCCCGACCTGCACCCGACCCGGCGCCGGCCACCACCCGGCCCGAACGGCTACCGCCGGCGTCTCCCGCCGTTCCCGGGGTTCTGAGGATTCCCGGCGTTCCTGCCGCCCCCGCCCTCGGGAGCGTTCCGGTCGTCGTCGTTCTCGTCCCACCAGCGGTCGTCGGGCCCGCGCCGGTTGGCGACGATCGCCGCGGCGGGCGGGATGACCATGGCGACCACGCACATGGCGATGGCCGCGGGCACCGACCAGAGCCGGACGAAGGCCCAGGCGGAGACGAAGAGGACGACGCATGCGCCCATCATCAGGAAGTAACCACGACGGCGTCGGGCGTACATGACTCCAGCGTACGTCCGGACACCGGACCCCGGGCGGCGCGAAGGGCCGCACCCCGGCTCAGGTGGCGTCCAACCCCCTGGGGTGCGGCCCTCCGGCCGGTCCGTCGTACGTGTTCGGTTGTACGCGTTCGGTTGTACGTGTCCGGTCGTACGTGACGACCGGGTCAGACGGCGATGGCGACCTCGGAGAGGCCACCCGTCTGCGCCACGACCGTGCGGTCGGCGCTGCCGCCCGGGACGAGCGCGCGCAGCGTCCAGGTGCCCTCGGCGGCGTAGAAGCGGAACTGCCCCGTCGCCGAGGTCGGGACCTCGGCGGTGAACTCGCCGGTCGAGTCCAGGAGGCGCACGTAACCGGTGACGGGCTCGCCGTCGCGGGTCACGCTGCCCTGGATGGTGGTCTCACCGGGCTTGATCGTCGAAGCGTCGGGGCCGCCGGCCTTTGCTCCACACATGGCTTTATGTCCTTCTGGTCGGGGAGGGGTCGGTCAGGAATTACTTGTTGGCGCCGAGCTCGATCGGCACACCCACGAGGGAGCCGTACTCGGTCCACGAACCGTCGTAGTTCTTGACGTTCTCCTGGCCGAGCAGCTCGTGCAGCACGAACCAGGTCAGGGCGGAACGCTCACCGATGCGGCAGTACGCGATGGTGTCCTTCGCCAGGTCGACCTGCTCGGCCTCGTAGAGGGCGCGCAGCTCGTCGTCCGACTTGAAGGTGCCGTCGTCGTTGGCGTTCTTCGACCACGGGATGTTGCGGGCGCTCGGCACGTGGCCGGGCTTCTGCGACTGCTCCTGGGGCAGGTGCGCCGGGGCGAGCAGCTTGCCGCTGAACTCGTCGGGCGAGCGCACGTCGACCAGGTTGAGGCTGCCGATCGCCTTGACGACGTCGTCGCGGTAGGCGCGGATCGACTCGTCCTGCGGCTTGGCCTTGTACTGCGTGGCCGGACGCGTCGGGACGGCGTCGACCAGGTCGCGGGAGTCCAGCTCCCACTTCTTGCGCCCACCGTCGAGGAGGCGGACGTCCTGGTGGCCGTAGAGCTTGAAGTACCAGAAGGCGTAGGAGGCGAACCAGTTGTTGTTGCCGCCGTAGAGCACGACCGTGGTGTCGTTCGCGATGCCCTTCTCCGAGAGGAGCTTCTCGAAGCCGGCCTGGTCGACGAAGTCACGGCGGACCGGGTCCTGGAGGTCCTTCGTCCAGTCGATCCGGATCGCGTTCTTGATGTGGTTCTTCTCGTAGGCCGAGGTGTCCTCGTCGACCTCGACGATGGCGACCTTCGGGTCGTCGATGTGGGCCTCGACCCAGTCGGCGTCTACCAGGACGTCACTGCGGCTCATGTGTTTCTCCTCCGGGGCAGTCTGCGGCGAGATGATGCGGTGAGTGCCGGTCTGTACGGGGGCGCTGGGCGGTCGTACGGGCACGGGGACGGCCCTGACAACGGTCGGAAGGGCCGGGAGGTACGCGGGAACTCCCGCTCAGGCAGTGCGACAGAGCATGGCGGCGACGCGGCACAGGTCCACTGCCCGCCGCTTCGTGAGATCCGCCTGTCCCCGCTGACGGAGACCACTGATGGAGCACTGCATGGGACCGATCGTAAGGAGATACGGGCGACGATGTCACCGCCGTGTCACATCCTGAGACAGGATCGTCCGCAGTGCGAGATGCCTGTCGAACGAAAAGGGCTTCGGAGGCGTCGCGGAGCAGGTCACGGCGGTTCGCCATCTGCGGACCGGACGTGTACGTCTCACCATGTGACCGGAGCGGTGGAGCGCGGCCGAGCGGGGCGGGCGCGAGCCGGCTCTCAGCCGGCCAGCCGGACATCCGTACCCGACACCGAGACCTCCAGGCCCTCCGGAGTGACCTCGACCTTCTCCAGGTTCAGCCCGCTCGGCAGACCGCTGATCGTGCGGTTGAAGTCGCTCTTCGAGCGGACCAGGTCCTCCAGGCCGGGGATGCCCTCGCCCGGCACCTTGTCCGCGTGGACCCGGATGACGTTGCCGTCGGCCAGGGTGACGGTGGAGAGCACGCTGCGCGAGACCGGGCGGTCCATGACCGCGACCGTGCCGGTGACCTTCACCTTGCCGTTGCCGCCGTAGGCGACGGAGACTTCCTCGTCGGCCGCCTTCGTGAGGTCCTCGTACGAGATGACGGCCTTGCCCGTGGCGCGGGCGGCGGTGGCGCTGGTGAAGCCGTTGGCCAGCTTCACGTCGTGCAGCTGGATCTTCATCGTGCTGATGCGGGTGGGGTGGCCCGAGGTGGTGGTCGAGACGCCCTTGAGGTCGACCTCGACCTCGTCGAGACCGCCGCTCACGACCTGGGTCAGGAAGGGGAAGCCCTTGATCGAGACGTCCTTCGACTCCGTCGACCCACCGGAGATCTGGATGCGGTCCTTGATCTCCGACTCGGCGAAGTACACCGCCGCCCGGTCGGCCGCCACGAAGAGTCCGCCCAGGATCACCACGATGATCAGCAGTATTCGAAGTCCGCGCATGTCTGTTCTTCCCCCACCATGATCCGACCGAGCCCCCTGGTGCCCGCGAGCCTACTGGTGCCGCTGTGTCGCACGACAGGCCCGGCTTGATCGACGTACGGAGGCCACGGACGGTTCCCCGGCCGCGCCCGTATCCGTGGACGGGCCGGCCGGCGGTACACGAACCGGGGTACGGGCCCGTCGGCGGCGCGGGACGGGCCGGAGGCGGTCAGGGGAGGGTCAGGAGAGGACCTGCCCGAGCAGATGGACGGCCGGAGCCGCGGCGGTCAGGGGCAGTGCGACCCCCGCCGTCATGTGCACGAACCGTGACGGGTAATCGTAGCTCGCCACCCGCAGCCCGATCAGCGCGCAGCCACCGGCCGCGAACCCGAGGAGCGCGCCCCCCGTGCCGAGGTCCGTGAAGCCGCCGACCACCCCGCCCGCGCCCGCCGCGACGATCAGCGCCCCGACGACCGATACGGGCCCGGGGAGCGGCAGCGCGCGGACCAGCACGGCCACCGCCACGGCGACCCCGCCGACCACGACCGCGTCGGGGACCGCCGCCAGCTGTCCGGTGGCGACGATCGCGAGAGCCGCCGAGACGACGGTCGCCATCAGTCCGGCCATCCGCTCGTCGGCGCTCGCGTGGCTGCGCAGTTGGAGGACCAGCGTGAGCAGCACCCAGACGCCGAGCGTGCCGATGATCGCGGCCGGCGCGTTGTCGCGGCCCGCCACGAGCAGGGCGACATCGGAGACGAGACCGCCCAGGAAGGCGAGTGCGATGCCCTGACGGGCGGGCCACATGCCGTTCAGCCGGAACCATCCGGCCGCCGTCACGGCCTGGAGCAGCACCAGCGGTACGAGCAGGGCGTACTGCCCGATCCCGGCGCCGAGCGCGAGCAGCAGACCGAGGGCCGCGGTGATCGCGGCGGGCTGTGTGCCGGGCGCGATGATCGGCGACCGGCCCTCGGCGCGGGCGCGCTGGGCGTCGGTGATGCGGCTGTTGCCGAGGGTGGTGGGCGCGCTGTACCCGGAGGTGTCGTGCCCGGCCGGCGCGGGTGCCGTCGCCGGTGCGGCCGGTGCGGCGGGCGCCGCGACCGCGACCGGAACCTCGGGCGGCAGCGGGTACGAACCGGAGTCGGCGGCGCCCTGCGGCTGATACGCCTGGGACTGCTGCGCAGGCTGGGCCTGGGGCTGGGCCTGCGGCTGCTGGTACGGATCGGACTGGGCGTACGGGGCGGGCTCGGCGTACGGCTGGAACTGCTGGGATGCCTGGGACTGCCACTGAGGCTGCTGGTGCTGCTGGGGCTGCTGATACGGGTCCGACTGCGCGTACGGATCGGGCTGCGCGTACGGATCGGGTTGCGCGTACGGATCGGGTTGCGCGTACGGCTGGTACGGGTCCGGCCGGTACGGATCGGGCTGCGAACCGTACGGACCGGCCTCGGGCCCGGCCTGCCGCACGCCCGGATTCGACATCGGCGTCGGGGGCGGGGTCGGCAGCTGCGTCGACGGGACCGACGGCTGGTACTGCGTGTCCCAGGTCTGGCCCTCCCAGGTCTGGGTGGTGGCCGGGTCCTGGTTCGGCTCGTACGAGGACGGGGACGGGTACGGGTGCGAGGACGGGGCGTAGGGGTCGTACGAGCCCTGCGGCTCGCGGCCCCGCGCGTGCGTCTGCCCGGACACGTCGACGAACCCCTGTCCGTGCTCCTCCGGCCCCTGTCCGTGGCCCGGCCGCTGCCCGTCCTCGTAACCCGGTACGTACCCCTGGCCGTACGGATGCTGCTGATCGCTGCTGCTCATGTTGTGCGGTTCACCCTCCTGCGAACGGCGGGAGCACCTCGACCGTGCCGCCCTCGGCAAGGCGTACGGTCTCATGGCCACGCGTACCCACGGGATCGCCGTCGATCAGGAACGAGCACCTGGGCAGTACGCGGGTCAGCTCGCCCGGGTGCCGTCGGCGCACCGCGTCGAGCGCGTCGGCGAGTGTGACAGCCGCGTACGGCTCCTCCGCGGTCCCCGCGGCGGCCTTCGCCGCGGCCCAGTAGCGGATGGTCACCGCTGCCATGGCGGCACTCCTCTCGTCTCGTCTCGCGTCACGGACTCCGCACCCGTGCGCTGTCCATCATGGTTCACGCCGTCGCCAGCCAGTCGGCGATCCGGGTGAGCAAGGTCTCGTCCGCCGCGTTCTCCGCATGGCCCATGCCGGGCTCCAGCCAGAGCCGCGCGTGGCCCCGGGCGGCTTCGGCCAGCATCCTCGGATGGTCGACCGGGAAGTACGGATCGCGGTCGCCGTGCACGATCAGCAGCGGGGTCGGCGCGATCAGCGGGACCGCGTCGACCGGTGAGAGCGGTACGGGGTCCCATCCCCGGCGGTCGATCCGGGTACGCAGGCCGTACCGGCCGACGAGCCGTCCGGCGGGCCGGGTGACCACCCAGTGCAGGCGGCGCATCGGGGCCGTACCCCGGTAGTACCAGCGGGCCGGAGCGCTCACGGCGACCACCGCGTCCACGCCGCAACCCGCTTCCGCACCCGGACCCGCCCCGGCCTCCGCTCCCACCACCGCGCTCACGTCCCGACCGCCCAAACCGTCCGGGCCGTTCGGACCGTCCAGCCCGACCGGACCGACGCGATCCCCGCGCCCGTCACCGTCGCCACCTTGCCCGCCTCCCCCTCCCCCGTTCCCGCTCGCGCCTTTCCCGTCCCCGCGCCCGTCACCGTCGCCACCGCGCCCGCCTTCCCCCTCGCCGCGCGCACAAGCCGGTGCCTGCGCCCCCTCCCACGCTTCGGTACGCCCCCCATGTCTTCCGTCGCCCGCCACGGGGCCGTCTGTCACCGGCTCCGCCCCCCGGTACAGCGCGGCGTGGCGCAGCACCACCGAACCGCCCATCGAGAAGCCCACCGTCACCACCCTGCGGTGCCCGAGTTCGCGCGCCCAGGCCACCGCCGCCGCCAGATCCAGGACCTCGCGGTCGCCCACGGTCGACCGGCCGCCGGAGCCGCCGTGTCCCCGGAAGGAGAACGTCACCACCGCCGCACGCTGGGCGAACACCCGCGCCGCGCGCCGCACGGCGGGCCGGTCGACCGACCCGGTGAAGCCGTGCGCGATCACGATCGCCGTACCCGCGTCGCCCCCCTCCGCCCCGGCACCGGCACCCGCCCGCGCACCCGCGCCGGCAACGTCCTCGACACTCCTCGTACAGGGCTCGTACAGCGCCTCCACGGGCACCCCGTCGGCCGCGTGCAGCACCGTGCGCCGGGGTCCGGGCGTGATCGTGCGGACGGGCGTGCGCCGGAACCGGCCCTCGGTGGCGGAACTCATGTGGGCTATTCTGCTGCGATGAGGACCTGGGCAACGCAGCCCCCGGGTCCTTTTGTGCTTTCCGAGCGCCGGCGCGGAGACGTTCCGGCGGACTCGGCGGAACTGGCCGCGCGAACGGTACGAAGGCGTACGAAGATGAGCCGCATACTCCCCCGGGCCCCGGCCCGGGAGTGCCCCTCTCGCAGGGAACTGAGGAGGACCGACGTAATGGGCGAGCGAACCGTGCACGATCGACCGACCACCGGGGCAGGTGAGTGGCGATGAGTTCACTGCTGCTGCTGACGAATGCCCTCCAACCGTCGACGGAGGTGCTTCCCGCCCTCGGCCTCCTGCTGCACAGCGTGCGCGTGGCCCCGGCCGAGGGTGCGGCCCTCCTCGACACCCCCAGCGCCGATGTCGTCCTGATCGACGGCCGCCGCGATCTGCCGCAGGTGCGGTCCCTCTGCCAGCTGCTGCGGTCCACGGGACCCGGCTGTCCGCTGCTGCTCGTCGTGACGGAGGGCGGCCTCGCCGCGGTGACCGCCGACTGGGGCATGGACGACGTCCTGCTGGACACGGCGGGTCCCGCCGAGGTCGAGGCCCGGCTGCGGCTGGCGACCGGCCGGCAGCAGAACACCTCCGACGACAGCCCGATGGAGATCCGCAACGGGGACCTGTCGGTCGACGAGGCCACGTACAGCGCGAAGCTCAAGGGCCGGGTCCTGGACCTGACCTTCAAGGAGTTCGAGCTGCTGAAGTACCTCGCCCAGCACCCCGGCCGCGTCTTCACCCGGGCCCAGCTGCTCCAGGAGGTCTGGGGCTACGACTACTTCGGCGGTACGCGGACGGTCGACGTCCATGTCCGGCGGCTGCGCGCCAAGTTCGGCCCGGAGCACGAGTCGCTGATCGGTACGGTCCGCAACGTCGGCTACCGCTTCGTCGTCCCGGAGAAGGTGGAGCGGGCCGGCGAGGACGCCAAGGCGAGGGCCGCCGACAGCGCCGAGGCACGGACCGCCGGAGGAGCCGGGACGCGGGCCGCCGGAGGAGCCGCGAGCCGTTCCGCGGTGTAGCGGCCGGCGACGCGCGGGCGGTGCGCCGGGGGTCGGTCCGCCGTCCCCCGTTCGGAGCAGTCACGAGTCGGTGCCGTATCGACGGAAATCGCCGTCCGACCTGCCATGGAGCACGTCCATCCGCGTAGACTGCCGCGCGTGGCCAAGGTGACGCGGGACGATGTGGCAAGGCTGGCGGGGACGTCCACCGCGGTGGTCAGCTATGTCATCAACAACGGGCCGAGGCCGGTCGCCCCGGCCACGCGCGAGCGGGTGCTCGCCGCGATCAAGGAGCTGGGTTACCGGCCCGACCGGGTCGCGCAGGCGATGGCCTCCCGGCGGACCGACCTGATAGGGATGATCGTCCCCGACGCCCGTCAGCCGTTCTTCGCGGAGATGGCGCACGCGGTCGAACAGGCCGCCGCCGAGCGCGGAAAGATGGTCCTCGTCGGCAACTCCGACTACCGCGACGAGCGCGAGGTCCACTATCTGCGGGCCTTCCTCGGGATGCGGGTCTCCGGGCTGATCCTGGTCAGCCAGGGACCCAGCGAGCGGGCCGCGGCCGAGATCGAGGCGTGGGACGCCCGGGTGGTGCTGCTCCACGAGCGGCCCGAGGCGATCGACGACGTGGCCGTGGTGACGGACGACGTCGGCGGGGCGCAGCTCGCCACCCGGCACCTGCTGGAGCACGGCCACGCGTACGTCGCCTGCCTCGGCGGCATGGAGTCGACCCCGGTGGTCGGCGACCCGGTGGCCGACCACGTCGAGGGCTGGCGCCGGGCGATGCACGAGGCGGGGCGTTCGACGGAGGGCCGGCTGTTCCAGGCCCCGTACAACCGTTACGACGCCTACCAGGTGGCGCTCAAGCTGCTGGCCGGGCCGGACAGGCCGCCGGCCATCTTCTGCGCGACGGACGACCAGGCGTTCGGTGTGCTGCGGGCGGCGCGCGAGCTGCGGATCGACGTGCCGGAGGGGCTGGCGGTGGCCGGTTTCGACGACGTGAAGGAAGCGGGACTGACCGATCCGCCGCTGACGACCGTCTTCTCGGACCGCCCCGCGATGGCACGGGCCGCCGTGGACCTGGTGCTCGACGACGCGCTGAGGGTGTCGGGGTCGCGGCGTGAGCGGCTGAAGCAGTTCCCCTCGGCGCTGGTGGTACGGCGTTCGTGCGGATGCGGCGAACCGGTCCAGCCGTGGACACCGTCCGTGTGATGCCCTGAGACCCTTCGGGACCACTGCCCTGGACCACCGCACGTTCCGGTGCTCGGTACCACTGCACGTTCCAATGCCCGGGACCACCGCACGTCCCGGTGTTCGGGACCACCGCACGTCCCGATGCCCGGGACCACCGCACGTCCCGGTGTTCGGGACCACCGCACGTCCCGATGCCCGGGACCACCGCACGTCCCGGTGTTCGGTACCACTGCGCGTCCCGGGCGCTCACCGCCCTGCCCCGGCCGCTCTTTATATGGGACATACACGGTTCTGGCGGCCTTCTCAGACCGTGCTCAGGCTCTTCTCATGTTCCCCGGACACGCTCGATGACATGACTGAGAGCCAGCGCCCGAGCGGCGAGCACACCGCGCAGCAGCAGTCCTCCTCCACGCACTCCCCGGACTCCGCGTATGCGCCGGGTGCCGGGCAGACCCCGTACCCGCCCTATGGAGACGCGGCCTACCCGCCGCCGCCCCCGTACGAGCCCGCTCGGCCGATCGCCGCCGGACCCGGGACCACCGTCTGGCCGGGGCCGGGGCCGGGGCCGGAGGCGGGCGCCGGGTACGGCGGCGGGAACAACGGAGGCGGCGGCCACGGACTCCCGTACGCCCCGCTCGTCCCCGCGGGCCCCACTCCCCCGAAGCGTGCCGGGCGGGCCCGGGGCCCGGTGGCGCTGCTCGCCGCCGTGGCCATCGCCGCGGCGGTGGTCGGCGGCGGCAGCGCGACCCTCGTCGCGCAGCTCACCGACCACGGCACGCACAGCACGGCCTCCGGCAGTGTCGTCAGCGGCACCACCGTCTCGCAGAGCAGCGCGGGGACCGTCGCCGGGGTCGCGAAGGCGGTGTCGCCCGCGATCGTCGAGATCGGTGCGACGTCGACGGCCGGCGAGTCGACCGGTTCGGGTGTGGTCGTCACCGCCGACGGCGAGATCGTCACCAACAACCACGTCGTCTCCGGCGCCGCGTCGATCCAGGTGACCATGAGCACCGGCAGGACGTACACCGCGGAGATCGTCGGCACCGACCCCGACAAGGACCTCGCGCTCATCAAGCTCAAGGGCGCCAGTGGGCTGAAGACGGCCGCGCTCGGCGACTCCTCCTCGGTCCGGGTCGGCGACCAGGTCGTCGCGATCGGCTCGCCCGAGGGCCTGACCGGCACGGTCACCAGCGGCATCGTCTCCGCGCTCGACCGCGATGTCACGGTCGCCAAGGAGGAGTCGCGGAGCAGCCAGGAGCAGCAGGAGCAGCAGGGCCAGGGCGGCGGGGACGGCTGGCCGTTCGAGTTCGGCGGGCAGCAGTTCAACGGGGACACGGGTACGTCGAAGACCACGTACAAGGCCATCCAGACCGACGCCTCGCTGAACCCGGGTAACTCCGGTGGCGCCCTCATCAACATGAACGGCGAGATCATCGGTATCAACTCCGCGATGTACTCGCCGAGTTCGTCCGGAGGCTCGACCGGTTCCGCCGCGGGCAGCGTCGGCCTCGGCTTCGCGATCCCGGTCGACACGGTCAAGGCGGACCTGAAGACGCTGCGGGCGGGCGACGGCATCTGAGCCCGGCGGGGCGGTTGGGCGCGACGCCGGACCACGATCGTGCGAGGCTGAGGCACCCCGCCGAGCGCTCCACCGAGCACCCGTCGAGCACCCGTCGGAGCACTCCGCGGGGCACTCACCACGGGCGCCCCACCAGGAACACCCACCCGGAGCACTCACCGGAAAGACCGCCGGACCGGAAACGAGAAAGAGGACGAACGAGCGATGAGCCACGCCGAAGACGATCCGCAGCGCATCCTGATCGTCGACGACGAGCCCGCCGTGCGCGAGGCCCTGCAACGCAGCCTGGCGTTCGAGGGATACGGCACCGAGGTCGCCGTCGACGGCCTCGACGCCCTCGCCAGGGCGGAGTCGTACGCCCCCGACCTGATCGTCCTCGACATCCAGATGCCGCGGATGGACGGCCTCACCGCCGCCCGCCGCATCCGCTCCACCGGCAGCACCACCCCCATCCTGATGCTCACCGCCCGCGACACCGTCGGCGACCGGGTCACCGGGCTCGACGCGGGCGCCGACGACTATCTCGTCAAGCCGTTCGAGCTGGACGAGCTGTTCGCCCGCATCCGCGCCCTGCTGCGCCGCAGCTCGTACGCGACGGCGGGCGGCGGCGACCTCCCCGACGACAACGTGCTGTCCTTCGCCGATCTGCGGATGGACCTGGCGACCCGCGAGGTCACGCGCGGGACGCGCCGGGTGGAGCTGACCCGTACGGAGTTCACCCTGCTGGAGATGTTCCTGGCCCACCCGCGCCAGGTGCTCACCCGCGAACAGATCCTCAAGGCGGTGTGGGGCTTCGACTTCGAGCCCAGCTCCAACTCCCTGGACGTGTACGTGATGTACCTGCGCCGCAAGACGGAGGCCGGGGGCGAACCACGCCTGGTGCACACCGTCCGGGGCGTGGGGTACGCGCTGCGCGCCACGGGCGGCGGTGAGGGGTGAGGTGACCGGGCTCCAGCGCCGGTTCCGCGCGCTTCCGCTCCGTTCCCGACTGGCGCTGCTGGTCGCCACCGCCGTGGCGATGGCGGTCGCCGCCGTCGCCGTGGCGTGCTGGTTCGTCACCAAGGCCCAGCTCGACGAACAACTGGACTCCTCGCTGCGTGACGTCACCGCCGACACCCGGTACGTGCAGGAACAGTTGCGCAACTGCGGGGGGACGGACAACTCGCCCGTGCCGCCGCCGCAGGGCTCGTACGTCGTACAGATCATCGACGCGTCCGGCACGGTGTGCGCGGCGCCCAACTCCTCGCCGATCCCCGTGACCCAGGAGGACATCGAGGTCGCGGCCCGAAGCCGGGGCGACGCCCTGCACTCGGCGAAGAACGCCGCGGGCAAGGAGATGCGGGTCCACACCTATCCGTACCCGTCGGGCGATCCCCAGTCCAACAGCAGGCTCGCCGTCTCCATCGCCCGTCCCCTGAGCGAGATCGACCAGCCGCTGTCCACGCTCGCGTGGGTGCTGTTGCTGACCTCCGGCATCGGCGTACTGGGCGCGGGCGCGGCCGGCCTCTGGGTCGCCCGCACCGGGCTGCGCCCGGTCGACGAACTGACCGGGGCAGTCGAGCACGTGGCCCGTACCGAGGACCTGACCGTCCGCATCCCGGTCGAGGGCGAGGACGAGATCGCCCGGCTGTCACGCTCGTTCAACTCGATGACCGCCTCACTCGCCTCCTCCCGCGACCGGCAGGCCCAGTTGATCGCGGACGCCGGACACGAACTGCGCACCCCGCTCACCTCCCTGCGCACGAACGTCGAACTGCTCGCCCGCAGCGACGAGACCGGCCGGGCCATCCCGCCGGACGACCGCAAGGCGCTGATGACGTCCGTCAAGGCGCAGATGACCGAACTGGCCTCGCTCATCGGCGACCTCCAGGAACTGGCCCGCCCGGACGCCACTCACCCCGGTCCGCTCCAGGTCGTCGCGCTGCACGACATCGTGGACGCGGCCCTGCGCCGGGCCAGGCTGCGCGGCCCCGAACTGACGATCGAAGCCGACCTGTCACCGTGGTACGTCCGCGCGGAACCGGCCGACCTGGAGCGCGCGATCGTCAACATCCTGGACAACGCGGTGAAGTTCAGCCCGTCCGGCGGCACGATCGAGGTCACCCTGCGGTCCGGTGCGCTGACGGTACGGGACCACGGCCCCGGCATCCCGGCCGAAGACCTCCCCCACGTCTTCGAACGCTTCTGGCGCTCCCCGTCCGCCCGCCAACTCCCCGGCTCCGGCCTGGGCCTGTCGATCGTGGCCCGCACGGTCCAGCAGTCGGGCGGCGAGATCGCCCTCCGCCCGGCGGGCGGCGGCGGCACGGAGGCCACGATCCGGCTGCCGGGCGCCCCGCAACCGCCGCCGACGACGATGCCGTGAGGGGCCCGGACGGGTGGCGTCGGCCTCGAACGGGGCTGCGTACCGGACGTGTACGGCCCTGACGGCTCCGTACTGCCCCGATACGGCCCCACCGCGCGGAACGAGGCAATGCCACGGGTGGAGCAACGCGCGGAGTACGGGCACTCGGTGAAGCCGATCGCACCCGCAGGGGGCGCCGTTCCCAGCGGGCCGCCGTCCGAGGGCAGATGGCGTGGTGACCGTCCGCCCCTCACGCCTCCGCCGGCCGGTAACCGAACCGGGCCGCCACGGACCGCGTCCGCGGTGCGGAGAAGCACGTCATCAGCCGCGGGGTCATCCACTCCCGCCATTCTCCCGGCTTCCCTCTGCGCATGATGTGCTGCTGCCGGCCGGGGGCGCTCTCCGAGCCGCTGTTGCGTTCCTCGTGGGCGCGCATGGCGGTGAAGGAGCTGCGCTCGACCGCCGCGGCGACCTGCTGAGGCCGAGCCATCACACCGAACTCCCGCAGGGCGCGGCAGATCGTTGTCGAGGGGGCGGCCTTGATGTCCTCGAAGCGTGTCGTCGTGTGACGCCGGTGGACGGCGGTCGCGTCGAGCCACGTGTCGTAGAAGTGGTTCCAGTCGTCGACCGGCTTCAGGCCGGCCGGCCCCGGGCGGTGGAGCCAGTTCTCGAAGGTTCCCGCCGCCGTGTCCGCCGGGTCCTGGGCGTAGTCGACGCGGAAGCGGTATCGCGAGTAGAGGGCGTCCCGGGGGTCCCGGACGAGAATCCACGACCCGAGCAGAGGGCGGTCGCCGAAGTGGCCGGGGGGAAGGTGGGTCTTCACGAACCGGGGCCACGGCCGACGGCCCGACGCGTGCGCTGAGTCCTTCGTGTGGCTGGCGGCCAGACGCCGGCGCCATTCGGCGTGCTCCTCCACCGGCCGGCCGGTGCCGTCGGGCGACAGCCGCTCGGTGTAGGCGTCGACGTAGTTGAGCCCCAGCTCCAGCAGGATGTTGCCGACCAGCGACTGGCCCGCGCCGCCGAAACTGGCTATCACCACGTCTCTGTCGCCCAGTACGGCGATGTTCTCCTCGTGGAGGTCGCTGATGCGGTCACGGAGGCCGTGGTGCTGGTCGCGGGTCATGTGATCACTCCTTCGCGGGGACGGTGGTTCCGCCGCGACCGCTACGGCCGGGGCGTCCTGAGAACTTGGTCAGCAGGCCGCCGGCGAGAGCGCCCACGGCCGCGATGGCGAAGGCGAGTTGATAGCCGGTGGCGAGGGCGGACGGTGCGCGGGCGTCGACTTCGGCACCGGTGCGAGCGGCGGCCACGGTCGCGAGTGCCGCGACGACGAGCGTCGTCGAGAGGTACTTCGACGTCTCGTAGAGCCCGTAGGCCGCGCCCTTGTCCTCGGACGGCACGTTCTTGCCCGCGGCCACGTTGAAGGCGACGACCGACACCGTGCTGCCCAGTCCCAGCAAGGCGAAGCTGGGCAGGAAGAACACGGCGTAGGCGCCCTCGCGCGGCGCCGTCGCCAGCAGCGCCAGTCCGACGGCGCAGACGACCTGGGCCGCCAGCACCACGCTCGTCCAGTGATGCGCGCGGAGCAGCCGGTTGGCCACGGGGGAGCCCAGGAGCACGGCCAGGCCGAGGGGGCTGAACGCCAGGCCCGCGGTCAGCGGACCGTAGCCGCGCGCGTTCTGCAGATACAGCAGGCAGATGAAGACCATGCCGTCATAGGCCAGTACCTGGCTGGGGGTGCCGATGACCGCGGTACGGAACTCGCGGTCCTTCCACAGCCGCGGTCGCACGAAACGGGAGGAGCCGCGACGCTCGCGGACGCAGAGGATCGCGAGGAGGACCAGGGACGCGGAGAGGGCTCCGACGGTCGTGGCGGAGAACGGGCCCTTGCGTTCGATGTTGGTGATCGAGAACACCAGGAGCATCAGCCCCGTCACCGACAGGACCGTGGCGGCGCCGTTGAGCCGGTCCGGGCGCGTCTCGGACCTCCCGGGTGACAGGACCCTGGTCGCCGTCACCGCCGTGGCGGCCGCCACGGGGACGGTGAGGAGGAAGACGTACCGCCACCCCAGTCCCTGCGTGATCAGCCCGCCGATGACCGCTCCGCCCGCCGCGCCCAGGCCCCCGGCCACTGCGACGGCCGAGAACGTCCAGTTCCGCTGCTCGGGCGTGGGCATCGCGCTGATGGTGGCGAAGGAGTTGGGTACCGCCAGGGCCGCGCCGACCCCTTGCAGCACGCGGGCGACGAGGATCAGCCAGACCGTGGGGGACAGGCCGGCGAGCAGCAGGCCGGCCGTGAACAGGCACAGTCCGGTCACCAGTACGCGCCGCCGCCCGTAACGGTCGCCGCACCGGCCCCCGAACAGCAGCAGGGCGGCCAGGGGAAGCGCGTAACCGGTGATGAGCCACTGGGCGTCCAGTTGGCTGATCCCGAGTTCGTCCTGGATCGCGGGCAGTGCGACCGTGACGACGAGGCCGTCGAACACCGCCAGGAAGTTGGTGGCGGACAACAGCGCCGCGACCAGGTGGAACCGGTGGGGCCGCGGCCCGGCGTGAGTGGTCGGCACCAAGGGCTCCCGGGGGAAGAGGTCGTACGCGGAGTGCGGGTGCGCCGTCTTCAGCGACGGCCCGGTGCCGCTCCCGGCACCGGGTCCGGCGGTGAGACGGGTCCGGCGGCCGTCGTCGCGAGGCCGAGCAGCCGGTCGAGGTCGGCGAGCCGTGCGCGGCCCGCCGCCACGTCGGTGGGGGAGTCGAACTCGTACCAGGGACCGGACACGGGCACCGCCGGGACGCGCACGTCGTGCCGGGTGATGAGCCGGGCGAGCAGCGCGGTCATGTCCCGGCGCGTACCTGCGCCCGACTCGTCGAGGGCCGCGTGGAGGCGCTGCCAGCCCGCCGGTTCCGTCTTGAACAGCCCTGTGTACTGCCCTTCGACCTCATCGGTGGTGGCGGGCCGGCCGCCGATCTCACGGACCGTTCCGTCCGGGCGCAGACGGAAGGTCTCCGCGTCGCTGAGCGGGTCCGCGAAGCGCTGTGCCCACAGCTCCGACCAGTCCGGGTCGTAGGTGATCACGATGTCGCCCGGCTGATCGCGGAGGCGCTCGACCGCCGCGGGCGGGAAGACTATGTCGCCGTAGCAGACGACCGTGGGCTCCCGGCGGAGCCATGCTCCGGCGCAGGCCAGTGAGTCGGTCATGTCCGACTTCGCCCAGCGGGCGTTGTGGAGGAGGACGAGGCCCGAGGCGTCGAACCGCTGCGCCTGCCAGCCGGTGACCACCGCGATGTCGTGGATGGACGCCGCGCGCAGAGCGGCGAGCTGACGGTCCAGAAGTCGCGCGCCGCCGATCCGGAGCAGGCTCTTGGGCCCGTCCGCCGTGAGCTGTCCCATCCGTGATCCGCGGCCGGCTGACAGGATGACCGCTTTCCGGGGGAGCGCCATGGTCATGAATCCTCTCGGAACATGTCGTCGAGCAGGGTGATGTCGGCCGGGTCGGGAGTGTCGGCCCGCTCGGGGTGCCACATCACCGCCGCGATGCGGGTCCCGGGCAGCCGGACCGCTTCGATCAGCGGGCCGCTGCGTGCCGTCACCTCGAAGGCGGGCGGTGCCTCCCGGCACGCCCAGCTGTGGTAGCTGTTCACGACACGTCCGGCGTGGTCACCGGTCAGCCGGTGCCTCGTGGCCACGTGTCCTTCGACCCGTGACAGCTCGGCCCCGTGGACGCGGAGGATCATGAGCATTCCCCTGCACACACCGAGGAGCGGCGTACTCCGAGCGGCTGCCCGCCGTATCAGGTGCTCCTCCAGCACGTCGCGTTCGACGGCGTCGCCGCCGAGAGCGGCCGGATCGTTCCCGCCCGTGAGGATGACGCCGGCGCAGCCGCTGCGTTCGAGCGTGGCGTCGGCCAGCTCCGGTTCGAGGGGGAGGGGGACGGCGAGGAGCCCGCAGGCGGCGAGGAAGACGTTCCACCGCACGTCGAGCGCCAGGCGGCGCTCCCCGTGGGAGTCGGGCGGGAGGAGCCGCTGGGTGAGTCCCACGGGCGTGGTGGGGCCGCCCGGCCGTGGGTACGTGAAACGCATCGTCAGTCCGTCCTGCGGCGGGGAGCCAGCCATCCCACCGTCACGTAGGGGACCCGGACGGTGTCGCCGACGCGCTCGCGGACCAGCGCCTCGATGTCGGCGACCACGCTGTCGAAGAGCGGGCCGGCCTGCCGTTGCAGCGTGGCGTGGGAACGCCAGGCGGCTGTCCAGTCCGCCGTGGGCATCTCGTGGTGGAAGGACTCCTCGATCTTCGTCGCGGGGGAGAACAGGCCGCTCGCCTCGATGGCCGGTGACTGATCGGCGCGGCGGGAACCGTAGGAGTACTCCGGCACGCGGGAGCGGATGAGCGCCTCGATGGACGCCTGGAGCGGGTCGTCGAGTCGGCGGTGGTTCCAGACGCATGCCATCCAGCCCCGTCCGGTCAGCATGCGGGCGGCTTCGGCCAGGGCCGGACCGGTGTCGGTGGTGTTGAAGGAGGAGCCGAAGGTCACCAGGTCGTGGGCGCCGGTGGGGAGGCCGGACCGCTCGGCGGTCCCCCGGTACCAGCGGACGGCGGCCCGGCCGGATGTGCGTTCCTGGCCGATGGAGCGCATCGCGTCGTTGGGCTCCACCGCGTCGACGGAGCAGCCGTGCCGCAGGAGGTCGAGCGTGAGGTGGCCGGTTCCGGCTCCGATGTCGGCCACCCGTGGCCGTGACACACCGCAGGTTTCGACGATGCGCTCGACGGCTCGCTCGGCGTACGGGGGGCGCAGTGAGTAGGTGGCGGCAAGCAGGGTGTAGTCCCACGTCGTCATGTCCAGACTCCTTTGTTCAGACAGAGGTCGAGGATGCGAGAGGCGGAAGTGCGGGCATCGGCGACGCCGAAGTTGGGGATCACCAGGTCGGGGGCGAGGGGGAACTCGGCGTCGATGCCCACCCCCACCGTCCGGTCCCGGTCGTCGGCGGAGGCGTAGATCCCCTTGGGGTCGCGCCGTCGGAGTTCCCGCAGCGGTACGTCCAGGAGGATTTCCACGTAGCCGGGCAGGTTGGCGCGGTTCCAGGCGTGCGCCTCGTGGCACAGGGAGATGGTGGCGCACACCACGGTGTGCCCCTGTCCGGACAGCAGGCCGCACATCCTGCCGTACAACAGGGCCAGGTCACGCCGGGCCGCGCTGTCGTGGGCCCGGGTGGCGCCGAGCACACCGCGCATCTCGTCCCCGTCGAGGAGCACGGGATGTCGGTCCATGGCACGTGCCCGGCGGATCAGCTCGGCCGCCACGGTGGACTTCCCCGCGCCTGAGAGGCCGGTGATCCAGATGACCGGGCCCGGCCGGTCCGCATGGTGCTCGCTCATGCCGTTTCCTCCCGGTCGTCAGGTGACGTGCCCGCTCGCACCCGGTGTGTGCGCCGGTCGCACAAGGCGGTTCGCCGCGTCGATTTCGAGCGAGCCGGCCGACAGCCATTGCCGGAAGCGGACGTCGCCCGCTCCGATGACCGCGGGCAGGCCGAGTTCCAGGGCTCTGATCGCCATGTGGGAGTTGGCCCCGCCGAACGCCGTGACCAATCCGACGATGTTGTGGGTGAAGATCCAGTCGTACCCGGGATCGGCCGCGAGGATCATCGCGATGGCGCCGTCGAGAGGTTCCCCGGCGTCGACATCGGCGACCGGTGCGACCACTCGCGCGTGCGCGACGAAGTTGGGCTCCACGTCCAGCGGGACGAAGGACGTCAGTTCCTCCGGTGCGGAGAGGAGGGCCGGCGCGTGCAGCGACCGGGTCACGGCGTACCGGTCCCGGCCCCGGGCCACGGCGGCGCCGAGACGACGTCGGTCGTCCGTCCGGTCGCCGGTCAGTTCCGCCAGCGCGCGCACCGTGGTGTACGACATGTCCTCCGCGTCGAAACCGAGCCGGTCCCCCGTGTGCCGCGCGTGCCTCAGAATCTCGCTGACCACGCGCGAGTACTGGAGCTTGGCGTACTCACGGGCGGCGACGCTGCCCCGGACGAACTCCAGCAGCGCGTCGGCGGTGTACGGAATCCGGTGTTCGGCCAGCAGCCGTCCGACATCCCGCAGCGTCACCGCGTCGGCATGGAACTCCGTCGGTCCCGTGGGCGGGGAAGGGGTGGTGGGCGACGCCCAGTCGAAGTACTGCTCGGCGCATTCGTCGTAGCGGGGGGACAGGATGTCGTAGGTCCCGGGTCGCAGATGCCCGTACCGGCGCAGGAACGCCTCCCTGTCGCCGGTCGCGTGGTCCCGCCGCAACTGGTTCGTCACCGTGTCGGCGCTTCCCAGCAACGCGTCGGCCGTGTCCGCGGACCAGACGCCCCGGTCGGTCAGACTCCGTACCAGGGAGGTGGCGGCGAACGCCGCCCGCGCGATGCCCGCGAAGGGCAGCGCCCCCGCGCGCCGGCAGAGCCCGAGCAGGTGGCGCGTGTGCTCGTGGGGCGCCGCGCCGGTGGCGGGGGCCAGCGGGTGTTCGGACAGGCGCCGGACGGTACGGAGGTCACGCCGGTAAGGGCCGTCCTGGCCGATCATGTCCGTGGTGAGCGCGCGGAGCGATCCGGCGAACTGCTCGGCCTCTTCCACCGACAGGATGCCGTCCGCGACCGCCGAGGCCGCGAATCGCGGCGTGGTGAAGTGATAGGACGACTGGACGATGGCGAATTCGACCTTGTCGTGAAGGTGGGGACGGCATCGGAGTTCTCCGAGATAGTGCCGCATCAGCCGACGAGCCGGTGCCTCCCCCAGGTCCCGTGGCATCAGCGAGGAGAAACTCGCTCGGATGTCGATGTAGGGCAGCCCCTCCAGATCGATGAGAAGCGGCACATTCCGCAGGTCGCGATATCCGTAGTCGTGACGCGCCTCGGCCCAGATCTCGTCGGTGATCAAATGGCGGTAAAGGGAGAGCGCCAGCGGACGGGGCCGTAACCCGATCATCTCCGCGGGATTCCAATCGGGCATGACACCCAACAGCGTGTCACTTCCCACGGCCTGGGGACGGCCGCTCAGCAGGGCGTCGAACCGCTGCCGGCACCGCCGCACGGCTGCCCGATGCCGCACGCGTGACACACTCGGCGCGGGTGCGGCCAGAGGCCGGGCCTGGAAGAGCACGATCGTCGCTTCCGGTGTCACCGCGAATTCGAACTCGAACGGCCCGTCCCCGAGGAGCCCTTCGAGTTCCCGGGCCAGGGCCGGCAGACCACCGAGACGCTCCACGGGCGGCCGACCGTCCTCATAGGCCAGGAAACGCCAGGTGCGTATGCCCGCCCGGCCCGCGGTCACCACCGTGGTGTCGGCCCCGTCCGACCAGTTGACCAGGCGGTAAGGGGCCCCCGTACCGGGTTCGCACGAGGCGCACACACCGCTCGCCACCGTGCCCGTCAGCTGCGGTTGTACGAGTACTTGGTCCTGGTCGTCGGCCACTCCGAACGACTCGATGACGGCGGTGACGGCGGTGACGAGCCCGGTGGCCGGTTCCACTTCGAGGCAGGAGGTGTACCGCCCCGCGTTCGAGGCACCTTCACCGTCCTCGTCCAGGGAACTGCTCCGCACGGCCAGGGTCGACAACGCCCACGGCTCGGCCCGGATTCTCTCGCACACAGCGGCGCGGTCGCTCTTCCACTCACCGACCGTGAAATACATCGACGGCGGTACGACCGCGGTCCGTAATCGTGGCGCCAACCTGGCCAACGTCTCGGCCTTGGTGCCGAAAAGCACCACGCCCCCGCGTTGCCCGACAGTGTCCGACATAAGAACCCCCATGTCGATGGACCATGCATGAGCGTCTACCGCCGTTACGGGTGTCCAAACGCCCGGGATACGGAAGATGGCCGACTCAGGGCACATCCGGCCATCCGCCCCCGCGAATTCTGACGGCGATTCGGGGCGGCCTCTACCAAGGGCCGTCCCGTCGATGTCGCCGGCCCGAACATCGACTCCCCGTGGGCAGGCCGGGCACTCGCACAACCGCAACCGGCGCAACCGGACGGACCAGGTCCGCCTGGTGAGGACCCGCACTCGGGGGCAGGCTGGGAGGGAAGAGGCTGTCACCGAGCACGCGAAAGGGACGACACATGATCCGAGTAGGGGACATCCGCGAGTGGCGCACCCATGACGTCATCGATGCCGGAGGCCACAAGATCGGCACGCTGGAGGCCGTCTACGTGGACACCGCCACGGACGAGCCGGTGATGGGCACGGTCGTGATCGGCATGCCCACCCGTCACCGCCTGGCCTTCGTCCCGCTGGCCGGAGCGGTCGTGGGTCCGTCGTACGTGAGGGTCGCGTACGACAAGGACGTCGTGAAGAAGAGCCCTTCGATCGGCACGGACGACGTACTGCCGGCCGAGGACGAGCCCGAGATCTTCAAGCACTACGGTCTCGCCTACGAGCCGGGCGCGGGCGGCGAACGCCGACTCGCGCGCCCCTGAACAGAGCGTTCCTCAGCCTCCCCCAGGTCGACCGCAGCGGGCACGGCAGGGCAAGTGAGGCGAAGAAGACCGCCTTGGGTCTTCTTCCGGATTCCGCTGCCGCCTTCGGTGGCAGTCCGCCCGGAGAAGTGATGCTGCGCCTCACCTCCGAGAACGCCGTGGACCGATCGGAACATCTATATACCAATCGACAGGCAAGCCCGCCTCGGCGTCGACTTCTCCGACCCGCCGGATCGCTTCGAACGCGAAGCTGAGACAAACGCGATGCGCGACCTCGGTCCCGTCCCGTGCAGCACGCGTAGGCCCACCCCGACTGCACCACCGGACGGAACGGCATGTCGGCGGACAAGGCTTCAGGACTCGCCACAGGAATCGGAAGCGGAAGCTCCTGATCAACAAGTCGACGACCTCGTTCTTTGTACGCCGGAGAGCATTGTCGGTCCCCGATGGAACCGTCACATGGCAACCCACCGCACAAACCGGGACCACGCCACCCCCATCGCAAATGATCAATATCCCTGATCAACGAGAAACTTCACGGACCACCCTTCTTCGGACCGACTGACACGGTGCCGCTGGGGCCCCTTCAAGTCGTTTTGCAAGGGCCCACGCCCGCCCCAGACGTCGGTCCACACAGGCGATTCCCGGCAACCGGCAGATTTCCCTCTGACCGGAGTGTGGATTTCACGCCACCCCGAAGCCTGATCCGCTGATCAAGAGTTGCTCCCCCGGTCGCCGTGTCCTTACAGTTGCCTCATTCGCCCCCCGGACACGGCCGACCAACCTGTCCGGAAAAGGGTGAGTGTATCGGGACGGCAATGGGGGAGCCGTTTGCGCCATCACATGGCTTCCCACTGCCCGAAAACGGAGGGGTGCTGATGGCCGACGAGATGGTGACTCAAGCGCAGAAATTCGTCAATGCAATTTACGGAGGCCGGATCGGCATGACCGTCAAAGAAGATGGTCAAACCGGTTGGAACACTATGTACGCCCTCACCCGCGCTTTGCAGTGGGAGTTGGGCATACCCTCCTTGTCCGACAGTTTCGGGCCCGGAACACTGTCCGCTCTACAGTCGAAGCATCCCGTGATCAACGGCGCCACGGCCCCTTCTGCAGACTTCATACGCATCGTCCAGTCGGCCCTGTACTGCAAGGGCTACGACGGTGGTGGCATCGGTGGCAAGTTCAGCGATCGGGTCGCCTCCTCCATCACTCTACTCAAACAACGCATGGGGGTCGATCAGGTCTACACGGGCAGCGATCTGGTGCCGAAGGTGATCAAAGGCCTACTGAATATGGACGCCTACATCACGGTCGGCGATGGCACCGAAACTGTCCGGGAGATCCAGCAGTGGCTCAACGGACGTTACGTAAACCGACAGGACTTCTTCATCGTTCCTTGCGACGGGATCTACTCCCGCGACGTCGCCAAAGCCATGATCTACGCAGTGCAGTACGAGACAGGAATGGCTGACGGTACCGCCAACGGCAACTTCGGTCCCGGTACCCAGGCCGGCCTGAGGAACCACACCGTTTCAGTCGGCTCGAAGGGCACCTGGGTCCTACTGTTCACCGCCGCCATGATCTTCAACAGACGATACGGAGTATCCTTCGAGGGAACCTTTACCGGCGGCCTGTCCGACGCAGTCCGTGAGTTCCAGTCGTTCGTGAAACTGCCGGTCACCGGAGCGGGAGACTTCTCCACGTGGGCTTCTTTGTTGGTCTCCTTCGGTGATCAGTCCCGCAAGGGCGAGGCCTGCGACTGCGTCACCATGATCACCCCTGCTCGTGCGGCTGCTCTGAAGGCTGAAGGCGTCAGGTATGTGGGCCGCTATCTGTACAATCCGGCGGAAATTCCGAGCGGCAGCACGAAGGAGAAGGAAATCCAGCCCGGCGAGCTGAAGACCATCGCCGAAAACGGACTGCGCTGCTTCCCCATCTACCAGACCTACGGGCGCGGCAAAAGCTCATTCAGCATGCCGCAAGGCACGGCGGACGCCATCTCCGCCGTCATGCACGCCGAGCGGCACGGCTTCAGGCCCGGCACCCGCATCTATTTCGCTGTCGACTTCGACGCCGTCGATGACGAAGTCACCAAGAATGTCATCCCCCACTTCCAAGGCATCAACGACGGCATCGAGTCCACCGGCGGCAAATACCTAGTAGGTGTCTACGGACCCAGGAATGTCTGCTCACGCGTGTCCGAACACGACCTGGCTGACGCGAGCTTCGTATCCGACATGTCGTACGCTTTCTCCGGAAATTTCGGCTACCCCATTCCGAGCAACTGGGCCTTCGATCAGATCGTCACCAAAACGGTCGGTTCCGGAGACGGCAGCATCAATGTCGATATCGACATCGCACAGGGCAGGGACATTGGGCAGAACTCTTTCGATCCATCACCGTCCACCGGTTCCGGCCTCGATGTCGAGTTCCTCAACCTGTTCTGGGATGCTCTGCGCGCGGATATCCGGGCCTACATGGAGTCAGTCGGCATACCCGAGTCGAACTGGTACACCAAGTGGACCACCACCGAAGCCATCGACTTCGTACTCAGCTGGGACGCTGTGTTCACCGACCTGGCACGCCGGTACAGAATGCGTAAGGCGCTGATCCAGATCCCCGTGCTCTGGGAGATGCGGCACTACAACGTCAGCAAAATCTTGACGGTCGACGACCGTTATTCCGATGCCGCTGTGTACCAGTACCACACCGGCAAGTTACCCGACTGGTGGCCAGACTCGATCACGGACTCGATGCGGGACTCTTCCACCGGCCTCGCACAGATCTTCGGTGCCACCGCGATCAAAGCGAGAAACCTGGCGGTCGACCGCGGACTGCTATCAGGAACATCCCGGAGAAACCCGGACAACGACACCGATCTGTTTGAGATCTGGACCAAGCTGCTGACGAACAACTCGTTCACCATCGCGACCGTTCCGTTCGTCCACATGTACCACGCCTCCCTGATCGATGTTGCCGGCCCGAGCGTCGACTCCTCGGAAGAGGACATCGAGAAGGTACTGATCCGCTATCAGGGAACGACAGCGGACGCGACGACGGAGGGGAGGAAGCGCATGGGCCTGTACCGCGTCTTCGAGAAGTACTACGCGCCGACCCGCGAATACCTCTGATGAAGGGGCTGCGGTCATCATGGCCCGCGCTGCTTGTCAATCTCCTCGTCGGAATCCCCGCCATGGTGCCCCTGTACAGCCTGTGGTGGCTTTCCGAACGACGATGGGGTGGACCTGCCATCGACCGCTCCAGCACGATCGTCGAAGTGTGCGGGGCCGACTGCGGCCGGACTGATCTGGCCATGTGGACTGCGACCGCATCCGGGCTGTTGGTGCTGCTGCTCGTAGCCGTGGCCGACGTCATCGTGCCACTGCACCGTGACCGGCCCCTGGGAGCGTGGCTGAGGGCCATGCCGGTTGCTCTCGTCCCCTTCCTCGTCTTCCAGGCCATCTCCTCGGCCTTGTAGCCATCTCTGGAGTCACACACGTGAGTGCTGACATACCGCGCCGCACCCTGCTCTCCTGCACTGCCGCTGTCGTCGTCGGAGCAGCCGTCGCCTCGCTCGCAGGGAACACCCTGCCGGCCCAGGCAGCTACGTCGCCCATGGCCGACAATCCGGTCCACAGTCTCGTGACGACAAGCGGGCCGTCCCTGAACGCCTGGCAAATGGAGGAGTCCGCCGACAACGGCGGCGACATCTGGACACGCCCCGTTCTCGGCACCCCTCTCAACGGCGTGCAGGTCCGGATAGGGGTCGTCGAAACCGTTCTCGCCCACATCATTCAGCGGTTCCACTACGACATCGACTCGCTCCGTCCCGGTGACGTCGTCGGCTGGCGCCACCCCGGAACGGTCCGCAAGGGGCTGGCGGAGTCCAATCTCGCCTCGGGAACGGCGATCCAGATCCGCCCCGGCTTCTACCCGTCCGGACAGCGGGGCGGGTTCTTTCCGAACCAGCTAGTGGTCGTCCGCGACATCCTCACTGACCTCGAAGGCGTCGTGCGATGGAGTGGTGATGACACGAAGCCGGATGAAGCCCTGTTCTACATCGACGTCCCGCCGGGGAGCGGGCACCTGATAGAGGTCGCGGACAAACTCCGCGGATGGGCTGCGACACCAGGCCAGGGTGCTGGGGCGTCCAACGACCCGTTCGAGCCGAAGAGGCGGCGGGCCGCAGAACGTCTGGCACGCCTCCAGGCATGACCCCGTTCACGGTCCACAACGATCACGCGCTGTCGGTCCTGAACCTCGCCCCGCCCTGCCGCGGTGCCCTGCGGACTCGACGCTTGCCCAGGACATCGACGGAGCCAGCGAGGACTCAATCACCAAGGGCCTACTGGTTTCGCCATTGGTTCCCGGCTGATCGGCTGCCACTCTGAGGCCATGAGAAAAGCCCTTTCCGCGTTCCTGTTGGCCACCACCGTCCTCCTGTCGGGGTGCGATACAGGAACCTCACCAACGGGCAATCCGACGGCTGCTGACGGCCCGCCAACCACAAGCGCATCCCCGGTGGGCAACGACAGTGAATTGGCAGCACGCTACCGCAGAGCGGGCGGGGACCCGGACGTGTACGGCATCAAGCATGCGAAGAACCGCGACGGTGTGCTGGTCCTGACCGTGTGGTCCCGCAAAAGGTCCGGCTACGGGGGCGGCTTCGACGACTTCGACCGGACGTTGACATCTTTCCTGACCGGGACGGGCGTCAGCCTTGATCAGGGTTACGTACTCAACGTGTACGGCCCTGACGGCGCCATATTGCACCGATACGACACAACAGTGGAGAACAACTCATGATACGCCGACCACTTGCTTCCATCCTCCTAGCCGCCGTCTCCGCAGGTACTCTTTTTCTAGGTACTGGCCCATTGGCATACGCGGACGAACCCACCACGGAACCGTCGGTCACGGCCACCCCGGAACCAACCGAAGACCCGACGACAGACCCTGTGAATCCGGTGATCGCCGACTACGACGGACGAAAGATAAACCTCGCCGAGTCATGGGAAGGCGCCAACATCTGCAGCGAACTCCCCAACGGCGAAGTCCACTGCTACACCACGAATGAGGAAGCTCTCGCGGACCTCGATCTTCCTGCCCAGATCCGTGAGGAGTCTCTCAAGGCGTCTGCACTTCAAGCTTCCGACCCGCGCTCCAACTGCGCCGCCGACTACTGGTGCTTATATCAGGACTACAACTACAAGGGAAGGCGACTACAGTTTTCCAGCAGCGGCAAGAAGAATCTCGCCGACTATGGATTCCGCGACAAGCTCAGCTCCGTCTACTACTGGGTCGGCCAATGGGCAGTCAACTATGGGTACGCCACGATCTGGGACTCCCGGTCCTGGCCCCTGGAAGACCGGCAGCGGAACCTCATGCCACCTGGTGGATGGCCTAAGTTCACAGGCCTGTCATATCCAGGCGGCGGGAACTGGAACGACAAGGTCGATACCTTCCAGGTCAAGCGAGCCTAAAACATAGAGCGTCCTGCGCACAGGATGCTCATCACGGTGACGTGTGGTTTTCACCAGGTTCTGAGACAACCACGACAGCAATGAGCCAGTCACCAAACGGATTTGGGATTCATCCATCGTCTATGGCTGACAGGGCTGGCCGGAGCGGTCGTGGGTCCGTCGTACGTGAGGGTCGCGTACGACAAGGACGTCGTGAAGAAGAGCCCTTCGATCGGCACGGACGACGTACTGCCGGCCGAGGACGAGCCCGGCATCTTCAAGCACTACGGTCTCGCCTACGAGCCGGGCGCGGGCGGCGAACGCCGACTCGCGCGCCCCTGAACGCGGCGCGCGGCCGACGGTGGACGGTGGACGGTCAACCGGAAGAGGTGTCCTGGACGCCGCCGTCCGGGCGGACGAAGCCGGACCTCCACGGCGGGGCCGGGCCGTGAGAATCCGGGCAGGGGCCGGGGCATGCGATTGCGGGCCCGGGGCCGGTTGTTCAGCCACCGGTGAACGTCGGCCCGCGCGGGCCGATGCGCACCCCCTCACTCCCCGGCGGTGCTGGTGGTGTTCTTCATCCGCTCAGACGAGATCGTCGAACTCGCCCTTCTTGGCGCCCTCCAGGAAAGCGCGGAGCCTGGCTCGGCTCGTACGAATGATCACGTCCGGCTCGTCACTCTCGCGGACCAGGACCCCGTCGCCGTGTGCGGCGAGTTCCAGGCAGTTGTTGCCATCGGCGCCTGAAGACTTCGACGACTTCCGCCACTGAATCTCCACTGCTGTCACGCCTCCACATGTCGTGTCGTGAGTCACCGGCCCTGGGGCAATTGCCCACTGGCAGCAGACGTTGATACCGCTCGTAGCGACGCGCGGTGCCCCAGCCCTTCCTCCTCCGAGGTGTTCCCGGTATCGCGGCACTCGAACGCGTCGCAAGCCGTCGGCGGGGGCGGCACACGAGCGGCTCGGCACGCACGTCAACCGCCCCGCTCAGGCCAGTTCCTCCGCGAGCAGGTCCATCAGCAGGCCGTCCCGCCAGGCGCCCGTCCGGTGGTCGCGCCAGTACGACCGCATGACACCGACGGGCCTGAAGCCGACCTTGCCGTAGCTATGGATCGCCGCCGCGTTGTCCGCGGCCGGGTCGATGGTCAGCCGGTGGTGGCCCCGGTCCCGTACCAGCCACCGCGCCAGCGTGCGCACGGTCTCCGTGCCGAGCCCCTTCCCGTGGTGCCTCGCGGTCAGGAAGATGTCGATGCCCGCGTGGCGGTACTCCGGGTCGGTCTCCTCGTTGAACTGGACCGCGCCGATGACCTCACCCTCGAACACCACGGCCAGCATTTTCGCGTAGCCGTCCGGCGCCGCCCACCACGCCGCGACCTCGGGTTCCCTCACGATCCGGTCGAGGGTGTCCGTGTCCCCGTCCGCCACCGGCCTCAGCGTGACGCGTTCTCCGCTCAGTTCCATGGGCCCATTCTCGCGGCACGGCGCGGCGCGGCCCGGAGCGGCCCGGAGCGGCGCCGGTCGACCCGTGAACGGCCCCCACCCGCGCCGTTGATGGCACGCCCGAGGCACCCGAGGCACCCCAGCCGACAGAGGCACCCGAGCCTCGAACGCGGCGGCTCAGGTCAAGTCGTCGAACTCGCCCTCCTTCGCGCCACCGAGAAAGGCCCGCAGCTTGGCGCGTGTCGTACGGGTGATCACGTCCGGTTCGTCGCTCTCGCGCATCAGGATCTCGCCCCCACACTCAGCGAGCTCCAGACAGTCCGAGCCCTCGGCATTCGACGACTGCGAGGACTTGCGCCACTGAATTTCCACGTTCTCCCGCCTTCACACCCGTTGTGCGTCCTCGTTGAACGAAGTCCGTGTTGAACGAAGTCCGTGAACCCGTGCCTCGGCGCACGCCCCGGGCAGGCGTCGCACGGACGACGTCCGGTGCCTTGTTCACGTACCACTGCCTCGGGAGAACGACGACCCCCCTGTCACCGTCACCGAGTCCCCCAGCCTGGTTCACCCTCGCCGGCCCCGACTCTGCGGAGCCCACCTCGCCATGACACGACCGAGCGCGCCGGCCGACGAAGTCTCGGCAGCCGACGCGCTCGGTTCGGGTGGAAGACGGGAGAGCCGGGGTGTACCGGCGGTCCCGGAGGTCTCAGACGGCTCCGGAGCCGGAGATCGTGACCTTGGCCTTCGGCTTGCCGGACTGGGAGCCCAGCGCCTCGATCTGCTTGACCAGCTCCTGGCCCTCGACGACCTCACCGAAGACGACGTGCTTGCCGTCGAGCCACGGGGTGACCACGGTGGTGATGAAGAACTGCGAGCCGTTCGAGTTCGGGCCGGCGTTGGCCATCGAGAGCAGGTACGGCCGGTCGTGCTTCAGCTGGAAGTTCTCGTCGGCGAACTTGGCGCCGTAGATGCTCTTGCCGCCCGTGCCGTTGCCCGCGGTGAAGTCGCCGCCCTGGAGCATGAACTGCGGGATGACGCGGTGGAAGGACGAGCCCTGGTATCCGAAGCCCTGCTCGCCCGTGGCGAGGGCGCGGAAGTTCTCGGCGGTCTTCGGGACGACGTCCTCGAAGAGGTTGAAGACGATCCGTCCGGCGTCCTTGTCGTCAATCGTGATGTCGAAATAAACCTTGGTTGTCATGCCACCCATTCTGTACGGCGCCCGGGTGTCCCGGCGACCTGGGGCACGTTCGGGCGCGGCGGCGCACCGCTGAGCCGCGTGCCGGCCCCCTCGCCCCGCCCCCGCGGGACGACTGGCGGGGCGGGGCGGCCGGGCCGTCGCGTGCTACTGGACGACCGTGATCCGGTCCGCGGCCGGCGGGGCCAGCGGGGCGGCCGCCGTGCTGTGCGCCACCAGGTACGCGTTGAACATGTCCAGGTCGGACGCGCCCACCAGCTTGTTCGTGCCCTGGCCGAGCGCCGCGAAGCCGTCGCCGCCGCCCGACAGGAACTCGTTCATCGCGACCCGGTAGGTCTTCGCGGGGTCGATCGCGGCGCCGTTCAGCCGTACCGAGTCCGTGACGACCCGGTCCGCGCCCGTCCTCGTCATGTCCAGCGTGTACGTGAAGCCGTTCGAGACCTGGAGGATCTTCGGGCTCGCCTCGTTGGGCCCGCTGACCTGCTGGCGCAGCGCGGTCAGCAACTGCGCGCCGGTCAGGTCGACGGCCGTCATCATGTTGGTGAAGGGCTGCACGGTGAACGACTCCCCGTACGTCACCACGCCGTCGCCCTCCGCCCCGCTCGCCTTGTGGACGAGGTCGGCGCGGATGCCGCCCGGGTTCATGAGGGCCAGTTGCGCGCCGCCCTTGTCCGCCGGGGCCATGCCCTCCAGCTGGGCGTCCGCGATCAGGTCGCCGAGCGGCTTCTCCGGGGCGGTCGAGCCGCGGCCGTCGATGTCGGCGCTGATGTAGCCCTGCGGCCGGTTCGCGATCGGCGCGGCGATCTTGTTCCAGCGCTGGACCAGCGCGGTGAGGTCGGCGGCCTTCGGCTGGTCACGGGTGACGATGTGGTTGACCGACTTCGGAGACTTCGTGGAACTCCCGGGCCTGTCGGTCCTCACCGCCGTACGCACGATGTCGTTCGTCCGGCGGTCGTACGTGAGCGTGGTGTCCGTGAAGACCTTCCCGAACGACGACGCCGACGTCACCGTGCGCGGCCGGCCCGACGGGTCGGGGATCGTGCACACGTACGCCTGGTGGGTGTGGCCCGTGACGAGGGCGTCGACCTTCGGGCTGATGCCCTTCGCGATGTCCACGATCGGTCCGGAGACACCGTCGCCCGCGCCGGGGCTGTCGCAGTCGTAGTTGTACGCGGTCGACGCCGGGGCGCCGCCCTCGTGGATCAGCGCGACGATGGACTTGACGCCCTGCCGGTCGAGTTCGTTCGCGTACCTGTTGACCGTCTCGATCTCGTCGTGGAACTTCAGCCCCTTGACGCCGTTGGCCGTGACGATGTCGGGCGTGCCTTCCAGGGTCACCCCGATGAAGCCGATCTTCACACCGTTCTTCTTCCAGACGGTGTACGGCCTGAGGATCGGCCTGCCGGTCTTCTCGTACGTCACGTTCGCCGCGAGATACGGGAAGTCGGCGCCCTTGAACTTCTTCCCCTTCTCGAAGCATCCCTCGACCGGGTGGCAGCCGCCCCTCTGGAGCCGGGTCAGCTCGGCCGCGCCCTCGTCGAACTCGTGGTTGCCCACGGACGTCACGTCGAGGCCGATCCTGTTCAGTGCCTCGATCGTCGGCTCGTCGTGGAACAGCCCCGACACCATGGGGCTGGCCCCGACCATGTCCCCGGCCGCCGCGGTGACGGAGTACGGGTGGCCCTTGCGCGCGGTGCGCAGCGAGGACGCCAGGTACTCGACGCCGCCCGCCGGTACGGCCTTCTTCGTGCCGTCCGCCTGCAACTCGTCGACCGAGCCCGCCGAACCGGCCGGGGGCTCCAGGTTTCCGTGCAGGTCGTTGAAGGACAGCAGTTGTACGTCGACGGTGGAGGCGGGCCGCTGGTGGCCCCCGCCGTGCCCGTGACCATGGCCGTGCGCGCCGGCCGGCGCGGCGGCGACGAGCGCGCCCACGGTGACCATCCCGGCCGCGGCGGCGAGCACCCGCCGGGTCGCGCGGTTCTTCTGCGGTGTCGCTGACATCGATCCCCTTGTGAGTTCAGCGGAGGGTTGGGGCCGGACGCCGCGGTGACTGCACGCCCGGGGACTGCGTCCGGCAGCCTAGGGTCAACGCGCGTAGCGCGACAGCCCCCACGGGTGACGAGCCGGTGGTTTTCCCATGACGGCCCGGCACCGCGGAACCGGCGCGGAGCGGCTGACGGCCACCGCCCGGCCCCCGTACGCTCGTACGCATGACGACTGACGTACCCCTCCCCGCCCCCGGACGTGAGATCCGGACGCTCGGCGAACTGTCCCCCGACCAGGCCACCGCCGTACTCGAACTGCTCGGCGCGGCGGCCGAGGCCGACGGCAGGCAGGCCGTCTCCGAGCAGGGGCGGCTCCAGCTCAGGGGCGGGCGGCGCGACGGGGTGCGGCATCTGCTGCTCACCAGCGAGGGCACGCTCGCCGGATACGCGCAGGTGGAGGAGAGCGACCCCGTCGAGGCGCCCGCGGCCGAGATGGTCGTGCACCCCGCGCGGCGCGGGCACGGACACGGACGCGCGCTCGGGGCGGCCCTGCTCGACGTGACCGGCAAGCGGGTACGGGTGTGGGCGCATGGCGGGAAGCCCGCCGCGAAGCACCTCGCGCAGGTCCTCGGGCTCAGCCTCTTCCGTGAACTGCGCCAGTTGCGCCGCCCGTTGGAGCCGCTGGACATCGCGGAACCGGTGCTGCCCGCCGGAGTCACCGTGCGGGCCTTCGTACCCGGGCAGGACGACGCCGCCTGGCTCGCCGTGAACAGCGCGGCGTTCGCCCACCATCCCGAGCAGGGTTCGCTGACCCAGCGCGATCTGGACGCCCGCGAGGCCGAGCCCTGGTTCGACCCCGAGGGCTTCTTCCTCGCCGAGCGCGACGGCGCGATCATCGGCTTCCACTGGACGAAGGTGCACGCCGACGAGCGGCTGGGCGAGGTGTACGTCGTCGGCATCCGGCCCGACGCGCAGGGCGGCGGCCTCGGCAAGGCGCTCACCGCGATCGGCCTGCGTCATCTGGCCGCCGAGGGGCTGCCGACCGCGATGCTGTACGTCGACGCGGACAACACGGCGGCCGTGACGGTGTACGAGCGGATGGGCTTCACCACGCACGAGGTGGACCTGATGTACCGCACCGAGACCTGACCGCGCCCGGGGAGCGGCGCGTCCGCGCGCCTGCGGACACACCGCTTCCCGCACGTCATGTCATCGTTACCGTCCATTCAGAATGTCTTGCGACCCTCGCGGGATGCAGCCAGCTGTGCCCGCCCCCCGCTCCCGCGGAGGCCGCAAGCGCTCCGCGCCCACCGCGGCCCCCGAAGCCCCCGAAGCCGCCCGTGGCTCCGCCGCGCCCTCGGAGCCGCCCGCGCGGAACAATGGGTCCATGAGCCAGCAGCCCAGCTCCGAGGTCCCGGTCCAGCCCGTCCAGCCCTCCGTGGGCTCCCTCGCCGCGCAGCGGCCGCACGCCGTCGCCGCCGCGCCCCGGGTGTCCGCGGCGGGTCGCCCCGACCCCGACATCGACGCCGACGCCGACGCGTACGACCCCGCCGAAGCGGACGACGAGCTGCCCCACGGCCGTTTCCTGGACCGCGAACGCAGTTGGCTCGCGTTCAACGAACGCGTTCTGGAACTCGCCGAGGACCCCGCCACGCCCCTCCTCGAACGGGCCAATTTCCTCGCCATCTTCGCGTCCAACCTGGACGAGTTCTTCATGGTCCGGGTCGCCGGGCTCAAGCGCCGTATCGCCACCGGGGTCGCCACCCGCTCCGCGTCCGGCCTCCAGCCGCGCGAAGTCCTCGACCTGATCTGGACCCGGTCGCGCGAACTCATGGCCCGGCACGCCGCCTGCTACCAGCAGGACGTCGCCCCGGCCCTCTCCGACGAGGGCATACAGCTGATCCGCTGGCCCGAGCTGACCGAGAAGGAGCAGGCCCGCCTCTTCACCTTCTTCCGGCAGCGGATCTTCCCCGTCCTCACCCCGCTCGCCGTCGACCCGGCCCACCCCTTCCCGTACATCTCCGGGCTCTCCCTCAACCTCGCCGTCGTCGTGCGCAACCCGGTCAGCGGCCACCGCCACTTCGCCCGCGTCAAGGTGCCGCCGCTGCTCACCCGGTTCCTGGAGGCGTCCCCGCAGCGGTACGTCCCCGTCGAGGACATCATCGCCGCCCACCTGGAGGAGCTGTTCCCGGGCATGGAGGTGCTGGCGCACCACATGTTCCGGGTCACCAGGAACGAGGACCTGGAGGTCGAGGAGGACGACGCCGAGAACCTGCTCCAGGCGCTGGAGAAGGAACTCATGCGGCGCCGGTTCGGCCCTCCGGTGCGGCTGGAGGTCGAGGAGTCCATCGACCCGTACGTGCTCGACCTGCTCGTCCGCGAGCTGAACGTCACCGACGCCGAGGTCTACCCGCTGCCCGGCCCCCTCGACCTCACCGGCCTCTTCGGCATCGCGGCCCTGGACCGGCCCGAGCTGAGGTTCCCGACCTTCATCGCGGGCACCCACCGCGATCTCGCCGAGGTCGAGTCGGCGTCCCCGCCGGACATCTTCGCCGCGCTGCGCGAACGGGACGTGCTCCTCCACCACCCGTACGACTCGTTCTCCACCTCCGTACAGGCGTTCCTGGAACAGGCAGCGGGCGACCCGGACGTCCTCGCCATCAAGCAGACCCTGTACCGCACCTCCGGCGACTCCCCCATCGTGGACGCCCTGATAGACGCCGCCGAGTCCGGCAAGCAGGTCCTCGTACTCGTCGAGATCAAGGCCCGCTTCGACGAACAGGCCAACATCAAGTGGGCCCGCAAGCTCGAAGAGGCCGGCTGCCACGTCGTGTACGGCCTCGTCGGCCTCAAGACCCACTGCAAGCTCTCGCTCGTGGTCCGCCAGGAGGGCGACACGCTGCGCCGCTACTCGCACGTCGGCACCGGCAACTACCACCCCAAGACGGCCAGGCTGTACGAGGACCTGGGCCTCCTCACCGCCGACCCGCAGGTCGGCGCGGACCTCTCCGACCTCTTCAACCGGCTCTCCGGCTACTCCCGCCGCGAGACCTACCGCCGGCTGCTGGTCGCCCCCAAGTCGCTGCGGGACGGACTGATCGCCCGCATAGACAAGGAGGTCGCCCACCACCGGGCCGGACGCCCCGCCTCCGTACGCGTCAAGGTCAACTCGATGGTCGACGAGGCGATCATCGACGCCTGCTACCGGGCCGCGCGGGCCGGTGTGCCGGTGGACATCTGGGTACGCGGCATCTGCGCCGTCCGCCCCGGCGTCGTCGGACTCTCCGAGAACATCCGGGTCCGCTCGATCCTGGGCCGCTTCCTCGAACACTCACGCGTCTTCGCCTTCGGCAACGCGGGCGAACCCGAAGTCTGGTTCGGCAGCGCCGACATGATGCACCGCAACCTCGACCGCAGGATCGAGGCACTGGTCCGGGTCACCGACCCCGCCCACCGCGCCGCGCTCATCAGACTGCTGGAGACCGGCATGGCCGACACCACCGCCTCCTGGCACCTCGGGCCCGACGGCAACTGGACCCGGCACGCCGCCGACGCGGACGGCCGGCCCCTGCGCCACGTACAGGAAATGCTCATCGACGCACGGAGGCGGCGGCGTGCGACGCCCTGACCGGTACCCACCCGTCCTCGCCGCGGCGGACGTGCTCGCGCCCTACCTCCGGACACAGGCCGCGGACTTCCTGCGCGGACTGCGGCTGCACCGCGAGAACAGCGCCCCCACCGACGCGGGCGGCCGGGCCGCCGAGGAGGCCGCCGACGCCCTGCGCCGCGCGGCCCGGCGCATCAGCGGGACACTGCACACGTTCCGGGACGCGCTCGACCCCGTATGGGCCGAGGAACTGCGTACGGAACTGGCCTGGCTCTCCGGCACCATGGCCCGCGAACACGCCTACGCGGCACGGCTGACCCGGCTGCTCGACGCGCTGCACCAGCTCTCGGACAGCGCGAAGGAACAAACCGTCGGAACCGCACGCGCCGGCGCGCTCCTGGAACGGCAGCTGACCCTGGCCCGGACCCGGGCCCACTCGGCGGCCCTCCAGGCACTCGGCTCGTCCCGCTTCCACGCGGTGGCGGACGCGGTCGCCCTGCTGGCCTCCGACGTACCGCTGTCCCCCACCGCCGAACCGCTGCACGTGTCGGCGGACCACGCCGAACAACGCCTGCTGACCGCGGTCGCCGCACTGCCCCGCGAGACGCCCGACCCGTACAACGAGACACAGGACGCCCTCTGGCACCGCACGCGACTGCTGCTGCGACTGCACCGCTACGCCCACGAGGTGGTACGCGGCACACCGGAACCGGCCCTGCGCAAAGCGGGCCGCGCGCTCGACGCGCACCGCGACGCGGCGGAGGCGGCGGCGGCGTCGGCCTCGGCGGCCAGAACCCCCAGGATCGCCCCGGCGACGGCGTACACCCTCGGCGTGCTCCACGCCGACCAGCGCCACGAGGTGCGGACGGCCCGGACGGCGTTCCGCGAGGCATGGCCGTACGTGAGCGCGCCATGACGGTACGAGCCGCGGGCTGCGTGCTGTGGCGCCGCTCCCCGGACCTGAGGATCGCCCTCGTGCACCGCCCCCGTTACGACGACTGGTCCTTCCCCAAGGGCAAGCTCAAACCGGGCGAGTCCCCGCTGGAGGCCGCGCTGCGGGAGGTCCTGGAGGAGACCGGCCACCACTGCACACCGGGCACGCCCCTCCCCACGGCCCACTACCTGGCGGGCGGACGTCCCAAGGAGGTCCACTACTGGGCGGCCGAGGCGACGACGGGCGCGTTCGAGCCCAACGACGAGGTGGACCGCCTCCTCTGGCTCCCCCCGGCCGAGGCCCGCACCCGCCTGACCCACCCCCGGGACCGCACCCTGCTGGACACGCTCCCGCCCTGTGACCCCGGCGGGAGCCGCGCGCGGCCCACACCCGGAGCCCCAGCCGAGAAGGACCGCAATAGCCGACCCCACCCCGGCCCACAGCCGCCAACCGCCCGAGAAGGACCGCGATAGCCGACCCCCACCCCGGCCGGAAGCCGCCGAACCGGCCGGGGTGGGGCCGTGCAGGGGGGTCCCCGCAGGGTCGGGCGTACAACCGGGCCCCACTCACGAACCGGGGTGCCACGCCCGGCCCGAGGAGACACCCCGGAGGGGCCCCACCCCACCCCGCCACGACACAGCGCGACACCACGCACCCGCACTCGCACTCGCACTCGCACTCGCACTCGCACTCGCACCACCGCACCCCACACCCAGCACCCCCGCAACCCCACCCGAACCCACCCCGCCCCGCCCCGCCCGCCGAGGTTCACCTTCCGTTCACCGCCCCCCGCAGACCCCTTCACCTGACCTGCCTAATTTCGGCAGTGCACGGTGCACGGCACGCAAAGCGCCGCACACCACACCTCATCGCACGCCGTCGCAAGAACGCACCACCACGGCGGCTCCTGGAAGGAAACACCCGAAAGTGAAGCTTCAGCGCAAGAACCGGCTTCGTGCCACCGCGCTCGGTGCCCTCGCCGTCTCCGGCGCCCTGGTCCTCACGGCGTGCGGTTCGGACAACAACAGCGGCGACAACGACACCACCACCGCGGCAGGCAAGAAGACGGCCGCCGCGTCGAACATCAAGTGCGACGGCGCCAAGGGCCAGCTCCGCGCCTCCGGGTCCAGCGCCCAGAAGAACGCCATGGACCTGTGGGTCAAGAACTACATGGCCGCCTGTCCCGGTGTGGAGATCAACTACAAGTCGTCGTCCTCCGGCGAGGGCATCGTCGCCTTCAACCAGAGCACCGTCGGCTTCGCCGGTTCCGACTCGGCGCTGAAGCCCGAAGAGGTCGCCGACTCGAAGAAGGTCTGCGCGTCCGGCCAGGGCATCAACCTCCCGATGGTCGGCGGCCCGATCGCGATCGGCTTCCACCTGGAGGGTGTCGACAGCCTCACGCTGGACGCCCCGACCCTCGCCAAGATCTTCGACAACAAGATCAAGAAGTGGAACGACCCGGCGATAGCCAAGCTGAACACGGGCGCCAAGCTCCCGGACAAGGCCATCCAGGCGTTCCACCGCTCCGAGGACTCCGGCACCACGCAGAACCTCGGCAAGTACCTCGGCAAGGCCGCCCCGAGCGACTGGAAGTACGAGGCCGAGAAGAAGTGGCCCGCCCCCGGCGGCCAGGCCGCGTCCGGCTCGTCCGGCGTCGCCGCCCAGGTGAAGCAGGTCGACGGTTCGATCGGTTACTTCGAGCTGTCGTACGCCTCCTCGCAGTCCATCTCCACGGTCGACATCGACACGGGCGGCTCCGCCCCGGTCAAGGCGTCGTCGGAGAACGCGTCGAAGGCCATCGCCGCCGCCAAGGTCAAGGGCACCGGCAAGGACCTGGCGCTCGACCTCGACTACACGACGAAGGCCGAGGGCGCGTACCCGATCGTCCTGGTGACGTACGAGGTCGTCTGCGACGCGGGCAACAAGGCGGACACGCTCGGCACGGTCAAGTCGTTCCTGACGTACACCGCGTCCGACGAGGGCCAGAAGGTGCTCTCGGAGGCCGGTTACGCCCCGATCCCGGCCGAGATCAACGCGAAGGTCCGCTCCACGATCGCCGAGCTCTCCTGACCCGGCGACATCCGGCAGCGTCGGCCCGGCGCACCCCTCCGGGCCGGCGTGTACCACCTCTTCGCCCATCCGGTGCACCGCCGCCAGGGGAGCCCGCCGCTCCCCCACACAGACCGGAAAGACATGGCTTCCACCACTCAGACAGACCCCCTGCCGACAGGTGTCCCACCGCGGCGGACGCCCCGTGAGCGCGCCGCGTCCACCGGGCGCGCGGGGGACAGGATATTCGTGGGTCTCTCCCGGGGCTCCGGCATCCTGCTCCTGGTGATCATGGCGTCGATCGCCGTGTTCCTCAGCTATCGCGCGGTCCTCGCCCTCTCGGAGAACGAGGGCAACTTCTTCACCACCTTCGACTGGAACCCGGCGGGCAGCCCGCCGGTCTTCGGCATCGCCGTCCTCCTCTTCGGCACGGTGGTCAGCTCGGTCGTGGCGATGGCCATCGCGGTCCCGGTCGCGGTCGGCATCGCGCTCTTCATCTCGCACTACGCGCCGCGCAGGCTGGCCGCGCCGCTGGCGTACGTGGTCGATCTCCTCGCCGCGGTGCCGAGCATCATCTACGGCATCTGGGGCGCCCTGGTACTCGTCCCGTACCTGGAGGGCCTGAACCTCTGGCTGGACCGGTTCTTCGGCTGGACGTACCTCTTCGAGAAGACCGAGATCGGTGTGGCCCGGTCGCTCTTCACCGTGGGCATCCTGCTCGCGATCATGATTCTGCCGATCGTGACCAGTGTCAGCCGCGAGGTGTTCCTCCAGGTCCCGAGGATGAACGAGGAGGCCGCGCTCGCTCTCGGCGCCACCCGCTGGGAGGTCATCAGGCTCTCGGTGCTGCCGTTCGGGCGCTCCGGCGTGATCTCCGCGTCGATGCTGGGCCTGGGCCGGGCGCTCGGCGAGACGATGGCCGTCGCCACGGTCCTGTCGCCGAGCTTCGTCATCTCGCTGCACATCCTCGATCCGGGCGGCGGGACGTTCGCCCAGAACATCGCCGCGAAGTTCGACGAGGCCAACGAGCTGGGGCGCGACGCCCTGATCGCCTCGGGCTTGGTGCTCTTCGTCCTCACCCTGCTGGTCAACGGCGCGGCCCGGCTCATCATCGCCCGCCGCAAGGAGTATTCGGGGGCCAACGCATGACGTACGACGACAGCATCCCGGCCCGCCCGGTGGCCGAGCGGGCCGCCCGCCCCACCACCCTGGCCGGCCGGACCCTCCCCCGCTGGTCCCCGTTCGCGCTCGCCGCGGTGTCGGTCGCGCTCGGCGTCGGCGTCGGGGCGGTGGCCGGCTGGCACAGCCGCATGCAGTGGGGCCTGCTCTCGGCGCTGCTCTTCGTCACGCTCTCGTACGCCACGACCTCGTTCGTCGAGAACCGGCGCCAGGCCAAGGACCGCCTCGCCACCAGCGTGGTCTGGGTGTGCTTCGCCCTGGCGGTCGTCCCGCTGTTCTCGCTGATCTGGACGACGGTGGGCCGGGGCGCGAAGGCGTTCGACGGCTACTTCCTGACCCACTCGATGGCCGGTGTCCCCGGTATGGAGGCGGGTGGCGGTGTCTACCACGCCCTGATCGGCACCCTGGAGCAGGTCGGCCTCGCCACCGTGATCTCCGCCCCGATCGGGCTGCTGACGGCGGTCTACCTGGTGGAGTACGGCAAGGGCGCGCTCGCCAGGGCGGTCACCTTCTTCGTCGACGTGATGACCGGCATCCCGTCCATCGTGGCGGGGCTCTTCATCCTGTCGATCATGCTGATGGCGGGTCTGCAGCCGTCCGGGCTGATGGGTTCGCTGGCCCTGACGATCCTGATGATCCCGGTCGTGGTGCGCTCCACCGAGGAAATGCTCAAGCTGGTGCCGAACGAGCTGCGCGAGGCGTCCCTCGCCCTCGGCATCCCGAAGTGGCGGACCATCCTGAAGGTGGTCGTCCCGACCGCGATCGGCGGCATCACGACGGGCGTCATGCTCGCCGTCGCCCGGATCGCCGGCGAGACCGCGCCGATCATGCTGCTGGTCTTCGGCAGCCAGCTGATCAACCCGAACCCGTTCGAGGGCGCCCAGTCGTCGCTCCCCTTCTACATCTGGGAGCAGTACCGGGTCGGCAGCGAGGCGTCGTACGACCGCGCCTGGTCGGCCGCCCTGGTCCTGATCGCCTTCGTCATGATCCTCAACCTGGTGGCCCGCGGCATCGCCCGCTGGAAGGCCCCGAAGACCGGCCGTTAGGCCACGCGGAATTCGCAGAAAGCAGTGATTCACATGGCCAAGCGCATCGACGTCGGCGGCCTGTCCGCCTACTACGGCAGCCACCTGGCCATCGAGGACATCTCGATGACCGTGGAGCCCCGTTCCGTGACCGCCTTCATCGGCCCTTCCGGCTGCGGCAAGTCCACCTTCCTGCGCACCCTGAACCGGATGCACGAGGTCACCCCCGGTGGCCGCGTCGAGGGAAAGGTGCTGCTGGACGACGAGAACCTGTACGGGCCGAACGTCGACCCGGTCACCGTGCGCCGCACGGTCGGCATGGTCTTCCAGCGCCCCAACCCGTTCCCGACGATGTCGATCTTCGACAATGTCGCGGCCGGGCTGCGGCTGAACGGCTCGTACCGCAAGAGCGAGCTGAACGACGTCGTCGAGAAGTCGCTGCGCGGGGCGAACCTCTGGAACGAGGTCAAGGACCGGCTGAACAAGCCGGGCTCCGGCCTCTCGGGCGGCCAGCAGCAGCGGCTGTGCATCGCCCGCGCGATAGCCGTGGCGCCGGACGTGCTGCTGATGGACGAGCCGTGCTCGGCCCTGGACCCGATCTCCACGCTGGCGATCGAGGACCTGATCGGCGAGCTGAAGGAACGCTTCACCATCGTGATCGTCACGCACAACATGCAGCAGGCGGCGCGGGTCTCGGACCGTACGGCGTTCTTCAACCTCGCGGCGGTCGGCAAGCCCGGCAAGCTGGTGGAGATCGACGAGACGGAACGGATCTTCTCGAACCCGTCGGTCCAGGCGACCGAGGACTACATCTCGGGACGCTTCGGATAGCCCGGACCGATCCTCCCTCCGGAGCGGCGCGTATCCCCTCGCTCCCACCCATGGACGGCCGCGCGGTGCTGCATGGCGGTGCCACCGCGGGGCGTACGGGTCCGCCCCCCTCTTCCCGGAGCCGGGAGAGGGGGGCGGACCCGTACGAAGAACACACCGAGGGCGTACGCACACCACGGCGGCCGCCCGAAGGAGGCGACCGACACCCGTACGCGCGCCGACACCCGTACGCGCCGCCGCGCCCGCCGTCAGCCGAAGAGCAGCAGCACGATCCCGTAGCTGGCCCCGGCCACCAGGGCCGCGGCGGGCATGGTGATGAACCAGCCCAGGATGATGTTCTTGGCGACACCCCAGCGGACCGCGTTCACCCGCTTCGTGGCGCCGACACCCATGATCGCCGAGGTGATCACATGCGTCGTCGAGATCGGTGCGTGGAACAGGAACGCCGAGCCGAACATGATCGAGGCGCCGGTCGTCTCGGCGGCGAAGCCCTGCGGCGGGTCCAGCTCGATGATCTTGCGGCCCAGGGTGCGCATGATGCGCCAGCCGCCCGCGTACGTACCGAGCGAGAGCATCGCCGCGCAGGCCAGCTTCACCCAGACCGGGATCGGGTCGCTCGGGCTCTCGACATCGGCGATGACCAGCGCCATCACCACGATGCCCATGGTCTTCTGCGCGTCCTGGAGGCCGTGCCCGAGGGCCATGCCCGCCGCCGACACGGTCTGCGCGATGCGGAAGCCGCGCTTGGCCTTGTGCGGGTTGGACTTGCGGAACATCCACAGGATCGCGCACATCACCAGATAGCCCGCCACCAGGCCGATGACCGGCGAGATGAACATGGGGATGACGACCTTGTCGAGCACCCCGGACCAGTGCACCACCGTCCCGCCGGCGAGCGCGGCGCCGACCATGCCGCCGAACAGGGCGTGCGAGGACGAGGACGGCAGCCCGAAGTACCAGGTGACGAGGTTCCAGATGATCGCGCCGACCAGCGCCGCGAAGAGGATGCCCATCCCCTTCTGGCCCTCGGGCGTCGCGATCAGGCCCTCGCTGACGGTCTTGGCGACCCCGCTGCCCAGGAAGGCGCCCGCGAGGTTCATGACGGCGGCCATCGCCAGGGCCGCACGGGGGGTCAGCGCCCGGGTGGAGACCGAGGTGGCGATGGCGTTCGCCGAGTCGTGGAAGCCGTTCGTATAGGTGAAGCCGAGCGCGACGCCGACGGTCACGATCAGCGCAAAGGTGTCCACGAGGTTCAGGACTCCTTGACCGCGATGGTCTCCACGGTGTTGGCGACGTGCTCGAACGCGTCGGCCGCCTCTTCCAGCACGTCGACGATCTGCTTCAGCTTCAGGACTTCCATGGCGTCGTACTTGCCGTTGAAGAGCTGGGCGAGCAGCTTGCGGTGGATCTGGTCGGCCTGGTTCTCCAGCCGGTTGACCTCGATCCAGTACTCCGTGAGGTTGTCCATGGTCCGCAGACCGGGCATGGCCTCGGCGGTCAGCTCGGCCGCCCGCGCCAGCACCTCGATCTGCTGCTCGACGCCCTTGGGCAGCTCCTCGATCTGGTACAGCACGACGAGGTCGACGGCCTCCTCCATGAAGTCCATGATGTCGTCGAGCTGCGAGGCCAGGTTGTAGATGTCCTCGCGGTCGAACGGCGTGATGAACGAGGAGTTCAGTTGGTGGAAGATCGCGTGGGTGGCATCGTCCCCCGCGTGCTCCGCTGCCCGCATGCGCTCCGCGATCTCGACTCGGGAGGCAGAATCCGCTCCGAGCAGTTCCATCAGGAGTTTCGAGCCCGTGACGATGTTGTCCGCTGAAGCGGAGAACATGTCGTAGAAGCTCGTCTCCCTGGGGGTCAGACGAAAGCGCACGTGGGGTCCTCGGATGCTTTGGATTCGGTCAGGCTGATGCTAGGCGCATCATCCGGCCACGGCTAACCGGCGTTCTTCAGTGTCGCGCATCGGGCACGGTGATCAGCACGGGCCCCCGGTCACGTTTCGGCTGGATTCGTTACCATATACCCGGCAGGGGTATGCACGGCGGCCCGCCGCGAGGTACGGGCGAGGGCCGACAGGGCAAGCAGAACAAGCAGGACAACGGGAGGACGAAATGACCAGCACCGAGGCGGCGGGTACGGAGACGGGCGCGGCGGTCGTCACCGACCACGACCGCGGTGTGCACGGCTACCACCACCAGAAGGCCGAACACCTCAAGCGGCTGCGCCGGATCGAGGGCCAGATCAGGGGCCTGCAACGGATGGTCGACGAGGACGTCTACTGCATCGACATACTCACCCAGGTCTCGGCCTCCACCAAGGCCCTGCAGTCGTTCGCGCTCCAGCTCCTGGAGGAGCATTTGCGCCACTGCGTCGCGGACGCGGCGGTGAAGGGCGGCGACGAGATCGACGCCAAGGTGGAGGAAGCCACGAAGGCGATCGCCCGGCTGCTCCGTACCTGATCCCGGTCGCGTCCCCGGGCGTGCCCCCCGGCGTCGCCCGCCGGAACCGGGCGGCGCCCGACCCGTACCGGACCACCGCGGTCCCCCGCAGGCGGCCGGCACCGGGCCGGCACCGGATCTCCGGCGGGCCGGCACCGGTCGTCCCGGTCAGCCCCGGCGGTGCCCCTGCCGGGGGACGGTGACCCGTTCGGCGGACGCCCCCTCGGCCCTGACGTCGAGCGCTCCCGCCCTGACGTCGGGTACTCCCGCCCTGGTGGGGAGCGCTTCGGCCGTGATGGAAGGCGCTCGGACCCCGTGGGGGAGCGTTCCCGCCCCGGTGGGGAGCGCGCGGGCCTCGGCGCTGAGCGCTTCCGCCTCGGCGTCGAGTGTTTCCGCCCTGACGTTGAGCACTTCGTCGATACGGTCCGGACTGAGCCGTTCCTCACGGGCCGTCGAAGCCGCGATGATCAGATCGCCGCAGAGCTCGATCTCGGCGAGGGCCACGTGGTCCTGAACAGTCGGAGCGCTGAGCGTCACCATGTGCGTCACCTCTTTCTGCCGTCGCCGACTTGCTGGCGCACCGGGCTCCCAGGGTAGGGATCAGGACACCCGCCGCGCATGGCACGGACGGACCATTTCGGCCTCCCGGGGTGCCTATGCGCCTTTGCCTATGCCCCTTCGGGGAGGGCTCTGCCCGGTCCGGTCCCGGGGAGGGTGCGCGGCTGCCGGATCTCTCCGGTGTAGATGTCGCCGTCGGCCGGCAGCTCCACGGTGACCGCCGTCCCGAACCCGTACAGCAGCGTCGTCGACACCACCTCGACCGGCGGGCCTTCGGTGACGTAACTGAACCGGTACCGCACCTTCCGCAGCCGCCCGGCGTCGTCCAGGTACGCGTCGAACGGCACGGCGCCCGTGCTGAACCCTTTCGCCGCCGCGGCGAGCGCCCCACGCGTCCGCGGGGACGCGCCGCGCGCCGCCGCGGCGAGATCCGCGGCTCCCCGGAAGTGCCAGACCCGCTCCCCGGCCAGCTCGGAACTGCCCACGTACGCCACGGCGCGCGCGCCGCGCAGCAGTTCGGCGGCGGCCATCGGGTCGGTCACCCCTCCGGTGACCAGATTGCCGTCCGCCAACGCCGTCGTGTCGACCCTGACCCACTTGTCCGGCGGGACCCCGGCGCCCCGGTTCTTCATGTACAGCGCGCCGGGGGTGAGCAGTTCGGTGATCGGCAGGTGCTCGTCCTGACCGGCGACGTCCTTGGGCAGCACGACCTTCATCCGCCCGAGCTGTCTGCGGAAGTCGTACGTACCGTGGCCCCGGACCGTGACCCGGGTGCCGCCGACCGCGGACTCCATCGACGTGCGCGCCCGCGCACCACCCGCTCCGGCCAGCACGGCCGCCGCCCGGTGCAGCGCGCCGGCGGGGTCCGCGGTGGCGGCCCGCTCGTCGACCACGGCGCCACCGCCGCCCGTGTCACCGCCGCCTCCCGAACATCCGGAGGCCGCCGCCATCACACCCACCACGGCCAGCGCGCAGACAGCGAGCGCCCCGCCTCCGGACCTGTGCTGCTGCACCACCATCGACTGCCAACCCCCAACGACGTCACGCCTGCCACACATAACGACGACCCCGGGCGCCCGTCACGCGCCCCCCGCGCCGGGCCCGCCGCCAGTACCGTGGACGGGTGTATGAGCCGCACCGCGCCGATGAGTCCCCGGCCGCCCCCGTCCACACCACGACGACCGCCGAACGGGGTTCGTTCTGTACGGCCCGCTGCGCCTGCGGCTGGTCGGGTCCCGCCCGAAGATCCCGCGAACGCGCTCGCGCGGACGCGCAGTCGCACCTCGCCGCCCCGTGAGCCCCCGTCCGACGCCGTCCCGTGAGTCGTCCTGGTCCTGTCCGCCGTGCGGACCGTGCCGGCCGTCGTGAGCGCCCCCGCGCCCCGGCCCCCGCCCACACCACCGCGATCATCACCACCACCGCTGTCACCACCGCCATCCCGTGTCCGCGAAGTACCGCCCGGAACCGGAGCAGTCATGAACCGGCGCACCATGCTCACCGCCGTCGCGGCGGCAGCCCTCACCACCGCGACGACCACCTCGTGCGACGACACCGCCAACAGCCCGGCCGGCGCGAGAGGCGGAGGCACCGGCGCGTCCGCCCCCACCCCCACGCCGTCGGCATCCACCAGCCGTACGCCGCCGCGCACTTCGGGCCCGGCGGACTGGCCCGCGCTCGCCCGTGGTCTCGACGGCTCCCTCGTACGGCCGGGCGACACCGCGTACGACACGGCCCGGCAGCTGTACAACACCCGGTTCGACGACCAGAGACCGGCCGCCGTCGCCTACGTCGCCCATGAGGAGGACGTACGCGAATGCCTGGCCTTCGCCCGGGACCAGGGCACGCCCGTCGCCATCCGCGGCGGCGGCCACTCGTACGCGGGCTGGTCCAGCGGCACCGGCCGGCTCGTCATCGACGTCTCCGCGCTGACCGCGGTCGACGGGGACGGCACGATCGGCGCGGGCGCCAGACTCGTCGACGTCTACCAGGGCCTCGCCCGCCACCGCCTGACCATCCCCGGCGGCTCGTGTCCCTCGGTCGGCGTCTCCGGCCTGACCCTCGGCGGCGGCCACGGGGTCGCGTCCCGCGCGTACGGACTGACGTGCGACAGCCTGGTCTCGGCGACCCTCGTCACGGCCGACGGCAGGACGCTCACGGCCGACGCCGCGCACCACCCGGACCTGTTCTGGGCGCTGCGCGGCGCGGGGAACGGCAACTTCGGCGTCGTCACCAGCCTCCGGTTCCGTACCAGCCCGGCGCCCGGAACGGTCACCGCGTATCTCTCCTGGCCCTGGTCCCGCGCCCGTTCGGTCGTCGAGGCGTGGCAGGCGTGGGGTCCGGACCAGCCGGACGAGATCTGGTCGTCGGCACATCTGGCGGCGGGTCCGGGGGGCGTGGACCCGACGGTCTCGGTCGCGGCCTTCAGCCTCGGGACCTACGGCGACCTCCAGAACGCCGTCGACCGCCTCGCCGACCGGATCGGCTCCTCCGCCTCCTCCGTCTCACTGGTCCGCCGCGGCTACCAGGACGCGATGCTGGTGTACGCGGGCTGCTCGGGCATCACGAACGCCCAGTGCCATCTGCCGGGCACCACCCCGGGCCGTACGGAACAGGGCACCCTCCAGCGCGAGACGTACGCCGCCGCGTCCGACTTCTACGACCGCGCGCTGCCCCCGGCGGGCGTGCGAGCCCTGCTCGACCGGGTCGAGGCGTTCACCCGGCTCGGCGTGCGGGAGGGGGGCGGCGGAAGCATCGCGCTCACGGCGCTCGGCGGGGCGATCAACCGGGTGGACGCGCGGGCGACGGCGTTCGTCCACCGGGGGTCTCGCATGCTCGGCCAGTACATCGGCGCCTGGCGCCCGGGGACCTCGGGCACCACCCAGCAGGAGTGGCTGAAAAACACTCATACGGCGATGCGGAGGTACGCGTCCGGGGCGGCCTACCAGAACTACGCGGACGAGGCGCTGACCGGTTGGCGGCAGGCGTACTACGGCTCGGCGACCGACCGGCTCGCCACGGTGAAGAGGCGGTACGACCCGGACCGGATGTTCACGTTCCCGCAGTCGCTGTGAGCCGGGGGCACGGAGCGAGGAACCACCGCGCCCGCCTCAGGCCGCGAGGTCCTTCTCTCCCGTACCACCGCGTCCCCGCCGGGGGCGCGGCTCCGGGATGCCGAGCGCCCCGGAGCGTTCCTCCCACTCGTCGTCCTCATCCCTGTCCCCGTCCCCGCCACCGACCGGTGCGCCGAGCGGGTGGCGCGACCGTACGAGCCGGCCGGCCCGACCCGAGCGTGCGACGGCGGCGACGAGCGGCGTGAGCAGCGCCAGCGCGGGCGGCGCGAGCAGCAGCGCCACGGCCGTGCCGAGCGCGAACCCGCCGATCACATCGGTCGGGTAGTGCACGCCCATGTAGACCCGGCAGAAGCCCTCGACCAGCGCGAGGGCGATCGCGGCGAGCCCGAACTTCCGGTTGGCCACGAAGAGCCCGGCGCCGATCGCCATCGCCATCGTCGCGTGATCGCTCACGAAGGAGAAGTCGTTCTTCCCCGCCACCAGTACGTCCAGCCCCTGGTGTTCGCGGAAGGGGCGTGGCCGCTCCACGAATCCCCGGATCGGGATGTTGACGAGGAGGGCGATCCCGGCGGCGAGGGGCGCCCAGACGATCCCGGCGACGGCCGACACGGAATCCTCGGTGGTGCCGCGCCTGCGGACGTTCCACCAGCACCACAGGACCACCAGGACCATGCCGAGCATGATCCCGTACTCACCGACGAACTCCATGACGCGGTCGAACCAGGTGGGAGCCGACTTCGCCAGGCCGTTGATGTCGTAGAGCAGGCTGACGTCGGGGTTCGACCCATTCAGTGCGAGTCCAGCCATCTGCCGCGGCCCCTTGCCTTGTCTGCTGCTGCGGCGCACACGCATGCGCCGCGTTGACGAACCCCCGTGTTCCGGTGCCGATCCATTGCGTCACTGCACGGGCCGGGCCGCCTGGTCATGAGGAGACCGGCCGTCCCGTTCCTCGCACCGTCCAGGAAACGGTCCACCCCGCGTGTACGTTCCACTCTCCACCGAAAGATCACCATGACGTTATCGAAGAGTGATGCATCGTCGCAGCTCAGGGCCCAAGCTTCACGGAGAGTTCCGGCCACGGCCGACACCCCGTCACGTTTCCGGCTGAGCGGTCGGAAGGGCCTCCGCGCCCGCCTTGGTCACCCGTGTCGCGCCGAAGTAGTCGGGCGCGTCGATCTTGTCGAACCGGATGACGGCACCTGTGTACGGCGCGTTGATCATGTAACCGCCACCCACGTATATCCCCACGTGATGGATCGCCCGCGAGTTGTTCAGATCGTCCGAGAAGAACACCAGATCGCCGGGAAGCAGCTCATCGCGCGAGGGGTGCGCCCCGGCGTTGTACTGATCGTTCGCGACGCGGGGCAGCTCGACGCCCACGGTCCGGTACGCGGCCTGGGTCAGCCCGGAACAGTCGAACCGGCCGCCCTGCTCGGCCGTGCCGTTGCCGCCCCACAGATACTTGGTGCCGAGCTTCTGCTGAGCGAAGTAGATCGCCCCGGCCGCCTGCTGGGAGGGCTCCACCCGCCCCACGGGCCTGGCGAAGCTCTTCTCCAGAGAACGGATGATCTTGACGTAGTTCTGCGTCTCGGAGATCGCCGGAACCCCACCGGACTTGATCACGCGGTAGGCGCCGGCGTTGTACGCGGCCAGCATGTTGTCGGTCGGGTCGCCCGGCACCTTCTTGACGTACCCGGCGATTTCGCAGTCGTACGAGGCGGCGGACGGAATCGCGTCGGCCGGGTCCCAGACGTCCCGGTCGCCGTCCCCGTCACCGTCGATCCCGTGCGTGGCCCAGGTCCCGGGGATGAACTGAGCGATCCCCTGCGCCGCCGCCTGACTCTGTGCCCGAGGGTTCCAACCGCTCTCCTGGTACAGCTGCGCGGCCAGGAGGGCCGGGTTGATCGCCGGGCACAGATTGCCCCACTTCTCCACGAGCGGCTGGTACTTGGCGGGCACGGCCCCCTTCACCAGCCCGACCGCCCCGCCCCCGCCGGCCCGGCCGAGACCGGCGGCGGAGTACGTACCGACGACGAGCAGCGCGACGAACAACACGCCGAGCCCGCTCGCGACACCACCGACCACCCAGATTTTCCGCACCCCACAACCATCCCCCATCCGGGGCAGGTTCAAGGGTCGTTTCGAGGGTGTGTGCGAGTCATCCGGGTCACTGGGGTCACCGGGGTCACTGACCGCGCATCAGGAACCGACGGACCAGAAGGGGGAGCGGACGTTCGGACGGGGCAACGGGTACACCCCTTCGTACCCGGGCCCGTTCGCCCTGGTCCCGGAAGCAGCCACCTCCGACTCCCGCACACAGGGGCTGTCGACCTCGAAGAACGCCTGCCCCTCCCCACCGATGGTGAGGGAGACACCGAACCCGTCCTCGGTCTGCGCATAGATCGCCGGGAAGTCCACGTCCTTGTTCACCATCTTGATCCGGTATCCGCTCTTGCGCCAGAAGCGATCGACGAGCCCCAGGAAGCTTCCTCGGCGTTCTGCGGAAATGACGGTCATCACTGTGCGCCGCCGGGACACGTCGCAGCTTCCCGTGGTCGTCGGGCCATGCGCCCACTGCACCTCCGGTGTGATGTGTTTCAGGACGGCGTCAAGAATTCCATCCGCACGATCAGCCGCATCCTGCATGTCCATATGTACGTTCCTCCCTCCTGGCAACGGAAATACATCATTGACACAGCCAGAAATCGACACGCTCACCAACAGCGTGACTGTCATCAGAAGCGAACGGTGTTTCAACGCGGCTCCTCCATCCTGACCTTGTCCGCGCGTCCGGCAGCGATCAGCGCGATGCTGTCCGCGGACACCGAGTCCCGCTCGGGATCGAAGTACTGGCTGTGAGCGCTCACACTGAATCCGTCCGCCCCTACGAGTCGTGGTCCGTCAGCCACGTGGAAACGCCTCGCGCCGAATGCCCGGCTCGCCGGATCTCTGCCGAACCACAGGTCGTCATCGCCTCGGTCGGCGAGATCACCGGCGATGTAGGAGGCCACCGGTCCGGCGAACGATGCCGCGGCGGCAGCCGCCACCGATCGTTTGGAGGGGGTCCTGGTGACCGGATCGTGCTCAGCCGCTCCGACGAACACGTGCTCCTTCCCGACCCCGAGATCCTCGGCGCGGTCGACACCGACTCCAGGACTGCCCACCAGGACGATGTCGTCGACCCCGGGGATTCCACCGACGTGCCCCGCAGCAGCACCCACGGTACGAGAGCCGTACGAATGACCAATGGCGGTCATATGAGGGTCGTCGTTTTCGTTCGTGACGGACAGGCCGCTCATGAATTCTCGATAGGCGGCTCCGCCTTTCTCCGCCCTGCTATCACCCATGACAGCGAGACTTCCCAGTACGCCACCGTCTTCGAGGATCTGAGGCGCGTCATAACCAAGCCAGGTGATCGCCGCACTGGAGTGATCGTGCCCCTGAGTACCGATCGCCAGATCCCGAGCACGCTTCAGATCACTCTTCGCGAACTCCTCGTCCAGCGACGTCCCGAGCCCCGGCACGTACGCCGAGACATTCCTCGCCGTATCCGGATCGCCGAACGAGACGATCGCCCGGCCGTTGCCCTCGTTCCCGATGCCGAGCAGATACATCGGCGGCTGACCACCCTCGTCCAACTGTCGTTCGATCTCCCGCAGACCCGCCAACCGCGTTCGCGCCGTCTCGTCGTCGCGGCCCGCCAACTCGCCGATCAGCAACCGGAGGTTGTCCCGGTTGGCGCTGTCCCTCACCAGGGCCGGGATTCCGTCCAGATTCCCGATCCGGTCCGGGTAGACCGCCAGGTACTCCTCGCGCTGTTCCCGTGTCAGGTGCTCCCACCACGCCTTGCGCTCCGCGGGGCTGCCGTCCTCCGGGATACCGCGTTCCAGGTAGCCGTACGCCGCGTCCCGTACCGTCTCCGCGTCACCCGCCGCGTCCGTCCACACCGTGTCCGGGACCGCCAGGCCCTCCGGCGCCCGCAGTCTCCGGAGGATCGCGGTGTACCGCTCGTCGATCGCCACCGCCAGCCGCACGGCCCGGACCACCCGGTCCGCGATGTCCCGCGCCGGGGCCGCATGAGGGTTCGGGGCGGCAAACGCGGGCGCCTCGCCGAGCCCGAACCGCTCCGGAAACCCGTTCCCGGCGACCGTCCCACCCGGCAGCGGCGCGCCGCCGGCCGGCTGCTCGCCCGCGGCCGGATAGCTCACCGATCCGTCCGGGCGCACCGTGAACCCGAGCGCCGCCGACTCCACCAGCGCGGCCCGCAAGTCCCGCTGCGCGCCCGCCAACTCGTACGCGAAGCTGTTCAGGGTCGTGCGGACCAGGCCGCACTCCGTGTGGATGTACTGGAAGTTCCCGACCAGCCGCTTCAGCCTGGCGACCGCCGCGTCCGCCGCCTCCCCCGACTGCGTCTCGCGCAGCCCCGCCACCAGTTGCCGCTCGATCCGGTGCCGCGCCTCGCCGGCCCGGTTGCTCGCCCTGCCCCAACCATCGGCCGCGTCCTCCAACTCGGCGCACCGAAGGCCCTCCAACCGCGCCCACGTGAACGGCGACGTACCCGTACCCGTACTCATCCCCCGCCACCACCAGCACCACCAGCACCACCGCCATCACCGGCGCCCGCCGTCGCGATCCTCGTGAGCGACGAGCCGGCCGCCGCGTCCGTCTCGCCCTCGATACGTGCCACCGCCCGCAACTTCTCCGCCAGGCTGCCGCACTCCACGCGCGCGGCGTCGATGCGCGCCTCCCACGAGCCGCGCACCGCGCTCAGCTCCGCGAGCGCGCCCAGTTCACGTACGCCCGAGGCCAGGCCCCCGTGCGCCGCTTCGAACTCGGCCCGCACCGCCGCCAGCGTCGTGTGCAGCGCGTCCGCTCCACCGGCCGCCCTCGTCCAGGGGCCCGTGCTGTGCCTGAGCCCGTTGTTCACGCCGCTGCCGGGATTCCCGGGCGGGCTCGCGGGGCCGACCGGCCCCCGTACCTCCGCGAGCTGACCCCTCACTGCCACCGACACGTACCCCGCTCCTCATGTCCGGTTCCGGCGCCCGGCTGTCCCGGCGCCCGTTTCCGACCCGACCGTGGAGCGGCACTGTGCCAAATCCGAGGTGCGGAACGTGCCGTCCGCGTCCGCCCCGCAGCGCCGCCGCGCGCCTCACATGAGCGGTCATGAGCCGGGCGCGGCCCGGAATCCGGGCCACGTACCGGGCGCGTGCGGTCGGTGCCGGGTTCACTCGAACGGTGGGTACCGGTGCCGCCGGCCGCGCTCGGGACGCGTTCCGGCGAACCGGCCCCGGTGCTGTGGAAGCCGCCGGCCCGACGCGCCCAAGAGCTGTCCCGGGGCCTGTGACAGGAACCGGAGGAGTCCGGCGGGCGTTATCCGTTACGACCGCTGCCGCTACGACCGCTGCCGCGTCCCGTAAAGGAAGGTGCCCTCCATGGCCGAGGCTGACATCCCCGCCGACCTCGTCTGGACCCGTGCCGCCCCCGAGGGCGCGGAGGGTGACGGCCCCTGGATCGAGGTGGCGTCGGGTCCGGGCGATCTTGTACATCTACGGGAGACCGGCGACCCCGACAACGTCGTGACGACCACCCAGGTGAAGTGGGAAGCGTTCGTGAAGGGCGTTCTGGCCGGTGAGTTCGACCACTTCGCCGAACTGGACGGTACGGACCCGCCCACCTCCGGTCCCCAGGTCTGATCGCAGCGACGCGGTGCGGCACGGCAGTGGGAGGACGAACGGTCATTCACCGAGACCGCGCCGGCGCAGCTGCCCCGTCCGCCGTTTCCCACTTCCCCGCGCCCCGCTCCACATCTGCCACCCCGCCGCTTCACCCCACCCCACCGCTCCATCCCACCCCACCGCTCCGCCACACACCTTCCGAAGCCTCACCACCCCACCACCCGACCGAAATCGGACAGAGTGGCGAGTTTCCAACCATTGCCCGACGTCACGCCGCGTGATACACAGAGTGACTATGCGTATTCGCACACACACTCAGTTCCAGCCGCAGGTCAGCGCGGCGGGATCGGTCAAACGTGCGAGATTCGGGTAAAAAGAGCCGCCGAAGCGTCGTGCGGAGGCGGTTTCATCAGCGAAGATAGGAAGCGACCCGTGCCATGCGGTACGGGCCGTGAACTACCCAACAGGGGCGGTGACTTACATGATCCTGGCAGGCAATAAGGGCGACATCACCACCATCATTGGCGGAATCGCCCCAACTTGGGGGCCGTTCGGGACCCTGGGCAACGAAGCCCGTGTGATGGTCGAGGTCGTGATGGCCGTGGCCATCCTGCTCTGCCTCGGCATCGCGGTCTGGGGTGCGGCGAAGCAGCGCATCGGCGCCACGGCGCTACGGGACACCTTCAGCGCCGAGCAGGGCAAGGGGCTGATCGTCGCGGGCCTGACCGGCGTCTTCATCATCGGGTCGCTGGGGACACTCTTCACCATCGTCTACGGAATGGCCGTCTGAGTCCTCGGAATGGCCGCCTGACCAGCGGTCGACCCGGTCCGGGCGGCCCGGCTCACCTCCAACACCCACCTGTCCCGTCGCGCCCACCGGCTGAGGTTGCGTCTCCCTGATGTCCAGTCACCACACCGCGTCCGCGCGGGAACCAGCACGGCCACCGTCGTACCACGCGGAACTGCGAACGGCTGAAGGGGCGTACGCGGCATGAGTCCCGGCGACGACCACGGCTACGGCGACTCCGGCCGTACCGGCGACGAGTACAGCACCATCGGCGGTACGCGCCAGACCCGTACCCGCCTCCCCGGAAGCGAGGGCGGCGACAACCACGGGCGCCGCCCCGCCCGGAGTTCACGTTCCCTCGTCACGGTGGTGGGCGTGGTCGTCCTCCTCATCGCGGCCATCGCCTTCGCGAACCGGGGCGGCGGTGGGGGCGAGAGCGGTGACGACGCACCGGGACGCAGCGGCAAGAAGGCCGGCTCGGCGCCCACCGCACCGACCGGCACCAAGCCGGTCGCGGGCGGCGCGGGCCCGATCGCCTCGGGCTTCGCCCACGACGTGCAGGGGGCGCAGAGCGCCGCGGCGAACTACGCGGTGGCACTCGGCTCGGCCGAGATGTTCCGCGCGAACTCCCGCCGGGACATCCTCCGCGCCACCCACGACCCGGCGATCGTCGACGGACTCGCGGCCGACCTGGACACGGCCTACTCCCCCGACTTCCTGAAGAACGTCGGCCTGAAGGAGGACGGCACCGCCCCCAGTGGTCTGTCCTTCGTCTCCAGGACAGTCGCCGTGGGCACCAAGGTGGCCGCACAGGACGACGCGAGCGCGACCGTCGAGGTCTGGTGCACCGGCCTGGTCGGCCTCGCCGGACAGGGCTCGACCAAGCCCGTCACCAGCACCTGGTTCACCATCACCCAGAAGCTGAAGTGGGTCGGCGGCGACTGGAAGATCGAATCGTCGAACCAGACGGAAGGCCCGACGCCCGTCAACGGCGACAACCGGGCGTCCACCGCCGACGAGATCGCCGGCGCGGTCGAGGGATACGGAGGCTTCACCTATGCCCGATAACCGCCGCCTGCCCGACAGCCACCGCCTGCCCGACAGCCACCGTCCCTCCGACGGCCGCCGTCCGTCCCATGGCCACCGTCCGTCGCACGACCGCCGTCCACTCGACACCCGCCGTCCGCCCGACAGCCGTCGTCTGCCCGACGCTCACGGCCTGCCCGACGACCACCGTCCGGCAACCGGCCACCGTCCGCCCCACGGCCAGCGCCTGCCCGACAGCCGCCGCCCCCGCACGCTCTCGCTCGCCACCCTGCTGGGCAGCCTGCCTCCCGCGGTGATCCTCCTGGCGTCCCGGGCCTCGGCCGCCCCTTCTCCCCCGCCCAGCCCCGCGCCCTCGGGGAGCTCGACGCCGAAGGGCAAGTGCGACCTCATCGTGGGGCTCGCCAAGGACTACTGCGAGGACGGCGAAAGGTCCACCTCGCCCCGCCGCGCCCCCACCACCACCGACGACGCCATGGACCCCCTCTCCTCCCTCGCCCGTGGCTGCGCCGACGCCGCGGCGTGGATCGTCGGCAAGCTCAGCCACGCCGTCGAGAGCACCGCCAACGTCGACTTCACGAACCCCAAGTTCCTCCAGCAGTACGCGGTCGTCTTCGCCGCCTCCACCTTCCTGACCCTCGTCCTGTGGCTCCTCGCCGTCGCCAAGCGCGCCATCCGGGGCGTACCGTTCACCACCGCCATGTCCGAGGCCATCGGGTTCCTCTGGCTGACCGTCCTGGCGTCCGCCTTCACCCCGCTCATCCTCTACACGGTCGTCTCGGCCACCGACGGCGTCACCGAGATCATCTCCGGCGCCACCGGAAGCCAGACCGACGTCTTCTTCGGCTCGTTCGCCGAAGCGCTCAAGAAGGGCTCCGGCATCGGCGGCGGCCCCATCATGCTGATCGTCGTATCGCTGGTGTCGATCCTCGCCGCGGGCATCCTCTGGCTGGAACTCGTCATCCGCGCCGCCCTCCTCTACGTCGGCGCCCTCCTCGGCACGGTCGTCTACGCCGGGCTCGTCGACAAGAACATGTGGGGCCACGTACGCCGCTGGGCGGGCATCATGATCGCGGTGATCATGGTGAAACCGGTCATCGTCATCGTCCTCGGACTGGCCGGGGCGCTCTCCGAGGACGACGGCCCCAACGCGTTCTCCGCCGTCGTCTCCGGTCTCGCCATCATCATCCTCGCGATCTTCGCCTCCGGCATGATCTACCGGTTCGTCCCCGGCTTCGGTGACGAGATCCAGGGCGCCCGCACCAACCGCAAGCAGGCCACGGACGGTTCGCAGGCCGCCGCCCTCGTCAGCTCCCCCGCGGCCCTCGTCTCCCAGGGCATCAAGACCCACAGCAGCCGCGGCGGCGACGGCGGAGGCGGGGGCGGCGCCTCGGGCGGAGGCCGCCCCGGCAACCCGGCGAGCGGCGGCATCGCCGCCCACAGTTCCCGCAACTCCGGCGGAGGCGGTGGCTCGGTCCCGTCCGCCGCCCCCGCCCCCCGTAGCGGCTCCGGACCCACCTCGGGCACACCCCACAGCAGCCGTGGCAGCGGCTCCGCGGGACGCTCGGGCAGCACAGGCAACAACCCAGGAGGTGGAGGGCGGTGACGACCCAGCCCCATCCGATCACGCCCCGCCGCACGTATCTCATCGGCCGGGCCCGGCCGAACGCGATCGTCGGCAAGAACCGCGAGACCGGCGAGATCGCCCTGATCATCGCCGGGGCGTTCCTCGGCATGATGAGCGGACTCATCGTGCCGGTCCTCTCGCTGCGCATCGTGCTGCTCATGGGCTTCCCACTGCTGGCCCTGGCCATCGTGTACGTCCCGTACAAGCACCGGACCTTCTACAAGTGGTTCGAGATCAACCGCAGCTACAAACGCCACCTGCGCCGCGGCACCACCTACCGCTCGGCCGCGATGGAAGCGGGGGTACGCGCCGACGGCCGCGAGGTCGAGATCGGGCCGCCCCCCGGCATCGGCCGGATCAACTGGCTGGCGGCCCCGTTCGGCCCGGACGAGATCGCCGTGCTCCTGCACGCCGACCGCCGCACCGTCACCGCCGCCATCGAGATCGAGGGACCCGGCGTCGGCCTCCGCGACAGCGAGGACCAGGAGGCCCTGGTCGACCGGTTCGGCACCCTCCTCAAGCACGTCGCCAACGGGGACGGCTTCGTCACCCGGCTCCAGATGCTGGCCCGTACCCTCCCCGCCGACCCCGACGCGCACGCCAAGGACGTCGCCCAGCGCGGCGACCGCTCCGCCCCGGGCTGGCTCCAGGAGTCGTACGACCAGCTCCAGTCGATGGTGTCCACCTCCAGCGAGCAGCACCGCGCCTACCTCGTCGCGTGCATGCACTTCACCCGCGAACTGGCCGCCGAGGCGACCGTCATGGCCCGCGCCGCCCGCCCCAAGGGCGGTCGCAAGCTCGACCGGGACGCCGGCCTCGCCGTCGTCATGGCCCGCGAGCTGACCGACATCTGCGCCCGCCTCGCCGAGGCCGACATCCGGGTCCGCCAGCCGCTCGGCCAGAGCCGTCTCGCCTCCCTCGTGCACTCGATGTACGACCCCGACCACCCCATCGACCACATCCAGGCGATGACGAAGCGCAACGCCTGGCCCGCCGAGCTGGACGCGGTCGAGCCGACGTACCTCAAGGCCAAGACCCGCGAATCGTCGACCCGCGCCCCCTGGTGCCACTCCACGGCCTGGGTGAAGGAGTGGCCGATGACCCCCGTCGGCGTCAACTTCCTCGCCCCCCTGCTCGTGCACACCCCGGACGTGATCCGCACGGTCGCCGTCTGCATGGACCTGGAACCCACCGAGCTCGCCATCGAGCGCATGCTCACCGAGAAGACGAACGACGAGGCGGAGGCGAGCCGCCAGGCCAAGATGAACCGGACCGTCGACCCCCGCGACATCGCCGCGCACGGCCGCCTCGACCAGCGCGGCGAAGACCTCGCGAGCGGCGCCGCCGGGGTCAACCTCGTCGGGTACATCACGGTGTCCTCGCGGTCGCCCGAGTCCCTGGCCCGCGACAAGCGGACCATCCGCGCCTCGGCCGGCAAGTCGTACCTCAAGCTGGAGTGGTGCGACCGCGAGCACCACCGGGCGTTCGTGAACACCCTGCCGTTCGCCACCGGCATCCGTCGCTAACCGAGAGGGCAGTCACGCCATGCGAGATCCGCTGTCCGCGTTTTCGGATGCCTTCACCGCCTTCCTCTTCGGCAAGGTGGAGACGACCCGTCTCCCGGTGCGCACGTCGACCGGCCAGGCCCAGGCCGTCTACCTCCCGACCGCGGCCCCCGGCCTCGGCGACTCAGGCGTGATCATCGGCCGCGAGGTGTACTCCGGCAAGGGCTACATCTACGACCCGTTCCAGCTGTACGGGCAGCAGCTCCCCGCCCCGCACTGGCTGGTGCTCGGCGAGTCCGGCAACGGCAAGTCGGCTCTGGAGAAGACGTACGTGCTCCGCCAGCTCCGCTTCCGCGACCGCCAGGTCGTCGTCCTGGACGCACAGGGCGAGGACGGCGTCGGCGAGTGGAACCTCATCGCCGAACAGCTCGGCATCACCCCCATCCGGCTCGACCCGACGGCGGCGCTGAACGGCGGTATCCGGCTCAACCCGCTGGACCCCTCGATCACCACGACCGGCCAGCTCGCCCTGCTCCGTACGATCATCGAAGTGGCGATGGGGCACGGCCTGGACGAGCGCTCCGGCTTCGCGCTGAAGGTCGCCCATGTGTACGTGAACTCCACCATCACCGACCGGCAGCCCGTCCTCATGGACATCGTGGAACAGCTGCGCCACCCGGAGCCCGAGTCGGCGCACGCGATGAACGTCGACCTCGACGACGTACGGGCCTGGGGCCTGGACGTCGCCCTCGTCCTGGACCGGCTCGTCGACGGTGACCTGCGCGGCATGTTCGACGGGCCGACCTCGGCGGGCATCGACCTCGACGCCCCGCTGATCGTCTTCGACCTGTCGCACATCGACCGGAACTCCATCGCGATGCCGATCCTGATGGCGATCGTCGGCGTCTGGCTGGAGCACACCTGGATCAGGCCCGACCGGAAGAAACGCATCTTCCTGGTGGAGGAGGCCTGGCACATCATCAACTCCCCGTTCGTGGCCCAGCTCTTCCAGCGGCTGCTGAAGTTCGGCCGGCGCCTCGGTCTGTCGTTCGTGGCCGTCGTCCACCACCTCAGCGACGTGGTGGACGGGGCGGCGGCGCGGGAGGCGGCGGCGATCCTGAAGATGGCGTCGACCCGCACGATCTACGCGCAGAAGGCCGACGAGGCGAGAGCGACCGGCCGGGTGATCGGCCTGCCCCGATGGGCGGTCGAGATCATTCCGACGCTCACCCCGGGCATCGCGGTCTGGGACGTCAACGGCAATGTGCAGGTGGTCAAACACCTGATCACCGAGGCGGAACGCCCCCTGGTCTTCACCGACCGAGCGATGACCGAGAACAGCGCGGGCGACCACCGACTGCCCGAGGACATCCAGGCCGCGGAGCTGGAGGCGGAGCAGCGCGCGGCGCGGATCGAGCACCAACAACGGCTGAACGAGTCGTCCGAGTCAACGGTGGCATGACATGGCACGCCAGACAGGACCCGCTACGGGGTACGGCGAGGCACGGGGCGGCATCCCGGACGGACTGCTGATCGGTCTGCTGTCCTTCCTCATCGGACTGACGCTGCTGGCCTGGTCGGCCACCGGTCTGGCGGGACTCCTCGCACACGGGTCCTGGCCGGACGGCGTCAACTTCACCGGCGCCCCCTCGGCGCTGCGCCAACTGGCGGGCCACCCGCACGACCTCCCGGCCGCGTGGCCCGACACCCCGCCCGGCTCCCTGTCCGGATACGGGCTGTTCTGGGGCCTGTTCATCGGCGAACTGCTGATCCTGCTGGTCCTGACGGTGTTCGCCCTGGGCACGCTCGCCAGATGGCGCGGGGTCCGGGAACAACGCCGCGCCGACCTACGGCGGGTGTACGAGCGTCAGCCGGCGGAGGCCCCCGAGGAAGCCCACCCGCAAGCCCCCCGCCCGGGTACGGAACCGGCGCCCCACACTCCCCGATCTCCCGCATCCCGGCCTCCCGCCCCACGGCCCGAACGCACCCGCCCCGAAGCCCCGGAGCCCGGCACCACCCCCGCCACCGAGTACATCGGAACCGCCCACACCCACCCCGAGCCCCCTGGCGCGCTCCCCGCCGCACCCCCCGTGCTCCCGGTGCCCCCGATGCTCCCCTCGCCCCGCACTCCCCAGGTGATCTACGGCCCGGCCACGACTCGCAGGCCGTCGGTCGTCCGGGCCATCCAGGACGCGGACGGCGCGGCGCTCGTCGTGACCTCCGACCCCACGGTCTGGGCGGAGACGAAGGACGCCCGCGCGAAGCTCGGCCCGGTCCTGGTCTACGACCCCGGGCACCTCTGCGACACCCCGGACCGCCTCCACTGGTCGCCGACAGCGGGCTGCGAGGAGCGCGAGACGGCCGCAGCGCGCGCCGCCGCCCTGCTCGCCCCGGTACGGCCCCTGGCCAGGATCGACGCCCTGACCGCGGAGACCGCGGAAACGCTCCTCCAGTGCTGGCTGCACGCCGCCGCCGTGGACGGCAAGCCCTTCCGCCAGGTGCACCGCTGGGCGCAGGGCAGCAGCGCGGCCGAACCGGTACGCATCCTCCGCACCCACCCGAAGGCCACCGCGGGACTCGCCGGGCTCCTGGAGTCGGCGCTCACCGGCCACCCGGAACGCCGGGACATGGCACGGGACCTGACGGTACGGGCGTTCGCCGCGCTCTCGTCCGTCCACATCCGCGAGGCGTGCACACCGAACCGGGCGGACTCCCTCGCGCTCGCATCATTCGTCAACGAGGGGGGAACGCTCTATGTGGTCGGCGAGCCCATCGAGGACCCCCGCTCCCGGCCCGGTGCGATGCCTCTGCTCACCGCACTCGCCTCAGACGTGGTCGAGCACGGCCGTCGCGTGGCCGCACGGTCATCCGACGGTCGGCTCGACCCACCAATGGCACTCGTCCTGGACGACGTCGCGGCCGTGGCCCCGCTGCCGCGCCTTCCCGAACTACTGGGCGCCGACGCGGATCACGGACTGCCCACGCTGGTCCTGCTCCGCTCCCAGGAACAGGGCCGCAGCCGCTGGCGCGAGCCCCTGCCCCAGTCGTCACAGCACTGATCCGCAGACGCCCCACGCCGGGTGCCCATCCCGTTCGGTGTCACTCCCCGGGGCGCGCGATGGCGTACTCCAGCTCCAGCACCCGGGGCACCCGATGTCGTTCGATACGGGCGGTGGCACCGGTCGGTTCATCCGTCGGCGCGTACGGGCTGTGCGTGGTCTTCCATCCCCGAATCCTGCCCGCACGGGCACACCCCGGCCACCGCGTTCCCGGTCGCGACGGTGTTCCGGCGGTGTTCCGGCCGGCCACCAGGTCGGGAAATCTGAACGGGAACGCAGAAAAGCCCCGTGCCACAAGGGCACGGGGCTTTCCCGTCACAAATAGTTCGGCGGCGACCTACTCTCCCACAGGGTCCCCCCTGCAGTACCATCGGCGCTGAAAGGCTTAGCTTCCGGGTTCGGAATGTAACCGGGCGTTTCCCTAACGCAATGACCACCGAAACACTATGAAAATGTGAACCAACCGGACAACAACACAGCCGTTCATTATTTCAGAACCAACACAGTGGACGCGAGCAACTGAGGACAAGCCCTCGGCCTATTAGTACCAGTCAGCTCCACCCGTTACCAGGCTTCCACATCTGGCCTATCAACCCAGTCGTCTACTGGGAGCCTTAACCCCTCAAGGAGGTGGGAATACTCATCTCGAAGCAGGCTTCCCGCTTAGATGCTTTCAGCGGTTATCCTTTCCGAACGTAGCCAACCAGCCATGCCCTTGGCAGGACAACTGGCACACCAGAGGTTCGTCCGTCCCGGTCCTCTCGTACTAGGGACAGCCCTTCTCAATATTCCTACGCGCACAGCGGATAGGGACCGAACTGTCTCACGACGTTCTAAACCCAGCTCGCGTACCGCTTTAATGGGCGAACAGCCCAACCCTTGGGACCGACTCCAGCCCCAGGATGCGACGAGCCGACATCGAGGTGCCAAACCATCCCGTCGATATGGACTCTTGGGGAAGATCAGCCTGTTATCCCCGGGGTACCTTTTATCCGTTGAGCGACGGCGCTTCCACAAGCCACCGCCGGATCACTAGTCCCGACTTTCGTCCCTGCTCGACCCGTCGGTCTCACAGTCAAGCTCCCTTGTGCACTTACACTCAACACCTGATTACCAACCAGGCTGAGGGAACCTTTGGGCGCCTCCGTTACTCTTTAGGAGGCAACCGCCCCAGTTAAACTACCCATCAGACACTGTCCCTGATCCGGATCACGGACCCAGGTTAGACATCCAGCACGACCAGAGTGGTATTTCAACGACGACTCCGCAACCACTGGCGTGGCCACATCACAGTCTCCCACCTATCCTACACAAGCCGAACCGAACACCAATATCAAACTATAGTAAAGGTCCCGGGGTCTTTCCGTCCTGCTGCGCGAAACGAGCATCTTTACTCGTAGTGCAATTTCACCGGGCCTATGGTTGAGACAGTCGAGAAGTCGTTACGCCATTCGTGCAGGTCGGAACTTACCCGACAAGGAATTTCGCTACCTTAGGATGGTTATAGTTACCACCGCCGTTTACTGGCGCTTAAGTTCTCAGCTTCGCACACCCGAAAGCGCACTAACCGGTCCCCTTAACGTTCCAGCACCGGGCAGGCGTCAGTCCGTATACATCGCCTTACGGCTTCGCACGGACCTGTGTTTTTAGTAAACAGTCGCTTCTCGCTGGTCTCTGCGGCCACCCCCAGCTCATGGAGCAAAGCCCAATCACCAGAAATGGCCCCCCTTCTCCCGAAGTTACGGGGGCATTTTGCCGAGTTCCTTAACCATAGTTCACCCGAACGCCTCGGTATTCTCTACCTGACTACCTGAGTCGGTTTAGGGTACGGGCCGCCATGAAACTCGCTAGAGGCTTTTCTCGACAGCATAGGATCATCCACTTCACCACAATCGGCTCGGCATCAGGTCTCACCCTGTATGTTGCACGGATTTACCTGCACAACGGGCTACACCCTTACCCCGGGACAACCACCGCCCGGGCTGGACTACCTTCCTGCGTCACCCCATCGCTTACCTAATACAGGTCTGGATCGTCGGCTCCACCACTACCCTCAACTCCGAAGAGATCAGGCCGGCTTCACGGACTTAGCATCGCCTGATTCAGTACTGGGCGTTTCAAAGCGGGTACCGGAATATCAACCGGTTGTCCATCGACTACGCCTGTCGGCCTCGCCTTAGGTCCCGACTTACCCTGGGCAGATCAGCTTGACCCAGGAACCCTTAGTCAATCGGCGCACACGTTTCTCACGTGTGTATCGCTACTCATGCCTGCATTCTCACTCGTGAACCGTCCACAACTCGCTTCCGCGGCTGCTTCACCCGGCACACGACGCTCCCCTACCCATCCCAGCCCCCGTTAGGAGTACATGCTGAAATGACACGACTTCGGCGGTACGCTTGAGCCCCGCTACATTGTCGGCGCGGAATCACTTGACCAGTGAGCTATTACGCACTCTTTCAAGGATGGCTGCTTCTAAGCCAACCTCCTGGTTGTCTCTGCGACTCCACATCCTTTCCCACTTAGCGTACGCTTAGGGGCCTTAGTCGATGCTCTGGGCTGTTTCCCTCTCGACCATGGAGCTTATCCCCCACAGTCTCACTGCCGCGCTCTCACTTACCGGCATTCGGAGTTTGGCTAAGGTCAGTAACCCGGTAGGGCCCATCGCCTATCCAGTGCTCTACCTCCGGCAAGAAACACACGACGCTGCACCTAAATGCATTTCGGGGAGAACCAGCTATCACGGAGTTTGATTGGCCTTTCACCCCTAACCACAGGTCATCCCCCAGGTTTTCAACCCTGGTGGGTTCGGTCCTCCACGAAGTCTTACCTCCGCTTCAACCTGCCCATGGCTAGATCACTCCGCTTCGGGTCTTGAGCGCGCTACTAAAACGCCCTATTAGGACTCGCTTTCGCTACGGCTTCCCCACACGGGTTAACCTCGCAACACACCGCAAACTCGCAGGCTCATTCTTCAAAAGGCACGCAGTCACGACGCACCGAGCAAGCTCGATGCGCGACGCTCCCACGGCTTGTAGGCACACGGTTTCAGGTACTATTTCACTCCGCTCCCGCGGTACTTTTCACCATTCCCTCACGGTACTATCCGCTATCGGTCACCAGGGAATATTTAGGCTTAGCGGGTGGTCCCGCCAGATTCACACGGGATTTCTCGGGCCCCGTGCTACTTGGGAAATCCTCAAGCAAGCCGTTGATGTTTCAGCTACGGGGGTCTTACCCTCTACGCCGGACCTTTCGCATGTCCTTCGCCTACACCAACGGTTTCTGACTTGCCGACCAATCGGCAGATTGATCAAGAGAACTCCCACAACCCCGCATGCGCAACCCCTGCCGGGTATCACACACATACGGTTTGGCCTCATCCAGTTTCGCTCGCCACTACTCCCGGAATCACGGTTGTTTTCTCTTCCTGAGGGTACTGAGATGTTTCACTTCCCCTCGTTCCCTCCACACTGCCTATGTGTTCAGCAGCGGGTGACAGCCCATGACGACTGCCGGGTTTCCCCATTCGGACACCCCCGGATCAAAGCTTGGTTGACAGCTCCCCGGGGCCTATCGTGGCCTCCCACGTCCTTCATCGGTTCCTGGTGCCAAGGCATCCACCGTGCGCCCTTAAAAACTTGGCCACAGATGCTCGCGTCCACTGTGCAGTTCTCAAACAACGACCAGCCACCCATCACCCCACCCCGAAAGGTGAGTGCACTGGGGCCGGCAACCGAAGGCGACCATACGGCCATACCCTCAGACACCCAACAGCGTGCCCGGACCAGTCAAACCCTCCTCATGTTCCACGCCGAAGCAGTACTAATGAACAAGACCCAACCAGACCGAATAGTCAACGTTCCACCCATGAGCCACCAGCACCGAACACTCGCCGGTGTACTGGCCTCTGACCAGACCCCCGGAGGAACCTGGCAAGAATGCTCCTTAGAAAGGAGGTGATCCAGCCGCACCTTCCGGTACGGCTACCTTGTTACGACTTCGTCCCAATCGCCAGTCCCACCTTCGACAGCTCCCTCCCCACAAGGGGGTTGGGCCACCGGCTTCGGGTGTTACCGACTTTCGTGACGTGACGGGCGGTGTGTACAAGGCCCGGGAACGTATTCACCGCAGCAATGCTGATCTGCGATTACTAGCAACTCCGACTTCATGGGGTCGAGTTGCAGACCCCAATCCGAACTGAGACCGGCTTTTTGAGATTCGCTCCGCCTCACGACATCGCAGCTCATTGTACCGGCCATTGTAGCACGTGTGCAGCCCAAGACATAAGGGGCATGATGACTTGACGTCGTCCCCACCTTCCTCCGAGTTGACCCCGGCGGTCTCCTGTGAGTCCCCATCACCCCGAAGGGCATGCTGGCAACACAGGACAAGGGTTGCGCTCGTTGCGGGACTTAACCCAACATCTCACGACACGAGCTGACGACAGCCATGCACCACCTGTACACCGACCACAAGGGGGGCACCATCTCTGATGCTTTCCGGTGTATGTCAAGCCTTGGTAAGGTTCTTCGCGTTGCGTCGAATTAAGCCACATGCTCCGCTGCTTGTGCGGGCCCCCGTCAATTCCTTTGAGTTTTAGCCTTGCGGCCGTACTCCCCAGGCGGGGAACTTAATGCGTTAGCTGCGGCACCGACGACGTGGAATGTCGCCAACACCTAGTTCCCAACGTTTACGGCGTGGACTACCAGGGTATCTAATCCTGTTCGCTCCCCACGCTTTCGCTCCTCAGCGTCAGTAATGGCCCAGAGATCCGCCTTCGCCACCGGTGTTCCTCCTGATATCTGCGCATTTCACCGCTACACCAGGAATTCCGATCTCCCCTACCACACTCTAGCCTGCCCGTATCGACTGCAGACCCGGGGTTAAGCCCCGGGCTTTCACAACCGACGTGACAAGCCGCCTACGAGCTCTTTACGCCCAATAATTCCGGACAACGCTTGCGCCCTACGTATTACCGCGGCTGCTGGCACGTAGTTAGCCGGCGCTTCTTCTGCAGGTACCGTCACTTGCGCTTCTTCCCTGCTGAAAGAGGTTTACAACCCGAAGGCCGTCATCCCTCACGCGGCGTCGCTGCATCAGGCTTTCGCCCATTGTGCAATATTCCCCACTGCTGCCTCCCGTAGGAGTCTGGGCCGTGTCTCAGTCCCAGTGTGGCCGGTCGCCCTCTCAGGCCGGCTACCCGTCGTCGCCTTGGTAGGCCATCACCCCACCAACAAGCTGATAGGCCGCGGGCTCATCCTGCACCGCCGGAGCTTTCAACCCCGTCCCATGCGGGACAGAGTATTATCCGGTATTAGACCCCGTTTCCAGGGCTTGTCCCAGAGTGCAGGGCAGATTGCCCACGTGTTACTCACCCGTTCGCCACTAATCCACCCCGAAAGGCTTCATCGTTCGACTTGCATGTGTTAAGCACGCCGCCAGCGTTCGTCCTGAGCCAGGATCAAACTCTCCGTGAATGTTTTCCCGTAATCGGGACACACATCACGAGAGCGGAACAACCGGTCGGAATAAGACCGGTCATCCACAGCGTCCTCGCTGTGTCATTGCCTGCCCCCAGCCACAAGGACCGGTGAACAGGACTTTCAAAGGAACCACCAACCTGCCGAAACAGGCCGGGGTATCAACATATCTGGCGTTGACTTTTGGCACGCTGTTGAGTTCTCAAGGAACGGACGCTTCCTTCGTACTCACCCTCTCGGGCTTTCCTCCGGGCGCTTCCTTCCGGTCTTGCGTTTCCGACTCTATCAGACTCTTTCGTGTCCGATTCCCGGCCGGCCGGGCTGCTTTCCAGTTCCTCGCTTTCGCGTTTCCCTTTCCAGCGGTTCCGACTCTATCAGATCCTTTCGGGCCTGATTCCCAGTCAGCGGGCCTCGTCTTCCCGGCCGTTGAGCCGTTCCGACGCCCAAACCCTAGCGGATTCTCCCGGCGGCTCATAATCGGGCCTTCGGTTCAATTACGGCATGCCGAAATTTCTCCGAGTTGGGAGATCGTGCTGAGTTTTGGTTGCCGCATTCGCGGCGGGATCGGCTGTCGCAGAACCGTTCCGGCTCCGTGACAACTCGAAGAACCTTACGGATCGGGGCGGGGCGCGTCAACCCCTGCCTCAGGTTCCTCGTACACCCCGCCCGTCCCGCTCGGTCCTGCCGTCCGGCCGGTCCGCTCCGGCCGGACGGCGGCGAGTCCGGTCAGTGGTCAGTCCAGGTCGGTGAGCCGGCCGCCCGCGTCCGGCTGGGCGTGTTCCACCCGGCGCAGCAGGCGGATCAGCATCTCGCCGAGCACCCCTCGCTCCTCGGCCGAGAGGTCCTGGAGCAGGTCCCCCTCGAAGCGGGTCGCCATGCGCATCGCTTCGAGCCACTTCGTACGGCCCTCGTCGGTCAGCTCGACGATGACCCGGACCCGGTTGTTCTCGTCCCGGTCGCGGGTGACCAGTCCTTCGCCCGCCATGCGGTCGATGCGGTGGGTCATCGCGGCGGGGGTGAGCCCGAGGCGCTTGGCGAGCTCGCCCGGGCCGAGCCGGTACGGGGCGCCGGACAGGACCAGGGTCTTCAGTACCTCCCACTCGGCGTTGCTGATGCCGAGATCGGCGAGCTGGCGCCCGTAGGCGACGTTCATGCGTCGGTTGAGTCGGCCCAGCGCCGAGACGACCTGTTCCACCTGGGGGTCCAGATCGTGGAATTCGCGCTGGTAGGCGGCGATCTGCTCGTCGAGGCTCGGCTCGTGGAGCCCGGGCTGCTCGGTGGTGTCAGACATGGCGGGCAGTATGGCACGCCATCCGTTGGCATCGAAGTCCTTCGAGCTGTACTCTTAACTGTCGAACTTTAGTATCGAAGTCTTTGGACGTGAGTCCTCCGAGATCTTGAGGTAGGTGAGTGTGACCAGGGAAATGGGTGCAGCGCTGCGGCGGATTCAGCTGGGGAGCGCGCTGAGCGCGTTCGGTCTGGGGTTCACCGTCCCGTATCTGTACGTCTATGTGGCGCAGGTGCGGGATCTGGGTGCCGGTACGGCGGGAGTCGTACTGGCGGTCTTTGCCATGGCAGCGCTGGCCGTCCTGCCGTTCACGGGGCGGGTCATCGACCGGCGCGGACCGCTGCCCGTGCTCATCGCGGCCTCGGTCGTGGCCTCCGTGGGAGCCGCCGCGCTGGGGCTCTCCTCCGGTGTGACCTCGGCGGTGCTGTCCGCGGCGGTGCTCGGCGCGGGTACCGCTGTCATGCAGCCGGCCCTGGCCACGATGCTCGTCCGGTGTTCGGACACCGGTACCCGTACGCGGGCCTTCGCCATGCAGTTCTTCCTCCAGAACCTGGGGCTAGGCATCGGCGGACTGGTGGGCGGGCAGATCGTCGACACCAGCCGGCCGGCGAGCTTCACCCTGCTGTTCCTGATCGAGGCCGCGATGTTCGTGGTGCTCGGCGTCATCGCGACGACCGTGCGGATGCCGCTCGGATCGTCCCCCGCCGCCGTCAGGGCCGGTGAAGGCGCGGCCGGCGCGCAGGGCGGGATGCGGGCTCTGCTCTCGAACCGGGCCATGGTGCAGCTGTGCGTCCTGGGGTTCGTGGTGTTCTTCGCCTGTTACGGACAGTTCGAGTCCGGACTCGCGGCGTACGGCACCGAGGCGGCCGGCATCGAACCGGCCACGCTGGGCATCGCGCTGGCCGCCAACACCGCGGTCATCGTCGTGGCGCAGTTCGTCGTGCTGCGGCTGGTGGAGCGCCGCAAGCGCAGCCGAGTGATCGCCGCGGTGGGGCTGATCTGGGCGTTCGCCTGGATCGTGGCCGGATACGCGGGTCTCGGGCACGGCAGCCAGACGATGGCGACGGCCGCGATGATCTCGACGTACGCGTTGTTCGGGCTCGGCGAGTCGATGCTGTCGCCTACGGTGGCCCCACTGGTCGCCGATCTGGCGCCGGAGTCGATGGTCGGGCAGTACAACTCGGCGTTCGCGCTGGTCAAGCAGTTGGCGCTGGCGGTCGGACCGGCCGTGGGCGGGCCGATGGGGGCGACGCTGCACGCTCCGTACATCGTGACGTTCGTGCTGTTCTCGCTGGCGATCACCGCGCTGGCGCTGAGGCTGGGGCGGCGGCTCACCCCCGTACAGGACCAGCCTTCGTCGGCGGCCGTGCCGTCACTCGTGGTGGCCGTGTCACTGCCGGAGAACGAGCCCGCGATCGCCCCGGCCGCCGTTCACTGAGCCGTCCTCGTACCGCGTATCCCGTACCGCTTACCGCCGGGGCGGGGTACGCGCGTTACGGGGCGTTCCGTACCGACGGGGCGTCCCGGGTCGGTTCAGGCCGTCCCGTATCGGTCAGGGCGTCCCGGGTCGGCCAGGCGTCCCGTGGGCCGGGGCCGCGCCGCCCTCAGCGGGGCAGCTCGAATTCGCACCAGACGGCCTTGCCGCCGTCCGGTGCGCGACGGCTGCCCCAGGCCGAGGCGATCGTCGCGACGATGGTGATGCCGCGCCCGGCCTCGTCGGCCGGTTCGGCGCGGCGGCGGTGCGGCAGGTGGTCGTCGCCGTCCGTCACCTCGATGATCAGGCGGCGGTCGGTGCGGCGCAGGGCCAGGCGCATGGGCGGGGTGCCGTGCTGGAGCGAGTTCGCGACGAGTTCGCCCGCCGCGAGGACGCCCAGGTCGCACAGCTCGACCGGGAAGCGCCAGGACGTCAGGACCCCCGAGGCGAACGCGCGGGCGCGCGGGGCCGCCTCGATGCCGCCGAGCAGCTCCAGCGACGCGTTGTGGAACAGCTCCGCGTTCGTACCCGTACGGGCAGGATGGTGTACGACCAGGACGGCCACGTCGTCGTCGTGTTCCGCCGTGACGCCCAGGGAACGGATGAGCCGGTCGCAGACCACCTGCGGTGAACCCTTCGCCCCGGAGAGGGCGCGTTCCAGGGCGGTGAGTCCTTCGTCGATGTCCTCGCTGCGCCGCTCGACCAGGCCGTCCGTGTAGAGGACCGCGGTGGAACCGGGTGGCAGCGCGATCGTGGCCGAGGCGTGCTCCCAGCCGCCGGTGCCGAGCGGCGGGCCGGTCGGTTCCTCCGTGCGGTGGACCGTGCCGTCCTCGTGGCACACCAGGATCGGGAGGTGTCCGGCGGAGGCGTAGACGAGGCGGCCCTCGTTCGGATCGTGGACGGCGTAGACGCAGGTGGCGATCTGACTGGCGTCGATCTCGGCGGCGAGGCCGTCGAGGAGCTGGAGCACTTCGTGCGGCGGCAGGTCGAGGCGGGCGTAGGCGCGGACGGCGGTGCGCAGCTGACCCATGACGGCGGCGGCGCGGACCCCGCGACCCATCACGTCGCCGATGACGAGCGCGGTGCGCCCGGCTCCGAGGGTGATGACGTCGTACCAGTCGCCACCGACCGCCGCGTCGGTGCCGCCCGGCTGGTAGGTGGCGGCGATGCGCAGGTCGTCCGGCTGTTCCAGCTCCTGGGGGAGGAGGGAGCGCTGGAGGGTGACGGCCGTTTCGCGGTGGCGGCGTTCGCTGGTGCGCAGCCGTTCGGCGGCTTCCGCGTGGTCGGTGACGTCGGTGGCGTACACGAGCACGCCACGCCGGGGGCCGTCGGTGCGGGCGCCGTCCTGCGCCGGGGCGGGGGCGCCGGGTGCGGCCGGGGTGGTGACCGGGGTGCAGGTCACGGTGTACGAGCCGCCGCCGCGTACCTTCCGCGACTTGACCGTACGGGGAGTGCGGCTGCGCAGTACCTGATCCATCAGGGGCAGCAGGCTCAGCTCGGCGAGCTCGGGCATGGCCTCGGCGGCGGGGGCTCCGACCGGGCGGTGACCGAACGCGGCGGTGTAGGCGTCGTTGACGTACGCGATGCGGTGGTCGGGGCCGTGGACGAGGGCGACCAGGGCGGGGAGCCGGCCCAGGACGTCCCGTACGGAGAGGTCTTCCAGCGCGAGCGCTTCGGCCCCGGCGGGACTGTGCGCCGGGGAGTGCGTGGGGGCGCCGGGAGCGCCGCTGTCGGGTCGTGCGTACTCACCGCGGGCCGCCGGCACGGAACTGCGGTCGTCCCGGGCGGCGGCGCGGCGCTGCGTTCCGGGTAGGCGGGCGCTCCAACGCGTGAAGTTCACGGAATTTCTGGCCTCGTGGTGTCGGTCTGGTCCGGGCTCGGGCGGGCTGCTTCGGCTCGGGCGAGCTGTTTCGGCTGCCGGTTCTTCCGCCGGGGGCGGGGCGCCGCGCGCCGAGCCCCTGGGAAGGCGCGGCTGGGCCTCGTCGTGCTGCTGATCACTCTTGGTCACTGCCGACCGGGTCACTCTGTGCAGGTGTGGACCCACCTATCGTCACACGTACAGTGTCCCGGGTCGCGCTGACGGGGGTCAGTTCCCCTCTGTGTCCTCGGGGCGGCGGTCCTCCGGGCGCCGGCCCTTCGGGGGTTCGGGGGACCGGTCGTCGGGGAGACCGTACGGCCGGTCGTCCTGGAACCCGCTGCCGGGGAGTCCGTTGGCGGGGCCTCCGGTGACCGGGCGGTCGGTGCCGGGCCCCCGGTCGGTGTCGGGGCGGTCGGTGTCGGGGCGGCGTCCCCTGTCGGGGTGAGCGGTGTCGGGCCCCCGGTCGGTGGGGTGCTTGCCGTTCGGGGCCTTGTCCTTCGGATGGTTGCCGTTCGGATGCTTGCTGATCGGGCGATTGCTGATCGGGCGTTTGCCGTTCGGGGGCCCGCTGATCGGGGGCTTGCTTCCGGCGGCGAGTTGGAACTCCGCACGCGGGTGCTCCAGCGAACCGAGGGACACGATCTCGCGTTTGAAGAGCCCGGCCAGCGTCCATTCGGCCAGGACGCGGGCCTTCCGGTTGAACGTGGGGACGCGACTGAGGTGGTAGGCGCGGTGCATCAGCCAGGCCGGGTAGCCCTTGATCTTGCGGCCGTACACATGGGCGACGCCCTTGTGCAGCCCCAGGGACGCGACCGACCCCACGTAAGCGTGCCGGTACTCCTTGAGCGGTTCGCCGCTCAGCGACGCGACGATGTTGTCGGCGAGCAGCTTGGCCTGGCGCACCGCGTGCTGTGCGTTGGGGGCGGTGGTGGGAGGCGTGTCTCCGACGGCACCGGTCCGGCCCATGCCTCGCCCCTCACTCCGGCCCCCGCCCTGAGCCCCGCCCCGGTCCTCCGCTGCCGTGAGGTCGGGGACGGCGGCGGCGTCCCCGGCCGCCCAGGCGTGGTCGACGCCCTGGACGGCGAGGTGGGGCGTGCACCTGAGCCGTCCGCGTTCGGTGAGCGGCAGATCGGTGGCGGCGAGGAGCGGCGCCGGTTTCACGCCCGCGGTCCATACGACGGTGCGGGTCGGGAAGCGGGCACCGTCGCTCAGCACGGCGGTCCGGTCCTCGCAGGATTCCAGTCGGGTGTCGAGTCGTACGTCGATGTTGCGGCCCCGCAGCTCACGGATGGCGTATTCGCCCATCGCTTCGCCGACCTCGGGGAGGATGCGGGCCGTGGCCTCGACGAGGACCCACTTCAGGTCGTCGGCCCTGATGTTGTGGTAGTAGCGGGAGGTGTAGCGGGCCATGTCCTCCAGTTCGGCGAGTGCTTCCACCCCGGCGTAGCCGCCGCCGACGAACACGAAGGTCAGGGCGGCGTCGCGGATGGCCGGGTCGCGGGTGGCCGAGGCGATGTCCATCTGCTCGATGACATGGTTGCGCAGGCCGATGGCCTCCTCGATGGTCTTGAAGCCGATGCCGTGTTCGGCGAGGCCGGGGACCGGGAGGGTGCGCGACACCGAGCCGGGCGCGATGACGAGTTCGTCGTACGCGATCTCCCGGGAGCCGGTGCCTTCCTCGTCCGTGGCGAGGGTGACGACCGACGCGGTCCGCTTCGCGTGATCGACGCTCCGCGCCTCGCCGATGACGATCGTGCAGTGCGACAGGACCCGGCGCAGCGGCACGACCACATGTCGCGGTGAGATCGAACCGGCCGCGGCCTCCGGCAGGAACGGCTGATAGGTCATGTACGGCTCCGGGGTGACGACAACGATCTCGGTGTCGCCGCTCCTCAGTCTCTGCTTCAGCTTCCGCTGGAGGCGCAGCGCCGTGTACATCCCTACGTAGCCGCCTCCGACGACGAGAATGCGCGAACCGGTCGGGGGGCCGGGAGGTGTCTTCCGGGAATCTGAAGCCGTCACCACCCCATGACGCACCGGCCGCTGATGTTTGTCCACAGGCCTGACAACTTGTGTGACCGGAGCACTTCGGCGGGTCGGCGCCGGTGGTCCCTCGTGAGGAATGGTCGCCGTGCAGGTCAGGCGTGGTAAAGGGGGTGGCGGACGGGGTCGGATCCGGACAACCTCGGACCCTTGCTCCGATCGGGCGGCGCTCCGTGCGGAACTACCCCCTTCTGAATTGACTCGGGCTCAACTATGTTCGTAACCCGTCGGGGAGTCGGTTTCTGGGTTGGGCCGGTCCCCCCATCGATACGGCGGGGAAGTCTCCGGGGGGAGACGTCATAACCGGGGGATGTTTCATGCGTATTCAGGATTCTCATTGGCAGGACGCTCTCGCGTCCGACAGCGGCAACGGCCGACTGGCAACGGTCGGCGGCACGGGAGTTGACGGCCCGTCGGCGGCGGGGGTGGCAACGACGGCCAGGGCGTTGAGCGCTGCCTCGCTGACCGGCGAGGGAGGGCGGGGCGGGCGTTCGGCTCCGCTCCGGGTCGATGCCCAGCGCAATCTGGAGCACGTGCTGCGGGCGGCGCGCGAGGTGTTCGGTGAGCTGGGGTACGGGGCCCCGATGGAAGACGTGGCGCGTCGCGCCAAGGTCGGAGTCGGCACGGTCTACCGGCGGTTCCCGAGCAAGGACGTGTTGGTGCGGCGAATAGCCGAGGAGGAGACCTCCCGGCTGACGGAACAGGCGCGGACGGCTCTGGGGCAGGAGAAGGAGCCCTGGTCGGCACTCTCGCACTTCCTGCGCGCGTCGGTGGTGTCGGGGGCGGGACGGCTCCTGCCGCCGCAGGTGCTGCGGGTCGGGGTCGACGACGAGGCATCCGCGCCGGGGCGGCGGCCGGGACCGGGGTCGGCATCCGCCTCCGCGTCGGCGGTGCTTGCCGGTTCGGGCGTGAGCGTGGGCGTGGATGCGGATGTGGACGGGATCGGTACGGGATCGCGAGCGGCGTTCGGGGCGGGGACGGGTTCCGGCACGGGGGCGGAATCCGGTCCGGTGACGGGCTCGGGACCGATCGAGGTGCTGGAGGGGGTGCGGGTGCCCCAGCAACGGCAGGGGACGGGGCAGCCGGACCTCCGGGGCGGCACGCCGCGTTCGATCCCGGAGGCCGAGGGCGCCGAGGGAACGGCGGCCGGGCTCGGGGGCGACGACACGGGTGGCGCCGCCGAGCTTCTGGAGGTCGTGGGCCTACTGGTGGATCGGGCACGCGGCGCCGGTGAGCTGCGGGGCGATGTGACGGTGGCGGACGTGCTGTTGGTGATAGCCACGGCGGCGCCCGCGCTCCCGGACGCCGCTCAGCAGGCCGCCGCCTCGGCCCGGCTGCTCGAAATCCTGCTGGAAGGTCTGCGCCCCCACGCCGCGTGAGCCTGCGTCCCCATGTTGCGTGAGTTGTGCTGAGCTGAGGGGGAGGCGGAAGGACGCGGCGGCCCGGTCGCTCGACGGCTGGACGCTGGCCTCCGCGACGACTCGATGGCTCGACGACTCGGTGGGTCGGCCGGTCGGTGGGTCGGTGGGTTGGCCGGTCGGTGGGTCGGTGGGTTGGCCGGTCGGTGGGTCGGCCGGGTCGGCCGGTGGGTGGGTCGGCCGGTCGGCTGCTTGACGGGGGAAGGGGCCGGCGCGCAGGCGTGGAGGGCGAGCCGAGTCCGACGGCTGGGTCGACACGGTGGTGGACCGGAATCGCGTGGTCCTGGAGGCCTGACCGGGGCGTCCGGGATCGGCCGGTACGGACCGGTCGGGGGACAAGAGCGAACCAGAAGGTCGGTTCGGTGAGGCACACCGTTCAATTCATCGAGCCGCGCAGCCGGTTGAGTGCTTCAGGAAGAGGGATGGATACGTGTTCATATTCGGGAAAGGGCCCCGGATGAGTGGTTGCCGAGACTGAGGGGTAGCCCGTATTGCACTCTGTGGCACGCTTGCCCGATGTTCGGGTCCAAAGGCGCGTACGGGGGCTTCCGCGATGAGCGGTGACGGGCAGCAGGAGAACTCTCTCGACGGCGGGGCCCCGAGGGACGGCGCGGATACCCACGGGTTCACCGTCCGGCACGTGCCGAGCCAAGGTCGTTCCGGGTGGCGTGGCGGTGGCGACATGGCCGCGAGCGACGCTTCCGGTGGAGCCGCCGCCGGAAAGGGCGTTGGCTCCGGTGACGTCGGTGGGACCGGTTCCGAGAGTGATGCCGATGAGGGTGCTGTCTCCGGGACCGTCCTGCCGGGACCATGGATCACGGCTGACGAGGAGCGGGGTAGCGAAATCTCGTCCGGGCATCAGTCCCGGATGCCGAACCGGGCCGTGGGGGATGCGCCGAACTCGCTACCCGCCAAGCCCGTCACTCAGTCCTTCACCGAGCCCTTCACCGAGCCTGCCGCCGGCCCTGGCCCGGTCCCTGCCAGCGGTGCCGCCCCGGCCGGTAGCGGCACTGTCCCGGCCCGTGGTGCCGAGGCCCGATCCTCCGAGCCCGCCCCCAGGCCCGGCCTCGGGTCGTCGGGCCCCGGGGAATCGGTCGTCCAGGGGTCGACGGTCGGGGGGTCGGCGGTCCAGGGGTCGGCGTTCGGGGGGACGGCCGAGAGGGTGGTCGAGGCGTCGGTTCCGATGCAGCGCGAGAGGGGCAGCGGCGCGTTTCGTTCCTCCGCACGCGACGAGACCGTCGCGTCCGGGGAAGCGGGCCTGTCCGACGCCCAGTTGATCCAGGGGATGCGGGGCGGGGACGACCGGGCGTACGAGGAGTTGTTCCGGCGCCACAGCGACGCGGTGCGCCGGTACGCGCGCAACTGTTGCCGGGACGCGCACACGGCCGACGACCTGACGGCGGAGGTGTTCGCCCGCACACTGCAGGCGGTACGCGGAGGGAAGGGGCCGGAGGAGGCCGTACGGGCCTACCTGATGACGGCGGTCCGGCATGTGGCCGCCGCTTGGACGAAGACCGCCAAGCGCGAGCAACTGGTCGATGACTTCGCCGTGTTCGCGGCGCAGGCGTCCCGGGCGGATTCGTTCGACGCGTCGGGCATGGCGACGCTCGACCTCGGCGCCGACGTGATGGCGATGCACGAGGCGGAACGGTCGCTGGCCGTGCGGGCCTTCCGGAGTCTTCCCGAGCGCTGGCAGGCGGTGCTGTGGCACACCACCGTCGAGGAGGAGTCGCCCAGCCAGGTCGCGCCGTTGTTCGGACTCACCGCCAACGCCACGGCGGTGCTGGCGAGTCGGGCCAGGGAGGGGCTCAAGCAGGCCTACCTCCAGGCCCATGTGAGCCAGGCGCTCACCTCCGGCGGTGACTGCGCGCATTACGCGGACCGGCTCGGAGCGCACGCCAGGGGCGGCTTGCGGACGCGGGCCGAGCGAGGGCTGCGCAAGCACCTGGACGAGTGCGCGAAGTGCCGGATCGCGGCGGGCGAGCTGGCCCATGTCAACGCGGGCATTCCGGCGCTGCTCCCGGTCGCGGTCATCGGCTGGTTCGCCGCCGGATACGCGGCCAAGGTCGCCGCTGTCGCGACGGGTGGCGCGGCCGGAGCGGCGGGCGCGGGCGCAGCGGCGGCGGCAACAACCGGCGGTGGTTCGGCCGGCGGAACGGCGGGGGGCGCCGTGGCGGAGGGCCTCGGCATGCCGGTGAAGGCCGGGCTCGCGGCGACGGTCGCCGTGGCGGCGTCGGCCGGGCTGGTGTGGGCGCTGGTGGGCAACAGCCCGTCGGACCCGCCGCCGAAGGTCGTCGCCGAACCGTCTGTGGCCGCTCCCGTGGCCCCGGCGCCCGCGCCGGAACGGGCACCGAGGCCCCCCGCGCCGACCCCGACCCCGGCGACGCCCCCCAGGAGCGCCCCCACGCCGGTACCGAAACCGGAGGCGCCCGCACCGAAACCCGCCACCCCCAGCCCCCCGGCCGCTCCCACGCCCACGCCGTCCCCCTCCCCCGCCGCACCGAGCCCGACGCCCACCCCCGTTCCGTCATCCACGCCGAGCCCGACGCCCGACCCGTCCCCGACGCCGACCCCACCCGTGGAGCCGACCGTCTACCAGGTCAACGAGCTGCGCTACTCCCACCTCGGTGACCACAGCGGGCCGGAGGTGGTGGGTGGCGAGAGCGGATGGGTCTGGCAACGTGCCGGTCTGTCGATCGCCGGTACGCGGTACGCGCACGGGGTGACGGTGCACAGCCACTCCTCGGTCACCATCCAGCTGAACCGGGAGTGCGCCCGTTACGACGCGATGGTCGGCGTGGACGATCTGACGGCGGGGTCAGCCTCGGTCCGCTTCTCCGTGTTCGGCGCCGACGGCACACGACTGTGGCGCTCCCGGGCGATGCGGAGTGGCGATCCGGCCGTACCGGTGGGCGTCGTTGTCGACGGACAGCGAAGCATCCGGCTCGTGGTCGAGCGGCAGGCCCACCACGGCGGGGCGGCACTGGCCGACTGGGCGAACTCACGGATCAGCTGCCGCTGACACCGGACGGAGACTCGGCCGCGCGGAAACCCGGAGACCCGGGCTCTGAGCAGGCGGGCGAACGTCCGGACGGGCAGCCGCGCCAACAGCCCCGCAGGTGCGGGGGGACGCGGGGACGCGGGGACGCGGTGCGCAGATGTGCAGATCGGCAGATGCGCAGACGTGCAGACGTGCGGAAACGCAACGGTCTTCCGGCGGTGAGCGGTCGTGTCGACACCGCACCCTCACATGCCAGGTGTCAGGACTGGAGGGTGCGGCGGGAGACCGCCACGCCTCCCGCGACCGCACGTTGGCGCGGGGCGGCCGTGCCCGTCCAGCAGGTGCCGTGGCGGGTGATGAGGCGGCGCAGCCAGAGTTCCGTGGACACCAGGTCGGCGATGCCGTCCAGGGGGAGCGGTTCGCCCTCCGACGCGGCGCGGAGCGCCTTCCGTACGACGCGGGCCTCGATCAGGCCCGCGTCGGCGAGGAGCGGTGCGTCGAAGAGCGCCATCAGCTCGGGCAGCGAGTTGCTGAGCCCGGCCCGGGTGGCGGCGTCGGACGCGGCCGGCGACGGGCTCCCCCAGCCGGCGGGCAGTTCGTGGATGCCGGTGCCCGCGAGGACCGTACGCAGGATCGCGGCCCGCGCACCCGGTTGCACCCGGAGCGATTCGGGGAGCGCGCGGGCGGCACGTACGACCTGGTTGTCGAGGAAGGGCGCGTGCACGCGCTGGCTGCGGTTCTCGGCGGCCTGCTCCAGGATGCGGTGGTCGGCGGCGAGCCGGGCGAGCGCCGCGCGGGCGCGGGCCTCGCCCGGCCGCTGCACCGAGGTGGGGCGGATCGCCGCCTCCTGGAGACGAACCGACACCTCGGCGAGCGCTTCCCCGGTCAGCCAGCGTGCCGCCGGTCCCGGCCGCGACCAGGTGAGCGCGGCGATCGACGCGGCGGCGGGGGTGGTGAGGTCGGGGACGTACCGGTTGGCGTCCGGGAGCCGGTCGGCCGCCGCTTCGAGGCCCGAGCGGTACGACGTACGGGCGAGGCGTCGAGCGGCACGGTAGACGGCCGGCGGCACGAGCAGTGTGCGGACCGCCGCGCCCTCCGCCTTGGCCAGGGCGGCCACCGGTCGCAGCAGGTGACGTCTGCGCCGGTCCAGCAGCAGATCGGCGAGGCGTGCGGGGTGCGCGTCGAGCACCTGCCGGGCGCCGTGGCCGACGAAGTGGTCGGCGCTGCCCGCGGCGAGGCGGCGGCGGTGGCGCTCGGCGACGACGAGGGAGGGGGCCGGTTCGTCGGTGAGCGGTCCGTGGCCGAGATCGGCGTAGGGCAGGGCCTCTTCGCCCGCCGCGACGACGACATGGTGCAGACGCGGGTTGGCGGCGATGGCGCGGGCGCGTTCGAGTTCGTCCTCGTGACCGCGTCCGGTGAGGTCGTTGAAGGTGACGGCGAGCAGGCGTTCCCCGGCGCCCGCGCCGTTGCCGAGGAGGGTGCCCGGCAGTCCCGGGAGGCCGGGCAGTCCGGAGGCGAGCAGGGCGAGAGTGGCGGAGGCGCTGCCTCCGGAGAGGTCGGCGCCGATGCCGGGGACGGGTGCGCCACGGGCGGCGCGGCGTTCGGCCGGCCCCATGCCGGGGACGGGGCCGGGGTCGGGCGGCAGGGTGCCGGGGGCGTGGCGCGGGGCCATCAGCCGGGCGCGTACGGCCTCGACGAGCGCGTCGCGCACGCCGTCCACGGCGCTCACCGGGTCGAGTTGGGGCGCTGCGACGGCGAGGGACGCCACCGGCTCGTAACCGGTGATCTCGCGCGAGCCCTCGCGGAGGATGAGCGCGTGTCCGGGCGGAATCCGCTTCACCCCCACGTACGGGGTGCCGTCGCGCAACGCCTCCGGGGTCTCGGGGCAGGCGAGCAGTGCGGCGAGGTGGCCGATGTCGAGCTGCGCCTCGATGAGATCGGCGAGGGGGAGGGCGGCGGTGGCGTAGGCGGTGCCGACGGACCACGGTGTGTAGAAGACGGGCCGGGCTCCGGCCAGGTCCCCGACCACGGTGATCCGCCGGCCTATCTGGACGACCGCCGTGTAACTGCCGGACCAGGCGGTGAGATGCCGCAGGGCACCGCCGCGCGCGGAGAGCAGGCCCAGGCGCAGTTGTTCGTCGGTGGCTCCGCAGCAGCCGAGCACGGCGAGCCTGGTGGTGGGTGCGCTGTCGGGGGATTCGACGCTGACGATACGGATCTCGTCGGGACGCCAGTCGCCGACCGCCCACAGCGGATCGGGGTCGCCCCACAGGAGTTGCGAACCCACGGGGTGCACCGTGCGCCCCTCGTCACCGAAACCGCTCTCCGAGCCCCCCAGGCCCACCGAACCGCCCACACCACCCATACCGCCCGAAGCCACCGCACCGACCGTGCCGAAGCTCGCGGCGATACTGCTCCACCCCACCAACCACCGCATCGGCGCCTCCACAGCCTGTGGACAAACCGGCGCGTCGAGCAGGATACGAAGTGTGCAGCGCCGTTGCTGTCACATGCTGCCACGACAACGGCGCACAGGAGGGGCCGCGGACGGCGCACACCGGACGAGCATGCGCCCCTGGCAAAGACCGGGCCGCCCCGGGAGACGGTCCGACGGCCCTGGGGATGGCCCCGGTTGACGCCGGGGACGGCTCCGGCCGACGCGCGGGAGCGCCCGCCGGGGCGGTGCTGAGCGACACCGGATGTCCCGTGCGACTGCACGTTGTCCCGCCGCAGTTCTGCCCCTCTGCTGCTCTGCCGCTGAGGTTTGGCCCCCGCCGACGACGTGGCGGTCGGTCGGCCGGCCGGTCAGCGGACGGTCGGTCGGTCGGGAAACGCACAGGAGCGGTCGGACGGGTCGACCAGTGCGCGTGGACGGGCGCCCACCCGCATGTCAGCGCCACCCGCGCGGTTCTGGCGCACCTCGAAGGGAGCGAGGCCGGGACCGCTGATCCGCATGACGACCTCGCAGGTGTCCGTTTCGTCCGAGGCGGCCAGGGTGAGGGCACGGATCTCCGCGGTCGCCCGGACGCCAACGACCTCCAGGCGGCGGGTCGCCGCGCGGTCGCGGCCGACCAGGCGCCACAGGGCGGCCCCGGCGGGAACACCCACGGCCGTGGTGAGCGCGCCGGCGAGCGGAGCGATCCAGCGGTGATCGGTGCGCGGGAAGCGACGGCCGGTACGGCCGGTCCGCAGAGGGCGATCAGGACAGCCAGGGCCTTCATGAGCGCGGCACCGACACCGTTGACCGCCGCCACCTGGATCGGCTCGGCAGCATTACTGGCGGGCATCCTCGTACGCCGGCCGCCCGCTCGGACCGTCGGCCACGGCCGGGAAGCCCCTGGCCCCACATCGCGCACCCCACACCGCGCGCCCCACATCGCGCACCCCACACCGCGCACTCCATATCGCGCGCCCCGCGCACGCCCCCGAACGGATACCGCCCCCACCCCTGCTCGAACCGGCCGAAAAACCACCGTCCGGTGCTCAACTCCCCCCTGCACGCTACCGATTCGCGCGGCGGCGGCAAGCGCCTCCACGGACCGACGTCATTCGGCCATTCTCCCGGCCCGCCGCAACCGCGAACACGCGATCGCACTGGTGATTCGTACCGGTTCGGCGCTCGGTCCGGGAGGCGGCGTTCGCCTCCCGGACCGGTCCGCCGCCCGCGGGGAATGAGGCGGCAGTGTCCCCCAGCCCGCCGAGTCCAGTGCGGCGGGCCGACCCACGCAGCATCCATGGAAGCGCTCACCCACCGGCCCGGCCAGAGCGCACGGCCAGGCGCACGACCACACACCAGGAGCGCGACCGGCAGAGTCCCCTCACCGGCTTCCGCCCCCTTGCTCCTCCCCGCCGAGCCGCCCGGAGCGTGGCTCGTCGCACATGTGACGCCGGCGCACCTCCCCGGATCTCCGTCGTACCTTCGCACCGACAACAATCTCGCCATACGGACGTCTGCCCCTTAACGGTCGGGATGCGGCGAACTACGCTGGGTTGACTGATGTTCTCTCCGGACAGGCATATTCCTCGGGGCTCGGCCACATGCGTGTGCGGCCGGAGTGCGGAGGTCCGCCGCTGGGGAGAACACGGTACGAATGCCGTGCGCCCGACGGTGTCGCGGCGGCCGTCTGTGTGTCGAGGGGTGGCGCATGTCCAGGGAGCAACGCGGGCCGAACGAGAAACTCGGCACCGTTCTCGCCCTCGCGGGAATCAGCAACGCCGGGCTCGCCCGGCGGGTCAACGACCTCGGGGCGCAGCGCGGTCTGACACTTCGGTACGACAAGACGTCGGTGGCCCGATGGGTCTCCAAGGGCATGGTGCCGCAGGGCGCCGCGCCCCATCTCATCGCCGCCGCGATCGGCGCGAAGCTCGGCAGGCCCGTACCGCTGCACGAGATCGGGCTGGCGGACGCCGATCCGGCCCCCGAGGTCGGGCTCGCCTTCCCACGCGATGTGGGCGAGGCGGTGCGGTCGGCGACCGAGCTCTACCGACTGGATCTGGCCGGGCGCCGCGGAAGCAGCGGCGGCGGCATCTGGCAGTCGCTGGCGGGGTCGTTCGCGGTGAGCGCGTACGCGACGCCGGCCTCCCGCTGGCTGATAACCCCCGCCGACCCTTCGGTGGCCCGTGATCCGACGGCCGCCGAAACAGCGGTCCTCGGTGGCCGGGGTGGATCGGGGCACCGGGGCGCACCAGGGTCGCACGGGGCGCAGAGCACGGTCGGGCCACCGGTCATCCCGGTGCAGCCCGGCCCCGAGTCCGCGCCCGACGTGTCTCCGCTGCGGGTGGGGCACAGTGATGTCACCAAGTTGCGTGAGGCCGCGCAGGACGCGCGCCGCTGGGACTCCAAGTACGGGGGCGGGGACTGGCGTTCGTCGATGGTCCCGGAGTGCTTACGGGTCGACGCGGCGCCGCTGCTCCTGGGCTCGTACAGCGACGAGGTGGGGCGTGCGCTGTTCGGCGCCTCGGCCGAACTGACCAGGCTGGCCGGGTGGATGGCCTTCGACACCGGGCAGCAGGAGGCCGCTCAGCGCTACTACATCCAGGCGCTGAGGCTGGCCCGCGCGGCGGCCGACGTGCCGCTGGGCGGGTACGTCCTGGCCTCGATGTCGCTCCAGGCGACCTACCGGGGCTTCGCCGACGAGGGCGTGGATCTCGCGCAGGCCGCCGTCGAACGCAACCGGGGCCTCGCCACCGCCCGCACCATGAGCTTCTTCCGGCTGGTCGAGGCACGGGCCCACGCGAAGGCGGGGGACGCACCGGCCGCCGGGGCGGCGCTGAAGGCGGCGGAGGGCTGGCTGGAGCGGTCCCGGCCGGGCGACGCGGACCCGTCGTGGCTCGGTTTCTACTCGTACGACAGGTTCGCGGCCGACGCCGCCGAGTGCTACCGCGATCTGAAGGCGCCCCGCCAGGTGCGCCGCTTCACCGAACAGGCCCTGTCCAGGCCGACCGAGGAGTTCGTCCGCTCGCACGGGCTGCGGCTCGTCGTGTCCGCGGTCGCCGAACTGGAGTCGGGCAACCTGGACGCGGCCTGCGCCGCGGGGACCCGCGCGGTGGAGGTCGCGGGCCGCATCTCGTCGGCACGGACCACGGAGTACGTACGGGACCTGCTGCACCGCCTCGAACCGTACGGCGACGAACCCCGCGTCGCCGAGCTGCGCGAACGCGCCCGTCCGCTGCTCGTGGCGCCCGGGTAGGAAGACCGGAGACGGGGCCTGGGCGGGCATTCACCACTGGCCCCTGACACCGGGCCCCCGTCCCTGGCCCCCGCCTCTCCGGCACCGACATCTGCCGCTCCGGCCCGACGGTCCACCTCCGCCCCGGCCCCCGCTCCCGGCCCGTTCGCCCCTCCCACCCTTCCCGGCTCCTCCGGTCCCTCCCGCCTTTCCCGGCCCTCCCGAACCGCCGGTCACGGCGAAGACGGACGCGAAGGTGAGCGCACGACTCGGCGGGGAAGGGTTTGAGTGCGTTGTCAGTGGGTCAGTGCACTATCGGGGTGGGAGGTGGCGTGGTGATGACGCACGCGGCGTACGACTGCGACGTGCTGGTGATCGGTGGCGGGATCGTCGGCCTGTCGACGGCGTATGCGCTCACGCGGGCCGCTCCGGGCACGCGGGTGACCGTGCTGGAGAAGGAATGGGGCCCGGCCCGCCATCAGACGGGGCGCAACAGCGGCGTGATCCACAGCGGCATCTACTACCGCCCCGGTTCTCTGAAGGCGCGCTACGCGGTGCGCGGCGCCGCCGAGATGACCGACTTCTGCGCGGAGCACGGCATCGCGCACGCGGTGACCGGGAAGCTGATCGTCGCGACCGAGCACTCCGAGCTGCCCCGGCTGCACGCCCTGGTCCAGCGCGGCCGGGAGCACGGCCTGCCCGTGCGGGAGCTGGGCCCGGCGCAGATCGCGGAGTACGAACCGGAGGTGCGGGGGCTCGCGGCGATCCGGGTCGGCACGACCGGGGTGTGCGACTTCGGCGCGGTCGCGGCGCGGTTCGCGACCGAGGTGGGCGCGGCGGGCGGGCAGATCCGGTACGGGGCCGAGGTCACCGCGATAGACCGGCGCCCCTGGGGCGTCGCGGTGCGCACGGCGGACGGACTGGTGGTCCGGGCCCGGGTGCTGGTCAACTGCGCGGGGCTGCACTGCGACCGGGTGGCCCGGCTCGCGAGGGACGACCCGGGGATGCGGATCGTGCCGTTCCGCGGGGAGTACTTCGAGCTGACCCGGCCGGAGCTGGTGCGCGGGCTGGTCTATCCGGTCCCGGACCCGGCGTTCCCGTTCCTGGGTGTGCATCTGACCCGGGGCGTGGACGGCGGTGTCCATGTCGGGCCGAACGCCGTGCCCGCCCTGGCCCGCGAGGGGTACCGCTGGCCGGTGGTGCGCCCCCGGGAGCTGGCGGACACCCTGTCCTGGCCGGGTTCCTGGCGGATAGCGCGCAGGCACTGGCGGTACGGGGCGGGCGAGGTGCACCGCTCGCTCTCCCGGCGGGCGTTCACGGACGCGGTCCGCAGGCTGCTGCCCGGGGTCGAGGAGGCCGATCTGCGGCCCTCCCCGGCCGGGGTGAGGGCCCAGGCGGTGCTGCGGGACGGGACGCTGGTGGACGATTTCCTGATCCGTGAGGCTCCGCACACCGTGCACGTGCTGAACGCTCCGTCGCCCGCCGCCACCGCCTCGCTGCCGATCGGGCGGGAGGTGGCACGCCGGGCCCTGGCACGGGCCGAGGGCGCGGGATGGAGACCGCCCGCCGTAGAATCGGGGCATTGTGTCTGAGTCCCTGAACACCACCCCCGAGACGGTCGGCGGCCCGGCGGCGCGGTCCCCGGAGCATGTCCCCGAGCAGGTCGCGGTCCGTGCTCCCGAGCACGGCCACAGGGCCGCGCCCGCCACCGTCGGTGTCTCCCCCGAGACCACCGCCGGGAGTTCCCCGGAGGCCCCCGCCGGGGACTCACCCGAGACCACCGCGGGCCCCGGCGCGGCCGTCCCGCGTCCGGTCGCCGACGACGAGTCGCGCGCCGCCGCAGCCGAGCGGCAGCGCAGGCTGCGCGGCGAGCCGCGCTTCCCCGGCGGCCCCGCCGCCGACCCGGCCGGTTCGCACTACGAGCGCCGCATCCGCAGCTTCCAGCCGCGCCGCAGCCGGGTCACGACCGGCCAGCAGGACGCGCTGCTGCGGCTCTGGCCGCAGTGGGGCCTGGACATCGACGGGCAGCGCGTCCTCGACCTCCGTGAGCTGTTCGACGGCCTGCCGGTCGTCATGGAGATCGGGTTCGGGATGGGTGAGGCCACCGCGCGGATGGCGGCCGCCGACCCGGGCACCGGCATCCTCGCGGTCGATGTGCACACCCCCGGCCAGGGCAATCTGCTCGGTCTCGCGGACCGCTCGCGACTGACCAACGTCCGGGTCGCCAACGGCGACGCGATCATCCTGCTGCGCGAAATGCTGCCGCCGGACGCGCTCGACGGGCTGCGGGTGTACTTCCCCGACCCATGGCCCAAGAAGCGGCACCACAAGCGACGGCTGATCCAGCCGGAATTCCTCGATCTCGTGGCGGAGCGGCTGAAGCCCGGCGCCGTGATCCACTGCGCGACCGACTGGGAGCCGTACGCCGAACAGATGCTGGAGGTGCTGACCGCGCACCCGCGCTTCGAGAACACCTCGGCGGACGGCGGATACGCGCCACGACCGGCGTTCCGGCCGCTGACCCGGTTCGAAGGGCAGGGGCTGGACAAGGGGCACGTGGTCCACGACCTGCTGTTCGCCCGCGTCTGACCGACCGCGGCGGAACCCACCGGCACCGGGCGTGTGTGCCCCGCCGACCGGGCGCCCTGTGGTCCGTTGTCGGTGCCTCTCGTTAGGGTCATCAGGTGTCCGACGGGTTCCCGCAGCAGCGGCAGTCGCAGCCGGCCGTGCCTGTTCTTGAGGAACAGCGTCTCGGCGCGATCCTGGCCGCCGTGCCGGAGCGGAGCCAGTGGCGCTACCGGCCTCGCCGCGTCGGCATGATGTGGCGGAGCAAGGTGTTCCGGGCCGGGGCGGTGATCGTCGCCCTGGCGCTCTGCGGACTGGCGATCCTGTCCATGGTGCGCGACCAGACCGGCACCCAGGGCTTCCTGGTCGGACTGGGCCTCGCCGTCCTCCCCGTACCGCTGCTGATGTCCGCGTTCCGCTGGCTCGACCGGGTCGAACCAGGTCCCTGGCGCAATCTGCTGTTCGCCTTCGCCTGGGGGGCGTGCGCCGCCGCGCTGATCGCGATCAGCGCGAACTCGTTCGCCATGCGCTGGCTGGCCACGGCCACCGCCGACCCGTCGAGCGCGTACACGCTCGGCACCACGGTGATAGCGCCGATCGTCGAGGAGAGCGCCAAGGCCGCCGCGGTCCTGCTGATCTTCCTCTTCCGCAGGAAGGACTTCACCGGTGTCGTCGACGGCGCGGTCGTCGCCGGGTTCACCGCGACGGGCTTCGCCTTCACGGAGAACATCCTCTATCTGGGCAACGCCTTCGGTGAGGACCGGGCCTTCGGTACGTCGGGGCTGGCGTCCATCACCGCCGCGACCTTCTTCGTACGGGTCGTGATGTCGCCGTTCGCGCATCCGCTCTTCACCGTGCTGACCGGTATCGGTCTCGGTCTGGCCGCGCGCGGCGCGCGGCGCCGACGCGTGCGCCGGATCGCGTACCCGCTGCTGGGGCTGCTGCTCGCCATGGGCATGCACGCCCTGTGGAACGGTTCGGCGTCCTTCGGCGAGTACGGCTTCTACGCCGTGTACGGGGCATTCATGGTCCCGGTCTTCGGCCTCCTGACCTGGCTGGTGATCTGGTCGCGCCAGCGCGAACTGCGCACCCTCGCCGAAGAACTGACCGCCTACGCGGCGGCCGGCTGGCTCACCCCGGCCGAACCGTTCGCGCTCTCGTCGATGCGGGCACGCGGACTGGCCCGTGATGTGGCCCGCCACCACTACGGCGGCGCGCACCCGCCTCACGGAGGGGGCACGTACTCCCCGTACGGAAACGCGCACCTCCCGCACGTGAGCCCATACGCCCCGTACGGAAACGCGCACCTCCCGTACGGAAGCGCACACCCCGCGTACGGAAACGGGTACGCCCCCGCCCGCGCGCCCGTACCCGCGCCCCAGCCGCCCGGCGGTTGGCCGCGTACACAGATCAGCGCCCAGCTGAGCGCCCACGCCAAGGCGCAGGCCAGAGCGCTCGGCAAGTCGGCCGCGCGGGCCGTCGCCGAGTACGAGTCGTTCGCGACGTCCTTGGCGTTCCTGCGCCGAAGGGCCCGCCATGACGTGGCGGGCCCCGACTTCGCCGCACGCGAGCGGGAACTGCTGCACCACCTGTGGCAGCGCAGGGAGGTGGCGGCGCCCGCGTTGACGCACGCGGCGCGCACGATGGGCCGGTTCCGCCCCCCGCCCACACCCGCCGCGCCGCCCCATCAGCCGTACGCAGGCCCCCACGTCCCGTACGGCTCGTACCACCCGGGCCCACATCCGTACGGCCCATACGGCCCGCAGGGCCCGTACAACCCGTACCGCTGAACCGGCCCGTCCCCCGGGTGATTCCCCAGCCGTCAGGCCGACGCGTCGGTGAGTTCGGTCAGCTCCTGCTCGGTGAGCTTGAGGTCCGCCACCGCCACGAGAGCGGGCAGCTGCTCCACCGTGCGGGCGGAGGCGATCGGCGCGGCCACGGTCGGCCGGGCCGCGAGCCACGCCAGTGCCACGGTCGCGACCTCGGCGTCATGCGTCCGGGCGATCCGGTCGAGCGCCACGAGGACCTTCTGTCCACAGTCCGTCTCCAGGTACTGGCCCGCCTTGTCGGCACGGGCGCTGTCGACCGTGGTGCCGGGACGGTACTTGCCGGTGAGGAAGCCGGAGGCCAGGGCCGAGTACGGCACGGCGGCGAGCCCGCCGCGCGCGGCCGTGTCCTGGAGGGCGCCCTCGTAGGTGTCGCGGGAAACCAGGTTGTAGTGCGGCTGGAGCGCCACATAGCGGGCCAGGCCCTCGCGCTCCGAGAAGTCCAGGGACGCCTGAAGCCGCTCGGGGCTGAGGTTGGAGGCGGCGATCGCGCGGACCTTGCCGTCCTTCACCAACTGGTCGAGGGCGGTGATGATCTCCTCGACCGGGACCGTCTCGTCGTCGAAGTGCGTGTAGTAGAGGTCGATGTGGTCGGTGCCGAGCCGCCGCAGCGAAGCCTCGGCTCCCGCCTTGATGGTGCCGGCGGAGAGCCCCTTGTACGAGGCGTGGGCGCCGACCTTGGTGGCGATGACGACGTCGGAGCGGTTGCCACGGGCGGCCAGCCACTTGCCGATGACGGTCTCCGACTCACCGCCCTCGTTGCCGGGTGCCCAGGCGGAGTACACGTCGGCGGTGTCGACGAAGTTTCCGCCCACTGCGGTGTACGCGTCGAGGACGGCGAACGACTGCGCCTCGTCGGCGGTCCAGCCGAAGACGTTGCCGCCGAGGGCGAGCGGGAAGACCTGCAGGTCGGAGGAGCCGAGCTTGCGGAGAGAAGTCATGAGTGGATCAACGAATTCCGCGCCGCTGACTATTCCGGGCCGCCCCTGTCGCGCCCGGCCGGCCCTCTCCCCCGCGCACGGCACACCACCTCCCGGCCCACCGCGCCGCCGCAGCCCGTTCCCCGCTACCCATCCGCTGCCGCACACTGCTTGCTCCGCGCCCCCGGGCCACACGGTGCGGAACGGGCGGAACCGAGAGCCTGGCGAGAACCCGGAACCCAGAACCGAGAACCGGACGGGAACAACTCCGGGAGCGAGCCGAACAACTCCGTGGGCAGGCCGACGGGCGCCGAGAACCGGGCGGAGGCCGAGGCCCCACGCCACGATGTCCCGACGCCCGGTCAGGTGATGAGGCCGCACACCCTGACCTCCCGAGGCCCGGTCAGTTGGTGAGGTCCCACGCCACGACGTCCCGACGCCCGGTCAGATGGTCAGGCCCTTGCCGCGCAGCCACGGCATGGGGTCGATGCCCGCGCCGCCCGGGGTGTGGACCTCCAGGTGGAGGTGCGCGGCCGTCACATTGCCCGTGGACCCGACACGTCCGATGGTCTCGCCCGTCGTGACGCGCTGGCCCGCGCTGACGCCCATCGTCGACTGGTGGCAGTACCAGATCTCCGTACCGTCATCGAGTTCGAGGACCGTGCGGTAGCCGTACGCGCGCGCCCAGCCCGCCGACTTCACCGTGCCGCTGTGCACGGCCTTGACCGGGGTGCCGGCCGGCGCCGCGAAGTCAAGACCGGTGTGATGACCGGACGACCACAGCGAACCGGACTGACCGAAGGTCGCGGTGATCGTGTACGAGGAGGTGGGGATGGCGTAACTGGCGGCGAGCTTGGCCAGCTTCTCGGCCTCCGCCGCCGCCTTCTTCTTGGCCGCGACCTTGGCCTCGGCCGCGTCGTGCTTGTTCTTCGCCTCGGCGGCGGCCTTCTCCGCGGCTGCCTTCTCCGCCACGGCCTTGGCCTCGGCGTCGGCCGTGTCCTGCTGCTGCTCGGCCTGCTGGAGGATGCGGGTCCGCAGGGCCTCACCCGCGTCGGTGGTGCCCTGTTCGGCGTCGGCGTAGGTGATACCGGCGGTGGTGAGCGGCGCGGCGGACAGCGCGGTGGTGGACGCGTCGTCCTGGTCACCGGAGAAGAGCGCGCCCACGACGGGGATCGACGCGGCGGACGGGAGATTGTCGGCGATGGAATCGGGCAGGGAGATCGATACCGGCGGCTTGCCCTGCGCGGTGGCCATGCCACCCGCGCCGACCGCCGCGATGACGCCGACACCGAGAACGGTGGAGCTGCGGGCAAGAGCGTTGCGCTGCTTGGCGACGCGGTGCCTGCCGCGTAGGGGACGGACGGAATCCTCTGTGGGATTCCACTCCTCCCAAGCCCTGTCCTCGTCTCCGAGGGTCTGAGTGGCGAATGGAGCGGGGGCTTCGGGGGCAGGCTTGTTGGACGCCACGGGGGCGCACTCCTTTCCTTCCTTCTCGCCTACCGGGTTAGCTGACGGGTTCGGAGCAGGAAGGTCTCCTACGGGCGCCCGCGCCTCTCACGAGACACAGATGTCCGATTCACCCCAATGAGTGGTTCCCCGGTTCCCTTGCGGAATTCGGCGCACGCGCACGGTGTCGCCTCTTGCGACGACTGGAACAACCGCGCTGCGTTATCGAACGTTAATAGACAGACGGCTCCGATTCCAAGCCGTCCAGGTTGATCATTCGCGTCCACGGCCCGAACTTATCCGTACGGAAGCGGGCACAACGGGACGAGTTGATCGCACGTCAGTCATTACCCGGTTCCTGACGTTGCGTCAAATGTTATGCGGAGGGACGCCCCCCGGTTACGTACAGTGGCACCTCTCCTGCACGCGCCACGCCACGGGCCCGGTACGGATTCGGCGCGTCCCGTTCCTCCGTACGGGCCCGGCACGTCCCGTTCCCTCCGTACCAGGTCCGGCGGCACCCCGACCACACGCCCCCGCCCTCCCCCTCAGTCCCCTCACCACGTCACCCGTCACCCGTCACCCGTCACCCGTCACCCAACCCCACGATCCGCACTGTCCTTCGCCGCTCCGGCTGCCCCTCGGCGGGCCGGCCGACCGCCAGCAGCGCCATGTCATCCGTCGACTCGCCACCCGTGTGCAGTCGTACGTCGTCGGTAAGCGCGGACAGCAACTCCTCCGGCCCCGGGAAGATCCGGCCGCGCAGCCGGGCCGCCGGATCGTAGAAGACGCCGCGTGCGTCGCGTGCCTCGGTGAGCCCGTCGGTGAAGAGGAGCAGCGTCGAACCGGCGGGCAGCACCCACTCGTCGACCCGGTCCGGCCACACCCCGAGGTTCATGCCGAGCGGCAGCGCGGGCACGGTCGGGTCCAGCACGTCCAGATCACCGTCCGCGTGCAGCAGCAGCGGTTCGGGGTGGCCACGGTTGACGATCCGCACCAGCCCCGAGCCGGGCGGGATCTCGCCCAGCACGGCGGTCACGAACCCCTCCATGGTGTCCAGCCCGCTCCGTCGCGTCCCGCCACGCGCCAGCGCACGCTCCAGGCGCTCGGCCACGCCCTCCAACGAACCCTCCTGCTCGGCCGCCTCCCGGAACGCCCCGATGAGGACGGCCACCGCCTCGACCGCGTCGAGTCCCTTCCCCCGTACGTCCCCGACCACCAGCCGCACGCCGTACGGGGTGTCCGCCACCGCGTACAGGTCACCGCCGACGAACTCGTCCGCCTGCGCCGCCTCGTACCGCGCCGCGACCTGGAGTCCGCCGATCCGGTCGACGGGTGTCGGGAGGACCGCCCGCATCGCGGTCTCCGCGATGACCCGGGCCGACGCCAGCTGTTGGTTGCTGCGCCGCACGACGCCGTTGATGAGGAGGGCGAGCACCGAGACGGTGATGACGGTGATCAGCTCGATGAACGACACCACCTGGAGCATCGTGCCGCTGGCCACGCGCAGTCCGACGACGGAGAGGACGGCGGCGATGCCGGTACGGACCGTGCTGGTCAACGAGAAGAAGGGGGCGGCGATCAGCGGGGCCGCCGCGAAGAGCGGCACGGCCGTGAAGCTGGGCGGGGCGGCGATGTCGAAGAGCAGCCCACCGGCGATCATCAGCGTGGGCAGCGCGCGGACGAACCGGCGGGAACGATTGCCGCTGCCCCGGCCCACGACACGGCTGTTGAACCGCTGGTTCCGCTTCCCCACCAATGATCTCCTGCCCGGTACGCCCACGGCTGCGGACGGTACCGCGCTCCATCCAGGCTGGCCGGAGCCGCGCCGCACGGCGACTCCTCATCGGCCAAAGGGGTGGACCGCTCGGCCCCGACCTCGAAAACGATTCAGGCCCGGCACGCTGTGCGTGCCGGGCCTGAATCTTCAGTAGCGGGGACAGGATTTGAACCTGCGACCTCTGGGTTATGAGCCCAGCGAGCTACCGAGCTGCTCCACCCCGCGTCGGTAAACACAACTCTACGGCATGCGCGGCGGACTCTTGACCACATGCGCACTTCCCTCTCCTCGCCCGCCCTTTCCCCTCCCCCTGCCCCTCCGCTTCCCTGGATGACAGCTTCCGTGGATGGCGGAACGAAGAGGACAAGATCATCTTTACTATTCCCTGCGGGCATCAACCGTACCAACGCACCTAATACGCCGAGAGGTTGCCATCCGCGCGTTCGTGTCCCAGGGTGACTGTGCATCCGCCACACCCGGCGGTCCGCCCGTGGGAGACGACACGCGGGGGGCGATTCGTCGTTCCCTCACGCTCCCCGGCCCGTTCATCGCAGCCTGTCAGGAGGGCCTCCGACGATGACCGCACCGCTCACCCCTGCCGCCCCTGCCCCCACCGCCACTTCGCCGTCCCCGGTGCGTGGCTCGATCATCAGCGGCGTCATCGGAGGCCTCTTCGGGGCCGTGATGAGCTCGGTGGTCAACTACGCGATCATCGGAATGCCGGGCGGCGCGGGGGTCAACGCGCTCAACCACGCGATATCAGGACTGATCAGCGGGTTCCTCGCGGGCTTCATCGGGCTCATGGTGCATCAGCGGAAGACCGCCGCCGCCACGGCAGCGGCGATGACGGTGACGGCCGGTCCGTCGGCCGTGGTCACCGAGACCCCGGAGACACCCACCACGAGCGCGGAACCCGAAGCGGCCAAGTAACGCCTGCGGCCACCACAGGAGATCGACGGTCCCGTGTCCCGAGCCGTCCGCCCCGCCCGGCTACGCGAAGCGTGCGACGAACCGCCGCTGCCACGGGGTCTCGACGGCACGTGGCGCGTAGTGCTGCCGTACGTAGGAGACGGCCTCGTCAGCGGGTACGCCGTCCAGGACGGCAATGCAGGCCAGGGCCGTACCGGTCCGGCCCTGGCCGCCCCCGCACGCGACCTCGACCCGCTCGCTCCCGGCCCGCTCCCATGCCTCGCGCAGCGCGTCGGCGGTCGCGACCCGGTCGGACGGCAACCGGAAGTCGGGCCAGCGGAGCCAGCGGTGATCCCAGTCGACGGGGGCCGGTTCACGGCCCAGCAGATACAGCGCGAAGGACGGCACGGGCCCCTTCGGAAGCGGCCGGCGCAAGCCGCGCCCCCGGACGAGCCGCCCCGAGGGCAGCCGCAGAACACCCGGCGCGGTGGGTTCCCAAGTAGCGGTCACACGATGACCATAGCCACGGCGTGTCCCTGCCCGCACGGCGTTGCCCGGCCTCGCGCGGCGCCCGTTTCCGCTTGCGCGATACGGCTGTTGGCCCGCCCAGCGATGCCACGGCGAACGCCGCCCGCCCTCCCGCCAGGCAGGTCGGCCACGTCACGCCAGCAGACATGCGGACACAACAGGCAACGCGGCAAGCAGTTCAGGGACGCCGGGACGGAGAAGTGACAACCGGCTCAGACGTCCGGCTGCTCGATGCCGATCTCGTACGCGATCTCCCACCGGACGTCCGCGACGGTGATGTCCGCGGTCTCGACCGGACGCCCGTCCCGGTCGTAGTAGGTGCGCTCGATGTGCGTGATCAGGTCGCCGACGCTGATGCCGAGGAGGTTCGCCTGTTCCTGGGTCGCACGGGCCGGGCGCGGCACCTCCACCGCCGTCTCGATGAGGACGCCGATGGAGCGCATCCGGTCGACGACACCCGCCCCGGCGTGCGGTCCCATTTCCGGCAGCATGACGGGGGTGCCGTCGGTGACGGCCATCGGTTCCCAGCTCTCGGAGAGCTGCACCGGCTGACCGTCGGCCAGGAACTCGTACCGCGTGTGGACGCAGGGGTCGCCGGGCGCGATCGACAACCGCTCGGCGATGCCCTCGGGCGCCGGCGCACGGGCCACGGTGTGCGATTCCCAGGTGCCGGCGCGGCCGTGCTCGCGCATGTCGACCCGGAACGGGCTGCCACCACGCTGCTCCCGGTGGCGTGACCTGACCATGCGGAGACGCTCGCGCGGCCGCCGGACGTAGGTACCGGAGCCGGCCCGGCCTTCGAGCAGCCCCTCGATGATCAGCCGTTCCATGGCGCGCTGCGCGACGGACTGGCCGACGCCATACTCCTCGGCGACCCGGGCGCGGGACGGAAGCTTTTCACCGATGGACCATTCGCCGGACCGAATGCGCGCACGCAAAGCGTCGGCCACCTGGAGATAGGGCGTTTCGCGTGGCATATGCGCAGCTCCGAGGGGTTGTCCGTCGACGTTGACAAAGTTAACCCATCAGGTCGAAGCTGAATATTCAGCATCACGAATCGTGACGCCCTGCTCACAGGGGAGACCCATGTCCACCGTGCCTCCACACGTCGTCTCGCTCGCACGGATGCTCGCCGCCGCGACCAGGAGCGAACCCCGCGTCACGGAGACCCCGACCAAGATCCGCATCGAGGCGGACCTCCCGGACCAGGTGAGCGGCGTGATGCGAGCCACCATCCTCCGGGCCCTGAGCAGCGCCCCAAGGTTCGGTCACGACCGCGCCCAGGACAGCGAGACGATCTGGGCCGAGATCGACAAGGAACCGCCATAAGTGCCGCCCGCAGGCTGTCAATCCCTTCACCACAGCCCCGGGAAGCTCAAACACCATTTCGTCGGCGGCTGGGATGCCCTGCTGACCCTGCGAACGAACGGATTCGCCAAGCCGGCCCGATCGGACAGCCACACGACCGCATCCACCGCATGGGCCTGCTCCTCGCCACCCGTACGCTCTCTCTCCTCGCCTGGCCGCCGACGAAGCGCCCCCGGTCGGCCGAAGCCGAGCGAGGTGCCTCGCCTCGGCCGGAGAGCCCTTCTCCACCCACATCAGATGGTCCGTGCGGGACTCGAACTCCACGACCAGCGGAACAGAAACCCCGGCAGAGCCCTGCCATGCCTTCCGCCGACATCCCGGTGACCCAGACATTCCTGGCTAGGCGTCGTACGGCTGGTGCCTACTCGCGGTGGGCGGGATGCCCGTCGGTGAGGAGTCTGCCGTACGCCAGGCACAGCACCGGGAAGCCAAGCGTGTCCAGAGCGAGCCGAGCCGTCTCCACACTGGAGGGCCGGTGCCCGGTCGCAGCGCCGATCAGGTCGATGACGTAGTGCAGGCCGCCACCGACGAGGGCGAACCATGCCTGGTTCTTGCTGAACGTCTCGCTGTGCGCGGGGGTCAGGCGGGCCGCGGCCTGCTGAATCTGGTCGCGGGCGACTTCGTGCCGTGTGCCCTCGGACAGGAAGGTGGTGGTCAAGAGTGCGTCCTCGCTGGTCGGAGTTCCGCCGGAGGCGCATATCGTACGGGCCTGCGCCGGCCCTGTTGCTTCGGCTTGACGGTGGCGGAAGCGAGGTGACCTCGGGGGCCTTCGGCTCATGCCCGGTCGGTCGATCACCTGATCGGCGAGCACGTGTGGGGGACCGAGGCGACCGGCACGCGGGCTTTCCGTCAGCTGGCGGTGTATCCGTCTCAACATGGCACTGGACCGGAGTAACAGCTCTTGGTGCTCGCTGAAGCACGGGGCGCAGCTTGCGGCGCCCCGCAAGTCGTCCTCGACACGTTGTCCCGGGCGACCGATCTCGTCGGCCGGGTACCGCCGGCGAGGCCATGTGAGCAGTGGGACGTGACCAACTACGACAGCGTGGTCCTTCTGAAGGACCTGCCGAGGCACTGAACGTGGTGGGGGAGGAGTCGACCGAGCACGAACTCCGTCCGGACAGCGGCGGCTCACTCGGTGATGCCGTCGACCGGGTGGACAACCACACCTGGCAGATCGCCGCAGACACCGCCGCCCTGAGGGATGCCCCTGGCCCCCTTCGTGCAGGGAGCCGGTCCACCGTCCGTCCGAACCCTCGAACGAAGGAGCCGTCATGGCCGCAACCCCGCTGTCCGACACCGAACTCGACCAGGCCCTCACCGGCCTCCCCGACTGGAGCGTCCAGGACGGGAAGCTCACCGCGACCTTCAAGGCCGACCGCTCCGCCGTCCCCGCCCTCTACGCCGCCGTCGCGGCGGCCGAGGACGAGGCCAACCACCACGCCGAGGTCACCGTCCTCTACGGCACGATCGGCTTCGCGCTCAACACCCACGACGCCGGGGACGCGATCACCGCCCTCGACACCGCCATGGCCGCCCGTCTCACCACTCTCGCCACCGAGCACGGAGCCCGCCCGGCGCACGGCTGACGGACGACCGGCGCACGGATTCAGCGCCCACCCGGTCGTACCGCCGAAGCGGCGGGCGCTGTGGCCGGCCGGGCCGGAGACGGGGTGCTCTTCGTCCGTACGCGGCGGTCCGGGCTCTTCACCGACTGGACGTCGAGCCCGTGCGGCCGCCAGACCAGCACTTCGGACAGGGATCGGACAGGGAACGGGCGGTGCCGAGTTCCCGCTGGCCGGCGGCCTGCCGGAGCAGGGCAGCGGCGTCGTGGCCAGCGCGTTCGGCCTGGTCCGGTACGGCGGTCAGGGCAAGCCATCCGGGCCCGGCCTGGATTCGGTCCGCGGGGCCGGGCAGCACGGCGTGGGGCACGGCGGCCTGACGTAGCCGGTCCTGGTCCGGGAGGCGCCGGCCGTGGGCGCGCAGGGCCGCCAGCGGTTGAGCTGCTGCGGCCCGGTAGGCGGCCCGCAGTTGTTCGGCGGCCCGCCGGACGAGTCCTCGCCCCAGCGGGACCGACGACACCCCGGAACTGAACGACAGGAGTCCCGGCCGCATCGGCGGCCGGGACTCCTGTCGTTGCGCTTCGGGCCGGCAGGACTCACGCACGGGGCCGGAAACGAGGGTGGGCCCCAGCTCACACACGCTCTGAGCTGGGGCCCGGCGGTAGGCCGTGTGGGACTCGAACCCACAACCAACGGATTAAAAGTCCTGGCGAACTCGTGATCGTCCATTTTCCATGATCCTAGTGAGGGTGATTCGTCCTGGTCAGAGCCCTAGGTCATGCTGTCGGGTTCGCGCCAGGGGGGCTCGTGCTGCGCCGTCCGCTCACGCATCGCTCACGCACACACGCGAGACGATGTACCGGCCAGAACCGTGCCACCAGCAGCGAACAGCGGCGACTGACCCTACGGTCTGGGGCCGGGACGACTCCTGACGAACTGGCGGCCCAGGAGAACGTGAGGCAACTGCCCGTCAACTCGGGCATGTAGCTGTAGATGGCGCTGACGGAGACGGCGGGAAGCTTCACGATCAAGGTGACCCCGCTATCCGGATAGGTGAGCAGATCGCGGGCGGCTTGCATCTAGCCTCTCCGTCGTCATCATCATCGTCAGACAGCCCCAGTCGAGGGCCAGCGGTACAGGCGGAAGCAGGACACATCGCCCAAGAGTGACAGGGCGTTGATCGTCGGCAACCAACGTCGCTGCACGCACGCCACAACCAAGAGATCTCTCCGGTTGGCAGGTTCACGCCTGTCTGGGAAGAACGTGCGACTGCAAGGCTGTCCTGCGACAGGCCGGGCCCTCTCTGCCAGCCTTGGGTGAGACATCCCGCTCTGTCGGGTTAGCCTGAGAGGGTAGGACAGGAGAATCGCCCCTTATGACCAGCACTGAACCGGTCGGGTCCGACCCGGCACCGAGGCCGAAGCGCCGCACTTTCACCTCGGAGTACAAGCTGCGGATCGTCGCTGAGTACGACGCGGCGCCCAGGAACGAGAAGGGCGCGGTCCTGCGCCGGGAACGGCTCTACCACTCGCACGTCAAGGAATGGCGGGCCGCCCGGGACGCCCGGGCCCTGGAGAACCTGGTCGACCGCCGCACGAGCCCGGCCCGTGGGAAGAAGTCCGCCGCGGAGGTGGAGAACGAGAAACTGCGGCAGCAGGTGGCACGGCTGGAGAAGGACCTGGCCCGGAACAGGGCCGCACTCGAGGTGATGGGAAAAGCTTCCGCGCTCTTGGAAATGATCTCCGAGAGCGCGGACTGAAGCCTGCCGCAGTCCCTGTCGTGGACGAGGCGTTCACCGGCGTCGAGGTTCAGCTGGGCATCACGGCCGCGTGTCGGCTGACCGGTCGCTCACGTGCCACGCACTATCGCAGCCTCAAGCCCCCGACAGTCCGCGCACCCCGCTCCCACGCGCAGGTGCAGCCCTCGGCCCTGACGGACCAGGAGCGCTCTGCCGTCCTGGAACTGATGAACAGCGACGAGTACGCCGAACTGGCGCCCGCCCAGATCTGGGCCCGCGAGTTGGACGCCGGCCGCTATTACTGCTCCGTCTCGACGATGTACCGGATCCTGCGCGAGCAGGGTCAGTCCGGTGAGCGCCGACGGCAGGCCGCTCATCCCGCCAAAGCAGTGCCCGAGCTGGTCGCAACCGGACCCTCGCAGGTGTTCACCTGGGACATCACCAAGGCGGCCGGACCGGTCAAGGGCACCTGGTATCACGCCTACGTCATCATCGACATCTTCAGCCGCTACATCGTCGGCCACACCGTTGAGCGGGCCGAATCAGCGGTGCGGGCCGAGGAGTTGATCCGCGAGACCATCATCCGCAACGGCATCGTGCCCCAGACCGTGCACGCCGACCGCGGCACCTCGATGACCTCCAAGAGGGTCTCGCAGCTGCTGGTCGACCTCGGCGTCACCCGGTCGCACTCGCGGCCGAAGACCTCCAACGACAACCCCTACAGCGAGGCACACTTCAAGACCACGAAGTACATGTCCGACTACCCCGAACGATTCGACTCGCTGGCCCATGCCCGCGAGTGGTTCGAGGCATTCATCGCGTACTACAACCACGAACACCGGCACTCGGGCATCGGCTGGCACACACCGGCCAGCGTGCACTTCGGCACCGCCGAGGAGGTCCGCGACCAGCGGGCCGTCACCCTCGCCGACGCATACATCCGCCACCCCGAACGCTTCGGCCGCCGCCCCCGACCACCCCGGATACCCCAGCAGGCATGGATCAACGACCCAGCCAAGCGCAGGGAACCCGCACCACAAACCTCATAGCATCACGACCGTCTCACTGGACTTGAAATCTTCCGGGGTGCTGGGAGCGTAGGTCCTGGCGGCCTCCTCCGACAGCCAGGAAAGGCGCGTTGCGACTGTTCGAATCACTGGCTCCGGTGGGTGGGGGAACCTGCCCACACACCCAGAAATTACGAAGCTGGGAGGGCATCAATCACATGACGAAGCCCCGAGGGGTAAATAGGACCTCATCGATTCTTCTCATTTTTCTGTTCTCGATATCTGGATGCTCCAGCGAGGGGGATAATCAGCCGAAAGCCAAGGGATCGACAACAGCGCCCGCATCCGACGCTCCGCAACCGAAACGGCCTTGCCTTAACGCACCTCCGGACCCTGCTAATTTTCCTGACGTTCTACGCACCATGGGTGCTGATGTGAAGTGGTGCGGCCGTAAGGAGTTGTGGGTGCGCACTCCTACGGAAAGTGAAGTAGTCAGCCTAGGGAAAGGAGTTTACCGGGCAAAGTTTGCGTCCGTCACCTTGGACGAACGGGGTGAGATGAGCAAACGCAACGGGCCACCGCTAGTCACTGCCGTCCGATCGGACGACTCTGCTACGGCTCGTGGCAGCACAGGCGGATTCGCGACTGCCAGCGGAGAGGGAGGCCAAGAAATCCGCTGGTGGCCGACTACCATTACTTTCCCCTCCGAAGGTCGCTGGGAGGTAAAGGAAGTTCTCGCCACCACTACTGTTCGGTTCACTCTCCGTGTGTCGAAAGACTAAGGATTCCAGAGCTGCCGGGTAGATACAGGCGGTAATGCCTCTACCTCAGAGGTGCACCCGCGCACCACGAAGTTGGACGGGGGGATCCTCAGCAAGTCCGCGGTACCAGGACCGACCTTCACTAGCATCCGCGCCGCGCGGCCCCGGCGGGCCAGACCACGTCGACCGCCAGCCCGGCCTGGCGGGCTTGCCCCACAGTGTCGGCAGTTCCGCCGCCCTTGCCTGAAGGAGGTGTGCCGTCCCACACCGCGACGAGGCGATCCGCGCGGCGCAGCAGCTCGGCGTTCGCCGCCTCGTAAGCAGCCCGGTTCGCCGTCGCGTGGGGCAGCGTCACCACCTCCCCGGCCGTCTCGACCAGGTGGTCGAAGACTGCGGCGTGGGCCGGCTTCACCTTCGTGGCGCGGTAGTCCTCGCAGGGGATCACTGCGACCAAGCGGCCTCCGATCGCGGTCACCTCTTCCGCGAAGAGGCTGTCTGCCCCCGCAGCGATGCACGACACCCCGGTCAGGTCATCGCTGTACTCGGCGAGCAGGTCTCGCAGCGCGGCCCGTACCAGTGGCACGGTCTCGTCGGTCAGGTCCATGTGCCCGGTCACGGCAAGTGTCGTCATGCGCTCGTTCCTCAGCTCGACAGGAGGTCGCGGATACTATCGCGCGCCTCGCGCACCGGACGTGAGGCGCTGTGTCCCACGGTGTACGGGTACAGCTGCCCAAGCTGTGCACGGACACGCCCCGACTGCGTACCTCGCGCGGCCTGAACCGCCAGGACAGTTTCAGCGGCCGCGCTTTGGACGTCACCGGCGAGGAACTGGCACTCCGCCAGGCCGATGCGGTCGAGCGCGTGGGAGCGCCCGGCCTCGGCACCGCGGGATGCCAGGGCAGCCCGGATTTCGTCCGCAGCCTGGGCGGCGTGGCGGCGCGGGTCAGTGCGGGCGAGGTCAAGTAGCCGCCCCCCGGTGACGCCCGCGAGTTCTGCCTCGTCGAAGTAGGCGATCCAGTACGGCTCGTCGCCATCCTCGCCTGCGTCGGCGAGTGCCTCGGCCGCCTTGGCGGTGGCCCGGTGGAATCCGGCGATGCGTCCCTGCGCGGCGTATGCCCACGCCTCGCGGGTGTGGAGCATGGCTCGGGCTCGTGGGCCGATCGCGTCGCGGACGCCCTCCTGGGCGAGGTGGATCAGCTGGAGTGCGTCGTCGGCCCGGTCACGGTAGAGCATCTGGCGGGCCATGCCGGCCAGCACGTTGGCTCCGAAGACGACGTCTCCTCCGGCGTGGGCGGCGCGCAGGGCGAGGCGGAAGATTTCAAGTCCAGTGAGACGGTCGTGATGCTATGAGGTTTGTGGTGCGGGTTCCCTGCGCTTGGCTGGGTCGTTGATCCATGCCTGCTGGGGTATCCGGGGTGGTCGGGGGCGGCGGCCGAAGCGTTCGGGGTGGCGGATGTATGCGTCGGCGAGGGTGACGGCCCGCTGGTCGCGGACCTCCTCGGCGGTGCCGAAGTGCACGCTGGCCGGTGTGTGCCAGCCGATGCCCGAGTGCCGGTGTTCGTGGTTGTAGTACGCGATGAATGCCTCGAACCACTCGCGGGCATGGGCCAGCGAGTCGAATCGTTCGGGGTAGTCGGACATGTACTTCGTGGTCTTGAAGTGTGCCTCGCTGTAGGGGTTGTCGTTGGAGGTCTTCGGCCGCGAGTGCGACCGGGTGACGCCGAGGTCGACCAGCAGCTGCGAGACCCTCTTGGAGGTCATCGAGGTGCCGCGGTCGGCGTGCACGGTCTGGGGCACGATGCCGTTGCGGATGATGGTCTCGCGGATCAACTCCTCGGCCCGCACCGCTGATTCGGCCCGCTCAACGGTGTGGCCGACGATGTAGCGGCTGAAGATGTCGATGATGACGTAGGCGTGATACCAGGTGCCCTTGACCGGTCCGGCCGCCTTGGTGATGTCCCAGGTGAACACCTGCGAGGGTCCGGTTGCGACCAGCTCGGGCACTGCTTTGGCGGGATGAGCGGCCTGCCGTCGGCGCTCACCGGACTGACCCTGCTCGCGCAGGATCCGGTACATCGTCGAGACGGAGCAGTAATAGCGGCCGGCGTCCAACTCGCGGGCCCAGATCTGGGCGGGCGCCAGTTCGGCGTACTCGTCGCTGTTCATCAGTTCCAGGACGGCAGAGCGCTCCTGGTCCGTCAGGGCCGAGGGCTGCACCTGCGCGTGGGAGCGGGGTGCGCGGACTGTCGGGGGCTTGAGGCTGCGATAGTGCGTGGCACGTGAGCGACCGGTCAGCCGACACGCGGCCGTGATGCCCAGCTGAACCTCGACGCCGGTGAACGCCTCGTCCACGACAGGGACTGCGGCAGGCTTCAGTCCGCGCTCTCGGAGATCATTTCCAAGAGCGCGGAAGCTTTTCCCATCACCTCGAGTGCGGCCCTGTTCCGGGCCAGGTCCTTCTCCAGCCGTGCCACCTGCTGCCGCAGTTTCTCGTTCTCCACCTCCGCGGCGGACTTCTTCCCACGGGCCGGGCTCGTGCGGCGGTCGACCAGGTTCTCCAGGGCCCGGGCGTCCCGGGCGGCCCGCCATTCCTTGACGTGCGAGTGGTAGAGCCGTTCCCGGCGCAGGACCGCGCCCTTCTCGTTCCTGGGCGCCGCGTCGTACTCAGCGACGATCCGCAGCTTGTACTCCGAGGTGAAAGTGCGGCGCTTCGGCCTCGGTGCCGGGTCGGACCCGACCGGTTCAGTGCTGGTCATAAGGGGCGATTCTCCTGTCCTACCCTCTCAGGCTAACCCGACAGAGCGGGATGTCTCACCCAAGGCTGGCAGAGAGGGCCCGCACCACTCCAAGGAGCCGATACCGACAACGAAGCCGCCTACGCTGACAGAACGTCTGCGGCAGGCGTTCGGACGGACGGCTCCTGGCGGAGCCAGTAGTACCCCGAGTCCGACTCATGGCCGGTCTTCGGGGTTCTCCGCCCCGGGGGTGGCGGAGACGGCCCAGCGCCAGGGGGCGCCGGACCAGGGAGCTGGGGCCGGGGGCGGCCCCGACCCGGACACGCTTCACGCCGCCCAGCAAGCGATCCTCCGCCCGATGCCTACTGACGTTCCCGTCGTCGGCGAACCCCCTGTGCAGAGCGTCCAGCCAACGATCCGCCGGTTCACCGGCGACGCGCGCCTGAAGCGCGTCGGCCCCTTGCGCTTCACCGACGACGAGCGCACCAGCCTGCGCGAGGCCGCAGCCGAGCACGGCTACAAGGGCGACTCCGGCTTCGCCGCCGACGTCATCCTCGCCTTCGTCGACGGCCGCTTCACCGCGAACCTCCCCCTGTCCGAGGACCGCCGCCGCACCCACATGTTCCGTGCCCAGGTCCTGCGCGCCCTCAACCGCATCGGTAGCAACATCAACCAGATCGCCCGCGCGCTCAACAGCGACCTCAACCCGCCTGACATTCGCCAGCGCCTCGACGAACTCCACCGCCTGCTCACCCTGATCGCCGAGACCCTGCGTCAGCCCACCGACCCGAGGGAGGAATCGTCAACGTGATCGCCGCCATCAAACCGGCCGGGTCCAACACCCGCGGTCTGCTCGCCTACCTCTACGGTCCCGGCCGGCACGACGAACACCTCGACCCGCACCTCATCGCCGCCTTCGCCATGCTCGGCATGCCGGACCCCGGCCGCGACGAACACGCCACCCTGACCGAACTCGGCCACCACCTCGACGAGCCTGTACGCCTGCGCAACAGCGAGTTCGGCAAGCCTGTCACCGACCATGTCTGGCACTGCCCCGTCCGTGCCGCACCCGAAGACCGCTACCTCTCCGACACCGAGTGGGGCGAGATCGCCCAGCGCATCGTGCAGGCAGCCGGCATCGCCCCCGAAGGCGACGATCTGGCGTGCCGCTGGATCGCCGTACGCCATGCGGATGACCACGTCCACATCCTCGCGACCACCGTTCGCGAAGACGGCCGACGCCCCAAGCTCCACGACAGCGGCATCCGCGTCGGCGACGCCTGCCGGGAGATCGAGAAGGACTACGGGCTGCGCCTTCTGAAGAAGGGCGACCGCACCGGCACCCGACGCCCCACCCAAGCCGAGATGCACAAAGCCGATCGCCTCGGCTGGGAGCAGACCAGCCGCCAGTGGCTCCAGGACCGCATCCGCGCCGCCATCCCCCACGCCACCACCACCGAGGAACTCCTCGCCTACCTCGAAGCCGACGACATCCTGGTCAAGCCCCGCTGCGGCCCCTCTGGAGACCTCCTCGGCTACGCCGTAGGCCGCCCCGGCGACCTGAACAAGGACGGCGAGCAGATCTACCACCCCGGCGGGAAGATCGCCCCCGACCTGTCCCTGCCCAAGCTGAAGGCCCGCCTGGAGGCCAGCGCCCCCGAGGAACACCCCACCGCCCGGCGCAACCGACCCGCCACCGCCTGGCATCAGGCAACCGAAGCCCTCGACACCCTCCACACAGAGATCACCGGCACGAGCGCCGACGACGGTGGGGACGCACGAGCGCAGGCGCACATCACCGCCCTGGGCGAACTCATCGAAGTCACCTCCCAGAAAGCCCCGACCGACCTCCGAACCCAACTGCATGCGGCCAGCCGTGCCTTCGCCCGTGCGCAGCGCTCTCAGATCCGTGCCGAAGACCGCGCCGCCCACGCCCTACGGACTGCGGCCCGCGACATCGTCAACACCGCCACCGGCCACGACGGCAGCGCGCTCGCATCCTTGGTCGCCGCACTCGTCTGGGCCGTCGTCCTCGCCGGACGCTGGCACGAGGCCAAGGGGCACGCCCACCAGGCCGACGCCGCCCGCCAAGCCGTCCAGCACCTCCAGTCAGCCGCCGACGACGCGCTCAGTCCGACGCTCACCGAACTGGCAGCACGGCCCTCCAAGGAGGAGACCCGCCGCGTCCTGGCCAACGACGTTCGTGCAGCCGTCCCCGAACACGCCGAGCGGATCCTCTCCGACCCTGGCTGGCCCGCCCTCGCCACGGTCCTCGCCGACGCCGAAGCCGGCGGCCACAAATCCCACGAGCTCCTCAAGGAAGCCGCCGCCCGCCGTGAGCTCGGCACCGCCCACAAGCCCGCCCGTGTCCTGATCACCCGCATCCAGCACACCAGCCGCAACCCCGCACCCAACCGCCGCGCCGAAGCCGCCCGCCTACGGAGCACCACCGCGTCAGCCGGCAACGTGCCATTTTCCGAAACTCGGTCGCCCAAGGCAACCGCAGCGCCCACCAGTCGGCCGAGCCGCCCCGCCCGCCGCTGACCTGGCAAGGAGAGCAAGATCGCAAGAGACCTACATCTGCACAAGGTGGGGGTCCGCAACCGCCGTAGAACAGAGCGCGAAGGTGGTCCCACGCACGGCAGGCACGTGTGGTGGACTCCAGTTCCTCCGCCTTCTGACACTGAGTCGTCACGCCGACGGGTGGGGCGATGTGGTCACAGCCGTTCTGTCACGACTTGGAACTCACTCATAGCCAGGCTGACGAACATGCCTCCACACCTGCGAGCGGTGGACCCCCAACGGCCACGAGCCCGCAGTCACTTGGTACATCTGCAAGTCTGGCCCCGCTTCCCCGCGCACGGGTCTCATGAACGACAGTGCTGTGAACACCACTTCTAGCAAGTCCTGTCCACGCGTGCCCTCTTGGCGCGAGACAGCCTCCACGGCCCGCTGCGTGCAACGCGGTTACTCCTCGCGTCACTCAAATCGCTTGCCAAGATTCCTTCCCTTCCCGTAAGTTTTGGCATGTCCACCCGGTCGGTTGACCACCGAAGAGGGTGACGTTCAGGGGGTAGGGGACCAATAACCAGATGCCGTTTGGCCTATGTGGCCAAGGCTGTATCTGGCATGCCTGGCAATAGCAGGGCAGTGTGGGCCACGGCGTTTTCTACCTGCCCCCTGCCATGTGGCATATCGACCCCTTGGAGAAACGCTCATGCGTAAGTTTCTTGCTATCTCCCCGATCGTCACCACTGCTGTAGCAGCCGTGCTCTCCTTGGGCATTGCCGCGCCTGCACAGGCGGCGAACGGATGGAATGCGACCGTGCAATGCGTCAAGTGGCGTATCTCGGACAGCTCCGCCCACGGTTATTTCAATGGGCATGGGTGGGCTAAGACGCAGGACCTCGCGTGGAAGGCGGCCATCAAGGACGCCAACGACCAGATGACCCAGGGCTACCGCGCGAAGCACTGCGCAAAGAAGACGATCACGAGGGGCTGACGCAGTGCCAACGCGCGCCCTGAACTTCGGCCTGTATGCAGAGGAGCAGGGGCTGACCTGGGTCAAGCAGCTTGTTGAGCAGGCTGTGGACTCTCGAAGTGCTCGGATCGTCAGGCAGAACGTGGCGCACACGGTCTTCGGGAGCGAGCTTACGACGACCGCCGAAGTATATGAAATTCTGGCGGAACAGTGGGCTTGGGAAAATCCTGGGCAGAGCAGCGGTGCGCGGGAGCCGGTTGAGCTGTGCGTCCAGTTGGTGTGCTCCTTGAGAACGTGGCGGGCCATTCGCAAGGAAGTAATCAACAGTTTGTGCCCGGAGGGCATGACGCCCCACGCCTGCCGTGTTCCATGGATCGCTGCCTGATCGGGTTTCCCTGTAGGTAGCTTTGCCGCTGCGCCCCTTGGTTCACCCGGTTCCGCACAAGTCCCGCCCGGCCATCATCCCGAGGGTCGGTGAATGCCTTCCGGGCGAAGTTTAGGGCGGACCCTCGGAAGGCCCCCGCTTCCAGATCGCGGCGCTGCTAGGCGAGCTCTGCGTCCCCGCCTGACAGTTTGATTTGGTTGGGGGAAGAAGTCGACCGATCGGCAGTTGATTGCAGTGCTGCTCAAGCAATGCGCACTGCCCATATTCGGTGCACCATCAATCACTATGTCGCCAGACAGCGCAAGGAAAGTGAGTCAATCATGAAGATGCGAAGCGGAATTAAAGTGGCAGTCGCGGCAAGCATCATAGCCGCCGCAGCCGCCGCTCCTGCGCTGGCTGCGGAGGAGGCCGGTGGTGGCCTGTGGAGCCATGCAGTGGGCGGCACCTACGTCTACTCCAACTACTACCACAAGGATAATTACCACGCCTCTTCGGTCGAAGGAAGATACTGGGCGAAGAGCGGCTGCACCAAGGAAAAGGTGTGGGCCAAGGCTTCGGCGGAAAAAGCCTACACGATTAGCAAGGCGTACTACGACCCTGCGTGTTAGAGCGTTGCTTGCGCGGTCCTGAATCCTAAGCCGCCGACCGGGGCTACGAGGCGTCCGATCTCGCCTCGTAGCCCTATCCTTACAGTCAATTCTTATGACATGCGCTCGCGAGTGCCCAACTCTAGGTAACTGATGCTCCACCGAGGTATTAAGTTCGTCCACGCTGCCGTGCTGATCTTCTCGGCGATGATGTCCTTTCTGTTCGTGCGGGGACTGGACGAGGAGTTGGTGCTGGGGAGCTCTGCTCAAATCTGGATCTCCGAATCTGACGATTCGGTAAGCGGCGCTCAGGTCGCCCGTGCGATTGCCGAATTTTCAGACGTGCATGGGGTCTCGGTCGCTCGCGAGCTTCCGGATGTAAGGAACCCCGATGGCCGGCGGCACCTATATATGGCCTCAGGTGATCCGAATTCCGATACGGCATCATGGCTGAGTCACGGCTACCCCGCGTTCAGTAAACATGTAATCACTAAGGTGCATCCGATTGTCGAGATCGGACAGCGTGATCCACGGGGCTTCTACTACGTATTCGGATCGCCCACTGCCGCAGACAAACTAGTGGCTGAGCTCGACCATCTCGGGCTGAGTGCAAGCGTGCAGCACCCTCTTTCGTATAGCCAGCTGGCCCTGCTCTTCTCAGGTGGCGAACTGCTCTGGTCATTCTGGGTGATTGCTCTCGCCGCAGTGACGATGATCGGCGCGAGCGTGCTGCTGAGCGCGAGGGCATATGGGGTGCTACGCCTGCAGGGTATGTCTTTTGCGGACCTCCTTGTTCGTGATCTCAAGCAGCTGGCGGTGTTCTGGTCGCTTGCTGCTTGCACTGTGGTGGCAGCGGTACTGGCGTCCCTCGGCCTGTACAACGGCCTTGCTTGGCTGGGCCTGTTCGCTTCAGTTGCCGCGTGCCTCGCCGGGCTGCTCCTCCTGCTGGTGCTGGCCGCCCATGCCGCCGCGCTTGCCCTCACTTACCGGGTCGAGGTGCTGCGGGCACTCAAGGGCGAGCTACCTGCCCGGGCGGCATTCGTCTCTACGTACCTGGTCCGCGTTCCCGCAGTGCTGCTCGCCCTCGGCTTTGCGATGGATGTCACTCAGGCGGGCCGGCACGTGGCAGCCCGCCAGGACAACCAGGAAACCTACGCCAAGGCGGGCGACGCCGTCGCCATTCGCCTCAACGGCAGCTGGGGAGGCGACTCTGAATCCGTGGTCGCGCATGTGGGTCGATGGTTGCGCCAGGCCGACGCGGCAGGCGAGATCATTGTTGTCGGACGAAAAGATCTCCAGAATGTCTCCTCAACTGCGCACCTACCACGAGGCGAGATGCTCATTGTCAATGAAACATTTCTCGCCAAAGAGTCGATCCTCGGCCTGAATGGGCAGCGGTACTCACCAGCGCCACCCAGGGGGATGGGGGTAAAGGCTCATTCGGTGCGGGTGATCATCCCTCAATCGCTTTCGCGTCACGCGTCGGACATCAAGGCCGCAGTCCCAGACGTATTCGGGAGACTCGATGAGGATCTCCGCCAACGTCTCAAGGTGGAGCCCCTCCAAGCGAAGAGCGGTCAGGCTGTCTTCGCCTACAATTCGGGTGCTCTAAGCCCTAATGTGGCTTACACGCCAGACGATGACCGGTCCTTGGTGATCGACCCAGTCGTTGTTGTGGTGCCTAATGGTTCCAACATCCTCACCAACGATGGCTATACCACGTATGCGACCCAGGACGGGATCGTATTCACTGACCCAGATGATGTCCTGAAACCTCTTGCGGCCAACGAAAACGGCCTGCAGACCTATGTGGCAGCCGTGAATCCAGTGGGCCAGAATGCCGCGCTGAGGCTCAGAAACGCTGTTAATGACTACCGGCTATTGTTTTTCAATCTCATCGCGTCTGTGGCCGTGCTTCTAATTACCGGGTTCGGCGTTTGCATAATTCATGCGCGCAAGAATTCCCAGGCCGTGTTCGCGCAGCACATCAGCGGTTGGCGGTTCATTTCTACCCACCGCTTCATCCTTGCTGTAGAGGGGCTTCTTGCGATTTTCCTCGCCTGGTGGGTTCCCATCCAGGTGTGGAAGCAGAACCAGGATCTCAAGGAATTTACCTCTCAGGGGATCCCCACTCCCTTCCCGCCCGTCCAGATTACCTCCATGGACCTCGGCGCCATCGCCGGTCTGGTTGCCATTGAATTTTGTGCTGTTCTTCTCGCGCTTGGCGCATTTCATCGGCGCATTGTCAAGGATCGGGCGGCCGGGGCGTGAAGCTAACGCAGGAGACGTCTGTACACCCAGCAGGAGCATAGTTGTGATCGATATCGTAAAGCTGTCGAAAAATTTCGGCACCAGGGAATTGTGGTCTGACGTCACCTATACAATTAGCAAGGGGGAGATGTTGGCCCTAGTTGGCCCTAGCGGATCGGGAAAGTCCACCCTTCTCAATTGTATCGGCCTCCTCGACAAGCCGACTGGGGGTGCAATTTATCATGAGGGCAGGGATATAACGCGGTTCGGGCGGCGCGAGGCCCGTCTGTTTCGCCGTGACATTCTCGGCTATCTATTTCAGAACTACGCTCTGATCGAGAACGCCACCGTAATTGACAATTTGAACATCGCTCTCAAACCGCATCGGGCGCTGCGAGGAAGGACCGGCGCGACGCTCGACGAAGCTCTCGACCGGGTGGGCTTGGTAGGGCGGGGGAACGAGAAGATTCACCACCTCAGCGGCGGAGAACAGCAGCGGGTGGCGCTCGCCCGACTCATGGTCAAGCAACCTGCCCTAGTACTCGCCGACGAGCCAACAGGCGCTCTAGATCACGCCAATGCCGCGGCAGTCATCGACATCCTTCGTGATATGAGCGATGCAGGATGCGCTGTTGTCATTGCCACCCATGATGACCGAGTTCGCGAACAGTGCGACACAGTTTTCGCTGTGAATGCGAACTCTCTCGTCGCTTGATGAGAGCCTCGACGCCCCCATCCGGCGATGATCTAGGGCCATTGTTCTATGTCGGGCGCAGGAAAGGATCCCCAGCAATCGAGACTCCTGTCATTTTCTAGCCCCTTCCTCACACCCGAGGCTACTTGCCGGACGGCGTTCTTCACGCGAGTCCGACGGTGGCTTCGGTCCGCACGCCAATACATGGAACTAAGCGCCTTGATCACTTGCCACCCGTCCGTCTTTCGCCGTCGCGTGCTCATCTACCTGATCCCTCTACTGTGGACTGTCGGCCTCGGTCTGTTGGGGCTGTCTCGGCAGGACAGCGTGTGGCGGGACGAGGCCGCGACTTGGCAGGTGGCACGGCGGTCCGTCGCTGACATCTGGCACATGCTGGGGCAAGTCGATGCCGTGCATGGGCTGTACTACCTGCTGATGCACGAACTATTTGAGATTTTCGGGGCCAGTACCGCGACCCTGCGTTTGCCCTCGGTGCTGGCCATGGCTGTGGCGGCGGCATGCGTGACAGCCATTGGTCACCGGCTGGCTGGAGTCTGGGCGGGCCTGGGGGGAGGAATGGCGTTCGGGCTGCTTCCTGCCGTGCAGTTCTACCTCCAGGAGGGGCGTCCGTATGCCCTGATCGCGGCAGGCGCCGGCATCTCGACACTGCTGTTGGTGACCCTCATGCAGGGGCGCGCCCCGGCGGCGCGCTGGGTGGCGTATGGAGGCACGGTCCTGGTGTGCTCGCTATTGAACTGGCTGTCACTCCTGATTCTGCCCGCGCACTTGGCGACTCTGATCTGGACGAAGGCAGGGCGCAGAACGTGGGCATCCTGGGCGGCGACCGCATCGGTCGCTGTGGCGGCTGCACTACCGTTGGTTCTCTTCAGCCGGACCCAGTCCAAGCAGGTGTCCTGGATACCGCCGCTCACCTGGCACATGATGATCGGCCCGGCAGTCCTGCTGCTGATCGGCGTCCTCGGGGCACTACTGGATCGGCCGATGACTGGCCGGCTGTCGCTGGCGAGCGTAGCTCTACCGCTGCTGGCGGTGCCGCAGATCGGACTGATCGGCCTCTCCCTGATCCAGCCGCTGTTCCTGGACCGTTATGTGCTCTTCAGCATGTTGGGCCTTGCCCTGCTTATTGGAGCGTCGCTGGGTGCAGCGGTACGGTCGGCCGAACCGCGGTTCCCAAGAGCATCGCTGTGGCTCGTGCCGATAGTGGTTGTGGTGGCGGTGGTTGCCCTGTTGCCGCAGTCGCTGGCCAAGCGGTCCCCGGCGAGTCGAGTGGACGATGTCCTGTCGGTGGCGGAGGACGTGAGGCAAATGAAAAAGGTCGGGGAAGCGGTGCTGTTCATACCGGCAGCCCGGCGTGATAGTGAGCTGGTCTCCCCCAATGATTTCGTCGGGCTGCGAGACATCGCGCTGGCAGAGAGCCCTGCGGAGTCAGGGACGCTGCATGGTGAGGAGGCCGGTCCGGAGCGGATACGGACGGTGATGCTGGCACAGCACCGGATACTGCTGGTCACTGATGTGCCTGGAGTGGCCCGTCCGGTGTCCGCGGAGCGGGACAAGGTGAAGATTGCCGTGCTGAAGAAGAACTTCACCGTGGTCGCGGACAAGCAGGTCCGTGGGCGTCGCGTGGTGGTGTACGAGCGCCACTTGTAGTCCGTGCGGCATGTATCCGGAGGCCACCTGCCGAGTCAGTCATGGCGCCGAAGACCTACCGAAACTTCCCAGGCAAGCGTGCGGCTTCAGCGGTCAGCGGCCTCGGAACGATAGGGGCCAACGCCGTGGTGAGAAGCTAGTGTCCTGAGTCGGTAGTCTGCTTGCGGTTATAGGGTAGGGCAATGCCTGGTCCGAAGCCGTTGTCGTTGGAACTGTCCGATCACGAACGCAGGGTCCTGGGGGGCTGGTTGCGCAAGCAGACTGCGTCGCAGGCACTGGTTCTGCGGTCGAGGATCGTGCTGGCGTGCGCGGAGGACCGGTCGAACGCCCAGGTCGCGGACGACCTGGGTGTCTCGCGGGAGACGGTGCGTAAGTGGCGGTCCCGGTTCGTCGCGGACCGGCTGGAGGGCCTGGTGGACCGGCCGCGTTCGGGTGCACCGCGGAAGATCACGGACGAGCAGGTCGAAGCCATGGTCGCCAGGACGCTCGGCCAGAGCCCACCAACAGGCGATTCGCACTGGTCGACACGTTCGATGGCCCAGGCGCAGGGTATGTCGCAGTCGGCCGTCTCGCGGATCTGGCGGGCCTTCGGCCTCAAGCCCCACATCGTGGAGACGTGGAAGCTGTCGACCGATCCGCAGTTCGTGACCAAGGTCCGTGACGTGGTGGGCATTTACCTGTCGCCGCCGGAGAACGCGCTGGTCCTGGCGGTGGACGAGAAGTCGCAGATCCAGGCCCTGGACCGAACCCAGCCCGTCCTGCCGATGGCCCCGGCCACGCCGGCGAAGATGACGCACGACTACGTCCGGCACGGCACGACCAGCCTGTTCGCCGCCCTCGACATCGCCTCCGGATCAGTCATCGCCCAGCACTACCGCCGCCACCGCCACCAGGAGTTCCTCCGCTTCCTGAAGGTCATCGACGCCGCCGTCCCCAAGGACCTCGAACTTCACCTGGTCCTGGACAACTACGCCACCCACAAGACCGAACCGGTCAAGAAGTGGCTGCTGCGGCATCCCCGCTTCCACCTGCACTTCACCCCCACCTCGGCGTCCTGGCTCAACCTCGTCGAGCGCTGGTTCGCCGAGCTGACCTCCCGCAAACTCCGCCGCTCGGCCCACCGCAGCGTCATCGAACTCGAACGCGACATCCGCCGCTGGATCAACGAGTGGAACAAGAACCCCAAGCCGTTCGTCTGGACGAAGACCGCGGACGACATCCTCGACACACTCGCCGCATACTGCACACGAATTAACGACTCAGGACACTAGAATCGGGCGCTCCGCCATCAACTGTATGGTTATAGGTGGTCCTGCGCGTTCCCATTCGTTAGCCTCGGCACCTATGAACCAGCGGCAACGGAAAAAACTCTCCCGGCACCTCTTCGTAGCAGTCTTGATGGGCGATGCCATCCGTGTGAAGGCTCTACTGAAGGCCGGGGCGGACCCGGAGCGACCAAATCGTGAGGGCGCGACACCTCTGTATGTGGCATCTGTGGATGGAGATGCCGAGGTCGCTCAGCTGCTCTTGGCGGCCGGAGCCTCGCCAGACACGGAAAGTAGTGGCCCGGGTTCGGAAGGCACGCCTCTCTGCGCCGCTGCCTGCTGGGGACATACTGAAACGGTGCGTGCATTGCTGACGTGTGGAGCTGATCCGAACCTTCGTGAAGTTCACGGGACGGGCCGCTCACCACTTAACTGGGCGAGCGACGGCGCCCATTCCGAATCTGTCGCTCTGCTCACCGCAGCGGGTGCGACGACCACAGGGACCGCATAGGGCTCGCCGTTCGTCAGTCAAGCTCCATCGCGCTCGATGGATCTCACGATTAAGTACTTTTGTGACGATTTCTCGCTCTCCGTCAATAGAACCCACCCCGCGCGGCCGGGGCTTTCGGGTCTTGCCGCCGCCTACCCGTGGGCGCGGACGAGGAGCGTGCCGACTTTTCTCGGCCCGGGCGGGGCAGGTAGGACTCGGGCGGTTGCCGAGGTGAAGCCGTGCTCAATGAGGAGCTCCACCCACCGGTCGGGTTCATAGTCCCAACGCTTCACGACGAGCGGGTCCTCGTCCTCCGACCGGTTGATGTACGACGCCTGGCACCCGTAGCAGCCCTCGATCGGGGGCCGCTGCGAGAAGGCGAGGACACCACCGGGGCGCAGACGACGGCGGATCGCGGGCAGTAGGACCGCGGGGTCGGTGAACCAGATGGCGCCGAACACGGAGAACACGGAGTCGAAGCTGGCTCCGGTCTCCTCGAGGAAGCGGGTCGCCTCGGTGCGGTGCAGCGTCATCTGCATGTCGGACCAGCGGGCGCCGGCCGCCTTGATCTGGGCGAGCGATACGTCGACCCCTACCGCGTGGGCGCCGAGGGTCGTGAGGTGGGCTAGGTTGCCGCCCTTGCCGCAGCCCAGTTCGAGGACGGCCGAGCCGGGGCGTACGCCGAGGAGCTCGGCGCCGGGGCCGTGGTCGGGGTACTGCGTCCAGTTGAACCAGGTCGTCTCGCCCGCCGCGTTCACGGGGCGCCGATCCGGCTTCTGCTTCGCGTACGTGTCCCACGCCTTGGTCTCGGTCACCTGTTGCTCCGTTCATGGGGCCGGTCGCCCGGTTGTGCACCGGGCGACCGGCTACAGGGGTGGTACTACGCAGACTTCTTGCCGCCGTTCGGGCTGTCGGTGCAACCCGCGTGGCACTGGGAGCACTCGCCCATCATGGCGGCATCGGGCCACAGATCGTGGTCGATCCGGAACCCTGCGGCCGCCATGGCGTCGAGGGTGCGCTGCCGGGCTGCTGCGGACCCGCCTTCGGCGCTGTCGCCTTCCGGCGTGGGGACGTGGTGGATGAACCGTCCGGCGAGGCGGTCGCAGAAGGCGGCGTAGTCGACGGTGTGGAGGATCCACGTGTGCCAGCCGACATCCACGGCTTTGCTCGGCGACAGCGCAACGTCGGGCAGGGCCGCACTCGCGGCGAGGAAGGCCGCGGCCTGGCCGACAATGCGGCGGGCGGTGGGCAGATCAGTGTCGGGCTGGTCCTTGGTGATGCGGGCGGCGAGCCGCTCCAACATCTCGGGGTCGACGAGGGTCGCCGGGTCGGTGGTGCCCACGGGACGCTCCAACGCGATGGTCATGTGCTTCCTCCTGTGGTGGACGTGCCCCGGTGCCGGGGCGGTCCCGCCTGGCCGGCAGGCCGGGCGGAAGTGTGTGGGGTTTCTCCGGCGTCGCACTCGGGGCAGGCCCAGACCTCGGTGTCGAGGACGTGGGCGCCGTCGCGGCATCGGATGGTGCCGGCGCTTACGGCGCCGGTCGTGAGCAGCCTCTTGCACCAGACGCAGGCCCGGCCGGCGGACTGGCCCCACGTGAGAGTTTCGAGCGGGGGGAGTTCCCGGGTGGCGGTCACGGCCGTCCCTTGCACTGTGGGCACTCGCAGGCCGGGAACCGGTCGGTGGTCTCAGGTCGTTCGAGGGGGACCACCTCAGCTTCCGGTTGCAGCACTCGGATCCCGCCGTCGCGGTTCACCTCGTACACCTTCATCGTCATCGCCATGGGTCTCTCCGCGTCGCTTGCGGTATCCGTCGCCACCACAGCGTCGTCCTGGCGAGGTAACTGCGGGATGACCGACGGGGGTTACCGAGGCGGTAATACACTCGTTGGCGCTCCAGTAAGGCGCCTGCGCGTGCATAGGATCGCAACGGAAGTCAGCCCATGGATGCCACCACCCCTGGCGTGCTCGCCCCCGACGTGCTCGACAGAGCAGACGTCCGGGCAGCGCTCATCGAGCACGACTTCGCCGCTGCCTTCACCCTGATCAAGAAGTGGGGCGGCCTCTCCCAGAACCGCATCGCGTCCGCCTGCCAGCTCACCCCCGGCAAGGTGTCCACGATCATCAGCGGGGCCCAGCGCGTCACCTCGTTCGACGTCGTTTGCCGGATCGCCGACGGCCTTCGCATCCCGGGCGGCCTGCTCAGGCTCGCGCCACGCCCCTGGGAGGGCGAACACACGACAGCACAGCAGGACCAGCCAGAAACGTCAGGTGCCCGGCCAGACACAGACGAGATCCCCTGGCGTCCGGACGCCACCGTGGACCTGGCTGCCCACCTCACCAGGAGTGATCTCGTGATGGACCGACGCGCCCTCACCCGCGCCCTCGCCGGTACCGCGGCCCTCTCTGCCAGCCTTGGGTGAGACATCCCGCTCTGTCGGGTTAGCCTGAGAGGGTAGGACAGGAGAATCGCCCCTTATGACCAGCACTGAACCGGTCGGGTCCGACCCGGCACCGAGGCCGAAGCGCCGCACTTTCACCTCGGAGTACAAGCTGCGGATCGTCGCTGAGTACGACGCGGCGCCCAGGAACGAGAAGGGCGCGGTCCTGCGCCGGGAACGGCTCTACCACTCGCACGTCAAGGAATGGCGGGCCGCCCGGGACGCCCGGGCCCTGGAGAACCTGGTCGACCGCCGCACGAGCCCGGCCCGTGGGAAGAAGTCCGCCGCGGAGGTGGAGAACGAGAAACTGCGGCAGCAGGTGGCACGGCTGGAGAAGGACCTGGCCCGGAACAGGGCCGCACTCGAGGTGATGGGAAAAGCTTCCGCGCTCTTGGAAATGATCTCCGAGAGCGCGGACTGAAGCCTGCCGCAGTCCCTGTCGTGGACGAGGCGTTCACCGGCGTCGAGGTTCAGCTGGGCATCACGGCCGCGTGTCGGCTGACCGGTCGCTCACGTGCCACGCACTATCGCAGCCTCAAGCCCCCGACAGTCCGCGCACCCCGCTCCCACGCGCAGGTGCAGCCCTCGGCCCTGACGGACCAGGAGCGCTCTGCCGTCCTGGAACTGATGAACAGCGACGAGTACGCCGAACTGGCGCCCGCCCAGATCTGGGCCCGCGAGTTGGACGCCGGCCGCTATTACTGCTCCGTCTCGACGATGTACCGGATCCTGCGCGAGCAGGGTCAGTCCGGTGAGCGCCGACGGCAGGCCGCTCATCCCGCCAAAGCAGTGCCCGAGCTGGTCGCAACCGGACCCTCGCAGGTGTTCACCTGGGACATCACCAAGGCGGCCGGACCGGTCAAGGGCACCTGGTATCACGCCTACGTCATCATCGACATCTTCAGCCGCTACATCGTCGGCCACACCGTTGAGCGGGCCGAATCAGCGGTGCGGGCCGAGGAGTTGATCCGCGAGACCATCATCCGCAACGGCATCGTGCCCCAGACCGTGCACGCCGACCGCGGCACCTCGATGACCTCCAAGAGGGTCTCGCAGCTGCTGGTCGACCTCGGCGTCACCCGGTCGCACTCGCGGCCGAAGACCTCCAACGACAACCCCTACAGCGAGGCACACTTCAAGACCACGAAGTACATGTCCGACTACCCCGAACGATTCGACTCGCTGGCCCATGCCCGCGAGTGGTTCGAGGCATTCATCGCGTACTACAACCACGAACACCGGCACTCGGGCATCGGCTGGCACACACCGGCCAGCGTGCACTTCGGCACCGCCGAGGAGGTCCGCGACCAGCGGGCCGTCACCCTCGCCGACGCATACATCCGCCACCCCGAACGCTTCGGCCGCCGCCCCCGACCACCCCGGATACCCCAGCAGGCATGGATCAACGACCCAGCCAAGCGCAGGGAACCCGCACCACAAACCTCATAGCATCACGACCGTCTCACTGGACTTGAAATCTTCCGGGGTCATGCGTCACGTGCGGGTCTCCAGGTAGAGGCGGGAGGGCAGATGGGCTTTCGGGACGGTCCGTGAGCTGTGGGCGGTCACACGAATCTGTCCGCAGGTATGGATGAGTGAGCGGCGCGCGGGTCGGTGCACCGCTTGGCCGAGTGACCGGAACGAGTTCCGGTCACTCGACATGTGCTGGTCAGCCGCTGGCCGGAGCGCTTTCGGCGGAGGCTTTGAGTTCCTTCCGGAGGACGCCCATCACCTCAGTCAGCCGCTCACTGGAAATCGGAAGGCCCTTGTCCTCAAGTGCCTTCCGAACGGTGGCACGGGTGAGTTTTCCCTGCTCGGTACCGGCAGTCCTGCCGATCTCCACGAGTTCCCTAAGCGGGGCACCAGGCGGGCGGCCGCCTCGGGGCTTGCTCGCCGGAACCTCCGCAGGAAGTTCCGGAGATCCATCGGACGCGGCAACCGGTGGCTCCGTGACGGGGTCGGATTGTGCTGGCTCCGCCGGCTTTCCGGCGGACCGGAGAGGTGCAGTGACCGACGCCCTCACCACCTGCCCGGAACCCGCGGGCGAGGGCCGCTCTACGAGCTGGTGGACCTGTCGCATCAGTACGGCGAAGGCCACCATCGCGGCTGCGGGGGGAACCGCCGCCACCACGTAGTCGAGGAATGGGGTGTCGCCGGTATCGCGCGTTCCGCTGACCCCAGCAACGTTCAGCGCTATGGAGCCGATCGATCCGATTACGGTCACAGCGATGGCCCATCGGTCGGTGACCCGACGCAGGCCCGCGCGGAGCATGAGCAGCTCGCCCGCGACGATGAACGCGTCCAGGGTGGCGGGCCACGCCCAGCGGCGGACCGGTGAACCTCCCAGTCCATGCTGCCCGGCGACGTCGGCCAAGTGCGCGTACGAAAGACAGAAGGCTCCGGCGGTCAGGGCAACGATGACGATGCCGGCTGCGAGAAGCGCGTAGCGCTCGGCATCGCCCCGCGGCGATGCCGGCCGTCGTTCGCCCGTCTGGCCGTCCGAGGGCTGATCATGCGGGGCTGAAATGGGAGGGGTGGGCAAGCGGGCGCTCCTGGGGTGGTGGTGTGGTGCGTCTTTGGCGTCTTGGCCGTTGCAAGTGCAGGTCAGGGCGGTACGGCAGCAGCTCCGGCTACCCGTCTCGGCGGGTGCAGCCAGCGTCAGCTATGCCTCAACAGGGCTCAGGCAGTTCGCCGCGCCTGAGCCCGGCCCGGAGTGGCCGCCTCCCGAGCAGGGGACGGCGGCCTTGCGTCTTCCGTCTCACCGACCATGGCCGTGACCTGCACTGATACGGCATGGACGCGAGAGACGGGCAAGACGGATCCGGACAGCGTCTTGGGCGGCTACGCCGGTGGTCGTGATCGCGTTGCCGTCTTGGCCCCGGTCGCCGTCTCGGCCGCAGGCCGTTTGACCTGCGAGATCACGGCAAGGACGGCAGGGACGGCAACCAAGGCGGCGGGCCTCAGCCCTTGTCGGGGGCGGGGCGGGGGTCGACGGGGTGGACGGTGGGGCAGTACCGCCGCCAGCTGTCGAGGAACTTGTTGCGCGTGTAGCCCTTGCGTTGTGTTCCGTCGGCCATCCGGACGTTGCCCGGCCTGACGTCGAAGTCCCGCAGCAGCCTGCCTAGATCACGGGCGTTCAGCCCCCCGCGACCCCACTCCGCCCACGGGCCTTCGGGGTCCTGGCGCAGGTGGTGGAGGAGGTCTTCGGTGGACAGGCTGTCCACCTCGCGCTGGGCGGCGAAGATCCGGCGGATGTCGGCGAGGATCCGTGCGCCGCCGGGGTGGTCCTCCTCGGCTGCCACTTCGGCGGCGACCATCCGCGCGCATGCCACTCGGGCCCGGCGCGGCCAGGGACCCCCGGCCAGCTCGGCGACGATCACCAGGGGCTCCCAGGTGTCGGCGGCGCGGTCTTCGACCGGCATATCCGGCTCAAGGATCGCTGCCTCCTCCAGAAGCGGCCTGGCCCACGCGTTGATCCGGTCGCGCAGGTCGTGCAGGGCAGGGATGTCACGGCGGGAGCGGAAGGGCTTCACCTTCTCCCCCTCCGCCCGCCGACGCATCCGGATCACGACCGACCGGTCCATGACCGTGTCGGGCAGGTCGCCGATCCCCGCGATGGCCGCCATGGCGAAGGTGGCGAACTTGTGCGGGGTGTGGTCGTTACCGACGACCCGCGTCACGTAACGCCCGCGCTGATGACCGGCGTTGAGCAGGCCACGCGTCTCCTCGTTCCGCTCCGCCTGCTTCGGCGTACCGAAGATGGTGTCCGCCTCGTCCACCAGAAGCGTCGGCGGCTCCTCCTCGGTGATCGAGCGGAAGATCGCCGCAGGCGTGGTGTTGATCGTCAGCATCGGCTCGTGGACCGTCTCGGTCAGCACGTCCAGGAGCCGCGACTTACCGCACCGTTTGGCCGGCCCCACCACCGCCAGGCGCGGCGCGTGCTGCCACGCGGGCTGGAGGTGCGTAGCTACCACCCACAACGTGATTGCATCCAGCGCCTCCGCTGACGGCGGGATCACGAACTGGGCTATCTGGGCATGCAGTGCATCCAGCAGCGCGGAGCCCTGCGTCGACTCCGCATCAGGCATGTTCTCCAGCCCGCTCGATGCTGGCGCCTCAGCGGCGCCAGGCGCGGGCGCATTGCCGGTCAAGCTCGGAGCGGCGTCGTCAGGCTGCGCGGCGGACAGATGGGCACCAGGCCGACCAGGGATTGCGGTGGGGGGCCAGCTCGCCTTGGCGGGCTCGGAATAGCCTTTGGGGTTCTCGGGTTCCACTGGGCAGCTCCTCGTCTGGCGGTGGCGGGCTCGCCCGCCCATTCCGCCGGGTCGGTTCTCATCGGATCGCTGGGGAGTTATGGGGCCTCCGGCGTTGCACCGCCGGGGGCTCTCCCCCTTCCCGCAGGCACTGGGGTACCGCGAGGGAACACGGACAGTACGGTCGCGCCCGTCCACAGTCCAGCGTTTCTGTGTCAGCTCAGCGCAGAACCCTTTGCTACGCTCCCGGCCTCTCATGCGGCCAGGCCCAACAGGATCAGCAGATCCGCAGTCACGACCCGATAGGCGCTGCCCAACCGGAGGACCTTGCACGGGTACGCGCCGCGCTTCGCCAGTTCGTACCCCTTGCTCCGCCCGAGCCCCAGAGCACGGTTGCTGGTTTCGAGGTCAACGGCCACGGGCAGGGCGAGCAGGTCCTCACGACTCATCCCCTTCGGCGACCCCTCTGTGCTGTTTTCGCGCATGCGCCATCCCTTTCGGTACAGCCGTCGGCGAACGCGGTCATCACGTCCGGCTCCAGGCAGCTACCAATCAGAATCCACAAGCTAATGTGTCTGCATGACACAACGCCGTGTGGATGATGATGCGGACGACTTCCCGGAGTGGGTGGACCGGGTCCAGGCGAACGTGGCCGGCGAAGTCCGACGCAGACGAAAGGAGATGGGGTGGAGCGCGCAGGAGCTGGCCGACCGGTGCGAGCAGCTCGGGCACCCGATCCCGCGCAACGTGATCGCCAACATGGAGTCCGGCCGCCGGGCCAGCCTGCCGCTGGTGGACGTGCTGGTGCTGGCCGCTGCCCTCGAGACGTACCCGGCCTGCCTCATCTTCCCGGTCGGCTACGTCGACCAGACCCAGGAACTCCCCTTCGAGCGGCTCGTGCCGACTTGGGACGCCCTGCGACGCTTCACCGGCGAGCAGGAGGTGCTGGGGCACGATGCCGGCCTAGTGCCCGACTTCGAGGCGCACGCCAGCCTCGTAGGGACGTCCCTGGCTGCACTCGACGAAGAAGAGCAGGCACGCTTCGCGGCCAGGACGGCAACGAGCCGCGCCCAGCAGGAAGAGGCCGAACGCAGGCGGACCGCGTACGCCGACCAAGCCGTCTCGGCCAAGTACAAGCTCCGGTACCTCCGTCGCGAGCTCCGCGAAGACGGAGCCATTCCACCCGATCTCCCGCCCGCACTCCACGACGTCGACCCGCCCGAATGGGTCCCCGATACCACCACGGAGGAACGCCCTTGAAGGGATCCACCCACCGCCGCTGCTACTGCCGAGACGCCGAGACCGGCAAGCCGCTCGGCAAGAGGTGCCCCAAGCTCGCCAGCCGCAAGCATGGCTCCTACTCCATACGCCAGGAGCTCCCGCCCCGAGCCGACGGAACCCGCCGCTCCTTCAACCGCGCCGGCTACGAGACGTTGAAGGCTGCGCAAAGCGATCTGGACCACGTGCGGGCCCTCATCGCCATCGCGGACTCGGACGATGATCACGACCTCGACCGGATCGCGGAGTTGCTCGAACAGGTCGCCGATGAGAAAGCTCCCCTGCCCGACATCGAGGACACCCGCAGGCGGTTCAGGGCGGGCTTGGACCTGATCGGACGGCGCACGGTGGGTGAGTGGCTCGATCAGTGGCTTACTGCGAAGAAGTCACGGAAGACGACACTCAACGGGTACGCCTCTCACATCCGCGTCCACCTGAAGCCCCGCATCGGCCATGTCCGCCTCGACCGTCTCAACGTCGGCCACCTGGTGGAGATGTACGACGGCATAGCCGACGCCAACGAGGTGATCCAGGCGGAGAACCTCGAACGGCGCGAGCAGATCGCCAGGTGCAAGCCCAGCAGGCCGGGCCGTCCCGTCGCCTCCGAACAGGCACTGCTCGCCGTCGAACGGGCGAAGCTCGCCGAGATGAAGCCGTTCCGGAAGATCACCGGCCCAGCCACGCAGCAGAGCATCCGGCGCACACTGCGAGCTGCCCTGAACGCGGCAATAGCCCAGCAGTACATCACCTTCAACCCGGCCTCCCACGTCGAGCTGGAATCCGGCAAGCGCCCGAAGCCGCTCCTCTGGACTGCGCAGCGGGTGGAGCGCTGGCGAGCCACGGGTGAGCTGCCTTCGCCGGTGATGGTCTGGACGCCGGCGCAGTTCGGAACGTTCCTGGACGCAGCCGAATCCGACCGGCTCTATGTGCTCTTCCACCTCGTGGGTACCCGCGGTCTTCGCAGGGGCGAGGCGGTTGGCCAGAACTGGACCGATGTCGACCTGGACGCCGGCCTCATCACACCGGCCAAAGAGATCGTGGTCGACGGCTGGGATCCGTACGAATCCGCCCCCAAGACGGATGGCAGCGCCGGGACGATCGCCCTGGACAGCGTCAACGTCGCTCTCCTGCGGGAGCACCACAAGGCCATGCTGGAAGCCCGGGAGAAGTGGGACACCGCTTGGAAGGAGACCGGCAAGGTCTTCACTCGCGAGGACGGATCCTGGCTGCACCCGGAGACGGTCTCCGAGACGTTCAGGCGCATCCTCGCCACCACGGAACTGCCGCCCATCACCCTGCGCGATCTACGCCACGTTGCGGCCACCCTCACCCATGGCGGGGGCGGCGACCTGCACACGATCAAGGAGACCCTGCGGCACTCCACAATCACGCTGACCTCTGACACGTACACGAGCCTGCTGCCCGAGGTCGACAAGGCCGCCGCTGAGGCAGCCGCCGCTCTGGTGCCCCGTGCCCGTAAAGCCCCCTCTGTAGCACCTGCTGTCGGGCCGTCCGCTCACGCATCGCTCACGCAGGAGGCCAGGGAAGACGAAGCGCCCCGACCAGCCGGAGCCGATCGAGGCGCTAAGTAGCAGGTCAAAGGGGTTTCCCCTCCCTGCACCAGGTAGGCCGTGTGGGACTCGAACCCACAACCAACGGATTAAAAGTCCGCTGCTCTGACCAATTGAGCTAACGGCCCCCGATGAATCACCCCCCGAGCATAGCTCGCCGGGGCCCGGCATCCGATCCGGTATCCGTGACCGGGCTCGAAATGGGGTTCTCGGGTGGGTCGGTGGGAACAGCCAGGGAGTGTGCGGTTCCGGGCTCTCGGGTGTTGAGCGGGGCGCCGGGCCGGGCGCTTCCCCGTGCGCCCACCCGGTCCGAGCGCTCGGGCCCCGTGCGGAGCGCGGGCGTATCGGGACCCTCGCGCCCGTTCCGCCGGGACCGGTCGGTACCACCAGGGCCCGTACGTCACCGAGTCGGTGGCGTACGGGCCCTGGTGGTCGGTCAGTCAACCAGGCTGTGGTCAACCGGGCTGTGTTCAGCCGCGCTGTGGTCAGCCGTTGCGCTTCCAGCGCGGCTTGTCGTCGCGGCGGCCGAAGGAGCCGGTGCTGGTGCCGGTACCGGTGCTCCGGTGGTCGTCGCGGCGGCCGGTCGGACGGTCGCTGCCGCCCGAGCGGAAGCCGCCGGAGGGACGGTCGTCGCGGCGGTCGCGGTTGAACGGGCGGTCGCTGCCACCGGAACGGAAGCCGCCGGAGGGACGCTCGTCACGACGGTCGCGGTTGAACGCCGGACGGTCATTGTCACGACGCTCGAAAGAACGACCACCACGCTCATCACGACGGTCACCACCCGAGCGGAAACCACCGGACGGACGCTCATCACGACGGTCACGGTTGAACGCCGGACGGTCATTGTCACGACGCTCGAAAGAACGACCACCACGCTCATCACGACGGTCACCACCCGAGCGGAAACCACCGGACGGACGCTCATCACGACGGTCACGGTTGAACGCCGGACGGTCATTGTCACGACGCTCGAAAGAACGACCACCACGCTCATCACGACGGTCACCACCCGAGCGGAAACCACCCGAGGGGCGCTCATCACGACGGTCGTTGCCGCCGCGGTAACCACCACGGTCGCCGCCGCGGTCGTCGCGACGCTGCTCCTTGCGCTCGAAGTTGCCGCGGTCGTCACGGCGCTCGACGCGGGCGGCGGGCTGCTCCGGCACGGACGCGGTCACGGCCACGAGCGCCGCCTCGGCCTCGGCGGCCACCTCGGCCACCGCTGCCTCCGGGTCCTCGCCCCGCTCGCGAGCGGCGCGGGCGACCAGGCGGTCGGCCTCCTGGCGCAGCTCGCCGGCGCGGCGCTGTGCCCGCTCCAGCTGCTTGACCAGTTCGGCGGCCTCGCGCTCGGCCTGCTTGGCCGCGTTGTTCGCGGAGTCGGCCTGCACCTCGGTGAGCGAACGCGCACCGGTGATCTCGGCGACCTCCGGCTCGAAGACGCCCGCACCGCCCACGATGTGGCGCGAGGCGTCGACGCCCGCGTCCTCCATCAGGCGGAAGATCTGGCGGCGCTGGTGCGGGAGCGCCAGCGAGACGACGACACCGGACTTGCCGGCACGGGCGGTACGGCCCGAGCGGTGCAGGTAGTCCTTGTGGTCGCCGGCCGGGTCCACGTTCAGGACCAGGTCGATGCCGTCGACGTGGATGCCTCGGGCGGCGACGTCGGTCGCGACCAGCGCGTTGACGTAACCGTCCTTGAAGTCGGCCAGCACACGGGTACGAGCGCCCTGCGTCATGCCGCCGTGCAGCGCGTCGGCCTTCACGCCGGACTCGACCAGCTGCTCGGCGATGCGGTCGGCGCCCAGCTGGGTGCGCACGAAGATGATCGTGCGGCCCTTGCGGGCGGCGATGGCGGAGGTGACCGGCGCCTTGTCCTTGGGCTTCACGACGAGCACGTGGTGCGTCATCGTCGTGACGTTGCCCTGGGCGCTGTCGACCTCGTGGCTGACCGGGTTGTTCAGGTAGCGCTTGACGAGCGTGCCGATCTCGTTCTCCATCGTCGCGGAGAAGAGCATGCGCTGGCCGCCACCGGGGATCTGGTCGAGCAGCTCGGTGACCTCGGGCAGGAAGCCCAGGTCGGACATCTGGTCGGCCTCGTCGAGGACGGCGACCTGGACGTTCTCCAGGGAGCAGGCGCCACGGTTGATGATGTCGCGCAGTCGGCCCGGGGTGGCGACGAGGACGTCGACACCGCGCTCCAGCGCGTAGATCTGGTTGCCCATCGACGTACCGCCGCAGACGACCTTCATCTTCAGGCCGAGCACGTCGCCGTACGGCTGGAGGGCGTCCGCGACCTGCATCGCGAGCTCACGGGTCGGGGTGAGGATGATGCCGCGCGGCTTCTTCTTCTCGGTGTAGCCGCCGGACAGCGTGGCCAGCAGCGGCAGACCGAAGGAGAGGGTCTTGCCGGAACCGGTGCGGCCGCGGCCCAGGATGTCCTTGCCGGCCAAGGCGTCCGGGATGGTCGCGGCCTGGATCGGGAAGGGCGCGGTGACGCCGTTCTGGGCGAGCTTGCGGACGATGCCGTCGGGCAGGCCCAGTTCACCGAAGGTCGGACCGGTGGGCTCGGCGGGGGCGGCGGCCTCGATGGGCTCGTCGTCCTCGATCACGGCCTCTACGGACTCGTCGTCCTCGGCCGCGACCTTCACGGGCTCGTCGTCCTGCTCGGCCTCGACAGTCTCGGGAGCGCTCTCGACGACCTCGGACACGGTCTTCGGCTCCACGAGCTCGGACACGGTCTTCGGCTCGACAGCTTCCGACACGGTCTTCGGCTCGACGGCCTCGGCGGTCTCCGGGACGGCGACAGCGGTCTCAGCGGCTTCGGTCTCGGTCGACTCGGCGGCCTCGACGGTCTCCGGGGCCGTGGCGGTCTCCGCCAGTGCCTCGTTCTCGACCTCGGACAGGACGGCCTCGATGTCGAGGATCTGCTCGCTGACGACGCTCTCGACGACGTCGGTGGTGGGGGTGTGCTCGGGCATGACGGTGTTGTCAGAACTGGAAATGGACATGCGAAATGCGAAACCTTCCGGAGTCTCGGCACGCGCCCAAACTCCGTGAAATTCGCAAATCGACCGCCTCAATGCGGTCAGTCACGGCAAGGGAGAGAACGCGCCACGCGGCGCTCTTCTGGTGCGCGCCGGGCATTGGTATCAAACGATCTACCACCATACTCACCCTCACCCCCTCAGCGCAAACCGCCCCCTCTCCCGCTGCCGCTACACCGGCCCCACCTGCGGTGATGCCTTCGGCTTGGTCATCGAGCCGAAGCTCTCCGGCACCCTCATCGCATCGGCGCGAAGTTGCGCGGCGGGCGAGGCGGACGGCACGGGAGAGGGCTCCGAGGGCTCCGGATCGGGTTCCGGCTCGGGGTCGGGGCCCGGCGGGTTCGGCGGGGCCGGGGTCTCGGCGGGTGGCGGTTCCGCAGGGCCGCCACGTCCCGGCTTCGGGGGCGAGGCGGAGGGCGAGGGAGCACCCTTGGTGGGCGTCGGCCCCCCGGCCCCCGGTCCCGCGCCCGGTCGCGGGTCGCCCGGAGCGGCGGAGACGGACGGCGAGCCGCCGGGACTGGGCGACGCGCCGTGCCTCCGGTCGGAGAACGCCTCGGCGCCACTGCCGCCGGCCCTGCTGTGTCCCACCCCGGACACCGTCCCGCCGTCCGGCTCCGCCGCCGCGGCCTTCGGGTCGGCCGACCGCGAGGGCGACGGATTTCCCGCGTCGTCACCGACGCTCATGCAACCCGTGGACGCGGCGAGGGTCAGCGCGGTGACGGCGGTGGCGGCTGCCCATCGGGCTGGGGCGGGGAAACGGCGCACAGTGGCACCTCCGGGGCGCGAAGTGAGGGGGACGGGACGGCACGGAGTGGGACGAGGCGGGACGTGAAGTACGACACGAGGTGACGCGGGGCGGTACAGGGCGGTACGAGGGACACGGCCGCGCCACCAGCGGTACGGGAGGAAGAAACGCGGGCCGCGCCGTGCCCAACTCCCGATCACCCGTCAGGGACACGCCCGACACGCCCGTCACCGCCCCCGAAGCTCCCCGCCCCGCCCTCAACCCGCCCAGGAACAGGCCCAGTGCCCCGTACCGAAATTCCGTACGGGGATCGCCCGCCACCAGGCCCCCGCCGCGTCCACGCCCAGGTCCCGTCCGCGCCTCGGCCCCGGCCCCGGCCAGACTCGGCTCGACGCCCCGCCCCGCCCCGCCGGACGCCCACCTCACCCGTACCACCCGCCATTCCTCACCCACCCGTCACCTGTCACCCGTACCCGAGCGCGTGCAGCCTCTCGTCGTCGATGCCGAAGTGGTGGGCGATCTCATGGACGACTGTGATCTCGGTCTCGGCGACGACGTCCTCGCGGGTCTCGCACATCCGCAGGGTCGGCCCCCGGTAGATGGTGATCCGGTCCGGCAGCACGCCCGCGTACCACTCACCGCGATCGGTCAGAGGGGTCCCCTCGTAGAGCCCCAGCAGTTCTGGTTCGCCCGGTTCCGGTTCGTCCTCGACGAACACGGCGACGTTGTCCATCAGCCGGGTCAGTTCCGGCGGGATTCGGTCCAGGGCCTCGGCAACCTGCTCTTCGAACTCTTCGCGCGTCATCTCCAGCACCCGGCCATTGTCCCGTACCGCCGCCCCGAAGGACCGGCCCGCGAGCCCGGTCCGCGAGCCCGGTCCGCATGCTTGCCCCCGCGCCGGGGCATACGCGCCGCATGGCCCGCGACCCGCTCCGTGCCGCAGTCGTCCGCGCCCGGCACCGCCTCACCGCTCTCATCACCCGCCCCACTCGCACCACCCGAACCGCCCGCACCACCGGCACCGCTCGCAGGGCCACCCCCACCCGGAGGACAGCCACAGCCGCACCCGTACTCACCGGGACCGGTTCCCCGCCCCACCCGTACCTCCGCGCGTTGGGGCTGTTCGCCGTCGTACTGATCGGGGCATGGCTGGGGCTGCTGACCGTCGGCAGTGTCCGTACGGCCGTGGGCCCCATGGACACGAACATGACCCTGCGGCCGTCCCTGACCGGTGGCACCAAGATCAACGTGTCGCCGCTCGGCGCGCTCCAACTCGACTCGCACAACGCCCCGCTCCGCCTCGACGTCGACGTCGACCGGCTCGACCCGGTGCGCTCGCAGGCCCTCGTCCAGCACCCCGAACGGTTCTCCGGCCTGGAGCACGACGTCACCCGGGACGTCGCGAGCGGCACCCGTGACCTCGCGCTGCGCTCCTGCGTCGCCGTCGTGTCCGGAGCCACCGCGCTCGGCCTCGTCGTCTACCGCCGTCCGCGCCGCGCCCTCGCCGCGGGCGGCCTCGCACTCGCCCTGCTGGCCGCCTCCGGCGTCAGCGCGTACGCCACCTGGAACCCGAAGTCCGTCCTGGAGCCCAAGTTCTCCGGACTGCTCTCCAGCGCCCCCTCGGTCGTCGGCGACGCCCGCTCGATCGTCACCGAGTTCGACGTCTACCAGCAGGAACTGGCCCGGCTCGTCACCAACGTCACCAAGCTGTACGACGCCACGTCGACCCTCCCCGTCTACCAGCCCGACCCCGGCACGATCCGGGTCCTGCACGTCTCCGACATCCATCTGAACCCCGCGGCCTGGCACATCATCAGCTCGCTCGTGGAGCAGTACGACATCGACGTGATCATCGACTCCGGCGACACGATGGACCACGGAACCGCCGCCGAGAACTCCTTCCTCGACCCGATTCGCGACCTCGGCGCGCCCTACGTCTGGGTCCGCGGCAACCACGACTCCGCGATCACCCAGCGGTATCTGCAGGGCCTGAAGAACGCGCACGTGCTCGACAACGGCAGCGCGGTCACCGTGGCCGGAATCCGGATCGCGGGCACCGGGGACCCGCAGTTCACCCCCGACCGCTCACTGCCCGACCAGGCCCAGGGCGCCGAGAAGATGGCCGGCATCCGGCTCGCCTCCGCCCTCCGCGACCAGGAGACGGCCGGTACCCCGGTCGACATCGCGGTCACCCACGAACCGGCCGCGGCCCGCGAGACCGACGGCACGGTCCCGCTCGTCCTGGCCGGACATGTGCACCACCGGCAGAACGAGGTGCTCAAGCTGGGTACCCGGCTGAAGGTCGAGGGCTCCACGGGCGGCGGCGGGCTGCGCGCCGTACAGAACCAGAAACCCGAGAAGGTGCGTGCCTCCGTGCTCTACCTCGACCGGCCGACCCACCGCCTCCAGGCCTGGGACGAGATCACCCTCGGCGGTCTCGGACTGACGACGGCCGAGGTCGGCCGCCATCTGCCGGAAGAGATCCTGGACCCCGCGACCCCCTCCCCGCCCCCGCCTCTCACCCCTTCCCCGACCCTGCCTCCGACCCCCTCCCCGCCCCCGTCCCTCACCCGTTCCCCGGGTACTGCCTCGCCGTCCCGGTAATCCGTTTTGGCGATAGCTCCCGGCATCCCATATGCTTCTCACGTCCCCGACGCGCTGTGAAGCGCGCAGGTGGGCCCTTAGCCCTCATCGTCTAGTGGCCCAGGACGCCGCCCTTTCAAGGCGGTAGCACGGGTTCGAATCCCGTTGGGGGCACGCTTTACTGTGTGCGAGACTCGTCTCGCACATTGCTTGGTCCTGTGGAGCAGTTTGGAGTGCTCGCCACCCTGTCAAGGTGGAGGCCGCGGGTTCAAATCCCGTCAGGACCGCTTGCAGATCGCTGCGGCGAACTGCGTGGCTGGGTAGCTCAGTTGGTACGAGCGATCGCCTGAAAAGCGATAGGTCGCCGGTTCGATCCCGGCCCCAGCCACCAGCCGAAGGCCCCGTCCGGTGGACGGGGCCTTCGCCGTTCCCGGGTACCCGAGTGGCAGAGCGGTCGAATGCCTGGGTAAGGGCTGCCCCGAGTGCCTGTGCACCCGACCGCGTACGGGGTTCAGCCCTTCTCCTCCGAAGATGCCCGTCCCTCCGGGGAGGCCCGCTCCTCCGGGGAGGCCCGCCGGTCCGTCCCCCTCTCCTCCCCGTCCTCACCCGCGTCGTCGCCTCCGCGCCGACGCCATGCCCGTACCGCGAGGAGCAGCAGCGCCACCGCCACCACGCTCCCCAGCAGCGCCCCGTCCGGCACCCGTTCACCGAAGCGTTGCGCCCACTGCTCCACGGCGAACGAGTCGTCCACGTCCAGCAGTCCGGGCAGCGCGGTCGTCCCGTCGTACGCGAGGAAGACCGCCCCGAGCCCGATGAAGAAGAGCCCGGACAGCAGCGAGGTGGTGTGCAGTTCGAACCGGCCGACACGGAAGGTACGGCCACGCAGCCAGGCCCGGCGGCCCAGGTCGAAGCGCTCCCAGAGCACCGCGAGCAGGAACAGCGGTACGGCCATCCCCAACGCGTACACGGCGAGCAGCAGTCCGCCGTAGGCCGGACTGCCACTGACCGCCGCCACCGTGAGGACACTGCCGAGGATCGGCCCCGCGCAGAACCCCGCCAGCCCGTAGACCGCGCCGAGGGCGTACACGGATACGGCGGTGGTCGGCCGAATCCGTCCGCTGAGGGCGGCGACGCGGCGCGAGGCGAAGCCGAGTCCGACGATCTGGGCGACTCCGAGGGCGATGATCAGCCATCCCGCACCCAGGACGAGCCGGTCACGGTGGCTGTAGAAGATCCGTCCGGCGTACGAGCCGGCGGCGCCGAGCGGGACGAGGGTGGTGGCCAGGCCGGCGTAGAAGATTCCGGTCCGGGCCAGCAGCCGTGAGGTCGAGTCGACGGAGTACGCGAAGAACGCGGGGAGCAGCAGGGCGCTGCACGGGCTGACCAGGGCCAGCAGTCCGCCGAGGAAGGCCGCGAAGTAGCCGATGTCGGCGGTCACTCGGCGGTGGCCTTCGGGGAGCCGGAGTCCTTCGCGTCCCCGCCCGGGACCTTCGCCTTCCCGCTCCGGGCCGCCTCCTCCGCCGCCCTCTCGATGGCCCGGGTGAACGTCTCCGTCGGCTGGGCCCCGGCGATCGGGGTGCCGTTGATCAGGAACGACGGGGTGGAGGTGGCGCCGATCCCGTACCCCTGCTCCTGGTCCTCGCGCACGGCGTCGGCCGCCGCCGAGCCGTCGGCGTCGCGTACGAACCTCGCCAGGTCCGGCACTCCCGCCTGCTGTGCGAGGGCCTTCAGCCGGTCCTTGCCGAAGCCCTTCTCCTTGGCGCCCTCGGCGTACGCGGCACGGTGGAACTGCCAGAAGCGGTCCTGCTGCCCGGCGGCCCAGGCGGCACGGGCGGCGGCCTCCGACTCGGCGCCGAAGATCGGGAAGTTGCGCCATTCGATGCGCAGGGTGCCGTTCTCGACGTACGTGCGGACCAGGGCGGGTTCGGTGTCGCGGGCGAACTTCCCGCAGTAGCCGCACTTGAAGTCGGCGTACTCGATGAGGACGACGGGTGCGTCCACGCGGCCCTGGGCGAGCTTGTCGGTTCCGTCGCGGCGGGCGAGCGTCGGGAGGCCGGCCGCGTCGCCGGGGACCTCGGCCGCCGCCCCGGAGGATGCCGAGGATTCGTCGGCCGCCGACACCGACGAGCCGGCGGAGGTGTCGGGTGCGGTGGCCCGGTACGAGACGAAACCGAGCAGGGCGGCGGCGAGGACGACTCCGGTGCCGAAGAGCAGCGGCTTTCCGGACGAGGGCTTGGCCCTGGCGGATGACGAGGACGTGGGCCTGGGCGTGGACTTGGACGGCGATTTGGACGGCGATTTGGACGTGGGCATGGCGAACTCCGAGCTGTTCCGAGCGGTTCCGGGATGTTCCGGCTGTTCCGGCTGTTCCGGCTGTTCCGGGCAGAACCGCGGAAGAGGTGAACGGTGAGGTGAGGGAAATGGACGGCTCTGGGGCGAACAGGCCCTCTACACCCTCAGCACGGAGAGTTCGACCGGGGTGGGCGCGGCGGGCTCCGGTCCGGCCGGCCGCAGTGGAACGGGGGGCTCGACCGGAGCCTGTCCGGCGGTCGGGGCGAGTCCCCACTCGGCGAGACCGGGCGCCTGGTCATGAGCACCCCGCGCCCTGGTGGGTACGACGGGTTCGCCGCCCTGGCGCTTCGTACCCTCGCGACAGCCGGGCACCCGTCGGTCGTCGGCGCCGTCGTCCGCGACAGCGACGGCGGTGTCGGGTCCGGCCGCGGGGACAGCGACCGGTCCCGGCACCGGGCCGGACGCCGCCGCGGACACGGGCGGCCGTGCCGATCCCGCGCTCGCGATCCCCGGCCCGCACAGCAGTCCCACCGCCACCACGAGCACCGCCACCAGGCAGCACCACCGCGCACGGCCCGGAGCGCGTGGCGCCGTGCGCGGGCGCGGGCGGGACGGCAGGGACACGGTGACCGGCCTCTCTGGTTCAGCGACGAAGACGGGCGGCGACGGCGAGCCACGGTCCGACGGCGACGAGCTACGGTCCGACGACGGTGACGCGGCGCACGGCACCCAGCGCAAGGCTCTCGACACCCGGCACCCCGGCGCCCGGACTACTGCGGATACGGGTGATCAGTTGCCCGAAATGGTACGTGCCGGCCCACCGCCCGCCCGCGCACCACCCCCGATCCACCGGCCTCGTCCGCCGGCCTCCGGCGCCACCATCCGCCCGCCGGCAGCCCCGCCATCCGCCCCGCCCCGTCCGCCCCAGCGCCCGCCCCACCGCGAATCCCCGTGAAATGGGTTCGCCACTCTTCGGGCGCGGGTGCGATCCTGGGGTCCGTATGTCTACTTCCTTTGCCGATCTCCAGTCCCAGCTCGGCGCGCTCTCGCTCCGCGACGCGCACCGGCTCGGCCGGCGTCTCGAAGGCGCCCGCCGCATCCGCAAGCCCGAGGCCCGGCAGTCCGTGCTGGACGAGATCGCCGCCGAGGCCGGGAAGGCCGCCGAGCGGCTTGCCGCGCGCGCCGCGCGGATGCCCGCCCTGTCGTACCCCGAACAGCTTCCGGTCAGCCAGAAGAAGGACGAGATCCTGGAGGCGATACGTGACCACCAGGTCGTGATCGTCGCCGGTGAGACCGGTTCCGGCAAGACCACTCAGATCCCCAAGATCTGTATGGAGCTGGGCCGTGGTGTCCGGGGGATGATCGGGCACACCCAGCCCCGCAGGATCGCGGCGCGCACGGTCGCGGAGCGCGTCGCCGACGAGCTGGACACGCCGCTGGGCGAGGCCGTCGGCTGGAAGGTGCGCTTCACCGACCAGGTGAACCCGGAAGCGACGTTCGTGAAGCTGATGACGGACGGCATCCTGCTCGCCGAGATCCAGACGGACCGCGAGCTGCTGGCGTACGACACGATCATCATCGACGAGGCCCACGAGCGGTCGCTGAACATCGACTTCCTGCTCGGCTATCTGGCCAGGCTGCTGCCCAAGCGCCCCGACCTCAAGGTCGTCATCACCTCCGCGACCATCGATCCCGAGCGGTTCGCCCGGCACTTCGGCGAGGCGCCGATCGTCGAGGTCAGCGGGCGTACGTATCCGGTCGAGGTCCGCTACCGGCCGCTGCTGGAGGACGAGTCCGAGGACGCCGACCGCGACCAGATCACCGCGATCTGCGAGGCCGTCGACGAGCTCCAGGCGGAGGGCCAGGGGGACATCCTGGTCTTCCTCTCCGGTGAACGGGAGATCCGCGACACCGCGGACGCCCTGAACAAGAGGAACCTCAGACTCACCGAGGTGCTTCCGCTGTACGCGCGCCTCTCGCACGCCGAACAGCACCGTGTGTTCCAGCGCCACACCGGCCGCCGTGTCGTCCTCGCGACGAACGTCGCCGAGACCTCGCTGACCGTCCCCGGCATCAAGTACGTCATCGACCCCGGCACCGCCCGGATCTCCCGCTACAGCCACCGCACCAAGGTCCAGCGGCTGCCGATCGAGCGGATCTCGCAGGCCAGTGCCAACCAGCGCAAGGGCCGCTGCGGGCGTACGTCGGACGGCATCTGCGTCCGGCTGTACTCCGAGGACGACTTCCTGACCCGGCCCGAGTTCACCGATCCGGAGATCCTTCGTACCAACCTGGCGTCCGTCATCCTCCAGATGACCGCGGCCGGCCTCGGCGACATCGAGAAGTTCCCCTTCATCGACCCGCCGGACCACCGCAACATCCGCGACGGGGTGCAGCTCCTCCAGGAGCTGGGCGCGCTGGACCCGGGCGAGAAGGAAACCGGTAAACGGCTCACCCCGCTGGGCCGGCAGCTCTCCCAGCTGCCCGTCGACCCCCGGCTGGCCCGCATGGTCGTCGAAGCCGAGCGCAACGGCTGCGTACGCGAGGTCATGGTCATCGCCGCGGCCCTGTCCATCCAGGACCCGCGCGAGCGGCCCGCCGAGAAGCAGACGCAGGCCGACCAGCAGCACGCCCGGTTCAAGGACGAGACGTCCGACTTCCTGGCGTTCCTGAACCTGTGGCGTTATCTCCGCGAGCAGCAGAAGGAACGCGGCTCGTCCAGCTTCCGCCGCATGTGCAAACAGGAGTACCTGAACTTCCTGCGCATCCGCGAATGGCAGGACATCTACGCGCAGCTGCGCACGGTCGCCCGGCAGATGGGCATCTCGCTCAACGAGGAGGACGCGCCCGAGCAGTCGGTGCACGTCTCGCTGCTCGCCGGTCTCCTCTCGCACATCGGGCTGAAGGACACCGAGAAGAACGAGTACGTGGGCGCGCGCAACGCCAAGTTCGCGATCTTCCCCGGCTCGGCACTCTTCAAGAAGCAGCCGAGGTTCGTGATGTCGGCCGAGCTGGTCGAGACGTCCCGGCTCTGGGCGCGGGTCAACGCGAAGGTCGAGCCCGAGTGGATCGAACCGGTGGCCCAGCACCTGCTGAAGCGCACCTACAGCGAACCGCACTGGGAGAAGGACCAGGCGGCGGTGATGGCGTACGAGCGGGTCACGCTGTACGGCGTACCGATCGTCGCCCAGCGCAAGGTCAATTTCGGCCGGATCGACCAGGAGGCGTCGCGTGATCTGTTCATCCGCAACGCCCTCGTCGAGGGCGACTGGCGCACCCATCACCAGTTCTTCCATGACAATCGCAAACTCCTCGGCGAGGTCGAGGAGCTGGAGCACCGCGCCCGGCGCCGCGACATCCTGGTGGACGACGAGACGCTCTTCGACTTCTACGACGAACGCATCCCCGACGACGTCGTGTCCGGCGCGCACTTCGACTCCTGGTGGAAGAAGAAGCGCCGGGACGAGCCGGACGCGCTGGACTTCGAGCGTTCGATGCTCATCAACGAGAAGGCCGGGGCGGTCACCAAGGACGACTATCCGGACAGCTGGCGGCAGGGAAAACTCAAGTTCCGGGTGACCTACCAGTTCGAGCCGGGCGCGGACGCCGACGGTGTGACCGTCCACATCCCGCTCCAGGTCCTCAACCAGGTCACTTCCGAGGGCTTCGACTGGCAGATCCCCGGACTGCGCGAGGAGGTCGTCACGGAGCTGATCCGGTCCCTCCCGAAACCGGTCCGGCGGCATTACGTGCCCGCACCGAACTACGCGTCGAAGTTCCTGGACCGGGCCGTCCCCCTCCAGGAGCCGCTGCCGGTCACCCTCGCCCGTGAACTCCAGCGGATGGTCGGGGTCCCCGTCACGGCCGACGACTTCGACCTCTCCCGGGTCCCCGACCACCTCAAGATCACCTTCCGGATCACCGACGAGCGGCGCCGCAGGATCGCCGAGAGCAAGGACCTGGAGGAGCTGAAGGTCCAACTGCGTCCGAAGGCCCGCCAGGCCCTGTCCCAGGCCGCCGCCGCGACCGCCGGGCCCTCCGGGGAGTCCATCGAGCGGTCCGGCCTCACGGACTGGACGATCGGCACCCTGAACCGCGTCTTCGAGACCAGACGGGCCGGCCAGCCCGTCAAGGCGTACCCGGCGCTGGTCGACCAGGGTGACACCATCGCGGTACGGCTCTTCGACACCGAGGCCGAGCAGCGGCAGGCGATGTGGCGCGGCACCCGGAAGCTGATCCTGCTCAACATCCCGGTGAACCCCGCGAAGTTCGCCTCGGACACCCTCACCAACCAGCAGAAGCTCGCGCTCTCCCGCAACCCGCACGGCTCGATCCAGGCGCTCTTCGACGACTGCGCGACGGCGGCGGCCGACCGGCTGATCGCCGTCCACGGCGGCCCGGCCTGGGACGAGGAGTCGTACCGGAAGCTGTACGAGAAGGTGCGCGCCGACCTCGTCGACCTGACCGTGCGCACCATCGGCCAGGTGCAGCAGATCCTGGCCGCCTGGCAGGCCTGTGAGCGGCGCCTCAAGGCCACGAACAGCCTGGCGCTGGTCAACAACCTCACGGACGTACGGGAGCAGCTGGCCCGTCTCGTGCCGTCCGGCTTCGTCACCGCGACCGGGCTGAGCAGACTGCCGGACCTGATGCGCTATCTGGTCGCGGCGGACCGCCGGCTCCAGCAGATGCCGACGGCGGTGCAGCGGGACACCACGCGCATGGAGAAGGTCCACGAGATGCAGGACGAGTACGCCTGGCTGCTGGAACAGATGCCGCGGGGGCGGCCGGTGCCGCAGGAGGTGCTGGACATCCGCTGGATGATCGAGGAACTGCGGGTCAGCTACTTCGCACACGCGCTGGGAACGGCGCACCCGGTCTCGGACAAGCGGATCGTGAAGGCGATCGACGCGGCGGCTCCGTGAGGGGTGTCCCGTAGCGGGAGCGCGACCTTGAGTGAGTTCGACCCGGGCCGCCGACCTCCTGTACAGTCTGGTTTCGCAGCCAGCCGCGAGGCAGCCGCGAAAATCTGGTCCTGTGGAGCAGTTTGGAGTGCTCGCCACCCTGTCAAGGTGGAGGCCGCGGGTTCAAATCCCGTCAGGACCGCAGTGAGGAAGCCCGAATCCGGAATGGATTCGGGCTTTCGTCATGTCTTGACGCGGGCAGCGACCGCGGGTACTTCAGTCAGCACAGGCTTTCCCGCGCCGCCCCGCACTCTCGACGCGCCCCCGCCGCTCCCGGAACCACGCACGCCGGGCCCCCTCACCCGGGCTCCGCCCCTCGCGTGGCACCACAGAAGGCGGCGCGGACCGTACCGGCGGGCGGTGCGGGAGGCGCGGGGCAGTGCGGGCCCATCGGGAGGTGGCGCGCTTGACGGCGTCCACGGCGAGGCACGAGACCCGCGCACTGCTGCGGGCGCATCTGGCGGCGGCTTCGGGCTATCGGCACCTCACCCGGCACTGCCCGATCTGCCACCGCCTCATGCGGCTCGCCATGGAGCCTGTGGGGCCCGTACGGCCGTTGATCATCCGTACACCGCCTCCCGCGCCTCCTACGCCCCCCAGGCCGCCCGAGGCGCCCGCAGAACGCACAGGGCGGCCCCCAGGGGACGTCTCCGGCGACTCCGCGCCCATCGGCCGGTCGGACTCCGCCGAGCGCTCCCGTTCCTCCGGGGAGCCGGCAGGGCCGAGGGGGCACGCGGGGGCGACAGGGCCGGCAGGACCGACAGAGAAGCGCCTTGATGGTGTGACGCGAGTCACTTGACGAGTTTTGAGAACGACCGACCTTACACCCTTCCTACAACTGACGAATTTAATATGTGCAATTGCACCACTCCCCGGGAGCCTCCCCTGACCGTTCCGACCGGACCCGTCCACACCCGTCCCGACCCGTCCCCCCGCCCCCACGGGAGCCCTCGGACCGACCGCTCGGCGTCGGCCCGGCCGGCGCACAGAGCCGTCCGCGACGCACGGCGGCACGCTGGAAGGGGCCAGAACCAAACCGGGCGGGCGGTTACGGAAACCTGGGCGTAGGGGACATTCCCCGGGGTACGGGCACATGGCGCGGGCACAAAAAAAATCGCGCTGGACCCGGCGGAGTCCAGCGCGATTCGACGACATACCCGTATTGCATGGGTAGGGCGCCTGTTGGGGCAGGCGTCCGTCGTGTGGAGCTATGGGTGGGCGAGACCTGGGTTGGGGGACCCGGGAACGCCCGGTTGTGATGCGGCGACAGGGGTGTGTCAGGCCTCGCTGCGCTGCTGCGGAATACCCGCAAGCAGTGCGCGGACCTCTGCCTCGCGGTACCGGCGATGCCCACCGAGCGTGCGGATGGACGTGAGCTTGCCTGCTTTGGCCCAGCGGGTGACCGTCTTCGGGTCCACGCGGAACATCGTGGCAACCTCAGCCGGGGTCAGCAGCGGCTCGGCATCAGGGGTGCGAGCGGTCATGAGCGGCCTCCTCGGGAGAACCGAACCATCTCGGTTCTTTCCTCTAAATTCTGCACCTTGACCCGCGTTGCCCGAAATGGCGGACGCGGGCCGAGTCGGTTATAGGACGAACGGCTTGTCCTCGGCACTACAACTACACCATCCGTCCAGCCACGTCGGCCAAACCGATGGAATTGCCCTCCCAGTTGTTCATCAGCGACGGAAGCCGATGGACCATGCCATAGCGGACAGTCACATCACCGTGACGATCAGTCACAGAGCGATCAGGGGCCACCAGACCCCCCATAGCGTGCAATGCAGAGCAATCCGCCCATAGTTGGACGGATGGAGCCCTCCCCGGACTCCTTGTCCTATTTTGGCACGAGGAGTAGGGAAGGGCGCAAGAGCCCCGTTAGTGCTATCCATCACGCTTGAGCCAAAGGCCCGGTTCGGGACGTAGGTCCCGAACCTACAGGAGTAGGCTTCCGCCCCCCTGATCACACGGGCCTCACGGGACATCGGTTCACGCCCCGTCAGCTCTCATAAGTATGTTCGATGTCCGTCAGGTGCGTTCGATCGATGTGGGGGCCGTTCCTCCCCGTTCGGCCCTGCCCTGGGCCATTCGGCCCATTCAGGCCCCTTCACGGCCGTTGGGGCCGCTTGCGGACGTTCAGCGGTCCTGGACCCGGATGAGAGCGTTGGGAACGCTACGGGCCCGCTTGGGCCGGTTGACGCCGTTCAGCTCCCGGTGGCTGTTTCGGCGGCCGAATCGTCGGTTCATCAGTTGGCGAACTGCCGGTCCCGTACCGCCCGCCATCTTTCCGCGAGCCGCCCGTACGCCACCCCCGCGCCGTCGCTGTCGCCGTCCCGCAGGGCCGCGATGCCCTCGGCGACGTCCGCCGCCGAGCGGTCCTCGGCGAGCCGGCTGCCCGGCAGCGCGTGCACCAGACCGCCGTAGTCCAGCTCGACCAGGGCGCGCGGATGGAACTCCTCCAGCCACCGGCCCACATCGACGAGCCCTTCGGTGAGCGGCCCCTCGTCGACCGTCTCCCGCAGCGTCTTCAGCGCCCGCGCCAGCCGGCGCCGCGCCTGCACCATCGGCGTCCGGTACCGCAGCACGGGCGGCCCGCCGTCGACGCCCGCCGCCGCGTACTCCCGCTCGTCGTCCGAGAAGAGCACGAACCAGCGCACCGGCACCTGCCAGACCGCGCTCCTGATCCACGGCCGGGCGTCAGGGTTGTGTTCCAGCCAACGTTCGTGGTCCGCGGCGGCCTGCCCCCGCACCACCGGAGGCAGCACCGCGTCCAGCACCGGCGGCGGGAATATCTCGGCCAGCTCGGCCAGTGCCAGCCAGCCCCGCAGCCTGGTGCGCCACGGGCAGACGCACACCACCCCGTCCACTTCGGCGACGAAGGCGTCCGCGCTCTCGTGCACCGGTACGCCGACCGGCGGGGTGGGCACCAAGTCGGCCAGGGAACGGCGGAGTTCGTCCTGGGCCGTGGGAATCTCGGCACGCCCCGCGTAGCGCTCCCAATGGGCCCGTTCGGCCTCCGGGAACGCGGCGAGCGGTTCGTACACCCGGAGGTAGGACGTGTAAGGGACGAGCACCGAAGACACCACCGACATGCCGCAAATCGTTTCACGCCCGTACCCCCTGGAGGGGGTGATCTCCGGCACTGGGCCGAATCCGCGCCCTCCGGGATTACGCTCTTGCCCAGTCGGGCCGACCGTGCCGGTCGGCCCGGGGCCCTCCCCACCTCCAGGAGGGTCTTCCGCCGCCTCGTACTTGGGAGTCACCACAGTGACCGATCTGACCGACGGCGTCCTGCACACCCTGTTCCACTCGGAGCAGGGGGGCCACGAACAAGTCGTGCTCTGTCAGGACCGCGCCAGCGGCCTCAAGGCCGTCATCGCCCTTCATTCCACCGCCCTGGGCCCCGCCCTCGGCGGCACCCGCTTCTATCCGTACGCCTCCGAGGAGGCGGCCGTCACGGACGCGCTGAACCTGTCACGCGGTATGTCCTACAAGAACGCCATGGCGGGGCTCGACCACGGCGGCGGCAAGGCCGTGATCATCGGCGACCCCGAGCAGATCAAGACCGAGGAACTGCTCCTGGCGTACGGACGGTGCGTGGCCTCGCTCGGCGGACGGTACGTCACCGCGTGCGATGTCGGCACCTACGTCGCCGACATGGACGTCGTGGCCCGCGAGTGCCGCTGGACCACCGGCCGCTCCCCCGAGAACGGCGGCGCGGGCGACTCCTCCGTGCTCACCGCCTACGGCGTCTTCCAGGGCATGCGCGCCTCGGCCCAGCACCGCTGGGGCGACCCGACGCTGCGTGGCCGAAAAGTAGGTGTCGCGGGCGTCGGCAAGGTCGGCCACTACCTGGTCGAGCATCTGCTGTCGGACGGCGCCGAGGTCGTCATCACGGACGTGCGCGAGGAATCGGTGCGGCGGATCATCTCCCGGCACCCCGGGGTCGCGGTGGCGGCGGACACCGCGGCGCTGATCCGCACCGAGGGCCTGGACGTATACGCCCCGTGCGCGCTCGGCGGCGCGCTCGACGACGACACCGTCCCGGTGCTCACCGCGTCCGTGGTGTGCGGCGCGGCCAACAACCAGCTGGCCCACCCGGGCGTCGAGAAGGACCTCTCGGACCGCTCGATCCTGTACGCCCCCGATTACGTGGTGAACGCGGGCGGCGTGATCCAGGTCGCCGACGAACTGCACGGTTTCGACTTCGACCGCTGCAAGGCGAAGGCGTCGAAGATCTTCGACACCACGCTGGCCATATTCGCACGTGCGAAGGAAGACGGTATTCCGCCGGCCGCCGCGGCCGATCGCATCGCCGAACAGCGGATCTCCGAGGCCCGCGGCCGCTGACGCCCTCGGGGGCGCGCTGCCGCCGTCGGCCCGCCCGGCCGGGGAGACAAGACTCACCTCGGTCGGCGGGTCGGCCGATCGGAAGAGGTTAAAATCGCAGTTGACCAGGGAGGACAGTGCTCCTCACCGGTTCCGGACCCGGGCGCGTGATGCGGGCGACGTACCGTATGGTCGTGGAAGCAGGTACCGTTGAAGCTCTACGGACGGGGTCTCGCAGCTGAGATTCCGTCCGGAGAAATGAACGCGTGTCAAGACTCTGGGGCCGTCGAGCCCCGTCACCGAGGGGGTCGAGCCATGGGGCGCGGCCGGGCAAAGGCCAAACAGGCAAAGGTTGCCCGCCAGCTGAAGTACAGCAGCGGCGGGACTGACCTGTCGCGTCTGGCCAATGAGCTGGGCGCATCATCTCCGAGTCGACCAGTGAACGCGAAACCGTTCGAGGACGACGACGAGGAAGATGACCCGTACGCACAGTACGCGGATCTTTACAACACCGATGAGGACGAGGACGAGGACGACAAGTCCGGTCCTTCATCACAGCGCCGCGGCGCTTGACCTCGCGCTGACACATCAACCCGGTCCGGGCCTGCCCGGACCGGGTTCTGTGCTGTCCCGGGCCCGGTCCCCGGAGGGCTCCGGGCCGTACGGCGGAGCAGGGAGTGAGGCGGGAAGCGGAACGGACGGCGATCCGGTCGGCGGAGCAGTCATGAACCGGCCGTCGGGCGGGCCTGTCGGCCCTGCGGGTGCCCGGCCGTCGTGGCGCCGGCCGGTCGTGCCGATGTGCTGTGCGACCCCTGTGTGTCCGCTGTGGCCCGGTACGGCCCCGGCGCCCGCACGGGCCCTCGCCCGCCCTCCGCGCGCCCCGGGGCGACCGCGTCCTACCGTGCGTAGTCACCGGTCAGTTCGGCGCCCGTGGTGTGGCTGCCGCGTTCCGTGATCTCGCCCGCGACCCAGGAGTCGACACCGCGGTCGGCGAGCGTCGTCAGGGCGGCGTCCACCGAGTCGGCGGGGACGATCGCGATCATGCCGACGCCCATGTTCAGCGTCTTCTCCAGCTCCAGCCGCTCGACCCGGCCCGCCGTGCCGACGACGTCGAAGACCGCGCCGGGCGTCCAGGTCGAACGGTCCACGGTGGCGTGCAGCCCGTCCGGGATGACCCGGGCCAGGTTGTTGGCCAGGCCGCCGCCGGTGACATGGCTGAAACCGTGCACCTCGGTCGTGCGGGTGAGCGCCAGGCAGTCCAGCGAGTAGATCCGGGTGGGTTCCAGCAGTTCCTCGCCGAGGGTGCGGCCGAACTCCTCGACGTCCCGGTCCAGCGACCAGCCGGCCCGGTCGAAGACGACATGGCGGACCAGCGAGTACCCGTTCGAGTGAAGACCGGACGAGGCCATCGCGATGACCGCGTCCCCCTCACGGATGCGGTCCGGTCCCAGCAGCTGATCAGCCTCGACCACGCCCGTACCGGCGCCCGCGACGTCGAAGTCGTCGGGGCCGAGCAGCCCGGGGTGCTCGGCGGTCTCGCCGCCGACCAAGGCGCAGCCCGCGAGGACACAGCCCTCGGCGATGCCCTTCACGATGGCCGCGACACGCTCGGGGTGCACCTTGCCGACGCAGATGTAGTCGGTCATGAAGAGGGGTTCGGCACCGCAGACGACCAGGTCGTCGACGACCATGCCGACGAGGTCGTGGCCGATGGTGTCGTACACGCCCATCTTGCGCGCGAGGTCGACCTTCGTACCGACTCCGTCGGTGGCGGAGGCGAGCAGCGGGCGCTCGTAGCGCTTGAGGGCCGAGGCGTCGAAGAGGCCGGCGAAGCCGCCGAGACCGCCCAGCACCTCGGGGCGGCGGGTCTTCTTCACCCACTCCTTCATCAGCTCGACCGCGCGGTCGCCGGCTTCGATGTCGACGCCCGCTGCCGCGTACGAAGCACCTGTTGTCTCAGACATGGCCTGGGATCTTTCGTGTGGAAGAACGGGGCTGGTGGGGAGGGGCCGGCGGGGCCCGGTCACGGACGACGCAGTGCGTCGGCCGCGGCGGTCGCGGCGGGGCCCGCCGCCAGCTCGGTCTCCAGCAGCTGCTTGCCGAGCAGTTCGGGGTCCGGGAGTTCCATCGGGTACTCACCGTCGAAGCAGGCGCGGCAGAGGTTCGGCTTGGCGATCGTCGTCGCCTCGACCATCGCGTCGAGGGAGATGTACGAGAGCGAGTCGGCGCCCATGGACGTGGCGATCTCGTCGACCGACATGCCGTTGGCGATCAGCTCGGCGCGGGTCGCGAAGTCGATGCCGAAGAAGCAGGGCCACTTCACCGGGGGGGACGAGATCCGGATGTGGATCTCGGCCGCGCCGGCCTCGCGGAGCATCCGGACGAGCGCGCGCTGGGTGTTGCCGCGGACGATCGAGTCGTCGACGACCACCAGGCGCTTGCCCTTGATGACCTCCTTGAGCGGGTTCAGCTTGAGGCGGATGCCCAGCTGGCGGATGGTCTGGGACGGCTGGATGAAGGTCCGGCCGACGTAGGCGTTCTTGACCAGGCCGACGCCGAACGGGATTCCGCTGGCCTCCGCGTATCCGACGGCGGCGGGGGTGCCGGATTCCGGTGTGGCTATGACCAGGTCCGCCTCGACCGGGGCCTCGGCGGCGAGCTTCCGGCCCATCTCCACCCGGGACAGATAGACGTTCCGTCCGGCGATGTCGGTGTCGGGCCGGGCCAGGTAGACGTACTCGAAGACACAGCCCTTGGGCTTCGCTTCCGCGAAGCGTGAGGTGCGCAGGCCGTTCTCGTCGATGGCGATGAGTTCGCCCGGCTCGATCTCGCGGACGAAGCTGGCGCCGCAGATGTCGAGGGCGGCGGTCTCGGACGCCACCACCCAGCCACGCTCCAGCCGGCCGAGCACCAGCGGGCGGATGCCCTGCGGGTCGCGGGCGGCGTAGAGGGTGTGCTCGTCCATGAAGACCAGCGAGAAGGCGCCCCGGACCTCGGGAAGCACCTTGGTGGCGGCCTCCTCGACGGTCAGCGGCTTGTCGTCGTCATCGGTCTGGCCGGCGAGCAGCGCGGTCACCAGATCGGTGTCGTTCGTCGCGGCGACCTGGGTGGCGCGGCCGTCCTTGCGCGGAAGGTCGGCGACCATCTCGGCGAGCTGGGCCGTATTGACCAGGTTGCCGTTGTGGCCCAGGGCGATCGAGCCGTGCGCGGTGGCACGGAACGTCGGCTGCGCGTTCTCCCACACCGAGGCACCGGTGGTGGAGTAGCGGGCATGACCGACCGCGATATGGCCCTGGAGCGATCCCAGAGACGTTTCGTCGAAGACCTGCGAGACCAGTCCCATGTCCTTGAAGACCAGGATCTGCGACCCGTTGCTCACTGCGATGCCCGCGGACTCCTGTCCACGGTGCTGCAGGGCATACAGTCCGAAATAGGTGAGCTTGGCGACCTCTTCGCCCGGAGCCCAGACACCGAAGACGCCACAAGCGTCCTGGGGGCCTTTCTCTCCGGGGAGCAGGTCGTGGTTGAGTCGTCCATCACCACGAGGCACGCCACCGAGTGTAGGCGAGATCGACCACTGGTCCGAATTCGGGATACGCCATGGGGCCACTGTGCGAACGCATCGGAAGACGCTCCCGGGGTGACTCCGGGTGGTCACCCGGAGTGATCGCTTCCGCGCTGGGAGCGGGTCCGGAGGGGGCCACAGGGCCCTCGTCGCCCGGATTGCGGGCGGGTCGGGCCCTTCGGCCGTACGAGCCGACGAGGGTGGCCGGGGGTCGTTCGAGGTGCCCCAGGAAGGGCCTGAAGGGCTTTCGATCGAACACGTGTTTGGTGTCGAGCCTCACATGCGGTGGCATCGCGGGCCGCACCCGACAGGTTTGCGATGGGGCGGTATGGACCGTTGCGTGCGTCGGGATCGGTCGGGGTGATCGGACCTGGGCGGGGTCGATCAGTCGATCGGCCGGAGACGGCCGGAGTTGGCCGGAGACGGTCGGAGTTGGCCGGAGACGATCGGACCTCCGGGATCGGTCGTGTCTGGCCGGGAGCGGTGGTATCTGACCGGGAGCGGTGGTGTCTGACCGGGATCGGTCGCGAGCGATCCCGGGCGGGGCCGTCCGGACTGCGGGACGCCATTGACAGGCGCATGGCCACTTGGCAGGCTCCTGGCCCATGCAGCCCCTCGGTGATCACACGGTCACACTGGTGGAGCGCCGCCACGTCGATCTGGGACGTGTGGCGAGCGCCATCTGTCGCCGCGCCCGGTAGCCGTTCCGAGGCGCGCCGCCCCCGGAACTCCACGGGACCGGAGTGGAATCGGAACCGGATCGGGAGCGAAACCGGAATTCAGAATCGGGCCGAGGGTCATATCCGGGGCTCCGAGGGTCATATCCGAGGCTCCGAGGGTCGTACCGAGGCTCCGTTCGGCCACGTCCCGCGCCCCGCGTTCCTGAGGCCGTGGGCCGCCGCGATCCCGGTCGGTCCCTGATCTCGCACTTCGGTCCCTGGTGGCCGGCCTCCTGATGGGCAGCTTCCTGGTGGGCGGCCCTCCGATCGCCGGCTGACGGGGACCCCTTCCCCTCGGCCCCGGAACGATCCCCGATCTACGCGGTTCACGGTTCACGGTTGCCAGGATCTCCGCGCCCGCGTCCCGCGCCTCCCTGCCGACGCCTCACGCCCCCTCTCCCCGTAACGCCGTACCCCGTCCTCCGCCGCCACGCCGCGGCCCTGCCTGGAGCAGCCATGACGACGCATGACGTCCGCGACCCCCACGACGACCGTAATTCGAACAAAAGTACGAATTCAGCGTGGACCAGACGCGCCTTCGGCACCGCAGTCGGCGCCACCGCCGCCACCGCCGCCGTGGGACTCCCGGCCACGACCGCCTCGGCGGCCACCGGCGGCTCCGTCGCCGACGTGCCCCGTGAGCGGCCCTTCCGTGCCGCACGCGGGAAGCACTCCCGCCGGCCCAACATCCTCTTCATCCTCGGCGACGACCTGGGCTGGGGCGATCTCTCCTCGTACGGCTCACCCCACATCCACACCCCGAACCTGGACCGGCTCGGACGGCAGGGCGTGCGGTTCACGGACGCGTACGCCGGGTCCGCGACCTGCTCCCCCACCCGGTTCAGCCTCTACACCGGCCGCTATCCGGGCCGCACCAAGGGTGGTCTCGCCGAGCCCATCGCCGATCGCTCCGTGGGCCTCGAACCGACCCATCCGACCCTCGCCTCGCTGCTGCGGGACGCCGGGTACGCCACCGCGCTGATCGGCAAGTGGCACTGCGGCTACCTGCCGGACTACAGCCCCACCAAGTCGGGCTGGGACGAGTTCTTCGGCAACTTCGGCGGCGCGCTGGAGTACTACTCCAAGCTCGGCCTCGGCGGTGAGTACGACCTGTACGAGGGCGACGCCGAATACCACGACCTGCGCTACTACACCCGCGTCCTGACCGAGCGGGCCCGCGAGTACGTCCGTCGCGACCACGACAAACCGTGGCTGCTCAACCTCAACTTCACCACCCCGCACTGGCCGTGGATCGCCGAGGGCGACACCGCCGAGAGCGCCGAGATCGTCCGCAGGATCAAGGCCGGCGGGTTGCAGGGCCTGTTCCACCAGGACGGCGGCTCGGTGGAGAAGTACAAGCAGATGGTCGAGGACCTGGACCGTTCGGTCGGCGAGGTGCTGAAGGCGCTGGAGCGGTCCGGGCAGGCGGACGACACCCTGGTGTTCTTCGCCAGCGACAACGGCGGCGAACGCTTCTCGTACCAATGGCCGCTGTCCGGCAACAAGAGCTCGCTCCTGGAGGGCGGCATCCGGGTCCCGGCCGTGCTGCGCTGGCCCGCCAGGATCGACCCGCACCAGGTCAGCGAGGTGCCGGTGTTCTCCCCCGACTGGACGGCGACGCTCCTGGAGCTGGGTGGCGCACGCCCGCACCCCGGCTATCCGCTGGACGGTGTCAGCCTCGCCGGGTATCTGCTGCGCGGCGAACGGCCCGCCCAGCGCGACCTGTTCTGGCGGGTGCGCGGGGAGCGGGCGCTGCGGCGGGGCGAGTGGAAGTACTACCGGGGCAGGAGCGGCGCCGACCAGTTGTTCCGGCTCTCGCACGATCTGCGGGAACAGGCGGACCGGGCGGCCGCCGAGCCCCGGCTGCTCGCCGAGCTGCGGACCTCCTGGGAGCGGACGGACGCCGAGCTGCTGCCGTACCCGGCCCGCGACGCCTGACCCGCGCCGTCCGCCCGGCTTCCCGGTGTTCTCCGCCCGGCTCCGACGATCCCGCCGCCCGGCTCCCGGGTCGGCGGCGGGCGGCGGGGCCGGGCAACCGCACCGCGCTCCCGGGCATCGCCCTGCCGGGGCTCAGCGGAGGAGCGGCAGCAGCTGTGCGAGATCCGCGCGCTCCCCGCTCGCACCGACCTTCGCCGCCGCCAGCTCCCGCGCCCACTCCGTGCGCCCGGTGGCGAGCCGCAGCCAGGTCAGCGGATCGGTTTCGACGACGTTGGGCGGTGTGCCCCGGGTGTGCTTCGGGCCCGCCACGCACTGGACCACGGCGAACGGCGGCACCCGTACCTCGACGGACCCGCCGGGCGCCTTCTCCGCGAGGGCGTCGGCCAGCAGCCGCGTGCAGATGGCGAGCGCCTGGCGGTCGTACGGGATGTCGAGCCCGGTCGCGTCGTTCAGGTCGTCCGTGTGCACGACGAGCTCGACCGCGCGCGTCACCAGGAAGTCGCCCAGCCGCATCGCCCCCACCCGGGTCGACAGCAGCCGGTCGTCCGGGGCCTCGGACACACGCGCCCGGAACCGCTCGGCGACCTCCGCGAACCATCCGTCCAATCCGGGCGATTCGGGCAGTTCGGCGGCGAGCGCCACGGTGTCGGCGGCGATCGGCCCGGCCTTCCCTGCCGTCGCGAACGGCCACTCCAGCAGCGCCACGTCCGGCTTCGGCAGGGCGGGGGCGGGCAGCTCCAGATTCCGGCTGACGTGGTCGAGGACCATGGTCAGGTGCACCGCCAGCTCACGCACGCTCCACTCCCCGAGGCGGGTGGGCCCGGCCAGCCGCTCGGGCGGCAGCGCGGCCACCGCCGCGCGGACGTTCTCGAACTGGGCCAGGACGGCGGCACGGGTCTTCGCGGGGTCGTAAGCACGCGGGCGCTTCTTGGCGGGAGGCATGCGGATCAGGCTAATCGGGGGGTACGACAACGGGTTCGGCGACGGGTCCCCGCCCCGGCCAGGGCGCCGACCGGGCAGGCCGGCCGGTCCCCGGCACCGAAGCAGGCCGACCGGGTCCCCGCACCGGAGCACCGCCGACCAGGTCCGGAACCGGAACACGGCCGACCCGGCCCCCGTACCAGAGCACCACCGACCGAACCAGGCACCGGAGCACGGCCAACCCGGCCCCCGTACCGGAGAACGACCGACCAGGTCCGGAACCAGAGCACAGCGGACCCGGCCCCCGTACCAGAGCACCACCGACCGGATCAGGCACCGGAGCGCAGCCGCCCCAGTCCCCGCACCGGAACACGACAACGCGTACGCCCCGCCCGGAAACGCCGCTGCCCCCGTCCGGTCGTCCCGGTCGGGGGCAGCGGCATGACCTACGTCGTACGAGAACTCAGGCGAGCAGACCGGGGATGGTCGCCTCGTGCGCCGTGCGCAGCTCGCTCAGCGGGATGCTGAACTCGCCCTGCACCTCGATCTCCTCGCCGTCCACGACGCCGATCCGGGTCACGGGCAGGCCGCGCGCCCCGCACATGTCGTTGAAGCGGAGCTCCTCGCTGCGCGGCACCGAGACGACCGCGCGTCCCGCCGACTCGGAGAAGAGGAACGTGAACGCGTCCAGGCCGTCCGGCACGACCAGCCGGGCGCCCTTCCCGCCGCGCAGGCAGGACTCGGTGACCGCCTGGATCAGGCCACCGTCGGACAGGTCGTGCGCCGCGTCGATCATGCCGTCGCGGGAGGCGGAGATCAGGATCTCGCCGAGCAGCTTCTCGCGGCCCAGGTCGACCTTGGGCGGCAGCCCGCCGAGGTGCTGGTGGACGACCTCGGACCAGGCCGAGCCGCCGAACTCCTCACGCGTGTCGCCCAGCAGGTAGAGGAGCTGGCCCTCTTCCCGGAAGGCGACCGGCGTGCGCCGGGTGACGTCGTCGATCACGCCGAGGACGGCGACGACCGGCGTCGGGTGGATCGCGGTGTCACCGGTCTGGTTGTACAGCGAGACGTTGCCGCCGGTGACCGGGGTGCCCAGCTCCAGGCAGCCGTCCGCGAGACCACGGGTGGCCTCCGCGAACTGCCACATGACGTCCGGGTCCTCGGGGGAGCCGAAGTTCAGGCAGTCGGAGATCGCGAGCGGCTTGGCGCCGGAGGCGGCGACGTTGCGGTACGACTCGGCGAGCGCGAGCTGTGCGCCCGCGTACGGGTCGAGCTTCGCGTACCGGCCGTTGCCGTCCGTCGCCATGGCCACGCCGAGGTTGGTCTCCGCGTCGATCCGGACCATGCCCGCGTCCTCGGGCATCGCCAGCACGGTGTTGCCCTGCACGAAGCGGTCGTACTGGTCGGTGATCCACGCCTTGGACGCCTGGTTCGGGGAGGCGACCAGCTGGAGGACCTGCGCGCGCAGCTCGGCCGCGTCCGTCGGGCGGGCCAGCCTGTTCGCGTCGTCGGCCTGGAGCGCGTCCTGCCAGTCGGGGCGGGCGTACGGGCGGTGGTACGTCGGGCCCTCGTGGGCGACGGACCGCGGCGGCACGTCCACGATCTGCTCGCCGTGCCAGAAGATCTCCAGCTGGGTGCCCTCGGTCACCTCACCGATGACGGTGGCGATGACGTCCCACTTCTCGCAGATCTCCAGGAAGCGGGCGACCTTGTCCGGCTCGACGATGGCGCACATGCGCTCCTGGGACTCGCTCATGAGGATTTCCTCGGGCGAGAGGGAGGAGTCGCGCAGCGGCACGGTGTCCAGCTCGACGCGCATCCCGCCGGAGCCGGCGGAGGCCAGCTCGGAGGTGGCGCAGGAGAGCCCGGCGCCGCCGAGGTCCTGGATGCCCGCGACCAGCTTCTCCTTGAAGATCTCCAGGGTGCACTCGATGAGGAGCTTCTCCTGGAAGGGGTCGCCGACCTGGACGGCCGGGCGCTTCGCCGGGCCGGTCGACTCGAAGGTCTCGGAGGCGAGCACGGAGACGCCGCCGATACCGTCGCCGCCGGTGCGGGCGCCGTAGAGGATGACCTTGTTGCCGGGGCCCGACGCCTTCGCGAGGTGGATGTCCTCGTGCTTCATCACGCCGATGCAGCCGGCGTTGACGAGCGGGTTGCCCTGGTAGCAGGCGTCGAAGACGACCTCGCCGCCGATGTTCGGCAGGCCCAGGCAGTTGCCGTAACCGCCGATGCCCGCGACGACACCGGGCAGCACCCGCTTGGTGTCGGGGTGGTCGGCCGCGCCGAACCGCAGCGGGTCGACGACGGCGACCGGGCGGGCGCCCATGGCGAGGATGTCGCGGACGATGCCGCCGATGCCGGTCGCCGCGCCCTGGTAGGGCTCGATGTACGAGGGGTGGTTGTGCGACTCGACCTTGAAGGTGACCGCGTACCCCTGGCCGACGTCGACCACACCGGCGTTCTCACCGATGCCGACGAGCATCGCGTCGTTGGCGGGGACCTTCTCGCCGAACTGCTTGAGGTGGACCTTGCTGCTCTTGTACGAGCAGTGCTCGGACCACATCACGGAGTACATGGCGAGCTCGGCACCGGTCGGGCGGCGGCCCAGGATCTCGCGGACGCGGTCGTACTCGTCCTCCTTGAGGCCGAGTTCCTTCCAGGGCTGCGCGGTGTCCGGGGTCTCGGCGGCGTGCTTGACCGTATCGAGGCTCATGAGTTGACCAGCTTCTTGAGGATCGACGTGAAGAACCCGAGACCGTCGGTGCGACCCGTGCCGATCAGCGGTTCGACGGCGTGCTCGGGGTGCGGCATCAGACCGACGACGTTGCCCGCGGCGTTGGTGATGCCGGCGATGTCGCGCAGCGAGCCGTTGGGGTTCACGTCGAGGTACCGGAAGGCGACCCGCCCCTCGGCCTCCAGCTCGTCGAGCGTGCGCTCGTCGGCGGTGTAACGGCCGTCCATGTTCTTGAGCGGTACGGAGATCTCCTGGCCCGCGGAGTAGTCCGAGGTCCAGGCCGTGTCCGCGCTCTCCACCCGGAGTTTCTGATCACGGCAGATGAAGTGCAGGTGATTGTTGCGCAGCATCGCGCCGGGCAGCAGATGCGCCTCGGTGAGAATCTGGAATCCGTTGCAGATGCCGAGGACCGGCAGACCGGCCTTCGCCTGCTCGATGACGGTCTCCATCACCGGCGAGAAGCGCGAGATGGCCCCGGCCCGCAAATAGTCGCCGTACGAGAAACCACCCGCCAGGACGACCGCGTCGACCTGGTGAAGATCCTTGTCCCGGTGCCACAGCGAAACGGGCTCGGCGCCCGCGACGCCCACGGCACGCAGGGCGTCCTGATCGTCGAGCGTGCCGGGAAAAGTGACGACTCCGATACGAGCGGTCACTTCTCCTCCTCCACCTTCACGGTGAAGTTCTCGATGACGGTGTTGGCGAGGAACGTCTCGGCCAGCTCATTGACGCGGGCGAGCGCGGCGTCGTCGACGGGCCCCTCCACCTCCAGCTCGAAACGCTTCCCCTGACGTACGTCCGCGATTCCCTCGAAGCCGAGACGGGGCAGTGCGCGCTGCACCGCCTGTCCCTGCGGGTCGAGGATCTCCGGCTTGAGCATGACGTCGACTACGACGCGTGCCACTGGCACTCCCGGTGGTGTGGTGCGGCTGTGTCTCCGGGGGGTTCCCCTGGACCCCCGCGGGTCCCCCCAGCGTACCCGTCCCAAAATTCTACGCGGGTAGATATCATACGTCACAGATCACGTCGAGATATCGAGGGCGACAACACACAGGAAAAGTCCTGGAAAAAAATCCGCTACCGGATTGCGGGAGACACGCGGATACAATTGGCTGGGCTTCACAATGCGGTACTCACCGCTGTACAAATGATTACCGAGAAAGCAACATCAGTCCATAACAGTCGACATCGGTCGACCAGTATCCGCCAAACAGCCGGAAGGCCGGTGTCAGCGCATACCAGAAGCGATGATGCCGCAGGAAGGACCGATATCCGTGGCTCAGCGCGTGGTGGTCATACTCTCCGACGACATCGACGGGGGAGCAGCAGCGGAAACGGTCGCCTTCGCCCTGGACGGGAAGTCGTACGAGATCGACCTCAGCCCGACCAATGCCAAGAAGCTGCGCAAGGCCCTGGCTCCCTACGTGGCGGCGGGCCGCAGACAGTCGGCCGCCGGCCGCAGCGGCAGGAGCCTGACGTCGTACCGGCACACTTCAATCGCCCCCGACCCGGCGGCAGTTCGCGCCTGGGCCCGTTCGCACCGGATGGAGGTGCCGGCCAGGGGCCGAATCCCGAAGAAGGTCTACGAGGCCTTCCAGGCGGCGGGTTGAGCGGTTCGAGCCGGGACGAGTTGACGGAGCGGTTGAGCGGTCGCGCGATTGAGGCGGGGCGGGCGCGGCCGAACCGGCCGGGCGGCTGAGTGGTGCGGCGGCCGAGTCGGCCGGGCGGTTCAGCGGTTCAGCGGCTGACCGGAGCGCGGACGCACCGCGATCCGCGGGCACGGTGGGCTGGCGGGGCCAGTGGTCCCGGCGAGGCCGCCGGGACTGTTGGTGCCGTCCGCGCCAACAGTCAACAGTCCCGTCGGTGTCTGCGGTGCCTGCGGTGCCTGCGGTGCCTGCGGTGCCTGCGGTGCCATATGTGCAGCAGCACCAGCCGTCCCAGCAGTGCCAGCAGCCTCGTCGGTGCCACCGGTGCTGTCGGTGCTGTCGGTGCTGTCGCCCGAGGGGGTGTTCGAAGGCCCCCTCGGGCGTCCGTACGACCATCAGGGGATCGGACATCGGGGCGCGCTCGAACATCCCTCGGGACCTCGACTTGCGCGACACCCCTGGAGATCGGCTAGAGTCTGGAACACGCCGAGGGGCAAGGCCGAAAGGCCGGAACCCCGAGCAGCGTGCGGGTGTAGTTCAGTAGTAGAACATCCCCCTTCCAGGGGGAAGGCGCAGTGTGCAATTCCTGTCACCCGCTCTACATCACTCCTCCATCACCACTCCGGTGGATCAGGTAGAGTGATGTCCGCACCGCCCGGTGAGAGCCGAGCGGGAGCAATGCGAACGTAGCTCAGTTGGTAGAGCGCAACCTTGCCAAGGTTGAGGTCGCGAGTTCGAACCTCGTCGTTCGCTCTGTTGAGTTCTTGATCGAAGTCCCCGGCCGATATCGGCCGGGGACTTTGTCATGCCGGTCCTCGCTCCTGGCTCCTCTGCCGTTGGCTTCCGTGGCTTCTCCGCCGTCGGGTGGCGCCTCTCCCTCCCGCGTCTCCTCCCTGCCGTCCATGACGTTTGTCATGGGCACCGGTGACAGCGCGCACTGCTCAAGGCCGTGTCCCGGCGCGAGCCTTGGGACATGACCAGCGAAGAACTTCTCAACGACCGTGCGCACGGCCCGGGAAGCCGTCCGAGCGACGATGCCGTGATCGAGGCGGAGGAGGCGCGGCGCACCTACACGGGCGGCTTCGAGGCCGTCTCCGGGGTCTCCTTCTCCGTGGCGCGCGGCGAACTCTTCGCCCTGCTCGGCACCAACGGCGCGGGCAAGACCTCCACCGTCGAGCTGCTGGAGGGGCTGGCCGGGCCGGACAGCGGCGCGGTCCGGGTACTCGGCCACGACCCGTACAGGGAGCGCGCCGCCGTCCGGCCCCGGACCGGGGTGATGCTCCAGGAGGGCGGCTTCCCCTCCGACCTGACGGTCACCGAGACGCTGCGGATGTGGGCGGGCTGCACGAGCGGGGCCAGGCCGATCGGCGAGGCGATGGACATGGTGAGTCTCGGGACCCGGGCGAAGGTACGGGTCAAGCAGTTGTCCGGGGGCGAACGGCGCCGCCTCGACCTGGCGTTGGCGCTGCTGGGACGGCCGGAGGTGCTGTTCCTGGACGAACCGACGACCGGGCTGGACGCCGAGGGCCGTCGCGACACCTGGACGCTGGTGCGGGCACTGCGCGACGAGGGCCTGACCGTCCTCCTCACCACGCACTACCTGGAGGAGGCCGAGGCGCTCGCCGACCGGCTGGCGATCATGCACCAGGGCCGGATCGTGGCGGCGGGCACCACGGCCGAGGTGACGGCGGCGCGTCCGGCGCGCATTCGGTTCACGCTGCCCGACGGCGTACCGGCGGCGCGGCTCCCGCTGTCGCTGCGGGCGGCGGCCGAGGGGCAGCGGATCGAGATCCGTACCGCGCGGTTGCAGGACTCGCTCGGTGAACTGCTGCTCTGGGCAGGGCAGTCGGGCATCGAACTGCTCGGCCTCGACGCCCGCTCGGCCTCCCTCGAAGAGGCCTTCCTCGACATCGCCAGGGCGGCGGACGCCGGCGGGGAGACTCCCGTACGACCGCACACGGATACGGATGTGGATACGGACGCGGAGAGTCGGTCGGCCGCATGACGGACCCCATGAAGAGTTCCGCGAAGAGCCCCATGGCGAGCCGCATGACGCACACCACGATCCTGGAGCCCCGAATGCCACAGCCCGCCACCGCCGGTACCCCCGACTCCCGCAGACCCGCTTCCGGTACCGCTGGCTCCACGACCGCTCTCGGGCGGCTGACGGCCCTCGGGCGGGCCGAACTCGTGCTGCTCGCCCGGAACAGGACGGCGGTCTTCGTCGCCCTGGTGGTGCCCCTGCTGATGGTCGTGGCGATGAAGTCCTCGCTCGACGGGATCGACCTCGACGGCACCGGTCTGACCGTCGCGGGGGTCGCGCTCAGCGGCGGGGTCGGCATGGTCCTGATCCAGGTCGTCCACATGAATCTGGTCGCCGCGTTCGTGGCTCGGCGCGAGGACCTGGTGCTGAAGCGGCTGCGTACCGGCGAGGTCCCCGATCTGGAGATCCTGGTCGGGACCTCACTGCCCTCGGTGCTGCTGGCGCTGGTGCAGTGCGTGCTGATGGTCGCGGTCGGCGGGGCCCTGTTCGGCCTCGGTGCCCCCGAGCGGCCCGAACTGCTCCTGGTGGGGCTGCTGTTGGGTCTGGTAATGATGGCCGCGCTGGCGGCGGCCACGTCCGCGCTCACCCGTACCGTGCAGACCGCGTCGCTCACGACGCTGCCGCTGTTCATCATCTCGATGCTGGGATCGGGGCTGTTCGTACCGATGGAGGTGCTGCCGGACCGGCTGGCGTCGTTCTGCGAACTGCTGCCCATGACCGGCGTGATGACGCTCGTACGGGCCGGCTGGATGGGCGGTACGGACGGACACGACCTGCTCGGGGCCGCCGGAACCGCGCTGGTCTGGACGGTGTTCGCGGTGCTCGCTGTGCGACGGTGGTTCCGTTGGGAACCGCGGCGCTGAACCGGCGCCACGATCAGGTGGGCGACATCGTGGCATCGAGACAGTGCCACCGGACAGCGGGACGGGTGATCGTGATCGCGCGGATACGTGGCTGGCGGCGCGGCTGGCAGGAACGCAGCAGACTCCAGCGGATCGATCTCTACTCACGGGGCACCGTGCTGGCCCTGCCGTGGCTCTTCCTGCTGACCTGGGGGCTGCTGCCCACGACGGACTTCCGTCAGGCGCCCCTGCCGATCGCGCTGCACCTGGCGCTGCTGGTGACCAACATCGCGCAGTGCGTCATCAGCAACCGCAACACCGGAGTGGCATACCGGCACTACCTGGGCGGGACCGAGTTCCCCCGGCGTCGGCTGGTGCCCGCGCTGGCGCTGCTCGGCGTGTCCGTGGGCCTGCTGGCCGCCCTGCAGGCCGTGGACGGGGTGGGCGACGAGGAACTGCTCCTGGTGACGGACCTGCCGCTGGCCTTCGCGGTTCCGTACGTCCTGCTCGTTCCGGTCAGGATCTTCGTCGTCCACTGTCTGGGGTTCACGGGGTTGGTGGTCGGCGTGCTGGCGGTGGCGGGGCTGCGGGGGCCGATGCTGGCCGGGCTGGTTCCGGCGGTGGCGTTCGGCTGTCTGCTGGTGCTGGTGTCCGTGCGGCCCGGAATCTGGAGCCTGAGCGTGATGTGGCAGGCGGAGGAGGCCAGGGACGTACAAGCGCGGCTGGCGGTCGCGGAGGAGAGGCTGCGGTTCGGGCGGGACATGCATGATGTGCTGGGCCGGAATCTGGCGGTGATCGCGCTCAAGAGCGAGCTGGCCGTGGAGCTGGCCCAGCGCGGCAGACCGGAGGCCGTCGACCAGATGGTGGAGGTACAGCGGATCGCGCGCACCTCGCAGCAGGAGTTCCGGGATGTCGTACGGGGGTACCGGGAGGCCGATCTGCGTACGGAACTCATCGGCGCCCAGAGCGTGCTGCGGGCCGCCGGGATCGAGTGCGGGGTCGAGGGGGACGACGGCGGTGGGCTGCCCGCCCCGGTGCGGTCGACGCTCGGCTGGGTCGTGCGAGAGGCGGCGACCAATGTGCTGCGGCACGGCGATCCGCAGCGCTGCGTGATCCGGCTGACGACCTCGGTGGACGCGGTGGTGCTGGACGTGGAGAACGACGGGGCGCCCGTGCCCGTGGTCGGCGGCTCGGGGACGGGGGCCGTGGGGACGCGTGCGGTGGGGATGGGCACAGCGATGGGGGCGGGGAGGGTAAGGGCTGTGGGCGCGGCGAAGGCGGTTGGGGCTGCGAGTAGTCGGCCGGGTGCGGGGGTGCCGGGGGACGGCCTCGGTGGGGTCCTGTCAGATGGCGGATCGGGGCTCGCCGGGCTGCGGGAACGGCTCGGGGCGCTGGACGGTTCGCTGGACGCGGGGCCGACCGGGGAGGACGGCCGGATCTTCCGGCTGACCGCGAGGGTGCCGCTGCGACGACCGGCGGGAGCCGGCACGGGACGACGAGAGCCGGTCGGAACGACCCTGATCGTCGAGGAGAGCCGATGACGAGGACGAGGACGATGGCGGAGACGGTGATGGCGACGGAGGTGACAGGGGTTACGAGAGTGACGGGAGTGACGGCGATGGGGACCGACCGGCCCGTACGAGTCCTGCTCGCCGACGACGAGCACCTGATCCGGGGCGCGCTGGCCGCACTGCTCGGACTGGAGGACGATCTGGTGGTGGTCGCGGAGGCGGCGACCGGCCCGGAAGCCCTTGCGATGGCGCGGGCGCACCGGCCCGATGTGGCGGTGCTGGACCTGGAGATGCCGGGCGCGGACGGTGTGAAGGTCGCCACAGCGCTGCGGGACGAGCTGCCCGACTGCCGGACCATGATCGTGACGAGTCATGGCCGTCCGGGGCATCTGAAACGGGCGCTCTCGGCAGGTGTACGCGGATTCGTGCCGAAGACGGTCAGCGCCCGCGGACTCGCCGAGATCATCCGTACCGTGCATGCCGGAAACCGTTACGTGGACCCGGGATTGGCCGCCGACGCGATCTCCGCCGGGGACTCACCGCTGACCGTGCGGGAGGCCGAGGTACTGGAGCTGGCGGCGGACGGGGCGCCCGTCGCGGAGATCGCCGAACGGGCCTCGCTGTCGCAGGGGACCGTACGGAACTACCTCTCGTCGGCCGTGTCGAAGCTCGGCGCCGAGAACCGTCACGCGGCGGTGCGTCTCGCGCGGGAGCGGGGTTGGGTATAGTGGACCTCGCGCTTCGGCGCATGCGAACGTAGCTCAGTTGGTAGAGCGCAACCTTGCCAAGGTTGAGGTCGCGAGTTCGAACCTCGTCGTTCGCTCCACGGAAACATGAAGAAGGCCCCGGTCCTGCGACCGGGGCCTTCTTTTCGGTCTGCCGCCAGGCGTCGGGCCACTCCCCGGGCCGGGTCCGGTTCCTCGGACCGGAGCCGGGTCGGCCGGCCCCCGGCCCTGGTCCCCCGCCCCGGCCCCCGGGCTGTGTATCCGGGGGCCGGGGTAGAGGCCGGGGCAGGGGCCGGGAGCGGCGTGAAGGCGTCGTCGGGGTGGGGCCCCCGCGTCAGGAGGACCAGCTGAGGCCGGTGAGGCGTTCGTACGCTTCCAGGTACTTGGCCCGCGTCGCGTCGACGATCTCCCGCGGCAGCGGCGGGGGCGGCTGCTCGCTCTTGCGGTCCCAGCCGGAGGCGGGCGAGGTCAGCCAGTCACGTACGAACTGCTTGTCGTACGAGGGCTGCGCATGCCCCGGCTCCCATGTCTCGGCGGGCCAGAAGCGCGAGGAGTCCGGGGTCAGCACCTCATCCGCGATGATCAGCTCGTCGTCCTCGTTGAAACCGAACTCGAACTTCGTGTCGGCCAGGACGATCCCCCGCTCGCGTGCGATGTCCCGGGCCCTGCCGTACACGGCGAGGGTCGTCTGGCGCAGCAGGGCGGCGGGTTCGGCGCCGACCTGGCGGGCCACCTCCTCGTACGGGACGTTCTCGTCGTGATCACCGACGGCCGCCTTGGTGGCGGGAGTGAAGATCGGCGCCGGGAGTTCCGACCCGTCGACGAGCCCTTCGGGGAGGGCGAGGCCGCAGACCGTGCGGGTCTCGTTGTACTCGACGAGGCCCGAACCGGTCAGATAGCCCCGGGCCACGCACTCGACCGGGACCATCCGCAGCGAGGTACAGACGAGCGTGCGGCCTTCCCAGTCGGCGGGGGCGCCGGGGGGGAGTTCCGTGGACAGGACGTGGTTCGGGACGAGGTCGGCGAGCTGGTCGAACCACCACAGCGAGAGCCGGGTCAGGACGCGGCCCTTGTCGGGGATCTCGGTGGGCAGGACCCAGTCGTACGCCGAGATGCGGTCGCTGGCGACCATGATGAGATCGCCCGCGTCGTTGCGGTAGAGGTCCCGGACCTTGCCGGTGTGGAGATGGGTGAGTCCCGGTACCTGCGCGGGCTCGGGCTTTTCTACGAATCCGGACATGCTGCCTCCACGTAGGTTGATCCAGGAGTCGTTCCGATTGTCCCGTATCGATGTGGAGCGGTGGGGAGCGGGGCCGTCAAGCGGCGCGCGTCGCGGCGCGGAGCCGCGTACCGAGGTGGTCGGTGTCGTCGATGTCGGTGTCGTCGATGTCGTCGATGTCGGTGTTGGCCTCGGCGCGTCACTGGTCACTGCGTCAGTCGTGGCGGTTTGGCAGTTGTGGCGGTTCGTGGCAGCCGTGGCAGTCCTGTGATGCACGTGCGTGCACGTCATCAGCCGTGTCGGTCGTGTCGGTCGCCTCAGTCGCGTTTGCAGATGCGGTCGAGGAGATTCGCGGTGGCGCGTTGGATGCGTGCGTCGACGTGGCCGGGGCGGTCCAGGGCCGGGGACCAGGCGAAGGTTCCGGATGCGAAGACCAGTGCGCCGGAAGGTGCCCGGTAGAGGGACGTCTCCTGGTGACGGGTTACGCCATCCGTGTCGGCGTACGGCGAGTGGGCGAGCAGGATGCGGTTCTCGTGCTCGGGGAGGCTGGTGCGCGGGAAGTACCGGTCGGCCTCGCCCGCGACCAGCCCGTCGATCTCGTCCCCCTCACCGGCCCCGGTCGCCTCCCAGAGCCAGTGCTGCGCGTTCCGTACGACCAAGGGGTGCGGCTCGGGCACTCGGCCGGCGTACTGGATGCCCAGCAACTGCTGCTCGCTGCGGTCCACCTCACGCCACAGCGCGGGCTTTCCGGGACCGTGGCGCTTGCGGCAGGTGAGGAGGCGGTCGGGGACACCGGACGCGGACGGGGAGAGGCCGACCTGCCAGTACATCGTGTTGGCGGAGAGGAACACGAGGGACGTGCCGCTGTCCCGGGCCAGTTCGGCGGTACGGCGCATGGGGACCGACCAGTATTCGTCGTGTCCCGGGAAGACCAGGCCGCGGTACCGGGTCGGGTCGATACGGCCCGCGTGGAGATCGCGGGTGTCTGCGTAGGCGAGGTCGTAGCCGTACCGCTCGGCCCAACGGATGAAGTCGTACGCGTGCCCGACGTGGAGGGGCAGGCCCGCGCCCGCGTACGGACGGTCGAAGGAGACGGTGACCGCGGCGTCCTCCTCGCCGAGGAGCCGGCCCTGTTCGTCCCAGGCGTGGTAGAGGCTGGCACCCGTACGGCCGTCCTCCGGGTAGAGGTTGTACGCCTGCCAGGTGATGTCCGGGAGCAGGAGCAACAGGTCGGCGGGGTGGCTGTCGCGGACCGTGAAGGGGATGTGGGAGCGGTGGCCGTCGGCGGTGGTGAGCACGGCGACGTACGCGCCGATCGACCAGTAGCCGGGGATCTGGAGGCGCCAGGACTGCCACCAGTGATGACAGGAGACCGTACGGTCGGCGGTGAGCGGCGGCGGCTGGACGATGCCGGAGAGCCGGGGACTCGTGGTGATCTTGGCGGCGCCGTCGCCCGCGTAGTGGCCGATCCGGTAGATGTCGACGGAGAACTGCTGGGGCGGGTCGACGGTGATGTGGAAGTCGATCGCCTCGCCGGGGGCGGCGGCACCGGTCGAGATGAAGCCCTTGATCTGCCGGTGCACGTCGTCGGCGGTACGGGTGCCGCCGCCGGCCCCGCTGCGGCCGAGGTCGGGATCGACGTACCAGGGGACGACCTGGCCGGTGTCGTCGAAGTAGTTCTCACTGCCGCGCAGCCAGGGCAGCGGGCCCTGGCCGAAAGGGTCGGAAACGGCATGCGCGAGGGCACCCGATTCCCACCGCCGAATCTGTTCCGCCCCCATACCGCCGCTCCGCTCCCTCAAGTCCCCCGTGACACCTGTGATGCGCCGACTGTCAGCGCCGATCCCCAGCACATCACATAACGCATGCGGTCCGTCACCGTTCGTCGCTAATTGACGTGAACGGAACCTATCCTTCCGGTCGTTGGGAGCGAAAGGCGGGGCCGATCGGGGCGTGGGGCGGGAGGGAGAAGGGTGGGTGGGGAGGCGAGGGGTGCGGGAGGGGGTGGACGGGGTGGGAGGGGGTGGAGGGAGGGCTGAGGCAAGCGGAGGGACGGCTGAGGGACGGCGGAGGGACGGCGGAGGTGATGGGTGGGGCTGGGGTGGGCGCCGGGGCGGGGCGTTGCTGGGCTGGGAGCGGGGCTGGGCCGGGCTGGGGGCGGGGTCAGGGCCGGGGCGGACAACCGCTCGGACGGCTGACTGCCCGGTCGGCTGGCTGCCCGGCAGGCGGCAGGCGGAACGATCCGCCTCTCAGACGAGGCGGACAGGCTTGTCGAGACGTATGCCGGTTGTGGCCACCCAGGTGCGTAGGGGGCCCGGATCACCGTCCTCGACCAGGCTCAGGACGGGCCGACCCAGGTCCGTCCGGCGCTCGCCGTCGATCAGGAGGACAGGCCCGTCGAGCCAGTCGAGGCCGGGTGCGGCACCCGCGGTGTCCACGGCCGCGCAGCAGACCATGGCCGCGACATGATCGGCCAGAAGTTCCGTACCGCTGCGGGGCGGCTGGAGCGGAAACAGCGGCAACGGGTCGGGACCCCAGAAGTCCGGGACACCGCCGGCCGTACCGCCGGTCGCACTCCCTTCCGTGTCCCCCGCGGTATCGCCAAGCGCGTCGACACCGCCGTCGACCCCGGCGTCGGCACCAATGGAGGTATCGGCACCGCCGGGGCCGGGTGATCCGCAGACGGCACCGGGGGTGCCGGGGTCACCATCACCGGGACCACTGGGATCGCCGGAACGCGCGGGACTGCCGGAACGCCGCCCACAGCTGCCGGAACTACCGGAACCCTCGGGGACGCCAGTGTCACCAGGACCGTCGGGTCCGCCGTGGTCACCAAGGCCACCAAGGCAGCCAGGGCTGCCAGTGCCGCCGGGATCGCCGTACGAGCCGTCGGCGCGGTCCCGGTCGCGGCCGCCGTACGAGCCGTTACGGCCCCCAGGGCTCTCCGCACCGCCCGAGCCGTCTGAACCGCCTGAGCCGTCCGAACCCCCTGTCCCTGTCCCCACCACGTCCCCGGCTCCCCCGGAACCGGCCGGTGGGTGGGCCACGGTCGCCTCACGCGCCATCGCAGCGCTGATCCCGGCCGCCAGTTCCTCGCCCGCGTTCGGCGCGGTGAGATGGTCGACGATCCGGGCGAGGGTGGGGGCACCGGGATCGGTGTCCGCGACCGGCGGCACCCCCATCGCGTCCAGGACCCGGTGCAGACGGGCGGCCTCCGTGCGCCACTTCCGGTCGACGACCTCCTCCGGATAGTGCTGCCAGTCGACCGGTGACCAGTCGGCGCCGTCCCTCGTCGGCCCGCCGTGGAACAGGCGGGCAGCCAGCAGCGACGCCGCCTCGTCCGCCGCGCCGGGCTCCTCCAGGAGGTCGCACGCGGGGCGCTCACCGAGCCGTGAGGTGAAGCCCTCGGCGAGGCTGTCACGCCGGGAGAGCTCAGTGAGGGCCGAGACGACCCCCGCGTCGAGCCGGGACGGCCAGCGGCCCATCTGCCAAGCGGGCAGCGCGACCCGAGTCAGCAACCTGTCCCAGCCCGCGAAGGCGAGGCCGACCTGCTCCTGGGCGGCGATCCGGAGCCCGTAGTCGACGGCCTGCGCGCGCTCGGACGACGCCGCGGCGACACCGCGTTCCATCTCCACGGCGTGGACGCGGCAATTGTTCAGCAGCAGTCGGGCGACCCAGCCGACGAGGGCGAGCGGCAGCGCGCGTACCGCCCCGGAGCCGGGTCGGGTGGCATCGGCCGCGGCGGCGTCCAGCCCTCGTACGAAACGACGGGCCGCGGCTATGTCCGGCTGCGCGGACGGGCCCGTGCCCGCGACGACCGGGGCGAGCACCGCCCGCAGCTCGGCGACGCGCATCCACCACAGGAACGGCGACCCGATGACCAGCACGGGCGCCTCCTCCACCCGCCGACGGCGCCCGAGGACGCTGCCTCCCGGCCGTCGGGCGGAGGGCGCGGACAGCCGGGGCCGGTTCGCGGGATGCGTGCGGTCCTCCAGCCAGCTGTCACAGTCCGGGGTGAGGGCTATCGCCGAAGGCACGGGCACGTCGAGCCTTCCTGCCAGCTCCTGGACCAGCCGGTGGAGGTCGGGGGCCGACTCCTCGGTCAGCGGAACGGTCGGACTGACCGCGGGCCTCGCCCGTACGATCACGGCCGCGGACACGGCGGCCACCAGCAGCACGACGACCGCACAGACCGTCACCACCCAGCGCAAGGCGTCCCAGGCATCGCCCGTGAGGAGACCCCGGGCTCCCGCGAAGAGCAGCACGACCGCGACCGCGGCAGGGAGCAGCGCCACGGAGAACGCCCTGCTGCGGGTGCGCAGCACGGCGAGAGCGCGGGCACGTGCGGCCCGCGCACCCAGCCCCTCATCCATCTCGATATCGGACACGGCCGGACGTCACCCCCTCTGCCCCCGCGGCGGTGTTGCTCACTCCCCCACTGTGGCACCCGGCACTGACATCGCAATGCCGGTGGGCCAAGTGCCGGAACGCTTGCGCTGCACCCTAGTTGGGGCCTCGGCAGGCGTCATCCGGATGGCCCAGTCGTCACTCGATGGAATGGCTTTGGGTAAAGGTGCTGGCGCTGTGGGTTTGCGTAGGACAGCGATACCGCTTCCGGCTCGCCGCCCGTACGGCCCGCGTGTCTCGCGGGCGCCCGCGCGCCCGCGAATGTGGTCCGGGTGCGCCGTACCGACGCTCGGGTGCGCCCTACCCGCCCGTACCCCTCCGTGTGCCCCGTTTTCCATCTGTTTCCGCCTGTTTCCGGTCTGTCGCCCGCGCGCTCCGCGACGTGCGAACGGGCCGCCTCCCTCGCGGCCCGGCCTCACACCCCGCCTCATGCCTCGGGCTCACACCCGGCCTCACGTCTCAGGCTCATGCCTCGGTCGCGGCGGCCTTCCGGGCGATGTCGGTCCGGTACTGGGAGCCGTCGAGCCGGATGCGGGCGGTGGCCGCGTAGGCGCGTTCGCGCGCTTCGGCGAGGTCCTTGCCGGACGCGGTCACGGAGAGCACCCGCCCGCCCGCGCTGACGACGGTGTCGCCGTCCCGCCTGGTCCCGGCGTGCAGGACGTACGCGTCCGGGGCGTCCTGCGCGGCCACGTCCTCGAGACCGTCGATCGGGTCGCCGGTGCGGGGCGGGCCGGGGTAGTTGTGCGAGGCGATGACCACGGTGACCGCGGCCTCGTCGCGCCAGTTGAGCGGGGGCAGCACGTCGAGGGTGCCGGTGGCGGAACCCAGCAGTACGCCCGCCAGCGGGGTCTTCAGACGGGCCAGGACGACCTGGGTCTCGGGGTCCCCGAAGCGCGCGTTGAACTCGATGACCCGTACACCGCGCGAGGTGATGGCCAGACCGGCGTACAGCAGCCCGGAGAACGGGGTGCCACGGCGGCGGAGCTCGTCCACGGTCGGCTGGAGCACGGTCTCCAGGACTTCGTCGACCAGCTTGGGATCGGCCCAGGGGAGCGGGGAGTACGCGCCCATGCCACCGGTGTTCGGCCCCTCGTCGTCATCGAGGGCGCGCTTGAAGTCCTGGGCGGGCTGGAGCGGCAGCACGGTGACGCCGTCCGTGATGGCGAACAGGCTCACCTCGGGTCCGTCGAGGAACTCCTCGATGACCACGCGTTCGCAGGCGAGGGCGTGGGCACGGGCCGCCTCGATGTCGTCGGTGACGACGACGCCCTTGCCAGCGGCGAGACCGTCGTCCTTGACGACGTACGGGGCGCCGAACGCGTCGAGCGCCGAGTCGATCTCGGACGGGGTGGTGCAGACGTAGCTACGGGCGGTGGGGACGTTGGCCGCCGCCATCACGTCCTTGGCGAACGCCTTGGAGCCTTCCAGCTGTGCGGCCTCCGCGGAGGGACCGAAACACGGGACACCGGCCGCGCGCACGGCGTCGGCGACCCCGGCGACGAGCGGTGCCTCCGGGCCGACGACCACCAGCTCGGCGCCGAGATCGGTGGCGAGGCGCGCCACGGCGTCGCCGTCGAGCGCGTCCACCGGGTGCGGTTCGGCCACCTCTGCGATGCCGGCGTTGCCGGGGGCGCAGTACAGAGCGGTGACCTCGGGGTCGAGGGAGAGAGAGCGGCACAGGGCATGTTCGCGGGCGCCGCCGCCGATGACGAGGACCTTCACGGGGTGCAGCCTAACCGCCGGGACGGAGGCGACTCGACGGCCGCCGACCCGTGGACAGGGGGGCAGGGAAGGCGGTGTACGGATGGCGTGGGATGCGGGAGGTGTGTGTGGGGGGGGTGGAGGTACGGGCATCGGGGGCGCGGGGCGCAGGTGCGGGCATCCGGGGTGCGGGACGCGGGGCCGTGGGGCGCAGGCGCGGACATCGGGAGCGCAGGGCGCGGGATGCGCGGCCCGGACATCCGGAGCACGGGACGCGAAGGGGGCCCGAGACGCGGGGCCCGGGACGCGGAGCCCGGGACGCGGGGCCCGGACATCGGCGGATACGACGATCAGGCGCGAAGCCGGTACTACCGAACGCCAACCACCGAACGTCGCCCCCGGGCTGCAACCGCCGAACACCAACCGCTGGCCGCCAACCACCAACCGCTGGCCGCTGGCCGCTGCCGCAGCAACCAAGCAACTCAGCGCCCCACCACGGGCCCTCCACAGCTCAGCGCCCACCGCACCGCTCATCACCAGCCGCAGCACCCGATATGTCACTCACCGAAGCCGCACAGCTTCTCGCCGTCCCGCCACCGGACACGGTCACGGACACAGACACGGCTGGGACCGTCTGCGGCCGGTCGGCCTACTCGTTGGTGAACTCCTCCAGGACGGTGGCGCCCAGTTCGCGGACGATCAGGTCGTGTCCGGAGAGCGCCGAGTCGACGAGATCCGGGTCGTCGGCCTCCGGGGTGTCGTCCTCCGGGGCGACCGAGCGCGGCGGCTCCTGCGCCGCGTAGGCCGAACCGGTGCCGCTCACACCACTCGCGCCGCTCGCACTTCCCCCACCGCCCGTACCGCTCACACCGCCCGACGCGTGACCGGACTGCTGGGACGTCTGGTTCGCCTGCCCCTGCTGGTACGGCTGCTGCGCCTGTGACTGTTGTGACTGCTGTCCGTGCTGCTGAGCGGTCGGCCGGGGCTCGTACTGCTGCTGCGGGGCGGACGGGGCCTGATACTGCTGCGGTGCCGGAGCGGCCGGCCGGACGCCGCCGGTCTGCGGGGGCTGACCGCCACCCGAGAGATCGACGATCGACTCGATCTTCCAGTGCGAGTTGAACTGCTCTGCGAGAGCCTGCTTCAGCACCTCTTCGCTGCCGCTGCTGGAGAAGGTGTCGCGGGCGCCCGCGTTGAGGAAACCGAGCTGGAGCGTGGTGCCGTCGAAGCCGGTTACCTGGGCGTTCTGGCTGAGAAGAATCCAGGTGAATCGGCGGCGGTTCTTCACGGCCTCCAGGATGTTCGGCCACATGTTCCGTACCTGCATGGCGCCCTGCACCATGCCCTGACTCGGCTCGGGTGCGGCGGGGCCCGACTGGTGCGTCGGGGCGGCCGGCGCGGCGGGTCCCGGCACGGACGGTGGGGCCGGGGTCCGGCCGGGCGTGGAGGCGGTCGGCCAGCCTCCGGGTCGACGAGCGCTGTCGGCACCGGCCGGGGTCGCGGTGGGCCAGGCGCCGGGCCGCGGTCCGGCGGCCTCGGGGACCTCGTCCGGGGAGGTCGGGGCCGCGGGAGTGGGTACGGGCGGCGCCGGAGGGGCGGTCGGCCCGGACGGCTCGGGCGCGTCCACCCGTACCGCGGCATGGGTGGCGACGGGCCCGGTGCCGGGCGCCGGGACGGGATGCGTGACCAGCGGTGCGTGCGCCTGGGCCTCGGGACCCGGTACGTACCCCACGGCGGGTCCCGCACCGGCCGTCGCGAACGAGGCGCCCCGCTCCAGCCGGTCCAGCCGGGCCTGTGTCGACCGCTCGTCGTCGAAGGCGGCGGGCAGCAGCACCCGGGCGCAGATCAGCTCCACCTGGAGGCGCGGCGAAGTGGCCCCGCGCATCTCGGTGAGCCCCTGGTTGACCAGGTCGGCCGCGCGGCTCAGTTCGGCGGCGCCGAAGACGGACGCCTGGGCCTGCATCCGCTCGACGACGTCGGGGGGGGCGTCGATGAGACCCTTCTCCCCCGCGTCCGGCACGGCGGCCAGGATCACCAGGTCCCGTAGCCGCTCAAGGAGGTCCGCGACGAACCGTCGCGGGTCGTTGCCACCCTCGACGACCTGGTCCACGACCTCGAAGGCCGCAGCCCCGTCTCCCGCCGCGAAGGCGTCCACGATGGAGTCGAGCAGCGTGCCGTCCGTATAACCGAGCAGGGAGGTCGCCATGGCGTATGTCACACCGGCGTCGCCCGCACCCGCGAGGAGCTGGTCCATGACGGACATCGAGTCACGCACGGACCCGGCGCCGGCCCGCACGACGAGTGGCAGCACGCCGTCCTCGACCGGGCTGTTCTCCTTGCCGCAGACCTCCGCGAGATAACCGCGCAGAGTGCCCGGCGGAACCAGGCGGAACGGATAGTGGTGCGTACGCGACCGGATCGTGCCGATGACCTTCTCGGGCTCGGTGGTCGCGAAGATGAACTTCAGATGCTCGGGCGGCTCCTCGACCACCTTCAGCAGGGCGTTGAACCCCGCCGGGGTGACCATGTGCGCCTCGTCGATGATGTAGATCTTGTAACGGCTGGAGGCGGGCCCGAAGAACGCCTTCTCGCGCAGATCACGGGCGTCGTCCACACCACCGTGCGACGCGGCGTCGATCTCGATGACATCGATCGATCCCGGCCCGTTGCGCGCGAGGTCCTGGCAGGACTGGCACTCCCCGCACGGTGTCGGCGTGGGCCCCTGCTCGCAGTTCAGACAGCGGGCGAGGATGCGTGCGCTGGTCGTCTTTCCACAGCCCCGCGGCCCACTGAACAGGTACGCGTGGTTGACCCGGTTGTTCCGCAGGGCCTGCTGCAGCGGGTCAGTGACATGCTCCTGACCGATGACCTCGGCGAACGACTCGGGGCGATAGCGACGGTACAACGCAAGGGACGACACACATACGAGGTTAAGGGGACGGACTGACAACCGGCCCCATCCCGCCCACACACCCGCGCCGACCAGCGGAAACACCGTTCCCGCCCACGCAGACGCCCCCCACGCACCCGCCAGAGCCGACCTACCCTTGCTGCCTTCCGGCCCTGGGGGAGTTCAGTCAGATAGCGCCACGTGAGGGGCTGCCCCCCACCTTAGCCGATCCCCACCCCCACCGGTCCACCTCCTCCGCCCGACCCCGCCCGTGACCCACCCACACCCGAACCGATCCGGACGGGGTGCGCGAGCACCCCTCAACGTCTTGTATTGTTTGCGGCGGAGGATTCGCCTAGTGGCCTAGGGCGCACGCTTGGAAAGCGTGTTGGGGGCAACCCCTCACGAGTTCGAATCTCGTATCCTCCGCCATTGCTCTCACCGGGCAATACGTTGAAGGGCCCCGCAGCTTGCTGCGGGGCCCTTCGGCGTTCGTGGTTGCAGTTCTGGTTGCAGTTCGTGTGGCGGCCCAGCCTGGAACCGCCAGACGGTCCACTACCGGCACCTAGGCATCCCTCGCAACTTCGACCGGCTTTGTCGGTGGTGAGTGGTAAGTCTGTTCTCCTACCGATCGGCTTCTCGGGTGAAGGGGCGGACAGCCATGGCGGGGGAGAGCTACGTCGACCACGAGGTCCTCAAGTCGTACGCGAAGAGCAAGGTGAACGTGCCGAAGGAGGAGGCGAAGGAACGCCGCCGCCAGGTGAACTACCTGCGGGAGCGGCTGGAGGACTACATCGCAGCCCACCCAGACTTCGACCTCGTGAAGCTCCGAGCATCCGGCAGCACGGCCAAGCACACAGCGATCCGTCGCAGGCGCGGCACAGGGTCTGACGCGGATGTCGCCGCGTACCTGCGCGTCGGCGATCCCGCCATCGACGTCTCGACGGCACTGGCCTGGCTGGAGAAGCGTTGCAAAGAGGTCTATGGCAAGACGAAGGTTGCGGAGGACTTCAAGCTCTCCGACCACGCCGTCGGTATCACGATGCGGGGCTCCGACTTGAAGATCGACGTGGTGCCGGTGCTCTACACCGGCGAGCCGGACGACCAGGGCTACCTGGTCACCAGTGGCGGCATCAAGGTACTCACCTCGGTCACGCTGCACCTGCGCTTCATCGAAAAGCGCAAGGGGGAGGCCGGCGACGGCTACCGGGAGCTTATCCGCCTGCTGAAGGGATGGGTCCGGGAGAGCAAGGAGGGCGATCCGCAGCTGCGCTGCAAGTCCTTCCTGATTGAACTCTTGGTCGCGCACCTCTGGGACGTCGGCTGGAACGGACAGCCGCTGCAGGTTGACGACTATCCGCGGGCGATCGAGCAGGTCCTCTCCTACATCGTCCGCACCGGCCTGAAGACACCGATCACCTTCACCGACTACTACACGGCCGACGAGGTGAGCGCGACGACAGACCCTATCCAGGTCTGGGACCCGGTCAATCCGGAAAACAATGTCGCTCGCGGCTACACCGAGTTCGACCGCCAGCGGTTGGTCAACCACGCCAAGACGACCCTCGACACGCTCACGACGGCCGCCTACGCGACCACGAAGAGTGAGGCGCTCGACCTCTGGCGCGAGCTGTTCGGCCCCACCTTCCCGGGAGAGTGACCATGACCGGCTCGTACTCCAGATCCGCTTCCGGCTCGTTCACGATCACCGATGCCCGCTACGTCGGAGGCAGAGTCGCTGCGGACCTGCGCCTGCTGTACAACCTCTACGGCGAGCCCTCCCTCGAGAGAATCGAGAAGTTCGCCGAGGAGGTCGCCCTGCTCCTGCGCGACGGCTATCTCGACACCGTCGACTACGGCTTCCGCGACACGGCAACCAACGCCTGGAAGTTCCGCCTGCGCTATAAGGCCACGGCCGGCGGCCAGCTCATCGACTCCCGGCCAGGCAGCTTCCCTGACGCGGTCGACCTCACCGGCTACACCTTTCATAGCTTCCTGGACTACAGCTCTACCTTCTGGCTCCTGACCAGCAGCCAGAAGGCTGGGGTCAAGGAGGCCCTGCCGATCTCCCGGACGACCGGCACCGCCCCGAGTGCCGTCGCGGGCACCGGCACCACGGGGCACGGCTACGCCCGCAACGGCACGGGAGTCTCACGCGACGTCTACGTCGCTTACTAGTCCGAAGCCTTTGAGCAGGAGGAACGAGCACGTGACCAGCCAGGACGATCTGTTCCACCCCGTCATCGAGTTGCCCGAGCCCACCCGACGCGCCCGCTACGACCGCTTGATCGGCCTGGACGAGACGAAGCTGCGCCTGCGCAAGGAAGCCGCGCTCCTCGCGGATCCGCGCCGGCTTCGGTCTTGGGCCGCGCAGTACCACGGTGGCGACGTCGCCGCTCTCGCTCTGTTCGCAGACCGGGCGCCGCTGTTCGTTTTCGCAGGCGACGTCGGCTCCGGCAAGTCCGCGCTGGCCGAATCCTTCGGCTGCGACCTCGCCGACTGGCTCGATCTGCCGGTGTACCTATACCGGCTCAAGCTCGCTACCCGCGGCAGCGGCTTGGTCGGCGAGATGACCTCGCTCATTGGAGACGCCTTTACCCACATGCACACAGTGGGCAAGCGGGCGTCGGGCTCTGGGGGAGCACGCGCAGTGCAGCTTCTTGTCGTCGACGAGGCGGACGCCCTGGTGCAGTCCCGCGAGGCCCAGCAGATGCACCATGAGGATCGCGCCGGCGTCGACGCGTTCCTGGCCGGCATCGACGGCTTGACCGGCGCCGCGCTCCCGGTCGTCATCGTGCTGTGCACCAACCGGGTCGGCGCCCTCGACCCGGCCGTCATGCGCCGCGCCGCGGCCACATTCACCTTCACCCGCCCCAGCGACGAGCAACGCCACGCAGTCCTCACTCAGGCTCTCGACGGACTCGGCATCCGACCGGAGACCGTCCGCAAGGTAGTCGTGCTCACCGGCCCTACTGAGGGACGCCCCGGCTACACCTTCTCCGACCTCACCCAGCGCCTGGTCCCGGCAGCTGTCTTCCGTGCCTTCCCCGACCGGCCCGTCATGGACGAGGACCTCCTCGCCCTTGCCGAGGAGATGGAGCCCACCCCCGTCTTCACCGAGGAGCGCTGATGGCCCACCTCCCCGCCCCCGGCCCCACCAGCGTCCGCACCACCGGTGACTATTACCAATGGCTAGTCGCCTGGGAGGCATGCCTGACCCTCCTCCGGGAGAACGCCGCCCGTTCGCATAACCCTGTGCGCGCCGTCGGCGTCGAGCTTGACGGCGTCGGCAATCTCGACGACGTCGTCATGCTGCGCGATGTTCCTCCGAGCACTTACAAGCAGGTCAAGTACGCGGTCGACAGCGCCACACCGGTCAACGTGGAATACCTGACCAAGCCCAGCAACAGCGGTGGCCCGTCGATTCTCAAGAAGATCGCCAGGACGTGGAAGCAGTTGACCGCAGACGGCGGCAGCGTCGAACTGCACTTGGTCACCAACCGGGCGGCCGATCCTGCTGATGATCTGGTGAAGGTCTGCGATGCCCGCACCGGGCTTCTGATGCCAAAGGCAGGCGTCGGCGGAGACAAGTCGGATCGCGGCAAGGCCCGTGCCCGGTGGGCCGAGGAAGCAGCTCTAACCGAGGCTGAACTCCTCGACCTGCTGTCGGTTCTGCACTTCGACCTGTCAGTGAACATGGTCAAGTACCAGGAATATCTGCAGCTGTTGATGGCCGTCGCGGGTCTACACAACGACCAGCGGGCGTTGGAGGCGGGAGCCGGATGGGTCGCCAAGATGGTCCGCGATGGCCAGCGCGAGCTCACGCTGGCCATGGTCGAGAGTGCCGTCACCGAGTTGGGCCTGGAGGCCGGCCCCGCTCGGGCCGTCCTGTCGATCGCCACTCTTAAGCCAGACCCGATGGCCCCGGACGCCGACCACGCCATTGATTGGGTTGACCGCTTCGAAAGCGAATCCGAGTACACGAAGCGTCGACCCTTGTCGCCGAATACCTGGGCCCAGCTGCAGGCGGACATTGAGGCCGCGCCCGGGCGCCTCCCCGCCGGTACGACCGCCGTCTCCGTCACGGGCAGCATCCGTCTAGCGCCAGCCTTCCTGGTTGGTACCACGTTCCGCATGGTCACAGGGACCGACCTGGCAGCGCTGCAGCGGGGGAGGGCCGGCAGCGAGCTCTGGTCCACCAACGACCCGTTCGAGACCCCCTTGGCCCCGGAAGTCGCTGAGTACGAGCTTGGCCAAGGCGACGAGATCGCTGTCGCCATCGCGGTCGCGACGGAGATCACCAGCGACGTCCTGGAGTACCTGCGCGAGCAGAACCTCCCGGTCGGTAAGCTCATCGTCTTCGCCCCGCCGAGCGGTAAGGCGAATGACGGCTCCGTCCATGGCAGCACCGCCGCCAACGCCTTGGCAGTGGGCATCCGCGATCATCTCCGCCGCTCCACTCGCCGAGTTCAGCGCATGCACCTCTTCCTCGCCTGCCCGATGGGACTTGCTGTTCTACTGGGCAACCGATGGAACCGGCTGTGTCAGACCGTTGTTTACGAGGACATCAAGATCGGCGACGGATACGAAGCAGCATTCACCGTAGAGGCATAAGAGGCTCAAGCCCAAGGGCACCGGACCTCAGTGTTCAGAGGGTCGCCAGCCTCTGCGCAGAGTGCGGGCTCCGACCATTGGCGATCGGAGCCCGCATGGCCCACCTGCAGCAGGATCAGAGGGCGGGTGGCTCGCCAGCCCAGGGCCAAAGCAGCCCACCGACCTTGTCCGCTGTGTCCTTGAGGACGCGGCTGGTCAGGTGCTGATAACGGCGGCGCATCCGCGCGGACTTGCCCGGTTCCCACCCCATGATTCCGTCCACCACCGCGTCAGAGACGCCCAGGATCAGCAGGACGGTCGCTGCGGTGTGGCGAGCGTCGTGGAGGCGGCCGTCGCGGACTCCCGCCGCCTTCAGCAAGTCCTTCCACTTGTGGAAGTCCGTGTTCGGGTTCAGAGGCTCGCCGGTCGGCGAGGTAAAGACGTACCCCTTCTCTGTCCACAGGTCCCGTCCGCGCTTCCGCTCGCGGCCCTGTTCCTCCTTGTGCTGGCGAAGTAGCTCCATCAGCTCACCCGGGACGCCGATGGGCCTCTGACCGGCCCGGGACTTCACGCTCTTGGTCTCACGCCGGGTGTTGATCTTCTGGGGGCAGAAGCCCGGCTTACGCCCGCAGCGGTCGCCGCAGCCGTGCTGGTAGCGGGGCCGCAGCCGGCCTCGGCGCACGCGGATCACATTGAGTTCGAAGTCGACGTCACTCCACTGCATGCCGAGGACCTCGCCCTGTCGCAGGCCGAGCGCGAGGGCGATGACCCAGCGTGCGGTGTTGCGATGCTTGTGCGCTTCGGCGAGCAGGCGCTGGACCTCCTCTACCGAGTACGGCTCGACCTCCTCCTCTTCAACACGAGGGCCCTTGGCGATCGTTGCTGGGTTGACCGTGAGGTGAGCCCGCCGCACCGCCTCATTGAGGGCGGTACGGACGGTCCGGTGACTCTGGTGAACGGTGCCGGCCGAGCTTCCGTTGTCCTGCATCTTCTTGTAGAAGCGCTCCAGGTGCTCTGGCTCCAGCTTCTCCAGGCGGTGGGCACCGAGGCCGGGTATGAGGTGGTGGTAGACCGCGACACGGTAGCCATCGATCGTGTTCTCGGAGACGTTCGGCGCGGCAATGTTCTCGACCCAGTGGACGAGCCAGGTCTCCAGCGTCCAGTTCTGGCCGGCCTTGCGGACGGCTCCCTTGTCCCGCTGGCGCTCCAGTTCGCGGACGGCCCTGGTGACGTCAGGGCGGGTCTTCCGACTGATGTGGCGCCGATCGGGTGCACCGTTGTCCTTGGTGCCCACGGTGACGTATCCGTGCCAGCGACCGTCCTTGCCGTAGAAGATCGACGAGGCGCCATTGGGCTGACGGCCTTTCGCCGTCCCGGCCCGGGTCATGCTGCGGTCCCGAAGTCGCCGGCCGTGAGACGCCGAGCCAGGAAGTCGTTCACCGCCTCTGTTGGGATGCGGCGCAAACTACCGATCTTGACCGAGGCGATCTCGCCGGAGGTGACGTACTCGTACAGTTTCGTGCGACCGATGCCGATCCGTCGCGCGGCCTCGGCGACGGTGAAGGCGACAAGGGTGGTCTCGTCTTGGGCGGGCCGACGTTCGGAGATCAGGTTCCGCAGGTCGTCCTCGGGGACGTCCAGCAGGTCGGCTATCAGGGCAAGCGGAAGGTCGCTTCGGTGCAAGGGAGGGTCCTCTCCTGGCAGGCCACGGGACGGCGAATCCCGCTAGGTCGGCAAGTCGTTCAGGGATGGGCGTGAAGAGAAAAGAAGGAGCCCGAGACGGCAAAACCCGCGCTGTTCGTAGCAGCGAGCGAGGTGCCGGGATCAGCTCTGCTCGGTCGGCGCGTCCATGCGCTCGCCGAGGAAGCTGCGGAGCCGCGTAGGGGCTCCGCGGTGGTGATGGAATTCGCCATTCGAGGCGATGGTCAACTCGTGGGTCAGTAGAGCCTTGACCATGTCGTCCTGGTTGGGGTTGGCGTCCGTGTAGGCCGCCAGTTCGTCCTGGATTCGGCGCATGTCCTTCCCCAGATCCCGCCATTCCCTCCATCTCGCGACGTACTCGCCGACGAGACGTCGGACCAGCGGATTGGCGAGCTGGCCGGGCGGACTGGTCAACTCGTCGAAGGTCAGATCGAAGACCTTGCAGAAGCCGAGCGCCTCATCGAGATTGACCCTTCGGCGGGGCTTCCCACTCTCGATGCGCCAGATCGCGGACTGGTTGACCGGGTGGCCGACATCAGCCATCCGCTCGGCGAGCGTGACCGTGCTCCACCCGCGTGCCTCGCGTTCGAGCTTGATCCGCTCCGCGACATGCTCCTCGGCCAGCGGCCGGTCCGGCCCCGCGCGGGAGGCGCCTTCGTTACTACTCACCACTGCACCTCCTTGCTGGGGCCCGACGGACAGCCGGGGCGATGGTGAAAACTAAACACCATTCCGGAGTCGAATGCAACCGTTGCGCTTCCAAAAACGTCAGGTACTGTAGACGTCCGCCCTCGAACGGCGGTGAACGCAAAAAGCCCCCGACGCTACGAACGTCGGGGGCCAAGCACGAACTCTTGTAACCGCCCATCCCTGAACGATTGACCCGCGTGGCCTGGGATTCGCCGTCCCGTACGGCCCGCAAGTTGAGGAGCTCAATGTCCAGTATGGACGAACCCCGGCCGAACGCGCCACACCTCGCGGGAACCGGCCGCCAGCCCACGGCGGGCTACCCCACCGCGGTTCCGCCGCACGACGTCGACGCCGAAGCCGCCGTGCTGGGGGCCTGCATGCATCAGGCGGCGGTGATCGACGAAGTGCGCCAATTGCTCGACGCGGCCGACTTCTACCGCCCCGCGCACGAGACGGTCTGGCGCGCCATCCTCGCTCTGCACGGCGAGGACAAGCCGACCGACCCCATCGTCCTGTCGCACCAGCTGCGCGCCCAGGACGACCTGGAACGGGTCGGCGGTGTGGTGTACGTCCACCAGCTCGCCGACGCCGTGCCCTCCGCCAGCAGCGCCGCCTATTACGCGGGCATCGTGCGCACGATGGCCGACCTGAGGCGTCTGCGGGCCTCCGGCATCCGGACCGCTCAGCAGGCGATGGAGCCGGGCGCCGATCCGGATGCCATCCGCAGCGAGGTGGAGGCAGAGGTCCAGGCGGAGCGCGAGCGTGCGCTGGCCTCGGGACAGGGCCGACTCTCCCGGTTCATCACCGACGGATGGCGCTTCGTCACCGAGACCGGCACTGACACCGAACCTCTCTGGGGCACTCGGGAGCAGACGGCCTGGTCGTCGGGAGAGAGCCTGATGATCGTCGGAGCGCCGGGAGTCGGGAAGACCACGCTGGCCCACCAAGTGATCCTCGCTCGTCTGGGCCTGTCGGACAGCGTCCTGGACATGCCGGTCGCACCGAGCCGACGGGTGCTGTACCTCGCGCTGGACAGGTATAAGCAGATCGCCCGCGCCATGGCCCGCAGCGTCGGGCCTGAGCATGAGCAGCGCTTGCGCGACGGGCTCGCCGTCTGGCAAGGGCCTCTGCCCGCCGCCCTGGACAGGGAGCCCGACCTCCTTGCCGACCTCGCCGCAGCCCACCAGGCCGACACAATCGTGATCGACAGCCTCAAGGACGCGGTAAGCACGCTGGTCGACGACGCCCTCGGCGTCGCCTACAACAACGCCCGCCAGCGAGCTATCCGCAATGGCGTCGAGATCATGGAACTCCACCATCAGCGCAAGGCCACCGAGGGCGCTCCACGCGCCCAGAAGCCCACCCTGGACCGCGTCTACGGCTCCACGTGGATCACGTCCGGCGCGGGCAGCGTTCTCTTCGTCTCCGGGGAGGCCGGCGACCTCGCCGTCACCCTGCACCACCTCAAAACCCCCACCGGCGAGATCGGCCCCCTCCAGGTCATCCACGACCACGAACGCGGCATCTCGACGCTCGACCCCGCCCTCGACCCGGTCGCCATCCTGCGACAGCGCCCCGATGGCCTGACCGTGCGCGAACTCGCCATGATCCAGAGCGGCCAGAACAACCCCGAGCGCTCGGCCACCGAGAAAGCCAGGCGCACCCTGGACCGACTCGTCAGGGCCGGACTCGCAGGCAAGGCCGAAGGCACCGCAGGCGGCACCGGAGGCGGCCAGCAAGCCCGCTACCGCGCCTCAGTCCGCCATATCGGCGCCGTCTCCTGACCTGATCGCCGAACGCCGGGACCGTACACGAGGGCGTACACGCACCCCTCCCCCGCGCACCGGCCCACGCCTCACCGCAGGCGAACACGCCAAGAACGAAACCCCAGGTCAGACGATCACGCGATCGTTCACGCCGTACACGCACACCAGCGTTCACGCGTGAGCCCCCCTTTAGAAGGGGGCTCGCGTGTACGCCCCCTGCGTGAACGCCGTGATCGCCTCCGCAGAACCACCCCGGAGAACCCGCATGACCACACCCGCCACGCCTCATGACACCACCCAGCAGGGCAACGCGATGCCCCACGCCGAGCACGTCCAAGACGTGAAGCCACAAGCAACGGCCCAGCATGCCGCCGAGCGGTACGCCCTCGCCGCAGCCGGAACCGTCATCATCGCCCTCACCGCCGGCGGCTTCTGGCTCTCCTACGCACACCTCGCCCAAGTCGCCGGACAGCATGGCCTGGGAAGCTCCCCGGTCCGGCAATGGGCCTGGCCCGCGACCCTGGACGCCTTCATCGTCGCGGGCGAACTGCTCATGCTCCGCGCCGGCCTCCGGCGAGTGACCGACTGGTGGGCGGTCACCCTGACCGCTACCGGGTCGGTCGGATCCATTGCGCTCAACGTGGCCGGTGTCAGCGGCACGGGCAACGCGAGCGTCGTGCCCTTGCTCGACTACGTGGTCGCGGCGGTTCCCCCGACCGCAGCCCTGCTGGCCTTCGGCGTGCTGATGCGGCAGATCCACCAACTGGTCGACCGGCCCCTCGACCGCCCGGCACTCAATTCCGCCGAGGCACCGGAACCGCGGGCCACACCATCCGAACGCATCGCCAATCCGCAGGCAACCGACTCCGGCCGAACGCCGTCGCCCCGGATTTCGGAGGACCAGCCGCGTGGTGGGCGTCCGGTCAGCGCGACGGTCGAGGAACTGGTTGAGATCGGGCGGATCGCTGCGGCCGAGCAGCGCAAGCTCACACGGGACATCGTGCAACAGGCCATACGGGCCAAGGGACATACGGTCGGCGGCCAGAGGCTGACCGAAGTCATGGAAGTCCTCCGGTCGGAACCCGGCATCGGTCGGAACGTCGGCTGATCGCCCGCCATCCCGGTGGCCGGAACTCCTACGGCCACCGGTCAAGCGGTCCCCGCCTCTCCGCCGCCCTCACTCATCCACACTCCCGCAGTCGTAGCCGTGGCCTCAGCACGCCACCACCCGGCCCACACCTTCCGGAGAGCTATCCGTGACCCACGACCCGAACCACACTGACGGCTCCATCGACGGGCCGCCGACACTGACGAAGTCGCCTACGCTGACGGAACGTTTGCGGCGGGCGTTCGGACGGACGGCTCCTGGCGGAGCCAGTAGTACCCCGAGTCCGACTCATGGCCGGTCTTCGGGGGTCTCCGCCCCAGGGGTGACGGAGACGGGCCAGCGCCAGGGGGCGCCGGACCGGGAGGCCGGGGCCGAGGGCGGCCCCGACCAGGACGAGCTCCGTACCGTCCAGCAGCAACTCCTTCACCCCACGCCCACCGCCGAGCCGACGGCCGGCGAGCGCGATGTGCAGAGCGTCCAGCCGGCGATCCGCCGCTTCACCGGCACCAAGCGAACCGTCCGCGTCGGCCCGCTGCGCTTCACCGCCGACGAGCACGCCGCCCTTCAGGAGGCCGCCGCCGAGCACGGCTACAAGGGCGAATCCGGCTTCGCCGCCGACATCGTCCTCGCCTTCGTCACCGGCCGGTTCACCGCGAACCTTCCCCTGTCCGAGGACCGCCGCCGCACCCACATGTTCCGCGCCCAGGTGCTGCGCGAGCTCAACCGCATCGGCGTCAACGTCAACCAGATCGCCCGCGCGCTCAACAGCGACTTCACGCCGCCCGACATCCGTCAGCGCCTCGACGAACTCCACCACCTGCTCGCCCTGATCGCCGAAGCCCTGCGCCGGCCCACTGACCCAACGGAGGTCTGACCGGATGATCGCCGCCATCAAACCGACCGGAGCCAACACCCGCGGCCTGCTCTCCTACCTCTACGGCCCAGGCCGACACGACGAACACCTCGACCCGCACCTGGTGACCGGCTACGCGATGCTCGGCATGCCCGACCCCGGACGCGACGAGAACGCCACCCTCACCCAGCTTGCCCGCCACCTCGACGAGCCCGTACGCCTGCGGAACAGCGAGTTCGGCAAACCCGTCACCGACCACGTCTGGCACTGCCCCGTCCGCGCCGCCCCCGAGGACCGTAACCTCTCCGACACTGAGTGGGGCGAGATCGCCCAGCGCATCGTCCACGCAGCAGGCATCGCCCCTGACGGCGACGACCTGGCCTGCCGCTGGATCGCCGTACGCCACGCCGACGACCACATCCACATCCTCGCCACCACAGTCCGCGAAGACGGCCGTCGCCCCAAACTCCACGACAGCGGCATCCGCGTCGGCGACGCCTGCCGCCAGATCGAGAAGGACTACGGGCTGCGCCGCCTGAAGAAAGGCGACCGCACCGCCGGGCGTCGGCCCGCCCAGGCCGAGATGCACAAGGCCGAGCGCCTCGGCTGGGAGCAGACCAGCCGCCAGTGGCTCCAGGACCGCATCCGCGCCGCCATCCCGCACGCCACCAGCGCCGAGGAACTCCTCGCCTACCTCGAAGCCGACGACATCCTGGTCAAGCCCCGCCGAGGCCCCTCCGGAGACCTCCTCGGCTACGCCGTCGGCAGGCCCGGCGACCTCAACAAGGACGGCGAGCAGATCTACCACCCCGGCGGGAAGATCGCCCCCGACCTCACCCTGCCCAAGCTCAAGGACCGCCTGGAAACCAGCGCACCGGAGGAACACCCCACAGCCCGCCGCGACCGACCCACCACCCCCTGGCATCAGGCCACCCAAGCCCTCGACACCCTTCGCCCAGAGACCACCAACACGAGCGCCGACGAGGACGCACGGACACAGGCGAACATCAGTGCCCTGGGCGAACTGATCGAAGCCACCGCCCAAGCAGCGCCCGCCGACCATCGCGCTCAACTGCGCTCAGCCAGTGCGGCATTCGCCCGTGCCCAGCGTTCACAGGTCCGGGCCGAGGACCGTGCCGCCCACGCCCTGCGGACCGCGGCCCGCGACATCGCACACACCGCCACTGGCCCCGACGGCAGCGTCCTCGCAGCCCTGACCGCTGCACTCGTCTGGGCCGCCGTCCTCGCTGCACGCTGGCACGAGGCCAAGGGCCATGCCCACCAGGCCGACGCTGCGCGCCAGGCCGTCCAGCACCTCCAGTCGGCAGCCGACGCCGCGCTCGCTCCGACGCTCTCCGAACTTGAAGCCCGGCGCCCTGGTGAAGGGACCCGCCGCACTCTTGCCAACGACGTACGCGCAGCCGTTCCCGAACACGCCGAGCGGATCCTTACCGACCCGGGCTGGCCCGCCCTCGCCACCGTCCTCGCCGACGCCGAAGCCAGCGGCCACAAACCCCACCAGCTCCTCAAGGAAGCCGCAGCCCAACGTGAACTGACCACAGCCCGCCAACCGGCCCGCGTCTTGATCACCCGCATCCAGCACACCAGCCGCAACCCCGCACCCAACCGCCGCGCCGAGGCAGCCCGCCTACGAAGCGTCAGCGCATCAGCCTTTGGCGCCCCTTCACCTAACGACCAGCCGAGGACAACCGCAGCGCCCACGAGCCAGCCGAGCCGCCACCGACGCTGACCCGGCAGGAGAGCCAGATCCCCAGAGACCCGCCAGCAACGTCGGCGAGGGTCTCCTCAGGACGCCCGTGAGCCCCGGAAGCGTGGACCTACGTCGGAGAGGCGCCTGTATATCAGCGGCTGGGCCGGTCACCACGCGTGGTGACCGGCCCAGCCGCTGATGCGCCCACTGTCCGTTCTCGGCCTCACTCCCGACGGAACATGCCGCCCCGCGCGCGATGCTTTCCAACGCGGCGCCCCTCAGGCTGCTCGGTTGCAGAAGCCGTGCTCACAGGTGGCGGGCGAGTCGGTTCGTCGTGAAGGAGGAGGGACTGCCAGACCTGCTCCTGCAAGACGCGGATGCACGGGCCGCAGGCGAACATCGCCGCCTGGGCACCCGCCACACTCACCGGGCCGATCCATAGAACACGGGTCCATCGCTGGCCGCAGTAGAGCCAGCAGAAGCCGTCAGTCCACGTATTGCCGTCGTCAGTGTCTGCTGCGGCGGGCAGACCGCCGCGCGCGAACTCGGCGATGCCGGGTATGACCCGAGGCGTCACGGCCAGTTCTATCAACACAGCTCGGCCCCCAAGATCACTCGCTCGGGACAGCTGCCCTGGCCGAAGCCTGCTTGTCGGCGTCAGCGAAAAGGAGCGTGGGCTCGGCCAGGATGTCCCTGCCGGCCTCGCTCTTGTAGATCTCGTCGACGCTGCCGAATCGTGCCTCGGTGTAGTCGAGGTCGAGCAGGGCTGCTGCCTGGCGGACCGATGCCTCGTCGGGTCCCTCGATCTCGACGAAGGTGGGGAGGTCCGGCCAGGTGTCGAAATCGAAGGCGACTTCGCCCAGGCGCCACTCCTCGCGGAAGTTCTCCTGGTAGCGGACTTCGCGCAGGCCGACGTTGCGGAGGATCTCGGCCATGGCGTGCAGGTCGGACACCTCGGTCTCGATCTCGGTGGTGCCGTCGATCGTCGTGGAGTCGGTGACCTGCTTCAGCGTGAGAGTGGAGCGGGTGGCCTCGTCCCTCAGGCGGACCCAGGCGCCGCCTTCGAGGGCGTCGTTCTCGAAGATCTTCCGGGTGAGGAGGGTGCGCGGAAATGCCTGGACGGCTCCGAGCGCGATCAGTTTGGCCTGGAGGCCGTCGACGTCGACGGCGAGGAACTTGGCCTCGTACTCGTGCTTCATAGGTCCTTCTTCCCGTAGCTCTAGGAGGGGGTGGACGCACGGGCGGCGAGGAGGAGGCCCATGCGGTGGTTGTGGTCCTGCAGCTGTCCGACGTGCGCCTGCTCGGTGAACTCGTTGGTCCGCAGGGTGAGCAGGACGTCCCAGTCCCCGATGAAGTAACGCCGCAGCTTCTCGGGGGATGTGTAGTGCTCAAGCACGTGGTGGCGTTGCGTGAGGGGCATCATGAACTCCGCGCCGAACAGGCCGCCGGGCCGGACCAGGCGCTGCATGCGGTCGACGAACTCGCCCAACGGCCGGTGGTGGTTGGCACTGTAATGCCACGAGCAGCTCGTCCAGACGGCATCACCGGGGGCGGTGACGGGTTCGGAGGCGAGGAAGTCCTCCTCCACGACCTGGACACGGTCGTGAAGCCCTTCCTGCTTCAGCCGCTCGATCATGCCCGTCGCGTGACCGGTTCTGCCACCCGGGAGTTGGACCTCGCCGCCGTGGAGGGCGAGCGGGTCGCGCTCGATGGCGATGACGCGGTAGCCGGCCGCGGCCAGTGGCACGACGAGTCTGCCGTCGCTCGCGCCGATGACCGTCACGGTGGAGTCAGGCTCCGTACGCTCCTTCAGCGCGGCGAGGAACTGGGGGAAGAAGGTGAGGGTGTGCCGCCACATGCTGGGTGTCTGCACGGGGTTGCTCTCCTTGCGGGTGGGTGCTCAGGACGGCTCGGAGTACCTCGTCAGGGGTGAGTCCGGTGGTGTTCACGCGGTGCACTGGGTACGAGGCGTAGGCGTCGGTGATCTTGTCTGCGGTGATCTCGGCGAGGGTGTCCCAACGCGAGACAGGCTTGTCGCGCCTGGCGAGTCGGCGCTGGCGCTCGTCCTCCGCGCAGACGAGGTAGTAGGTGACGGGACGCGGGATGCCCGGCGGCAGGGACACGGAGAGGTTGGCTCCGAAAGCGCTGTGGTTGGCCAGACAGCGTGCGAAGTAGCTTTCCACGACGACCGGGATGCCGGCGGACAGGTACCGCTGGATCTGATCGGTGGCGGTGAACAGGGCCGAGAGGTAGAAGCACATGCGCGCCTCTACGTTTCCCAGCCGGTCGACCTCCTGCCGCAGTACCTGGTAGGCGGGTGGCACGGTCGGGACCAGTACCGCGCCACGGGCGGCCGCGAGCATGGGGGCGAGCGTCGACTTGCCGGTGCCGCGTAGCCCTTCGACGCTCTCGAACGACGCCGGATCAGACACGTCCGTACACCACGTCCGGCACCGCGAGCGTGAGCTCGTCGGTGGCGGACGGCCGGTGGTCGATGTGATCGGCGAGCTTGTCGTACCAGAAGGCGTGCGAGTCCTTGCCGACAGCCTTGCAGGACATAGTGAGCGCGCCGCGCGGGTCGGCCTCGATCCGCTCGATCTCCACAGGGCCCCCCGCAGGGAGGCAGGCGTCCGGCGCACCGAGCTCGGACAGGTCCTCGTCGAGGATCACCTCGATGCCCAGCTCGGCCGAGGCCAGGCACTCCCGCAGACGGGTGTAGGCCGTGGCGTCGTTGACTAGGAGCTCGGGGTGGTCCGCTGCGTTGCCGACCGGCCGAAGGCAGTGGAGTTTCAGCTGCTCCACCCCGTAGTGCTGCAGTGTGCGGGCGAGCGACAGGACCTCGTCGATGTTGCGTGAGGTGACCGTCATGGTCGCGCCAGCGCGGACGCCGAGCTGCTGGGCGATTTCGAGTGCGCTCAGGGCACTGCGGTAACTTCCGAACTTCCGGATCTTGTCGTTGGTCGTACCGATGCCCTCCAGCGACACCCGGAGCAGGTCCAGGTCGGGGGCGATCTCGGTCAACCGGCGCTCGATCCGGTAGCCGTTGGTGCAGATCTCGACCTGCATGCCCAGGTCCCGCTTGGCGTACCGGACGACCTGGGCGAGGTCCCGATAGACGAACGGCTCGCCGCCCAGCAGGGTGACAGCCTCGGTGCCGTACTCGTCGCGCATCAGCGTAAGGAGGTTGACCGCCTCGTCCGAGGTGAAGGCGTCGGCGTGCTGAAGCCGTTTGCCGTGGAAGCAGTGCAGGCATTCGAAGTTGCAGCGGTAGAGCAGCTGCAGGTACAGCATCCGGATCCTGCGGATCCCGGTGACTTCGCTGATCACGAGGGTCTCCTTCGAGGCGCTTGCCTGGTGGGAGACCTGATATTGGCGGGACAGGTACGGACCTCGTCACCGCGTATCGGGACGCTGTAAGGACGTCCTGGGACGTTTTCAGCGTGCGGAGAGCCCCTCCAGAATCCCGAGTACACGGCCGGTGTCCGTCAGATCGGGCAGGACCATACGGGCACCGGCGGCTGCCAGCTCTTCGGTGCTGTGGACGCCGGAGGCGACCGCGATGATCTCGGAACCCGTGACGAGTGCGGCCTCCACGTCCCTCGGAGTGTCTCCGACGAGCACGACGGGCACGCCATCCGGGGCTCCCCGCAGCCGCCGGGCCCGCTCCCGGGCGACAGCGACCAGGTCGGGGCGTTGGAGGGCATCGGCCCCGTAGGCGCCAACCGGCAGGTCGAGGAGGGGATCAAGGCCGAAGGCCGCGACCTTCACGCGGGCGTTGTCCGCGATATTGCCTGTGAGCACCGACGACACCCAACTGCTGCGCACGGAGACCTCCTTCAGGACTTCCCGCACACCGGGCAGGGCTGTTCCCCGCTGGCTGAGGGCGTGGAGACGGGCCTCCCCGGCGTCGGCGAGAGCCTTCTCGACCGCTGGCCAGTCCGGCTCGGCCAGGCCGTTCCGCTCGAACATGTCGCGCATAATCAGCCGGTCCGTACGCCCTTCCGTCCGCGCCGGCCCCGCGGGCGCCCTTCCCGCCAGGGCCGTGAAGGCGGCGGCGTAGATCTCCTTGCTGACCCCTGAGTTCTCGATCAGGGTGTGGTCGATGTCCCACAGGACGATGAGCTCCATGCATCCAGCGTAAATACAGCGGTCATGGCCCCCTCCTTCTGTGGAACGTCCCGAAACGTCCTTGCCGCTCCTGACCGGTCTCGGCTTGTATGGCGTCTGTGAACGAGCGATTGCAATCCGTGCTCGCCCAGCGCGGCATCCCACCCGAATCACTCGCCGAAGTCTGTGAGGTGGACCCCAAGACCGTCGGCCGGTGGCTCGGCGGGCGCGTTCCCCATCCTCGCCACCGCTTCCGCGTCGCCAAGCACTTACGGGTCGAGGAACTGTTCCTCTGGCCCGCACCAGCGCCGACCACGCCGCAGCAACTCGCAGGTTCAGGGCAGGAGCTGGTCGGGACCTACCAGAACCGGGCGAGCGTCCCGCGCGACACATGGCTGTCGCTGCTCAACGGCGCCCAGGAGCAGATCAGCGTCCTCGTCTTCTCCGGCACCTTCTTCGCTCAGTCCAACCCGCACGTGGCCAAGATGCTCGCCGAGCGTGCGTCGAGCGGGGTGCGAGTGCGGCTCTGCTTCGGCGACTCGAAGGGCCGGGCTGCAGCAATCCGGGGCCACGAAGAGGGAATCGGCGACACACTCGCCGCCAAGATCCGTGCCTCCCTGACCTACTACCGGCCCCTGTTGTCCGAGGCCGGATGCGAGGTGAGACTGCACGACACCACGCTCTACACCTCCATGTTCCGATACGACGATGATCTTCTGATCAACCCGCATGTCTGGGGCCAGCCGGCCAGTGCCAACCCCCTCCTCCATCTCCGCAGAGCAGACACGGCGGGCTGGTTCGACAACTACGCTCAGAGTTTCGAAGCTGTCTGGGCCACCGCACGGCCCTGGACACCAGACCAGGAGGGGCCCTCGCCACATGGGCAGGACTGAGTACTACAACGACCCCAAGGCCCCCAAGGCGAACACGCTCATCCCCGCCAACAACCTGCTCGTCGTCGACGACAACGGCGCCATACTCCTCCAGCGCCGCAGGGACACCGGCCAATGGGCCCTTCCCGGAGGAGCCCAGGACATCGGCGAGACCGCCGCCCAGTGCGCCGTGCGGGAATGCCAGGAAGAGACCGGAATCATCGCCGAGATCACGGGCTTCCTGGGGGTCTACACGAACCCGAACCACATCGTGGCCTACACCGACGGCGAGATCCGCCAGCAGTACGAGAACACCTACATCGGCCGCCCCGTAGGCGGCGAGCCCACCATCAACGACGAAGCCGACGGCGTCCGCTACGTCCAGCCGAGCGACCTGGACCAGTACGACATCCACCCCAGCATGCGCCAACAGATCGGCGACTACCTCGCCGGCACCTACCCCTACCTGGGCTGAGCAGCCAGCGCTGCCTCCACTCGCCCCACGGCCGCAAGAATGTCCGGTGACGCTCGACGGATGAACCGCCCCACCAGGCTGTCCGACCCATACCGGCCGGTAATCTCGGCCAACCGGGCATCGGTAGAAGTGATCGCACCATCGGGCGTAGTCGTCATATCGCAGTACACGAGTGCGTCCACGAGGCACTGGTTGTCCAGCAGCGGAAACTCAGCTTCCAGCACATCCCGCAACCTGCGCTCCTCCGCTTCCAATATCGCAAACGAGTGGTTTGCCACCAACCGAACCAGCTGTTCATCCGCAGCATGGGTGTCACGAAGGAAACGAGCCCCATCCAGCGGATGGAAACCAGTGACAGCCAGGCGCGGGGCATAGCCCACGTCGTGCAGGACGGCCGCAGAGGCCAGGAGCTCCGCGTCCTCTCCTGCAACTCTGGCCAGTCCCTCTGCTCGCTGCGCGACCCCTTGCGAGTGCGCCCAACGACGAGGAAGGGGCTCAGCCATCTCCGTCTCGGCCACCCCGCATGCCCACTCCATCATCGATCCGTCCATGCTCGGTACGTGCCCAGGTCCAGCCCTCCCCACTCGGGACTGGATAGCGTCACAGCGAGGAATCGACCGGAGCCCATACTGCGGCTCCTGGGGCCAGTAGGGTTCTGACTGATTCTGGATACTCCGGCGCGCGGGTACGCGGGCCTTTAGCTGTGAGGGAACGAGGCGCAGTGGCGACGACCACGACGGTGCACGACGTTATCTGGGCGATCCGTAACGGCGTCGACGGGAATCGCGATCGTGGTACCCGCTTCGAGGAACTCATGCTCCAGTACCTCAGCACGGACCCGACATGGACCGAACAGTTCACGCGGGTATGGATGTGGGCCGACTGGCCGGGTGCCGAGCATGACAAGCGCGACACCGGCATCGACCTGGTAGCCCAGGATCGGGAGACCGGCGGCTTCTGCGCCATCCAGTGCAAGTTTTACGAGTCGAAGCACACCATCCAGAAGGAAGACATCGACTCGTTCTTCACCGCTTCCGGCAAGGGCGGCTTCACCCGCCGCATGGTCATCTCCACCACCGAGAAGTGGGGTGTCCATGCCGAAGCGGCCCTGGATGATCAGCAAATCCCTGTTACCAGGGTCGGCCTGTCCGACATCGCGAACAGCCCGGTCGAGTGGCACATGCCCACGATCGGCGCCCCGCTCGAAATGCAACTGAAGGCCAAGAAGACTCCGCGCCCACACCAACGCGAGGCAATCGACTCAGTCTTTGACGGCTTTACCGAGAACAATCGCGGCAAGCTGATCATGGCCTGCGGCACGGGAAAGACGTTCACGGGTCTGAAGATCGTCGAGCGGCTCCAGAAGGAGCGCGCCGCTGCTGGCAAGGGCGATCACACCACCGTCCTCTTCTTGGTCCCCTCCATCGCGCTGCTGTCGCAGACCCTGCGCGAGTGGTCATTCGAGGCTGAAGTCACTCTGCGCCCCTTTGCTGTCTGCTCTGACGTCAAGGTTGGCAAGGGGAAGCCTCAGGGCGATGACCAGGACATGGCCACCCACGACCTGGCTCTACCCGCCACAACTGACCCCGATCGCCTGATCAAGCAGATGGCCAGCGTCGAGGCAGGCCCGGGACTGACGGTGGTCTTCTCCACCTATCAATCGATTGCCACGATCGCCGCAGCGCAGAAGAAGGGGCTGGGCAGCTTCGACCTCATCCTGTGCGACGAAGCCCACCGCACCACTGGCGTCACGCTGTCTGGCCACGACGAGTCGGCCTTCGTCCGCGTCCACGACGACGCGTACCTCGCCGCAGACCGCCGCCTCTACATGACGGCCACCCCACGCATCTACAACGAAGACACGAAGGCCGACGCCAAAAACTCGGAAGCGGTCCTGGCGTCGATGGACAACGAAACGCTCTTCGGCCCGGAATTTCACCGGCTTGGCTTCGGCAAGGCCGTCGAACAGGGCCTGCTTACTGACTACAAGGTCCTCATCCTCACCATCGACGAAGGCGTCGTCGCCAAGACCCTCCAAGAGGGCCTCGCTGGTGGCGCGGGCGAGCTGAACATCGATGACGCAGCGAAGATCATCGGCTGCTGGAACGCCATGGCCAAGCGCACCGGCACGTTTGCCGACGGCTCCGGCTTCGCCGAAGGTGAGGCGCCAATGAAGCGGGCAGTCGCCTTCGCCCGTTCCATCGCCGATTCCCAGTCCATCGCCGATCGGTTCAACGAAGTCGTTGATGCTTATGACGATGCCGACGACGACGTACTTCACTGCGAGGTAGACCACGTAGATGGCACCTTCAACACCCTGAAGCGCAACGTCCTGCTCGACTGGCTCAAGCAGGATCCGGGCCAGAACCAGGCACGCATTCTGTCCAACGCACGCTGTCTGTCAGAGGGCGTTGACGTCCCCAGCCTGGATGCCGTCCTCTTCCTGCACCCGCGCAACTCAGTGGTCGACGTAGTCCAGTCCGTCGGCCGCGTGATGCGCCTGGCCCCCGGCAAGAACTACGGCTACATCATCCTGCCCGTCGCGGTGCCGGCTGGCACGCCGCCGGAAAAGGCTCTCGCCGATAACCAGCGCTTCAAGACTGTGTGGCAGGTACTTCAGGCCCTGCGCGCCCACGACGACCGCTTCAACGCGACCGTCAACCAAATCGAGCTGAACAAGCATAAGCCCGACAACAAAATCGGCATCGGCAGCATCGGGCCTAACGACGAGACGATCGGCGGAAAGGACGGCTCCAGCACAGCGGACAGCACGCAGGAGGCCAAGGACAGGGAAGCCCAAAGCGCCCAGCACGTCCAGGACGCACTGTTCTCTATCAGCGACTGGCGCGACGCAATCTACGCACGAATCGTCGATAAGGTCGGCGAGCGCCACTACTGGGAGGACTGGGCGAAGGACATCGCGGACATCGCCCGCCGGCATGTCACCCGCATCGAGGCCGCGCTCGCGATCCCCGAGAAGAAGGCGGCCTTCGACGAGTTCGTAAGCGAGTTGAGGGCCAACATAAACCCCGGCGTCTCCGAGACCGACGCCATCGACATGCTCGCACAGCACATCGTCACCAAGCCCGTCTTTGACGCCCTCTTCAAGGACTACGGCTTCGCCGAACATAACCCGGTCTCCAAGGCTATGGAGCGAATGCTCGACATCCTCGATGATCAGGGCCTAGACGCAGAGACAAAAACCCTTGAAAGCTTCTATCAATCGGTGAAGGTTCGCGCCGAGGGAATCGACAATCACGAGGGCCGCCAGCGAGTCATTGTCGAATTGTACGACAAATTCTTTAAGACGGCGTTGCCTAAGACGGCCGACGCCCTCGGCATCGTCTATACGCCGGTCGAGGTCGTCGACTTCATCATCCGTTCTACCGAGCAGGCCATGGCGAAGCACTTCGGCCGATCGCTCTCGGATGAAGGCGTTCAAATTATTGACCCGTTCGTCGGGACCGGCACGTTCCCCGTACGCCTCCTTCAGTCCGGGCTTATTAGATCGGAGGATCTTCTACGGAAGTACACGAGTGAGATTCACGCAAACGAAATCGTGCTCCTCGCGTACTACATTGCTGCCGTCAATATCGAGGCCGCTTTCCACGAGATTGCCGACGGCGATTACCAACCCTTCGAAGGCATCGTCCTAACAGACACCTTCCAGCTTGCCGAGGGCACAGGGAAGCTAGACGGAATGGATGTCCTGGAGGGCAATAGTGAGCGCGCGAAGAAGCAGCAAACTCAGGGCATTACTGTGGTCGTCGGAAATCCACCGTACTCAGTCGGACAGGACAGCCAGAACGACGACAACCAGAATCTAAAGTACCAGGTTTTGGACGATCGCATTCAGCGAACGTACGTCGCACGATCGACAGCAACAAATAAGAATTCACTTTACGATTCCTATATTCGCGCTGTCCGCTGGGCATCCGATCGCATCAAACATGAGGGCGTCGTCGCCTTCGTCTCCAACGGTGGCTATATCGACGGCAATACGGCGGACGGTCTACGTAAGTCACTTACCGAGGAATTCGACACAATCTACTGCTACAACCTACGGGGGAACCAGCGCACCGCCGGAGAGCTGTCTCGGAGAGAGGGCGGGAAAATCTTCGGGTCGGGCAGCCGGAACACCGTCGCCATCCTCATCTTGGTCAAGGGAGGAGAAAGTGTAAATTCAGCTGAAAATTGCACACTGTACTACCGGGATATCGGCGACTACCTCAGCCGTGAGGACAAGCTTCGCATCATTGGATCCGAGAATCTCGACACGGTAAAGTGGCAGCACCTCACTCCGAACGCAGACGGCGACTGGATTAACCAGCGTGACGAGCGGTTCGCAGAGTTTCGACCCATTGGCGAAAAGGATAAGGCTGCTCGCGCGAACGCTGTCTTCGAAGTGCACTCCGGCGGGCTAAAGAGCGGACGCGACCCTTGGGTCTACAACTTCTCCATGCACAGCGTGAGGGAAAACGTACGGTCGATGATCGACTTCTACAACGAACAGGTGACGGGATTCGCAGAATACTGCGAGACACGGGGCGTGACCGACCCTAAATCGACGGATGCCGAGAAGTTCATTGACTTCGATCCGAAAAAGATCAGCTGGAACCGCGCAGACAAAGCCAATGTCGCGAGGGGAACAAAGATTTCCTTCGATGAACGACGCCTATTCCGCTCCACCTATCGCCCATTCGCGAAGCAGCATGTCGTCTTCGACGCGCGACTGAACGATATGGTTTACCAACTCGGACGGCTGTTCCCAACCCCTGATGACACTAACTTCGGCTTCTACACTGTCGGCAACGGCTCAGCCGTGCCCTTCTCCGTCCTCATGCTCGACGATGTGCCTGATCTCCATGTAACGGGTGCAGGTAGCGGCGGTCAATTCTTCCCTCGCTATACCTACCGAGAACTCGGCAAGAAAGACGACCTCTTCGCCGACACAGAGGAAGAGACCGGACTCGAACGCGTCGACAACATCACTGACGCCGCCCTGCGGGACTACCAGAAGAGCTACAACGACTCGACCATCACCAAGGACGACGTCTTCTACTACACATACGGGCTGCTTCACTCGCCGGAATACCGCGAACGCTTCGCCGCTGACCTAAGAAAGTCACTACCCCGCATTCCCAAGGTGCGGGACTTCCGGGGATTCACTGAAGCCGGCCGGAGACTTGCCGAGCTGCACGTTCGCTACGAGCAGGCTGAGCCGTATGGGGGCATCGTCGAGACACCGGCTCCAGACACTCTGTCGGGTACCTCGCCCCACGAGATGTACCGGGTCGCCAAAATGAAGATCCCCAAAAAGAAGAGCGAACAAGACCGCTCGACGATCATCTACAACAACCGTGTCACCCTCACCAACATCCCCGAGGACGCGTACCGATTCCAACTCGGCGCCCGCTCCGCGATCGAGTGGATCATCGACCGCTACCAGGTTAAGGTCGATAAGGCGTCGGGCATTATCAACGACCCGAACGAGTGGTCCGATAACCCGCGTTACATCATCGACCTTCTCAAGCGGATCGTGACGGTCAGCTTGGAGACTATGAAGATCGTGGACTCGCTTCCGCCACTAGAAATTCTCGGGTAGCGGATAAGTGGACTCTGCCCAATGAACGGCCCCCTGCGCGTGCAGGTTGCTTGCCCTAGAGGGGCCGCTCGTCCTCAGCCCGCCGGCGGCACCTCTTAGGGCTTGCCGGGCTTCGGCCGGGCGACACGCGGCACCTTTGGCCCCTTCTTGGCCGACGGAGGAACCGGAAGCAGCCCGCGCTGGGTCAGCTCGTCGATCCCGATCATGGGAGCTTCAGCGACCTCTCTGAGGAGACTCCTTTGCTCGGGCTCAAGCGCAACCAACAAACCAAGGACGTTCAATAGATTGAGGAGTTCAATCGTATATTCCGAAGGCCACTCCTCGGGCAGAATGTCGTTTAGTGGCGTCTGGCGTTCGACGTCGGGGTTGCGCTTACGGAAACCGAACCACTTTTTTACGACTTGCACCCCGCCGATCTGGTAGTCCCAAACCTCCGATGTGACGGGGGCGATAGCGCCCGTGCCAAGAGTGAGGGTGCGTGTGCCAGCATCGTAGAGAATGGCTTCGGGGAATCCCCCAGACCCCTCACCGATAGGCGTCGGGTTCCTAGGCCGGTCACGCTCCGGTAGACGCGGCTCTGACTCCGGTCGGCCAGCCGCTGGGTCCGCCCAGCGATCACCGTAGGTGTGCAGCCACACCACACGCTTGCCGACGTTCGCCACCTTCTCCCACAGGTCTGCATCTCGGGTTAGAGGGATGCGGACGCCGGGTGCGCTCAGCTGCTGCCGGAAGTACTCGGTATATCCGGAATGTCCGGCGATTCCAGCGATATAGGCAAGTAGGTCCTCAGCCGTGACTGGGATGCCGAGCACGCTGGCAAGAGCTTCGAGGAGGCCGGGCGTGATATTCACATGCTGGCCGAGAGGGTCACGGTATAGGGGTAGGACGCGCCCACCCTCGGTACCCTTGAAATGGTGCATGTCCGGGATGAGTGCAGTGAAGCTCACCGCGGGGCCCGGACGACCTGATTCCGAGTGAAGCTCGGAAAGGAACACCTGTCGGTCACTCTTCGTGAACCACAAGGGAGGACGCGGGTAGTCAATGATGCGGCGGTCCGCTATTAGGTGTTGTCGGTCGAAGGTCATCCGCCCGTACGGTTCCAGCACGGGAATCTGGTTGGTCGCATCTGCGAGGACCTCCCGCCATTCTTGGTTGGGCAGGGGCTGTTCCAGCTTGTCAGGGCTGCGATCACGAGTGCCCTTCATAAGCGCGGCCTTGCGACTCTTAGGCGCTTTGATCAGAGCCTTCCAGCGATCGTGTAGCGCCTCCCTACTAGGGGATATCGGCCAACTGCGGTTGTTCTTATTCCCGGGCGTGGTCCACGGCAACAGCGCGTCCAAGGGTGGCATCATCGCCCAATCCTCGGCCGCCGCGGGACGGAATGGGTCCGTAAGGACTTCGGAGCAAATTTGCCATGGGCTACCGTCCTTGTGCCCATCCACGCCGAGACCCGCGAGCCAGGCGAATTTTTCCTCTCGGCGTCCAGCGGGAACGTCCAGCCGTTGCACCGTAGCTGGCAAGTTGGGGTTCGGTGTACCCCTGCGCACGAAGATTGCGATGCAAATCTCCCGCTTCGCTGTCGGGAACACACGATTCCGTGTGTCGGAATAGGCGCCCTCTGGCGAGAGGCCGATAATCCATCCCTCATCTGCCGACGTGCGCAGGTACCGGCGCATTCCTGCAGCTCCCTTGCTGTCGAGGAAGCCTGCATTAGTAATGAACGCAACCACTCCTGAGGGGGCGTCAGGATCCCCGTTAGCGGACATCTGATCGAATGCCTTCCAGGTGGCCCATGCCCAGAAGTAAACGTAGAGGTTGTCCAGGGCATACCCGGTCCGACCTATGTCGGGCGCGCGGAATCGGTTCAGGATCGGAGGGGCCTTATTTTCACCTCCCTCTGCTATCCATCTTCCTTGGCCTGCGGCCTTGGCACCCTTGAGATAGGGCGGATTACCGATGACCACCATCACCTGCTCTTCGGCCTTGATCTTGTTCGCGGCCTTTCGGTGCTGGGCGATGGCCTCGTAAACAAAACCGAGGCGCTGTTCGACACCCGGGTCGTCGAGGGTGTCGGCAACGTGCAGGCGGAATGCGTTGTCTACGATCTCCGTCTGGTGGGCCTTGAAGGCATGGCTGAGGCGGAGCTCGGCCACGGCGTACGGGCCGGTCTGCTTCTCGAAGCCGATGAGACGGCCGGCAAGTTTACGCAGGAGACCTGGCTTGAGGCCGTTGTCGTATTCCTGCTCGATGTCCTTAGCCACACGATTGACGATGTTGATCAGAAACGTACCGGTACCGGTGGCAGGATCGACCACGGTTACATCGTCGCTGCCGAAGCCCTTTTCTCGGCCGAGCCGAGTCCGCAGGACCTGGTCGGTGAAGCCGACCATGAAGCTGACGACCTCATTAGGCGTGTAGTAGATACCAGTCCGCTGTCTGAGTGCCGGGTCGTACGCCCCTAGGAAGCCCTCATAGAAGTGGAGGTAAGCGTCACCGGTCTCGTCTTCGAATAGTGCGGAGTCGACTTTGGAGATGACCTCAACCATGACGCCGACCACGCCGCGCAGACCGTCCAAGGCGTCGTCCGTCATGACCTCGAGCGCCCTACCCATCAGCGAGTGGCTCTTGCCGAGCTTCCTCGCCACCTCCACCAAGGAAAGAGTCTCCAGATCAATATTCTCGATCCGGGCTAGCAGTAGTGCGAATGTGAGGGTCTGAGCGTACTGGTCCGCGAAGGACTCTGGCGTCGCGTCCGGAAACAGTAGATCGCGCCAGTCCTGTGCAAGGAACGTGAAGGTTGCGTTAGCCTCCCCGCGCTCTTCACGGGCAAGTCGCTCCCGAACCTCGTCACGCAGCAATGCGCACAGACCGGCGATGCGTTTGACCAGGTCGCCGAGGTTCTCCGGCTCTGTTGGTACCCAGCCGAAGAACAGAGCGACGAGCTGCTCGAACCTGTCATCTGCCACGGCCAGCGCTGCGGTGCCATGGTCCAAGTCGCCGACTAGTCTGGCCGTTGCTCCGATCTGGACCCCCTCCCGGTACAGGGCCCACTCGTAGCCGTCTGTGTAGAGGAGATTGGGCAATACCTTGATCTTTTCCCATTGCTCGTGGTCATGGCTGTTGACTGACCACTTCGAAGGGTCAACGCCCTTCCCGGGCGCCTTCAGCTCGACATGCCCAATGATCTTGCCCCCGATGGTCATGGCGAAGTCTGGCCGGGCCTTGAGCTTCTTGATCGCGTGTTGGCCGTGTGCAGTCATCCTGACGTTCTGACGACGGGCCATACCTCGCATGAGGTGCTCCGTAGGGGCTGTCAGCGCCTCTTCTCGGCCACTGCCCCTCCCTCCGACCCCCTGGAGCTTTGCTGAGACCTCGCGACCGAACTGCGCGACAAGCTCCGCGACACCTGATGCGGCCCCCGCCCCGTCAGACTGTTTAGCTACATACGACATCGTCCGCCCCCAACGCAGCCCTATTAGGTTGACGATCCTACGAGCCGAGTGCGCGGTAGGAAGATAAGCCAGGGCACTCGCCCTTGGGACGTGCCCCTCCTGGCCGGTTGCGACGTCGACGCTCTTCCACGCGGTACCACTCAGCACCCTTGCTCACACGCGCCTGCGCCCTCAGTAGCTTCCGCCGTAGCTGCGACTCGCGAGCAGCGGAGCCGCATGATGTAGCCAGGCAGGGAAGGGACTCCGACCCAGAGAAGACGACAACGCGTAATCACCTGATCACCCCCTGCCATGATCTGGCAACCCCAAGCAATGTGGCGCGCGCCGTACCCGAGTCGAGATAGTGGCGCTCAAGCAGCCGCGGACGGTCTCTGACCGAGTGGAACCACTGGTGTCGTGGTTGCAATTCTGGTTGCGTTCACCGACATACGGCACCGTTCAGAAAGTCCGCCGTAGCATCCCTGCCGCAGGTCAGGACACCTGCGTACATTGCCGAACCCTCAGGCGAACATTTGGAAAGCGTGTTGGGGGCAACCCCTCACGAGTTCGAATCTCGTATCCTCCGCCATTGCTCTCACCGGGCAATACGTTGAAGGCCCCTGCAATTCGCTGCGGGGGCCTTCGACATCGGTGATCGCAGTTCTGGTCTCAGTCGACCGACTGACAGCGCCTCGGCTCATGTCCCGTGTTCACGGGCTCCCCCGTTCCTCCCTCCCTCCCGGCCATCGCCTCCCGGTACGCCTCGGGCAGGCCGAGTGCCACGGCCAGGACGAGGTCCCGCTTGTGCGTGATGGTCACGCTGATTTCGTGCAGGTCCAGGGTGGCCGCCCGGGCGGCGGCCGCACCGGTGAGGCGTACGGCGGGGGCGCCGTCGTCCTCGCGCAGGACGGCCACCTGGCAGGGCCGCACTCCGCCCGCCATTCCGGTGCCGAGTACCTTCAGCACCGCCTCCTTGGCCGCGAACCGTCCGGCGAGGAACTCCCGGGCGCGGGCGGGGCCGAAGCTCTCGGCCGTGGCCAGTTCCTCCGGCGTGTAGACGAAGGAGGTGAACCAGCTCCGGCCGAGCAGCCGATCCAGCTCGCCGAGGTACAGCAGGTCGGCCCCGAGCCACATCACTCGTCCCTGTCGCCCGCTGCCGTGAACACCGCGAGATGACCGCGGCCGTCGCGCGGGTCCGTGTCGCAGAGCACGACCTTGCGGTACGTGCGCTGCCACCGCTGCCAGTTCTCGGCGAGCTCCAGCCAGACGCCGGTGCAGTACGTGCCGGGCGGGGCACGGTGGGCGTCCGCGCCCTCCGGCACCGGTACCTCCCCGGCCCAGGGGCCGAACACGAACAGGGTCCGCCGTGTGCCGTCCTCCCGGGCGCAGGCATCGGCCAGTGACGGCACGGTGGCGACCCGCGCGAGGTTCAGCCCCTGTCCCTCGCCCGAACGGAGCACCAGCGCCGCCGCCGAGTCGGTCAGCGGGGTGTCGTGCACCAGCGGGAACCTGGTCGGCAGCGTGGTCTGTTCCAGTACCGCGATGACCACCTCGGCCGCCCGCCCCGCGCGGTGGTACGCGGCAGCGATCCGCAGCGCGGTGAACGGGGCGGCGAGCCCCTGCTGTCCGACGGCGAAGTTGACCGCCTCGCCCCCCAGGCGCTCGGTGAGGTGGGGGGAGATCGCGGTGAACGGCACCACGTCCGGCAGGGCGTGGGCGACCACCAGCAAGTGCGGTCTGCTCTCCCGTACCCCGTCGGCTTCGGCGAGCAGGTCCGCGAGCTGCCGGTGGCTCACGTGGGGGCCCCTGCCCAGCAGTTCCTCGTCCGGTTTGATGCCGAAGGGGCCCAGCAGGTCCCGGAAGTACTCCAGGGCCGCCGTGTCGTCGGCGGGTGCCTCGCCCCTCGGTGCGCGCACCGCGGCGGCCGCTCCTACGGTCAGGTGTGTCATGCCGCCACCTGTCCCGCCGTCAGCAGTTTCTCGACGTAGTCGGCGAAGGACCGGATGGTGCGCAGATGGTCGATGTCGAGGGTCTCCGGGTCGACCGCGGCCCCGGTGCTGTCCTCGACCAGCAGCAGCAGTTCGAGTACGGACGAGGAGTCGAGCCGCAGGTCGTCGAAGAGGCCGGTGTCCTCGGGCACCCGCCCGATCTGCCGTCCCAGCACGTCCTCCAGTGCTTCCTCGATGGCCGCGAGGACCTGGTCGCGGCCCGGCGCCGTGTCGTTCACGCGCCGCCCTCCTTCCGGTGGGTGATCACCATGGCCCCGAAGGTCGCGCCGAGGCCGACCGAGACCAGCACGTAGTGGGCGCCCTCGGTGAGCCGGCCCGCCTCGCGCAGGGTGGTGTAGTTGACGAACACGTCGGACGCGAAGGTGTGGCTGTAGCGGGGGACGTTCTCCAGGAAGACCCGCTCGGGGGCCACGTCGAGCGCCTTGATGGTCTGGCGCCAGGCGAGCATGTTGACGTTGTGCGGGATGATCAGCTCGATGTCGTCCAGGGTGAGGCCCGCGTCCGCCACCGCCCGGTTGATCACCTCGGCGATCCGGGGCCCGTACTGCTGGCCGAACTCGTTGTTCTGCTCCGCCGTCAGCTCCAGCCACTGGGCGTACTCGCCGAGCGTGCGCGTGGTGAAGGCGTGGACCTGGTCCCCCTGTCCGTCGATGGTGACCAGGCAGGCCGCCGCCGCGTCCGCCATGATCGCCGTGTTGGGGATGTGCTGGACGATGGGCGAATAGGCCCGCTCGCCCGTCACCATCAGGGCGTACGCGCTGTCGTCGCCCTCCGCGCGCAGCAGTTCGCCCACCACGTCGATGGCGCCGAGGCTGGAGACGCACGCCTGGTGGCTGAGGGCGAACGCCTCGGTTCCGCCTTCGGCGAGCCCCAGTTCGTCCCTGACCACCTGGGCGACGTCCACGTCGGGCGGTGCGACCGCCTGGGTGGTGTGGGCGTAGACGAGATAGGCCAGCCTGCCGCCCTCGGGCAGCGCCTCCAGCGCGCGCCGCGCCGCGGGCCTCACCAGGTCGAAGAGGCCGATGTCCGGATCGAACCGAAGGGTGTCGAGACCGTAGAACTTCCGGAAGACCCCCAGTTCGGCCCGGCGGAGCCCGAGGTGCTCACCCAACTCCTCGATGCGCAGGCTGCGTTCGGGCAGATGGGATTCGATGCGTTCCAGTGTGGTGTGACCGCCCATCAGCCGACGGCGATCTCTGCGCGGATCAGCCACAGGCGGTTGGCACCGCGCCTGCTCCTCGGCTGGACCTCGTACGGCCAGCGCCCCTCACCGGCACCGGGAGCGCCGGGCTCGCGCAGGTCCGTCACCTTCCAGCCGTTGCCTTCGATGAACTCCTCGGGCTGGTCGGTGCCGAAGATCCACGGCGTGCCGTCGGCCGCGAGCGTGTCCAGGAACGGCTTGGAGAAGGGGCTGCGCAGCAGGGACCGGCCGAGGATGTCGAAGGAGAGCCGGCTGCCGGGCGCGGACGCGGAGGCCAGCAGCCGCAGCAGACCCGCCGCCTGCTCCTCGGTGAGGAAGAAGGTGAGCGCCTCGGCGATCCACAGGGTGGGCCGGGAGGCGTCGAAACCGGCGGCCTTCAGGTCCGGCAGCCACTCCCCCGTCAGATCGGCCGGGACCTCGCGGCGGTCCGTGCGGGGCTCCGCGCCCAGCGCGTCCAGGCGCCTGCGCTTCTCTTCGATGAGCGGGCCGTGGTCCACCTCGTAGACCTTGGTGCCCTCGGGCCACTGGAGACGGAAGGCCCGGGTGTCCATGCCCGCGGCGATCAGGACGACCTGCTGGATGTCGGTCTCGGCGAGCGTGGTCCGGATGCTGTCGTCGAGGAACTTGGTACGGATGGAGATGAACGGCAGTAGCCCTCCGCCCTGGTAGCGCTCGATGAGGTCGAAACCCTTGGGCGCCGCGAGGTCACGGGCGAGCGGGTCGTGGTAGAGGGCATCGTCCCGCTCGGATTCCAGCGCTCGCGCGGCGGCCATCCACTGGGCCGTGTAGGAGACTGCGTGCATGATTCGCCTCTTCAGGGGTCGGGGTGTGGTCGGTCACGGCCGGCGGGCCGGGACCGTCGGGGCGGCCGGGGAGGCCGGGAGGTTCGGGGAACCGGGCGCGGTCCGGGAAGGCCGGGGTAGCAGGGCAGTTCGAGGAGCCGGGAAAGCCCGGGGAGCCCCGGACGGTCCGGGGAGCCCGGGAAAGCCCCGGGAGCCCCGGAAGGCCCGGGGAGCCCGGGAAAGCCCCGGAAGCCCCGGTAACCCTGGGAGGCCAGGACGGCCGGGAAGCCCAGGAAGGCCGAACGGCCCGGAAGCTCCGGTACGGCCAGGTAGCCCCGGAAGCCCGGGACAGCCGGGCAGGTCAGGAGAAGAACGCCTTCTGGATGGTCGCGAGGGACTGGAAGTCCTCGATGTCGATGGCGTCGAAGTCGATCTCGGTGCCGCTGGCGTCCTCGATCGTGTAGACCAGCTCGACGAAGGAGAGCGAGTCGACCAGTCGGCTCTCGATGATGTTGACGTCCATGGCCAGCTCGGTGCGGTCGGCGTGCCGCCCGAGTATCCAGTCCCTGACCTTCTCGATTCCGGTGGAGGTGGTGACGGAACTCATGGGTTTCCTCTCAGAGTTGGGTTCTGCGGGTGGTTCGGAAGGGGTGGCGGGGGCGTGGGCGACCGCCGCGGCGACCGCGACGGCGTAGCCACCGTCGTGGCTGATGCTGACGTCGACCGGGCCGAGCCCGGCGCTGCGGGCGAGGCGGGCGGCCCGTCCGGTGAGCCGTACGAAGGGCCTGCCACCGGTGCCGCGCAGGATCTGGATGCCGGGCCAGGGCAGCGGTTGCCCGGTGGAGCCGAACAGCTTGAAGACGGCTTCCTTGGCGGCGATGCGCCCGGCGACGGCCGCCGGGTCGGGCTCGCCGTCGGGGTCCGGGCTCGACTGCGCCAGTTCCTCGTCGGTGACCATCCGGTGGAGGGCGGGGCCCGACTCGGGGTCGAGCAGGGCGGGAATCCGGGAGAGCGGGACGATGTCGACGCCGATGCGGGGCAGTGCGGCGGCGATCGCCGGCGCGGGATCAGCCCGCATCGACGGCCGCCGCCCGTACGGCGTCCGCCGCGGCGTCCAGGTCGTCGTCGAAGTGCTCGGACAGTACGGCCAGCCAGCGCTCCAGGCCGAAGGCGACACAGGAGGTGAAGGCGTGCTCGCCGGAGGCGAGGGTGATACCGCAGCGTTCACCGAAGAAGTTGCGGTGGGTGTTGACCGAAGCGATGGCCAGGTCGCCGTACTGGAACTCGTACTTGACCGGGCTGAGTTTGGCCAGCAGGGCGCGGGCACCGTCGTTCTTGAAGAACGGGTCGGTGGCCGCCTCCTTGGCGAGACCGATTCCGAGCGCGTCGGAGAAGGCCAGGATGCGTTCGGTGGAGCGGGCGATGACCCGCTGGGTGTGTTCGTACGTGCCCAGGGCGACGATCTCGCGCATCTGGAAGCTGGCCAGGCGCCGCAGTCCCCCGTAGTGGTCCTCGTTGCGGAAGCACCGGTTGACCAGGGTCACCAGGGTGTCGTCGGCGACCCGGCCGCCTTCGTGGAAGAGGTAGGCGCCGTAGCAGGTGGCGTGCGGCAGGCCGTAACGCGCCTCGCGCAGCTGGGCCCGGTCGAACGCGCCGCCCAGCGGCTTGGCGTCACCGGCCTCCAGGTCCAGTGAGCCGGCCACCCACGCCAGGTGCGGGAAGTTGTCGTAGACGTCGAACTTCTCCAGGTCGGTGACCGGGTACAACGGCGGAGGGCTGATCTCGTCGGCCCCCGCGGCGAGTCCCCAGCCGGCGAACGTCCGGTCCAGCTCCCTGAGCAGCCGGGTCGCCCCGGGCCCGAGGATCGCCAGGGCCTGTTCGCCCCCGCTGCCGGTCAGCCGGTTCATCGGACGATTCCCGTCTTCCGCAGGAACTTGGTGGTCTTGCGGAACGTCTGTTCCTCGGCGTGGACCCGGGCCGGTGAGGCGAGCAGTTCACGGCGTATCCCGTGCGGGTCGTCGAGCCCGGCGTCGCGGTAGACCTGCGGGTGGTAGAGGGATTCGAAGCTGTGGGTCATGTAACGGCGCAGATAGCCGGAGATCTCCTGGAGTTCCTCCTCCGTCGCCGTCCTGCGCACTTCCTCGAAGAGCAGTTGGACCAGTTCGCGGCCGAAGGCGATGTGCCGGGACTCGTCCTGGTGGTGAATGCGGTTGATGGCGCGGATCGTCTCGTGCAGCCGCTCGTCCACCGCCATCGAGGAGTTGTAGTGGTCCACCAGCTCTTCGAAGATCATGATGCGGGCGAAGACGAGCAGGTTCTCCACCGCGGCCGATGAGGTGGGGGCGGCCGTGGCGCCGGCCGGCTGGCGGTAGATCTTGCCGTTGCCGTAGCGCAGGCAGAACTCCGCGAAGAACCACATGTGCTCGTTCTCCTCACCGATGAAATGGTGGAAGAACTCGGACGGCGCCTCGAATCCTGCTGTGTGGATGCGGTTGACGACCTCGATGAGGAGTTCGCGAATGCCGTGCACATTGAGGCTGTAGAAGTTGATGCTCTCGTACCGCGAGAGGGCGTGGGCCTGCTCGGGGCTGAGCCGCCGCGCCACCTCCGTCCCGTGGGTGGTGGTGAGTTCGGGGCTCATCCACCACATGTCCTCGGGGAGCCGGTCGGGCCAGTCGAAGAGCCGGTACGGGTTGTAGTAGTCGTCGATGGACTTGGCGCTGAGGCGACCCAGAATCCCCTGGAACCGCTCGCTGCGCTCGATGACTTCGCTGACCATGGACCGATGACCTCCGTTCGCCGCGGGTGCCGCGTCGTCTCCGAAGGTAGGTCGGCACCGGAAGTCCGTTCAACGCCAGAAAGCGGCCTGGCCGGGACCGGACGCCGACCGGTCGCGCACGGATGGGCACGGGTGGGCAATTCGAACCCATGGGCGCGGTTCAAAAATCCCGGGCACCCCTATATCATTGATCGATTAATTTCACCAACCGGATGATTTGCTACGAGTTCGACAGTTTGCGCATATCGCTCCGACCAATGCTATGGAATCGCCGACATTCATGGACAGGGACACCTTGTGGCAAAGCAGCTCTCAGCGGAGAAACGAATTTTGCCGGATACCTCAGAAATTATTTCCGTGTCCGCCGGAAGCTGGATCCAGGCGGCGCGCAAACGCGCCGTGATGAGCCAGCGGGAACTGGCCGCGAAGGCCGGGATGAGCACCCGGGCACTGCGCGACATCGAGCACGGCCGGGTCCGGCAGCCCCAACTGAGCACGGTCCGGCGCCTGATCACCGCCCTGGGACTCGCCGACGCCGAGGCCGCGGCCCTGCACGCCGCGGTACGGGGGAACGCGTCCCAGGCCCAGGACGGCAGGCGGCTGCGCCTCCTCGTCCTCGGCACGCTCTCGGTGCAGCGCGGAGAGAGCCAGGTGGTGATCGCCCGGCCCATGCTGCGGCGGATCATCGGGCTGCTGGTGCTCAAGCACCCGCAGCCGGTCACGCGGCAGGAGCTGGTGGACACCCTGTGGCCGTCCAACCCGCCCCGCTCCTACCAGAGCCTGATCCACACCTACATCAGCCAGGTGCGCCAGAGCCTCGGACAGGGCACGTCGCGCTCCGCGGCGCCGGGCGTGGAACGCGTCCCGGGTGGATACGTGCTCAAGGTCGACCGGAGCCAGACGGACCTGGGCCGCTTCCAGGAGCTCGTGGCCCGCGCGAAGCGCTCCCGGAGCGCCGGGTCCCCCGAGCTCGCCCACGACTCCCTGACGGCCGCGCTGCGGTGCTGGCGCGGGCCGCTGCTCGCGGACATGGACCCCGCGCTGCAACAGCACCCGAGGGCCGTCGCCGTCACCGAGAGCCGTACCGAGGCCGCCCTCCTCCACGCCGACCTGGCCCTGGAGTTGGGCCGCCCCGAGCAGTCCGTACGTCTGCTGTGGTCCGTGGCCGACAGCGATCCGCTGCACGAGGGGGTGCACGCACGGCTGATGCTCACGCTCGCGGCCTGCGGCGAACAGGCCGCCGCACTCAAGGTGTTCGCCGCCTTCCGGGACCGCCTCGACGACCAGCTCGGCATCTCCCCGAGCGACGAGATACGCGACGCGCACCTGCGCGTCCTGCGCCAGCAGCTGCCCCGTCCCGACCGCGGCGCGGACCCGGAGCCCGCCACCGCCGACCGGCCGGCCACCGCCCGGCCCGCCCAACTGCCGTACGGCACCTCCTGGTACACCGGCCGTGACCGGCAGATGCACGAGCTGGACGCGCTGCTGAACGACGACCCGGCCGAGCACACCCCCATCGTGACCGTGATCGGCCCGCCCGGCGTCGGCAAGACGGCCCTCGCGCTGCACTGGGCCCATGCCCATCGCGACCACTTCCCCGACGGACAGCTGTTCGTGAACCTGCAAGGGCACTCGCTGCTGCCCGCCCTGCGCCCCGTGGACGTCCTGGCCCGCTTCCTGCGGGCGCTGGGCGTGGCACCGGGGCAGGTGCCACCCGGTGAGGACGAGGCGGCCGCTCTCCTGCGCACGCTGCTCGCGGGTGAACGCATGCTGATCGTGCTGGACAACGCGGCGGGCGTCGACCAGGTGCGCCCGCTGCTGCCGGGGAGCGGTGCCTGCCGGACCGTCATCACCAGCCGCACCCACCTCTCGGGCCTGATCGCCAACGACGGGGCCCGGCCGCTCAGCCTGGACGTGCTGAACCTGAGCGAGGCCCACGCCCTGCTCACCCGCATCCTCGGCGAGCACCGGGTGGCCGACGAGCCCGACGCCGTGGTGGAGCTGGCCAGGCTGTGCGGCTGGCTACCACTGGCGATCCGCATCGCCGGGGCCAATCTGATCGCCAACGGGAGCGCCGGCGTGGCGGATTACTGCGCGGAGCTGGTCAACGGCGATCTGCTCGGCAGGCTCCAGGTGGAGGGCGACGAACGGTCCGCGGTACGGGCCGCCTTCCACCTCTCGTACCAGGCCCTGCCCGAACCCGCCCGCCGCATGTTCCGGCTGCTCGGCCTCGCTCCGGGGCCCGACATCACCGTGCGGGGCGCCGCGTCCCTGATCGACGCGGACCCGGCCGAGGCCGAACCGCTGCTCAGGTCGCTGGCCCACGCCCATCTGGTCCAGGAGCCGGAACCCGGACGGTTCGGCATGCACGACCTGCTCCGCTCCTACGCCCGCGAGCTGGTCGCGGACGACGAGAGCGGGGCGCGACGGCGTCTGCTCGACTGGTACACGCGAGGCGCGGAGGCGGCCGCCCTGGTCCTGTATCCGGAGGACCCGGTACTGCGGGCGCGCGCCGGGGAGGGGAACGCCACCGAGGCCGCCGTCGCCGACGCCACCAAGGCGACGGAGTGGCTGGAGAGCGAACGCGAGAACCTGATCGGTACGGTGCTGTTCGCGGCGGAGTCCGGGGAGCACCGGACCGCCTGGCGGCTGGCGGAGGCGCTGTACGGCTTCCTCTCCCAGGGCACGTACACCACCGAGTGCCTGGCGGTCGCGGAGGCGGGGTTCGCTTCCGCGACGGCGGACGGTGATCCACGGGCCCGGTCGGCGGCCCGTCTCAAGATCGCCGACTGTCACTGGGCGCAGGGCCACAACGCGGTGGCCCAGGAGCAGTACGCCGACGCGCTGGACCTGGCCACCGAGGCGGGCTGGGCCGACGGGCAGGCCGCCGCGCTGCGCCGGATCGGCGCCGCGTACCAGGAGAACGGCGCCATGCGCACGGCATCCGGACTGTTCCTGCGGGCGCGCGGTCTCACCGGGCAGACCGAAGGGGTGGGCGCGGCCGACGACTTGATGAACCTGGGGCTGATCGGCTGGAAGCTGGGGCGGCTGCACGAGGCCGTTGCCCACTACACACAGGCCGCCCGCCTCTTCAGGGACCTGGGTTCGCTCAGCGGCGAGGCCATATCGCACACCAACCTGGGGATCGTCTACCGCGCCCTCGGCCGTCCCCTGGACGCCATCCAGGTGATGAACGAGGCCCTGCACGTGCACACGCTCAGCGGCAACAAGGCCAGCGAGACAGTGGCATTGAGCTGCCTGTCGTCGGCCCACTCCGACCTCGGCGACCACGAGTCGGGTACGCGTCTGGCGCGTACCGCGCTCGCCTCGGCCCAGTCCATGCGCAACCGGCGCCTGGAAGCCAACGCGCACTTCTCGATGGGTACGGCGCAGGAGCGGGCCGGCGACCTGGAAGGGGCGTCGGCCAGCTACCGGGAGGCGCTGCACCTGGCGGAGGTGGTCAACGACCGCTATCCGCAGGTCTACGCGCTGGTCGGACTCGCCACGATGCGGCTGCGCCTGGGCGCTCCCGAGGAGGCGCTGGCCACCGCCCACCAGGCCCTGTCCCTCGCCCAGGGGGCCGAGTTCCGGCTCCTCGAAGCGTCCGCGCTCAACGTCCTGGCCCAGGTGCGGGTCGTCCTCGGTGAGCCGGCGCGTGCGCTCGACGACGCCGGACGGGCGCTCATCCTGCACCGGGAGACCGGTCACCGGCCCGGTGAGGCGCGCAGCCATCTGGTGATCGGCAGCGCGTACCGGGCGCTGGGCGCCCGGGGCCGGGCGTTCGGGCACTGGCGCCGGTCGCTGCTGCTCTTCCGGGACATGGGTGTGGCGGGCTTCCGGGACCTGAACGTCCGTGCCGTGGGGGGCGCCGCCCGCCCCTGACGGCTCCCCGTCCACCCCCGGCAGCGGGCCTCCGGGACCCGAACGTCCGCACCGTCGGGGGCGCCGCCCGCCCCTGACGGCCCTCGGCGCCCCGGCGGCGGTTCCGCCCCCGACGGCTCCCCGTCCACCCCCGGCAGCGGGCCTCCGGGACCCGAACGCCCACGCCGTCGGGGGCGCCGCCCGCCCCTGACGGCCCTCCTCCCCCGGCAGCGGGCTCCGGTGACTACCGGCAGAGGAATTGCGACTTCTGCCGCCCTCGCGGGGCGACCTCGCTCCGGGGACGCGTCGGCCCAAGTCAGTGCCGGTTCTTCCGGTTCCGCGCGGAGGGCCGACGCGGCCGGGACGGCTATGGCCCGGTTCTGGCCGCGCGGCCAAACGGTCTCCGTACGCTGCTCAGGAAAGGTACAGACCATTCGGCTTCGAAGTGTTCCGCCGCACGTCAATTCACACTCCACCGAAGGAGAACCGTGGAGATCACTTGCGCCGCACGGCCCGGGGGTGACCCCGGCGGAATCGAGGACGTCATCGTCACGGGCGGCCGCTTCGCCGTCCTGGTGAACACGGCCGGCCCGGGGCCCGGCACACATCCACCGGCACATGAGATCTGCGCCCAGCTGGTGGCCGGCCTGATCCAGCACGCCGATACGCCCCTGCCCGCGCTGCTGGACGCCGCCCTCGGCGAGGCGGAGGCAGGACCCCCCGCCTCGGGGTCCGAGCCCCCCGCCTCCCTCTCCGTCGCCGTGGCCCGCACCCGCGAGGGCAAGGTGGATCTGCTCCTGCGGGGCGAGACGGCCGCGCTCATCCAGTTCCCGGACCTGACCGTCAACGAGATGCTGCACAGCCGCTACCCCGGCCGGGCCCTGGTCGGCAGCCTGCCCGTGTCGGAGGCCCGCCGGGTCTGCCTGCTGTCCGAGGGCGCACGCCGGCTGGCCGACCGGTGCGGCTGGGACTGCCGCCGGATTCTCGACCAGGTGACCGCCGAGGGCCCTGACGCCCTCCTGGCGAAGATGCGCGCGGCCGCGCCGGGCGACCTCGCACCGCCGTCCCGGCTCCCCGGAGCGTCGGTGGCGCTCTGCTCCCCGTACACCCGCTGACGCGTTCCAGCCCTCCGCGTCCTCACTCCCTTCCGACCTATCCGAGGTGTCCCCTTTGTCACAGTTCACAGTGGCCTTCTCCGGTCTTTCCCACCGCACCGGACCACTCTCGTTCGGACACGCCAACATCCTGCGGGCCATCACCATCGACGACGACCCGACCCGGCTCAACCTGGCCATGGTCTTCGACGCCCCGGCCGACGGCGGACTCGACCGCGTGGCACGGCAGTTGCACACGCTCCTCGCACGGCACGAGTCACTGCGCACGACGTACCGGTCCGCCACCCCCGTCACCCAGCGGGTGGCCGGCGACGGCGCCCTTACCGCCGAGGTCGTCGACGGCGGCTCCGACCCGCTGGAGACCGCCGAGCGCACCGCGCGCCGACTGCGTTCCAAGACCTTCGACCTGAGCGCGGAACTGCCCTTCAGGGTCGCGGTGGTCACCGCGGACGGCGCGCCGCGCCACCTGGTGTGGGTGGTCTCGCACGCCGCGATGGACGTGGCGGCCTGCGAGGTCCTGCACGCGGAATGGCACGCCCTGTCGACCGGCGAACCGCTGCCCCCGGCGCCCGCGTCGGAGCCCGTCGACGTCGTGGAGCTGGAGCGGACGCCCTCCATCAAGCGGCTCGGCGAAGGGGCCGTACGGTACTGGGAATCACAGATCCGCCAGGTGCCGCAGGCGATGTTCACGCTCCCGCACACGGCTCCCGCGAAGAACGACTGGCTGCACCCCGGACTGAACATCCGCTCACGCACCGTCCCCGCCCAGCTCGAAGCCATCGCGGAGCGCACCGGCGCCAGCGCGTCCGCCGTGGCGCTCGCGGCGCTGGCCACACTGATCGGCCACCGCACCCGCAACGAGTCCGTGACCACCACCTCGCTCTCCGGCAACCGGGTGGTGCGCAAGCTCCACGGGTTCTTCGGTTCGCTGGCGCAGGACGCGCTGCTGCCGGTCGACCTCTCCGGGGCCGCCACCTTCGACGACGTGGTCCGCCAGGTGCGCTCCGCCGGCCTTCCCGCCTACCGGCACAGCTGGTTCGACCCCACCGCCGTCTGGCAGGTCATCAACGGCGTGAGCGCCGGACGCGGCATCAGCTTCGCCCGCGACCTGGTCTTCAACGACATGAGCGCGCTGGCGGCCGCGGCCGGTTCGCCCGACCGGTCCGCGCTCGGGCGGCTGCCCGGCGTCTGGATACCCGGCCACCAGCCCCCGCTCCAAGAGGATGCGGAACTCGGCGGCGGGATCACCTGGCTGCCCGCCGAGGACATCCCCTGCCGGTTCTTCATCTGCCTGTACCAGCTGGAGGAGGAGTTCGAGGTGACGCTCTGGATCGACCCGTACGTCCTGGACAAGGACGAGGCGGAGGAGTTCGGGCGGTCCCTGCTGCGGCTGCTGCGGGCCGCCGCCGGGACCGAACTGCCGCTGACCGAACTGCCCCCGCTCATCACGCTGCCACCGGTCGACCGCGGCGAGGGCTGGTATCTGAGCGACCACTCGTGGATCGAGCTGGACGCCGTACGGGAACTGATCTCCGAGGTCGTCGGGGACGCCCCGCACCTGGTCACCATCGAGCCCGACGAACGGCTCGGGCACCGCCTGGTGTGCCATCTCGTCGCGCCCGCCGCACCGGAGTCCGTCCACGAGCGCACCCTGGTGGCGCTCCCGGGACGGGTCACCGCCATCGCCCCGCACCGCTATCTGGTGCACCCCGCCGCACCGCCCGCCGACGGCCTCGCCGACCCCGCGGCGTGGGCCGCCCTGCCCGTGATCGCGGACGCCTCCGGACGCGCCGAAGGACGTGTGACCGCATGAGCACCACGACCGACGCGCACACCGGCGGATCACCGGAGGGAATCCCGGCGAACGAAGCACCCGCCGACCCGGGGCGGCCCGGGGCGCCGGAGCGCGGGACATCCGTGTGGACCACCAACTTCCGGCTCTACTTCGGCGCCCGGACCGGCTCACTGCTGGGCGACGCGATGCTGCCCGTGGCCCTCTCCGTCGGCCTGCTCGACGCCGGATACGGCTCGTCGGGCGTCGGATACGCGCTCGGCGCGTGGATGGCCGCGCTCGCACTGTGCATGCTCTTCGGAGGGGTCCTCGCCGACCGCTTCACGCCTCGCCGGATGATGGTGCTCGCGGATCTGGCCCGGCTGGCGATCCAGGCGGGCATGGCGGTGATGTTCGCCACCGGTTCGACCTCCCTGATCGGCGTCGTCGCCCTCCAGTTCCTCAGCGGCGCCGCCACCGCGCTGTTCCAGCCCGGCGTGGCGAGCATGGTCCCGCAGGTCGCCACCGACGTGCAGCGGGCCAACGGGGTGCTCAGGGTCGCGGAGTCGGTGGCCGGCGTCCTCGGCCCGGCGCTCGCGGGGCTCCTGGTCAGCTTCTCGGGCCCGGGGACCGTGTTCGGCATCTACGCGGCGACGTACGCGCTGAGCGCCGGATGCCTCTTCGCCCTGCGCCTGGACGCGGCTGCGGCCGGCGACGGCGAAGCGGACTCCTTCCTGCGCCAACTGGCCACCGGATGGCAGGAGTTCAAGGCCCGCACCTGGCTGTGGGGGGTCATCTCCATCTTCCTGCTGTACGGGTGCTTCGTGGCCGGCGTCTCGCTGCCGGTCGGGGCCGACCTGATCGTGAGCGACCTGGGGTCCACCGCGCTCGGCATCGGCATGGCCGCCTTCGGCGCGGGCGGAGTGCTCGGCGGCTTCGTGGCCATCAAGGTGCGCAGCGAACGGCCACTGGCCGCGGGCTCCCTCGGCTGGGCGCTGTTCGCCCTGTATCCGATCATGCCCGCGCTGCGTCCGGGCGTCGTCACGCTCTCGGCCGGGTGGGCCCTGGCCGGTGCCGGTCTGGCCTACTGGTCGGTCATCTGGGCGACCACCGTACAGACCCAGATCCCCGCCGAACTGCTCAACCGGGTGTACGCCTACGACGTCGCCGGATCGCTGACCTCCATGGCGCTGGGCCGCTCACTGGCCGGTCCGCTGGCCTCCGTGACCGGGCAGCGCACGCTGATGGTCCTGGCCACGGCGCTCGGACTGGCCTGCGCGGGACTCCTGCTCGCGGTACCGGCCATCCGGCAGCTGCGGGCGGTCAGGACCGGTGCGGAACCGGACGAGGACGAGAAGCAGAGGAGTTGACCATGAACACCGCGGTCCGGACCGCCCGTGCCCATGCCACGTCCGCCACGATCCCCCCGCACCCCGAGGGTGTCGACGAATTCGCCGTCCACGTCTACGAGTACACGCTCGGCCACGGCAGCGTCACGCCCGAAGTCCTCGCCACCGAGCTGGACGCCCCCGCGCACCGCGTCGAGCAGGCCCTGAGTACGCTGCGCGGGCTCCACCTGGTCAAGAGCGCGGCCGGGTCGGGACGCGAACTCGTCGCCGTGCACCCGGAAGCCGCCCAGTTGGAACTGCTCCTGCCCCTGGAGAGCGCCATCCGCGACCACCGGCGCCGTCTGGCGGGCGTCAAGGGACAGCTCCTCTCCTTCATGGAGGTGTTCGACAGCACCCGACAGCACCGCGAGACCGTCGTGGTCACCGATGACCGGGGCGAGATCGCACTGCGCCTGCGGGAGGCCGCTCAGTGCTGCGCGTCGGAGATACTGCTGATGCAGCCGTGCGTCACCCAGGAACCCGCCGAGCTGATCAACGCCCGGCCGCTGATCAACGAGGCACTGCAACGCGGCGTCCAGGGGCGGGTGTTGTACCCGCACACGGCGCGCAGCGACGCCGCCGCCCGTTCGTACGCCCTACGGCTCACCGCGGCCGGCGGCCAGGTACGCACATCGCCGGACCTGCATGCCCGCTTCCTGGTCTTCGACCGCAAGACGTCCTTCGTCACGGTGGACGACGGCACGAGCGACAGCAGCGTCGTCACCATCATCTACGAACCCTCCGTCGCGACGTTCCTCGGCTCCATCCACGACCTGGCCTGGCAGTCCGCGTTCCCCCTCCAGCAGGGGACGAACGGTTACGCCGGGACCCTCGACGACCTGAGGGCCACGATCGTCGGACTCCTCGCGTCCGGTATCAAGGACGAGGTGATCGCCCGCCGGGTCGGCCTGTCGGAGCGCTCCTTCCGCCGTCATGTCGCGGCGATCATGCAGAACCTGGCCGCCAGGAGCCGTTTCCAGGCCGGGGTGATGGCCGCGCAGACCGGTCTGCTCGCCCCGGTCCGCGAGGGCCGCGCCCCGCTGGTCCCGGCCACCACGGCCAGCGGGGCCGCATGAGCCGCTACGCCCGTCTCGCCTACACGCCGGCCGTCCGCCAGGTCCAGCACGAGATGGGCAGCGGAATCGCGGCGGGCCGCAGGCTGCGCGAGCCGGGAGACCTGCCGGAACCGCTCACCTCGGCGGAGGCCGCGTTCGTCGGGAGCCTGGACGGCTTCCTGCTCGCCTCGGTCGGCGAGACCGGCTGGCCGTACGTACAGTTCAGGGGCGGCCCGCCGGGCTTCGTCCACGTACTGGACGGGGGGCGGATCGGCTACGCGGACGTCGGCGGGAACCGCCAGTACATCACCACGGGCAATCTGCGGACGGACGACCGCGTCGCCCTGTTCTTCATCGACCACGCGCGGCGCGTCCGGCTGAAGATGTTCGGGCACGCGCGCGCCGTCCCCGCCGACGACGAGCCCGAACTGGCCGAGCGGCTCGTCTCGACGCGGACGGAGGGGCGGGTCGAGCGCCTGGTCGTCATCGAGGTCGAGGGTTACGACTGGAACTGTCCGCGCCACATCACGCCACGCTTCAGCGAGCGCGAACTGACTGATGTGCTGGCCCCCGTGCGGGAACGCATGGCCGGCCTGGAGCGGGAGAACGAGGAACTGCGCGCCCAGGTCGCGGCGATGCGGCAGCGGGAGCGGGAGGAGGCCGCCGGCCCCGGCCGGGAACACGCCTGAACAGCGCCCTCGCACACGGCACCGTGGCCCCTCGGAGGAACCGGGGGGCCACGGTGCCGTGTTGTCGTACGGCTCAGCCGCCCCGGCGCTGGGCGAGCAGCCACTCGTAGAACACCGGGTCGTCGTAGGTCCGGGTCCATGAGTCGTGCCCGACTCCGGTGTAGCAGGTGAACTTCACCGAACTCCCGCGCGCTTTCAGGGCCTTGACCATCTTGTCGGTGTGCTCGACGGGGATGTTCCGGTCGTCGCAACCGTGGAAGGTCCACACCGGCAGGCGGTCGATGCGCGGGGCGGACTCGGGGAGCCACGAACCGCAGATGGGCGCGACGGCCGCGAAACGGCCGGGGTAGCGCGTGGCCATCGCCCAGGAGCCGGTGCCGCCCATGCTCAGGCCGGTCACATAGGTGCGGTCCCGGTCGACGCCGTACCGCGCGGACACCTCTTCGAGCAGCGCGTACACCCCCGTCAGCTCCAGCGTCCAGGTGCTGTACGGGGGACACTGCGGGGCGAGCAGCACGAAGGGCACCCGGGCGCCGTCGGCCACCCGTTTCACGAGCCCCTGCGCGGCGAGGTCCGCCGGATCGTCACCTCGCTCGGAGGCCCCGTGCAGGAAGAGCACCAAGGGCCACTTCTCTCCCCCGTCGGCCCGGTAGCCGTCGGGGAGATGCAAGAGATACGACAGCGTATTTCCCGTGTCATCGACCTTGAACGTATGAGTCTGGAGAAGACCTGCGGTCATCACATAACCGTCCTCGAAATCACAGAGCCGAAAATTCGGAGGCTTAGCATTTCGCATCTCACCGCCAGCGTCAACGAGACCGGGCACCGAACCCATAAGGCGCACGGAAGAAACCTCCGCGCGCTCCATGAAGAAAACTTCCGCCCCCTCGGCAAGCAGCCCGAATCCCACCGGAAACCGCAGGTCAACAACGTTTCCATAGATCCCTTTCCATGCCGGTACCACTCTGGTCCCATTATGGAAAATCACCCACCGGACACAGCTAGTCTCATCACCGAGAAACAGCACACCTGAAATCCGACCCCGACCCACGCATTTCCCTGTCAAAGCTCCGCTGAACTGGATGCATGCCCTCAAGAAGGCGAGACCGAGATCATGGGGCCCCTGCCAGAAATCAACCGTCGCGAGCTGATCAAACGCGCCATGGCAGCCGGCTTGCTCGCCGCGCCCATGACCGCCGCCCTCAGCTCCTGCGCCGCCTCCGGCAGCACGGGGCCTCGTCCTGTCGAGGCCGGCCAGGGCAGTAAGGCTCCCGGGAATCCCCTCGGAGTCAACGGCTCGGCCCCGCTGGAGGTCGTCGTCTTCGACGGCGGACTGGGCGTCGAGTACGTCAAGAAGGCCGAGGCCGACTACCGAAAGGCGTTCCCCGACACGAAGCTCACGCACGTCGCCACGCAGGACATCCAGACCCGGCTCCAGGCCCGGTTCGTGGGCAGGACACCGCCGGACCTGGTCGACAACACCGGTGCCCACTCGTTACCCACCGCGGCGCTGGCGGACCACGGCCAGCTGACGGACCTGCGGACGCTGCTCGCCGCGCCCTCCTGTGACGATCCGGCCGTGACCGTGAGCGAGACCCTGATCCCGGGCGTCGCGGAGAAGGGCAGGTTCGGCGGCCCCGAGATCTGGACGCTGAACTACGCGTACACGGTGTTCGGTGTCTGGTACTCCAAGTCCCTGCTCCGCAAGCATGGTTGGGAGTACCCGAAGACATGGGACGCGATGCTGCGGCTGTGTGCCGAGGCGAAGAAGGCGGGTATCGCGGGCTGGACGTACGCGGGCACGTACCCGTACTACCTCCAGTGGACCCTGTACCCCTTCATCGCGAAGATCGGCGGGGCGGACGTCCTGACGGCGATCGACAACCTGGAGCCGAACGCCTGGCGGCACCCCGCCGTCAAGCAGGCGTTCGAGGCGTACCACGAACTGGCCGCCAAGGGCTACGTACTCCGGAGCACCCCGGGGCTCAACCACATCCAGTCGCAGACCGCCTGGACCAAGGGCAAGGCACTGTTCGTCCCCAACGGCACCTGGGTGGAGACCGAGGCGCAGGCCACCACACCGCGCGGCTTCGAGATGACCATGGCGCCGGCGTCCGGCCTCGACGCCTCGGACGCGATGCCCTTCGAGACGCTCTGGGCGCAGGTGGGCGAGGCGTTCGTGGTCCCCAGGGACGCGAAGAACCCACAGGGCGGGATGGAGCTGCTGCGCAGAATGCTCAGCAAGGAGGTCGCCCAGCAGTTCACCCTGGCGTCGTCCAGCCTGACCACGGTACGGGGCGCGGCCGACGGCCTGGACCTGCCCTCGGGACTCGCCTCGGCGGCCACGGCGCTGACGGCGGCGGGCAGCAACATCGTCTCCCCACGCACCGACTGGTACCAGAACCTGAACCGGGAGAAGATCGCCGGACTGATCGGCGAGATGATGGCCGACCGGCTCGGACCGGCCGCGGCGATCACCGCGATCCAGCGGGCGGCGGACGCCACGGCGAAGGACCCGACGGTGAAGAAGTACCACCACTGAACGACGGGAACCGGCCTCGAAGGACTGCGGACCGGCCGAATGCCGCGGATGACGGGACACCGTGCACTCCACCCCGGGACGATCGCGCCAAGGCGTACTGCCCCTGATCTCGGGAGGACGTATGGGCAAGCAGGTGAAGTGTGGATCGACTCGGACCACCACGGGCCGGCCGTGCCAGAACCCGGCGATGATCGGTTACTCCCGCTGTCAACTGCACCGGGGCGAATGGACGCCACCGCAGAGGCGGAAGACCAAGAAGCGCTGAGGTGGCCGCACCGGGGCGCGAGCGGCCGCCGCCCTTCCGGTCGGCATCCTCCTTGAGCAGTCTCCATCTTCTGCTGAGTGACCCCGTCGAAGCCCGGCGGCTCGGGCCGCGCCGCCCGGCCCGTCGGGGACGTCGAGGGCGAGGAGCCCCGCGTCCCACGGCGGGTGGTCCGGCTCCCCGGCATGCCGAGTCGGTGAGGCTCAACGCCTGGCGTTGAACGACGTCAGCTCGGTGTGCGCCCGCTTCAGCCTTCGCACCCACCTTCCCGTAACCCCCTCACCACCCGGGCTCCTCACGTCCGCGCCATGGCCTGGGGAGCGCAGCCGTTCTCGGTCAAGGCCGACCGAGCGGCGGCGGAAGCGGTCGGGGCGGCGTAGAACTCATGGGGCGGGGAGGCCGACAAGGCCGCGTACGGGCAGGGTGTGGCCGCGTACAGGGCGGCCGGGAAGGGCGACGAATGCTGTCGGACGAGACATGGCGTGAGCTGCGGAGCCAGGGCGCGCCCCGCTCCTTCCGCGAACGCAGCGTGATGCTGAGACAAGGCTCCGCGGGAACGCATTTGCTCGCCCTCACCGAGGGTCTCGCCAAGGTCGTGTGCCGGGAGCCGAACGGAGTCGTGACCTGGTTGGCCTTCCGAGGGCCGGGTGACCTGCTCGGCGAGGTGTCCGTCTTCAACGGCACCCCGCGTACCGCTGAAGTCGTCGCACTCACCCCCTGCACGGCCGTCGTGCTGGAAGCGGACCGGTTTCGCCGGTTCGTCGAACAGCGCGGCCTCGTCATGGAGTTGATGCGCCAGGCCCTCTCCCGGTTACGGGAGTCCGACGCGCACCGCACCGAACTGCTGACCCTGCCCCTGGTCGCCCGACTGGCGCGGGCGCTCCTGCGGCTGGCGGAACTCACCGCGCCCGGCACCGGACCGGACGTCGTCCGGCTGACGGGCCTGAGCCAGGAGGAGATCGCCCAGGCGATCGGAGTGACCCGCAACGCGGTCATCACCGGGCTGCACCGGCTGCGCGAGTCCGGTGCCGTGGAGACGGCTCGCAGAGTGATCGTCATCAAGGACATGGAGGCGCTGCGCGGCTGGGCGACGACCGCGCCGAGGGCCACGCCCGCGTCGGCCCTCTCCTCGTACCCGGGTAGCTGAACGTGCCAGTGCGGGGATCGGGAGCCGCGGCCTGAACACACCCGTGATGTGACGTGGGACACCCGAGTAGTGCCCTCCGCTGTGCAGTCGGGCGGACGGAACCGACGGAACCTCGAATCAGCCGACCAGTGGCTTCGTCACCGTCCCACCGGCACACGAGGAGATCACCCATGTCCATGCCCGTTCCCGCTCCGTACGCCGAGAGCCGGCCGCTGCCTCCCTACCGCGCCCTGTTCGCCGTCGATGCCAAGGACTTCACCGGACTTCCCGCCGTGCAGCACGGCCCGGTGAGCCGGTTGATCCCCGAACTCGTCGACCAGGCCCTGGAGCGGGCCGGGCTCCACGAACTGCGCGACGCCAAGCGGTTTCCGGCCAACACCGGGGACGGTGTGGTGTTCGGTTTCGAACCCGCCCTGCTGCCCTTCGTCCTCTGGCCGTTCCTGGGTGTGCTGGACGACATCCTCGGCGCGTACAACCGGCAGTGCGTGGGCCCCCGCATCCGGCTCCGGGCCAGCGTCCACGTCGGGCCGCTGCCGGACATCGACGAGCCCGGCGACGGCAACGGCACCGCGCGCAACGACACTCACCGGCTGCTGGACTCCCGTCCGGTCAAGGCGATCCTGGCCGCGGGAAGTGAGCAGGTCACCCATTTGGCGGCGGTCATCTCCCAGCGCGTCTACGAGGACGTCGTGCTCGGCGCGTACACCGGACTGCATCCCGACCGCTGCGTGGAAGTCCCGGCCACCGTGGAAGGGAAGAACTTCTCGCAACGGGCCTGGCTGTACGTCCCCTCACCGTCCGGGAACCTCGTACAGGCCGGTGTACGGCCGCGGGAGGAACCCGTCGCGCGGACCGACACGCCTTCCGCCGATCAGGAAACCGTCCCGGCGGCGAGGTCCGGTACCCAGTACAGCGGCAACACCCAGCACCTGGGAGAGGGGGCCGCTGTGATGGGGAACGTCGGAGGGGACATCGCGTACACCGGCCGTTCCGCTTCGTACCGCGGTACCAACCAGCACTGGGGCAGCGGCGACAACGTGACGGGCGACAAGCAGGTCGGCGGAACCGGGAACCACCGGTGAGCGCCGAAGCGGGTGACCGATCCGGTCCGGACTCCCCGCACGGTTCGAGTGGTTCGGACGGTTCGGAGAACTCCGGCCCGGCGGGCGCGGGGAGTTCCTACCTCGACAACCAGCAGAGACTGGACCAGGGCATGGCTGTCATGGGCGGAATCACCGGCGACGTCACCATGCTGTTCACCGGCCCGCGCGACGACGCCGTCACGGATTACATCGTCAAACCCCGTCTGCGGGAGGGCCCTTATCCCGCTGCGGACGTCCACGCCCGATTGCGCGGATTCGTCGAACCGCCCTCCTACGCGCGCTGCCGAAAGGTGCTGGACGGCCACCTGTTGATGCTGAGGGCCCGCAGCGGAACAGGCGCGAGCACGACCGCGTTCGCACTGCTCGCGGAGCGGTACGGAACCGATGGCATCACCGGCCTCGACTCACCGGACGATCTCTCGCGCTGGTCCCCGACGGAAGGCCGCGGCTATCTGCTGCAGGGCCTGTCCCCGCAGGCCGCCGCTTCACTCGGCGAAGTCGTACTCACCGCACTGGCCGGGCGGCTGCGCCGAGAACGCGCCCACCTCGTCGTCACCGTCCCCGCGGAAACGCCGCTCCCCCACGACACGGTGCCCTGGCAGGTCGCCCACCGGCCGCCGCCGCCGGCCGAGGTGGCCGCGAAACGCCTCGGCACCCTGACCGAGACGGGCGAACTCACACCTGTGCAGGAGTCCGAGGCGTTGGGTCACCTCGCCTCCGCCGACTTCTCCGGCTATCTGCACGCCCACCCACTGCCCCAGGACGGTGTCGAGGCGGCGGACGGGCTGCGCGATCTCGTCGTACTGGGGAAGCCCGCCACAGCCGTACTGGAGGAGCTGCGGACCGGCAGCCCCTCAGCGGCCCGCCAAGCGCTGACCGAGTCACGCCACCGGTCCGACAGCCTCTCCCTGATGGCGGCGATCTCGCTGCTGCCCGGACAGGACCGTACGGTCATCGAGGAGTACAGCGCGATTCTGCGCCCCCTGTTCGACGCACGCCACAGCCCGGACCCGGCCACGGCCGGAGGGCCGGAGCGCGTCGACACGTCCGGGCCGGGCGCGGAGGGGTCGCAGGCACGCCGCGATGTCCTCGGACCTGCCTTCGAGGACCGGCTGGCAGCGGTCGGGGCGCGGTTGCTGGCACCCCGTTCCGGAGCGGCACAGCGCTACCCGGTTCAACCGGTCGCCTTCTCCGGCCGACATCGGTCGGAGACCCTGCTCCGGAGCCTCTGGCTCGACTACGAGGGCATGGCGAGCCTGCTGTGGCGGGCCCTGGGCACGGCGCCCCACCACCCCGACGTCGAACTGACCGCGGGGCGGGCCATCGGCAAGGTGCTGGCCCACGCGACCGGTCCGGACACCCTGCGCCAGCTGTACCCCTTCGCCTCGTCGGACAAGCGCTGGCACCGTCGGCTGGTCGCGTACGCGCTCGGCGAGATGGTCCAGTACCCGGCTCTCACCGGTGCGGTACGGAATCAGTTACGGGACTGGAGCCGGGCCACCCCCGTCCCGCTGCGCTGCACCGTGGCCGATACCTGCGCCGGCAGTTACGGTCTGGCCCGCCCCGCCGTTGCGCTGAAGCTCCTGGACTCGGTGCTGGACGGGCCGGGCAAGGGTCTGGAGGTCGGTCTGCGCACCGCGGTGTCCCTCGCGCTCAGCACTCTGCTCTCCGAGCAGGACAACCACGGCGACGTCCTCGACCGGCTGCGTAATTGGCAGGCGGCCGAGCCGGGAACACCACCTCACACCCTGGCGGTCCACGTCATCGAGTCGATGAGCCTGACGAGCTTCCCTCGACCGGGCTCGCCCGGTGTGGGGCGGGTACGCCTCGCCGATCTGCTCACCGATCAGCCCCGGCGAGCCGTCGGCCTCGTGGTCATGGCCCTCGACGACCCCGCCACACACGCGGCGACGGCCACCGGCCTGTCCCTGATCGAGAACGATCCCGGCGAACGGCACCGGACCGACTTCCCGCGCTTCCTCGCGGCGCTCTCCGGTGAGGCCCGGAGCCACCGTGGTGTCCTGCGTTTCATCCTGAGCCGCCATCGCGCCCGGGCGGTCTTCCCAGCAGAAGGGTCCGCCTCATGACCGGTCCGCTCATCGCACCTCTGAACTTCTCGCCGACCTGGCAACTGTTCCGGCACCGCCTCGGTTCCGCCGAGGACCGCGCCCTGGTGTTCCTGGCCGACGGCGGGGACGACGCGATGGTGCCGCCCCGAGGCGGTGACTACTGGGGCTATCCGAGACCGACGGTGCGCGCGGTGCGTCAGGGGGACTTCTTCGACATCGTGTGGGTCTCGCTCGCGGAACGGCGGATCTCGGTCGACATCCCGCGCCGGCCGCCGAAACCCCCTGCCCGTTACGAGGTGGCCTGGAGGATCAGCAACCCGGTCGTCGCGGCGAGGAACCAGGTCACCGAGGAACGGGCCCGTCACCTGGTGGTCGGCCACATCAACGAGAACGCCACCCTGCCCGCCACCCCCGATCCGCTACGGAGGCCGCCGGCCCACTTCGGCACGACCGAGGTCGAACCGCCCGGCCGGCCACAGGTGATCGACGACTTCGGCCTCACGTACTGGTTCCTGGACCCACCGGCCGCGTTCCTGCCCACCCCTGGCACCGGCGCGGAGCCCACTCTTCCGGCAGGCTTCGGCGAAGTCCACCGTGAGGCGTACCAGTTCTACCGGGAGGTTGTCGCGGGCGGTCCCGTCGGCCTGGCGGCCCTCTGGCTCCTGAACCAGCCGGAACAGGCGAGGGAGGTCCTCGACTGGACGGTGACCCACCGCGGTCTTCTCTCCGACTGCGACAGCTGGGAACACACCCTCGCAGCGACACTTCGGTCATTGACGCCGGAGGACCGGGGCTTCGTCGGCGTCAACGTGGCCCGCGTCCTGAGTGACGTGGGCGTCCCGCAAGGCGACGAGATCCTGCGCAGGATCGGCCACGCCGACGCCTCGGGCGACGGGAACAGCCCGTACGGGGATTCCCGGTGACCTTCCGCCCGCCGTTCGCCCGCCGTCCGCCGAACGAGGCGGAACCGGAGGACGTGGTGGCACTCTCACGGGAGCTGATCGCCCAGAATCACGTCGAGATAGGCCGCGCCGACGGCAAGGCCGCTGTCCTGCTCGCCACCGGGGGATCGCTGCTCGGCCTTCTCCTGATCCGGCGTCCGCCCGGTACCTCCTGGCCACGCCCCCTGTGGTGGACGGCGACGGTCGCCACGACCTTGGCGCTGCTGTTCCTCCTGGCCGCGCTGTTGCCGCGGCACGGGTCGAGAATGAGGGAGAGCTCCCGCGCCCTCGCCTACTACGAGGACGTGTTCCAGGCGGAGAAGCGCGCGGAGTTGTCGTCCGGACTCCTCCTGAGCAGCTGCGACCCTCACCCTCGCCTGTTCCGCGCCCTGACCGGCACCAGCCGCATCGCCCGCGCCAAGAACAGGTGCGTGCACGTGGGCGTTCTCATGCTGCTGCCGGCGATCGCGGCCGTGAGCGCGGCGCTGCTGTCCGGCGTCTGAAGCACGACGTGACGACTGGCCGACCGGACGGCGACCGGACGGCTGGAGGACTGCCCGAGAGCGGCATCCGTAGGGGGTCCCCAACGCCCATGGTGGGGCTCCCTACGTGTGACCCCGTTCTCGGCTGACGGCTGTCCCGGCCGGCGGGGAGCAACGTCCCTGGCCCGGAGGCCCTGGCCCGGAGGCCCCCGCCGCGCGGTCACCTGCGCAGCGGCTCCGGGGAGACTCCGACGGTCTCCTCCTTCGCGATGTGGGCCGAGTCCGCCGAGGCCGCGCGTGTCGCGGAGGGCGACGACGGGCGTCCGCAGAAGACCGGGTCGAGGGTGGCTCGCTCGGCGGTGAAGACCTTCGAGTTGTTGGAGGCGTTCGCCGAGACGGTCAGCTGCCTGGCGCCGTCCTTCGTCGTGTACGAGTAGGTCTGGTACCCCTGGAGGATGCCGTCGTGGCCGTACACCTGAGTGCCGCAGGAGAGGGTGAACCGGCGCAGGCCGAGGCCGTAGCCGGACGTGCCGGTGGAGTCCACCGGCTGCGTGGCCTCCATCTCGGCGAGCAGTGCCTTGGGCAGCAGCGCGCCGCGTGTGAGCCCCCGCCAGTACGTGTTGAGGTCGGCCGTGCTGGAGATCGCGGCGCCGGCGGCCCAGATCCACGAAGCGGTCTGCTCGGTCGCGTCGAACAGCGGCTTGGAACGGTCGTCCTCGGTGAGGTAGCCGATGGCGTGCGGGCCGCCGATGCCCTTGCGGGGAACGACGAAACGGGTGTCGTCCATGCCGAGGGGCCACAGAACGCGCTCGTTGAGAACCCGGGCGAAGGGCTTTCCGGTGACGTGTTCGACCAGCAGGCCCAGCACCACGAAGTTCGTGTTGGAGTACTGGTACCGGCTGCCCGGGGTGAACTGCGAGCCATGGGCGACGGCCCCCGCCACCAGTCCGGTCGGGTCGTACGTCTTGTACCGGAACTGCTGGAAGCCCGTGACGGTGTCGCCCACCAGAACGCCGGGCAGGTCGTTGCTGTAGTCGTACAGGCCGCTGGTGTGGTTCAGCAGTTGTCGCACGGTGATCGGGGAGCCGGCCGGCAGCACTCCGCCGGGGAGGCGGTCGACGGCGGGGGCGTCGAGGTCGACCTGATGCCGGGCGACGAGTTGGAGTGTGAGTACGGCGGTGAAGTTCTTGGTGATGCTGCCGATCCGGAACTCCCCCTTCGGGTCGACCGGCTTACCGGTCGACACGTCACCGGTGCCGACCGCCGCCGTACCACCGCGACCGCCGCGGTCGCTCACACGCGCGAAGGCACCGGGCGAGCCGGCCGCGACGACACCCTTCAACGCCTCCTGAAGCCCCTGGTAGTCGGGGGACGGGACGGCCGGGACCGATGCCGGGGCCGCGTGCGCGGGGACAGCGGTGAACATGCTGCACGCGGTGATGGCCGCCAAGGCGGCTGCGGCGGCGAAGGTGCTGCGCTTGGTGCCGCTGGGACGAGAGGACACGACGGGACTCCAGGTTCTGTGCCGTTGGGAGAGTGCGGCGACCGCGACCGCGACGGCAGCCGAGCAACCGCTACTAGTGCATACGGGTTTGGGAGGGAGTGGGTTGCTTCGGGTCGGAGAGGAATTGCCGGGGCATCCGGTGCGGGGCCGGCCGGGCGGAAGCTCTCAGGAAGCAGGCACCCGCTCGATGTGCAGGACTTCATGGGCGTGCGGGATGGTGTAGCCGCCATCGGGGTCCGCGAAGTGGTCGCGTACGTAACTCTCCAACTCGCGGCTGTCGGGGAGCGTTTCGCGCTCACCCTGGATGTGCACGCCGAGGTGGAACCGCGCGACGGTCACCGTGTCCGCAAGGCTTGTGCTGTGGTAGCGGGCCGGCAGAGTCATCCGGCGCATCGCTCCGACGGTGTCCGCGTGTGCCGCCGACGAAGTCCTGAGGTCGGCCGCCAGCTCGGACAGGGCGAACCGGGCGCCGGTGAAGTGCCGCACCATTCGCATGCAGTCGTTGTCCGGGTCCTGGAGCACCACCAGGGCCTCCCGGCCTGGTTCGACCCAGCTCAGGACGCGCAGGACGGTGGGTACCCAGTCGGGGCGCGGGACGTAGTAGAGCACGTGGGAGAGGAGCGCCAGGTCGACCGGCGGCGATCTCACCTCGGCTTCGAGTACGGGGGCGCTCAGGACCGTGGCGGCGGGGCAGTTACGCCTCAGCAGCTCGCGCATGTGGGCACTGGGCTCGATGCACACGGTGTGCTCGAAGTACCGGCCCAGACAGCGGGTCGTCGTCCCGTCCCCCGGTCCCACGTCCAGGAACGTGCGTCGGGCGGGGAGTTCGGACGCGAGGTCGGACAGGTAGGCGTGGGTCGCCCTCTTCTCGTCCGTACCGGCGAGGAAGAGCGCGAAGGCGTCCCGGTACGCCGCGCCGGTCATCGGCGGCCGTCCGGCCGGGCCGGTCCCGCCCTGTGCCACACCCATGCCCACACCTTCGAAGAGTCCGCTGCCCCGACGTGACGGGCACCTCACGGTGGCATCCGCGGTGCGCTGCGAGTGGCAGGTTCGGCGCGTGGGGCCGGTGAGCGGGAGTGCGGGGGTCCATGTGCGCGCCCCTGTGCGCCGTGCGCGCCCTCGGGGCAATCACCCCGAGGGAGAGGGCGGTGGCCGACGACACGGGGTCCGCGATGCGTCGTACCGACAAACGCGCCCGTGGCCACGTCCGCGATGCCCGTGGTGGCGTCCATGGCCACGTCCGGGATGCCCGTGGTGGCGTCCATGACCACGTCCGCGATGCCCGTGGCAGCGTCCATGGCCGTGCCGCCGGCGAAGCACGGGTCAGCCCTTAGGATCACCGGATGGACTGGCTTGAGCGTGCCGCGTCGTTGAGGCAGTGGTCTGCGAACGGGATACGCGCTCCGCACAAGCCCCTCCTGTTGCTGTACGCGCTCGGCGGCTTCCAGCGGGACGCGGAGGGGGAGTTGCGCTACAGCGAGGTGGAGCAGGATCTGCGGCGGCTGCTGGCCGAGTACGGTCCGGGGAACCGGACGACCCCCGCCTACCCCTTCCACCACTTGGTCAACGACGAGGTGTGGGAGGTCCGCACCCATCGTGGTGCCGGCAGCCCAGGCACCGGGGTGCGGGAGTTGCGCGCGTCCGGGGCGGCGGGGCGACTCGCTCCGGGGCTACGGACGGCGTTGCGGCGGGACCCGTCACTGCTGGGGCGGATGGGACAAGTCCTGCTCGATCTGCACTTTCCCCCCTCGCTCCACGGTGAGCTGTGTGAGGCCATCGGCCTGGAACTGGATTCGGCCGGGATCGAGTTGACGCCGGGGACGAGAGCGCGGCGTCAACGGGATCGGAACATGCGTGAGTTGGTGCTCACCGCATACGAATACCAGTGCGCGTTCTGCGGTTACGACGGACGGATCGGTGCGGTGTCCGTCGGGTTGGAAGCCGCGCACGTGCGCTGGTGGGCGTTCGACGGGCCGGACGACATCGACAACGGGCTGTGCCTGTGCTCGCTCCACCACAAGCTGTTCGACAAGGGCGTCCTCGGGCTCGGTGACGACCACCTCATCAAGGTCTCCCAGCACTTCGTCGGCCGGAGCGCCGCCGCCCGGCAACATGTGGTGGCGCTCGCGGGCCGCCCGGTCATCGGCCCTCAGCCAGGGGTGCGACGGGTCGCCGCGACCCACCGCGACTGGCACGCGCGGCAGGTCTTCCACGGCACGGCCCGCCCGGCGGCGGGTGCGGGTGCGGGGGTGGGAGTTGAAGCGGGAGCGGAAGCAGGGACGCGGGTGGGAGCGGGAGAAGGGCCGGGTGCTTCTTAGAGCCGGGAGGAGGCTGGGGGACGGCCGATCGATCCGGGCAGCCTCTTCGTCCGACGGTCCGGTCCGGGCCTGTGCCGTTGCCTCGGTCCCGGGCCCCGGGCTCTTGGCCCGGCCCATCCGGAGCCCCCGGGCAGACCGGTCCGGGTGAGACGGGGATGGGGCGGGATGGGGTGGACGAGCGGGCCGACCGTTACCGGGCGGGGGTTTCCGGCGGCGGGGCGTCGGTCGGCGGGTTCCCGGGCAACTGGGTTTCGGACGGCGGGACTTCGGACGGCCGGGTGTCGGACGGCGAACCGTCGGTCGGCGGCTGCCAGTCCGGTGTCTGGGCGAAGAAGACGTTGATCCGTCCGAGGAGCGTGCCGTACTCGGACGGACTGAGGCCGACACGTGCCTGGCGGAGCAGGGCTTCCAGCATGTGCCAGCGTTCGTCGACGCGGGCCTGCGAGCCGGCCGGAAGGGGTACGGGGTCCGCGGCGCGCTTCTCGGCCTCGATGGCCCGGAGTGCTTCGGCGGCTCCGGTGCGGCCGACGGCCTCCAACTGTTCCGGGCGGACCTCCACCGCGTGAGCCATGCGGGCCAGGGTGTCGTCCGGACTCCGGAAGGGGACCTTCTCACCGCCTACCGCCTGGTAGCCGGAGACGATCTGCCGCCATCGGGTCCCACTGATACCGGCTCGCCGTGCGGCATCCACCTGGGAGAGCCGTGATGTCGCGAGGGCTGCCTTGATCAGCTCCCCCTCGGGCGGCGCGGGCGGGCGCTCAGTCATGCGGCGAGCTTCGCACAACTACGCATCGAGCGTCCAGTTCGCTCCGGCCCGGAAAGCCCTTCCCCCTTGTCCAGCCTGGGTAGATGTGCGCTAGTCCTGGGCTAGATGTGCGTAGTTCTACGCAAACTACTTGTGCGTTGCGCTACTACGCGCTAGTTTCGAGGTATGCCACCGCGTACCCGCACCCGACCGAGCAGGCTCCACCAGGAGCCCGAGGCGGTCACGTGGGCACGGGAGAAGGCCGGTCTCACCAAGCGGGCACTCGCCGATCTCGTCGGCATCTCCGAACAGCTCATGGGAGAGATCGAGTCCGGCTGGCGCAGTGCGACCCCCGCCAACCTCGTGAAGATCGCCGAGGCGCTGAACTGCCCGATCGTCGCCCTGGAGCGCAAGCGTCACGCCGACGCCACCGGTTCGTCCGCCGACACGTCCGCCGGGACGGCCAGGACCTCGGCCGGAACCGCCGAGTGACCCCGCCGTCAGCAAATTGGCATATGCCAAAGTGACGGGTCGGGGGGTGTGCACCGGGTGGGCATCGGCCATCATGAAGGGGGAACGCGGAGGCCGTCACCGTTGGAGCGAGAACGGCCCCCGCCGAGCCGGGTTACCAGTCGCCGAAGTGGTGGTAGATCCAGACTGCAATCTGGATCATCCACCACACCTTCTGTACGCGACCAGCACTCCAGAGCCTCTTCGGCTTCCGGTGCTTCACCTCGGTACTGCTCCTCTCTCCAAACACCGCAACGGGATGTGCGGAGAGGGGAGCAGCGGCCAGGTGCCGACTGCTCGTCAGGCTACCGGCCACCGTTTTCCGTGTCCGGCAGTCGGCGAATTATCGGAACTGCCGGTTGTCCTCCCGCTGTCCGCCGTTCTGCCCACCGGTCCCCTACCTGTGTGCCGGGGTCTGTCCGGTGCCGGTGCCGGGGTCTGCGTCTGCGTCTGCGTCTGCGATGGAATCGGTGTCTGCGTCGGCAGCGGTGTCCGCGTCAGTGTCAGTGGCAGTGGCAGGCCCTAGTCCGGCACGCGAAGCGCCGTATCGATCTCGGTGAGCCAGCGGTCGACCGGTCCCACGGTGACCAGTCCGCTGCCCGCGCCCGCGAGTTGGCCCGAGGCCGGCAGCAGACGGGCGTGGACACGCTCCAGTACGGCACGGTCGCCCAACTCCAGCGCGAGCGCTGCTTCCAGGCAGCACAGCGCCTCGTACATCAGATCGGCGGGTGGCTCGGGCAGCGTCCGCAGTGCCGCTCCGGCCTCGGTCCGGCGGCCTTCGCGCAGCAGCGCGAACGGTTCGGCCCAGTCGCGGTACGGGCCCCACTCCGCGTTCCTGTCGACCGTCCACGCCGCTGACAGGACGGGGCTCGTGGGGCGGCCCGTCGAGTCGGTGGGTGGGGGGTGCGGGCTGTGCGGGGCGGGGGACGGTGCGGGGAGCGGAGCCTCCCCTCGTACGGAATCCGGGGTGTACGCCGGCTCGGAGCGCGTCCCGGCCGACAGGAGCAGACACAGCCGTGCGAACTGCGGCAGACCGTCCCCCAGGCCCGGCATCCCGGCACCGTCCAGCGCGTCGGTGGCCGCCCGGTAGGCGGCCTCGGCCCGGCGCGGCTGCCCGGTGGCCGCCGACCGCAGTGCTCCGTACCACCGGGTGAAGACGGCCACCAACGGGCGTTCATGGCGTTCGGCCAGCCGGTCCGCCGCCCTCGCGTGCGCGTCGGCGCCCGCGAAGTCGGCAAGGGCGCCTCGGGCCTGAAGCCGGATCAGGTGGCCCAGCACCTCGTACGTCACCAGGCCGTGCCGTGCGGACAGCGCGACGAGTTCCGCGCCGATCGCGTCCCGGCGCGGGGCGAGGCCCGCCCTCGTGCACGACTGCATGAACACGCCGTTCAGGGCGAACGCCAGCAGGGCGGGGTCGTCGAGGCGTCGCGCGATCCCCTCCGCCTCGCGCGCTGCTCCGGGCCCGCGCGGGGAGCGGGTGCCCCTCATCTCCAGCGCGATCGTCGCCAACAGACGGCACCGGGCCGTGTCGTGACGTCCGTCCAGGAGGGCGGCGAGGGTGCGTTCGGCGGCTGCGACGACCTGCCGAGCCTGCTCGGGGTCGTCGCAGCGCGTCCAGATCGCGGGGACGTCGAAGGTGCCGATCACCTGGGCGGTCAGTTCCGCGTCCCCGGTCCGCTCGGCCGCCGCGATGGCCGCCACCCGGTGTTCCCGCGCCGCCTCCAGGCCGCTGCCCCCGGTCACCGCGAGGTTCCGGATGAGACCGACCGTCGACTCCAGCCGGGCACGGGCGCCCGCCGCGACCGTACGGTCGTAGCTTTCGGCCGCCCTGGTCCACAGCCGGTCCGCCGCTGCCGCCGACGCCTCCGCCGTCGATGTCGGCGCGGCGGGGGCCGGGGCGGGAGCGGGCGGCTCGGTGGGGGCCGACGACGTGGAGTCCGCGAGGGGCGGGGAGCCTGCCGGGGGCGACGTCACCGATTCCTGCGTCGATCCGTGCGCCGGGTCATGGGCCGGGTCATGGGCCGGGTCATGGGCCGGGTCATGGGCCGGATGCGGCCTCGGCTGTGGTGCCTGCTGCGGAGTCGGCTGCGGTGCCTGCTGCGGCTGCGGACGTGCCAGGTCCAGAGTCGGGTCCTGCGCCAGGATGTCCGCCTCCAGTCGGCGCAGGTCCGCACCCGGGTCGAGTCCCAGCCGTTCCGCCAGCGCCGTCCTGGCCCTGCGCAGAACGGCGAGCGCGTCGCCCTGTCGGCTCGTCCGGTACAGCGCCAGCGCCAGCAGCCGCCAGGCGTCCTCCCGCCAGGGGTGGTCCGCGAGGTGTTCCTCCAGGCCGGGCACCGCCTCGGCCGCCAGTCCCAGGTCGAGTCGCGCCCCGGCCTGCCGCTCCACCGCCTGCGCCCGCAGTTCGGACAGACGGGAACGCTCGCCCCTGGCCCAGTCCTCCCCCGCGAACTCCGCATAGGCGGGCCCTCGCCACAGCCCCAGCGCTTCGTCGAGCCGCCGCAGCGCGTCCGCGGGCGGCAGCTTCGCGGCGGCGCCGACAGCCGCCTCGAAGCGCCAGGCGTCCACCGCGTCCGGCTCCGCCCGCAGTCTGTAGCCGGGGCCCTCGGTGACCAGCAGCCGGGCCGGGGTCCTGGGTGGGCGCTCGGGTTCCAGGGCCTTGCGCAGCGCGGCCACGAAGGTCTGCACCGCGCCGACGGCTCCCGGTGACGGCTCGTCCCACAGATCCGCCACCAGCCGGGCGACGGGTACGACCCGGCGACGGGCCACGATCAGCCTGGCCAGCACGGCGCGGTGCCTCGGCCCCTTCAACGCCAGCGGGCCGGTGTCGTTCTCGGCCGTCACCGGCCCGAGCACACTGAACGCGACGCGCTGCATCCCGACCTCTCCGACCATCCCCCTCCGCCACTGCCACTGCCACTGCCACTGCCACTGCCACCGGCATCTCACACGGTACGCGCCGGGCGGGCACGGCCCGGAACGGTCTCCGGTGCCACTCCCGTACCGCTCAAGTGCCGCCTCGGTGCTGACCGGGCGCTGATTCAGGCGCGGCAGGCTGCATGTGTCCGCCCTTCCGGCGGGTCCCACCGATCCGGCAGGCCCGGCAGAACGAGGACCACCAGCGGGTCCACCCGGCCCGGCCGCGTCCCGTACCCGCCACGGGCCCGCACGGGCCCCACAGGCCCCGTACACGACGAGAAAGCAGCGAACCGTGTCACCGACCATCCCCGATTTCGACCTCCACCGCATCCCCGTCGCCGACGACGTCACGCTCACCGCGGCCGTCGGCGGTTCGGGCAGCCCGATCGTGCTGCTGCACGGGTTTCCGCAGACCCACCTGATGTGGCGGCACGTCGCCACCGATCTGGCGGCCGACCACACCGTCATCTGCCCCGACCTGCGCGGTTACGGAGCCAGCGACAAGCCCGCCGACCCGGATGGCACCGTCTACTCCAAGCGCACCATGGCGGCCGATGTCGTCGCGTTGGCCCGCGCGCTCGGCCATGAGCGGTTCGCCCTGGCCGGGCACGACCGTGGCGCTCTGGTCGCGGTCCGGGCCGGGCTCGACCACCCCGACGCCGTCACCCACCTCGCGGCGCTCGACGTCCTGCCCACGCCGGACATGTGGGACGTGATGCGCGGTACGACCGCGGCCGTCGGCTTCCACCTCTACCTGATGGCACAACCCCCTGGCCTGCCCGAGCAGTTGATCAGCGGAGCCGCCGACGCGTTCTTCGGACACTTCCTCGACGTCTGGACCCGGAACCCGGACGCCATTCCCGCCGAGGTGCGCGCCGCCTACCTCGCGGCCTGCCGCGAAGCCGTGCCGTCGATCGTGGCCGACTACCGCGCCTCCGCCGGCATCGACGTCGAGCACGACCGGGCCGACCGCGCGGCCGGTCACCGACTGGCCATGCCGGTGTCCGTCCTCCAGCAGGACTGGGGCGCGGCCCTGGGCTACGACGCGGCCGAGCTGTGGCGGGCCTGGGCCACCGATCTGGACCACACCACGGTCACCTGCGGCCACTTCATGGCCGAGGAGTCCCCTGCCGAGGTGATCAAGGCCCTGCGGTCCCTCATGGCGCGGTGACGAACAGCAGGCGGACGACGAACAGCAGACGGCCACCTGCCGAAGCCGCCCTGTCGAAGCGGCTCGTACCGAAGGCGCTCGTACCGAAGCGGCTCGTACCGAAGGCGCTTGTACCGAAGCGGCTCGTACCGAAGGCGCTCGTTCCGAAGGGGCCCGTACCGAAGCAGCCCGCAACGGAACCCGCCCCCGGACGGATCAGCTCGCCGCCTCCTGCCCGTCCGTCTGTTTCAGCAGCGCCGCGAGATCGTCGGCGAAGCCCCCGCGAGCGCGGGCGCGCAGCCGGGGAGAGGTGAGTACGGGGCAGTCGGGGGTACGCAGGATGCGGTGGCCGCGCCCGCTCAGGGCCGCGACCAGCGCCCGGTCCTCGCCGACGTCGAGCGGCGGGAAGCCGCCCACGTCGCGGTACGCCTCGGCGCTCACGCCGAGGTTCGCGCCGTGCACATGCGGGTGGTGCCAGGGACCGCCCCGGGGCGGACGGGTCGCCTCGTACCGGAGCTGGTGGCGCGTCGCGAGGATGTCGGCGGTGGGCAGGACCACCGTACCCACGACGGCCTGCCAGCCTTCGCGTGCCCGCGCCTGGTGGTACGCGAGCCAGTGCGGCGGTACGACGCTGTCGGCGTCCGTGGCGGCGATCCAGGTGGTCCCGGCCGGACTGCCCAGTTCCCGCCAGGCGTACTCGGTGCCCACGGCTCGGGCGCGCCCCGGATTGCGGCAGTGGGCGGTGACGACCACGGCCCCGGCCCGTCGGGCGATGGCGGCCGTCCGGTCGTGGCAGGAATCGGCGACGACCACGGTCGTCGTCCGTACGGCGGCGAGGTTCGGATGCCGGACCGCGATGGCCACGGCGTCCAGCGCCGCGAGGAGCAGGGCCTCCTCGTTGTGCGCGGGGATGACGACCGCGATGGCCTCGATGTTCACACCAGCCCCTCTCTCGCGGCGGGGGTGGCGGGGCGACGGCCGTCCAGATGCGGTCGCGCGTGGATCTGGAGCACGAAGTCGTCCTCGCGGTGGTCGGCCATCAGGGCGAGGCCGGGGACGGAGGCGATCCGCCGCGCGATCTCGTCGCCGCTGTACAGGTGTTCGGGTACGGGGTGGTTCCAGTGGACGGTGGCCAGGGTGCCTCCCGGCTCCAGGGCCGCCACCGCGTGCTCCAGGAGACGGCTCAGCCCCTCCTCGTCCAGGTAGTAGAGGAGTTCGGAGAGCACGATCAGATCGAAGGTCCCGTCCGGCCACTGCTCGGGAAGCGTCAGCTGCCGTACGGTCACCTGCGGCAGATGGGCGGTACGGCTCCGGGTGGTCCCGACGGCCGACGCGACGCGGTCGCAGGCCAGCAGGGCGTCGCAGCGGCCGGCCAGCCGCCGGGTGAGCTCGCCGACCGAACAGGCGGGCTCGAACGCCCGGCGGTAGCGCGGCAGGGGCAGCGCGGCGACGGTGAGGTCGTACTTGCGCTGCTCGTACCAGCGTTCCGCGAGGTGCCAGGGGTCGTCGGATGCCTGGTACATGGTGTCGAAGTAGGCGGCGGGGGTGGCCGCCCGGCCGACACCGCCGCTCGCCCCCCGGCCCGGACCGTCACTCGTCCCCCGGCCCTGACCACCGCTCGTCCCCCGGCCCTGACCACCGCTCGCTCCCCGGCCCGGACCGTCACTCGTCCCCCGGCCCTGACCACCGCTCGCTCCCCGGCCCGGACCATCGCTCGTCCCCCGATCCGGACCGCCACTCGCTTCCTGCCCCGGACCGTCACTCGCTTCCCGGCTCACGCGCCCGCTCACGCCCCCTCCTTCGCTCCCGCTCACTCCCCGGCTCACTCGAAGACCACCTCGACCGCGCGCAGATGATGGGCGATCTCCTCCGGCGGCAGGACCGCCGCGTCCTCCGGAGCGGGACCCAGTGCCTCGGTCTGGCTGGTGAACCGTCCGACAGCGGCGCGTTTGCGTGCGGCCGTCGCCTCCGGAAGGCGGATTCTCGACGCGGCCGCCCAGGGCACGCGGGGGTCGTCGGGGCGCGCCCAGTGCCACATCCACACGGGGTACATCAGGCACGGCACGGATGCCGTACGGGCGGCGGCCAGCGCGGCCCGCCCCGCCGCCTCGTGGTCGCCGTGCACATCGCCGATCCAGGGCGCCAGGCACAGCGCCGCACCCGGCAGCAGCGCCGCGAGTGCCGTGGCGACGTCCTCCTCGTGGCGGGCGACCTCGGTGTCGGGCACCTTCAGCCGGATCACCTCCGCCCCCGGCGCTCCCAGCTCCGCCAGTGCCTCGCGCAGCTCCATGGCCCGGACGCCCGCCAGTTCGGCCGGGGTGACGAGTTCGCTGCCGGGGTGGGACCGCTCGCCGTCCGTGACGGAGACGACGGTCACGGCGACGCCTGATTCCGTGAGCAGCGAGATCAGGCCACCGACGCCGAGCACTTCGTCATCGGGGTGCGCGGCCACCACCACGACCCGGCCCTCGGTCGGCAGCCGTACATCGGGCAGCCCGTCCCAGCCGTCCCACGCCCGCCAGTCACTCTCGTCGGTCCCAGGGGCCTGGATGGCGTTGGCGGGGGCGGGGCCCTGCCCGGGGCGCTCCGTCACAGGAACTCCTTCATACGGATGGGGAAGTGTGGCGACGCGTGTGCGGGACGGTCGTGTACGGGACGTCGGTGTACGGGACGTCGGTGTACGGGGCGGTCGCGTACGGAACGTCGGTGCACGGAGCGGTCGCGTACGGGCCACTCCCGTACACCCCCGTGCGCGTCGTTCCCCTGCACGTCACGCCCGTACACATCACGCCCGTACCCGTTCACGCCGACCGCTCGCGGGCGACGAGGCCGCCCAGCTGGGCGAGGTCGCGTTCGCCGTGGTGCTGGCGGATGTAGACGGTCAGGTCGGCGACCGCGCGTGCGTGCCGTTCGTCGTGGCACAGGGGTCCGGCGCCGGTGGCCCGGCCGACCTGGGTCAGGACGTCGGCGCAGACCGATTCGACGAACGCGCGGACCCGCAGGCCACGGACCGGGGCCGCCTCCTCGGTGTCGAACGGGTCCCGGTCGATCTCGTCGGCGGCCCCGCGCAGTACGGCGTCGGCGGCGTGCAACCGCATGTCGACGGCGCCGAGGTGTGCGTCGGTGAACGGATCGGGGCCCCGCCGGGCGGCGGACCGCCTCAGCGCCTCCGCGACCGCGCGCGCCCCGCCGTACCAGCAGGCCGCCACCCCGATACCGCCGTGCTGGAACCCGGGCCTCCTGAGGTACGCCTCCACCCCGCCGACCGGCACGCCACGCACTCCGTCGAACCGCACATCGGGGGTGTCGCTGCCCGCCATGCCCACGGCCCGCCAGCTGCCCTCCACGGGACGGCAGCCACCGCTCCCGTCCCGTGGAGCCGCCGACCGGTCCTCCGCCGGGGCCCCCGTCCGGACGGCGAAGAGCCTGCGCCCGTCCGCCGCCCGCGCGGTCACCAGGGCGTGCGTACAGCTGTGCGCCCCCGAGCAGTACCGTTTCAGCCCGTCCAGCACCCAGCCCTGATCGGTCAGTGAGGCGGCCAGCCCCTCACCGGGCGGCTCGGCCGCCCAGACGCCCCAGCGTTCACCGGGCCGCGGCGGCGGCTCGCCCAGTTCGGCCAGGATCGCGACCGCGTCCACATGGCCCTCCACCAGTCGCGCCACGCACAGGTCGTCCTCCGCGACCGAGGTGAGGGCGGCGAACCGCTCGGCGGTCCGCCCCGCGCCGGGCAGCGGGAACTCGACCGACCCGGATTCCATGTCGGCCACCCACCGCGCGAAACCCTCGGCGGCCTCCCGCCGGGCCGACTCCGCGGTGAACCCGGCCGACGTGCCGGAACCGACGCGACCACCGCTCTCTTCGGCCGTCCGGGTGGCGGCCGGGTCCCGATACGTGGTGCCTTGCATCAGCGGTACTCCTTGGCACATCAGGCTCGCTCACGGATGCCCGGTCCGCGAACGGCTCAGGGCTTCGGACGCGCGCGGGGTGTCGTACGCCTCGTGGTCCCGGCGTCCCCCTCACCCTCGCGCCGTTCGACGACGTACGCATCCGAATGCCCGGGTATCGCCGCCGTACACGACGAGCCGCGGGAGCCGCACCCGACGCCCTTCGAGATACGGCCCGACGCCCCTTGACGTACGGCCCGAGACCCCTCGGAGTACCGGGGGCTCTCCTTCCGGCCTTCCGGGTGCTGATCACGGGGTCCCCGGTATCCGCCCGCGTCCGGCGGGTACCCGGTCCACCATGGAAACGACACCTCTGCGAGCACTCGTCCTCGTGTGCACGCTCACGCCGTCCCCCGCCCGCTCCAGCTCCCATCTGCTGGCCGACCAGGTGCTGGAGGCCCTGCGCGAGCACCACGTCACGGGCGAGGTGGTCCGGATCGCGGACCACGACGTGCGGCCCGGCGTGCAGGTCGACATGGGTGAGGGGGACGCCTGGCCCGAGATCCGCGAGAAGGTCATCGCGGCCGACATCCTCATCCTGGCCACCCCCATCTGGCTGGGCCATCCGTCGAGCCTGGCGCAGCGCGTCCTGGAGCGGCTGGACGGTGAGCTGTCCGAGTCCGACGACGAGGGCCGCCTGCTGACGTACGGCAAGGTGGCGGCGGTGTGCGTCGTCGGTAACGAGGACGGCGCGCACAAGGTGAGCGCCGACCTGTTCCAGGCTCTGAACGACGTCGGCTTCTCACTCGCGCCCGGTGCCGTCACCTACTGGGTCGGGGAGGCCATGCAGGGGACGGACTACCAGGACCTGGACAAGGCTCCGGAGGCGGTGACATCGACGACGAAGACCCTCGCCTCGAACACGGCTCACCTGGCCCGACGGCTGCGGTCCGCCCCCTACCCGCCGAGCTGAGCCGCCCCCTGATCGTCGCCCTGGCCGGGATCACCGGCCTCAGCTCGATCCTCGGCCGCAACCACCGGCTGACGCCGGCCGCGCTCGTCCCGGACCGGCGCCGCACGTGGACGTGAGCGACTTCGGCACGGTCTCCACGGTGCTCGCCGTGGGCGGCATCGCGGGCGCGGTGCCCGCCGGGCGGATGCGGAACCCGTCGGTCCGGCCGTCCGGCCGTCCGGCGCCGAGCGTCCCACGGCAGGCACGGAGCACGACGGGCAGACGGGCAGACGGGCAGACGGGCAGACGGGCAGACGGGCAGACGGGCAGACGGGCAGACAACAGACGGGGCAGGCAGACAGGCACGGGACGCGGCACAGCCCGTAGCGTGGACGGATGGACGAGACCGGCACGACGGGCCAGCCGCCGGGCCCCGGGGAACCCGACTTCCCGGCCCAGCACGCACCCCACCCCACCCGGCTCGACGAACTGGACGCGCTCATGGTCCGGTGCCGGGCGTGTCCTCGGCTGGTGGCCTGGCGGGAGGAGGTCGCCGTCGTCAAGCGCGCCGCCTTCCGGGACCAGGAGTACTGGGCGCGGCCCGTGCCCGGTTTCGGGCCCGCCGACGCGGCCCTGGCGGTGATCGGACTCGCGCCCGCCGCGCACGGCGGCAACAGGACCGGCCGGATGTTCACCGGGGACGCCGCCGGTGACTTCCTCTTCGCCGCGCTGCACGCCGTCGGCCTCGCCTCACAGCCCACCGCCACCCACGCCGGGGACGGCCTCACCCTCCACGGCGTACGGCTCGCCTCTCCCGTGCGGTGCGCCCCACCGCAGAACCGTCCCACCACCGCGGAACGCGACACGTGCCGGCCCTGGCTGTCGGCCGAACTCGAACTGCTGAGCCCCGGCCTGCGCGTGCTCGTCGTCCTCGGTGGCTTCGGCTGGCAGGCGCTGCTGCCGGTACTCGCGGACGCGGGCTGGCAACTGCCCCGCCCCCGCCCCGCGTTCGGCCACGGGGCCCAGGTGACCCTGTCCGGCACCGACGGCAGAGAGGACCTGCGGCTCATCGGCTGCTACCACCCGAGTCAGCGCAACACGTTCACCGGGCGCCTCACCCCGGCGATGCTCGTCGACGTGTTCCGCGAGGCGGCGGACCTCGCCGGACTGCCCACGACTCCCTGACCGACGGCCGCCCGGAAGACGTCAACCACCCCTTGTCGAAACCACCCGATCAGCTGAGTTCTCCGCATCCTCATCGATAATGACGATGACGATCACGGTAGTCACTGGGGGGACGACTCATATGCGTATCGCGGTCTATCTGGCGCATCCACGGGCGGGCAGCTTCAACCACGCGGTGTACGACGCCGTGGTCGACGAACTGCGCGGACGCGGGTGCGAGGTCCTGGCCCACGACCTGTGCGCCGAGGGGTTCGATCCGGTGCTGTCCGCCGACGAGACGGGGACGGTACGGGACGCCCCGGCCGCCCGGGACACCTGGGTGGCCCGGCACCGCGCGGAGGTGGCCACGCTCGACGCCATGGTCTTCGTCCACCCGAACTGGTGGGGGATGCCGCCCGCCGTGCTCACCGGCTGGCTCCAGCGCGTGCTGGTACCCGGAGTGGCGTACAAGCTGGGCACGGCGGACGGCGAACCGGCCGGGCTCCTCAAGGCGGGCCGGGCCCTCGTACTGAACACCTCCGACACGCCCGCCGACCGCGAGCAGCAGGAGTTCGGCGATCCGCTGGAGCGGATCTGGGCGGCCTGCGTGCTGCCGTACACCGGGGTGACCGACATCCACCGGTTCGTGTTCCGTACCGTCACCGACTCCACCGACACCGAACGCGCGCACTGGCTGCGCCAGGCCCGCGAACTGGCGTCCGCTCTCGTCACCTGAGCCCGAACCCACTTCGTGCCGAACGGACACGCACCCGGACACGCGCACGTGCACGGACCTGATCCGATCCGTCCGGCGCGCGCTCCGGCGGGTAGACGGGCCCCATGGGCGACATTCTGGTCGGTACGTGTTCATGGACGGATACCGCTCTGCTGGCCGCGGGCTGGTACCCGCCGGGGCTGCGCGACGCGGAGGGAAGGCTGCGGCACTACACGAGCCGGTTCCCGGTGGTGGAGGTCGACGCCACCTACTACGCGCTGCCCAGCCTCCGTAACAGTCACCTCTGGGCCGAACGCACCCCGGACGGCTTCCGCTTCGACGTGAAGGCGTTCTCACTGATGACCGGGCACCCGACCCGGCCCACGTCGCTCCCCGTCGATCTGCGGCCCGCCCTGGCGTCCTCCCGGGGAGGCAGGACCGGGTACGACGAGGTCGACGCCGGTTTGCTCGACGAGGTGTGGCAGCGGTTCCGGGGCGCGCTCGAACCGCTGCGCGCGGCGGACCGGCTCGGCACCCTGTTGTTCCAGTTCCCCCCGTGGATCGCCCCGGGGCCCCGGGCGGAGACCTTCCTGAAGCGGTGCGGGGAGCGGGCGGCGGGCTGGCCGGTGGCCGTGGAGTTCCGGCACCCCGACTGGTGGCGGGAGGACCGGTACGCCGCCACCCACGCGCTGTTGGCCGACGCGGGCATGAGCGCGGTGGCCGTGGACATGACGCAGACGCTGCCCGTGTCCATTCCTCCCGTCACCCCGGTCACCGCACCGCGCCTGGCCGTGGTCCGCTTCCACGGCCGCAACAGCGCCTGGGGGTCCGGCACCAAGGAGGAGAGGTTCCGGCACACGTACTCGACGGCGGAGCTGACCGAATGGGTGCCGCGTCTGCACGCCATGGCCGAACGGGCCGACCGGCTCCACGTCCTGTTCAACAACTGCTGCGCCGACGCCGCCGTCCGCGCGGCGGAGTCGATGCGCGGACTCCTCGGGCTGCCCGCCGGAACAGAGGGACAGGAGCGGCAGGAAGACGGAGGCTCCCCCGAGAACGCGAGGACGTGAAGCGCGGGAGGCGCAGAAGGTACGGAGGTACGGAGGTACGAGGACGCGCGGCGCGCGGGAGGTGCGAGGACGCGAGACGCGAGGGCGCGAGGACCGCAACCGGCCCCCGACCCTCGCGCCCCCTGTGTCACGGTGCCGCTTCTGAGACCTATCGACCGCCTCGGAGACCCCGCTCTCTCAGCGACCTTGTCTGCCTCAGCGACCTTGTCGATCTCGTCGGCCTCAGCGGCGGCCTCGCCAGTCTCAGGCGCCCGTGTCCGCCTTGCGACGGCGTCCGATGAACACCGCGCCCGCGCCGATCACCAGGGCCGCGCCGCCCGCGAGGGCGATGCCCGAGGTGGCGGAGGAGGAACCGGTGGCGGCGAGGGTGCCGGTCGCGGTGTTCGCCGCGCTGATCGGCACGGCACCGCCCTGCGGCAGTACATCCGTGTTGCCGGGCTCGGACGTGCTCGGCGCGTCCTCCACCTTGCCCGGGGTACTGCCCTTGGCCTTGATCTCGAACTCGTACGTTTCGATGTCGGGGGTTCCGCCGCAGGACCCGTTCTTGTTGATGTAGTCGCCCGCGACGAACGCGACACCCCCGGCGGCCGGCGCCGAGGCGTCGACCGTGAGGCGCAGCTTGACGTCGGCGTGGGCGCCGGGCTTCAGCGACTTGATGGAACCGGCGTAGTGGTCACGGTCGAGGTTCTTCCACTGCCCGGAGGCGGCGGAGGACCACTGGAGACGCAGCAGCGCGTCGATGTCCTTGAAGGTGTCCGCGTCGAGCGCGTGGACGCCCGCGTACGGCAGGACCTCGTCCAGGGTCTTGTCGGTGCCGTTGGTCACGCGGAGCTTGAACGTGGTCGTCGTACCGGCGACGATCTTGGAGGGCAGTCCGGTGACGACCGTCGTGAGCCGGGACTCGGCGACGCAGTCGTCCTCGCCGCCTTCCTCCTCCTGTTCCTTCCTGGCGTCGGCGAGGGCCTTGTCGGCGGCCTCCTTGGCGGCCAGTGCGTCGGCCGCGGCCGTCTTGGCCACGCTGTACCGCCGAACCGCCGAGACACGCAGGTCGTCGGCCGCCGTGTTGGCCTTCGTCGCCTCTTCGTCGGCGGTCTTCTTGGCCTCTTCGGCCGCCTTCTGGGCGGTCTCGGCGTCGGTGACGGCCTGCTCGGCGGCGGTGACCCGCTCCTCCGTCGCGTCGGCGGGCAGATTATCGAACGCGGTGCGGGCGTCGGCCAGTGTGGCGTCGGCGGTGACCTTGTCGGCGGCAGCGGCCTTCGCCGCCGCCGATGCCGCGACGGCCTTCACATTGTGCGGCGCGTCGGAGGAAAGGGCCGCGTTCATGTCCTTGAGGGCTTCGGCCAGGGCGGCCGCGGCGTCCTCGTACGCCTTCTGGGCCTGGGCGGCGGCCTTTTCCAGCTCGGATATGGAGGGCTTGTTCTGCGTCTGGGACACGGGCCTGGTATCGGCGAACGCCGGTGTGACGGAGAGAAGCACGACGGGTGCGGTGACAGCGGCAGCGACAGCCGTCGCGAGGACACGGCGAATCTTCACATGAGCCCTTTTCTGGGTCTGAGATCGTAGAGGCGGCCGCAGTTGATGATCCACAGAGGCAACCTGCGGTGATGGTAAGACGGAGGCAAAGCCGAAGAAAGAGGAATTGCCACTCATTGCCCGCGCGCGCACCATCCATCGGGTGGGCAAAAATGGTCAACCGGGGCAGTTGCTCCCCATTCCCTGGTTTTATCTGTGAGCCATGTCATTGGTCCGGAGGTTTCGCCTGAGCTTTCATCAGAGCTTTCACCGGACGTCTCGACGACCGCACCCCGACCGATACCTTCTCCGATAAACGCTTCCGGGCGGGGGGTGCGGCAATTCCGCACTCGTTCTCCTCGCCGATGAACCTCCACGCCGATGAACCTCCTCACTGGTGACCCACCCCTGAATTCGACGCCCCGACCACCCTCGCCCAGGGGCTGTCCCGTGGTCCTGGCCCCGGCCGCAGCGCCCCGCGCGGCGGCCCGGGTACCTCCTTCAGCCGTGGGCCGGGCCGCTGCGCTCGCCGTTCCGCGCGCCCCTCGCGATGATCGGTCCATGACCCACAGCGATCACGCCAAGGACGGAAACCACGGCAAGGGCGTCACCGTGCGGATCGCCCAGCGGCCCGAGGCGGACGAACTGCTCGGCCGCAGTCCGCTCGCCGCGCTGATCGGGATGCTGCTGGATCAACAGGTGCCGATGGAATGGGCGTTCACCGGTCCGTACACGCTCGCCCAGCGCATGGGCGGCGCCGATCCGGACGCGCGCGTGATCGCCGATCACGACCCGGAGGCATTCACCGCCCTCTTCACCACCAAGCCCGCCCTGCACCGCTATCCCGGCTCGATGGCCGCACGGGTGCGGAAGCTCTGCCAGTTCCTGGTGGCGGAGTACGACGGGGACGCGAGCGCGGTCTGGAACGGCGTCGGGAGCGGGGCCGAACTGCTGGAACGCCTGAAGGAACTGCCCGGGTTCGGCGTCCAGAAGGCGCAGATCTTCCTGGCCCTGCTCGGCAAACGGTTCGGGGTCCGCCCGCCGGGCTGGCGGGAGGCGGCAGGGCCGTACGGGGAGCCGGGCTCGCACCGCTCGGTCGCGGACATCACCGGGCCGGAATCGCTCGCGGCGGTACGCGCCCACAAGCAGGAGGCCAAGCGCGAGGCCCGGGAGGCGGCCCGGCGAACCGCCGAACAGGCCACCGCACGGGCCACCGAACAGGCGGGCCGGACATGACCGCCCCCGAACCCGGCACCATCCGCACCACCACCGGGCCCCACGCCGCACCAGGGTCCCGCACCAATCCCGAGCCCGGCACTCGCCGCGCCACCGCCGCCGGTCGGGCCCTCGCCGTGGTCACCGCCACGGCGCTGACCGTCCCACTCCTCCTCGGAGCCACCACACCACCCGCGCCCGTCGCCGGGGACCCCGCGAAGAACGCGAAGAATCTGGCACGCCTTCTCGTACGGGACAGCACCGCCCAGGGCGCGTACCGCCATCTGCGGATGTTCCAGGCGATCGCCGACTCCTCGGACGGTCACCGCGCGGCCGGAACGCTCGGCCACGACGCCTCCGCCGCGTACGTCTACCGGCAGCTCAAGGAGGCGGGTTACCAAGTCTCGTACGACACCTTCGACTTCACGTACACCGAAACGCTCGCCGAGAAGCTGTCCGTCGCCCCGCCCCGCTCCCTCGACCTCACCGTCAAGGCGATGACGTACACCGCGTCGACCCCGGAGGGCGGGATCAAGGCCCCCCTGGTCGCCGTACCCACCGACGCCACCACAGGCTGCGAAGCCGCCGACTACACGGCCGCCACCACCCCCACCACAGCCACAGCCACAGCCACAGCCAGGACCGTCAGGGCCGCCGGAAGCGTCAAGGGTGCGATCGCCCTCATCAAGCGCGGCGGTTGCCCGTTCGCCCAGAAACAGGCCGCCGCCGCGACCGCGGGCGCGGTCGGCGCGCTCATCTACAACAACGCCGACGGCGACCTCTCCGGCACCCTCGGCTCTCCCGAAGCGGGGCGCGTCCCGACCGGCGGGCTCTCCAGGGCGGCGGGCGAGAAGCTGCTCACCGAACTGGCGGACGGACCGGTGACGGTGGCGCTGGAGATCCGCGAACGGCGCGAACGGCGCACCACCCGCAACGTCGTCGCGGAGACCCGGGGCGGCGACCCCGCGCGGACCGTCATGCTCGGCGCGCACCTCGACTCGGTGGCCGAGGGGCCCGGGATCAACGACAACGGTTCCGGATCGGCCGGGCTCCTCGAAGTCGCCCTGCGGCTCGCCGGGGCCGGGGCCTTCCCCGCACCGGCCCATAAGGTGCGCTTCGCGTGGTGGTCGGCCGAGGAGAACGGCCTCAAGGGCTCGGAGGCCTTCGTCAGGAAGCTCACCGCGGACCAACGGAAGCGGATCGCGCTCTACCTCAACTTCGACATGGTCGCGTCCCCGAACGCCGCCCAGTTCGTCCTCCGCGGCGGGGCCACCGGCCCGAAGGGGTCCGACCGGCTGGAGCGCGACATCGGCGACTTCCTCGACCGGCGGGGCACCCCGCACGAGGGCACGGCCTTCGACGGACGCTCCGACTACGGCCCGTTCGTGGAGGCCGGCATCCCGTCCGGCGGTACGGACACCGGCGCCGAGGGCGTCAAGACGACCACCCAGGCGAAGGTGTACGGCGGCACGGCGGGGAAGGCGTACGACCCCTGCTACCACGCGGCCTGCGACAAGCTGGACAACCTGGATCTCACGTCCCTGGAGACGAACATCGACGTCATGGCGAACGCGGTGGGGACGTACGCCCACGAGCTGCCGTTCCCCCCACGCTGACCACCCCCTGCCGCGCCGGCACACCACCGGCCTCACCACCACCAGCCGCCCGAATTGCTTCCTATGCAGCGCTTTCGTCTGCATTCACCGGCAATCGCGGCCCTCGCCCATGGCTGCACCCCGAGCCGTGCGGCCGGTAGGCTTTCCGTGTGATCTTCAAGCGCATCGGAAATGGGCGGCCATATCCCGACCATGGCCGGGAAAGCACCCGACAGTGGGCGGATGTCGCACCGCGTCCGGTCCGCCTCGACCAGCTCGTCACCACCAAGGGCCAGCTGGACCTCGAAACCCTGCTCGCCGAGGACTCCACCTTCTACGGCGATCTGTTCCCGCACGTCGTGCGGTGGCAGGGCAACCTCTACCTGGAGGACGGACTGCACCGCGCGGTGCGCGCCGCGCTCCAGCAGCGCCAGGTACTGCACGCGCGGGTCCTCGAACTCGAGTGACACCCCGGACCATCACGCGCGCCACCGTGTGACCACCTCCGACGCCTCATGGGCGTTTTCAGGTGCTTTCGGGTGTTTTAAGGACCGTACGGGCGCCATCGATCGATCATCTGGTAGGCATCCCCAGCGGGTCGCACTACGCTGCGCCCATGAGCATGCTCACTCCCCCCGGCATGGGCGGAAAGTACCGCATCACGGGCGCCAAGTTCCCTCGCATGCGACGCCCCCGCCATCGGCGCAAGCTGGTCCTCTCGGCCGCCGCCGCTGTGGTGACCCTCGGTTTCGCCGGTTGGGGCACCTTGCAGCTCATCGACGTCTTCACCGGTGGCACCGACAAGGCCAGCGCCGCCGAGCACAAGGCGGCCTGCCCCTCCCCGAAGCCCTCGGCGCCCGCCAAGGTGCTGCCGAAACCGGCCCTGATCACGGTCAACGTCTACAACGCGACCCCGCGCGCCGGCCTCGCCAAGACAGCGGCCGACGAGCTGAAGAAGCGTGGTTTCCGGATCGGCAAGGTGGCGAACGCGCCGGCCGAGTACGACAAGAAGATCCCCGGCCCCGGACTGCTGCTCGGCGCGCCGACGGCCGCGAACGGCTCGATGCCGGTCCTCGGTACGCAGCTGGCGGGCGCCGCCCGGAAGACGGACGCCCGGCGGACCGCGGACGTCGATCTGATCATCGGTACGGGCTTCACGACGTTCGCCACCCCGCAGGACGCCGCCGCCGCGCTCACCGCCCTCGACAAGCCGGCCCCCGCGCCCTCCTGCTGAGAAAAAGAAGGACGCGGGGGCCGGAAAGACCTCGTACGGCCGAAGCCTCGCACGACAAGCCCTCGTATGCCCGAACCCTCGTACGGCCGCATCCTCGTACGGCCGAACGAGGTGCCCGGAGGCAGCGGGGGCCAGGTCAGCCCGCGGCGCCGTACATCCGGTCGCCCGCGTCGCCCAGGCCGGGCACGATGTAGCCGTGCTCGTTGAGCCGTTCGTCGACCGACGCGGTGACCACGGTGACCGGCGTACCCGCCAGCTCGCGCTCCATCACCTCGACGCCCTCGGGCGCCGCCAGCAGGACGACGGCCGTCACATCGTCCGCACCGCGCTTGATCAGCTCCTGGATGGCCGCGACCAGCGTGCCGCCCGTGGCCAGCATCGGATCGAGGACGTACACCTGTCGGCCGGAAAGGTCCTCGGGCATGCGCGTCGCGTACGTGGACGCCTGAAGCGTCTCCTCGTTACGGATCATGCCCAGGAAGCCGACCTCGGCGGTCGGGAGCAGCCGCACCATGCCGTCGAGCATGCCGAGACCGGCGCGCAGGATCGGCACGACGAGCGGCCGGGGGTGCGAAAGCTTCACACCGGTCGTCCGCGTCACCGGGGTGTCGATGTCGACCTGCTCGGTGCGCACATCCCTGGTGGCCTCGTAGGCGAGCAGGGTGACCAGTTCGTCGGCGAGCCGCCGGAAGGTCGGGGAGTCGGTGCGCTTGTCGCGCAACGTGGTGAGTTTGTGCGCCACCAGCGGGTGGTCGACAACATGAATCCGCATGCCGTCAACAGTAACCGGGGCCCCCGAGTACCTGCGCTGGCATCAATCACCTGTTCGGAGGGAAGGTGGGGGCATACGGCCTCCCAGCCGTACCAGCCTTTCCCAGCCGTGGGGTGGTGTACCGATGCCGGACAGGGAGCAGGAGCGACGGGGGCGCAGGCCCCCGCCGGACACACGGGACCCGATGGCCGCGCGGACCGCGCAGGACACCCGGGGCGTGCAGGACATCCGGGGCGTACAGAACGCACAGGGCGCGCAGAGTCCGCAGAGTCCACGGACCGTGCGGGACGCGCCGGGGACCGGGACCGTGCGGGACACGCCGGAGCATCCGGAAAGTCCGGAGAGCGAGGCGGCGCGTCGGAGGCGACGCGCCCAGTTCCTGCGCGAACTCCACGAGGCGAAGCAGCTCCGCGAGCGCGTGCAGCCGCGCCGGGCGCGCGCGGCCCGGATGCGCCAAGCCATGCGGATGCGCACGTTCCGCTGGTAGTCGGCACTCCTGTGCCACGATCCGCTGTGAGTGGGTCTTGACGGAACTCATGGCCGACGCAACCGTGGAAGACGTCTCGCGGCGGCGCTGTTTCTGCCACGATTCCGATTGGGCGGGGCACAGAGCAGCCGGACCACCGTCTGCCCTCCCGTCGGACCGACACACCTATGACCAGTGGGAGAGTCACGGTGTACTTCGCCGCACTGCTCGCGCGCACCGAAGACGGGTGGGAAGCGAGCGACACGGAGCTCGACGATGTGGAGACCCTGTCCGACCTGACGGATCTGGCCCGAGATGCCTCGGTGGACGAGGACACGGTGCTCGTCTTCATCGAACAGGAGGACGCCTGGTTCGGCGTCATCCGGGTGGACGGTGAGGAGGACCCCCGTATCTACGTCTCGGACGCGTCCGCCGCCGCCCGCTCCTCGTACGGAGAGATCCTGCTCACCGATGAACTGCTCGGCCGCCGGCCGGGTGCCGCCGATGAAATCGCCGCCCTCGAAGAACTCGTCGATCTCGACGGTACGGAGGACGGCGAACCCGATACGACCGAGGCCACCGATGACGATGACGGAGCCGGGCTGCTCGCCGACGCCGACATCCCCGACCCCGATCCCGATGCCGTACCGACCGGCCCGCTCGGTGAGTCCGCGATCCTCGCCGATCTCGGCCTGCCCGAGCAGGATCTGCTGACGCTGCGGGAGGACGCCCTGGCGGAGATCGCGGAGGCGCTGGGAGCGGCCGAGGTCCTGGAGACCGTCCGTTAGGGTCCGCGGGTGACCGATGAACCCTCCGACGCACGGGTGCCACAAGCACCGTTCGCACCACCGACAGCGGAGCTGGCCCCGCGACCAGCGGGGTCAGCGGCACCGGCAACTCCACCGCACGACCCCGTGCGCGACCCGTGGCTGGCACCCATGCGGCGCGCACTGTCCGAGGCGGCACTGGCGGCGCGGGCCGGCGACGTCCCGGTCGGCGCCGTCGTGCTCGGCCCGGACGGGTCCGTGCTCGCCACGGGGCACAACGAGAGGGAAGCGGCGGGCGACCCGACCGCCCACGCCGAGGTGCTCGCCCTGCGACGGGCGGCCACCGCACTCGGCGCGTGGCGGCTGATCGACTGCACGCTCGTGGTCACCCTGGAGCCCTGCACGATGTGCGCGGGCGCGCTCGTGCAGTCCCGGATCGACCGAGTGGTCTACGGGGCCCGGGACGAGAAGGCGGGCGCGGCGGGATCGCTCTGGGACGTCGTGCGCGACCGGCGGCTGAACCACCGTCCCGAAGTGATCCACGGCGTGCTGGAGGAGGAGTGCGCCGCCCAGCTCACGGCCTTCTTCCGCAACCGCTGACCGCCCGCACCCGGCCGACGGACGGCCACCCCACGGCCATCGGCCGCCCGCTCCGGACCACCGAAGGTTTCGGCGAAGTGGATTTCGACCCACGGCCCCGATGGTCTAAGCTCTCTCTCGGTAGCGTGTCCGAGCGGCCGAAGGAGCTCGCCTCGAAAGCGAGTGTGGGGAGACTCACCGTGGGTTCAAATCCCACCGCTACCGCTCTTGTGAAAGGCCCGACGCATTGCGTCGGGCCTTTCGAGTTTGCGCCGGGACCTTCGGGTTCTCGGTAAGGGGGCGCACGTCCGGCCGTGCCCCGCACCGCACTTCTCGGCAGCGGCCGGGACCCGGCCACCCCGCACGACAACGTGGCCCCCACCGCCCGCCCGGTGTTCTCCGGGGGCGATGGGGGCCACGCGTCGTGCCGTCAGGTCGGGGGAAGCGGCGTCGGGGGGACAAGCCGCTTCCCCCGGTGAGGACAGGGCCGACGGCCCATGCCGCGGTCAGGGGGGAGTCGCGCGGCGCGGGCCTCGAAGACCCTGTCCCTCGCCCGCCGAATCCTCACGGTTCCGTCGGGCTCATCCCCATGGTGCGCGCTCGTGGACGCCGCCGGACCGGACGAAGGGCCCCGAGCGAAGGGTCCTTCGTCCTTGGTCCACCGATCGGTCGTCCCTGATTCCGGGAGCGGGCGCCCCTGGCCCCCGTACCGGGGGACAGCCCGAAGATCCGCCACAACCCTCCGCCCGAAACGATTCGTATGACTACAATCACCCGACCGCACAGGGGATGACCGGGGAGGCAGGGCTGAGATGGCGCTGGCGAAGAAGATCGCGCTCTACGTGATAGTGGTCTTCGTGCTGTACACGATCATCACATCCCCCGCCAGGGCGGCCGATCTGGTCCAGATAGGGTTCGAGGGCGTTTCGAGCGCCGCGCAGGGCGTCGGCGACTTCATGTCCGAACTCGTGAAGTAGGAGAACACCCGATGATCCGCCACCTGGTCCTGTTCAAGCTGAACGACGGCGTCGAGCGGGACGATCCGCGGGCCGTGGCCGGTGCACGGGCGTTCCAGGAACTCGAAGGTCAGATCCCCGAACTGGAGTTCTGGGAGTGCGCCTGGAACATCACCGACCGCCCGATCGCCTACGACTTCGCCATCAACTCCGCGGTCGCCGACGAGGCGGCCCTGAAGCGTTACGTGGAGCACCCGGCCCACCAGGCCGCGGCCGGGCAGTGGCGGGAGTTCGCCACCTGGGTGATCGCCGACTATCCCTTCTGACCCTTCCGGTCCTTCCGGTCCATTCGGCCCTTCTGATCGGCACCGTTCCCGACCCGCTTGTCCCGTCCCGCGTCGACGAAACCCCTCACCTCTCGGATGAGGGGCTTTTCCTTGTGTTTCAACCACCTTGCGGTCAACACGGCGTTATACGGTGCTTGCACACAGTGGACATGTCTTGTGATGCTATGACCGCTTTTGACGACTGAGTTGACCGTAGTTGACCGCAAAGGGGTGGCGACACCGTGCCGGCCAGTACAGCGCCTCAAGTGCCTCCCCAACACACCGAACCGACCCCGTCCCCGGAACCCGCGAAACCCGCCGCACACACCGAAGCAACCGTCTCCACCGCACCCGCCGAAGCACCCGTATCCGCACCTGCACCGGCATCCGCACCCGCATCCGCATCCGCATCCGCATCCGCCGAGACCGTCACGCTCACCGAGAACGCGCGGACCGCCCGGACCGCCCGGTTCACCCGCGCCTCCCAGCCCGCCCAGCCCGCCCAGGTCGTCCAACCCGTCCAGCCCGCCCAGGCCGCCCGGACCGCCGAACCCGTCGGGCTCGTCGAGACCGAGACGCCCGACAGCGGAGGTGACCGCGTCCGCACCCGGGGCGCCGACACCCGGGCACTGACCCAGGTGCTCTTCGGCCGCCTCAAGGACCTGGAGCCGGGCACCCCCGAGCACGGGAGGGTGCGGGCGGCGCTCATCGAGGCGAACCTGCCGCTCGTGCGGTACGCGGCCGCCCGCTTCCGGAGCCGTAACGAACCCATGGAGGACGTCGTCCAGGTGGGAACGATCGGTCTGATCAACGCCATCGACCGGTTCGATCCGGAACGCGGCGTGCAGTTCCCCACCTTCGCCATGCCGACCGTCGTCGGGGAGATCAAACGGTACTTCCGGGACAACGTCCGGACCGTCCACGTACCGCGTCGGCTGCATGAGCTCTGGGTCCAGGTCACCGGCGCCACCGAGGACCTGACGACCGCTCATGGCCGTTCCCCCACCACCGCGGAGATCGCCGAGCGGCTGAGGATCTCCGAGGACGAGGTGCTCGCCTGCATCGAGGCGGGCCGGTCGTACCACGCCACCTCGCTGGAAGCCGCGCAGGAGGGGGACGGACTGCCCGGTCTGCTGGACCGGCTCGGGTACGAGGACCCGGCGCTCGCCGGGGTGGAGCACCGCGATCTGGTGCGGCATCTGCTCGTACAACTGCCCGAACGCGAGCAACGCATCCTGCTGCTCCGCTACTACAGCAATCTGACCCAGTCCCAGATCAGTGCCGAACTGGGCGTCTCCCAGATGCATGTGTCAAGGCTGTTGGCCAGAAGCTTCGCGCGACTGCGGTCCGCAAATAGGATCGAAGCGTAACCGGAATGGGTAGACCCTCCTGAGCGGGGCTCAGGTCACCGACAAGGCTCACACCCCCTGTTTCCTGCGCAGACTTGGCGGAAACTTGTCGACATGTCACTACAGCGCGTTGCCGACATGTGACATTCTGCTGGAACCGCGTTTGCCGCAGCCCCGCCTCCGGTATTCAGGTGGAGGCTGCGTTCCTCCGATGGTCGCGGCCACCGCGACCGTCCGCGACCTCAAGGGGGTGGCATGTCCGTAGACCAGGGCAGCTCGAAGGTGCTCACGCTCACGAAGAGCGCTCCCGCACCTGAAGTGCTCACCAGCTCGCCGGAAGCCATCGACACCCGCACTCTGTCCCGTTCCCTGTTCCTCCGGCTCGCCGCACTGAGCGCCGAAGGAGCAGACAGCCCCGAGCGTGCCTATGTCCGCGACACGCTCATCGAGCTGAACCTCCCGCTGGTGCGTTACGCGGCGGCGCGGTTCCGGAGCCGCAACGAACCCATGGAGGACATCGTCCAGGTCGGAACGATCGGCCTGATCAAGGCGATCGACCGGTTCGACTGCGAACGGGGCGTGGAGTTCCCGACGTTCGCGATGCCGACGGTGGTCGGGGAGATCAAACGCTTCTTCCGGGACACGTCATGGTCGGTGCGGGTGCCGCGCCGGCTCCAGGAGCTGCGGCTCGCCCTCACCAAGACGAGCGACGAGCTGGCACAGAGACTCGACCGTTCGCCGACCGTGCCCGAACTGGCCCTGGCACTCGGGGTGTCGGAGGAGGACGTGGTCGACGGCCTGGCCGTCGGCAACGCCTACACCGCGTCCTCGCTGGACTCGCCCTCGCCCGAGGACGACGGCGGGGAGGGCTCGCTGGCGGACCGGCTGGGATACGAGGACGCGGCGCTGGAGGGCGTCGAGTACCGCGAGTCGCTGAAGCCCCTGCTGGCCAAACTGCCGCCCCGCGAACGGCAGATCATCATGCTGCGGTTCTTCGCCAACATGACGCAGTCGCAGATCGGGGAAGAGGTCGGCATCTCCCAGATGCACGTCTCGCGACTTCTGACGCGCACGCTGGCCCAGCTCAGAGAAGGGCTGATCGCCGACTGACCGCCGGCCGGCCGCTGACCGGCCGTCTGCCGGACGCGGTCCGAGACCGCTCGCTCCGGCTCCCTCACGGATATTTGCAGTGACGGTTCGCCAGCGCGTGTGACGTGAGGGGGCGGCGGTACGGGGCGGTGAGTCCGGGGTGAGTCCGGCTCGTACGACTGCTGGGGTCCGCCGGGCGCCGGAACGGCCCGTACCGGCGGTCTCACGGTGTCCGGGAGCACCGGGCGGTGCCGGAGAACGCCGTGCTCCGGGAACGCCGAGTCGGTGTGCCGGTACGTCCGTGGTGCGCGCGGTCGAATCCGGCCCCGGTGTCCGGTACGCCCCGGGTGCGCGCGGCCCGGCCCCGGCAGCGGCAGACATCCCGGCGCGGACCGCTCGGCACGGGCTGACCGGCAGCGACCGCTCGGCGCGGACCGCTCGGCACGGACCGCTCGGACGGGCGCAGGGCGCGCCCGGGGCGGCGGACCCTCCGCCTCTGTCCGGAGCATGCTCATCGGCGCCCCCGAGGCCATCCCCGGTGGCGCGTGCGATCGGCTCCCGGGGCGGCGGTCGGCCCGGGAGGGCCGCCGGTCAGCCCAGGGCGAGCCAGGCGACCGCGCCGAGGACGACGATCACGGCGACGACAGCGGCGATCACCCCGACCCTCGGTCCGGAGGAGACCGCCTGCTGCGGCCGGCGCTGCGGCTCGCCGTCGTCCACGAAGGCGCGGAACATCTGCGTATTGCCGGCCGGGTCGGGATTGCCCTCGGGACCCTGCGGGGCGTGGGGGTTGTGTGCCATGGGGCAGGACCCTAGCGAACTCAGGAGTAGGTCCCAACCCCCGGGTGCCACAAGGGGACAGGCGTCCGCGGCCTTCGATCAGGGGTTCCGGCGCCGTTGAGGCCCGCAGCGCACCCGTACCGGTCATCTCCCGTCCCGTACAAGGGAGTTGCGCGGCAGAAGCGTCGACGCGACATCCGTACACACTTCCGTACGTTCACCGTCCCGGACGCGCCGTGTGGCGCGACACACATTCGTCGCCCGGGGCCCGCGCGCACGCTGGGCCTTTGACTCGTCCCCTACGCAGCCTTTTGCGTTCCTTTACTTCCGCAAGCCCCATTTCATTTGCCTGTAGCAACCAATCGCTTCTACGGTTGCCCTAAGCAACGAGATGTCTGGGGGTAGCCCGTGGCCGCACGGAGTCAGTACGAGGAACTGGCCCGGCAGCTCAGCGTCGTCGGCGCCATCAAACGAGGAATCGCTCGCGTTCTTCCCGCCGAGTGCCCCGGTGGCTCCGCGGCCGTGCTGACCCTTCTCGACCACCACGGCGAGATGCGGATCAGCCGGCTCGCCGAGCTGCTGTCCGTCGACATCTCGGTGACCAGCCGCCATGTCGCCCATGTGGCCGACCGGGGCTGGATCGAGCGGTCCCCGGACCCCGCGGACAAGCGGTCCCGCATCCTGCGGCTGACCCCCGCGGGCCAGGGCGTGCTCGGCGACCTGAACCGCCGGAGCACCGAAATGTTCGCCCGCAACCTGCGGGAATGGTCCGACGACGAGGTCGGACAGCTCAACACGTTGCTGGCCAGGCTGCGCGACAGCTTCGTCTGCGGCGCACCGTGCGGATGCGCTCCGGGCAGGCACGACAGCAACTGCCGCGACCGGCCGTACGAGGCCCCCGACGGCTCACCGGACCTCAGAGGCGTCGAGGACGCCAGGAACACCGGAAAGACAGCGGCCGCCGAGAGCGCCGGGGACACCCCCGCGGCGGGCGGCTCCGAGAATTCGTACACCCGTACACCCCTGTAACAGAAGCAGAGACAAGGATTTCAATGGCTACGACCACACCAACCGGTGTGCGGGGCGGCCACGCCAAGCACGGGGCGTCCGACGCTCCCGACGGCACGCCGATGACTCACCGGCAGATCATGGAAGCGCTGACCGGGCTGCTGCTCGGCATGTTCGTCGCGATCCTGTCGTCGACGGTGGTCTCCAACGCCCTGCCGGAGATCATCTCCGACCTCGGCGGCGGCCAGAGCGCCTACACCTGGGTCGTCACGGCCTCGCTGCTGGCCATGACCGCCACGACCCCTCTGTGGGGCAAGCTCTCCGACCTGTTCAGCAAGAAGCTGCTGGTCCAGATAGCCCTGGTCATCTATGTGGCGGGCTCGGTCGTCGCCGGTCTGTCGCAGAGCAGCGGCATGCTGATCGTCTGCCGTGTCGTCCAGGGCGTCGGCGTCGGCGGTCTCTCCGCCCTCGCGCAGATCGTGATGGCCGCCATGATCGCCCCGCGTGAGCGTGGCCGGTACAGCGGCTACCTCGGTGCGGTCTTCGCCGTCGCCACCGTCGGTGGCCCGCTGCTCGGCGGTGTCATCACCGACACCAGCTGGATGGGCTGGCGCTGGTGCTTCTACGTCGGCGTGCCGTTCGCCGTCGTCGCGCTGATCGTGCTCCAGAAGACCCTGAAGCTCCCCGTCGTCAAGCGTGAGGTCAAGGTCGACTGGTGGGGCGCGTTCTTCATCAGCGCCGCGGTCTCCCTGCTGCTCCTCTGGGTGACCTTCGCGGGCGACAAGTACGACTGGATGTCCTGGCAGACCGGCGTGATGCTCGCGGGTTCGCTGGTGCTGGCGCTGCTGTTCCTGTTCATCGAGTCCAAGGCCCGTGAGCCGATCATCCCGCTGCGGCTCTTCCGTAACCGTACGATCACCCTCGCCTCGGCGGCCTCGCTGTTCGTCGGCATCGGGATGTTCGCGGGCACGATCTTCTTCAGCCAGTACTTCCAGCTGGCGCGCGGCAAGTCGCCGACGATGTCCGGTGTGATGACGATCCCGATGATCACGGGTCTGTTCGTCTCCTCGACCGTCTCCGGTCAGATCATCACCAAGACCGGTCGCTGGAAGGTCTGGCTGGTCAGCGGTGGGTTCCTGCTGACCGGTGGGCTCGGGATGCTGGGCACCATCCGGTACGACACCCCGTACTGGCACGTCGCGATCTTCATGGCCGTGATGGGCCTCGGCATCGGCATGATGATGCAGAACCTGGTGCTCGCCACGCAGAACCAGGTCGACCCGTCCGACCTCGGCGCGGCCAGCTCCGTCGTCACGTTCTTCCGTTCGCTCGGTGGTGCGATCGGGGTCTCGGCCCTGGGCGCGGTGCTCGGCACCCGGGTCACGCAGTACGTCAAGGACGGCCTCGCCGACCTCGGTCCGGAGGGCGCCGCCCTGGGCCACGGCGGGACCGGTGGCGGGGGCATCCCCGACCTGAAGACGCTGCCCGCGCCGTTCCGCACGGTCGTGGAGGCCGCGTACGGGCACGGTGTGGCCGATGTCTTCCTCTACGCGGCTCCGGCCGCGCTGGTCGCCTTCCTGCTGACCATCTTCATCAAGGAGGTCGCCCTGAAGTCGCGGGCGGCCAACGACGCCCCGGCCCCGGCCGAGACGTCCGTGGGCGCCGGGGACGTTCCGGCGGCGGCCGGTGCCGCGCCCTCGCTCGACAAGGTTCCGGCGGACGCGCTCGTCGGGGCCGGGGAAGCGGACGCGCGGGGCTCCGCCGGCGCGCGGGCGTCCGAGGGTGCCGCACCGGTCACCTCGGCCGACACCCTGCGCCTGGGCGGCGGCGCCTCCGGTGCGGGGACCGTGCGCGGCTCCCGGATCAGCGGTGTGGTGCGCGGCGCCGAGAGCGCGCCCGTCGCGCGGGCCGCCGTCACGCTGATCTCGCTGGAGGGCCGACAGCTCGGACGCGGGGTCGCCCAGGCCGACGGCGGATACGCCGTGGACGCGCCCGGCTCGGGTTCGTACGTCCTGATCGCGTCCGCCGACGGCTTCCAGCCGCAGGCGTCGACCGTGGTCGTGGGCGACGAGCCGGTGGCGTACGACATCCTGCTGGCCGGTACGAGTGGCCTGGCCGGGACCGTCCGGGCCGCCGACAGCGGCCTCCCGATCGGTGGCGCGATGGTGATCGTGACCGATGTGCGGGGCGATGTGCTGGCGACCGGCGCGTCGGACGAGACCGGTGAGTTCGTCTTCGGGGAGCTGATTCCCGGAGCGGTGACCGTCGCGGTGAACGCGGCCGGGTTCCGTCCGCTGGCGCTGCCGGTGGAGATCGGCGGCCAGGGGGTCACCCGGGTCGACGCCGCGCTCCTGGCCGGTGCGCTGGTCCAGGGTGTCGTACGCGGAGGGGCCGCGCGGACACCGCTGCCCGACGCCCGCGTGACCCTGGTCGACGCGGCCGGGAACGTGATCGCCACGGCGACGACCGGGGAGGACGGGGCGTACGCCTTCGCCGACCTGGACGCGGGCGAGTACACGGTCATCGCGACCGGCTTCCCGCCGGTCGCCGGATCGCTGACCGTGGCCGGTCCCGGAGTCGACGGTCACGACATCGAGCTGGCCCACCCGGGCGAGTAGTTCCGGGGGCCACGGCACCAGCCGGCTCCCCGACCACTCGTACGAGTGAACACAGACCCCTGGCGGGACGGCGTTTCGCGCGGAGACGCTGTCCATGCCGGTGGAAATGGGCCCCGGCGGTGGGGACGACAGGCAGGGGACGGCCTGTCGTCCCCACCCCGGGGCCCGACTACTTCCCCATCGGCGGCACCGGGACACCGGGCGCCACCGGACAACCGGGTCCAGACGCCGTCGGGTACGCAGGCGCCGTCGGGTGCCACCGGGAGCACCGGGTCCCCGGGACCACCGGGACCACCGGGACCACCGGGACCACCGACGAAACCGGTACCGCCCGGCCCACCCGGGGCCCCGGCGCAGTCCGTGCCCCGCGCCCCGTGTCCCGGCGTATCAACACCACTGGCAACACCGCGTCATTTCGACAAGGAGAGAAAACGGGATGGGACTTCGCGCACAGGTACGGACGCGGGACGGCTGGGCGGTCCAGCACGCGGTCGTGACGGTCACGGACATGACCGGCACACAGGTGCTGCGGGCCGAGGCCGACGAGGACGGGGCGGTCGCCACCGATGCCCCGCTGCCGGCCGGCGCGTACACGGTGATCGTGACGGCGGTCGGATACGCCCCCGCCGCTTCCACCGCCCTCGTCACCGCGAGCGGCCGGGCCGAGGCGGGCACCGTGGTGCTGGCCCGGCAGGGCGGTGTCGAGCTGCCGCCGCCGGGCACCTGGTCGCTGGACCCGGCGCACTCCTCGGTCGGCGCGGTCGCGCAGCACCTGGGGATCTCCAGCGTGCGCGGCCGGTTCACCGAGTTCGGCGGCCGGATCGAGATCGCGGAGGACGTCGAGCGGTCCCGGGTCGACGCCGTCATCGGCGCGGCCAGCATCGACACCGGCAACGGAATGCGCGACAAGCACCTGCGGTCGACGGACTTCCTGGACGTGGAACGGTTCCCGGAGATCACGTACCGCTCCACCGCCCTGACGCCCGCCGGACCCGACCGCTGGACCGTGAGCGGCGAGCTGACGCTGCACGGTGTCGCACGCCAGGTGGACCTGGACCTCAGCTATCTGGGGACCGGTCCCGACCCGTGGGGCGGGGTGCGGGCGGCCTTCCGCGCCACCACCGACCTGCGCCGCGACGACTTCGCGATGAACTACAACCAGGTCGTGCAGGCGGGCATCTCCGCGATCGGCACGACACTGCGGGTGGAACTGGACATCCAGGCGGTACAGGGCGACGCGCTGCCGTCGTAGTCCGCACGTCCGTCCGAGCGCTGTATTCGAATGACCGTACGAATTCAGGCTGCGGGCATCGGCAGTGGCGGAAGGGGCCGGACGGTGGCGAGAATCCCTCGTCGCCGCCCGGCCCTTGTCACTGCCGGATCGTAGGCTTGGGACATGGCACCCTCCATCGCGTCCAACACCGCCGTCACGCTCGACGAGTTGCTGGCGTTCGTACGGCCCAGGCACCGGGCGGTCCTGCTGACCACCCGGTCCGACGGGAGGCCCCAGGGCTCCCCGCTGACCTGCGGGGTCGACGACGCGGGACGGATCGTCATGTCGACGTACCCCGAACGGGCCAAGACCCGTAACGCCAGGAGGGACGAGCGGGTGAGCGTGATCGTCCTCTCGGACGAGTGGAACGGCCCGTGGGTCCAGATCGACGGCTCGGCCGAGGTGATCGACTCGCCGGACTCCGTCGAACCGCTCGTCGAGTACTTCCGGAACATCTCGGGCGAGCACCCGGACTGGGACGAGTACCGCGCGGCGATGGTGAAGCAGGGCAAGTCGATCATCCGGGTCACTCCGGAGCGGTGGGGCCCGGTCGCCACGGGCGGATTCCCGGCCCGCCTGGCGTCGGACGACTGACAGCCGGGGGCGGCGACCGGACACCCAGCACCGGGCGTCCCGCACCCGGCATCCCGTACGCCAACGCGCGGGCACCCGGCCCGCCGGCCGCTACCGCCCGCCCGCCGCCTGCCCTTGGCCCTGGTCCTGCGCCCGGCCCTGGGCGTCACCCCGGCCCTGCTCCGTCCCCGTCCCCGTACCCGTGCCGAATCCCGACCCGTCCCGGCGCATCGTCTCGATGCCCGCGATCAGTACGTTCAACGCGACCTCGAAGTCCCGCTCGCGCATCTCCTCCACCGTGTCACCACCGCGCGCCTCCATCCGGTCCTGCGCGGCTTCGAGTGCGCCGCGCAGTTTCGGCTCGGCCAGGATCGTGCCCATGGCCTGCTGGAAGAACGCGTCCTGGCTGAGCCCGGCCGCCGCGGCATGCTGGGCGAAGTGGCCCTCGATGGTGCCGAATCCGTACACGAACTGGAAGACCGCGGAGAGCGCGCCCGTCCGCTGCCGCGGCGGCAGCCCGGTGGCCCGGACGACGTCCTGGACCGAGTACGCGAACAGCATCGCGTGCGGGCCGATGTTGAGGAAGTGGCCGATCAGCGATGACACCCAGACATGACGGACCAGCAACCCGCGGTAGCTGGCGGCGAGTTCGCGCAGGCCGACGCGCCAGTCGGTGTTCTCGCCCGGCGACTCGATCTCGCTGTGGACCGAGTCGAGGGCGAGTTCCAGGAGGTCGTCCTTGGTGTCGACGTACCAGTAGAGGGACATCGCGGTGACGTCCAGCTCGGCGGCCAGCCTGCGCATGGAGAACTTGGCCAGGCCCTCGGCGTCCAGCAGCCGGACCGAGGCCGCGGTGATCCTCTCCCGGTCGAGGCCGGTGGGCTGAGCGGACCGGCGACTGCGCGACGGGGTCCGCCGGTCCAGCCAGACACTGGCTCGTGCGGGATTGTTCACTCGGTCGGCCGCGGACACCATGGCGTACTCTCCTCGTCTTGCCGGCGGGGACGTACCGGGTACGGGCCGATACGAGCCGGACGCATGTGCCGGGCACGCGACCGGTCACGGACCCGAGTACCCACCGGGCGCGTACCGGATACCGCCCGGCCCGCCACCGGCTGCCGACCGGTCACGCACCGCCCGCGGAAGCCGGACGCGTGGCCGCAGCACCCTGGACGCGTACCGGACGCGTGCTGTCCGGTACGCCCCACCTGATGCTATGCCGCCGATACGGGCGAGTCCCCTGGAGCCCCCCTGGGGCCCTTCCGTTTGGATCAGGCCGGGTTCGCGGGCTCTCGCACCGCACCTCGCGGCGTTGTCGTCGGTCGGCACGGCTCCGCCATGACTCCCTCCTCCGCCTCACGACGCACGGCACCGGCCCGCTCCCTGATCCGGCCCGAGATCCGGCCCGAGATCCGGACGAGAGACCCTAAGCCCCCTGGGCCCCGTCCGGGGACACGTCCGGAATCGCATCCGGCGACGTACCCGAAGGCGCGCCCTGAGCCCTGTCCGCCGCCGGACCCGGCTGTCCGGCCGACTGCTCCGTCCGCTCCGACCGCTCGTGCTGTCCCGACCGCTCGTGCTGTCCCGCCCGCTCGTGCTGTTCCGCGCGTCGCAGCAGTACGGCGGCGAGCAGCCCGCCCGCGAGCACCGCCACCGCGCCGACCAGCTGGCTGGTCGCGAGACCGGAGGCGAAGGCGTCCGTGATCCGCTGCCGCTCCGCTTCGCCGGTCGCCGCGGCGAGGGCGGCGGGCAGTGAGGCGGCTCCGACCGCGGCGGGGACGAGGGTGGCGAACCGGGAGTTCAGTACGGCTCCGAGCACCGCGACCCCGAGGCCGTTTCCGAATTCGGCGAGGGTTCCGTTGATCCCGGCGCCGACGCCCGCCTTCTCCTGCGGGATGGCGCTCATGATGGCGTTGGCCATGGCGGGCATGGCCATCGCGATGCCCGCGCCCATCACGACCAGCCCGAGCAGCATGCCGCCGTAGCCGTCCCGGCCGAGCAGGGCGATGGCCGCGAGACCGGCGGCGAGCAGCCCCATGCCGGAGGCGATGGTGACGGGGGTGCCCAGTTTCGGCACCAGCCTGGCCCCCAGCCCGGTGAGGTTGAGCGCGACGACGCTGAGCGCGAGCGGCGCCGTCCGCAGACCGGCCTCCAGCGGCCCGTACCCGAGCACGAACTGAAGTTGCTGGGTGAGCAGGAACAGCGAACCGCCCATGCCGAAGGCGACCAGGATCGCGCCCGCGACCGCGCCGACGAACTTCTGGTTCCGGAAGAAGTGCATGTCCAGCATCGGGTACGGGATGTGCAGCTCCCACAGCGCGAACCCGGTCAGCACGGTCACTCCGATGAACGCGGCCAGCAGGACCCGGCCGGACGTCCAGCCGTGCGCGGGGCCGGAGATGATCGCGTACACGGTGGCGGCCATGCCGACGGTGGAGAGCAGCGCGCCCAGCAGATCGGGCCGGTCGCCGTGCGGATTGCGGGATTCCGGTACGAGCCGGACCACGGCGATCAGGCCGATGACGGCGACCGGGATGTTGATCAGGAAGATCGCGCCCCACCAGAAGTGGTCGAGCATCACCCCGCCGATCAGCGGTCCCACGGCGAAGCCGAGCATGCTGACGGTCGACCAGATGCCGATCGCCTTGATCCGCTCGCTGTCGTCGAAGATCTGCATGACGACCGCAAGGGTCGTGGTCATCAGCAGCGCGCCGCCGACCCCCATGCCCGCGCGGGCGGCGATCAACTGGCCCGCCGACTGGGCGAGTCCGGCTCCCAGCGAGCCGATCCCGAACAGGGCGAGTCCGGCGACCAGCATCTTCTTGCGGCCGTAGCGGTCGGCGGAACTGCCCGCGGTGAGCAGGAGCCCTGACTGGACGAGCGAGTACGCGTTGATCATCCACTGCACATCGGCGGTGGCCGCGTGCAGATCGGCGGTGAGGGAGGGGATCGCGACGTTGAGGACGGTGTTGTCGAGGAGCACGGTGAGCTGGGCGAGACAGATGACGCCGAGGATCAGCCAGCGCTGGGGGTGTCCTCGGGGAGTGAGGGGTTGCTGCTCAGCAGCGGTGGCCGTCATGGTGCGGGCTCCTTGAACTCGTACAGCTGGAACGGGCGGCTGGAACGGGCGGCTGAAGGAACGACGGGAAGGGACAACGGCGCCGGGCGACCTGGACCCGGACGGCCGGGGCGAAGTGATCCCCACACGCCTCCCCATACGCCGTACGGGAATCTGCCATACACCGTAAAGCAACTCCCGTACGGCGTACAAGCGCTTTTCCGCGGGTACGGTCCCCGACGCGGCGTCGACGACGATCGGACGCGGCCGGACAGGATCACCGGTCCGACGAAGGAGCCCCGAAAACCGCGTGAACACACACGAATACACACGCGGACGCGAACACGGACATACGCACCCGGACACCGGCCCGGTCACCGACACGGAGGGGAAGTGGTGGCATGACACCGCGTCACCGTACGCTGGGAAAGCTGGGAACGCTGGTCGTCGCAGGACTGTTGACGGCCGGTACGGCACTTCCGGCCAAGGCCGCCGGAGCCCCGTCAACTCCCGGGAACGGCAGGAGCATTGGCCCCGCCCGCGCGACGAACGAGCCCGGGAACGCGATCCCGCTTCGCGTGGCGACGTACAACATCCACGCCGGCGCGGGCATGGACGGCGTCTTCGACCTCGATCGACAGGCGGACCAACTCCGCTCACTGAAAGCGGATGTGCTCGGCCTTCAGGAGGTGGACGTCCACTGGAGCGCCCGCAGCGAGTGGCGTGATGTGGCGCGCGAGCTGGGCGAACGAATGCGTATGCGGGTGTCGTTCGCCCCGATATACAGCCTCGATCCGGCCACGCCGGGCGCACCGCGGCGTGAGTTCGGAGTGGCGGTGCTGTCGAGGTACCGGATCGAGAGCGCCGAGAACCACGAGATCACCCGGCTGTCCACCCAGGTCCCCGACCCGCTGCCCGCACCGGCGCCCGGCTTCGGCGAGGTGACCGTACGGGTGAGGGGGCTGCCGGTGCATGTGTACGTGACGCATCTCGACTACCGCGCCGACCCGTCCGTACGCACCGCGCAGATCGCCGACACCCGGCGGATCATGGCGGAGGACCGGGGCCGGAAGGTCCTCCTCGGCGACTTCAACGCGTCACCGACGGCCGCAGAACTGGCCCCGCTCTGGCGTGAGTTGACGGACGTCGAACCCGGCTCGCCGACCTACCCCGCGCGGGACCCGGTGCGAAGGATCGACTACGTGGCGGTCTCGAAGGACGGAGTACGGGTACGGGGCGCGGCGGTGCCCGAGACGCTTGCCTCGGACCACCGCCCGGTGGTCGCCGATCTGCTGCTGCGACCGGAACGCTGAACGGGGCCGGCCCACTCTGCCGCACGGGCCGGCCCACTCCTCGGACGGACTCCCCCTCCAGCTCCCCGAGCCCGCCCGCCTCGCCCGCTCCCCCCGCTCCCCGGCTGCCCTTACTCCCCGGGCTTGATCAGATACCCCGCCCCGCGCCGGGTGTGGATCATCGGCGGACGTCCGGCGTCGATCTTCTTGCGCAGATAGGAGATGTACAGCTCGACGACGTTCGCCTGGCCCCCGAAGTCGTAGTTCCACACCCGGTCCAGGATCTGCGCCTTGCTGAGCACCCGGCGGGGGTTGCGCATCAGGAACCGCAGCAGCTCGAACTCGGTGGCGGTGAGATGGATGTTGCCGCCGCCCCGGCTCACCTCATGGCTGTCCTCGTCCAGCACCAGGTCACCGACGACGAGCGCCGACCCGCCCCGGACGTCGGTCGCGGTGCCGGAACGCCGGATCAGCCCGCGCAGCCGCGCCACGACCTCCTCCAGACCGAACGGCTTCGCGACGTACTCGTCACCGCCCGCCGTGAGCCCGACGATCCGCTCCTCCATCGCGTCCCGCCCGGTCAGGAACAGCACGGGGACGTCGGACAGCTCCCGCCGCAGCCGGCCGAGCACCGCGAGCCCGTCCATGTCGGGCAGCGCCATGCCGAGGACCACCGCGTCAGGCCGGAAGTCACGCGCCGCCCTGACCGCACCGGCGCCGTCCCCGGCACTGCGCACCTCCCAGCCCTCGTAGCGCAGGGCCATGGACAGCAGCTCGGTCAGCGGAGCCTCGTCGTCCACGACCAGCACTCGCACGGGATCGCGGTCCGGCCTCAGCGCTTCTGTACGCCCCACGGGCGAGGTCGTCGTCATGCGTCCACCGTGCGAGATCCCGGTGAGAGACATCTTGGCCGTTTCTGTGAATTGCCTGAGAATCGGTGCCCGGGAGCTGCCGCGGTGCCCGGCACGCCCCGGCGCACCCACACACCGCTCTCAGAACAACCCGCCCTGCACTCCCTGCGACCCCGTGCCTGCTCCCGGCCCCGACCCCACGGCCGCGACCGGCACGGTGACATCCGCCCGCGCGTCGGCCACCACCAGCTCCCAGCCGGTCATCAGCCGGGTGTCGAGGACGACCACCCCGCCGTTCGCCGGCGCCAGATGCAGATCGGGCCCGGCCGCGGCCACCAGCCGCCCCGCGACGACCCCGCCGTCCACCAGCTCGGTCACCGCGCCCGTCACCCCCACCACGCCCTTGATGCCGAACACCCCGGCATGGTCGACCGCCTCGAACGGCAACGGCTCCAGCGATTCCGGCCACCCGTCCCCGCGCAGCGCGACCGCTTTCCCGTACAGCGCCCGGACCTCCGCGGCCCGCTCCCCGATCCCCGGCAGCGCGGTCCGCACGGCACGCTTCCTGGCGTACGGAATCCGGTCGGGCACCCCGAGCACCGACCGCAACAGCTCCTCGGTGCGCCGCGCGGCCATCAGCGGCCCGCGCCCCAGCCAGCTGAACACGACGGCCCCCTGCTCCCGCAGCCGCGCGGAACCCCGCTGCTCGGCGGTGATGCCGACCTTGACCATCCCGGGCCCGAACCAGGCCAGATACACACGATACGTACGCGGGTCGTCGGCGATCGTGTCGGCGGCCACCGAGTGCGCCCGGTCCAGCCGAGCGCACTCCGGACAACGCGCCCCCGTGCCGCGCCCCGCGACCACCGCGAGGAGGGGACAGGGATTGCCGCGCGCGCCGACGCAGTGGCGTACGCCCAGAGCGCGGAACCCCAGTTCCGCGCCGTACGCGAGCCCGCTCACGCGCGACTGCCCCGGCGCGGGCCCCTGCCACCCGAGCGCGGGCCCGGCCGCCCCCTCGGCCCATCGCAGCCCGGTGACCCGCCAGCCACCCATGCGCACACTCCCGGACTCACTCACCCGCACCCGTCCCTTACCCCGCCAGCCCACACACGACGGAGGCCCCGCGATGCTACGGGGCCTCCGTGGGGGTACGCACACGACGGGACGCGCGCGCGGGTCCTGGTGGATCGATCGCGGACGACGGCGCGGCTACCCGTTGTGCCTGATCAGCACGTCAGACGACGACCCGGCTCGGTGCGCAGGATTCGGGTGAACTGCTTGTAGAGATCGACCCGGTGGTTCATCTGCGCGGGGGCGCCGCCGTTGCACTCGGAGGACCCGTTGAGGCTCCAGATCGTCTGCCCGAAGCCCTTCTTGTGGATCATCGCGTCATGGCCGGTCATGGTGCCGGGACCGGACTGGGTGTTCCAGTACCAGAGGGCGGTCATCCAGGCCACGGCCGGATCGGTCTCGACGAGCCACGGGTTGTTGAGGAGATCGATCCCCAGCGCGTCACCCGCGGCCTTGTAGTTGAAGTTCCAGCTCAGCATGATCGCGCCACGCCCGTAGTACGCGTCATGCCCGGCGGGACAGCCGTACGGCTGGGTCTCGTCGCAGAAGATCGGATACAGGTCGGTGTTCTGCGTGACCACGTAGTACAGCCCGCCGGTCTCATGGCTGACGTTGGCGAGAAACGCGGCGGCCTCCTGCTTCCAGGTGGTCCGGCTGCCGGTGTGCGCGAACCTGGGGTACGCCTTGGTCGCCTCGACCAGCCCGTCATAGGTGAAGAACGGATCGCGGTTCGGGAACATCTGGTTGAACTGCGCCTCGCTGACGACGAAGTCGCTCTTATGGCCTGGCTTGTGGGGTTTGGGGGGCTTGTGGTGCGACCCATGGGAGTTGTGCGACGAATGAGACGAATGAGTCAGCTGAGACGGCTGGGACGACTGGGTCTGAGCGGCGGCCGGCAGGGCGCTGGACAGCAACAGCCCGCACACGGCGGCCAGGGTCGCCAGAACGCCCGTGGTGCCCTTCCTCAACGCTGATGACACGAATTCATCACTCCTCGACGGTGGGGGTGGGGACGGCACGCCGGACGGAGACGAAGGAAGACAGAGCGCACCGCCGTCGAGAGGCTACGGCCCCGAGGGGGGCAATTGTCTAGACCATGCCAAGTCTTGAACTTCCCCGCCCCACATTCCACCCATGACCTGGGTCCCTGATCAGAGCTGGCCGAGCCTCACACCGTCGTGCGCCCGCACAGCAGGCGGCGAAGCCGCGTCCAAGGCGTCCAGCACCCGGATCGCGTACACCTCGTCGGCCAGGGCCCGCCACGTCCAACGCCACCAACCGGCAACGCTCACAGGACTCGGTGCGGGCCATGGAGCCGGCCCGCCGTATCGAACAGGCCCATCCGACAGCCCGTCCGCACGAACCCGTATCCGCATCTCAGTAACCGAAAAGCTGTGCATCTCGTCAAAGTGACGCGACTAGTACGGACCGGCACCTTCCGCTGGGTCGATCCTGAGATCCTGGGGACCGATCGAGAGGGGCCGCAGCGATGCAGTGGAAGATCCACGGGGCCACTCCCGCCTCGGCCGAGCACTGGGCCGCCGAGATCCCCGCCTGGCGCACCGCACCCGACGAGCCCGTCAAACACCGCCGCCATGACATACACCAGAGGCCCCCAGGATTTCTCCTGGGGGCCTCTGGCCTGCTGTGCACTCGGCAGGATTCGAACCTGCAACCTTCTGATCCGTAGTCAGATGCTCTATCCGTTAAGCTACGAGTGCTTGGCGTTCCGGGCTTTTTCTGCCCCGTCGGCGTTGCGAGAACAACATTACATGACCCATGGCGCCAGGCGAAATCCATTCACCTCACCCGGCCTGACCTGGGCATACGACGTGTCCGGCCTCTCCCGTGCGCACCGGTCCGGGGTCGGCCCGGTGCGGTTCGCGGGGTGTGCCCGGTCGGGTCGGGTCGTGTCGTCTTGAGCGGATACGACCGAAGCCCCGGGCCTGTGGGCTCGGGGCTTCGGGATCACGCGGAGGCGGAGGGATTTGAACCCTCGATGGGTGTTAAAACCCAAACCGCATTAGCAGTGCGGCGCCATAGACCGGACTAGGCGACGCCTCCAGCACACCCCGCGCGAGCGCGAGTGGTGTGTGCAGATGATGACACAGTTGAGCGCCGTGTCACCAACCGCGGCCCACGGTACTAGGCAGTCGGCCGTCTGAGCAAAGCGGCTTCCGGGCGCAACGTGGAGTCGGGTGGCGCGTTAGAGAGGGCGGAGGAGTGGGCCGTCCCGGTTTCGGATCGTTCCTCCCTCTCCGTACGTCCTGCACGCCCTGCCCGCAGCAGTGCACGAGCACAGGAGTTCCGCATGCCGAGTCGTCTCGCTCTCATCGCCGTCGCCTCCGTCGCCGCGCTGTCCGTCACCCCGTCGGTCGCGGTCGCCGCGAGCCCGCTCCCGTCGTCGCTGCCGGCGACAGCTCCCGTATCGGCGGCGCCCGTATCAGCGGCGTTCGGGGTACCGGCTCACGCGTCGGCCTCGGCGCACGCCGTGTCGCTGATGTCCGCCGCGCCCGCCAGGCCCTCGCTCTTCCCGATCCCGATTCCCGTCCCGGCTCCCAGGCCCGCTCCTCATACGTCGCAGCCGCAGTGGCCGCAGGCACCTCAGCGTGCGAAGACCCGGCTCACGGTGACGATCGCGAACTCCGGCGACCCCGCGGCCAACGGCACCTTCGTCCTGGAGTGCGAGCCGGTCGGCGGCACTCATCCCGACCCGAAGGGTGCCTGCGCCCGGCTGGCGAAGGCGGCCGACCTGGGGGACGACCCGTTCATGCCGGTGCCGCAGGACCTGATGTGCACCCTCCAGTACGGCGGCCCGGCCACCGCGAAGGTCTCCGGGACATGGCGGGGTCGGGAGTTCGAGGCATCCTTCGAGCGGAGTGACGGTTGTGAGATCGGACGGTGGAACAACCTGCGTCCGCTCCTGCCGGACGTACGCTGAAAGCGCACGTCATGGACCGGGGGCGTACGCCGTCTGCACCGAACCTCGGTGAGAGCTCCCCCTCATCCGCCGCCCGCCGCCCCTCCCCAACCTTTAGACTCCTCCAGTGACAGCCTGAGGCCCGAGGGGCAAGATGGGGCCCGCTGTCGGCAAGATGCGGTAATCAGGGAGGAAGCGTCGTCGTGAGCAGCAGGCCATCCCGAGGCGCTGCTCGCCTCGCAGCCATACTCGACGCCCTTCCGGACGGGCTCCTGCTCGTCAATTGCAACGGCACGGTCGTCAACGCCAACACCATCGCCCTTGAGATGTTCGAGACGCCGGGCACCGCGCTCGTCGGACGCGGACTGCTGGATCTGCTGCCGGAGTTCGACTCCAAGCTGATTCCCGGGTCGATGCGAAGGCCGGAGGCTGCGGACGAGCAGGGCAGGACCAAGCCGACGCGGATGATCGCGCGGCGTACCGACGGCAACGAGTACCCGGTCGAGGTCACCAGCGCCAACCTGGAGAACGGCCAGGCCGCGTACACCGATGTCCACTCCGGTCACACCAACCACGCGAGCTACACCGGCGACGAACTGCTGATGCTCGTCGTACGGGATCTGTCGGGGACCGTCGACACCGAGGCCGAACTGGCGCGTTCGCAGCGGCAGACCGAGATGATCCTGCGGGCCGCCGCCGAGGGTGTCGTCGGCACGGACACGGACGGCCGGGTCGTGCTCGTCAACCCCGCCGCCGCGCAGATCCTCGGCTTCCGCGCCAGCGATCTGGGCGGCCGGGAGCTGCACACGCTGGTGCTGCACTCGCGTGCGGAGGGCGAGCCGTTCCCGTACGAGGAGTCGCCGCTCGCCGACACGCTGCGCTCGGGGCGCAAGCACCGGGTGCGCGGGCAGGTCCTGTGGTCCAAGAGCGGCGAGCAGGTGCCGGTGGACCTGACGACCGCGCCGGTCCGGGACGGCGACCAGCTGGTCGGCGCGGTGATGACGTTCACCGACCGCAGGCCGTACGAGGAGCTGATCGACCAGCACGCCGTGGAGATCGCCCGGCTGACGGAGGCCCACGCGACGGAACTGGCCGAGCTGACCGAGGCGCACGCCGCCGAGCTGGCCGACCGCACCGACCGGTACGCGGCCGAGCTGGAGGAGCAGTCCGACCTGTTCACCGCGCTCGCCGCCCGGCACGCCCAGTTGGCCGCCGTACTCGGTGATTCGCTGCGCGGGCCGCTGGAGGAACTGCGGGAAGAACTCTCCACGCTCGCCGCCGATCCGGCGGGACAGCTGTGGCCCGAGGCGAACCAGATCCTGCACCACCTCGCCGCCGGATACGCCCGGATGACGACGCTCGTCGACAATGTGCTCGGCTATCAGCGGCTCGACACCGGTACGGAGGGGCTGGTCAAGGAGACCGTGCTGCTCGACGCGGTCGTGGCGACCGCGATCGACGGGGCGGTCGAGCTGATCGGACCCGGGCGGGCCCAGTTCGCGGTGCACGCGCCGGCGATCGAGGTCGAGGTGGACGCCAGGCGGCTGGCCACGGCGCTCGCCCATCTGGTCGCCGACGTCGCCGGGATCGACTCGACCGGCAAGGCCCGGGTGGCGTCGGGCGGCAGTTACCTCGACTCGACCGTCGTGGTCGCGGCGGCGCAACGCGGTGAGGTCGTACGGATCGAGGTGCGCGGGCCGTACGCCGGCGGAGACCCGGTGCACGAGCCGATCGTGCGCGGGATCGTCCGGGCGCACGGGGGCGTACTCCAGACGCACGAAGTGCCGGGGATGAGCGGCAGCGCGTACGTGCTCGAAGTGCCGCTGGGCACGGGCGCGGGCGCGGGTACGAGCGCGGGTAAGGGGTTGGTCGCGGCCGACGGCGGGTCGTCCGGGGGTGCTGTCGGGAAGAACACCGATGGCTCCGGGGACGCCGAGGGCTCTGCGGGTTCCGCGGAGGGCGGCAGTGCGGGGGCGGATGCTGTCGTGCGGCCCGTAGCGGGTGTAGCGGGTGCGGACAGCGATACGGATACGGGCGGGGGACGGCGACGCGCGCGGCGGTCGTCCACGGACGCCTTCCTGGACGGCCCGGTGGGCGCCGAGAGCGGTGACACCGGGGTGGCCGAGCCGACCGGCCGGCGCCGGGCTCGGCGCGGTACGGCGTCCGACGACGGCCGGCAGACACCTCAGGGGCCGCAGGAGATCATTCCCGCCCAGCAGAGCGAGGGGTCGGGGCGCAGGCGCGGGCGGCCGAGTCCGGCCGAGGTGACTGCGCAGTCGCAGGCGCAGTCGAAGCCGTCGCCTTCGGCGGGCCAGGTGGCCCGGCCGGGGCTCGCGGAGCAGAAGCGTCCCGCGCCGGAGCGCGAGCCGGGGCAGGCGTTGGCCTTGTCGGCCGGGCCGGTGGCCCCCGCCGCGCCCGGGGCGCCCTCGGAAGGCTCCGTGGTCACGGCGGCCGAGGGCGCGCAGGGGGGTGGTGGTCGTCCACAACTCGGGCAGACCGTACCCCCGCAGGGCGTACCGCAGGAGAACCCGCGGCCCGTTCCCCGGGGAGAGGCGGTCCGCGCGGGCGGCGAGAACCAGCTCGCCCTTCCGGCCGTCGCTCCGTCCGTGCCCGGGGCGATGGACCGAGCGGGTTCCGCCGGGTCGACGGCGACCGGCGGGTCCACCGGAACGGCCGGGTCCGTCGGTACCGGCGAAGCTGTCGGCCAGGCGCAGGCCCAGGTCCCAGGGTCGGCTCAGGCGCAGCCGACCGGTCGACGCGCCCGGCGGGCGCTGTCGATCGCCAAGGAGCAGGCGGCGCAGGCGGAACCGACCGGGCCCCGCACGGCGTTCGCGCTGCCGCCGGCCGACGCCGACCGGAGCGAACCGGTGGCACCGACCGCGCCCAACGCGCCCGCCGCGCCCGCCGCGCCTGTCGTACCCAACGTGCCCGCCGCGCCTGTCGTACCCAACGTGCCCGCCGCGCCTGTCGTACCCAACGCGCCTGGCACACCTGACGCACCGTCCTCGTCTGCCGCACCTGGCGGGGGCGTCGTACCCGCTGCCCCCGTACCGCCTGTTCCGCCCATGGCCGGAGCGACCGGAGCTGCCGGAGCACCCGAAGCACCCGGAGCTGCGGATGCCTCGCTTCCGGGGCGGCACGACGCCGTACGTATCGCGCCGGGCGCCGATCACACTCCGCCTCAGGCGCACCCGACGCACGTACCGACCGGACGGCGCAGGGCTCGTCCCGGGGACCCCGCCGAGGGGCCGGTGCCGCTGCCCGTGGCCTCCGAGCCCGGTGTGGCGCCCGGGGCGCACAACACCTCCCAGGCCGCCGTGGCTCCGGAGGCGCACAACGGCGCGTCCCAGAGCTTCGACGACATGCGTGACAGCGCCGACGACAGCATCGGCGGCGGCAGCTATGTCGGTGGGGACGGCGGTGGTCTCGGCTGGGACGCCGCCGGACACACCACGCACACCACCGGCAGCGTGCCCCTGGGGGGCGCACCCGGCGCGCACCCCGTCGATCACGAGCACGGCGACGGTGCGGCGGGCAGTGGGCCGGACGCACTGCGGCAGCCGCTGCCGGCCGAGACGCCGATGCCGGTGTCACCGGATTCGACGCAGGGACGCGCGTTCAGTGTGCGGACGCTCGGGCAGGGTGTGCCGTTCGCACAGCCCACCGGGCAGCAGCAGAGCCAGTCGCTCGGTGGCGCCGGGCGGCGGCGGAAGCTCGCCACACCCAGCGACGAGGAACGTTCCGGGCATTCATCGGAGCACACGTCCGCGTCGCCGCAGCCCACCAGTTCGCTGGGTCATGGGCAGGGGGCCGTACCCGGTTCGGGGCCCGTGCCCGGTCCGGTACCCGGGACCGCCTCCGCCGCTCCCGTCCCCGGTTCGGGGCAGTTGCTCTCCGCCCCGGCGGCCGAGGGGCGCTCGTACGCGATAAGCGCCCCCGACGAGGGCGCCGAGGGTCCGGAACCGCTGGACGGGCCGGGCGGCGCGGTCGAGGTCGCCAACCGTCCGCAGCCCCGGCCGGTGGACGACGAGCTGCCCCCTGAGCCGCTGGACAATCCCCGTCGGCTGCTGGTCTGGCCCGCCCCCGACGTCTCCACGCAGCAGGCGCTGAGCGATCGCGGCTACCGGCCGGTGATCGTGCACTCGCGTGAGGAGGTCGACGCCCAGATCGCGGCGTTCCCCGCCGCGCTCTTCGTGGACCCGCTGACCGGCCCCATCACCCGTACGGCGTTGCAGTCGCTGCGCCAGGCCGCGGTGGCCGCCGAGGTTCCGGTCCTGGTGACGGCCGGCCTGGGGCAGGCCACCCGGGAGGCGGCGTACGGGGCCGACCCGGCCGTACTCCTCAAGGCGCTCGCCCCGCGTGACAGCGAGCAGCATCCGCCGCGGGTGCTGCTGATCGAGGAGCACGAGGAGATCGCGCTCGCGCTGACGGAGACGCTGGAGCGGCGCGGTATGCAGGTCGCGCGGGCGGCGACCGACAGCGACGCCGTCTCACTCGCCACCCGGATGCGGCCGAATCTGGTGGTGATGGACCTGATGCAGGTACGCCGCCGACGCGCCGGAATCATCGACTGGCTGCGCGCGAACGGCCAACTGAACCGGACCCCGCTCGTCGTCTACACCTCGGCCGGGATGGACCAGGCGGACCTTCCCAAGCTCAGCTCGGGCGAAACCGTTCTCTTCCTGGCGGAACGCTCCACGAGCACCGAGGTGCAGGCCCGCATCGTCGATCTGCTGGCGAAGATCGGCACGAACTAGCTGGGCCGGGTTCGGGCACGGGCACGGGTACGGGTGCCTGTGCGTGTGCGTGGTAGAAGGCGACGACGATGGTTGATGGCGAGGGCGGTACGGAACGTATCCGTACCGCCCTCGCCGTACCTCCGTACCCACAGCGCGCCGTACGGCCATCGCCGTCCCGACGTGCCGTCCGCCCGCCGCCGCCCGCCCGCCGCCGGGCGGTCAGAGCCGGGTGACGTCCAGCTCGCCGTCCGCGTACTGCTTGCGGATCACCTTCTTGTCGAACTTCCCGACGCTCGTCTTCGGGACCGCGGGGATGACCGTCCAGCGCTCGGGCAGCTGCCATTCGGCGACGGTCCGGCCGAGGAACGCCCTCAGCGCCTGGTAGTCGGCGGTGGCGCCCTCCTTGAGGACGACGGTCGCGAGCGGGCGTTCGCCCCACTTGTCGTCCGGTACGGCGATGACCGCCGCCTCCGCGACGTCCGGGTGCGCCATCAGGGCGTTCTCCAGCTCGAAGCTCGAAATCCACTCGCCGCCCGACTTGATGACGTCCTTGGCCCGGTCGGTGAGGGTGAGGAAACCCTCGTCACTGATCACACCGACGTCACCGGTTTTCAGCCAACCGTCCTCGCTGAACTTGTCGTCGGGGCGCAGCACCTCTCCGTCGGAACCGCCGTAGTACGCGGCGGCGATCCACGGGCCGCGCACCTCCAGCTCACCCGCCGACCTGTTGTCCCAGGGCAGGTGTTCGCCGCCGGGCCCGACCAGCCGTGCCTCGACGCCCGCGGGGAAGCGGCCCTGGGTGATGCGGTAGGGCCATTCCTCCTCCGCGGTCAGTCCGGCGGGCGGGCTGGACATCGTGCCGACCGGCGAGGTCTCCGTCATGCCCCAGGCGTGGCAGAGACGCACGCCGAGCTTGTCGTACGCGGCCATGAGGGCCGGCGGGCAGGCGGCGCCACCGATGGTGACGCGGGCCATGGAGGACAGGTCGCGCGGGTTGGCCGTGACCTCGGCGAGCAGACCCTGCCAGATCGTGGGGACGGCGGCGGCGTGGGTCGGCCGCTCGCGTTCGATCATCTCGGCGAGGGGGACGGGCTGGAGGAAACGATCCGGCATGAGCATGTTGATGCCGGACATGAAGGCGGCGTGAGGCAGGCCCCACGCGTTCACATGAAATTGGGGCACTACGACCAAAGTGGTGTCTTTTACCGAAAGCCCCATTGATTCGGCCATGTTGACCTGCATGGAGTGCAGATAGATCGACCGGTGCGAATAGATGACGCCCTTGGGATCGCCGGTCGTGCCGGAGGTGTAACACATGGCGGCGGCCTGACGTTCGTCCAGCTCGGGCCAGTCGTACGTGGTGGGGCGGCCCGCGATCAGTTCCTCGTACTCGTGCACGCGCGGCGCGGCACCGGCCAGTACCGAACGGTCGCCCGGTCCCGCGACGATCACGTGCTCGACGGACGGCAGACGGGGCAGGAGCGGCCCGAGGAGAGGCAGCAGGGAACCGTTGACGATGACGACCTTGTCATCGGCGTGACCGACGACCCAGATCAACTGCTCGGCCGGGAGCCGGACGTTGAGCGGATGAAGCACCGCCCCCATGGAAGGTACCGAGAGATACGCCTCTATATGTTCGGAATTGTTCCACAGAAGCGTGGCGACCCGCTGATCGCCGTCCACGCCGAGTTCGTCGCGCAGGGCATGGGCGAGCTGCGCGGCACGTCGGCCGACCTCCGCGAAGGTGCGCCGCTGCGGCTCGGGTTCACCGGTCCAGGTCGTGACCTGAGACTTCCCGTGGATGGTCATCCCATGGGTCAGGATGCGGGTGACGGTCAGCGGTACGTCCTGCATCGTGCTCAGCACGGCGTCCTCCCGGTGGGCGCTACGCGGCAGTAGGGTTGGCCTGATTCTGCTCACATACCATTTGGTATGTCACTAGTACGGGCGAACGAATCGGGCCGGGACGGCAAAATCACCTTCTGCGGCGGCTCGCCGGGAATCGTCGCCGGGGGGCGTTTCTGAAGCGGCGGTCGAGACGTTCCGGGGGGCGTTTCTGAAGCGTCGCTGGGGATGTCCTGGGGGCACGTCTCCGGGGATGTTCCGGGCACGTCACCGGGGAAGCGTTTCCGGGGGGCGACAGCGGGACCCTACCGACGGCGCCTCCGGGCTGCCAGCACCTCCGGGCGTCAGCACCTCCGGGCGTCAGCGCGACCGGACCGAAGCAGGGCCGGGGCGGGCCGAAGCAGGGCCGGGGCGCCGCTGTCCTTTGCGGCCACGGCCCGTAAAGGACCTTTCAGCGGGCGACGGGGGACAGCTCCGGGTCCAGGCGGAGCTTGCCGAGCGCACGCGAGACGGCGCTCTTCACCGTGCCGATCGAGACTCCCAGCACCTCGGCCGTCTGGGCCTCGCTCAGGTCCTCGTAATACCGCAGGACGACCATGGCCCGCTGCCGGTCGGGGAGCTTCATCACGGCACGCCACATCGCGTCGTGCAGGGACTGCTGCTCGGCGGGGTCCGGTCCCGGGGCGGTCTCGCGCTCGGGCAGCTCGTCGCAGGCGAACTCGTCGACCTTCCGCTTGCGCCACTGCGAGGTACGGGTGTTCAGCAGCGCTCGGCGGACATAACCGTCGAGCGCCCGATGGTCCTCGATCCGCTCCCAGGCGACATACGTCTTGGTGAGCGCGGTCTGGAGCAGGTCCTCCGCGTCGCTCGGGTTCGCGGTGAGCGAGCGGGCGGCCCGCAGAAGTACGGGCCCCCGCGCCCGCATGTACGACGAGAACGACGTGTAGGGGGCGTATCCGGTGGTGGTGGCAGCGGCTGCCCCGGAGGCGCCGGTGCAGACTGGCGTGGTCATGGCTCCAACGCTAGGAGCGGGCGCCGCCGAGGGGATCGGCCCCAGGTCCCGAAGACGCGTCCGCCTCAGGGTGTAGGGGTGGGGCCGGCCCCACCTCCTGAAGGTGGAGAGAACACCTGTCCGCCTCAGGGTCGCGCACGGCTACGGCCGGGTGGCCCCGGCGGGCCGTGCACGACCCCGGGCTTCATACGGCGCTCGTACGCGGCTGCCCCGGCCGGTCACCACCGGGCGCCGGCCGGGGACCGATACCGACGGGCCCGGCCGACACCGCCAGGATCACCAGAGGCGAGTGAAGTTCACCGTGATGTCCCGGTGCGACTGATCGATGGCGGTGAAGGCGGAGCCGTTCACTTGTGCGGTGTTGTTCTGGTTCGACGCACCCGCGCCGACCGCTTGCTGCTGGGTGGTGGACGAGTTGCCGGCGTTGCTGCCCCCGACCCCGATGCCGCTCACCGTCGCCACGGCCGCACTCGATCCGTCGTTCGCGAACGACCCGTTGTCCGCCTGGGCCACACCGCTGAAGAGGGCGGCGGCGAGAGGCAACGCGGCAACGACGGCCAGGGCACGAGCGGTACGGACACTTGCCATGTCAATTCCTCCAGGAACGGTAAGTCGGGCTTGATCAAGGCGGTTGGGTCAACCACCTCGGTGTGCGTCGCGACGTCGCGCAACCAGAGCTGCCCACCGAGTCCCCGACGAACCACACGCACTCCCCGATTCCCCCGCAAGCGTGAGAACCCTCCGACAAACCTCCTGGGCACAAGTTGGCCGCACATAGCTCGGCCGGTTCAGGTCAGCCAGGTCAGCGTGGCGCAGTATTCGTCGTCCTGAAGTGAACCCGCCCGAACCTCGCCCGGATCAGCACTAGTTGGCTAGTCGGTCTCAGTTCGCCCCGCTCTGCGACGCTGAAGGCCGATCGAGAGGGGCCGCAGCAATGCGGTGGAAGATCCACGGGGAACGTCAGGGGGCAAGCTGCTCAGAGGCGGATCAGCGGCCGCAGACCGGCTCGTTGAGCTGGGGCTCCGCACCGTGGCGTAGGGCCTGCCCTGGCCCGCGTATGGCCCACACGCCCTGATCAGTATCGGGAAACAGGGGCGCGAGGTGAGACACGGTGAACGCGGAGGGCGGGTCTCCGTCCTGGAGACCCGCCCTCTGACCTGCTACTTCTCTGACCTGCAAGCGGTGGGTGTGGGATTTGAACCCACGGTGACTCGCGCCACGACGGTTTTCAAGACCGATCAGCTTGCAGCGAGGAAGTCACCCCTGACCTGCGAAATCTCAGCAGACCGGCAGTCGCCTTCCGGCTTCCTGGCCACAGGTTGGCCAACCTGTCCCACCACGCCGCGATTCACGCCCCGCCAGCCAGTCGGGGCACCACGCTCGGCAGGACCGACGAGATGGAGGAACATGGCAAGCTTGGACCGACTACGACGGAGAGAGGGGAGACTCGTGTCGCAGCAGGCCAGCCCTCGCGGGACCTTCCTGAAGATCGCTGAAGTCGTCAGGGCTCGGATCGATGCCGACCCGAAGATGACCGAGCTGCCAACGGCTTCGGACCTGATGGGCGAGTTCGGCGTCTCCCGAGGCGTAGCTCTCCGAGTCTTCGACGTTCTCCAGGAGCAGGGCGTCGCAGAACGCGTTGCTGGTAGTCGCTTGCGAGTGGTGCGACGCGGGGAAGCCGTCGACCGCCGCCCGCTGGCCGAAAGGCTCACCGACGTAATCACGAGTGACCAGCTCCCCGTGGGGGCGACCTTCCCGAGCGCGACCAAGCTGTGTGCGCGGTTCGGCGTCTCTCGGCCCACCCTGGCCAAGGCGCTCCACAAGCTGGAGACTGCGGGGCTTCTATCGGAAGGCAGGCAGGGCAAACCTCGCACCGTACTATCCCTGCCGACGCGAGAGGAGAGTGCCAACCCGTGAGCGCTAAGGCATTGACCGAGTGGGCCTACCCTCTTGCCGAATCGCTGCTCTCCGAACCTCTGCCGCGTCGGTGGGCGCACTCGCAGGGTGTGGCGGAGAGAGCCCGTGTACTTGGCCCGATCCTCGGTTCGGACGCCGATATTCTGGAAGCGGCGGCCATGCTTCACGACATCGGCTATGCGCCCGATCTCGCCAAGACCGGCTTTCACCCGCTCGACGGCGCACGGTATCTGCGAGATGTCGCTCGTGCTGACGAGAGGGTGGTGCGCCTCGTGGCTCATCACTCCTGCGCGTGGATGGAGGCGGAAGCCCGGGGGCTCCGGGGCGAGCTGGAGGAGGAGTTCCCCCGGGAGGAGCCCCACCTGAACGATGCTCTCTGCTTCTGCGACATGAACACCACGCCGGTCGGCGCCCCGACGAATCCGGTGGACCGAATCAATGAGATCGCTGGCCGCTACGGACCGGATAGCTTGATCGGGAAGTTCATTCGACGCGCCGAACCGGAGATCCTGGGCTGCACGGTGCGCGTCCTTGAGCGACTCGCCACCGCCAAGCGTCAGCCGACGTAGGGCACAGCCCGCTCCCGATCCAAGGCGTGCTCGATCCTGAGCCGCATGGTGGGGTGGATGTCGAACTCTCGCAGGTCCGATGGGCTGACCCATCGGACCTGCGTCGTCTCGTCGCTCGCACGGACGGCGCCACCCACTGGGCGGGCGCGAAAGCAGATACTGAACTGCTGACGTGCCTCCCCGTCGTCGTACAGCATCACGTGCCCAGGGTCGGTATAGATCCCCGACATGTCGACGACTTCGGCTTTGATGCCGGTCTCTTCCCACACCTCACGCACCACGGTGTCGCTGATGGACTCACCCACGTCGTGCCCGCCGCCGGGCAGTGCCCAACGGCCGTTATCCGACCGTTGGATCAGCAGCACGTCGCCTGAGTCGTTCTGGACAAAGGCCACGACAGACGGCACGACCGAGTTGGCCGGCGGAGCGTCGGGATCGTGAAGGTAGTCGATGCGTCCCATGTTCAAGCTCCCGTGATGTCGTGGTCCGCGACCGGGCGGGCACTGCCCCAGGTCTGTTCGATGCTATTCGCGTAGGTGTCGAAGAGCCCGCCGCCGGGCAGCCGCCTCAGGTGCAGGACGGGCGCCATGTAGGCCCCGATTCCGTAGACGTGGGTATTCACCAACATTTCGTCATCAGATCGGAAGAGCGAGTTGTAGAGCGTCCCGTCATGCAGGCGGAAGCCGATGTCCGGGTGGCTGGCGAAGAGCGGACGGTAGTTCACCAGGGCGTTGCGGATCTTGCCGTCCATGATGCGGTGACCTTCGTCTATGCCGCGCTGTCGCACCGCATCACAGCCTGGGTCACCAAGCAGAATCCGCACCTGCGTAGCCTCCTCCGCCTTCCTCTTCAAGAGGTCGTGAAACAAAGGGTCTTCCGAAAGCCATAGCCCCGAGTACACGAGGACATCGACCCGAGATTCGGCTCGCTCGTATATCTCGCGCCACAAGGCATTCGGCACCATGTGACGGTGCGGGTAGATGGTGACGATCTCGGCCTTGCTCAGATCGGCCGAGGTAGCAACAGCGCGGGAGTCGTCCCACAGTGTCGTCGCATCGACGTTCAGCTTCGCGGCCGTGGCGTACTGATGCCGCCTGTACGGGATCTTTCCCTGCGTGATCCAGCGTTCGACCGTCTTCGGGTTGACCTCGATCGAGTCGGCAAGTTCCTGGATGGTCATGCCCTGTGCCAGCAGGGCAGACCGTAAGCGCTCGTTGGACATCTCAACCCCCGTGGGACGTCTTGGGACCTCTCGAAGGTAGCCAGATGAACTTCAGCTGTCCACGGATGGGGTAAACAACGCCCCTGGCCTGGGCAGATGCTGATGGTGCGCCAGGAGGTCAAGGCGCGAATCAAGAAGTCACCACCGCTTCGCTTGACAGGACCTCGATGCAGGACCTGTAATACAGGTATCGCATCAGCCGTCAGGCGGAAGCGCAGAAGGGGCTCTTCTTTGGGCTGCTTCGACATGTACGAGCGCAGAGGGCGGGGACGCTGCAATCCCGCTAAAGGCCAGGTAGGACGCAAGGGGCTTCGGCCCAACTGGCGAGGTGGCCCGGCGACCGCGAGCAACGGCCGGAGAGTGGGGACGCGGTCCCCCTTGCAGTGCATATCCCCTGTTCAGCGGCATGAAGGAGTCATCAAGTGAGGCAGTTACATACCCGGGCGCTCCCGTGACAGACCGGTAGGGCAGCGCCGCTTCACCTTTCGCGCGTCAGAGCTTCCGGGCTCTGTGGGCGGCCGGTCATCTTCCACCGCTTCGCGGCGGCTATCGCCGCGCCGGTTGCCTCCTTCGCCCGTCCAGCTCCGCGCAGTGCGTGAGGGCTGTACGGGCGGGGTTGAGGGGAGCCGGAGAGTCCGGCCCCGGAAGGGGGAGTTCGATGGAGATCGCTGCGGCTGTTGTTGCGGTTGTCGGCACTGTGCTGGGTGCCGGCGTGGTCGGTGTCCAGCAGTACTACGCGGCTCGGTCCCAGCGCCGTGAGGCTCTGCGTGGTAGGGCTCTTACGGCTCTGTCGGAGCTGAGCACCGCGCTTGCGGATCACCGCCGTGCGATGTGGATGCGCGAGGATCTGCGCCTGGCCGGGGCGATCCCGGCCGACGTGGCTGCTGCCCGTGAGGCGAGCCACGTGACCCGATCCGCTGTCACTGCTCCGCAGGTCGCTCTGACGGTGCTTCTGCCGACGCTGCGTCTCGACATCGACGCGGCTGTTCGTGCCGCGTACGAGATGCGCGGTGCGATGAACGCCGAAGTCCTGGCTTCGCGCCGCGAGGAGGCCGTGTCCGCGGCCGACGCCCTGACCGCCATGGCGGCACGCGTCCTGTCCTGTTCCTGATTCAGCGCCTCTCCTGCGCTCTTCCGTACCGCAGCACGCAGACGCTGCGGCGGTTGCCTCCTCCGCCCGTCCGGCCCGTTTTCTCCGGGGCCGTACGGGCGGGGGTGGGGAGCCGGGATAGTCCCGGAGCCACCGAAGGGGGTTCCAGTGTTCGGACAGCAGAGCGTTGCCGGCGTCAGTCGTGCCGAACGTGTCACGCGGTGGGTACAGGCCGCCGGACGCGTTGCCGCGGGGGAGCGCGGCGGCCGGGCCGCGAACGTGGTCACCGGGGCGTTCGGGCTCGGTCGTATCGAGATCTGCGACCGCCCCGGCTGCCTTGACTGCGCACCCGCCAAGTAACACACCCACAAGACGGCGCGGCCCCGGTGTCCTACCACCGGGGCCGCTTCGGGCCGTCGCATCGTTGAAGGAGTACACGACCCATGAAGAACATCGTTGCTGGTCGCGAGCCCGTTACCGCGACCGAGTTCGTCGAGCTGGCTCTGGGGATCGACCTGGAGCTGTTCACCGGTTCGCCCACCGAGTCCGTGATGGACCGGGCGGCCCGCTTGGACGTCGCCCGCGAGGTCCTCGCGGAGCTCCGGGTGAGCGACCCGGAGACTGCGGCCTACGCCGAGAGCCTGATGCGGGCCCTCCCGCTCAAGCAGCCCCGCCCCAGCGGCCGGCGCGCCCGCCGCACCGTCCGGTGCCCGCTGCACGAGCGTGCGGCGGTGGCCGCGTGAGCGAGCACACCGCGCAGATGTCCAGCCGGGACGGCAGGTGGATTCTGTACGTCGCCTTGATGGGTGTTCCGGTCTCGCAGTGGCCGGAGCACGACTTCGGCCCCGTGGACGTACCGACCCCGGCAGAGCGTTCACGGGCGCTCACCGCCCTCGGGTTCGCGTTCACGGACGGGGCCGAGTGGGAGTGGGCGGAGTACCCGGAGAGGCCGGACGACGACACCTCCCCGGTCCGGCTGCTCACCTCGGTCCGGGTGCGTTCACGGGACGGGGGCCTGTCGTGAACAGTGCTCAGATCCGTTCAGCGGAGCGCACCTTGTCGGTGGGGACGTGGCTGATCGTCGGTGGGGCGATGCTGTTCTCGATCCTCACGGTCACACCGTTCATGGGGCGCCACAGCCCGAAGGGGTGGGAGTGGACGGCCCCGATCCTCCCGCTCGTCGTGGACGCCGCCGTGGTGATCGTGGTCCGTCTGGACTCGGTCCTGGCCGCCATGGGCGGGGACGGGGGCCGGTGGCCCGTCGCGCTGCGGTGGATGACCGGCGGCATGACCCTGGCCCTGAACGTCGCTGACAGCGCGCTGAAGAAAGACCTGGTCGGCGTGGCAGTCCACTCGGTCGCACCCTTGCTGCTGATCGTCACGGCCGAGACCGGTCTCGCCTACCGGCGGGCCATCACCGCCGCCCGCACCGCCCGCGAAGCACAGCAGACCGCTGAGCGTGCGGAGCGGGAACGGGCCGCCGAGGAACGCCGGGAAGCCACTGAACGCCGTCGACGCGAGGAGCGCGAGCACGCCGCTGTGCTGGCGCGTGAACAGCGTGAACACGAAGCGCTGTTGGCCCGTGAGCAGACCGCCCGGGAAGAGGCCGCACGCCGTGAGGAACGCGAGCGGGCCGAGGCCAAGAAGCGGGCTGAGCGTGAAGCCGCTGAACACCGTGAACACGAGCGTGAACAACGTGAGCGAGAGCGTGAACGCACCGAGCGCGAGACGGCTCAGCGCCGCGAGCTGGAGGCCCGGGAGCGGGAGGCCCGTGAACGCCATGAACACGAGCGTGAACAGCAGCGGGCCGAGCATGAACGCAAGGCTCTACTGTCCGCCGGGCCCGCCGAGGAGAAGCAGGGCGAGGAGCAGGCGCGGGCCACGGTCCGGGCCGCGTTCGAGACCGGTCTGCCCATCCGTACGGCGGCCGAGCTGTGCGGCTGGTCGGTCGGCTGGGTGACCGCCCGCTACCAGGAACACCGCGACACCACCACCGACGCTTCTGCTCTGGCCCTTGAGGAGGTCACCGCATGATCGCCCTGATCCGCACCCGCACCCTGAACACCCTGCGTACCGACCTCACCAGGGCCGAGACCGAAGCCCAGGCCGCCCGCGTTGAGGCGGACAAGTGCCTGGAGCAGAGCGGCGACATGCTCGACCACCTGACCCATGCCGACGACGTGACGGAAGGGCTTCGGGCCGACCTGGCCCAGTCCCGGCTGGATGCGGCACGGCTCGAAGGCGAGCTGGAGGCCCTGCGGGCCCAGATGCTGCTGGACACCGAGGACCGCCAAGCCCTGCGCACCCTGCTCCGCGCCACCCGCAAGCAGAACCAGCGCGCCGAGCGGGTCTACGTACTCTTCCGCTTCGGGCAGCTTCACAGCATCCACGCCACGGCCACCGCCGCTGAGATCGCCGCCGAGGCCGAGGGCGCCGCACGGGACGGATGGACCCCGCACACCACCTGCTGCGACGGCACCACCGTCCCGGCCGCCGAGGTCCGGTGGCGCATCCAGCCCGTCATGCTCGGAGGTACCCGGTGAGCGGGTTGCGGATCGGGTCGGTGTGCTCCGGTTACCGGGGCCTGGACACGGCCGTTGAGGCGGTGTTCGGCGGGCGTACGGCCTGGGTCGCGGACAACGACCCCGGAGCCTCGAAGATCCTGGCCCACCACCTGCCCCACGTCCCGAACCTGGGGGACATCACCACGGTCGACTGGCACCGGGTGGAGCCGGTCGATGTCTACTGCGGCGGGTATCCGTGCCAGCCGTTCAGCACCGCCGGCCACCGGAAGGGAACCGCTGATGCCCGGCACATCTGGCCCCACATCGCCCGTGCCCTTCGCGTTCTACGACCCCGCTACGCGGTCTTTGAGAACGTCGCAGGGCACCTTTCCCTCGGATTCGACACCGTCCTGTCCGACCTTGCCCACCTCGGGTTCGATGCGGAATGGTGCACTCTCCGCGCGTCCGACATCGGTGCCGCACACCAGCGCAACCGCCTCTTCCTCCTCGCCCGGCCTGCCGACACCGGCAGCGAGGGACTGGCGCGGCGGCGGGCAACGGGGACAGTTCCCCACCGCGATCGGCTCGCTGCTGCCCACCCCGTCGACCTCGGAGTCGACGGGGGCGGGGCACGCGGCACAGGGCGGCATGAACCTGCGCCACGTCGTCTCCCTCCTCCCGACACCGGTCCGCGCGGACGGCGAACGGCAGAGCAGCGTGTTCGGTCGGGGCAACCCGACGCTGCGCGGGGCGCTGCTGCCCACGCCGAGGGCTTCCGCGAACGAGAACCGGCAGACCCGCCGCACTCCCTCGCAGCAGGCGGGGAAGCACGGGTTGTGCCTGGCGGCCGAGGTGGCCGACCCGACTGGGGCCCCTACGCCGAAGCGGTCGAACGGTGGGAAGCGGTCACCGGGTGTCCCGCCCCCAAGCCAGTTGACGATCTGGGACGACTGAACCCGCCCTTCGTCGAATGGCTCATGGGACTCCCCGCCGGGTGGGTCACCACCGTGCCCGGCCTCTCCCGCACCGCACAGCTCAAAGCACTCGGCAACGGCGTCGTCCCCACAACAGGCCACGGCCGCCCTCCGGCTGCTTCTCAGCAGGCACACCGCCCACGCCCTGCCGGACGCCGCCTGATGGCCGACGTCTACCGGTGGCGCCTCGCCCCGGACGGCTACGCGACCCGCCGTCAGCTCCGCGCGATGGAGCTGCGGCCGGGCGGTCAGGACGTCGCCGCACAACTGGAGAGGCCCCGGCGCCGCCGGGGCCCGCTGGTGGCGTACCTCTACCGCATCGACCAGGCCAAGCCCGTCCGGCCGATGACACCGGCCCGGTGGGCGGCGCTGGACAAGGCGATGGCCGCGCGCCGCACCTGCCCGAACTGCCGACGCGACGTCGGGTACTGCATCCCGCCCACCCTCGGCATGTGCGTGCCCTGCCACGACACCCCCGGCAGCCAGGCACTGGCCGCCTGAGCATGTTCCGCCCGATTCTCCGAAAGGCCGTACTCATGGGATTCCTCGACCGCCTCATCGGCCCGCCCGGCTCCGGCTCCGCCGGTTCGATCGGCACCACCGGGCAGCCGACACCGAAGAACACTCCGGCTTCGGCGGCTGAGCAGGCGATTCACTCCGCGTTCCGTGAGCGCCGCGGAGTCGCCCGCCGCCACTACAAGAAGACCGGTGACAGCAGCCCCATGTGGCAGGCCAAGGCCGACGAAAACGACGCGATCAACGCCAGCCGCCGCAGCCGCCGCCGCTGACTCCACCACACCTCGACGGGGTGCCCGGCCCGCTTCTCAGGGCCCGGCCGGGCACCCCCTCATTTCACTCCCGAAGGAGCGTGACCAGTGTCCACCACCGAGACGAGTACGAAAGCGCCGCCCGACACCCCGCCCGTGCCCGAGGTGCTGGCATCGGTCGACGGGCCGGACGGACAGCCGGTGCCGATCGAGATCACTCTCCACCAGCAGCCTGCCGACGGTGCGGGTTCTGTGCCTGCTCAGGCTGGTGCCGGGCGGTTGCGGGCGTGGCCGGTGGCCCTGTTCGGCACCGAAGCCGCCACCACCGGGGCATCAGCCGCCTACGCGGCGGCGGGCACGGCTGGTGTTCTGACGGCTGCGGGGGTTGCTGCCGGGGGCGGTCTGATCGCTGCCGGTGTGGCCGCCTACCGCTCCCGCACCCCCAAGCCGAAGAGCCCCGGTGGGCGGGTACTGCGCCCCTCCGGCCCCCGCACGACACCCAGCGCCCCGTCGGGCCGGGGTCGTTCCGGTGGCCGTGGTGGTGGCGCCGGGCTGGGAGCGGGTAGCGGCCGTGGTCACCGTACGGGTGGCCGGGGGCGTTCCTCCGGGCTCGGTGCGGTGAGTTCCGGGGCCTCTTCCCCGCGCGGCGGCTCCCGCCCGTCTTCCACTTCTCCCTCCTCGCGCACCAGGACAAGCCCCGTGCTGAACAGGATGAACAAGCGCACGGGTGGTAGCGGGGCGGGGCCGGGCGGGCTCGTCGGCCGTTCGCCGTCCGGCCCCGGTACGGGGCCGGCGTCTGGTGGGCGGGGCGGACTGCTGCAGCGGCTTTCCCACCGACGCAACGGCGGTGGGCCCGGCTCCCCTTCCGGTTCGGGGTCGCTGTCCAAGGACCGGGGATCGGGTGGTGGCCGTGGTGGTGGTGGTGGTGCGGGGCGGTCGACGGTCGGTGCGTGGTCGCGGCGGGCCGCCCGGTCCGGGATGCGTGCCCTCGCCAAGACCGTGGGTGCGGGCCGTGCGGCCCGTGATTCCGCCGCTGGTCAGGCTCTGTCGGACCGTATCCGTACCGGGCGCCGGAGCCTGGCCAAGAAGGGGAAGGCCGGGGTGCGGTACGTGCTGCGCAGTGCGGCGGCGAAGGTCGCGGCCGGTGCCGTCGGCGCCCTGGCCCTGATTCCGGGGCTGTTGCTGCGGACCGGTGCCGCCGCGATGGGTGGTCTCCTGCGGCTGCTGCGGCTGGCCCCGCGCACCGGGACCAAGTGGGGCATCTACTTCACCCGCTGGTCCCTCCACCTGGCCAAGAAGGTCCACACCCGGCTGATGGCCAAGGCGAAGAAGCGGTGGGAGGGCGACACCCGGCCGGACGTCCTGACCGACTTCAACGAGCCCGGCCACACCCGCCCCCTCACCACCGCCGACCTGTTCGGCACCGACTACTTCGGAGGAGACCTCGTGTCCGTGTTCCAGACCGAGACCGAGGCCGTGCGTGAGGCGTACTCGGCCTATGACCCGCCGATGATGCTCGCCGTGGCCGCCGAGTACTGGGGCCTGCCCGAGGGCGTGACCTCGGTGGCCGAGGCGGTGCGGCAGCTCGCAGTCAACACCGCCGACAAGTACCCGGCCGACGCGAGGATGGCCGACCAGGTCGCGGCGGTCTACGCCCTGCTCCACCAGGCCGCCCAGAAGGCCGCCGAGGTCGGACCCCTCTTCGCGAAGGTCCACGAGAACGACCTGCGCCGCTTCGAGGAGCCCCGCCCGGGTGAGCACATGTGGAACATCCTGGAGCGCCGCGCGGACGGCGGGTTCGACCAGCGTCAGCCCTCCCGGTTCGTCGCGGTCGCCCAGGATGTCGCGCACGTCTACGCCCGCTACGAGCCCGGCCACATGAACCAGGTCGCCGCCGAGTACGAGGGCATCCCGGCCGGAATCGAGAACATCGCCGCCGCGATCAGCCTGCTCCAGGTCCGCTCGAATGACCGCTACCCCGTCGACAAGGCCGTCGTCGACGCGATCACGGACGTCCACCAGCTCCTCATGCAGGCCGCCTCCGCCGCACAGGAGCTGATGCCGTCCTTCCGCCGCCTGCACGCCCCCGACATCGCCCGCCACGAAGCCCCCCGCAACGGCGAAGAGTCCGAAGCGATGTGGGACGTCTGACCACCTGAAAACCCACCCCACCCCGCTCAACGTCTGTGGGCCGTGCACCAGCCGGTACACGGCCCACAGACATACCCCCTGCCTCTGATCTGTGTTCGAAGGAGCCTTGATGGCTGCCAAGTCCGCCTCCTCCGCTCCGGTCCTGGACTGGAGCTGGAACCACACCCCCGCCACGTCCGCCGCCCTGGTCGCCGGAGGCGCCTACGCGCTGGCCGCGACCGGGTCCGTCACCGGCCTTCCCCCCTCCCACGCCCTCATGGTCGCCGGGGCGGGCGCCGCCGCCCAGAGCCTGGCCGATCTCTGCCAGCACCGGCCCGCCAGCCACATCGTCGCCCGCTGCGCGGCCTGGCTCACCGCCGGAGGCTGGACCGCCTCCGCCCTGGCCGACCACACCCCCCTCACCTGGGGCATGACCGGCTGGTGGGCCGCCGGAACCGTGGCGGGCATGACCCTGGCCCGGGGCCTGGTCCACGCTGAGGAGACCGCCCGCACCGAACGCCACCAGCGGAAGCTCCAGAAGTGGGCCAACAAGCAGGCCGGTGAATGGCACGAGCGGCTTCACCGGCTCTTCCGCCTGGAGGGCCACCAGGTCGACGGCGTCCGCCCCTGGAAAGGCGACGTCGGCTACACCGTGCTGGTCACCATGCCTTCCGACACCCCCGAACTCCCCGCCGATGCCGTGCGCAAGCTCGCCGTCGACCTCCGCCTCCCCAAAGGCGGCGGCATCCAGGTCCTCGACGGCGAGACCTACGGGCAGACCCTGATCCGGGTCACCGCCGTCGATGTCCTCGCCAAGCAGATCGACCTGCCCGACAGCCCCGAGGACACCACCGTCACCAGCATCTACGACGGCGTCCCCCTCGGTCTCAAGCCCGACGCCGAAGAGGCCCGGATTTCGATCGTTGACGACTGTGTCCTGGTCGTCGGCCAGACCGGTTCCGGCAAGACGAACCTGCTCAACGGAGCGAACGCCGGACTCCTGCGCACCAACAACACCGTCGTCATGCACATCGACGTCACCGGCGCCGGTATCAGCCTGCCCTGGCTCCACGCATGGGCCGCCGACGGAACCGCGGCGGTGCCGCTGATCGACTGGACCGCCGACACGATCGAAGAAGCCCACATCCTCTGCGACACCGTCATCGCCGGAATCGGCGCCCGCAAGTCCGGCCACCAGGACAAACTCACCGAGGACGACAAGCTCACCGTCACCCATGACCTGCCCGAAGTCGTGGTCGCCGTCGACGAGATCGCGGAACTCAGCCCGGCGCTGCTTCGCAAGCTGGACACCATCGTCAACACCGGCCGCGCCGTCCGCGTCCGCGTGCTGATCTGCGGACTGCGCGCCACCCAGGACGTCATCACCGCCGCCATGAAAAAGCAGTCCCGTGGCCGCGTCGGCATGCGCGTCTCCGACCCCGAAGAACTCTCCCACCTCTTCCCGACCGGCGGCGGACGCATCAACCCCAAGTCAGCCCCGTACAAGGGCTGCGGGTTCTACTCCTCACCGGACGCCGACGACGTCGTCTCCGACCCGACCGCGTTCAAGGCGTACCGGATCACCCCGAAGCAGATCCGGGCTTTGTCCGTCACCTACGCCGAGCGCCGGCCGAAGCTCGAAGACGTCTTCCTCGACACCGAGCCGGGCGAGTACTACGCCAGCCGGTGGGGCCGCATCCTGCCCCGCCTCTACAAGCCCGCCCAACTCGCTCCTACCACCGCCCCCTACACCAGCATCGACACCCTCTACCCGCCGATCAACCAGCTCACCGGCATCCCCATCACCACCGCCACCGACCCCGAGGACGACAACGCCCCCGCCCCCCGCACCGTTGCCGCGGCCACGCAGGAATCGGCCCGCCCCGAACCGAGGGTCGGAAGCGATCTGCTGTCGACCATCCTCAGCGCCGCCCGCACCACCCCCGCCCAGGCCCCTGCTACCACCAGTGGCGGGGACGACGCCACGGTCATCCAGGCCGACTTCGGCCGCGTCATCCAACAGGCCGGAACCCCCGACGACCGGCCCAACCCCGTCCCCCAGCTCCTGGCCGAGGCGCACCAGCACGTCGTCGCCGCCGGCGGACGGATGTGGAGCAGCGACCTCGCCGCCGCCCACGGCCTGGACCCCCGCGCCTTCGGCACCGAGCTGAACCGCCTGCTGCGCGACGTCGGTGTCGAACGCCCCGGAGTCGGCACGGTCCGCATCGGAGACGACTCCAAGAGCGGCTACCTCGCCGAAACCCTGGCCGAAGCTATCCAGTGCTACCGCAACACACAGTGACCCGCCCCGGCACCTGACCCACACAGCCGACCCACACAGACCCACACACCCCGACCCACACAGCCCGTGTGCGTCACACAAGGGCGTTTAGGTCCCTGACCTGCCCGTGTGGGGTGTGTGCGTCACACACAACCCCCGCCGGAAGAACCCCGGAACCCCTCCCCCGAGAGGCTTCCGAGCCCTCCTGGCGGCACGTGTGGCCCCACACCCCACACATCACTCCCGGTAACCATATCTCACGTGAGGTCACCCCATGGCTCTGACCGTCTCCGCCGTCGTCCTCTTCCTGATCATCGTCCTGATCATGCTGCGCACCGGCTACCTCCGCTTCGGCCCCGCCCTCGCCGCCGCCCTCCTCGGCTTCTTCCTCGCCTCCACCGGCATCGCCCCCACCATCACCGAAGCGCTCACCAGCATCGCCGCCGCACTCACCCGCATCACCGCTTGACCCGGTCCGGTCCGAAGGAGCCCGTCGTGCATGACCCCACGTACGAGATCACCACCCAACCCACCCATCCGATCACCCACCTGACGACCGCGCAGCGGCCCGTGATGCTGCCCGCCGAGATCCCGCCCGGCATCCAGCTCGTCACCCTCCCCGGAGGCATCCGCACCCTCGCCTACACCCCCGACCACACACCGCCCGCACCGGTCGCGACGGCGCAGCCGATCCCGGCCTGGGCCAAGACCACCGCGCTCCTCGCCCCCACCATCGGCGGCGGTGCCGCCGCGACCGGCATCGGAATCTCCTACGCAGCCCCGGGACTGATCGCCATGAGCCAAGCCCTCTGGGCCGCCGTCGCCCTCATCGCCGCCGCCGCCATCGGCATCCCCACCCTTCTGCGCGTCGGCCGCGCCACCACCAACACCCGCACGGGCACCACCCACATCACCCAGAACATCACCGCCACCGGAATGTTCGGCAACGCCAACGGCACCATCCACCACCGCTGAGGAGAGCCCTTGCCCCGACTCCGCGTCCAGCGCACCACCTGGCCCCGGCCCGCACTCGTCCTCACCGACACCCCTCGCCCCCACTGCCCCGACTGCCGAGGAGAGGGCGGCCAGGGACACGCTTCGGTCTCACCGGACGGCGAGTTCGACGGCATCGACTGGTACCCCTGCCCCTGCTGGGACGAGACCCGCCGATGGGTCCTGTTCCCCCTGCCCCGCCGCACCCCGCCCGGCGGCTACTCCGACGAACCGCCCTTCTAGAACAGGGACACACATGATCCGTACAGGACATGCCACACGCGAAGGAACCGCCCTCGACAACGCCGACGCCGCCAAGGTGTACGTCCTCGCGGACGGCACAGTCGGCGCAGTCGTCATCGACGGCATCGGCCACGGCCCCTACACTTCCCGCACTGCCCCGCTCCTCGCGGAAGTCGCCGCGCGTATCGGGGCGCAGCGGGGTCCGCTTGCCGGGCTTCTCACCGCCGGTCAGCTCGTCACGGACCCGGGTGTGGACGGGGAGGAAGCCAACGCCGTCGCCGTCGCCGCCGTCCGCCACCCTGACGAGGTGGACACCGACATCGCGTGGGTGGGTGACTGCCGGGCCTACGGCTGGGACGGCATCACCCTGACCCGCTACACCGACGACCACACCGTCGGTGCTCAGCTCCGCCTCAACGGCGCGCCATGGCGTCTGGCCCGTGAGCACGACAATTGGGTCAAGACCGCTCTGTCGAAGGCCACTGTCGGCACCGTCTACGGCGTGACCGTCCCCGACATGCTCGTTCTCCTCACCAGCGACGGTGTCCACGACCAGATCCCGCACCGCGCCATGGAAAGCCTGGTCCGCGAACACGAGACCGACCCGCAGGCTCTCGCGGACGCCCTCGTAGCTGAAGCCAGGGACGACGAGACCGGCTACCGCGACGACGCCACCGCCATCGTCATCTCCGTACCGCACCAGCCGACGAACTGACCCACAACCGAGGGCGGCCCCCTCTCACGCCAATGATCCGGGGCCGCCCTCATCCACCCAACTCAACAGTGGAGGTATCCAGCATGACGCATGACCGCAACACCCCGCTGCTGACCGCCGCTCTGCAAGCCGCTGAACGCGGCTGGTACGTCCATCCCCTGCGGCCCGGCGGCAAGGCCCCCGCCCTGCACGGAGAGGACGACTGCCCCACCACCGGAGCCTGCACCAACGGCCACCAGAAGTGGGAGCAGCGCGCCACCCTGGACCTCGGCCGTATCCGTGGTGCGTGGGCGGTGCGGGCGTTCAATGTCGGGATCGCACCGGGGCCGTCGGGGCTCGTCGTCGTCGACCTCGATATGCCCAAGCCTGAAGACAGTGCGGACACACCTAGCGGTGTGCATTCCTTTGAGGCGCTTTGCGAGCGCGCCGGGCAGAGCGTCCCCACCACCTACCGGGTGCGGACTCCCAGCGGGGGAATGCACCTGTACTTCACTGCCCCGTCCGGCGTCCGCCTGTCCAGCAGCAAGGGCAAGCTGGCCAGGCGGATCGACACCCGTGCCTGGGGTGGCAACGTCGTCGCCCCCGGCAGCATCGTCAACGGCCAGGCATACGAGGTCACCGACCCCGCCCGCGTCGCTGAGCTTCCCGGATGGTTGCTGGACGCGCTCGCCCCGGCCCCAACCCCCGTGCAGCCGGTGCCCATCCAGGTCCCCCGGTATGGCAACCGCGCCGCCGATACCGCCCTGGAACGCGAGCTGGCCACCGTCCGGGCCACCACCGAGGGCGGACGCAACGAGCAGCTGCTGCGCAGCGCCCGCGCCGTGGGCCGCTTCGTCGCGTGGGGCGACCTCCCCCGACACGTGGTCGAGGAGGCTTTTCAGTCGGGGGGCGAGTCGACCGGACTGTCGGCCGCCGAGTGCCGCGCCACGATCCGCAGCGCCCTGAACTGGTCCATCCGAACCTGCCGGCCGCGCCCGGGAACGGCGGCATGAACCCCCCGCCCCGCCCCCGACTGAAAAGCCTTCCCGCCACCTCCACCGGCCCCAGCACCGCGGAACCCGCCCCGGCCGGTCCCGGCAGTGGTGCGCCGAAGAACGTCGCCGAAGGCGTCCCTTCATCTGTTCGCCCCGCCCCGCACACGACGGACAGCCGGTACCCGGTCGCCTGGCTCACCATCACCGCCCCCCGCGGCGCCCTGCCCACCGCCACCAGCACCTGTCAGTGCGGACGCAACCTCTTCGCCACAGGCCACCGCAAAACCCTCGCCCTGATCGAAGACCACACCACCCACCGCACCCACTGCCCACTGCTCACCACCGAGGAAAGGAACGCTTCATGACCGCGACACCGGCCCCCACCACACCCACCGACGGGGCCACGCTCCTCAACCAGATCGAAGCGTTCCACCGCCGGTTCAACGCCTTCCCGACCGAGGCCGCCTACGTCGCCGTCGCCCTGTGGGACGCCCACACCCACCTTCTCGACGCCTTCGACTCCACCCCGCGCATGGCCTTCCTCAGCCCCGAACCGGGCAGCGGCAAGACCCGCGCACTCGAAGTGATCAGCACCCTCGTGCCCCACCCCATGCACGCGGTCAACGCCTCCCCCGCCGCGCTCTTCCGCGCGGTCGCGGACACCGCCGGGCGGCCCACCATCCTCTTCGACGAGATCGACACCGTCTTCGGCCCCAAAGCCAAGGACAACGAAGACCTGCGCGGCCTGCTCAACGCCGGGCACCGCAGGAGCGGCGTCTCCTACCGGTGCGTCGGAGACGGCGGCAACCAGACGGTGGTCGCCTTCCCCTCGTACTGCGCCGTCGCCATGGGCGGACTCGGGTCACTCCCGGACACGATCCTGGCCCGCTCGGTCATCATCCGGATGCGCCGCAGGGCCCGCACCGAGACCGTGGAACCCTTCCGCGCCCGCATCCACGAGCCCCAGGGCCACGCCCTGCGCGACCAGCTCGCCGCCTGGGCCGACCAGGTCCGCGACCAGATCGAAGGTGCCTGGCCCGAGATGCCCGAGGGCATCACCGACCGGCCCGCCGACGTCTGGGAACCTCTCCTCGCCGTTGCCGACGCCGCCGGCGGCGACTGGCCCCAGCGCGCCCGCCAGGCGTGCGTCGACCTGGTCACCGCCGTCAACGAAGACGACCGCGCCTCGCTCGGGGTGAAGCTCCTCACGGACCTGCGCGACCACGTCTTCCCCGGCACCGACACCGTCTCCACCGTCGAGATGCTGCACATGCTCAACGCCATGGAGGAATCCCCCTGGGGCGACCTCGACGGCCAGCAGCTCACCGCACGAGCCCTGTCCAAGATGCTCAAGGAGTACGTCACCGCGAAGAACAAGCCCATCTCACCCCGCCCCCTCCGCATCAGCGGCCAGGTCGTCAAGGGCTACCACCGAGACGACCTCACCGACGCCTGGAACCGGTACTGCCCCCCGCCCCCCGAAACCACGGTTACATCGGTTACACCCCTCACCCTGCCCGTCTGACCTGCGACGCAGCCGTAACCGACCCCGGAGGGTGTAACCGGTACACCCCGGTTACACCACCTCGGCCAAACCGCCCCCTGTAACCGCAAGCCATCGGTTACACCCCACCCACCGGTTACAGAAAACAGGCCCCTGACCTGCGATGTAACCGACGTAACCGATGTAACCGATGTAACCGACCCCAGTAAGCCGAACGGCGAAGGAGTCGCACCGTGGCCCGCCCCCAGATGCTCAAACTCCCCGAAGTCCTCACCGAGATCAAGATGAGCCGCGCCGCCTTCTACCGCATGCGCGCCCGCGGCCAGGCCCCCCGCCTGGTCAAGCTCCCGAACGGTCAGCTCCGTGTCCGACGTACGGACCTGGACGCATGGCTCACCGAGTGCGAGACCACCGCAGCCTGATAGGCCGAGCTACAGCCGAGGGGCCCCACCGCGCACACGCATGGTGGGGCCCCTCGGCATGAAGGGACGATGTGAAGAGCTACGACGTGCGCGTTTGGAGTATCCGCCAGCGCAAGAGCAAGAAGGCCCCGTACCAGGTCCGATGGACCGTGAACGGCCAAGAGCACCAGAAGCCGTTCGCCACGAAAACCTTGGCGGATGCGCGGCGATCAGCCCTTGTCACCGCGCAGCGTGCCGGAGAGGCGTTCGACATGGCGTCCGGGCTTCCCGTCTCAGAGCTGCGCGAGGCGGCCTCGCCCACCTGGTACGAGCACGCCTGCGCGTACGCCCGCATGAAGTGGCCGGCAAGTGCGGCCAAGCACCGGGCGAGCATCGCGGAAGCTCTCGCCGCCGTGACAGCAGCGTTCGTAAAGACGCAACGAGGGGCCCCGGATCGCACCGTGCTGCGCGGCGCCCTACAGGCATGGGCATTCCGTATGGTGCTCAATCCGGAGACCGGAGAACACGTCAACCGCAAAGACGCGGAGGCCCCACCCGCAGAGGTCCGGCGAGCGCTGGAGTGGGTGTCGGGCAACTCGTTGAAGGTGATCGACGTAGCAGAATCGGATGCCGTACGGACGGCCCTGCGAGCTCTGTCGAAGACGCTGGCAGGGAAGCAGGCCGCAGACAACACGGTCCGCCGGAAGCGGGCCGTACTCAGTAACGCCTTCCGCTACGCGATCGAGCGAGACCTCTTGGCCGCCAATCCGCTGGACCGCATCGACTGGGCACCCCCTGAGACCACCGACGAAGTCGACTTCGAGTTCGTCCCGGGCCCGGAGCAAGCGGGCGAACTGCTTGCGGCCGTCCAGGGCATCAGCGCCCGAGGACGGCACCTTCACGCATTCTTCGGGTGCATGTACTACGCCGCCATGCGGCCTGCCGAGGTCGCCGGTTTGAAGCGGAGTAACTGCAAGCTGCCGGCACAAGGTTGGGGGGAGTTGGTGCTGTCCAAGAGTCGCCCGGAGGTCGGTTCCGGGTGGACTGACGACGGGAAGTCGTACGAGGAGCGCGGGTTGAAGCACCGAGCCCGCAAGGCCACCCGTCCCGTTCCTATCCCGCCCGTACTGGTCACGATGCTGCGCGCGCACCTGGAGGAGCACGGGACGGCGCCGGACGGACGCCTCTTCCGAGCAGTGAGGGGCGGGCGAGTCCGGTCCACGGAGTACACAGGAATCTGGCAGGCGGCCCGGATGAAGGCGCTGTCCGAGGAAGAGGTCGAGACACCGCTCGCGGATGTGCCCTACTCCCTTCGACACGCGTGTGTGTCGCTCTGGATCAAGGCGGGGGTGGACCCTGTGGAGGTCGCCCGCCGAGCCGGGCACAGTCCCGCCGTCCTGTGGAAGTTCTACGCGAAGCTCCTCCGTGGCCATCAGGACGCCTCGAACCGAATGATCGAGGTCGCCCTGGAAGCCCGCCGCGACGACTAACGGCACCGGCCACCTTGGCCACAGGTTGGCCACACGCCCTGGTCAAGACTGGGAAACAAGCGGTACGAGGTGAGACAGGGTGAGCACAGAGGGCGGACCTCCATTCCGGAGACCCGCCCTCTGACCTGCTACTTCTCTGATCTGCAAGCGGTGGGTGTGGGATTTGAACCCACGGTGACTCGCGCCACGACGGTTTTCAAGACCGTTCCCTTAGGCCGCTCGGGCAACCCACCTCGCGTCCCCGGTCGTACGGCTGGGCCGCGGGCCGGGGTTGACGCGGGGAACAGCCTAGCCGGTCAGCTGTCGCCCTTGCGCTCGCCCAGGGTTACTTCGGCCGTCGACTGCTTGCCGCCGCGCTTGTAGGTCAGGGTGACCTTGTCGCCCGGCTTGTGGGTCCAGATCTCGCCGATCAGGGTGGGGCCGCTGTCGATGACCGTGTCGTTGAACTTCGTGATGACGTCGCCCGCCTTGAGGCCCGCCTTCGCGGCCGGGCCGTTCGGGGTCACCGGGGGTGTGCCTCCCGTGCCCTGCTCCGAGATGGTCGCCCCGCCGGTCCTCTCCTCCATCGTGACCGTGGCGCCGATCACCGGGTAGACCGGCTGGCCCGTCTTGATCAGCTGTTCGGCGACGGTCTTCGCCTGGTTGATCGGGATCGCGAAACCGAGGCCGATCGATCCCGCCTGGGACTGGCCGAGGCCGCCGCCGGTGGTGGACTGGATGGCCGAGTTGATGCCGATGACCGCGCCGCGCGCGTCCAGGAGCGGGCCGCCGGAGTTGCCCGGGTTGATCGAGGCGTCCGTCTGCAGGGCGCTCATGTACGAGTTCTTGTTGCTCGCACCGTCCCCGGAGGCCACCGGGCGGTTCTTCGCGCTGATGATGCCCGTGGTGACCGTGTTGGACAGACCGAACGGGGCGCCGATCGCGATCGTCGAGTCGCCGACCGCGACCTGGTCCGAATTGCCGACCGAGAGCGGGTTCAGGCCCGACGGTGCCTGCTTCAGCTTCAGCACCGCCACGTCGTAGCCCTGGGCCCGGCCGACCACCTCGGCGGCGTACTTCTTGCCGTCGGAGAAGGTCGCCGTGAGCTGACCGCTGTCCGCCGCGGAGGCCACCACGTGGTTGTTGGTGAGGATGTGGCCCTCCTTGTCGTACACGAAGCCCGTGCCCGTACCGCCCTCGCCGTTGCCGCCCTGTGCCTCGATCGTGACCACACTGGGCAGCGCCTTGGCCGCCACCGCGGCGACCGTGCCCGGCTCGCGCTTGAAGTCCCTCGGCGAGTCCCCGGCCGCCACCGTGGTCGACCCCGACGAACCGGTGTCATTCCGGTCGGCCGCCACATAGCCGAGCGCGCCCCCGATGCCGCCCGCGACGAGCGCGGCCACCGCGACGGCGACGACCAGACCGCCCGCCCGGCGCTTCCGCGGACCTTCCGGGGACGGCTCGTGCACCGGAGCGCCCCAGACGGGACCGCCGCCACCCCCGTTCGCGTACGAGGGGATCGCGGGAGGAGCCGGCGGCCAGGCGGGGCCCGTCGGCGGCGTCTGCTGCGGCGGGTAGGGAGGGTGCGCGAAAGCCGTCGTCGGCTGCTCCTGCGGCTGGTGGTGCGCGGCGGGCACCTCGGGTGGCGTCTGCGCCGTCGGCGCGCCCTGGTGCGCCGGAGCAGCGCCCGGCGCGTCTGCCGGGACCGTGTCCGCCGGGGCGTGCGGGGACGCGGGCGTGCCCTCAGGAGCGGCGGCCGGCACTGGAGGTGCGGACGGAACGGCCGGAACCGCGTTGCCCTCGTTGCCCTCGTTCTCGGTGCTCACAGCTCTTTACTCCTCGGTTTCCACATCAGTCTTCGGCAGAGATACCGGTGTGCGTGTGTCGGGGACAGCCTTTACCACAGCACGTCAGGCCACTGTAAGCAGGACCTGTGCATCCGCACACCAATCTTTACATCAGGCAAAACGGTCTTCCGCATGTCCGTCGGGGTCATCGGCTCCGTCGGCTCCGTCGGGAGGCCGGTCGGGTGGGAGGTCGGTCGGGCGGGAAGTCGGGCGATCGGGAAGTCGGTCGGGCGTGCGCGGGGCGTGCGGTCGGGCGTGAACAGGTTGTACTCCGACGTCTGCCCCGTCCTGGTGGCACCATGACGCGGTGACCCACGCACGGCAGCACACCACCCGACGCCCCACCCAGGTCGTAGCCCACCGGGGGGCGTCCGACGACGCTCCGGAGCACACCCTGGCCGCCTACCGGAAGGCGATCGAGGACGGGGCCGACGCCCTGGAGTGCGATGTACGGCTCACCGCGGACGGACAGCTCGTCTGCGTGCACGACCGCCGGGTGAACCGCACGTCCAACGGCCGCGGCGCCGTCTCCGCCCTGGAGCTCGCCGACCTCGCCACCCTCGACTTCGGTTCCTGGAAGGACCGTGAGGAGTCCCCGGACTGGGACCCGGTGCCGGGGGAGCTCACCTCCGTACTCACCCTGGAGCGTCTGCTGGACCTGGTCCGCGAGACGCGGGCCGCCGGGCGTCCGGTGGAGCTGGCCATCGAGACCAAACACCCCACCCGGTGGGCCGGCCAGGTCGAGGAACGGCTGCTGCACCTGCTCAGGCGCTTCGATCTGGCCGATCCCCCGCCCGACGGTCCCTCGCCCGTACGGGTCATGAGTTTTTCGGCGCGTTCGCTGCACCGCGTCCGGATCGCGGCGCCGAACCTGCCCACCGTCTATCTGATGCAGTTCATCTCGCCACGGCTGCGCGACGGGCGGCTGCCCGCGGGCGCCCGGATCGCGGGCCCGAGCATGCGGATCGTGCGCGGCCACCCCGGTTACGTCGAACGGCTGCGCCGGGCGGGCCACCAGACGCACGTCTGGACCGTGAACGAGCCGGCGGACGTGGACCTCTGCGCACGCCTCGGGGTCGATGCGATCATCACGAACCGGCCAAAACAGGTGTTGTCCCAACTGGGACGGCTCTGACCCGGCTTACGGGTGGTGCACCGGCGCATTCAGGACGCGTCCGATCCTCGCGAGTGCCTCACTGACGTGCGAGCGGCCGGTTTCCGGCACAGCTCGGTGGGGCATCCAACCCGTGGCGTGGGGCGTAAGGAGGTCTCGGGGGTGACGTTGGTGGCGGCACAAGAAGTGCCCACGTCGTCGAGCATGGCCGTACCGCATGGCCCTGCCGGCGTGGGCCAGGCGCGGCATCGGATGCGTGATCAGCTGCGGGGCAACGGGGTGTCGGACTCGGTCGTCGACGACGCCGTTCTGATTCTTTCCGAGCTTCTCAGCAACGCCTGTCGGCACGGCAGGCCGCTGGGCCGGCACACGGAGGTCGGTGACGGGGACGTGCGCGCCGCGTGGCACGTCGACCGTACGGGTGCGCTGACCGTCGAGGTGACGGACGGCGGCGGGCCCACCCGCCCGGTTCCGGCCACCCCGTCGGTGACGGCGCGGGGCGGCCGTGGACTCAACATCATCGGCGCGCTCTCCCAGGAGTGGGGCGTGAGGGACAACGCCGCAGGTGAGGTCACCGTGTGGGTGCTGGTCTCGGAGGGGCATCGGCGCGACGACTTCGCGCCCCGGGTGCCCGCGCAGGGCCTGGGCGCTGTCGGAGCACTCGCCGACATCGGAATCGACGGAATTGACGGGCTCGACGGGATCGATCCGCTGGACGGGATCGGTGCGATCGGCACGATGGACGGCATCGGCCGGATGGGCGAGATCGACGAGATAGACGGACTGGACTTCGCCGACGCGGGATGAAGACGCCGATCCGACGTGCGCGGCCGGGCCGGTACGGAGGACGGCGGCGGTACGAGGACGGGCGCGGCGGGTGTCGGGCACCGGGGTAGGGCATCGAGGTACGGCATCCGCGTACGGCAGCGGGACCGGGCGGGCCGGCGGCGCCGTCCGGGTGAAGGCCCGTATCCGCCGGTGCCGGTGACGGGGCGGCGCCCCCGGGGCGAGGTACTAGGCTCGCGGGCCAGACCACCGCACTGTCGCACTCGGGAGAATGCCCACCATGGCCAAGAAGCGCCCTCAGACCAAGGCCGGGAAACCGCAGCTCAAGGACGGCGAGATTCCGGTGGTCGGGGCTCGTGAGCCCTGCCCCTGCGGTTCGGGCCGCCGCTACAAGGCGTGTCACGGCCGGGCCGCCGCCCAGGCCGTGTCAGAGCTCGTTCAGCGGCCCTTCGAGGGGCTGGCCGGCGAGTGCGACTGGGTCGCCCTGCGTGAGCTGGTGCCCGCCGCGACCGTACCGCTGACACTCAAGGACGAACTCCCGGAGGGAGTCACGTCCGTGACACTCGCGACCGTCCTGCCCGCGGCCTGGCCCGCGCTGCGCCGCGAGGACGGGTCCGTCATGCTCGCCCTGCAGAACGACACGTCGTCCGGCGACCTCAGCCGTGACCTCGCGGACACCCTGCTGCGGGCACTGGCCGCCGAACCGGGCACCCCGGTCGCCGCCCGGCGGGTGCCCGCCGACGGCCCGCGGCTCCAGGACGTCCTCGCCCCGGACGCGGCCTTCGAACCGGTCCTCCACCCGGGCTTCGAGTTCTGGGTGCCGGACGCCGAGAACGCGACGCCCGAGGTGGCCGCCTCCCTGGAGCGCGCGAACGCCGCCGCGCTCCCCACCACCCGGCTCCCCGGCCAGGACGCCGCGTACTGGTGCGAGACCCCGGAGAAGAACCACCTGCGCTGGGTCATGCCGTACCCCGAGGAGCGGCTTCTCGACGCACTCGCCCGGCTGCACGCCGCCGGTACGTCCTCGCTCGGCGAGGGAACCCGTCTGGTGGGCTCCTTCCGGGCGCACGGGCTGATGGTCCCGGTGTGGGACCTGCCGAGTTCGATGGGGGCCGAGGACTGCGAGAAGCCCGCGGCCGCCTTCGCGGAGCGGCTGACCGAAGCGCTCGGCTCGGACGCCCCGCTCGATGCCGAGGAGCGACGCGCTCGTGGCGGGCTCACCAACCGTCAGGTGACGCTCAGCTGATCACGCCGGTCGGTCGGTGACGCCGGTCACAACTCACCGTACGGGTGGGTAAGTCGGTGTCCGAATAGGCGAGATCGAATTTGCGAACGGCAGATCTCTTGTTACCGTTCTAGAAGCCCGGTCGCTGGTGCATCCCCCGTCGCCAGCGATCGGGCGTCCTCATTTCCGGGTGCGGTCCGTCGTACGGTTCCGGTTCCCGGCCCGGTCCCCGGGCGCGTCCACGTGATGCCGAAGCCACCGGATGGCTCCCCACCTCGAACGCCCAGGCCCCACCGGCCGCCCCGACGGCCCTGTCCGGTCTCTCCACCGGTGAGGGCTCCCCTGTCGGGCGCCCCTCATGGCGTGTCGTCGCTCCGCACCAGGTCGTCACAGCCCTCCCACCGGGACCGCGCGTCCGTGACGCGGCCCCGGCCTCTCCGCCGTACGGCCCTGCCGGGCACACCCGCCGGACAGCCGAAATTCAGACATGAATGCGGAATCAGAACTGATTTCCGTAGCCACGTAGAGGGTTACGCGGAGCACACGAGAAGCCCTGCCGGTAAGCCGCTCTCCAGTGGATGTATCACATATCCCGACCTCATCCGGTTTTGTGGTGGTAGGCGTGGGGAAACGGGGTCGCCCACGCGGAATCGGCCATCCGATGGCCGACGGATTCGCGGTGAACCGATAAATCGACCGGTCCGCAATTACTCATAGTGGAACAAAAATATGGATGGAATACAGACATTCACATGCCGCGTTCCGCCCATCGCCACCACGCACCGTCACCAGGAGCCGCCGCACACTGTCGCCTCAGGTTGCCGTCACCACGCGCCCTTCGTGCCTGGCACGAAGCCCGGCACGAACGACGCACACATCAACGAAGCGCACACATGAACGAAGCGCGGGCCGGTTCTCACTCGTAACGAGTGAGCCGCTGCCCGCGCCTCGTTCTCCGCTCCACATGCCCTCACCGGCCCATGACGCGCCCGCGCACAACCCCGGCGCGCGCCTGTCCCGGCCCACCCGCTCAGTACGCGAGTCGGCTGCCGCCGTCCGGAGCGCTGTTGCTCGCCTCGACCAGCGCGTCCAGGACCGCTTCCACATCCGGCAGCCACGGCGCCCCCGGCTCGGTGCTGGGCGGCCGTTCCCAGCACACCTGGCCCGTCCCCACCTCGGACGGCGGCAGGACCAGATAGCCGCCCTCGCCGTGGAAGCGCAGCGAACTGGGCACCCGCTCCTTCTCGTGCAGCAGTTCGCCGAGCCGTTCGAGGGTGTACGGGGCCACCAGCAGCGACCACCTCGTGGGCGTCGCCACCACGGGCCCGAGCCGCATTCCCGCGCGGTCGAGCGCGGAGAGCGCGCCGGCGCCCACCACCGCGGGCAGACTCACCGCGCAGGGCGCGTGTCCGCCGGTCGCCAGGATGATCGGTGCGGTCGGCCGGTTGGTCCACCACCAGCGCACCATGCGCTCGTCGGTGGTCGCCGCGAGCAGATCGGGGTCGAAGGGGTGCGCGCCGGGCACGGCGCACTCGGGATCGGGACAGGCACAGGCACGGCCGCGGTCACCGTCGATTCCTGTCAGCCCCACTCCGGGCAGCACGGGCCATTGCCATGCGGTGGCGCAGGTCAGAGCCCCATCGAGCCGAGCCGACCGTTCCTTGCGCCGGAGCCGTAGCCTGCGTCGCCTTCCGAGGATCTCGCGCATGAGCGCTCGTTCCTTTCCGTTGAACGCCGAGGTCCACATCGCACCACGGGCGCGTCACATCGCGTGGACGTCTTCTCTGTGCGTACGTGCTCTTCAGGTCTGCGGTACGGATGAGCAGTCGGTACCGAGCGTGAGCCGTGCCGAGCCGTGCTGTGTCCCAGCCACGTCGTGGCGGGGCGGCACACGCGTCGAGCTTGCCGTTCCAGGTGCGGAACCCCGCCACTTGGGGGGTGGGGACGGCCGTCGTGGGTGAGGACGCCCGGAGCCGCTGCCGGGTTCCAGGGTGATCACAACTGCCCCTGGTCATCAAGGACTACGTACCCAGCATGTCCGGAGTGACGCTCCCTTCGGAGACGTCGCCCCGGGGGCGTCCCCCGTCGAACTCCCCCAGTCGACCGCAAATGCCTGTCGGAGGGTGCGTTTTTTGGCCATGTTCGCTGTCACTCGGACACCAGGAATCCCAAGGGGACAATGCTGGACATCGCCTTACTTGTGCGTGTACATGTGGATGCATTGATAGCGGCGCAGAATGACATGGGGGTTTGCGATGCTATTCGACGAAACACACCGGTCGGAAAGCTGGCTTTCATGAGCGCCCCACACATGCCGAAAGTGGCCGGAATCGATCCCGTGATTCCTGTTTCAGCCCACACTGCCGGTCCTCTGACCGGTGTTCCGGCCGCGCCAGGAGCGTTCATCCAGGACCGTCTGGCCGGCTGGGTGTCCGATCTCACCACGCTCCACGAGCTCACCGAGCGGCTGGCCGGGACGAGCACGCTCGACAGCGCGCTGCACGAGTTGTTGCGCGCCGGAGCCGCCCTCGTCGGTGCCCGCCGTGGACTGGTGGTGCTCGAACCGCCGGGCCGCCACTCCCGTACCACGACCGTCGGCCTCGGCCTCGCCCACGCGGACCTGGGGCACATCGAGACGCTGCCGCGCCGCGTGACCTCGTACGGCAGGATTCTGGACGGAGTGCCGGGGGCCGAGGGGCCGGTCGCCGACGGTGATCTGCTCGGTGACGAAGGGCTCGACCCGCGCCACCGTGAGGTGGCCGACCGGCTCGGCTACGCCGCCAGTTACGCGCTGCCGCTGGCCGCCGAGGCGCCCGGCCGACTCGGCGCCGCCGTCTGGCTGTACGACGAACCCGCCGAACCGCTGGAGCGCCGGCGCCATCTGGTCGGCCTCTACGCCCGGTACGCCGCCGAGCATCTGGCCCGGCTGCTCGAACTGGAACGGGCCAGGACGGAGATCGCCACCATCACCGAGGAACTGCTGCCCAGCCGGCTGCCCCAGGTCTCCGGAGTGCGGCTGGCCACCCGTCATCGCGCCGCGCCGAACGGTGGCGGCGACTGGTACGACGCGCTGGCACTGCCCGACGGCGCGCTCGGCCTCGCCGTCGGCTCGGTGACCGGATCGGGCCCGAGCGCGTTGGCCGCGATGGGGCGGCTGCGCGCGGGACTGCGGGCATACGCCGTGATGGAGGGCGAGGACCCGGTCGCCGTACTCTCCGATCTGGAGCTGCTGCTGCGCCTCACCGAACCCTCCCGCTCCGCGACCGCGCTGTTCGCCTACTGCGAGCCCGCCCGCCGGAAGGTCGTGCTCGCGGGCGCCGGTCACACCCCGCCGCTGGTGATCGGGGACCGGCGCACCGAGTTCATCGAGACCACGCTCTCCGCTCCGCTGGGCATGCTCGCCTGCTGGGAGGCGCCCAGTGTGGAGTTCACCCCGGCGCCGGGCGAGACGGTGCTGCTCTACACCGATGGGCTGTTGCGCCGTACGGGCGATTCGACGGACCGGGCGTTCGCGCGGCTGCACTCGGCCGCGGCGACCGTGCCGCGAGCGGTGCGGAACGACCCGGGTTCGGTCGCCGACCATGTGCTGCGGACCGTACTGCCGGACGGTCCCGTGCCGGGCGACAGCACGGAGGACGTGGTGATTCTGGCGGCGCACTTCAACTGACCGGGGTACGCCCGCGCACTGACCACTCGGCCATGAGCGCCGGGCCGCGCGCGTCCCCAAGCCGAGCTGAGCGGATGTGCTTGCGCCGGCCGCCCCCGGTGCGCCCGCGCCTATGTCGTGCGAGCCTCTCCCCGTGGCCTGCCGGTACGCACTCGCGCGCGCCCCGGTGTAACAGGCCCTTCGCCTCTGGGCCCCCTTCCGTACGCCCGTACGATGGACGGGATCCAGCGTCGTATCAAGGAGAAACAGTCGTGGCTGAGGAGCTCGTCCCGGAGAACCCGGAGACCCCGGAGTCCGAAGAAGCACAGCCGATCAAGCAGCGGAAGAACGGCCTGTACCCGGGCGTTTCCGACGAGCTCGCCGAGAACATGAAGTCCGGCTGGGCGGACACCGAGCTGCACGGTCTCGAACCGATCGCCCAGGCCGCGCACACCGCCGCCCGGCGAGCCGCGCTCTCCGCCCGCTTCCCCGGCGAGCGGCTGGTCATTCCCTCGGGCAACCTGAAGACCCGTTCGAACGACACCGAGTACGCGTTCCGCGCCTCCACCGAGTACGCGTACCTGACCGGCGACCAGACGCACGACAGCGTCCTGGTCCTGGAGCCGAAGGCCGCGGGCGGGGACGGGCACGACGCCACGGTCTACCTGCTGCCCCGCTCCAACCGGGAGAACGGTGAGTTCTGGCTGAACGGCCAGGGCGAGCTGTGGGTCGGCCGCCGGCACTCTCTCGCCGAGGCCGAACAGCTGCTGGGCATTCCCGCGAAGGACGTGCGCGAGCTGTCGGCGGCGCTGGCCGAGGCCACCGGTCCCGTGCGCAACGTCCGCGGGCACGACGCGGGCGTCGAGGCGGCCCTGACCGACAAGGTCACCGCCGAGCGCGACGAGGAGCTGCGGGTCTTCCTCTCCGAGGCGCGCCTGGTCAAGGACGCCTTCGAGATCAGCGAGCTCCAGAAGGCGTGTGACGCCACGGCCCGTGGCTTCGAGGACGTCGTGAAGGTCCTCGACAAGGCCGAGGCCACGAGCGAGCGCTACATCGAAGGAACGTTCTTCCTGCGTGCCCGTGTCGACGGCAACGACATCGGTTACGGCTCGATCTGCGCCGCGGGACCCCACGCCACCACCCTCCACTGGGTACGCAACGACGGCCCCGTGCGCTCCGGTGAGCTCCTGTTGCTCGACGCCGGGGTGGAGACCGACCAGCTGTACACCGCCGACGTGACGCGGACCCTGCCGATCAACGGGACGTTCTCCCCGCTTCAGCGGAAGATCTACGACGCCGTGTACGAGGCGCAGGAGGCGGGCATCGCGGCCGTGAAGCCGGGCGGCGCCTTCCGTGACTTCCACGACGCCGCGCAGCGCGTGCTCGCCGAGAAGCTCGTCGAGTGGGGGCTGCTGGGTGACCTGTCCGTGGAGAAGGTCCTGGAGCTGGGGCTTCAGCGCCGCTGGACCCTGCACGGCACCGGCCACATGCTCGGCATGGACGTGCACGACTGCGCCGCCGCGCGCACCGAGGCGTACGTCAGCGGCACTCTGGAGCCGGGCGTGTGCCTGACCGTCGAGCCGGGTCTGTACTTCCAGGCCGACGATCTGACCGTGCCCGAGGAGTACCGCGGCATCGGCGTGCGCATCGAGGACGACATCCTCGTCACGGAGGACGGCAACCGGAACCTCTCCGACAGCCTCCCGCGCCGTGCCGACGAGGTCGAGGCGTGGATGGCGGGGCTCAAGGGCTGACCCCCGCCCGGCCCGGAGGGCGCGCCGCTCAGGACACCATGAGCAGCGCGCCCTCCCGCCATTTGAGGACCTTGTCGAAGCTCACCACCGCGCCCCGGCCAGGTCTGTTGCCGAAGTGGACGTGGTCGGCGAGCTGCTCGATCAGACAGAGCCCCCGGCCGTCCTCGGCGGTGAACGACGGTTGTGCGGCGGTGCGAAGCGGGCGCCGGGCGGGAAACCCGGGCCCCGAGTCGGCGACCTCGATACGGCATTTCTCGCCGTCCAGATAGGCGGTGACCCGGTACTGGCCGGAGGCCGTACCGGACCGCTCGTCATCGGAACCGGACCCCCCGGTCGCGGCGCCGGACCTGCCGGGGCCGCGCACGCTCCCGCGGTCCCCGCCGTGCTCGACGGCGTTCGCGCAGGCTTCGCTGAGCGCGACCGAAAGGTCGTACGAGATGTCCGGATCCACCCCCGCGGTTTCCATGGTGCCCAGCAGAAATCGACGGGCGAGCGGGACGCTCGCGGCTTCGCGCCGCAAATGGAGTGACCACCAGATGCTCATGCTCCAGCCTCCTGGCTGCGGCTCGACATACCGATACGTATTGCCGCGCGATGCGGTTCGTAAGCACGGACCGGACGGGACAGCCCTCGTTCGGCGGATGCCGGATCTCCGTGCACGGGTGTATGCCCCTGACATCCGTCCCTGCCCGACGCCGGGGGCGCCCGCCCCTCCGCCCTGGTCCGAGGCCGCCGATCCGGACGGGTGCGATGCCCGGGGAACATGTCCCCGACTGCACCTTTCCGCCGCCTCCCATCCCACTCGGACGAGGACGCGATCGTACGAGACCCGCCGTACGGGGACGGAAGTGACCTTCTGGACCTGCCGTACGCGACACGGGTCCGCAGTGCGATGATGACCCGGCCATGTCTACGCCTGTCGCACGTGCCGGAGCCGGTCTGCGGCTCCTGAGGACCGCGGTGTTCGCCGCGGTCTGCGTCGCGCTGGCCGCGTCGGGCCATGCGCTGGCCTCCTCCACGGCGGTCCCCTCGTGGACACTGCTCGTGGGTTTCGCCGGGGTGTTCGCGTCGGTCGCGCCGCTCGCCGGGCGTGAGCGTTCCCTGCCGTCGATCGCCGCCGCGCTGACCGCCGGGCAGCTCGCGCTGCACACACTCTTCGGGGCCGGTACGCACGGCCTCTTCGGTCTCGGTTCGGACAGCGCGGTCTCCGCGGACGACGCCGCCCAGGCATCGCGGGACGACTCGCTGATCCAGTACGCCGCGCATCTCGTCTGCGGCGCGGGTCCGGCGCAGTTGAACGCGGGGGACGCCCATCGCATCGTCACCACCGCGGGCCTCGACCCGGCGTCGGTGGTCCCGGCCGGCCGGCCGGCGGCGGCCATGTCGGGCCCGGCGGCCGACCTGGTACCCGGACTGGTGCCCGGTCTGCCGATGCTGCTCGGACATCTGCTGGCGGCGCTGGCCACCGGCTGGTTGCTGCGGCGCGGGGAGGTCGCGCTGTTCCGGCTGGCCCGGCTGTCGGCGCAGGGCGCCCAGCAGTTCGCCGCCGAGGCCCGGCTGCGGGCGCTGCGGGCCGCGCTGGCCCTCGTACGGGCGTTGCTCGCGGGTCTGCCGGACGCGCCGGCGACCGGGCCACGTCCCCTGCGTACCGCCGAGGAGGCCCTGCCCGCAGGCGCCGACGATCCCCTCAAGCACTCGGTGATCAGGCGCGGGCCGCCTTCCGTTCTCGCCCTCGCAGCCTGACGCGACACCCGCCCGCGCGCGGTTCGAAGCCCTCGGCCGGAGACTCCGGACATCGTCCGTACCCGGTCCCCGAGGGGCGAGAACGCGCGGCGGAGGTGTCGTGACGTCGGCGCGCGCCTGCGCGCCGGTCCACCCTTCCTTCGTGTTTCCGTGGAGTGATCTCTGCCATGAACGTTTCACGTATCGCCGTCGCGGGCGGCGTCGCCGCTGCCACCGTCCTGCTCCTCGCCGGTCCCGCCTCCGCGCACGTCAGCGTGCAGCCACAGGGCGCGGCCGCCAAGGGCGGTTACGCCACCATCAACTTCAAGGTCCCCAACGAGCGCGACAGCGCCGCGACGACCAAGCTCGAAGTGGCCTTCCCGACCGACCATCCGCTCGCCTCCGTCATGCCCCAGCCGGTGCCCGGCTGGAAGATCGAGGTCACCAAGAGCAAGCTCGCCAAGCCGCTGGACGTCCACGGCAAGCAGATCAACGAGGCCGTCTCCAAGGTCACGTGGACCGCTGAGGACGCGAAGAGCGGCATCGGTGTCGGCGAGTTCCAGCAGTTCCCGCTCTCCGTCGGCCAGCTTCCCGAGGACGCCGACCAGCTGGTGTTCAAGGCCCTCCAGACGTACGACAACAAGGAGGTCGTACGTTGGATCGAGGAGCCGAAGGAAGGCGCGGCGGAGCCCGAGACCCCGGCCCCGGTCCTCAAGCTGACCGCCCCGGCCTCCGACGCCCATGGCACCGGCGGGGCCGACAAGTCCGGTGACACATCCGCGGACAAGGCGAAGGAGACGACCGCGTCGGCGGCCTCGTCGTCCTCGTCGTCCAGTGACGACACGGCCCGGGTCCTCGGGATCGTCGGCATCGTCATCGGTGCCGCGGGCGTCGCCTTCGGCGTGCTCGCCGGTCGCCGTCGCGCCGCCTGATCACCAGCCGTACCACTCGTATCGATCACCACCAGGAAACAGCTCTCCATGCGCAAGATCACTGTGCCGGCCGCGGCGTTCCTCGCCGCGGCCGTGCTCACCCTGTCCGGCTGCGGCAGCAGCGACGACTCTTCGGACTCCGCCGCGAAGTCACCCGTGACGGACGTGTCCGCCGAGGCGAAGACCAAGGCCGCGACCGTGCTCGACCAGCCGTTCACCAAGCCCGACTTCGTCCTCACCGACACCCACGGCGAGAAGTACGACTTCCGCGAACGGACCAAGGGCAGGCCGACGCTCATCTACTTCGGCTACACCCGCTGTCCCGACGTCTGCCCGCTGACGATGAGCAACCTCGCCATCGCCAAGCGGGCCCTGCCCAAGGCCGACCAGGAAAAACTCCAGGTCGTCTTCGTCACCACGGACCCCGAGCGGGACACCCCCGCGTCCATGGGCAGCTGGCTCAAGGCCCAAGATCCGTCCTTCATCGGTCTGACCGGCGACTTCCCGACCATCCAGGCGGGCGCGCGGCAGATCGGCATCGGCATCAGCCCGGCCAAGAAGGAGAAGGACGGCACGGTCGTCTCCATGCACGGCGCCCAGGTCATCGCGTTCTCACCGAAGACCGATCAGGGCTACGTGCTGTACGACGACGACACCACGGCCGAGGACTACACCAAGGACATCCCCAAGATCCTCAAGGGGGAGACACCGTGAGCCGACGCCGGACGGCCCTGGTCGCCGTCATGGCGACCACCGGGCTCGCTCTGGCGGGCTGCTCCTCGTCGGACGGCGGTACACCCGATCTGGAGGTGACCGGTGCCTTCATGCCTCAGCCCATCGACGACATGGCGGCCGGTTTCCTCGTCGTACGCAACAGTGGCGACGCGTCCGACCGCCTCACCTCGGTGACCAGCTCCATCTCGGACGACGTCACGATCCACGAGACGAAGGACCAGAGGATGCGGAAGGTGACGTCGTTCGACGTACCGGCACGCGGCGAGCTGGATCTGGAACGCGGCGGCAACCACATCATGTTCATGAAGCTGAAGCAGCGGCCGATGCGGGGCGAGAAGGTGTCCGTCGAGCTGCACTTCGAGAAGGCCGAACCGATCACGGTCGACCTTCCCGTGAAGGAGACCACCCACAACCCGAAGAAGCAGTGAGGGACCAACACTCATGAGAGCCACCGCCCCGCACTTCGGAACGTCACCGCGGACATCCCCGGCACGTCGGCCACGTGCCCGTGCCGCCGCCCTCCTCGCCACGCTGGCCTGCCTGTTGTTCGGCCTGCTGCTGGCGGGCGCGGGGCCGGCGGCCGCGCACGCGGCCCTCACCGGGAGCGACCCGAAGGACGGGGCGGTGGTCGCCACCGCGCCCGAACAGGTCACGCTCACCTTCTCCGAGCAGGTGGCCATGGGCGCCGACTCGATCCGGGTCCTCGACCCCACCGGTGAGCGGGCCGACACGGGTGGTCCGCTCGACCTCCAGGACGGTTCCACCGTGCGGCACGGCGTCGCGTTGCGCGGTGGGCTGCCCGACGGCACGTACACCGTGGCCTGGCAGGCCGTGTCCGCCGACAGCCACCCGGTCTCCGGAGCCTTCACGTTCTCCATCGGAGCACCGTCCGAGACCAGCGTCGCCCTCCCGTCCGACCGGGCGGGCGGGGGGCTCGTCGGCACGCTCTACGACATCGCGCGGTACGCCGCTTACGCCGGGTTCATCCTGCTCGCGGGCGGCGTCACGTTCGTCCTGGCCTGCTGGCAGCGCGGAGCGGGCGCCCGCCCGTTGCAGCGTCTGGTGGTGCGCGGGTGGATCACGCTCGCCGCGGCCACCCTGGTCATGCTGCTGCTGAGGACCCCGTACACCGGTTCGGGGAAACTCGTCGACGCCTTCGACCTCGACGGACTGCGGGCGGTGCTCGACACCAAGCCGGGCACCGCGCTGTTCTCCCGACTGCTCCTGCTCGGCGCCTCCGCGATCTTCATCGCCGTCCTCTTCGGTACGTACACGAAACGCGAGGACGAGAAGGAGAAGCGGGACCTCACCTTCGGCCTGGCCCTCGGGGGCACCGTCATCGCGGTCGGGATCGCCGGGACCTGGTCCTTCGCCGAACACGCTTCGACGGGCATCCAGACGGGCATCGCGATGCCCGTCGACGTACTGCATCTGCTGGCCGTGGCGACCTGGCTCGGCGGTCTCGCGGCGCTGCTGGTCGCGCTGTACCGGACGCCGGACATCGGGCGGGACGCCGTGCGGCGCTACTCGCGGATCGCGTTCGGCAGCGTGCTCGTGCTCGCGGCGACCGGGATCTACCAGTCCTGGCGGCAGGTGGGGTACTGGTCGGCGCTGACCGGCACCCGGTACGGGCAGCTCCTTCTGCTGAAGGTGGGGCTGATCGGGGTACTCCTCGGGATCGCGTGGTTCTCCCGGCGCTGGACGGCACGGCTGACGGACGGCGAGCTGGGCACGGGCGGTGGGCAGGTCACCGACAGCGGGCAGATCGCCGACGGCGGGCGGGGCACGGAATCCGGTGCTGGACGGGTTACGGGACCGGGCACCGGATCGGAAGCGGGGCCGGGCGCTGGAGCGGGGGCGGGGGCGGACACTGGAGCGGAGGCGGGGCCGGGCGCTGGAGCGGATGTGGAGCCGGCCGGTGAATCGTGTCCGGAGCCGGTCGGTGAACCGGTCGCCGTCGCCGCGGACCCCGCACGGGCCGCCCAGCTCGCCCGCCAGCAGGCCGCGGTGCGGACGACCGAGGCCAAGCGCGTCCGCGACGCCGATCCCCGGCGGTCGGGACTGCGGCGCTCGGTGCTCGCGGAGGCCGGCGTCGCCGTCGTACTGCTGGCGGTGACGACCATACTGACCTCGACCGAGCCGGGACGTACGGAGGAAGAAGCCGCACGCGGCAAGACCGCGGTGGCCGAAGCGGTGGCCGATGGGCCGGTCGGCCTGAGCCTGCCGTTCGACACCGGAGGCCAGAACGGCAAGGGGACGGTTCAGCTGGACATCGATCCGGGCCGCACCGGCTCCAACACGCTGCACATCCTGATCGACGGGCCCGACGGCAAGCCGTTGGACGTCCCCGAGGTGAAGGTCTCCCTCACCCTGGAGGCCAAGGACATCGGCCCGCTTCCCGTCGCTCCCCGTCGGCTCACCGAGGGCCACTGGACGGCCGGTGATGTGCGGATACCCATGGCGGGTGACTGGAAGGTCGCGGTGACCGTCCGTACGTCGGACATCGACCAGGCGACCCTCGTGAAGAACGTGAAGATCGGCTGAGCGGGATGAGCGGGATGAGGACGAACGTGAACGGCGAGCGCGGCGCGAAGAACGGGCGCGCCGCGAACGGCAGGAACGGTGGCTCTGCGGACGGCACAGGCGCGAACGGGAAGCACGGCCGCCCGGGGGACGGCACCGGCGCGAACGGCAGGAACGGCCGCCCGGTGGACGGCGTGAGAGGCGGCGCGGGGGCCGGGGGCAGCGGCGTGGACCGTACGGAAAGCGGCGCCGTGTCCCGGCGGCGGCTGCTCGGCGGTGTGGGCGCGGCAGGCGCGACCGGGCTGGTGCTGGGCGCCGCGGGCGGCGGCGTCGGCTATGCGGCGACCAGGCCCGAGGCCCCGGTCCCGCTCGCCTCGGTCGGTTCCACGGAGGTGATGTTTCACGGGAAACATCAACCGGGCATCACCACTCCGCTTCAGGCGCGCGGCCATCTGATCGCCTTCGATCTGGCGGTGGGCGCGGGACGCAAGGAAGCCGCCGCCCTGCTGCGCCGCTGGTCGGATCTGACGCGTCGGCTGATGGCGGGCGAGCCGTCCGAGGGCGGTGCGGGGCCCGACACCGGGATCGCGTCGGACGCCGGGCCCTCCTCACTCACCGTCACCTTCGGTTTCGGCCGCACCTTCTTCGACCGCACGGGCCTGACCGCCCAGCGCCCGGCAGAGCTGGACCCGTTGCCGCCGTTCTCCTCCGACCACCTCGACGCTCGGCGCTCCGAGGGGGACCTCTGGGTGCAGATCGGCGCCGATGACGCCCTCGTCGCCTTTCACGCGCTGCGTGCCGTGCAGAAGGAGGCCGCGGGAGCCGCGAAGGTGCGCTGGCAGATGAACGGCTTCAACCGCACCCCCGGTGCCACCACCAGGCCGATGACCGCGCGTAATCTGATGGGCCAGATCGACGGCACCGGCAATCCCCGACCGGGCGAGAGCGATTTCGACCGGCGGATCTTCGTCCCCGCTGAGGCGTCCGGTACCGGAGGCACTTCCGGTACCGCGCCCGCGTGGATGGCGGGCGGTTCCTACGTCGTCGTACGCCGGATCAGGATGCTGCTCGACGACTGGGACCGGCTCCAGGTCGCCCAGCAGGAACGGGTGATCGGCCGGCGCAAGACGGACGGCGCGCCGTTGAGCGGAGGCACCGAGACCACCGAGATGGACCTCGACAAGGCGGGCCCCGACGGAAAGCTGTCGATCCCGGACAACGCGCACGCCCGGATCTCCTCCCCGGAGAAGAACGGCGGTGCGGCGATGCTGCGGCGCCCCTTCTCTTACCACGACGGCATCACGACGGACGGCACGCCGGACGCCGGGCTGCTGTTCATCTGCTGGCAGGCCGATCCGTTCAAGGGCTTCGTGCCGGTGCAGCGCAAACTCGACCGGGGTGACGCGCTCGCGCCGTTCATCCGGCACGAGGCGAGTGGGTTGTACGCGGTGCCGGGCGGGGCCGCGCGGGGTGAGTACGTGGGGCAGCGGCTGCTGGAGGCCTGATCCGGTCGGCGGCCCCGCACGGTTCGGAGCAGTGGACGCAGTGCCTTTTCCTTCGGGCCGGGGCGGTGAATTTCGCGGTCGTGCCCCGTCCCGGGCCATTAGGGTGACCGTATGTCCGCCACGCGCTACGCCTATCTGGGCCCCGAAGGCACCTTCACCGAGGTCGCCCTCCGTACGCTTCCGGAAGCGGCCACCCGGGAACTCGTCCCGATGGTGTCCGTCCCGGCCGCGCTGGACGCCGTACGCAACGGCGAGGCGGCGGCAGCGCTGGTACCGATCGAGAACTCCGTCGAGGGCGGGATCACCACGACCCTCGACCAGCTGACCAGCGGTGAGCCGCTGATGATCTACCGCGAGGTGCTGCTCTCCATCACCTTCGCCCTGCTCGTGCGGCCCGGGACCGAGCTCTCCGACATCAAGACCGTCACCGCGCATCCCGCTGCCCAGCCGCAGGTGCGCAACTGGATGGCCGCCCATCTCCCGGAGGCCGTGTGGGAGTCGGCCGCGTCCAACGCGGACGGCGCGCGTCTGGTCCAGGAAGGGCGGTACGACGCCGCCTTCGCGGGGGAGTTCGCCGCGGCGACGTACGGGCTGCTGCCGCTGGTGACCGAGATCCACGACGCGAAGAACGCGCAGACGCGCTTCGTCCTGGTGGGCCGCCCGGCGCGCCCCTCGGCGCCGACCGGTGCGGACAAGACGTCGGTGGTCATCTGGATGGGGGACGACCACCCGGGCGCGCTGCTCGAACTCCTCCAGGAGTTCGCGGTGCGCGGAGTGAACCTGATGCTGATCCAGTCCAGGCCGACGGGCGCGGGCATCGGGAACTACTGCTTCTCCGTGGACGCCGAGGGGCACATCGCTGATCGGCGGGTCGGTGAGGCACTGATGGGGCTGAAGCGGATCTGCCCGAAGGTCCGCTTCCTGGGCTCGTATCCGCGTGCCGGGGTGGTGCCGGAGGACGTACCGCCGCTGCGCGCGGGCACGTCGGACGCGGCTTTCGTGGACGCGTCCGACTGGTTGGCACGCAGTCAGGACGGGCGCGCGCTCTGAGCGTGCGGTCCGCCGACCACGGTACGGGGCGGACCACGGCCGGCCCTCACAGCCGACGCTCCGGTTGGAGTGGGCGACCGGTGCCGACGAGCGGCAGCGGAGGCCGGTACTGGTGACGGGTGGCGGCGGACGGGTAGCGATGGGCAGGCGATGGTGACGATCGGTGCTCGCGATCGGCGGTGTTACGTGCCGATTGTCGTCAGCGCTCAAAGTTATCCACAGACCTGCTGCGACGCCTGGGGACAAGTCGACACCACAAAGCGACATGGTCGACAAATCGCCCGGGTCACTCGCATCAATCCACAGAGCACCAAGCTGTGCGACGTCATCCTAATTCCATTGATCAACTCTTTGGAGCGAGTAATTCCCACCCGAATGAGTGGATAGGGCGGGTTTGCTTACGGAATACCTGGGTCCGGAACAGTCTCTTCGGCGTCCGTTGCTCATGTCCACAGATCTTCCTCACAGCCTGTGGATAACTGAAAACCCAGCGCACTCTCTGTGGACAACTCACGGATCACCGCTCCCCAACTCCCGCTCGACACAGGGTTCCTACGTCAAGAGCCATCGGCGCTCCACCCCCGTTCAGGGGGCGAGGATCCCCCTCCATTGACGATCGCCGGGGACAATCACTCACGGTGCGGCACCGTAGATCTTCCTCGAAATTCCCAATTCCGGCAATGCGCATGAAATGCGACACCTCAATAGCAGGGAGAGGCCGACGGGTTCGCACCGGTAGCCTGGAGGGGTGATTGACCTTCGCCTGCTCCGTGAGGACCCCGACCGTGTGCGCGCCTCCCAGCGTGCCCGTGGAGAGGACGTCGCGCTCGTCGACGCCCTTCTCTCCGCCGACGAGCGGCGCAGGTCGTCCGGCGTCCGCTTCGACGAACTCCGTTCCGAGCAGAAGTCGCTCGGCAAGCTGATCCCCAAGGCTTCCCCCGAGGAGCGCGCGGAGCTGCTGCGGAAGGCCGAGCAGCTGAAGGCCGACGTCCGGGCCGCCGACGTGGCGCAGGACGAGGCCGACGCGGAGGCCAAGCGCCTGTTGCTCCAGTTGGGCAACGTCGTCCACACGGACGTACCGGTCGGCGGCGAGGAGGACTTCGTCGTCCTGGAGACGCACGGCACGATCCGCGACTTCGGAGCCGAGGGATTCGAGCCGAAGGACCATCTGGAGCTGGGCGAGGCGCTGGGCGCCATCGACATGGAGCGCGGGGCCAAGGTGTCCGGCTCGCGCTTCTACTACCTGACGGGTGTCGGCGCGCTGCTGGAGCTCGCCCTCGTCAACGCCGCGATCGCCCAGGCCACCGAGGCCGGTTTCGTACCGATGCTGACCCCGGCGCTGGTCCGTCCGCGTGCCATGGAGGGCACGGGCTTCCTCGGCCAGGCCGCCGAGAACGTGTACCACCTGGAGAAGGACGACTACTACCTCGTCGGTACGTCCGAGGTCCCCCTCGCCGCGTACCACATGGACGAGATCATCGACGCCGCCAAGCTGCCGCTGCGGTACGCCGGTTTCTCGCCGTGCTTCCGCCGTGAGGCAGGTACGTACGGCAAGGACACCCGGGGCATCTTCCGCGTCCACCAGTTCGACAAGGTCGAGATGTTCTCGTACGTCGATCCGGCCGACGCCGAGGCCGAGCACCAGAGGCTGCTGGACTGGGAGAAGCAGTGGCTGACCGCCCTGCGACTGCCCTTCCAGGTGATCGATGTGGCCACCGGTGATCTGGGCGCCTCGGCCTCCCGTAAGTTCGACTGCGAGGCCTGGATTCCCACCCAGGGGAAGTACCGCGAGCTCACCTCGGCGTCGAACTGCGACGGTTTCCAGGCACGCCGGCTGTCCGTCCGCATGCGGGACGGCAAGAAGGTGCAGCCGCTGGCCACGCTGAACGGCACCCTCTGCGCCGTGCCGCGCACGATCGTGGCGATCCTGGAGAACCACCAGCTGGCCGACGGTTCGGTACGGGTGCCCGAGGTGCTGCGCCCTTACCTGGGCGGGCGCGAGGTCCTGGAACCGGTCGCCAAGTGACCTTCCCCTACAAGCTCGTCGCGACCGATCTCGACGGCACGCTGCTGCGTGACGACGGCTCGGTCTCCGGGCGCACGCGCGACGCGCTGGCCGCTGTCACGGCGGCCGGCGCCGCGCACATCATCGTCACGGGTCGGGCCGTTCCCTGGACCCGCCACATCCTGGACGACCTCGGCTACGACGGCATCGCGGTCTGCGGCCAGGGCGCGCAGGTCTACCACGCGGGCGAACACCGGCTGCTGACCTCGCTGACGCTCGACCGACAGCTGGCCGGACTCGCCCTGGCCAAGATCGAGGCCGAGGTCGGCCCGCTGGCCCTGGCCGCGAGCCGGGACGGTCTCGAAGGCCAGGTGCTGGTCGGACCGGGTTACCAGGTGCACGAGGGGCCGCTCCCGTACGTGTTCGTGGACGACCCGGCGGAGATGTGGACCGCTCCCCTGAACAAGATCTACGTCCAGCATCCGGAACTCGACGACGACGCCCTGGCCAGGGCCGCCCGTGAGGCGGTCGGCAGCCTGGTGGGCATCGTCATGGCCGGTCCGGGTGTGGTGGAGATCCTGCCGCTGGGGTTGAGCAAGGCGACCGGGTTGTCACTGGCCGCGCGCCGGCTCGGTGTGAAAGCGGCGGACACGATCGCCTTCGGTGACATGCCGAACGACATCCCGATGTTCGGCTGGGCGCGGCACGGAGTGGCGATGGCCAACGCTCACGCCGATCTGAAGGTCGTCGCCCACGAGATCACCGCGTCGAACGAGGACGACGGCATCGCCGTGGTGCTTGAACGCCTGCTGTAGCCGTGGCCGAACGGCGCGGCGGATGCCGGGTGGGCGGGGATCACCGAGCCGCGCAGTTCTCGTGAGCGCGGCGGCACCCGTGATGGAGGGTCGCTCGCGGCCCACGACCGGCGGCCTTCAGGGCCGACCGGGGCGGACCGCGAGCGCGTACTCAGAGATCAGCAGCGGTGACGTCGCCGCCGCAGATCTTTCAGCCCCTGGGCCATGTCATCCATCCGCGTGTCGATACGGACGATGTCGTCGGCCATGTCGCAGAGCCGCACGCTGATGGCTCCGACCACCTGGTTGGTGGCGTCGAGCCGCCGGTCGAGGCTGTCGAGCCGGTACGACATCCGGTCCAGGACGGGACCGAGTTCCTGCAGCGCCGTGCCGACCCCGGCCAGGCAGCTCTCCACGCGCGTGACACGCCGGTCGAGCGAGACGTACCCGGCGCGCAGTTCGTTCTCCGCGTCGAGAAGGTACGTACGGACGCAACGGGCGATGTCGCTGTCGCGAAGCAGCATCGCCACGTTGAGCACCGTCCTACGGGTGTAGAGGGTGAGCTGGGTGGCTGCCTGTGGATAACTTTGCCCCTCCTCACCGCTCCATAGGGACAACATGTCCCCATGGAAGGTCCGCAGGTCAGCGCCTCGGAGCAGCTTGAGACCGTTCTCCTCCATCTCCGCTCGATGGCGTTGGACGAGCTTTTTGACCGCCCCTGTGGATACTTCGAAGTAACGTGCCACGTCCTCTGTGCGGACGTGAATTCCGTCCGGGAGCATGACAAGGCCTTTGACCTTGTCGAGGGCATCGACGCGCCCCATCTGCTCGACACGCAGGGCGCGTGATTCGAGCAGGGCGACTTCCGTGAGCATGGGCATGCCTTCCTTCGCGAAATGACGATGGACGGCCCTGTTCCCCGGGCTGCAGGGGCGGAGGACGCTCACGGTTGCCACTCACCCAATGACCGAACCGGCCGGCGCTGCCTGGCCGAGATCGGCAATCCCCAATTTCACGAAAGCTACGACGCCACTGAATCCAGTTGCCTCCACGCACCCTGAACAACGAACCGAGAACCGCACAGTTACGCGGAAACCATATGTTTACGCCGATCAACCCCTGCCCGTCGGGGCAGGGGTTGATCGGACAGGGGTTGCTCACATGCACGTTTCGCGATGCCGCTGTTTCACGTGAAACGGGGGCGTCGGCCGCTCACTCCTCACCGGCGAGCTTCAACGCACGCAGCTTCTGGCCCGCGTACCACGTGGCACCCACCGTGACGGCCACCAGCAGCACGGTCGCCAGCGGGAGCCCGACGTCTGAGGTGATCACATCGCCCTGGCCGACCTTCTCGGCGAGCGCGAGGGACCACTGCTGGACGCTGAGGGTGCGGGCGCCCGGTACCAGGCTGCCGAACAGCGCCTCCCAGACCAGCGCGTACACCAGGCCGAAGACCACGGCGTGGCGGCTGACGGTGCCGAGCAAGAGGAACAGCGCGCTGTACGCGATCGAGGCGACCAGAGCCGCGATCGTGTAGGCCACCGCGATCTGCTGACCATTGCCGTTGAGGATCAGCCCGGCCACCAGGGTCGGCAGCGCCGAGAACACCATGGTCACGGCGACCGCGACGATCAGCTTGGTGAAGATGATCGTCGGCCGCTTCACCGGCTTGGCCAGCAGGTAGACGATCGAGCCGTCATCGATCTCCGGGCCGATGGCCCCGGTCCCGGCGATCACACCGATCAGCGGCACCATCGTCGCGATGGCGAACCCACCCAGCACGTTCGAGGCGACCTGGTCATCGACACCGGCGAACGCCCGCACCGCCACGGCGAGAACCACCAGCAGCACGGGCAGGACGAACAGGATGGCAGCCCGGCGCCGGCCGAGCAGGGCCCGGTAGGTGAGCCGAGCGACTGTGGGGTCGTACATGACGCTTCACAGCTCCTTTCAGGCCGCTACTCAGGCCGCTACGAGGTAGGAAAAGACCGATTCGAGGGACTCGTCGGACGGTGAGACGGTCAGCAGCCGAATGCCGTTGTCGCGGGCGACCCTCGGCAGCAACGCCGTGAAGCGGCCGAAGTCGACAGCCTGGATGCGCAGCGCCCGTTCGCCGAGGTCGACCTCGATACCGGCCGTCGACGGGTCGGCGATCAGCGCGGCGGCCAGGGCACGGTCGTCGCTGGACCTGACGAGATAGCGGTGCGGACGATCCGTCATCAGTCGCCGGATCTTGCGGAAGTCACCCGACGCGGCGTGGCGTCCGGCCACGATCACCTCGATGTGCGAGGCGAGTTGCTCGACCTCTTCGAGGATGTGCGAGGAGAAGAGGACCGTGCGCCCCTCAGTGCCCATCCGACGCAGCAGTTCCATCAGCTGCATCCGCTGTCGCGGATCCATCCCGTTGAACGGCTCGTCGAGCAGGAGCACGGACGGCTCGTGGACCAGCGCGGACGCCATCTTCACGCGCTGGCGCATGCCCTTGCTGTACGTGGAGATCTTCCGGTCCTGCGCGTGCTCCATCTCGACGGTGGCCAGTGCCCGCTGCGCGGCGGCGGCGTCGAGCCCCTGCAATTCCGCGTTGGCGATGACGAACTCACGGCCGGTGAGGAAGTCGTACATGCCTTCTCGCTCCGGCACGATGCCGATCTCCCGGTACACCGCCTCGTTGCGCCAGATCGTCCGGCCGTCGAGCGTGACGGTTCCCGTCGAGGGCGCGAGGAATCCGGCCATCATGTTGATCAGGGTGGACTTGCCCGCGCCGTTCGGACCGAGCAGGCCGGTGACTCCCGGCCCGACCTTCACGCTCACGTCGTTGACGGCGACGACGTTTCCGAACCAGCGCGAGACGTGGTCGATCTCGATGGTGGTCACAGCCCGACCCTCCGGTAGCGGCGCATCAGGACGGCGTACGAGCCGGCGACGAGCGCGAGAACAACGATCAGATAGACCACCCCGGCTCCCGCACCCGGGCCCTGCCCCCCGGGGAACGCGGAGGAGGCGCCGAGGAACGCGGTCTGCACACCGTCGATCAGCGTGATCGGGGAGAACAGCCCCAGCCACGGCACCGCATCCGACGAGCCCGTCTCCCATGCGATGGCCTGCACGGTGGAGACCGCGCCGTAGGAGATGGTGAGTACGGCGATCACCGCGGCGACACCGAAGCCGCGGCGCGGGGTCAGCGCGGCCATCACCAGGCCGAGCCCGGCGAACAGTACGGAGAGCAGCGCCACGGAGACCAGCCCCTGTCCGAACCCCTTGGTCTGATGGCCGAAGTCGAACTTCCCCAGCAGGGCGCCCACGTAGAGGATCACCAGCGGCATCCCGGTGAGCACGAAGAGCGCGGAGGCCATGGCCGCGAACTTCGCCATCACGTAGTCGACACGTTCGATGGGCCGTGAGAAGTACAACGGCACGCTCTTGAAACGGAGGTCCCGGGAGACCGACTGCGGTGCCTGCGCGGCGATGAAGAGGCCGATGACAGCTTGGAGGAAGATGGCGAACGACGTGTACTTCATCGGCAGATCCGTCGTGTTCGGCACGGTCACGGCGACCGCGACGATGATCGCGGCGACCAGACACATCACGCCGAAGAGCAGCATCGGCAGCACCTTCGACCTGGCGGAACGCCCGAGCCCGAAGGACCCTCTCAGGGACTGCGAGAAGAGGGAACGGCGTGCGTAGGCACGGCCGAGGCGCGGTCCGTCGTACGAGCGGTAGCCGATGTTGTGGATGCGGGTGCCGCCCGCGTCCGTTCCGGCCGCGGCTCCGGTCTCAGTGCTCATCGCGACCGTCTCCCTTCTGCTGTGCGACGTCGGCCGAGGCCGTCGCCGTGGACTCCGCCGTTGTCGTGGCTCCCGCCGTGGCTGTGAACTCCGTCGTGGTCGCGGACTCCGTCGGCGCCCCGGTCGATGCGTTCCCCTCGGTACGGAAGACCTCGGCGATGTGGTGGCGCCGCTGTTCCATCCTTACGAGGCCGAGTCCGAGCCCGGCGACGCTGTCACGGACGATGTCGTACGTCTCCTCGCCGATGGCCTCGACGAGGAGGGTGTGGCCCGCGCCCGGCAGTCCGTCCAGCGCGAGGCCGTCGCGCCCGACCAGGGTGACCCCGGCCGCTGTCAACGCCTCCCTGAGGGCATGCGTGCCGTCGGGGTGGGCGTCGCTGTCCGTGACCTCGATCGCGAGGGTCGTGGTGACCTGTGTGAAGTCGCGGGTGGAGCTGGACCGCAGCAGCGAACCGCCGTCGATGACGACGACATGGTCACAGGTGCGTTCGAGTTCACCCAGCAGGTGCGAGGTCACCAGGACGGAAATGCCGAAGTCGGTGTGCACCCGGCGGATCAGGCCGAGCATCTCGTCACGGCCGACCGGGTCGAGGCCGTTGGTCGGTTCGTCGAGCAGGACCAACTGCGGGTCGTGGACCAATGCCTGGGCCAGTTTCACGCGCTGCTTCATGCCGGTCGAGTAGCCGCCGATGGGGCGGTACCGCTCCTCGTACAGGCCGACGTGTCGCAGGGTGTCGGCGGTGCGCTCGCGGGCCGCTGTGGGCGGCAGACCGGACATCCGCGCCATGTGGACGACGAACTCCGTGGCCGACACGTCGGGCGGCAGGCAGTCGTGCTCGGGCATGTAGCCGACCCGCTCACGGATGGCGGCGCCGCTGGTGGCGACGTCCAGCCCGAGCACCGCGGCCCGGCCCTCGGTGGCGGGGGACAGACCCAGCAGGATCTTGATCAATGTGGACTTGCCGGCTCCGTTGGACCCCACCAGGCCGGTCACACCCGGTCCGATGTCCAAGGAGAGCCGGTCAAGAGCGGTCACCCGGGGGAACCGCTTGCTCAGGCTTTCGGTTGCGATCACAGTCACGTTTCGAACGTAGTGGCGCGGGACACGTCAGGCGTCAGCCCTGACGGCTGGATCGGCGTCCGACTCCAGGAGTACGGCCCCGTAATGGATCGGCGTCAGGACGGGCCGTACCCCGCCTCGGCAGGAGGGCAGGCAGATCGGCGGAGGCGGTTCGGGGTGGTGGTTCTGGGAGGCAGATCAGCGAGGCCGCGAGCGAATTCCGTGAGTTTTCCACAGGCATTGCGCGGCCCTTGACGTAGCCGCTGGACATTGTCACATTCATCAGTGTCACGTTACGAACACGTAGAGCACACGGCATGGGACGGACGGTGGCATGACCGAGGACCGCGACATGAGGCCGCGTGAGGCACGCGAGCGCTGGGTGCACACGGGTGGGATCGAGCTGTGTGTCGCCGAGCTGGGCGACCCGGCCCGCCCGACGGTCGTGCTGGTGCACGGCTACCCGGACAGCAAGGAGGTCTGGTCGGAGGTGGCTCGGCGACTGGCCGAGCGTTGGCACGTCGTGCTGTACGACGTGCGGGGGCACGGCAGATCGACGGCGCCGAAGCCGTTGCGGGGCGGATTCACGCTGGAGAAGCTGACCGACGACTTCATGGCCGTCGTGGAAGCGGTGAGTCCGGACCGGCCGGTGCATGTGGTCGGGCACGACTGGGGTTCCGTCCAGGCGTGGGAGTTCGCCACGGTCGGACGCACCGAGGGCCGGATCGCCTCCTTCACCTCCCTCTCGGGTCCCTCCCTGGACCACTTCGGGCACTGGATCAAGCAGCGCACCGCCCACCCCACTCCCCGTGCGGTCGGTCAGCTGCTGGGGCAGGGCGCCAAGTCCTGGTACGTCGGTCTGTTGCACACACCGGTGCTGCCCGAGCTCGCCTGGCGGGGACCGCTCGGCAGACGGTGGCCGAGCGTCCTCCAGCGCCTGGAGAAGACGCCCGCGGACGGCTATCCGACGGCGTCACTCCCCCGGGACGCCGCGCACGGCGCCTGGCTCTACCGCGACAACGTCCGTTCACGACTGCGCAGGCCGCGCGCCGACGCCCATGCGCATGTGCCGGTTCAGCTGATCACGCCGACCGGGGACATCTTTCTGTCGGAGACGCTGTACGACCGGCTCGAATCCTGGGTCCCTCTGCTGGTACGGCGTTCGCTGCCCGCGAGGCACTGGGCCCAGCGCAGCCACCCCGATCAGCTGGCGTCGTGGATCGACGAGTTCGCCGCGGCCACGGAGGCGGCGGGGCCGGACGGTGCACCCGAGCAGTGGGAATCGGCGGCAGCGATGAGGGCGAGACCGCATACGGCGAAGACCGCCGGCACCGCGAGGGCGGCGAAGGCGGTGAGGACCGCCAGGACGACGGTGACCGTGGCGCCCGGAGCGTACACGGATCGCTTCGGTGGGCGGCTGGTACTGGTCACGGGTGCCGCGGGCGGAATCGGACGGGCCACGGCCCTGGCGTTCGCCGAGGCGGGCGCACGGGTGGTGGCGGTGGACCGGGATGCGGCGGGGGTGGCGCGCACGGCGGAGCTGGCCCGGCTGATCGGTTCCCCGACGGCCTGGAGCGAAGTGGTCGATGTCGGTGACGAGCAGGCGATGGAGAAACTGGGCGAGAAGGTCCTCGTGGAGCACGGCGTCGTCGACGTCCTCGTCAACAACGCCGGGATCGGGATCTCGGGTTCCTTCCTGGAGACGACGAGCGAGGACTGGAGGCACGTCCTCGACGCCAACCTGTGGGGAGTCATCCACGGCTGCCGTGTCTTCGGGAAGCAGATGGCCGATCGCGGGCAGGGCGGCCACATCGTCAACACGGCCTCGGCCGCGGCGTACCAGCCGTCACGCGCACTGCCCGCGTACAGCACCTCCAAGGCCGCCGTGCTGATGCTCAGTGAGTGTCTGCGGGCCGAGTTGGCCGAGCGGTCGATCGGGGTCAGCGCGATATGCCCTGGCGTCGTCCACACCGGCATCACGGCCACGGCGCGGTTCGTCGGCGTCGACGAGGCGGAGCAGCAGCGGCTGCGGAAGCGGGCCGGCACGTTGTACGGGCTGCGCGGATACCCGCCGGACAAGGTCGCGGACGCGATCCTCAAGGCCGTCCTCCGCAACCAGGCTGTGGTGCCGGTGACCCCCGAGGCCCGGGGTGCCCGGCTGCTGGCGCGGATCAGTCCCGGCGCGCTGCGCGGAATCGCCCGACTGAAGCCGCCGCTGTGAGCGCGGCCGGTCGTCCGGTGGCCGAGTACCGGATCGAGGATCTGGCACACGCCGGCGGGGCCACGGTCCGCACGATCCGCGCCTACCAGGACCGTGGTCTGCTCCCCACACCGGAGCGGCGCGGCCGTGCCAACGTGTACGGAGAGGCGCATCTGACCCGGCTGCGGCAGATCGCGGACCTGCTGGACCGCGGATACACCCTGGCCAGCATCAAGGAACTGCTGGACGCCTGGGACGCGGGGCGTGGGCTGGGCGGGGTGCTCGGGCTGGTCGCCGAGGTGCACGGACCGTGGACGGACGAGGAGGCAGGCCGCATCACTCGGACCGAGCTCCATGTGCGGTTCGGTGGCGCACCGGAACGCGTCCCGGACGACGACCGGGGCGATCGGGCGGTCGACGATACGGACAGCGAGGTGGTCGACGGGCCGGACAGCGGCACGGTCCAGGAAGCGGTGGAGGAAGCGGTCGCGCTCGGGGTGCTGGAGCGTGTGGCGGGCCGGGAGGACGAGTTCCTGGTGCCGAGCCCTCAGGAGCTGGCGGTGGCGGTCGAGTTGTTCCGGGCGGGCGTACCGCTCTCCGCGATCTCCGGGCACCTCCGGGAGCTGCGCGGCCAGGTCGAACACATCGCGTCACGCTTCCTGGAGTTCACCACGGAGCACGTCTTCGCACGCTATCTCGGTCACCGGCCGCCCACCGAAGCGGACGCCGCGGAGGCGGCCTCGATGGTCCGGCGCCTGCGTCCACTGGCTCAGCAGACCGTCGATGCCGAACTTGCCCGCGCGATGCGAATGTTCGCCACCCGCCACCTTCAGCATCACCTCGGGGCCGACCCGACTCCCTCTCCGAGAAGCGGCTCACGGCCCGTGCTGATCCCCGCCCGCACGGTGACATCCGTCCAGCGAATCATCGGGGACGGTGGGGAGGGAGAAGTCGCGGCGTTCATCACCGCGGCCACCGAGAGAGAGGTACAGAAAAGAACATTGGACTCATTGACCTCAAAGAACGGCAAAAAGCCCATAGATGAATAAGGGGCCCATCTCGCCGCACGGTTGTCCACAGAGTTGCCATTTTCCCTGTGGATAAGCCGAGTTCGCTGTGGATCAAACCTGTGCGGGACCATCGGTTCGCTGAACCGTGCACAAAGTCCGAGTGCGCCGCTCAAGGGGCTCGCGTGGACATCCGCCGCTGCTTCGCCTGCCCGGGTACTCCCGTTCCGCTGACGGTCAGTTCAGCTGAGCGAGCGCTTCGGTGGCGATCTGTTCGAACACCTTGGGGTCGGCGGCGAAGTCGGAGTCCGGAATCGGCGCGTGCACGACGATCTCCGTGATGCCGAGCGCGGCATGCCTGCCCGCGAAGTCCACGAAGGCGTCCAGGGAGTCCAGCGGTCCTGCCCCTTCCGGGGTGAAACCGGTCAGCAGTACCTTGTCCAGCTCGGCGACATCCCGGCCGATCGCGTCACACGCGGCGCCCAACCTGGCGATCTGGCCGCCGATCGCGTCCAGTGACTGTTCGGGCGTACCCGCCTCGAAGAGGCTGGGGTCACCCGTCGTCACCCACGCCCGGCCGTATCGTGCGGCGAGCTTCAGCCCACGCGGCCCAGTGGCGGCGACCGCGAAGGGGATGCGGGGCCGCTGCACACAGCCAGGGATGTCACGCGCCTCGACCGCCGAGTAGTGGGTGCCCTCGTAGGTCACGGCGTCCTCGGTCAGCAGCCGGTCGAGCAGCGGTACGAACTCGGCGAACCGGTCGGCCCGCTCGCGCGGCGTCCACGGTTCCCGTCCCAGCACGGTCGCGTCGAAGCCGCTGCCCCCGGCCCCGATCCCGAGAGTGATCCGTCCGCCGGACACGTCGTCCAGCGTGATCAGTTCCTTGGCGAGCGTCACGGGGTGCCGGAAGTTGGGGGATGTGACGAGGGTCCCGAGCCGCAACCGCGAGGTGGCCGTGGCGGCGGCGGTCAGTGTGGGCACGGCGCCGAACCAGGGCCCGTCGCGGAAGGTCCGCCACGACAGGTGGTCATAGGTGTAGGCGGCGTGGAAACCCAGTTCCTCGGCCCGCGTCCACTCGTCGCGGCCTCCCTCCTGCCAGCGTCGGACGGGAAGGATCACAGTGCTCAGGCGCAGTGAGGACGTCATGCTCGAAGCCTACGACGTGCCGAAATCGGAGGCAGCCGAAGGAGACCAGGGGAAACGACAAGAAGGGAGGCGAGGGGAGAGGGGAGAGACGAGGAGAGGCAAGGAGGCGGGGACGGGAACGGGCGGCAGTCGGCTCCATCTGTCGGCGCCGCGACAGGTCGAGCGGTGCGCGGACGGTCGGGCCCGAGCGGCGGGCGGTCAAGCGGTCAAGCGGTCAGCGGGCGGGCAGTCGGGCAGTCGGGCAGTCGGGCAGCGGAATCCTGGGTGATGGCCGGAGCGATGACCGAGCGATGGCCCCTCGGAGACGTACCGACTCAAATGTGCGCCCCTCCGCACGCACGTGCACCTCGGTGAGCGAGAATGAAATCGTGACCTCAGCTACCGACTCGCCGCCGCCTGCCACCACCCGGCTGATCGCCACCGACCTGGACGGCACCCTGCTGCGTGACGACAAGACCTTGTCGGACCGTACGGTCGCTGCTCTCGCAGCCGCCGAGGAGGCCGGGATTGAGGTCTTCTTCGTGACGGGGCGCCCGGCCCGCTGGATGAGTGTCGTCAGCGACTACGTCCACGGTCACGGCCTGGCCATCTGCGCCAACGGCGCCGCCGTAGTCGACCTTCACGCGGACGGAAGGCTCATCCAGGTCCGCCCCATGGACCGGACCGTGGCCCTCGAAGTGGTCAGTACCCTGCGCGCGGTCACCCCGGGCACTTCGTTCGCCGTGGAACTGGCCACCGGTATCCACTACGAGCCGACGTACCCCCCGTTCCAGTTCGAACCGGGCGCCGACATCGCGGTCGCCGAGAAGCTGCTGTACGAGGAGACACCGGGTTCCGGCTCTCCCGTACTGAAGATCCTCGCCCAGCACGACGAACTGGCCCCGGACGACTTCCTCACGGTGGCCCGTGCCGCGGTCGGCGATCTGGTCTCCTTCACCCGCTCCAGCCCCACCGCGCTGCTGGAGGCCAGCGGTATCGGAGTCTCCAAGGCCAGCACCCTCGCGCTCTGCTGCGCCGAGCGCGGGATCACACCCGCGGAGGTCGTGGCGTTCGGAGACATGCCCAACGACGTGGAAATGCTGAGCTGGGCGGGCACCTCGTACGCGATGGAGAACGCCCATCCGGCGGCTGTTGCCGCGGCCTCAGGCCGTACGGTCGCCAACAATGACGACGGCGTGGCGGTCGTCATCGAGCGCATCCTCGCCAAGCAGTCACCGCAGGCCGGCGCGCAGCCGTCGTGAACGGCCGTGCAGCCATCTTCCTTTGACGACCGCGCAGCCGTCGTCCGAGCACCACGCAGTCATCGTCCGACCACCAGGAGCACGGTCCCGCCCGACTCCACGCGCAAAGCCCGGCCACGCGCGTGAAGCCCGGCCACGCACGAAAACTGTTCCCGCCGCCGGTGTCCCCGCATCCGCCCTACAGCGGCGCCTCCCACACCACCGTCGCCCCGCCCCCGTCCTCCCCGATGCCACCCCCGAACCAACTGGCGCCGCCCAGCGACTCCGCCCGGCGCGCGAGGTTCCGCAGGCCGCTGCGCCGACCGTCCGCCGGGATGCCCACCCCGTCGTCGGCGACCGACAGACGTACCGCGTCCCGGCCGTCGGGCAGGGTGGCCGTCGCGTCGACGACCACGTCGATCCGTGATGCCTCGGCGTGCCGGAAGGCATTGGACAACGCCTCGCGCAACGCCGCGATGAGGTTCTTTCCGGTGAGTTCACCGACGAGGGTGTCGACCGCGCCCAGGAATCGGTGTGACGGTGTGAAACCGAGCGGCACGGACGCCATGTTGATCTCGCGCAGCACCCGGATGCGCAGCCCGGACAGTGTCTCGGCCGGCTCCTGCTGGAGCGCGAAGATCGCGGTGCGGATCTCCTGGATGGTCACGTCGAGTTCGTCGACGGCCCGTCCGACCCCCGTCCGCACCTCCGGCACGCCCGAGGTGCGCTGCGCGCTCTCCAGCATCATCCCGGTCGCGAACAGGCGCTGGATGACGAGATCGTGCAGATCACGGGCGATCCGGTCCCGGTCCTCGTACACCGCGAGACGTTCCCGGTCCCGTTGCGCGTCGGCGGTCATCAGCGCGAGCGCGGCCTGCGAGGCGAACTGGACGGCGAGGGTCCGTTCGGCCCCGGTGAACGGTCTGGCCCTCGGCGCCCGTGGCGTGGCGAGCGCTCCGAGCACCTGTCCGCCGTTGCGCAGGGGCAGCAGCATGTTGGGCCCGAACCGTCCGGCAAGCCCGGTCACCATGCGGTCGTCGCTGCCCGAGTCGTCGACGAACACCGCCTCGCCGCTCAGCAGCGCCCTCACCACCGGGCTCTCCGGAGGAATGACCGCCCCGAGCAGGGCGGTCGGGTCGTCGGCCGACACCGCGACGATCTCCAGACCGCCCTCACCGGTCGGCAGGAGCACGATCCCGGCGGTGGAGACCGCGAGCCGACGGGCCTGTTCGGCGACGACGGAGAGCGCTTCGTCGGCGTCCCCGCCCGACAGCAGAGCGGTCGTCACGGCGACCGAACCGTCGATCCACCGCTCCCGCTGCCGAGCCGCCTCGTACAGCCGCGCGTTGCCGATGGCGATCCCGGCCTCGGCGGCGAGCACACGGACCATCTGGAGGTCGTAGTCGCTGAAGGCGTCCCCATCGGTCTTCTCGGCCAGATAGAGGTTGCCGAAGACCTCCCCCCGCGCCCGGACGGGGACACCGAGAAACGTACGCGTCGTGGGGTGCCCCGGCGGAAAGCCGGCCGCCCGGGGATCGGTCGTCAGGTCGGGCAGCAGGACGAGGGCCGGGTCGTGGCTCAGCGCTTCCAGCAGCCCTGCGTGGCCGTCGGGCGGACGGCCCGTCTCCCGCCCCTCTTCCGGCGGGACACCGAAGGTGACGAAATCGGAAAGGCCCCGACCGGCCTCGTCGACGACACCGATCGCCGCGTAACGGGCATGGACGAGGTCGGCCGCCGTCTCACAGATCCGGTCGAGGGTGGCCCGCAGTTCGAGCCCGGTGCCGACGGCGCGCATGGCCTCCAGCAACAGCGGTACGCGAGAGGTCAGCTCCGTGGACAGACCCTGGAGGCCGTGGGCCGCCCGGGTGGCGGCTTCGAGTGAGTCCTTCGGATGGGGCTCTGCCATACCCAGAGCCTAATTAGTCCGCTTTGTTATGAACAGCCGGGTTACTGGCACCGCAGCGGGATGGCCGAGATCGGTGAAAGCCCTGCCACCGCTCCGGCGTCTTCACCCCGCCCGTGCCTCCGTCACACCTCCGTCCCTCCACCCCTACACCCGCACAACCTCCCGTTCACGCTCCACCATCCGGCGCAGCGGGCCGTCGGCCGCCGCCAGCTCCGCGTACGGGCCGCGCTGCGCCACCCGGCCCTCGTCCAGCACCACCACTTCGTCGACGGCGTCGAGCCCTGCCAGCCGGTGCGTGATCAGGAGCGTCGTACGTCCCACGGTGGCCGCCAGCAGGTCGGCGGTCAGCGCGTCCGCCGTGGCCAGATCGAGGTGTTCCGCCGGTTCGTCGAGTACGAGTACGGGGAAGTCGGCCAGGAGCGCGCGGGCCAACGCGAGCCGCTGTCGCTGGCCTCCGGAGAGCCGGGCACCGTGCTCACCGACGAGGGTGTCGAGCCCGTCGGGCTGTTCCTCGGCCCAGTCCAGCAACCGGGCCCTGCGGAGAGCCGCGCGGAGTTCCGCGTCGGTCGCTCCGGTACGGGCCAGTCGCAGGTTCTCCCGGATGGAGCTGTCGAAGATGTGCGCGTCCTGGGCGCACAGCCCGACGAACCGGCGGACGGTGTCCCCTTCCAGTGCGGACGCGTCGACGCCGCCGATCCGGTACGTCCCCGAGCGGGCGTCCAGGAAGCGCAGCATGACCTGTGCGAGTGTCGTCTTGCCTGACCCCGAGGAGCCCACGACGGCGATCCTGCGGCCCGCCACCAGCGTCAGCTCGACACCGTCGAGCGCGTCCCGGTCCGCTCCGGCATGGCGGGCGCACAGACCCCGTATCTCCAACGGGAACGGTGAGGCAGGCGCGTCGGCGGGGGTCGCGGGCTCCTGGACCGGGACCGGCGCGTCCAGCACTTCGTACACCCGCTCCGCACTCCGCTTGACCCGGCGGCGGTACTGGACGGCGAGCGGGAGACCGGTCACGGCCTCGAAGGCGGCGAGCGGGGTGAGTACCACCACCGCGAGCTCCACACCCTCGATCCGTCCCTCGTACACCGCGCGGACACCGACGATCGCGGCTCCGACCACCGTGAGGCCGCAGATCAGCGCGGACAACCCGGCGCCGAGCGCGGTGGCGGTGGCGGACCTGGCGGCGATCCCGGTCAGTACGTCGTCGGCCCGGCGTGCCTTCGTCCGCCGGTCGGGCAGCGCGCCCGCGACGGCCAGCTCGGCCGTACCGCTGAGCAGATCGGTGACCCGGGTGGCCAGTGCGGCACGGGCCGGAGCCAGTTGGCGCTCCGCGTGCCGGGCACAGGCCCCACTGACCAGTGGCACCCCCACCCCGGCCAACAGCAGTCCGACCGCCAGCACGACACCCGCCTCGGGCAGCAGCCAGCCGGTGAACCCGGCCGCGGCGACCCCGACGACGACCGCGGTTCCGGCGGGCAGCAGCCACCTCAGCCAGTAGTCCTGCCAGGCGTCCACATCGGCGACGAGCCGGGACAGCAGATCCCCGCGTCGCGTCTGCCGCAGCCCCGTCGGCGCGATCCGCTCCAGTGCCCGGTACACCGCGACGCGCAGCTCGGCCAGCATCCTGAGCACCGCGTCATGCGAGACGAGCCGCTCGGCGTAGCGGAAGACGGCGCGTCCGATGCCGAAGGCACGGGTCGCTGTGACGGCCACCATCAGATGGAGCACCGGGGGCTGTTCGGAGGCGCGGGAGATCAGCCACCCCGACACGGCCATGAGCCCGACCGCCGAACCGACCGCGAGACTGCCCAGCAGCAGCGCGAGCGCCAGCTGTCCGCGCTGCGCTCCCGCCGCCGCCCGGACCCGGGCCAGCACCCGTCCGGGGCGTCCGGCGTCTGTAGGACGCCCGGAGCCCACGGAGCCACCGAAGCCCAGGTGGTCCCCGGAATCCCCGAAGTCCTGGGAGCCCCAAGGGCCCTCGGAGCCCGCGGAGACGTCCCTGCGCTCCTCGGCCGCCGTCTGCCCCACGTCGGCGCCCCCGCCGCGCCCCTCACGAATCCCCTCCCCGCCGGGGACCACCGAAGCGCCCGGACGGGGAGCACCGGTCGGCTCCGGACCCGCGACTCCAGCACCAGGGTCGGAACCGACGCCGCTGATCCCCTCGACCGCGACCGGCTCCGACGGTTCCAGCCTCACCACGCGGTCCGCCACCGCCAGCAGCGCGGGCCGGTGCACGACCAGCAGCACGGTCCTACCGGCCGCCAGCCTCCGTACCGCCTCGACGATGCCCGCCTCCGTCTCACCGTCGAGACCGGCCGTCGGTTCGTCGAGCAACAGCAGTGGCCGGTCGGCGAGGAACGCGCGGGCCAACGCCAACCGCTGCCGTTGGCCCGCGGACAGCCCCGCACCGTCCTCACCGAGAAGGGTCGCCGTGCCGTCCGGCAGCGCCGCCACGAAGTCGTGCGCACCCGCGTCCCGCAGCGCGGCCGTCACGGCGTCGTCGTCCGCGCCCGGCCTGGCCAGCCGTACGTTCTCCGCGATCGTGCCCGCGAAGAGGTGCGGATGCTGCGGTACCCAGGCGATCCGCTCGCGCCAGCGCTTCGGGGAGAGCGTCGCCAGATCGGTGCCGCCGACCCGTACCCGTCCCTCGTCGGGAGTCGTGAACCCCAGCACCACACTCAGGAGCGTGGACTTGCCGACCCCGCTCGGGCCGACCAGGGCGACGGTCTCCCCCTCCTCCACCACCAGCGAAGCCGCGGCGGGTGAGGGTGCCGCGCGGCCCTCGTGGCGGACGGTCACCCCGTCCAGTTCCAGCCTCATCGATTCGGGAACCTCCCCCGTACCACTCACCGGGGGCTCCGTCTCCAGGATCGAGAAGATCTCCTCGGCGGCCGACAGCCCCTCCGCCGCGGCGTGGTACTGCGCACCGACCTGCCGGATCGGAAGGTATGCCTCGGGCGCGAGGATCAGCACCAGCAGGCCGGTGTAGAGGTCGAGTTCGCCGTGCACGAGCCGCATGCCGATGGTGACGGCGACCAGGGCCACCGACAGCGTCGCCAGGAGTTCCAGTGCGAAGGACGACAGGAAGGCGATCCGCAGGGTCCCCAGGGTGGCGCGACGGTACTGCGATGTGATGGCGCGGATCGATTCGGCCTGCGCCTTCGCCCGCCCGAAGACCTTCAGCGTCGGCAGACCGGCGACCACATCGAGAAAGTGACCGGAGAGCCGGGAGAGCAGCCGCCACTGCCGGTCCATCCGGGACTGGGTGGCCCAGCCGATCAGGATCATGAAGAGCGGGATGAGCGGCAGAGTGACCACAATGATCGCCGCCGAGACCCAGTCCTCGGTGACGATCCTGGCGAGAACGGCCAGTGGCACCACCACCGCGAGCCCGAGCTGTGGCAGATAGCGCGAGAAGTAGTCGTCGAGCGCGTCCACACCACGGGTGGCCAGTGCCACCAGCGAGCCGGTGCGCCGGCTCGTGAGCCAGGCCGGCCCGAGGTCGACGGCTCGCGCCAGAAGACGTCCGCGCAGTTCGGCCTTGACCGCCGCGCTCGCCCGGTACGCGGCGAGTTCGGTGAGCCAGGAGATCAGCGCACGTCCGAGCGAGACCGCCACGAGCAGGATGAGCGGGGTCCGCAGCCCGGAGACGCTTGCCCCGTCCTCGAAGCCGCCGACCACCACGTCGGCGACGAGCATCGCCTGGGCGACGACCAGCACCGCCCCGACCAGCCCCAGTGCCACCACGGCCGCGAGGAAGAACCGGGTGGCCCGGGCGTAGCGGAGCAGGCGCGGATCGATCGGTTTCACGTGAAACAGTCCTCAGTGAACTCGGTGCTTTCGGTGAGTGCGCCGCGGTCCCGCGGAGTGCGCCGCACCCGGTGTCGCCGCGCCCCGCGGGACTGCGGCGCACTCGGGCCGGTCTGCCGGTCCCTCTTCGAGCGAGACGGGCCGGCCGGTCCGGTTTCTTCGTCGAGCGGGGCGAACCGGCCGGCCGGCTTCCCTCGTCGAGCGTGGTGGACCGGCCGGTCCGGTGCGTCGCGCTCGCTCAGTGCGCGTCGGCTATGTGCTGCGTACCGATCCGCTTGCGGAACACCCAGTACGTCCACCCCTGGTACAGCAGCACCAGGGGCGTGGCTGTCCCCGCGCACCAGGTCATGATCTTCAGCGTGTACGGGCTGGACGAGGCGTTGGTGACCGTGAGGTTCCAGGCGTCGTTCAGCGAGGAGGGCATGACGTTCGGGAAGAGGGTCAGGAAGAGCATGGCGACCGCCGCCGCGATGGTCACCCCCGAGAAGGCGAACGACCATCCCTCGCGTCCGGCGGCGATGGTGCCGATCGCCGCGACCAGCGCCAGCGCGGCGACGACCATCGCGATCAGGCTCGTGCCGTCGCCCTTGTCGAGCTGCGTCCAGATCAGGAACCCGAGTGCGAGCACCGCGGTGACCAGGCCGAGCCTCAGCGCCAGCTTCCGCGCTCGTACCCGGATGTCACCGGCCGTCTTGAGGGCAGCGAACACCGCTCCGTGGAAGGTGAAGAGGAACAGTGTGACGAGACCGCCGAGGATCGCGTACGGGTTGAGGAGGTCCCAGAAGTTGCCTGTGTACTCCATGTTCCCGTCGATCTTCACGCCGCGCACGATGTTCCCGAAGGCCACGCCCCACAGCACGGCCGGCACCAGCGAGGTCCAGAAGATCGCGTGCTCCCAGTTGGTCTGCCACTTCTCCTCGGGCCGCTTCGCCCGGTACTCGAAGGCGACACCCCGCACGATCAGACAGAGCAGGATGATCAGCAACGGCAGATAGAAGCCGGAGAACAGCGTCGCGTACCACTCGGGGAACGCCGCGAAGGTGGCGCCGCCCGCGCTGAGCAGCCACACCTCGTTGCCGTCCCAGACGGGTCCGATGGTGTTGATCAGGACCCGCCGTTCCTTGCGGTCGCGGGCCAGCAGCTTGGTGAGGACACCGATTCCGAAGTCGAATCCCTCCAGGAAGAAGTAGCCGATCCAGAGGACGGCGATGAGTACGAACCAGACGTCGTGGAGTTCCATACCTCAGCTCCGCTGCTCTCAGTAGGAGAAGGCCATCGGGCGGTCGGCGTCGTCGTGATCGTCGCCGCCGATCTTGGTGGGCGGGTTGAGGTCGGACTCCGTGAGTTCCGGTGGTCCGGCCTTGACGTACTTCACGAGCAACTTGACCTCGATCACGGCGAGCACCGCGTAGAGCAGGGTGAAGACGATCATCGAAGTGAGCACTTCGCCCTGCGAGACACCGGGGGAGACCGCGTCCCGGGTGCGCAGCACGCCGTACACGACCCAGGGCTGGCGGCCCATCTCCGTGAAGATCCAGCCCCAGGAGTTGGCGATCAGCGGGAAGAGGAGGGTCCAGAGGGCGACGATCCAGTACAGCTTGGTGAACTTCGGACTGAGCGTCTTGTTCCGGAAGAGCACCAGGCGGGGGACCTCGTCCTCACCGGTCCGCAGGTGCTGGGGCAGCAGGAACTTCTTCCGGGTCAGCCACAGTCCGAGCAGACCGATCGCGAAGGACGCCATCCCGAAACCGATCATCCAGCGGAAGCCCCAGAACGCGACCGGGATGTTGGGCCGGTAGTCGCCGGGCCCGAACTTCTCCTGCTCCGCCTTGTTGGTGTCGTTGATGCCGGGGACGTACGAGTGGAAGTTGTCGTCGGCCAGGAAGGACAGCATGCCCGGGACGGAGATCTCCACCGAGTTGTGGCCCTTGCTGACGTCCCCGTACGCGAAGATCGAGAACGGTGCCCCGTGCTCGCCCTCCCACAGTGCCTCGGCCGCCGCCATCTTCATCGGCTGCTGCTTGAACATGACCTTGCCGAGCTGGTCACCGCTGATGGCGGTGAACATTCCGGCGATCACGACAGTGATCAGCCCGAGCCGCAACGAGGTGCGCATCACCGGGATGTGCTTCTTGCGCGCCAGGTGGAAGGCGGCGATGCCGACCATGAAGGCGCCGCCGACGAGGAACGCTGCCGTGATGGTGTGGAAGAACTGGGCGAGCGCGGTGTTCTGGGTGAGCACGCGCCAGAAGTCGGTCAGCTCGGCCCGGCCGCGTTCCTCGTTGATCCGGTAGCCGACCGGGTGCTGCATCCAGGAGTTGGCCGCGAGGATGAAGTACGCGGAGAGCACGGTCCCCAGCGAGACCATCCATATGCAGGCGAGGTGGATCTTCTTCGGCAGCTTGTCCCAGCCGAAGATCCACAGCCCGATGAAGGTCGACTCGAAGAAGAAGGCGATCAGCGCCTCGAAGGCGAGCGGAGCGCCGAAGATGTCACCGACGAAGCGCGAGTAGTCGGACCAGTTCATACCGAACTGGAACTCCTGGACGATGCCCGTGACGACACCCATGGCGATGTTGATCAGGAAGAGCTTGCCCCAGAACTTGGTCGCCCTGAGGTACTTCTCGTTGTTCGTCCGTACCCACGCGGTCTCCAGCCCCGCGGTGAGCGCGGCGAGCGAGATCGTCAGGGGGACGAAGAGGAAGTGGTAGACGGTCGTAATACCGAACTGCCATCGCGCCAGGGTCTCCGGCGCCAGAGCCAGGTCCACGTCGTCTTCTCCTTACGTCACCGTGTCCGCAGGTCTCGTTTCGCCCCTTCAATCCCACTGATCACAGGAGAAAACGGGACACGCTTGTGAACGCGTTCACATTCACAAGCATTATGGCGCACAGACTTTCGGGTCCTTCAAGGGGGTCCCCTCCCAGGACGCACGCCACGATCCCGCCGCATTCCGGCGCGGCCGCCGGACCGTCCCACCCGCCGACTCCCGCCGAGCCGAACCCCGCCCGGTCGCCGATCCAAGGCCGGTCGCCGATCCGAAGCCTGCGACTCCGCCGCGACAGCACGGTGGCCCCGGACCTCGGGGCGACGAGGTCCGGGGCCACCGGCACACACGGAAACGCGAAACACTGACCGCGAACCGCGAACCGCGAACACTGAACGATCAGGACGACAGGTCCGGAACAAAAGCAACGAGCAGAACGACACTCCGGAGCAAAGCAGCGTTCAGGACGACACGCCCGGAGCAAGACCCCGAAGCGGCGAGCCCGGCCTACAGCTCCTTGCGGTACGCCTCCGCGGCCTTCAGGAACAGGTCGTTCGCCTCGGTCTCCGCGATCGTCACGCGCACGCCGTCACCCGCGAACGGCCGCACCACCACGCCGGCCCGCTCACAGACCGCCGCGAAGTCGACCGTGCGGTCCCCGAGCCGGAGCCAGACGAAGTTCGCCTGGGTCTCCGGCACCTCCCACCCCTGCTCCACCAGCGACCTGTACACCCGCTCGCGTTCGCCGACCAGTGCGCCGACCCGACCGAAGAGTTCGTCCTCGGCCCGCAGCGAGGCGACCGCGACGTCCTGGGCGAGCTGACTCACCCCGAACGGAACCGCGGTCTTGCGCAGCGCGGCGGCCACCGGCTCATGGGCCACGGCGAACCCGATCCGCAGACCTGCCAGCCCGTACGCCTTGGAGAACGTCCGCAGCACCGCCACATTGGGCCGGTCCCGGTAGATCTCGATGCCGTCCGGCACCTCGGGGTCCCGGACGAACTCCTTGTACGCCTCGTCCAGCACCACCAGCACATCGCGGGGCACCCGGTCCAGGAAGCGCTCCAGCTCGGCCCGCCGTACCGCGGTGCCGGTCGGGTTGTTCGGGTTGCAGACGAAGACGATCCGGGTCCGGTCGGTGATCGCGTCCGCCATCGCGTCGAGGTCGTGGACCTGGCCGTCCGTGAGCGGCACCTGCACCGACCGCGCGCCGCTGATCTGGGTGATGATCGGGTACGCCTCGAAGGACCGCCAGGCGTAGACGACCTCGTCACCCGGACCGGAAGTGATCTGGAGCAGCTGCTGCGCCACGCCCACGGAACCGGTGCCGAACGCCAGGTGCGGGACGGGCACCGCGAAGCGGTCGGCCAGCTCGTTGGCCAGGTCCGTGCACGCCATGTCCGGGTAGCGGTTGAGCCGCGCCGCGGTGGCGAGCGCCGTCTCCATCACACCGGGCAACGGCGGGTACGGGTTCTCGTTGGAGGACATCTTGAACGCGACCGGGCCGTCGGCAGCCGCCGGCTTCCCCGGCACATAGGCGGGGATGCCGTCCAGCTCGGTACGCAGCTTGGGGCTCGTCTCGCTCACCGCAGGTTCCTCCTCGACCGTTCGTACACATCAATACTGTTCACCTTAAGAGGATTGCGCCCCGCTGCGAATGGGCGTTCCGAGGATTTCGGACGCCGATCCGGCCGGGCCGGAACCGGGAGTGGGATCGGCGTCCGCGAGCCGGACCGACGCCCCTCAAGCGGACCGCGAATCCGGGGGAGCACTTCCCTTTCCCACGCGCGCCGGTGGCTCACTCCGTGGCGCGCGTCCCCCGAAGAGGTGAGTTGAAGCCACCTCGCAGCGGCGGGCATGTGATTGGCCCGCCCCGATCGGCTCTTGACATACCCCCCTCAGACCCCCGAAATCCCTTGGTATGTATGGCATTTGTGCCTGGATGACCATGCAGAAACGTACCTGTCAACGCGTGCATATGCGATCGGCCGGACTCGCCTCGCGAGCCCTACTATCGGCTCGCCATGACAGCAGCAGGGAAGCACCAGGTGAGCCGGACGGAGACACCCCGGCGCAATGGCCGGCCAGGGCGAGCAGGCATCCGGGATGTCGCCGCCGCGGCAGGAGTCTCCATCACGACCGTCTCCGACGCGCTCAACGGCAAGGGCAGGCTCCCGGACGCCACCCGCCGACATGTCCGCGAGGTCGCCGAGCGCCTGGGCTACCGCCCTTCCGCCGCGGCCCGAACCCTCCGTACCGGCAAGTCCGGCCTGATCGGCCTGACCGTGACGACGTACGGGGATGAACCTTTCACCTTCACCGAATTCGCGTACTTCGCGGAGATGGCAAGAGCCGCCACCTCCGCCGCGCTCGCGCGTGGGTACGCCCTCGTCATCCTGCCCGCCACCTCACGTCACAGCACTGTCGACGTCTGGTCGAACGTCGCGCTCGACGGCACCGTCGTCATCGACCCCTCCGACCATGACCCGGTCGTCATCGAACTCGTACGCCAGGGCCTTCCCGTCGTCTCGGACGGCCGCCCGGCCGGGAGCCTCCCGGTCACCGCATGGGTCGACAACGACCACCGGGCCGCCGTGCTCGGACTCCTCGACCATCTGGCCGCCGCCGGAGCACGCCGCATCGGCCTGCTCACCGGCAACACCACGGACACGTACACCCGCCTCTCCACCAGCGCCTATCTGCACTGGTGCGAACGCGTGGGGCAGGACCCGGTGTACGAGTGCTACCCCGCCCACGACCCCTGTGCGGGCGCGGTCGCGGCCGATCGCCTCCTCGCCCGTCCGGACCGTCCGGACGCCGTGTACGGCCTCTTCGACCCCAACGGCACCGACCTGCTGGCCGCCGCCCGCCGATACGGCCTGCGGGTCCCCGAGGACCTGCTGCTGGTCTGTTGCAGCGAGTCCACGGTGTACGCGAGCACGGAGCCGCCCATCACCACCCTCTCGCTGAAGCCACGCCGGATCGGCACGGCGGTCGTCCAGCTCCTCATCGACGCCATCGAGGGCGTCCATCAGGACGGACCGGTGGAACAGGTGATACCGACCGAGCTCATCATCAGGACCTCTTCGCAGCGCCGTCCACCCCGCACCACGGTCAGCCCCCCGCGTTCCCCTGCCGGGGACTGAGCAGAATCGGCCGAAGAACGACAGAGAACCGATCCCCCCATTCCGGACCAAACGACCTCTGAACGGGGGTGCTTCCGGATTCATCGCCCCTGGTGCGTCACAGAGCACGACCCGCATTCCTATGATGGGCGCACGACACCGCGGACCACCCCGACCAGGCAGGGCCCGTCAGGTGTACGGCGGCGCGACGGTGGTGGAGGGGTCGATGACTCAGGGGGCCGGTCAGGAACCCGTGGTGCGGACAGCGACGTTGCGCGATTTCCGCGTTCCGCCGTATGCGCAGGCCCCGGTGGAACAGGCGGTGCAGGCCCCCGCGCCTCCGCCGCCGCACGCGGTCACACCGCTGTCGCAGGTGGCACCCCTGCCGCAGGTGACAGAGATGTCCCAGCTGGCAGGGATGCCGCAGGGGGCAGAGATGTCGAGGCCGGCGGAGATGTCACAGATCTCGCCTCCGCCGATGCCGCCGTACACCTCACACCCGGGCAACGCCGTACCGAGCGACGAGCCACCGGAGGGCTACACCCCCACCGAACGCGATCTCCCGGTCATCAACCGCGGCGACACCGTCCGGATGCGGGTCGAGCCGGGCCCCCGGCCCGGGTCCGGCCCCGAGACGGGGCGCGGACCGCTGTACGTCGTCGGTGACGTGCACGGGTACCTCGACGAGCTCGTCGCCGCTCTCGCCGAACAGGGGATCGTCGACGCCGAGGGCAACTGGACCGCGGGAAACACCCGCCTCTGGTTCCTCGGCGACTTCACCGACCGCGGGCCGGACGGCATCGGCGTCATCGATCTGGTGATGCGGCTGTCCGCGGAGGCCGCCGCGGCCGGGGGCTACTGCAAGGCCCTGATGGGCAACCACGAGCTGCTGCTGATCGGCGCCAAACGTTTCGGCGACACCCCGGTCAACTCAGGGGCGGGCACGGCCACCTTCCAGGCCGCCTGGCTGCTCAACGGAGGCCAGAAGACCGACATGGAGCGGCTGCAGGACGTCCACCTCCAGTGGATGTCCCGGCTGGACGCGGTCGTCGAGGAGGACGGGCATCTGCTGATGCACTCCGACACCACGGCGTACCTCGACTACGGCTCCACCATCGAGGACGTCAACGACACCGTCCACGCCATCCTCACGCGCAACGACCCCGACGAGTGCTGGGACCTCTTCCGCAAGCTCACCAAGCGGTTCGCCTTCCGGGACGAGGGCGGCGCGCAGGCCGTCAGGGAACTGATGTCGACGTACGGCGGCCGACGCGTCGTCCACGGTCACAGCCCCATTCCGTATCTGCTGGGGGAGGTCGGCTCGGAGGACGGCGAGGACAGCGCGGGTCCGACGGTGGACGGTCCGCACGTGTACGCGGACGGACTGGCCATCGCCATGGACGGTGGCGTCACCATGGCCGGAAAGCTGCTGGTCGTTCAGCTCCCCCTGCATGACTGAGGCGGTTCGGGGGAAGAGACTTCCCCGTCCGACCGCGCAGGCCGCTGGGCCTATTTCCGGAAACCCCCTGTCAACGCGTGCCGTACGCGCTCTACCATCGGCGTATCAGTAGCAGGCTCTCCTCCGTTTCCGCCCAACTGCCCGGCGCAATGCGGGCATACAGGCCCAACGGAGCATCGGGGGATGCACATGAACAGCGCTCCGCACCTGCTGGCCGAGGACCGCCCCGAATACGAGCGGATCCTCGATGACGCCGTGCGTCATGCTCACGAACGGCCAGATCTGGCCCGAATAGGCGACCGGCTCAACCCGGAACAACTGCGCACCATGGCCCTGAACGCCACGGCGGCGATCACGGCGGCCGCGGCGGCCGAGTACGAGCACTACGTGAAGGTACGCGGCGAACTCCGCGCTCCCGTGGCACCGAGGGCCGACGACTCGATCCTCGACCCCGTCCTCGATCCGGCCGCCGAGCCCGAACCGGAAGAAGGGCCCGGGGTGGGCGCCGGGGTGGGCGCGGTCATCACGGTGCTGACGCCGCTGCTCGCGGGCGCCTCGGCCGCGATCTTCCTCCTCATCGGCTATCTGCTCAAGCTGCTCAGCCCGACTCCGGCGTTCGCCGGAACGATGATCTTCGCGGGCTGGTTCTTCGCGGCGGTCATGGCGGCGGCCATCCTGGTCGCGGCGGGCGGCCTGCTCGTCACCGCCCTCCGCAACGGCGTGACGTCGCTGCCGGCGGCGGACGAGGAGGAGGAGTTCCCGGAGGATGTGGCGCGCGCCAGGGAGGCATGGCGGCACGCGCTGCTGGAGCGGGGCATCCTGCCCTTTCTGCGGGACGCGATGGACGACCCCGGAGCCGGCCTCGCCTCCCGTACCCCACGCCGTTCGCCGAACCGCATACCGAAGGTCGGCTACAGCGGCCCCGACTTCTCCAGTCCGGGCGGCGGCCCGGCGGCCGGACCGCGGCCGAGCTTCACCAGTCCGGACTTCACGAGCCCGGACTTCGGCGGCCCCGACCACCAGCCGGAGTGAGACGGGCGCCCGGTCGGCGGACCCGCCCCACGACCGTGAACCCTACGCACAGCCACGCAACCACCCCACGGCCACTGACCTGCCCACAGCCACAGTCCCGTCCCCGACCGCGACTCCGTACCACGAGACCGGCGCGCGCCCCGATGCGACCGCGCGCCCCGACACGACCGTGTGCCTCCACGCGACTGTGTATCTCGACACGCCATCGCACCCCTGGGCGGCCTCGCACCCCGATCCCGGGACCGGTGCGGGCAGCCGAACATCCTCTCAGCTGACCGCGCCGGTCCGACGAACACACCGGCAGCCCCCTCAACGAACGGCGAGGACAGCGGGGGCGGCGCGGGCGGCGGGCTCAGTCGGCGATCGGCAGGTACACCCGGTTCCCGGCCGCCGCGAACTCCCTGGACTTCTCCGCCATGCCCTCCTCGATCTCCGCCTGTGATCCGCCGTGCTCCCGGCGGATGTCATGGGAGATCTTCATCGAGCAGAACTTCGGCCCGCACATCGAGCAGAAGTGCGCGGTCTTGGCGGGTTCGGCCGGCAGCGTCTCGTCGTGGAACTCCCTTGCCGTGTCCGGGTCGAGCGCCAGATTGAACTGGTCCTCCCAGCGGAACTCGAACCTGGCGTCCGACAGCGCGTCGTCCCAGTCCTGCGCGCCAGGGTGTCCCTTGGCCAGGTCCGCCGCGTGTGCCGCGATCTTGTAGGTGATGACGCCGGTCTTCACGTCGTCCCGGTTGGGCAGGCCCAGGTGTTCCTTGGGAGTGACGTAACAGAGCATCGCCGTCCCCCACCAGGCGATCATCGCCGCGCCGATGCCCGAGGTGATGTGGTCGTACGCCGGGGCGACATCCGTGGTCAGCGGGCCGAGCGTGTAGAACGGCGCCTCCTCACAGATCTCCTGCTGGAGGTCGATGTTCTCCTTGATCTTGTGCATCGGGACGTGCCCCGGCCCCTCGATCATCGTCTGGACACCGAACCGTTTGGCGACGCTGTTGAGCTCACCGAGGGTGCGCAACTCGGCGAACTGTGCCTCGTCGTTGGCGTCCGCGATCGAGCCGGGGCGCAGTCCGTCGCCGAGGGAGTACGTCACGTCGTACGTGGCGAGGATTTCGCACAACTCTTCGAAATTCTCGTAGAGGAAGGACTCCTGATGATGCGCCAGGCACCACGCGGCCATGATCGAACCGCCCCGGGAGACGATGCCGGTCTTGCGTCGAGCGGTCAGCGGTACGTACGGCAGCCGCACCCCCGCGTGCACCGTCATGTAGTCGACGCCCTGTTCGGCCTGCTCGATGACCGTGTCCTTGTAGATCTCCCAGGTCAGCTCCTCCGCCCTGCCGTCGACCTTTTCGAGGGCCTGGTAGAGGGGGACGGTCCCGATGGGCACGGGGGAGTTCCGGAGGACCCACTCACGGGTGGTGTGGATGTTGCGCCCGGTGGAAAGGTCCATGACCGTGTCGGCGCCCCACCGGGTGGCCCAGGTCATCTTGTCCACCTCCTCCTCGATGGAGGACGTGACCGCGGAGTTGCCGATGTTGGCGTTGACCTTCACCAGGAACCGCTTCCCGATGATCATCGGCTCGATCTCCGGGTGGTTGACGTTGGCCGGGAGAACGGCCCGGCCCGCGGCGATCTCCTCGCGTACGACCTCGGGCCCGACGTTCTCCCGGATCGCGACGTACTCCATCTCGGGCGTGATCTCGCCCCTGCGGGCGTACGCGAGCTGGGTCACCGGCTTCCCGTCCCGGCTGCGCCGGGGCTGACGGGGGCGGCCGGGGAAGACCGCGTCGAGGTTGCGCAGCCCGCCTCGCGGCGCGGTGTGCTTCAGCCCGTCGTCCTCGGGCCGCGCGGGCCGGCCCGCGTACTCCTCGGTGTCCCCCCGGGCGATGATCCATTTCTCCCGCAGCGGCGAGAGCCCCCGGCGGACGTCGGTCTCGACGGCGGGATCGGTGTACGGCCCCGAGGTGTCGTACAGGGTCACGTCCTTGCCGTTGGTGAGGTGCACCTGACGGACCGGCACCTGGAGGTCGGGGCGCGAACCCTGGACGTATCCCTTGTGCCAGCCGATGGACTTCCCGGCCTCGTCGCCGGTCGCGCTGGGCGCGTTCGGTTCCGAAGCAGGCGTGCGTGCGTCCGATGTGGTCATGAGACCTACTCCCTACGCCGGCATTACCCGGTAACAGGTTCGGCGGTCGGCGCAGCATGTCCCGTACGGCTGTACGGAGATCAGCGCCCTCTCAGCCCGGTGCTCCGAGCTCCCGCGTGTGCAAAGGTGTCACCACGCTAGCGCCCTACCTGGCGTGCTGAACAGAGGGCCCCTGCCGCACTTGCGATGATCGGCCGGTGACGTCCCCCCATACCTCTTCCGATTCCGTGCCCACCGCTCCCGATTCCACCGCCGGCCGCGCTTCTGTGGCGGGCGCCGGTTCTGATGCCGGTGCGCGCTCAGGTGCCGGTGCCGCTCGTCGTCCGGGCCGCGATCCGGCACCCGAGCCGCACGGTCACGCACACAGCCACGCGCACAGCCATGGCCCGGCCGCTCCGGTGTCCACGCATCTGCGCAGAGTCATCGCGGCCGTGCTGATCCCGTTCGCCGCCGCCGTGGTGGTCGGCCTGGTGGCGCTCTGGCCGGGCGGCGCCCCGGCGCACGAACGCACCGGGGTCGGCTTCGACCGGCAGACCGAACAGGCCCAGGTGGTGGCCGTCGAACGGGTCGCCTGCGAGGACGTGAACGCCGCCCAGGTGCCTCCGACCGGTGACACCTCGACACCTTCTGGGCGCGAGGCGGTCAACGCGGCGTCGGGCCTGTGCAAGAAGGCCACCGTCAAGGTGACGAGCGGCAGGAACAAGGGCCGCACCTTCGTGGAGGTCGTCCAGCCCGACTCACCGCGTCAACTGAGCCAGGGCCAGGGAGTGGTGGTGGCGTACGCGCCCGACGCGCCCCACGATCTCCAGTACTCCGTGACGGACGTGGACCGGGCGCTCCCGATGGCGCTGCTGGCCGGGGTGTTCGCGCTCGCCGTCGTCGTCGTGGGCAGGCTGCGCGGGGTGATGGCGCTGGTCGCGCTCGCGGTGTCGTTCGCCGTGCTGACCCTGTTCATTCTCCCGGCGATCCTTCAGGGGTCGAACCCCCTGGTCGTCGCGGTCGTCGGGGCCGGAGCCATCATGCTGATCGCCCTCTACATGTGCCACGGGGTGACGGCCCGCACATCCGTCGCCGTGCTCGGCACACTGATCTCCCTGCTGTTGATCGGACTGCTCGGTTCCCTCTTCATCGGCTGGGCGCATCTGAGCGGCAACACCGACGACAACACCGGACTCATCCACGGCCTGTACCCGGGCATCGACATGAGTGGGCTGCTGCTGGCCGGGGTCATCATCGGCTCGCTGGGCGTGCTGGACGACGTGACGGTCACTCAGACGTCGGCGGTCTGGGAGCTGCATCAGGCGAATCCGGCGATGGGCGCGCGGAAGCTCTACCGGGCGGCGATCAGGATCGGCCGCGACCACATCGCCTCGGTCGTCAATACGCTCGTGCTCGCCTATGCGGGCGCCGCGCTTCCACTGCTGTTGTTGTTCTCGATCGCTGAGAGCGGTGTGGGGACAGTGGCCAACAGCGAGTTGGTGGCGGAGGAGATCGTACGGACGCTGGTCGGCTCGATCGGTCTGGTCGCCTCGGTGCCGGTGACGACCGTTCTCGCGGCGCTGGTGGTCTCCGCGGACCGTACAGGGCTCGGCGCGGAAGCAGGAGCTTCGGCACCCGCACGGACCGGAAGAGGCCGACGTCGCAAACCGTGACCGTGTACACCACCGGGGACTGCCGCAGCGGCCGTTGTGCGCGATGCCACGAACGGCGGAACGACGGACGGAAAGGCAGCGCGGGCCGCACAGGTCGGGTCTGCGGGCGGACGCTACGGACGGCGGTGCGGACGGCGGCGGAGAGCTGGCCCAGGCCGACGGAACTACGAGCTAAGGACGGCGGCGCTCAGCCGGCGTTCTGCTCTTCGGCGAGGATGCGCCCCAGTGCATCTTCCAGACTCCCCTCGAAGTCACCCAACGTGTGCTCCTGACCGAGCGGCACCAACTTGTCCGTGCGGTCGAGAAATGCCACAAGAGGAGCGGTCCCGGCCCGGAAGAGCGCACGGTCCGCACCGACCTGAAGCCTGATGTGCACGTCCGACAGCCCCTCCGGCTCGGTGGGCCCGATGTGCACATCGCCGTCACCACTTGGACTGTTGAGGCCGTCGAGCAACAGCTCACGACCGAAAGCCCAGGTGACGGGGGCGTCACCCGGGAGATGGAAGGTCATCCGGATCGCGTACGGATCGCTCACTTCGTACCGGAGCTCCACCGGGATTCGGAATGACAGCTCCTCGGAGACGAGGAAGCTCATCATGACCTCTGCTTGAACCGACTCGCGCATCGTTCAACCCCGCAGTAGATGAAACTGGCCAGGAATGATCCCCCATGGCCCTATTGACGCCATCGTGGTGCACGCGATAGCAGATCACAAGGAGTGATTTTTCAGATACTGATAGAGAACACGAACGAGCGCAAGAGGCTCGACACTTCGCCACGTAGTTGTTCGACTGCGGGGAGCAACCGTTCCTCTTGTTCCAGAGGGAGAGAAACCGCCATTGCGGCGGCAGTTGAGCCCGCCGTGATGGGAATGGCGGCGCAGACAGTTCCTAAGGCATATTCCTGTCGTTCGATGACAGGTTCCATGCGTTCCATCGATCTCAAACGCTCAAGAAATGACTGACGGTCTCGTACGGAGTAACGCGTCAGTGGTCGCACCGGGTAACGGTCGAGATGGTGTTCGCGGGCCTTCTCATCGAGTTGGCCGAGCAGACATTGGCCGATTGCGTGCGCGTGACCCGTCTCGCGGAACGAGGCCCATTCGTCCACCGCGGGGGAGGCCGGGGTGTCCGCGACTCCGATGAGCTCGATCTCGCCCTCGCGGTAGACCGCGCAGTACACCGGAGCCCCGATGGCGTCGCGCCACTGCTCCAGGGACTCGACGATTCTGCTTCGACGAGGGTGCGGGGGCCTGTTGCCCCCCAGTCGCTCGGTCGCGGCGCCGAACAGGAAGACGCCCTTCTCCCTGCGGAGATATCCCTCGTGGGTCAGCGTGCGCAACAGGTGGTAGGCGGTTGGCAGAGGCAGCCCCGCCTCCCTCGCCAGTTGCTTCGCGGGCGCTCCGTCGCGATGGGCGCCCACAGCCTCCAGCAGTCTCAGTGCCCGCTGAACCGAACCGATCAACGTCGGGACAGTGGTACTCGATGCCGTGGTCAAAGGTCACCCCCAGGCATGGTGACGGGCTGTCAGCCCTCCCATGGGGGCCGCCCCCACAGGGCTGCCGAAGCCTCGGGGTCCGGACCGAACTGTCGTACAAACCACAGGTCAGGTGGTGACAGAAGGGTGTCTCTCCCGGGCGGCGGCAGCGATATGTCACTGTATCGGGAGCCCACGCCGGGATGGTGCTTTCGTTGGCTGCTTAGCTCAGCTGGTCTAATTGCCGTACCGGTCACACGCTCCTGGTCACGGCCCTCGCTCACCGTGCCCGACTGCCGGGTCCCGGGCCACAGGGCCCCCGCGCCCTGTCGGCCCCCGCGCGCCGCCGGTCCGCCCACTACCGGTCTCCGCGGTGGCGGCCCTCGCTCGCTGGTTCTCGGGCCAGGCCCGCCTCTACCAGTCCCGGCTCGACGAGGACATGACCTTCCGGACGACGAAGATGAGCCCGCCGACCAGGATCACGAAGATCAGGGCCTTGAAGAGCAGGCCGATCACGAACCCGACGATGCTGGCGATCAGCCCGCCGAACACGACGATGGCGATGACGGGCACCGCGACCCACTTCACCCACCAGGGCATCCCCGCGAATATCTCCCGCACCGCCATCGTCCGTACCTCGTCTCTATGAGTGCCTGCTTCGATGCTAGAGGCGCGGAGGTGGCCGAAGAGCCGACAGGAGCCCTTGAACTCCCCTGATCGATCCCCTAGGTGTCCCTGAGAGAACGGCTCAGCCCTCCGGCGGGGAGAAGACCACCATCACCCGCAGGTCCTCCGTGATGTGGTGGAACTTGTGGGTGGCACCGGCCGGTACGTACACCACGCTCCCCCGGCCCACGAGCGTGGTCTCCGTACCGACCGTGATCGAGGCTCGGCCGCTGACGACCAGGTACACCTCGTCCTGACTGTGCGGCTGCTGGGGGTCGAGCTCGCCGGCGTCGAGGGCGTACAGGCCGACGGACATGTTCCGTTCCCGCACGAACTGCAGATACGCGCCGTTGTTGGCGGCTCGTTCCGCCTCCAGCTCGTCCAGCCTGAATGCCTTCATCGTGTGTCCGCCCCTTGAGCCTGTTCCACCGGTGTCCGCCACTGATCATGTCTGCCACGATCAGACACATGAAGAATTTCGTAGTCAAGACGATCGCCAACGCGGGAGCGCTGGCCGTGGCCATCTGGCTGCTCAAGGACATCACTCTGGAGGGCGGCAGCACCGGGCGGAAGGCGCTGACCCTGATCGTGGTGGCCCTGATCTTCGGGCTGGTCAACTTCATCGTCAAGCCGGTGGTGCAGTTGCTCACACTGCCGCTGTTCATCCTCACGCTGGGGCTCATCACCCTGGTGATCAACGCGCTGATGCTGATGCTGACCTCGTGGCTGGCCGGTCAGTTCGATCTGAGCTTCCATGTCGACGGCTTCTGGACGGCCGTGCTCGGCGGCCTGATCATCTCGATCGTGTCCTGGGCGCTGAACGTCGTCCTGCCCGACGAGGACTGAGCGTCGGACCCCGCCGCTGCCACCGGGCGGCGGTCCGGCTCGGTCGTACGATCCACCTGTGCCCCACGGCCGCACCCGGCGGCCGTGCGCCACGGGCCGGGGCCGGACGGGCCACCGAAGGTGAGAGGCGGATGAACAGCATGGGTGACGGAACACGAGCGGTACGGGCGGGGCTGCCCGCGCCGGCGCAGTACGAGCCCACCCTGCCGGGACCGGTGTTCGCGGCACACTTCCATCTGTCCGGAGAACCGGTCGGCCCGTACACCTACGGCCGGGAGACCAATCCGACCTGGACGCTTCTGGAGCGGGCCATCGGCGAGCTGGAGGCACCGGGGGAAGCGGTGGAGACCACGGTCTTCGCCTCGGGGATGGCTGCGGTCGCGGCCGTGCTGTTGTCCCAGGCACGCGCGGGGGACACGGTGGTGCTGCCGGACGACGGCTACCAGGCGCTGCCCCTGGTGCGCGAGCAGCTGGAGGCGTACGGCGTCGAGGTGCGAACCGCGCCGACCGGCGGCGACGCCCAGCTGGCGGTCCTGGAGGGGGCCAAGCTGCTGTGGCTGGAGACACCGTCCAATCCCGGGCTCGATGTGTGCGATGTGCGCCGACTGGCCGAGGCGGCCCACTCGGCGGGGGCTCTGGTCGCCGTCGACAACACACTGGCCACTCCGCTCGGTCAGCGCCCGCTTGAGCTGGGTGCCGACTTCTCCGTGGCCAGTGACACCAAGGGCATGACCGGTCACGGGGACATCCTTCTCGGCCACGTGACCTGCCGCGATCCTCAGCTGGCGGCCGGGGTACGACGCTGGCGCAAGGTCGTCGGTGCGATTCCGGGGCCGATGGAGGCATGGCTGGCCCATCGTTCGCTGGCGACGCTGCACTTGCGGACCGACCGGCAGTGCGCGAACGCTCTCGCACTCGCGGAGGCGCTGTCCGGACGTCCGGAGGTGACCGGACTGCGCTATCCCGGACTGCCCACCGACCCGTCGTATCCGAACGCCGTACGGCAGATGCGTCGCTTCGGGTCCGTGGTGTCGTTCGTGCTGCCCGACCGGGAAAGCGCGGAACGCTTCTTGTCGGGACTACGACTCGTCGACGATGCCACGAGCTTCGGAGGCGTACGGTCCACCGCTGAGCGACGCCGTCGTTGGGGTGGGGACGCGGTGCCCGAGGGCTTCATCCGGTTCTCGGTGGGTGCTGAGGACCACGAGGACCTGATCGCCGATGTCGAACGAGCGCTTGGTGAGGCCGTCCGGCCCGTCCGCTGAGACACCCGTGGGAACCCGAGTGGCTGCTGCGCGCCGTGGGTCCCTGGTGGTCGTGGGCCGGAAAGGAGTTTCAGAACGGGTCGGGCGGGCCACTCTCTTGCCATGACCGAACGCCCAGTGGTCAAGCGAACCGCGCGTGCCATCCTGCTCGACGGCAACGACCTCGTCCTCATCAAGCGCACCAAACCAGGCGTCGACCCGTACTGGATCACGCCGGGCGGCGGGGTCGAGCCGGAGGACGCCACCGTGGTCGACGCCCTGCACCGCGAGGTGGACGAAGAGCTCGGTGCGAAGATCGTCGACGTGGTCCCTTGTTTCGTCGACACTGTGGAACACATCGCGGGCGCCGGGGTGAAGGGGGTGAAGGTGCAGCACTTCTTCGTCTGCCGACTGGCCTCGATGGACCTGGCGCGACGGCACGGACCGGAGATCGACGAGCCGTGCGGGGAGTACGAGATCGTGCGGGTGCCGTTCAGCCGGGTCGGGATCGCCGCCGTCCATCTCGTACCGCTCTCACTGAGGCACTATCTGGACGGCAACATCGAAGGCGTACGAGCCATGCAGGCGTCCGATCTGGGTTGAGCCGAACCCTCGAAGTGCTCTCCGGGACCGGCCATGCCCCTGGACACCGGCGTTGGCCATCCGGCCGTGTTTCACGTGAAACACGGCCGCTCCGGCATCAAGGAAACCGTGAACCACGGGTCCACAGTCCCTGGAGGAGTCGGGGCGAGCCGACTGAGGCCGGTTGTCGTGACTCCGGACAAGTTCCGCCAAAGCGCTGGACGAAAGATCACCGCGTCCGACAGCCTGATGCTCATGTTCAACCCATCACCTCGCCCCCTCGCCGAACTGCCCGTTCGACGGCTCACCCGAGGAGACCTGGTCTCCTGCGCAGATCTCGCCGAGGACCGCGGGTGGCCGCGCGAGGAGCACAGATGGGGCCTGCTCCTCTCCGCCGGGGCGGGATACGGCATCGATGATCCCGAGGACAAGGGCTTGGCGGCCGTCTGCGTGCTGACGTCCTACGGCCCCCGGCTCGCCGCGATCGGCACGATGCTCGTGGCCGGGAGGTATGGCCGTCAGGGAGTCGCTCGCCGTCTGATGCGCCATGTGATCGACGCGGCCGAGGGCGCGCCGCTCTCGCTCTACGCAACGGCTCAGGGGAAGCCGCTCTACGAAGGGCTGGGCTTCGACGTCCTGGGCCGTTGCGATCGGCTCAGTGGTTTCTTCCGGCCGACGGTCGAGTCGTTCGCCGTGACCACCCGGTCCGCCACGGCCGAGGACCTGCACGCGATCCTGCGACTGGACGCCGAGGTCTTCGGCGCCGACCGGATGCATGTCCTCGCCCGGCTGCCGGCCTTCGCGGACCATCTGCACATCGCCGAGAAAGGTGGCGAGCTGGTCGGCTACGCGGCGGCCTGGCCGAGTACGGAGTTCCACACGGTCGGCCCGGTCGTCGCCGGGAATCCGAAAACGGCCAAGGCACTGATCACCTCACTGGCCGCGGTCTCGAACCGGCCTCTGCGCATCGACATCGACGCCCGCCACGAGGAGCTGACGAGCTGGCTCGTGGAACATGGCATGACACAGGGCAGCGGCACAGCGCTGATGGCATACCAGTCCCCGCGCGGCCTGCCCGGGGACTGGACGCGCCGTTTCGCACCCCTGACGATCGCCATGGGTTGACCGCTCGGCGAGACAGCCACGGAAGCCCGAATCGGCCTCGTGAGGGTGGTCGAACGGGTGAAGGTCTCCGCGTAGTCTGCCGATCATGAGCGATCTGGAAATCCGAGCCGCGGTACCCGGCGATATCCCGGACATCGTGGCAATGCTCGCCGACGACCCGTTGGGCGCCCAGCGTGAGTCGCCGGACGACCTCGAACCGTACCGCTCCGCGTTCCAGCGGCTGGCCGACGACCCGAACCAGCGTCTGGTGGTCGCCGTGCGCGGGGGGCACATCGTCGGCACCCTTCAGCTCACGATCGTCCCGGGCCTCTCACGACGGGGCTCGACCCGCTCGATCATCGAGGGTGTGCGGGTCCACAGCGGCGAACGTGGCGGCGGACTCGGTACCCGGTTGATCCAGTGGGCCGTGGACGAATCCCGTCGGCGGGACTGCCAATTGGTCCAGCTGACATCGGACGCGACCCGCACCGACGCACGCCGCTTCTACGAACGGCTGGGCTTCACCGCGAGCCACGTGGGCTTCAAGCTCGCGCTCTGAGCACAGGGTTGGCCATGTGCGCCACGCCTGTCGAGGCCGACCTCAAGTGGTGGACCGGTGGGCGGGCAACATCCGTCCGACCGTATCGGTGGAACAGCGAGTCTCCGCACTCCATTGGAAGGGGAAGTGAAGGAGGTGACAGCGTGAGCGCCCGGCCACCGAGTAGGTCATGTTCCACGTGAAACATGACCGGACCAGGCCGCCGGTCTCTCAGACACCGCGCGAATTCCCTGCGGTCAGAGGCCGATACCTCGCCAGCCGTCCGCGTCCACACCACCGGGAACCCCCGCCTGAGAGTCGTACGGTTCTCGCGTGAAGACGAACGACCCCACATCCAGGTGGCTGACCGAACCATCGGCACGCCGGACCACACGAAGGATCTCTCCCGTGTAGTAGCCGTCCAGGCCGGTCCAGGTCCCGTCCGGGCGTGCCACGAATCGCGCACCACGACCACTGCCGTGCAGCGGCCTCAGCTCAACCCCACGTCCCCGGACCAATGTCAGACCGTAGGAACGGGTGCCCCAGTACCACGCGCCCGTCAGCGCGAGCAGCTCCGGATCGGCCTCCGCCTCGGGCAGCGGGCGCCACGGTCGCGGGATACGGGGCTCCGCCTCGGCCACGATCCGAACGAGATCGGCCGCAAGGTCACCGATGGCTACTCCGGAGGTGGCATTGGCGAGCACGACCGCTGCCATGTCGTCCTCGACACTCAGCCACAGAGCCGCCAGGAACCCGGGCAACGAGCCCGTATGCCCGACGAGCGTGCGCCCCTCCTTCCGTACGATCTGAAGCCCCAGCCCGTAGGTGCCCTCTTCGTCCCCGTCCATCGGCGCGGCCGGTAGACGCATCTCCGCCAGAGAGGCGGCCCCGAGCACCCGGTCGTCCCCTTCGGCGAGGAAGGACGCGAAGCGGCCGAGGTCGCTGACGGTCGACCAGAGCTGACCGGCCGGCGCCATCAGTCCCAGGTCCTCGGCAGGTTCGGGCAGGATGACGTCGGCCCAGGGATGAACGGCCCAGCCATCGGCGTGCGGTGCCTGGGGCTGCGGACTCGTACGGTGCAAGCCCAGCGGTTCCAGGACCTCGCGACGCAGCACGTCCGACCAGGAAGCTCCGCGTACCGCCTCGATCAACGAGCCCAGCAGGGTGTACCCAGGATTGGAGTAGTGGTGCCGGTGCCCGGGGCGATGCGGCCGAGGCCGTTCACCGAGGACATCGGCCAACTCGGGACGGAGTGCACCAGGCGTCCGCTCCCACCAGGGAGAAGGCGTCTCCGCGGCCAGTCCCGCGGTGTGCCCGAGAAGCTGGCGAATGGTCACCGTGCCGACCCCGGTACCCGGCAGGTGCTTCTCCAGCGGATCATCGAGATCCAACAGCCCCTCGTCCCGTAGACGCAGCACCAGTACAGCGGTGAAGGTCTTGGTGATGGAACCGATCCGGAACTGGTGATCAGCCTCGGGCGCATCAGCGGCGATATCGCCGCGGGCCCCGCTCCAGACCAGTCGACCGTCCCGCCGCACACCTCCGACGATCGAGGGCACCCGGCCTTCGGACTGCCCGACGGCCATACGGTGCAGCAGTGCGCGCCGGGTACTGGGAAGCAGATCTTCGGTAGAGAGAGTCATGGTCAAGACGTACCCGCGAAGGGACCGGTTGGCGAGCGTTTCACGCCGTGAGCCCCGGCACTGCGCACGACAACCGCCGACCGCCCCCGGAATCCGGGCTGCGGATCACTTCGACCCGGCCAGTGAAATCCGGCTGTACCCAGAGATGTGCGGTAGCAGGCTGACTGGACGCCACCGTCCGGAAGATGCTGAATCTCCGAACTCACCGCCGACTTCAGCAATCAGCGATCACACAGAGGCTGTCTCGTGTCCGAGCGGGCATCGGCCCTGTTCCGTCGTTCGCGGAAGCGGAGCCGGATACCCGGTGTCATCGCTGGGAGGCAGTGTGACGCCGTCGGAGGAGTCCTTGGCTGTCTCCCAGCAAAGAAAGTCCGCCCAGAAGCGCCCGAGATGGAGCGGGTCGTGCGCATCGAAACAGAGCGCGTGCAGGTGAGAAGTCATCCGTAGGACTCCCGGTAGGAGCAGGCGGGTCGTGTCGGAGCCTGCCCAGCCGTTGCCACCCGGTCAACTGATTAACGCCCCATAGCGGCCCACGCTCAGCGCCTTGCCCGCAGGCGCTGCACACATCCCCCTCGGCGACCAGGTCCCGGCCACGCCGGGCGACCAGCGCCTCGACGGCCGGCGAGATCGCTCAACTCCTCCAGGAGCACCGCAGGCCGTGCCCCCGGGCGAGGGTGGCTGGTCGGGTAGGTGCGGCGCATCACCGCCCCGCCCACCCGACCGACAGATGTAGGTTCTCACTTTCGGTGTCATGCGCCGACGCTATGACCTGGACGTTCCCCTCCAGTCTCACGACGTGTCGGCAGGCGGCTGTCTCAGATCGGTGTCATTTCCTCAGACTGCCCAGCCGGCTGCACCGCTTGTCCGCGTCCCGTCTGAGTGCACCACCACGTACGGAGATACGTGCACCGGCAAGCAGTTCATGTCATCGCGCGGGCATGACGGTGGCAGGGAGGCAAACCTCCAGGATGACTGCGGTGCCAGCCATGGCTCGGTCCTCGTGCATGGTGATCTGCTGGCCGGGCTGGACGTGCGTCCAGTGGGAGGGAGTGAGGGGCACAAGGCGAACCGTGGCTCGCCCTCCGGGCTCCAGCATGGGCATGTTCTCAACCCAGAGCCCAGCGATGCTGACCGCACGTCCGCCGGTGGGTGAGAGGAGACCGATGTCCCACATGGGCCGCAGAACACCCGCGCCGGAGATTGGCGTCGTGCGTCGCGCCTCGGCGGCAGGGCGGAGCGTCAAATCCGCCCTGATCACGCCGTTGCGGAGCTCGGAGCATCGCCAATGGCACCAAGCCGCACTCCGCTCCAGCTGGAGCTGATCAGCCGCTTCGGCGAGCTTCTCCCAGAAAGCCAAAGGGAGCGAGTGAGTCTCCCCAAACTTCTCCAGCAGACCCAGGGCGATCTCCCACTCGTCGTGAACGAGGTAGTCCCAGACGTCTCCCACCGTAATGTCATTCTCGGTGGCGGTCTCTTCCGGAACCAACAGGAAAGCTGCTTCGAGCAACTCAGGGACGTCCATGCGCTCATTGTCGACCGCATGAACCTGCTGCCCGGTCCGGATGTCAGACCCTGCGCTTAGAGTGCGGCGAGATGGGGCCGGTCCCGAGGCCGCCAGCACCGGAAAACGGCAGCCTCCTTGGCCTGCTCGGGGGTGGTTTCGGCCCAACCAGCGTCCAGGCATCGTTGAGGGCCACGAGTGCAGCCTGTCAGCCCGGCCCCTTTGAGTACCTAATCGGAGTCAGTATCGAGCGACCCGGTGCATCGCACCCGCCCCGGGTACATTCACCGCGATCGGAGAGCATCGTGAAGAACAGCCCGTTGTGGCGAGTGGTTGACAACCAGAGTGGTACCCAGTCCATCGTCAGCACGCCCTCCGAGGCGGTCGCGTTCGTCAACAGCCGGTTCGACACCGATGACGACGAGCCGTTCAGCATCACCGAGGTCGGCCCTCTCCTTCCGAAGCCGCTCGGGATCATCACCGCATGGGCCGCCAAGAAGGACGGCGAGCGAACCGACGGGCGTACTGCCCCGATCACCATCAGGCCGGTTGTGACGGACAACGCCAGCGAGTGCGATGACGTCGTGCTCTGGGGCGACGTGTACGTCTCCTGGGACCACGACATGTACACCGTCGAGGAGCCGGACAGCTCCGAGTACAGCGAGGCTTACAACGCAGCCGAGTTGAGCGCGATCCTCGACGAGTACGCCGACGACTACGAGTACGCGCCTGAAGGGCCTGAAGAGCCCGACAGCCACAGATGGCCGAAACCGGAAGAGTTGATCACCTACGGCGCCCAGGAGTGTGCCAAACGGTTCGGGCACCTCGACGACGACGCCCTGCTGTGGCTCGCTGCCACCCGCATCACGCTCGCCGTGTGGCGCAACACACCCGTCGAGAACTGGCATGCCGGGAAGAGTCCGCTCCACGACGGCACAATGATGCGGATCAACACGGCAACCACCCGACTCGTGCGCTCGATGCTGTCGTTCGACCATGTCGACTGGATCGGTCTCGGTCTCGCGATCGTCAACCCGTCCCGGGTTCTGCCGACAGGGCAGTCCGTACTCGAGCTCGGGCTGGCCTGCCACAACCCTGACGACCCGGCGCACGAGGTTGATTCGCGAGAAGAACTCGCAGAGATGGCACAGGTCGCGATCTCATGGGGGCGAAGGTACTGCCTTCGCGAGAAGGAGTTCGGCCTGCGAACCCTGATCGAATTCTTCTGTGCGTCCGACAACGGCTGGTTCGGAGCACCGAGTTGGGGGCGCATCGTCGATCGGTTCCTTACGGCTGTCGACGACCGGGAGAATGCGCACTGGCGCATACACCAGGACAAGCCTTGGTTCGACGAGTGGTTCACCAACCGGCCGGCCGACATTGCGGACACCACGAAATTTCGTCGGCTGCTCCTTGCCGGGCCCGACCTGCTGTCCGAGAAGGCCGCCGAATGGTGCGTGGATGGTGCCATCGGCTACGTCTGCCAGGACGACCATGCGAACGACTGCTGCCGGTGCGGTATCCCACCGGCAACGGAGTCCCCCAACGAGTGAACGTGGGCACCAGCATAGAAAGCATCAAATCCACTGACCACGCTTTCTCCCACCTGCTCGGCGGCCTCCCCTGCTTGGGGAGCCAGTCGCGGCTCCACTGACTGGAGATGTGCGGGTGTTTCTGACGGATCTGTGGCAGCAACGCTGGCCCGGCTGCCCGCCGGTCGGTCACAAGCTCCGTGAGCCCTACAGGAATGTCTGGGTCCGCTTCCACAGTCCGTCGGGTCTTTGTCATCAGCTTCACCGGCCTGCCGGTTTCTTGATATGAGGTTCCCCCGTGCTTGAGGTTCCCCCGTTGCTCGGGAGGTGCTGATCAGCTGGTCAGGGCGGGTTAGCGGGGTTTCAGGTTCGCTCGTTCGGCTGTTGCCTGCTCGGCGTAGTGCTTTTCCTCGAACTCGATCGGGCTGAGGTAGCCGAGCCGCTTCTGGATGCGCCGGCTGTTGTAGAAACCGTCGAAGTACTCGAAGAGCGCGAGGTTCGCCTCGGCCCTGGTGGCGAAGACACGGCCGCGGACGCACTCGGTCTTCGTCAGCATCCACAGATTCTCCGCGAGGGCGTTGTCGTAACTGTCGCCGACCGAGCCCATCGACGCCTCAATACCGGCCCGTAAAAGGCGGGTTGTGAGTTTGATGGACGTGTATTGACAGCCGTGGTCGGCGTGGTGGACGAGCTTGCCGGGCTCGACCTCGCGGGAGGCGAGCGCGTACTCCAGGCTGGACAGGACCAGGTCGGCGTCCGCGCGGGCGGAGGTCTCCCGGGCCACGGCCCGGCGGGAGAACGCGTCGCGGATCGCGGACAGCCACAGCGGTCCCTCGGCGGTCGGGATCATCGTCAGGTCGGTGACCCACAGCCGGTTCGGCCCCTGGGCGGTGAAGTCCCGGTTGACGAGGTCCGGGGCGAGCGTCGCCTTGGGATCCCGGCGCGTGAAACCGCTCCGGCGCGGGCTGAGACCCGCCAGAACCGGCCTCGCGCATCAACCGTTCGACGCGCTTGCGGCCCACGTGGACGCCCTCGCGTTTCAGCATGGCGTGCACGCGTGGTGACCCGTAGATGCCACCGGACCCGGTATGGATCTCCTTGATCTGCCCGGTGAGCTCGACGTCGCGGCGCCGCCGCTCGCAGGGCTCCTTCTCGGCCCGGCGCCAGCGGTAGCAGGTGGAGGAGGCGATGGAAAGCTCCCGAAGTACGCACTCGACTCCCAGGTGGGGATGCTCGTCGAGGAGCGCGGTCACCTGGGCCGGGTCGAGTTGCGCCGCGAAAAACGCCGAGGCCGTCCGCAGTACGTCGTTCGCCCTCTTGAGCTCGGCGTTCTCCTTCCGCAGGACCACCAGCTCGGCGTGTTCGTCGGTGGTCAGCCGGTCATCACGCTCGCCGGCGTCGGCCTCGGCCTGCCGGATCCAGCCCCGCAGGGCCTCGGGGTGGACGCCGAGGTCGACGGCCAGCTTCTTGATCTGCGGCTTCGGATCCGAGGTGCGATACATCCGCACCGCACGCTCACGCAACTCCAGCGAGTACTTCCTGGGGGCAGCCATGGTCGATGTTCCTCTCATAGAACCATCTGCCCCTCTGTCACCACCTTCCGCATCTCGGGGGAACCTCACATCCAAACGAGTGACGACATGACCTGCGAGTCTCAAGACGGTGTCGCATCCGACTCTGACCCGACATCAGCCATGAGATTCCGACATGAAATCTGAGACCCTACAACGGCGATCAGGCCTGCGCCATGTCCACGAAGCGCGAGTAGTGCCCCTGGAAGGCGACGGTGATCGTCGCGGTCGGGCCGTTTCGGTGTTTGGCCACGATCAGGTCCGCCTCGCCCGCGCGGGGCGACTCCTTCTCGTACGCGTCCTCGCGGTGCAGCAGGATCACCATGTCGGCGTCCTGCTCGATGGAACCCGACTCACGCAGGTCGGAGACCATCGGCTTCTTGTCCGTGCGCTGCTCGGGGCCACGGTTCAGCTGGGAGAGCGCGATGACCGGGACTTCCAGCTCCTTGGCCAGCAACTTCAGGTTTCGGGACATGTCCGAGACCTCTTGCTGACGGCTCTCCGCGCGTTTCGAGCCGCCCGACTGCATCAGCTGCAGATAGTCGATGACCACGAGCTTCAGGTTGTTGCGCTGCTTGAGCCGACGGCACTTCGCCCGGATCTCCATCATCGAGAGGTTGGGCGAGTCGTCGATGTAGAGCGGGGCGGCCGAGACGTCCGGCATCCGGCGGGCCAGCCGGGTCCAGTCCTCGTCGGTCATCGTGCCGGAGCGCATGTGGTGCAGCGCCACGCGGGCCTCTGCGGACAGCAGGCGCATCGCGATCTCGTTACGGCCCATTTCGAGGGAGAAGATCACGCTCGGCAGGTTGTTCTTGATCGAGCAGGCTCGGGCGAAGTCCAGGGCCAGGGTCGACTTGCCCATGGCGGGACGGGCCGCGATGACGATCATCTGGCCCGGGTGCAGTCCGTTCGTCAGGGCGTCGAAGTCGGTGAAACCCGTCGGCACACCGGTCATCTCGCCGCTGCGCGAGCCGATCGCCTCGATCTCGTCGAGTGCGCCTTCCATGATGTCGCCGAGGGGGAGGTAGTCCTCACTGGTGCGCTGCTCGGTGACGGCGTAGATCTCGGCCTGGGCGGAGTTGACGATCTCGTCGACGTCCCCGTCGGCCGCGTACCCCATCTGTGTGATCTTCGTTCCGGCCTCCACGAGGCGGCGGAGCACGGCGCGCTCATGGACGATCTCGGCGTAGTACGAGGCATTGGCCGCGGTCGGCACGGACTGGACGAGGGTGTGCAGATACGGCGGTCCACCGACCTTGGTGATCTCACCGCGTCTGACCAGCTCGGCCGCCACCGTGATCGGGTCGGCCGGCTCGCCCTTCGCGTAGAGGTCGAGGATCGCCGTGTAGACGGTCTCGTGGGCGGGACGGTAGAAATCGTGCCCCTTGATGATCTCCACGACGTCGGCGATGGCGTCCTTGGACAGGAGCATGCCGCCGAGCACCGACTGTTCCGCGTCCAGGTCCTGCGGGGGCACCCGCTCGAACCCGGCCGAGCCGCCGTCCCAGCCCTCGCTCTCGCGGCTGCGGTCGTGCTGATCGTCCCGGCCACGGCCCTCGCCCCGGCGCTGACGGGAAACAGGCAGACGGTCACTGGGACCGGTGTCGGCCCAGGGGTCGTCCAAAGGCTCGGGAATGCTCACCGGGCCACCTCCTCCCGTCCGCTCCGCGGACCTCGCCGTGCCACTCTTTCTTACGGCACGGCACCGACAAACCAAGACGCCCGACTCCGGTTCCGGCGAGTCGAGTCATGCGGGATTCCAAGGCCGGAACGGAGAGCGGGCGCCGGACCACGGTAGGCCCCTCCGCACCGTCAGCCAATCTGGTTATCCACAGGCCATGTGGACGAAGGACCGGATGCTGTGGAGAACCTCTGGGAACCTGTGCACGGAACAGGGGACAGCGCTGTGGACAAACTCTCAACTTCTGCACTCCCACCCCTCCGACCTGGCATTACTCCATCCACCGGCTGTGGGAGAGAAAAACTTTTCCAGGCGGCGCAAGATCACGGCAAACCGCGCACAGCGGGACCACGAATCACGCTCGAAGTAAGGGACACAAGAGGGTTGTATCTATTACCTGTGGAAGATTAGATTGGCTCCCATGCCCCAGGCCCCTTCCCGACCTCAGCGCAGCCGCCGTAGGCACGATCGCGAGATCCTCGCGCTGGCCGTGCCCGCCTTCGGCGCACTCGTCGCCGAGCCGCTCTTCGTGATGGTCGACAGCGCTATCATCGGCCACCTCGGCACCTCACAGCTGGCCGGTCTGGGTATCGCCGCGGCCCTGCTCACCACCGCCGTCAGCATCTTCGTCTTCCTCGCCTACGCGACCACGGCAGCTGTCGCCCGCCGGGTGGGCGCGGGCGACCTGAAGGCCGCGATCCGGCAGGGCATGGACGGCATCTGGCTCGCGCTGCTGCTCGGAGCCGCGGTCATCGCCGTCACCCTCCCCAGCGCCCCGTGGCTCGTCAGCCTCTTCGGCGCCTCCGACACCGCCGCCCCCTACGCCACCACCTATCTACGCATCTCCAGCCTCGGCATCCCCGCCATGCTGGTCGTGATGGCAGCAACCGGTGTCCTCCGCGGCCTGCAGAACACCAGGACACCTCTCTACGTCGCCGTCGGCGGTTTCGCCGCCAACGGTGTCCTCAACGCGGTACTCGTCTACGGCGCCGGTCTGGGCATCGCCGGCTCCGCGTGGGGCACGGTGATGGCGCAGGTCGGTATGGCCGCCGCCTATCTGTTCGTGGTCGTCCGCGGAGCGCGACGCCACGGCGCGTCACTCCGCCCGGACCTGCCGGGCATCAGGGCCAGCGCCCAGGCGGGCGTTCCCCTGCTCGTACGCACCCTCTCGCTCCGCGCCGTGCTGATGATCGCGACCGCGGTGGCAGCCCGCCTCGGAGACGTGGACATCGCCGCGCACCAGATCGTTCTCTCCCTGTGGAGCCTGATGGCTTTCGCGCTCGACGCGATCGCCATCGCCGGACAAGCCATCATCGGCCGCTACCTCGGCGCCGCTGACGAAAAGGGCGCCCGTGACGCCTGTCGCCGGATGGTGGAGTGGGGTATCGCCACCGGAGTGGTGCTGGGCGTGCTCATCGTGCTGGCCCGCCCACTGTTCATTCCACTCTTCACCGGGGACCACGCGGTCAAGGAGACCTTGCTTCCCGCCCTGTTGGTGGTGGCGCTCACCCAGCCGATCGCCGGAGTGGTCTTCGTCCTGGACGGAGTGCTCATGGGAGCCGGGGACGGCCGCTATCTCGCCTGGGCCATGCTCGTGACTCTGGCCGCCTTCGCTCCGGTCGCGCTGCTCGTCCCCGTGGCCGGTGGTGGACTGACCGCAGTGTGGTGGGCCATGTCACTCATGATGGCGGTGCGGTTGGTGACTCTCTGGCTTAGGACCCGTTCCGGGCGCTGGGTCGTTACGGGAGCCACCCGCTGAACTCCGGTAGCCATCTCGGACACCGCCTCGTACACCGCTGTTTCACCGCGGGACCATGTCCATGTTTCACGTGAAACACAGACCGTGAAACCACGTGAAACATGCCTCGTGAAACACGGACCGCAGCGCCTCGCCGGATCTGGAAGATCTGCCGGGTACGTCAGATCCGAACGGCAAAGGGCCGCACCCCAGGGGGTACGGCCCTTCATCTGCTCTGCGGAGCTGCGCCCTTAGGCGGCAACAACCTCGATGCCGAGCTGCGCGGCAACCTCGGGGTGCAGACGCACGGACACCTGGTGTCCGCCGAGCGTCTTGATGGCCGAGCCGAGCTCGACGCGACGCTTGTCGACGTCCGGACCACCGGCGGCCTTGATCGCCGAAGCGATGTCGGCCGGGGTGACGGAGCCGAAGAGACGGCCGGCGTCGCCGGAGCGAACAGCCAGACGCACCTTCACGGCTTCGAGCTTGGCCTTGATCTCGTTGGCCTGCTCGATCGTCGCGATCTCGTGGATCTTGCGGGCGCGGCGGATCTGCGCCACGTCCTTCTCGCCGCCCTTGGTCCAGCGGATGGCGAAGCCACGCGGAACCAGGTAGTTACGGGCGTACCCGTCCTTGACGTCAACGACGTCGCCGGCGGCACCGAGGCCAGTGACCTCGTGGGTGAGGATGATCTTCATGTCTGCGTCACCCTTCCCTTATCGCGCGGTGGACGTGTAGGGCAGCAGCGCCATCTCACGGCTGTTCTTGACGGCCGTGGCGACGTCACGCTGGTGCTGCGTGCAGTTGCCGGTGACGCGGCGGGCACGGATCTTGCCGCGGTCGGAAATGAACTTCCGCAGCATGTTCGTGTCCTTGTAGTCCACGTACTGGGTCTTGTCCTTGCAGAACGCGCAGACCTTCTTCTTAGGCTTGCGCACAGGCGGCTTCGCCATGGTGTTTCTCCTGTGTGATCAAGAAGTGTGGATCGAGCTGCCCTAGAAGGGCGGCTCGTCCGAGTAGCCGCCGCCAGAGGAACCGCCGGAGCCACCGGAGCTTCCGCCCCAGCCGCCTCCACCGCCCTGCTGGCCACCGCCCGGCTGACCGGCTGCCGGCGCGCCGGAGGCCCACGGGTCGTCGGCGGGAGCACCGCCGCCGCCCTGCTGGCCACCGGCACCGGGGCCGCCGCCCCAGTTGCCGCCGCCACCCTGCTGGCCACCGCCGTAGCCACCCTGACCGCCACGGCCGGTGGTCTTCGTGACCTTTGCCGTGGCGCTCTTGAGACTGGGGCCGACTTCCTCGACGTCCAGCTCGTAGACCGTGCGCTTGACGCCCTCGCGGTCCTCGTAGGACCGCTGCTTCAGCCGGCCCTGCACGACGACGCGCATGCCTCGCGTAAGCGACTCCGCGACGTTCTCCGCCGCCTGACGCCAGACCGAGCAGGTGAGGAACAGGCCTTCGCCGTCCTTCCACTCATTGGTCTGCTTGTCGAAGATGCGGGGAGTGGACGCGACACGGAACTTCGCGACCGCCGCACCGGACGGGGTGAAGCGCAGCTCGGGGTCGTCGACGAGATTGCCGACGACCGTGATGACGGTCTCGCCTGCCATGGGTGAACCTCTCGGCGGGGATTTCTTCTGGGCTGCTTGCTGCTACTCGAACCCGATGACCGCTGAGCAGAAGCTCAGTGGATCTCGGGGCGGAGGACCTTGGTCCGGAGGACCGACTCGTTCAGGTTCATCTGGCGGTCGAGCTCCTTGACGACCGCAGGCTCGGCCTGCAGGTCGATGACCGAGTAGACGCCCTCGGGCTTCTTCTTGATCTCGTAAGCGAGACGACGACGGCCCCAGGTGTCGACCTTCTCAACCTTTCCGTTGCCCTCGCGGACGACGGAGAGGAAGTTCTCGATCAGCGGGGAGACAGCTCGCTCCTCGAGATCGGGGTCGAGGATGACCATCACTTCGTAGTGACGCATGTGGAACCCACCTCCTTTGGACTCAGCGGCCACGGTCGTTCCGTGGCAGGAGGGTCGTGATGCGTAGGCACCAGTGTCTCCGAGTGAAACAGCCACCACTCACAACGCCCTCCGCGAGGAGGGGCTGATGTGCGGCCCGGGCAGACACCGGCGCAGACCGTCCAGCGTACCCGCATACCGGCTTCCGGTTGAAATCCGGTGCCGAATGGGCGCAATGTGGACACATCGGTTCTCCGCGACGCCTCGGTGCGCCGCCTTCGGCCAGGAGGTACTTCCATGGCACAGGCATCCCGACCGCGTACGTCCGTCTCCCTCTTCGCCACCGACGGCAGGCCCCACCCCGTCCAGGACGTGCTGGTGGGGGTGACCGTGGTACTCGGCGTCCTCGCCTTCGTCACGGCGATGTTCCACCACCTCCACCTCGTCAGCTCGTGGGCCGGGCTCGCCGGGATTCTCGTAGGGGCGTACGGGCTGTACATCTCGGAGACGACGCGCGAGAGGTTTCCCCTGTTCCTCGGCCTCGGCGCGTCCGGCATCGGCTTCTTCCTGGGCATGGCCCACGGCGGCCTGTTCGGTGGCGTGCTGGGCTAGTGCCGGCCCGGCACCAGGGCCTCTCACGGGCCCGGCGGGCGGTGTGGAAGGCATCCGGGCGCCGCCGGACGGTCCGGGCGCCCGGACCTCGACCGGCACCGGCAGCCCCGCCCCGCCGGGCCCGGAACCGCGCTGCGGGCACGGAGCCGTACAGGACGGGCACGAAGCCGTACAGGACGCTTCCAGACGGGGCGCTCCCCGGTCGCAGTAGGCTTCGGCGCGAGAGCCGGAGCCCCTGACCGATGGGGACACACCTGCCGAGGAGCGCCCCGCATGAGCCTGACCCTGAGGACCATCAGCCGAGAGCAGCATCTGGCGTACATCCAGAGCCTGCCTTCGGCCAGTCACTGCCAGGTCCCGGCGTGGGCTGACGTGAAGACGGAGTGGCGCTCGGAGAGCCTGGGATGGTTCGACAAGACCGGCGAGATCGTGGGCGCCGGTCTGGTCCTCTACCGGCAGCTGCCCAAGATCAAGCGGTATCTCGCGTACCTCCCCGAGGGCCCGGTCATCAACTGGTACGCCCCCAACCTGGACGAGTGGCTGCAGCCGATGCTCGCCCACCTCAAGCAGCAGGGCGCGTTCTCGGTGAAGATGGGCCCGCCGGTCGTCATCCGCCGCTGGGACTCGGTCGCCATCAAGTCCGGCATCCAGGACCCCGACGTGAAGCGTCTGCGCGATGTCGAGGCCACCCACATCGAGCCGCGCGCCTTCGAGGTGTCCGACCGGCTCCGGAAGATGGGCTGGCAGCAGGGCGAGGACGGCGGCGCCGGTTTCGGTGATGTGCAGCCCCGCTACGTCTTCCAGGTCCCGTTGGCGAACCGCTCGCTGGAGGACGTCCTCAAGGGCTTCAACCAGCTGTGGCGCCGCAACATCAAGAAGGCCGAGAAGGCCGGTGTCGAGGTCGTCCAGGGTGGCTACGAGGACCTTGCCGAATGGCAGCGGCTGTACGAGATCACGGCCGTGCGCGACCACTTCCGACCGCGCCCGCTGTCGTACTTCCAGCGCATGTGGTCGGTGCTCAACTCCGAGGACCCCAACCGCATGCGGCTGTACTTCGCGCGGCACAACGGGGTGAACCTGTCCGCTGCGACCATGCTCGTCGTCGGCGGACACGTCTGGTACTCGTACGGCGCGTCCGACAACATCGGACGCGAGGTCCGGCCGTCGAACGCGATGCAGTGGCGGATGCTCCGCGACTCGTACGCGATGGGGGCGACCGTCTACGACCTGCGCGGCATCAGCGACTCGCTCGACGAGACCGACCACCTCTTCGGACTGATCCAGTTCAAGGTGGGTACCGGTGGCGAGGCCGTGGAGTACGTCGGCGAGTGGGACTTCCCGCTCAACAAGCTGCTGCACAAGGCGCTCGACATCTACATGTCCCGCCGCTGAGACCACCACGGGACCGGTGAGCCACCGGTGCCCCCGCCGATCGGCGGGCGGCGCCGCGACGGGATTCCGTGGCCCTGGCGCGTACGCCTTCGACACCCCTGATACACCGATACGCACATCTCTGACACACCGCAGCCACCAGAAAGGTTCCGGGCCGGCCATGGCGCTCTCCCTCTACGTCGACACCGCGCGCTGGCGGGCGCACCAGCAATCCGTGCTCGACCAGTTCCCCGGCATCGTCCCGGTCTGCAAGGGCAACGGATACGGCTTCGGTCACGAACGACTCGCCGACGAGGCGATCCGGTTCGGTTCCGACACCCTCGCCGTCGGCACCACCTATGAAGCGGCCCGCATCAAGGACTGGTTCAGCGGCGATCTGCTGGTCCTCACGCCCTTCCGCCGGGGCGAGGAGCCGGTGCCGCTGCCGGACCGCGTCATCCGGTCCGTCTCCTCCGTGGACGGTGTGCACGCCCTGGTCGGCGCGCGGGTCGTCATCGAGTGCATGAGCTCGATGAAGCGCCATGGCGTCCGGGAGGAGGAGCTGGGACAGCTGCACGCCGCCATCGAGGACGTACGCCTGGAGGGCTTCGCGCTGCACCTGCCGCTGGACCGTACGGACGGTTCGGACGCGGTCGAGGAGGTCATCGGCTGGATGGACCGGCTGCGCGCGGCCCGGCTGCCGCTGCACACCATGTTCGTCAGCCATCTGCGGGCCGAGGAGCTGGCCAGGCTCCAGCAGCAGTTCCCGCAGACTCGGTTCCGCGCCCGTATCGGGACCCGGCTCTGGCTCGGCGATCACGACGCGACGCAGTACCGGGGCTCCGTCCTCGACGTCACACGTGTCGTGAAGGGGGATCGTTTCGGCTACCGGCAGCAGAAGGCGGCGTCCGACGGCTGGCTGGTCGTCGTCGCCGGCGGCACGTCCCACGGTGTCGGTCTGGAGGCCCCGAAGGCACTGCACGGCGTGATGCCGCGTGCCAAGGGCGTCGCCCGCGCCGGTCTGGCCACCGTCAACCGCAACCTGTCGCCGTTCGTCTGGGCGGGGAAGCAGCGCTGGTTCGCCGAGCCGCCGCACATGCAGGTGTCGATCCTGTTCGTCCCCGCCGACGCTCAGGAGCCGAAGGTCGGCGACGAGCTGGTGGCCCATCTGCGGCACACGACGACCCAGTACGACCGTCTCGTCGACCGCTGACAGCCGCTCCTGCGCCATGGCACGGCCCCCGGTCGCCGGTCGCGTCGGCCGGGCCGCTGAGAGGGCGTGACGGCGGTCTGACAGCCCACTGACAGCCGAGAGCCCCGGGGCCGTACCGACACGTCGTGTCGGTACGGCCCCGGGGCTCGTCCGTGGTCCGGTCGGTGGCTCAGTCGGCACCCGTCCCACGCGCCACGCCCCAGTCCACCCGCTGTCCCTCGGCCACGGACGCGGTCCCTCGCTCCGGTCGCGTGGCGCCTCCCAGTACGAACACGTCCCGCGCCCCGTCGAGCACACCGCCGGACGGATCGTCCGAGCCGTCGCGCCGCACCCCGTCCCGCTCCGGCAGCAGGATGTCCCGTACGACGACGGCGCAGAGGTAGAGCGTGCCCAGCAGGTGCAGGGCGATGGCGAGCTGGTAGCCCTCCGTCGGCAGGCCCTGGTGCTTGTCGCCGCTCGTCGTGTACGCGAGATACATCCAGATCCCCAGGAAGTACATGACCTCGCAGGCCTGCCACACGAGGAAGTCGCGCCACCGGGGCCTGGCCAGCGCGGCCAACGGGATCAGCCAGAGCACGTACTGCGGCGAGTACACCTTGTTGGTGAGGATGAACGCGGCGACGACCAGGAAGACCAGCTGCGCGAAACGCGGCCGCCGCGGGCCCGCCAGGGTGAGGGCCGCGATTCCGGCGCACAGTACGACCATCAGCAGCACCGACGCCGTGTTGACAGTCTCGACATCGATCGGCTCACCGGTGCGCTGTGTGATGATCAGCCAGAAGGAGCCGAAGTCGATCGACCGCTCCTGACTGAACGTGTAGAACTTCTTCCACCCCTCGGGCGCGAGCAGCATCACCGGAAGGTTCACCACCAGCCAGGCCGCCACCGTCCCGAAGGCCGCCACGGCGAACTCCCGCCACTTGCCGGCCCGCCAGCACAGCAGGAGCAGCGGCCCCAGCAGCAGTACGGGGTAGAGCTTGGCGGCCGTGGCGAGCCCGATGAGGACGCCGAACGCCAACACGCGTCCCCGTGACCACATGAGCATGGCCGCGGCCGTCAGGGCGACCGCCAGCAGGTCCCAGTTGATCGTCGCGGTGAGCGCGAAGGCGGGTGCGAGGGCGATGAGCAGCGCGTCCCACGGCCGTCGGCGATGTGTACGGGCGGCGCACACCGCGATGACCGCGGCGCAGATCATCAGCATGGCCGCGTTGACCATCCAGTACATCTGCTCACGGTGCTGCATGGTGCCGCCCGAGGGCGTCAGCCAGGACGCGACCTGCATGAAGGCCCCGGTCAGTACCGGGTACTCCAGGTACTGCATGTCGCCGCCGAACCGGTCGAAGTACGGCACCAGGCCGTCCGCGAACCCGCGCCCGACGAAGAGGTGCGGAATGTCCGAGTAGCAGGCGTGCGTGTACTGCGAGCCGGAGCCCCTGAACCAGGCCCACTCGTAGCAGGGCACCTTCTGCGCCATGCCGAGCGCGAACATCCCGATCGCCACCAGCGCGACGACACGGACCGCGGTCAGCGGGCCGCCACCGACCCGCGCCCAGCGTCCCGCCGGCCCCCCGATCAGCTCACTGCCCGCCGCCGCGACCTCGTCCTGCTGCGTGGGCCGCACAGGGGGCCGCTCCTGGTGCACGCTCGTCTCCTCTGCGCTTGGCATGCCGCACATCCTGCCGTACGGGGCTGTGGGCACGCGGAAGGCCGCCGCATCCCGTGGGATGCGGCGGCCTCGGTCACCGTGCTTGTCAGGGCCGCCGACGGCTTCCCCCGGGTTCGGTCTTCCGGAACCGACCGGCTTCCCGCGGGCCCTCGCGGAGCCTCCGGCGCCGCTGCGGGCCGCTCCGGGCGTCCCCGGTCCGTCGGTCCGGGACGCGCCCCTTACCCGTACGGCCCCCCGAGGATGCCGCTGCCGTTCCCGTTGCCATTGCCGTTCCCGTTCCCGTTCCCGTTGCCGTTCCCGTTCCCGTTGCCGTTCCCATTGCCGTTCCCATTGCCTCCGTCACCCGAGTCGCCGCCGGGTGACGGGGGATCCTGCGAGCCGCCTCCGGACGCGTTGCCGGAGGCCGAGCCGTCGTCACCCCAGCCACCGTCGGCGCCTTGGTTGGCGCCGCCCGCGGCGTTGTGCTCGCAGTCCCAGTCCCACTTCACACAGGACTTGGTCGGATCGGGCGACTTCGACGTCGACATCGACGGGGACGCCGGGGGCGAGGCGGATTTCGACTCGGAGGCCGTCGTGCTCGGCGTCGGGGTCGGGCTCTCCGCGCCGGCGCCGAAGACCTTGTCACCGATCGGCTGCGGCGTCGGGAACCGCTCGACCGGCTTCCCCTTCATCGCGTCCGTCATGTAGTCGTGCCAGATCTGCGCGGGGAACGAGGCACCGTGGATCTTCTCCTCACCACCCGTGCCGAACATCTCCTCGAATCCACGGTCCTTGGCGTTCTCGTCGTCGTTCATCCGGAACATGCTCACGGCGGTCGACAGCTGCGGGGTGTAGCCGACGAACCAGGCCGACTTGTTGCCGTCCGTGGTACCCGTCTTGCCCGCCGCGTCACGGCCGTCGAGCCTCGCCGGCGTGCCGGTCCCGTGCTCGACGACGTTCTTGAGCACGTCCGTGACGTTGTCCGCGACCGCGTTGGAGAAGGCGCGCTTCTTGACCGTCTTGTGCTGGTAGATGACCACGCCCTTCTTCTTGACCTCGGTCACCGAGAAGGGTTCGCTCTGCTGGCCGCTGGTGGCGAAGGTGGCGTACGCGCCCGCCATCCGGATCGCGCTCGGTGAGGACGTACCGATGGAGAAGGACGGAACGTGTGAGTCCGCCATGTACTTGTCGTCGCGCAGCCCCGCGGCGATGGCGGCCTCCTTCACCTTGTCGGTGCCGACGTCCATCCCGAGTTGTACGTACGGGGAGTTGGCCGACACCTCCATCGCCTTGCGGAGTGTGATGTCACCCTCGGAGTGGTGGCCGTCGTTGGTCTGCAACCACTCCTTGCCCTCCTCGTTGGTCCAGACGTCACCGTTGTACTGCTTGATCTTGAGCAGATCGTCGCCGTTGTAGATGCTCAGCGGCGAGACCTTGGTGCGCTGGGACTCGCCCTGCTCGGCCGGCCCGTCGGGGGCCCGCCTGCCGTACTCCATCGCGGCCGCCAGCACGAACGGCTTGAAGGTGGACCCGACCTGAGCGCCCGTCGCGTCGGCGTTGTTCGTGTAGTGCTTCGTCGCGTCCTCGCCGCCGTAGACGGCCACGATGGCACCGGTCTTCGGGTCCACCGAGGCCCCGCCGAACTGGACGTGGGTGTCCTTGTCAGGACGCTTCACCGGGTCGATCCTGGCGGACTGGACCTTCTTGACCGCGGCGGCGAGCTGGTCGACCTTCTTCTTCTCGAAGGTGGTGTGGATCTCGTATCCGCCCTTCGCGAGATCCTCCTCCTTGAGGCCCGCTTCGTTGTTGTTGACGAAGTACGACTTGGCGAGGTCCACCAGATAGCCGGTCTGGCCGCCCAGTTGGGCCGCCTTCTTCGGCGGCTTCGGCTCGGGGAACGCCTTGTACTTGGCTCGCTCCGCCGCCTCCAGCCGGCCGTCCTTCACCTCCTCGTCGAGAATCCAGCCCCAGCGCTTGACGGCCCGTTCCCTGTTGTCCTTGGGGGTGGCGGCCGGGTCGATCGCGGTGGCACCGGCCGGGTCGTAGTACGTCGCGCCCTTGAGGAGCGTGGCCAGGAAGGCGCACTCGCTCGGGTTCAGGTCGGTGGCGTCCTTGTTGTAGTACGTATGCGCCGCGGCCTGCAGTCCCCAAGCGCCTCGCCCGTAGTACGAGATGTTGAGGTACCCGGACATGATGGTTTCCTTGTCCTCCTTGGCACCGACCTTGAGCGTGATGAAGAGCTCTTCGACCTTCCGGCTCAGGGTCTGTTCCTGGGAGAGACGTGAGTTCTTCACGTACTGCTGGGTGATCGTCGAACCACCCTGGGTCTGACCGCCCTTGGCCATGTTGACCACGGCACGGGCGATGCCCATGGGGTCGATGCCCCAGTCCGTGTCGAACGACTTGTTCTCGGCGGAGATGACGGCGTCCCGCATGGCCTTGGGGATCTGGGCGTAGCCGATCTCCTGACGGTTGACCTCACCGCCGGCGGCGACCATCTGAGTACCGTCGGCCCAGTAGTAGACGTTGTTCTGCGCCGTGGCGATGGCCTTCACGTCAGGCATCCCGACCATCGCGTACGCGAGTCCGGCGAGCCCCATCAGAAGGCCCAGGAAACCGATGCACAGACCGGAGACCAGTTTCCACGACGGCATCCAGCGCCGCGCACCCAGCTTTCCCGCCCGGGGGTAGTCGATGAAGCGCTTCTTACCGGTGTACTGGTCGGCGCCTCCGTCCCCGCCCCGCCGTCTGCCCCCGCTCCCCTCGGGCGCGCGACGGCGCCCGGCGCCGCGCTGAGCCGCCCGGCGGGCCTCGGCCCGGCCACCGGACGGAGCTTCCTCGCCGTAGGAGCCGGAAGGTGATTCATTCGTCACTCCGCGTGACGGAGCGCGGCGTCCTGGGGACTGCTGGGCAGCTCGTCTGGCCGCGGCACGTCCGCCACCTTGCGGTTGCGGCGGTTTACGACGGTGCTCGCTCATCGAACGACTACTCCTCGGGCAGGCGACAGCGCCTGGAAGCGGTAGTTGAGATCCGGTCCCCCCGAATTGCGGACCAGCCCTGCGACAGGTACGTGCGCAGCGCTTCCGGTAGTCCGCGATGACTGACGCGCGCGGGCATCACAAGGTTCCCGGCGGTCTGCATGCGGGACAGACTACGCACGGTCAAAACCCTCCTAGGGCCGAAGTTCACCCCAAACCACACAAGTCGCTTCTCTGTATTTATTGATGTGACGCCGTTCACGATCATGCCCCTTGTCACAACGGGGCGGCCGATCTATCGTCCTGATGTATCGAGTCGATACATCAGCTCGGCATAGGGACTCCGCGGAAGCACTCGGAGATCCACTCGGAGACCTACTCGGAGAAGGAGAGAGGCGAAGGTGAGCAGACGCTCCGGCATCCTCGAATTCGCCGTACTCGGTCTGCTCCGCGAGTCCCCGATGCACGGCTATGAGCTGCGCAAACGCCTCAACACGTCGTTGGGCATCTTTCGCGCCTTCAGCTACGGCACCCTCTATCCCTGCCTCAAGACGCTGGTCGCCAACGGCTGGTTGATCGAGGAGCCGGGCAGCGTCCCGGCAGCCGTTCCACCCGCTGCCGGACGTGCGGTCGCCCCTGCCTCCTCACTCGCAGGGCGCCGCGCCAAAATCGTCTACCGGCTGACGGCGGAAGGTAAGGAGCACTTCGAGGAGCTGCTCTCGCACACAGGTCCTGACGCCTGGGAGGACGAGCACTTCGCTGCTCGGTTCGCCTTCTTCGGTCAGACGGAGCGCGAGGTGCGGATGCGCGTGCTCGAAGGCCGTCGCAGCAGGCTGGAGGAGCGTCTTGAAAAGATGAGCGCCTCTCTGGCCCGTACCCGCGAGCGCCTTGACGACTACACGCTTGAGCTGCAGCGGCACGGCATGGAGTCGGTGGAGCGCGAAGTGCGCTGGCTGAACGAGCTCATCGAGAGCGAGCGCTCGGGACGGGATCAGCGACGGTCCTCCCCCGAGGGCGCCGCTCAGCAGGACATATCAGGAGAGACGGGCGGCCTGCCCCGGCACCGGGGTGCGACCCCGCCGGATCCGTCCGACGACACCGCCAAGTGAAGTCTCCGCAGTTCGGCGGGGCTTCATCGGAACATCGAAAACACACAGGGAGCAAGCGGAATGGGTTCGGTTCGCGTAGCCATCGTCGGCGTGGGCAACTGCGCCGCCTCGCTGGTACAGGGCGTCGAGTACTACAAGGACGCCGATCCGGCCGGCAAGGTGCCCGGTCTGATGCACGTCCAGTTCGGTGAGTACCACGTTCGGGACGTCGAGTTCGTCGCCGCCTTCGACGTCGACGCGAAGAAGGTCGGCCTCGACCTCGCGGACGCCATCGGCGCCAGCGAGAACAACACCATCAAGATCGCGGATGTCCCCAACACCGGTGTGACCGTCCAGCGCGGCCACACCCACGACGGTCTCGGTAAGTACTACCGCGAGACCATCGAGGAGTCCGCGGAGACGCCGGTCGACATCGTCCAGATCCTCAAGGACAAGCAGGTCGACGTCCTCGTCTGCTATCTGCCCGTGGGTTCCGAGGTCGCCGCGAAGTTCTACGCGCAGTGCGCCATCGACGCCAAGGTCGCCTTCGTCAACGCTCTCCCGGTCTTCATCGCCGGTACCAAGGAGTGGGCGGACAAGTTCACCGAGGCCGGTGTCCCGATCGTCGGTGACGACATCAAGTCGCAGGTCGGCGCCACCATCACGCACCGTGTGATGGCGAAGCTGTTCGAGGACCGGGGCGTCGTCCTGGACCGCACGATGCAGCTGAACGTCGGCGGCAACATGGACTTCAAGAACATGCTCGAGCGCGAGCGCCTGGAGTCCAAGAAGATCTCCAAGACGCAGGCCGTCACCTCCCAGATCCGCGACCGCGAGCTGGGTGCGGACAACGTCCACATCGGTCCTTCGGACTACGTGGCCTGGCTGGACGACCGCAAGTGGGCCTATGTGCGCCTTGAGGGCCGCGCGTTCGGTGATGTTCCGCTGAACCTCGAGTACAAGCTTGAGGTCTGGGACTCGCCGAACTCCGCCGGTGTCATCATCGACGCCGTTCGCGCCGCGAAGATCGCCAAGGACCGCGGCATCGGTGGACCGATCCTCTCGGCGTCGAGCTACTTCATGAAGAGCCCGCCCGTGCAGTACTTCGACGACGAGGCCCGCGAGAACGTCGAGAAGTTCATCAGCGGCGACATCGAGCGCTGACGCCGCCGACGAGGCGGAGCGACGAGCGTCAACGCTCCTCCCTGTTATCCGCGTTGAGGGGCCCCGGACAGACGTCCGGGGCCCCTCAACGCGTGTGGCGCCCGCCCTGCGCCTACCGCACGCCATGGACAAGGCGCGTGGCTTCCTCCGGCCCGCCTGTCGCACGTGATCAACGTGTGTGACGCTTACACCCATGTCCGTCGTGCGTGATCTGCGCGTTCTTCTGCGTCTTCGGAACTTCCGTCGCCTTCTCGCCGTACGGCTTCTCTCCCAGTCGGCCGACGGTGTCTACCAGGTGGCGCTCGCCGCGCATGTCGTCTTCTCCCCCGAGAAGCAGGCTTCGGCCGGTGCCATCGCGTCGGCGATGGCGGTACTCCTTCTGCCCTACTCGCTCATCGGCCCTTTCGCCGGGGTACTCCTGGACCGGTGGCCGCGGCGCCAGGTCTTCCTGTACGGCAACCTGCTCCGCGCCGGGCTCGCCTGCTGCACGGCCCTGCTGATCCTCTCCACGGCGCCCGACTGGCTCTTCTACACCTCTGCGCTCTGTGTCACCGCGGTCAACCGCTTCGTGCTGGCCGGGCTCTCGGCCGCGCTTCCACGCCTCGTGGACAAGGACCGGCTGGTGATCGCCAATTCCGTGTCACCGACCGCGGGCACTCTGGCGGCCACCGCGGGCGGTGGTCTCGCCTTCGTCGTACGGATCGTGATCGCGGACTCCGATGCCGCAGTGGTGTTGCTGGGCGCGGCGCTCTACCTCGCTTCGGCGCTGGCGTCCCTGGGCTTCGCCCGCGACCTTCTCGGGCCCGAGGCCGACGAGGCCGGAACCAGACTGAGGCAGGCCCTGGCCATCACCACCCGAGGGCTCGCCGACGGGTTGCGCCATCTCCGGGAGCGTAGGGAAGCCGCCCGCGCATTGGCCGCGATGACAGTGATCCGCTTCTGCTACGGGGCGCTGACCGTGATGATGCTGATGCTGTGCAGATACGCCTGGTCCGACACCGAGGCCCACGGTCTGGCTCTGCTCGGACTGACGCTCGGTGTCTCGGCCGTCGGCTTCTTCACAGCGGCTGTGCTCACACCGTGGGCGGTGAGGCTGCTCGGCCGGTTCGGTTGGATGAGCCTCTGCGCAGTGGCTGCCGCGGTGCTCGTGCCTGCCCTTGGGCTGTCGTTCGTCGTCACACCCACGTTGATCGCGGCCTTCGTCGTGGGGCTCGTCACCCAGGGAACGAAGATCGCCACTGACACGGTTACGCAGACAGAGGTGGACGACCTCTTCCGCGGCCGGGTCTTCGCGCTCTACGACGTGCTGTTCAACGTCGCCTTCGTGGGAGCCGCCGCGATCTCGGCGCTGGCGCTTCCTCCCGACGGGCGGTCGACGGTCGTGGTGGCCGGGGCCGCCGGGTTGTACGCACTGGTCGCGGTGGCCCTGTACCGGTGGAGCCGCATGCGCCCGCGCGCCCCGAATGCTGTGACCTGAGGCTGCCAGCCGGCCCGGACACACGCTGTTTCACGTGAAACAGCGCTCCTCACGCGAGCGGTGGCGGTCATGTTTCACGTGAAACATGTCCGCCACCGCTCGGGCACTGCTCGTATTCGGCTCAGCCGACGTCTCCTCATGAGCTCAGCCCTGAGCGGCCCACCACTCCTTGAGCGCGTTCACCGCAGCCTCGTGTTCCATCGGGCCGTGCTCCAGCCGCTGCTCCAGCAGGAACGCGTAAGCCTTGCCGATCACAGGACCGGGGCCGACCCCGAGGGTCCGCATGATCTCGTTGCCGTCCAGATCGGGCCGGATGGCGTTCAGCTCCTCCTGTTCCCGCAACTGCGCGATGCGCTCTTCGAGCCCGTCATAGGCCCGCGAGAGAGCGTTCGCCTTGCGCTTGTTCCGCGTGGTGCAGTCCGAGCGGGTCAGCTTGTGCAGTTGGTCCAGAAGCGGGCCGGCATCGCGCACATAGCGGCGGACGGCGGAATCCGTCCACTCACCGGCGCCGTAACCGTGGAAACGCAGATGCAGCTCCACCAGTTTCGAGACGTCCTTGACCATGTCGTTGGAGTACTTCAGCGCGGTCATGCGCTTCTTGACCATCTTGGCGCCCACCACCTCATGGTGATGGAACGAGACCCCCCCGTCCTTCTCGAAGCGCCGCGTCCTCGGCTTGCCGATGTCATGGAGCAGAGCGGCCAGCCGCAGAATCAGGTCCGGGCCGTCCTCCTCCAACGCGATGGCCTGCTCCAGGACGGTCAGCGAGTGCTCGTAGACATCCTTGTGACGGTGATGCTCGTCACTTTCCAGGCGCAGTGCCGGCAGCTCAGGCAGCACTCGATCGGCCAGCCCCGTGTCGACCAGGAGCGCCAGGCCCTTACGGGGATGGGCCGACAGAAGGAGTTTGTTCAACTCTTCCCGGACCCGTTCCGCGGAGACGATCTCGATACGTCCGGCCATGTCCGTCATCGCCGTGAGGACGTCGGACGCCACCTCGAAGTCCAGCTGGGCGGCGAACCGGGCGGCGCGCAACATCCGCAGCGGGTCGTCGGAGAAAGAGGCTTCCGGTGTGCCGGGGGTGCGAAGAACCCGCTCCGCCAGATCGCCAAGTCCTCCGTGCGGGTCGATGAACTCCTTCTCCGGCAGGGCGACGGCCATCGCGTTGACCGTGAAGTCACGGCGCACCAGGTCGTCCTCGATGGAGTCACCGTAGGAAACTTCGGGCTTACGGGAGGTCCTGTCGTACGCCTCGGACCGATATGTGGTGACTTCGATCTGGTAGCCGTCCTTCTGCGATCCCACGGTGCCGAAGGCGATCCCGACCTCCCAGACCGAGTCGGCCCAGGGCCGGACGATCTTCAGCACATCCTCGGGGCGGGCATCGGTCGTGAAGTCCAGGTCGTTCCCGAGCCTGCCGAGCAGCGCGTCCCGGACCGAGCCGCCGACCAGGGCGAGACTGAATCCGGCCTCCTGGAATCGGCGGGCGAGGTCGTCTGCGACCGGGGACACCCGCAGCAGTTCGCTGACCGCGCGGAGCTGCACCTGGTTCAGTGCGCTGGAGTTGTGTTCGTTGGCGTTCGGCACAACAGAAAAGGGTACGTGCCCGGACCGGCCCCGACGTCATCGTTTGTCGGAGCCCTGCGAGACTCTTCCGATCATGTAGGCGCACGGCCCCGGCGCGCATCGTTACCATCGGGGTCGCAGCAACCGACAACCACCGACAGCAGCTGACGACGAGGGACGGGTAGACGCGTGGCCGAGGCGGCAGTCTTTCAGGGGATGCGTCCCTCTCCTGCCCGCCGCCTGCTGCGGCACACAGCCGCTCTGCTCCTCGGGGTGCCGCTGGTGACGGGCCTCCTCATCGCGCCGAGCACGCCGTCGGCGCATGCCACCGGAACAGCCGTCGCGGTGGCAGGCAAGGGCGCCACCGGCTCCCGTACCGTCGATGTCTCCCTGGACTCCCTGACCCCCAGCGCGCCGGTCAAGGGAGACACCGTCACGGTCACCGGCACGCTGACCAACAGGGGCAAGGAAGCGGTCACCAAGGCCGAGGTGGATCTGCGGGTGGGGCCGAAGCTGACCGGCCGGACCGCGATCGACCAGGCCGCCGACCGTACGGGGTACACCCCCGGCAGTGATGCCACCGTGGTGGGCGGGAAGTACACGCTGAAGTTCGCGAAGCTTCCCGTCGGCGCCGGTCAGGACTTCACGTTGTCCGTTCCCGTGGACAAGCTGGGTCTCGACGAGGCCGGGGTGTACCAGCTCGGTGTCTCGATCACCGGGCAGACCTCCCGCGCCCCCTACGAACAGGTCCTCGGCATCGAGCGGACGTTCCTGCCGTGGCAGCCCGGAGCCAAGGACGACAAGACCCAGCTCACCTATCTCTGGCCGCTCATCGCGTCGGCGCACCTCACGGCGGAGACCGGTACGGACGAACAGCAGACGCCCGTCTTCGCGGATGACGACCTGGCCGCCGAACTCGCGCCCGGAGGCCGGCTGGAACAGCTGGTGTCCCTGGGCAGCCAGCTCCCCGTGACCTGGGTCGTCGACCCGGATCTTCTGGCGGGGGTCGACGCCATGACGAAGAACTACCGGGTCAAGTCCGGTGACACCACCGTCGCCGGTCAGAACCAAGCGGTCGCGAAGAAGTGGCTCACCGCCCTGGAAAGCGCGGTGGCGGGTGGAAAGGTGGTCGCGCTGCCGTTCGCCGACCCCGACCTGGCGTCCATCGCGCACCGGGGCAAGAACGTCTCCGGGACCCTCAGTCATCTCCAGACGGCCACCCAGGTGGCCCGGTCGACGGTGGAGACGGTGCTGCATGTGACGCCGTCCACCGACTTCGCCTGGCCGGTCGACGGAGCGATCGACCCGTCGATCGTCGACGTCGCCACCTCTGCGGGCGCCCACAACGTGATCGCCCGCAGCGACAGTCTCGATGAGACCGGTGGTCTGCTGTACACCCCGAGCGCGGCCAGGCCGATCGGCGGTGGCACCACCGCCGTGGTTTCCGATGTCCGGCTCTCGCAGGCGTTCGACGGCGACATGTCGAAGGCGGAGAATTCCACTCTGGCCGTCCAGAAGTTCCTCGCGCAGACCATGGCACTGGGGCAGCAGGACTCCGATGAGCCGCGCAGCGTCGTCGTGGCTCCTCAGCGGCTTCCGTCCGCCGCCCAGGCCCAGTCGATGGCACGGGCCCTGCACGCTCTCGACGACCAGCGCTGGACCCGCCCCGTCGACCTGGTGGCGGCGGCCGAGACGAAGCCCGACGCCCGTGCGACGACCAAGGTTCCACCGACCTCCCGGTACCCGAGGAAACTCCGCGCCCAGGAGCTGCCCGTCCAGGCGTTCGAGGACGTCAAGGAGATCCAGGACTCGCTCAACAGCTTCCAGATGATCCTCACCCAGCCCGAGCGGGTGGTGACCCCCTTCGGGAACGCCATCAACCGTTCCATGTCGACGTCCTGGCGGGGCCGGCCGGTGGAGGCCCAGCGGTACCGCGACTCGGTGTCCGCCTACCTCCGGAGCCTGACCAACGAGGTCCAGCTCATCGAGAAGTCGGACGTCACCCTCTCGGGCCGCAGCGCGACGATCCCGGTGACCGTGCAGAACAAGCTGCTCCAGGGCGTCGACAACCTGGTTCTCCGACTGACCTCCGACAATGCCACGCGTCTCAGGCTGAACGACGGCGGAGCCGTGGCGGAGCAGCCCATCAGGACGGCGGGCGGGCACAGCCAGTCCGTGAAGTTCGCGGCCGCGGCCAACGTCAACGGCCAGGTCCAGGTCAGAGCGCAGCTCTACACCACGGACGGAAGGCCGTACGGCGAGGAGATGACCTTCTCCGTGAAGGTCTCCGAGGTCACTCCGGCCGTGCTCATGGTGATCGCAGGCGGTCTGCTGCTCCTGGTGCTCGCGGGCATCAGGATGTACACGCGGCGCAAGCGCGCGGCCGCGGCCGACGCGTCCGGAACGGCGGAGGACGACAACGGTGAACCCGAGCAGCCGAGTGACCCGACACCGGACACCGGTCCGGAAAGCGGGGCCCCGTCGGGCCCGGGTGAGAAAGTGGACCGTTGAGCGATTTCTCTCGTGGCCGGTCGGCCGGGGACGATGAGGTGGGGTTTCGATGAACGCGCCGTACGACGGTGACCGCGGCCAGGGAACGGGCGGAGCGGGATATTCGGGTGGCCCACCGCCACCTCACGGCTCCGGCCAGGTGCCGCCCCCCGTACCCGACCCGTACCTGCAGGACGCCTACGACTACGACCCCTATCGGGCCCAGGACCTCTCCGCGCAGGACCCGGTCGGCGAAGCACTGTACGACCGCGCCGCGCACCCCCCGCCGCCTCCTGGCACGTACCAGCAGCCGCAGCCCCTCTATCAGCAGCCCCCCGCCGCCCAGTACGCCCCCGACCCGAGGATCTGGGCCCAGACCCCGCCGCCCGAGCCCGACGGACCCTCCCGCCACCTCCCGTACGGGGACAACGCGGCCGCCACCCAGTACGTGGGGGTGGACGACCTGGTCACCCAGGCGTCGGAGGGGTACACCGAACCCGACGCGTTCGCCCATCTCTTCCGCGACCAGGAGGGTTCGGGCGGTGTGCCCGCCGCACCCGAGCCCGAGCCCGCCCCGGCGTCCGTCCAGCAGAAGTCCGGCGGCCGGGCCTCCAGCCTGCTGAAATCCAGCGCTCTGATGGCGGCGGGCACGCTGGTGTCCCGCCTCACCGGCTTCGTACGCACCCTGGTGATCACTGCCGCGCTCGGTGCTGCCCTGCTCGGCGACAGCTTCACCATCGCGTACACACTGCCGACGATGATCTACATCCTCACCGTGGGCGGCGGCCTCAACTCGGTCTTTGTGCCGCAGCTCGTCCGGTCCATGAAGACCGACGAGGACGGTGGTGAGGCCTTCGCCAACCGGCTGCTGACCCTGGTGATGGTCGTGCTCGGTGTCATCGTGGCGCTCGCGGTCTTCGCCGCACCGACGCTGATCCGGATGATGTCGCCGACCATCGCGAACGACGCGGCGGCCAACAGCGTGGCCGTCACCTTCGCCCGGTACTGCCTGCCGACCATCTTCTTCATGGGTGTCCATGTGGTGATGGGCCAGATCCTGAACGCCCGTGGGAAGTTCGGGGCGATGATGTGGACCCCGGTCCTCAACAACATCGTCATGATCTTCACGTTCGGCATGTTCATCTGGGTCTACGGCACGTCCGCCGAATCCCGGATGGGCGTCCAGACGATCCCGCCCGAGGGCATCCGTCTGCTGGGTATCGGAACACTGCTCGGTCTCATCGTGCAGGCCCTCGCCATGATCCCGTATCTGCGCGAGGCGGGCTTCCGCTTCCGGCCCCGCTTCGACTGGCGCGGCCATGGGCTCGGCAAGACGGTCAAACTCGCCAAGTGGACCGTCCTGTTCGTCTTCGCCAACCAGGCGGGCGTCCTGGTCGTCACCCGGCTCGCCACCGCCGCGGGGAAGACCTCCGGCAAGGACGGCGCGGGATTCCTCGCCTACTCCAACGCCCAGTTGATCTGGGGCATGCCGCAGGCGATCATCACCGTCTCGGTCATGGCGGCGCTGCTGCCCCGCCTCTCCCGGGCCGCACACGACAACGACCCGGGCGCGGTACGCGACGACATCTCCCAGGGCCTGCGCAACTCCGCCGTGGCGATCGTGCCGGTCGCGTTCGCATTCCTCGCACTCGGTCTGCCGATGTGCACCCTGCTGTACGCCTCCAGCGGCACCGAGGCCGCCCGTTCCATGGGCTTCATCCTGATGGCGTTCGGTCTCGGGCTCATCCCGTACTCCGTGCAGTACGTGGTGCTGCGCGGTTTCTACGCGTACGAGGACACCCGCACCCCCTTCTACAACACGGTCATCGTCGCGGCGGTCAACGCCGCGGCCTCCACTGTCTGCTATCTGGTCCTTCCGGCCCAGTGGGCCGTCGTGGGAATGGCGGGCTCCTACGGGCTGGCCTACGCGGTGGGAGTGGGCGTCGCATGGCGTCGGCTGCGCACCCGGCTGGGCGGGGACCTGGACGGCACCCACGTGCTGCGCACGTACGCTCGTCTCTGTCTGGCAGCGGTCCCGGCCGCCGTCATCGGCGGCGGTGCGGGCCTCGCCCTGATGAGGGTCCTCGGCGACGGCGCCGTGGGTTCGCTGGTGGCACTCGTCGCCGGTTGTGCCGTCCTGCTGGGAATCTTCGTCGTGGCCGCCAAGCGCATGCGGATCGAGGAGATCAACGGCATGGTCGGCATGGTCCGGGGTCGGCTCGGCCGCTGATTGATCACCGGTTCGCACAACCATCGCCCGTTGCCGCGTGTCGTGCATAGCACCGGAGTGTGGGCACAATTGGCGTGACTGTGCAGAGCTGGCTGGCATCGCGCAACGGATGGGGAGGCAGGAACGACGGTGGCGGAACGTAGCACGGCTGCCGTCGACGTGGCCGACAACAGCGGCGATGAGCCGTTGACCGCCAAGGCGGACCGAGCCACGACCGACGGAACGGCGAAAGCCCAGGAGACAGCGGACACGGGCCCGAGCGGCACGGACGCGGAGGATGAGCCGGAGAGCTCGGAGGCGACGGCACCGGCCCTCGATCTGCACAGCGGTCACAAGCTGGCCCAGCGCTACCGGCTGGAGGAGTGCGTCACCCGCCTGGACGGATTCAGCAGCTGGCGCGCGGTCGACGAGAAGCTGCGCCGTGCGGTGGGCGTTCATCTGCTTCCCTCCGACCACCCGCGCGCCCGTTCGGTGCTGGCCGCCGCCCGGTCCTCCGCACTGCTCGGTGACCCCCGTTTCGTCCAGGTACTCGACGCGGTCGAGGAGGACAAGCTCGTCTACGTCGTCCACGAATGGCTCCCCGACGCCACCGAGCTCACCGCTCTGCTGGCCCTGGGACCGCTGGAGGCGCACGACGCGTACCAACTGGTCAGCCAGCTCTCCCAGGCGATGGCAGCCGCGCACCGGGAGGGCCTGGCGCATCTGAGGCTCACCCCGGGCGCGGTTCTGCGGTCGTCGACCGGCCAGTACCGCATCCGGGGCCTCGCGGTGAACGCCGCCCTGCGGGGCATCACCGCCGAAAGCCCGCAGCGCACGGACACCGAGGCCATCGGCGCACTGCTCTACGCCGCGCTGACGAAGCGCTGGCCGTACGAGAGTGACGCGTACGGCCTCTCCGGCTTGCCCAAGGGGGTGGGGCTGATCCCGCCGGACCAGGTCAGGGCGGGCGTCCACCGTGGTCTCTCCGAACTCGCCATGCGTGCCCTCGCCAACGACGGCGCCACCGCCTCCCGGCAGGAGCAGCCCTGCACCACCCCTGACGAGCTGGCCAAAGCGGTCGCGGCGATGCCCCGCATCCGGCCTCCGGAGCCCCTTTTCACGGCTCCGCCCGAGTACCAGCGCACGACCTATCAGCAGGGCAGCTACGCACGTCCGCAGGTCCGCCCAGGGGCCGCCGTCACACAGCCCGTGGTCACCGCCCCGCCACCTCCGCTCCAGAGCCGTACGGGCAAGGTCCTCAAGTGGGCCGTGTCCGCCCTGCTCATCGCGGCGCTGGGACTGGGCAGCTGGCAGCTCGCCGAGAAGCTCCTGAACCATGAGAGCGATTCGGTGGATCCCGTGTCCACGCAGACCGAGAAGGACGACGACAGCAACGCCGTCGAGGTGCACAAGCCGATCACCATCACCGGCGCCCGGGACTACGACCCGCTCGGCGACGGCTCCGAGAAGCCCCAGGACATAGACCATGTCTACGACGGCGATCCCAGCACCTACTGGCAGACCGACGGCTACTACGGTGCCAGGCTCGGTGGTCTCAAGGACGGCGTCGGAGTGGTTCTCGACCTCGGCAAGGTCCAGCAGGTCGGCGCGGTGGACGTCTCCTTCCTCGGAGGCGCCACTTCGGTCGAGCTGAGGACCACGGACAACGCGTCCGTCCCACAACGCCCCAGCGGCTTCACCAAGGTGGCCTCGGGCTCCGGAAACAAGGTCTCGCTCAAGCCCGGACAGCCGGTACGGGCTCGCTACGTCCTCGTGTGGCTCACGAAATTGCCGCACAGTGACGGGCAGTACTTCCGAGGCAAGATCTCGGACATCAAGATCACCAGCTGACGGCGGCAGAGGGAGGGGGCTCACCGTTGGACGACGCCAGGTTCCGCGACACGGACGATCGTGAGCTGATCGCCCAGCACGTCGCCGGCGAACCCGACGCCTTCGGTGAGCTGGTACGCCGCCATCGCGACCGGCTCTGGGCCGTCGCCCTGCGCACGCTGGGCGACCGCGAGGAGGCCGCCGACGCGGTTCAGGACGCCCTGGTCTCGGCCTTCCGCGCCGCACACACCTTCCGGGGTCAGTCCGCGGTCACCACCTGGCTGCACCGCATCACCGTCAACGCCTGCCTCGACCGGATACGGAAGGCCACCTCCCGCAAGACGTCGCCCGTTGACGACGCCGAACGGCTGGATCAGCTCTTGGAGCCGCACGAGTCCGCCGAAGCGCCCGCCGAACGCCGGGATCTGCACCGAGAGCTCCTCGCCGCGCTGACCACCCTCCCCGTGGAGCAGCGCTCCGCACTCGTGCTGGTGGACATGCACGGCTACCCCGTGGCGGAGGCCGCCCGCATCCTCGACGTGCCCGTCGGCACCGTCAAGAGCCGCTGCGCACGCGGCCGGGCCCGGCTGGCTCCCCTGCTCTCCCATCTGCGTGTCACGGACCGGGACGGGGACGGCACCACCATGGAAAGGAACCACACGGCCAGGGCATCCGTCCCACCCGCGTCGGGACCAAGGGACGCAGGAGTGGACGATCCTGCCGCGGTGAAAGGCGGAGGTGGGGGCGCGTGACATCCACGACCGACATGCCTCAGCATCCGGACGTCTCCGAGATCTCCGATCTGACCGAGGGACTCCTCTCGCCCGCGCGTACCGCCGACGTCCAACGCCATTTGGACGGATGCGGTCTCTGCGGTGACGTCCATGCCTCCCTGGAGGAAATCCGCGGACTGCTCGGCGCGCTCCCCGCTCCGGAGCCGATGCCCGACGATGTCGCGGCGCGTATCGACGCGGTACTCGCTGTCGAAACCCTCATCACATCTCCCGCGTCCGACCGGGGGCCTGATGTTTCACGTGAAACATCAGGCTCTGTTTCACGTGAAACAGAGCCGGTTATCGCTGCGGACACGAATGCCGCCCTGGTGGACCGGCCGGCCGGTCACTCACGTGGGCCCACCGGGCCCGGCCGCGGCCCGACCCGGAGCCGCCGTCGCACAGCGATACTCGGCACCGCTTTCGGAGCGGTTGCCGTCGGCGTCAGCGTCTTCATGCTCCAGACGGCCCAACCGTCACCGGACGCCACCGGCGCCCGAAGCACCGAAAGCGGTATCAGCGCCTCTGCGGACTCCGGCCGACAGACCTTCTCCGAGTCCACTCTGCAAAGGCACGTACAGGCACTACTGCACCGGAGCGCCCCTCCCGGAGAACTCTCGACCGAAAAGCGCGCCCCCAGCGTGGACACCGGCTCGTCCCTCCCGAACAGCGCTCCTGCCTCACCTCTCTCTCCCCCTTCTTCACCGAACGCTCCGATGCGTGCCGAAGCCTTCTCCGTCCCTCCTTGCGTACAGAAGGGAACGGGACGGGCCACACCGGCCCTCACCTTCGAAGAGGGCATGTATGACGGCACCGATGTCTTCCTCGTGGTTCTCCCGCACGCCACCGACATCGCTCAGGTGCAGGCCTACATGGTTGACGCGTCCTGCGTCGGCGACGGACCCGCAGCCAGGGGCCGGCTACTGATGACGCGCGCATATCCACGCTCCTGAACCGACCGCCGGTGCCCGGGCACGGCGGGAATGTATCCCCCTTAGGATCGGTTGGGTGGGGTGAGAGTCGTTGAACCGGCCCCAATCCGGCAGTGGCAGCAGGCAGAGACGAGGAAGAATCCCGTGAGCGACGTCCGTAATGTGATCATCATCGGATCTGGGCCGGCGGGTTACACCGCGGCCCTGTACACCGCACGCGCGTCGCTGAAGCCGCTGGTCTTCGAGGGCGCCGTCACGGCCGGTGGTGCGCTGATGAACACCACCGAAGTGGAGAACTTCCCGGGTTTCCAGGACGGCATCATGGGTCCCGACCTCATGGACAACATGCGCGCCCAGGCCGAGCGCTTCGGCGCCGAGCTGATCCCGGACGATGCGGTCGCCGTCGATCTCGGCGGAGAGATCAAGACTGTCACCGACACGGCCGGCACCGTGCACCGCGCGAAGACCGTCATCGTCACGACGGGCTCCCAGCACCGCAAGCTCGGACTGCCGAACGAGGACGCCCTCTCCGGGCGCGGTGTCTCCTGGTGCGCCACCTGCGACGGCTTCTTCTTCAAGGACCAGGACATCGCCGTGGTCGGTGGTGGCGACACGGCCATGGAGGAGGCGACCTTCCTTTCCCGGTTCGCCAAGTCCGTGACGATCGTCCACCGCCGCGACTCCCTGCGCGCCTCCAAGGCCATGCAGGACCGTGCCTTCGCCGACCCGAAGATCCGGTTCGCCCTGGACAGCGAGGTCGCCGAGATCCATGGTGAGCAGAAGCTCTCCGGCGTGACCCTCCGCAGCACCAAGACCGGCGAAACCGCCCCGCTTGCGGTGACCGGCCTGTTCATCGCCGTGGGTCATGACCCGCGTACCGAACTCTTCAAGGGGCAGCTCGACCTCGACGACGAGGGCTACCTCAAGGTTGAGGCCCCCTCGACGCGCACCAACGTTTCCGGTGTCTTCGCCGCGGGCGATGTGGTCGACCACACCTACCGTCAGGCCATCACCGCTGCGGGCACCGGCTGTTCCGCCGCGCTCGACGCCGAGCGCTTCCTCGCTGCGCTCACGGACGAAGAGCCCGCCGAGCCGGAGAAGACCCCCGCAGTCTGATCCGTGTTCCACCCAACATCCCGCGAAGTTAAGGAGGCCGCCGTGGCCGGCGCCCTGAAGAACGTGACTGACGACTCCTTCGACGAGGACGTCCTCAAGAGCGAGAAGCCCGTACTGGTCGACTTCTGGGCTGCCTGGTGCGGTCCGTGCCGTCAGATCGCCCCTTCTCTGGAGGCCATCGCGGCTGAGCACGGCGACAAGATCGAGATCGTCAAGCTCAACATCGACGAGAACCCGGCCATCGCCGCCAAGTACGGCGTGATGTCCATCCCGACCCTGAACGTCTACCAGGGTGGCGAGGTCGCCAAGACCATCGTCGGCGCCAAGCCCAAGGCCGCCATTCTTCGCGATCTCGAAGCCTTCATCGGCCAGTAGAGCCGCCGTTCACCGTTTCACGTGGAACAGGCCCACCCTTCGGGGTGGGCCTGTTCCGTATGCGGGACGACTTCGGTCCGCCGAGACGACCTGGAAATGTTCAGAGGGGTCGCAACACGGGGTCTTTCTGAACCGCTCCCAGCAGTCTGTCCAGAGCCAGCTCGACATCTTCCTTCCAGGAAAGAGTCGTGCGCAGTTCCAGTCTCAACCGCGGATACCTCGGATGGGGTCGTACGGTCTTGAACCCCACCGCCAGCAGATGGTCCGCGGGGAGCACACAGGCAGACTCCGTCCAGCGGGCGTCCCCGAATGCCTCGACCGCCTTGAAACCCCGCCTCAACAGATCCTTGGCCACCGTCTGAACCATGACCCGGCCCAGCCCCTGCCCCTGGTAGCCCGGCATGACCCAAGCCATCATCAGCTGCAAGGCATCGGGAGAGACCGGACTCGTAGGGAAGGCAGTGGACCGGGGGACGTAGGCCGGGGGCGCGTAGAGGACGAAGCCGACCGGCACGTCGTCCACGTACACGACCCGTCCGCATGAGCCCCACTCCAGCAGGACGGCGGAGATCCATGCCTCCTTCTCCACCCCGGGCCTGCCCGCTCTTACCGCCGCTTCCCCGCTGACCGGATCGAGTTCCCAGAAGACGCACGAGCGACAGCGCCTGGGAAGGTCCGAGAGGTTGTCGAGTGTGAGCGGTGCGAGCCGACGCCCCATGGAGGCTGTTCCTCACTTCCTTCGTCCGCCGCATCCTGTGCGGCGGTCAGCGCTCCCCGTTCATGGAGCAGGCTGCCGACGAATCCCGGACGGCTCCCGGACCAAGCACCGTGGTGGCTCTGCCCGGCCGTGGCTGACTGATCGCGTGGCCGGCCCTCCCCCCGAGGCGGATCAAGGTCATGCGTCATACGGCAAACGCATCGTATCCACCCGGAGACGAAGCAGACACCGTGGAAATGCAAAGGGCGGGCCGCGATCGGGTACTTCCCGGGTCGCGGCCCGCCCCACAGGCTGTACGAAGAGGTCAGCCCTCTTCGACGCCCTCAGACCTGCCCGAAGAGCTGTCCAGCACCCGCCCCTCGCCCGGCGCGAGACTGCCGAGAATCCGCTCCAGATCCTCCATCGAGGCGAACTCGACGACGATCTTTCCCTTCTTCTGCCCGAGGTCGACCTTCACCCGGGTCTCGAAACGGTCCGAGAGCCGTGAGGCGAGGTCGCTCAGAGCGGGCGAGAGCCGGCCACCTGCCCGGGGCCCCTTCGGCTTGACGGTGCTCGTCGGACGAGAACCCATCAGCGTCACGATTTCCTCGACCGCTCGCACGGAAAGCCCCTCGGCCACGATGCGATGAGCCAGCCGGTCCTGCTCCTCGGAGTCGTCCACCGACAGCAGCGCCCGCGCGTGCCCCGCCGAGAGCACCCCGGCGGCCACCCTTCGCTGCACAGGGGGCGACAGTCGCAGCAGACGCAGGGTGTTGGACACCTGCGGGCGTGATCTGCCGATCCGGTCGGCCAGCTGATCATGCGTGCACTTGAAGTCCTTGAGCAGCTGGTCGTACGCGGCTGCCTCTTCCAACGGGTTGAGCTGGGCCCGGTGAAGGTTCTCCAGGAGTGCGTCCAGGAGAAGCTTCTCGTCGTCCGTGTCCCGGACGATGGCCGGAATCCGTTCCAGACCGGCCTCGCGGCAAGCCCTCCAGCGCCGCTCGCCCATGATGAGCTCGAAGCGCTCCGGTCCCAGCTTCCGCACGATGACGGGCTGGAGGAGTCCGACCTCCTTGATGGAGGTGACCAGCTCCGCGAGCGCGTCCTCGTCGAACACCTCGCGCGGCTGGCGGGGGTTGGGTGTGATGGAACCCAGAAGGATCTCGGCGAAGTACGCCCCGGTGGAGTCAGTGCTCGCGACGGTGGGCTCCGCCGCCGGTGCGGGTACGGAGACACCTGGCTCCTGCGCCGCAGGCGCGGACGCCAGCGAGGTCACCTTCGCCGCTGCGATCCCCCGCTCGGCCGTCAGCACCGGAACAGCTCCTGGCGATGACGAACCCACCCCGGCCGGCACCTGCTTCTCCTGCGGAGCGGCCGGGATCAGTGCACCGAGCCCACGTCCCAACCCTCTACGACGCTCGCTCACTGGTTCTTCCCCTCCGAGATGTTCTGCTGACTGTTCTGCGTGCCTGTGTGCGCGTGCTTGGCCTCGTAGTGCATTCCGACGCCTCGGAGAGCGATCTCACGGGCCGCTTCGAGGTAGGACAGCGAACCGCTGGACCCAGGGTCGTACGTCAAGACCGTCTGGCCGTAGCTCGGAGCCTCCGAGATCCGCACCGAACGCGGAATGCTCGTACGCAGCACTTCCTTGCCGAAGTGAGTGCGTACCTCCTCGGCCACCTGGGACGCGAGCCGGGTCCTGCCGTCGTACATGGTGAGCAGGATCGTCGACACATGCAGATCCGGGTTGAGGTGCCCCCGCACAAGGTCGACGTTACGCAGCAGCTGCCCCAGCCCCTCCAGCGCGTAGTACTCGCACTGGATCGGAATCAGCACTTCGGCGCCGGCGACCAGCGCGTTGACCGTCAGCAATCCGAGCGAAGGCGGGCAGTCGATGAGGATGTAGTCCAACGGCTGCTCGTAAGCCTGGATCGCCCGCTGCAGTCGACTCTCCCGCGCCACCAGCGAAACCAGTTCGATCTCCGCACCGGCGAGATCGATGGTCGCTGGGGCGCAGAAGAGACCTTCGACGTCGGGGACGGGCTGAACCACCTCGGAAAGCGGTCGGCTGTCCACCAGGACGTCATAGATCGAGGGAACGTCAGCATGGTGATCGATCCCCAGGGCCGTGGAGGCATTGCCCTGCGGGTCGAGGTCGACGACCAGGACGCGGGCGCCGTGCAGGGCCAGTGAAGCGGCAAGGTTGACCGTCGAGGTCGTCTTGCCCACCCCACCCTTCTGGTTGGCCACCACCATGATGCGCGTCTGGTCAGGGCGGGGCAGCCCCTCGCCCGCGCGCCCAAGAGCCTGGACCGCCAGCTGGGCCGCGTGGCCGATGGGGGTGTCGTCCATCGGTGGCGGTGGTGTTTCACGTGAAACACCTTCCCCCACCGACTCGGTACGGGGACCGGGGACCGGATCGGCCATCGGTCCCGCAATATTGGCGTCGGACCGCAAGGATTCACTCTCCTCGACTTCAAGCTCGCAATGAACAGAGCCTGCCATGCTTTCGGGGTCGTGAACCAGCGAGGCCCGCTCTTCTGTGGATGAACCCGCTTTTGTGGACAACCCCGCAACCCGTGCGGGCTTGCGGCCGCGCGGCGCGGCAGCCGCACGACCGCGACCGATGATTCCCTGGAGCAGAGAGCGACGTTTCACGTGAAACACGATGCACGGGAGGGGTCACAGGGCAGTCCCGACACTCCGCGCGGGAACACATGGCACCTTCTATGGAGCATCACCGAGAAGCCCGGCGCAAGCGCCACACGGCGCTCTTTCCGCCGGGACAGGCTCCTCCTCAACGCCGACGGCGCGTGCGACTGACCCTCGCGGCCTTTGCCCTCTTCGCGGCGAACCTCACACCGCCGGGGCTCTCCCCGACCACCACGCGCACCACGGTGGAGAGGGGATCGACCAGGCCCTCGCCGACCCGCAGCACCTCGGCCTCCACCACGCCGAGCTTGCTCAGAGCGGCGCGTGCGCCCTGGATCTCCTCTTCGGCGGTGTCGCCCTTGAGGGCCAGCATCTCTCCGTACGGGCGCAGCAGGGGAACACCCCACCCGGCCAGCCGGTCGAGCGGAGCCACGGCGCGAGCCGTCACCACATGCACCGGCTGCAGGGTTCCCAGGACTTCCTCGGCGCGGCCACGGACCACCGTGACATGGTCGAGCCCCAGGAGCTCGACGACCTCCTGGAGGAAGTTCGTGCGACGCAGCAGAGGCTCAAGCAGGGTGATCTTCAGGTCGGGACGGACCAGCGCCAGCGGAATGCCCGGCAGTCCTGCCCCGGACCCCACGTCGCAGACCGTGACCCCCTCGGGCACGACCTCGGAGAGCACCGCGCAGTTCAGCAGGTGCCGTTCCCACAGCCGTGGCACCTCACGCGGACCGATGAGTCCACGCTTGACTCCGGCGTCCGCGAGCAGTTCCCCGTACCGGACCGCCTCCGGGAGGAACTCACCGAATACCGCCTGCGCCGCTTCCGGCGTCTGGGGGAGTTCTGCTGCCTCCGTCACGAGGACCGTCCTTCCATACCGCACTACCGCGCTGTGGGTGGCTGAATCAGGCTGACAAAGTCGGCCCCGCCTGCGAACAGACGGGGCCGACAGTACAAGGGTCCGGTCAGGCCGGAAGAACGACGACGAAGCGCTCCGGCTCCTCGCCCTCGGACTCGCTGCGCAGACCGGCCGCCGCGACGGCGTCGTGCACGACCTTGCGCTCGAACGGCGTCATCGGGGCCAGCTTCAGCGGTTCGCCGGTGCTCTTGACCTCGTCCGCGGCCTTGGCGCCCAGCTCGGCCAGTTCCTCACGCTTCTTTGCCCGGAATCCCGCGATGTCCAGCATCAGCCGACTGCGGTCACCGGTCTCCCGGTGCACGGCCAGGCGTGTCAGCTCCTGGAGTGCTTCCAGCACCTCACCGTCGCGGCCCACGAGCTTCTGCAGATCACGGGTCGAGACGTCGCTGATGATCGAGACCGCAGCCCGGTCCGCCTCGACGTCCATGTCGATGTCGCCGTCGAGATCGGCGATGTCGAGCAGGCCCTCAAGGTAGTCGGCGGCGATCTCCCCCTCCTGCTCAAGACGGGTCAAGGTGTCGCTGCCCTCAGCGGCCGTGGAAGTGGTGCCTTCCGTCACGGGTGGACTCCTTCTTACTTCTTGGACGGGTGCTTGGGCCGCTGCGGGCCCTTGCGCTGTCCGGACTTGGCTTGGCGTGAGGAGCCTGACGCGGGCTTGGCCGCCGGCTTGGACTTGGCGTCCTGGGACTCGTCCTGCTTCTGCAACGAGGTCTTGGGCCCCATGTCGGTGGAATCAGTGCTCTTGTCCGCGCTCTGCTGGGCAGCGGTCTGACGCTTCGCCTTGGACTGGCGCTTGGGCTGCTGTCGCCTGGCCGCCGCGCTCTCGGCCTCGGCGGCCGCGGTGTCGCTCTTGACCACCTTGCCGTCCTCCTGGGGTGCCAGGCCGAGCTTGCCCAGTCCCACGATGAACTTGCGCTCGATGTCGTTGCGGTCGGCACCCTTGGCGACGATCCGCTTGACCGCGTTGCGCTTGGCCCTGCCGCGGACCTCGCCATGAGCGGTGACGCTCTTCAGCACACGTTCCAGGTAGTGGTCCTGCGCCTTGCTGCCCGGCGTCGGGTTCTGGTTGATCACGTACATCTGCTGACCCATGGTCCAGACGTTGGTGGTCAGCCAGTAGACGAGGACACCGACGGGGAAGTTGATGCCCATGACGGCGAAGATCAGCGGGAAGATGTACATCAGCATCTTCTGCTGCTGCATGTAAGGGGTCTTCACCGTCAGGTCGACGTTCTTCGTCATCAGCTGGCGCTGGGTGAAGAACTGCGACGCGGACATCATGACGATCATGACCGCGGTGACGACCCGGACATCGGTCAGGGAGGCGCCCAGACTGGCCACCTTGTCACCGTGGTCCATGAACTTCGCGGCCAGCGGGGCACCGAAGATGTGGGCCTTGCGCGCGCTGTCGAGCAGGGGCTGGTCGATGACGCCGATGGTCTTGCCCGAGGCGATGGCCGAGAGCACGTGGTACAGGGCGAAGAAGAACGGGGACTGCGCCAGGATGGGCAGGCACGAGGAGAGCGGGTTGGTGCCCGTCTCCTTGTACAGCTTCATCATCTCTTCGGACTGACGCTGCTTGTCGCTCTTGTAGCGCTCCTGGATCGCCTTCATCTTCGGCTGGAGCACCTGCATATTGCGGGTGGACTTGATCTGCTTCACGAAGAGCGGGACGAGGCAGATACGGATCAGTACCACCAGGGACACGATGGACAGGCCCCAGGCCCAGCCCGTGTCGTTCCCGAAGATCGCTCCGTACAGCTTGTGGAACTGGACGATCACCCAGGAAACGGGGTACGTGATGAAGCTGAACAGACTGGCAATCGTGTCCACTAATCAGGCTCCTTGAGCATTGGGCGAGGTCTCTGTGGCCAGGCTCGGGGGTTCGGAGACCGCCCCCTGGGGAGGCACAGCATCGGCGGAGTTCCCGCCCTTGCTGCCACGCAGAGCGTTACGCAGCAGCTCGTGCCAACGCGGACGCTTGCGTGGTGGGACATGGTCCACGCCGCCTGGTGACCACGGATTGCATCGCAGGATGCGCCATGCGGTCAGCGCTGTTCCCTTGATGGCACCGTGCCGGTCGATCGCCGTATATCCATAGTGGGAACACGACGGGTAGTAACGGCAGACAGGCCCTAGTAGTGGGCTGATCGTCCACTGATACAGCTTGATGAGAGCCAGCAACGGGTACTTCATCGCGCGCCCCCTCCCAGGAGCCGCTGCAACGCGGCGTCCAGGTCTCGGGCCAGCTGTTCATGGCCGGCGTCACCCGCACCGGGCAACGCACGTACGACAACCAGGCTACCGGGGGGCAGCACGGACAGTCGTTCTCGGACCAGGTGGCGAAGCCTGCGCTTCACCGCTGTGCGTACGACCGCACCACCTACCGCCTTGCTGACAACGAAACCCGCACGCGGCGGGGGAGCACTCTCCCCTGTCGCGTGCGGGTCCGTAGCACCACTACGTAGGTGTACGACGAGTAGCGGGCGTCCGGCCCGACGTCCCCGGCGTACCGCGATCGCGAAGTCCTCGCGCCGCCTCAGCCGATTCTCGGTAGGCAGCACGTCATGACCTGTACGCGATCAGGCGGACAGGTTGGCGCGACCCTTGCCACGGCGGGACGCGAGAATCGCGCGGCCGGCACGGGTGCGCATACGCAGCCGGAAGCCGTGGGTCTTCGCGCGACGACGGTTGTTCGGCTGGAAGGTGCGCTTGCTCACTCGGGGGCTCCAGAAATGATTCGTGTGTTGGCGGGACATCGCCTGGCTGTCACCGTGCGCCCACGAGAAGCTCGCGTAAACGCCTTAGTGCACCGCTTCACGATCACAGATCGTGACCTTTGCCCATCGGAGGCAGGCGGCAGCAGCCATCGACAACTCGACCTGGTCACGGTACGCGCGGCCGCGCCATCCGGTCAAACCCGCACTGTACCGGCTCCCATTGTGCACAGCCTGTGGACAACAACTTGAACCACGCGGGTCGGGCTGACTACCGTGGCTCGACTCCGGCTCTTTTTCTTCCCGCCTGCCGGGCCCCACCCAGACCGACCCATCCCGTCCCGAGAACCACACATTCGTGGGACCTGCGAGAGAGCGTGCCTTGTGGCTGATGTACCTGCCGATCTTGCCGCAGTGTGGCCACGAGTGCTGGAGCAACTCCTCGGGGAGGGCCAGCAGGGCATCGAGCCGAAGGACAAGCAGTGGATCGAGCGCTGCCAGCCGCTCGCACTGGTCGCCGACACCGCGCTGCTCGCCGTGCCCAACGAATGGGGCAAGCGGGTCCTGGAAGGCCGTCTCGCACCGCTCATCAGCGAGACCCTGAGCCGGGAGTGCGGCCGGCCGATCCGCATCGCGATCACCGTCGACGATTCAGCCGGTGAGCCGCCCGCTCCGCCCGCGCCCCCCATGCACCAGTCGCAGCAGTCCCACCGCTACCAGGGCCCGGGGCCGCAGCACGACGAGCACCCGCACAACGACGCGTACGACGGCTACGGCGGGCACCGGCCCCCGGACGACGGCCTGCCGAGCGCCCGCCCCGCGTATCCCGACTATCAGCAGCAGCGCCCCGAGCCCGGCGCCTGGCCGCGCACCCAGGAGGACCTGTCCTGGCAGCAGCCCCGGCTCGGCGGCTTCCAGGACCGCGATCCGTACGCGACGGTCCGGCCGCAGCAGCCTCAGCACGACTACCGGCCGCAGCAGCACGACCGCCGCCAGTACGAGCCGCAGCGCCAGGACCGGCACGACATGCAGGACCCGCAGCAGCACCGGCAGGGCGGACCGGGGACCGGCCGGCCCGGCGGTGGGGCCAGCGGCCCGATGGGCACGCAGCCGTCGCCCGCGCCCGGCCCCGGTGAACCGCACGCCCGGCTGAATCCGAAGTACCTCTTCGACACCTTCGTCATCGGCGCGTCCAACCGGTTCGCGCACGCCGCGGCCGTGGCCGTCGCCGAGGCACCGGCGAAGGCGTACAACCCGCTTTTCATCTATGGGGAGTCGGGGCTCGGCAAGACCCATCTGCTGCACGCCATCGGGCACTACGCACGCAGCCTCTACCCGGGTACCCGGGTGCGTTACGTCAGCTCCGAGGAGTTCACGAACGAGTTCATCAACTCGATCCGCGACGGCAAGGGCGACACCTTCCGCAAGCGGTACCGGGACGTGGACATCCTGCTCGTCGACGACATCCAGTTCCTGGCGAGCAAGGAGTCGACGCAGGAGGAGTTCTTCCACACCTTCAACACACTGCACAACGCCAACAAGCAGATCGTGCTCTCGTCGGACCGGCCGCCGAAGCAGTTGGTGACGCTGGAGGACCGGTTGCGGAACCGGTTCGAGTGGGGTCTGACCACCGATGTGCAGCCGCCCGAGCTGGAGACCCGGATCGCGATCCTCCGGAAGAAGGCGGTACAGGAGCAGCTGAACGCCCCTCCGGAGGTACTGGAGTTCATCGCGTCCCGGATCTCGCGCAACATCCGCGAGCTGGAGGGCGCGCTGATCCGGGTGACGGCGTTCGCGAGCCTCAACCGGCAGCCGGTCGACCTCGGTCTCACCGAGGTCGTCCTCAAGGATCTGATCCCCGGCGGTGAGGACGCGGCTCCGGAGATCACCGCGCCGGCGATCATGGCGGCGACCGCCGACTACTTCGGCCTGACGGTCGAGGACCTGTGCGGATCGTCGCGCAGCCGGGTGCTGGTGACGGCACGCCAGATCGCGATGTACCTCTGCCGTGAGCTGACGGATCTGTCGCTGCCGAAGATCGGCGCGCAGTTCGGCGGCCGTGACCACACGACCGTGATGCACGCGGACCGGAAGATCCGCGCGCTGATGGCGGAGCGGCGTTCCATCTACAACCAGGTCACGGAGCTGACCAACCGCATCAAGAACGGCTGAGCCACGGGCCCGCGGGTGCCGTACCCGTGGGTGCCGCGTGACGCGGGCCGGGCCACGTCTGACGAAAGGCGGGGCGAGCGCGGGCGCGTACGGCCAGGGGTCCGCCGTCGATCACCGGCACCGATCACCGGCTCCTGGTCATCCACCACCGACCGCCCCGATACCGGTCACCCCCTGCCGTACGGCTGAAGACGGCTGAAGGGCGTCCCTGGAGAGACCTGTCTCAGGTGTCCCCGGGGACGCCCTTCGTCGTCATTACGCGGCGCCTTCCCCCGCTCGTCCGGGGCACGTTCCACCGTCCGTCGGCATCGTGGGCGGCTTCCTGCGCGGATCTCCCAAGCCCTTCCGGGGCCTCGTCCAGACTCTCGTCCAGGCTCTTCCAGGGCCTCTTCCTACTCTTCCGGGCTCCGTGCCCGACCCCGTACCGGCGCGTCCGACCCCCGCCCGCCACCCTCTCCACACCCCGGAGCACCCCGCCTTACCCCGGCCGAGGCCCCGAAAACGTCCCCCGGTGTTCGAATACCCACCGCTGACCAGCCGTTCTCCACAGATCCGGGCCGGAACTCCCCTCCACAGCCTGGGGACCACGAAGTTGTCCAGATTGCGTCCACAGGCTCGACTCCCGATACTCCATCAGGCCAGGTCAGCCCCCTGGGGATTTGTGGTCAACAATGATCCACAGGCTGTGGACAAAATATTCGTCCACAGCAGGGCGATCGGGTTGTCCACGGGCAGCCCACAGGACGGGCCAGGTTGTCCCCAGCTTCTCCACAGCCCTGTCCACTGTTCGGCAACGCGACACCCGCTTTCACCACGCAGAGTGAAAGGCGTCACACCAACGAGGCCGGTTGGGCTGTGGGGAACCTGGGTAAAACTGGGGACGGCCCTGGGGAGAAGTGCCCCTCTCCTGTGCACGGGGTGTGCAGAACTTTCCGGCGTCCACAGAAACGCCGAGTTGTCCACCGGTCGCGCCCACAGGGCCGGTGGACAAAAAACCATGGCTGACCAGCGCAAAGAGGGTTATCCACGGTTTCCACAGGCCCTACTACTACTGCCACCTAGAGTTAGCCAGGAATCCGCTTCGAAGTGGGCGCTGTGCACAACTCGGCGCCGGAGCGCTCCGAGCCTCTTGTCGCGACTTGACCCCGAGCAGCACCGAGTGTCGGTGCCGTACGTCAGACTGGTCCCCGGCGGCACATCCGGCTTTCGGCCGGGAGCCCCGATCCAGACGACGAAGGCCAGCAGGGCGAGCGAGCAACAGCAGGAGGCGGTTCCGGTGAAGATCCGGGTGGAGCGCGATGTACTCGCGGAGGCGGTGGCCTGGGTGGCCCGCAGCCTCCCGGCCCGTCCGCCGGCGCCCGTTCTCGCGGGCCTACTGCTGAAGGCCGAGGACGGAGCGCTCAGCTTCTCCAGCTTCGACTACGAGGTCTCGGCCCGGGTCTCCGTCGACGCGGAGATCGAGGAGGACGGCACGGTGCTGGTCTCCGGCCGGCTGCTCGCCGACATCTGCCGCGCCCTGCCGAACAGGCCGGTGGAGATCTCCACCGACGGAGTACGGGCCACCGTGGCCTGCGGCTCCTCGCGATTCACACTCCACACCCTGCCTGTGGAGGAGTACCCGGCCCTTCCGCAGATGCCCACCGCGACCGGCACCGTCCCCGGTGAGGTCTTCGCCTCTGCCGCCGCCCAGGTCGCCATCGCCGCGGGACGCGACGACACGCTGCCCGTGCTCACGGGTGTGCGGATCGAGATCGAGGGGGACACCGTCACGCTGGCCTCCACCGACCGCTACCGCTTCGCGGTCCGCGAGTTCCTGTGGAAGCCCGAGGACCCCGAGGCGTCCGCCGTCGCCCTGGTGCCCGCCAAGACCCTGCTGGACACCGCGAAGGCGCTGACCAGCGGTGACACGGTCACTCTCGCGCTCTCCGGTTCCGGCGCGGGCGAGGGCCTGATCGGTTTCGAGGGTGCCGGCCGCCGGACGACCACCCGACTGCTCGAAGGCGACCTGCCGAAGTACCGGACGCTCTTCCCGACCGAGTTCAACTCGGTCGCGGTGATCGAGACCGCCCCGTTCGTCGAGGCCGTCAAGCGTGTCGCCCTCGTCGCCGAGCGGAACACCCCGGTGCGGCTCAGCTTCGAGCAGGGCGTGCTCATCCTCGAAGCGGGGTCGAGCGACGACGCACAGGCTGTGGAGCGCGTCGACTCCGTGCTGGAGGGCGACGACATCTCGATCGCCTTCAACCCGACCTTCCTGCTGGACGGGCTCAGCGCCATCGACTCCCCGGTCGCTCAGCTGTCCTTCACGACGTCGACGAAGCCCGCGCTGCTCAGCGGCCGCCCGGCCGTGGACGCCGAGGCCGACGACGCGTACAAGTACCTGATCATGCCGGTCCGCCTGTCGGGCTGATCCGGCCGGCGCGGCCTTGTCACGGCGGCGTCCCACGGGCGTGCTCGGCGCTGAGCACGCCCGTGTCGCTGTCCCCGTCCGGGCGTAGGCTCGGTCCCGGGTACGAATCCGGCACAAGCTTAAGGAATCTCTGATGGAGCTCGGTCTCGTCGGCCTCGGCAAAATGGGTGGCAACATGCGCGAGCGCATTCGCCGCGCGGGTCACACCGTCATCGGTTACGACCGGAACCCGGACGTCGCCGATGTGAGCAGCCTCGAAGAGCTCGTGGGCAAGCTGAAGGGCCCGCGGGTGGTCTGGGTGATGGTCCCGTCCGGCGCCGCCACCCAGTCCACGATCGACGAGCTGTCCGGTCTGCTCTCCCCCGGGGACGTCGTCGTGGACGGCGGCAACTCGCGCTGGACCGACGACGAGAAGCACGCGGTCGAACTGGGCATCAAGGGCATCGGGTTCGTCGACTGCGGTGTCTCCGGCGGTGTCTGGGGCCTGGAGAACGGCTACGCGCTGATGTACGGCGGCGAGGCCGAGAACGTGGCGAAGGTGCAGCCGGTCTTCGACGCCCTGAAGCCCGACGGCGACTTCGGCTCCGTCCACGCGGGCAAGGTCGGCGCCGGCCACTTCGCGAAGATGGTCCACAACGGCATCGAGTACGCCATGATGCAGGCCTACGCCGAGGGCTGGGAGCTGCTGGAGAAGGTCGACTCCGTCACCGACGTGCGTGAGGTCTTCCGCTCCTGGCAGGAGGGCACGGTCATCCGTTCCTGGCTGCTCGACCTGGCGGTCAACGCGCTGGACGACGACGAGCACCTGGAGAAGCTCCGGGGCTTCGCGGCCGACTCCGGCGAGGGCCGGTGGACGGTGGAGGCGGCGATCGACAACGCCGTGCCGCTGCCCGCCATCACCGCGTCGCTCTTCGCCCGTTTCGCCTCGCGGCAGGACGACTCGCCGCAGATGAAGATGATCGCCGCGCTGCGCAACCAGTTCGGCGGCCACGCGGTCGAGAACAAGAAGTAGCCCCGCGTCCGCGTCGCGTCGGGTGCGGCCGTCGGTCCGGTGAGGACCGGCGGCCCCCGGGAAGCGGCCGGGACGCGAACGGGCGGCGGTACACAGCAGCAGCACCAGCAGGAAGCCGGGAAGGTCGGCGAACACCATGCACGTCACGCATCTCTCGCTGGCCGATTTCCGCTCGTACGCCCGGGTCGAGGTTCCTCTCGATCCGGGCGTCACCGCGTTCGTGGGACCCAACGGCCAGGGCAAGACGAATCTCGTCGAGGCCGTCGGCTATCTCGCCACGCTGGGCAGCCATCGGGTCGCGTCCGACGCGCCGCTGGTGCGCGTGGGCGCGGAGCGGGCCGTCATCCGGGCCGCGGTCACCCAGGGCGAGCGGTCGCAGCTGATCGAGCTCGAACTCAACCCGGGCCGGGCCAACAGGGCCAGGATCAATCGATCGTCGCAGGTCAGACCCCGTGATGTGCTGGGAATCGTACGGACCGTGCTGTTCGCGCCCGAGGATCTGGCACTGGTCAAGGGCGATCCCGGCGAGCGCCGGAGATTCCTCGACGAACTGGTCACGGCGCGCTCGCCGCGTATGGCGGGGGTGCGCTCGGACTACGAGCGGGTGCTCAAGCAGCGCAACACCCTGCTGAAGTCCGCCGCCATGGCCCGCAGGCACGGCGGCCGTTCCATGGACCTGTCCACGCTCGACGTGTGGGACCAGCATCTGGGGCGGGTGGGTGCCGAGCTGCTGGCACAGCGGCTGGATCTGATCGCCGCCCTGGAGCCGCTGGCGGACAAGGCGTACGCGCGGCTGGCACCCGGCGGGGGCCCGTTGGCACTGGAGTACCGCAGCTCGGTCGGCGCGGGCGACGCGCTCGCGCGCACCCGTGAGGAGCTGTACGGGCAGCTGATCGCCGCGCTGGCGGAGGTGCGCAAGCAGGAGATCGAGCGGGGGGTGACGCTGGTCGGCCCGCACCGGGACGATCTGGTGCTGGGACTGCGGGGGATGCCCGCGAAGGGGTACGCGAGCCATGGCGAGTCCTGGTCGTACGCGCTGGCGCTGCGACTGGCCTCGTACGATCTGCTGCGCACCGAGGGCAATGAGCCGGTGCTGGTGCTCGACGACGTGTTCGCCGAGCTGGACACGCGCCGCCGGGAGCGGCTGGCGGAGCTGGTCGCCGGTGGTGAGCAGGTGCTGGTGACGGCGGCCGTGGACGACGATGTGCCGGGTGTTCTGGCGGGTACGCGGTACGAGGTGTCGGCGGGCGAGGTGGCGCGCGCGTGACCGGCTCCGACGGCTCCCGGCGCCGGAGCGCGGGCGGCTCGGAGGAGGCGCACGGCCGCGACGGCGGTACGGGCGTGGGCGGCGCCTCCGGTGGCGGGAGCCGTTCCGGTGCCCGGGAACCCGGGCCGGACGCCGGGCCGACGGATGGTGGTGAGGCGGGGAGGCAGCCGGAGCCGTCGGGCGTCGATCTGGCCCGGGTGGCGCTGCGGGCGGCGAAGGAGCAGGCGCGGGCGCGGGGCACGGCGGCACAGCAGCGCAAGCAGGCGCGGCGCGGTGGTGGGCTGAGGTCCGGCGCGCGGGCGGACGGCCGTGATCCGCTGGCCCTGGGGGCGGCGATCAACCGGCTGATCACCGAGCGGGGCTGGGAGACCCCGGCTGCGGTGGGCGGGGTGATGGGCCGCTGGCCGGAGATCGTGGGCGAGGACCTGGCGAACCACTGCGCGCCGCTGAAGTACGACGAAGATCCGGCGGAGCGGGTGCTGACCGTGCAGTGCGATTCGACGGCGTGGGCGACGCAGCTGCGGCTGCTGGCGCCCCAGCTGGTGGCCCGGCTGAACGCTGATCTGGGGCACGGCACTGTGAAGTTGATCAAGGTGTTGGGGCCGGGCGGGCCCGCGAAGCGGTTCGGTCCGCTGCGGGCGCCCGGGAGCAAGGGCCCGGGGGACACGTACGGCTGACATGTGCCGAGGAAACGTACGGCCGTGGGGAGTGGTGGCGGCGGAGGGCGCGGCCGTGCGGGTGAGTGGGCGGCGGGCGGGGCGTTCAGCTGATCCGTTCTTCTTGTTCCCACTCCTCTTCCGCGCCCCCCTCACGCCCCCTTGCACGCCTGTGAGCTGGTCCTTTTCCCTCGCTCGCGCCTCGCGCACGCGCCCGCGCGAGGAGGGTGCGCGGGGGGCGTGCGCGGGTCGGGGCGTGCCGGTCGGCGGGGGCCGCTGCCGGGCGCGGACGGTGAGGGGTCCCTCACCGTAGCCGGAGCTTGACAGCCCGAAGCGCTCAACGCCCGTGTGAGCCTCCTGAAGCCCCTTCCCCAATATGGGGAGTCGTCAGGCGCTGGTTCAGGGCGGCACATGCGGACTCAGGCACCGGCAAACCCCCATTCGGGTCGGCGCTACCGGTAGACTGGGGGACAATCCCGCGTGCTCGCGGGAGTCGTCGATACAAGCCGAACGACGCAGCCGCTCCCGCCTGCCCGGAGAACGGCCTGTGCTGTGCCAGAAAGGGCGCTTCGTGGCCGATTCCGGCAACCCCAACGAAACCATCCCGTCCACCCCCGGTGAGTACGGCGAGGTCCCCAACTCGTACGACGCCAGTGCGATCACCGTCCTTGAGGGTCTGGACGCGGTCCGTAAGCGACCTGGCATGTACATCGGCTCGACCGGTGAACGTGGTCTCCACCACCTCGTGCAGGAGGTCGTCGACAACTCGGTCGACGAGGCCCTGGCGGGACACGCGGACATGATCGACGTCACGATCCTCGCCGACGGCGGGGTCCGCGTGGTCGACAACGGCCGCGGCATCCCCGTGGGCATCGTGCCGTCCGAGAACAAGCCGGCCGTCGAGGTCGTGCTGACCGTGCTGCACGCGGGCGGAAAGTTCGGCGGCGGCGGTTACGCCGTCTCCGGTGGTCTGCACGGTGTCGGCGTCTCCGTCGTCAACGCCCTGTCCTCCCGGCTGTCGGTCGAGGTCAAGTGTGACGGCTACCGCTGGACGCAGGACTACAAGCTCGGGGTGCCGACGGCGCCCCTGGCCCGTACCGAGGAGACCGACGAGACCGGGACGACCGTCACCTTCTGGGCCGACGGTGACATCTTCGAGACCACCGACTACTCGTTCGAGACCCTGTCGCGCCGCTTCCAGGAGATGGCGTTCCTGAACAAGGGCCTCACCATCAGGCTCACGGACGAGCGTGAGTCGGCGAAGGCGACCGCGGGCGCGGACGTCGCCGAGGTCGCGGAGGTCACCGAGGAGGAGCAGGCGCGCTCCGTCACGTACCACTACGAGGGCGGCATCGTCGACTTCGTGAAGTACCTCAACGCGCGCAAGGGCGAGGTCATCCACCAGTCGGTGATCGACGTCGAGGCCGAGGACAAGGAGCGACTGCTCTCGGCCGAGATCGCCATGCAGTGGAACACGCAGTACACCGAGGGGGTCTACTCCTTCGCGAACACGATCCACACGCATGAGGGCGGTACCCACGAGGAGGGCTTCCGCGCGGCGCTGACCTCGCTGGTCAACCGGTACGCCCGGGAGAAGAAGCTGCTGCGCGAGAAGGACGACAATCTCACCGGTGAGGACGTCCGCGAGGGTCTGACGGCGATCATCTCGGTGAAGCTGGGCGAGCCGCAGTTCGAGGGGCAGACGAAGACCAAGCTGGGCAACACGGAGGCGAAGACCTTCGTCCAGAAGGTGGTCCACGAGCACCTGACGGACTGGTTCGACCGCAATCCGAACGAGGCCGCGGACATCATCCGCAAGGGCATCGCGGCGTCCACGGCCCGGGTCGCGGCCCGCAAGGCCCGTGATCTGACCCGTCGCAAGGGGCTGCTGGAAAGCGCCTCGCTGCCGGGCAAGCTCAGCGACTGCCAGTCCAACGACCCGACGCAGTGCGAGATCTTCATCGTCGAGGGTGACTCCGCCGGTGGTTCGGCGAAGTCCGGCCGCAACCCGATGTACCAGGCGATCCTGCCCATCCGCGGCAAGATCCTGAACGTCGAGAAGGCGCGGATCGACAAGATCCTCCAGAACACCGAGGTCCAGGCGCTCATCTCGGCGTTCGGCACCGGTGTGCACGAGGACTTCGACATCGAGAAGCTCCGCTATCACAAGATCATTCTGATGGCGGACGCCGATGTCGACGGACAGCACATCAACACCCTGCTGCTGACGTTCCTCTTCCGCTTCATGCGTCCGCTGGTCGAGTCGGGTCACGTCTACCTCTCGCGCCCGCCGCTCTACAAGATCAAGTGGGGCCGGGACGACTTCGAGTACGCGTACTCGGACCGCGAGCGCGACGCGCTGGTGGCACTGGGCAAGCAGAACGGCAAGCGCATCCGCGAGGACTCGATCCAGCGGTTCAAGGGTCTCGGTGAGATGAACGCCGAGGAGCTGCGCATCACGACCATGGATGTCGACCACCGCGTGCTCGGCCAGGTCACGCTGGACGACGCGGCGCAGGCCGACGACCTGTTCTCGGTGCTGATGGGTGAGGACGTCGAGGCGCGGCGCTCGTTCATCCAGCGCAACGCCAAGGACGTCCGCTTCCTCGACATCTGAGTCGGCCGTACAAGCCGCAGCTCGAAAGGACTTTGACCAGCAATGGCCGACGAGAACACCCCTGTCCCCGTGACGCCCGAAGAGGTCCCGCCCGTCGAGGGCGTGGGCATGCGTGTCGAGCCCGTGGGGCTTGAGACGGAGATGCAGCGCTCCTACCTCGACTACGCGATGTCCGTCATCGTGTCGCGTGCGCTTCCCGATGTGCGGGACGGTCTGAAGCCCGTCCACCGCCGGGTGCTGTACGCGATGTACGACGGCGGCTACCGGCCCGAGAAGGGCTTCTACAAGTGCGCCCGTGTCGTCGGTGACGTCATGGGTACGTACCACCCGCACGGCGACTCCTCGATCTACGACGCGCTGGTCCGCCTGGCGCAGCACTGGTCGATGCGGATGCCGCTGGTGGACTCCAACGGCAACTTCGGTTCCCCGGGCAACGACCCGGCCGCCGCCATGCGGTACACCGAGTGCAAGATGATGCCGCTGTCCATGGAGATGGTCCGGGACATCGACGAGGAGACCGTCGACTTCCAGGACAACTACGACGGCCGCAACCAGGAGCCGACGGTTCTGCCGGCCCGGTTCCCGAACCTGCTGGTGAACGGTTCGGCGGGGATCGCGGTCGGTATGGCGACCAACATCCCGCCGCACAACCTGCGCGAGGTGGCGTCGGGCGCGCAGTGGTACCTGGAGCACCCGGAAGCGTCGCAGGAGGAGCTCCTGGACGCCCTGATCGAGCGGATCAAGGGCCCGGACTTCCCGACGGGCGCGCTCGTGGTGGGCCGCAAGGGCATCGAGGAGGCGTACCGCACGGGCCGTGGCTCCATCACGATGCGCGCGGTCGTCGCGGTCGAGGAGATCCAGAACCGCCAGTGCCTGGTGGTCACGGAGCTTCCGTACCAGACCAACCCCGACAACCTCGCGCAGAAGATCGCCGACCTGGTGAAGGACGGCAAGGTCGGCGGCATCGCGGACGTCCGGGACGAGACGTCGTCGCGCACCGGTCAGCGGCTGGTCGTCGTGCTGAAGCGGGACGCGGTCGCCAAGGTCGTCCTGAACAACCTGTACAAGCACACCGATCTCCAGACGAACTTCGGCGCGAACATGCTGGCCCTGGTCGATGGCGTGCCGCGCACGCTGTCGATCGACGCGTTCATCCGGCACTGGGTGACGCACCAGATCGAGGTCATCGTCCGGCGTACGAAGTTCCGGCTGCGCAAGGCGGAGGAGCGGGCGCACATCCTGCGCGGGCTGCTCAAGGCGCTCGACGCGATCGACGAGGTCATCGCGCTGATCCGGCGCAGCCAGACGGTCGACGTGGCGCGTGACGGGCTGATGGGCCTGCTGGAGATCGACGAGATCCAGGCGAACGCGATCCTGGAGATGCAGCTGCGCCGGCTGGCCGCGCTGGAGCACCAGAAGATCACCGCCGAGCACGACGAACTCCAGGCGAAGATCAACGAGTACAACGTGATCCTGGCGTCGCCGGAGCGGCAGCGGCAGATCGTCAGCGAGGAGCTGGCGGCGATCGTCGAGAAGTTCGGCGACGACCGGCGGTCCAAGCTGGTGCCCTTCGACGGTGACATGTCCATCGAGGACCTGATCGCCGAGGAGGACATCGTCGTCACCATCTCGCGTGGCGGCTACGTGAAGCGTACGAAGACGGACGACTACCGCTCGCAGAAGCGCGGCGGCAAGGGCGTGCGGGGCACGAAGCTCAAGGAAGACGACATCGTCGACCACTTCTTCGTGTCGACGACCCACCACTGGCTGCTGTTCTTCACGAACAAGGGGCGGGTCTACCGGGCGAAGGCGTACGAGCTGCCGGACGCCGGACGGGACGCCCGCGGTCAGCACGTCGCCAACCTGCTGGCGTTCCAGCCGGACGAGCGGATCGCCCAGATCCTGGCTATCCGCGACTACGAGGCGGCGCCCTATCTGATCCTGGCGACCAAGGGCGGCCTGGTGAAGAAGACATCACTGAAGGATTACGATTCTCCGCGCTCCGGCGGGGTCATCGCCATCAATCTCCGGGAGATGGGCGACGGATCGGACGGCACGGCCGACGAACTGATCGGCGCCGAACTGGTGTCGGCCGAGGACGACCTGCTGCTCATCAGCAGGAAGGCCCAGTCGATCAGGTTCACCGCGACGGACGACGCGCTGCGTCCGATGGGCCGTGCGACGTCGGGTGTCAAGGGGATGAGTTTCCGCGAAGGGGACGAACTGCTCTCGATGAATGTCGTCAGGCCCGGTACTTTCGTGTTCACTGCGACCGACGGAGGGTACGCGAAGCGGACCCCGGTCGACGAGTACCGAGTGCAGGGCCGTGGCGGTCTGGGCATCAAGGCCGCCAAGATCGTCGAGGACCGCGGATCGCTGGTCGGTGCGCTGGTGGTGGAGGAAACGGATGAGATCCTTGCCATCACCCTCGGCGGTGGTGTGATTCGCACGCGCGTCAGTGAAGTCAGGGAGACGGGCCGTGACACCATGGGCGTCCAACTGATCAATCTGGGCAAGCGTGATGCCGTTGTCGGTATCGCCCGGAACGCCGAGGCCGGTCACGAGGCCGAAGAGGTCGTCGGGACCGAAGAGGTCGACGGGGTCGTGGACGCCGAGGGCGACACGGCCGAGGTTGCCGCTGAAGTCACTGCCGAGGGCACTGAGCCCCCGGCCGGGGAGCACGAGGAGTAGAGCGTGAGTGGAGCCACGGGCGCCGGTTCGGCCGCTTCCGGGACTGGAGCGAGCGGTGCCCGTGGCCCTGCCACGGACTCCCAGGGGGGAACTGTGACGGACACCCGGGGGCCGCAGCCCCAGTACGAGGGTTACGCGACCGGGCCGCTGCCCGGTGAGCGGGAACCCTCCTCGGAGCAGGACAGCGGGCCCTACCACCCGCCGCGGGCCTACCCCTCGCCCGCGGGCGGCACGCCCGCCGACGGGACCCCGGGCGGCAACGCCCAGGCCATGCGGAAGCCCAGGACGGGCGCGCGGACGACTCCGCGTACCCGCAAGGCGCGGCTGCGGGTGGCCAAGGCCGATCCGTGGTCGGTGATGAAGGTCAGCTTCCTGCTCTCCATCGCGCTGGGCATCTGCACGGTGGTCGCGGCGGCGATCCTGTGGATGGTGATGGACGCGATGAGCGTCTTCTCCACCGTGGGCGGCACGATCAGCGAGGCGACCGGCTCGAACGAGGGCAACGGCTTCGACCTCCAGTCGTTCCTGTCGCTGCCGCGGGTCCTCATCTTCACCTCGGTGATCGCGGTGATCGATGTGGTGCTGGCGACCGCGCTGGCGACGCTGGGCGCGTTCATCTACAACCTGTCGGCGGGCTTCGTCGGCGGTGTCGAGCTGACGCTGGCCGAGGACGAGTAGCCCCGTCGACCATCGATTTTGGGACTGGCCACGACGTGCGCTAATCTTCAGAAGTCAGCGCGCAGCGCGGCGGGGCTATAGCTCAGTTGGTTAGAGCGCATCCCTGATAAGGATGAGGCCACAGGTTCAAATCCTGTTAGCCCCACAGTCCGAAGACCTCCGACCGATAGCGGTCGGAGGTCTTCGTCGTTCCGGGTTGTCAGTGGTTGTCAGTGGTTGCTCGCGGTTTGTTCCCTGCTCGCTGTGCGGTGTCCTGGGTGGGGGCCACCGGACCGGGCCCGGTGACTTGGTCCGGTGACGGGGCGGCTCCTCGTGGGTACCCTCTTCAAGAAGGCCGAGAGACAACCACACATGGAGGAAGCTGTGCCAAAGCTCAAGAAGCACTCCGCAGCTGCTCTGGCGGGTGCGGGATCTCTTCTCGATCTCGCGGGCGGGGCCACCTATCGGGTGGCGCGCAGGCGCAAGGCGAGGATGTCCGACGGGGGGACCGATTGGCAGATGGTGGGCGGGGACCTGCGGCGAGCGGCGAAGGCGTATCGCTCGACGACGGCGGACGCGACGGCTCGTTAGCCACCGCGCGTCCCGAGGACGTCGCGGTCCTCGAAGAGAATCCGCGTTCAGAAGAACCGGCCGTGGCGGAAGCGCCGGCGGAGGCGGGAGAACCGGCCGAGGCGGAAGCGCCGGACGTGGCGGGAGGACCGGCCGAGGTGCCGGAGCCGTCCGGGCCGGAGGAGCCGTCCGGGCCGGGGGAACCAGCCCGTTCGGAGCGCATCCCTCGTCCCGGCGGAGGGCTTGTCCGGCACGAGACAGGGTTCGCCGAGGCGATTCCGCTCGTCGAGCCCGCCTCGGTGAGCCAGATCAGGCGCGTGGTGCGCTCCGAGATCAGGCACCGGGGCCCGATCCCCGATCCGGCCACGCTGCACGGCTACGAGGGCGTGCAGAGCGGGTTCGCCGAGCGGATCATGGCGATGGCCGAGCGTGAACAGGCGCACCGGCACGACATGGACCGCCAGGACGCCACTCATGCCTACAAGCTGGCCACCCGTGGTCAGTTCTTCGCGCTCACCGCTCTGGCGATCATGGCGTCGCTCGCCATCACCCTGGCGATTCTCGGTGAGCCCGTCTGGGCGGCGGTCGTCGGTGGCGTGGACGTGGCCGCGGTGGTCGGTGTCTTCATCACGGGGCAGCGCCTCGGCGCCGAGGAGTCACCACCCGTCGGTGGCGCGGCGCCCGAGCGCGCCGCGCTTCCGTCGGGGGAGCCGGACAGCGGCGGTGAGGGGAGCGAAGGGGGTGGCGGCGCGTGAAGCGGCCCCCGGTGGTGTGAGCGTACGAAGAAGCCCCCGCCGGTGTGAACCGGGCCGGGGGCTCTGAGGATCAGGTGGTACGAGGTCACGGTGGCAGCAGCGCGGCGGCGACCGCCGGGTCCAGCTGGCCGGCGCGGAGGGCGTTCATGGTCTCCGCGGCCTCGGCGGGCAGGTGGCGGGTGGCCGGGGAGGAGCCGTGGGCCTCGGCCCGGATGCGCTGCTTCATCGTGGGTGGCAGCGCCCTGTCACGCGGAAGGGCCCATCGGGCCGACGGGACGGTCGCGGTTGCCGCTGTCGCACCCGTGTGCTCCTGGTTCATGGCCGTCGGCTGCGTGGCCGACGCGGAGGCTGTGACGAGGCCGATCGACGCGAGAAGTGCGAAGAAGGCGGTGATGAAGGCGGTCCAGACGCTCTTGGCCCTGAAGGTGCTCATGGCCCCTCACTTTCGGGTGGCGGGATTTGCTTACCTCCCTGATGATGTGGATCGCGTGGTCGATTTCGGTGATTGACGCCCTCCATGCGCCGATCTTCGGATGAACACCACTCTGATGGTGCAATCAGCCTCTATCGGATCAATCCAGACATGGGTTGGTTGTGGAGCGGTGAGGGACGGAGTGCGAAGAGTGCGGGGAACGGGAGCGGAGCAGGCGGTGTCCGGGGCCCGGGGAGGTCACCGATCGGTATCGACCGGTGTGTATAGTCGGGCCGCAGAAGTCCCTCACGTCAAGGAAAGACGAGGTCGCGCGGTGAAGAAGCTTCTCCTGGTCGCACTGGCCGCCATCGGCGGGCTCCTCGTGTACCGCCAGATCCAGGCGGATCGCGCCGAGCAGGATCTGTGGACGGAGGCGACCGACTCCGTGCCCGCAGGTTCGGGTGTGTGAGACGAAACAGCCTGTCGAAGCCCCGGTCGCTCAGCGGCCGGGGCTTCGTGCTGGTCCGGGGGCTTCCGGGCTCCCGAGGGGCGAGGTGGTGGGCGGAGTCGGCGGGCCGTCACGGAGCCGGTGGGCAGTGGGGACGGGTTCGCCTGAGCGAACCGTTTGCTTGCGTGAGCAAAGTGCCGGGTGAGCTGCCGGGTGCGGGGCGCCGGGTGCCGGCTGTGGCGGGGCGATCCGGCACGCGTCGGTTGCGGAGCCGGGCAATCCGTGCGAAGCGGTCAAGACGGTGCCGACCGGAGACAGCCCTGGGGCGGGCGGGGCAGGATGGAACGGCAGTGCGGCCGCTGCCTGGGTGGCCGGAGCGTCGACGGCGGTGCTGAGGCGCGGTGACGGCGTTGGTCGCGGGGCTCGTGCCCGTACACGATCATCGGGCGACCGCACGGACAACGGGGGAAGCGAGTGAAGAGGCAGCGCAACGGAGGCCGGGCCGTCCTGACCGTCATCGCGGCGGCGATCGCGGGGACAGTGGCGGCGACGTGCGTGGTGACGGCGCTGCCGGGCCACGCGTACGCGGCGGACGGGCCCGGTTCGTACACCTTCGATCCGGCGGCCGAGCCGATCAAGGGCACGGAGATCAACAGCGATGCCGCGTCGATGAAGTCCGGGGCGGTGTACCGGAGTTCGATCGGGCCGGGCGGCAAGCTCTACTACCGGCTCGACCTCGACGACGCGACCGACGCGTACGTCTCGGCGGTCGCGGTGCCGAAGGGCGGCGGCGGCAAGGTCGCCTACGGGGACGGCATCACGGTCAGCGTCAAGGACGGCAAGGGGCTGCGGTGCGACTCGCAGGACGCGAGGTTCGGGTCTGCGGAGTTCCCGCGGCCGATCGCCGCGTACGCCGCACGGCTCATCGAGAAGGACGGCAGCAGCTGCCAACAGGCCGGGACGTACAACGTCCTGATCGAGCGTGAGACCAAGCCGACGTCCTCGAACGAGGAATGGGACCTGGAGCTGCGGTACGAGACCGAGCCGGGCCTGAAGTCCGCGGGGTCGGTGCCCACCCAGGCACCGGAGAACTGGCCGTCCGCCTCGCCCCCGCCGCCGACCGGGGGCCAGCAGAGGCGCGCCGGGGGTACGGGCTACCACGACGCGACGAGTCTGGAGACCGGCGAGTGGCGCGACGACATCGAGCCGGGGCGGACGCTCTTCTACCGGGTGCCGGTGGACTGGGGACAGCAGCTCTTCGTCACGGCCGACCTGGGCAGCAGCACGGTCTCGACCAAGTACATCGGTAACGCGCTCGCGGTGGCCCTGGACAACCCGGCGCACGGGCACGTGGACGGCACGACGCTGTCGTACTCGGGCGAGCCCACCTCTGCGGCGCTGGACCCGGTGCCGCCGGTGGCGTACGAGAACCGCTTCGACGCCGGCAACGGCGTCAGCGCGATGCGCTTCGCGGGCTGGTACTACCTGTCGGTGACGCTGAGCCCACAGGTCGGGCAGTCGTACGGGGGCAAGGCGCTTCCGCTCGTCCTCAGGGTGAGCGTCGAGGGCAAGGCGAAGCCGACGCCGTACCAGGGGGCGGCCGGGATCTTCGGTGTCTCGCAGGGCGACCGGGACATGGCGAGGACCGGCCGGAGCGGCGGCTCGCCGGCGGCGGAGAGCGGCACGATGCGGATGGTGGCGGCGGGCGGGATCGGTACGGGCGCCGTGCTGGTGCTCGGGCTCGGCGTGTGGACGCTGCTCGCGCGCCGGCGCGCGGCGGGTTCGGAGGGGGCGGGCCAGGAGGCGGCGGGCCACATGGTCGGTGGCGTGGCGGGTGGGATGGGTGCGGGACCGGGACCGGGCGGGGGGTCCGGGGTCGGTGGGACGCCAGGGCCTGGGGTCGGAGGGGTGCCCGGGGCTGGTGGGATGCCGGGGGTCGGTGGGACGTCAGGGGTTGGTGGGACGTCAGGGGTCGGCGGCCAGCCGCCTCCGGGGCGGTAGGCGGTAGGCCGGGCCGGGCCGGTCGCCGCTGCCCTCGGCTCAGATCCGGGTCAGGGCCCAGATGCCGACCGCGAAACAGATCAGCGCCACCAGCAGAACCGGGACCGCCACCTTCGGGGGCGGTCCCGGCCGCGTCCGCGAGGGCCGGACAGCGGACCCGGGCGCGGGGTGCGGTCCGATGGCGGGGGCCGGTTCGTACGGTGGCGGAGCCGCAGGAGCCATGGGTGAGGTGACGGGGGTGGCGAAGGGGGTGGCCGTCTGGGGGGTGGAGGACATCGGGTGGGTCGGCTGCGTCGGCAGGGGTACCGGGGGTGCCGGGACGGGCGACCGCGGAGGGGACGGCTGCGGAGTTGAGGACTGCGGAGTGGGCGACTGTCGAGGCGGCGGGGCGAGGTGGAAACTGCCGGTCTCGGACATCGAAGCGGGCCGGTACGGGGTCTGTTGGTGCGCGGGGGCCGGGTGAGGTGCGAGCGGGCCGTCGGGGCCGAAGCCGGCGGGCAGGGGGCCGATCTGGTCGAAGACCTCCACGGTCTCCTCGTCCGGGCCCGGCTCGGGCAGCATGTCGACCGCCGCGGTCAGCGCCTTGCGCGCGCCCGTGGCAGTCCGGAACCGGGCCTGCGGGTCCGGTTGCAGCAGCCCGGCGATGACCTGCCACAGCGGCTCGGAAATGCCCTCCGGAGCGCTGGGAGTGCCGTGCGAGGCGAAGTGCTCGATGAGCGCCCGGGAGTCGGGTTTGCGGCCCTGGAGGAGGTAGAGAGCCACGAGACCGACGGCGAAGAGGTCCGCGGGGAAGTCGGGCTCCGCCCCCATCATCTGCTCGGGCGCGAAGTAACCGGGCGTGCCCACCACGTAGTTGGTCTCGGTGAGCCGGGGCTCACCCTTGCGCATCGATATACCGAAGTCGGAGAGGCGCAGATGCGGCCGTCCCGGACCCGTCGCCTCCATGAGGATGTTGGCGGGCTTGATGTCACGGTGCACGACACCCTCCGCGTGCACGGTCGACAGTCCGGACAGCAGCTGGTCGAGCAGGGTGCAGACGAAGCGGGGAGGCAACGGGCCGTAGTCGCCGATGACATGGGCGAGCGAGCCGCCACTCACCAGGTCCATGGTGAACAGGACCTTGTCGTCGTCGGCGGCCCAGCTCGCGGGCGCGAGGACGTGCGGATGCTCGATCCGGAGAGCCTGTTCGCGGACGAAGCGCAGCAGCGTGTGCGCATCGCTCTGCTGAAGGACCTTGGCCGCCACGTAGCGGCGACGGCGGTGGTCCCAGGCCCGCCAGACGGCACCGACCCCACCGCGCCCGATCGGATCGATCAGCTCGTACCGACCGGCGAAGACCTCACCCATTGCGCTGCGCCCGCTCCCCGTCCTCTGTCGGCCGTGCCCGGAGCCTTCCGGGCACGGCCGGTGACCGCGATCTGATTCCGCTCACCGGTACCGGTGCTCCCCTCCGTATCGCACCGGTGTTCCACTTTCTCGCCGTTCGGCCGTCCTGCCGGTCCGTACCGGCTTCAGTTCTGGTGTCCCTCGTAGTGCGCGACCGCGTCGGCGGTGCGGCCGGCGCCGTACACCTTCAGGAACTCTGCCAGCTCGGGATGGGTCGGGGCGAGGGCGTCGGCGGCGTCGATGATGTCACCGGCCGCCGCGACGGACCGCAGGAGCGACTGGATCTCCCGGACCACCCGGCGGACGGTGGGCGCTCCGCCGGTGGCCGAGGTCTGGCCGGAGTTGGTGAGCACGGAGCCGCCCTGGGACTTCTTGATCTCCGTCATCCGGTCGGTGGCCTCTCCCGCGCTGACGCTGCCGTCGGCGACCTGGCTCGCCAGCTCCTGAAGGGCCTGGACACGCTGTACGACGGCGGGGTTGCCGATCTTGGCACGCTGACCGCTCATCAGCTGGGACAGCATGGGCGCGGACAGTCCGAGGACGGCGGCGAGCCGGGCCTGGTTCAGGCCGAGGTCGTCGATCAACCGACGAAACAGCGCCCCCAGCGGCTCTCCGTACCAACTGCGCTGGAGCTCCCGGGCTCTTGCCGTTGCCTCTTGTTGCGCTGCGTCCATGGCGTCTCCCCTTCGCTGCGGCTTCGCTGCTGCGAACCTCGACGAGCATCTTACGGAGAGTGGTCGCCCACGGGGAGCCCTCGGCCTGGTGTGGGATTCCGGCATCGACCCGGTAGTCTGGTCCGCGACGGTTGCCGAGGCGCTGGGGCGTCGGGTGCTGTCCTTCCTCGGGGCCTTAGCTCAGTTGGTAGAGCGCTGTCTTTGCATGGCAGATGTCAGGGGTTCGACTCCCCTAGGCTCCACGTCTGAAAGCCCTCTCGACTTGCGGAAACGCTGGTCAGGAGGGCTTTCTCCATGCCTGGCGATGGTCGGCCCGCGCGGCCCAGGACGCCCTGGGCGGAGCGCGGTTGTCCGGGGCCGTGGTCACGCACCATGGACCGGTCGCCTTTCACGGTGCCGTCGGCGCTGTCGATGCCGCCCTCCCCGATCTGAACCAGCGCGGGGGCCCCGGTGAACCCGGCTACGGGGGAGAAACCGGGTCAGCCTCCGTGTCGCCGGGGCCTGGCGTTGTCCGCATGAGCCGGCGGGTGCGGTCTCTCTTGTGCTACTGGAGCTGAGCCTCGAAGACCGACCGGTTGAAGTATGCCTTCGCCTCGCGAATCAGCCCCGTTTCACCGATCTCGTAGACATTGATGCCGGCCCAGTTGACCGACTTGCCGTCGAGCGAGACGGCGGCCCCGCGCCAGGAGACGGCCACGGAGTTACCGACGATGTGGGCCTCGGTGGGGGTCAGGCCCAGGAAGGGATCGAAGCTGGGGATCACCGACTTGACGAAAGCCCGGATGGCCTCGCGGCCCTCGATCGGGTCCGCGCCGACCGGGTCGTGGAACGTCGCGTGCTCCTCGAACGCGTCGGCCCAGGCATCCGCGTCCCCCTTCTGGGATGCGGTGAAGAACTGCAGGACGGACTTGGGCATGGCGGGGAATGTCATGGGTCTCTTTCTCTCTTGATGGGGCGTCCGGCGGATGCGAGGAGTGTGTCGGGCCCCTGCGGGTCAGCCGACGGCACTCTCGGTGTGGTGGTCGTAGCGGCGAGCGGCGGGCAGTACGGCGAGTCCGGCCAGGGCCAGCACGCCCTGCACGGTGCAGACGCCGCTCCAGCCGTAGGCGCCGTAGCAGGCGCTGGCGAGAGCCGCGGAGACAGCCCCACTGAGGAACACCGCGACCATGTAGACGGTGTTGGCGCGGCTGCGGGCCTCGGGGAGGTAGGAGAAGATCCTGGCCTGGTTGGCGATCTGGCTCCACTGCACGGCGACGTTCACCAGCACGATCGCCATGATCATGAAGGCCGGGGTGCTGCCCCCCAGCGCGTAGGCCCCGCTTGAGACGAGGGCGAGTACGAGCGAGGCGGCGATGATCGGGCTCGCTCCCCGGCGATCGACGAACCGGCCTGCCCAGGGAGCGGCGAAGGCTCCCGCGAGGCCGAGCAGTCCGAAGAGGCCGGCCGTCGCGCTGCTGTATCCGTACGGCTCGCCGGTGAGGACCAGGACGAGCGTGGCCCACGTGGCGGTGTACGCGCCGAAGAGCGCGCCGTGCAGCAGGCAGGCGTGCCGCAGCGCGGGCTCCTGGCGCAGCAGTCGGGGCAGCGAGATCAGCAGATCTCGGTAGGGCATGGCGGGCCGGGCCGACTCGCGGGGCAGCAGCAGCAGGGTGATCAGGCCGGTGAGGGCGGTCAGGACGGCGGCGAGGATGTAGACCGCGCGCCAGCCGAACGCCTCGCCCACGAGGCCACCGATGACGCGGGAGCCGATGATGCCGCTCATCAGGCCGATCTGCACGTTGGCGACGATCGAGGCCCGTTTCTCGGGCGGTGCGAGCTCGGAGGCCAGAGGCACCAGGACCTGGGGCACGACGGTGGCGCAACCGATCAGCGCGGCCGCCGCGGCGAGCACCGACAGGCCGGGTGCGGCGGCGGCGATCAGCAGCATGAGGACGGTGGCCGCGAGCATGGCCGTCAGCAGCGGACGCCGGCGGCGCACGTCGCCGAGCGGGACCAGGAAGAGGATGCCCGCGGCGTACCCGAACTGCGCGCAGGTGACCACGATCCCGGCTGCTGAGTCCGAGATGCCCAGGTTCCGGGCGAACAGGTCGAGGAGGGGCTGCGCCAGGTAGACGTTGGCGACGGTGGCGCCGCTGCAGACCGCCATCATCAGGAACAGGGCGGGGTGGACGGCGGGGCCCGACGGGTCCTTGGTGAGGCGGGCCGGTCCCGGGGCGGCCGGCGCGGGGGCGGTGTCCGATTCGGACATGGGATTCCCTAGGTGTCGAGATCGGGTGGGGGTGGAAGCGCCGGTGCCGGCCCTGCTTGTCAGTCGTGGAAGGCGGCGATGGCGGATCTCTCCTCGTTGGACATCGGCGGGGCGGTTCAGCGGGATCTGGATGACGTCGACGATTCCCGAGCGCATGGCCGCCTCCAGATCGGTGATGGTGCCGCCGCCGAAGGCGCCGTCGCGCCAGAAGGTGGCCCCGATCAGCCCGGTCCGGCCTCGCTCGCGCTCCTGGACGGCGCCGGTTCATGGCTGGCGTCTCCGTTCCCGGAGATTCGGGGAAGCTCATGGGTGCCATTTAAACCAACCGGTTGGTTTAAATCAACCGGACGGTTTGGTCAGGGCCTGTTCGTAGATCTGTGCCATGCCTGAACGGCTCGCTGGGGGCGGGCACTATGTGACGTCAGCCGTTCAAGGAGGAACCGACGAGTGAGCTCACGCTCGGAGCAGACGAGAAACCGCATCTACGAGGCCGCGCTGGAGGAGTTCGCCCGTGTCGGCGTCGCGGGAGCGCGCGTCGACCGCATCGCGCAGGCGGCCCAGGCCAACAAACAGGCCATCTACCTCTATTACGGGGACAAGGACACGCTCTTCTCCACCGTCCTGGGCCGCGCCCTCGACGAGCTGGCCGAGGCCGTGCCGCCCTCGTCCGGGGCCGGTGAGGTCGCCGACTACATCGACCGGCTCTTCACCTACCACCAGGAGCATCCGTCGATCCTGCGGCTGCTGCTGTGGGAGGCGCTGGAGTACCCCAAGGTGCCCGTGCCCGACGAGGTATCCCGTACGGCCCACTACCAGGAGAAGGCGAGATCGGTCGGCGACATGGGGGCGTTCGCGGGCCCGGGCGGAAAGGGCCTGGACTCCCGGGCCGCGCTGCTGCTCTTCACGGGCCTGGTCGGCTGGCCGCTGGCCGTTCCGCAGGTCACCCGCATGATCATGGGCGACGATCCGGAAGCCCTCGACCGGGTCAAGCAGGCCGCTGTCGCCGCCGCTCAGGCGATCGCCGGCCAAGCCTGAGCCCCCGGCGGACGCGCGCAAGGGCGGCCGGAACCGATCCGGACGCCCTTGCGTGGTCCGGTCCCGGGTCAGCCGGTGGCCAGTCCGAACGGTTTCGGCGAGATTCTCACCCATGATCCGGTCACGAGCCGCGGGATGATCCCGCACTGTCCGCTCGATCAGGATTCGGTTGCTGTGCACGTCTGCGGAAGGGGCGTCGGAGCCGAACAGGCAGTGCTCGGGCACCTCCGCGGCTGTCAGGCGCGGCGCCGGTGACACGAATGACGAGCCGAGGTCCAGGTGGAGGTTCGGGATCTCCTTCACGAGTTCGATGGTCTTCGTGCCCATCGGTGGGTACGTCCGGGGCCTCGGAGCCCGGCACTGGGCGGGAGAGGTGCGCCATGAAGGGAGAGCAGGCCAGGCCCGTGGCCAGGAGAAGGGGGGCGAGGCGCAGCCAGCCGGGGAGGCCCAGGGCCGGCGGGAGCGCGCTCATGATCGCCGGTGACGCCCCCTCGGCCAGGCCGTGGCCCAGCCGAAGACCCCGGCGTACTGGCCCTGCGCGCCGGCCGGGGCGAGGCCGAAGGAGTACTCGGCCGAGGCCGCGGAGTGCCAGATCTCGCCGAGGGTGTACGCGGCCGTCCCCGCCGCCAGGAGGAGGACGGCCAGTGGGCTCGGGGGCTTCTCGGCCGGCGCCATCAGGACCAGGCCCGCCGAGATGGCCACGCCCGCCCACCGCATCGCCCGTCCCGCGGACGGCACGTCGCCGACGCTCCGGCTGAAGCGGACCTGGAGGACGACCACCAGGATCGTGTTCGGGACGAGCATCGCGGAGGTCGTCCACCGGGGAGCGGCGGTGTGTTCCACGATCCACGGCGGGAGCAGGAACATGGGGACCTGTCGGCGAATGCTCCTCGAAATCATGCCGGGTCATGGGCGGACCGGTGTGCGCGTCTGATCGCCGGGCGTGTCAGCCGGTCACCGGCGTGCCCGGGGTCATGTCGTACGCCGTGTGGACCGGGGCTGGGCGGGTGCCGTCGTTGAGCCGGCGTTCCCACTGGGCGTCCAGTTGTTCGCGGGTCCCGGGTTCCAGCTCGGTGGGCAGCAGGTGGCGGTAGCGGGTGTCCTCGCCGAGCAGGACCTTGACGGTGGTGTCGTAGACGGGCTCGGGGTCGTACTGCTCGTGCGGGAAGGCCAGCCGGGAGTAGTCGAACAGGCGTTGTCCGGGGTCGTCGCGCCAGGTCTTCCAGGTCTCGAACATGGTGTCGTTGAAGCCGGTGAGGAAGGGCCCGGGATTGATCGTGGCCACCGTGATCCCGAACTCGGCGAGCTCCTGGTCGAGGGCGTCCGCGAACGCCTCCACCGCGTGTTTCGAACCGGCGTAGGCGCCCGTGAAGGGGTCCACGGTCAGTCCGGCGACCGACGACATGAAGACGATCCTGCCGCTCCGGCGCGCGGCCATCCGCCTGGCGAAACCCTGCGTGAGCAGGATCGGTCCGAAGACGTTGACCTCGAACTGACGGCGCAGACGGTCGGCGGGGATGTCCACCGTCGAGCCGCCCTCGGAGATGCCCGCGTTGTTGAGCAGCACTTCGACGTCCCACGTCCAGGCGTTCTCCCGGTCGTCGGGGTCGGTGACGTCCAGTTTCTCGACCCGGAGCTCCGCGCCCCGCTGCTGGGCCGCCGCCCGTATCTCCGAGACCTGGGCGATGATCTCCACGCCCGCGATCACGTCGTGACCGGCCGAGGCCAGCCGCAGCGCGACCTCCTTGCCGAATCCGGTGCCCGCTCCGGTGATCAGAATCGTTCCTGTTCCCGTCATGCCGGTTCCGCCTTTCCGCGCCGTTTTTGGTGGGTGCGTGTGGGCTTTTCTTGAATATGTGAGTTGTTTCCGTTTGGGGGCTTCACGTGAATTTTAGTGGGGGTGGGTGATTCCGCGCGCGGGGCAGCGCTGTTCGGCCGGGGGTGACGCGGCGGTGGCGCGGCGGTGGCACGCGCCTTGGGGAACTCCGGTTGGGGGTGCCACCCCGCCTCCCGCTGCCCGATCTGCGGTTCGCAGGTCAGGCGGCCCTCTGGGGCCCTGGCCCGCGTGGGGGTCCCGCGTGGGGGAGTACGCGAGTCGTCATCGGAGCCGTATCGATTTCTGTGAAGACATTTGAAACCTTCGCAAAGGTTTGATTTATTGGTCTCCGGTCGAACTATGAGGCGAGTGGTCTCGTTGCCCGCGCACCCGGCGGGGCGACAACCGGCGACGGGGGGAGTGGCGATGTGGTCCTCGGAGGGTGTGTTCGTCCCGGACCTGGCGGGGTCGGGTTTCCCGCCTGGCACGGTGTCAGCGCTGTGGGGGTCCCGTCGTCGGGTCCCGTGCGGTGAGTCGGACGGGGAGCGGAGTGGGGAACGGACCGGCGCGGTGGCCGTGCGGCGGCGGAGTCGTGCCGGTGGCGGGGCCCTCGATCCGGACGAGCTGCTGGCCGATGCGGGAGCCGCTGTCGGCGCTGTCGCGCGGACGCGGTTCCGGCCCGCGTTCGAGCGGCTGGTGGAGTCGCTGAACTCCGAGGCCGGGCTGAGCGAGCACGGTGTCGCGGCAGCGCGGCGCAGGCTGCTGGCGGCGCTGGAGCAGCAGGAGTTGATCGGGCGGCTGGGGCGCCGGCATCCGGAGATCCGGGGGATGGACGTCGTGGCCCCGGTCTTCGTCACCGGGCTGCCCGGCAGTGGGGCCGCGTTGTTGCAGAACCTGCTGGTCGAACACCCCGGGCTGGACGGCCCGGCGCTCTGGGAGCTGAGCAGCCCGGCGGCGCAACTGTCGCATCCCGGTCGTCGGCGGTCGTTCATCGACCGGACCCGGCTGCGGGCGGAGGACGCGCGGCGGCCGGTGGCGGGGCGCGGGGTGGGGCAGTTGACCGGGGCCACCCGGCCCGGCGGCTGCCACCGACTGCTGGAGAACGCCTTCCAGAGCCCGATGCTGTCGGTGCCGTGGCGGGTGCCCGGTTACGCGGCCTGGCTGGAAACACGGGATCTGATGGACGCGTACGACTTCCACCGGGAGCAGCTGCGCGCGGTCACCTGGCGGATTCCGGGCTCGACCCTCGTACTGCGTGATCCCTTCCACTCACGCCATCTGCACGCGCTCGTGCGGAGTTATCCGGACGCGCGGGTCGTGCGGCTGCACCGCGGGCCGGCGGACGTGGTGTCGGCGAGCGCGGGGATCAGCGCGGCGCGGCGGGCTCAGGTGTCGGCGGCGGTGAATCCGGTGGAGGTCGGGCGGGAGTGGGTGTCCCGGGTCGAGCGGCACTTCGCGGCGTCGGAGGCGGCGCGGGCGGCGGTGCCCGGTGAGCGGGTGCTCGACGTCCGGTTCGAAGAGCTGGTGGCGGAACCGGTACGGGTGGTGCGGCGGGTGCTCCGGTTCGCCGGGGTGACGCCGATCGCCTCGGTCGACCGCCATGTCGCGGAACTGGCCGGCCGGGTCGGGAACGGGTTGCGGCGGGCGCGGCCTTTCCAGCCGGGCGAATTCGGGCTTTCGCGGCGGCAGTTGGACGCGCGGTTCGCGGTGTATCGGGCTATGTACGGGGTGTGAGGTGCGGGTGTGGGTGTTGGTGCGGGCCTTGGTGCGGGGAGGTCGTTGGGGGTGGTGGGCGGTGCTGGTGGTGGGTGGTGAGTGGTAGGCGGTGCTGCTGGTGGGTGGTGCTGGTGATGGTTCGTGGTGACTGTTCGTTCGTTGATTCCGCAGTTTGTGTGCCGTAGTTCGTGTCCCGCATTTCGTGTGCCCGTAGTTCGTGTCCCCGTAGTCCGTGTGTCCGTAGTCCGTGTGTTCGCGGTCCTTGGAAGGTGAATCATGGCGACTCCCGCGTATGTGCCGTTGTCCGGCGAGCCGGTGAGACTGTCCGCCGTCCCGCCCGTGCGGGGCGTCGCGACGGCCGGTCGGCCGGCGGTGTCCGGGGGGACCCGGGTGCCGCTCGACGCGCTGGTGCCCTCCGAATCACCCCGGCTCGACGGTGAGGACCTGCGGTACGTCGGTCTGCTGGCCGCCTTGGACACGGACCCGCCGCCCCTCCTGGTTCACCGGGCCACCATGCGGGTGGTGGACGGTCGGCACCGGCTGCGGGCTGCCCGGCTCCGGGGCGAGCGGGACATCGCGGTCACGTTCTGGGACGGCCCCGAGGACGGGATCTGGCTGCGGGCGGTGGAGGCGAACACCGCCCACGGGCTGCCGCTCTCGCACGCCGACCGCAGGGCCGCCGCCGCGCGGATACTGGCGCACCACCCGGACCGCTCGGACCGGGCCGTCGCCCGCACGACGGGGCTGTCCCCCAAGACGGTCGCCGTGGTCCGCCGATGTTCGACCGAGGATTTTCCTCGGTCGAACAAAGCGCGGGAGGGTCGGGAGGGTACCGGGCAGGACGAGGTCGGACGCGTCCGGCAGGACACCTGGACGGGGCAGGACGGGCGGACCGGACAGGAAAGGCGGATCGGGCAGGAAAGGCGGATCGGGCAGGACGGGCGGACTCGGCCGGTCGGCGCGGCGCGGGGGCGTGAGGCGGCCCGTGACGTGATCACCCGTCGGCCACAGGCCACCCTCCGTGAGGTCGCCGCGGCGGCGGGCATCTCGTTGAGCACCGCGCACGACGTGCGGCAGCGCATGCGCAGGGGTGAGGACCCGGTGAGTCCTCGGCGGCGCCGGTCCGCTGCCCGGCCCGGTCCTGTGATGCCACCGGGGCGCGACTGCGGCGGCGGCGGCCGGGACGACGGTAGTGGTGCTCGGGACCAGGCGACGATCCTGCGGTCCCTGCTCAGAGACCCCTCCCTGAAGCTGACGGAGTCCGGCCGAGCCCTGTTGCGCTGGCTGGCCGCCCGGGCCGTCGACCCCGTGACGGCGGAATCGCTGCTGGACGCGGTACCCGCGCACGCTGCGGGGGCGGTGGCCGATCTGGCGCATGACTACGCGCTGGTCTGGGAGCGGTTCGCCCGGAGCGCGAGCCGGCGCGCGGGATGCGCTGACGCCCCGGCAGACGCGGGTGCGGACGCATTCGGGTGTGTTGACGGGGGGACGCGTGTGGATGTACCGGCGGGGGTGGACGGGCAGCGGGGCGAGGGGTGAGCGGCGGGGGGTGAGTGGCGAGGGGTGAGGAGTGAGGATGAGCGGTCAGGAGGGGCGGCTGTCCTCGATACGCGAAAGAGCGGGGAGGCCCCGACCTCCCCGGGCATCCCCGCTCAGTTGGGCGGGACGGTTTCGTGCAGCTCGCACTGTTCGTACTAATGGCATGGTGCGATCACACCGTTCCTACGTGGTCACACCTGCGAACACGATGTCGCGTAGTTCGTGATACCGCTCCAGCAGATCGCTGTGCCCATGGAGCACGTCCGACACATGCTGTACGCCGAAGAACGAGGCCACCATGACCCGGGCCAGTGCCTCCGTGTCGACCTCGGGGCGCAACTGCCCGGCCGCTTTGGCCTCGCTGGTCAGTCGGCTCATGGTGGTGAGCCAGCCCTCGTACGGCTTGGGGAGCGTGGTGGCGATCAGCGAGCGCTCGATCTGTAGCCGGGAACCCGCCTGGATGACGATGTCGTCGCGGAAGGCGTACGCCGCGCCCTCCAGTACCTCGTACAGCGTGTCCAGTGGTGAGAGTTTGCGTTCGTACACCCCTTGGATGAGCTCGGCCCAGCGCGAGTAGTGCTCCTGTACGACGGCGCAGGCCAGCGTTTCCTTGTTGTCGTAGTGGAAGTAGACGGCGCCCTTGGTCATCGAGGCGCGTTCGGCGACGTCCTGGAGCGTCACCTTGGGGTAGCCGCGCTCGGCGAAGATCTCCGCCGCTGTGTGGAGGATCTGCGTCCTCGTGCGGCGCGAGCGCTCCTGTTTCGGTTCCTTGGAGGACCGGCCCGTGGTCGCGCTCGCCCCGGTGCCCGTACTCGCGCCAGTGCCCGTACTCGCGCCCGCGTCGGCGTCCGACGGTCCGGTGGGGGTGGCGGGACTGGTGGGAGTGGACGGGCGGGAAGGGGCGGATGGGTCGACAGGGGGTTCGGGGCTGTGGAGAGAGCCGCCCGAGGCGGCTGCTACGGCCGTGTGCGAGTGGTCCGTGGGGGCCATGTGACTCCTCTTTCTCGTGCTGCGCCGCCCTGGGGCGCTTGTAATATACATTCCGGAAGGTATATTTTCACTCCAGCGAGTGGCTGCCAACTTCCGCTGCGCGGACAGATACTGGGGGGTATTGATGTTGCCCAGCACGTTGCCGATGAGATCCGAATCCTTCCGAGGTGAGCCGACGGCTCCGGAGGTTCGCGAAAAACTGAGGTTCGACCGCACGGTTCCGCGTGCGCTGGTCCATCGCGCCTCGGTGGCCGAGGTCTTCCTCACCGACAGTTGCCGGCTCGACCGCGACCGATTCCTCGTCGCGGCGCAGTGGCCGCGCAATCACGCTCTGTACCAGCTCGACGCCGCCGGTTACAGCGATCCGATGCTCCTCGCGGAGACGGTTCGGCAGGCCGCGATCTTTCTGGTGCACCGCTTCTACGATGTGCCCCTGACGCGGCACTTCATCTTCTGCGATCTGGACTTCCGGATAGAGAACCCCGCCCCGTTCCGAGCGAAGGGCGGCGTACCGCTCCAGGTCGTGCTCGACAGCTCCTTCACATGTGATCCGGAGAAACCGGACGGTCGGTTCGGTGCGCGGGTCGAGACCTCGGTCGAGGTCGGCGGGGTGGTCTGTGCCCGCGCCGCGGTGCGTTTCCTGGTGGTGGGCTCCGCGCAGTACCGGCGGCTGCGCTACCGCCGCGCGGCCCCCGCGCCGCTGCCCGTCCAGCCGCCCCCCATGTCGGGTGCGCCGTGCCTGGCGGCCGATGCCGGGCTGAGGCGCGCGGAGAACGTACTGCTCTCTCCTGCTCCCGTTGATGAGGTCGGTGAGGTCGGTGAGGTCGGTGAGGTCGGTGAGGCCAACGGGACAGTCGGGACGGTCGGGACAGGCGTGACACGTAAGGCTGGTGAGGCCGGAAGCTGGCGGCTGCGGCTGGACACCAGGCACCCGGGCTACTTCGAGCACCCTTCGGACCACGTACCGGGCATGGTGCTCGTCGAGGCGTTCCGACAGGCCGGGCATCTGCTCATCGGCCAGGGGGCGCCCGGCCACGACTTCGGGTCCGGCGTCGGAGCGCGCCATGTGCCGGTCGCCTCGCGGGTGTCGTTCGGCAGGTTCGGCGAACTGCACGAGCACGTCACCATCACCGCGCGCGAGGGCGGTTCCGCGCGGCCCGGCGCCCCGGTACGCACCGTTCTCGTCGCCGCGCTCCAGGGCGGGAACACGCTGGCGCAGGCCGAGATGGTCTACCGGCTCCGTCCGGGCGTCTGACGCTCGCTGGACGTACCGGCCCGGTTCCGTACGCCCGACGGGGACCTTGTTGGCCTCGCGTACACCGTCGACGGCGTGATCGGTGGGGTAGGCGCCGATGGCCATGGCGCCGACGGCGGGAACGGTGAGGCCGACGGCGACGGCGATGGCGCCGACGGCGCTCACGGGGCGGGCCATCAGTGGGGGTCGGCGTGACGCCGACCGGACGAGGGGGCCCACATGGAACTCCAACACCTGCGCGGTTTCCGTGAGGTGGCACGTGAACTGAGCTTCACCCAGGCCGCCAGGAATCTGTACTGCGCACAGTCCACCCTCACCGGGCACATCAAGCTGCTGGAGGCGTCCCTCGGCGCCGAACTGTTCCGTCGCCGAGGGCGCCTTCCGCTCGAACTCACCGATGCCGGACGGGTGTTGCTTCCGCGAGCCGAGGAGATCCTTCGGCTGCTGCCGCTCGCCCGGTGCGAGGTGGCCGCGGTGTCGCGCCCGCCCACGAGGCGTCTCGCGGCCGTGGACGGTCCGGGCATCGGAAGGTCCTCGGCCGTGGGAGCCCCGGGTGCCCCGCCGGGTGCCCCAGGAGCCCCGGATGCCGGACGGTCCGCAGCCGTAGGCGGCCCGGCCGCGCGGCCACTCGCCCGTGCGGCCGATCGACACGCGATCGATCGAGACGCGGCCACTCGCCGTGCGGCCGATCGAGACGCGATCGATCGACACGCGGTCGGGGCCATGACCGGACGGGAGTCCGCAAGGGCCGGTAACACCATTCATAGGCAAGGCACATGACGGCTCGTGACAGGGTCCGGCGATCGAAGGGACATCGTGACCTCGCAAGCTCGCACCGCCGCGTTCTTCGATGTGGACGAAACACTCGTCACCATCACCAGCATGACCCGCTTCCTCGCGTACCACTGGGCGGTCGGGGGTCATCCTCCGGACCGTTACGAGGAGTTCAGAGCCGAGCTGCGCCGGCGCCGCGCCACCGGGGAGCCGCGCCAGGAGCTCAACCGCTTCTACTACCGCCACTTCCGTGGCTGCGATCCCGAGTCCCTGGCCCGCACCGGGCGGAACTGGTTCGCATCCGAGCTGGGCCCCGGCCTGTTCCACGAACCGGCTCTGTCGGCGTTGCGCGCACATGCCGATGCCGGACATCTGACCGTGCTGGTCTCGGGTTCGTTCGGCGTGTGCCTGGAACCGATCGCGGCGCACATCGGTGCCGATCTGGCCATCGGAACCGTCCCGCTGGTCGCCGAAGGGCGGCTCACAGGAGAAGTCGGCGCTCCGGTGATCGGTCCGGAGAAGGCGGTGCGGGCCCGCGGCCTCATGGACGCGCTGGGCATCGATCCACGGGACTGCTTCGCGTACGGGGACCACGAGAGCGATCTGCCGCTGCTGGAAACGGTCGGCACTCCGGTGGTCGTCGGAAGTGATCCCGTCCTCATGCGGTACGCGGACGACCGGGGTCTGCGACGACTGCCGGGCGTGACGGAGGGTGTCCCCGCCGGAGTGTGACCGGCGTGGTGCCGGACGCGGTGCGCGACGCGGTGCGGGACCCGCACGCCCCGCGCCGCAGACCGAAACGCCGGCCGATCCGGTCGATCCCGACGTGCCTGATGGTCGGGTCGGTCCGATCGGTTCCGACGTGCCTGATGGTCGGGTCGGTCCGATCGGTTCCGACGTGCCTGATGGTCGGGTCGGTCCGATCGGTTCCGACATGCCCATCGGTTCCGACATGCCCATCGGTCCTGTCGGTCCTGTCGGTCCTGTCGGTCCCGTCGGGTCCCTTCGCGCACGTCGTCCCTGCGGCATCTGCCTCATCTGCTTCACCCGCCTCAACTGGCCCCAACTCGGTCATCCGTCCCGCCCGTACCACTCGTCTCACCTGGCTCGTCCGCGCTGGTGACATCCTCCGGACCGGACGGCGTTACGGCGTGACCACGGGTGTCAGATGTCCTTGCCCGTCGGGATCAGGACCTCGCACATGGTGCGTATCCGCTCCAGGAGGTCGTCGGTCTTCACCAGGGCCGTGAGTTGCTGGATTCCGAAGAGCATGGCGAGGGCGATGCAGCTGAGCGTCTCGGGACTGTGCCGCGGGGGGACCTCGCCCAGCCGCTGGGCGTCCTTCATCAGGCTCAGTATCAGCTCGTGCAGGTCATCGAGCTGGGCGGAACGGCCGCCGCTGTTGCGCGCGTCCTCCGTCGCCAGGCGAAGTCCGGCCTGGAAACGCATGTCGATGTCATGACGTTCCGTCAGGGTGAGGGCGAGGCGGCGCAGCGCGCTCATGGGGGAGCCGGTGTGCGTGTGGGCGGGGCCGAGGATGTCCTTCCAGGACTGTTGGAACTGGTCGGTCAGCTCGGCCGCCAGCAGTGCCTTCGAGGCGAAGTGGCCGTAGAGGGCGCCCTTGGTCAGTCCGGTGCGCTCGGCCACGTACTGCAGGTTGGTACCGGCGAAACCATGGGCGGCGAACTCGATGGCGGCCGAGTCCAGTACCAGCTCCCGGGTGCGCTGGGCCCTGCCCTGCTTAGCCATCACATGCTCCGTGTCCCTTGGCCGACCTGCGGGTCCGCTCAATAAATACCTTCATAACTGAATCTTTTTCCACGGTCGTCTGTTCGGGCAAGTCAGGCGAACCGAAACCGGCCGCTCGCCGAACGGGCCGAACGGCCATCCCTGGCCGAGGGTTCACCCCGGCCGGTTACCCCGTCCGACCACGTCTCAGCCATGGCCCGGCCATGCGCCACTCATCGGCGGATCTCTCGCCGGTCATTCGATGACAGGAGTCACCACTGATGTCTGCCACATACGCACGAAGCCGTACGCGCGAGGGGTTTCCGGCCCTCGGGACCGGGTTGGCCGAAGTCGCCGCGGTCGCGTCGGGCGACGCCGCCGCAGCCGAACGGTCTCGTTCACTCACGCCCGAAGTGGTGACCGCTCTGGGGGGATCGGGGTTCGCCCGGCACTTCGTACCGGAGAGGTGGGGCGGTGCCGCGGGGACCTTCCGCGAACTGCTCGACGCCGTCGTCACCCTGGGGGAGGCGTGCCCGTCCACGGCCTGGTGCGCCGCGCTCCGAGCCGCGCATGGCAGGCTCGCAGCCGCGCTGCCCGAATCCGGACAGCGAGACCTGTGGGGTGCGTCTCCCGACGTTTCCGTCGCGGCGGCGGTCGTACCGCCTGCCGGGGAACTCGTGCCGGTGACAGGTGGCTGGAAAATATCCGGGAGATGGGGTTACGCGAGTGGCGTGGAACACGCGGACTGGGTGTTGCTGTCCACCATGGAGAGTGTCGATGCCCCAGGTGCAGGTGCAGGTATTGGACTAAGTGCTGTTCCAGGGAAGGCCGTTGACGGGAGCGGAGCCGGTACGGGAGTCGGCGCCGCCCGTTGTCGGGTGCTCGCCGTGCCGCGCTCCGACGTACGGGTCCACGACACCTGGCGCAGTGTCGGCCTGCGCGCAACCGGCAGTCACAACGTCAGCGTGGACGGGGTTTTCGTGCCCGCGCACCGCTCCTTCCTCCGCGAGTCACTGGCGTACGGGAGCGCCTGGACCGAGCCGGCTCGCTGCCACCGGGTGCCGTACGACCTGGTGGCCTCGCTGTTCTTCTGCGCTCCCGCGCTCGGTGCGGCACGGGGGGCGTTGCGTTCCTGGCAGTCGGTGACGGCGGGGCGGCGACTGCGCGACGGCCGGTTCGCCCGGGAGGACGTGGATGTCCAGCGGGTGCTGGCCCGTTCGTCCGCCGAGATCGATCTCGCCCGGCTCGCCCTGGAACGGGTGGCCAATGAGGCGGACGAGGTGGACGAGGCGGAGATCGACCCGGCGCTCATCGCGCGCAACGTCCGCGACTGCGCCGTCTCCGTGGAGCTGCTGCTCGGGGCCGTCGAACGGATCGTGCGGCAGTCCGGTACGTCGGCGCACGACGAGAGCAGTGACGTCCAGCGGTTCTGGCGGGACATCCAGGTGGTGGCGAGCCATGCCACGCTCGGCCTGCCGGCGGCCTCGGCGGCGTACGCGCGGGTGGCACTCGGGTAGGGCGTGCGGGGCGTGTGGTGACGATCGTGCGGGATGCGTTTCTCGCGGTCACGGTCGTGAACGAGACGCGTCCCTCGCGGGGAAGGTCGTGAGAGTCGTGTGGGGCGCGTTCTGTGTCGCGGGACGCGCCCCAGGTCACCCAGGTCACCGAAATTCGCCCCCGCCTCATAGGCCACGCCCCACCTGTCGCCCCGCGCGCATCCCGCAGTGCCCGTTCCCCGTCCCGCTCCGTCCCACCCGTCGCCTCACCGATCGGCGTTCGCGATAATAGATGCTTCAGCATGCATTGATGTGGCAAGCTCCTCTCGCGATCCAAGGCGATGACGAGAGGAGAGTCCGTGCGACCGACTGACACCGAGGGCCGAGGGGGCCGGGCCGTGCCCCTGCGTCTGCTGGCCCTGATGGTCTCCATCTTCTGTATCGGGACGGCCGAACTGCTCCCCGGCGGAGTCCTCCCCCAACTGGCCGACGACCTGGACGTGTCGATCTCGTCGGCGGGACTGCTCGTCACCTTCTACGCCGTGGCGATGGTCGTCGGCGGGCCGCTGGTCACCGGGCTGACCATGCGACTGCCGCGCAGACGTCTGCTCATCGCTCTGATGGTGACGTTCCTGGCCGGCAGCACGCTGGCGGCGCTGGCTCCCTCGTACGAGGTCCTCGTGGTGGCCCGCGTCGTCTGCGCCCTGACCCAGGGCACCTTCGTCGCCGTCAGCATCGTGGTCGCGGCCGGGATGGTGGCCCCCGAGAAGGCGGGTACCGCCGTCTCCACGACCGTGCTCGGCTACAACCTGGCGACCGTGCTCGGTGTGCCGGTCGGCACGCTGGTCGGGCAGCACTTCGGATGGCGTACGACCTTCGGGGCCATCGCCGTGCTCTCCGTGGCCGGGGTGGCGCTACTCGCCTGGCTGCTGCCCGCAGGCGCCGCCGACCCGACGGCATCGGTCCGCAGGGAGATCCGGGTCTTCGCGTCCCGGGGCGTGCTTCTCTCCATCGTCGTCACCGTGCTCGCGACCGGCGGAATGTTCACGCTGATCACGTACATGGTGCCGGTCCTCACCGATGTGAGCGGGGTGTCCAGCACGGCCGTTCCCGTCCTGCTCGTGGTCTACGGCCTCGGGTCGCTGGCCGGGAACATGATCGGAGGCAGGCTCGCCGACCGGTCGTTGCTGCCCTCGCTCGTGGCGTCGCTCGGCGCGCTCACCGCCGCCTGCCTGCTGTTCGGTCTGCTCGGACCGGTCCGGCCGCTCGCCGTCGTGATGGTGCTGGTCTTCGCGCTCGCCACCTTCGTGGTCGTACCCGTCCTCCAGACCTACACCCTCCACCAGGCCGCGGACGCCCCGGCCCTCTCGGTCACCGTCAACATGTCGGCCTTCGGCCTCGGGGCGGCGATCGGCTCCTGGTACGGGGGGACGGTCATCGACTCGTCCTTCGGCGTGGGCGGCGTCGCCGTGGCATCGGCGGTCCTCACCGGCGCGGCCGGGCTTGTCGCACTGGCCCTGTACCTGACGAGCCGCCGTGCGCCGCGTACCTCACCGGGCGCGGACCGACCGCCTGCCGGAGCGTCAACTCCGGTCAGCGCGGTGGCTTCGGTCAGCGCGGTGGCTTCGGTCAGCGCGGTGGCTTCGGGCGGCGCGGTGGCTTCGGGCGGCGCGGTGGCTTCGGGCGGCGCGGTGGCTTCGGGCGAGTCCGGACCGGTTTCCGAAGAACTCGCCGTGGGGGGTGGTGGCCGCTGACCGACACAGGGTCTCCCTCCCCCCACCTGTTCTCCACCCACGCTTCCTTTCGGCTGCCGCTCCCCCACCGGCCGTTCGCCGAACCGGTTTCCCCTCACCGGCCGTTCGCCGAACCGGCTGCCCCTCACCGGCCGTCCGCCGAACCGGCCTCCCCCCGCCGGCCGTTCGCCGAACCGGCCTCCCCCACGTGGAACCCCCCCATCCCCCACCCCCCACTTTCAGAACTCCCACTCTCAACACTCCCCCACGTCCAGAGCCGCCAGATCTTCCTGAAGGGAAAGCTCATGCCGAGCCAGTCGTCACCACGACAAGCCGCCCCCGCTCCATCCAGCCCGCCGAGCCGGTCGACCCTGCTGTCCAGACTGCCCTCGCTCACGGGCATGCGGTTCGTCGCCGCCGTGATGGTCTTCTTCTTCCACTCGTCGCTGACGACGGAGCCGCCGCTGAACCCGTTCTCCGGCACGGCGTCCGACATCTACCACTCCGTCTTCACCAAGACCGGATGGATAGGCGTCTCGTTCTTCTTCATACTCAGCGGATTCGTGCTCACCTACTCGGCGAAGGCGGACGACACCCCCCGCCGCTTCATGCGGCGCCGACTGGTCAAGCTCTACCCCAACCACGTGGTCTCCTGGGCCCTGGCGATGGTGCTCTTCGCAGGTGCCACGGCGACGTGGCGGCAGTGGCTGCCCAACCTGCTGCTGGTGCAGACCTGGATTCCCCGGTACGACACCTTCCTGAGCATCAACCCGCCGAGCTGGTCGCTCTCCTGCGAAGTGATCTTCTACCTGTCGTTCCCGCTGCTGCACCGCTGGATCAAGAAGATCGACCCGGCGCGGCTGTGGGCCTGGGCCGCCGGAGTGGTCGCCGTCGTGACCCTGATCCCGGCCGTCGCGTACGTCGCGCTCCCGGACGGCACGATGTCCAACGGCTTCCCCGTCTCCGACTGGCAGTACTGGGTCGTCTACATGCTGCCGCCGGTCCGCACCCTGGAGTTCGTGCTCGGCATCCTCATGGCCCGCATCGTGCTGAGCGGTCGCTGGATCAATCTCCGGCTGCTGCCCGCCGCCGCCCTGCTGGTCGTCGGCTACGCGGTGGCGAACGTCGTGCCGTGGCTCTTCAGCCTCAACGCCGCCGCCCTCATCCCGCTGGCCCTGCTCATCCCCGCCGCCGCGACCACCGACCTCAGCGGACGCAGGTCGCCGTTCCGCGGCCGGGTGATGCTGTGGCTGGGCGAGGTGTCCTTCGCCTTCTACATGGTGCACGGCGTCGTGATGATCTACTTCCGTTCGCTGCTGGGCTACACCGAGCTGTACAGCACGCCCGTGGGCATCGGTGTCATCGCGCTCTACATGGGCCTCAGCCTCGCGGTCGCCTGGCTGCTGCACACGGTCGTCGAGACCCCGATGATGCGGCGCTTCAGCAGGCCGCGCCGCCGTACTCCGCAGAGCGCCACCGCTCGGAGCACCGACCTGCGGATCACGGAGGCGCCGATCGACGGCATGCGGGACGACGCCTCCGCGCGGGCCGTGGCGCGGACGGAGGAGAAGGCCACCGCGGGAAGCGGTGCGTCCGGCGCCTGACCTGATCCGTACGGCCACTGCCTCCGCCGGCCGATGTCCGACCCACCCGGTCGGACATCGGCCGGTCTCTTGCTGTGGCCAGTGCTTGCGTAAGCATTAGTATTGAAGTGGTATGTGAAAGCTGTGCGTGAAGGCTGTTCCCGGAGCGGGACGCAGGACGACGAGTCGTGGAGAGCGGAAATGGTGGCTGCCGCGCGAGGGCGCAGGAACAGCGAACACGAGCTGTGGCGACAGCTGCTCCTGCTCGTCAACCGGGTGGGCGGCACCCTCGACAAGAAGTTGCAGCGTCAGCACGGTGTGAGCGTCTCGGAGTTCACCGTCCTGTCCACGCTGGCCGATGTCGAGAAGGGCGGCGGGATGCGGATGCAGGAGCTGGCGGACGCCGTCGGCATGAGCCAGTCCACGATGAGCCGCCTGGTCGGCCGGCTGGAGAGCGGAGGGCTCGCCACCCGCACGATCAGCGACCAGGACCGCCGTGCGATGTACGCCCGGATCACCGAGCAGGGCAAGGAACTGGTGGCGGAGGCCGACGGCACCTTCGGCAAGGAACTGGGGGTGGCGCTGGACATGGCCGCGTTCGACAGTTCGACCGCGTCACTCGTCGCCCGCTTGCGGCACGACCCGTCCGTCTGATCGATTCGGCACGTACCGACGATCCGGTACGTGCCGGGGCTCCGCTCCTCCGCGGTTTCGTGCGTACTGATGGCCCTGCTCGCGGTTCGGTACGCGTCGGCGTTACGGGCCCCGGCCGGCGGCGCAGCGGGCGGGCGCACGACCGGTGAGCCCACGCCCGTCCGTCACGCGCCGAGGACGTGGAAAAGCCCGGAGGGGCCGTACGGAACGTCGTCCAGGAACGTCGAGCGTTGTCCGGGAACGGTGTCCGTACGGCCCCTCCGGGCCGCGGGCCGAGGTGTCAGGCGCCCTGCTTCTCCTCGTACAGGAACTCCTTGAGCAGCGCGGTCAGCTCGTCGGCCTTCTCGAAGAGGGCGAAGTGGCCCGCGTCCAGCTCGGCGTAGCGGCTGCCCGGGATGGCCTGGTGGAGCCGGCGGGAGTGCTCGACCGGGACCATCCGGTCGTGCGTGGCGCCGATCACCAGCGTGGGGACGGTGATCTTCGGCAGCAGGTCGGTGATGTCGGCCTCCATGTTGAGGGCGATCTGACGGCCGATGCCCTCCGGCACACCGCCCGCCAGCATGCCCTCGACACCGTCGACGCCGAAGTTGTTCAGCTGGCCGTCGGTCCAGCCGTGCAGCTGGAGGAAGCGGCCGAACGCGTCGTGGTCGAGGGCGTCGAGGCGCTGCCACAGATCGAAGAAGATCTTCTGGCGGGCGTCGAGCGAGGCCCAGCCGGTGAGCAGGACGAGTCGCCGGACCAGCTCCGGGTGCTCGGCCGCGACGGCGGCGGCGGTCACCGCGCCGAGCGACCAGCCGACCAGGTCGACCGGGCCGTCGACACCGTCGCGAATGGCCGCGGTGACCTGGCCCACGAGGAGTTCGACGGTGAGCGGGTCGCCCGAGTCCTTGGTCTGGCCACTGCCCGAGTAGTTCGGGGTGACGACCGTACGGCGGTCGTTGAAGCTGTCCAGCAGATGGGCGAAGCCTTCCGCTGCGCCGCCGGTTCCGTGGAGCAGCGCGAGGCCGGGACCTTCGCCGGAAACGAAGTACTCCACCAGGGAGTCGGAAGTCGAGACGGTGGGCATGGGGGTCTCCCTCAAAGAATCGTAACGGGGGGCTCACGCAGTAATTTATATGCGTATGGATTACATGCGCAAGCATTTAATGAGGTCGCTGATCGGCCTTTTTCAGCCACGTCCATGGCGGGTGCCACCCGGTGCCACCCCTGCTGCCCCAGGTGCCCCTGCTGCCTCTGGTGCCCCTGCTCCCGCTGTGGCCGCGGCGGATGGCGCGGCTGCGGCCGGCACGACGGACTGGGCGTGCCGCAGGACGCCGTGCGGGTCCCAGGCGGCCTTGATCCGCTGGAGACGCGGGTAGTTGGCCTTGTAGTAGAGGGTGTGCCAGGGGACGCCGGAGGTGTTCCACTCCGGATCGCTCAGGTCGACATCGGCGTAGTTGACGAAGCAACCGTCGGTGACCCGGCCGGGTACGGGCACCCCGCCCGTACGCGCGTACACGTCACGGTAGAACTCCCTCACCCACCGCAGATGCCGGGCGTCCTCGGCCTCGTCCTGCCAGAACGCCAGGTACTGGAGCTTCATCACCGAGTCCCGCTGCGCCACGGCCGTGGCGTCGGGGGCGACGGAGTTGATCCGGCCCCCGTATCCGGCGATCAGCAGCAGGGCGGCCGGATTCGCGTAGTCGTCGCGGGTCAGGTGACGGTGGATCGCCTCCAACTGGTCGTCGGGGAAGGAGGCACGGACGTACGCGGACTTGTCCTCGAACCGCAGGGTCGGATCGCCGCCCGCGAAGCCGGGCCACTTCGTCGCGTGCAGGAAGGGCAGCTTCTGGGTGGCCGAGGTCGGACGGACCCCGACGCCCCGGCCGACCTCCGCGATGAAGGCGTCCAGGTCGCGGCGGGCGTTCGGGCGGGTCGCGTCGATCTGGGTGACCATCGTGATCACCCCGCCCGACCGGTGCGCGGGCTTGAGCTGGCTGAAGAGGTCGAGGTGGGGGGAGTCGGGGGCGCTGTTGCGGACGAACCAGTCGCCGTAGTTCTTCACCAGCCGCTTGAAGCCCCGCTTGGTCAGACCCTCCCAGGGCCAGGTCACCGTGCTCGTCAGCAGTTCGGCGGGCGGGCGGGGCAGCAGCCGGCCGGGGTCGGTGCCGGTGGCGCCGGGGGAACGCAGCAGGTACTTGGTGATGATGCCGAAGTTGCCGCCGCCGCCGCCGGTGTGTGCCCACCACAGGTCCCGCAGTCGCGGATCGGTGGAGTCGCGGGTGGCGAGAACCTTGCGTACGGTGCGCTGCTCGTCGACGACGACCACCTCCACGCCGTACAGGTGGTCGACGGTCAGGCCGAACTGCCGGGACAGCGCCCCGTATCCACCGCCGACGATGTGACCGCCCGCGCCGACCGAGGGGCAGGAGCCGCCGGGGATGGTGACGCCCCAGACCTTGAAGAGGGTGGAGTAGACGTCCGACAGCCAGGCGCCGGGGCCGACGGCGAACGCCCGGTGACCGGCGTCGTAGGTCACGTCGTTCAGCTCGGAGAGGTCGATGACGACCTTGACCTCGGGATCGGTGGTGAAGTCCTCGTAGCAGTGGCCTCCGCTGCGCACGGCGATCCGCTTGCGGGCCGCGACCGCTTCCCGTACCACCGCGACGACCTGGTCGGCGGAGTCCACGACGCGTATGGAGTCCGGGCGGCCTACCCAGCGCTGGTTGGTACCGCGTGCCAGCTCGGCGTAGCGCGGGTCACCGGGCCGTACGGTCACGGTGTCGAAGGCGGTCGGCGTGCCCGGTGGGGCGGGTGGGGCGGGGCGGGCGGACGCGGTGGTGCTTCGCCCCGCGGCAAGGGCCACGGTCGCCCCGCCGACCACGGCGGACTGTTGCAGCACACGGCGTCGGGTCAGCTCGGTCATCGGCTCTGCTCCATCGTGAGAGGGGCCGGGTCCCCGGTGCGGGGCCCTGCCGGGGATACGGAGGGGGTGGCGGAAGAGACCGCGGAGGAAGAGGGCGCGGGGGAGGAGGGCAAGGGCGAAGAAGGCTCGGGGGTAGAGGGGGCAGGGGAAGAGGGCAGGGCAGCGGCGGCGCGGCGGTCGCGGGTGAGTTCGCCGACGGCCACGAGCATCGCGGCCCAGGACAGCAGGGACGCGGCGGTCAGTACGACGCGCAGCCCCAGGTCGAGACCGAGCAACTGGCCGCCGAACCACGCGCCGAAGGCGATACCGACGTTGAAGGCGCCGATGTTGACGGACACGGCCAGGGTCGGCGCACCGTCCCCGGCCGTGGTGAGGATGCGGGCCTGGAGGCCGGGCATGACGGCGAAGTACGCCATGCCGAAGGCGAACAGCAGCACCACCAGCAGCCAGGGCAGCCGCGCCCCCAGCGCGATGGCCGCGAGGGTGGCGCCGAGCACCGCGAGGAGACCGACGAGTGCGGGCATCAGGGCCCGGTCGGCCAGTCGCCCGCCGATCAGATTGCCCAGCAGCGAACCGCCGCCGAACAACAGCAGCAGCCAGGTCACCGTCGAGGGGGCGAAACCGCCGAGGTCGGTGAGGATCGGGGTGACGAAGGTGTACGCGGTGAACACCCCGGCCATCGCCAGGGTGGTGATGACGACGGCGAGCTGGACGCGACGGTTGCCGAGGACCCGCAGTTCGTCGGCGGCGCCCCCCTTGACCGGTACGGCCTCGGCGGGCAGGAAGAGGCCGACGAGCAGGGTTGCCAGCAGGCTGATCACGGCGACGCACCAGAAGGTGGAGCGCCAGCCGAAGTGCTGCTCGGCCAGCACCCCGAGGGGCACACCGAGGACGGTGGCGAGGTTGAGGCCGACGGCGACCTTGGAGACCGCGGAGGCTTCCTTGCCCACGGGGGCGAGACTTCCGGCGACCACGATGCACACCGCGAAGAGGGTGCAGTGGGTGATGGCGGACAGGACGCGGGCGACCATCAGGACCGGGTAGCCGACGGCGGTGGCGGCCAGGACGTTGCTCAGGACGAAGAGCGCCATCAGGCCGAGCAGCAGGGGCTTGCGGGGAACGCGGCTGGTGGTGAGCGTGACGAGCGGGCCGGCGATGACCACACCGAGCGCGTACGCGGTGACGAGCAGTCCCGCGCTCGGCAGCGAGACGGACAGGTCCTGGGCGATGGCGGGCAGGATTCCGGCGATGACCAGCTCCGCGCTGCCGACGCTGAACACACAGAGCATCAAGGAGAACAGGGGAAGCGGCATGGGCCTTGCCTTCCGAGTGGGTGGGGGAGGGGCGGGCGTACGACGTACGGGGTGGGGCGCGCGGGTGTACGAGGTGGTGCCCGGTCGTACGAGGTGCGGGGCGGCGCGCGGGAGTACGAGGCTCGGGCGCGGGCGACAACGCGCCCCGTACGACGCCGGGCGTACTACGGGCGCCGGGCGTACTGCGGGGTGTGCCAGGTGTACGAAGTGCCCCGTGACGCCCTGGGCGGTCAACGGACGCCGGGCGTATGGGACGTGCCAGGCTCACGAGGCGCCCCGTAGCGCCCTGGGCGCGCAATGGGCGCCGGGCGTACGGAGTGCACCAGGCGTACGAGGTGCGCCGTGCGTGCCCCGGGTGTGCAAGGGGCGCCGGACGCGCAACGGGCCTACGGGTCGCGTTGCACGGCACGCGGGCGCATCAGATGTGCACGATGTCCGCCGTGCGGCGCTCGGCGCACCGTCGTACCCGCGCCCGTCCCGCGCCTCCACCACCGGAACTAGTGCCGTGACCGGCAAGCTTTGCCCTGTCGCGCCGCCCAGCACGCACGCTCGCCGCGTTGGCCGAAAGCCCTGGTAGCTCCTCCCCCAAGGTCTTGAGGACCAGGGGGGACCCCCTCCAGGACTTCCGGCCGCCTTGCGATCACACGCACCGGACGACGCTCCTTGACGGGCAAACTTTGCCGGTCACGGCACTAGCACCCGTACGCCCGCGTACGCCGGAGGCTCCACCCGGCCGGGATGCGCCCGGTCAGGACACGCCCGGTCAAAACACGCCCGGTCAGAACGCGCCCGGTCGGGACACTCCTCCAGACGTCAGTCGTCGAGCGCCGGGACGACCAGGAGCTTGCCGCGCGTACCGCCCGCCGCGAGTCGCCGGTGGGTCGCGCCCACGCCCGACAGCCCCACCGAGTCGGCGATCCGCAGGGTGAGCACGCCCTTCTCGACGAGCCGGCCGAGCCGGTCCAGCCGCTCACCGTCCTGCTCGACGAACGACATCCGTACGGTGATGCCGCGTTCGGGCCCGGGAGCGGCGGTGGGCACGATGGACACCGCCTGGCCCCCGTCCTTGACCGCGGCGATCGCGCCGGGCAGTCCGGCCGTGTCCAGCAGCGCGTCCGCGATCCCGGCGGGCAGCGGCTCGTCGTCGGTGAGGACGGTGTGGGCGCCCAACGCACGTACCGCGACCGTGTCGGACGGCCGGACCAGGGCGAGCACGGTGACGCCCCGGGCCACGGCGAGCTGGACGGCGAACCCGCCGACCGCGCCGACCGCGCCGGTGATCAGCAGGGTGCTGCCGGGCTCCGGCGCGAGCAGTTCGAGCGCCTGGTCGGCGGTGAGACCCGCCAGCGGCAGCGCGGCGGCGTGCGTCAGCTCGACACCGTCGGGCGCGGGCGCGGCGAGTGCCGAGTCCAGGGCGACGTACTCGGCGTGCGTACCGACCCCGGTGGCCATCTGGGCGGACATGGCGACGACCCGGTCGCCGACCGCGAACCGGTCGGTGCCCTCGCCCAGGTCGACGACGGTGCCCGCCAGGTCCCAGCCGAGGACGAGGGGGAACGGCTGGTTCACGTTCGCCGCGGCGCGGCCGGACCTGACCTCGATGTCGACCGGGTTGACCGCGGACGCGGCGGTACGGACCAGGATCTGGCCGGGTCCGGGTGAGGGCATGGCCAGCTCGGCGACGGTGAGCAGTTCGGGATCGCCGTACTTCGGCAGGACGGTGGCGCGCATAGGACCTCTCCGCGGGATTCGGCGAGCGCAGTAGCTGCGACTCTGGCGTTCAATGCTTGCGCATGAAATTAACACGGGATGGTTCCCGCTGTCTCGGCCTTGCGTGAACTTGCCGAAGAGGCCGTATTTCTCGCCGCTGAAAGGGCCATCGGTGCGGTGGCCGGGGAAATGAGATGCTTGACGAAGCATATAAATAAGAGGCACCATCGGTCTGTCGCTGCTCAGCTCGTCCCATCGAGAGGTGATCCATGTCCGTCTCAAGCTCGGAGTCCTTCAGCCGGCTCGTCGCACCCGGCCGCACCACGGTCGAGGTGGGAACGCCGCGCTCGGGCACCGTCGCATCGAACGCGCAGCTCCTGTCCGGCCTCTACGCCTTCAGCGAGCAGATCGACTCGTGGGTGGTGCGTGCCGCGAAGCCGGTCAGTTACGAGATCCGGGTGACGGACGGTCTCTTCGACCTGTCCCGCACCGACCTCCTGGAACCGTCCGTCGCCCTCGGCGAGCGGGTGCGGCGGTTCATCGTCATGGACGCCGATGTCGATCTGCTGCACGGCGACCGCGTCCGCGCCTACCTCGACCACCACGACGTGGACTACCACCTGTGCGTGGTGCCGGCCGACGAGACGGTCAAGGACTTCGAGACCGCCGCGCGGATCGTCCGTGAGATCGACGCCTTCGGGGTCGACCGCCGACGCGAGCCGATCCTCGTCATCGGCGGCGGTGTCCTCATGGACATCGTCGGACTGGTCGGCAGCCTCTACCGTCGCGGCACCCCGTTCATCCGGGTGCCCACCACGCTGATCGGCCTGGTGGACGCGGGCGTCGGCGCCAAGACCGGCGTCAACTTCAACGGCCACAAGAACCGTCTCGGGACGTACTTCCCGGCCGATCTCACCCTCCTCGACCGCTCCTTCCTCTCCACCATCGCACGCCGCCACATCGGCAACGGCCTGGCCGAGATCCTGAAGATCGCCCTCATCAAGGACGCCCGGCTGTTCGGCCTGCTGGAGGAGCACGGCCCGCTCCTGCTGGACGAGAAGTTCCAGGGCGTCACCGAACTGGGCGACGCGGTCGCCCGTGACGTGCTGCGCCGGGCCATCCACGGCATGCTCGAAGAGCTCCAGCCCAACCTGTGGGAGGCCAAGCTGGAGCGGACCGTCGACTACGGCCACACCTTCAGCCCGACCGTCGAGATGCGGGCACTGCCGTCACTGCTGCACGGCGAGGCGGTCTGCGTCGACATGGCGCTGACCACCGTCCTGGGCTGGCGTCGCGACCTGGTCACCACCGAACAGCGGGACCGCGTGCTGGCCGTCATGCGCGGGCTCGAACTCCCCAGCTGGGACCCGCTGCTGGACCAGCCGGAGCTGCTGACGGAGGCGCTGCGGGACACCGTCCGGCACCGCAACGGCCAGCAGCGGCTGCCGCTGCCGGACGGCATCGGCGGCGCGGTGTTCGTCAACGACCTGACCGAGGCCGAGCTGCTGAGCGCCGTCGACGACCTGCGCTCCCTGGGCAGCACCCGCGGCGGCCGGGATGTCTGAGGGTGCGCTGACAGACGCCGTACCCATACCCGCACCCGTAGCCGTATCGCGTCGGCACGCCGCCACGTCGTCACCGCACGGTTTTCTGCCGCCGCGTGACGCGGTCCTCGTCGCGGACGTCAGCGGCCCCGCCGACATCCACGGGGTCCACGGCACCACGGGTCTCACCCGGTGGAAGTGCCTGGCGACCGGCACGGACCTGTACGGCACCTGGGAGGCGATCGAGTGGGCGAGCGTGCCGCCGGGTGGTGTGAGCGGTGAGCACCGGCACACCCGTACCGAGGAGATCTACTTCGTGCTGCGCGGCACGGGGGAGATCGTCCTCGACGGAACGGCTCACGCCATCCGCCCCGGCTCCCTCGTCCTGACCGGCCTCGGCACGGTCCACGGGCTGCGCAACACCGGGGACACCGACCTGGACTGGCTGGTCGTCGAGATGCGTTCCCCCGAGTTCGCGGCCGCGCTCGGCGCCCCCGCCGACCCGCCCGCCCGAGCGGGCGAACACCGCCACTCCCCGCCCCGTCCTCAGCCGAAGGGAACCGAGGTGCACGCACGACTGCACGATCTGCGGGCCGAACGCTCGGTCGACCCGAGCGGGGTCTTCACCGGCCCTCTGCGCCGCGTCTCCATGGAAACGCTCGACCCGGGCGCCACCACCGAACTGCGTGCCCAGGACAGCGAGCACACGGTGTTCGTGCTGTCCGGCACCGGCTGGGCCGACAGCGGATCGGGGACGGTCGAGCTGTCCCCGGGCACCGCCGTGACCCTGCCCCTCGGCACGGTGGCCCGGTTCGGCGCGGGCAGGTCGGGGACGCTGGAGTACTTCCACGCGGAGCTGGCCGTCGCGCCCCCGGCGGACCCCCGATGATCGTCGCCCACCAGGACCTGCCCGCCCGTCGGATGCGCGTCGGCGGACCGGAGGCCACCTGGCGGTGTCTGGCCCGCCGCGGCATGTTGCACAGCGAATGCGAATCGTTCGAGCAGGTCAGGCTGGTCCAGGACGCCGAGCTGGCGCACGACCCGCGCAACGGCATGGAGTCCGTGGTCTATGTGGCCGCGGGGTCCGGCGAGCTGATCGACGAGGCCGGGACCCGGCCGCTCGGCGCCGGGACCGTCCTGCTCGCCCCGGCCCGTGCCGCGCTGCGCGTCCGCGCCCGCGACGAGGGCCTGGACCTGATCGTCCTGCGCTCCCTGCCGGCCGAGGTCATCACGCGGCTGCCCGCCCGGGTGCCGGAGCTCCCGGCAGCCGAGCAGACCCCAGTTTTCCGCTCCGCGTCCGCGGAGCACTGACCCCGGAGGAGGCTGCGGTGACTGATCACCACGAGCACGTATTGCCGCCCGTCGACACCCTGCTGTGCGGGCGCTGGCCCATCGGCACCATGCGGGCGTCCGCCATCCTGGACGTGGGCAAGGTGGGCTCCACCGAGATGGAGATCCCCGGCCCGGAGCTGGGGCACGTACTCATCGCCCCGACCACCGTCGGCATCTGCGGCACGGATCTCGAACTGCTGCACGGCACGGCGAGCTATGTACGCGACGGACGCGCCGTCATGCCCCATGTGTACGGCCACGAATGGACCGGCCGGGTCGTCGCCATCGCGGGGAACTGCCAGTACTCCCAGCAGCTGAACATCGGTGACCGGGTGGTCGGGCAGACCATGATCTCCTGCGGCGGCTGCCGCGCGTGCCAGCGCGGTCGCCGCAACGAGTGCTCGCAGCTCAAGGAGACCGGCCTCTACGGGCAGCAGGGCGCGGCGGCGGAGTACATCCGGCTGCCCGCGCAGACACTGACCGTGGTCCCCCCGGGCGTGGACGACCTCGCCGCCGCGCTGGTCGAACCCGCGGTGACGGTGCTCGCCGGCCTGGACAAGGTCGGGGTCTTCCCCGGCGAACGCGTCCTGGTCATGGGCACCGGCACCATCGGGCTGCTCGCCGTCCAGATGGTCCGCCGGGTCGCGGGCACGGTCGACGTGGTCGGGGTGGATGACGCGGGCATCGGGACCGCGCTGCGGATGGGCGCGGAACACGCCTTCACTCCGGGCCAGGCCAGGGACGGTGGGTACGACGTCGTCATCGAGGCGTCCGGGTCCACCACCGCACTGCTGGAAGCGCTCCGGGTGGTCGACATCGGCGGACGGATCGCCGCCATCGGCGTGCCGAACGAGTCCCTGCCCTCGGTGGACGCGGCCGAGATGGTGTTGCGCGGCGTCACGATGATCGGCGTCAGACACGGTCTCGACTACTACGAGCGGACCCTTCGGCTGTTCGCCGACGGGGTGCTCACCGCCAAGGGCATGATCGCGGACACCTTCGAACTGGACCGTGCGGACGAGGCGTTCGAACTGCTGGAGCACGGTCGGCGGGCCGCGCCCAAGGTCGCACTGGCGCTGACGCCCCGCCCCTGAAGCGCCGCTCTGCCCCCGACAGCGGGCGGGAGCCGGGTCACCTCCCCCGCCCGGCTCCCGTGACGCGCCTCAGCGCCGCTCTGCCGCTGTTTTCTTGCCCCCGCCCCCGCCCCACTCCACCCGCCGACGTTTCACGTGAAACAGACCGGGCGGGGTCTGTTTCACGTGAAACGGACCCCGCCCGTGAGACCTCGTTCCCTTTCGTCCTCGCCCCCATCCGACCCGCTCATCAAGGCCCGACCGATCTCCAAGGAAGGCACACCATGTCCCGTCCGATCGCCGTTGTCACAGGTGCCAGTTCCGGGATCGGGGCCGAGGTGGCGCTGGCCCTCGCCGCGTCCGGCCACGACCTCGTGGTCGGTTACGGCCGCCAGGCCAACGCAGCCGAACGCCTCGCCGCGCGGATCACCGCGGAACACGGTGTCCGAGCGAAAACCCTCGCCCTCGATCTCGCCGACCCCACGGACGCGGGCCAGACCCTCGGCCGGGTGATCGACTCCATGGGCGGCATCGACGTACTCGTCAACAACGCCGGTCTCAACCGTCGCGCACTGACCACCGACGAGAACCTCAAGGACTGGGACCACCTCTTCGCCGTCAATCTCACCAGCCCGTTCCAGCTGGCCCAGGTCGCCGCCAACCGCATGATCGAACAGGGCAGAGGCGGCCGGATCATCAACCTCACCAGCGTCCACGAGCATGTGCCGATCGTCGGCGGCGGCACCTACTGCGCGGCCAAGGCCGGGCTCGGCGCGCTCACCAAGGTGATGGCGCTCGAACTGGCCCCGTACGGCATCACCGTCAACGCCGTGGCCCCCGGCGAGACCGCGACCCCGATGAACAAGGTGCCGGTGGGCATGGACGCCGCCGAGATCGCCCGCCCGGCGATTCCGGCCGGCCGCCCCGGCCGTCCGCAGGAGGTCGCCGCGCTCGTCGCCCATCTGGTGTCACCGGGCGCCGCGTACACCACCGGCACCTCGATCGTCGTCGACGGCGGCCTCACGCTCACCGCGGCCGTCGCCAACGCCGAAGCGGCAGGGCGACTCTGACGTACGTACACCTGCCCGCCGCCCGCCCCGTTCCGTATCCCTGAGCCTCCCAGGAGAGACCCCCATGCCGGTCCCGGCCACAGCCACCGAAGGCACCTCCACCACAACCGTTCCGACGAGCATTCCGACGGCCCGCAACGTCGACCACTTCGCCTACACCGTCCCCGACCTCGACCAGGCCGTGGAGTTCTTCGTCGACACCCTGGGGGCCGAACTCCTCTACCGCCTGGGCCCGGTGGAGGAGCCGGACAGCGACTGGATGGCCCGCCAGCTCGATGTGCATCCCCGGGCCGGCGCACAGATCGCGCTGTTGCGGTTCGGGCCGGTCAGCAACCTCGAACTGTTCCAGTACACCGCCCCCGAGCAGCGCACCACGCTCCCCCGCGTCGTCGACGTCGGCGGTCACTGGCTGGGCATCGCCGTCGGTGATCTGGACCGGGCCGTCGCCCACCTCGCGAAGCGGCCCGGAGTACGGATTCTCGGCGAACCGCAGGTGGTGGCCGACGGCCCGACCGCGGGCAACCGCTGGATACGTGTCCTGACCCCCTGGGGCATGCAGCTCGAACTCCGGCAGGTCGCGGCCAGGCTTCCGTACGAGGTGCTGACCGACGCCCGTGTGTACCGCCCCGATCCCACCTGGGAAGGACCGGGCATCCCCACCGCGCTCGGAGTCGACCACGTCGGCTACACCGTGGCCGACCTGGACGAGGCGGTCGCCTTCTTCACCGGCCCGATGGGCGGCGAGCTGGTCCACCGCTCGGCCGTCTCGGCGGACGCTGGGTTCGCCGCCCGGCAGCTCGACGTCGAGCAGCCCGTCGAAGTGGAGACCGCGGTCATCCGCCTCGGCCCCGTCACCAATCTGGAACTGACCCACTGCACCGTCGCCGACCAGCGCACCGAGCGCCCCCGCAACAGCGATGTCGGCGGTCACCACCTCGCGTTCCACGTCGAGGACGTGGCAGGCGCCGCGGCCTGGCTGCGCGGCGTTCCCGGCGCCGAGGTGCTGGGCGAACCGCAGCTCATCGAGGACGGCGGACCGATCCACGGCGACCGCTGGGTCTACTTCCGCGGCGTCGGCGGCTTCCAGCTGGAGGTGCTGAACATGCCCGTCGGCATGCCGTACGAGCGCGCCACCACGGCCCGGCGCTACGGTCCCGCCCCGCGCTGGACCAACCGCTGATCCGGCCCCCACGCCCCATCGGCACAGGACCGAGGGGCGACACGGACGACACGGACGACACGGACGGAACGGAGGGGGCAGGTCATGCGCTGGGACGGGATCTACGTCGAGACGGCCGCGGTGGTGCCCGGAGAGCGGGAGACCGTCGCGGAAGCCATAGCGGCCGGACGCTACGACGCCGAGGAGGCCGCGCGGACGCGCCAGCGGTCCGTGGCGGTCAGCCGCGACCGCAGCGCACCCGAGCTGGCGGTGGCCGCGGGCCGTGCCGCCCTGGCACGCAGTGGGCACCGGGCCGCCGACATGCGGCTGCTGATCCACGCGAACTGCTGGTACCAGGGGCTCGACTTCTGGAACACCGCCGCGCACATCCAGAACCAGGTGCTCGGACACGGTGACGCCATCGCCTTCGAGTTGCGGCAGATGTCCAACGGCGGGATGAGCGCCCTGGACATCGCGGCCGGTCGGCTCGCGGCGGTACCCGCCACCGAGGTCGCGCTGGTCACCACCGCCGACCGGTTCGCCGAACCGGGCTTTCCCCGCTGGACCGCCGACCGGGGACTGGTCTTCGGTGACGCCGGTACGGCCATGGTGGTGTCCCGGCGCGGCGGGGCGTTCCGGCTGCTGGCCACCGCGGCCTGGTCCGAACCCTGGCTGGAGGGGCTGCACCGGGGCGACGAGCCCTTCCTCCTCAGCGGCGCCCAGGCGGGCCCGCTCGACCTCGTCGGCCGCAAGAAGGGCTTTCTGCGCCGTCATCCGTCCGAGGAGGTCACCGCGCGGAACGAGGCCGGGATGCTCACCGCGGTCGAGGACTGCCTCGGCCAGGCGGACGCCAAGATGGCGGACATGGCCGTCGTCGTCGTGCCGTTCTTCGGCGCCCGGCTCTCCGCTCTCCAGTGTCTGGACCCGCTCGGCATCACTCCCGGAACGACCCTTCAGGACTGGGGACTGACCATCGGTCACCTCGGCGCGGGTGATCAGCCGGCCGGGCTGGCCCGGCTGATCGAGGAGGACCGGCTCGTGCCCGGGGACCGGGTGCTGCTCGTCGGCGTCGGCGCCGGATTCAGCTGGACCTGCGCGGTACTCGAAAAACAGTGAACGGGCATCGGCGCACCCCCCGTTTCCCACGATCCGAGGAGAGAGACACATGCGCGGCACGGTGAAACGCCTGATCAACGAGGGCGTCGCGGTCTGGCTCGACGGGATCGGCCGGGGACGGCCGGCCGGCTCCGGGCTCCAGCGGCTGATCGCCGACCACGGAGTGACCGGCGCCCGCTTCGATCCGGCGGCGGTCTGGGACCCGTACGACCTCCAGGACGCCTGCGACGCGCTGCGCCCCGCCCATCTGCGCACCGCCCGCCGCGACGGTCTGGTCTCGGTCCCGCTGGGACCCTGGCCGGCCGGTGACGCACGGCAGTTGCTGACGCAGGCGCGGGCCCTGCGGCACGAGGTACGGCGTCCGAACCTGCTGGTCCAGATCCCCGCGACCACCGAGGCGCTGCCCGTGCTCACCGACTGTCTGGCCGAGGGCATCGGTGTGGACGCGACGCTGATCTTCTCGACGCAGCGGTACGGGCAGGTGGTGGAGGCGTTCATGAGGGGTCTCGAACGGGCCGCCGGGGCGGGGCACGACCTGGGCGTCCTCGCCTCCACGGCGTCGTTCCCGCTCGTGCCCCTGGACGCGGAGGTCGACGCGTGGCTGGAGAAGGCGGGCACCGACGAGTCCAAGGCGTTGCGCGGGCGGGCCGCGGTCGCCACCGCCCGGCTGGTCCACCAGGCGCACGAGGAGTTGTTCAGCTCGGCCCGCTGGGGCCGCCTCGCCGCGGCCGGCGCGTCCACCCAGCGATTGCTGTGGCTGCCCGGTGGGCCGGTCGTGGCCACCGGGGACCCGGTCCGCCGGGTCGAGGAACTGGTCACGCGGGGCACGGCCACCGCGCTGACCGAGGTCACCCTGCGAGCGGTGGCGGAGCGGGGAGTGGTCGCCGGGGACCGGGTGCTGCGCCACTACGCGGACGCCGCCCGGACCCTGGACTACCTCGGCTGGTTCGGCGTCTCCTCCACGGAGGTGGCCGGACGCCTGGAGGAGGCCGGGCTGAACGCCCTGGTCGCCTCCCAGGTGGACCGCGCGGTCGCCGAACTGGGTGACCGGGACAACGCCCCGAGCGCCCGGAAGCACACCTGAACCGTACGGAGTCCGCCGCGGCGCCGCCCCATGGGGCGGCCAAGACCGCGAGGGCAGCCGTACGGGGACCGTCTCCTCCGGACACCCCTGCCCGACCCCCGACGAACAGCGCCGGTCCCGGCCGGGCCGACGGGACCACGGGGCGCCGAACCGTACCGAGCCGTGCCCCGGACGCACCGAAGAGGTGGCCGGGAACGACCCTCAGGTCCTTCCCGGCCACCTCGTGTTCAAGCCAACCGTCGGTACGGCCGTCCGTACGGCCCGTTTCGCCCGTACGGTCCGCGCCGTCAGTGCCGACTGTCCACGACACCGCCGGTGCGACCGTTCGCACCGCTGTCCGCGCCGGGGGCCGGGGTTCGGAAGCCTGCCGACCCGCGGCCGGTTCAGCGGCGGTCGTCCGGGCCGGTGCCGTCCACCCCGCCCGCTCCGGTGGTTCCGTCCGCTTCCACCTCGTCCTGCTTGGCGCGGACCTCGGGGTCGAGCGACGTTTCGTCACTGCCGTCGACCGACGACAGCGGAGAGCGGTCGTCGACCTCCGTCGGCGCGGGGGGTTCGACCAGCCAGTCGGGGTTGGCCTGCTTGTCCCACCACTTCCAGGCGGCGTAAGCGCCACCGGCCAGGAGGCCCACCACGGCGAATCCCTTGACCACTCGTCCGGTCCTGGCCCGCCGTTCGTGCTTCCTGACCAGCTTCTGGATCTCCTTCGCCGTCACCTGTCCGCGCAGTGCCGCGAGTGCGGCGGCGCTGCGAGCGGTGGCCTCCTCGGCCATGGGCTGTGCCACGGCCATCGCGTGCTCGACGCGCGGGACGGTGTAGTCCGCCGCGCTCCGGGCGGCCCGTCGGGTGCGCACCGCGGCGCGTTGCGCGGCCTTGTCCACCTTCGGGGGGACGTGGGTACGGGCCAGTTCGATCCGGGGTGCGAGATGCGCGTCGTACTGAACGCGGGCCTGTTGCGCGGCCTTCGACACCTTTGGCGCGAGCCGCGTGCGGGCCTCGTGCGCGTAGTGGGCGGCCTGGTCCTTGGCCGTGTCGGCGTAGGGTGCCACCACTTCCGCGGCGTGCTGCACGCTGTCCTTCGCCGAGTCGGTTGCGGCGCGCACGCTGTCGATGCGGGTCACGAGATCCTCCTCCTTGGTGGCGGGTAAGTGCTCCGCCTATCCACCCATGCCGAAATCATGCCTGCCGGGGGCACCCGCGGCATGTGGGGCGGGCATCCGGGTCATGCGAGACGTCTTCGGGCAATGCGGTGCAAGGCGAGCGTGCGGACGACAATGCCACGGTTCGAGCGCGGGCGTGGCGCTTCCACGGGCGGTTGGCTGTTTTTCCTCCGGGATTCCCCCGAGGGATGCCGTCGCGGGATGCCGTCGGATTTCCACCGGGAGACGCTGCCGGATTCCTGCCCCGGAAGGGGTCGGAAGGATCGGAAGGGAATCCGGGAGGGCATCGGGAGGCCAGAAGCGGGCCGGGGCGGCGGCCGGGCGGTCCGTGCGAGGATCGGTGGACGTCAGTGACGTCCAGGTGGCGTCAGCGCAGACTTACGGAAGGCAGATCGTGGCCGAGCAGCTTTACGCCACCTTGAGGACCAACCAAGGCGACATCGAGATCCGGCTCCTGCCGAACCACGCGCCCAAGACGGTCAAGAACTTCGTCGAACTGGCCCAGGGCGAGCGCGAGTGGACGAACCCGAAGACCGGCGAGAAGTCCAAGGCCAGGCTGTACGACGGCACGGTCTTCCACCGGGTCATCAGCGGTTTCATGATCCAGGGCGGCGATCCGCTCGGCAACGGCACGGGCGGCCCCGGCTACGAGTTCGCCGACGAGTTCCACCCCGATCTCGGCTTCGACCAGCCCTATCTGCTGGCCATGGCCAACGCCGGTCCGGGCACCAACGGCTCGCAGTTCTTCATCACCGTGTCACCCACCGCCTGGCTGACCCGCAAGCACACCATCTTCGGCGAGGTCGTGGGCGACAGGAGCAAGAAGGTCGTCGACACCATCGCCGGCACGCAGACCAACCCCCGTACCGACCGCCCGGTGCAGGACGTGGTGATCGAGTCGGTCGTCGTCGAGACCCGCTGAACGCCGAACCGTGTGACGCGCCGGTCGTCCCGTCGGCCTGAGGACCTCCGTGAGTCCGGAAACTTCGGGCAGGCGCCAGGGCCCCGGGGCTGCCGGCGTCCCGGGGAACCAACCGCCCGCCCCGTCCGTAGTGCTTACGGGGCGGTCGGGGCAGGGCGGCTCCGCCACGCACCGGACCCGACGGCCGCGTGAGCACGGCCGCGTGACCACGGCGACACGACGACGGTCACAGAACGACGGACACCGAGACGGACCGAGGGGACAGGGGACAGAGGACCGATGGATCAGCAGCCGCCGGCGGGCGAGGACCGCTCCGCCGTCACGGACGGCGGCCCGACCGTCTGCTACCGCCACCCGGACCGTGAGACCGCGATCCGCTGCACCCGCTGCGAGCGTCCGATCTGCCCCGAGTGCATGATCAGCGCCTCGGTCGGCTTCCAGTGCCCGGACTGCGTCCGCCAGGGTTCGGGTACCGGCCACCATCCGGCCGCTTCCCGACCGCGCACCCTGGCGGGCGGAAGCATCGCGGCCGATCCCCGGCTGGTCACCAAGATCCTGCTCGGGATCAACATCGCCCTGTTCGTCGTGGCGACCCAGAGCGATCGTCTGCTCGGAGAGCTGCTGCTGTACGGCAGCAACGCCTACTACGGCCAGCCGACGGAGGGGGTCGCGGCGGGGCAGTGGTACCGGCTGCTGACGTCGATGTTCCTGCACAAGGAGGTGTGGCACATCGCCTTCAACATGCTGGGCCTCTGGTGGCTCGGCGGCCCGCTGGAGGCGGCGCTCGGCCGGGTCCGTTACCTCGCGCTGTATCTGCTGTCCGGACTGGCGGGCAGCGCCCTCACGTACTTGTTCTTCGCACCTCACGACGGATCGCTCGGTGCCTCGGGCGCGATCTTCGGTCTGTTCGGCGCGACCGCGGTGCTGATGCGCCGGATGAACTACGACATGCGGCCGATGCTCGCGATTCTCGCGATCAACCTGGTCTTCACCTTCACCATGCCCTCGATCGCCTGGCAGGCCCACGTCGGCGGCCTGGTCGCGGGCACCGTGATGGCGATCGCCATGGTGCACGCCCCGCGCGAGCGGCGGAACCTGGTGCAGTTCGGCACCTGCGCGCTGGTGCTGGTGGCGGTGGTCGTCGTCGTGGCCGCCAGAACGGCCGCGCTGACCTGAGTTGTCCACAGCGCGTGGCCGACCTTGTGCATAGTGTGGGGAACGTGTGTGCCCCTTGTCGCTGAACCGGGTGCTTCCCAGGCAGGACAAGGGGCGTAGCGCCGCCGAACGGCGGATGGCGCAGTCACACCGGCGTCAACATCACACGGGTTATCCACAGATCGTCTGACCTTTTCCCCCACCTGTGGATAACTCTGTGGGTAACTCGGACCCGGGCTCGCGGAGCTACTTCCACTGGGTGGAGACGCCGAAGCCGCCGGCGATGAAACCGAAGCCGACGACGATGTTCCAGTTCTTCAGGCCCTTGATCGGCAGACTGCCGTCGGTCACGTAGAACAGGACGATCCAGGCCAGACCGATCAGGAAGAACGCCAGCATCACCGGCGCCACCCAACTGCGATTGGTCAGCTTTATGTTGGTCGCCTGCTTCGCCGCAGGGGGCGTGAAGTCGGCCTTCTTGCGGATACGTGACTTCGGCACGAGGAACTCTCCTGTCGATGCGCTGCGTTACCGCGCAGGGAACTATGGCTGGCGCCGGGCTGGGCGCGAGGGGGAATGCTGCCTCCCCCGGGCGTCCGTTAGCGTAGTGCTTCCGTGGCTCCGAAGGAGATAAGGGTACGTTGAGCAATTCTGCCGACTCCCCCGAAGGGCCGGTCCGGCGCACGCTCCGACCGGCCCGTGTGCTCACCGCTGCGGTCTTCGCCCTCGCCGGTCTGATCTTCGTGACCAGCGCCAACGCGGCCAAGGGCACCAATCTCCGTACCGACTCCTCACTGCTGAAGCTCTCGGATCTCATCCAGCAGCGCAGCCAGAAGAACGCCGGACTCGACGGTGCGAACGCCTCCGTCCGGCAGGACATCGACGCCCTGGCGCAACGCGACAGCGGCCACAGCGAGGCGGAGAGCGCCGAGCTGAGGGGACTGGAGCGGTCCGCCGGCACCACGAAAGTCTCCGGCAAGGCGGTCGGCGTCACGCTCGACGACGCCCCGCCGAACGCCACCGCGAACCCCGGCTATCCCGATCCGCAGCCCAACGACCTGGTGATCCACCAGCAGGACCTCCAGGCCGTGGTCAACGCCCTCTGGCAGGGCGGCGCCCGGGGCATCCAGGTCATGGACCAGCGGCTGATCTCCACCAGCGCTGTGCGCTGCGTGGGCAACACCCTGATCCTCCAGGGCCGGGTCTACTCCCCGCCGTACAAGGTGACGGCGGTCGGCGACCCCGGAAAGCTGAAGAAGGCCCTCGACGACTCCAAGGCCATCCAGAACTACAAGCTCTACGTGAAGGCGTACGGGCTCGGCTGGAAGGTCGAGGAGGACAGATCGGTGGCCCTTCCCGGCTACTCCGGCACGGTGGACCTCCACTACGCGACGCCCGTGAAGTAGCGGTCACCACTTTCCCGGCCCAGGTCGCGGCCGGACGCCGCGTGGTCACGACCGGAACACTTCCGGTCGCAAACGGTCCGTCCCGGAACGATCCGTGACCGGAACAGTCGGTGCGCGGTGGTGGACCGCGAGCTTTCCACAGCCGACCCACGTGCCCGCCCCGGCCCTCTAGTCTGGTGCCGTACCGATTGGAGGGGACAGCATGTACGGCTGGTTCTGGCGGCATCTGCCGGGCAACGCGTGGGTGCGGGCGGCCATCTCGCTCGTACTGGCCCTCGCGATCGTCTACGCGCTTTTCCAGTACGCCTTCCCGTGGGCGGAGCCACTGCTTCCGTTCGGCGATGTGACGGTCGACGGAGCGGGCGCGACGGGGGCGGGCCGATGAGCGCGCGCATCCTGGTCGTCGACAACTACGACAGCTTCGTCTTCAACCTCGTGCAGTACCTCTACCAGCTCGGTGCCGAGTGCGAGGTGCTGCGCAACGACGAGGTGACGACGGCCCACGCACAGGACGGATTCGACGGAGTCCTCCTCTCACCGGGCCCCGGCACCCCGGAACAGGCAGGGATCTGCGTCGACATGGTGCGGCACTGCGCGGCGACCGGCGTCCCGGTCTTCGGGGTCTGCCTCGGCATGCAGTCGCTGGCCGTGGCGTACGGCGGTGTGGTGGGCCGCGCACCCGAGCTGCTGCACGGCAAGACGTCCCCGGTGACGCACGGGGGCCGGGGTGTGTTCGCGGGTCTGCCGTCGCCGTTCACCGCGACGCGGTACCACTCGCTGGCCGCGGAGCCGGACACGGTCCCGGACGAGCTGGAGGTGACGGCCCGCACGGATGACGGGATCATCATGGGGCTGCGCCACCGTGAGTTCGCGGTGGAGGGGGTGCAGTTCCATCCGGAGTCGGTCCTGACCGAACACGGCCATCTGATGCTGGCCAACTGGCTGGAGCAGTGCGGTGATACGGGAGCCGTCGGGAGGTCGGCGGGGCTGGCGCCGGTGGTGGGCAAGGCCGTCGCGTGACCGCACGCCGCCCCGGGCGTGACGCCGGTCAGGAGGGTCCGTACGAGCAGGGGACCCGCGAGACCACCGGCACGTTCGAGGCGGCGGTCGAGGGACTCGCGGACCCGCTGACCGACCCGCTGCCGGGGCGGCACGCGTCGCCGTGGTTCCGCGCGGACCACTCGCCCGCCGAGCAGTGGCCGGAACGGGAACGGCCTGAGGCCCGTCAGAGGCCGCGTCCCTCGCAGCCGGAGTGGCACGACCCCGGGGGGTCCGAACGCGGCTGGTACGGCCCCCAGGGGCCCCGGACGGCCCCTGCCACGCCGGCCGCCCCCGAGGCCGCGCACGGCGCAAGGCCCGACGAGACGATCGGGCTGCGCTCGCCGGCCGCCCGAGCGGCCTCCCGGCCCACCCCGGCGCCCGCACAGCCTCAACCACTGCCACTGCCGCAGCAGCAGCCGCTGTCTCGGCCGCTTCAGCAGCCCCACCCCCAGCCGCAGCCTCAGCCACGGTCGTTGCGCGTACCGCTGCCCGCCGAGGCCGAAGCGAAGACCGAACTCATGGCACCGGTACGTGCCCCCGATCCCGCACCCGCACCTGCTCCCGCACCTGCTCCCGCTCCAGCACCCTCGCCCGTACCCGTACCCGACCCCGTTCCCGTCCCGGCCCCCGGGCCCCCACCGCCGACCGGCGGCCGAGCCGAACGGCGCCGGGCCGCCAAGGGCCGCGGCCGACGACGCCCGGACCGCCTGAACCGTTCGGACCGCCCGGAGCCACGATCGGACACCGGCCTCCCGCCGTCCCCGGACGCGGCCCCCGCGACGGCCACGGCAGGTCGGCCGCTGACACGGGTCGAGGCCCGGCGGGCGGCCCGCGCGGCGAAGGACAGCCCGGCCATCGTGGTGAGCAGGGTCGTCGGCGAGTTGTTCATCTCGCTCGGCGTGCTGATGCTGCTGTTCGTCACCTACCAGCTGTGGTGGACGAATGTGCGCGCCGATCAGATGGCGGGCAAGGAGACCCACCGCATCCAGGACAACTGGGCGAAGGGCGACCGCGCGCCCGGGGTGTTCGAGCCGGGGCAGGGCTTCGCGATCATCCACATCCCGAAGCTGGACGTGGTGGCCCCCATCGCGGAGGGCATCAGCAAGGAGAAGGTCCTCGACCGGGGGATGGTCGGCCATTACAGCGAGGGCACGCTCCGGACCGCGATGCCGTCCGCCGCGCAGGGGAACTTCGCGCTCGCCGCCCACCGCAACACCCACGGTGAGCCGTTCCGCTACATCAACCGGCTGAGCCCCGGTGACCTGATCGTGGTCGAGACGCAGGACGTGTACTACACGTACGAGATGACGAGCGTCCTGCCGCAGACATCGCCCTCCAACGTGGAGGTGATCGGACCGGTGCCCCCGGGGTCCGGTTTCACGAAGGCGGGGCGTTACATCACGTTGACCACGTGTACGCCCGAATTCACGAGTACATACCGTTTGATCGTCTGGGGCAAGATGGTCGACGAACGGCCACGCGCCAAGGGAAAGCCCGACGCGCTCGTCGGCTGAACATCATCACGACAGGGACGGTGCGGTGGCAACGAGGACCGAGGACGAATCGCAGACCGGCCGGACCGTGACCCCGGTCAAGCGCAGGACCCGGCATCCCTTCGCGACGGCTGTCAGCGTCTTCGGCGAGCTGATGATCACCGCGGGTCTGGTCCTCGGGCTCTTCGTCGTCTACTCCCTCTGGTGGACGAACGTGCTCGCGGACCGGGAGGCCCAGAAACAGGGCCACACCGTCCGCGACAACTGGGCGCAGGGCCCTGGCGCGCTGGACACCAAGGACGGCATCGGCTTCCTGCACGTACCCGCGATGAAGAACGGCGAGGTGCTGGTCAAGAAGGGCACCGACACGGAGACCCTGAACGACGGCGTCGCCGGGTACTACACGGACCCGGTGAAGTCGGCGCTGCCCTCGGACAAGCAGGGCAACTTCACACTGGCCGCGCACCGGGACGGACACGGCGCGAAGTTCCACAACATCGACAAGCTCAAGAACGGCGATCCGATCGTCTTCGAGACGAGGGACAGCTGGTACGTCTACCGGGTGTACAAGAAGCTCACCGAGACCTCGAAGTACAACGTCGACGTGATCGACCAGGTGCCGGAGGAGTCGGGTGTGAAGAAGCCCGGCCGCTACATCACGCTGACGACCTGTACCCCCGTCTACACGTCGAAGTACCGCTACATCGTGTGGGGTGAGCTGGTCCGTACGGACAAGGTCGACAAGGACCGTACGAAGCCGGCGGAGCTGCGCTGATCCCGCCGGCCGCACCGGCCGCACCGGCCGTCAGGCCCTTCGTCCGCGTCGCGCCGCAGTGGGCGGAAGAGGGGCCCCGGTCAACTTCGCGTTGACCGGGGCCCCTCCCCGATTCCGTCTCTCGATCCCGTTCCCTCGCGGGTCCCCGGGCGGTCAGTGCCGCGAGCCGGACGGCCCGCCGAACACATTGCCCCCCTCGGGGATCGTCATCAGGGTCACGGTGCTGTCCTTGTCCACCTCGGCGTTCCCCGCCGGGTTGCTGCCCACGACCTTGGCGTTCGGGTCGTCGGACGAGCCGGGTGTGAGCGTGACCTTCAGGCCCATGCCCTCCAGCTGCCCCTTCACGTCCTCGTACCGCTTGCCCGAGAGGTCACCGGGGATCGTCACCTTCTCCGGTTCCGCCGGTCCCTTGGAGACCTTCAGGACGATCTGGGTGTTCTTGGGCTTCTTGCTGTAGGCGGCCGGGTTCTGGTCGATGACCGTGCCCTCCGGCTCCTCCGAGTCCACGTCCGTCCGCGACACGTTGTTGAAGCCGACGCCCTTGAACTGGGCCACCGCCGCGTCGTACTGCGCGCCGTGCACATCGGGCACACTCGCCGTGGCCTGCTTGGAGACCGTGAGGGTGACCTGTGACTCCTTCTCGGCCTGGCTGCCGCCCGCCGGGTCCTGCTTGAGGACCTTGCCCGGTTCCTGTTCGGACTCGACGGCGTTGACCACCACCGAGAAACCCTTGTCCTCCAGGAACTTGCGGGCGTTCTGCTCGGACTTCTCCGTGACGTCCGGGACCTCCACCTTCGGCGCCCCGGTGGAGACGACGACCGTGACGGTGTCGCCCTTCGGCATCTTGCCGTCCTCGGGCGTCTGGCTGCAGATCTTGCCCGCGGGCTGGGCCTCGCACGGCTCCTTCGAGCCGATGGCGACCTTGACGTCCGAGCGGAGCGCGAGCGTCTCCGCCTGTTCGTACGTCGATCCGACCATCATCGGAACGGGGACCTCGTCGCTCTTGCCGCCGCCGCCCGGGAAGAGCAGCTTGCCGATCACGATCGCCCCGATCAGCAGCAGCACACAGCCGACGATCAGCAGGATCGTCGAGGTGTTGCTCTTCTTCTGGCGGCGCCGGTCCGGGCGGTCGTCGTAGCCGGCGTAACCGCCGTCGTCCGGGTTGACGGGCGGCAGCATCGACGTCGGCGCGCCGTTCTGGTCCGCCTGGCGCAGGGCGGTGGTCGGCTGGTCGGCGCCGTAACCCGCCATGCCCATGGCCGCCGTGGCGGCGACCGGCTGGCCGTCGAGGCACGCCTCGATGTCGGCGCGCATCTCGTCGGCGGACTGGTAGCGGTAGTCGGGGTCCTTGGTGAGGGCCTTCAGTACGATCGCGTCCATCTCGGGCGTGATCTCGGGGTCGAAGGTGCTCGGCGGCTGCGGCTCCTCCCGTACGTGCTGGTACGCGACCGCCACGGGGGAGTCCCCGATGAACGGCGGACGCACCGTCAGCAGCTCGTAGAGGAGGCAACCGGTGGAGTAGAGGTCGGAGCGCGCGTCGACCTGCTCCCCCTTGGCCTGCTCGGGGGAGAGGTACTGGGCGGTGCCGATGACCGCCGCGGTCTGGGTCATCGTCATACCGGAGTCGCCCATCGCGCGGGCGATGCCGAAGTCCATGACCTTGACCTGGCCGGTGCGCGTCAGCATGACGTTCGCCGGTTTGATGTCACGGTGCACGATCTGGGCGCGGTGCGAGTACTCCAGGGCCTGGAGGATGCCGACCGTCATTTCGAGGGTGCGCTCCGGCAGCAGTTTGCGGCCGGAGTGCAGCAGCTCGCGCAGGGTCGACCCGTCGACGTACTCCATCACGATGTACGGGATGGAGACCCCGTCGACGTAGTCCTCACCGGTGTCGTAGACAGCGACGATCGCCGGGTGGTTGAGCGAGGCGGCCGACTGGGCCTCACGGCGGAACCGGGCCTGGAAGGACGGATCGCGGGCGAGATCGGCCCGCAGCGTCTTCACGGCGACGGTGCGGCCGAGCCGGGTGTCGTGGGCGAGGTAGACCTCGGCCATGCCACCACGGCCGAGCACCGAGCCCAGCTCGTACCGGCCGCCGAGGCGACGCGGCTCTTCCATAACTGATCCAGCCCTCTCCGTCAGTCCCGACCGCACCCGTGTGTGGTCCGGCGGTGCGCTGCTCGCGCATACGCTACCGGGCACGCCGACCTTGATCGGCCCACACCCGTCACCTGATATCCGACCGGTATCCCCACGTGCGAGAACGGAAGCCGTTGTGACGGCTGTCACTTCTTGCTGTCGATGACCGCCTTCATGACGTTCCGGGCGATCGGAGCGGCGAGCCCGCCACCGGAGATGTCGTCCCGGTTCGCGTTGCCGTCCTCGACCACCACGGCCACCGCGACCGGCGAACCGTTGTCGGTCTTGGCGTACGAGATGAACCACGCGTACGGCTTCTCACTGTTGTTGAGGCCGTGCTGGGCGGTACCGGTCTTTCCACCGACGGTGACGCCGTCGATGAGGGCATTGGTTCCCGTACCGGACTTGACGACCGTCTCCATCATCTGCTGGAGCTTCTGCGCGTTCTCCCCCGAGAGCGGCTGGCTCAGCTGTTCCTTCTCGTGGGTGTAGATGACGTCCAGGTTGGGCGCGGTGCGCTGGGCGACCATGTACGGCTGCATCAGCTTGCCGTCGTTGGCCACGGCGGCCGCGACCATCGCCATCTGGAGCGGGGTGGTGCGGTTGGACGCCTGCCCGATGCCCGCCATGGCGTTCTGCGGCCTGTTGTCCTTCGGGTAGACGCTCGCGTCGGCACGGACCGGTGTGAAGATCTCCTTGTTGAAGCCGAACTTGTTGGCTTCCTCGATCATCTTGTCGTTGCCGAGATCGTCGCTGATCTTGCCGAAGACGCTGTTGCAGGACCAGCGAAGCGCTTCCCGGAGTGTGGCGTTCTCACACGGGATGGTGCCCTCGTTGTCCAGGTTCTTCGTCGACAGCGGGAGCCTCCACGGCAGCGGCGAGTTGGTCTTGTCGTCGATCCCTGTGTAGAGCTTGTTCTCCAGAGCGGCGGCCGCGGTGACGACCTTGAACGTCGAGCCGGGCGGGTAGGTCTCGCGCAACGCCCGGTTGAGCATCGGCTTGTCCTTGTCGTCAAGGAGCTTCTGCCGGGCCGCGGTGTCGGAGTTCAGGTTCCCCGCGAAGACCGAGGGATCGTACGAGGGGGTGCTGGCCAGGGCCAGGATCGCGCCGGTCTGCGGGTCGAGCGCGACGACGGCGCCCTTCTTCTTGCCGAGCCCCCTGAAGGCGGCGCGCTGCGCGGCGCCGTTCAGGGTGGTGACGACGTTGCCGCCCTGCTTCTTCTCACCGGTGAACATCGACATGGTGCGGTCGAAGAAGAGCTGGTCGTCGTTGCCGGTGAGGATGCCGTCCTCGATCTTCTCGATCTGGCTCGCGTCGAACGCCTGCGAGGAGTAGCCGGTGACGGGCGCCCACATGGGGCCGTCCTTCCAGATCCGTTTGTACTTGAAGTCGCTGCCCTTGGTCTCGACGGAACCGGTGATCGGGTCGCCGTCGACGATGATGTTGCCGCGCTCGTGCGCGTACCGCTCGATGCGGACGCGGCGGTTCTCGTCGCGGGTGTTCAGCTCGTCGGCCCGGACGTACTGGAGCCAGTTGTCACGGGCCAGCAGCGCGAAGATGAGCAGACCGCAGAAGATCGCGATCCGGCGCAGGGGCTTGTTCACGGGCGGACCACCTGGGTCATCTCGGCGTCGGGGGAGGGCGCGGGGGCCGGCGCGGGGCGGCGGGCGGTGTCGCTGATCCGGATCAGGATGCCGATCAGTGCCCAGTTGGCGATCACGGAGGAGCCACCGGCCGCGAGGAACGGCATGGTCATACCGGTCAGCGGGATGAGGCCCATGACACCGCCCGCGACGACGAAGACCTGGATGGCGAAGGCGCCGGAGAGGCCGATCGCGAGGAGCTTGCCGAACGGGTCACGGGCGGCCAGCGCCGTACGCACCCCGCGCTCGACGATCAGACCGTAGATCAGCAGGACGGCCATCATCCCGGCCAGCCCCAGCTCCTCGCCGACGGTGGAGAGGATGAAGTCGGCGTTGGCGGCGAAGCCGATCAGGTCGGAGTGGCCCTGGCCCCAGCCGGTCCCGAGGGTGCCGCCGGAGCCGAAGGACATGAGGGCCTGGGCGATCTGGTCGCTGTGCGCCATCGTCTTCTCGGAGAACGGGTCGAGCCAGGCGTCCACGCGCTGCTGGACGTGCGGTTCGAAGGTGGCGACGCCGACCGCGCCGACCGCGGACATCAGCAGACCGAAGACGATCCAGCTGGTCCGTTCCGTCGCGACGTACAGCATGATCACGAACAGGCCGAAGAACAGCAGCGAGGTACCGAGGTCGGTCTCGAAGACCAGGATCAGGATCGACATGCCCCAGATGACCAGGATCGGTCCAAGGTCACGGCCGCGCGGCAGGTACAGGCCCATGAAACGGCGGCTGGCCAGGGCGAGCGCGTCGCGTTTCACCATGAGGTAGCCGGAGAAGAAGATCGCGATGATGATCTTCGCGAACTCGCCGGGCTGGATGTGGAAGGGGCCGAGGGAAACCCAGATCTTGGCGCCGTTCACCGCGGGGAAGAAGATCGGCAGGATCAGCAGGACCAGCGCCACGGCCATCGAGATGTACGTGTACCGCTGAAGGATGCGGTGGTCCTTGAGCGCGACCAGCACGGCGACGAACAGGGCGATGCCGATCGCCGAGTACATCAGCTGCTTGGGGGCGTCCGGGCTGAACTGCCCCCACAGCGTCTCGGCCCGTTGGATCAGCCGGGGCGACTGGTCGAGGCGCCAGATCAGCACCAGACCGAGGCCGTTGAGGAGGGTCGCCAGCGGCAGCAGCAACGGGTCCGCGTAGGGCGCGAACTTGCGCACCACGAGGTGGGCCACGCCGCCGAGCAGGGTGATCCCGAGTCCGTAGCCGAGCATCCCGGAGGGCAGTTCGCCGTTGATGGCGAGGCCCACGTTGGCGTACGCGAACACCGAGATGAGGATGGCGAAAACCATCAGACCCAGCTCGGTGTTGCGTCGGCTCGGCGCGTCGATCGCGCCGATGGTGGTCGTGTTGGTGACAACGCTCATGGTGCTGAAGGCCCCCTACGGCTTTACTGCTTACCGCACTGCGGGACCAGCTTCTTCTCTTCCTCCGAGAGGCTGGGGCCGGGAGTGGGAGTCGCTGCTGTCGGTGTGGTCTTGGTGCCGGCGTCCACCGCGGATGAGGCGGAGGCCGTGCCGGATGTCCTGGCGGACGTCTTGGTGGCGGACGCTCCGGTGGCGCCGCCCGCCTCGCCCTCGCCGGTCGCGGCGTTGTTCTCGCGCTCGATGGACCGGCGCTCCGACTCCTTCTTGCAGGCGGAGGCCTGGGTGGAGAGTTCGGCGATCTTCTCGCGCGCGTCGGCGAGGCTGCCCTCGGTGATGGTGCCCTCGACCTGCTTGCGCTGGTAGGGCGGGAGGTACTTGAGTTCGATCTCGGGGTGATCCTTCTCGACCTTCGAGAGCGAGACCCAGGCGAGGTCCTGGCTGACCCCGCGGAACAGGGCGACGTGTTCGTCCTTGGCGCCGACGTAGAACTGGGTCTGCGTCCAGCGGTAACCGCCGTACAGACCACCACCGACGACGGCCAGCGCGAGCACGATGTACAGCGAACGCTTCAGCCACCTGCGGCCACCGGACTTCGTGAAGTCCTCGTCGGTGTACCCGCCGAACCCGTCGTCCGGCATTCCGCCGTACCCCGCGTCGTCGCCGCTGCCGGGCGGGCCGAAGCGGCCCGCCGGTGGCGGGACGGACCGGCCGAGGCCGGCCGCGCGGCCGGCCGGCGTCTGCATGGCTCCGCCGTCGCCGAGCTGGGCGGCCTGGTTCTCGGCGACCGCGCCGACGACGACCGGCGTGTCGTTGAGCTGCCGGGCCAGGGTGTCGGTGCCGTCGACGTCGAACACGTCCGCGACGATGCAGGTGATGTTGTCCGGGCCACCGCCGCGCAGGGCGAGCTGGATGAGGTCCTGAATGGTCTCCTGGGGGCCCTGGTAGCTGGCCAGGGTCTCTTCCATCGTCTGGTGCGAGACGACGCCGGAGAGCCCGTCGGAGCAGATCAGGTACCGGTCCCCGGCGCGTACTTCCCGTACGGAGAGATCGGGCTCGACATGGTCGCCGCTGCCCAGGGCGCGCATCAGCAGGGAGCGCTGCGGGTGGGTGGTGGCCTCTTCCTCGGTGATCCGGCCCTCGTCGACCAGCCGCTGCACCCAGGTGTGGTCCTGGGTGATCTGGGTCAGCAGGCCGTCGCGCAGCAGATAGGCGCGCGAGTCGCCGACGTGGACGAGACCGAGGCGCTGACCGGTCCAGAGCAGGGCGGTGAGCGTGGTGCCCATGCCCTCCAGCTGGGGGTCCTCCTCGACCATCACACGCAGTTGGTCGTTGGCCCGCTGGACCGCCGTACCGAGGGCGGTGAGGATGTCGGAGCCCGGTACGTCGTCGTCGAGCTGGACGAGGGCGGAGATCACCTCGGAGCTGGCGACCTCGCCGGCCGCCTGCCCCCCCATGCCGTCGGCGATGGCGAGAAGGCGCGGACCGGCGTAGCCGGAGTCCTCGTTGCCCTCCCTGATCATGCCCTTGTGCGATCCGGCGGCGAAGCGCAGGGACAGACTCATGCGCACCTCGCCCGTCGGCTCGGGGTACAGCCGGTCTCGAGCCACACTGCCCACCCTCCGGTCGGGAGCCGGGCCGGGTCCGTTGACGGGACCGTGGCGGCTCGCTCGCTCCGCTCGCTCATTGTCGTACTACTTCCGCAGCTCGATGACGGTCTTGCCGATGCGGATCGGCGAGCCCAGCGGAATCGGTGTCGGGGTGGTGAGTCGGGTCCGGTCGAGATACGTGCCGTTGGTGGACCCGAGATCCTCGACGATCCACTGACCGTCACGGTCCGGGTAGATCCTGGCATGCCTGCTGGACGCGTAGTCGTCGTCCAGCACGATCGTTGAGTCGTGGGCCCGGCCCAGGGTGATGGTCTGGCCCTGGAGCGCCACGGTGGTGCCGGTGAGGGTGCCTTCCGAGACGACCAGCTTGGTGGGCGCCCCGCGACGCTGGCGGCCGGCCGGCTGCTGGCGCTGTTGCGGGGGCGCCGCTGTTGGTTGGCGGGCCTGCTGCGGACGCGCGTCCGGGGCGTTGCGGCGTGAGCCGCGCTGCGTGACGCGCGTTCCGAACAGGTCGCTGCGGATGACCTGGACGGCCACGATCACGAAAAGCCACAGAACGGCCAGAAAACCTAGCCGCATGACCGTAAGGGTCAGCTCTGACATTGCCCCCGCTTCACCCTTCGGCTTGCCGGTAAACGATGGTGGTGTTGCCCACGACGATCCGCGAGCCGTCGCGGAGCGTAGCGCGGGTGGTGTGCTGCCCGTCTACCACGATGCCGTTGGTAGACCCGAGATCCTGGATCGTCGAGGGCGTTCCGGTCCGGATCTCACAGTGCCGGCGGGACACGCCGGGGTCGTCGATCCGCACGTCGGCGTCGGTGCTGCGTCCCAGCACCAGCGTCGGGCGGGAAATCTGATGGCGGGTGCCGTTGATCTCGATCCAGCGCCGGACCTGCGCGCTCGACGCGGCGCCGGGCACGGCGGGCGGGCGCCGGTCCGAGCCGGGCGGCGGGATCGCGGGCATCGGAGGAGCGGCGGCGGGCGGGTAGCCGTAGCCGCCGTTGGCCTGCGGGGCGGCGGGCCGCCCGGGGCCGGGACGACCGGGCTGCGCGGCACCCGGGTGCGGCGGTACGCCGTGCTGGTCGGTCGCCTGCTGCTGTGACGAACTCGATGCGAGCGTGCGGCTGCGGACACGGTAGAGACCGGTGTCGAGATCGTCGGCCTTCTCCAGGTGCACCTTGATGGGCCCCATGAAGGTGTAGCGCTGCTGCTTCGCGTAGTCCCGCACGAGGCCGGACAGCTCGTCGCCCAGCTGGCCCGAGTACGGGCTGAGGCGCTCGTAGTCGGGGGTGCTGAGCTCGACGATGAAGTCGTTGGGCACGACGGTCCGCTCGCGGTTCCAGATCGTCGCGTTGTTGTCGCACTCCCGCTGGAGGGCACCCGCGATCTCCACCGGCTGGACCTCGGACTTGAAGACCTTGGCGAAGGTGCCATTGACCAGACCTTCGAGACGCTGCTCGAAACGCTTCATGACTCCCATGGGGCACCTCCTCCGGTGATGTCGTCCCAATACTGCTTACTGATCGTATCCACGCGTCGGGAAATCGGCTGGTTCCCCTTGTCTGCCCAGTGGATGAGTGTCACCTCTCACACGGATCGTAGAGGCGGCTTCCTTACAGTGTCCCGCACATGGGGCGCACTCAGGAGGAGTGGGGGGAGAGGTCTCCGCGTTCCCGCTTCCCCTCGTGAGCCCGACGAAACAACGGATGTGAATCCGCCCTGTCCACCGTGCTAATCTTCCTGATGTCGCCAGGCGAACACACCGGACACGGTGAGTGAGTCTGAAAACACCACTCATGCGCGAGTGGCGGAACGGCAGACGCGCTGGCTTCAGGTGCCAGTGTCCTTAGGGACGTGGGGGTTCAAATCCCCCCTCGCGCACAAGGAAGTATCGCAAGATGCTTCTGAGCAACGACGAAACGGTCGTCATCGTAATCACGATGACGACCGTTTTGCTGTGTCTCGGGGCTCTTGCTGCCCGGATGTCTCCTGCTGCTCGGATGTCCTTGCTGTCCGAGGTGGGGTGTGGCGGCGCTGCGGGGCGGGCGTGGGGCCTGGCCGGGGCTTCGCGGCGGACCGAGTGTTTCACGTGAAACACCCGGCTCGGTCCGGTCGGACTGCTCAGGTAACGATCGCGTCAACTGACCCCGCGTCAACCCGCTTGCGCCGCAGAACGGTTGGTCCTGCGGGCCGTGGGTGCGTCTGTGGAGGCGGGCGGGGGAGCCGGGTGCGGGCCGCGTCGAGTTCGTGTCGAGTCACGGAAGGGGTCGGCGTGGTCAGACGGCGAGGCGGGCCGCGAGGGCCTTGGCCTTCTCCTCGGCCTCGGCGAACGCCCGGGTGCGGGAGGCGTCGGCGAGCGGGATGAGTTCGGCCATCTCGGCCTTGGAGTGGGCCAAGGTGAGCTCCGGGACGATGAAGTCGACCTCGGCGCCGAACATGGTCGTCAGCAGTGTCTTCAGGTAGTTCAGGACGAACTCCGCTTCGGCGCGCGGCGTGCCGGGTGCGTAGGAGCCTCCACGGCTGGCGACGACGGTGATCGGGGCGCCTGTGAGGGGGCTGTCCGGGCCCGTGTTGTGACCCACGATGATCACCTGGTCCAGCCACGCCTTCAGGGTGGACGCGATCGTGAAGTTGTACATCGGCGCACCGATCAGAACGGCGTCCGCTGCGGCGAGTTCGGCGGCCAGCTCGGCGCGCAGGGCGTTGCCGGCGCCTTCGATGGCGGCGGTGGCATCCAGGTGGGGCAGCGGGGCGGCGGCGAGGTCGCGGTGGATGATCTGGCCATCGGGGTGCTGCTCACGCCAGACGCGTACAAAGGCCGCCGTTATCTCGCGGGAAGCAGAGCCTTCGGGGAACAGGGCGGAGTCGATGTGCAGAAGGGTTGCCATGGGGGTTCTCCACTGGTGAGCGCACGGGCACCGAGGCGGCGGGACCGGGACGGTGCGATATGGCGAACGCATTGTTATTTCGTTCGTAGCTAGTAATAACACAGCTACTTACTTTTCGTAAGCACCTCACCTCGACGCAGTACGCTGGGGGCATGGCGGATCACGGCGAGCATCACTGTCAGCGGGTGGACGCGGGGATCACGCGTGTCTTCGAGCTGTTCGGTAAGCGCTGGACGGGGCCGATCGTCTCCGTACTGCTTCAGCATCCGGTGCACTTCGCGGATCTGCGCCGGGCGATTCCCGGCATCAGTGAGCGGCTGCTCTCGGACCGGCTGGCCGAGCTGGGGGCCGCGGGGCTGGTCATTCGAGAGGTCGACGAAGGGCCACCACTACGGGTCGCCTACCGGCTGACGGAGGCGGGCGCGGCGATGGGACCCGCACTCAAGGAGCTGGGGCGGTGGGCCGAGATTCATCTGGGCGACACCGGCGGCTGCTGAACGTGGCGGGCGGGTGTGCCCCGTCTGTGAGACGGGGTGTTGGTGCCCGGTCCGAGGACTCGGTGGTCTCGGGTGGCTGCCGCCCGATGATGGTTCAGGGGGATCGGCCGGTCTCAGGTGACTGTCTCGCCGGACGAGTTGTAGCGCAGTAGGTGGTCCGCGAACAGGGCGAGGTCTTCCTCGCTCCAGGCGGCGAGCCGCTTCCGGTAGGCCATGCGACGGCTGGCCTGGGACGAGGCGAGGGCCTGTGTGCCCGCCTCCGTGGGATGCAGCACCTGGATGCGGTGGTCGGTCGGGTCCGGATGGCGCTCGACCAGGCCCATCCTTTCCAGTGCCCCGATCTGCCTGCTGACCGTCGACTTGTCGAGCATGTAGTGGGCTGCCAGGTCCGTTGCGCGGCATCCGTGCTGGTCGTCGATGTGTGCCAGCAGTGTGTACGAGACGAGGGGCAGCTCCGGATGGAGCTTCGCCGCCGCGGCGCGTGCGCGACGGGCGAACGCCGTCAGCTCCCGCTGGATGACGTCCAGCGACTCTTCTCGTTCCCGGGGGGTGCCTGGCACGGGTTCACCTTCCTCGCGATGGGAGTTGCATAATACAACGAATTATGAGTTGCGAAAGCCAACTAACGAGGGGGGCCTGATCACGATGTGCCGACAGGACCGAGTACCGCACCTGGCTCCACCGCCGGGGCGTTGCGCCATGTGCTGACCCGCCTGGTCGTCCCGAGCTGATGTGGGTGAGCTCGGGGCTCGGGTCTGGCGGGGCCCCGACGGCCTTCGCCGGAGGTTTTCCACAGGGCCGAACGGATTTCGCGGGGTGGCGGTACTTTCGTCCCGAGTTGATGTTCGGACACGGGGGAGGCGGCGCTCCATGAGCGAAGTCGATGTGGCTGTGCCGGGGCGGGTGGCCGGGGCTGCGGGGCAACGCATCCCCGTGGTGCCCGGGTTCGCCCGGCGCGCGACGCCGGGCGGGGCGGACGCCATGGGGGTGCGGGACGCGACGGGAACGCGCGTGGCCGGACGGGCTTCGTCGGTGACCCGGTCGCCGAGAGCGGTGGGCAAGTCGCTGCGGGAGCGGGTCGCCCGGTCCTCGCACGACACGCTGGCGCTTTCCCCGGACCGCCCCGACGCGGTGCGGGCGGTCGAGGACTCCGGGCGGGGCCGGGTGCCCGCTCTCGCCCCGATACGGGTGGGGCGGATGGCGGCCACACCGTTCGCCTTTCTGCGCGGCTCGGCCGGGCTGATGGCCCACGACCTGGTGGGCACCCCCGTCACCGGGATCGGCACCCAGCTCTGCGGCGACGCTCACGCGGCCAATTTCGGGCTGTACGGCGACGCGCGCGGCAGCCTGATCATCGACCTGAACGACTTCGACGAGACCGTGTTCGGTCCTTGGGAGTGGGATCTCAAGCGGCTCGCCACTTCGCTGGTCCTCGCGGGGCGGGAGGCGGGCGCGGACGAGGAGACCTGTCGGCGGGCCGCGTACGACACGGTGGGAGCGTACCGGCGGACGGTCCGGCTGCTGGCCAAACTGCCGGCCCTGGAGGCATGGAACGCCATCGCCGACGAGGAACTGGTGTCGCACGCCGACGCGCGGGACCTGCTCGGCACGCTGGAGCGGGTCTCGGCGAAGGCCCGCAACAACACGAGTGCGCGCTTCGCGGCCAGGTCGACGGAGGACTCGGGCGACGGCGGGCGCCGGTTCGTCGACGCGTCACCCGTGCTGCGCCGGGTGCCGGACGCGGAGGCGGCGGCGGTGGCGGCGGGGCTCGCCGGGTATCTGGACACGGTCTCCGAGGACCGGTTGCCGCTGCTGGCCCGGTACGCGATTCACGATGTGGCGTTCCGGGTGGTCGGCACGGGAAGTGTTGGTACCCGCTCGTACGTGGTGCTGCTGCTCGACCACCGTGGTGAGCCGCTGGTGCTCCAGGTGAAGGAGGCGCGGCCGTCCGCGCTGGCGCCTTATCTGCCCGCGGTCGGGTTCTGCCCCGCCGAGGTGGCGCACGAGGGGCGCCGGGTGGTGCTGGGGCAGAAACGGATGCAGGTGGTGAGCGACACTCTGCTGGGCTGGACCACGGTCGAGGGCAGGCCGTATCAGGTGCGGCAGTTCAGGAACCGCAAGGGCAGCGTGGACCCGGTGGCACTGGCGGCCGACCAGGTCGACGACTACGGGCGGATGACCGGTGCGCTCCTGGCACGGGCTCACGCGCACAGCGCCGACCCCCGGCTCATCACCGGGTACTGCGGGAAGAACGAGGAACTGGACGAGGCGGTGGCGGCGTTCGCCGTCGCGTACGCGGACCGCACGGAGGCGGACCACGCGGAGTTGGTACGGGCCGTTTCCTCGGGCCGGATAGCCGCCGAGCCGGGCGTGTGAGGCCGCGCGTTGTGCGGCCGGGCGTGCGGCGGGGGTGTGTGGGCAAGGGGGTGCGGGGCGTGAGGCCGGGGTTGTGGGGCCGGAGCGCGAGATGGGCGTGTGAAGAGTGGCAGGTGAGAAGTGCCGTGCGAGGTGAGTGTGTGAGAGGAGGCATGAGGTTGCGGTGCGAGGTGGGTGACTGAGACGGCCGTGTGAGGCGGGTCCGTGAGACGGGGCTCCGCTGGCCGTGGGTCGTCGGGGTGTGGGCTGTGGCCATACGCTGGGCGGGTGACCCACGAAGCCGCCGGGGGGCCGACCACCCGGAACGACGATGACCGGCAGGACGAGCAGCAGGGCGAGGGCGGGCAGCCCGCTGAGGACGCGGCACGCCCCGAGGCCCGGCTGGCGCACGCGGTGCGGGTGGCCGAGCAGGCGCTCATCGAGTTCGAGATCGCGGTGGAGACGTTCCGGGTGGAGGTCGAGAACTTCTCTCGGTTGCACCATCAGAGGCTGGGCCCGATGTACGCCCGCCTCGACGAACTGGACGCGCAGATCGCCGAGGCCAGGGCTGCCATGACGGGGGACCCGGAGGACCTGCGCAACGCCCAGGAGGCGCGGTCGGTGGTCATGCCGATGCCCGCCGTCGAGGAGCTGTTCCACGACTGGATGGACTCCGACGGGCTGTCGCCGGAGGCCGCGGCCATGCTGACCGAACAGCCGGTCCGGCCGCCCAAGCGGGTCCGGCCCACCGACGAGGCGCGCAAGCTCTACCGCGAACTGGCGCGCAAGGCCCATCCGGACCTGGCCCAGGACGAGACGGAACGGGCACGCAGGGACGAGTTCATCGCCCGTGTCAACGCCGCCTATGGGCGCGGCGACGAAGCGCAGCTCCGGGAACTGGTCGAGGAGTGGGCAGCGGGCCCCGCGCTTCCGGAGGCACGGCTCAGCGAGAGCGAGGAGCTGTACGCGCGGCTCGACTGGCTGACCCAGCGCAAGGAACTGCTGACCCTGCTCGCCCATGAGCTGGAGGACAGCGCGATCGGTTCCATGCTGCGGATGGCCCCGGACGACCCGGATCGCCTGCTGGAGGAGATCGCCGAACAGTTGCTGGGCGAGGTCGCGCAGCGTGAGGCGCGGTTGTCCGAACTGGTGCAGTAGCGTTTCCGGTGACGCTTGCGCCGTATGTACGAAAGAAGGCAACCCTCATGAACTTCGCCCCGCTCCCCTCGGTGGATGTCGCGGCGGTGCCGTCCGACGGCTTTGTGCTGGACGTCCGGGAGGACGACGAGTGGGCGGCCGGTCATGTCGAGGGTGCTCTGCACATCCCGATGAGTGACTTCGTCGGCCGCTTCGGCGAGCTGACCGAGGCGGCCGAGGACGGGCGTCGCGTCCATGTGATGTGCCGGGTCGGCGGACGCTCCGCCCAGGTGACGCAGTATCTGGTGCAGCAGGGCGTCGACGCGGTGAACGTCGATGGCGGAATGCTGGCCTGGGACGGTGCCGGACGTCCGCTGGTGACGGACACCGACAGCCCGGCATTCGTCCTCTGACCCACCCACCCCTTACCCGCCCGGGGCCCCGCTGACCGAGTGACCTGTCCGGTCGGTCGGGTCATCATTCGGGGCATCGTCCGTCCGCGCCACGGCCACGCAACTACCGGCCCGCCGTCACCGTGCCCGTCCTTCCCGTCAGTGGCCACCGGCTGCCGGCAACCGCCCAGGAGGGTGGCCGCCGGCAGCCGGGCGCGCAACCCTCGGTCCGTCGTCGTCCGTGACTCTCGACCGGCTTCTCGGCTTCGCCGCTCGGGTCGGATCACACCTGGACCGGCTCGCGGTCCGAATCGGCTCGCGCCGGATCGGCTCGGCGCTGGGGATCAGTGGTCGAAGTCCAGTTCCACCTGGGAGGTGACCGGGTGCGACTGGCAGGCCAGGACGTAGCCCGCGTCCGTCTCCTCCGGTTCGAGTGCGAAGTTGCGGTCCATTCGGACCTCGCCGGACACCAGGAAGGCCCGGCAGGTCCCGCACACACCGCCCTTGCAGGCGTACGGCGCGTCCGACCTGCTCCTCAGCAGGGTTTCCAGCAGTGACTCGCCTTCCCGCACCGGCCAGTTGCCGGAACGGCCGTCAAGGGTCGCGGTGAGGACGCTCTCCGCAGGTATCTCGGTGCGTGGCCGGACGGCGGCCGTCGCTTCGCTCTCGACGTGGAAGATCTCCTGATGGACGCGTGCCCGGTCGACGCCGAGTGTGCGCAGCGCCGATTCGGCTTCCTGGACCAGGCCGAACGGTCCGCACAGGAACCAGCCGTCGATCTCCGGGACCCGCACCAACGCGGGCAGCAGCGTGGCGAGCCGGGTCCGGTCCAGCCGACCCGAGGGCAGACCGGCCTGTTGCTCCTCCCTGGACAGCGCCGTCACCAGTTGGAATCGGCCCGGGTAGCGGTCCTTGAGGTCCGCCACCTCCTCAAGGAACATCGTGGAGCCGGCCGTCCGGTCGCTCCGGATCAGACAGAACCGGGCATCGGGTTCCCGAGCCAGCAGAGTCGCCGCCATCGACAGGACCGGAGTGATCCCGCTGCCGCCGACGACGGCCACGAACCGGCCCGTGCGCGGAGCGAGCACGAACCGTCCTATCGGGGGCGCCGCCTCCACCCGGTCACCCACCGCGAGTTCCTTGAGGGCGTAGGTGGAGAACGCGCCGCCGTCGACCAGCCGGATACCGACCCGCAGCATCGGCTCGGTGGGCTCCTCGGCGGCCGGGGCGCAGATCGAGTACGTACGCCGGATCTCCTCGCCGTCGAGGCTGTGGCGCACGGTGAGGTGTTGGCCGGGCGTGTGCCGGAACAGCTCGCGCAGTTCGGCCGGCACGGTGAGGGTGACGGCCACCGAATCGTCCGTGAGCCGTTCGATCGCGCCGACCCGGAGTGGATGGAACATCTACAACTCCTTGAAGTGGTCGAACGGTTCACGACATGACACACAACGTCGCAACGCCTTGCAGGCGGTGGAGGAGAACCGGCTCAGCAGTTCTGTGTCCGTCGAGCCGCAGTGCGGGCAGTGAACGGAGAGCGCGAGCGGCACCGGGCCCCCCGGGCCCGGGGGGCCGCCCTGCCCTCCTGAACCGCCGGCCTCCCCCGGTATGCCGTGCGGGCGCGGCGGTGCGATGCCGAAGTCGGCGAGCTTGCGCCGTCCCTCGGCGCTGATGTCGTCCGTCGACCAGGCCGGAGCGAGAACGGTGACCACCGTGACCTCGGGAATGCCGTGGTCGTGCAGCACTCGCTCGATGTCGGCCGACATGGCCTCGATCGCCGGGCAGCCGGTGTAGGTCGGGGTGAGCCGTACCGTCACACGGCCGGGCCCTTCCACTCGCACCTCGCGGAGGACCCCCAGCTCTTCGAGGGTCACCACGGGCAGTTCCGGATCGGGGACGGAGCCGGCCAGTTCGCGCAGTTCCGCTTCGAGCACGGTTTCGGTCACCATGACGCTCCCGGGTGGCTGCGGTGCAGATGCTGCATCTCGGCGAGCATCCGCCCGAACGGTTCGGTGTGCAGGCCCTGGCGGCCGGCGCCCGCCGCCCAGGCCCCGGCGCGCGGCCCGGTCGGCGGCGTCAGCGTGGCCCGCTCCAGCACTTCGGTGACGGTGACCGTCCAGCGCGCTTCCAGAGAAGGCCAGTCGATGTCCACGCCCTCGACCGGCAGGAACATCTCGCCGGTGTACCGCCACAGCGCGTCGAGTCCCCGCCGCATCCGCTCATGGCTCTCGGCCGTGCCGTCGCCGAGCCGCAGCGTCCAGTGCTCCGCGTGGTCCTGGTGGTACGTGACCTCCTTGACCGCCTTGGCGGCGAGGCCCGCGAACGTGCCGCCGCCCGCGGCCAACTCCTCGTACAGCAGCCGCTGGTAGACGGAGAAGTACAGCTGACGGGCGATGGTGTGGGCGAAATCGCCGTTCGGCTGCTCCACCAGCTGAAGGTTGCGGAAGGCCCGCTCCTCGCGCAGATACGCCAGCTCGTCCTCGTCGCCGACGAGTGACAGCAGCACCCTGGCCTGTCCCAGGAGGTCCAGGGCGATGTTGGCGAGCGCCAGCTCCTCCTCCAGGACGGGGGCGTGGCCGGCCCACTGTCCCAGCCGGTGCGACAGCACCAGCGCGTCGTCGCCCAGGGCGAGAGCCGCGGTCACAGGTGCTTCACCCCTTCCGGGATCTCGTAGAACGTCGGATGCCGGTAGGGCTTGTCACCGGCGGGCTCGAAGAAGGAGTCCTTCTCGTCCGGTGACGAGGCCGTGATCTGTGTCGACGGCACCACCCAGAGGGAGACGCCCTCGGAGCGGCGGGTGTACAGATCGCGGGCGTTGCGCAGGGCCATCTCGGCGTCCGGGGCGTGCAGGCTGCCCGCGTGGGTGTGGGACAGCCCGCGCCGGGAGCGCACGAACACCTCCCACAGCGGCCAGTCGGTGGAGCTGCTCATGCCGTCGCCTCCCCAGGCTGTGCGGTGCCGTGGTGGCCCGCGGCTTCTTCGGTCTTCGCCGTGGCCGGGCCCTGGGTGGTGTCCGCGGCCCGTCCGGTGGCGTGCTTGCCGGCGTAGGCGGCGGCGGCGTCCCGCACCCAGGCACCGTTCTCGTGTGCGGTGCGCCGTTGCGCGAGTCGCTGTTCGTTGCAGGGGCCGTTGCCCTTCAGGACCTCCTGGAACTCGGTCCAGTCGATCGCCCCGAAGTCGTGCTGCCCGCGCTCCTCGTTCCACCGCAGCTCCGGGTCCGGGAGCGTGAGCCCGAGCGCTTCGGCCTGGGGGACGCAGATGTCCACGAATCGCTGGCGCAGCTCGTCGTTGGAGTGGCGCTTGATCTTCCAGGTCATCGACTGCGTGGAGTGGGACGAGGCGTCGTCCGGCGGGCCGAACATCATCAGGGACGGCCACCACCAGCGGTCCACCGCGTCCTGGGCCATCGCGTGCTGTGCCGGGGTGCCCCGGCTGAGGGCGAGCAGTGCCTCGTACCCCTGACGCTGGTGGAAGGACTCCTCCTTGCAGATCCGGACCATGGCGCGCGCGTACGGCCCGTAGGAGCAGCGGCAGAGCGGGACCTGGTTGGTGATCGCCGCACCGTCCACCAGCCAGCCGATCGCGCCGACGTCCGCCCAGGTGAGCGTCGGGTAGTTGAAGATCGAGGAATATCGCTGGCGGCCCGCGTGGAGTTTGTCGAGCAGCTCCTCGCGGCCTGTGCCGAGCGTCTCCGCCGCGCTGTACAGATACAGTCCGTGACCCGCCTCGTCCTGGACCTTGGCCATCAGGATCGCCTTTCGGCGGAGCGACGGGGCGCGTGAGATCCAGTTCGCCTCCGGCTGCATACCGATGATCTCGGAGTGGGCGTGCTGGGCCATCTGTCGGACCAGTGAGGCGCGGTAGGCGTCCGGCATCCAATCGCGCGGTTCGATCCGCTCATCATCCGCCAGCGCGGCGTCGAAGGCCGCTTCCAGGGCCGCCTCCCCCGCGCTGACGGCGTTCGCCGTGCCGGTCGTACCGGTGTCCTTGCCGCCTGTTGTCTGGTCCGCAGTCACTGCCGTCATCCCGGGCTCCCTACCGACCGATCGTTCGGTTCGATGTCTTCAATGGTGAGTCGAGGGCCCGTAGGGTGTCAACCCTGTGGATAACTGACCGGGGTCGACGGGGATCGGGGCGGGATGGATTCGTACGACGACAAGGGAGGTCGTGGCGGTCCGGGCATAGCCGGTCTATCGCTTCCGTACCGGATCGTGGCCGCTCTCGCGCTGTCCGTCATCGGCCTGGTCGCCTGCGGACATCTGGGCATGGTCTTCCTGCACGTGGCCCCCGCCAACACGCTCTCCAGGCAACAGGACGAGACGATCGGCGACTGGATCTATCCCGAGTTCGAACAGAACTGGAAGCTGTTCGCTCCCAACCCGCTCCAGCAGAACGTCTCGGTGCACGTACGGGCCGAGGTGGCCGGTGCCGACGGCCTCCGTACCACCGGCTGGATCAATCTGTCCGCCGAGGACGGCCAAGCGATCCGAGGCAGCCTCTTCCCCAGCCACGTTCACCAGAACGAACTCCGCAGGGCCTGGGACTTCTACACGAAGTACCACGACGACGACAACCGCCCGAACGGGCTACGCGGCGATCTCTCCGAACGTTACGTGCGTCGCCTGGCCCTGCTGCGCCTCGGTGAGCGTGATGTGGGCGGCACCGTCGAGCGGGTCCAGATCCGGTCGGCGGTGCGCTCCGTCCCGGCGCCGCCGTGGAGCGACGAGAAGATCAGTGACCGGACCAGCTACCGGGTGCTCCCGTGGTGGTCCGTCACCTCCGCCGACCTCCCCGAAGGCGCCACGGAGGCCGGCAGGTGAGCGCGATCTCCTTCGACCGGAAGCTCGCCCTGGGCATCCAGCGTGTCTCGGGTGCCTCTCTGGGCCGGTATCAGAGCGCCGTCGTCCGCATCGGCTTCTCGGCGACCTATCTCTTCTTCCTGCTGCGCGAATATCCGCACCGCCACGAGATGTACGGTCCGGACTCCCCGTGGGGCTGGGACATGGCGCGGCAGCTCATGGCGACCAACGACGCCTTCTCGGTGCTCATGTGGTCGGACGGCACGGTCTGGTTCGAGACGGTGTACGCCGTCACCATCGTCTCCGCCGCGCTGCTGATGGTCGGCTGGCGCACCCGCACCATGTCCGTGCTGTTCATGGTCGGGGTGCTCTCGGTGCAGAACCGCAGCATCTTCATCGGTGACGGCGGCGACAACGTCATCCACCTGATGGCGATCTACCTGGTGCTGACGCGCTGTGCCCAGGTCTGGTCGCTGGACGCCTGGCGTGCGGCGCGAGCGACCGCCGGGCACGCGCGATCGGGTTCCGCGCCGCCGGAAGCCCCTGGTCCGCGGGACGTGATCGGACCGGCCCTGTGGACGGTGCTCGGCGTGGTTCTCGCGACGGGCACGCTGACGGACGGCCTCGGCGGCACCTGGTGGCTGCCCGCTCTGCTGTGGTCCGTGTGGCTCGGGCAGGCCGTGTGGTGGGTGGTGAACCGGTACACGCCCCATGGCGAACCGCGCGTCCTCCTCGACGTCCTGGCCAATCTCCTCCACAACGCCGCCCTTCTCGTGATCATGGCCGAGGTCTGTCTGATCTACGCGACCGCCGGCTGGTACAAGATCCAGGGCTCCCGGTGGCAGGACGGCACCGCCATCTACTATCCGCTCAAGCTCGACTCCTTCACGCCCTGGCCCGCTCTGTCGGACATCGTGGCCTCCAGCGGCGTGGTGGTGATGCTGGTGTCGTACCTGACGGTCGTCGTCCAGGTCGCCTTCCCCTTCACCCTCTTCAACCGGCGCGTCAAGAACGTCCTGCTCGTCGCCATGATCGGCGAGCACATGGGCATCGCCGTACTGCTCGGGCTGCCTTTCTTCTCGATGGCGATGATCGCCGCCGACGCCGTCTTCCTGCCGACCGCGTTCCTGGTGTGGCTGGGCGGCCGGGTCGCGCTCGGTCGGCGACGCCTGTTCGCGCGCAAGGGCCACGGGGCCGCCCCGCCGCAAGCGGGTGACTCGGACGGGACCGGTGCCCCGGGCGGTTCGGGCGGTTTGGCCGGTTCGGGCCAGGAGGCGGTGCGGCCCGGCGGCGACGGCGGCCATACCCTCGTCGGGTGAACAGCGAGACCGGCCGGACCGGTGATACCCCCGCCGAAGAATCCGCGGAGCCGATTCAGTACGACGACGGTTACGGCACGGAGATCGGCGTGGGACCGCACCCCTTGCCCTGGCCCGAGGACGAGGAGCGGTACGACCCCGAACTGCTCGCCCACGGCGACCGGCGCAATGTCGGCGACGAGTACCGCTACTGGACCCGCGAGGCCATCGTCGCCGACCTGGATCTTCGGCGGCACGACTTCCATGTGGCCGTGGAGAACTGGGGCCACGACTTCAACATCGGGTCGGTGGTGCGCACCGCGAACGCCTTTCTCGCGAAGGAGATCCACATCGTCGGGCGGCGGCGCTGGAACCGGCGTGGCGCGATGGTCACCGATCGCTACCAACATGTGCGCCACCATCCCGACACCGCCGGGCTGACCGCCTGGGCGGCGGCCGAGGGGCTGCCGATCATCGGGATCGACAACCTCCCCGGGGCCGTGCCACTGGAGCGGACCGAGCTGCCGCGCCGGTGTGTGCTGCTCTTCGGACAGGAAGGGCCGGGCCTCACGGAAGAGGCGCGCGCCCACGCCTCGATGGTGTGCTCGATCGCGCAGTTCGGCTCGACGCGGTCGATCAACGCGGGAGCCGCGGCGGCCATCGCCATGCACGCATGGGTCCAGCGGTACGCGGACATCCCCGCGGTGGAGGGGTCTCCCGAGAGGCCCTGAGCCTGGCACCGCCTGCGCGTGGGAACGTCCCCCAGGGCCTGGCACCGCCTGCGCGTGGGAACGTCCCCCAGGGCCTGGCACCTCCTGCGCGTGGGAACGTCCCCCAGGGCCTGGCACCTCCTGCGCGTGGGAACGTCCCCCTGCGCCCGGCAGCCTTCTGAGTCAGGGAGATCTCCCTGGCCCGAACCCGTCAGGCCTGGCGGCGGACCTCCACCACCCGGAAGCGGTTCGACACGAACGCTCCGTCGCACAGAGCCGCGTTGGCCGCCGGGTTGCCGCCTGAACCGTGGAAGTCGGAGAACGCCGCGGTCTGGTTGACGTACACCCCGCTCGTGAGATTCAGCGAGAGCTGCGCCGACTCGTCGAGGCAGACGTCCTCGATCGCGCGCTCCACGTCGGGTGATGTGGTGTACGCGCCGACCGTCATCGCGCCCTTGTCGCGAATCGTGCGTCGCAGCAGCTCCAGGGCGTGTTCGGTGGAGTCGACCGCGACGGCGAACGACACCGGGCCGAAGCACTCCGTCAGGAAGACCGCCTCGGCCTCCGGCTTTGCCCCGTCGAGCTTGACGACGACCGGAGTACGCACCACGGCGTCCGGGAACTCCGGGTTGGTGACCTCGCGCGACGGCAGGGCGACCTCCCCCAGCCCAGCGGCGGCCTCCAGCCTGCCCTTCACCTCCGGGTTGACCAGGGCGCCCAACAGGGCGTTCGCCCGGCTGTCGTCGCCCAGGAGCCCGGTCACCGCGGCGGCGAGATCGCTGACCACGTCGTCGTACGTCTTGTCGCCGGCGTCCGTCGCGATGCCGTCCCGGGGAATCAGCAGATTCTGCGGGGTCGTGCACATCTGGCCGCTGTAGAGGGAGAGCGAGAAGGCCAGATTGCTCAGCATGCCGCGGTAGTCGTCGGTGGAGTCGACGACGATCGTGTTGACCCCGGCCTTCTCCGTGTAGACCTGTGCCTGGTGGGCGTTGGCCTCCAGCCAGTCGCCGAAGGCGGTGGAACCCGTGTAGTCGATGATCCGGATCTCGGGACGGACCGCGAGGCTCCTGGCGATTCCCTCGCCCGGTCGTTCGACGGCCAGGCAGACGAGATTCGGGTCGAAGCCCGTATCACTCAGCACCTCGCGCGCCACCTTGACGGTGAGAGCCAGGGGCAGGACGGCACGCGGGTGGGGCTTGACCAGGACCGGGTTGCCGGTGGCGAGGGAGGCGAACAGGCCCGGATAGCCGTTCCAGGTGGGGAACGTGTTGCAGCCGATCAGCAGCGAGACGCCCCGGCCGGCCGGGGTGAACGACTTGCGCAGCTCCAGCGGGTCGCGCTTGCCCTGCGGCTTGGACCAGTCCGCGGTACTCGGGGTGCGGGTCTGCTCCTCGTACGCGTACGTCACCGCCTCCAGGCCCCGGTCCTGGGCGTGCGGGCCGCCCGCCTGGAACGCCATCATGAAGGCCTGACCGCTGGTGTGCATCACGGCGTGGGCGAACTCATGGGTCCGGGCGCCGATCCTGGCCAGGATCTCCAGACAGACCAGTGCCCTGGTCTCGGGCCCGGCCTCGCGCCAGGCGACCGTCCCCGCCCGCATCGCCGGAAGCAGCACGTCCGGGTCGGCGTGCGGGTATTCCACGCCCAGCTCCGGCCCGTACGGCGAGACCTCGCCGCCCGTCCAGGCGTCCGTGCCCGGCTGGCCGAGATCGAGCCGGGTGTGCAGCACGGCGTCGAACGCGGTCTTGCCCTCGGCCGCGCTGAGGCTGCCCGGGGCGCCACCCTCCCCGTACGCCTTCGGGTGCTCGGGATGCGGCGACCAGTAGGCCCGCGTACGGATCGCTTCGATCGCCTTGTCGAGCGTGGCGCGGTGCTTGTCGGAGAGCTGCTGGGGGGAGAGCTCGGCGGCCATGAACGACCAACTCCTCGTCGAGCTGGGCAGGGACGGGCGGACAGACTTAGATTAACCGAACGATCGGTCGGTACAAGGGGGCCTGGGAAACCTGTGGACAAGTCATGAGGGAGGATCGCGGGCATGACCACGGCCAAGCGGGACACGTACACGCCGGAAACGCTTCTCACGGTCGCCGTCCAGGTGTTCAACGAGCGCGGCTACGACGGCACGTCCATGGAGCACCTTTCCAAGGCGGCGGGCATCTCGAAGTCGTCCATCTACCACCACGTCGCGGGCAAGGAGGAACTGTTGCGGCGGGCGGTGAGCCGGGCGATCGACGGCCTCTTCGGGATTCTCGACGAGCCTGGAGCGACACGCGGGCGATCGGTCGAGCGGGTCGAGTACGTCACGCGGCGCACGGTCGAAGTGCTGATGGACCAGCTGCCGTACGTCACTCTGCTGCTGCGCGTACGGGGCAACACGACGACCGAGCGGTGGGCGCTGGAGCGTAGGCGCGAGTTCGACCAGAGGGTCGCGGAACTGCTGATGGCGGCTGTCGCGGACGGGGATCTCCGGTCCGACGTGGACATACGGCTGGCCACCCGGCTGCTCTTCGGCATGGTCAACTCGCTGGTCGAGTGGTACCGCCCGCAGGCGGGCGGAAGCGCGGAGGGGGACCGGCTGGCGGACACGGTGGTCCGGCTGGCCTTCGAGGGCATGCGCGCCAGCCGCTGACGCCTCAGGCCAGTTCCGTGGGGCGGTTCGGGCCGGGAGCGAGGTCCGTCTCCTCGAACACCAGCAGGGTCCGGGTGGACAGCACCTCCGGTATGGACTGGATCTTCGTCAGCACCAGCTCGCGCAGCGCGCGGTTGTCCGGGGTGTGCACCAGCAGCAGCACATCGAAATCCCCGCTGACCAGGGCGATGTGGGTGGCCCCCGGCAGGCACTGAAGCTGCTCGCGCACGGTGCGCCATGAGTTCTGCACGATCTTGAGCGTGATGTACGCGGACGCGCCCTGGCCCGCCCGCTCATGGTCGACCCGCGCGCTGAAACCGCGGATCACGCCGTCGTCGATGAGGCGGTTGATCCGCGCGTACGCGTTGGCGCGCGAGACGTGCACCCGTTCGGCCAGGGCGCGGATCGACGCGCGTCCGTCCGTCTGCAGGATGCCGAGGATGTCGCGATCGATGCTGTCCAGCGGGCGCGCGGGCGGGGTCCGGCCGAGGTCTCCGGCACCTTCGACCATTTGTTCAGCTGTCATGTCCCCGCGCCTCCCTGTTGTGGACGACCTGCCTCTATCCCAGGCTGTGGAAAACCGTTTGTCCACAGGCTGACGGCGCCTGTAGCCAAAATGCGCTCACGACCGAACAATCGGTAGGTGAGACGCGCCACATCGGTGCGGCTGCCGCTTCCATGAGTTTCACGACATTCCGCCGTACTTCTTCGTCCCTTCCGCGTCCCCGATGCCGCCGCTTTCCCCACTGATGCCAGGCCGATCCCCCTAACGCCAGGAGGTGCTCGTCATGACGGTCCAAGAGCTGCCCGGTGCGGCTGCCTACCGGCCCACGCCGCCCCCGGCCTGGAAGCCGCTCACCGACCCCGCGCCGCTGCTCCCGGACCCCGAGCCGTACCGGGTTCTCGGCACGGACGCCGCGGCCGACGCCGATCCCGCGCTGCTGCTGCGGCTCTACACCGAGCTGGTGCGCGGGCGGCGGTACAACGCGCAGGCCACGGCCCTGACCAAACAGGGCCGACTCGCCGTGTATCCGTCGAGCACGGGTCAGGAGGCGTGCGAGATCGCCGCGGCCCTCGTCCTGGAGGACCGGGACTGGCTCTTTCCCAGCTACCGCGACACGCTCGCGGCCGTGGCGCGCGGTCTCGACCCGGTCGAGGCGTTGTCCCTGCTGCGAGGGGACCGGCACACCGGTTACGACCCGCGCGAGCACCGCGTCGCGCCCCTGTGCACCCCGCTCGCCAATCAGCTCCCGCATGCCGTGGGGCTGGCGCACGCGGCGCGGCTCAAGGGCGACGACGTGGTGGCGCTCGCCATGGTGGGTGACGGTGGCACCAGCGAGGGCGACTTCCACGAGGCGCTGAACTTCGCGGCCGTCTGGCAGGCCCCGGTGGTCTTCCTGGTGCAGAACAACGGCTTCGCCATCTCCGTTCCGCTCGCGAAGCAGACCGCGGCGCCGTCCCTGGCCCACAAGGCCGTCGGGTACGGGATGCCGGGGCGGCTCGTCGACGGCAATGACGCGGTCGCCATGCACCAGGTGCTGGGCGAGGCGGTGGCGCGGGCGAGGTCCGGCGGCGGGCCGACGCTCGTCGAGGCCGTGACGTACCGGATGGACGCGCATACGAACGCCGATGACGCGACCCGTTACCGGGTCGCCGAGGAGGTGGAGGCATGGCGTGCGCACGATCCGATACGGCTCCTGGAAGGCGAACTGACCGGGCGGGGGCTGCTCGGCGACGACGGCATCGAGGAGGTCCGCGAGGCGGCCGACCGGATGGCGGCGGGGCTGCGCGAGCGGATGAACACCGATCCGGTGCTCGACCCGATGGACCTGTTCGCCCATGTCTACGCGGAGCAGACCACACAGCTGCGGGAGCAGGCGGCTCAGTTGCGTGCCGAACTGGACGCCGAACGGCCGGAACAGGAGAACGGACGATGAGCAGCGCGACGGTGGTCGAAGCCGGGCGGCCGGGGAGGACGAAGCCGGCCACGATGGCGCAGGCGCTCGGCCGGGCGCTGCGGGACTCGATGGCCGAGGACCCGGCGGTGCATGTTCTCGGTGAGGATGTCGGGACGCTCGGCGGGGTGTTCAGGATCACGGACGGCCTGGCGAAGGAGTTCGGGGAGGACCGCTGTACGGACACGCCGCTCGCCGAGGCGGGAATCCTCGGCGCGGCCGTCGGTATGGCGATGTACGGGTTGCGGCCCGTGGTGGAGATGCAGTTCGACGCGTTCGCCTATCCGGCGTTCGAGCAGTTGGTCAGTCATGTCGCCAAGATGCGGAACCGCACCCGGGGCGCCATGCCGTTGCCGATCACGGTGCGGGTGCCGTACGGCGGCGGGATCGGCGGGGTCGAGCACCACAGCGACTCGTCGGAGGCGTACTACATGGCGACGCCCGGACTGCACGTCGTCACGCCCGCCACGGTCGACGACGCGTACGGGCTGCTGCGGGCCTCGATCGCCTCCGACGATCCGGTGGTCTTCCTGGAGCCGAAGCGGCTCTACTGGTCGAAGGCGGCGTGGTCGCCGGACAGCCCCTCGGTGGTCGAGCCGATCGGACGGGCCGTCGTGCGCCGTTCCGGCCGGAGCGCCACGCTGATCACGTACGGCCCTTCGCTGCCGGTCTGCATGGAGGCGGCGGAGGCGGCCGGCGCCGAGGGCTGGGACCTGGAGGTGGTCGATCTGCGTTCGCTGACGCCGTTCGACGACGAGACCGTCGCCGCGTCCGTGCGGCGGACCGGGCGGGCGGTCGTCGTCCATGAGTCCTCCGGTTTCGGCGGTCCGGGCGGGGAGATAGCGGCCCGGATCACCGAGCGCTGCTTCCACCATCTGGAGGCGCCGGTGCTGCGGGTCGCGGGGTTCGACATCCCGTATCCGCCGCCGATGCTGGAGCGGCACCATCTGCCGGGCGTGGACCGGGTGCTCGACGCGGTCGCCCGGTTGCAGTGGGAGGCGGGGAGCTGATGGCCCAGGTGATGGAGTTCAAGCTGCCGGACCTCGGTGAGGGGCTGACCGAGGCGGAGATCGTTCGCTGGCTGGTGGAGGTCGGCGATGTGGTGGCCATCGACCAGCCGGTCGTCGAGGTCGAGACGGCCAAGGCGATGGTGGAGGTGCCATGCCCGTACGGGGGTGTGGTGACCGCGCGGTTCGGCGAGGAGGGTGCGGAGCTTCCGGTGGGGGCGCCGCTGCTGACGGTGGCGGTGGGCGCTGCGGAAGAGGCCGGGTCGGCGGAGACGCGTGGCCCTGCGGGGACGACCGCTTCCGGGGGCGCGCGGGGCGGCGGCTCTCCGGGGGACGCGTCGGGGACCGGGGCGGGTCCGTCCGCCGCGGCTGCGGGCAGTGCCGTGGATGCCTCGGCGGACGGCTCGTCGCGCTCGTCGGAGGTGGAAGCGTCGGGCAATGTGCTCGTCGGGTACGGGACCGGGGCGCCGGCCGCCCGTCGCCGGCGGGTCCGGTACGAGCCCACCACTCCGGCGGGAGCACGGCAGGGTGACCGGAATTCCGCGGTGGGTTCGACGGGTTCCACGGTGGGTCCGACAGGCTCCACAGTGGGTTCGGCGATGGGCTCGACGGGTTCGGCGACGGGTTCGGCGGGCTTGACGGAGGATGCGGTGGCGGGGCCGGTCGCGGTTGTCTCTCCACTGGTACGGAAGCTGGCCCGCCAGCACGATCTCGATCTGAGGCGGTTGGCGGGATCGGGACCGGATGGGCTGATCCTGCGCGCCGACGTCGAGTCGGCGATCAGGAAGGTGACCGGTGCCGGTGCCGGTGCCGGGGGCGATGCGGGTGCCGGAGTCGGGATCGACAACGGTTCCGCGGCTAGGGTCCGGGACGACTCCGTGGCGGCGGGGTGGGCGGCGGACGTGGCCGGTGAGCGGATTCCGTTGCGCGGCGTGCGGGGAGCGGTCGCGGACAAGCTGACCCGTAGTCGGCGGGAGATACCGGACGCCACCTGCTGGGTCGATGCCGACGCGACCGAGCTGATGGCCACCAGGGCGGCGATGAACGCCGCAGGGGGCGCAAAGGTTTCGGTGCTCGCCCTGCTGGCCCGGATCTGCACGGCGGCGCTGGCGCGGTTCCCCGAGCTGAACTCCACGGTGGACGTGGACGCTCGGGAGATCGTGCGGCTGGCCGAGGTCCACCTCGGATTCGCCGCCCAGACCGAGCGCGGACTCGTTGTCCCCGTCGTCCGGGACGCGCAGGACCGGAACGTCGAGTCGATCAGTGCCGAGATGGCCCGGCTGACCGAGGCGGCCCGGGCGGGAAAGCTCACCCCGGCATCGCTGACCGGCGGGACGTTCACGCTGAACAACTACGGCGTGTTCGGGGTCGACGGTTCGACACCGATCCTCAACCACCCGGAAGCGGCCATGCTGGGGGTCGGCCGGATCGTGCCCAAGCCGTGGGTCTTCGAAGGTGAGCTGGCGGTGCGCCAGGTGGTGCAGTTGTCGCTGACCTTCGACCACCGGGTCTGTGACGGCGGTGCGGCGGGTGGCTTCCTGCGGTACGTGGCCGACTGCGTCGAACGCCCGGCGGTGCTGCTGCGCACGCTGTGACGTCGGGTCGTCCGGGCCGTACGTGTCGTCCGGGCTGTCTGGGCTGCCCGCGTTGTCCGCGTTGTCCGGGCTGTTCGGGCTGTTCGGGCTGTTCGGGGCGTATGTGTCGTCCATGCCGTACGTGTGGTTCGTGCCGTACACGTGGTCCGGGCCGTAGATGCGGGACGTGTTCGTGAGGTTGTTCGTGACGTGTGGTTCGCGGATGGGGAGTGGACCGTTCGCGCACCGTGGGGTTGCACGACATCCGCACCCGGGGCACGCCCGTGGACGGGGCCGCGCATACTCGGTGCATGACCGCGTATGACGCCATCGTTCTCGCCGGAGGCGCCGCCAAGAGGCTCGGGGGTGCGGACAAGCCGGGACTCCGGGTCGGTGGCCGGGCGCTGCTCGACCGAGTGCTCACGGCGTGTGCCGGGGCGGCGACCACTGTGGTGGTGGGCGATCGTCGGCCCACCGTGCGCCCGGTCACCTGGGCGCGCGAAGCGCCGCCGGGTGGCGGGCCGTTGGCCGCGCTCGGTGCGGGGATGCGGCACATCGGGGCGGACAGCGTCCTCGTGCTCTCCGCCGATCTGCCGTTCCTGAGTGGGGACACGGTGAGCGAGCTGCGGGCCGCTGCCGGGCGTCAGGGTGGGGAAGGCGCGCTGTGCGTCGACCCGGACGGCCGGGACCAGCCGCTGGTCGCCGTCTACCGCGCCGAACCCCTGCGCCGTGAACTCGCCCTCCTCGCCACCGAGCACGGCGGCCTCGCCGGTCTGCCCCTGCGGTTGCTGACCGAAGAACTCGACCTGACCCGGGTGGAGGCCGGTCCCCTCGCCTCCTTCGACTGCGACACCTGGGAGGACATCGCCTCGGCTCGGGCACGTATCAGGGAGCATGGGACCGTGCTGGACGAATGGATCACCGCAGTCAAGAACGAACTGGGTATCGAGCTCGACGTCGACACCGGCGTCCTGCTCGATCTGGCCCGTGACGCCGCCCACGGTGTCGCCCGGCCCGCCGCGCCTCTCACGACCTTCCTGGTCGGATACGCGGCGGCGAAGGCGAGCAGTGGTGACGGTCCCGAGGCATCGGCCGAGGCGGTGGCGGAGGCCGCCCGCAAGGCGGTGGCCCTCGCCATGCGTTGGTCGGACGAGGCCGAGTCGCAGTGACCGGCCAGGGCCGAGGGGCCGACAGCACCCGAGGCGACGACACGGCCCCATCCACATCGATGCCGCCGCCGGATGAACCGGAGCCAGGCGGTTCGACGGGGGCCGCTGCGACGGCGAAAGCCAGAACAGCGGCGCAGGCCGGGGTCTCGATGGGGGCCGGAACTGCGGAGAAGGAGAGGGCCCGTCTCGCGGAGGTGGCCAGGCTGGCCGAGGAGGCGAGAGCCGCCGAGGTGGAGATCGCCGTCGAGCAGGCGCTGGCCCTGGTTCGACGGCCTGCCCGGCCGACCCCCCACCGGGACGCCGACTCTTGGTCCGCCGACTCTTGGTCCGCCAATCCTTGGCCTTCCGGCTCGCAGCCTTCCGACCCGTCGCCTCTCAGTTCGCAGCCCCCCGGCTCGCACCCTTCCGGCTCGCACCCTTCCGGCTCGCAGCCTTCCGACCCGTGGCCGTCCGGCTCGCGGTTCTCCGGCCGGCAGGACCCGGGCGCGACGTTCTCCGCTTCGGTGGACCCCGTTCGGCAGAGCCTTGACCGATCCGTTCCCGGGCCCCACGCCGTCGCCCAGGAGACGCATCAGCCGGCGTCCGAAGACACTGCCGGGCCCGGCCAGGAGCACCGCCGGGCCGATGCCCCCACCGACACCACCACGCCCGCGCCCACCACGCCCGCGCCCACCACGCCTGCCCCCGCCTCGTCGATCCCTTCCAGGGGCAGCTCCGACGCGTCCCGCGACTCCCACGCGCAGCACCGGCACGGGATGACATGGGTGGAGGCCCGTGGCCTCGCCGCCCGTGTCGCCGGTCGCGGTGCTCCCGCCCGGCCCGTGCGGCTCCCTCTTGACCTGGCGCTCGGCCTGGTACTGGCCGAGCCGCTGGCCGCGCTCACCGATCTGCCGTCCTTCGACACCTCTGCCATGGACGGCTGGGCCGTCGCGGGCCCCGGCCCATGGCGCATCCGGACACAGAAGCAGACACAGGCACAGACGCAGGCACAGACACAGACACAGACGCAGGCACAGACACAGACACAGACGCAGGCACAGGCACAGAGAAGCGAGGAGGAGGGGCGGGACGACGGAATCCTGGCCGGGCACAGTGCTCCCGCGCCTCTCGCCGACGGTGACGCGGTGCGCATCGCCACGGGTGCCCGTGTCCCGGTGGACGCGACCGCTGTCATCCGTAGTGAACACGCGCGTACCGACGACTCCAGGGGCCTGCTGCACGCGCAGCGTGAAGTGGTCCCCGGACAGGACATCCGGCTACGCGCCCAGGAGTGCCGGTCCGGTGATCTGCTCCTCCCCGCCGGCACGGTGGTGACCCCCGTCGTTCTCGGCCTCGCGGCCGCGGCCGGGTACGACGCACTCGTCGCCGTCCCCCGCCCACGCGTCGACGTCCTCGTCCTCGGTGACGAGCTACTGACCGCCGGACTCCCGCACGAAGGACTCATCAGGGACGCGCTGGGTCCCATGATCGGGCCCTGGCTGCGGGCGCTGGGGGCCGAGGTGTCCGCCACCCGCCGCCTGGGCGATGACGCTGAGGCGTTGCGGCACGCCTTTTCCACCAGCACGGCCGATCTGATCATCACGACCGGAGGTACGGCGGCCGGGCCGGTCGATCATGTCCACCCGGTTCTCGACCAGGTGGGCGCGGAACTCCTCGTGGACGGCGTGGCGGTCCGGCCGGGCCACCCGATGCTCCTCGCCCGACTGGCATCCGACGGTCCGTATCTGGTCGGTCTGCCGGGGAACCCGCTCGCCGCGATCTCCGGGCTGCTCACACTCGCCGAACCCCTGCTGCGGGCTCTCTCGGGCCGGTGTCGCCAGGGCCCGTACGAGGTGGTCATGCACGACGACGTGCACGGACACCCGTATGACACCCGGCTGGTCCCTGTCGTTCACCGTGCCGATCCGGGTACGGGCGAGGGTGGTGGTGACGGCGCCGAACACGTCGTTTCGCTGCGCTACAGCGGTCCGGCCATGCTGCGCGGGATCGCTGCGGCGGACGGGCTGGCAGTGGTACCGCCGGGCGGGGTACGGTCCGGCACCGAGGTGGAGATCCTCGATCTACCGTGGGCCTCGGCGACGCCGTGGACGGAAGGGTGTTTCACGTGAAACTTCCCGGCCATGATGCGATGGCGAGGCGGGCCGACGAATACGTCGTACCCACCCGGGTGTCGCTTCCTCGCCGCATCGTCGACAGACCACTGCGTCAGGTGGCCAAGCGGCTGTTGATGGCGCTGATGGTCCTCGCCGCCACGGTTCTGATCGTCTGGGTCGACCGGGGTGGCTACCACGACAACGCCGACGGCAAGGTCGACCTCCTCGACGCCGCCTACTACGCGACGGTCACCCTCTCCACCACGGGTTACGGCGACATCGTGCCGTACTCGGACGCCGCCCGGCTCAGCAATGTGCTGCTCGTGACGCCGTTGCGCGTGCTCTTCCTCATCATCCTGGTCGGCACCACCCTCGAAGTCCTCACGGAGCGGACCCGCGAGGACTTCCGGCTGAATCGTTGGAGAACCCACTTGCGTGACCACACAGTTGTCGTCGGATTCGGCACGAAGGGCCGCTCGGCGATTCAGACGCTCTGCGCGACCGGTCTGCGAAAAGAGCAGATCGTGGTTGTCGACCCGGCGAACAAGGTGATCGAGATCGCCAACGCCGAGGGGTTCGTCGGTGTCGTCGGCGACGCCACCCGCAGCGATGTGCTGCTGCGGGCCGAGATTCAGAAAGCGCGTCAGATCGTCATCGCCACCCAGCGCGACGACACGGCCGTACTGGTGGCACTGACCGCGCGCCAGCTCAACCGGGGCGCGAAGATCGTCGCGGCGGTGCGTGAGGAGGAGAACGCGCCGCTGCTGCGGCAGTCCGGCGCCGATGCGGTGATCACCAGCGCCAGCGCGGCCGGCCGGTTGCTCGGTCTGTCCGTGCTCAGCCCCAACGCGGGCACGGTGATGGAGGATCTGATCCAGCAAGGGAGCGGTCTCGACCTGGTCGAACGACCGGTGATAAAGGCCGAGGTCGGCAAGAACGTCCGGGAGACGGACGATCTGGTGGTCAGCGTGCTGCGCGGCCACCGGCTGCTCGGATACGACGATCCGGCGGCCAGCCCGTTGCAGCTGACGGACCGGGTGATCAGTATCGTGCGCGCCTCCAACGAGCCGCCGACCATGCCACCGCCGCACACCGTCCAGCGCTGATCACGCCTCACGCACCTCTTGGCCGGTCGCCGGAAGGGCGGTGAGCGGATGAGGGGCGGGCCGGGCGAGCAGCCGGGCCGCTGCGTGGGGGCGGCGCGTGGCGCAGATGGGATGGGCGGCGTGCCCGCGTATGCGTATGGGGCCGTTGGCGGTGCGGTACGGAGTAGCCTCGCGGCCATGCATGCGATCACGATCCCTGAATCCGGTGGCCCCGAAGCGCTCGTATGGGCCGAGGTGCCCGACCCCGTACCCGGCGACGGCGAAGTCCTCGTCGAGGTGGTGTCCAGTGCGGTCAACCGTGCCGACGTACTCCAGCGACAGGGTTTCTACGACCCGCCGACCGGTGCGTCGCCGTATCCCGGCCTGGAGTGTGCCGGCCGCATCGTGGCGCTCGGGCACGGCGTCACCGGCTGGTCGGTCGGCGACGAGGTGTGCGCGCTGCTCTCGGGCGGCGGGTACGCGGAGAAGGTCGCGGTACCGGCCGGTCAGCTGCTACCCGTACCGAAGGGCCTCGACATCAGGTCGGCCGCGGCGTTGCCCGAGGTGACGTCGACGGTGTGGTCGAACGTGTTCATGGTGGCCCATCTGCGGTCCGCCGAGACGCTGCTGGTGCACGGCGGGTCCAGTGGCATCGGCACGATGGCCATCCAGCTCGCGAAGGCCGTGGGAGCGCGGGTCGCGGTGACGGCGGGAGGGCCCGAGAAGCTGGCGCGCTGTGAGGAACTGGGCGCCGACATCTTGATCAATTACCGCGAACAGGACTTCGTCGAGGAGATCCGCCAGGCAACGGCGGGCGCGGGTGCGGACGTCATCCTCGACCTCATGGGCGCGAAGTATCTGGACCGGAACGTACAGGCTCTCGCTGTGAACGGCCGACTCGCGATCATCGGCCTCCAGGGCGGTGCCAAGGGCGAGCTGAACCTTGGCGCGCTGCTGAGCAAGCGGGCCGCCATCACCGCGACCTCCCTGCGCGGACGCCCGCTGGCGGAGAAGGCGGCGATCATCGCGGCGGTACGGGAGCACGTCTGGCCGCTGATCGCCGACGGCGTGGTCCGGCCGATCGTGGACCGGGTAATCCCGATGGCGGATGCCGCGGAGGCCCACCGGGTGCTGGAGTCCAGCACACACATCGGCAAGATCGTGCTGGAGACGCGAGCGGGCTGACGGGCGGACGCCGTGTCCGCCAGGCCGTGTCCGCCGCGCGGCGCACGTCACGCAGCGCACGTCACGCGGTACTCGGTGCGTGTCACGCGGTACGCGGTACGTGAGCCTGCGGCGAGCGGAGGAACGTCCGCCGCACGCCTGCACCACCCGAACGCGCCGGAGCCCGGCACGCACTGCCCGAACAGGGTGTGTGTGCCGGGCCCCGGCGCCGCGTTCAGGCTCGTTGGGTCCGCGGGCTCAGAGCCGTACTGGTAGAAGCGTCCACAGGCTCAAGAGACGCGAGCGTCCATGTGGTCAGCAGCAGTGCCATGGGTGGTGGTGCGGGCGGCGGTGCGGGCTTTCGGCAGCACGGCGTGACACCCCGTCGGGTGGCCTACAAGTACGGGCCGGAACCGAGTGTCCCGTGCGGGTCGGCACCCGCCGCGCCGCCCTCGTCCTCGTGGACGGAACCCGGAGGCAGCGCGCGGCGCATCTGCTCCAGTTGGGCGCGCGCCGCCATCTGCTGAGCGAACAGCGCCGTCTGGATACCGTGGAAAAGACCTTCCAACCAACCCACCAGCTGGGCCTGCGCGATCCTCAGTTCGGCCTCGGAGGGCACCGATTCCTCGGTGAACGGCAGGGAGAGCCGTTCCAGCTCCTCGACCAGCTCCGGTGCGAGACCGTCCTCCAGCTCCTTCACCGAACTGGCGTGGATCTCCTTGAGCCGGACGCGGCTCGCCTCGTCGAGAGGAGCCGCCCTGACCTCCTCCAGAAGCTGCTTGATCATGCTGCCGATGCGCATGACCTTGGCGGGCTGTTCCACCATCTCTGTCACCGGGACCTCACGCGACTCGTCGTCACTGCCACCGCCGCCGATAGCCATTCCGTCCTGCCCCACTACGAGGACTTGGGGATGCTCCTGCGACCGTTCATTCCTCGGCATTTCCATGAGACCCATTGTCTCGCACATGCCGTACGACAGAGTGGTGCCCCCGGAATCGCTTGATCCACCGCACCCGAAGGCACCAAGGCCGGCCGGTACCGCGGAAAGATCAGTCCGACCGGCGCATCCGCAGCGCCAGGAAGATCAGGCCCAGGCCGACCAGCGCGATCCCCGTCCCCCACAGCCCCTGCTGCACTTGTTCCAGCGTCGCGCCGTCGAATGCCCGTCCGGAAGACTGCCCGGGGCGGGCGGACGAGGACGGTGACGGCGATCGGGACGGGCGTGGAGATGACGACGAGGACGAGGAGTGCGTGGTGTCGTCCTCGGGTTCCTCGTGTTCCTCCGGTTCCTCGGGTTCGTCATGTTCCTCGGTCGTGATGGCCGCCGCGTTGTCCTGGCCGTTGTCCTGCTCGTCGTTCGGACGGGTGGTCTCCCCGGGGGTGAGTGACCGCCCCGGCCGCGCGCGCCCCTCCCCGGCCTGTCGCCCGGCGAGGCTCGGCCGCACCTCGGGCCCGGCGGACACAGCGGCCGTACCGTCCACGCCTGACGGGCCGTCCGTGCCGCCCGTGCCGGAGGCTGTCCGCGACGCGAGGCCGCCGAGCGAGCCGGCCGAGGAGGGTGCGGGGGGTGAGGAGTCATCCAGGGAGAGATCAGAAGCCGAATCCGAAGCGGCCGATGGGGCGGGAGCGGCGGCGGGGAGGGGAGGGGTCAGTGCCTGGCAGGGCGCCCGCCCGGCGGACTGCGCCACACCCATCGGCCCCAGCGCGGCCCCGGCCGCCATCACCAGACAGACCACGCAACGGGTCGGCTGTGGGGTCCATGAGGGGAGGAGTCCGGAAGCCATGGGGTCAGCGTCACACGCACCATCAGGTCCGGCATCTCGAATGCCGGACGCGCCGCCCCCATTCGGCGTAGGCCCCGTAATCGAACCAGCCCCGACCCAGGCCCCGGCCCGTTGACCAGCTCCAGCCCTCTGGCCCAAGTCCAGGCCCGGCCCTGTGGCTCAAGTCCAGGACCGTTGCCGGGCCCCCGCTGCTCAATTCCAGGACCATTGACCAAAGGCCAGGCCGCGCTGCTCAAGTCCAGGCCCGTTGACCGGCCCCAGCCCGACCCCCCGGCCCTCATGCCCCGCCCCCAGCCCCGTCGCTCAAATCCGGGCGACATCACCCAGGATCAGGACGGGTCGCCCGTCGACACCCGCAGCTCGAAGTTGGCGTTCTTCTCGGAGACGGCCGTGCCCGGGGAGGGGAACTGGTTGACGACCTGGCCCTCGGGGAACGTGTTGCCCGGTTCGTCGAACTCCTTGACCGTCCAGCCGGCCGCCTGGATGCACTCCTTGACCGAGAGGATGTCCTTGTAGAGGAAGTTCGGAGCCTCGACCTTCTGGGGGTCGTCCGTGTCCTCGCTGGCGTCCGAGCACTTCTCCGCGTCGATCGTCCGGTTGCGCTCGGGGCCCTTGTGCTCGCCGGCCACCGTCGCCGACCCACTGCTGGTGGGGTCACCGCCCTTGCCGTGATCCGGCTCGTCCTTGTTCGTCAGCGCCATGACCAGTCCACCGATCGCCAGCAGCGCGACCACGGCCGCGCCGATGATCAGCGGCATGCTCCGCCGACCGCCGCCGCCGCCGTTGTCGCCACCGCCGACGCCATGACCGCCGACACCGCCGGAGCCCGTCCCGTTCATCGAGTTCACCGTCTGCGGGGACATGGTGTACGGCGGCGGGGTCTGGTGCTGCGACGGGGCCATCGGGCCGGGCGCCGCCTGGTACGCCGTCTGCGGGTAGCCGTATCCCTGCGGCGGGCCCGACTGGACCGGGCCGGGCTGCCCGTAAGGGCCCGGCTGGTGGAGGCCCGGCTGATGGGGCGCCTGGGGCGCCTGGGGCGCCTGGGGCACCTGTGGTGCCTGTGACGATGCCTGGGACATCTGGTACGGCGGCTGGTACGGCGTCCGCATACTCTGCTGCTGCGCCGCGGACGACTGGTCGACCGGTGGGAAGACGGCCGAGCCGACCCCGGAACCGCTGTTCACCGGAGCACTGCCGTCGATGATCGCCGGGGCACCCGTACCGCCCGAAGCGCTCAGCACGCGGACGATCTCGTCCTGCATGGTGGCGGCGCTCGGGAACCGCTCGTTCGGATTCTTCTTCAGGGCGCGCGCCACCAGGGCGTCCATGGCCGGGGTGATCGACCGGTTGACGCTCGACGGCGCCACCGGCGCCTCCTGGACGTGCGCGTACGCGATGGCGAGCGGCGAGTCCGCGTCGAACGGGAGCCGCCCGGTGAGCAGCTGGAACAGCATGATGCCGACCGAATACAGGTCGGACCGCGCGTCGACCCCGCGCCCCAGCGCCTGCTCGGGGGAGAGGTACTGCGGGGTGCCGACGACCATGCCCGTCTGGGTCATCGAGGTGACGCCCGACTGCATGGCGCGGGCGATCCCGAAGTCCATGACCTTCACGATGCCGCGCTTGGTCATCATCACGTTGCCCGGCTTGATGTCCCGGTGGACCAGGCCCATTTCGTGGCTGGTCTCCAGCGCGGCCAGCACATCGGCCGTCACCTTCAGCGCCTTCTCGGCCGGCATCGCCCCGTACCGCTGGATGTCCGCCTGGAGGACCGAGCCGAGCGGCTGCCCCTCCACGTACTCCATGACGATGTACGGCATCAGCGCGCCGCCGAGTTCGTCCTCGCCGGTGTCGAAGACGGAGACGATGTTGGTGTGCTGGAGCTTCGCGACGGCCTGGGCCTCGCGGCGGAAGCGCTCGCGGAAGGACTGCTCACGCCCCAACTCCGTGTGCAGGGTCTTGATCGCGACCTGTCGGTCGAGCGCCGAGTCGTATGCCAGGTACACGGACGCCATGCCGCCCTCGCCGAGCAGATCGCGAAGCTGGTACCGGCCGCCCGCGACCGAGCCGCCCGCGTAGCGGCCCTGAGCGCCGTGTGCGCCGTCCTGGCTCATGACGTGTCTTCCCCCTCGGCGCGCGACTGACGCGGTGCTCCCGTTTGACGGGCCAAGTCTGCCCCAGGGGTACGACACGTCAAGCCGGGCGCCCGTTCCGTGACCGTACGCGCAGGAAGCGTCCCGGAAGCGTTACAGGAAACGTACGGAATTTGCGTGTGCGGTGGCGCAGCCGGTTTGATGGCGCGTCCCTCTCGAATCAGGGTGTCCCACTGAGGCTGTAGCGTGACGTGGCAATGCAGCAAAGCACCGTGAGAACCCGCGGACGCGCGGACAGATACGACGGCGAGGACTGATGGCACCCGAACCCGAAGCAAACGGCGGCGGAGTTTCGGACGGGGCCGACGCCTGGGGCATCGGCGGCGTTGTCGGCGACGGGCGTTACCGTCTGACGCACCGGCTCGGCCGCGGCGGCATGGCCGAGGTCTTCGCGGCCGAGGACGTCCGTCTTGGACGTACGGTCGCGGTGAAGTTGCTCCGCTCCGACCTCGCCGAGGACCCCGTCTCCAAGGCCCGTTTCACCCGCGAGGCACAGTCGGTCGCGGGCCTCAACCACCATGCGGTCGTCGCCGTGTACGACTCCGGCGAGGACACCGTGGGCGGCCAGACCGTCCCGTACATCGTGATGGAGCTGGTCGAGGGTCACACCATTCGTGACCTGCTGCTCGAAGCCGAGGCCCCGCCGACCGAGCAGGCGCTGATCATCGTGTCGGGGGTGCTGGAAGCCCTCGCGTACTCGCACCAGCACGGCATCGTGCACCGTGACATCAAGCCCGCCAACGTCATCATCACCAACTCCGGCGCGGTGAAGGTGATGGACTTCGGCATCGCCCGCGCGTTGCACGGCGCGCAGTCGACGATGACGCAGACCGGCATGGTCATGGGCACGCCGCAGTACCTCTCGCCGGAGCAGGCACTGGGCAAGGCCGTCGACCACCGTTCCGACCTCTACGCGACCGGCTGTCTGCTGTACGAACTCCTCGCACTGCGTCCGCCGTTCACGGGTGAGACGCCGCTGTCCGTCGTGTACCAGCACGTCCAGGACATCCCGGTGCCGCCGTCCCAGGTCTCCGACGCGGTGCCGCCGGAGCTGGACGGTCTCGTCATGCGCTCGCTCGCGAAGGACGCGGACGACCGGTTCCAGAGCGCCGAGGAGATGCGCGGTCTGGTCCAGTACAGCCTTCAGATGCTCCAGCAGCAGGGCGGTCACACCGGTACGTGGAACACCGGCCCGGTCGCCATGCACGAGGGCGGCGCGGCCCCGGTCATGGGGGTCGCGGCGGGCACGATGGCGATGGGGAACCCGCTCCACGGGGACACCTCGCAGGGGCCGATCCTGCCGCCGATGAATCCGGACGACGGGGCGTACGACGTCGGTCACGGCGGTGGTGGCGGCGGACGCGGCAAGCTGTGGCTGTTCGTCGTCCTCGCGCTGATCGCGATCGGAGCCGGGGTGGCCATCGCGGTCAACGCCTCGCAGAAGGGTGGTGGCGGGACCAAGCACACCCCCACCACCTCCCCCACTCCCTCGCAGTCGCAGACTTCGCCGACGCCGAGCGATAACGAGACCGACGCGTCGCCGGAAACAGACGACTCCACGGGCGGCGAATGGCAGAACAGCCGTCGGCCGCCCTACTCCCCGTCCCCCGAGTGGACCAAGAAGTCCAAGCCCCCGACCGACTCCGAGTCGTCGCCGGGCGATGGCGGCTCCGAGGGCGGCGCGAACAACGGTGGGAACGGTGGCGATTCCCCGCCGCCGGAGGAGTCGGCGAGCGGCACCAACCCCAACGGGTCGGGCGAGAACGGAAATGGCAACGCCAACGGCAACGCCAACGGGAACGGCAACGCGAACGGCGGCAGCGGGGAGACGGGCGGCAACGGTACGGGTGACACGGGCGACGCCGGGGCGGGTGCCGGCGGTGCCGGCGGCACCAAGCCGCAGTAGCCGCCACGAGGGGGCGTAGGCGTGGCGGTGGCCCACAACCACCGCCACCGGCCGCCGCGTTCGCACCCCCAGCCACCGTGCTCGCACCCACCGGCCGCCGCGTTCGCACCCCCCCGGCCGCCGCGCACCCACCCACCGGCCGCCGCGTTCGCACCCACGGGCCACCGCGCTCGCACCGTCACCGGCCGCCCCTCGCCCGCACCGGCCGCCCGCACCCCACCCCCACCCACGTCACCTCACCCGGTGAACGCCTCGCACACCGCGTCGTACTCCCGCGTCCACCAGACCGCCAGGGCCGACACCGCGGGGAACTGCGGGTCGGCCCTCCGGTCGTGCAGGCTGTAACGCCACCGCAGTATCCAGAAGTCGTTGAGCCGTTCCCACCACACCCGGTGCACCGCCGCGGCCAGTTCGGCCGCCCCCGCACCCGCCGCCCGCCGGTACGCCCGCGCGTACGCGCGTACCTTCTCCAGCTCCAGGTGCCCGGCCGGGCGTACGAAGAAGATCGCGGCGGCCCGTACCGCCTCCTCCGCGCGCGGCTGCACGCCCAGCCGGTCCCAGTCGACGATGGCGACCGGGTCGGCCCCCCGGTAGAGCAGGTTCAGCGGGTGGAAGTCGCCGTGCACCCAGCCGGTCGCCGGGTCCTCCGGGGTGGGCGGGCGGCGGTGGGCGTGCTGTTCCAGCAGTCGGCGCCGCTCCACGAGCCGGTGTTCGGCCAGTTCGTCGAAGGAGTCCCGGCGGTGCCGGCCGCGCGCCGCCGTCAGCAGTTGGCCGATCAGTGCGAAGGTGTCGTCCGCGTCCGGGCTGCCGTATCCGGGTCCGGGCCCCGGCGGGCCCGATCCGACGTCCAGGCCGTCCGCCATGACCTGTTCGAGCCCCGTGTGCACGGTCCCGAGCAGCGCACCCAGCCTCCGCGACTGGTCGGTGGTCAACTGGGCACCCACCCGGTGCCGCCCGTCGACCCAGGGGTGCAGGGCGTAGCAGCGGCCGTCGATCACCGTGACGGTGTCGCCGTCCGCGTCCGCCAGGGGCGGGGCGACGGGCACCCCGATCGACTGGAGCCGCCGCGTCGCGCGGTGCTGGCGGACGATGGTCGCCCGGTCGCCCGTGGAGTCGTCGAGGTGGTGTTTGAGGAAGTACGAGCCGCTGGACGTCGAGACGCGGTAGCCATGGTTGAGCAGCCCTTTGGTCAGCGGCTCACAGGCGAGTGGTTCACCCGCGTTCGGGTAGCGGCGCAGGACCTCGCCGACCGGAGGAACAGGTGCGAGGGTTACAGATGAGCGCAGCACTCGCCAGATGTTAGATCACTCTGAGTGGCGGTTCGGCGGACTTGCGCCGAAGCTCAAAGTGTGCACCGTGACGAAGTGCGGGTCGAGCCTGAGGTACGCCGGGACGAAGGGTTCGCCGTTCAGTTCGACGGGGGCGGTTCCGAAGAGTTTCCGCTGGTCAGGGGTGGGGTGGGCGATCTCGGCGGGGCCGGTGAACTGCACCGACCAGAGGTCGCGGCCGTCCCCCGGGGGTACCGCGCCGCAGTTGTCGGCGCCGTACGCGACGACGGTTCCGTCGCACGCCTCGTGATGCCCGAGCCCCCGGTGCATCCGCAGCACCACCCGGCCGTCGAGCACGATGTGGCGGGCCAACGCGAGGAACGGCAGCGCCCTGATGCTGGTGGCCAGCCGTCCGTACTCGACCCGGCCCAGCAGTTCGATCGCGCGCGTTTCCTCGGAGGACATGCGTCCACTCTCGGCCACCGCGATCGGCCCGAGAAGAGGCCGCCGCCCCGGGAACCACGGGACCAAAGTCCCTCCAGCCCCCACCGCCGGCCGGTACCGCTCCCGTCAGCGCCTCTCCGCCTGGAGCCGGGCCACGTACGCGGCGGCCTGCGAGCGCCGCTCCATGCCCAGCTTCGACAGCAGGCTGGAGACGTAGTTCTTGATGGTCTTCTCGGCGAGGTGCAGCCGTTCACCGATCACCCGATTGGTGAGTCCCTCGCCGATCAGGTCGAGGATCTTGCGTTCCTGCTCGGTGAGGTTGGCCAGCTTGTCGTCGCCGCGGCCGTTCTTCCCGTCGCGCAACCGCTCCAGCACCCGGGCGGTCGCGGAGGGGTCCAGGAGGGACTTTCCGGCCGCCACGTCCCGTACCGCGTTCAGGAGTTCGTTGCCGCGGATCGCCTTCAGCACGTATCCGGAGGCGCCCGCCATGATCGCGTCGAAAAGTGCCTCGTCGTCGGCGTACGACGTCAGCATCAGGCACTTGACGTTCTCGTCCCGGGACCGGATCTCGCGGCACACCTCCACCCCGCTGCCGTCCGGAAGCCGCACGTCGAGCACCGCCACATCGGGGCGGGTCGCGGGAATCCTGATCAGCGCGTCGGCCGCCGTCCCGGCCTCGCCCACGACCTCGATGTCCGCCTCGCCGGACAGCAGCTCATGGACTCCGCGCCGAACGACTTCGTGGTCGTCGAGCAGGAAAACGGTGATTTTTCCTTCTTCACGCACAAATGCAGTCTCACACACTCCCCCCTTCCCTGCCGCTGATGTCCGGGATAACGTGCCGTTGTTCCGGCGGCCTGCCAGGCTGTTTCCAGTGCTGTGACCAGCGAGAGTTCGCGACTTTTTCGATTTACTTGGAAATCCAAGCAAAATCGCAGGTCAGGCAGGGTTTCGCAGTTATGCGGAGTACTGGGTAACGTGCTTTGCGGGGCGCTCGCCGGGGCACCTGTCACGCCTGTTCCCGGCCAGCGGCACCCACCCCGTGCACGGGTACGGACACAGGCGAGCCGCACTGGTCTCCCGGCAGACCCCGGGGGCCGGACCGACGGAGGAGCACGCACGTGACCGTGGAGAGCACTGCCGCGCGTAAGCCGCGACGCGGCAGCAAGCGCACAAGCGCCGCCAAGGCGCCAGCGAGTGCCGAGCCCCAGCTCGTCCAGTTGCTGACGCCCGAGGGCGAGCGCGTGGAACACCCGGACTACACGATCGACCTGACCGCCGACGAGCTGCGCGGTCTGTACCGGGACATGGTCCTGACCCGCCGCTTCGACGCCGAGGCCACCGCACTCCAGCGCCAGGGCGAGCTGGGCCTGTGGGCCTCGCTGCTCGGCCAGGAGGCCGCGCAGATCGGCTCCGGCCGGGCGCTGCGCGACGACGACTACGTCTTCCCGACCTACCGCGAGCACGGTGTCGCCTGGTGCCGGGGGGTCGACCCGACCAATCTGCTCGGAATGTTCCGCGGGGTGAACCACGGCGGCTGGGACCCGAGCACCAACAACTTCCACCTGTACACGATCGTCATCGGTTCGCAGACCCTGCACGCCACCGGTTACGCCATGGGTGTCGCCAAGGACGGCGCGGACTCGGCCGTGATCGCGTACTTCGGGGACGGTGCCTCCAGCCAGGGCGATGTCGCGGAGGCGTTCACCTTCTCGGCGGTGTACAACGCGCCCGTGGTGTTCTTCTGCCAGAACAACCAGTGGGCCATCTCCGAGCCCACCGAGCGCCAGACCCGCGTCCCGCTCTACCAGCGCGCGCAGGGTTACGGCTTCCCGGGCGTCCGGGTCGACGGCAACGACGTACTCGCCTGTCTGGCCGTCACCAGATGGGCGCTGGAGCGGGCCCGCCGGGGCGAAGGGCCCACGCTCGTCGAAGCGTTCACCTACCGGATGGGCGCGCACACCACCTCCGACGACCCGACGAAGTACCGCGAGGACGCGGAGCGGGCGGCCTGGGAGGCGAAGGACCCCATCCAGCGGCTGCGTACCCACCTGGAGAAGCGGGAGATCGCCGACGCCGCCTTCTTCACGGCACTGGACGAGGAGAGCGAGACCCTGGGCAAGCGGGTCCGCGAGGCGGTACGGGCCATGCCCGACCCGGACCGGATGGCACTCTTCGACCACGCCTACGCGGACGGCAGTTCGCTGGTCGACGAGGAGCGCGCACAGTTCGCCGCCTACCAGGCGTCGTTCGCCGAGGAGGGCAACTGACCATGGCCACCGAGAAGATGTCGATCGCGAAGGCGCTCAACGAGTCGCTGCGCAAGGCCCTCGACACCGACCCCAAGGTGCTCGTCATGGGCGAGGACGTCGGCAAGCTGGGCGGAGTCTTCCGCATCACCGACGGACTCCAGAAGGACTTCGGCGAAGAGCGGATCATCGACACCCCGCTCGCCGAGTCCGGCATCGTCGGCACCGCGATCGGACTGGCCCTGCGCGGCTACCGTCCGGTCGTGGAGATCCAGTTCGACGGGTTCGTCTTCCCGGCGTACGACCAGATCGTCACCCAGCTCGCGAAGATGCACGCCCGCGCGCTCGGCAAGGTCAAGCTGCCGGTCGTCGTACGGATTCCGTACGGCGGCGGCATCGGCGCGGTCGAGCACCACAGCGAGTCCCCCGAGGCGCTGTTCGCGCACGTCGCGGGTCTGAAGGTGGTCTCACCGTCCAACGCGAGCGACGCCTACTGGATGCTTCAGCAGGCGATCCTCTGTGACGACCCGGTCATTTTCTTCGAGCCGAAGCGGCGTTACTGGGACAAGGGCGAGCTCGACACCGAGGCCGTGCCCGGACCGCTGCACGCGGCGGTGACCGTGCGGGACGGCTCCGACCTCACGCTCGCGGCGTACGGCCCGATGGTGAAGGTCTGCCTGGAGGCGGCCGCCGCCGCTCAGGAGGAGGGCAAGTCGATCGAGGTCGTGGACCTGCGGTCGATGTCCCCGATCGACTTCGACACCGTCCAGGCGTCGGTCGAGCGGACCGGCCGGCTGGTCGTGGTCCACGAGGCTCCGGTGTTCTACGGCTCCGGCGCCGAGATCGCCGCCCGCATCACCGAGCGCTGCTTCTACCACCTGGAAGCACCCGTGCTCAGGGTCGGCGGCTACCACGTGCCGTATCCGCCGGCCCGCCTGGAGGACGAGTACCTGCCGGGCCTCGACCGGGTGCTCGACGCCGTCGACCGCTCGCTGGCGTACTGAGAGGAGAGGGGACGTGACAACGATGACCGAGACGTCTGCTCGCTTCCGTGAGTTCAAGATGCCCGACGTGGGCGAGGGCCTGACCGAGGCCGAGATCCTCAAGTGGTACGTACAGCCGGGCGACACCGTCACCGACGGCCAGGTCGTCTGCGAGGTCGAGACGGCCAAGGCGGCGGTGGAGCTGCCGATCCCGTTCGACGGGGCGGTGCACGAACTGCGCTTCCCCGAGGGCACGACGGTGGACGTCGGCCAGGTGATCATCGTGGTGGACGTGGCGCCGGGCAGCGGCCCCGCGGAGCCGGAGCCCGCCGCGGCCGACCCGGTCCAGGAGCCGGTCGCCGAGGCCGAACCGGAGGCGCCCAAGGGCCGCACCCCGGTGCTCGTCGGCTACGGCGTCGCCGAGTCCTCCACCAAGCGCCGGGCCCGCAAGGGCGCCGAGGCCCCGGCAGCGGCGGCGACCGCCGCCGTGCAGGGCGAGCTGAACGGCCACGGCAGTGGCGAGGTCCCGGCGAGCCGCCCGCTGGCCAAGCCGCCGGTCCGCAAGCTGGCCAAGGACCTGGGCATCGACCTGACGACGGTCACCCCGACCGGCCCCGACGGCGTCATCACCCGCGAGGACGTCCACGCGGCGGCGACCCCCGCACCGGCCGCGACGCCGGCTCCCGAAGCGGCACCGCAGCCCGTACGGGAGTCCGCGCCCACGTCCGACGAGGCGCCGCCCGTCGCACCGGGCGCCCGGGAGACCCGTATCCCCGTCAAGGGAGTACGGAAGGCCATCGCCCAGGCGATGGTCGGCAGCGCCTTCACCGCGCCGCACGTCACCGAGTTCGTCACCGTGGACGTGACGCGCACGATGAAGCTGGTCGCGGAGCTGAAGGAGGACAAGGACATGGCGGGGGTGCGGGTCAACCCGCTCCTGCTCATCGCCAAGGCCCTGCTGGTCGCCATCAAGCGAAACCCGGACGTCAACTCCGCCTGGGACGAGGCCAACCAGGAGATCGTGCGCAAGCACTACGTCAACCTGGGCATCGCCGCGGCCACCCCGCGCGGTCTGATCGTGCCGAACATCAAGGACGCGCACGACAAGACCCTGCCGCAACTCGCCGAGGCACTGGGCGAGTTGGTTTCCACGGCTCGCGAGGGCAGGACGTCCCCGGCGGCGATGGCGGGCGGCACGGTGACCATCACCAACGTCGGCGTCTTCGGCGTCGACACCGGCACCCCGATCCTCAACCCGGGCGAGTCCGCGATCCTCGCGGTCGGCGCGATCAAGCTCCAGCCGTGGGTGCACAAGGGCAAGGTGAAGCCCCGTCAGGTCACCACGCTGGCCCTGTCGTTCGACCACCGTCTGGTCGACGGCGAGCTGGGCTCCAAGGTCCTGGCGGACGTCGCCGCGATCCTGGAACAGCCGAAGAGGCTGATCACCTGGGCGTGAGGGCCGGGGTGGTACGTGTCCGAGGTGGGCCCGCGCGACGGTTGCGCGGGCCCACCGGCGTGTCGGGGGTGGGTGGTTCGCCGTACGACGCCCACGTCCCGCCGGGCGACCGCGACCGGTATCTCGCCCCCCGCCTCGCCCTCGGCCGACCGATCGCCACCGGAACGGTCTCGACGAGGAGCCGCCACGTCGAGCAGCCGATCGAGGCGTTCGCCAAGACCTGCGGCACGAAGTTCCCCCGCCGGGCGGTCACCGCCCGGCCGCCGGACCGCAGGTCACCCGCCCGGCCAGGGCCGCTCCGACGGCTTCCGGCCGAATTGGTTTGGTCTCGACCATTGCTCTCCGGTCCGGCTGTGAAGGAAGCTGCTCACCGAGCACCGGATCATCACGACCGGAGCGCTCGCCGCCGGAACAGGAAGGCAGCAACACACCCATGCGCAAAGTGCTTTCGACCCTGAGCTTGACCGGACTGCTGGCCGCAGGCGCCCTGCTGCTCGCCCCCTCCGCCCAGGCCGCCGGATACACCTACGTCGGCATGTACCCGAGCGCCGCCGCCTGCGACGCCGCCGGCAAGGACTACGTGGCCCGGGGGCAGGCGGTCAACTACTTCTGTGACGCCACCCCCACCACCGCCCGCCTGTCCATCTGGGTCTGACCGGCCTCACCACCGGGCGCCGACACGCTCGGCGCTGATCCGGCCCGGCGGCCATCCGGCTTCCGGGCCGACGGCCCTTTCCCTCCGCTCGCCGTGAGCCGCCCGGAGGGGGCCGTCGAACGCCCCTGATGTATCCGGTCAACCACATCTGACCTCTGCCGCGGGCGCCTTTCCCGCCGCCCGAACGGAAGTGCTGCGGGACACGGCGGATGGCGCTGCCGAACAGATGGAGGAGGCCGAAAAGGCGTTGGGGATCTCCGGACATCCGACATTCGTGCTCCCGTACAGCGACCTGGTGATGCGTTCGGGCGACTGACCGGGCGTTCCCCTTGGTCCAAAGCGCCGGCGCTTCCTGGGCCATGAGATGGGTGTGCCTGTGGCGAGGCCGGTATCGGCCCTCTTCGGAACGGGCTGCCCGACGGTACGCAGGTGCGGTGGGCCCGCGCGGCAGTCGCTCGGGCCCATCGGTGCGTCCGGGCCGGATGGTTCAGCGTACGGCGAGTTCGGCGAACACCGTCTTGCCGACGGTGCGCGGCTCGACGCCCCAGCGGTCGGCGAGCGACGCGACGATCAGGAGGCCGCGTCCGTAGCAATCGTCGGTTTCGGCCTCGCGCACGCCAGGCAGCCGCTCGCCGCGCGGGTCACTGACCTCGATGCGGAGAGCGGTCGCCGTGAGGGTGAGCCGTACGCGGAAGAGACGCCCGCGCATGGAGCCGTGCAGCAGGGCATTGGTCGCCAACTCGCTGACGAGCAAGGTCGCGTCGTTGGCCAGCTTCGGCTGACCCCACTGCGTGACGAGCCGGGCGGTGCGACGGCGGCACAGGGAAACGCTGCGGGCCGTAGGGGTGCAGTCGAGCCGGTCCTCGCGGAGGACGGGTTCGGGGGTGGGCGTCTCCTGAGCTGCGGTCATGGGTGCGTGCCTCCTGGATCGGGCGGTGGCAGTGCCGCGTCTGCGGGGCGCCGGTTCTGGGCTGCTTCCGGCGCGGGGCAGGGCGGTGCGCTTCCGCCCACCGATGCGGTATGTGAGTGGCGTGCAACCGAAAGTAGTGAAGCTAGTAGCTGGGTGCAAGTGAAACGGAGACAATTGTCTCCAACGAGGGAACGCGGTTCGACCGACAGGGCGGCAGAGGGCGACACTGGTGCCGTGAATCAAGCAACTCAACAAGGGAACCGGACCTCAACTGTCCTGGGACGGAGGCTCGGTAGCGAGCTGCTGCGTCTGCGGGACACCTCGGGCAAGACGCAGCAGCAGGCGGCCGAGGTCATCAGCGCGACCAACTCGAAGATCGTGAAGATGGAACGGGGCTGGGTCCCCATGCGAGATCCGGACATCCGCACACTCTGCGAGTTCTACGGGCTTGAGGATCACGGCGCTGTCGATCGCCTGCTGGAAGTAGCGCGGCTGGACCGGGAAAGGCGGAAGGCCAAGGGCTGGTGGAATCAGTACCCGGAACTGCGTTCGCTGGTCGAGTATGTTGCCCTCGAAGACATCGCGACCGGTGTCAGGACCTGGCAAGGCGCCTTCGTGCCTGGGCTGCTCCAGTCGCCCGACTACGCCAGGGCACTCGCAGTCGGCAACGCCGACTGGGATGACCCTGACGAGATCGAGCGCTTCGTCGAGGCAAAGATCGCTCGGCAGGGTCGACTGGTCGACAGCACGCCGCTCGTGTTGTGGGCGATTGTCGGCGAGGGCGCGCTACGCCAGCTCGTCGGCGGACGAGATGTCATGCGTCGACAGTTGGAGCAACTTGCGGAGGTCGCTGTCAAGCCGAATGTCACGGTGCAAGTTGTCCCCTTCCTGGCTGGCTCGCACCCGGGTATGACCAGCGCTTTCAGTGTTGTCTCGTTCGCTGAACCCGGTGCGATGGACGTGGTTTACATGGACACCACGTCATCTACGCTGTGGCTGGAGAGCGAGGCGGACGCTGCCCGCCATAACGTCACATTCAACCAGATCGCCAGAAACGGACTCGCTCCCCGCGATTCCATCGCTCTGATCGAGCGTATTCGCAAGGAGTTGTAGCCGTGCCACACTTTGAGTTCGTCAAGTCCAGCTACAGCAGCGGAGGCGGTGAGTGCGTCGAGGTGGCGCGTAACGTGCCTCGTACCGTCGCTGTCCGTGATTCCAAGGACACTGTGGGGCCTGTCTTGATTCTCCCGGCCCCCGCATGGGAAGCCTTCCGGGCGAGTCTTCGCCAGCACTCGTAGCACTGTCTCAAGGAGTGGTTGTCATGCGGCCCTTCGAGTTCATCAAGTCCAGCTACAGCGCGAGGGCCAGTGATTGTGTCGAGGTGGCCCGTAACGTGCCCCGTACCGTCGCCGTCCGTGATTCCAAGAACACCACCGGCCCCGTACTCCTCCTCGCGCCCGCCGCATGGGCAGCCTTCCAGGTGGGCCTGCGCCGGCAGTCGTAGCAGCGACGCCGGCACCGGCCAGGAGCGACGGAGGGCCCCGGTTCGCGCGACGCGCGAGCCGGGGCCCTCCTGATTTCCCGGCCCGCTCAGTCTCCGTTGAAGTGCAGGTGGCCCGAGCGGTGCATTGCCTCGTGGGCCACCTCGATGACGCGCATGACGCGCGACACCACAGGGGCCTTCTCCTCGTTCGGCAGCTCTTCGAGTGCGATGACGAGACGCTCCAACTGCGCCGTGATGGACACCGTGTGGTCGTACGGTGTGAAGCCTCGGCGCAGACTGTCCTGCGTACTCTCGCCGGCTGGACCTGTTCGCATGAGCGCCAGCGAAGCCTGGACCATCGTGGACTCCGCGTCAAGGCAGAGCGACGCGTACGGGCTTGCCTTCCGCATGGCGCGCGTCCTCCGCCGAGCTGGGATCACCGAGCGGTATGGCGTATCCGTGCACCCCGTGCCCACGGCATCGCGGCTGGTGGGATGAACCACCGCTGGAAGCCGCACGCAGAGAAATACGCGAAGAACTGGCCTTGGCCGTCGGCATACGCGAAGCCGACCTTCTTCCGGTGGAGTGGATTCAGGCGCGCCGGCCACGGGAGGCGCCTGCCCGCCTTGCCTTCCTGTTCGCAGGACCGGTACTCACCGCTGACGACTCGGCACAGATCGCGTTACAGCGTGCCGAGTTGAGCGCCTGGCGCTGGACACGTCGCGAGGAGACCGCCGCGTTGCTTCGTCCCGCCGTAGCCCGCCGGATCGTGAACCCGTTACAGCTTCCTGGTGGGGCTACCTACCAGGAACGACGAATTGAAAGGACGCCCCTATGAGCAGCTTTCCCGAGCGCGTGATGCGCGTCGGCACCCGTAGTTCACCGATGGCACGCGCGCAGACGGACACGGTTGCCGAACTGCTGCGAAAGCACGAGCCCGATCTGAGAGTGGAGGTCGTGCCCGTCACGACCGAGGCAGACACGTGGCAGGGCGACCTGGCGGCCCTCGGCGGTAAGGGACTGTTCACGAAGCAGATCGACATCATGTTGCAGCGCGGCGATGTCGACATGGCCGTGCACTGCGTCAAGGACGTGCCCGGGGACGTGCCCCTGCCTGAGGGACTGATCTTCGCCGCCTACCTGTCGCGCGACGACGTACAAGACGTGCTCCTTTTCCCCGAGGGCGACTCACGGACGACACTCGACGACTTGCCCGCCGGGGCATCCGTGGCTACGTCGGCAGTCCGTCGAAAGGCACAGATCCTGCGGGTGCGGCCCGACCTGAACGTTGTACGCGTTCGCGGCATGGTCGGAACACGTGTGGACAAGCTCGACGGTAAGAAGCCGATCGATACCGGACTGGACGCCATGATCCTGGCATCATCCGGGCTCGCGCGTATCGGGCTGAGTCACCGGGCACGCCAAAGGTTCACCACCGCTGAAATGCTGCCCGCCGTGGGGGCCGGTGTGCTGGGACTCCAGTGCCGCCGTGATGATCACGAAGTGGCGGCACTGGTCGGGCGTCTGAACGATGAAGAGACCATGCGGGAAGTCACCGCAGAACGCGTGATGCTGCACGGTCTCCGCGGGCACTGCAACAGCCCGATTGCCGGCTACTGCATCACCGAGCCGGACGGGCAACTAAGTCTTCGCGGCATGGTGTTCTCCCGAGACGGCAGCAAGTTCGTTCACGCCCACATCTGGGGCGAGAGCCGGAACGACCCGGCCGTGCTGGGTTCACGCGTCTGCGCCGAACTGCTGCGGCAGGGTGCCCGCGACATCATCACGGGGATTCCGCACTGATCCAAGCTGTCCGGGCCTCGCGCCCGTAACGCCCCTGCACGACGCCCCGTCCGATGTGCCGATCGCTGATCGGACGGGGCTCCGTGCTGTTCCGACACATCACGGAGAGCAGCGGAAGTGTCGCAATGCACCACCGCCCTCACCGACGTACCCGAGCTGGACACGTTTACGGCGCTCATGGCCCTGGCAGGCGGCCCCGGAATTTCACTGGACGCGCTCGATCCAGGGCTTGATGCGAAAGTGGATCGTCTGTCAGACCCGCCTGGGATGCTCGGAACATGGAGATGACAGTGCAGCTGACGATCGACTGCTCCGATCCGCAGCGGATGGTGACCTTCTGGGCCGAAGCCCTTGGCTACGTGCCTGAGCCTCCGCCGGGCGGGCACGCCACGTGGCGTGCCTATTGGGCGGCGGTGGGGGTGCCCGAGGCAGAGCTGCCGGCTGGTGCCGGGGATATTCCGGAGTCGATCATCGATCCCGCCGGACGGGGACCGAGGGTGTGGTTCCAGCAGGTTCCGGAGCCAAAGGTCGCCAAGAACCGGTGGCACTTCGACCTGAAGGTCGGTGGGGGCCGTGACGTCCCACTGGAGGTCCGCACACAGCGGGTCAAGGCTACGGTGGAACGGCTGGTCAAAGCTGGCGCCACTGTTCTGCGGATCAAGGAAGAGCCGGACACGGGGCTCTACGCCGCCGCCCTGCAGGACCCCGAGCGCAACGAATTCGACGTCGTCTGAGGCCCGTTGCGATGATCTGCGGCGAGTCTCCGCGCTGTCCAGCTGTGATCAGGGATTGCGGGACAGCCCTAAGGGACCACGTGCTGTCGAACCACCATTCATGCGCGACCTGACACCGTTCTCATGGTCAGTCACAGGAGTCCAGTTGCCCCGTCCCGGCCTCGTCCGGGCCGGTTGAGGCGGGGCTGTTCGGGTTGCCTCGAATAGTTCTCGTCCTCGCCCAACGCGTGACGGGGTCGACCGGCCCGACGTGCGAGGAGGGCCCGCGCGGTGTGCGCGAGCCCTCCTCCGTACCGTCGCAGGGCCGGACTACTTCTTGAATCCGTAGTCCATGAGCTTCTTCGCGTCCGTGGTACGGGTCGCCTCCGAGGTGGAGGCGAGGACCGTGCCGATGACGGTCTTGCCGTTGCGGCTCGCGGCGAACACCAGGCAGTACTTGGCGGTGGGACCGGAGCCGGTCTTCACGCCGATGTCACCGCTGTAGCCGCTGAGCAGCTTGTTGGTGTTGGACCACGACATGTCGCGGTAGCCGCCGTTCTTCGTGACGACCCGCTGCTTCGTGGACGTGGTCTTCACCACCGTGCGGAACGTCGGGTCCTTCATCGCCTTGCTGGCGAGCTTCGTCAGGTCGCGCGGCGTCGAGTAGTTGTTCTTCCCGCCGATGCCGTCGAACGAGTCGAAGTGGGTGTTCGTCAGCCCCAGCGACTTGGCGGAGGCGTTCATCTTGCCGATGAACGAGTTCACCCGGGCCGCGCGTGTGGAGCCGACGCCGAACTTGTCGGCGAGGGCGTACGCGGCGTCGCAGCCCGACGGAAGCATCAGGCCGTACAGCAGCTGACGGACGGTGACCTTGTCACCGACGATCAGACGCGCCGAGGACGCCGTGTTCTTGACGATGTAGTCGCTGTACGCCTTGTCGATCGTGACCTTGGCGTTCAGGTCGAGCTTCTTGTCCGACAGCACCACCTGGGCGGTCATTATCTTGGTGGTGGAGCCGGTGGGGCGGCGGGTGTCGGCGGCCTTGGTGTAGAGGGCCTTGCCCGTGGCGTTGTTCATGACGAAGCCGCCCGGAGCGACGATCTTCGGCACGGCCGGTGCGGTGGCGGCCTGCGCCTGAGAGGCGAACGCGCTGCCCGCGATGAGGGCACCTGCGGTGAGCGCGATGGTGGCCGAGACCGATACGCGCGTTATTACCTTAATGCCGGTTTTCAAGTTGAACGCTCCAAATGCCCCTGGAATGCGGCCACATGAGGGTGCCGCTCGGTGGCTGAGACTCCTGGGACGGAACGATGGATGTACGGCCGCGGGGGTGAATTCGCCCGCGCTCGGCCGGGCTCCTCGCGCTCGTTCGCGCTCCCCGCGCCCGCCAGGAGCGGCGTGCCCGCCGGGGCGGGTCGGCAGGGTGGCCGGTGATCAGGGGCGACGGGCCACCCATGTGGTCCTGGTGGTCCGCACGGTGAGGTCCGTACGCCGCAGGACGTTGTGAGGGCCTTCGTCGTCGACGATCGTGTCGAGCGCGGTCAGGTCGTCGGCGGGCAGTCCGTCGCCGAGGTGGGAGCGGAGCCTCCGCAGGCACGTCCGGGCGTAGTGGGCGGTGGCCGGTGGCAGCGGGGCGGGCAGGTCGATGGTGAAGGGGCGCTCCGCTTCCAGTGCGAAGCCGGCGCGGGCCAGGTGCTCGGTCCAGTCGAGGGCCGGGCCCTTGTTCAGGGCGGCGTGGACGCGGGCTTCCAGGCCGGGGCGGCCCACGCCCGTGTCGTCGGGCAGGAAGCGGGGGAAGAAGTCCATCTCGGTGACGGCCAGGAGGCCGCCCGGCCGCAGGGCGTCGAACGTCGAGGCCAGCACCCGGTCGGGGTCGGCCATGTCGTGCAGGGAGGAGGCGGCCCAGACCAGGTCGACGGTGCCGAGCTGCGGCCAGTCCTCGGTCAGATCCGCCCGGACGGCCCGGACCCGATCGGCGAGCCCCAGCGCGGATGCCCTCTCCGACAGCCGGTGGAGCATGTGCGGGGAGAGGTCCATGGCTGTCACGTCGGCCCGCGGGAAACGCCGCGCCAGGGCGATGGAGCCGGTGCCCGGCCCGCTGCCCAGGTCGACGATGTGGCCGGGCTCCCGGTCGGTCAGTTCGCTCAGCCAGGCGGTCAGCTCCGACAGATGGGTCCCCAGGACCTCGGCGTCCAGCTCCAGCATCTCGACCATCGCGACCGTGCCGGCGTCGGCCCCCGCATGGGCCCCCGTATGAGCGTGCGCGTGAGCCGCCTGAGCGTCCGCATGGCTTTCGGCCGGGGCCCCGGCGTGCGTCCCGGCGTGGTTCTGACGCGAGTGGGGGGTGTTGGGGCCGGTGGTGTCCATCCTCCGACCATAACGTCGGCGTGTCCCGGACCGGCCGGTGTCACGGTCGCCAGGACGCGCGTCACCGACGAGTGCGAAGGCCGGGGACCGACCGGCTCGGGGTGCGCCCCGGCAGGGCCCGGCTCACGATCCCGACCGGCTCACGATCCCGACCGGTTCATGGTCCCGGCCGGTTCATGGCGCTGTCCCGGGGCCCGGCCGCCATGGACGCATGTTGTATCTATGCTGTGTGCATGCCTCCCGTTTCATCCCCCTCGTCTCTCTCCGCCGCCTCCGCCCCCTCCTCGGCGGCCTCCATCAAGCGACCCCCCGCCGCCGAGCGCGTCTACACCCACGTCAAGCGCGGGGTGCTCGACCGCCACTACGAGGGCGGCACGCTCCTCACCGAGGGTGATCTCGCGGAGGCCGTCGGCGTCTCCCGTACCCCCGTACGCGAGGCGCTGCTGCGGCTGGAGGTCGAAGGGCTGATCAAGCTGTACCCGAAGAAGGGCGCCCTGGTCCTCGCCGTCTCCGCGCAGGAGATCGCGGACGTCGTCGAGACCCGGCTGCTCGTCGAGGAGTTCGCCGCCCGCAAGGCCGTCCCCGCCTCGCCGCGGCTGATCGCCCGGCTGGAGGAGCTGCTGGACGAGCAGCGGGAGCTGGCGGCGGTCGGTGACCTGGCCGAGGTGTCCGTGAAGGACCGCTGCTTCCACGCCGAGATCGTGCGCAACGCGGGCAACGAGATCCTGTCCCGCCTCTACGACCAGTTGCGCGACCGGCAGCTTCGGATGGGCGTCGCCGTGATGGAGGCGCACCCCGACAGGATCGCCGCCAACATCAGCGAACACGGTGAACTCCTGGAGGCGATCAGAGCGGGGGACGCGGACGGCGCCGCCCGGGTCGTCCGCCGCCATGTCACCCGGGTCAAGGTCCTGGTGCGGGGTGAGGACCGGTGAGTTCCGCCGCCCCCACCCTGCCCCTGCCCGGTGACCCGCCCGGCGGCCGCCGCGCCGCCGCGGTCTGGGGCGTCGGCGTCGCCGTCTACTTCGTCGCGATCATCTTCCGTACCAGCCTCGGGGTCGCCGGCCTAGACGCCGCCGAACGGTTCGACGTCAACGCCTCCGCGCTCTCGACGTTCTCCATCCTCCAACTGCTCGTCTACGCGGGCATGCAGATACCCGTCGGCCTGATGGTCGACCGGCTCGGCACCAAGAAGGTCCTCGTCCTGGGAGCCGTGCTCTTCACCCTCGGACAGCTCGGCTTCGCGCTCTCCCCGTCGTACGGCATGGCGCTCGCGTCCCGGGCGCTGCTCGGCTGCGGCGACGCCATGACGTTCATCAGCGTGCTGCGGCTGGGCTCGCGCTGGTTCCCGGCCCGGCGCGGACCCATGATCGGCCAGGTCGCCGCCCTCTTCGGGATGGCGGGCAACCTCGTCTCCACGCTGTTCATCGCGCGGGCGCTGCACGGGATCGGCTGGACCGCCACCTTCGCGGGCAGCTCGCTGGCCGGAGTCGTCGTGCTGGCCCTGGTCCTGCTCTTCCTGAAGGACCACCCCGCCGGCCATGAACCACCGCCCGCCGCGCACACCGGGTCCGCGTACGTCCGCAGGCAGATCGCCGAGTCCTGGCGTGAACCGGGCACCCGGCTCGGCATGTGGGTGCACTTCACCACGCAGTTCCCCGCCATGGTGTTCCTGCTGCTGTGGGGGATGCCGTTCCTGGTGGAGTCGCAGGGACTGAGCCGGGGCACCGCGGGTGAACTCCTCACCCTCGTGGTGCTCTCCAACATGGTGGTGGGGCTCGTGTACGGGCAGCTCATCGCCCGGCGTCACACGGCGCGCGCACCGCTGGCGCTGGGGACGGTCGCGATGACGGCCACGCTGTGGGCCTCGACGATCCTCTATCCGGGTGACCGGGCACCGATGTGGCTGCTGATCACGTTGTGCGCGGTGCTCGGCGCCTGCGGCCCGGCCTCGATGATCGGCTTCGACTTCGCGCGTCCCGCCAACCCGCCCGAACGGCAGGGCACGGCTTCGGGGATCGTCAACATGGGCGGCTTCGTCGCGTCCATGACCACGCTGCTCGCGGTGGGGATTCTGCTCGACGCGACCGGTGACAACTACAGCATCGCGTTCGCCTCGGTGTTCGTCCTGGAGGCGCTGGGGGTCGTACAGATCCTGCGGCTGCATTCCCGGGCGAGGCACCGGGAGCGGGATCACCATGTGATCAGCCGGGTGGAGGCCGTGCACGTACCGGTCTGACGGCGGGCGGTGGCGTGGCGGTGTTGTGATCAGGTGGGGTTCAGCGGCGCGCCCGTCCCGTACGGACGGGCGCCGCCGAACACGCACGGCGTTACGAGGGCATCGGCCGACCCGTACGACTCACGGCGTCACCGCGAAGTGGCGCAGGATCGCCGCCGCCAGCTCCTCGTCGCCCTCGATCTTGACCCGGTCGGCGACCGCAGTCGCCCGTACCCGCCCGCAGGCCAGCCGGTAGTACGTCTCCCAGTCCGTCGCCAGCGTGACGGCCGGGCCCAACGACGGCGAACCGTCCACCGATCCGCGTCCCTCGGCGTCCACCCGGACCGTGCGCAGGAACTCCAGCGGTCCGTGCACATCGATCACGATCGCCGAACCGGCGGGCGCGCCCGCGTCCCGGGCGACCACCTTCGGCAGCGCTTCGAGCAGCACGTCCCGGACGACGAGGGCGCCGGGGGAGTCGAGGTTGCCGGGCAGACCGAACGTCGTCCGCAGATCCTGCTCGTGCACCCAGACGTCGAAGGCCCGCATCCGCAGCGCCAGTTCCAGGGTCTGCTCGGCACCGAGCGGTGCCCGGACCATGGTCTCCGGGGGCCGCGTCTCGTTCCGCAGCTGACGGGCGCGGCGGATCAGCGTGTAGTCGAGCTCGGAGGTCATCTCCGGCGCGGTGTGGTGGCGCCGGACGTCGACCTGCATCTCCATGTAGCGGGTGAAGTCGTTCTGTACGTGGAAGAGGTCACGCGGCAGGCTGTGGATCGGACGCGGGTCGCCGAGCTGTTCGCACTCCATGCCGATGATGTGCGAGACGATGTCCCGCACCGACCAACCCGGGCAGGGCGTACGGCGGTTCCACTCCCCCTCGACGAGTGGTGTGACCAGCTCGACTATCGACTCGATGGAATGTGTCCAGGCGTCGGCGTAGTTCTGGAGGCTGGGATGGACGGTCACGGGACCCCTCGTGCGGTTCTGCGTTGCATGGGCTTGACTGCTGTCACGGGCGACGGCGGCGGGCCGGGCTGTCGGCCGCGAGCCGCGTGTGAGGTTTGTTGGCTAAGTTACGCTGCGAGCAGGCACCCCGGCAGTGCTTTCGTGTGACGATCGTAGGCCCGTACTGACGGGCCGAATGCCAGGACGGTGGTAGTGTGCGCGCCTCTCTGATTCAGATCGCGGTGGATTCGGACGAATCCGTCAATTCCCGTAGGGAACGCGCGGCTTCGCTGATCGTGGCCCAACGCGGCTCCGACCTGGTGGTTCTGCCGGAACTCTGGCCGGTCGGCGCGTTCGCGTACACCGAGTTCGCCGACGAGGCGGAACCGCTGCGCGGACCGACCCATGACGTGATGGCGAAGGCCGCGGCGGAGGCGGGCGTCTGGCTGCACGCCGGCTCCTTCGTCGAGCGGGCCGACGACGGCACCCTCTACAACACCTCGCTGGTCTTCACACCGGACGGCGAGCGGGCCGCCGCGTACCGCAAGATCCACCGCTTCGGCTTCGACAAGGGCGAGGCGGTGATGATGGGCGCGGGCGAGGAACTGGTGACGGTCGCCCTGCCGGAGACCACGCTCGGTCTCGCCACCTGCTACGACCTGCGCTTCCCCGAGCTGTTCCGGGGGCTCGTCGACGCGGGCGCCCGCACCCTCGTCGTCGCTGCGGGCTGGCCGGAGCGCCGCCGCGCGCACTGGACCCTGCTGGCCCGCGCGCGGGCGGTGGAGAACCAGGCGTACGTCCTGGCCGTGGGCACCTCGGGCACCCACGGTGGAATCCAGCAGGCCGGTCACAGCCTGGCCGTCGACCCCTGGGGCGAGGTCGTCGCCGAGGCGGGCGCGGACGAGGAGGTGCTGACGGTGGAGCTGGACCCGGCGAAGGTGGACACGGTCCGGGAGGACTTCCCGGCGCTGAAGGACCGGCGCCTGGGCCTGACCCGGCCGCCCCGCGCCATGCCGTAGCACCTGCCGCCCGTACGAGTCGGCGCGTATCGGCCCATGCGTATCGAACCGTGCGTATCGATTTGTATGGCTCCGTACGTATCGGTACGCACCGGCACGCATCGGACCGTGTACCCGACGGTCCTCCCGTCCTCCCGTGTCAGTCCTCCTGTGTCAGTGCTCGCGTTCCTTGTCCGCGAGGACGATCACGCACACCGCGACGGCCACCAGCAGGGCCGTGTCCGCGTCGTCGCGCACGATGTCGATGCCGTACGTGTCGCGGATGGTGAGCCACCGACGGGAGATCTGGGCGAGGAGTTCGCCGTCGTGGTCGACGGCGAACTCACGGTCCAGGATCTTGCCGCTGACGTCCAGCTCGGTGCCCTCGGCCAGCGTCACCCGGTAGTGGTTGCGCAGCAGCGACAGACGTTTGCGCTTGACCTTGGCCAGCTCCTGGCCACCGCGTTCGATGAGCATCGTGTCGCGCAGACTGATCAGCTTCTGCCGGATCTCGACCAGTACCCGCCCGTCGGTGTCCTTCAGCTCGAAGGTGTCGCGCAGCCGCATCGCCTTGCCGTCGACGAGGAAGACCTTGCGCCCGTCGGCGTCCTCGATCCAGTAGTCGTCGCCCACGCCGAACAGCCGCTCACGTACGAGAAGTCTCATGCTGTTCACATTCCCTCACGGGGCCGGAGGAATGTGCGCGGCCCGCGGTGATGTTGACTGTCGGTATGGCAACACGTGCGCGCGTCAGGGCCCCCGAGCTGATCGGCGAGGGTGGCTGGCTGAACACAGGTGGCAAGCGGTACACCCTCGCCGAGCTGCGAGGACGCATCGTGATCCTGGATTTCTGGACCTTCTGCTGTGTGAACTGTCTGCACGTCCTGGACGAGCTGCGCGAGCTGGAGGAGAAGCACCGCGACACCGTGGTGATCATCGGGGTGCACTCGCCGAAGTTCGTCCACGAGGCCGAGCACCAGGCCGTCGTGGACGCCGTCGAGCGGTACGAGGTGCATCACCCGGTCCTCGACGATCCCGAGCTGGCCACCTGGAAGCAGTACGCCGTACGGGCATGGCCGACGCTCGTCGTCATCGACCCGGAGGGCTACGTCGTCGCCCAGCACGCCGGTGAGGGGCATGCCCACGCCATCGAGAAGCTGGTGGAGGAGCTGGAGGCCGAGCACGGGGCGCGGGGCACCCTGCGGCGCGGTGACGGGCCGTACGTCGCGCCCGAGCCGGTCGCCACGCATCTGCGGTTCCCAGGGAAGGCGCTGGCCCTGCCGGACGGCGGTTTCCTGGTCTCCGACACCACCCGGCACCGGCTGGTCGAGCTGGACGCGGACGGCGAGAGCGTCCGCAGGGTCTTCGGCGGTGGCGGGCGCGGTCTCACCGACGGAGGGCCGGAGGAGGTCCGGTTCAGCGAGCCGCAGGGGCTGGCCGTGCTGCCGGACGGGCGGATCGCCGTCGCCGACACCGTCAACCACGCGCTGCGCGCGCTCGACCCGGCGACGGGCGTGACGACGACCCTGGCCGGCACCGGGCGCCAGTGGTGGCAGGGGTCACCGACCGCCGGTCCGGCGCGCGAGGTGGAGCTGTCGTCGCCGTGGGACGTGGCGTGGTTCGCGGACCGGCTGTGGATCGCGATGGCGGGCGTGCACCAGCTGTGGACGTACGATCCCGCGACCGGGACGGTCACGGCCGCCGCGGGCACCACGAACGAGGGGCTGGTCGACGGACCGGCCGCCGAGGCGTGGTTCGCGCAGCCGTCCGGGCTCGCCGCGACCGAGGACCGGCTGTGGGTCGCGGACTCGGAGACGTCGGCGCTGCGGTACGTGGACCGTGAGGGCGTCGTCCGCACGGCGGTGGGGACCGGACTCTTCGACTTCGGGCACCGCGACGGGGCCGCCGGTCAGGCGCTGTTCCAGCATCCGCTGGGGGTGACCGCGCTGCCGGACGGGTCGGTCGCCGTGTCGGACACGTACAACCACGCGCTGCGGCGGTACGACCCGGCGAGCGGTGAGGTGACCACGCTCGCCACCGAGCTGCGGGAGCCGAGCGACGCGGTGCTGGTCGACGGCGACCTCGTCGTCGTGGAGTCGGCCGGGCACCGGCTGACCCGGCTGCGGCTGCCGGAGGAGGCGGTACGGGTCGAGGACCGCGCCCACCGCACCCGGCGCGCGGCCACCGAGATCGCCCCGGGGACGCTCAGGCTCGATGTGGTCTTCCAGGCGCCCGCGGGACAGAAGCTGGACACCCGTTACGGTCCCTCGACCAGGTTGCTGGTCTCCGCGACCCCGCCCGAGCTGCTGGCCGAGGGCGCGGGTCCGGGCACCGATCTGGGCCGGGACCTGGTCCTGGCGGACGGTGTCACCGAGGGAGTGCTGCATGTGTCGGCCATGGCGGCGTCCTGCGACGACGACCCGGCCAACGAGTACCCCGCCTGCCACGTCCACCAGCAGGACTGGGGGGTCCCCGTCCGCGTCGGCCCTCAGGGCACGGCCCGGCTGCCGCTGGTGCTCGCGGGGATGGACGGCTGACGGGCCGTCGGGGGCACGCTCACAGCGGGCGTGTTCACAGGTAGCGGCGCTCGTCGTCCGGGAAGGCACGGTCGTCCACGACGGTGGTGGGCGGTACGACCATGCGCCGGCGGCGGGCGATGCTGCGGTAGACCACGACGCCGATGATCCCCACGATCATCATGATCCAGCCGACCAGATCGACATTGACGGTGTCCATCTCCCAGTCGGTGGCGAAGGCGAGTACCGCCCCTGCCCCGATGAGGATGATGCATCCTCCGAGTCCCATCAGTTCCGCCTCCTCGACGGCCCGGAGAGTCCGGGCCGGTTGTAGGCAGCGGGTACCCGGCCCGTACCCGACCATGCGTGAGGTGGCGGACAGGAGCCCTTGGGCGAGGGGGAGTTAGGGCTTTTCGTTCGGGTTCGGCCGGTTCGGACCGGAGGGCGCGCCCCGGTCCGGACCGGTCGGATCGCCCGGTCGGGTCAGCCCGCCAGGAACGCCGAGAGCGCGTTCGCCAGGAGGTACGGGTCGTCGGCCCCGCACAGCTCACGGGCGCTGTGCATCGACAGGATCGCCACGCCGACGTCGACGGTCCGGATGCCGTGCCGGGCGGCGGTGATCGGGCCGATCGTCGTGCCGCACGCCACCGAGTTGTTGGAGACGAACGTCTGCCACGGCACGTCCGCCTTCTCGCAGGCCGCCGCGAACAGGGACCGGCCGCTGCCGTCGGTGGCGTACCGCATGTTGACGTTGACCTTGAGGATCGGTCCGCCGTTGGCGACCGGGTGGTGCGTCGGGTCGTGCCGCTCGCCGTAGTTGGGGTGGACGGCGTGACCGGTGTCGGAGGAGAGGCAGACGGTCCCGGCGAAGGCCCTCGCCCGGTCCTCGTACGCGCCGCCGCGTGCGAACACCGAGCGCTCCAGCACCGTGCCGAGCAGCGGTCCGTCGGCGCCGGTGTCGGACTGCGAGCCGTTCTCCTCGTGGTCGAACGCGGCGAGCACCGGGATGTACGGCAGCTCGGCGTCCGGGAGCGCCGACACGGCGGCGAGCGCGGCCGTCGCCGCGTGCACGGACAGCAGGTTGTCCATCCGGGGCCCGGCCAGCAGCTCGCGGTCACGGCCCAGGTAGGACGGCGGTTCCACGGGGTGCGGCATCAGGTCCCAGCCGGTCACGTCCTCGGCGTCGACGCCCGCCTCGTCGGCGACGAACCGGATGAGGTCGCCCTCCTCGACCCGGCCGAGGCCCCAGATCGGCTGCATGTGCTTCTGCCGGTCGAGCTTGAGGCCCTCGGTGTTCGCCGAGCGGTCGAGGTGCACGGCGAGCTGCGGTACGCGCAGCAGCGGGCGGTCGATGTCGACGAGCCGGTGGGTGCCGTCCCGCAGTGAGATCCGGCCGGCCAGCCCGAGGTCGCGGTCGAGCCAGGTGTTGAGGAGCGTGCCGCCGTAGATCTCGACGGCGACCTGCCGCCAGCCGTACGAACCGGTGTCGGGGCGCGGCTTCACCCGCAGGTTGGGCGAGTCGGTGTGCGCGCCGACGATCCGGAACGGGGTGTGCGCCTCGGCGCCCTCCGGGACGTACCAGGCGACGATCGCACCGCCGCGCAGCACGTACTTCCCCCCGCTGGTGGCGTCCCAGGCCGCGGTCTCGTCGACCTGCCGGAAACCGGCCTTCTCCAGCCGCCCGGCGGCCTCCGCCACGGCGTGGTACGGGGACGGGCCGGCCATGAGGAAGGCCATCAGGTCGTCGGTGTGGGCGCGGTCGAAGCGGGGGGAAGAACTCATGTTCCTCACTGTAACGACGATTGGTCGGGACGAATCGGGCACGTCGCCCGACGCCTCCTGACCGGCGGGAACGGGCCGGAAGCCGGTCGGTGCCGGGCGGGAACGACGGCGCCGCCGCCCGGGGAACCGGGCAGCGGCACCGCCGCGGCCCGGTGGGTACGGGCCGCGGCGGGTGGTGGGGACGGGAGTGCGGGGACGGGGGCGCGGGGGACGCCTAGAACGCGGCCTCGTCCAGCTCCATCAGGGAGTTGTCGACGGATTCGGCGATGGCGCGCTCGGTCGAGACGCCGGGCAGGATGTTCTCGGCGAAGAACCTCGCGGCTGCGATCTTGCCCTGGTAGAACGCGACGTCCTTCGCGGCGGCGTTCGGCAGCTTCTCGGCGGCCACGGCCGCGCCCTTCAGCAGCAGGTAGCCGACGACGACATCGCCGGAGGCGAGCAGCAGGCGGGTGGTGTTGAGGCCGACCTTGTAGACGTTCTTGACGTCCTCGCCGGTCGCGGTGAGGTCGGTGATCATCGTGCCGACGATCGCCTCCAGGTCCGTCGCGGCCTTGGCGAGCCGGTCGAGAGCGCCGTTCAGCCCCTCGATGCCCTGCGCCGAGGCGAGGAACTTCTTGATCTCCTCGGACAGCGTGTTCAGCGAGGCGCCCTGGTCGCGGACGATCTTCCGGAAGAAGAAGTCCTGGCCCTGGATCGCGGTGGTGCCCTCGTACAGGGTGTCGATCTTGGCGTCGCGGATGTACTGCTCGATCGGGTACTCCTGGAGGTATCCGGAGCCGCCGAGGGTCTGGAGGGACTGGGCCAGCTGCTCGTACGACTTCTCGGAGCCGTAGCCCTTCACGATGGGCAGCAGCAGGTCGTTGAGGCCGTGCAGCGCCTTGGCGTCCTCGCCCGCGGTCTCCTTCTCCTGGATGGCGTCCTGCACGGAGGCGGTGTACAGGACGAGGGAGCGCATGCCCTCCGCGTACGCCTTCTGCGTCATGAGCGAGCGGCGGACGTCGGGGTGGTGCGTGATGGTGACCTTGGGGGCGGTCTTGTCCGTGAAGTTCGCCAGGTCGGGGCCCTGGACGCGCTCCTTGGCGTACTCCAGCGCGTTGAGGTAGCCCGTCGACAGGGCGGCGATGGCCTTCGTGCCGACCATCATCCGGGCGAACTCGATGATGCGGAACATCTGGCGGATGCCGTCGTGCTTGTCGCCGATCAGCCAGCCCTTGGCGGGGTGCCGGTCGCCGAAGGTCATCTCGCACGTGTTGGACGCCTTGAGGCCCATCTTGTGCTCGACGTTCGTGGCGTACACGCCGTTGCGCTCGCCCAGCTCGCCGGTGGTCCAGTCGAAGTCGAACTTCGGGACCATGAAGAGCGAGAGGCCCTTGGTGCCGGGTCCCGCGCCCTCGGGGCGGGCCAGCACGTAGTGGATGATGTTCTCGGACATGTCGTGCTCGCCCGAGGTGATGAAGCGCTTGACGCCCTCGATGTGCCAGGAGCCGTCCTCCTGCCGCACGGCCTTCGTCCGGCCGGCGCCGACGTCCGAGCCGGCGTCCGGCTCGGTCAGGACCATCGTCGAGCCCCACTGCTTCTCGACGGCGATCTCCGCGATCTTCTTCTGCGCGTCGGTGCCCTCGTCGAAGAGGATGCCGGCGAACGGCGGGCCGGAGGAGTACATCCAGATCGCCGGGTTCGAGCCGAGCAGCAGCTCCGCGTAGCCCCAGATCAGGGAGCGCGGCGAGGTGGTGCCGCCGATCTCCTCGGGCAGGCCCAGGCGCCAGTACTCGGAGTCCATGAACGCCTGGTACGACTTCTTGAAGCTGTCGGGGACCGGTGCGGTGTTGGTCTCCGGGTCGAAGACCGGCGGGTTGCGGTCGGCGTCGGCGTACGACTCGGCGAGTTCGTTCTCCGCGAGGCGGGCGACCTCGTCGAGGATGCTCCTGGCCGTGTCGACGTCCATCTCCGCGAAGGGTCCGGTGCCGTACAGCTTGTCGCGTCCGAGGACCTCGAAGAGGTTGAACTCGATGTCGCGGAGATTCGACTTGTAGTGCCCCATGGCGAAAGGCTCCGTAATCCGTAGCTAGCAGTGGCGCGCGGCGCCCGGTGGAGAGGATCGGACGGTGTACCGGCGGATCGATCCGGACGATCCGGAACGCTGGACGATCTGCGACGGCTGACGGGTCCGGAACAGTCGGCGGTCCGCTCCGGAAGTATCAGCAGACGTCTACGATGATGCTACCCGTCAGTAATAAGACGCAACCCCTCAAGGGGTGGATGTGTCCGATTACTCTTTGGCGCATGTACGGCTACGACCAGAACCCGGGTGCACAGCAGCAGATGGGTGGCGGCTACGGCGAGCAGCCGCTGTATCCCGAGCCCTCGCCGCCCTCCCTGGCCGATGCGGTACGGGCCTTCACGACGGGCTCGTTGTCCGCCGAGGACTTTCAGCAGATCTTCGCGACGTCGAAGGTCTACTGTCCGCGCGGTGACAACCCCGGATTTCTCGCGCTGCACAACACCCAGCAGCCGGTGATCCCGATGTTCACCACGCTCAAGGAGCTGCGGAGGTACGCGGGCAAGGAGTCCAAGTACTTCGTCATCACGGGCGCCGAGGTGATCGACCTGCTGCCGACGGGCTACGGCTTCGTCCTGGACATGGAGGGCGACCACCGGATGGTGTTCGACGCCAAGGCGGTGGAGCAGATGGTCGACTACGCGATGCGTCGTATGTACGGCTGACATCGCGTGTACGGCTGACATCGCGGCGCGGGACGCGCGTTTCGCGGATGGGGCAGGGGTCCGTGCCGGTGGTGGCGCGGGCCCCTTCGCTGTCCGCCGGGAGTTCCGGGGAAGCGTCCCGGGTGTTCGGAGGCGTTCGGGGTCACTCCGGGTGCATCCGGGGCATTCGGGGGTCACTCCGGGTGCATCCGGGGCGGCTCCGGCGCGGACCGGGGAATGGAGTGGTCGTTGCGGAATGTTCATCGTTCAACTAAGTTGAAGGCTGAACTACCGGAGGTGGCTCCCATGCCCGCAGTGACCGTCGACAACCCGCTGACCCTGCCCAGGGTCGCCGCACCCGACGACGCCACGGCCCGTCCCGTGCTGGCCGTCACCACCGCGCCGAGCGGGTTCGAGGGTGAGGGGTTCCCGGTGCGCCGCGCGTTCGCGGGCATCGACTACAAGCACCTCGACCCGTTCATCATGATGGACCAGATGGGTGAGGTGGACTATGCGGCGGGTGAGCCGAAGGGAACGCCCTGGCACCCGCACCGGGGCTTCGAGACGGTCACGTACCTCATCGACGGCACGTTCATCCACCAGGACAGCAACGGTGGCGGCGGCACCATCCGGAACGGCGATACGCAGTGGATGACGGCCGGAGCCGGTCTGCTCCACATAGAGGCCCCGCCGGAGTCGCTGGTCATGTCCGGCGGCCTCTTCCACGGCCTCCAGCTCTGGGTGAACCTCCCCAAGGCCGACAAGATGATGGCCCCCCGCTACCAGGACATCCGCGGCGGCCAGGTGCAGCTGCTGACCTCGAAGGACGGCGGCGCGCTGCTCCGGGTCATCGCCGGTGAGCTGGGCGGTCACGAGGGCCCCGGCATCACGCACACCCCGATCACGATGATCCACGCCACGGTCCGGCCGGGCGCCGAGGTGACCCTGCCGTGGCGCGAGGACTTCAACGGACTGGCGTACGTCCTGGCCGGGCGCGGCTCGGCCGGTACGGAGCGCCGCCCGGTGCACCTGGGACAGACGGCGGTGTTCGGCGCCGGTTCCTCGCTGACCGTCCGCGCGGACGAGCGACAGGACGGCAACACACCGGATCTGGAGGTCGTGCTGCTCGGCGGGCGCCCGATCCGGGAGCCGATGGCGCACTACGGGCCGTTCGTGATGAACAGCCAGGCCGAGCTGCGGCAGGCGTTCGACGACTTCCAGGCCGGCCGCCTCGGCACGATCCCGGTGGTCCACGGGATGTGACGGGGGTGCGGGTGACGGGCTGTCATCCGCCTTGGGCCAGGAGCCGCCTGTGCCGGGTGAGGAGCCGCCCGTGCTGGGCGGGGGTCCGCCGTCCGTGCTGGGCGAGGAGTCGTCATCCGTCCTGGGTGAGGGGTCGTCACCCATCTTCGGCGAGGGCCCGTCGCCCGTCCTGGGTGGGGAGCCACCCGTGCTGGGCGGGGGCCCGCCGTCCGTGCTGGGTGACGGGCCCTCACCCGTACGCCCTCGAACGCGGGACAGCCCGGCGTGGCCGTGATCGGGTGGGAAGGGTGCACACCCAGAAGCCCCTCCTGCCCGAAGGCGCGCGTCGAACGGCGGCCTGGTGCGGCGTCCTGCTTCTCGTCGCGGGTGTCGGCGCGGTCGCCATCTGGCTGTGCGTCGTCCTCAAGACGGCCGTCACACCCGTCCTGCTCGCCCTGCTGGGCACGGGTCTGCTCGGGCCCGTGCACCACTGGCTCACCGCGCGCGGGATCAACCGTTCGCTGGCGGCGGGCCTCACCTGCGCCGCGCTCGTCGCGGTGGTCGGCGGCGTCGGCTACATCGTCGCCGAAGCCCTCATCGACAGCGGCGGACAGATCGTCGCCGCGCTGAAGCAGGGCGCTCAGTGGGTCATCGACCGCTTCGACATCGACAACGGCACGAGCGTCGACGACCTCGCCGACAACGCCAAGCACTACCTCGGCAAGTTCGGCGCGAGCGCCGCCGGCGGGCTGCTCACCGGCATCAGCGTGGCCGGGACCTTCGTCGCGACCGGCGTGCTCGCCCTGTTGCTGACCTTCTTCTTCCTGCGGGACTCCGACCGGGCCGCGCGGCTGGCCCACGCCGTCGCGCCGCGCGGCACCGGGGACCTGGTCGAGGCGATGGGGCGCAGGGCCTTCGTGGCCGTCCAGGGCTTCATGCGCGGCACGACCCTGATCGCGCTGATCGACGCGGTCTGCATCACGGCGGGTCTGCTGATCCTGCGGGTGCCGGGCGCGGTGGGACTGGGGGCACTGGTCTTCGTCGGCGCCTACATCCCGTATCTCGGCGCCTTCGTCTCCGGCACGGTCGCCGTGCTGGTCGCGCTCGCCGACCGTGGCTTCGTGATCGCGCTCTGGGCGCTGGGGGTGGTGCTCGCCGTACAGGTGCTGGAGGGACACATCCTGCAACCGGTGATCCAGAGCCGTACGGTCCAGATGCACCCCGCCACGATCATGGTCGCGCTGACGGCGGGGGCGGGTGTGGCGGGACTGCTGGGAATGCTGCTCGCGGTCCCGGCGTGCGCGGCGGCGTTCGGGATCATCGGTGTGCTGCGGAACGGGGAAGGGCGCGTGCCTCAGTCCGCCGGGCCGGGGGACGGTGGCCCCGGGGACGGGGACGGGGACTCGGGCGCCGGGGACTCCGTGGGTTCCTGAGGCGCCGCCTGTTCCTGGGACTCCGTGTGTTCCTGGGACTCCGTGCCTTCCCTGCCCTCCGTGCCGTCCGTACCCCCGATGTTCCCTGGCGTCCCTGGCATCTCCGCCGCCCCGGGCATCTCCCGCGTCTCCGGCGCCTCCGGGGACTCACCGCCGGGACCGCCCTCGCCCTCCTCGGACCCGCCTTCGCCTCGGCCCTCGTCCTCACCCTCGGACCCGCCCTCGTCCTCGCCCTCGGACTCGTAGAGCTCGAACCAGATCGACTTGCCCTCACCGCGTGGGTCCACCCCCCACGCGTCGGCCAGCATCTCCATCAGCAGGAGGCCCCGCCCGCTGGAAGCCATCTCGCCGGGCCGCCTCTTGTGCGGAAGCTCGTCACTGGCGTCCGCGACCTCGACGCGCAGCAGCCGCTCTCCCGGGTCGCCGCCCGCCTCCGCGACCATCCGGGCGTCGCCGTCCGTGTGGACGAGCACATTGGTGGCCATCTCGGAGATCATCAGCACCGCCGCGTCGACCTGCTCCGGGTCGGCCCAGTCGTGCAGCAGCTCGCGCAGTTGCTGCCGGGCCGCGGCGATCCGCTCGGGCTCGGCCTGGGCGATGGTCAGCGCGGCGCGGCGGGGTGCCTCCTCGTCGTCGGGGTGGCTGTCGCGGCGCAGCAGTACCACCGCGATGTCGTCCTCGCGGCGTTCTGGCAGCGGACCGGTCGTGTAGTGCGAGCTGGGTCCCAGCACCGCTTGCATCAGCGCGTCGGCCAGCTTCTCCATGTCGTCGGGGTACCGCTGGAGGATCGGACGGAGCCGGTCCCAGCTGGTGGTCATGTCGTGCCCGCCGGTCTCCAGCAGCCCGTCCGTGCAGAGCATGATCGTGGCGCCCGGTTCCAGGACCACCCTGGTCGTCGGGTAGTCCTCGTCCATGTCGATGCCGAGGGGCAGCCCGCCCGCCGTCTGCCGGATCACCGCCGAGCCGTCGGCGTTCATCACGACCGGGTCCGGGTGGCCGGCCCGCGCGATGTCGAGGACGCCGGTGTCCGGGTCGGTCTCCGCGTACAGGCAGGTCGCGAAGCGTGGGCCGTCGGCCTCGGCGTCGTCCCCGTACGTGTCCGTGAGCCCGGCCAGGAAGCGCGAGGCACGGGACAGCACCACGTCGGGGCTGTGGCCCTCGGAGGCGTACGCGCGCAGGGCGATCCGCAACTGGCCCATCAGTCCGGCCGCGCGCACGTCATGGCCCTGGACGTCGCCGATGACCACGGCGAATCTGCCGTTGGGCAGCGCGATCATGTCGTACCAGTCTCCGCCGACCTGGAGCCCGCCACCGGTCGGTACGTACCGTGCGGCGATGCTCATGCCGGGGATGTCCGGGCCGAGCGACGGCATCATCGAGCGTTGCAGCCCCAGTGACAGGGCGCGCTCGGTCTCGGCGGTCCCGGCCCGGGACAGTGCCTGGGCGAGCATCTGGGCGACCGTCGTCAGCACCGCCCGCTCGTCCGGCGAGAAAGCCACCGGATTGCGGAACCCCGCCATCCAGGCGCCCATGGTGTGCCCCGACTCGATCAGCGGCAGGAACGCCCAGGAGCGGCGGCCGAAGGGGCGGGCCAGCGGCCAGGTGTCCGGGTAGCGGTTCTCGTACTCCTCGGGTGACGGGAGATAGATGGCCTGCCCGGTCCGTACGACCTCGCAGGCCGGGTAGTCGGTGTCCATCGGCAGACCGGCGAACGGTTCCTCGTCCTCGGGCGGGTGCCCGTGGTGGCCGATGACCGTCAGCCGTCCGCCCGCGATCCCGAAGACCGCCAGCCCCTCCGGTGAGAAACCCGGCATGGAGAGGGAGGCGGCGACCCGCAGCACCTCCTCGGTGGACCGCGCCTCGGCCAGCGCACGCCCCGCGTTCAGCAGGAACGCCTCGCGGGAGCGGCGCCAGTCACCGGTGATACGGGTGTGCTGTCCGGTGGTGCCGGGCTGCGGTTCGGCCACCTCCTGGAGGGTGCCGATCAGGACGTACTGATCGGAGCCGTCGTCGGGGTGCGGGAGCAGCGGTTTGGACCGGCTGCGTACGGTACGGAGCACCCTGCCGTGCTCGTCCATGATCCGCAGTCGTGCCTCGGCGAGGGTGCCCTCGGCGACCGCCAGGTTCACGACCGCGTTGATCTCGTTCCAGTCGACCGGATGGAACCGGGAGCGCACCTCGGTCGCGCTGAAGACGCCCGCCTTCGCGGGCAGACCGACCAGCCGGGCAGCCTCCGCGTCCAGCGTGACCGATCCCGCGGCGTTGTCCCACCGCCACAGACCGGTCGCGATCGCGGCCAGCAGCTCATCGGTGCGCATTGCCCCACTCTAGGAAGGTTTGTTCGCTCTCCGCCACCGAGGAGACGCGGTCCGGCGCCGTTCATCGGCCTTAAGGGGGATCTTGATGTGGTCCGTGGCCACCTTCCGGCGGGGACGCGGGCGGTAGCCTGGGGTGACACTCCACCCCGAACCGCGAAGACTGGATGAACGACGATGCATCGGTACAGGTCCCACACCTGCGGCGAGCTCCGCGCCTCTGACGTCGGCACCGACGTCCGGCTGAGTGGCTGGCTGCACAATCGCCGAGACCTGGGCGGCATCCTCTTCATCGATCTGCGCGACCACTACGGCCTGGTCCAGCTCGTCGCCCGTCCGGGTACGCCCGGCAACGAGGCGCTGTCGAAGCTGACCAAGGAGACCGTCGTACGGATCGACGGCAAGGTCTCCGCGCGCGGCGCCGACAACGTCAACCCGGAGCTGCCGACCGGCGAGATCGAGATCGAGGTCAGCGAGGTCGAGGTGCTGGGCGAGGCCGCCCCGCTGCCCTTCACGATCAACGCCGAGGACGGGGTGAACGAGGAGCGGCGGCTGGAGTACCGCTTCCTCGACCTGCGCCGCGAGCGGATGCACCGCAACATCATGCTGCGCACGGCCGTCATCTCGGCCATCCGGCACAAGATGACCGCCCTCGGCTTCAACGAGATGGCGACGCCGATCCTGGCCGCGACCTCTCCGGAGGGCGCCCGTGACTTCGTGGTCCCGTCCCGGCTGAACCCGGGCAAGTTCTACGCGCTGCCGCAGGCCCCGCAGCAGTTCAAGCAGCTGCTGATGATCTCCGGCTTCGACCGCTACTTCCAGATCGCGCCGTGCTTCCGTGACGAGGACGCCCGCGCCGACCGTTCACCCGGCGAGTTCTACCAGCTCGATGTCGAGATGTCCTTCGTCGAGCAGGAGGACGTCTTCCAGCCGATCGAGAAGCTGATGACCGAGCTGTTCACGGAGTTCGGCAACGGCCGTGAGGTCACGTCCCCGTTCCCGCGCATCCCGTTCCGTGAGTCGATGCTGAAGTACGGCAACGACAAGCCGGACCTGCGGGCCAAGCTGGAGCTCGTCGACATCTCCGACGTCTTCGCGGACTCGGAGTTCAAGGCGTTCGCCGGGAAGCACGTCCGTGCCCTTCCGGTGCCGGACACCGCGGCCCAGTCGCGGAAGTTCTTCGACGGGCTGGGCGCGTACGCGGTCGAGCAGGGCGCCAAGGGCCTTGCCTGGGTGCGGGTCGGCGAGGACGGCTCGCTGACGGGCCCGATCGCGAAGTTCCTCACCGACGCCGACATCGGCACGCTCAGCGAGCGCCTTTCCCTCGCCCCCGGCCACGCCATCTTCTTCGGCGCGGGCGAGTTCGACGAGGTCTCGAAGATCATGTCCGCCGTCCGCGTCGAGGCCGCGAAGCGCGCGGGCCACTTCGAGGAGAACGTCTTCCGGTTCTGCTGGATCGTCGACTTCCCGATGTACGAGAAGGACGAGGAGACCGGCAGGATCGACTTCTCGCACAACCCCTTCTCGATGCCCCAGGGCGGCATGGCCGACCTGGAGGAGAAGGACCCGCTGGACATCCTGGCCTGGCAGTACGACATCGTCTGCAACGGCATCGAGCTGTCCTCGGGCGCCATCCGCAACCACGAGCCCGAGGTGATGATCAAGGCGTTCGAGATCGCGGGCTACAAGGCGGAGACGGTGGAGCGGGAGTTCGCGGGCATGCTCCGTGCCTTCCGCCTCGGCGCCCCGCCGCACGGCGGCATCGCCCCGGGCGTCGACCGCATCGTGATGCTGCTGGCCGACGAGCCGAACATCCGCGAGACGATCGCGTTCCCCCTCAACGGCAACGCCCAGGACCTGATGATGGGCGCCCCCTCCGAACTGGACGAGACCCGCCTGCGCGAGCTGAACATCCAGCTCCGGAAGCCGGTCGGCACGGTGAAGGCGGTTCCGTCCGCGAAGCCGGCGAACGAGCCGAAGAAGTAGGCACCCCGCCTCCGCCTTTGGTGTGGGCGCCCGGTCCGTTTCACGTGAAACAGCCCCCGATCAGCCGATCGGGGGCTGTTCGCGTTGGTCGTACGTGCCGCGGGGCAGCGCTTGGGCGGCTGCCGACTCATCGGCGGACGTGACGACGACTGCCAGGTCCGCGCCTGCCCGGAGCAGCGCCACGGTCCGTGCGGCGATCTGGTCGAGGCGCTGCCGCAGGACGCGCTGCGCCTCTCCCTGACTGTCGAACCGGTCCAGGGAGCCCACGATCTCGCGCGTCGCGGGAATGCCGTATCCGGCGCTGCGGAGGGCCGCGACGATCCGGGCCGCTCTGATGGCTGGAAGGCCGTAACGACGTGCTCGCAGTGAGGTCACCCGCTCAGGGGTGACCAGCCCTTCCTGCTCCCAGAACCGCAGGGTCGAGGGACGTACACCGAGCGCTTCCGCGAGCGCCGTGATCGTCATCGCATCGCTCTCCCGCTCGAACCCGGGTGTGTTCGCTTCGGCCCGGATCGCACGCAACGCCTGTTGCGCGCGCAGAGCCTCCTCTCGTTCCCGCTCCAGCCGAACGTGGACCGCGTTGATCGCCGAGGCCGCCTCGGGGATCGTTCCCGTCCGCAGTCCCGCGAGCAGCTGCCGGGCCGCTACGGGTCCACCGGCATCCGCGAGCCCTCGATACGCGCGAAGAGCGTGCACGTGAACCGGTGCGTAGGACCGGTAGCCGTTGCCCGATCGCGCGGCTGGAGGAATGACCCCCAGCCGCTCCAGGTCGCGAACCTGTTGCACCGAGTACCCCGACTGCCTGGCGACGTCGACGGTCCGGAGCGGAACCCGTGGCGAACCGCTCGCCGGCTCACTCATCCCCAACCCCCCATCAGCACTTGAAGGTGATGCTTGAACCATGAGTATCGAACAGATCATCGCGACCGTGCGGAGCCTGCCCGGCGCACTCGTGGTCACCCCGGAGCCGGGCGACGACTTCCCTGAACCCGCGTGGGGCGATTCGTTCTTCTGCTACGCCCCCGACGGCCGGATGCCTCGGAACGTCCAGCCCTACGGAACGATCGTCACCAAGAACCATCCCGCCGACGACGCCTCCGACCTCGACACTCCGGGCCGCCGACGGGTGAACGTCCAGGTGGACCGCGCGACGTTCCGGGAGCTGACGGGCGAGGAGCCGCGCAGCCTCACCCGGCCCCGCGACTACGCGGCCGTCGACACCGTGATGCCGCACCCGGTCTACGGGGCACTGGGCTGGATCTCCGTCGTCAACCCCGACGAGAGGACGACGGACACGGTCGAGCAGCTCCTGCGCGGAGCCCACGAGGCGGCCCGCACCAGGTTCGCGCGGCGATACGAGGAGGGAAGGGCGCCGGGGAACGGCTGACAGGGACCCGGATCAAGCGGTCCCGCGTCCTGTGCGACTCTCACGCGCTCCCGGCTGAGCGACGACCACGCAGTGATTCCGCTGGCCGATGTGCGCTTCATCCAGGAGCTCCAAACGCCGACGGGCAACGCCTACCGCTCGGCGTCCCGGCCGGCCCAGTGTTCGTCGGGTCTGTGGAGCAGGCCACCAGCGCCAGCGAGAGAAAGACCGGCCGTTCGAGGTAGAAGCCCAGGGACACATCATCGCCCCGTCCGAGCCGATCGGCCGCGGAGCTGATGAGCAGGGCCAGGTAGGTGGTGTCCCGGTAGGCGGCGGAGTCGAAGCGGGGCGCGTACTCGGCCAACCGCTCTCCGAGCCAGGTCGCCGCCTCCCTCGGGTCCGGCCACGTTCCCCGGATCAGGGACTGGGGCTTCAGGAGCCAGTGGGCCGTTTCGAGTGGTGGCAGACCGGAGGCCGGGAACTCCGCGACGACCTCGCGGTACCGCAGGACCAGCTCGGGTCTGCTGCCGGCCGGAGGGGGGTCGGGGTGCGGGGGTCGGCGCAAACCCTCCTGGTCGAAGTGAGCCTTCGGTCCGTTCCACAGATAGCCATGGTGGTGCGACACGGTTCCTGCCGAGGGAAGTTACGGGAATGGACCGACCGGTCCCGGCCTCAGGAAAGGCCGGGACCGGCGGGACCGGTGGAAGCGGGCGGGGCCGGTGGTTGCCGTCAGGCCGAGAGGCCGAACCGCTCCGGTTCGATACCGGCGGCTCCCAACTCCGCCGACGTGAACCGCAGCGGCTCCCCGTCCGGCCGCTTGCTGTCGCCCAGGGCCCACGCGTCGTCGCCGATCCGGGCGAGGGTCACGCAGGATTCGCCGTCCGGGTGGGTGTTGCCTCCGCACGCTTTGGCGAACAGGGCCCCACTGATGTCGAGCGCGTACAAATTGCTTCCGTTCTGCATGGTGTGCTGCCTTCCTGATCATCCGACGGCCACGGAGATGCAGCCGTCGCCCTCCGCCCTCCTGGGCGGACGTCATGGGGCGGCGCGGCCGAGTGCGATCGCATGCCAAGGCCGCGCCGAAACGGTTCTCTCTGCCGCGCGAGTTGCCGACCTGGACCCGGCCGGGCGGGTCTGCGCGCACGGAGGGAGAGGCGTTACGAGGCCCCGGGGGCCGCGGATCGGTTACGCGGCGCCCCGCCGGACGACCTCGGCGAGCACCAGCGCCACATCGGGGCGTGCCCGGCCCAGGTCGACAAGGCCCAGCCCTGGAGAGGCGGTGTCAGAAACGGGAATCCATGTGATCCACCGAATATGCCGAAACTTGCCGAGGTTTCACTTGAGAGAATTGATCGCTGCCTTGATCAATGTCTGTGCTGAACTTCCGTACACAGCGAGACCGGACAAGGCGGAGAACGTATCGGCGTACAGGGCGAGTTCGTGGGGCTGCGTCACAGTGAGATGGGCAGACACCAGCTCGACGTTTGCTTGAATGTCATCGAAGAGGAAGAAGCCCTCCACCGGCCATAAACCTGATCTGTCGGCGCCAAAAGGCACGATTCCGAGACTGATCGAGGCAAGGGAGGCAGAGGCCAGAAGGTGCTCCAACTGGCCTGCCATCACCTCCGGACCTCCGATCCGACAGCGCAGCACTCCCTCCTCCAAGACAATCGCGAATCGATGGTTACCCCTGTGCACAATGTTCTGCTTCTGCACACGTACACGGACGGCGGCTTCCACGTCGTCCACCAGTTGCCGACGGTCGCGGATCGAGGTCAACAGTGCCTTGATGTACGGGCCGGTTTGCACGGGCCCTGGGACCAGCCACGGAGAGTAGATGCGAAACCGCTGAGTGCGTTCCCACAGAGGGAGCACAGACTCCTGGGCCTGCTTGAGACCGGACCGTTCCATACGACGCCACTCGACATACATGCCGTCGATGCCGCGGGCTGTTGCGATGAGTTCTTCCATCAAGTGCGGTACACGGCAGTGCAGGGCCCAGTCGCGGAGGTCCTGCTCCGTGGGGGTGCGGACACCGTTCTCGAAACGAGAACACTTCGACTCATGCCAGCCTGCCATGGCTGCCAACGTTCGTGCGCTGAGCCCGGCGTCGAGCCGTATCTCCCGCAAATGCCGACCGAAATCGCTCTTGGCCTGCTGAATACTTGATGGTGTCTGTGAGGGCACTCTGCGGTCCGGTGTTGCGCTTGTCAGGTCGGCCGGTATTCCGTATGGGGTATTGCGCGATCCCACACGGCCTCGAAAGCGGATGTGCAGAGTTCCGTGATATCGGGGTCCGTGGTGACTTCGTGTTCGAGGGAATCGCCGTTTCCGTCGAAGTGATTCAGGAGGACGAGGCTGGTATCGAATACCCAGAAGTCGTTTCCTGGAAGGGCGATACTCGTAGCCCTGCGCCGGGGGAGCCACCGCACCTGTTCGCCGGCCGCGATGTTGAGACCGTCGGTGACGTCGTACTCGAAATGGATGTAGTCGCTGACCGGCTCGGACATGATGCGGGCCCGCCGTACCTCAACGCCTCGGGCAGTCGCTTCGGAAACGAGCCGCAGCCAGTCTCCCCACCGCTCGGCGGGATCAATGGGACGGCCCGCGCTCCAGTCGACGAACGCGGGGTCCGACTTCATGTAGCCGTCCCGCATCTCCAAGTGGACCGCTGACCGGCGACAGTCCCGGAACAGCTCCTCAAACGTCGGGAGTTGCGGCATCCTTCACCTCCAGGAAGAACTGCACCATGCGCCGGGGAATCTCCACCACGGTTTCATGGTCGGGGATGTCCAGCTCAGTGAGACGTGCCTGGTCCAGTACCTTCCAGCCTTGAACCAGGTAGTGATCGGTCTCCTCGTCCAAGTACACCGTGGGAGACCCACCGCTGGGACTTTCCGGGTCCTTGCCGAGCTTGCGTAAGGTCATGTCGGTCCTCTTCCTGTGGGCGGGATCACCTTGCTCGTCAGAGACTGCCGTGCCGAACGCATCAGAGCGAGTGACTTGCCGGAACTTGCCCCGCTCGGGGCGGCGTTCACGCGACAGCGGTCAGTTCGCACCAGACGTACTTGTCGCAGTCGCCCGCCTGGGTGAGCGGGTACCAGCCCAGGTCGTCGGAGCAAGCGCGGATGAGGGCGGGTCCTCGGCCGCCCTCGGCGTCCGTGTCCCGGGGAGGGAGGAATGCGGGGCGATCGGGGATGTGGTGGGGTCCGTGTCCCGGACGCCGATGCCAAGTGCGCGTTCCGCCCAGCGCAGACGGAGGGCAGCCGGTCCCTTCCCGGCCCGGATGAGTCAGGTGGAGGCGGGCGACGCCGGCGTCAGCGAAGCGCGACTGCGCAGGCTGGTGGCTCACTGCGCCTGCGACGACGTGGAGTTGATCGACGCACTCGCGGCGATGGCGACAGACCGTATCCGCGGCTGGTGGGAAGAGTATCGAGTCCTGCTCCCACCTGTGTTCCTCGTTTTGTCGGAGCTGGAGCATCATGCATCGTTCAGGGGAGACGTGGAGATCATTCACGTACCCGGCTTGCTCCAGACCGAGGACTACGCCCGGCCGTTTTCTCGTACACGCTGCCTGAGCTTTCAGTAGCTGATCCGGAAGCCCGTGTGGCACACCGGACGAGGCGTCGATCGATCCTCGAAGGCGATGAGCGCACGCCGTACGAGGTGGTACTCCATGAAGCCGCGCTTCGCATCAGGGTCGCCGACCGCAGCACCGCCCGACGCCGGCTCGATCACGTACTGGATCTGTCGGAAGCCGACGGGGGCGGGTCTTCCCCCTCAGCGGATCTCCGGCGGCAGCGCGTCACCGTAGAGGCGCCGGGCGTTGCCCGAGAGCACGTCGTGCACGGTTCCGTCGTCGAGACCGGCATCGCGGATGTACTCGACCGCTCGCGTGTACTTCTCGTCCTGGAAGTACGGGTAGTCCGATCCGCACATGACGCGCGTGGGGTCGAACGTGTCCAGGGTCAGCCGCAGCGACGGGCCGTGGAAGTTGGCCGCGTCGAACCACATGCGCCGCATCGACTCCAGCGGTGACGAGGGGAACGCGTCCCAGTCCTCGAAGTTGTCCTCGATCCGCCTCGCGAGGAACGGCAGATCACCGCCCAGATGCGCGATGTGGAAGCGGATGCGGGGGAAGCGTCGGGGGATGTCGGCCTTCAGCAGGTGCAGCACGGCGAGGGCGTCCTCCATGGGCGCCCCGGTGACCCATTCGAGTCGCTTGTCGTTGATCATCGGACAGTTCGCGCCGTTGCCCGTCGCGTGTACGTGGACGATGGCGCCGCGCCGGTCGAGTTCGGCGAAGACGGGGTCGAACCGGGGGTCGGCCAGGGAGATCGTTCCCTGGACCAGCGAGGTGATCGCGACGCCCACGAAACCGAGGTCGTCGAGGCAGTGGCGGATCTGCTCCAGGGACGCGTCGACATGGGGCAGCGCGAGCGCGCCGTACGCGAGGAACCGGTCGGGGTGCCGCTCGACGACCGCGGCATAGGAGTCGTTGACCGTCCGGGCCGTGTCCCGCGCCGCCGCCGGGTCGTCGACCATCGGCAGTTGCGGGACCACGGAGAGGACCTGGACGCGCACGCCGGCCGCGTCCATCATGCGCAGGCGCGCGCTCATGTCCGTGTCGTCGTCCCCGGCGCGGATGTCGCGGGCGACCTTCGTGCTCGACGGGTCGACCCCGATCGCCTCAAGACGGTCGAGATGGTCGGCGGGATAGACGTGAGCGTGCGTGTCGATGACCTGGAGCGGTGTCGTTGCCACGGTGTTCCTCCTGGCTGGGCACCTTCGCGCGGGTGTGCGCCGCCTCAGGTCGATTGTTCCGCCTCGGTACCGGGGCCGCGAGCGCGGAGAAGGGGAGGGGAGGGGAGGGGAGGGAGCAGAGAGGGGATAGGGAGAGGACGGACTTCGGTGCGGGGTACGGGAGAGGGGCGGGGCCGGTGGCCCCGCCCCCTCGGCGGTCTGCGGGTACGTCCTGTGCCTACGTCCCGGGGAGTCGTACGGACCCCTCTACGCGGGCTTCTCCTCCAGGCGCGGGAACAGCACCGCGCCCTTCGTCACCGTTGACCCCTCGGGCAGCAGCCCCCAGGTGCCCGCGTCCTGGACCCGCTGGTCGGCCAGGGCGCCCAGCGACGCCTCCGCGCCCAGCGACTCCCAGAGCTTCTGCGAGGTCTCCGGCATCACGGAGTTCAGCAGGACCGCGACCCCGCGCAGCGACTCCGCGGCCGTGTACAGGATCGTCGCGAGGCGCGCCTGGCCCTCCGGGGACTCGTCCTTGGCGACCTTCCAGGGCTCCTGCTCCGTGATGTAGCCGTTGACCTGCTTCACGAAGTCGAAGATGGCCAGGATGCCCGCCTGGAAGTCCAGCTCCTCACCGATCTTCAGATCGGCCGCCGCGACCGCCCCGGCCAGTCCCTCCTGGACCGCCCGCTCCGCGTCGCCCGGCGCCGTGGCGGCCGGGAGCGCACCGTCGAAGTACTTGCCGACCATGGCCGCGACGCGCGACGCGAGGTTGCCGTAGTCGTTGGCCAGCTCCGACGTGTAGCGGGCCGAGAAGTCCTCCCACGAGAACGAGCCGTCGCTGCCGAACGCGATGGCCCGCAGGAAGTACCAGCGGTACGCGTCCACGCCGAAGTGCGAGGTCAGGTCCTGCGGCTTGATGCCCGTGAGGTTCGACTTCGACATCTTCTCGCCGCCGACCATCAGCCATCCGTTGGCCGCGATCCGGCCCGGCAGCGGCAGGCCCTGCGCCATCAGCATGGCCGGCCAGATGACCGCGTGGAACCGGAGGATGTCCTTGCCGACCAGGTGCACGTCCGCCGGGAACGTCTCGTCGAACTTCTCCTGGTTGGCCCCGTACCCGACGGCCGTCGCGTAGTTGAGGAGCGCGTCCACCCAGACGTAGATGACGTGCTTCTCGTCCCACGGCACCGGGACGCCCCAGTCGAACGTGGAGCGCGAGATGGAGAGGTCCTGGAGGCCCTGCCTGACGAAGTTCACGACCTCGTTGCGGGCGGACTCGGGCTGGATGAAGCCCGGGTTGGCCTCGTAGAACTCCAGCAGCTTCGGCCCGTACTCACTCAGCTTGAAGAAGTAGTTCTCCTCCTTGAGGATCTCCACCGGCTTCTTGTGGATCGGGCAGAGCTTGGTGCCGTCCTCCGCCTCGATCAGGTCGCCGGGGAGCTTGTACTCCTCGCAGCCCACGCAGTACGGGCCCTCGTAGCCGCCCTTGTAGATCTCGTTCTTGTCGTACAGGTCCTGCACGAACTCCTGCACACGGTCCGTGTGCCGCTTCTCCGTCGTACGGATGAAGTCGTCGTTCGCGATGTTCAGGTGCTCCCAGAGGGGCTTCCATGCCTCCTCGACGAGCTTGTCGCACCATGCCTGGGGCGTGACGTCGTTCGCCTCGGCCGTGCGCATGATCTTCTGACCGTGCTCGTCCGTGCCGGTGAGGTACCACACCTTCTCGCCGCGCTGGCGGTGCCAGCGGGTGAGCACGTCGCCTGCGACGGTCGTGTAGGCGTGGCCCAGGTGAGGAGCGTCGTTGACGTAGTAAATGGGGGTCGAGACGTAGAACGCCGTCGCTCCCTGCTTCTCGGTTCCAGTGGCCGCCATGGTCGAAATCCTAACGGTCCGTGGAACGCCCACTCACCTCGCCGGGGCGGCACCGGAACGGACCCGGCCGATCACCCGGTACGCGACGGGCGGGCCGGTCACCCTGTTCCGTGGCGGTCGGCCGGTCCTTTCCCGCCGCGCGGCGGCGCGACCGGTCGTCCGTCACGCGGCTGTCCGACAGTCGTCCGTCACGCGGCGGCCCGGACGGCTTCGGTGAAGGCCGTGATCAGCGCGGGGGCCTTCACACCGCGGCTGACCTCGATCCCGCTCGACACGTCGACCCCCCAGGGGCGGGTGGCACGGATCGCGTCGCCGACGTTGTCCGGGGTGAGACCGCCCGCGAGGAGCCACTTCTCGGCAGCGGCGGGCGACGGGCGACGGCTCCAGTCCCAGGGCAGCCCCGCCCCCGGGACCGGTGCGTCGAGCAGCAGGATGTCCTCGCCCCGCTCGCCGTGGCGCGGCAGCGGTTCGCGGTACGCGGCGCCCCGGATCAGGGTGCATCCGGTGTCCGCGAGCCGCTCGTAGAAGGAACGGTCCTCCGAGCCGTGCAACTGGACGGCTCGGACACCCGTGGCGTCCACCAGGGCGCGGACGTCATCCGACGGCTGGTCGCGGAAGACCCCGACGGTCAGCACGCCCTCGGGCACACGGCGGATCAGCCGGGCCGCCGTGCTCGCGTCGATGCGACGGGGGCTCTCGGCGAACACGAACCCGATCGCGTCGACCTCCGCCTCGACCGCGGTGTCGACGTCCTGTTCGGTGCGGAGACCGCACACCTTGATGAACATCCTGCTCCCTGTCAGCTGTTCGCGAGGGCGAGTTGCACACCGGTGCCGACGAAGGCGACGGCAAGGGCCCGGCGCACCCACCCAATCACCTCGGGACGATTGATCACATCGTCCCGGATGGGGATGGGGACGGGGATGGGGACGAGGACCGGGATGGGGATGGGATGGGGATGAGGGGTGAGGGAAGGGAACGGGGGCGGAAACGTGCGGAGGGCCCCTCCCGGGGTGTGAGCGGGAGTGGGCCCTCTTGCTGCCGGCCACCTGGTCACCTGGCCACCTGTCCGACGGCACGCGGCGCCGATCGCGTGGGGGCGTGGCGTCAGGCGTCACGCGTCGGACATCGGGTGTCAGGTGTTGTCGGTGGCCTCGGGCGCCTCCGGCGCCTCGGCCGGGCGGGTGGTGGCCAGCCAGGCGGGGAGCGCGGCCAGGATCTCCCGGTAGAACGCCTTGTCCGCGATGGCGCGCGGGGCCGGGCCCGCGTGGAAGAACCCGACGTTGTCGGCTCCCAGCTTCCGCAGGAAGTCGAAGCCCTTCGACTCGTGCTCACCGAACGCGACGAACTGGAAGAACAGCGGCACGCGCGCCGCGTCGGCCAGTGCCTGCTTGGCGGCCTGCCGGGCGTCCGGAGGGCCGTCCGTCTGGAAGATCACCAGGGCCGGACCGGTGGCCTGCGACTTCTCGTAGTGGGCGACGATCTCCTCGACGGCACGGTGGTAGTGGGTACGGCCGAGACGGCCCAGGCCCGCGTGGAGTTCGTCGACCCTGCCCTCGTGGTCGGTGAGGTCGATCGTGCCGGTGCCGTCGATGTCGGTGGAGAAGAAGACGACGGGCACGGTGGCGGTCTCGTCCAGGTGCGCGGCGAGGGCGAGCGCGCGGTCGCCCAGGTGCTGGGCGCTGCCGTCCCTGTAGAACGGGCGCATGGAGCCGGACCGGTCGAGCACCAGGTACACGGTGGCGCGGAGGCCGGTGAGCCCGTGTGCCCTGAGTCCGGCCTGGGCCGCCTTGTACGGGTCGACGAGACCGGGGGCGCGGGACTTGACCCGGGCCAGGGAGAGGGCGGGCCGGGGACTGGGACCGGGGGCCGCGGCGGGGGTGGTCGCCGGGGTGGTGGTGACCGGGAGTGCGGGCTCGGGGGCGGGAGTGGGCTCCGAACCGACGGTGACCGCGGCGGTCGGTTCGGGACCGACGGTGACCGCGGCGGTCGGCTCGGAACCGGGGATGGTTTCGGGGGCGGTCTCGGGGACGCCCCCCGTGGTCGGCGCGGGGGTGGACTCCGCGGTCGGCTCGGGCGTCCGCTCGGGTTCGGGGGCGCCGCCGGTCTCTTCGGGGGTTCCGTCGGCCTTGAGGGGCGCGGGTTCGGTCTCGGGTTCCTGGTCGGCCTGGGCAGTCTGTTCCGGTACGGGGCCGGGGGCCGGGCTCGACGCGGGTTCCGGTACGTCCGCCGTGACCGGCTCCGGGTCCAGCGCGATGGTGATCGGCTCCGGGGCGGCCACCGGCTCGCCGACCGGTTCCGCCGGTTCCGCCGGTCCCGTCAGCCCTGTCGGTTCCGTCGCTTCCGTTCGTTCCGCCGACTCTGCGGACTTCGTCGGTTCGGGGGCCGACGACTGTTCAGGGACCGTGGGGGTGCGTGCGGACGTGGCCGCCTTGTCGAAGGCCGCAGCGACCAGGTCGGCCGCCAGGCCGTGGGTGCCGTGGGTTCCGTCGGTGTCGTCCGCGTCCCCGGTGCTCCTGGTGCTGTCCGAGCCGCCGCCGACGCTGTTCGACGGACGGGTGCGGGTCGAGCCCTCCGACGCCGTGGCGGAGGCCGACGCGGGCTCCGGCACCCGTTCCGATTCCGGCTTCGTGCCGGACCCGGACAGTGATTCCGCTTCCGGCGCGGACGCCGGTTCCTGCTTCGCCTCCGTGGGCTGCGTGCGTTCGGTCTGGGGCGGGACGGTGGCCGTTGCCGCGTCGTCCTGCTCCGTACGGTCGCGTCCAAACACCTTGCGCAGCAAGCTCCGAATGCCCATGGGCGAGGCCTTTCGCATGAGTTGGGTGCGATACATGTCCGTCTGCGGGAATTGATCCCTGGCCAGGGCGGATACGTAAGGTTAGCGGCCGAACGGGGCACTGCCACGGCGTGGCCCGACCCTGACGCACTGTCAGTGACGGCGGTGTGCCGTCCTCCGCTCCTGGCGGCCGACGATGTCGCGCCCGGTCACGCCGTCACGGCCGAGGTGACGCGATGGCCCTGGCCGCCGCGACCTCCTGGTGCAGTGGTTCCAGCACCCCGTCCGCGCCCTCGTCCCCACTGCCGCCCGTACCGCCGTCTCCGCCGCCCTTTCCGGCTCCGCGCGACGGGGTCCGCACCTCCACCAGCACCTCGCTCGCGCGTATGCCCGCGGCGAGCCCGCGCAGCTCGCGCTGGATCGCGGCCACTTCCGACGGGGGTGGTTCGGGCGCTCCGTGGTTGACCCGGACGCGGGCCGCCGTGGTCGCGTCGACGATCCGTTCGACGGCGACGACCAGTGGCCACCAGGCGGCGGCCCGGGTGCCCACCGGCGGCGGCTCGGTCAGCGCGCGCTGGAACTCGGACCGTACGACCGACAGATCGCGGTAGATGCGCCGTCGGGCGCGCACCCGTTCACCCTGGTCGATCCGGCCGACCCGCTCACCGCTCGGGTCGAAGGCGTACCCGACGTAGTCCGCGATGTCCGTGACCGCGTCCGCGAGCCGGTGACCGACCCTGCTGTGCCAGCTCTCCGGCCACAGCAGATAGCCCGCCACCAGGACGATCCCGCAACCGATCAGGCTGTCCAGGAAACGTGGCTGGACCAGGCCGACGCCCTGCCGGTTCAGCAGGTCGGACAGGAGCAGGATGACCGGGGTGATGGCCGCCGTCTGGAACGCGTACCCCTTCGCGGTGAACGCCGGGATCAGCGCGGCGAGCACCACCATCACCGGGACGTCCCACCATCCGATCGGCACTTCGGCCAGCACCGGGGCCGCGATCACCAGACCGGCCGCCGTGCCCACCGCGCGGAGTACGGCCCGGGAGAACACCGAACCGAAGTCGGGCTTGAGGACGAAGGTGACGGTCAGCGCCACCCAGTAGGAGCGGGGCACGTCCACCAGCGACACCAGGGCCTGTGCCAGCCCGATGCAGACCGCGAGCCGTAGCCCGTACCGCCAGGACGGCCGGGAGAGCAGCACATCGCGGGTGATGCGCCGGACGCGTACGCCGAGCGCGGCGGGCCGGCCGAGGCGGTCGTCGACGTTGTGCGGGTCGGGTTCGGCTCCGTGCACCACGGCCGTCGCATGGCGCAGCGCGCTGTCCACGGCGCGGGTGGCCGCGGAGTCGGGGGCGGGCAGCCCGGATTCGGTGTGCCCGGTGCGGTTCTCCTCGACCGCGTCGGCGAGGGCCCGCACGGCGTCCGGGACCCCGGGCGGCAGCGGGCGTCGTCGCAGATGCACGGCGGGTGCCGCCTCGACGAGCGGGATGACGACGTTGAGCTGGGAGAGCAGCCGCACCATGGGGGCGCTGCGGCCGTGGTAGCGGGCGCGGCGGGCGAGGATCAGGTCGTACGAGGTGTTGAGCGACTGGGTGACGTCCTGACGCCGCGCCTCGTACGCGTCGGTGCCCGCGGTCGCGAGCATGTCGGCGACCGCGCGGTAGGTGTTCGCGACGGCGACCCGTTCGGGCAGCTTGCCGCGCAGCGGCCAGGCCAGCAGTGTCAGCGCCAGGACCACCAGGCCGCCGGCCGTCAGCAGCAGCGGGGCCTTCCACCAGGGGTCCGGCATCGGGAGACCGGCACCGACGACGGAGTTGAGGAGGAGCAGCAGTCCGGACACGGAGGCGACGGCGCCGATCGTCGACATCATTCCGGAGATGAGGCCGATGACCGTCAGTGCGACGACGGCCGTCCAGCCCGCTCCGTACACCAGCGTGCCGAGCATGATGCCGAGGGCGCCGAACAGTTGCGGTACGGCGATGTTGAGCACGCGCATCCGGTACGCGTCGGCGGTGTCACCGATGACTCCGGAGAGCGCGCCCATGGAGACGAGTGCGCCGTACGCCGGGCGGTCGGTGGCGAAGCCGACGGCGAGGGGGGCGGACAGTGCGACGGCGGCGCGGGCGACGGCGGCCCAGGGGATGGGGGCGTTCTTCGGACGGAGCCCGCTGAGCAGCCAGGGGGGTGGTGTCGCACGCTTCAGGACGTGGCGGGTCGATCCGGTCCGGTGAGGTGGGCGGGCTCCGCGTGGCGGCCGGGCCTTGCGGGCCGGGCGGACTTCGCGGGCCGGGTGAGCTTCGCCGGGCAGGTGGTGGGCTCTGGCGCTCGGACCGTCCGGGCCGCCCTGACCGCCCGGGTCGTCCGGGCCGCCCTGACCGCCCGGGTCGTCCGGGCCGCTCGGACCGCTCGCACCGTCTGGGCCGCTCGGGCCGCTCGCACCGTCTGGGCCGCTCGGACCGCTCGGACGGTCAGTGCTGTCAGGGGCTTCCGGGTCGTCCTCCTCGTCGTTGTGGTCCTTCCGGCTCCTCCGGTCGGTGCCGTCCTCGGCCAACGCGCGCTCCCTCGGCTTCCGGTCCCGTCAGCTCCGGTGACCCTCGACCGTCGCTGTCGCAGCAGCTTATGGGGGATTGCCCTGTGTTCGCCCCGTCCGGCCCGTCCGCCCTCCTCAGAGCATGAACACGGTCTTGCCGCGAGCGCCGCCGGCGCGGTTGCGGTCCAGGGCCTGTGGGGCCTTCTCCAGCGGGAGTTCGGTTTCGATGGGCACGGTCAGCGCTCCCTCGGCGGCCCCGGCGGCGAGCACGTCGAGCAGATCGGGCGCGGGATCGAGGACGAAGTCGACGGCCGCCACGCAGGGGGAGGTCTCCGCCCGCTCGGCGGCACCGCGGGTGGAGACGGCGACGCCCCCGTCGTGGACCAGGCCGGCGTGGGCGGCGAACGCCTCCGCGTCCGTGGTGACCAGGTCGACCAGCGCTTCGACACCGTCCGGGAAGGCGTTCCGCACCCCCTCTTCGAGCGGGACGGATGTGGTGTCGATGGTGACGGCCGCGCCCAGGGCGGTCATCCGGTGCCGCTCGTCCCCGCGTACCGCCGCCAGGACGCGGATGCCGTGGGCGGACGCGAGCTGGGTCAGACAACTGCCGACACCGCCCGCCGCCCCGATGACCAGCAGTGACTCCCCGCAGGCGACGGACACGGAGTCCAGGATCTGGGCGGCCGTCATACCGGCGGACGGCAGCGCCGCCGCGACGGGGAGCGGCAGACCGTCCGGGACGAGGGTGATCACCGAGTCCTGCGGTACGCAGACGTACTCGCAGTACGTTCCGGCGCCGACGGGCGGGCGCGACACCCGGCCGAACACCGGGTCGCCCACCCGGAAGCGGCTCCTGCCATGGCCGACCATGTCGACCCGGCCCGCGAAGTCGACACCCATGACCAGGGGGAACACATGGGGTGCGGTGCTCTCCAGGGAGCCGTCCGCGCACTGCCAGTCGAGCGGGTTGAGTGCCGTGTACTCGATCTTCACCCGGACCTCGCCCGCCGCGGGGTCCGGCTTCGGGACCTCGGTCAGCACGGGCTCGGCCCGGAACGCGTCGACGGCGATCGCTCGCATACGGAAGACCTCTCACTCGCCCCGACCTGTCGGCCCGACAGTCACGGATTCCACTCTCGCCCGGAGCGCCCGCCGCCGCACGTCGGACTCACCCGTACCGCACGGCCCGTCAGGTGCGATCCGTTGAGTGCGATCTGGGTGTGATCGGCGTGCGTGCGTTCCGGTGAGTGCGATCCGTGGGTGTGAGCGGCGAGGGCGTGACCGGCGAGTGCGATCGGTGGGGCGCGGTCCGTCAGCCGGTGTGCAGGGACAGTTCGACGAGCAGCGCGCGGTGATCGGTGCCCGCGAGATGGCGGAAGCGCGCGGAGCGTACGGAGAAGTGGTCGCTGACCAGCACATGGTCGATCTGGGTGCGCAGGGGTGTGGTGCGGTCGGCGGGCCAGGAGTACGCGCGGTACGCGCCCGCGATCCGGGCGCTGTCGTGCAGTCCGCCCGCGTCGAGGACGGCACGGAACGCGGCGTGGTCCTGGGAGGCGTTGAAGTCTCCCGCGAGGACGGTGCGTTCGCCCCTGGTCCCGGCGGCGAAGTCGCGTACCCGGCCCAGCTCCTCGCTCCAGTCGTCCACTCCGCCGGGGACGGGCGGCAGCGGATGTGCGAGCTGGAGCCGGACGTCCCGGCCCGCGACGGTGGCGACGGCACCCGGCATCGCCATCCGCCCGTCGATCCGGTCCGCCGGGCGGAGCGGAAACCGGCTGAGGATCGCCGAGCCGAGCGAACCGTCGAGCCGGACCACCTCGCGGTACGGGTACGTGGTGTGCGGGACGCGGGCGGCGAGGGCGTCCGCGCAGTCGAAGTCGCATTCCTCGACGAAGACCACGTCGGGGCGGTCCCGGCCGAGTGTGCCGATCAGGGCGTCCGTCGCGCCGCCGAACTCCACGTTGGCGGTGAGCACGCGCAGCTCGGCGACCACCGGCCCCCGGGCGCCGGTGGTGCCGGGACCGTACGGGCGCGCGTACCAGCCGGTGGCGCAGAGGAGGACGACCGCCCACACCATGCCGGTACGCCAACGGGCCGGTACCGCGAGTCCGAAGGCCAGCCCGGCCGGGACGAGCAGCCAGGGCAGGAAGGCGAGGGCCTGCGGAACGGGTGTGATGCCGTCCGCGTCGCATGCCCGGAAGGCGATGACGACGGTGACACCGAGCAGCAGCAGGGCGGAGGACCAGAAGGCGGCCCGCCGACACCTCGGACCGCGTCCCCGCCCCGGCTCCGTCACTTCCCCTTCGCCTCCTTCTCCCCGTTCTCCCTCTTCGGCCTCCCCCTCGGCCACTTCGTATCGCTCTCGGGGCTGTGCACCCAGGTCAGTCCTTCCCCGGAAAGCACCTGAGCCTCCGCCCGCTCAAGGACGGGACGCGGCACGCTCCGGTTGCCGTGTCCGGCGGGAGCGGGCCGGCCAGTACCGGAGCACCAGTGCGCAGAGCGCGACCGCCAGCCCCGTGCCGAGCACGATCCACACCGTCGTGAGGAGCGAGTCCGTCAGCGCGTCGTACACCGCCGCGGCTCCGTCATGATCACTGTCCGGAACGCCCGAGAGGACCTTGCCGCGAGCGACCGCCAGTAGGACGCGGAGCACGACCGCCCCGATCGCGAAGCCGAAACCGGCCACGACCATGGCGTTGAGAGCACCGCGCCACCCACGGCGAACACCGGCCGCCACCACCGCGACCACGGCGAGCGCCGCCGTGCCGACCCCGGGCCAGACACTGGCGTCCCTCATCCAGCGGAAGGTGTCGCGCAGCTGATCGGCGCGGCCCTTGGGGATCAGGGTGATCTCGATGTGCTGGACCGGGATCTGATCGGCGAACGGGACCCCGCTCCGCACCAGGTTCTGTTTGACCTTCTCCGTCACCGGGGCCAGATCGATCGTCACGGCCTCCCCGCGGTCGCCGTCGAGGGACGCGGTGACGGCCTGGTGGGCGGTGCTGTTGGCCGCGGTCCAGGCCGCACGGAAGGTGTCGGTGCCGGTAAAGGACCTCACGGCGTCATGCAGGAAGTCCTCGATGGTTCCCTGGAGCGGCCCGGTATCGATCTGCTTCAGCGCCGCATCGGTGATCAGGTCGGACACGGTGTCCCGTACCCCGGGATCGGAGGCGAGCGGCGCCACCGCGGCCACATACCGGTCCGTGTCGTCGATCTCCAGATCCACCCACGCGCAGAGCGCGCTCAGCGGGACGAGGACGGCGAGCAGGACGAGTGACACTGCCGACAGGCTCGCTGCGAGGTAGCTCCGCTGGGTCCGCACCCCTCCAGAGAAGCCCGGTCGACGGAGTCGCGCCCTGGGTTCGTACGCCATCTGCTCCTGCCATGAGCCATTCGAGTTGCTGGACCGGACGACCGGGTGTGGTCTGGAAGAGGTACGGGGGATCGAGGGGGCTAGGGGGCAAGGGAAGGAACTCTCTGCCATGGCAGCTCATGCAGCGGTGCCGGCCCGCCGCGCGCGGCGTGTTTCACGTGAAACACCGGCCCGGCACCACACGACGCACAGTTGGGTTCTGCCACTCATCCTGGGTGTGGGCTACGGCTTCTACACGGCCTTCATGGAACGGCACGGAGGACCGGCGAACTTCGGTCAGCTCGCGATGGGGCTGATCTCGGGCGCCGCCGTCTTCCTGCTCTCCTTCACGGTGGGCCGTCTCCAGCACGTACTGCCGCCCGAGCTGAGTGCCGCGGCGTACGGCGCGGTGACCGGTGGCGCCTTCGGGTTTCTGTACAGCCTGACCGGCGAGAGCGTGCTGCGGTCCTCGGGCATCGGGTTCGGGATCGGAGCAGGGATGCTCATCGCGTCGTTCTACATGCTCTACACCCGGCAGGACCGGGCACGTGAGCGGCACGGTGGCAGGCCCGGCGGCAGGCCGGCATAAGCCGTCCGTGCGGGGCCTCTGAGGTATCCCGGACGAGGCACCATGGACGAGGTGCCACCGTCAGCGGGCGGCTCCGGGCGAACTCGACGAGTTCTGCCCGGAGCCGCCCGCTGACGCGCACCCGCCGCCGCACTGTCGCGCACCCGCCGCCACCGCCGTTTCCTACCGCGTCTCTACAGCGCGGTCAGCTCGGCGTGGGCGTCACGCTCATCCGTGTACGACGCTCATCCGTGTACGACCGTCACAGGGCACGACGCGTGCTGGGTGACATGCAGGCTGACCGAGCCGAGCAGCGTCGCCTTGAAGCCGGTGTAGCCGCGTGCCCCGACGACCAGCAGGTTCGCGCCCTCGGCCCGGTCGAGCAGCGCCTGTGCCGGATTCCCGATCACGACGACCTTGCTGATCCGGGCGGCCCCCTCGGCTCCGAGGGCTGCTTGCAGCGCCTCGGTCAGGGAGACGGTGGCCAGGGCCTGCGGGTCGAAGTCCTCCGGCATGCCCGGCATCATGGACGCCCAGCTGGTCGCCGGGTACTCCCAGCTGTTGAGGGCCTCCACGGAGTCCCCGGTCAGCTCGGCCTGGCGTACGGCCCAGCGAAGCGCCTTGAGCGACGGCTCGGAGCCGTCCACGCCCACTACGATCCTGCCCATCTCTGCCTCCACCTCGGTTCGGCCCACCTCTGCGGGGGTGTGCCTCGTGGTGCGTCTTTCCGTAAAACTCTAATCAAAACGGACAGTGACCTGGCGTTTTGATCACAGTGGATGTTTTGAGCACGGAACGGAGGTCCGGAGAACGCTGCTCAGCGCACCCGCTGTTCAGCTCAGCTGTGGGTCAGCGCACCCGCAGCTCGGCGAGCTGCTGCTCGAACGGGACGACGTTGTCCGCGTCGAACGCGTCGTCAGCGCCCTTCGTGCCGTACGAGCCGGTTCCGCTGTCCTCATCCGGTGCGCCCGGAGCGCCCGGTGCGCCCGGCGCGTCCGGTGCGTCCGGCGCAGTCGGCGTGGAGCCACCGTCCTGGACGTCGGCCCGGGGCGCCCTCGGAGCCGTCCGGCCTCCCGCGACCATCCCGGCCAGCTCGCCGCCCGCGCGCCGGATGCGCGACGGCAGTCCCTCGGTGTACTCGTCGCCGGCCGCGCCCCAGTCCTCGGACGCGGCGTACACCGATGTCGGTACGACGGCGGCCCGCAGATAGGCGAAGAGCGGGCGCATCGCGTGTTCCAGGACGAGCGAGTGGCGGGCTGTGCCGCCGGTCGCCGCGATCAGAACGGGCTTGCCGGTGAGCGCCGTGTTGTCGACCAGGTCGAAGAACGACTTGAACAGCCCGCTGTACGAGCCGGTGAAGACGGGCGTCACCGCGATCAGCCCCTCCGCCCGCGTGACGGCCTCGATCGCCTTGCCGAGTGCGGGCGACGGGAAGCCCGTCACCAGGTGGTTCGCGATGTCGACCGCCAGGTCGCGCAGCTCGACGACCCGCACTTCGACGGTCCTGTCCTGCTCGGACGTCAGCCGCTCGCGGGTGGCCTCGGCGAGCCGGTCGGCCAGCAGCCGGGTCGACGACGGCTGACTGAGCCCGGCCGCGACGGCGACGATCCTCAGGGGTTCGGTGCGCATGGGGTTCAGATCTCCTTCGCGGCGTTGCGGGCGGCGACCGCCGGGTGGACGGGGGCGTCCGGCACTCCGGCGGGGCGCAGGGCGGCGAACTCCTTGCGCAGTACGGGTACGACCTCCTCGCCGAGCAGGTCGAGCTGTTCCAGCACGGTCTTGAGCGGCAGTCCCGCGTGGTCCATCAGGAAGAGCTGGCGCTGGTAGTCGCCGACGTCCTCCCGGAACGACAGGGTCCGCTCGATGACCTCCTGCGGGGAGCCGACGGTCAGCGGTGTCTGCTGGGTGAAGTCCTCCAGCGAGGGCCCGTGCCCGTAGACCGGCGCGTTGTCGAAGTACGGGCGGAACTCCCGTACCGCGTCCTGGGAGTTCTTCCGCATGAACACCTGCCCGCCGAGGCCGACGATGGCCTGCTCGGGGGTGCCGTGACCGTAGTGCGCGTACCGCTGCCGGTAGAGGTTGACCATCTTCTTGGTGTGCTCCATCGGCCAGAAGATGTTGTTGTGGAAGAAGCCGTCGCCGTAGTACGCGGCCTGCTCGGCGATCTCCGGCGAGCGGATGGAGCCGTGCCAGACGAACGGCGGTATGCCGTCCAGTGGACGCGGGGTCGCGGTGAACGACTGGAGCGGCGTACGGAACGTGCCCTCCCAGTCGACGACGTCGTCCCGCCACAGCTTGTGCAGCAGGGCGTAGTTCTCGATGGCGAGCGGGATGCCCTGCCGGATGTCCTTGCCGAACCAGGGGTAGACCGGTCCGGTGTTGCCGCGCCCCATCATCAGATCGACCCGGCCGTCCGCGAGGTGCTGGAGGGTCGCGTAGTCCTCGGCGATCTTCACCGGGTCGTTGGTGGTGATCAGTGTGGTGGAGGTGGACAGGATGATGTTCTCGGTGCGGGCGGCGATGTAGCCGAGCGTCGTCGTCGGCGAGGACGGTACGAAGGGCGGGTTGTGGTGCTCACCCGTCGCGAAGACATCGAGCCCGACCTCCTCGGCCTTGCGCGCGATGGCGACCGTGCTCTTGATCCGCTCGTGCTCGCTCGGTGTCGTACCGGTCGTCGGGTCGGTGGTGACGTCCCCGACGGTGAAGATCCCGAACTGCATGGCGCCCGCCTCCAAGTTTGTTGAATGTTGAACTACACCCTACAACGGGCCACCCGCACCACCTATTCCTCGTGTGGGCGCGCCGCCTGATCCGTACGGGTTCCCGGATCGGGTCATGCCGGATCGCACCGCACCCGGGCGCGACGACGACGGAGGGCAGGTCCGCGAGGGGGAGGCGAGAGGGCGCGGAGCAGTGGAAGAGGGCGCGGGCGAAGCGGAAACCCGGAGGAGGGGGAGGAGCGCGAACAGCGGAACGGGACGGATGCGGGAGCGCCCGGCGGCCTCATACGGGCGCTCGCCGGTCCGGGTGGGCGCCGGTCCGGGCGGGCGGAGCCTTCCGCCCCTCAGCCGATCCTGGGGAAGTCGGGGTCGTCCTCGGCGAGCGGCAGCGGCCGGTGCCCCTCCGAGTGGTCGTTGACCCATCCGCAGCCGGGGCAGGCGTATCGCCCGTCGAGCCCGGCGATCTCGGTCCCGCACTGTCGGCACTGCGTGTACGTCATCTCCGGCGGCGCCATCGGATCGACCGCATCGACGGCATCGACGGCATCCACCGCTTCCGAACGGGCCGCGTGGCCGGTGCCCTCGGGACTGTCCGTACGGTCCGCACGGCTGGTGCTGTCGGGACTGTCCGGCCGGTCCGCGCGGGGCGTCGGCTGCTGGGTCGTGGGACGCGGTGCGACCCGTCGCGGGCTGCTCATACGCGTACGGTACCGCCGGGCAGGACATCCCTCCCCGGCTCGCCACCGCCGTGCCGCTCACGCTTCGCATCTTCTCCGTACGTTCTCCCCAAGCCCCCGTACGTCCTTCCCGGGCCGTCGCACGCTCTCCGCGGCTTCTCCGCGCCTTCGGTGCCCGGGGGCCGGAGGGTGCGGGGCGGGGGCGTCGAGTCCGCCCGTCCCTCGTGCTGTTCGCGGGCGTGCCCGAAGTGGTGCCGGTCCGCTGCCGGGCCGGCACCACCGGGGTCGTGTCAGACGCGCGGGTCGGTGGGGTGGGAGCCGGCGCCCGTACCACCGACACCTCCTGTGCCGTCGGTCGGCCGACGGACCTCACGGGTGTTCGTCTTGCTCTTTCCCTTACGGGGGATCAGCCCCGCCAGACCCAGGAGCCCGACCAGACCCCAGAGACCCCACCCGCCGCTGCTCTTCTCGACCTTTTTGTTGTCGGTGTCCATGTTCGGACTGGGTGTGGGAGCCGCCACGGCGGTGTCGACCGTGCTCGTCCGCTCGTGCACCGCGACAGCGGTGCTGACCGTGGCCACCCGCGCGGGCGCGGGGCCCGCGTCGGCGAGTGCCGGTGCGGCGGGGGCGAGGAGGAGCGCGGAGGTGAGGCCGAGTGTGGCAATGGTGTGTCGCATGGTGTCTGTTTCCTTTCCTCGTCAGTGGCGCGGACCGGGCTTGCCGCCGCGGCCCTGCGCTCGCTGCTGCTCGGTGTCGGCGTCGTAGTCGACGCGTTCCTTGCGGACCTGGTCGGAGACCTCACGCTGTTCGGTGACCTTGTCCGTCTCCAGACGGACGCGCTCGACCGGTACGGCCTCCTTGCGGACGACCGGCTCTTCGGCGCGGAGCGTCACCTCGGCCTCGGCGTCCCCGATACGGGCACGCTCCCCGCCGCGCTCACCGTCCCGGATGGGCTCACGCACCACCCGCGCCTCGTCGTGGCTGACGGGTACGGTCCGGGTGGCCTCCTCCGTCTCGACGTGCTTGCGCAGACGCGCGCGTCCGGCCTCGTGTTCCTCCGTACCGACGCGCAGCCGCTCCTCGGAGCGCACCACCTCGTCGGCCCGTCCCGGACCACCGGCTCCGGCCCTCTCGTCGCGGCCGTTCTCGCTCCGGCGCCCGGGATCGCCCGTCGCGGCGGTGCCGACGATGCCGTAGTGGTCGTAGAGGCGTCGCTCCTCGTCGGCGTCGAGGTGTTCCTCGGCTTCGAGGCGCGGCGCCTCCTTGATCTGGTCCTTGTCGTAGCGGAAGTGCAGATCGCCGTTGGTCGACCGACGGGCACCGGAGAGCGGCACGAAGCTCTCCTTCATGCCGAACAGTCCGGTCTTGACGGTCACCCACTCCGGCCTGTTCGTGGAGTCGTCGAGGTAGACCTGTCCGACCGTGCCGACCTTTTCGCCCTCCGCGTCGTACGCGGGAAGACCGGAAAGTCCGTCACCGTGCGCGAATCCGTCACCGGATGTCATCAGCCATCACTCCTCGGTTGTACGGGACGGGCGCCTGACACCCGCGATCTCGCCGGGCCGGGCGCATACCACTCCATCTCCCCTCGCCCATCCGTCTCCGGCAACCGCACACCCCGCGCCCGGCCCGCTCTCACCCGGTGACCGGCGCGCCTCGCCCCGCTCTCGCACCGTCCCGACGACACCGCCGAATGGGTGACACCCCAGCGGAGTCGGCGGTGTCCGGGTCTCCCTCGGCCTCGGCCCGCCTCCCCGTTCCCCGCGTGCTTCCTCCTCGCCGCTCCCCGACGCCCTTCTCCCGTCCCGCCCCGCCCCGTCCCCCGTCGTTTGACACTCCCTGAGGGATGACTCCATTATTCCACTAGCTGACTAGTGGAATCCGGATGGATCGACAGCGCTTTCGGCAGCGGTTCCGCAGTGGTTCGACAGCGATTCGACAGCCGTTCACGGCGGTTCCACAGCGATTCGGCAGCGGTTCGACAGTGGCTGCTTCGACAGTGAGAGAGGGCGTACCTCGACATGACGACGCCGGACAACGCCGGGAGCCCCTGGGCTCTTGAGGCGCGTGGGCTCGGGAAGAAGTACCGCCGGGGGTGGGCGCTTCAGGAGTGTTCGTTCCGGTTGCCCGCCGGGCGGATCTGCGGGCTCGTGGGGCCCAACGGGGCCGGGAAGAGCACCCTGCTCGGTCTGGCGACCCGGCTGGTGCAGGCCACCAGTGGGGAGCTGCGGATGTTCGGGGTGGACGTCGCCTCGCCCGCGGTCATGCCGCGTTACGCGTTCCTCGGGCAGGACAAGGCCCTGTACAAGCGGTTCACCGTCGCCGAGACGCTGCGGATGGGGCGGGAACTCAATCCCGGGTGGGACCAGGCGGCGGCCGAGCGGATCGTGCGCGCCGGCGATGTGCCCATGAACGCCCGGGTCGGCACCCTCTCCGGTGGGCAGCGGACCCGGGTGGCGTTCGCGCTGGCCTTCGGGAAGCGGCCCGATCTGCTGCTCCTCGACGAGCCGATGGCCGACCTGGACCCGTTGGCCCGGGACGAGATGAGCTCTCTGCTGATGGCCGAGGTGGCCGAGAACGGCACCACGGTCCTGATGTCCTCCCACATGCTCACCGAGCTGGAGGACATGTGCGACTACCTGCTGGTCATCGCCGAGGGCCGGGTCCGGATGGCCGGGGAGACCGATGAACTGCTCGCCGTGCACAAGCTGGTGACCGGTGTCACCCCGGAGGCCGGTGGGCTGCCGACCGGGCTGGCCGCGCACACCGTGGTCGAGAGCCGTACCTCGGGCCGCCAGTTCACCTCGTTGATACGTACCGAGGGCGCTCCCGTCCGAGGCGACTGGCAGCTGGTCGAACCCAGCCTGGAGGAGATCCTGCTCGCCTACCTCCGGTCGCCGGCCGCGCCCCCCTTGATCACTCCCATCGCCCAGGTCGACACACGAGAGGGGCGTGCGGCGTGAGTGCCGTCTCCTACGCACCCGGCGGAACCGCCACCACGAAGCGGGGACCGCTGCGCGGGGTCGTCTGGCTGGTGACGCGCCAGCACCGCGCCACCATCCTCACGGTGACGGCCCTCACCGTACTGACCGCCGCCTGGATCATCCACGAGCGCGGCGCCATGATGGACGCGTTCCACAGCGCCGGATGGCCGGGCAAGGACATCGCCGAGAGCGACCCCGACCTCGTGAACAGCGCCCAGAGGCGCGTCTCCCGGACCGCCACGATCCTCAGCGTGCTGCCCATCGTCCTCGCCGTGTTCATCGGCGCTCCGCTCATCGCGGCGGATCAGGAGCAGGGCACCGCCCAGCTCGTCACGACCCAGTCCGTGCCCCGGATGCGGTGGCTGCTCCACAAGCTGGGGCTCGCCCTGGTCCTGTCCCTGGTGCCCACCATCATCCTCGGCGCGCTGTTCACCTGGTGGTGGAACGATGCCAGGGCCGTCATCTACAACGACTGGCTGTCCGGCGAGGTGTTCGACAACACCGGTCCCGTGCTGCCCGCCCTGACCGTCTTCACCACCGTCGCGGCCATCGCCGTCGGAGTCCTCTCCCGTCGGGTGCTGGTCTCCATGGTCGTCACCTTCGGTTTCGCCATCGGCACCCAGGTCGGCTGGACGCTGATCCGGCAGAGGCTCGGCACCTCCCACCTGGTCAGCTATCCGCTCGACGCCGACGGACCCGCCGTGCTCAGGGACTCGGTGCAACTGGACAACTGGGTCAGCACCGCCGACGGCAAGCTCTTCGGCTGGGGCACGTGCAGCGACGCGGCGGAGGACGCGCACGACGCGTGCCTCGCCGGAAAGGGGATCGTCAACAACACCGTCGAGTACATCGGCTTCGACCAGATGCAGGGGATGCAGTGGACCGGCGCGGGCATCCTGTTCGGCCTGACCGTGGTCGGCATCGGCTTCATCGCGTACCGGGCGAGTCGACGCCCGCTGTGACGGCGACCGCGTACCGCGCTCCGGACGTCATGTCTCCCGGGGCCCCTGGTTCGGGCGCCGTCATCGACGGCGGGCGTCGTAGGCTTCCGGGTGGCCGCTCACACGGCGGCGCCGAGGGCCCGGCCGGGCGATCGACCGAGGGCGGTACCGGGAGACAGGGGGAGAGACCGTGATCGCCTTCCGCATCGACCGGCGCAGTGGACTCCCCACGTACCTCCAGATAGTGCAGCAGGTCGAACAGGCCCTGCGCATGGGGGTGTTGACCGTGGGGGACCGGTTGCCCACCGCCGCCCAGGTCGCCGCCACCACCAAGGTCAACCCGAACACCACGCTCAAGGCGTACCGGGAGCTGGAACGGTCCGGTCTGGTGGAGGTCCGCCAGGGCGCGGGCACCTTCATCACCCGCTCCATGGCCCAGCCCCGGAGCAGCCCCGACTCCCCGTTGCGCACCGACCTCGCCGAGTGGATGCGCCGGGCGCAGGCCGACGGCATGAGCGGTGAGGACGTCGCCACGCTGTTCACCGCCGTGTTCCAGGAGGTCTTCCCTCGCGTCTGAGCGGGGGCGCGCGCGACTGTGCCGGGCACCCCCGCGTCCGCACGGGGGTGCCCCGGAGGTGCCCGGATGCCCAGCCGTACCGGGGCCCGCCTCCGTGCCCGGTCGTTCCGGGGCGCGCCTCCGCGTTCGGTCGTGTCGGGGCGCGCCTCCATGTCCGGTTGTACCGAGGCCCGCCTCCGTGCCCAGCCGTACCGGGGCCCGCCTCTGTGCCCGGCGATGCCCGGCACGGCCCACGTGTCCGGCGCCGGCGACCACCCCGGTCCTCAGCGGTGCCGACCACGCCGGGGTCCTCGGCGGTGCCCGCCCCGCCGGGGTCCTCGGCGGTGCTCGGCCGCCCTCAGTGGCGCGTCCGGCTCCGGCGTCCACGGAGCAGGTCCGCCAGGCCCCGGCGGGTCGCCGCGATCACCACGCGGTCCTCGGCCCGCAGCACATGGCCCGGATGCAGATCCCAGATCAGACCCGATTCCCGCTCCGCGTGCGGCACGGTGAGATCCGGATGGCGGTCGTCGGGCGGGGTCGTGTCCAGGGCCAGTACGCGCCAGGCGCCCGCCCGGAACGCCTGGGCGACCGTCATGCCCTCCAGTTGCGGGTGCCCGGCCACCTCGATCGCGGCGAACAGCATCACCTTGCGCTCCACCGGTACGGCGCCGAGGATCTGACGGCCCATCATCGCCACCGCGAACGACGGGGCGGCCAGGTGGGAGACCGACCGGGAGCGGGTCAGGGCCTGCGGATGGGCCGTGCGCAGGGTGCGGTAGACGGCCGTCGCGAACTCGTCGTCGAACAGCCGCAGCGCCACCCGGAGATCCGGCTTCAGCGAACGCGCGTACAGCGCCGCCTCCAGGTTCGTCGTGTCGATGCTGGTCAGGGCGAGCAGAGCGCGGGAGCGACCGATCTTCGCCGCCTCCAGCACACCCTCCTGGGTGACGTCCCCCAGCACCACCGGCACGTGCAGCTGCCGCGCCAGTGGGATGCCGCGTGCCTCCGGGTCCTCCTCCACGCAGACCACCGGGATGTTCAACTGCCGCAGCTGTACGAGCACCCGCGTACCGATCTTGCCCAGCCCCAGCAGCACCACATGACCGGATATGCCACGCGGCGGGCGGCGCAGCGACGACGCCGTGCGGAGCGAACCGAACGCCTCCAGAACGCCCGCCACCAGCAGCGGAAGAAGCAGTAACCCGGCCACCCCGGAAAGGAGTTGGATCAGCTGGCGGGGGGTCGGGTCGCCGATCGCCGGGTCGCCCATGGCGAACAGGTCGAGCAGCGTCAGATACGCGGCGTGCGCCGGGTGGTCGCCCGTGGTGAGGCTCGACGCGATGGCGAGCGCCACCACGGCCGCCGCGACACCCAGCGCCGACCAGCGCAGCCGCCGCGAGAAGATCTGGCTCAGCGGGGCGCTCCGGCCGCTCATCCGGGGTGCCGGGGTGTCCGGTCCCGCGTGGCTGACCGCCTCCAGGACGACCGTGCCGCGCCCGGTCGCCCGCGTCACCGACTCCTGGTCCGGGAGGAGTTGGGGGCCCTCGTCGCCGCTGCTGTCGGAGCCCTCGGCGCCCGCCGGGTCATGGGTGGTGGAGGAGAGCAGGGCGAGCGTGCAGAGCCCGGGATCGGCGACCTCGCCCTGTCGGGGCGGGGTGCGTTCGACGGCCCGCAGCAGCAGGCCCTCCGCCCGGATGACCTTGCTGGAACCGGTGAGCGCGGTCGCGGCGAGCGCCGGAGCCGCGGTGTCCGCGTCGGAGAGGACGGTGGTCGACGCGTCCAGCGCGGTCCGGTCGAGCTCGGGCATGGTGAGGGCCGCGGCCTGGTCGAGCAGGGTCTCCAGGTACTGGCCCAGCTTGCGGTTGTAGAGCCGGATGACCAGACGCAGTCGTGGGTTGAGACGGCGGGCGACCAGCGCCGCCCGGATGTTCGTCTCGTCGTCGTCGTACACCAGGGCCAGTGCCGCGGCCCGGTCGACGCCCGCCTCCTCCAGGGCCTCGTCGGTGGGTTCCGGCGCCTCCATGATGTGGACGGCCCGGACCCCGGCGTTGGTGTCGTTGTCCCCGGTCCCGGGGGAGGGAACAGGGCCGGGGTTGGACCCGGCCCCCGTGGTGGGTGAGGGCGCGGGGACGGTGGCGCCCGTACGGTTCATCGCCGCCGACATCCGTCCGAACAGGGCCGCCGCCCGGCCGCGTTGGGTCAGCGGCTGGTCGGGTCTGCGGGCGTCGCGCCCCGGCGGGACCACGAGGGTGACCCGCTCCCCGTAGACGTACCTCAGCTCCACGGCCAGTCGTTGGGCGAGCGCGTCGTCGCCACAGACGATCATGTGGCCGCCGTCGGACGGGGCGCGTTGGGGCTGTGGGGGTAGTGGGGGCACGAGTCCCAGCATGCCTTGCTCCCGCCTCGTGTTCGAGAGTGGTCAGAGATCTTCCCGTGAACGTGGGGAGTCGTGCGGTGAGGAGTGGTGCGGTGAGGAGTCGTGCGGTGTCGAGCCGTGCGGCGCCGAGCTGTGCCGTGAGGGGTCCTGCGGTGTCGAGCCGTGCGGTGAGGGGTCCTGCGGTGCCGAGCTGTGCCGTGAGGGGTCCTGCGGTGTCGAGCCGTGCGGTGCCGCGTGGCGGGCCGCCGGGTTGGCGAGCAGGTGGCGTGGGTCCGTCGCCCGGGTGATCGCCGTCTCGACGGCCGAGATCCGGTCCGCGAGGAGGCCGAGCGCCGCGACCGCCCGGGTCATCGGATCGCCGTCCGGGCCGCCGAGTGCCTGGGTGCGGACGTACGAGGCGGTGATCGCCGACCAGCGGTCCGCTTGTTCCGGTGTGAGCGTGCCGCGCAGGGCGGCGAGCTTCAGGAGGTTCGCCTCGGCGCCCGTGGTGAGGGTCTGCGCCTCGCCCGCGTAGTGGTCGTCGACGAGTGCGGCCAGCTCGGCGTCGTTCATCACGGGCACGATCCGCTCGGCGATCTTGTTCATGTCGCGGTACGAGCCCTGGAGGCGGAACGGCGGTTCGGTGCGCGTCGCATCGGTCTGCGCGGCGGACGCGATGTACGCGGCGTTCACCGCCAGGACGGTCTCCCGGGCCGTGAGGAGGTGCCGCAGCACTGCCAGGACGCGGTCCAACTCCGCAGCCGTGTACGGGTGTTCCAGACGGTCCGGGCGCGCCGAGGGGTCCGTTCCCGAGGCCAGCCGGACCAGCAGCTCCAGATCGGCCCGGGAGCGCCCGGCGAGTGGGGCGAGAGCCGGGTTGGCGGTCAGCGCGTTCTCCACGAAGCTCAGCGCGAAGACGTCCTCGCGACCGCTCAGCACCTCGCCGAGGTTCCACACGTCCGCCCGGTTCGCGAGCATGTCCGGGATACGGAACTGTTCCCCGGACTCGGTGTACGGGTTGCCCGCCATGCACACCGCGAACCGCTTACCGCGCAGGTCGTGGCTGCGCGGCTCGCCGTCCTTCACGCCCTCGATCCTGCGGGTGGCGTCGCAGAGCGGGATGAACTTCTGGAGGAGTTCCGGCGAGGTGTGCTGGATGTCGTCCAGGTACAGCAGGGTGTTGTTCCCCGCCTCCAGTGCGAAGTTGATCTTCTCGACCTCCCGGCGGGCGGTCGCGCTGCGGGCCTGCGCCGGGTCGAGGGACGTCACGTCGTGCCCGAGCGAGGGTCCGCTGATCTTGACCAGGACCATGCCGAGCCGGTCGGCGACGTACTCCATGAGGGTCGTCTTGCCGTAGCCGGGCGGGGAGACGAGCAGCAGCAGGCCCTGGGAGTCGGTCCTACGGTCCGCGTCGGCCGTGCCGAGCTGTTTGGCGAGGCTGTCCCCGATCAGCGGGAGGTACACCTCGTCCAGCAGCCGGTTGCGGACGAACGCCGACATCACCTTCGGGCGGTGGTCCTCCAGCCGCAGCCGGGCACGCTCGGTCGCGACGAGTTCGGTGCGCCGGCGCTGGTAGGCGCGGAAGCCGGGCACGGTGGAGGCGCGGAACCGGGCGGTACGGGCCAGGAGTTCGTCCAGCCGGACGGTGAGCCGTCGGTGCTCGATCCGGGGGTGGGTGCCGAGCAGTCCCTCCACGGTCGCGGTGAGCGGCGCGTCGCACTCGTACCGCTCCAGCTCGGGGCAGAGCTCCACGGCGACCGCCTCCGCGAGGTCGTCCGCGCCGAGGTCCGATCCGCTCGCGGCGGCGTACGAGGAGAGCCACGCCTCGACGAGCTGGCGCCGGGCCGGGAGGTCGTCCCGGAGGGCGGCCAGGTCGTCGTCGTACGCCGAAGTGCCGGTTGCCCGGCGGAACTTGTCGAGGAGGGTGCGGATGGTGGCGCTGGTGACGAACCGCGGGCCGGGGAGTGGCGTGGCGCCGTCGCCGGTCGTGGTGGTCGTCAGCTCGTCGAAGAGGTACGCGGCGACGGCGGAGGCGGGCGCGGAGGCGGGCGCGGAGGCGGAGGCGGGGACGGGTGCGGTCCCGGGCCCGGTGGCAGCGGCCTTGGGGGCGACGGCAGCGCTACCGTCCCAGGCGGCAGCGGTACCGGTCCCGGGGGCCCCGGCATCCGTCCCGGGAACCCCTGCGCCTGTCCCGACGGTCCGGGCACCCGCTCCGGCGGTCCCGGTACCCGCCCGGCCGCCCGTCGCCCCGCCGATTCCCGCTCCGCCGGTCTCCCGCCCCGCCTCGGCGATCCGCGCCGCCCACTCCGCCTGGAGCGTCGCGATGGCCGGACTCAGTCCGAACGTGTCCCGGGCGCGGGCGAGCGAGAGCGCGCGGCGGGCCCAGGAGGTGCGCAGGCCGTCGTCCGCCGCGTACGTCCAGAACAGCTGGGCCGCCGCCCGCGCGGCCGGTGGGTGGCTCAGTAGTCCGGCCCCGGCGCGCAGTCGGAGCAGCGTGGTCAGGATCGCGGTGGCGTCCTCGTCGTGGACCCCGCGCTGGTAACCCTCGTCGTACGCGTCCGCCGCCGACTCCCTTACCAATGCGGCGAGTTCGTCGGCCGACAGGTCGGTCAGGGTGTCCGCGCCCCGCTCGTCCAGGAGCTTCGCGGCCAGGTGTTCGGCGCGGTAGACGTCCGCGGACTCCGAGGGCAGCGACTGGTCCCAGTACGGGCGGGTCTCCTCGAACGCCGGGTCGGTGACCGGGGCCCGGTAGTCCGTCCCGGTGAGGGCGAACGCGAGCCGGCCCTCGTGCGGCACCAGCGTCAGGTCGAACGGCTGCGTGTTCACGGCGAACCGGTGGCGTCCCAGCCGGATCGTCGCGCCGCCGTCCGCGTACAGCTCGCCGCGGTCGCGCAGGGCGCGTCCGGCCTCCTGGCGGGCCGCCTTGAGCCGTCCCTCCAGCTCCTCCGCACGCACCGGATCGCCCAGTTCCCGCAGCTCGTCGGCGGTGCGGCGGATCTTGGCGACCATCGGGTCGGAGGCGAAGTAGGTGTGGACGGCGTCCGGATCGGCGAGTGAGGAGATCCGGCGCGAGACGGTCTCCAGGACCCGCGCAGCCGAGTCAGCCAGCCGTTCGGCCCGCCGGGCGCGGGCGTCCTGCAAGGTCTGCTTGCGGGCCGAGAACGCCTCGTACACCTCGTCACGCCGCTCGGCCAGCTCGGCGAGGAAGTCGTCGAACTCCGCGAACCGCGATTCCAGGTTCTCCAACTGGAGCAGCAGCCGCGACAGTTGTTCGTCGCAGGCGTCGGGGGAAGAGGCGGCGGCCAGCGCGCCGGTGACGGCCTGGCCGAGCAGGGCGAACTCCGCGGCGAACTCCGCGCGCCCCTCCTGGTCGAGGAGTTCCCTGCGGCGGGCTTCGAGGGTGGCGCGGGCCCGGTTGACGGCGCCCAGGACGTCGGCGATGCGCTCCAGGACGGACGTACGGGCGGTGGCGTCGCCGATGTCGAGCCCGGTGACGACCTCCGTGACGGTCCCCAGGCCGTCCGTCATCGCGGTCAGCCGGTCGCCCAGGGCCGCCGCGTCGGCCACCGTGGTGAGCGCGCCCGCCTCGGCGGTGAGCCGTTCGACGTCCGCGTGGTGGTCGGCGAACGCGTCGTCGCGGGCGAGGAACGCGACGGCCCGTTGCGCGGCCGACGCGATGTCGTCCTCGGTACGGGTGGTCAGCTCGGCGATCCGCTCGGTGTCCGCGTACCGCATCTCCGCGAGCGTCGCCAAGTGGCCGTGGGCGCGCCGCAGTTCGGTGAGCTGATCGACCCATGCGGTGGCGGTGCGCGGCGCCTCGCCACGGACGCGGCGCACGAGTGCGGTGAGGTGGGCGGTGGACTCGGTGAGCGCGTCGGCGGCCCGCCGGGTCAGCTCCCGTACCGTCTCGAACTCCGTCAGCACCTGTTGGGCGGTGATCCGCAGCTCGGCCAACGGGTCGGCGAGCGAGCCGAGTCCGGGGTCGGTGAGCCAGTGGTAGCGGTCGGCGGCGCGGGTGCAGTCGGCGACCAGCCGGGCGTACACGGCGGTGGTCGGTGTCATGTCCCGTACCCCGTGCGCGAGGGCCAGGCAGTCGGAGATGCCGCGCACCAGATCGGCGTTGCCGACCCGGGCGAGCGGACCCGTGTCGGCGGGGCGCGCGGCGGCGTACGTGTCGGAGACGTACGGGGTCTGCCAGCGCTGCACCGGATGGACCCGGGCGGGTTCGCCGGAGCCGTCCGCCGCGTCCCGCAGGAGGACGAGGACGCCGTCGTCGAGGAGGGCGTGGCCCCGGCAGAGCAGCGGGGTCGCGACCTCCTGGCGGATCAGGTGGTACGGCAGCAGCAGGGTGCGGCCCGCGTCCTGCGAGCGGAAGACGTACAGGACGTCCTCGCCGCCCGGCGAGCGGATCGCGCCCTCGAACACCGGGTCCGACAGCGCCCCTTCGGCGAGGTCGAAGGTCTTGGCGGTGCCGGTGGTGAGGTAGTAGCCGCCGGGGAAGATGATCCCCTGGTCCTCGGGGAGCCGGTGGCAGGCGGGCCCGATGCCGTCGAGCCGCAGCACCGTGCCGAGCAGGGAGTTGAAGACCAGGTGCCGCCAGGTGTCCTCCTTGTACGGGCGCACCCGCAGCAGGGTCAGCGGCCCCACCTCGGCGTACTCGACATCGGCGTCCGCGAGGGACTGGAGGGGTTCGGTGACCGGCTCGGAGTGGATGCCGTCGGGGGTCTCGGTGTCGTTCTCCGTCTTGACGGTGAGGGTGCCGCCGAGCGTGTCGACGTACAGCCCGCCGCGCTCCCCGACGGCGATGTGGGGATGACGGCCCATGATGTGCGCGTCGCGGCCCGTCGGCGTCCAGGTGAAGTCGTGGGACGGCGGGAAGACGTGGTCGCGGTCGCCGCGGGCGTCGAGGAACGCGCCGGGCGAGCCGTCCGGGGCGAGCGCCCAGCGCAGCACCCGGATGTCGTCGGCGGTCTCGCCCGTACGGAACACGGCGAGGAGCTTGCCGTCGACGCGGCGCAGCCGGAGCAGCCGGGCGTCACGGTAGTAACGGTGCAGTCCGGCGAACTCGCGTACGAACGCGGGATCGTCGAGGAGAGTGGCGGTGGGGTCGGTGGCGGGGCCGGCCCCGTGTTCCACGCCGGTCCGGTCCGGTCCGTGTTCCGCTCCGGTCGGCTCCGGTGCGTCGACCGCCGCCAGATCCGGCCGGTACAGCGCCAGTACGTCCCCGACCGTCGCGTCACCGCGCGCCCCCGGCCCCCGCTCGAAGCCGAACAGCAGCCGCCCGCCCACCGCCACCAGGTCGCGGGCCACGGAGGCGTGTTCCGTATGGACGCGCCCGGTGCCCAGCAGCCGCAGTGCCGTCGAGCCGAACTCCTCCGTGCGGCGGGCGTCGACGGCCTCGGCCCGGCGGGCCAGCTCGGCGGCCTGGGCCCCGAGTCGGCGCCGCAGCACCTCGTAGGTGCCGGCATCCACGTCGCCGCCCTGATCGCCGCCACCGCTGTGCGGCGGCGGGGTGGCGGGGGTGGTGTCGGTGTCCATGCGTACGGCTCCCTACGAGGTGCGAGGGGTGTGTGGGCGGTGGGAAAGGCTTCGGTGCGAGGCTTCGGGTCGAGTTGCGCTACGAACTTCGGGTTGAGCTGCGGTACGAACTTCGGGTTGAGCTGCGGTACGAGGGCGGGCGGCGCGACCGGCGTCGGCGCGAGCCGCCTCCGCGCGACTCGCCGGGGTACGACCCGCCTCGGTACGATCCGCCTCCGCGCGACCGGCGTCGGCGCGACCCGCCTCGGCGTGACCCGCCTCGGTACGATCCGCCTTCGCGCGACTGGCGTCGGCGTGCCGGCGCAGATCGTTCAGGACCCCGGTCGCGTCGGGCCCCGGTCGCGTCGGGGCTCCGGCGTCGGGGCAGGGCGCCGGTCACATCGGGTTTGCCGATCGACCGCCGCCCCGGCACCGATCCCCGGCACCGACCGCCTCCGCACCGATCCCCGGCACCGCCGCCTCCGCCCCGATCCCCAGCACCGATCCCCGGCACCAATGCCCTCGCACCGCCGCCCCCGCACCGATGCCCCGGTCAGGCCACGGGGTGGCCGTTGGATGACGGCGACAGGACCTGGTCCGGCTGCTGCCCGGCGCCCGCGCCGCCTCCCAGCAGCCCCGAGACCGGGGTGTCGGCGAGGCCCAACTTCGTCGCCGCGTCCAGCAGTTGACGCACCTGCCCGGTCGCCGCCCCCGACGACGACCGCATCATCCGCATCAGCAGCGCCGACACCGTCAGATTCTGTACGTCACCCGAGGAGACCGATCCCAGAATCCGCGTCAGGTCGTCCGTGAACGACGAGGTGCCGTTCAGCCACGGCCCCGCGAGCGCCTGCGCGGTGTCGGAGTTCTCCATGAACCCGTCGATGCCCTTGCCCAGCGAGATCGACGACACGAGACGGTCGAAGAAGACCGAGTCCCCGCCGACGATGTCGATATCGGCGTTCTCCAGACCGGTCGCCAGGATGGTCGCCTGCGCCTCCGCGACCTGCCGCTGCACGTCGAACCCGGCCAGCCGGATCTCCTTCTCGGCGGTGAGCCGCAGCCGGTACTCCTCGTGTCCGCGCGACGCGTCGTCCAGCGCCGCCATCGCCGCGGCCTTGTCGGTGAGCCCCGCCGCCTCGGCCTTCAGCTTCTCGCCGATGACCGCCGCGTCCGCGGTGGCCTGCGCCTGGGTGCCCTCGGCGGTGGCCAGCGCCTTGAGCCGGGCCCCCTCGGCCTCCGCCTTGAGCCGGGCGCCCGTCGCCTCGGCCTCCGCGAGACCGGCCTTCTCGATGACGTCCGCCTCCGCGTCCCGTACCTGGACCGCCGCCAGGCCCTCGGCCGCCGCCTCCGCCTGGACGCCCGCCGCCAGCTTCAGCTTGGCCTGCGCGTCCAGCTCCGCCGTCTTCAGCCGGGCCTCGGCGAGCGTCAGCTGTTCGGCGGCCCGGTGCGTGGCCGCGGCCTCGGCGGCCTCGGCCGCCTTGATGTCCTTGACCAGCTTCTCCTGGGCCTCCGCCTCGGCGGAGATGATCACAGTCTGGCGGGTCCGCTCGGCCTCCTCGACCGCCCGCAGCTTCTTGATCGACTCCTCCTGCTCGGCGACCGTGCGGTCCACCGCGATCCGCTCCCGGATCACATCGGCGACGTCCCGGCGCTCCGCCTCGACCTCCTTCGTCGCCGCGATCCGGTTCAGCTCGGTCTCCCGCTCGCGCCCGATGACCTCCAGCATCCGGTCCTTCTCGATGCGCTCGTTCTCCACGGCGATGACCCGCTCGCGGTTCTTCTGGGCGACGGCGACCTCGCGGGCCTGGTTCTCGCGCTGGATGCCCAGCTGCTCCTCGGTACGGATGAACGCGGCCTGCGCGCCGAGCCGTTCCTCCTCCTGCACCCGGGCGGTCGCGGACTCCTCGCGGGCCCGCAGTGTCTCCACCTCGCGGCGCTGCTTGATCTCGGCCTCGGCCTGCCGGCGCTCCAGCTCCAGGATGGTCTCGCGGGCGTCGACGTCCTGCCGGGTGATCTCCTTCTGCTCGGTGCGCTGGAACTCGTTGGTCCGCACGTGCTCGATCGCCGTCAGCTCGGTGATCTTGCGGATGCCCTGCGCGTCGAGGATGTTGGCGCCGTCGAGCTGGGACATCGGGGTCTGCTCAAGGAAGTCGATCGCGGCGTCGTCGAGGTGGTAGCCGTTCAGATCGGTCCCGATGACCCGGATGATGCGGTCCCGGAACTCCTCGCGCTTGGTGTAGAGGTCGACGAAGTCGAGCTGCTTGCCGACCGTCTTCAGCGCCTCGGAGAACTTCGCCGCGAAGAACTCCTGGATCGCGACCTTGTCGCTCGCGCGTTCCGTACCGATCGACTGGGCGACCTTGATGACGTCCTCGACGGTCTTGTTGACGCGCACGAAGAAGGTGATGTGGATGTCCGCACGGATGTTGTCCTGGCAGATCAGCCCCTCGCGTCCGGTGCGGCGGATCTCGATGGTCTTCACCGAGATGTCCATGGACTCGGCCTTGTGGAGCACCGGCAGCACGACCGCGCCCGTGAAGGTGACATCGACCTTCTTGGTCTTGGAGATGATCAGGGCCTTGCCCTGCTCGACCTTTCGGAACAGTCGGCTGACGACGAGGAACAGGGTGATCACGATGAGCAGGACAACGGCGACGAGCACGCCGATGCCCAAGGAGATGGCATCCATGACAGTCCTTGACGGCTGGTGAGGAAGTGAGCTGAGCAAGTCGTGTGGTGCCAGGCCGGAGCCTGGTGCGAGGCCCGGAAGTGCGCCGGGAGCACGGGTGTGCGGGCCCACGGGCAGATACGGGTACGGGCGGCCCGCGTTATGAGGCGGAGCGCCGGGTCGGTGGTCTGCGGGGACTCCGGCGGGAGGCGGCCCGGGAGAGCGGTCTCGCCCCGGCGGACGGCGACGCGGACGGCGACATGGTCGGTGAGGCGGACGGCGGGACGGACGGGCCGGGGTCGAGCGCCGCGTCGTACGGCGCGACCCAGAAGAACTCGCCCTCGTCGTCGTACGCGTAGAGCAGCCCCGTACTCCCCGCGCCGAGCGGGGCCTCGGCGGTGTTCCGGCCGCTCAGTAACGTCTTCTCGGCCCTGGACCCCCGAGCGTCGGGCACGCCCAGGCCGTCGGAAGCACTCAGCCCCCCGGGCGTCCCGTGCGGATCGAGCCGGCGGACCTGGACGATGGCGGTCGATCCGTCGGCCGAGGTGACCTCGGCCTGTCCGAAGTCGGAGCTGACCGAGCCGGTACGGATCACGCACACCTGTCCGATGAAGTCCTGCCGGGACGGCGGCACTTCGGCCGGGAAGCGGCGGCGGAAGTGGTGGACGAGCGACCGTACGACGCCCCAGGCGATCAGCAGCGCGGCGCCGAGTACGAGGGTGGCGAGCGCGGCCCGGGTCCCGCCGGTCGCCCCGGCGCGGTGCAGCAGGATCGAACCGGTGAGGCTGGTGAACCAGGCGATGAGGACCATCAGCGACATCGAGACCGTGACCGGCACCCCGCCGACCCCGACCGCGTCGGCGTCGAGATCCGTGTCGAAGGCGTCGTGCTCGGCGGCGCCGAGCAGTACGAGCAGCCAGAACGCGATGACGACGACGAGCGCCGCACCGAACAGAACGGCCGGAAAAGTGAAGGCTGCGTTCAGAAACTCATGCATCGGCCCGCCCCCTGCGTGCTTCCTGCGTCGTCGCCGGGAGGCTCACGGTTTCCGGCGGGACCGGTCCGACGGTTCGGTACGCGGTGGGGGCCCCGGCGCCACGACGCCGGAAGCGCCGTGGCGGCCGGGTCTTCCCCCGTCCCCGTTCCCCCGTGATCCCCCGTGCTTCCCCCGTGTTCCCCCGGTTGGTGCTGACGAGATCGTGTCATCCGGGGCCCGTAGGACGCATTGCCGGGTTCCGGCAATCTTTATGCGTATTTGATGCCGGGCACCGGCATCCGCCCCGACGCGTTGTACATCCATGAGTGGTGCGACGACGCGCCGTCGAGACTGGAGGAGTGCGCGTGCCGGAGCCGGAGATTCCCGAGGAGTACGCGACGGACCATGTGCGAATCCTGGGTGAGGTCTGCTCCACCGGGCGCCGCCTCACCCGTGAGGAGCTGGATGCCCGCCGGGCCCTCGGCAGGGAGGCGGCGGAGGCCGGTCTCCAGCTGCGGGCCCTGGTCGGCCTGCACCTGGCGGCCACCCGGGCCGACTGGCCGTGCACGCCCTCGTCCACCGCCGCCACGGTCGACGCGGTGCTGGCGGCCGTGGAGCAGTCCGTCGACGCGTTCGCGGAGGGGTTCGAGCGCGCGCAGCGCCTGACCGTGCGCCGGGAGGAGGCGGCCCGCCGGGAGTTCATCGACGACCTGCTGTACGGGCGCAGCGATCTGGGCCGGCTCGCGGAACGGGCGACCCGCTTCGGGCTGCGGCTGTCGCGCGCCCACGCGGTCGCGGTGGCGACGGGCCCGGAGGCGTACACCGAGTCCGATCAGGTGCCCAGGACCGTGGAGGCGGCACTGCTCACCCGGTTCAGCGGCCGGAAGATCCTGATCACGACGAAGGACGGGCGGCTGGTCTGCATCGCCCCGGGCAGCCAGCCGGACGTGCTGCGGTACTTCGCCAAGCAGTCGCACGCGGCGACGGACGGCGGCAAGGTGGCGATCGGCCGCCCGCACCGCGGCCCCGGCGGGGTCGTCCACTCGTACGGCGAAGCGCTCGAAGCGCTCGATCTGGCGGACCGGATGGACCTCGACGATCCGGTGCTGTTCGCCGCGGACCTGCTGGTGTATCCGGTGCTGACCCGGGACCGGCAGGCGATGGCCGATCTGGTGCGGAGCGAACTGGGCCCGCTCCAGGAGGCCAGGGGCGGCGCCGAACCGCTCCTGAAGACCCTCTCCGTCTACTTCGACGCGGGCTGTGTGGCGGCGGAGACCGCGCGGCGGCTGGCGCTGAGCGTGCGCGCGTTGACGTACCGGCTGGAGCGCATCCACCAGTTGACGGGTTCCGATCCGTCCGATCCGATGCACCGGTACGCCCTCCAGACGGCGGTGATCGGCGCGCGGCTGCTGGACTGGCCGGCCCAGGAGATCTGAGGGCGGGGGGCCGGGGAGGAGCGGGGCCGCCGCACGGTCCGTACCGGACGGCGGGGGCCGCCGTACGGTCCGTACCGGAAGTCTCGCTGCCGGAACCCGGCAAGCACCCGCCCCGGCTCTCCGGCCTTCCCCCTGCGTCTCCCCGCGTGCGCCGTGACCGCCTCCCGTTTAGCGTGACTGAGGAGCCAAGGGAAGCCGAGGACGTCCCGGATGCTCGTTCCGGATGCTTCGGTACATGTCGAAGTCCCTGGACGTTCAGAACGTCCTGGACGCATCCGGACGTATCGGGTGTCCAATCGAGGATGAGGGAGACCCGGACCATGGCCCGTCACTCACGTCCTGCGCGTCGTGACGCGCGAGATGGGGCCTCGGCGGGTGGGGGCGCCGACGCCGCGCCGCCCCCGGCCGCCCCCGACGCGGTGTCGTCCACGGCCGCCCCCGAGCCGCCGTCCCCGCACCGCTGGCTGGTGCTGGGCGTGGTCGGGCTCGCCCAGCTGATGGTTGTGCTGGACGCGACCATCGTGAATATCGCCCTGCCGTCCGCCCAGAAGGATCTCGGTTTCAACGACGGGAACCGTCAGTGGATCGTGACGGCGTACGCCCTCGCCTTCGGTTCGCTGCTGCTGTTCGGCGGCCGGATCGCCGACCTGGTGGGCCGCAAGGTGGTCTTCCTGACCGGGCTCGTCGGCTTCGCGTTGGCCTCGGCGGTCGGCGGTGGCGCCCCGAGCTTCGAGGTCCTGGTGGCCGCCCGCGCCCTTCAGGGGATGTTCGCCGCGCTGCTCGCACCGGCCGCGCTCTCGGTCCTGACCACGACGTTCACCGTGCCCAGGGAACGCGGGAAGGCGTTCGGCATCTACGGCGCGATCGCGGGCACGGGCGGCGCGGTGGGGCTGCTGCTCGGCGGTCTGCTCACCGAGTACCTGGACTGGCGCTGGTGCCTGTACGTCAACCTGCTGTTCGCCGTCCTCGCCTTCGTCGGCGGGGTCCGGCTGCTGCGGTCGGGACGCCCCGTCGACCGGCCGAAGCTCGACGTCCCCGGCGCGGTGCTGGTCTCCGTGGGACTGTTCTGCGTCGTGTACGGGTTCTCCAACGCCGAGCAGCACTCCTGGAGCTCGCCCGACACCTGGATCTTCCTGATCGCGGGGGCGGTGCTGGTCGCGGCGTTCGGCTGGTGGCAGACCCGGGCCGCGCACCCCCTGCTGCCGCCGAGGGTGCCGCTGGACCGGGACAGGGGCGCGTCGTTCATCGCGATGTTCATCTCCGGCGCGGGCATGTTCGGGGTGTTCCTGTTCCTGACGTACTACCTCCAGCAGAGCCTGCTGTACTCGCCGATCCGCACCGGTCTCGCGTTCCTGCCGATGGTCGCCGTGATGGTGACGATGTCGGTGACGACGACGAACTTCATGCTGCCCCGGCTCGGTCCGAAACCGATCGTGCCGGTCGGCATGGGCATCGCCGGACTCGGCATGGCGTGGATGACACGTCTGGACCTGAACAGCACCTACCCCGGCCATGTGCTGCCGCCGCTGCTCGTCCTCGGCTTCGGGCTCGGTCTGGTCTTCGCTCCGGCGATCAACACGGCGACCGCCGGGGTCGCGACGCACGACGCGGGTGTGGCCTCCGCGACGGTCAACACCATGCAGCAGGTGGGCGGGTCGATCGGTACGGCGCTGCTCAACACGCTCGCGACGACGGCGGCGGCGAACTATCTGACGGGCCGCAGACCGACCCGGGCCGCGGTGGCCCAGTCCCAGTTGGAGAGCTACTCGACGGCGTACTGGTGGTCGGCGGCGTTCTTCGCGCTGGGGATGCTGGTCACGGGGGCGCTGTTCCGCGCGGGCAGGCCCCGGACGCACGTGCCGGAGGAGCCGGAACCGGTACGGGCCTGAGGGCCGCCCCGTAACCGGTACGCGCGTGAGCGCCTCGGGCCCGTATGTGTCCACGGGGCGCGAGCCCTGCGCCCGTAGGTACGCGTGAGACGCGGGTCCGTCCGTACGCGTGAGACGTGCCCCGTGCATAGGTGCATACGCGCATACGCGCGATTTCTGAGCCCGTCCGTATGCGTGAGCGGGCGGGTCGACGGATGGGGTGGCCGGGGGTGCGAGGGGGGGTGACGCACCCCCGGCCGCGCCGGGCGCGGTCCGGTGGTCGATCGGACCGCGGTCACCCGGCGGTCATGGGGCCCTTGCGCAGGGCGCCCGGTCCTCCGGCGGGGCGGGCCGGTCCGTCTCCGGTCGGCCGGTTTCCCTCCGGGAGGCGTCCGGTTCCGCTACAGGTCGAACTCGTGCGGCGGGAGGTCGAGCGCGTAGCACGCCTCCCGTACGACGCCCTGCTCGTCCTTGTCGAAGTGACCGTCGGCGCCACCGATGACGATGCCGATCTGGATGACGGCACGCGCCTCGGCCGGCTTCTTCTTCGCCTTGCCGATCTCCTGGAGCACGCTGACCTTGCCGAACGCGAAGTCGGCGGTGAGCTTGTTCACGTAGTCGTTGAAACGACGCTGCAGGTCGTCGGCGGGGAAGTTCTTCAGCACCTCGTTGGAGGCGATCAGGGAGGCGACGCGCTGCCGCTCCGACGGGTCGACGGAACCGTCGGCGGCGGCGACCAGGGCACACATGGCCATGCTCGCGTCACGGAACGCCCCGCTCTTGAGGTCGTTCTTCTTCGCCTCCAGCTGGGACTGCATCGACGACGCGGATTCCTTGATCCGATCCCACAGGGCCATGACGTCTCCATATGTTGCGTTGCCGGGAGTTGCCGGAACGGGTTCAAACTCTACAGTCGTGTAGAAGCTAACAGGCCGGTCGCCCACCGCGCCCGGAAACCCGAGGCTCAGTAGGATGCGGCGAGGGCAGTGCCGGGGCGCCGCCACGCCGCGGCCGCGGTACCGCGGAAGGGCAGGCACCACGATGGACATGGCCGGTTACAGCCACAACCGGGACAACGCTCGGGCCCCCGGCAAAGTGCCCCCGCGCGTGGCCGCCGCCGCCGACGGACCGCCCGCGCCGCCCGACCGGGACTCGCCACTTCCACCTCCCGCGCTCACCGACCGGGACTCGCCACTTCCCGCGTCCGGTCACGGCGAGCGCTGTGGGAACGGTGAGGGGGCCGGTCACGGTGAGGAAGCCGGTCGCCGTGAGGGGATCGGTCACGGTGAGCGCTCCGGGCCCGATGCGCGCTCCGGGCCCGGCGGGCACTCGGGGCCCGGCGAGCACTCGGGGCCCGGCGAGCGGCCCGGCTCCGCCGAGCGCTCGGGGCCCGGGGAACGGCGCGGGCACGGTCAGTTGGAGGCGCAGGTCCTCGGGGTGCTCAGGTCCGCCGAGGGTCCCGCGACGGCCGGTTGGGTGCAGAAGCACCTCGACGGCGGCCTCGCCTACACCACCGTGATCACGATCCTCTCCCGCCTCCACGCGAAGAAGGCCGTGACCCGCACCCGGCAGGGCCGCTCCTACGCCTGGACCTCCGCGTCCGACGAGGCCGGTCTCGCCGCGCTCCGGATGCGCCGGGTCCTCGACGGCGAACGCGACCGGGACGCGGTCCTCGCACGGTTCGTCTCGGCGCTCTCCCCCGGTGACGAGGAACGGCTGCGCGCGCTGCTCGCCCAGGCCGCCGCACCCGACGATCCCGGCCACGACCCCCGTACCGCGGAAGGCTGAGAACTGACCGATGGGCGTCTTCGTCTACCTGCCGCTCGTGCTGCCGCTCACCGCCCTGCCGATCGCCCGGCTCGCCGAACAGCGTCTGCACCCGCGCGGCGCGACCCGTCTGCTGGTCTTCGTCGGCGCCACGCTCGCACTGTGCAGCACCCTGTGCCTGGCCCTGCTGATGGTGGTGGGCACGGCCCAGTTGCCCGGGAACCCGCTGCCGGACGGCTGGGCGGACCCCGAGGTGCTGGCGGCGGTGCCGTACGAGGAGAAGGCGGGGATCGTGGCGATCGGGGTGCTGGCGGCGGTGGTCACGGCGTGCGCGGGCGCGCTCTGGCGGCACGCGCGCACCCGCGCACGGTTGACGAACGCGCTGGTAGGCGAGAGCGGCGAGGGGGACGGGACGGCGGTGGTGCCGTCGCCGGAGCCGTACGCGTACGCGCTGCCGGGGCGGCGAGGACGGCGGGGGCGGCCCGGATGGCGAGGAGCCGCGCACGGCGGCCGGGTGGTGGTCTCGACCGCGATGCTGGAGTGCCTGGACGCCCGCGAACGCGCGGCGCTCCTCGCCCATGAACGCGCCCATCTGACGGGCCGTCACCATCGCTATCTGCTGGCGGCGCAGCTCGCGGCGCGCGCGCATCCGCTGCTGCTGCCGCTGCGCACGGCGGTGGCGTTCAGCACGGAGCGATGGGCGGACGAGGAGGCGGCGCGCGCGGTCGGTGACCGGCGGGTGGTGGCGCGGGCGGTCGGCAAGGGGGCGCTTTCCGCGCACCGGGCGCACCACCCGGCGCCCGTACCGACGCCGTCCGGGGCGTACGGCGCGTTCGCGTCGGTCGGCCCGATCCCGCGCCGGGTCGCGGCCCTGCTGGACCCGGCCCCACCGCTCAGGCTCTGGCCACCGTCCACGGCGCAGGTGGGCCTCGCCGCGTTGACGGCGACGGTGGGGGCGACGGCCTCGGCGCTGTCGTCGCTGAACGCGATGGTGGCGCTGGTACGGATTCTGCACGGGGTCACCCGGCTCTGACCGCCGCTTCCCCCTCTTCCCCTCTTCCCCTCTTCCCCTCTTCCCCCTTCTTTCCCCCGCTCCCCGCCCTCTCCCCTCCGGCCCCGATTCGATACCCACCCACGGGAGCGGTACAAAGAGGCATGGCCGAGCAGGAGCAGGCAGTCCCGGCGGACGAGCCACCCGGACCGGGGGCGGACGCCCCCCGGGACGACGTGGACGCCGTGACGCATGCCGTACTGACCGCGTCGAGGCTGCTCGTCGCGATCTCCGCCCGCTCGCTGACGGCGGTGGAGGACCGGGTGACGTTGCCCCAGTTCCGGCTGCTGGTGGTGCTCGCCTCGCACGGGGACGCCAAGCTGGTGGTGCTCGCCGAACGGCTGGGGGTGAACCCGTCGACGGCGATGCGGATGCTGGACCGGCTGATCGCGGCGGGCCTCGCCGAGCGACGGACCAACCCGGGCAACCGCCGGGAGACGGTGCTCAGGGTGACCCCGGAGGGGTCCACGCTCGTCGACGACGTGACGGCGGCCCGCCGTCGGGAGATCGCCGCGATCGTCGAACGGCTCGCTCCGGACCGACGGACCGCCTTGGTCGAGGCGTTGACGGCGTTCACGGCGGCGGGCTCGGCTGTGGGCACGGGGACATCCGTACCGGGGGAGGGCCCGGAGGCGTACCCCCTGGGCTGGACGTCCGACCCACCCGCCCGCCGGGGCGACTGAAGCCCCCGCCACTCCGGCCGGCGACCGCCCGTCCGGCCCCCGCCCCGGCCTGATCCGGCGACCGACCGCCCCGCCGCCGCCCCGCCGCCCGCCGTCTCAGTCGGCGGGCCCCGCGCGTTCGGGTGTCATGTCCTCGTGCTCGGACGGCTTACGGGCCCCGGGCAGGGACACCGCGCTCACCGGCACGCTCTCGATCTCCTTGCCGCGCAGGGCCAGGATCTTGGCGACGACGGGCTGGGTCCAGCGCGCGGTGAGCGGGCCGACGATGACGAGGATGAGCACGTACGCGGTGGCGATGGGCCCGATACGCGGCTCGGTGGCCACGGCGAGACCGGCGATGACGATCGAGAACTCACCACGGGCGACGAGCGTTCCGCCCGCCCGCCAACGCCCGCGCGCACCGATTCCGGCGCGCCGGGCGGCGTACCACCCGGTGGCGATCTTGGTGAGGACGGTCACGGCGGCCAGCAGCAGGGCCGGCAGGAGTACGGGCGGGATCTCGGCCGGATTGGTCGAGAGCCCGAAGAAGACGAAGAACACGGCCGCGAACAGGTCGCGCAACGGCGTCAGCAGCTTGCGCGCGCCCTCGGCGACCTCCCCGGAGAGCGCTATGCCGACGAGGAACGCCCCGACGGCCGCGGAGACCTGCAACTCCTGCGCCACCCCGGCGACCAGGACGGTCAGTCCGAGGACGACGAGGAGCAGCATCTCGGGGTTGTCGGAGGAGACGGCGCGGCTGATGAGCCGCCCGTGGCGCAGCGCCAGGTAGAGGACGAATCCGACGGTCCCGAGCGCGACGAGGAGCGCGATGCTGCCACCCGCGAGGCCGACGCCGGCGAGCATCGCGGTGAGCAGGGGCAGATAGACGGCCATCGACAGGTCCTCGATGACGAGGACACCGAGGATGACGGGCGTCTCGCGGTTGCCGAGGCGTCCGAGGTCGGCGAGGACCTTGGCGATCACACCGGACGACGAGATCCAGGTGACCCCGGCGAGCGCGACGGCTCCGACGGGCCCCCAGCCGAGGAGCAGCGCGGCGACCGCGCCGGGAGTGGCGTTGAGCACGAAGTCGACGGCGCCGGACGGGTACTGCGTCTTGAGACTGGTGACCAGCTCGGAGGCGCTGTACTCCAGCCCGAGCAGGAGCAGCAGCAGGATGACGCCGATCTCGGCGCCGACGGCGGTGAACTCCTCACTCGCCCCGAGCGGCAGCAGCCCGCCCTGGCCGAAGGCCAGACCGGCCAGCAGATAGAGCGGGATCGGCGAGAGCCCCACCCGCCCGGCGAACCGTCCGATGATGCCGAGCCCCAGGATGACGGAGCCCAGCTCCACCAGCAATGCTGTCGTGTCGTGCACGGTCAGCCCTCCGCGATGATGTCTGAGAGCGCATCAACGCCCTCGCGAGTACCGACGACGACGAGCGTGTCCCCGATGGCCAGCCGGAAGTCCGGTCCGGGCGACGGATGCGCGCTGTGGGTGCGCAGCACGGCCACGATCGAGGCCCCGGTCCGGGTACGCGCCTTCGTGTCCCCGAGCAGCCGCCCGCCGTACGGCGAGCGCGTCCCGACGGGGAGGTGTTCGGTGACGAGGTCGATGCCCTCGGTCCGTACGGCGTCGATGGGCGCGGCATCGATGAGATGCGAGAGTGCGGTGGCTTCCCCGGTCGTCAGTTCCACCGACAACCGGCACGAATCTGGGTCGTCCTGGTCGTAGAACCCGATGAAGCGCCGCCCGTCGTGATGGACGACCACGGAGATGTGCTGCCCGGACTCGGTGGTGAAGTCGTACTGCGCACCGACTCCTGGCAGCGATGTGTGACGGGTTCCCATGGCTTCCTCCCGAGAGGCGCGACGACGCGACGACGTTCTTGGTGATCTCTTTAGACCGTCATTACCTTAACGGGGTGAATCGGGGCTTGCGGGGGCCAGGACACCAGAGGTGGACGAGGGCGGGGGACCCGGCTGCCGGGGGCGGCCCCGGAAGCCCTCCTGGTCTGGACGTGGGCAGACCGTCGCGCGCATGCAGGACAACGCCCGCCGCGGCATCCTGCTGCACAGGCGCGGCGAGGAGGACCTGTATCTGACCACCGCGGCCCGAGTCGACCAGGCCGTCCAGGTCGTCGACTCGACCACCAGAATGTTCGTCGCTCTCCTCCAGGAGAGCCCGGCAGCGGTAGAACCACTGACCCGTGCCTTCCCTGAGGCATTCCCCTGGGTGCGCTTCCTCCCCCAGAAGGGCGTGCAGGAGTTCCTGCCGGAGTTCGTCGAGACGGCTCCGGGCCACGGAAGCGTGCTCATGCCCCAAGCGGAGGACGAGTGAGTGCAGGAAGGAACGATGACTGCGATGTGGGCCCCGCTCAGTCCCGCTCAAGGACTTGCGGGACCCACATAGTCGTTCCGGGCCCGCAGTTCTACAGCGTGTCGAACGAGCCGTTCTTCGTTCCGTCGATGAACGCCTCCCACCCCGACGCCGGGAAGCGCAGTACGGGTCCGCTCTTCCTCTTGCTGTCGCGGACCGCGTGATCGCCGTCGGGCAGGGCAGCGGTTTCGACGCAGTTGGCGTCACCGTTGCTGCGGCTGCTCTTGCGCCAGGCCGCGTGTGTCAGGTCGGCACTGTTCACTTGCTCAGCTCCCTCGCTGCTTGCTTGAGGAGGCTCGTGCTGCCCGCTTCGTCAAGCGCAGAGCCCCGGATGGATGTGAACGCTACGTCGTAGCGTTCGATCTCGTTGGGTTTGTCGAGGTAGAGCGCTCCGGTGAAGCCCTCATGATCCTGGCACTTGACGGCACTACGACGACCTGTCGTACTCGCTCATCGACACCCCGGCACACGTGGTCAAGAGCGTGCGGCAGTACCTGAACGCCTTCGGCCTCGTCTTCGGAGCCTTCGATTTCGGCATCGACCGAGACGGCCGGATCTGGCTGTACGAGTGCAACCCGAACGGGCAGTTCGCCTGGTTTCCCGAACCGATCACGGGCAGGATCGTCTCCGCCGTCGCCGACCAGCTCCACCACGGAGGAGAGCACCGTGCCCGCTGACCCCGCCGCGCTGCGCCTCGCCCTGGCCCAGGAGGTCGACGCCGCCACTCCCACGCTCGATCCCGGATGGCGCGACGCCGTCGCGGCTGTTCCCAGGGAGCTGTTCCTCGGCTCCGCCGCCTTCCGCCCCGCCGGAGCGGGGTGGGAGCCCGTCCACCGGGCGGAGGTCGGGGAGGAGGAGTGGCTGCGGATGGTTCACTCCGACCGGACGTGGGTCACCCAGGTCGAGGAGAAGGACGCCGCCAATTCTACGGGTCCGGTCTCCGGAAGCCCCACTTCGTCGGCCACCCTGCCCTCTCTGGTGGTGCGCACCGCCCAGGTGGCAGAGCTGCGGCCAGGCCGGAGAATCCTCGAAGTGGGCACCGGCACCGGGTACTCCACCGCGGTCCTGTGCCATCGGCTCGGGTCCGAGAACATCGTCAGCATCGAGTACGACGCCGACCTCGCGGCGAGCGCCGCCGCTCACCTGGGCAATGCCGGGTACACACCGACGCTCGCCGTCGGAGACGGCCTCCTGGGGTGCAGGGAGCACGCCGACTACGACGCGATCATCGCCACCTGCTCGGTGCGGTACATCCCGCACTCTTGGTTCTGGCAACTCAACGACGGTGGATCGATCACCACCACCATCTGCGGATGGATGCTGGCCGCAGGGTTGATTCGACTCGCCCTCGACGACGAGGGCACCGCCCACGGCCGGTTCACCGACGACACCATCACGTACATGCTGGCCCGTCCGCACGAACGCCCGCCGCGCCCGGTCTTCTTCCGGCAGGACGGCGACACCCGTCGCGCGCGTCTGGACCCTGGGCTGCTGGAGGAGTGGGCGGGGCGCTTCGTCGCCCAGCTCGCGGCGCCCTCCGCCGAGCTGATGACCACCGGCTCCGGCATCATCCTCCGCGACGTCGCGACCGGCTCACAGGCGTGGACCGAACCTGACGACGGGGGATGGTCCGTGCACCAGCATGGACCACTGCACCTCTGGGACCAGGTGGAAGGGGCCCTTCTTCTCTGGCAGGACGCGGGAGCGCCGGATCTGACACAGTTCGGCATGACCGCCACGCCCTTCGAGCAGACGGTGTGGATCGGCTCACCGGAGGGCCCGAACTGGCAGCTCCCCGTCTGACAGCCGCATACGCCGTCGGTGGAGCTGTGGACGGGACCGACCGGGGCGGGGCTCCCGGACGCGCGGCGCGATACAGCTCGGCCTCACGGGCAGACACGCCCGACCAGCAGCCGTCCTGGGCGGGCGTATCTGTCGTGGACGGGCGTGCGGCCCGCAGTTCTACAGCGTGTCGAACGAGCCGTTCTTCGTTCCGTCGATGAACGCCTCCCACCCCGACGCCGGGAAGCGCAGTACAGGTCCGCTCTTCCTCTTGCTGTCGCGGACCGCGTGATCGCCGTCGGGCAGGGCAGCGGTTTCGACGCAGTTCGCCTGTCCGTTGCTGCGGCTGCTCTTGCGCCAGGCCGCGTGTGTCAGGTCGGCACTGTTCACTTGCTCAGCTCCCTCGCTGCTTGCTTGAGGAGGCTCGTGCTGCCCGCTTCGTCAAGCGCAGAGCCCCGGATGGATGTGAACGCTACGTCGTAGCGTTCGATCTCGTTGGGTTTGTCGAGGTAGAGCGCTCCGGTGAAGCCCTCCACATAGACAGTGGGCGGTTCGGTGTTCCGTCCGTCACCGGTGCTCGGGAAGCGCATGGTGACGAACGGCCCGGACATGATTCCGGCGTGCAGACCGGCGGAGAACGGCACGACGCGGATGGATACGTTGTCCAGGTTGTTCAAGTGAACCAGCCGTTCGAGCTGGTTCACCATGACTTTGTCACCGCCCACGGGCCGGCGTAGCACTGCCTCGTTCAGTGCCACGTCGACCTTGGGCGCGGCTGTGGCGCGCGTCAGCAACGTCTGTCGTTGGATGCGGACATGTACGCGGCGCTGGATCTCTTCGTCGTCGACGCCCGGGTTGTCCGCCTGGATCAACGTACGCGCGTAGTCAGCGGTTTGAAGCAGACCGGGCACAAGCTCACTCTCGTACCAGGACAACTGCTGCGCGGCCTCTTCCAGCCCGATGTACAGGTCGAAGCCCTCCGGAATCACATCACCGTACGAGTGCCACCAGCCCCGGCCCTTCGTCTCCTTCGCGAGGCCCATCAGCGCCTGAGTCAGCTCGCCGGGCGCTCCGTACACCCTGCACATGGCCTCGACGTCGAGGCTGCGGAGGGACGTCTGGCCCGTCTCGATGCGCCAGATCTTGGGCTCCGACCATTCCAGGTGTTTCGCTGCCGCCCGGACGGTGATTCGAGCCTGATTACGCAGATCGCGCAGATGACGGCCGAGTTGTCTGCGGGGGACGGTCGAACCGGTTGTCGTCTCAGTCATGTGCCTGACCCTCCTGCAATGCGGATACGACTCATATCCGAAATGTAAGCGCCATAACTTACGGCTCGCAATGCCGTACAAAAATTCGACAACTACGCGTCGAAGAATTGTAAATGTAGTCTTGCATTTGCAGCTCTTATGGTGCTTCACTCGCTGACTCAGAGGGTCCTGGCGGACACACAACGTGATCGCGCCACGGTGAGCGAGGGCGGCTGATGACTCCACTGATCTTCGGATACATGCGTGTCAACGACGACATGAGTGATGAGGAGGCGGCGCGGAAGCAGGACGCCATGAGCGCCTACGCGGAGGCCAACGGGTTTCAGCTGGCGGTGGTGTTCCACGAGTACGTCTCAGGTGCGCAGACGGTGTTCACGGAGATGGTCGATGTCGTCAGACAGGCGCGGGCGCGGCATGTGATCGTGACCTCCTACCGGGAGTTGGCCCTCAACCGGTCCCTCCAGGACGCCATGACGCTCCATCTGTCCTGCGCCGCCGACGCCGACATCATCAGCCTGGACGAGTGCTGACCATGGCTGACGAACCTCCGTACGGGCCGCGGAGCGTGTGCTTCCTCGATCAGCTGTCGCTGCCCGCCGCACACACCGCGGTGTCGGCGTCGCGTCACTTCCTCCGGTTCGCCCTGTCAAAGTGGCGGACGGCTCCTGTCGAGGACGATGTGCTCCTGATCGCGTCCGAGTTGGTGACCAACGCCGTCACCGCGGCCAACGCCGTCACCGTGACCGGCACGCCGGCCGGACGGCCGACCCGGGACGGGCGTGAGGGCGGCGACCTCGTCACCGTGCGCCTGGTCGGGCTGCGGGGCCGGGTGGTCATCGAGGTGTGGGACGAGTCCGACGAACTTCCCGTGCTCAGGGCTGCCGACGACGAGTCGGAGAACGGGCGTGGCCTCTTCATCGTCCAGCGGCTGGCGACGAGTTGGGGGAGCTGTCGCAGTGCGGGCGGCAAGGTGACGTGGGCGGAACTGCCGGTACGCGCGACGGTTCCCTCGCCGTGTCCGGTGGGTCGGCCCGGTGGGCTGCCTCCGGGCGGTGGTGGGGCGGCAGAGCCGGACGCGGGGTCGGACGTGGGGCCGGACGCGGAACCTTGGTAGTCGGCTACGGCCACCACGCGCGGGCCGGCCAGACCGGCCGGACGGGATCAAATCGACCGGACCGGATCGGATCGACCGGACCGGACCGGATCGACCGGTGGCCGGGGCGAACTCCCCGGCTGAGCCCGTGCTGCTCGGTCATGCGCCGTGGCCGCCTCTGATCGGTCCTGGTCCCCGTACCGAGGGACGCCTCCGCACCCCCACCACGCTCAGGGCCGTTCGTTCGGGTCAGGCCGGGCTCGCGGGCTTCGGCACCGCACCTCGCGGCGGTGTCGTCGGTCGGCACGGCTCCGCCACGACTCCCTCTTCCGCCTCGCGACGCACGGCAGCGGAGCCCGCTCCCTGATCCGGCCCGACCCAAACGAAAAGCCCCAGGCCCCACCGCCACCCCAGGCCCCACCGCCCCCAGGTCAGAGGGCCCACCAGCAGTACAGGCGGCGTCTCTCCGCATGTGCGCGCCGGGCCAGTCCGGAGAGCAGGTCCAGCACCTCGGTCGCGGCGTCGACGGTGAACCAGGGCTGCCGCAGCTCATCGGTCCCGGCCCACGGCCCGGCGGCCTCGGCCAGGGAAGCATGCGTCGCCGAGGCCAGCGCCTCCTGAAGAGTGTCGGACACACTGACGACGAAGGCGCTCTCGGCGTCGGGCGAGGAGAGCAACTGGCCGGAACGGGGACGCCCGGACGCCTCGTCATAGGTGCAGCCGGTCAGAATCGCTTCGAGCCGGGCCATCACGACGACCGGATCGATGCCCTTGAGTGGCACCACATCGAATCCGGCGGAATCCGGACCGCCGGGCTCGTCGAGCACGCGCACAGCGGCGTCGTCGTCGGGGGCCGAGAAGTAGTCGCACATCACCATGCGGTGATCCTCGCACCCGGCACTGACACAGGCGCATCATGGTGCCGGTGCCAGGGCCGTGGGGGACAGCGGCAGAACCGTCCACGCATGTGCGGACCGTCCGATCGCGGTGGTGCGGACCTGCCTGGCCGACTGACGCCCGGGATCAGCCGAGGGGGTGCCCCGGATCGTCGAGCCACGCCCTGTGCGTATCCGCCGTGACCGTCATCCCGTACCGGTCGACCGTCGGCCGCCCGGCCAGGACCCACTGCCGGTGGGCCGTCACGACCTCGTCCCACAGGCGGCGCGGTCCATGCTGCGCCGTGCGGAACGTGGCGGTCTGCTCGCCGTCGTAGTCGACGCTCGCCCAACTGCCGGCCGAGTCGTCCGCCAGCCACAGCCTGGTGTGTGCCTCCTCGGTCCCGGTGTCCCAGGAGTACCAGGCGCCGGGCACCGTCAGGCCGAGGTGGAACTGCGCGTCGAGATCGGTCCCCGCGACGGCCCACGGGGAAAGGCCGGTGGTGCCCTTTTCGGGGCGCTGTCCGTCGCGCAGTACGTCCCGGTGCAGTTCGACGTCCGTGCGCTGACCGCTGATGAGCATGTACGAGCCGTACGCCGCGAACCGGCCGACCGCGCCACCGTCCTCCCGTTTGACCAGGTGGAGCGTGCCGTAGCAGCACCACGAGCTGTCCCACGGGGTGACGATGCCGCCGCCCGTCCGTGTCTGGTCCAGCCACGCCACCGGAACCGACCGCACCGAGCAGGTGGCCAGGACGCGGTCGTACGGGGCGTCGGACGCATGCCCCTCGGCGCCGTCCCCGCACAACAGCGTCGGGGTGAACGAGAGTTGGGCGAGGTTGGTCCGGGCGCGGGCGGCGAGGGCGGCGTCGATCTCCACGGAGGTCACCGCGTCCGCGCCGAGTCGCGCGCTGAGCAGTGCGGTGTTGTACCCGGTTCCCGTACCGATTTCCAACACGCGCATGCCGTCGGTCAGTCGGGCGCCCTCCAGCAGGCGCAGGACGGTGCTCGGCATCGACGCGGAGGACGCCGGTGAGCGTGTGCCGTCCGACTCCGTGACGAACCGCGTGATCAACGGTACGTCGGAGTAGGCCGCGACCAGCCAGTCGTCCGGGCTGCGGTCCCGGTCGCACAGCCGGTATTCACCGTCTTCGTCTCGCCACCACAGACGCCGTGGCAGGAAGGCGTCCCGGGGCGCGGAGTGAAAGGCGTCCCGCCAACTCTCCGGAACCGGTCGCGTTCGAGCCTTCGAGACCTCGTCCAGGAGCCGCGCGATCCCCGCCGCACGGGCGCGGGGACTCACATCGGGTGTGTGTGGTGGCACGGCCGGCTACTTCGGTTCCGGGGCGGGAGGGGTCGGCGGCGGAATCGGCCTACCGGGCTGCGAGCCGTCGTCCCCGATGGGCGAACTGTGCGGTCCCATGACTGCCTTTCTCCCTCTCCGATGCCCGTCTCCGCGGCCCGTTCCTGGGGTGCGTCCCCGCGCCTGCCCCCGCGATCGATCGGGCCGACTCGTCCACTCGACTCGCACAGTGTGCATCAGTCCCGTCGATCCCGGAGAACCACCTTCCCCCGCCTTCTTCGTGAGGGAGGGCATTCGATGTATCGCGCCCTACAACGTTTCCCGGCGTTCCTCGGTCTCGTCCAATCCCCCTGCCCGGCCCGTTCAAGATTCAACGTCCGGACGCGCCATTGCGGAGAATGATCATTGTGATGTGGAAGTTTTTGTGCAGAAGATCGACGGTGCGAGGGAAATCGAATCTTTTCGAATGCCCGCCATCTTTTGAGCCAAACAAAACGACACTCTGCGTAGTCGCTCATTCGTGTTTCGGCGTGAAACGTTGCTCGTGTGACTGGAAAGCGCCCATATTCGTTGATCGTTTTTGGTATCAGGTGCACAGAGTAGTCATCAGTGTTCTCTTGACATGTGCGCGCTCAGGCCATTTAAGGTGGGTCTCGTTCACGTGCAATCCGGTGAGTAGAGCCAAGGAACGGTGCTGTTCAATTCACATCCGTATGCCCGGCTGTTCCATTGTCCGGGCATGGTCACCATTCGTGGAGGAAGTGTGTCCCACTCGCCTGTCAGTATTCTGTCCCAGATCGACTTCAACGGTCAGGCGCTGACCGATGAACTGCTGTCGAGAACATTCCACCAACTCATGGATGAGCATGGCTATGTGCTCATGTGCAACGTGACAGAGGAATTCGACCCGGTCCGGTTCTGCCGGGTACTGGGAAGCTTCGTGCCGAACTACACGGGCGCGGTGGTGGGTGACGTCCGGCCGGAACCGGGTATGGACGACGTCTACCACGCCGGCAACACCCGCCCCCTGACCCCGCACTCCGAGGGCTACGACTTCGCCTTCGCCCCGCCCCGGTACATCGCCCTCTGGTGCATCACCCCGGCCTCCGGGCCCGGCGGCGAGACGACCCTCATGGACACCCGCCCCCTGGTGGCCGCCCTGTCCGAGGTCGAGCGCAAGCAGCTGCTGGAGACGGACTACGAGTGGAAGACCACGGAGGGGGTCCAGCGAATGGGCCTCGACCTGAAGACCCGCCACCCGATTCTCGAAGAGAATCCGCCGGGAGGTCCGAGGGGTCCGGGAGGTCCGGGAGATTCGGAAGGCGCGGGAGGCGGGGGAGTTTCGGAAGGCGTGGGAGGCGCGGCAGGTTCGGGAGTTTCGGGAGGCGCGCGGGACATCGTCCGGTTCAGTTGCAACAACCTGATCCGTGACGACGACGACTTCGCCGCGGAACTCCAGGACCGGTGGCACGTCGCTTTCGACCGCGAACACATCGCCGTCGAGTACCACGAGCGGGACATGCTGATCTGGGACAACTGGCGTCTGCTGCACGCGCGTAACGCTTTCAGCGACCGCAGTCGGCATCTGCGCCGCATTCAGATAGCCGGCTGACCCGGCCCCAGCGAGGAGACCCCCCATGCACCGCACCATGCTGCACAGCAAGATCCACAGGGCCACGGTCACGCAGGCGGACCTGCACTACGTCGGTTCGGTGACGATCGACCGCACGCTGATGGACGCCGCCGACCTCCTGCCCGGCGAACAGGTCGACATCGTCGACATCGACAACGGCAACCGGCTCACCACCTACGTCATCGAAGGCGAGCGCGACAGCGGCACCATCGGCATCAACGGGGCGGCCGCGCGGCTGATCTCCCCCGGCGACCTGGTCATCATCATCGGATACCAGGTCCTGGACGACCGGGCGGCCCGGACGGCGCGTCCGCACGTGGTGTTCGTCGACGAAGGCAACCGTCCGCTCTCGGTCGGGGCCGACCCCGCCGAAGTACCCGATTTCACGGAGGCGGCGCGGTTGATCCGCGGCGACGTGACCGAAGGAGCCGCACGATGACCACCACCCACCCCGCGTCACCGCCCACCGAGGCGTCCGGCCCGCACAGCCCGTCGGCGCTGACCCACTACGACACCGAGTTACGCGCGATCCTCGCCTCGGCGGCCGACGCCCCCGCCCTCGCCGGCACCGACACCGGCGCGTTCGCGCCCGGCTGGGAACTGCCCGACCCGGGACCCGCGCTGAACCGGTTCCTCGCTCCTTCCGGCATCAGCGCCCACGTCCTGGAGGAGACCGTGGACTGGCGGATCGGTCTGCTGAACCTGATGCACAACCCCCGCACCCGCACGACGAAGACCTTCGCGTCCCTGGTGATCGTCGCCCGCGCCGTGGCGCACATCCGGCGTACCGGCGAGCCCGTCATGATCCTCACCCCGTCGAGCGCGAACAAGGCCACCGCGCTCCGGGACGCGGTGCTGCGCGCCCATGAGTCGGGGCTGGCCACCCCCGCCGAACTGCGCATCGTCTGCGTCGTCCCGGACACCTCCACGGCCAAGCTGTGGCACTCGGACCTGGCCGCCGACGAAGGCTCCCGCGCGGCCAACCCGATCGCCGTGCTGCGCACCGACGAGCCGGGCGAGGTGAAGCAACTCGCCCGCGCGGTGGTCGACGAGGAGGCCCGGACGCTCCACGCCCGGACGGGAATTCGACTGTGGCACTCGCTGGACCTGCGCAACTACATGGTGGCGGACGCCGTACGGGCCCTGTTCGAACGCGACTGGCTGCCGGCCGGGGAACGCACCCACGCGCACTCGGTGTCCAGCGCCTTCGGCCTCCTGGGGCACTTCCACGGCCAGCAGTGGCACACCGGACGGGAATGGCCCGCCGTCGGCGGGCAGTACTTCCTGGTCCAGCACCTGGGCACCCCCGACATGGTGGCCAGTCTCTGTCACGGCCGCTTCGACCACCGCCCGACCTGGACCTTCCGCGACGGCGCGGTCCACCAGAGCGAGGACCCGCACTTCCCGCAGCGCGCCCACGCCCCCGACGAACAGCTCGACGCGACCTTCTACACGCACACGCCCGCCACCTCGCCGCGGATGAACGAGATCATCCGTCGGCAGGGAGGCAGCGGTGTGGTGGTCTCGCTCATGGAGTGCCTGGACCGCTACCCGCGCATCCGGCACATGCTCGCACCCCACGGCGTCCAACTGCCCGCCGATCCCCGGGACCTGCGCGAGTGGTCGCTGGTGATGGCCCTCACCGGGGTGCTGTGCGGGATCGACCGGGGACTGGTCGGCACCCGTGAGGTGCTCGTCCACGGTTCCGGCTCGTACGGCGTCGACGATTTCCGTACCGCCGACCCACGGCACCTGCGGCGCGTCGGGTCCCTGGAGGACCTGCGCCAGGTGGTCCGTACGGCAGCGGCCTGAGTTCCCGCGTCGCGACACCGGCATCCGCCACCACCCGACCGGGAGTCCTCTTGTCCGCCGCACCCGCACCGCCCGACCCGCACGGCCCCACCACCCCGCCCCCTGCCACCCCGCCCCCAACCACCGGACCCGGCACGGGCACCGGCCGGACCTCCGGGCCCGCCGCCGGTGCCGCCCGTGCCGCCCGTGCCCGCCTGGCCTACGCCTGGAACAACAGCCCACGACCGGCCTGGCGCACCGCGAGACGCCTGTACGACAGCGGCCCCCGCCGGGTGCCCGTGACGGTGTCCCGGGTGCGGACGGACCAGCCCGACATCGCCTATCTGGGCCTGCGTCAGGGCGAGGCCAACATCCTGCAACTCCTCGAATTCCAGCGGTCCCGCGCGGGCGCCGGGCCCGAGCGGCGGGAGCGGGGCCGTACCTCCCTGAAGGACCTGGCGGCCGGACGCTGGCCGGACGCGGACCTGGTGGTGGTCGGCGCACAGGCCCGCCAACTGGAACGGTTGCCCACGGCCGGCTCCATCACCGCCCCCTTCCGCGTCCACCTGGTGGTGGACGTGCCCGACACCGTCGAACGCCTCGAACAGCAGATCTCCCGGCGCGAACGGTGGGAGTTCCGCCGCAACCAACGCGAGCACCGGTGGACGCTGGAGGAGGACTCCTCGCCCGAGGCGTTCGACTTCTTCTACCGGCGGATGCACCTGCCGACCATGCGCCGCCGGCACGGCGACCGCAGCCGCACCGAGAGCCCGTCCGTCGCGCGCCACGCCATCCTCGGACACGGCACCCTGATGTTCGTCACCGAGGCGGGGACGCGCGTCGCCGGGGTGCTGTGCCACTGGTCCGCCGACCGGAAGGCCCTCACGACCCGGCTGCTCGGCGTGCTGGACGCCGAGGAACGGCTGTACGACGACGGCGCGTTCAAGGCCGTCTACCACCTCCTGCTGCGCTGGGCCTGTGAGCGACGCGTGGCCCACGTGGACTTCTTCGGTACGGAGGCGTTCCTCGGCAAGGGCATCTTCCAGTGGAAGCGCAAATTCGCCCCCCGCGTCGTCCTGCCCCCCAACCACTTCGCGGACAAACGCATCCGCCTCTACGTCCGGCGCGACACACCGGAGACCCGTGACTTCCTCGTCGCCAACCCGCTGCTCGGTCTGGACAGCGGTACGACGGGCCCGGTCCTGGTCCCCACGTACTTCACCGACTCCACGCGCCCACCGCGGCTGGACATCAGTGCCCGCTGCCCGGGGCTGCCCGAACCGCGCGTCGTCGACCTCGACGACTTCCTCACCGGCCGGGCGGCGGGCGCCGGGGGAGTGCGGCCGTGACCGCCGAGGGAGTACGCCACGGCCGTGACCGCCGCGGGAGCACACCATGACCGCCCAGGGAGTACGACCATGAGCACTCACGGAGTACAACCATGACCACTCACGGGGTACGGCCGTGACCGGCCCGAGCGCCACCGGAACCGGAGCCGGAACCGGGCCCGGAGCGGGATCAGGGCCCGGAACCGAAACCGGCCCCAGCATCGCCGTCGCCGGGACCGGGGCGTTCGCCGCCGCGCTCGTACGCGCCCTCGCCCGGTACCCCCGACCGGTGCGGACGCACGTGCTGAGCGCGAGCGCCGAGCGGGCCGCGCACCTGGCCGAACTCGCCGCGGACCACGCCTTCCTGACCGGTGCCCGCACCACCTGCACCCCCCACCACATCGATCCCGACGATCCGGAACAGCCGCGCCGCCTGCTGGCAGCCCTGCGCCCCGACATCCTGGTCGTCGCCACCTCCGAGCAGTCACCGGCCGAGGCCCGCACCGCACCGTCGGCCTGGACCGATCTGCTCCGCCGGGCGGGCTTCGGCCTCACGCTCCCGTTCCAGGCCGCCGCGGCCATGGCGTTCGCCGATGCCCGCGCGGACGCCGCCCCCGACACCGTCCTCGTCAACGCGTGCTTCCCCGACGCGGTCAACCCCCTGCTGTCCGCCACGGGCAGCCCCGTGGCCTGCGGACTGGGCAACGTCGCCACGCTGGGCACGGCGCTGTCGGTCCGTCTCGGCCTGTCCGACCAGCGGCGACTGCGGCTCCTGGCACACCACGCCCACCTGCACGCCCCCGCCGACGAGGACCATGACGTCCTCGGCTGGCTCGACGGGGCGCCACTGACCGACCCGCGCTCCGCGCTGGCCGCCGTCCGGGCCAGACCGCGCGGCCACCTCAACGAGATCGGCGCCGTGGCCGGCGCCGCCGCCGTCATGGCCCTGGCCGGTGGCGGACCCGCGTACATCGGTCATCTCCCCGGACCGAACGGCCTGCCCGGCGGATACCCGGTGACCGTCCACCACCACGACGTACGACTGCGGCTGCCCCCCGGCTTCACCCAGGAGGAGGCGGTCGCCTGGAACCTGCGCCGCGCCGAACTGGACGGCACGGTCGTCGGACCCGACGGCGTCACGCACCTCACGCCGACGGCCCTGACAGCTCTGCGCGACCACTGGCCCGGCGCACCCGCCCGCTACCCGCCCGACGAACTCCCCCACGTACGCGACCGGATGACGCGACTGCGCGCGCGGTTGCGACTCCTGCCCGCCCTCCCGCCGTCAGAAAGTGCCGACCGACATGATCACTGACAGGCCGACCAGCGACCTCTCCTCCCCCCAGCCGTCGTCGGAACGTTCCGCCGACAGCCTGCTCGCGCGGCACCGGCGCGTCATGCCCGGCTGGCTGACCCCCTACTACGACCGGCCCATCGCCCTCGACCGGGGCGACGGCCGCCACGTCACCGACACCGAGGGCCGCACCTACCTCGACTTCTTCGCCGGTATCCTCACCAACTCCCTCGGCTACGACCTCCCCGAGTTCCGCGAGGCCGTCCAGCGGCAACTGGCCTCCGGTCTGACCCACACCTCCACGCTGTACCTCATCGACGCCCAGATCCGCCTCGCCGAGCGGCTGGCGGAACTGTCCGGCATTCCCGATCCCGTCGTCTTCCTGGTCAGCTCCGGAACCGAGGCCAATGACGCCGCTCTGCTGGCGGCCGTCTGCCACACCGGGACCAACCACGTCGTCGCCCTGCGCGACGGCTACCACGGCCGCTCACTGACCACCACCGCGGTCTCCGGCCTGCCCGGATGGCGGCCGAGCCCCTACTCCCCGCTCCGGGTGACACAGGCGGACAACGGCGCCGCCCGCACCGACGGGCCGTGGACCGGCGCCGACGAGGAGCGGGCCGTCCAGGACCTGGCGGCCGCCCTGGAGCGGGAGGGGGACACCGCGGCGCTGATCATCGAACCCGTGCAGGGGCTCGGAGGGTTCCACACCCCGCCCTCGTCCCTCCTGCGCCGTTACGACGAACTCGTCCGGGACCGCGGCGGCGTCCTCATCAGCGACGAGGTCCAGACCGCGTGGGGCCGTACCGGAAAGCACTGGTGGGGCCACCAACTGCACGGACTGCGCCCCGACGTCCTCACCTTCGCCAAGGGCCTGGGCAACGGACTGCCGCTGGGCGGTCTCGTCGCCCGGCGGGCCGTCGTGGACAGCCTGCCCGGCAAGTCGATCTCCACCTTCGGGGGAAACCCCCTGTCGTGCACCGCCGCCCTCGTCACCCTGGACGTCATCCGGGACCGCGACCTCATGCGCAACGCGGACGTGGTGGGCGCGTACCTGCTGGAGGGACTGCGCGACCTCCAGCGGAGCGAGCCGCATCTGGCCGCCGCGCGCGGCCACGGCCTGATGCTCGCCGTCGACCTGGTCGAGCCGGGCACCGGCGCTCCCGATCCGGAGGCCGCGCGGGCGTTCGTGGCCGCGTGCCGTGAAGCGGGCCTGCTCATCGGTATGGGCGGCCCGGAGGGCAACTGCCTGCGCATCGCTCCGCCGTTGACCGTCACCGAGGACGAGGCCCGCACCGCCCGCGCCGTCCTGGAGCAGGCCGCGGCCGCCACCCGGCCGGCCGGTCACCCCTTCCGCACCGCATCCCGTGGACAGTCGAGGAGTTCCGTATGACCGTGGCGGAGCAGTACCTGATGGGAGCCGGCTCCGACGAGCTGGACCGCATGCTGTTCCAGGGCCGGATGTTCAGGCCGGAGGCCGAACGGCTGCTCCGTCGATGCGGTCCGGGCCCTGACACCCGTGCGATCGACGTCGGCTGTGGCCCACTGGGAATCATGGATCTGCTGTCCGAACACGTGGGCCCCGGCGGCGAGGTCGTCGGGATCGACGTACAGCCCGGCATGCTCGATCTGGCCCGTCGGCTGGTGGCCGAACGCGGTCTGACCAATGTGCGTCTGGTCGAGGGAGACGCCGCCGAGAGCGGAGAGGCGCCGGGCGGTTTCGACTTCGTCCACACCCGGCTGGTCCTCATGAACGTGCCGCACTCCGCCGCCGTGCTCGCCGCGATGGTGGCCCTGGCCCGCCCCGGTGGCACCGTGGCCGTGCAGGACGTGGACTGGATCTCGCGCGTGTGCGACCCGCCCCATCCGGCGTGGAACCGGCTGGTCGACGCCATCACCGAACTCTGGCGGCTGAACGGCATGGACGTACTTCTCGGCCGGCGCCTCCCCCGGCTGCTGCGGGAGGCCGGACTCACCGACATCGGCGTCGATGCCGGAATCCGCGTCTTCCAGCACGACCACCCCTACCAGACGCTGCTCGTCGACCGGGCCGAACTGTGCCGTGACGCACTGGTGGAGCGCGGACTGATCGGCCACGACGAACTGGACGGGACGATCGGGGAACTGCGCGCCCACCTCGCGGACCCGGGGACGATCGTCGTGCACCCGACGCTCTTCCAGGCATGGGGCCGGGTGCCCGAGGTGAACGAGGTGACCGGGGTATCCGACGTATCCGGGGTGTCCGACCTGCCTGACGCGGCCGACCCGTCCGACGTGACCGAGGGAGCGTGACCCGTCCCGTCGCCACGGCGCGGTCCGGGAAAGCCGTTGGGCACCGCACCGACTTCGTACCGAGGGAAACAGCGTGGACAAGCGACGCGTAGTACGGCGATTACTGACCGCGCAGGGCGTGAACGGATTCGGCGACGGGCTGTGGTTCAGCATCTGGGCGATCTACCTCACCCGGATCAGGGACATCCCGGCCGCGAACATGGGGCTGGCCATGGGGATCGGCGGAGTGATCGGACTGCTCGCCGCCGTCCCGATCGGAGTGATGGCCGAACGCCGAGGCCCCCGCGAAGTGCTGGGAACCGTCATCGTCCTGCGCGGACTCATCATGATCGCCTACGTCTTCGTCGGGGGATTCTGGTCGCTGCTCCTCGTGACCTCGTTCTTCTCCGCCGTGCAGAGCTCGGCCGTCGGCGTGCGCGTCACCCTGGTGTACGGGCTGATGGAGCCCGACAGCCGGCTACGGGTACTGGCCCAGGGGCGGGTCGTCCAGCACATCACCTACGCGGCGGGCGCGGGCATCGCCATCCTGGTGCTGGCCAGTGACCGGCAGACGGTCTTCGTGGCCGCCGTACTGGTCGACGCGCTCGCGCTCCTGCTGACCGGGGCACTGACGATGCTCGTTCCCTCCGTACCCCCTGTGCCACACGACCGACAGCACTCCGGTACGCGGGCACTGCGCGATCTGCCCTATGTGGCGATCATGGGCAGCACGGCACTGCTGTCCCTGTGCTGGGCGCTGCTGTCCAGCGGCCTTCCGCTGTGGATCGCCGAGGACACCCGCGCACCGCTGTGGACGGCCGGGCTGGCGGTGGTGGTCAGTTCCGCGGCCATCGCGGTCTTCCAGGTCAGGATCAGCCGGCGGTCGGTGAGGATCGCGGGAGCGGTACGGTCCAGCCGGATCTCGGCCACGGCCCTCGCCGTGTGCTGTGTCGTCTTCGCCGCCGCCGCGTGGACCCGGTCCCCCGTGATCGCGACGACGGTGATCATCCTGGGCATGGGCGCGCACATCGTGGGAGAGCTGTACTACGTCTCCTCGCGCTGGGGACTGTCCCTCGGACTCATGGCCAAGAACGCCGAGGGGCAGTACCAGGGCGTCACGGCGGGCACCGAGGCCGCCGCCGTCGCGATGGGGCCCGCGCTGGTCACCTCCCTGGTCGTCGGCCTGAGCGAGGTCGGCTGGGTGATCCTGGCGGCGCTCTTCCTGCTCTCCGCGGTACCGGTGGGCGCACTCGGCCGCCGCGCCGCGCGGGACGGCTTCCGGGTCGGACACCAGGAACCGGAGGAACCGCGGGACGTGGGACCCGCGGAGGTGCCCGCCGGGCCCGCGACTCCGTAGGTACGGGTACGGGTACGGGTACGCGGCCACGGGTAACGGCTACGGGTACGGCCGACCGCCACCGGCCACCGGCCGTACCCGTCCCGCATCACCCATCACCCGTCACCCATCACCCGTCCCCCGTTCCCCCGTCGGGCACGGCGTCCGGCCGGTCCCCGCCGATGCCCCGCCCGACGGGCGACACACCGCTTTGTCCCGGGGAAGGCGGGAAAGGGATCTGTCATGACGGAGAACGACTGTGACGAACACCCCGCCGCCCTGCTCCCCCTTCTGCGGACGTCGGCCGGGGCGGTGCTGGACACCGCGGGCCCCCTGACCGAGACCGAGCTACGCGCCCCCTCGTCGCTGCCCGGCTGGTCCCGTGCCCATGTCCTCACCCATCTGGCCCGGAGCGCGGACTCCCGGGTACGCCTGCTGACCGCTGCCCGCACGGGCGCCGACCTGCCGCAGTACCCCGACGGGGAGACCCGTGAGCGGGAGATCGAGGAGGGGGCGTGGCGCGGAGCCGACGCCGTCCGCGCCGACCTGGAGGACTCGCTGCGGCGTGTGCTGGACGCCATCGCCCACCACCCCCGGGACGCCTGGGACGTCCCCGTGCGGTGGCTGGACTCCGGACCGGGCCCGGTCCGCGATGTCCCCGGGACCCTGCTGCGGGAGTTGGAGATGCACCATGTCGACCTGGCGCTCGGCCACACCCCGGAGGACTGGCCGGATCGTTTCGTGGCCGTGGAGACGCGCGGTGTCGTCGAACTCCTGCGGGAGGAACGGGACGTGCCGAACATGCGACTGCGTGCGGACGAGGACCGTGTGGTCCACTCCCTCGGCGAGCGGACGGGGCCGCTGGTGACCGGCCCGGCAGCCGCTCTGCTGGCCTGGCTGACGGGCCGTTCGGACGGGAGCGGGCTCACTGTCGAGCCGCCGGGCCCGCTTCCGACGGTTCCGGCCTGGAAACAGTGACGGATCGCGAGAGCGCGCCCGCCGGGCGCGGAGGGTGACGGAGGGTACGGAGAACGGGAAGGACGGGACGCGGGGGACGGGAGGGCAGGCGGCGGCGACGCCGGGACGGGCGGGCATGCGTGTGCCCGGCGGTGAAGTGCTCACCGCCGGGCACACCTGCACGTCAGGGGTGGGACCCGTGGGCCCCGGAGCCGGTGCTCAGCCCCTGGTCAGTCCGTCACCTCGATCTTGCCGTTGGGCGTGGTGGTCGCCGGTACGGTCGCCGGCGCCGCGCCCTCGGCGGGCGCGGTGCCCCGGCCCTTGAGGTTCTGGAGCAGGGCGGCGAGGTCGACTCCCGTGGTGGAGTTGAGGAGTTCGATGCCCTGGGCGACGTTGTCCGCGACCGTACGGGACAGCTGACTGGCGCCGTCCGTGGAGATCACGGTCAGCTTGTCGATGGCGCTGAGCGGCTCGGCCGCCTTCGCGACGACCTGCGGCAGCACCTCGACCAGCATCTGGAGCACGGCCGCGTCGCCGTACTGCGCGAACGCGTCCGCCTTCTTCTGCATGGCCTCGGCCTCGGCCGAACCCCTCGCGGCGATGGCGGCGGCCTCGGCCTCACCCTCGATGCGCACGGCGTCGGCGAGCGCCGAGCGGTGCAGCTTCTCACCCTGACCGGTGAGCCTGGCGCGCTCCGCCTCGGCCTCGGCCTCCTTGACCTGCGCGATACGGCGGGCCTCGGCCTCCTGCTCGGCCTGGTAACGGGCCGCGTCGGCGGGCTTGCGCACCTTGGTGTCCAGCTCGCGGTCGGTCAGCGCGGCCTGGCGCTCGGCGACCTTCTCCTGCTCCTGGAGGACTTCCTGGTTGCGGGCCGCCTCGGCGAGCGGACCCGCCGCGTTGGCCTTCGCCGCCGCCGCTTCGGTCTCGGCCTTGATCTCGGCCTGCTTGAGGTAGTACGTCCGCTCGGCTATGGCGATCTCTTCCGCCGCCTTCAGCCGGGCCTGCTCGGAGGCGCGCTTGGCGATCGCCTCCGCGATGTCCGCCTCCTGCTTGGCGCGGGCGGCCTCGGGGCGGCCGAGGTCTTCGAGGTAGGAGCCCTCGGTGGTGATGTCCTGGATCTGGAAGGCGTCCAGGATCAGGCCCTGGCCGGAGAGGCTGGTCTCGGCCTCCTCGGCGACCTGGCCGGCGAACGCGGCACGGTCGCGGATGATGTCCTCGACGGCCATCCGGCCGACGATGGCGCGCAGCGCACCGGACAGCACTTCCTGCGTGAAGCCGACGATGCCGTCCTGCTGCTGGAGGAATCGCTGGGCGGCGGCCCGGATCGCGTCCTCGTTGCCGCCGACCTTGACGATCGCGACGCCTTCGAGGTTCGCCTTCACACCGCGCAGGGTGACGGCGCCGCGCACGGCGATCGGGATGTGGCGGCTGGACAGGTCCAGGGTGAACTTCTGCTGGACGAACGGCACGACGAAGACGCCGCCGCCGACCACGACCTTCTGGCCGCTGTTGTCGACGCTGATCCGGCCGGTCTCGGGGTCGGTGGACTTCTTGCCCCGGCGGCCCGTGATGATGAACGCCTCGCTGGGCCCGGCGACCTTGTAGCGGGTGATCACTACAAGCGCGAGGAGAACGACGAGTACGACTATTCCGATTACTGCGATGACGACTGGGCTCATGGAGTGTCCCCCCTGCCTCCCGACGGGGGACGGCAGATCGATTCAGGCTGTGGTGCTTTGGATCTTGGTGGTGGTGATGTGGTTCTTACGGCTGGGAAATGGCGTCCGGGCTCATGTGCCGGTCCGCGACGGGGTTTCAGCGCTCGACGGGGCGTACCGACACCGAGGTGTTCGACAGCGCGGCCTCGACCCAGATCTCCGTGCCGCGTGGCATCGGCACCGGGCTCTTCGCCGAGAACTTCACCGGCTGGCCCGCGAGCCTGAGCATGACCTCTCCGTAGCCCTCGGCCGGAATGGCCGTGATCACGGAGCCGGCCGTGCCGACGAGGTCCGAACCGCGTGGTGCCGCGGTGGTCTGGTCCCGCATCAGGGCCTGACTGAACTTCCAGGTCAGCCAGGCCGCGACCAGCCCCGCCAGGATTCCGGCGACGGTCGCGGCCACCGTACCCGCACCCGTGGTGCCGAGCACGATCGCGCCGCCGAAGCCGAGCATCGCCACGAAACCGGCGATGACGGGGAGCGAGAGAAGGCCGTCGAAAATACCGTCCAGCACTCCGCCGAACAGTCCTTCCAGCACCCCGTCGAAGATCAGTGAGAGCGCGAGCAGTGCGACCCCCGCGATACCGAGACCGAGGAACAAGGTCACGTGATCACCCTCCCGATCCTTGAAATCCCCCGAAAAACTACCGTTGATCTGACCAGATGGTCCCATACGTCGGCCATGGAAAGCACTGCCGGAACCCGGCAATCTTTTACCTGCCTTTGGTGCCGCCTTCTGCGGTAACGGAATCGTCGCCATTTGTTTCTCCCGCGCCCGGGAACCACCCGGCACGGGCGGCGGCCCGCGGGTCGGGACAGGGGCGAGGACAAGGCGACATGTCGTTCATGCCGGTGTAAGGATGGATTCAGGAGGTCCCCCTTGCCTGCCGACGCGCCCCACGACGGAATCGACGACGCACCGCACGACGGAACCGGCGCGGCCCCGCCCGCCCCGCCCGGGACGGCGATCCTCGACGGCACCCCCGCGGGGATCGTGATGCTGGACACCGACCTGCGGTACGTCTACGTCAACCCCGCCCTCGCACGGCTCAACGGCGTCCCGGCCGCCGAACACCTCGGCCGGACCATCGGGGAGGTGCTGCCGGACCTCGACGCCCGCGAGCACCTGCTGCGCGCGGTACTGGCCGACGGCGAACCCCGGGAGATCACGAGCAGCGGTCACACCCGGGCGTCGTCCGGCCGGGAGCGGCGGTACTGGCACGGGGTGTACCACCGGCTGGAGCGGGAGGGCCGGATCGCGGGCGTGGCCGGGATCGTGCTGGAGGCCACCGCGTCCCGGAGCAGGCTGCGCGAGCTGGAGCTGGCGCGGAGCTACCTCTCGCTGCTGGACACCGCGTCCGTCAGCATCGGCACCACCCTCGACATGGACACCACCTGCCAGGAACTCGTGGACTTCGTGGTGCCCACGCTCGCCGACGCCGCCACCGTCGAGGTCTTCCCGCCGGACATCGGCCACTCCGTGCGGCCTGCGCCGCCCGGCGTGGTGCGGCTGCGCCGGGCGGCGCTGGCCGCCACTCCCGACCTCCGGGAAGCCGCGAAGGACTACGAGATGCCGGGGGACGTCATCGACTACCAGGCCGACTCGGCGGTGGTCCGCTGCCTGGCGACGAACGAACCGGTGGTCGAGGTCTTCACCGAGGAGGCACGGCTGAGCAGCGTGGGTCCCTCGCCCGAACGGGCCGCCGGCTACCGGTCCGTCGGCCTGCACTCGGTGGTCGCGGTGCCGCTCAGGGTCCGGGGGCGGTCGCTGGGGGTGCTGAGCCTCGCCCGTGCCGGCGACTCACCCGACTTCACCGAGGGGGACGACCTCATCGTCGCCAGGGAACTGGCCGACCGGACCGCCCTCGATCTGGACCACGCCCGTCGCTACGCGCACGAGCGCGCTGTGGCCATGGAGTTGCAGCGCTCGCTGCTGTCCGAGCCGCGCGCGCCGCACGCCCACGTCGAGGTCGCCACCCGTTACCTCCCCGGGGAGCAGGGCGTGCTGGTGGGCGGTGACTGGTTCGACGTCGTCCCGCTCACCGAAGGGCGGCATCTGAAGGCGATGGGCGATGTGATGGGTCACGGGGTTGAGGCGGCGGTCGAGATGAGTCACTACCGCTCGCTGCTGCGGCTGCTCGCCGAAGAGGAGCTGCCGCCGCACCGGATTCTCGAACAACTCGACACCATGGTGGAGAAGTCGGGCCTGGACCGGGCGGCGACCTGTCTGCTGGCGATCGTCGACCGGTTCCGCGGGGTGTGCCAGGTGGCCAGCGCCGGGCACCTGCCACCGTTGTTCATCGATCCGGCGCCGGGCGGCGCACGGTTCGGTGAGGTGGCGACGGGGCCGCCGCTCGGCACGGGGCTCGGCGGGTACCGCACCACGGTCGCGCCGTGCGGCCCCGGGACCGTGCTGTTCATGTACACCGACGGGCTGGTCGAGCGGCGCGACGAGAGCATCGACGATTCGGTGAACCGTCTGCTGAGCCTGCGGATACCGCTGAGCGGCAGCCTTGACGAGCTGCTGGACGAGGCCCTTGAGCGGTTCGGCCGGAACACCGAGGACGACATCGCTCTGCTCGCGTCGAGAATCCGGGACCCGGACGAGGACGCCTGAGGGGGTGACCCTGACCGGCTCCGCGTTCCCGGCCAGGACCGTCCCGGCGCCCCGGGCCCGGTCCCGTCCACGGGCCCGGCGTTCCCGGCGGTCCCGCGCTCCTGGCCTGATCCCGCCCCACCGGCCCCACGGGCCCCGGGCCCTCCGTCCGGTCCCGCTCACCGGGCCCGACGACCCCGTCCCGGACCCACCTCACGGGTCCCGCGCTCTCCGCCCGGTCCCGCCCCACCGGCTCCGCGTCCTACGCCCCGCTCCGCCCTACGGGCCCCGCGTTCCCCGGCCCGGTCCCGCCCACGGGCCCGGCGCCCTCCGCCCGGCCCCGTCCCACCGGCCCCGCGCCCCCGGCCCGCGTCCCGCCACCTCGCCCGTTCAGCCCAGTTCGAGGCTGGTGATCCCGTACAGGCCGGAGTGGTCCGCGCCCGGGACCTGGCCCGTGTACATCCGCGCGGTCTCGAAGGACGGGGTCAGCCCCAGCCCCTCCGCGAGCCGGACGGCGGCCGGGTTGACGTCCGGTACGTCGATCGCCACCGGCTCGCCCGGCGCGGTGTCCGCCAGGGTGGCCAGCAGCGCGGTGGCCACCTCGGGCGACGACGCGTAGAGCGGACCGATCCGCGAGGCGGTGCCCCGGCAGGCCCGTAGCACGGCGAAGCCGCGCACCTCTCCGTCACCGACCGCCGCGAGCGCGGAATGACCCGGGCTCGCGATCCAGTGGGCCAGGAAACTGTCCCGGGCCTCCGGGAAGAACCGCCGGTCGTAATCGGTGAGCCGGCCGAACGGCAGGGTGCGCGCGTCGATCAGCTCGACGCCGTCCGGGAGCTCGGCCCCGGTGGGCACGACCCCCTCGTACCGCATCGTGGTCCAGGCCGAACGGAAGCCGGACTTACGGTAGTTGGCCTGCTGGGCGACGACGCCGTCGAGTCCGACGTTGCGCCCCGCGAGCCGTTCCATCCCGGCCCGCCAGAGCTGCGTCCCGTATCCCCGGCCGCGCAGGTGCGGGCGGGTGAGGTAGAAGCCCAGGAAGCCGAAAGCGGCCCCGTACCGCACCACGGAGACGCACGAGACGGGCTCGCCGTCGATCCGGCCGATCAGGAACCCGCCGGGGTCGGTGGCGTGGAAGGCCGGGCCGTCGGCGTGGCCCGGGTTCCAGCCCTCCTCGTGCGCCCAGTCCGACAGCAGCCGCATGTCGTCGGCGCTCGCCACGCTGATGTCAACCGGTGTCACGTACCACTCCGTTCGCTTCGTCCGGGTCGCTCGGGTCACCCGGATCACCTGGGCCGGCCGGGCCGCCCGGGTCGGACACCCGGACCACAGACCGGCCCCAACGGGTCTACCCCAACGGACGGGCGCGCAACGCCCGTTCGCCCGACACCACCCGTACGGACCGTGCGCCCGGGAGGTGTCAGGCGGCCGGTGAAGCGGTGCCGGCATCCGTGGCACCCGCGTCCGCACCCGCTTCCGGGTCGGTGGCGGCGCCGGCGTCCGTGGCGGTGGTACGGGCACGGCGCGGCCGGTCCAACTGGAGCAGGTGCGTGACCACGTTGGCGTAGAACCGGTCCACGGCGGTGTCCACGCTCCGGATGAAGCCCGACTCCGCGTTGCCACGGCTGTTGCCCATGCCCTTGAACAGGGAGAGCCGGAACCCGGTGATCTGCGCGCCGTCCTTCGGGAGCAGGTCGCCCGGTTCGGGCCGCAGCCGCTCCAGCGTGCCGCGCGGACCGCTGCGGCCGTCCAGCAGCGTCTCCACATGGAGGTCGGCCGGGGCGTCGGCCAGCGTCCGGATCAATCGCTTGGCGACGGCGAGCGGATATCCGGCCTCGGGCGCCGGGATCTCGACCGACGTACGCAGCTTGGCCGTTCGCAGATCCGCGGTGATCGCGAGGATGCCGGGCGTCCCGTCGATGCGCAGCTCGGCGGAGAGGCGGCCCTCCTCGCACAGCAGGTCGGCGAGGTCCGCACGCCGTGACGCCGGATCGGTGCCGCGTCTGGCGCGCTGAACGGGCAGCGCCTTCTGACCCAGTTCACCGCCGAGCCTGAGGCAGACCTGCCGGATGAGCCGTTCCCAGCTCTCCACGACCTCGACCGCGCGCGGATCGCCCTGGCAGAGGGTCTCCGTGTCGATGCCGTTGCGCACGGGCACCCAGGCGGGGCCCATGTTCTGGAAGCCGTGACAGCCGGAGTTCTCGTGCTGGAGGTAGTGCAGCAACTCCTGGAGGAGCCAGGCGTGTGCGGCGTTGCCGACACCCTCGTGGCGGATCAGCATCTGGGCCTGCTGGGCGACCTCGGCCCAGGAGAGGTGCCGCAGCGCGACCTTGTGCTTGCGCCGTCCGTCGATCTTGACGTCGACGAGCGGACTGCCTTCCAAAGCTACGTCGTTGGAGAGCGTGACGACCGCCTCGTAACCACGGCGGGCGGCGATGTCCATGTAGCTCTGGACCTGGTCGGCCTTGAGCTGGTTGCCGTTGGTCTTCGTCTCGACCAGCGCGGTCCACAGTTTGCCCGCGCGCTCGACCCGGATCACGCCGTCCGGGCGCTTGGGGGTGTCGCCGTGCGGCAGGGTCACCTCGGTGTACGTCTCCATGCGGCCCGCCGGAGCGCCGAACGCGGCGGTCAGCCGACGCCCGAACTCCGGTACCTGGGCCATCACCGAGAGCAGCACGGACGTCGCCCGTACCTCACGCTCCTTGTCGCTCTTCAGGGTCGGCACGGGGAAGAGGAGAGCGGGCCGCCAGGTGTCGTTGTCGGCGAGCGACTTCCGGGCGACGGCGGGGAGGGTGACCTTCTTCTTCACCGTACGGGGGCCGCGCTTGCGCGCGGGCGGAGCGGCGGGGGCGCTCTCGGGGACGGGCCCAGGGGCGGGAACGGGAACGGCCGCGGGGGGCGCGGACTCGGACCGGGGAGCGGGTACGAGTACGGGGACGACGGCAGCGGCGGGCGCCGCGACGGCCGCCGTGCCGTCGGCCGTTCCGGGACCGCCCGCGCCGGTATCCGCGCCCGAGCCCGCGTCCGGGCACGTGTTCCCCGCCCCGGCCCCAGCCTCGGCCCCCACAGCGGTCTCGGCCTCGGCCTCGCTCTCCTCGTCGTCGGCGATGTCGATGCCGAAGTCCGTGGCGAGGCCCGCGAGTCCGGTCTCGTACCCCTGCCCGACGGCCCGGAACTTCCACTCCTCGCCGCGCCGGTACAGCTCGCCGAAGATGAACGCCGTCTCCACGCTCGCGTCGTCGATCGAGAAGCCGAGCAGGGTCTCGCCCGAGCGGTCGGCGAGCGTCAGCCGCAGATCGTCGAGATCACCGAAACGGGCCTCGCCGTACCGGCTCGCCGCCACGACGATCCGTGCCACGTCCGGGGCGACCGCCGTCAGATCGAGGCTGATGCGGTCCTCGTCGCCGTTGTCGGTGGGGGTCTTGCCCAGCAGGTTCACACTGCCGTCGGCGGCGGCCGGATGGTTGTAGAAGTAGAAGTCCGACTCGCCGCGCACCTTGCCGTTCTCGTCCAGCAGGAGCACCGACACATCCGCGTCACCGTCACCGGACGCGCTGCTCCAGCTCAGGCTGACGATGACCGCGTCGGCCTCCTCGCTGAGCGTCGCCAGGCCGACGTTGGCACCCTTGGGCATTTCCTGCATGTTCGTCCCCCCGGACGTGCGGCTGCTCCAGAGGCAGCGGAAGGACGCCGGGCAGCCGCGTATGTGTCGTTCCGTGATGCGACACGTACGAAGCGCGTACACACGCAGTGAACCGTATCCTCCGCAGGTCCCGGGTGAGGAGATGGTGTGAAAGTTTGCCGCCCCTTGGGGAAACGGCCGGGTGCGGTGCGGAACGCGGGGGAACCACCGGACTTGGGCTCGGGTCTGGGCGCGGGCTCGGACTTGGCCTCGGGCTCGGGTCTGGTCTCGACCTCGGCCACGGGCTCAGGCTTGGCCTCGGACTTGTCTCGGCCTCGGCCCGGCCCCGGACTCGGCTCAGACGAAGAGGAACGCCACCGCCGTCGTCGCACCCAGCGCCGCTCCCGCGACCGTCTGCGCGACGGTGTGGTAGGTCAGTCGGACGCGTGACCAGCACACGGCGACCGTCATGGCGTACGCGAACAGCCACCACGGCGAGTGCGCCATGGCGAGCAGTGCCACGACGGCCGACGCGACCGCCGAGTCCACCGAGATCTTCCACACCGTGTTGACGGCCAGCAGGACGACGGTCATCGCCCAGAGCGCGAGCATCGCGGCGAGGATGCCGGTCGGGGCGTGGCCGAGGACCATCACGACCGAGCCCGCGCCGATCGAGCCGAGGATGACGAAGAAGATCGGGGCCCGCTTGGTGCGGTCGACCACGTGCCGGTCGCCCCATGTGCCCCTGCCGCGTTCCCATTCGATGTATCCGGCGGGGATCAGCCCCGCGCACAGCGCGCCGAGGAAGCCCCAGAGGAGGCCGGTCCAGTCACCCGCCGAGGCCAGCCCGATGGCGAGCATCCCGACGAGCAGGACGTTGCGGGGCTGGAGGACGTCCGTGACCGTACGGGCCGCGGCGGTGACCCGCGTGGCGGGCGGGGCGGAAGGGGCGGCCCCGGGAGCGGCCGCGGACGCCGGGGAGGAAACCGAGGCCGCCGAGGGCGTGGAGGAGGCGGTGGACGCCGAGGAGGCGGGGGGCGTGGGGGATGTGGGGGTCACGCTGTCTTCTCCACTGACTTCAGGGAGCCCAGCACCTGCCGGGTCCGGTCGTTGGTGATCGTTCGGTACGCGGCGGCGACCCGCACCAGGCGGGCGACCTCGCCGTCCTGGTCGGCGGCGTGCTTCGCGTCGATCGTCGCGGCCCGGCCGGGCTGCCCGCCCTCGGCCTTGACCGCGAGGGCGGCCCTGATCCAGTGGGCCTCGGCGAGCGGGCCCGCCTTGCGCGGATCGGTGGTGTCCGCGGCGGCGGCGGCCGACGCCGCGGGCAGCAGCGCGTCCGGTACGTAGTGCCGCAGCTTCTCGGCCGCGTCCGCGATGTCGGCGGCCCATCGGTCGATCCGCAGGTCGGCGGGGGTGTCGAAGCGGGTCAGCTCGCGCAGGAGCGGGGCCGGGGGCTCGAAGGGCTGGTCGGGGAACGCGGTCATCAGCTCGTACCAGAGCGGGTGCAGCCGTGTCTGCGCCCGCCACAGCTTCGCGCGCCGCCAGCCCTTGCTGAAGGCGGGCACCGAGGCGCCCAGCGCGAAGAAGGCGAAGAGGACGACCTGCGCGGCCTCCGTGATCTCGTCGAAGTCCAGCGCGAACGCCTCGCTGGGGCGGTCGGCGACACTCACCCAGAGGAACAGGGTGCGGCTGACGGTGTAGCCGACCCCGATGAACATCGCGAAGGTCATCATGCCGAGACCGATCCGCAGATGACGCAGCCGGACGCCCATGGTGGCGAGGGCCCACTGGTACGCGCAGACGGCGGACGCGGCGCCGAGGTAGAGGTAGAACACGCTCATGTAGAGCGTCGCGCCCCACTGTCCCGCGTGGTCGGAGACGAACCGGTCCGACGGGGTCGAGCGGTCGACCACCGTGAAGAACAGCACGGTCAGCAGGACCAGCGTGGCGACGGACGCCTTGGCCGCGACCTGCTGCACGGCCCGCGCGAACCGCACATGGCGCGGGACGGCGCCGCCGTCCGGGTACTGCCCGTAGATGGCGACGATGTAGCTGAGAATGGCCAGGATCGCGACGGTCGACGTGTAGTGCTTGATCAGTACGGAGAGGTCGGTGACCGGGCTGTCGTTGAGCCCGATGCGGACGATCCGGGTCTTCGTCCACAGGGCGGCGGCGAATCCGGCGTAACAACCCCAGAGGGCGCGGCGCCGCTTGTCGTCCTCGCCGCCCCAGAGCGCGGCGGGCATGCGCCAGAGGGCGACAGCGGTCATCAGTACGGCTATCAGATAGCCGGCGAGATCGAGGGCGGTCACGGGCGGAGTCCTCGGGGAAGGGCCGTCCTCACGGCTGGGGGCGGCGGAACGGGCCGCGCCGCCGGTTGGCGACGGGCCGGGACAGCGAGTTGGCCAGGCGCCCCACCATGTCATCGCTCGTGACGTCTCTCGCCAAACGCGGGATCAGCGAGGCACCGAATTCGGCCACCCGTTCGTCGTGGGTGTCGTACTGCGCGCGCGCCTGGATCGTCGCCCCGGACCTGACCGCGTCGGCGACGGCGGGCGGCAGACCGTCCATGGGGTCCTCGCCGGCCGTCGGGCCGGCCGAACCGGGCGGGGCAGCAGGGTCAGAGGGGACGGACGGTACGGGGGAGCCGGGCGATACGGGGGCTTCGGGCGGGTCCGTGCTGAGCACCCGGTTGATCAGCGAGGTGTCGAAGACCGGCAGCAGCCGCCGCAGTTGCTCGTCGTCGAGGGTGGTGCCGTGGTCGAACCACTCGTGGCACAGCTCGTGCAGGATGACGTGCTGGGTCTGGTACGCGGTCGGGCGGCGGCGGTACAGCACGAAGCTGGTGCCGCCGGACTTGAGGCGCAGCCCGCAGGCGGTGTTGGCGCCCGCCAGTCGTTCGGGGAGTGCGTGCAGCACGATCGTCCGGCCCCGGGCGGCGGCCATGTTCGCCACCAGTCCCTCGATGCTGAACGGGGCGGGGATGGGCAGGTCGGCCAGTCCGGCCTCGCACTCTTTCCGCAGCTCGCGCATGGACATCGATACCTCTTGATCGTCGTCGCGCGGTGCGTGTGCCCCGTGGCGGTGGTGCCGGCCGGCACCCCCCGACGGGCGCACGCCCCTCGCTACTCTTCCCGGTCTCCGCGGGCGGCGTCCGCCTGCGGGTCCCCTGGTGCGTTCCCTTGTGACGACTGGGGTTCTTCCAGGAGGGAGAGCGCGAACCTCAGCAGTTCCGGCGGGAGCCCGTCGTCGTCCAGGCCCCGGCCCGCGAGGCCGCTCAGCTCACCCGTGCGGCGTTTCGCCAGGAACTGGAGACCGGCGACGACGTCGTCGACGACCTCGGACTCCTCCTTGAAGAACCGCCAGTCCACCCCGAAGCCGAGGCCGAGTGCCTTGAGGATGTCCTCCGAGGGCTGGGTGACCTTCCCGGCGAGGATGTTGGAGAAGTAGCTGTGAGAGAGGGAGCCGCCCCGCTCCTTGACGAGGTCCGCGAAGACCCGGCCCGACACCTTCTGGCCCGGGAAGGTCTTCTCCACCATGTACTCGACCTTCTGCTGCAAGGTCTTCAGGTCGGGCGTCTGCTCTTCGCCGTTGTCCATCCGGGCCCCCACGTTCACGTCCGCCGCTCGTGCGCTCTTCCGACGCTGCGCGGTGTTCGATTCGGTCAACGGGCTCGTACTGTAACGGACCGCGACACGGTCTCCCCGGCGCAAGCGACGAATGGGAACATCCCGGCTCCGTGAACAGGAACGGGCTTGCGCAAACACTTTACGTCACTGTTAACTCGAAAAAACGCGGGCGCGGGCGGGGGGCCACGAGGGGAGTCCCCTGCCCGCGCCTCGCCCGCGTGAACAGGGGTGTAGCCCTTCACGACGGGGGATGCGTGAAGGGCTACACCAGCATTATGTCCCCTGGCCAGGGACGGGGGACAGGAGCCCCGCCCGATGGGCGCGGCGACACGCGCGCCCACCGTCTCCCGGGGCCCCGCGCCCGTGCGCCCCGCCCACCGTCTCCCGGGGATGCCGCGCCCGTGCGCCCCCGCCCTCCGTGGTGCGCCCCCACGCCCGTGCGCCCCCGCCGCCTCCATCTCCGCCCTCCGTGGTGCGCCCCCACGACCCGTGCGCCGTCCCGCGCATTCACGGGACGGATGCGGGGCACCCGTCGTACACGCCGGGGCATCCGTCGGACACGGACGGGGCACCCCTCGGACACATGCGGGGCGCGCAGACAACTTCTCCCGTCCGCCCAGGAAAATCTGCCGTGGCTACGATAGACATGAGGTGCCCGGGCAGGGCGGCCCCGGAATTTCGCTCCGGGCTCCTCGCCGCGTCACAGAAGAGGTGTACATGCCCCCAGAAACCCCGCCGCAGGCCACGGACCGGCTCGACGACGACGACTACCCCGCCTACACCATGGGGCGCGCCGCGGAGATGATCGGTGCGACGCCCGGTTTCCTCCGGGCCATCGGTGACGCGCGCCTGATCACGCCCCTGCGGTCCGAGGGCGGCCACCGCCGCTACTCCCGCTACCAACTGCGCATCGCGGCCCGCGCCCGCGAACTCGTCGACGGCGGTACCCCGATCGACGCCGCCTGCCGCATCGTGATCCTGGAGGACCAGCTCGAAGAGGCGCTGCGCCTCAACGCCGAGCTGCGCCGGCCCACCGCCGACTCGGCCTCCGGGCCGGGCGCCGGCCAAGCACCGGGCCGGAACAACGCCTCCTGACCGATCACCGGGCGAGAATATCTCCGTCGGCAGGCACAGAATTTTGTGCCGTGTGCGATGAGAGTTTATGGGCCACGGAACGGAGCGATATTACGTGCCGCGCCTGTCCGCTTGCATCGTGCTACGGTTGATCTCAGTTGCAGTTGTGGTTCCCAAAAAACTTCAAGTGTTCTCGCCGATTCCTACGGTGAGCGCACTTCTGTATTTCCCGGATTCTCTTCCGGGCGGGGTAATCATCGCGGCGACGTGGGGTCCGCACAGTGTGGGCCTCCGGGCATTGCCCCGAAGGAGATATGAACATGGCTACTGGCACCGTTAAGTGGTTCAACGCGGAAAAGGGTTTCGGATTCATCGAGCAGGAGGGTGGCGGCGCTGACGTCTTCGCCCACTACTCCAACATCGCCGCCCAGGGCTTCCGCGAGCTCCAGGAAGGCCAGAAGGTGAACTTCGACGTCACGCAGGGCCAGAAGGGCCCGCAGGCCGAGAACATCGTTCCCGCCTGACGCTGAGGCGTACAGCAGCTGGGGCCCGCACCTTGGGTGCGGGCCCCAGCTCGTTGCTTTTTTCCGCGTCCGCCAGGACCGGTCCCACGGACCCCGTCGCACGACGGCCGTCCGGCCCCGTCGCACCGACGGCGTCCGGATCTGTCGCACGGCTGACGCAGCACACACCCGCCGCACGGCGGGCACCGCGGCCGGAAACACTTCCGCCGCACCCCTGATTTCGACACCCCGGCCTTCGCGCCGAGTGAATGTCAGTCACCACGAAGCTCCCGGACACAGCTCACAGACGGCGACCGCGCTTCGTTATACAACGGCTCGTTCTTGCGATTCTTGGCGCCGCTCAATGCTGCGGGAATTCCTCGATACGTGCCACATCGAGGAAGGTTCTGAATGAACCGCACACGTACGAACGACCGCTATTCCCGCTCGGGCGGCTCCGCCGGTTCGGCGGGTGGCTCCCGGCGCAGCGCGGGCGGCTACCGCTCGCAGGCCCCGTCGTCCCGCCAGGGCGCCCCGAACCGCTCCGGCGGCCCCAGCCGCTTCGGCGGCGGCCGACGCCCCGCGGTCCAGGGAGAGTTCGCGCTCCCCGTCACGATCACCCCGGCCCTGCCCGCCGCGGCGGCCTTCGCCGACCTGGACATGCCCGCGCCCCTCCTGGCGGCGCTCACCACCGAGGGCATGACCGTGCCGTTCCCGATCCAGGCGGCCACCCTGCCGAACTCGCTGGCCGGACGCGACGTCCTGGGCCGCGGCCGTACCGGTTCGGGCAAGACGCTCGCCTTCGGCCTGGCCCTGCTCGCCCGGACGGCCGGCCAGCGCGCCGAGCCCCGCAAGCCGCTCGCCCTGGTCCTCGTACCCACCAGGGAGCTGGCGCAGCAGGTCACCGACGCGCTCACCCCGTACGCCCGGTCGCTCAAGCTGCGACTGGCCACCGTCGTCGGCGGCATGTCGATCGGCCGCCAGGCCAGCGCGCTGCGCGGTGGCACCGAGGTCGTCGTCGCCACCCCCGGCCGGCTAAAGGACCTCATCGAGCGCGGCGACTGCCAGCTCGACCGGGTCGCCATCACCGTCCTCGACGAGGCCGACCAGATGGCCGACATGGGCTTCATGCCGCAGGTCACCGAGCTGCTGGACAAGGTGCGCACGGGCGGGCAGCGAATGCTGTTCTCGGCCACCCTCGACCGCAACGTCGATCTGCTGGTCCGCCGCTACCTCCACGACCCGGTCGTCCACTCGGTCGACCCGGCGGCGGGCGCGGTGACCACGATGGAACACCACGTGCTGTACGTCCAGGGCGCGGACAAGTACGCCACCACGACCGAGATCGCGGCCCGCGACGGCCGGGTGATCATGTTCCTGGACACCAAGCACGCCGTGGACAAGCTCACCGACCACCTGCTGAAGAGCGGGGTACGGGCCGCGGCGCTGCACGGCGGCAAGTCCCAGCCGCAGCGCACCCGCACCCTGACCCGGTTCAAGACCGGCCACGTCACCGTGCTGGTGGCCACCAACGTCGCGGCGCGCGGCATCCACGTCGACAACCTGGACCTCGTGGTCAACGTCGACCCGCCGAGCGACCACAAGGACTACCTGCACCGCGGCGGCCGTACCGCCCGTGCCGGGGAGTCCGGCAGCGTCGTCACCCTGGTGCTGCCCAACCAGCGCCGCGAGATGACCCGGCTGATGGCCGACGCGGGCATCACCCCGCAGATCGCCCAGGTCCGCTCCGGCGAGGCCGAGCTGAGCCGGATCACCGGCGCGCAGGCACCCTCGGGTGTCCCCGTCACGATCACCGCCCCGGTGACCGAGCGCGCCAAGGGCGGTGCCTCGTCGTCACGCGGCCGGCGCGGCCGTCCCACCCAGGCCCGCCGCTCGTCCGGCGGCGCGTCGCCCCAGGCGCGTACCGGCGCTCCGCAGCGCCGGACGTCGTACGGCAACGCCGCATAACGGCTTCGGCCACGCCGGGGAGCGGGCGCTCCCCGGCGTGGCCGTACGTTCCGGACCGGCCGTCCGCGCCCGCCGCGGCCGGCCGGGTCCGTCCCCATCCGGTTCCCCCTCCGACCCTGTTGAGGCACTATGCGCTGTGTCATCGCCCGTTTCCCCTTCGACCTGTTCAAGAGCGAGGTGCTGGATGCGATGAAGGGCATCAAGCCCGAGCCCGTGACGGGTGACTCGGTGACCATCGGCCGCCGCGTCTTCCCGGTCAAGCAGGTCGGGGAAGTGATCACCCGGCAGGACCGCCGCGACTTCACCTCCGGTGAGGTCGTCAGGGCCCTGACCCGTCTCGGCTTCACCTGCACCACCGTCGCCGCACCGGCCCCGGTCGTCCCGCCCACCCCGCTGGAGACGGCGTCGGCGATGCTCGGAACCCCGGCGGACGCCTGACGGACGGACCGCGACCCCTCCGGGTCGGACCGTCGGTCATGTCCTGTGAAGCCCCCGGCCCTCGTGGCCGGGGGCTTCACACGTTTTCGCACCCCCCGTGGCCCGCCGGTCCGCGCACGGGTACGGGCGCCGAGTTGCGAGTGGCGGGCGACCCCGGACGATGGCAGGTGGGGCGCTTCTCCGTGGCCCCGCCCGCACACCCAGTGACAGGACTCCCGCCATGGCCCACCTGCCCGCGCCGCCCGCCCCCGTCCTGGAGCCCGCCGCGAGGGAACTCGCCGAGGCCACCGCGCCCCACCCCCGGATCTACGAGGTCCCGCCCGAGCGGGGCCGCCACATCCTCGCGGGTCTCCAGTCCGGCGAGGACGTCGACAAGCCGGAGGTCGACGAGGAGTGGGTGACCGTGGACACCGGGGAGTACGGCCGGGTACGGGTACGGATCGTCCGGCCCGCGGGCGTCGGCGGCGACCTCCCCGTCATCCTGTTCGTCCACGGCGCCGGATGGGTCTTCGGCGACGAGAACACCCACGACCGGCTCGTCCGCGAACTGGCCGTCGGAGCGAACGCGGCACTGGTCTTCCCCGTGTACGACAGGGCGCCCGAGGCGCGCTACCCGACCCAGATCGAGCAGAACCACGCCGTCGCCGCCTGGATCGCCACCCAGGGCACGGACCAGGGCCTGGACCCCACCCGCATCGCGGTCTGCGGCGACTCCGTCGGCGGCAACATGGCGACCGTCCTCGCCCTGATGGCCAAGGAGCGGGGAACCGTCCGGTTCAGGGCCCAGGTGCTGCTGTACCCGGTCACCGACGCGGACTTCGGGACGGCCTCGTACCGCCGGTTCGAGGACGGCCACTACCTCACCCGGGACGGAATGATCTGGTTCTGGGACCAGTACACGACCGACCCCGCCCAGCGCGCCGAGCCCTACGCCTCACCGCTGCGCGCGAGCCTCGACCAGTTGCGCGGTCTGCCGCCGACCCTGGTGATCACCGGGGAGGCCGATGTGCTGCGCGACGAGGGCGAGGCGTACGCGGCGAGGCTGCGGGAAGCGGGCGTGGAGGTCACGGCGGTACGCGTCCTGGGCGTGGTCCACGACTTCCTGATGCTGGACAGCCTCCGCGACTGCCGGGGCACGGCCGTGGCGCGCGAACTGGCGACGGGGGCGCTGCGGCGGGCGCTGGCGTGAGGCCCTTCACGCGTCGCCGTCGGCCCCGCGCTCACGTGTCGCTGTTCGAGCCCGCGCTCACGCGTCTTCACGTGTCGCTGTTCGCCCCCGCGCTCACGCCTCTTCACGCGCCGCCGTTGCCCCCGACTGCCGCCCGTCGGCCATCGCCCGTCGGGCCCGTCACACGTCGAGATCGTCGTCCGCCTGCGGCCCGTACAGCTGGAGCAGTCGGCTCCTGGTCCCGTACAGACGTCCCGCCACCGTCTCGGCGACGTACCTGTACACCGCGCGGCCCAGCACCGGGTCGTCCTCGCACAGGTCCCGGACGGCGGCGGCGTCGAACTCCGCCGCCCACACCGGGTGGACCACCTGCGCGCCCAGGTGCCACAGGTGCGGGGGGAAGAGCCACGACCAGCCCAGCATGTCGTCGCGGCCGAGCGTTTCGACGACCACGGCCCGGCGACCCGGGACATGGATGTCGACCTCGACCTGTCCGGAGTGGATGACCCAGAACCGGTCGGCCTTGCGGCCCTCCTCGAAGACCCGGGCGCCCCGGGGGAGCGAGACCTCGTGGGTGGCCTCGGCCAGCAGCCGTTCCCGTCCCTCCGGGGGGAGCGCGTCGAGCAGGCTCCTGTTCGTCGTCATGGCGTCCTCCATTCGGGGCGGTACCGCCTGATATCAACGATATGGGGTGTTCGGCGGGACTGCGCGGCCGTGCTCCGTACGGCTCCGGGAGTGTGAAGGGCGTCCCCGTGGGCACATACCCGGATACCGCCAGGAGGTGATGGCAGTGGGCCGTATCAAGATCGTCCGCCGTCCGCAGGTCCCTTCGCGTCCGCCGCCCCTTGATCTGCGCAGCCCTTCGGGCCGCCCCCTGCCGTACTGAACCGACGGTCCGGGGACACGAGCGGGCCCCGTCGCCGCACCGGCCGGGTTCTCGGCTGCCCGCCTGCCCGCCCGCCGCGCCGCGTTCGAGGGCGCGTGCGTGCCACGGCATGCCCGTCCGGCCCGGCCGTGGTGCCATGAAGCCGTGGTGCCAAGAAGGGGCGACCCTGCTGGGGAGAGTCGATGAAGCCCATGACACAGGCCTGGACGTGGTCGTACGAGGGGTACGACCCCGAGAAGGAGCGGCTTCGCGAGGCGTTGTGCACGCTCGGCAACGGCTACTTCGCCACGCGCGGCGCCGCCACCGAGACGCCCGTGGGCCCCTCGCACTACCCCGGCACCTACGCCGCGGGCTGCTACAACCGGCTGACCTCCACGGTCGCTGGCCGGCAGGTCGAGAACGAGGACATGGTCAACCTGCCGAACTGGCTGCCCCTGCGCTACCGCATGTGCCCGGCCGACGCCGATCCGGGCCCGTGGCTCTCGCCCGACCATCCCCAGCTGGTGGAGTACCGCCAGAGCCTGGACCTGCGCGGCGCCACACTCACCCGCCGGGCCGTCTACGCGGACCCGGCCGGGCGCCGGCTCGACGTGGAACAGCGGCGCCTGGTCCACATGGGCGACCCGCACCTGGCCGCCCTGCACACGTCGTTCACCCCCGAGGGGTGGTCGGGCGCGGTGGAGGTGGAGTCCGGGATCGACGGCGACGTACGCAACACCGGGGTCGTCCGATACGCCGACCTGGCGAACCTGCACCTCACCGCCTGGGACACCGGCGCCGAGCCTGACGACCGCGCCGACCGCGACGACCGCGACGACACGGTGTGGCTGCGCTGCCGCACCTCGGAGTCCGAGATCGGCGTCGCGCTCGCCGCACGGACCGTCGCCGCCCCCGCGCCCCCCGAAGCGCCACGGACCCGGCTCACCGACCGGGGCGCGTACCAGGTGCTGACGCTGCCGGTCGGACCCGGGGCCGGGGTGGTCGTCGAGAAGACGGTCGCCCTGTACACCTCCCGTGACCCGGCGATCGGCAGCCCGGTCCGGGCGGCCCTCGGAGCCGTACGCAGGGCCCCGGACTTCACCGGGCTGCTGGCCTCGCACCACCGGGCCTGGGAGCACCTGTGGCGGCAGGCCCGCCTCGAAGTCCCCGGCGAGCCCGGCCGGATTCTCCGGCTGCACCTCTTCCACGTCCTCCAGACCCTCTCCCCGCACACCGCCGAACTGGACGTCGGGGTCCCGGCCAGGGGGCTGCACGGCGAGGCGTACCGGGGGCACGTCTTCTGGGACGAGCTGTTCGTCCTGCCGTTCCTGAACCTGCACTTCCCCGAGGTGTCCCGGGCGCTGATCGGCTACCGCCACCGCAGGCTGCCCGCCGCCTGCGAGGCGGCGCGCGAGGCCGGTCGGAGCGGCGCGATGTACCCGTGGCAGAGCGCCGGAGACGGCCGCGAGGAGACCCAGGAGCTCCACCTCAACCCGCACTCGGGGCGCTGGCTCCCCGACAACTCCCGGTTGCAGCACCACGTCGGCTCGGCGGTCGCGTACAACGTCTGGCAGTACTGCCAGGCCAGCGGGGACACGGAGTTCCTGCACACCAAGGGCGCCGAGACGCTGCTCCAGATCGCCAGGTTCTGGGCGAGCCGCGCCGAGTGGGACGGATCGCTCGGCCGGTACCGCATCCGGGGGGTGGTCGGCCCCGACGAGTACCACGACGCCTACCCGGACGCGGAGACCCCGGGCCTCGACGACAACGCGTACACGAACGTCATGGCCGCCTGGGTGCTGGCGCGGGCCGGTGAACTGCACCGCGCGCTGCCGGACACCTGCCGGGGGTGGGTGTGCGACCAGATCCAGCTGGCCCCCGAGGAAGTGGAACGCTGGGACGACATCGCGCACCGGCTGCACGTGCCGTACCACCGGGGCGTGATCAGCCAGTTCGCCGGTTACGGGGAGCTGGCCGAGCTGGACTGGGAGGGATACCGGAAGCGGTACGGGGACATCCGGCGGCTGGACCGCATCCTGGAGGCGGAGGGCGACACCCCCAACCGCTACCAGGCGTCGAAGCAGGCCGATGTGCTGATGCTCGGCTACCTCTTCTCACCGGCCGAACTCGCGGGCGTCTTCCGGCAGCTCGGTCATGTGCTCGACGACGACGTGTGGCGCACGACCGTCGACCACTACCTGGCGCGTACGAGTCACGGCTCCACGCTCAGCGCCCTGGTGCACGCCTGGGTGCTGGCCCGGGTCCGGCGGGACGACGCGTGGGCGTACTGCGAGGAGGCCCTGATCGGGGACGTCGCCGACATCCAGGGCGGCACCACGGAGGAGGGCATCCACCTGGGCGCGATGGCGGGCACCCTCGACTTCGTACAACGCGGCCTGACCGGCCTGGAGACCCGGGACGACGCGCTGTGGCTGTCCCCGGCGACACTGCCGCAGCTGTCGAAGTTCGGGGTACGCATCCGGTACCGCCACCACTGGGACGTGGACCTGAGCCTGCGCGCCCAGAGCCTGCGGATCGCGGTGCCGGACGGGAGCGAGGGCGCGCGCGGCGGACCGGGGGCGGCGGGCGGGGCGCCGAAGGGGACGCGGGACGCCGGATCGCGGGGCGGTCGGCGGGACGGGGCGCGGGACGCCGGATCGCGGGGCGGTCGGCGGGACGGGGCGCGGGACGCCGGATCGCGGGACGGTCGGCGGGGCGGGGCGCGGGACGCGGGGGCCGATGACGTACGGGACGCGGTGCGGGTGGTCCTCGACGGGCGCTCGTTCACGATCGCGCCGGGCACGGCCCGCCGGCTCGACCTGCCCGACACCTGAACGCGCCGGATCAGTTGCCTGCGGCCACCGTCCGTCCGGGGCCCGCGGCGGCCCGCGGTCCGCACGACGAGTGACCCGCGCACGGGCCGGATCACCGCCCTGCACGGTCCCTGGCGGGTCAGCGGGTCAGCGGGTCAGCGGATCGGCGGTCAGCGGATCGGCGGACTGACGGACCGGCGGACCGACGGGCCGGTCCGACGGTACGGGCCCGGTGCGCGTCGCGACCGACCGCGCACCGGGCCCGTACCTCTGCCCGTTCACCTTCTCCCGCTCTCGCTCGTTCCCCGATCCCCGACTCCCATTCCCGATCACTCACCGGGGCAGGTCACCCGGTCAGGTCACCCGGGCAGGTCGCCGGGTTGGCCGCTGGTGGGGGCCGAGGTGTGCTGGTGGCCGCCGGGGCGGGGGGTGGTGGTGGCGTCGCGGATGCTGTCACGCGCCGCCGCGGCGACCGCCTCCGGAGTGAGGCCGAACTCGTCGTACAGCCGCTGGTAGTCCGCGGACGCGCCGTAGTGCTCCAGGCTGACGATGCGGCCCGCGTCCCCGACGACCTCGCGCCAGCCCTGACCGACGGCGGCCTCGACGCTGACCCTGGCGCGCACGGAGGGCGGCAGGACCTCGTCCTGGTAGTCGAGGGGCTGCGCCGCGAACCACTCGCGGCACGGCATGGAGACCACCCGGACGGACAGTCCCTCCTCGGCCAGCCGGGTGCGCGCGTCGACCGCGATCTGCACCTCGGAGCCCGTCGCGACGAGGATGACGTCCGGTGTCGTACCGGAACCCTCCGCGAGGACGTACGCGCCACGGGCGGCGCCCTCGGCGGGTGCGTGGGCGCCGGTACCGCGTTCGAGCACCGGGACGTTCTGCCGGGTCAGCACGAGACCGGCGGGCCGGTCGGAGTGCTCCAGGATGGTGCGCCAGCAGACCGAGGTCTCGTTGGCGTCACCCGGCCGGACCACGTCGAGACCGGGGATGGCGCGCAGCGCGGCCAGATGTTCCACGGGCTGGTGGGTGGGGCCGTCCTCACCGAGGCCGATGGAGTCGTGGGTCCAGACGTAGGTGGCCGGAAGCTGCATCAGCGCGGCGAGCCGGACGGCGGGACGCATGTAGTCGCTGAAGGTGAGGAACGTACCGCCGTACGGGCGGGTCAGGCTCTGGAGGGCGATGCCGTTGAGGATGGCGCCCATCGCGTGTTCGCGGATGCCGAAGTGGAGCGTACGGCCGTAGGGGCCGCCCTTCCACAGCTCGGTCTGCCGGTCACTGGGGACGAACGACGGCTCGCCGCCCATCGACGTGTTGTTGCTCTCCGCGAGGTCGGCGGAGCCGCCCCACAGCTCGGGGAGTACGGGGGCCAGCGCGTCCAGGACCGCCCCGGACGCCTTGCGGGTGGCCATGCCCTTCGGGTCGGCGGGGAACGACGGCAGGGCGTCGGTCCAGCCCTCGGGCAGCTTCCGGCCCTGGAGACGATCCAGCAGGGTGGCCCGTACGGGATTGTCGGACCGCCAGGTCTCGAAGCGGGGCTGCCACTGTTCGTGCAGCTCACGGCCCCGGTCCTTGACCTCGCGGGCGTGGGCCAGCACCTCGTCCTCGACGGTGAAGGTCCGGTCCGGGTCGAAACCGAGGAGCTTCTTGGTGGCGGCCACCTCGTCGTCCCCGAGCGCGGAACCGTGGGCCTTGCCGGTGTTCTGCTTGTTCGGCGCGGGCCAGCCGATGATCGTACGCAGCATGATCAGCGAGGGGCGGGACGTCTCGGCCTTCGCGGCCTCGATCGCGGCGAGCAGCGCGTCGACGTCCTCGACGTAGTCGCCCGTACGGGTCCAGTCCACGGTCTGTACGTGCCAGCCGTAGGCGGCGTACCGGGCGGGCACGTCCTCGCTGAAGGAGACGTCGGTGTCGTCCTCGATGGAGATGTGGTTCGAGTCGTAGAAGACGATCAGGCTGCCCAGCTCCTGGTGGCCGGCGAGCGAACTGGCCTCGGAGGTGACGCCCTCCATCATGTCGCCGTCGGACGCGACGACGTACACATGGTGGTCGAAGGGGCTGCTGCCGGGCAGGGCGTCCGGGTCGAGCAGGCCACGCTCACGGCGGGCGGCGAGCGCCATGCCGACGGCACTGGCGAGCCCCTGGCCGAGCGGCCCGGTGGTGATCTCGACCCCCCGGGTGTGGCGGTACTCGGGGTGGCCGGGGGTGGCCGATCCCCAGGTGCGCAGCTCCTTCAGGTCCTGGAGTTCGAGGCCGTATCCGGCGAGGTACAGCTGGATGTAGAGGGTCAGGCTGGAATGCCCGCACGACAGGACGAACCGGTCCCGGCCGAGCCACTGGTCGTCGTTCGGATCGTGCCGCATGACCTGCTGGAACAGCAGATACGCCAGCGGCGCCAGGCTCATCGCGGTGCCGGGGTGCCCGTTGCCGGTCCGCTGCACGGCGTCCGCGGCCAGCGCCCGTACCGTGTCGACGGCCCGCACGTCGACATCCCCCCAGCCGGCCTCCCGGACCACCGGGAGCGCCAGCTCGGGGGCCCGGCGGGTGCCCCTCACCGGAGCCCCGGTCGCCGGAGCACCGGTCGCCGGGGTGCTGCTTGCGGGAGCACCGGTCGCCGGAGTGCCGGATTCGGGTCGCTCACTTGCCATGTCACTCTCCTCGATCTCGGACGCCCGCCAAGGCGGGACAGACGCCCGGCGAGGCGGGACGGATGGCCCGACGCGGACGACGGCTCCATCCAATGCTGTCCCACTTCGGGCGGAGCTGCCCTACTTACGCCATACGCCGATCCGGGCCCTTCCCTGTCGGGCTCGCCCTCGTGGCCCTTCCTGAGGACTCTCCCCGGTGGGCCTTCGGACGGGCTTCCCCGGCGGGCTCCTGACGGACTTGTTCGGCCTGCTTGTTCCGGGTGCCCTGTCGGGGGGAGCGCACGCGTGGGGGGCGCGTGTCTGTCATCCGCGGCTTCGGCGGGTCCTCGGGTCGCGGCCGTGGTGAGCCCGGACAAGGGCGCTGCCGAGGTCTTCTTCCGCAGCACCCTTGTGGGCCTGGTGGTGTCCCGCTCGTCCGTGCGGCCGGCGAGGGGGTCCAGCAGTCCCGCTCACCAGTTGGGGTCGAGATTCAACACCGCGTCCTCGTCCGCCATCCACCGGTCGAACTCCGTCTGGGTCACGAAGACGGGTTGGCCGCCGACCGCACAGGTCAGCTCGGCGAGGGCCGACAGCGCGCCGACCGGATCGCTCATCGCCAGCTCCTGGCGCACCTCGGAGAGTTGGGGGAGGACCACTGCGGTGGCATGCGTGGCCCGCTTGTCGTCCAGCTGCCCGATCGCATGGCTGAGCAGACCGGAGGTCGCGGACGCGGTGAGGAGTTCGCGTTCCAGGAGTTCGGTGGCATCGTCCTCGGCTCCACCCGCGCGAGCCGCGACCAAGGCGGCCTGCAGGCCCTGGACGACCAGCGCGGCGGTGGCCTGACCGACGAGTCCGCCGACCAGTGCCCCGACCACGGGCACGGGCACGACTGTCTGCGCCACCGCGCCGCATCCCCAGGTGAGAGCGGTGGTCAGTGTCGCCTCGCAGCTCAGAGCGGCGAACTCCCCCGTATCGATCCGGCCGCGGGCCAGGTCCAGCCCCGCTTCCGCTACGGCGTACGCGGCTCGGGCGGTCGCGAAGGCGAGGTCGCCGCCGCCGAGGACGGCCGGGAGGCGGCCGGCCCTCGCGGCACTTCGCACCAGCGAGCCCAACGACGCCAGACTCCCCGACCGAACCGCGGCACGTGCGGCGGCGGCCGAGGCGGTGAACGCGGCGCAGGCCGCAGAGGTCTCGCCGGCCCGTACGCGTGCCGCCTGCGTCGCGGCACTGGTGATGCCACCGATCAGCCCACCGACAGCGGCTCCGGCGGCCCCGGCGGCGAGGGCTTCGCCGCCGACTGCTCGGACGGCTTGCCCACGAGCCCAGCCCGCCGGGTTTCGCGCGGCACGGTGGACATCTGCGAGGTCGACCGGTGTACTGCTCACGCCGCCGTGGTCGAGGCGGTCCGACAGATGGGCTCGGGCATCCGAGTAGTCCGCGTACCGCACACCGTCGGGATTCATGGCCAACCGGCGGTCCAAGAGGTCGTCGACGGCTGCGACCCGGTCGGCTGCCACCAACCGGGTCATGCCCGCGTAGTGCTGCCGGGAGACCTGGTGAGCGGTTGCGGTGACACCATCCATCAGTTTGGCCTGCGCTTCACCCACGACAGTCCCGCCGTCGACGAGGTACAGGTCGGCCGCAGCGGTCTGCGATCCGCCTGCCATCCACTCGGTGACCCGGGCCCGGACCGAGGAACCGGCCATGATCGCACGCCTATTGAATGACAGCTCGTGCATCACCTCGAAGAGATGGCCCGCGCGTTGGGCGTTGGCGATGTTCACGTAGCGCTGCGCCAACTTCCGTACGGTCTCCTGCGTCCGCAGCGTCTCGACGGTCGCCGCCGCCAGCCGCCGGGTGGCCGCATCGGCAACGGCCCAGGCGGCGTGGTCGGCGCCATGGGGGATCGTGGAGCGTCCGGACGAGCCAGGCACGGAACTCACGACACGGTTTCCATCGCCTGCAGCCGGCTCTCGGCGTCGGCGACGACCTGCCCCGATTCCTCGGTCATCCGTCCGTCCGCGTCGGTAATCGGGCAACCCATGACCATGACCGCGAGCCCGGCGAGATCCACCATCGCCGCCACCTCCGCGCGCCGACCGGAGTCGTACCGGGCGAAGTCGTCGCACGCTTCGACCAGCCCGGTGAACGACGGCAGCCGTCTCACCATCATGAACCGAAGGTCCCGAAGGATGTGCCGCATGGCCTTGCTGCGGTCGTACACCGCGGACGCCGCGTCCTCCGCCTCGCTCATCTCCGTCTCGTACCGCTCCAGGGCCTGTGCCTTCTCCTGTTCACCGCGTCTGAGTCTGCGGCTCTGCCATTCCCCGATGGCAGCGAGCGAGAGGACGGCCGGAGCCGCGATGATCAGGGACAGCACCGTTGTCCCGGCCGCCACCCCGCCACCGCCCGCGGCAACAGACCCGCCGCCCATCCACGCGAGCGTGGCACTGGTGGCCGCCGCCCCGGACAACCCCGATATCGCCGTGCCGGTGGAGGCGGAGGCGAAGGCACCCACCGCGAGATAGGCACCCACCCCGGCACCGGAACCGGCGAGGGCACCGCCTGCCAGCGCGCCGACAGCGGCCGTCACGGCACGTTCACGCAGCCGCTGAAGCTCGAAGTCCACCTCGCCACCGACGCTTGGCATGTCGATCGCGGCCAGCTCGACCAGATCGACGCGCTTGAGACGCTGAAAAACGTCCCGGAAGGGGACGAGGGCTTCGTCGTAGAGCGTCTGCCGCGCCTTCCGCTGGGCGGCGTTCTCCGCGGCGGCCCGCTGATTCAGTTCCTCCTGGCACTCAAGCAGACGCTCATACCTCCGTCGGTTCGTCTTCGCGAGCCTGACGGCGTCGACTATTGCGATGGCCATGTTGCCCCCCCTGATCTCGGCTCGGAGATTTTAATGCCGTGACCGACAACTTTCGCCCTGTTGTAACGGCAGGGCCGTTTGGACGATGCGTTGGGCATCGCGCGGTCCGACGTGGGCCGTTCCGTGCCCCCGGCCCCCGGTGTCGGAGGGCCGGAGGACTGTCAGTGCCGGCCGATAGGTTCTTCCGTCATCGGCAGTCAGCGACCACGGCGAGCAGCCCGGAGTCGCGAGTGCGGACGAACCGGGCACCGACCGAATCCGTTCAGAAGCAGACACGAGATACCGAGGAACCTGCGATGCGTACCCTGATCAGCACTGCCTTCCTGTCGCTCGACGGCGTCATGGAGGCGCCGGGCGGCGAGCCCGGCTACCGGAACTCGGGGTGGACCTTCAAGGACATCGAGTTCCTGCTCGACGCGTACGAGATCAAGGGCCGGGAGCAGCAGGAAGCCACCGCGCTGCTGATGGGCCGGGTCAGCTACGAGGCGTTCAGCCCGGTGTGGCCAGACATGGAGGAGTTCGCCGACTACAAGGTGATGCCGAAGTACGTCGTCTCCACCACCCTCACCGAGGACGACCTGGTCTCGAACTGGGGCGAGACGACGATCCTGCGCTCTCTCGACGAGGTCACCGCGCTGAAGGAGACGGAGGGCGGACCGATCATCCTGCACGGCAGCGCCGCCCTGAACCACGCCCTCTCGGACGCCGGCTTGATCGACCGGTACCACCTGCTCGTCTTTCCGCTGCTGCTCGGCGCGGGCAAGCGGCTCTTCAGCGACACGGACAATGACACGCAGAAGCTGAAGCTCGTCGAGTACGAGGTCTACGCCAACGGCCTGCAGAAGAACGTCTTCGACGTCGTCCGCTGACGGGTTCCACTCGTCCAGCCGTCGTTGGTGCTGCGGCCGACGGTACGCACCGCGCGTGCTCACGGAGCGCCCGACTGCTCGATCGGATGAGGGGCCCCATTGCCGCACCTCTTGCGCTCCAGCACCACGATGGGGCAATTCAGCGCGTCAGCGATCTTGGCCAGGTTCGCGGGAGTGGCGTTGCGCCAGCCGGACTCGATCTCTCCCATGAGCTGTTCAGAGATCCCTATGAGACCGGCGAGTGCTCGTTTGGTCAGTCCCGCCCTCTCGCGCGCGTACGTGACGGCCTGCGGCTCTTGACAGAGGCGGGCCGGACGCCTTCGTTGACGCGCAGCAACCATCACCACTCCTGGGTCACGCCGCACCATGGTCGGCGCTTGTCCGTCGTTCGGAGGGAACCCACCCGTCTCCGTGCTCAACCGGTGGCCATGCCGACGCAGACCAGGGCGACCTGCACCAGCAGGGCCACCAGCGCCGTGCACCACCACCGTTCGTCCGGGGTCGGCTCCCGCATCCGGCATGCGGGCTGCTCCTCTGGCAGAGGTGCTTTGCGCATGGCCGCTCCCATGGTCAGGAACGCGCAGCACGCCGCCGTACCGGCGATGACGGCCAGGGTGCGTACGGTCCCGTCGGGCAGGTAGGTCAGTGCGGCCCAGAGGAACATGGCCGGGATGAGAGCGGACGCGGCACCCGCCCATAACCCCACCTGGGGGTGGTCGCGTGCGATGCGGCGCAGGTGGTATTCCGTGGTGTCGGCCGCTGAGGGACGTTCGTACGGATCACAGACCAGGCAGCGCGAAGCCTCGCCGCACTGCACGCACAGAGCCAGGACTGTGCCGCAGTCCTCGCACGGGTCTCCGACCTCCTGGCGCGGTGTGAGCCGACGCCATGCCTTTCGACCGTTCACACCGCCACGTCCCGTGCTCCGTCACCGGCGCACACGGCCCAGATGGGCCAGATGGGCCCGTTCTCGGCGCAGACGGCCCAGACGCATTTGCCCAGGCCGTCGCGGTCGCTGACGCCCCAGCACCCGCCCGTGAAGGCGTCCACCAGCGCCAGACCACGTCCGGCCTCCTCGTCCGGGGACAGCTGCCGAAGAGAGGGCTCCTCGTCGTTGGCGTCGTGGACCTCGATGCGCACCCCGCCCTCCACCCGCTCGAAACGCGTCAGGATCAGCCGCCCGCCCGGCCGGCCCGCGTGCCGCACCGCGTTCGTCACCAGCTCCGAGACGACCAGTTCCGCCGTATCCGCGAGATGAACCAGGTCCCATTCCCCAAGGTGCTGGGCCAACAGACACCGCGCCCTCCCTACCGAGAGGGCACTGTGTGGCCACGCCGTGACGACAACGGACGGACATGGTCCGACGCCGACCGCCGACGCTCCGTGCGTCGCGCACTCGGCGTCCTTCCTTACAGCCGCGACGGTCGGGCCTGTCTTCTTACCGAACACTGTTACCTGTGGCTTTCTCTGGCGAAGTGACCGTTGCGGCGGGGCAGGTCCGACATGCCTCCTGCTCCCGCAGGCTCGGTGTGGTGGTCCCGGCCCGGTTGGGCTCGGGGGTGCCCGGGTCCGCCCCTGGTGGCATGCGGAGCCGGGCGGTCCGTCCTGGTCGCCGACCGGGGATGTGCCAGCCCGGCCGACGGGCTTTCCTGGGGCTCGTGTGACCAGGGCGGGGGTTTGTGGACTGTCCGTCGTCGGCGGGCGCTGTCGTGCCCGACTCGGGCGGGGGCACTGCCACGGGCCGGACGGTCAGCGTGTAGCGACACCCCTCGTCAGGAACGACCACAGACAGGGCTGCACCCTCCTTGAGCTGGTCCCGTACGGCCCGGCACTCCTCGGTGAGCCCAACCCAAAACCGCAAACGGGCAGGGCAGTTGGGCAGGGGTGTGGAGTCGACGCGCATCCACGGCATGACCCATGCCGAACGGCCGGGGTCGGGGTCGAGCCGGTCCGCGATGTGCTCGGCGCTACTCCGTAACCACCGCAGCGCGAGTTTCGGCGAGATCGTCTGGAAGGTGCCGAGAACGTACGGGACCGTTTCGCGCGTCCCGTACACCTCGCCCTCCGCGAGCACTTCGCACCAGTAGCCCGCCGGTATCCCCGCGCCGGACCACTCGGGCTGCCCCGTGGCCGTTCGCGCGGGCGTCTTCATGTCCGGGCCTCCTTTGCGGTGTCATCTCTTGCGGCGGTCGTGCTCGCACTAGGCAACCGTCCGACCACGCACAGCGGTACCGTTGGGAAGAGGCCAGGGGTTAAGAGCGTTAAGCGGTCAGAGCGCGGGAGTTGGGGCCAGTGACGACACGACAACCGAACGCCGGACTTGAGCGGCTGTACCGCGAGAGCGGGTGGACCCTGCGACAGTTCGCCCAAGCGGTCAACCGCATCGGCACCGAACACGGCACCCCGCTGAAGTACCAACAGCCCTCAGTGCACCAGTGGTTGGGTGGCCACCTACCGAAAGAGTCCGTCCGACCGCTGATTCTGGAAGCACTCGCGCGCAGGCTGAACCGTCCCGTCACGCGGGACGAGGCGGGATTCCCTACGCTCCCACAACCGCATAGCCGGCCGACCACAGCAGAAGAATTGATCGACCTCGGGAGGCAAGACATGGACCCGTCCCGCCGTAAGCTCTTAGCTGCGGGCCTATATTCTGCAGCTCTCAGCGTTCCGGCCTTTTCTGCTCTCGTGTCTGAGGCAAGCGCTGATGATCACGACCGCCTTACCCGGCCGACTGGTCGCATCGGGCCCGGCGAAGTCGATACCGTCCGCCGAATGACGGGCAAGATCGCAGACATCCTTGACGAACTAGGCGGTGGACATGCACGGCCGATGGCCGCCGCGTTCCTGGTGAACACGGTTGCAGGCTATTTGCATGCCGATGCCTCGGACGAAGTTCACCGAAACATGCTCTCCGCCGCATCCGACCTCACCTACCTCACAGGGTGGATGGCCATGTACGAGCGAGCGCACGGGCTAGGACAGACCTACTACCTGCACGCGCTTGACCTCGCCCGAGAATCGAATGACCAGCTCACTTACTGCCGCACTCTTCGCGGAATGAGCCTCCAGGCATCCCATCTCCGCTACGGACGAAAAGCATTGGAGTATGCCAACTCGGCCGCCGAAGCGGCACCTCAGGCAGGTCCGCGCCTTGTTGCGTTCCTCAGGGGACAACAGGCTCATGCTTCCGCCATGGTCGGTGACCGCCAAGGGGCAAGGGCAATGCTCAAAGAAGCGGAAACAGCTCTTTCTCGGGCGGACTCTCGGCGTGACGCCGTTGGCGGGTACGACCAGGCGGCTTTTCTATTTCATGTGTCTCACGTGCACTACGAGTCACGGGACCTGGCGGCTTCCATTAAAACGCTCCGGCATTCCATCCGGGTCATGTCTCCCTTGGAACGCCAAGGAAGATTGCACGCACACGCGGTACTCGCACAGCGGCAGTACGAGCTTGGGCACCTGGAGGAGGCATGTGCATCATGGGGGCGCTTTCTCGATGATTACGAAGTCCTGTCGACAGCGCGGGGCGACGAGCATTTCGATAAGTTGCGGTCTCTCAGCGTCCCGAGGGCTTCTCCTGTGGTCCGTGATCTTCATAACCGAATCAGTACCGTAGCGAAGCTGAAAGCAGCTTAATTAACGCTGTAGGCGATGCTGCACCGGCGCAGCACGCGGGACCACCCCCGCAGACGCGGGGACCACTGGCGTACATGGAGCCGGGCATCGGGACTTTCGGGACCACCCCCGCACGCGCGGGGACCACCAGCTCCTCGACAACGACGACATCTGGCGCAAGGGACCACTCCCGCACGCGCGGGGACCACCACGAGACCCGCCGCCACGGCCCGGCCGGCCCGGGACCACCCCCGCACGCGGGGACCACAGGCAGTACAGGACTCGCGCCCGGCGGCCGAGGGGACCACCCCCGCACGCGCGGGGACCACTCCAGGATGTTCCGCCCGGACAAGCCGACCCCAGGACCAGCCCCGCACGCGCGGGGACCACATCCACTGCCGGAGCAGCAACCGCCGTGTCGAGGGACCACCCCCGCACGCGCGGGGACCACCAGCTCCTCGACAACGACGACATCTGGCGCAAGGGACCACTCCCGCACGCGCGGGGACCACCACGAGACCCGCCGCCACGGCCCGGCCGGCCCGGGACCACCCCCGCACGCGGGGACCACAGGCAGTACAGGACTCGCGCCCGGCGGCCGAGGGGACCACCCCCGCACGCGCGGGGACCACTCCAGGATGTTCCGCCCGGACAAGCCGACCCCAGGACCAGCCCCGCACGCGCGGGGACCACATCCACTGCCGGAGCAGCAACCGCCGTGTCGAGGGACCACCCCCGCACGCGCGGGGACCACGCCGTCCGGCCAGGGTCTCGGAAATGCGACGGAGGACCGCCCCCGCACGCGCGGGGACCACGGCGGGTTCTCCGGTGATGACGCGGAGGCCGGGGGACCACCCCCGCACGCGCGGGGACCACCATGTCCGCGACGGTCCGGTCGTGGTCGGCCTGGGACCACCCCCGCACGCGCGGGGACCACCCGCCCGCGCACCTGTACTCGGACGAGCCGCCGGGACCACCCCCGCACGCGCGGGGACCACCCAGTCCCTCAACTCCCCCACGGACCACAAAAGGGACCACCCCCGCACGCGCGGGGACCACCTCCACGTTCAAGTACGTGGAGGACTGCGCGAGGGACCACCCCCGCACGCGCGGGGACCACCGCGCCGCCCAGCTCGGCGACAAGGACGCGGCGGGACCACCCCCGCACGCGCGGGGACCACGTGAAGACCAGGGCGGCGCCGCGGAGGTAGAGGGGACCACCCCCGCACGCGCGGGGACCACCGGGTGGGGAGTTCTGCGGGGGTGGACCTGTTGGGACCACCCCCGCACGCGCGGGGACCACCATGTCCGCGACGGTCCGGTCGTGGTCGGCCTGGGACCACCCCCGCACGCGCGGGGACCACCCGCCCGCGCACCTGTACTCGGACGAGCCGCCGGGACCACCCCCGCACGCGCGGGGACCACTCCTGGCGCGGACGGCCGAGGGGACGGCTGTTGGGACCACCCCCGCACGCGCGGGGACCACGAGGGCACCGAGCCGGAACGGCTGGAAACACTGGGACCACCCCCGCACGCGCGGGGACCACCACTCCCGCGAGTACTCGGCCCGTGACGGCGGGGGACCACCCCCGCACGCGCGGGGACCACGCCTCCACCCGCTCGTTCAACTACGCCTACCAGGGACCACCCCCGCACGCGCGGGGACCACGACAGCGGGCCGTTGAAGGGTCGAGTGCAGTCGGGACCACCCCCGCACGCGCGGGGACCACCGGGCCGAGACAGCTCACGCCCTCGTCGTGCGGGGACCACCCCCGCACGCGCGGGGACCACCCGTCCCCGCCCCTCGATTCGACGTTGACGCCGGGACCACCCCCGCACGCGCGGGGACCACGCTGCAAGACCTACACCGGGTGACAACCCCGAGGGACCACCCCCGCACGCGCGGGGACCACCCGTATCGAGAATTCGGCGCCGTACACACCGAAGGACCACCCCCGCACGCGCGGGGACCACTTGAGGGTGCGGAGGCTGGGGTTGGTGGTGGGGGGACCACCCCCGCACGCGCGGGGACCACAGTCGAACACGTCGCTGTCTGTGCGGGTCGCGGGGACCACCCCCGCACGCGCGGGGACCACACGAGGACGAACGGGTTGAGGGCCATCACTCCGGGACCACCCCCGCACGCGCGGGGACCACTGTGGGTCACCCCGTCGGTGTCCGTCGCGGTGATCGCGTTGTCGTCCCGGTGGACCACGCACCGTTCCAGGTAGATGAACGAGAGCCGGTCACCGACCCGGGTGAGTTCGCGGGGTGAGGACGCGCCCCGGCGGCCGACCGTGCTCATCCGTCCGCCCGGGTCAGCGGGGCGAGGGTCATCAGACCGCAGCCGTACGCCTTGGCCTTGCCCAGGCCGTGGGTCAGGGTGCGTCGGAGGACGTCCGGGTCCGTGACCCGCAGCCGGCCGTCGTACGTGACCCGGGTGAAGCGCACGTCCTGGCGGCGGTCCTTCGCGGGGGGTCTGTTGAACTGGAGGGGGCGTTGGTCGCGCACGACCAGCTCGTGTTCGTCACCGTGGTCCAGAAGCCGTCGCTCCGGGGGCTTCGCGACGATCTCGAATCCGGACTTCTCCTGTCGGTCCAGCAGCCAACGCAGTTGGTGGTACGGGGTTTTATGGGCCACGCGCTGGGTGCGTTCGCCCTCCTTGTGGTCCTCGTGACGGATGTTGTGAACCGGGTTCGCGGTGAGCCGGAAGGCCCATGTGCTGCCTTCAGCGAGGCCGGTGAGGAATCCGTCGTAGTCGAAGGTGGTCCAGCCGAGGCCGTCCGCCGCGGGCCAGCCCGCCTGCTCGACCAGGTGGGTCAGGTCCGGGCGGTTCGGGCTGACCACGTACAGCAGGGTCTCCGCCGTCGAGTTGCGGTCGACGCGCCACAGCACCCTGGGCCCCGACCCGTCCCTGGACGGTAGGTCGGGAAAGGACATGTTCACCGCCCCGTGCAGGCGGTGCGGTGCTTCGAGGAGGCGCCGGGCGTCCGTACGACCGGTGTTGACACGGAAGCGGGTCAGGTACATCAGGTGTTCCTCGGTGGTACGGAGATCGGGAGCCCGGCGACCGGATCGTGGGACGGGACGGGTGCGGAGACGGCAGGCGTGCGGGCGGGCGACGGACCGACGGGTGACGGACCCCCGGTCGTCCGTCCGGCGGGCGTCGAGCCGTCGGCCGGTCCCGTCCGCCCGGTGCGGATGCCACGGAGTCCGTACCGTCGGTGGCTCGGGTCGAAGCTCAACGGCAGATCGCGCAGGGTCACGTCCGGCAGCTCACCGGCCGGGCAGTCGAGCAGCAGATCCAGATCTTCCGGGGCGGGTACCGGGTCGACGTCGGAGGACGCCGCCGACGACCCCTGGAAGTGAGCCAGTTCGCGCCGGTACCACGCGGACGCCTGCCACGGTGCCTCCCGCAGCGCCTCTTCAAGGCCGATGTCCCGGGGTTCGCCCATCGTGACGGGCAGGGAGGGCGGGCAGGAGCGCCGGCCGAGGTACGGCAGGAACACCGGTTCCAGCAGTGCCTCGTACAGCGCGTCGATCAGCCGGCCCTCGCCCCGCACGCCCGCCACGAACACCGCGTCCGTGAGGTAGAAGCGCTCCGACAGCGGCATGGCCTTCTGCGTGTCCGCGTGGTGCGCGGTCTGGAAGTCCCGCAGCCGCGCGCCCGGTTGATCGACGCGCACCCCGAACTCCAGTGCCGCGAGGTCCGAGAGGTCCGCACTCCGGGTGCGCCCCTGCGCGGCGGCGAGGAGCCCCAGGACGCCGCTCTTCGTCGGCGCGTTCTCCGTGGTGCGGCGCGTGAAGCGGGCCGCCGACCCCCACGCCTGGAGAGGTCCCGCGAGCCGCAGCAGCAGCACGCTCATGCCTGCGGCTCCGACGCCTTGGCCGTCGCCGCCGTCTTGGCCGTCGGCAGCCGGTCGGCGACCGCGTCCCCGACGGCCGTCACCAGCTCGGAGAGCGCCACCTCGGTGCCGAGACCGGCAAGGGCGGCGGTGTCGTGGCCCACCCGCAGGACCCAGCTCGGTTCGTCGGCGGGCACACCGTACGCCTTTTCCAAGCCGGCGATGTGGGCGGCCAGTTGTTCGCAACTCTGTCGCAGGTAGCCGCCGCCTGGACCCTGCTCCACCGGCTTCTCGAACGCCCCGACGAAGCTGATCGGGCGCCGGGAGCGGATCTTCACGATCACCGCGGCGGGCAGGGTGTGGTTGCCGAAGGTGTTGATCTTCCCGGTGGGCAGGGAGGAGATGAATCCCTCCAGGAAGGCGGCCACGGCACGACGGGTGGGCTCGGCGGGGGACGCGGACGTACCGGGGCCCAGGTTCTCGTACAGCCGGTCGATGTCCACGGCGGCGTAGCGGTACAGCGTCGCCGAGTTGAAGTCGACCGTGCCGATCATTCCGGCACCCGCCTCGGCGTCCGTGTTCCGGTCGTCGACGGCGGTGAAGTAGTCCGACTCGACATCGACGGGGTGCACGCTCAGGGCGTGCGCCACCTGCGTCGCCGCGTCGACGTTGAGGTCGGTCGAGTCCGCGACCATACGCCCGAACAGCGCGATGTCCACCGAGTGTTCGGTACTCACCAGCTGCTTGGCGCGCGCCTTGTTCTCCTTGACCTTCAGGAAGTCCTTCAGTGCCTTGAGCCCGCCGTCCTGGCCGCCCTCGACGGCGAGTGCGGCCAGCGCGTCCAACTGGCGGCTGCTGAGGAACATCAGGTACGAGGACTCCGGCGCCCGTGCGCCCTCGTCACCGTCCTTGCTCTTGCGCTTGGGTGCCTCGATCTTGGAGCCGGTGGCAGTCCCTACCGTCTCGGCGGCCAGTTCCAGGGCCACACCCTCGTCCATGGAGGGGGACAGTACGGCGATCCGCTCGGCCAGCAGCACTGCCACCTTCTTCGTCCGCACCCCCAGCTCGGACTCGTCCAGCAGTTCGCGGAACGCCTTCCGGGTGGCCCGCTTCCACGCCTGGCTGGACACGCGCGCCCTGCGCACGCCGCCGTAGACGGCGGACTTCGGGGCCCCGGTGTCGTCCCTGTTGAGGTTGCTCGGCGGCACGGTCTGGAGGATGTGGATGTCGACGATGGTGCGGGTCACGGCAGTTGGTTCCTTGTCGTGGTCAGTGAGTGAGTGAGTGGAGGGGCGAAGAACGGGGGAGAAGGGGACGGGGCCTACCGGGTGGGAGGGGTCATTCACCGGAACCGTCACCGCCGCGCTCGCTGCCGCCGTCGTTCCGCTCGTCCCCCTTCTTCACGACCCACGCGGCCAGATGGAATTCGCGGCCCCATTCGCGCCGCACGGAGGCGCGCCGGTCCGGGAACTGCCAGCGGTAGAGCTGGTCGGCGAGCCGTCCGTAGTCGAGCGGCACCCGCGCGGTGCGCAGCAGCGTGACGATCTCCCGGAGCCGTACGGCCACCGACTCGATCGAGTTCGCCGCCCCCACCCGTACGAACCGTTTGCGGAGCGGTTCGTTCACTTCGTCGTCGACCTTGAAGGGGCGTGTGGGGTCCGCGAACCACGGCCGTGTCCCGCCTTCGGCGCCCTGTGCGGGGGGCGAGTCCCCCGACTTCAGCTGCATCAGTACGCGGACGGCCCGGCCCAGGGTCGCGCCGGGGATGTGCATCTTCTCGTCGCGCCCCGACTGCTGGTGGAGTGACCAGAGCGTCACCGCGAGGTACACCGCCTCCTCCGCCCGTTCACGGTGTACGAACGGCTGGTCGTCCGCCCGCTCTTCCAGCGCCTCGGCCAGTTCGTCGAGGCCGCCGATGCCCCAGTGGTCCACCAGCGTGTGCACGGTGTGTCCGGCGCCACGCCGGAGCCTGGCGAGCGTCGCCACGGCGGCGGACTCGTCCCGGAGGTAACTGCCCTGGAGCTGGGAGATGTACCGGGAGGCGGCCTGTCCGGCCGGGCCCTGCTGGTGGCGGAGGGATGGGCCCCTGTCTGCGGACTCCTGCGGCCTGCCCTCCTGGAAGCCCGTCCCGGTCGTCTCCGACGCGTCCGACACGCCGTGGGCCGGGCGACCGGTGGCTCCGGTCGTGGGGGTCGGGGGTGTGGTCATGCGCTGGGCTCCGTCGTGTCGTCATCGGGAGAGTCGGGTGAGTGGGGAGAGCCGGGTGAGTCGGGAGAGTCGGGTGAGTGGGGAGAGCCGTGAATGTCGGTGGGATCGGTCGGGCCGGGGAAGTCGGCGCGGTCGGTGGGCTCACCGGGGCGGGCCGGGGAGAAGCCGGGGGACGTGCCCGACGAGTCACCGGACACGTCGCGGTTCCCGTCCCCGTTCCGGTCCCCGTCCCCGCCGTCGTCCCCGTCCGAGGCGTCGGCCCCCTCCGAGGCGTCGGCCCCCTCCGCCTCGTCGCCCCGGCCGTTCCTCCGGTCCGCACCCGGCAGGATCTTGTTGAGCCGGGTCCGGAACCACAGGTCCGCCCGGGAGTCGTCGATCCAGCGCGTGCCCACGCCGGGGATCTCGGTGATCCGCCCCTCCCACGCCGACGGCCCCGCCGTGTCGAGAAGCCGCTCACCGAGCCGACGCACGATCCGGCTCACCGTGGTCTGCCACTCGGCGCGGGCCGCCTCGGGGTCGTCGTACTCGCCCAGTCCCACCAGCCACTGCCGGTACGGGCCGTCCAGCGCTCCGAACCCCAGGTCACGCGCGGCACTCGTGCCCGACGCCGGGTCCGAACCGGCCGCGCGTGCGAGGTTCCCGGCGAGCTGCCCCAGCGCGGTGACCGCCGCCTCGGCGTCCGCTACCGCGTTGACCGCTGCCGCCGCGTACAACGGCCGTTCCTCGTCGAGCAGTACGACGGGCAGCGTGACCGAGTCCTCGACCACCTCGTCCACCACCGACTGCTGGGTCCCGTACACCGCCCCGACCAGCCGGGTACGGATCAGCTTCCGGTCCTGGAGTGGCCCTTCCCAGGGCAGCATGGTGAGCCACCGCACCACCCCGGACGGCAGCAGGCTCGGCGCCTCACCGCGCCCGGAGTCCTCCCCCGCCGCACGCCGCGCGGGCAGCAGACTCGCCATACCGCGCCACGCGGCCCGGCTCGCGTCGTGCTGCCGGGGCAGATAGACGAGCCCCCGGCCCTGCTTCTTCTCCTGTGCCGGACTGCGCCGCCAGGCCGTCATGGGTTCGGACTTCCAGCGGTCGTACGGGGTGAGCGGGTCCCCGTACCCGAGGACGACCCCCGTGGCGGTGTCCCCCTCCGAGTGCAGCAGCACCCGGCGGGACTGCCAGGTGTAGAGGTCGCGGGGGCCGGAAGGCCGCCGGCCCGACTCGCTCTCCTCGACCACGCCGGGGCCGGTCGGCGGGCGGCGCCATACCGGCAGGTCCCGCTTCCCGTCCGTGGTGAGGATGCCCTCGTCCGTCGGGATCAGGTTCAGCAGCAGCGTCTCGCGCAGGTTGTGCCCCTCCGCATGGATTCCGCCGAGGTTGCCCGCCCAGCCCGTGCCCTGGGGGTAGACCTTGCCGCCCTTGACCCGGTCGTCGCCCACCATGCCGGACTTGATCCCGGACGGGTCGAAGGCGTGTGCGTGCACCAGCCAACGGGCGGCCTCGGCGAGACTCAGCCGCTCGACGCCGGGGCGGCGCATCGCGAAGAACGGCTCGCCGTTCGGCACGTCCGCGACGATGCGGTTCAGCGAGGCCACTTCCTCCTTCGCGGTGTGGAGGCCCGCGACCTGGAAGAACGGGTGCTCGGGGTGGAGCAGGTCGAAGCGGTCACGGTGCCGGTCGAGGTAGTCCGCGACGGCCGCGAACGACTCGGGGTCCTCCCACAGCTCCTCCCAGTCCTCCCGCTCCGCCGGCCCCTCCAGCGCGTCGTAGAGGATCGCCAGCAGCAGCCGCAGCAGCGCGAACTCCTGGGTGGGGAGATCACCCACCAGCCGCCGCAGTCCGTGCGCCTGGGCGAAGACCTCGCGGAGCGACAGCTCGACGGTCGTGCCGTCGTCTCGCTGGACGGGCAGCCACGGCCGCGCGACCAGGTCGAAGGTGGCCCGCGCGGGTGCCACCGGGCCCTTCGGCAGCGCCGCCTCCGTGCTGTGTGTGCTCGCTGCTGCGGTCATGTCGGCCGTTCCGTTCGTACCGGCGGCCCCGGCCGCCTCCCGCGCGTCGGACGTGTCGCGCGCATCGGTCGGGCGGTGCCCCTGAGTCGTGTCGGTCGTGTCGGTCGTGTGAGTCGTGTGAGTCGTGTTGGACGTACTGGTGGTGCTGGTCGTGCCAGGCGCGTCCACGGCGGTGACCCGCAGGCCGTCGGCGTAGCTGTAGCGCAGCTCGAATCCTGCCAGCCGGGTCTGACAATCCCCGTCGAGGACGAGCAGCAACTCCCCTGCCAGCCACGGGCATTCCTTCACCTGCCAGCCGGGTACGAGAAAACGTTCCAGCTCGGCGATGGTCCTCCGGGTCGCCCGCGTCCTGGAGAACTGCCAGGGCAGCGTGAGCGCGCTCGCCGCGACGGCCTCGGCGGCCCGCCTGGTCGGCGGGCAGTGCTCGGGCAGATACAGACCGCCCCGCCCGCCGTCCAGCCATTCGACGGTGGTCAGCCGGCCGTCCGGCTGCCGCTGGACGACCAGCACCTCCAGGCTCTCCTCGCTGTCCCGCACCTGGGCGCGGCCCGCGCGGCTGTCGTCGACGTCCCCGGCGTTCGCCTCCAGCCAGCCGACCACCGCGCGCCCGGCCCGGCGCACCGGCCCGAGCCGGAAGTATTCGGCGCGTTGCTGCTTGTCCGTGAGCTTCTTCTCGTACGCCCGGCGGCTCTCGTCCATGGCGTCGGCCCAGTGCGCGGGCCCGATCGCCGCGTTCCCGTACGCCGTCTGCACCAGCGGGCTGATGTGGTCGGGCAGGACCAGCGGCTCGCCGTCCAGATGGGGGCGCAGGACGGCCAGCGTGCGCAACAGGGTGTGTGGCCCCTGATAGACGCTGATCGTCCCCCGTACCGGCTCGGGCGGATCGGACCGCCAGTCGGCACCGGTCACCAGGCAGCGGGCGCGCGTCAGGCGCGCGGGACGGGTACGGGGATGGCGGTGCAGCCGCCCCATGCGCTGGAGCATGAGGTCGACCGGCGCGAGGTCCGTGACGAGCAGATCGAAATCGATGTCGAGCGACTGTTCCACGACCTGGCTGGCGACGACGATGTGCGGCCCCGCGGGACGGTCGCCGTCGCGGCCGAACCGGGTCCGCAGCTCGGTGTCCTTACGGGCGCGGTCGGCGGCCAGGAACCGGGAGTGCGCCACGGTCACCGCGTCCGCCCCGAAGTGCGCGCGCAGCGCCTCGGCGGCGTCGAGCACCCGGTCGACCGTGTTGCGCACGACCAACGCGCAGCCGCCGTCGGCCAGTTCGGCATCCAGCCGATGTACCAGTTCGGTGAGGTCGTCGTCGAGCGCTTCGAGCGCGATCTCCGTACGACGTCCGGAAGCGGCGGCGGGACGGGAATACCGTACGGGCGCGTCCGGCGCCACGGCGGTGAGCAGCGGATAGGCGTCGCCGGTCGGGGCGGATGCGGCGCGCGCTCCACCGCCGCGGCTGCCGTCGTCGGCCGCCGGAGCACCGCCACCGCCACTGTCGTCGACCGCCGGGGCGCCGACCTCCACGGCCTTCTCGAACTCCCCGTACGCGTCCTCGATGCTCCACCCGGCGTACGCGGCGGCGAGCGCCCGCCGCCGGCCGGCGGGAAGCGTCGCGGACAGCAGCACCACGGGCACGCGGTAGGCGGCCAGCCACTCCAGTACGCGTTCGAGGTACGCGTTCATGTAGGCGTCGTACGCGTGGACTTCGTCGATGACGACGACCTTGCCCGCGACGGCGAGGTGCCGCAGCGCCAGGTGCCTGCTCTTGAGCCCGGCGAACAGCACCTGGTCGATGGTGCCGACCGCGAAGGAGGCGAGCAACGCCTTCTTCCGCCCCCGCAGCCACTGGTGGGCATGGAGCCCGGCCGGACTGGTGCGCCGCTCGTCGGCCGCCCCCGCCACCCGCTCCGAACCGTCCGTCTCCACGGCGGCGATCGTGCGGTTGCCGGTCTCCAGGAGCCCCGACCATCGGTCGTTGAGCGCGGCCTTGGCATGGGCGAGGACGACGGACCGGGGCCCGTCGGAGGGCAGCCGGTCCAGCCAGTCGAGCAGTCGGGGGAACATGGCGTCCCCGGTCGCCCGGGTCGGCAGCGCCACGAGGCAGCCCCCGGCCCCGGACCGCGCGGCCAGGATCTCGACCGCCGCGAAGGCCGCCTCCGTCTTTCCCTCCCCCATCGGCGCCTCGATGATCAGCAGCCCGGCGGCGGGCATCTGCCGCGCCAGCCGTACGGCCGCCTCCTGTACGGGCCTGATCTCCGCGCCCTCCGGCAGCTCGAACCGCTCGGCGAACAACTCGGCGGCCGTGCCCTGCGGTTCTGCGGCGGACCACGGGCCCGGAAGATCCAGTCCCCGCCAGGCGGCCTCCAACCGACGCGCCTCACCGGAGCCGCCCACTCCGGCAGACCCTTCTGAAGGCGCCCACGAAACCGGGTCGTAGGGGAACAGCTCGGACGAGCTGGCGATCCAGTCGGAGAGGATGACCACGGCTGTGAGGACGACCTGCACGGTCTGCGGCAGGCGTACGGACGCCCAGTCCGCCAACCGCCCCTCGACCCCGGCGACGGACGCGCAGGCGTCCATCAACTCCCGTTGCACACCACGCCAGTTGCTCTCCGACGCCCCCGACGTGCGCAACAACCGGGGATTGAGCCGGAGATCATGGATCTGCTGGTGCTCAGGAGGCGTCCCGTGATGCCCACCGGCGACCACGGCGAACTGCCCGGAGGCACGTTCGGTCCAGCCGAACCGCTCGGAAAGCCACTCCTGGAGCAGCAGTTGCCCGGCCAGCCCGTGCGGTGCCATGCGCCGATCGGTGCCGAACTGCTTCTGGTACGGCATGTCGAGCCCGGCGTCACGCATCCGCTGGGCGAGCCCGTCGACCTGGCAGGAGAAGGCGGGCGTGGCCTTCCCGATGTCATGAACGGCCGCGAGGAACACCGCCAGCCGCCGGGCGTCGGCCGCCCCTTCCGGAAGGGGTTCGGCGACGAGGGCCTTGACGTTCTGCGGCACCCACTCGTCCCACAACCGACCCGCTACGGCCGCGCTGTCGGCCATGTGACGCCACAGGGGAAGCCAGTCCTCGGTCTTACGGTCGTGCTTGCCCCAGGCCCGCCGCGCCCGATCGGACAGCCGATCGAAGGGTGTCGCGGTGACGGACGAGTGTCGTGCTGAACTCATGGGCGTATTGGACATGGCTGTGCCCTTGCGAGGAGTGATGTTGCGAAAGAGGGGACGCGGTGGTGAAGGGGTGCGGTATAGGGGTGGCGCGGCGGGCGTGGGGCGCAACGCGGGGCCGGAGGCGCGGGGATGGCGCGGTTGACGTTGCCCCTCCGCGGGCCGGAAGCCGATGAGTCGGCTGCCGTCTCGGGGAAGGGCTTCGCGCCCGAAGTGCTAACAGGAGGGCTGGCGGGTCAGCGACAGATGCCAGCGCCCGCGAGGCCGTGCGCGTGGAGCGATGAGCACGATCACGACCACGACGACCGCCGCGCCCCAGGTCCACGGGCTGGGCGCCGCTGCGGCGACCGGTCCGGCGGCGATGACGGCGAAGAGAGGCGTTAGGTCCCCGTGCACTGTCTCTCGGGGGTTCTGCTCATCCGCACTGCTGTTCACTACACTCACTCATGAACTCCTTACCTTCTAAGACGGTGGGCGGGAGTTGGATCGGGCCCTGCTGTCCCTTTTGTGTCTCTCGTGATGGTGAGACGTAGGGCAGTGGGGCCCGATTTGTACTGGCATGCCAAAAGACCGCCACCTAGCCCACGCTTGATGGGCTAGGTGTGCTGGTCCAGGAAACCACGAACGAGCGGCCTGGCGTGCTGAGTTGAGAGTACAGGATCGACTCTGGTTACATCAGTAGGTCAGCTTGGAGATGCCGCTTCTATCCAAGTACGTTGGTTACCCCAGTTGGTTGTTTTCTGTGGCGACGCTTCCTAAGCGCCGGCGAAGCCCCGCATAGGCAGGGAGCAATGGTCCGCAATCCAGCTCCGCTGGTTGCCCCAGGGACCACCCCCGCATGTGCGGGGATCATCTAACACGGACGTCTCCTGGGCGCGCGTGAGTGGACATGGCCACGCACGCACGCGTAGGGGCTACGTGTCAGCCGGCGAGGGGAAAGGCGTCTCCCTTGACTGTCCCCAGGAAGCTGAGCCATGCGCTTGAGTTGAAGGTGAGGACAGGACCTTGGGCGTCCTTGCTGTCCCGCACGGGCATGGCGCCGGTTACACCGTCCCTCACTTCGAGGCACTGTCCGTTCCCGCTGCTGTAGCTGCTTGCGCGCCATCCAGGCTCGACGGATTTGTGCTGCATCGCGAACTCCTTCTTTCAGTCTCTTGCTTCTGTGGCCACGGCCAGTAGGTCCGCACTGTCATCCGGCCCCAGCGCGACGGCTTGGAGACGCTCGAACATCGACTTGTACCGTCGGATCTCCGCATCGGCTTCCAGGAAGAGGTCACCCGCTGGGGTGTCCACATAGACGAGCTCGGGATCTGCAGGGTCCGGGAAGTCCATGTGGACGAAGCTGCCTGTCATGCCTGCGTGGGCCCCCTTCTCGAAGGGGATCACTTGGAGCGTGACGTTGGGTGCTTCGGTCACTTGGAGCATATGGCGGGCTTGCTCACGCATCAACGTAGGTCCACCGACCAGTCGTCGAATCGCTGCCTCATCGATGATGGCCCAGAGCTGCAAAGGTGGTTCCTTGACGAGCAAACCCTGACGTTCCATACGAGCCTGCACACGCTGCTCTATCTCCTTGTGACTGGCGGTAGGCAGAACCCCCTTGATGACTGCCCTGGCGTAGCCCTCTGTCTGGATCAACCCGGGCACGAAGAGTGATTCGTAGTTGCGAACTGTGCGGGCCTCTGTCTCGAAGCCGATGTACGCCGTGTACTCCTCAGGGAGTTCCGAGTGGTAGGGGCGCAGCCAGCCTTGGTCGTTGGACCCACTCTGGACGGCCAGGAGATCGAGCCGCTGCGTTTCACTCACCCCGTAGAGCTGCAGGAGCGTCACCAGCGTGCGCTTCTGCGGCCGGGCCCTTGCCTTTTCGATGCGGTAAAGGGTCACCCCGTTGATGCCGGTTGCCTCTGAGACCTCTTCACGGGTGAGAGCCGCTGCAGACCGGAGTCGCCGCAACTCAGCCGCCAGACGTCTGAGCCTGACGGTCGGTGGGTTCTGACGCCTGTCCGACACTGTGCGTCCCTTCGCTCCCTCGGTGGTACTCGCGAGTGTGCTCGGTGAGGCATTGTCCTTCAACCTCACTCGTTCGCATGGTCGGCCTATGCAACCCTTGCGTTCTCCTTCTCTGCGAGAGCATGCTGTGCGTGTGGTTACTCAGCGTCGACACCTGTCGATGTTCGGGTGATCGCGGCAGTTTGTTCTGTCTCAGCAAGAACCCCGGACCGATGCAGCGGTCCGGGGTTTGGTCAACGCTTCAGAGGAGCGTCAACATGCTGGATTCTACGGTCGGCTTCATCGGCCCGGGCTCGTACCGCTTAGCCGCACGATCCATCCTTGGCGGCTGGCAGGAGACCTCCGAGCTGGTGACCGACGCTGTAAGGCGGGAACGCTGGGCTCTGAGTGGTGAACTGAATGGCCGGGTACTGGAGGCCCCGGTACGCGCGCCGAGGCCGAATGCAACGCGTTCCTACTCACACGCGGAGTACGGACGTTGGGAACGCGCTGTGGCGCGTCTGCGTCGGGAGCGGCAGCGGACCGCGTGGCTGGAGCTGCATGGTCTCGCGGCGCGGCCAAGTCTTGTGCACGGTGTGGTGGTGCGCTGATGGGGCGGGAGACGTGTGGTGCGGTAGTGCTGCGGTGGAGCCGTCATGCGCGTTGCGTCGGGCTCGCGCGTAAGGAGTTGCGGGACGCGCTGGGGTGTTGGGACCTGTCCGCGTTGGAGGACGCGGCGCTGCTCGTACTGTCCGAGCTGCTGACCAACGCGGGGCGGCATGCGCGTGTGTCGCCGGGGAGGCAGATCGAGACCCGGTTCATTCCCGTGGGCTGTGGGGTGCGGATCGAGGTGCACGACGCGTCGCCCGTACTTCCGGAGGAACGCGAGGCAGGTCCGGAGGCGTGCGACGGGCGAGGTCTCGCTCTGGTGGAGGCGCTGGCGGACAAGTGGGGTTACGGCGATCGGTCGGGGCCGGGCAAGGTTGTCTGGGCGGAGCTGGCAACGGACGGGCGCGACGACCCGGCCGCCACGGCTGTTCCGGTCGGCGGTTGTGGCCGGTGAGCTGCGGATGTGCGCGGTGATCGTGCGGCCCGGGGACCACGTGCGGATCGAGGGGCACTGGCGGCGGGTTCTGGCTTCTCGGCTGAACCGTGTTGCGTCCGGCGGAACGGTAGTGATCTTCGTGCTCGCTGAAGGCCCTTCGTTGCGGGTGCCGGCGTACGAACGCATAGAGGTGCTTCGCTGAGGGATATAGGTAGCTGTACCGAACATCCCTGACACCGTGCCGGAACTGGTGGCCGTTCTCGCGAGGAGCGGCCACCAGTTCCGGCACGGGGGAGCCGGGGCACCGCTGTTCACCTTGGGCGGGCCTTTCCGCCATCGCGCCTCTACGTTCCGCTCGTCACCTCCTTGCCTCCTTGCACTCGTCGCCACCCAGCCCGCCCCCCCGGTACGGCAAGGGGAGTGAGGGTGGGATGGCTGCTCACGAATTGGATGACCGCAGGCAGCTCCGCGCGCCGCTCGCCTGACGGTCGGAGCCCGGTGGCGACTCGTGGGATTCTTCAAGAGGTAACGGGTAGTCCAAGGTATGGACCCTTGCGGGTGACGATCCGGGGTCGGCAGGATGATTGTCAGTAGCCCCTGCTTCACTATGGGCATCGATACCGGGGAGCGAGTTATGCCGACTGTGATCCATAGGACGCGCAGCGAGCTTGAAGCGCAACGCGAGCGTCTGCTGGCCGATGTTCATATGAGTTACGACGAGTTGGCGGAGCGGGCTGCGACCTACAGCCTGAGTCTTCGCGAGCTGGACGTTTGGCACACCATCGAGGGGCTGGACTACCTTCTTCAGGGTGAGAGCTGAAGAGGCGAGAACCCTTGATGCGTTGGCGGAGAGCTTCGCTGACCAACTGACATCGTTGACGCGGGGTGTCCTGGGTGAGGACACCCCGCGTTTTCATGCCCTGAACATGGGCTCCAGGATCAGGGTCTCGCCGATATCCGACAACGAGGTCGTTCAGCGCATCCCGGTCCGGATCGACGGCGAGGAGCGGTTGAGCCTGGGCGTCCGGTACTTCTGCTGCTGGGACGGCTCCAGCACGTTCATGGCGACGGACCAGGCTGATCTGCACCTGTTCTACCAAGGCGTTCCTGATCCGCTGCTGCGCTACGAGTACGTGCGGAGCAGCAAGGAGCCGCCGGGTGCGCACCTCCAGGTGCACGCGCACCGGGACGAGATGGCGTATCTACTGCGTCTGGCAGACCGGGGCCGTCCCAAGCAGGGGTTGCGGCGGGACAGGTTGCCGCGGCTGGCGGAGATGCATCTGCCGGTTGGCGGTCACCGGATGCGGCCGGCGTTGGAGGACCTGTTGTTGTTCCTGCAACGGGAGTTCGCGATTGACACGGCAGAGGGCTGGAAGGGCGTGCTGGACGAGCACTTGCGGAACTGGCGGCTGATGCAGTTGAAGACTGCGGTGAGGGATGCCCCGGAGTCGGCGGCCGAGGTGCTGCGAGGGTTGGGATACACGGTGGTGGAGCCGCCGGTTCCGGCTGCTCGTCAGGCCCTGGACGGGGTCAAGCTGTTCTGGCCGTAGTCCTGTGGCCGCGAGCCGGTCCCCACCCATTCGGGTGGGGGCCGAGCTGGTGCGGAGCCACCCTCCCCGCACGTGCGGGGAGCAGGGAGCCAGCTTCGCCGAGCGTCTGAATTACCTGGGGTCACCCCGCACGCGTGGGGACCACTCGCGGTGCGCCGGCGACCACAGTGCGGGCAGGGGACCATCCCCGCACGCGCGGGGACCACCGGACCCTGCCCGGCATGACAACGAACGTGGAGGGACCATCCCCGCACTCGCGGGGACCACAAGGTGGTAGCGCGCGGGAAAGTCCGCTACCGGGGACCATCCCCGCACGCGCGGGGATCACGCCTCACCGACCACGATGAACGGGTAGGCGGCCGGACCATCCCCGCACGCGCGGGGACCACTCGGTGTAGGTGTACGGGCCGCGGCCGCCGTAGGGACCATCCCCGCACGCGCGGGGACCACACGGCGTCGCCCGCCGCATGCCCGAGGCCATCGGGACCATCCCCGCACGCGCGGGGACCACGTGTGCTCGTTGAGTGGCATGGTCAGCCCCGGGGGACCATCCCCGCACACGCGGGGACCACCAGTTCCTCCGCGACACCAGCGGCGCCGGGGCGGGACCATCCCCGCACGCGCGGGGACCACGCGGTGTGGGGCGGCACGATCAACCGCGAGGTGGGACCATCCCCGCACGCGCGGGGACCACAGCTTCACCGCACTGGAAGACAACGACACGACCGGACCATCCCCGCACGCGCGGGGACCACATCACAGACTCCGACGTCGCCGGGGCGCCCCGGGGACCATCCCCGCACGCGCGGGGACCACACGCGGCGCGGCCCACCATCGTCTTGACCGGGGGGACCATCCCCGCACGCGCGGGGACCACTCGGTGCGCCAGAGACCCCGGTTCTTCGCGGCGGGACCATCCCCGCACGCGCGGGGACCACGCGGCGGTCAGCGTGTCGACGAGTGGTCGGCAGGGACCATCCCCGCACGCGCGGGGACCACTGGCACTCCGCTATTGACGAGGGACGCACGTGGGGACCATCCCCGCACGCGCGAGGACCACAGCAGCTGACCTGCGGCTTTATGCGGGTGGGTACCTGTTTTTACTTACTTCCCGAGATTCCGACATACCGGCAATCCTTCGCATTTTCGATAGAACCACTTCAACCGCCACCCGTGTCGCCCAAAGAGTGCACTCGCCACTGGAGTTGTTGCTTGGTTCACCGGCTCTTGCTCGCGAGCGCAGGATAGATGAAGTCTGTCTCCATCGCCCCTCTGACCCGTAGGAAGCCCAGGCAGCTTGGCAGCATCCAGGCGCACCGGTCCATCGGGTCCTGAGCCAGGGAAATGGTCCTCGTAGCAGGGGACGCACTCTCGCCGTCCTGCCGCCCCGGCGCCCGACCCTCGCACGCCCGGCCCCTTCGCCCCCACGCCCCGACCGTCCCTCCGGGCCTGAAGTCGCCCGGCGCGCCCTGCAACCTGGTGAGTGGATCGACCCGGCTGCCCAGCCGGCCTACCCGTTAGGAATCCCGCAGGTATGCACCATGCGCTCCGACATACCCTTCGTGCCCCGCAGGGCGGTCGGGGTGGGGAGCCCAGTAGCGGCGGAGATGAGCATCCCCTCGGAGCCGGAGCCGGAGCCGGAGCCGGAGCCGGAGCCGGAGCAGCGGCTTGTTCCCCTGCCTCTCGGTCCCGTACGGTCCCTGCGGGCGTGAGGAGTGCCCAACACAGTCCGCACGGTAGTGACGAGAACGCGGAGAGCCCCGGCCGGGAATTTCGTGCCGGGGCTGTGGATGGGATTCCAGTCGTCAGCCGGCGGCGGAAAAGGCGTCTCCCTTGACTCCGTCCAGGAAGGCTGACCAGGCATAGGCGTGCAAGGCGAGTACGGGGCCGTGGATGTCCTTGCTGTCCCGTACGGGAACGATGTCCGGGGTGCCGTTCTGCACCTCAAGGCACTGCCCGTTCCCACTGCTGTAGCTGCTTGCCCGCCATCCGAGATCGATGGATGTGTGCTGCATCGTGAACACTCTCTCTTTCCGTCTCTTGTCTCTGTGGACTTGGTCGGTAGGTACGCGAAGAAAGGTCCCGAACCGGTCGGCTTTTCCTGTATGCGGAGTGTGGTGATTCGAGGGAGCGCAGCGGCGAGGCGTGTCAACGACGTGTGACGGGCCTCGGGGCGCCTGTGGGTGACCCACCGCATACATCGCCGATGAAGATCGTCCAAGCGTCAGCAGAGAATGGGAGGGTGGAGCCTCCCGGCCGCTTGCTGTCGCACACGATGCGTCCGGCACCGATGGTTTCCGCCACTTCCAGGCAGTCACCTTGCTGGTCGGAGTAGGAGGACTTACGAAAGTCGGTAATGATCTCGGGGGTCACGATTCCTCTTCCCTGAACGGCGCGCCGTCGGTGAGGAGTTGCCGGACGCGATCCGCGCTTTCCTCCGGCGACGTGGCAGCCGAGCGTGGCTGGTCAAATACCTTTGGATGCCTGCCAGCCGGATGTCCGTCCGGGCAAATCGTACTTGCTCAGGCCGCCAACGGCAGGCTTCCGCAGGCGACTTCGCGCCGTTTGGCGCATTCCCCGGGGATGTGCCACCGGTCTTCGGCTCCTACCCTGAAGCCCCCGAGCCGAAGAGGGAAGAATGCCACGCATACGAGCGAGAATCCGAACCGGCGCGAGCATCCTGGCCACCGGAGTCCTGATGATGGGCGGCCTTCTCGCAGGCACCGGTCAAGCGCAGGCAGCCACCACCATCCACTGCGCCGATCTCGTCGTCTTCTCCTTCCAGAACTGCGACCCGTTCACCGACACGGGTGGCCCGTACACCCTCAGCGTGAACACGTACTGGAACTGGAACCCCATCCCCAGCGGCACCATGCATCTCTACGTCGCGGGAACGAACATGCGCACTACCTGTCAAGGTCTGACTTCGATCAGCCAGGGTTACTACTACGGCACCGACTGCACGCCCCTGGCTTCCCAGTAACCCCTCTCCGCCCCGGCCTCCCTGCAACCACCGATCTCACCCGCCCGGAAGCCGCCGGGTGCCTTCGCTGTCCCGCCTGTGCGGCAGCGGAGGCGCCATGCACCACGGAAGACGTGCCCTCGGGGTCCTGCCGACCGACTCGGGCGGCGGTCAACGTTCATCTGCGCCAGGGGGTGTTGTCACGGTCTGGTGCCATCCCGGCCCGCCTCTGGCCCGACGACTCGGTCCGACGCCGTTCCTCGTACTCGCCTTCCTTTGCGGGCGCTTCTTCTCGTACGGGCTGAACCACGGCTGTGTGTCACACGATCCCGGAACGCCAACCCCTCTCATAAAGGGTCATTTGCGAGACGGTCGAAACGGAATCAGTGCCATCCTCATTCGTTGGGCAATCGGCCCCGAGGTCGGAATCTGTCTGGTTTTGCTGTAGCCGCAGTGTGCTGCGCAGTACACGCTCTAATTGAGTTGGAATTATCACCAGTTCGACAACCATGTGGAGTAGTAATAATGCGAATACGTGCAAAGGTCGCCGTTCCGCTGCTCGCCGTTCTCGCGCTCTGTGGAATGGCTCCGGCGGCGCAGGCGGGCGACACATCCGCGCCCGCCACGAACGATGTGGTCCGGGTCGGCAAGCTGACCCCGGAAATGGCTCGGAAGGTGGACGCGGCGGGCGCGAAGCGGACCGGATCACTCACCCAGGGCCGGGCCCTGTGCTTCCAGGCGCATGTGCGGAACGGGGGATGGTCCGCCGTGCTGTGCACCGACGGCGCTGCGGGTTACACCGGGACGGTGGGGCAGAACAAACCGATCGACGAGGTCTACTTCTATGTCGGCACGGTCGGCGCCCTGAACTTCAACGTGCAGGTGCACTGGGCGGAGGACGGCACCAGCGGGGAGTACAACGTGCCCCCGGGCACCTCGATCCAGCTCAGCAACGTCCACGGCCAGCCGCTCCAGGCGATCCGCCTGCGGAGCACCAACGAGACCTTGAAGGCCGCCGCCCACGTGCAGAACGTGGGGTGGAAGGGCACGGATCAATGGTCGTACGACCAGTGGATCGGAAGCATCGGCGAGAACCGCTGGATGGAAGCGTTCTGGGTGGCCATCTGAGCCGACTCCCCGGCGAGGGGGCCCGGCGTATGGATGCGTACGGGGTTTGTGCGCCAGGTGCATCACGGGCTGGGCGCCGGGGCCGGAGTGCGGCCGACCTCGGGGGCAGAGCCTCAGGAGGAGGTGGACACCGCGTTCGCCGGCTCGCGGGGTGCACCGGTGGAACACCGGAGAGGGGTGCGACCCGGCAGGACGGAAATGAGCGCTGCCCTGGCGCAACGCACAACGCTGCGACGAGCCTTCAGATGGGGTGGTGGCAGCCCCACAGCCTGTTCACCAGAGGTGCGGCGATTCCCATGAGTGTCATGACCAAGGCCGCGAGCCAGTACCGCTGCCCCTGCCCCAACGTCAGTACCGACACCGTTCCTACGACGGCTCCGAGACTCAGGCTCAAGGCTGGCCACCATTCTCTGCGGCGGAGCAGACCAGGGACGGAGTACATCGTCACGATGAATCCACTGGTCAGTGCGAACTCATACCACCCGCCCCCGTCGGGAAGATTCCACCCACCGCGACGTCCCCCATTGCTGTGATAGACGAACCGCAAGTGCACTGCACCGGCTATGCCCCAGCACAGTGCGCTGGCGCTCACCACGCCTATCAGCGTTCTCCATCCCCTGTTTCCCATGACGGGGATGGTAGATCCCGTTCCTGAACGCCTGTCCTTCTCGCTGTCGCCTGATCGGGGAGCCACCTACGCTTCCCTCACGGTCCTGTCCGACGGGTCATGGGCGCGGCCATAGGTGGTGCGACGCTGTGGTCACGATGCAGTGAAGGACGTGTGCCGCCCGTCGTAACGGGCGCGCACACCGGGAGTTCGCGAGCGGGTTGATGATGCGCTCGATAGCACCCCCGCGTGCGCGGGGACCACTGAGCCTCCGCCGCTCAAAAGCGCAGGTCGAAGTGCTGACGTGTCCCGTTCTCGGGGTGCTCACGCCGGTCGTGGGCGGCTGTCGGAGGAGTGGATCGTCTGTCAGCGGTTGACTTCGAGGTCACGGGGTCGGGATCGGCTGGGTGAGGTTCACCGGGTTGCCGTCGGGGTCCTGGATGTGGGCGACGCGCTGTCCCCACGGCATATCGGTAGGGCCGCCGTGGACCGAGCCACCCAGCGCCGTTACCCGGCCGAGCGTCTCGTCGACGTCGTCGACACCGATGCTGAGCACGATCCGCGGTGCCGCCTCGGTACCCAGGTCCGTCTTGGACACCAGCCCGAGGTCGGTGTCGCCGATGCGCAAGCCGAGGTAGAAGGCCGGCCCTTCCTCCGGTATCCGGAAGATCTCCTCGGCGCCGAACAACTGCGTATAGAAGCTCAGCAGGACGCTCTGGTCGGCAGTCAAGATCACTGGCTGGATGGTGGACATGGGACTCCTATCGAGAACGGTCGTGTCGCCGGGTAGACCGTTCGAGGACGGTGAACCTATCGATGGAACCACCCTGTCAAACGTTCTACGCGTAAGACTGCCACTGGCGACCTACCGGGCATCAACAAACGACGTCACGCCACCCCGCTGAGCAGCCGATTCAAGATGGCGGAAGTCCACTGCGACGCACACGAGCCCGCCCTCAGCCGCTCGGGACCATCCCCGCATGCGCGGGGACCACCGCTCATACAACTACGGATCAGAAGGTTGCAGGGGACCATCCCCGCGTGCGCGGGGACCACGCCGCCCTGGCCGCGCGTGGTGACGAAGCGGCGGGACCATCCCCGCATGCGCGGGGACCACGTCGGCATGGTCGAGCCGGAGAAGGCCCCCGAGGGACCATCCCCGCACGCGCGGGGACCACGGGTTGGACGCGTCCTGCATGTCCCACATCAAGGGACCATCCCCGCACGCGCGGGGACCACAAGTCGTATTTCGCGGGGTCTACCACGAAGTGGGGACCATCCCCGCACGCGCGGGGACCACACGAGCCGGTTGACCGTGGTGGTCTCCGTGATGGGACCATCCCCGCACGCGCGGGGACCACGGAGTACGTGCAGGAGACCATCTTCCAGGCCGGGGACCATCCCCGCACGCGCGGGGACCACCCGATCGTCAGTGTGTCGGCGTCGGCCAGGTGGGGACCATCCCCGCACGCGCGGGGACCACCCCACGATGGCGGAGACGGAGCCCTATGAGATGGGACCATCCCCGCACGCGCGGGGACCACCCCACGATGGCGGAGACGGAGCCCTATGAGATGGGACCATCCCCGCACGCGCGGGGACCACGCCTTGAGGACCCACTGCCCCCATGGCCACGAGGGACCACCCCCGCACGCGCGGGGACCACTGCCGCCCGATCGCGGGCATGAAGCGCGGGTGGGGACCACCCCCGCACGCGCGGGGACCACACCCACCCCGAAGGCCCGGAGGACGACTACAAGGGACCACCCCCGCACGCGCGGGGACCACCGGCACGGCGGGCGGTGCGCCTGGCCCCTTTCGGGACCACCCCCGCACGCGCGGGGACCACCTGGACACCACCACAGCCAACGGACAGAAACTGGGACCACCCCCGCACGCGCGGGGACCACTGCTCGGTGGTGGACTGGTTGCGCTGCTGCTCGGGACCACCCCCGCACGCGCGGGGACCACTGCCATAGACAAATTATGGGAGGGGTGCCATAGGGACCACCCCCGCACGCGCGGGGACCACACGGCGAAGGGCACGTCTGGATCGACCAGGACGGGACCACCCCCGCACGCGCGGGGACCACCGCAGCTGACCTGCGGTTTTATGCGGGCGGGTACCTGTTTTTACTTACTTCCTGAGATTCCGACATACCGGCAATCCTTCGCATTTTCGATAGAGCCACTTCAACCGCCACCCGTTTCGCCCGAAGACACGCACTCGTCACCGGAGTTGTTGCTTGGTTCACCGACCCTTGTGCTCGCGAGCGCAGGATAGATGAAGTCTGTCTTCATCGCCCCTCTGACCCGTGGGAAGCCCAGGTCGCTCGGTGGCAGGCAAGCGCCCCGGTCCACCGGGTCCTGGGTCAGGGGAATGGTCCTCGTAGCAGGAGGCGCACTCCCGCCGCCCCGGCACTCGGCCCTCGCGCGCGCCCGGCCTCTCCGCCCCTACGCCCCGACCGTCCCTCCGGGCCTCAAGTCGTCCGCCGCGCCCTGCAACCTGGTGAGTGGGTCGACCCTCTCCATGTGTGCAGGCGCGGAGGATGAAGCGCGGACCCAGGGAATTGCAGGTGAGTTGAGCATGTATTTGCTGAAGTCAAGGCCATATAAGCGGCGTTGGCGGCCCATTCACAGGTGCGCGGATTAGGATCGCCAGCCCCTGATCCGCCTTCCCGCCATATGCGACCCCATCTCGTCATTTGCCGTCAGCCTTCCGCCCCCGGTGATCCCCCCTCGTTCGGCTGCTCAGCCGGCCTACCCGTTAGGAATCCCGCAGGTATGCACCATGCACTCCGACATACCCTTCGTGCCCCGCAGAGCGGTCGGGGCGGGGAGCCCAGTAGCGGCGGAGAAGAGCATCCCCTCGGAGCCGGAGCCGGAGCCGGAGCCGGAGCCGGAGCCGGAGCCGGAGCCGGAGCCGGAGCCGGAGCCGGGGCAGCGGGCGGAGCAGCGGGTGGAGCCGCAGTAGCGGGGAGACCGGGTGGTTCGGGGGCGGGCGGTGCCGCGTGAGCGGGGAGCGGCGAGTGGCGGGTGAGGGAGAGAGGCGGGCAGGGGATGACTTCGCCGCCGGGCCTCGCGTGACGTTCGTACGGCGTGTGGTGCGGCACATCCCCCGTCACTCGCGCGCGGCCCGCCACTCCGGCGCACCCGGGACCTCCGGCGCACCCGGGACCTCCGGCGCATCCCGGACCTCCCGCGCCCCCGGGCCCTCCCGCGCACCCCGGACCTCCCGAATACGGTTCGACTACCCGCGCTCGCGTCACTCCGGCCTCCGGCGGTGGGTGCCGTCCTGGCGGCAGGTGCTCTCGCTCTTCCTGTTCGGCTTGGCCGGTCTCACCGGGTTCGTGATGTACGCCTATGCCGAGACGGACATACCCGAGCATCTCAACTCCTTCGCCACCCAGCAGGACAACGTCTACTACTGGTCCGACGGCACGGAGTTGGCGCGCAGCGGATGGGTCAGCCGGCAGGAGATGCCGCTGTCCAAGGTGCCTCCGCGTGTGCGGAACGCGGTGCTCGCCGCCGAGAACGCGAGCTTCTACTCCGATCCCGGGGTCTCCGCCACGGGAATGACCCGCGCGGTCTGGCGGATGGTCGGTGGCGGGGACACCCAGGGCGGCTCCACCATCACCCAGCAGTACGTCAAGAACGTCTATCTCGACCAGGACCAGAACCTGAAGCGGAAGTTCAACGAGCTTCTTCTCGCGGTCAAGGTCGACAACCGGCTCGGCAAGGACGAGATCCTTGAGGGGTATCTCAACACCAGCTGGTTCGGCCGGGGTACGTACGGCATTCAGCGTGCCTCCCAGGCCTACTACGGCAAGGAGGTCGGTGAACTGAACGTCAGTGAGGCGGCGTTCCTCGCCTCACTGCTCAAGGGCGCGTCGCTGTACGACCCGGCGATCAGTACGGCATCCCACGACCGGGCCGTTGAACGGTGGAGCTGGATACTCGACCGGATGGTGGAGACCGGTGCGCTGTCCTCGTCGGAGCGTGCCACGTACACCGTGTTCCCCGAGCCGAAGGCGCCGCCCCGGCCCTCCACGGCGGGCGGACAGCCGGGCTATCTCGCCGAGTTGGCGAAGACGTACTTCCAGAAGGCGGGCCATGTGTCCGACGCCGACTTCGACCTCGGCGGGTACGAGATCCACACCACCTTCGACAAGTCGCGTACCACCGCGCTCGCGGAGTCGGTGCGCAAGGTGCGGGACGAGTTCGATCCGGCGCGGCGCCGGGCTGACCGGTACGCGCGTACCGGTGCGGCCTCCGTCGCGCCCGACGGTCGGATACTCGCCGTGTACGGGGGGCCCGACGTGGCCGCTCAGGGGTTCAACGAGTCCAACGCGGTCACGGTCCCCGCGGGCACCGCGTTCACGCCCTTCGTGTACGCGGCCGGTCTGCGCGACGGGGTCCAGCTGAAGCGTGGGGAGCCGCGTACCCCGATATCGCCCGGGACCTGGTACGAGGGGAACGACAACCTTCCCGTTCTCACCCCCGAGGGGCCGTACTGGGACCGCAACGGCAAGGTGGTCAAGGGGCGGAACGACGGCGGGCGGTCCTGGGGGCGGATCAGTCTGCGTGAAGCGATGGTCCATTCCGTCAACACGCCGCTGATGCAGCTCGGTTCGGACGTCGGTTACGAGCGGGTGGGGCGCGCCGCCCAGGACGCCGGCCTCCTTCCGGACAGCCTGGGGCCGCGCGTACCGGCGTTCTCGCTCGGCAACTCCACCCCGAGCGCCATCCGGATGGCGAGTGCGTACGGGACGTTCGCGGCGGGCGGTGTGCACACGGAGCCGTACTCGGTGGCACGCGCGACCCGCAACGGCGATCCCGTGTCGCTCGACCGCCCGGAGAGCGACCGTGTCTTCAGTACGCGGGTCAGCGGCCAGGTCACCGATGTCCTCCGGGGCGCCCTTCGGGACGAGGAGTCCCCTTCCGGTGAGGTGTTGAAGGAGGTGTCCGGGCTGAAGGAGTTGGAGGGAGTGGGGGGAGTCCCGGGAGCAGCCGGGGCGGCCGGAGCGAAGGGCGGTACGGGGGCGGCCGGAGCGGAGGGCGGTGCGGGAGAGGTGGGAGGGGCCGGGGTTGCGGGGGCGAAAGGTGGTGCGGTGGTGGGGAAGAGCGGTACCACGCAGGATCACACCGCCGGATGGTTCACCGGCTACACCCCCCAGGAAGCGACGGCCGTCGTCGTCTACCGCATGGATCTGAAGGACCTGAAGCCCCTGCCGCTGACCGGCCTGGGCGGGGACGACCACGCGGACATCACCCTTCCGGCCGGGATCTGGACCGACTACCTGAAGTCCGTGACTCGACAGAAGCCGTGACGGCGGGTGCCATGCACGGATACGAGACGTGGCATCCCGGCCGACCCGATCACCCTGCCTGTCCTCTCTCACAGGAAGCGACCCCCGCATGATCCGTCTGCCTCGCATGCCTCGTCTGCCTCGCGTGACTCGTAAGACCCGTCTGATCCGTAAGGCCCGCACAGACCGTGGGACCGGTGATCTCCGTGGGGGCGGTGAGCGTCGTGGGGATGGTGAGCAACGTAAGGCAGGTGAACAACGTGGGGCTGGTGAGCAACGTAGGACAGGTGAGCACCGCAAGTCCGGTGGGAGCCGCAAGTCCGGTGGGAGCCGGGCCCCCGGTGGTACGGATTCCGGTGTTCCCGTCTCCTTCCGGGCGCGCACCGCACTCTCCGCGCGCGGCGCGTTCGGCTCCGCGCGCGGTGTGTTCGTCCGGCTCGGGCCGCGGAGCCGGGCCGCCCTCGGAGCCGCGCTCGTCGCGGCCGTCGTACCGCTCGTCAGCAGCGACATCGGCGGGCCCTCACAGACGGACCGGGTCGCCGGAGAGATCACGGCTCGTGGTGGCGGCGGCGGGACGGGGAGTGGAGGGAACGGGCTGCTGAAGGGCTCGGAGGCGGGGCGTACGGACGGTAGGCGCACGGGTGTGGGAAGTACCGGTGATTCCGGCGCGGGCAGGGGAGTTGGGAAGTACGGCGACGCCGATGACTGGGACGGGGAGGTGCAGGTACTCGGCGACGGATCGACCTCGTACAGCGGGCCTCCGAAGGACCAGTTGAAGCCGGAACGCCTCAAGCCGGGGGAGAAACCGCCCCAGTTCGTCGTGTTCTCCTGGGACGGCGCGCTGGAGGGCGACGACAAGCTGTTCTCCCGCTTCCGCGAGGTGGCCAAGGAGAGCGAAGCGCACATGACGCTCTTCCTGACCGGTATCTATCTGCTGCCGGAGTCGAAGAAGCGGCTCTACAAGCCTCCGCAGCACGGCGTCGGCGCGGCAGCCATCTCGTACCCGACCCGCGAGCACATCCGGATGACCCTGAAGCAGCTGGGCGAGGCGTGGAACGAGGGCAACGAGATCGGTTCGCACTTCAACGGTCACTTCTGCGGGGCCAAGGGCGGTGGTGACTGGAGCACCGCCGAGTGGAAGAGCGAGACCGAGCAGGCGTACGGGTTCGTGAAGAACTGGAAGACGAACACCGGCTTCACCGACATCGATCCGCTGCCCTTCGACCCGGACCGTGAGTTCGTCGGTGGGCGGGCGCCCTGTCTGGAGGGACAGAAGACGCTGATACCGGCGGTCAAGCCGTTCGGCTGGCGTTACGACGCGAGTTCGGCCGGGGACTTCCAGATCTGGCCGGCGAAGAGGGACGGGGTGTGGGACTTCCCGCTCCAACTGCTGCCGTATCCGGGAGGGAAGTTCCAGGCGCTCTCCATGGACTTCAACTTCCTCTTCAACCAGACGGGCGGCAGCACCGACGGTGACCCGGCCAAGCGGGACAAGTGGCACCAGGAGGCCAAGCAGGCGTATCTCGACGGGTTCGAGCGGGTCTACAACGGCAGTCGGGCGCCCCTGTTCATCGGCAACCACTTCGAGGACTGGAACGGCGGTATCTACATGGACGCCGTCGAGGACGTGATGCGGGACGTGTGTCCGCGCGAGGGGGTGCGGTGCGTGTCGTTCCGTGAGCTGGCCGACTGGCTCGACGCGCAGGACCCGGCCACGCTCGCGCGGCTGCGGAACCTGGACCCGGCGCAGGTCCCCGACTGGCGGGCGATGGTGCGGTGACGGTCCCGCGTTGTCAGACCCCCCTCCTAGCATCGGGGCATGAGCATGAACGGGGAGTACGTACGGCTGACGCCCGACGAGCTGGAACGCGTCATCGGCGACCACGAGTGGGCGACGGCCCTCGTGGAGAAGCTGATGGACGCGGACGCGCGCCGACGGCCGGGGTCCGCCGAGGCGCGCTGTCACGGCACCGACAAGGCGTGGGACGCGATCGGCTTTCTGACGCGCCGCGCCGGATTCCTCGTCGACATCGTGCACGGCGAGGAGCAGGTGCCGTGGGGCGAGGACTGGGGGTACGGGCCGCCGCGCTACCTCAGCCCCGACCGCGTCCGCACGGCAGCCGAGGCCATGGCGGAGACCGGGGCCGACCGGCTCGTCGAGGGGGTCGGGCCGGCGGACCTGACGGCCGCGGAGGTGTATCCGGTCGGGATATGGGAGCGTGACGACTCGCTGGAGTACGCCACCGGCCATTACGAGGCGCTGGTGCCGTTCTTCCGGTCGGCGGCCGAGGCGGGCGACGCGATACTGGTCTGGCTGTCCTAGGAACAGTCCGGGGAGCGGTTCCCGAGCGGTTCCCGAGCAGTCCCGAGCCGTCCCCGGGGGCCGCTGCCGTGGTTCCGGCCGTCACCCGATTGACCCTCTCACCTGCGAAGTCCGGGCGATTAGGGCGCAGGGTGGCCCTATGCGGCCCCACCGACTCAGGCCCCATCGAGCCAGGCCCCGCCCAGCCGCCCGGCCCCAGCAAGCCGGGCGCCACGACGCCGGGACCCGTCGAGCCAGGACCCAGCGACTCGCCCTGGGAGCCGTGGCGCTGGCGCTGGCGTTTCTGGTGCTCCGGGACGCCCCGGTGCGGTTCGCGCTGCCCGAGGCGGTCGGCTCCAGTCCCGAACGGCCGCCCGCGGCGCCCGAACCGCGGATCGTCAGCCGGCACGCCTGGCGGGCGGACGAGAGCCTGGTCCGGGAGCGGGCCGTGTACACGGGCGCGGTGAACGCCGTCTTCATCCACCACACCGGGCATCCCAACGGGTACGACTGCGCCGACGTCCCCGACATGCTGCGCGCGATGGAGGTGGAGCACGTCAAGAGCCAGGGGTGGGACGACATCGGCTACAACTTCGTCGTCGACCGGTGCGGCACCATCTACGAAGGCCGGGCGGGCGGCGTGGAGCGTTCCGTGCGGGGTGCGCACACGAAGGGCTTCAACGCGGACAGCGTGGGCATCGCGGCGCTGGGCACCTTCGGGCCCGGGACCAAGGTGCCCCGGCCGCTGCTGGAAGGGATCGCGAAGGTCGCCGCGTGGAAGCTGCGGCCGGGCGCGGACCCGGGCGGCAAGGTGCGCCTGGTGTCGTCGAGCGACGAGAGCAAGTACGACAAGGGCCGCGCGGTCGAGCTGCACGTCATCTCCGGCCACCGGGACAGCTACCAGACCGTGTGCCCGGGGGACGCGCTGTACGACAGGCTGCCCGAGGTCCGGCAGATGGTCGCGCGGCTGCGGCGACACTGAGAGAGACTGCCGGCCCCCGGACGAGAAGCCCGACCCGCAGATGCCTCAGATGCCCATGGATGCCATCTCGACGGCGGACCGGTAGTTCAACGCGGTGGCGACCACGCAGGTGCGGTAGGTGCGGTTGTCCTTGACCGCCAGGAAGTACTCACGGATCTGCTTGGAGTAGTTGACCAGATATCCCCAGCCCGGGAGGAAGCCGGGCGGCCGGGGGACGAGGGCGAAGGCCTCCGAGCACTTCAGGATCTCGCCCGTCGCCTGCGACAGCAGGTCCGCCACGTCGCTGTTCATCTCCCAGCCCGCGGCCAGTTCGGGCGTCCAGATGGCGCCCGCGACCTCGCGGAGGTGTGCTTGCTCCTCCGGGGTCGGGGCGCTCGTGGTGCCGTACGCGATCGAGTGGGCGCCACCGGTCGTGGCCTCATGGACCTGTGGCCGGGCCTGTGCATGGGCTGTCACGCCGATGGTCAGCGTGGCAGTGGCGGCCGTGAGAGCCACCGCGGCCAGTAAGCGGGATCTCCGTGTCTTCCCTGACGTCATGTGTTGCCCCTCCGCTTCGTGGGCGTGCGTGCCCGGCGCTCACCGGGCACGCAGCAAGCTGACATGTCCCGGCCATCACGTCAATGGCGCCCCCTGGCCGTTCCGGTCCGCGACCCGATCAGTGCTCCGGGCCGCTGACCCCTCGGCGTCGGTCAGTCCTGGAGCGTGGCGGCGACATCGTAGAAGGTGACGTGTGCGACTACGAGGTGCCTTACAGGCGTCGTACGAGAAGAGTCGGGCCACCCGGCGGCCGTCGCCCCGCGATTGCCGCGCGTTCGGTGACTCCCGCCGTTCCAGGGGGTGGAGTGGACCCGTCGTCGAGTGGAACCGGGTCGGCTATTCGTGTCCGTGGATGCCGTACGGGTCCGCATCCGCCCGAACACCTGTTGGCTTGTGGACGTGGAGGGCACAGGGTTCACTTCAGTCATGGTGAATCCCACGACGGCGCTGGAGGGTTTCTGGCCCTCGCGTCGCGTCCAGGTCTTCGACGGGTTCTGTTCCTAGGCCGTGGCCGGTTGGAGGCCGTCCGGGCAGCCGGTCGGTCCGCCCCATCGGTCACGGCCTCCGAAGTTCCGTGGACCGCGTTCCCGCGGCCCGCGTACCGGACCTGATCGACAGACAGAGGGACACACCCATGTCCGTGACCGACGAACTGCTCGCCAACAACGCCGCCTACGCCGCCACCTTCTCCGGCCCCCTGCCGCTGCCCCCTTCCAAGCAGGTCGCCGTGGTGGCCTGCATGGACGCCCGGCTCGACGTGTACGGGATTCTCGGCCTGAACGCCGGCGAGGCACATGTCATCCGCAACGCGGGCGGGGTGATCACCCCGGACGAGATCCGCTCGCTGGCGATCAGCCAACGCCTGCTGGGTACGCGCGAGATCATCCTCATCCACCACACCGACTGCGGCATGCTCACCTTCACCGACGACGGCTTCAAGGACGAAGTGCAGCGGGAGACCGGCGTCCGGCCGCCCTGGGCCCCCGAGGCGTTCCCCGACCTCGACGCCGATGTCCGCCAGTCGATCGCCCGCATCGAGGCGGACCCGTTCATCCCGCACAAGGACCGGGTCCGAGGCTTCGTCTTCGACGTGGCCACCGGAAGGCTGAACGAGACGACCTGACCCGGCCGCCCGCCGCGCGAACCATCTCCCCGCGACGCGTCGGACTTCCTCCTCCCCATGGCCCCGCCCCGGTGCTCCACGTGCTTCCGAGGCGGGGCGCCTCGCTTCCCCGGTTTCCCCCGGCCTCCCGGCCCCGCGCCACACACCTCACCGAACAGACCAATCCCACCCGCCCCCGGCTCCGAATCACCCATGAACATCGCGCCCGATCCGACGGGCGCATGCCAGCCGGCACGTCGAGCGCCGGCACGTGAGGGGTGGAGGCGAGGCCATGCCGCTGCGGAGCATCGCGGTCATCGGCGGGGGCGTGGCGGGCCTGACCGCTGCCCATGTGCTGCGCCGGGAACACGACGTCACGCTGTACGAGGCCGACGACCGGCTCGGCGGTCACGCGCACACCCACGAACTGCCCACGACCGACGGGCGCGTGGTGCGCGTGGACAGCGGCTTCATCGTGCACAACGAGCGCACCTACCCGATGCTGCTGAGGCTCTTCGCCGAACTCGGGGTGTCCACCCAGGACTCCGAGATGAGCATGTCGGTGCGGTGCGAGGGCTGTGGGTTGGAGTACGCGGGCGCCCGCGGCCTGTCCGGTCTCTTCACCGGACGCCGGTCGCTGCGCGGCGCGTATCTGCGGATGCTCGCGGAGGTGCCGCTGTTCCACCGGGCCGCCCGCAGGCTCCTCGCGTCACCGGGCGGCGAAACCGGCCGTACGCTGGGGCAGTTCCTGAAGAACGGGGGCTACTCGGCCTACTTCGTGAGCCACTTCGTCACCCCACTCGTCTCCGCCGTCTGGTCCTGCGCACCGGGGACGGCCCTGCGGTATCCGGCCCGCTATCTGTTCCGCTTCCTGGAGCACCACGGTCTGCTGTCGATCAGCGGGTCCCCGCGGTGGAGGACCGTCACCGGCGGCTCCCGCGAGTACGTCGACCGGATCGCCAAGCAGCTCACCTCCGTACACACCGGAACCCCCGTGCGGCAGGTGCGTCGTCTCGCCGACCGGGCATCGGTCGTGTGCGCCGACGGTGGTACGAGGGAGTACGCGGCCGTCGTCCTGGCGGTCCACCCCGACCAGGCGCTGCGGATGCTGGCCGACCCCACCGACGAGGAACGGCGCGTGCTCGGCGCGTTCCGCTACTCCCGTAACCCCACGGTCCTGCACACCGACACCTCGCTGCTGCCACGGGCGGCGGGGGCGCGGGCGTCCTGGAACTACCTCCTGCCGTCCTGCGGGGCGACGGCGGAAGCCGTGTACGTGAGTTACGACATGAACCGGTTGCAACGCCTGGACACGGCGGACACCCACGTCGTCACTCTCAACGCCGGCGAACGGGTCGCCCCGGACCGGGTGCTGGCACGCATGGTGTACGAACACCCCGTCTACACGCCCCTGTCGGTCGCCGCGCAACAGGACCTACCCCGGTTGAACACCGCGCTCACGACGTTCGCCGGGGCCTACCACGGGTGGGGTTTCCACGAGGACGGCTGCCGGTCCGGGGTCGAGGCGGCGGCCGCACTGGGCGTCCGGTGGTGACACCCGCAGGCAGCGGCCCGGCCCTCATCCGTACGAGAGGCGACGGAGGGCCCATGACGGTGGCCCCCGCCCTCTACGACTGCGTGGTCGCCCACACGCGTACCGAGCCGCTGCGTCACAGTTTCCGGCACCGCACCTACATGTGGCTGGTGGACCTCGATCAACTACCCGTACTGCCAAGTGCATTGCGCCCGCTGGCCCGGTTCGTACCGGGCGACCACTTCGGTGGCACCGCGCGATCGATCCGCGCGGGACTCGACGCCTGGCTGGCGGAGCGCGATGTGACGCTGGACGGCGGACGGGTACTGATGCTGGCACACGCCCGGGTGTTCGGCCATGTCTTCAACCCGCTGTCCCTGTACTGGTGTCACGACAGGAGCGGGTCCCTCGTCTGCGTGGTGGCCGAGGTGCACAACACGTACGGGCAGCGCCACTGCTATCTGCTGCGGACGGACGCGGTGGGCGGAGCGGAGGTCGACAAGGACTTCTACGTCTCGCCGTTCTTTCCCGTGGACGGCACCTACCGGATGCGGCTGCCCGTCCCGGGCGAGCGGCTGGATCTGACCGTGCAGCTGCGGCGGGGCGAGGAGCGCCCGTTCACCGCGACCGTGCGGGGGACGCACCGCCCCGCCACCGTGCGGCAGTTGCTCGCCGCCACTCTGCGCCACCCCTGGCCGACGGCGGCGGTGTCCGTCGGTATCCGCCATCACGGCGTACGTCTGCTGCTGCGCGGCCTTCCCGTGCGGCCCCGTCCACCGCACCCGACGCAAGAAGGCATGAAGTGACTGTCTCGATACCACCGCGCGCCGATCGCGACCGCAACCGCGACCACGAGCACGACCGCGCCGACCGCGACCGCTCCGAGTGCGACCGCGCCGACCATGACCGCTCCGCGTACGACCATGACCGCTCCGCGTACGACCGCGACCGCTCCGCGTACGACAGCGCCGGGCGGGACCACGCCGACCGTGAACGCGGCCCTGCCCGCCCCGTCCCCGCACAGCCCATCGCCGGGCGGTGTTCGGACGTTGATCTGCGACCGGGCGCTGATCCGGGACCGGGCGCTGATCCGCGACCCGCCGCTGATCGACGGCCCGACGCCGAGCTGTGGCCCGACGTCGCCCGGCCGCCGCGTGGCTCCCGGGCCCGTACCAGGATCACCGAAATCCTGCTGCGTCGAGCCTTCGCCCGGCTGCCCCTGCGGCTGCGGGTGGGGGAGGAGCACGCGACGGGGTACGGCCCCCTGCTGCGAATCCGTGAGCCCGAGGCGTTCCACCGGCGGATCGGCGTCGGTGGCCTGATCGGGTTCGGTGAGTCGTACATGGCGGGCGAGTGGGAGGCGGACGACCTGGTCGGCGTCCTCACCGTGCTCGCCGCCCATGTGGACGAACTGGTTCCGGAGCCGCTGCGGCGGCTGCGCGGGCTGTGGGTACGCCGCCGACCCGACGAGCAGCGCAACACCGTGTCGGGAGCCCGGGACAACATCCGCCGCCACTACGACCTGTCGAACGACCTGTTCGCATTGTTCCTCGACGGGACCATGTCGTACTCCTCCGCGCTCTTCTCCGCCTTCCCGGCGACCCCGAGGACGTTCGCCGCCGCCCAGCGCCGCAAGGTGGACCGGCTGCTGGATCTGGCGGACATCGGACCCGGCAGCCGGGTACTCGAAATCGGCACCGGCTGGGGCGAGTTGGCGGTACGAGCCGCCGCGCGAGGAGCCCACGTACTGTCCGTGACCCTGTCCGCCGAGCAGCGCTCCCTCGCTCTGGAGCGGGTACGGCAGGCGGGGGTCGCCGACCGGGTGAGGATCGATCTGTCCGACTACCGCCAGGTGAGCGGGAGTTACGACGCCGTGGTGAGCGTGGAGATGATCGAGGCGGTCGGGGCCGACTACTGGCCCGTGTACTTCGACACCCTCCGCCGAAGTCTCGCCCCGGGCGGCCGGATCGCGCTGCAGGCGATCACCATGCCGCACGAACGGATGCTGGCCACCGCGGAATCCCACACCTGGATCAGCAAGTACGTGTTCCCCGGCGGCCTCATCCCGTCCCGGGAGGCCCTCGCACGAGAGTCGGCACGCGCCGGACTGCGGATCGTGGCGGACGACGGCTACGGCGAGCACTACGCGGAAACCCTCCGGCTGTGGCGCGAACGCTTCCTCGACCGCGCCGACGACGTGGGTGCGCTGGGCTTCGACCACACGTTCCGCCGCATGTGGGAGTTCTACCTGGCGTACTCCGAGGCCGGCTTCCGGTCCCGCTACCTCGACGTACGACAGCTGCTGCTGACCGCCGACGACACCACGACAGGACAGGAGAAGGCCCTGTGACCCCCGTCGCCGCACGGCTGTCCACCCTGATCACACGCCACCTCCAGGGCCCGCTGCCCGTACGGCTGCGGGCCTGGGACGGCAGCGAGACCGGCCCGGCCGACGCACCGGTCGTCGTCGTACGGTCCCGCCGTGCGCTGCGCCGGCTGCTGTGGAAACCTGGTGAACTCGGCCTTGCCGAGGCGTACATCACGGGCGAACTCGATGTGGAGGGCGACCTTGCCGCCGCTCTGGGCGCGTTCTGGGGACAGGTGCGCGACCGGGGCACGGACGGCCGGCCCCGGCTCCGCCCGGCAGGTCTGGCCGAGGCCGCCACCATCGCGCTGCGGCTCGGCGCCCTCGGTCCCCGGCCGCCCGCGCCGCGAGCCGCCCGCGCCGAATTGTCGGGCGCACCGCACAGTGCCGCGCGTGACCGGGCCGCGATCAGCCACCACTATGACCTGTCCAACGACTTCTACGCCCTCCTCCTCGACGAGTCGATGGCGTACTCCTGCGGGTACTGGGCCCGGCCCGACGCCCCGGACTACCAACTCACCGACGCACAGCGGGACAAGGCCGACCTCGTCTGCCGCAAGCTCGGGCTGACCGAGGGCGCGCGGCTGCTCGACGTCGGCTGCGGCTGGGGCACGCTGAGCCTGCACGCCGCCCGCGAGTACAAGGCGCGGGTCACCGCGGTGACCCTCTCCCGCGCGCAGCGGGACTTCGTGGCCGAGCGGATCAGGCGCGAAGGACCGGCCGGCCTGGTGGACGTCGAACTGCGCCACTACCGGGACATCGAGGGAAGTGGGTACGACGCCGTGAGCGCGATCGAGATGGGCGAACATGTCGGGGACGCCGAATACCCGGCCTTCGCCACCCGGCTGTACCGGCTGCTGCGCCCCCGCGGACGGCTCCTCGTACAGCAGATGTCACGCGGGGCCGACGCACCCGGGGGCGGGCCGTTCATCGAGACGTACATCGCTCCGGACATGCACATGCGCCCCGTGGGCCGTACCGTCGACCAGTTGGAGACCGCCGGTCTCGAAGTCCGCTCCGTCGAATCGCTCCGCGAGCACTACGCCCGCACCATCGCTGCCTGGCACCAACGGCTCGAAGCCCGCTGGGACGACGTCGTCGCCCTGGTAGGCGAACCGACCGCCCGGGTCTGGCGGCTGTATCTGGTCGGCAGCGAACTGGCCTTCGCCCAGCGGCGGATGGGCGTCGACCAGATCCTCGCGGTACGTACACCACGGGCGGGCGACGCGGGCCTGCCCGCCACCCCACGGGACTGGTACGGGGACGAGCCCACCGGCCGGCACCCGGCCGCACCGTCCGCCCCGGGCCCGGCCGCACCGTCCGCCCCGGGCCCGGCCTCGCCGTCCGCACGGGGCCCGGCCGCGCCGTCGGTCCCGGGCCCTGCCTCACCGTCCGCACCGGACCCGGCGACGCCGTCCATCCCGGATCAGGCGACGCACCGATGAAGGGGTTCCCGTGGTCCGCGTTCGCCGCCAACCTGGCACCGGCGGCCGGTGCCGCGATCGCCGTCATGCTCGTCGTGTTCGTCGTGGCCACCCTGAAGGGCACGCACCGGCTCGTCGACATCGCCTGGGGCCTCGCCTTCACCGCTGTCGCGGCCGTCACGTACGTCCTGTCCTCGGGCCACGGGGACGACAGCCGGCGGTTGCTGATCACCGTCGCGACCGCCGTTTGGGGCGTGCGGCTGGCCGCCCACATCGCGTGGCGCGGCAGGGGCCACGGCGAAGATCCGCGCTACGAAAGGATGCTCGCGAAGGCTCCGGGGAACCCCACCTGGTACGCCCTGCGCACGGTGTATCTGCTGCAAGGGGCCCTCGTGTGGCTGGTCTCGCTGCCCGTCCAGGCGGGTCAGTACGTCCAGTCGGCGTGGTACGGGTCCACGCCCGCCGGACCGCTCCTCTGGGCGGGCGTGGCGGTGTGGGCGGCGGGCCTGGTCTTCGAAACGGTGGGGGACTTCCAGCTCGCCCGGTTCAAGGCCGACCCGGCGCAGCGGGGGCGCATCATGGACCGCGGCCTGTGGGGCTGGACCCGCCACCCCAACTACTTCGGCGACTTCCTGGTCTGGTGGGGTCTGTTCCTCATGGCGTGCGGTACTTGGCAGTCGGCGGCCGTGGCACTGGTCTCGCCCGTGGTGATGACCCTGCTGCTGACCCGGGGCAGTGGGAAGCGGCTCCTGGAGAGTCATATGGAGGGGCGTCCTGGGTATTGCGCCTACAGAGAGCGCACCAGCGGCTTCTTCCCCCGCCCGCCCCGCCATACCTCAGCCCCAGGCCCAGGGAGCACCCCATGAATCACCCGGACGCCGCTCACCGAGCGCTGCGCCTGCGCACCTCGCCGGCCATGCCGCGAACCGCCGCGCTCCTCCTGCACGGCGGTACATCGGAATCCCTGGCCCCACCCTCGGCGCTCAACCTGCCGGGTGTCCGGATGTGGCCCTTCGGCAGAGCGATCCTGCGGGCCGCGCCGACGGGAGACGTACTGCTGGGGACGGTCCGCTACCGCCACCGGGGCTGGAACGGCGAACGCACCGATCCCCTGCACGACGCCCACGACGCACTCGACGCCCTGACCGCCCTCACCCCTCCCGTGCCGACGGTCCTGGTGGGCCACTCCATGGGCGGCCGGGCGGCCCTGCGCGCGGCGGAACACCCGTACGTCACGGGCGTGGTGGCCCTCGCCCCCTGGTGCCCACCCGGAGAGCCGGTGGCGCACCTGCGCGGCAAGCACGTGATCATCCTGCACGACCCCCGGGACCGCGTCACCAGCGCAGACGAGTCCTGGGACTTCCTCCACCGGGCGGAGCAGGCGGGCGCCCTGACCCAGGCCGTTCCCATGCCACGCGGCGGCCACACCATGCTCCGCGACGGCAACTCCTGGCACCGCCTGACCGCTGCCCTGACCCTGGGACTGCTGGCGGAGCCGAGTCGTCTGGCGTGAGTGCGTGAAAGCGGGAGCGGAGGTGGGTGCGGGTTCCGTGCCGGAGGTTGGCGCCGACGCCAGGGGTGAACGGGCAGGTGCTCCCGGAGGAAGCGTACTAACCGCTGCTCGCGGTGCTGATTAGGGCGGCATGTGGGGACTGCGGGACAGGTCGGTCATCGATCTCGAAGCGTCGAGCACCGAAAACATTACGCGACGGACTTTATTGCTTCTTCTTCTCTTGGTTCCAGCCATTCGGCCACCCATTGAGCCTCGGCGAGGAACCCTTGTAGATGCTCGTGACTCTCGACCCAGTAATCTCCGCACCCTTTCTGAACTCCGAGTCGTGCGCAACGAGGATCAGATAACTAGGCGGTTTGTCCGGACGTCTCTGTAATTTCACGAACCTACCCGCATCCGGTCCCGTTGAGATTCTTCCAATTTTGTCGATCTCAAGCATGTGTATCTCTGTATGGCACCAGGAAGGCTCCACCGACCGAATCGGTTGCCCTCCCGATGACTTCGAACACGGGATGGCGTTGGACAATATTGGAAGCGGTTCGGTGGTTTGTCCATGGACTTAAGCAATCATCGCTCCCCTTGCCAGAACGGCGAGCCGACCCGGATCCGAATCTGCTGATCTCTGTCGACCAGACTTGCCACTGTGCCTTCAACGGTGTCGCCGACGCCGGGAAGAGATGCCGCAACATCCCGTCCCGTCCCGTCGGGACGGTACGAGATGACGTCAATGAACCCCTTGATGTCGGGAGTTCCCTCCAATTCCAAGAACGCTCCAAAATCAAACCTCGCTCGCACTGTCCCTCGGATTCTGGAACCAACGGGATGACTCTTTTTAGCGTTTTCCCAGGCATTTGAATCGGTCATTTGTGTCGTATCCTCGGGTATTGGTTAAGGTTTTCCACTACGCTGTTGGGTATTTCAAGCTCTGTCAGTGGCCCTCCTTCGTACGGCCTCTCGTAGCCTGAGTACACGCCATCATAGTCCTTCCGTGGAATCCTGACCTCGATGATGCCTTCACCGTAATGACGGGCATAAGCCTCTGCGAGTTCCCGTTCCTTCGCGAAATAGACAAGACCATTCATGTAAGGGTCGTCCGGGCCGCCGGGAAAATCTCTCTTCAAGTATCCATTAATTTCCTGAAAATTGCCTTGGCCCCTTTGGGGTGCCTTGTAAATGGATTGAGTTTCTATGTCGTCCGGGCATGCGGGCGCGAGCCCGAGTGGGTCGGACCAGGTATGCGGGTTGTGGACATAGGCGACGGGGTTCGGGGCCGGCGCCAGTCCCAGCGGGTCGGGGGTGAGGTAGCGGGCCGTTTCCGGGTCGTAGTGGCGGAAGTAGTTGTGGTGGAGGCCGGTTTCGGGGTCGTGGTACTGGCCGGGGAAGCGGAGTGGGGTGTAGGTGGTGGCTGTGGTGTTCCAGGTGGTGGTGCCCCAGAGGGTGGCCCGGGAGTGCCAGGCACGGGTGCCGTGTTCGTCGATGAGGTCGGTGGGGGTGCCGATGAGGTCGGTGGCGATGGCGAAGAAGCGCTCATCGATGGTGTGTTGGGGTGTGTCGGCGTCGAGGATGCGTTCGGACTGGGCCAAGGGGCGTGTGCCGCGGTGGTCCCAGGTCAGGGTGACCGGGTTCGGCAGGTCGGCCGAGGTGGTGGTCTGTTCGCAGAGGGTGGTGCCGTCCCAGGTGAAGCGGGTTTCCTCGGCGACGGTCACGGTTTCGCCGTCGTGGCTGAGGCGTTGTTTGGCGGTGCGGCGGCCGAGCGGGTCGTAGCGGTAGCGCCAGGTGGTGCCGTCGGGTGTGGTGACCGAGGTCAGGCGGTCCTCGGCGTCCCAGATGTAGCGCCAGGTATCGGGTTTGCGGGACAGGCGGGTCTTCTGGCGCAGGGTGATGCGGCCGAGGGCGTCGTGTTCGTAACGGACGTGTCCGGCGCGGGTGAGGGTGGTGCCGGTGTAGGCACGGGGTCCGGTGGCTTCCTGGCCGGGATGGGCGGTGGGCCAGGTGGCCGAGGTCTGGTTCCCGGTCGCGTCGTAGGCGTAGTTCTCGGTCCAGTCGGCGGCGGTGACGGTGGTGACGCGGCCGGCCGGGTCGAGGTCGTAGCGGGTGTGGCCGCGCAGGGTGTCGTCGAGCGCGGTGAGGTGGCCATCGGCGCGGTAGGTGTAGGTGCGGTGGTTGAGGGTGCGGGGTGACCCGGTACGGGTGTCGGTACGGGGAGTGGTGGCGAGGTGCTGGGTGGCGAGGCGGCCGGTCGCGTCCCAGGTCGAGGTGATGGTGAGCGCGTCACCGAAGGCGCGCTCCAGTTCGTGTCCGGCCGCGTCGTGGATGAAGCCGACACGGTGGTCGCCGCTGGTGAGGTGGGTGGGCCGCCCCGCGGGGTCGTATCCGTAGGTGGTGCGGCGTCCGGTGGGAGTGGTCCGGTGGGTGCGCCGGCCGACGGCGTCGTATCCGTAGGTGATGACCTGGCCGTCCACCATCTGGGTCTTGAGCAGTCCCCGGCGGTCGTACTGGTTGATCAGTTCGCTGTCCGGGCCGGTCGCCTGGACCGGACGTCCGGCCGGATCGTAGGCGTAGTCGGTCGTACGGCCCGCCGCGTCCTTGCGGATCACCCGGCCGAGGGGATCGCGTACGAGGGCGATCGTCCGTCCCGTGGCGTCGGTACGGGCGGTGACCTGACCAGCCGCGTCCAGGTGGTACGTGAGGGCGCGTCCGTCGAAGTCCGACTCGGCGACGAGCCGGCCCGCCCGGTCGTAGGTGTAGTCCCAGGTCGCTCCCTGCGGGCCGCGGACCTGAGTGAGGCGGAGTTCGGCGTCGTGCCGGAATTCGTGGCGCACCCCGTCCGGACCGGTACGGGCCGTGAGCTGGTCGAAGTGTCCGTACTCGAAGGCGCTGACCTGGCCGACGGGGTCGGTGTGGGTCAGGCAGTTGCCTTCCCCGTCGTACGTCCATGACTCCGTCGCGCCGTCGGGGCCGGTGCGACGGGACAGATGGCCGTCGGAGGTCCGGTCGAAGGTGGTGGCCGCGCCGAGTGGGTCGGTGACGCGTAACGGCCGCCCGAGCCCGTCGCGTTCGTAGCGCGTTACCCCGCCGAGCGGATCGGTCACGGTCCTGGGCAGGCCGGCCGGGTCACAGCGGACCGTGGTCACGGCGCCCAGCGGGTCGGTGACCGAGACGAGCCCGCCGCGGGTGTCGTACGCGTACCGGGTGGTGTGTCCGGCCGGATCAGTGACCGCGGTCCGGTTGCCGCGGTCGTCGAACTCCTGCTGCCAACGCGCGCCGTCCGGCCCGGTGAACGCGGTGGGCAGGCCGAGGGCGTCGCGTTCCGTGCGCACCTCGCTGCCGTCGGGGCGGACGACGGCGGTCGGTCTGCCGTGTCCGTCGTGGGTGAAGGCGGTGGTCCGGCCGAGCGGGTCGGTACGGGTGAGCCGGTTGCCGTGGGCGTCGTAGCTGAAGCGGGTGGTGTGGCCGAGCGGGTCCGTGGTGGCCAGCACGCGGCAGCCGTCGCCGATCAGATGGCGGGTCGCGTGTCCCTCGGCGGTGGTGAGCGTGGTGGTGCGGTAGCCGGTGGTGGGGTCCGGCTCGCCGTATTCCAGGGCGAGTTGGAAATGGCCTGCCTCGCCGCCCTCGGCGACGACCCGGTCCTGGTCGTCGTAGACGTAGTCGTAGCGGCTGTTGTTGGAGTCGATCCACGCCGTGATCCGTCGGCGCTCGTCGTACTCAAGGGTCAGGGCCGCGCCGGACGGCCTGGTGACGGTGGTCAGGTTGCCGTCCGTGTACCCGTACGTCATCAGGGGGCGGACACGTCCGGCCTCCGTGCCTGATGGCCCCTCGGAAGCGGTCGGCCCTTCCCGTGCCACGGGCCTTTCCAGCAGGGCGAGTTGGGTAACTCGGCCCTCGGTCACGGTCGGCGTCAGCTCGTACCCGCAGTCGTGCACCACCGCGAGAGGGGTGCCGTCGTCGGTGCGGTCGATGGTGACGGTGTTGCCGTTGCGGTCGCCGGTCCGGACCAGCCAGGCATCGCCGTCGTCGCCCGGTTCCGTCCCGGGAGGAGCGGCGAAGTGGCGTACGAGGCCGGTGTCCGGGTCGGTGAGGGTGTAGTCGCCGTTCTCGGCGCGGGCCAGGACGGCGGCGCGGGTGGTGCCGGAGCCGGGGACGCTGGGCAGGCCGGGGACGGGGTGCGGATAGCTGATCAGCAGGCCGTCGGCCGTGACGTGGATGACCCCGGTGGCGTCCACTTCCAGGCGTTCGTCGACGGTGGACGACCACGACGGGCCGAAGAACCGCCCGGCGGTGTAGCCGGACTCCACGCGGCGGGTGAACACCAGGGGCAGTACGCCGGGCAGTTCCACGTCGAGCTGCGGGAGGAACATCCGGCCCGACGCCAGGTCGACCGGATCGGTGCCGGTGGTGGTGCGCTCGCCGTCGGTCCTGCGGTGCGTGCCCTCCGGTGCGTCGTCGAGCAGGGTACGCGCCCTGCGGGCGCCGGAGGCCAGGTCCGCCGCCTCCTTCGCCACCCGGACACCCTTGACACTCGCCCCGGCGCCTCCGGTGGCGACGGTCAGCGCCAGATCGGGCAGGAGTCGGCCGAAACCCTCGCCGGGGTCCTTCATGAAGTCGGTGACCATCTGCCTGCCGGTGCCCCAGGGATCGTTGGCGACCTGGACGAGTCCGGCGGCGGTGTTGTTCAGTGAGAGCGCGAACTCCGCGGGGTGGGTCAGGTTGTACGGATCGAGAGGGTTGACGCCGCGTACGAACGTGAGCATCCCGGCGGTGCCCTTGAGCAGGCCCCCGCCGACATGGGTGTTCACCACCCGAAGCTCCTCCAGACCGTCCGAGGCCTGTTCGGAGTACGACGGCTTGGGCGGCGCGGCGTCCCGCGCCGTCCGTACCGCGCTGCGGGCGGTCTCGGCGGCGGTGTTGCGCTGCCGCCTGGCCTCGGCGAGCAGTTCCTGTGCTTCCTCCATGCGCGCCTTGCCGGGGTCGGTGAACGCGCCGGGCTTGGGCGGCAGAGTGGCTGGGTCGCGCTGGTCGGCGGGCTGGGCGTTGTAGCGGTCGGCGGCCTTGTTGTAGGTGCCGACCTGCTCGTTGTACGCGTCCCTCGCCTCCTCGGACGCCTTGGTCCCGGCCTTCCACGTCTCGATCGCGGTCTGCGCCTGGGCCTGGGCCCATTCCACCGTCCCGGCGAAGGCTTCCAGGGCCCCGGCCGCCTTCTCGAAGGCGTCGGCGGCCTTGAACCACTTCGGCGGCTCGATCGCCACCGTCGCACGGAAGGCGTCCGCCGCCTGCCCCTTGATCGCGGAGGAGTCCAGGCCGCCGAGCCCCTCGCCGACCTGGTCGAACGCGCCCTGCATGACCCGGAGATGGGCTGCCCCGGATCGGATCTTCGACGGACTGCCGTAGATCAGCTTCGCCTTGTCCTCGGTCTGCCCGAGGTCCATCTCGTCGGCCTCGGCGCCCATCCGGTTGGCGACCGAACGTGACCGTTCGCGTACCCAGTCCGCGCCCGAGTCCCAGCCGACGTCGTCCAGCCGGTCGGCGGTCCAGTCGCCGGCGTCCTCGACCCGGTTGCCGAGCCATTCCGTACCGGCCTCGATCTTGTCCTCGATGACATCGGGAGTGACGTCACGGATCAGGTCACCTATGCCCACGGTGTCAGTTCCCCCCGTTGCCCTCGTCCGGCTGCCGTTGGGCGCGCTCCTCGGGGGACGGGCCGAGCGCACCGTCCACGGCACGCTCGAAGTCGTCCTGGTCGACGCCGATGAGAGCGTTCAGCGCGCTCACCCGGCTGCCTCCGGAGCCCTCGGTCACCACCGACCGCGCGGTGTCCTTCCAGGTCTGCCCGGCCTCGTCGCCCGCCTGCCGGAACGACTCGGTGCTGTAGTCCACATCCAGATAGTCCGGCGTGAACACATCACCCCAGCTCTGCTTGACGATCTCGTCCTCGGAGGCGTGCGGATTGCCCACCCCGGCGTTCACCGCGATCTTGAACGCGCCTTGGACGTACTGGTCCTCCTCCCACACGATCCCCGCCGCCAGCCCCAGCTTCGTGGCGATGGTGTTGGCGTCCTGGACCAGCGCCCGGACTCCCCATTCCCAGCGCTCGCAGTAGTCCTCGAAGTCCACCGACAGACCGTGGTGCCCGGCCTCCATACCGGTCATCGACAGGTCCGAGAAACCCTTGCCCAGCACCGCACCGGTCCCGGTGCCGACCTCACGCAACTCCGCGACCGCGGCCCGCAGTCCCTCGGTGATCCGCTGAACACTCGCCGGATCGACGTGCAGATCCCCCGCTCCGTCTCCCATCAGCCCCGCCCCCCGCCCCGCGTATTCGGCTCACTCGGCTCACTCGGTACGTCCGTGTCGACGGCGACGGCGTCGGGCACGATCCCCAACACCGGCGGAAACAACATCGACCCGTCCGGATCGGCCACATTGACGGCCACCCCGGCGGGCTCACCCATCGCCGGCACGATCTCGTCCAGCAACCGCGCCCCACGCAACACGGCGTACTCCCACGGCCGACGGCCCTCCGTCGGCCGCCCGCTCTCCGCCGGCCGGCCACCTGCCCCCGGTCGGTCGCTCTCCGGCAGTCGACCGTTGCCAATCTCCGGCCCGGCCTCATGTGCCCGCGCGAACCGGGCGAGCGCCGCCTCGTCCGTGAACCCGTACACCCAGCGCACCCCGCCCGACGCAGCGGTCCACAACCTCCCACCGTCCAACGGGACGAGCACCAGCGCCCGCCGTAACTCACCCACCAGCGCCCGTGGATCACCCACTCCCGCCCGCCGCTCGGCGATCTGCTCCGCAAGCCTCGTACCCATCCCGGACCCCCTTCGCCAGGTCTTCCCCCGCCTACCGGTCCAAGCACCGTAGATGCCCGGTCCAAGCCCCGTCGTACCGGCCCAAGCACGGTGCAACACCTGCCGGTTCCGACGGGAATGGAGGATAATCACGACGCATGGCCATCGATTATCGCAAGCGCCCCAGCACCGATCAGGACAAGCGGCTGTCGGTGTCCGTCGGTATCAGTCTGGAAAAGGTCGCCGCCGGCGCTCCCGAACTGGTCAGCCTCTACAAGTCCGCCGCGGTCTCGCTGGCCAAGCACGACGTCGGTGGGCAGCGTGCCGCCGTGTACCTGGTGCTGGACCGCTCCGGCAGCATGCGCCCGTACTACCGGGACGGTTCCGTGCAGCACCTGGCGGAGCAGACGCTCGCCCTGGCGGCCAACCTCGACGACGACGGGGTGGTGCCGGTCGTCTTCTTCTCCACGGGCATCGACGGAACGGCCGAGATCAGCCTCGACGCCTACCGGGGCCGGATCAACGCGCTCCACGAGTCCATGGGGCACATGGGACGCACCAACTACCACGTCGCGATGCAGGCCGTCATCGACCACTACGAGTCCTGCGGGGCCACCGACCCGGCGCTGGTCATCTTCCAGACCGACGGTTCGCCCACCTCCAAGGCCGCCGCCGAGCATGTGCTGTGCACGGCCGCGAAGTTGCCGATCTTCTGGCAGTTCGTCGGGTTCGGAAACGACGAGTTCCGCTTCCTGCACAAGCTCGACGACCTGCCGGTGCCGGAGCGGCGCGTGGTCGACAACGCCGGGTTCTTCGCCGCCGGGTGGTCACCGAAGTCACTCTCCGACGGGTACCTCTACGACGAGTTGCTGAACGAGTTCCCGCAGTGGCTGGTCGCGGCCCGCGCCGCGGGCATCGTCAAGGGCTGAGGGCCGACCGGCCGGGGACGGGACCGCTCAGGGGACAGGGGCCGAGGACGGGACCGGTCAGGGGATGGGGACCGATAGCCGAGAACTGAGAACTGAGAACTGAGGGACGGCACTTCGGCGACCGGGCACCCGCGACCGGCGACGCGGTACGTCGCCGGTTTGCCGGTCCTTCGACCACGCGCCTCAGGCCAGCGGCCCGTAGAGCCAGTTGCCCGCCGCGTCGGCCTCGGGGCTGATGTAGTACTGCCGGATGGCGGCGAGGAGTTCGTCGACGCTCAGCCTGCCGTTGCCGTTGGCGTCGAGCTTCCGGAACGCGGTGGCCCGGTCGGCGGGTGCCGTACGGAACACCTCCTGCCACGCCTCGAACTCCCGCTCGTCCACCTCGCCGTCCCCGTCGGTGTCGAGCAGCGCGCAGACCGCCTCGGCCAGGGGCCGGAACGATGCGTCGAAGCCCTCGGTGGAGGTGACGAACGCGCCGGTCATGCTCGTGCGGTACTCCTCCGGAGAGAGCTTCCCGTCCCCGTCCAGGTCGGCGACGGCCGAGAGGGCGTCCCAGAAGCGCGTCATCCCGTCCATCAGCGCGGTGCCCTTGGGGGAGGTGACGGGCTCACCGAACCTCGACAGCAGCTGGGAGCCCAGGGTGAGCAGGTCGTCCCGGTCGATCGAACCGTTGTCGTCGGCGTCGAAGTGCCGGAAACAGACATCGATCTTGTGGTGCAGCAGGGGGGTGCCGGAAAGCGTGGTCATGGGCGTGCCTCTCTCGTGTGCGTGGGTGCGTGGGTGCGTGGGTGCGTGTGCGCGGTGTGTGTGCGGTGCTCTGCTCGTGCTCGGGCCTGTGTGCCTGTTTGTGTGTGCCTGTGACTGTGACTGTGCCTCTGCCTGGGTGTGCTCGGATTCGCGCTCGTGCTCGGGCTCGTGGGGACGGCCGGTTCCGGTCCGTTATTCGGGGGCGTGGTGGAACCCGGCGGCGGCGAGGTGGTCGAAGCTCGCCGCCTCGCCGGTGCCGATGCTGATCCCCTGGAGCCGGGTGGTGCGCAGGAAGGGGATGTTGGCCTCGCCGAACACCCCGCCGGAGAGTCCCGTACCGCCGATGATGGGGAGGACGGGCAGGGTGCCGATGTGGCTGTCGTTGACCTTCAGCACGCCGCCGTTGGTCACCTCGTCGGTGAACCGCTCGATGACGTACGGATCACGCGCCCACAGGGAGTTGCGCAGTCCGTACCGGTTCGCATCGACGAAGGCGATGAGGGAGCCCAGCAGTTGACGGTCGGCCTCCGTCGCCTCGCCCGGCGCGCTGTCGGGCACGATCACGCACATCAACGGGAAGAACGTCTCCTCGGCAACCGCCCGCATCGCCGCCGCCGTCCGCAGCCCCCGTACGCGCAGCAGCACCGGTCTGATGAAGGGCCCCCGGAGCGACGGCTCGTCCCGTACGTCGACCAACTCGCCCCCGCAGAGCAGTTCGGCGCCCCTGGCCACGGCGTCGTCGAGGACGTCCTTGCACTGGGAACGCTTGACCACGGGAGTGAGTACGACATCGGGGTCCTCGGGCGGCCCCACCCGCAGCGCGGCCACCCGCTCGCATACCAGCTCGGTGAACTCCTCGGCCACCGCCGGGTGGACCAGCGCGAACTTCGGCGCCAGACACAGCTGACCCGACCCCTGGTACCGCTCCATCGCCGCGTCGGCCGCTCGCGGCAGGTCCGCGTCCCGCCACACCACCAGGGCGTCGTTCCCGGCGAGTTCCATGATGGGTTTCTTGCCGTGCTCCAGACAGGACCGAGTGAGTTCGGCGCCCTGGGCGGAGCCGCCGAAGAAGAAGATGTCGTCGCAGTCCGGCGAGTTGAGCCACGTCCGCAGCACCGGCCGCGCCGGCGCGCAGAGCACGCTGAGCGTGCCGGGCGGGGCCCCGTACCGCGTCAGCAGCGGGGCGACCAGATCGTGGAAGAGGTACGCGACGCTCAGCGGGACCGACGGCGGGGCGTTGACGATCAGCGCGTTTCCCGCCGCCAGCGTCGGGATTCCGGCCAGGGCGGTCAGCAGGGGAGCGTTGCGGGCCGGGTCGAGGCACACCACTCCGTCCGGCTTGCGCACCAGCCGCACCCGCCGGCCCGCCTGGCTCCCCTCCCACACCATGGCCGCCCGCGCGTGGTCGACGGTGTCCGGGTGCGTCAGGTTCAGCGCCGCCGACAGGGCCCAGTCGGCCACGCGTACCGGATGTCCCTCGGACACCAGGACCGCGATGAACTCCTCCGCCCGGTCCCGCAGGAGGTCGTGGAAGGCGCGGACGAAGTCCAGCCGACGCTCCAGCGGCACCCGCGCCCAGGCGGGCTGCGCCGCGCGGGCCGACGAGAGCGCCGCGAGGGCCTGCGTACCGGTGGACCGGGCCACCTTCCCGGCCAGCCGCGGATCGGTGTGGTCCTCCGGCTGGGCGCGGCAGTGGTCGAGGCGTGCCTTGAGCGCGAGCACGTCGTACGTCTCGTACAGCGTCGCGCTGCTCCTGGGCCAGTGCACCCAGCCCTCACCGGGCTCGGGCACACCGCCCAGGAGGACGGGGTAGGCGGGCGGCGTCGCGCCGGGGGAACGGGTCACGCCCCGAATTGTTCGCGGCCGTCCGCCACTCTCACCCGTCCGGACTGACTTTTACCCTGAACGAGTGGTATTTCCCCTTGGCCGGATTCGGTCTTGCTAAGGGCTGTCCCGCACGCCCCAGGGATTGCGGCACAGCCCTTAGGCCGGCGCTGACGCGACACCCAAGCACCCGGGATACGGCCCCGCCGCACGCGTGGGGGCGGGGCGTCAGGAAGACACCGGTGCCATCTGCACGACCGTCCGCTCCCGCCGGGCCCGTTCGGCGGCCCAGACGACCAGGTGGGACTCCAGGGTCTCGTACGGTCCTGAGCCCACCAGCGACCGGTCCCCACTGGCGACCGCCGCGATGAAGGCGCGCAGGAGTTCGGTGTCGGCGCCGCCGTGTCCGTCCGCGGCCGACGCCCCGCCGTCCGGGTCCAGGTCGAAGGTGTGCTGGGTGTCGGTGAGGAAGTCGTGCAGCGTGATCCGACGGCCGTCGCCCTCAAGCGAACCGTGGGTGCCGAAGACCCGGGTCTTGCGGAAGTCGAGGGCCGTGAAGGCGGTCATGGTGAACGAGGCGGTGACCCCGCCCTCGTACTCCAGGTTCACGACCTGGTGGTCCACCACGTCGTTGTGCCCCGCGTAGACGCAGGCACCGTAGGGGCCCTCCGCGAGTGCGGTGCGCAGACCGGCCGGGGAGACGTCGTCGGTGAGCACGCCGAGTGGCCACTGCTCGTACACCGGGTCGCCGAGGAAGCGTTCGTAGATGCGGACCGCGGAGTACGCGCAGGCGCGCTCGACGGGGCAGCTGACGCAGCGGTCCCCGGCACCCTCGGGCTTGTTCTCGGGGCGGAAGTGGTGGAGGCCGCCGAAGGAGGAGACCCGTTCGACGGGGCGGCCGACGATGTGGCCGAGCCAGTCGATGTCGTGGCTGGACTTGGCCAGCAGCATGGAGGACGACTGGGCCTCGACCGCCCACTTGCCGCGTACGTAGGAGTGGGCCTGGTGCCACCAGCCGACGGGCTCCAGGTGCTCGACGCTGACGATGTCGCCGATCCGGCGGTCGGTGATCAGCTGCTTCAGCTTCACCGAGTACGGGGTGTAGCGCAGGACATGGCAGACGCCGAGCAGGATGTCGTTGCGTACCGCGGCCTCGACGATCCGGCGCGCGTCCTCCTCGGACGGTGCCATCGGCTTTTCGAGGAGGAGGGCGTACCCGAGATCGGCGAGGGCGACGGCCGGGTCGGCGTGGAGCCGGTCGGGTGTGGCGACGATGGCGGCGTCGGCGAGTTTCGGCCGGGCGGCGAGCTGTGCCCAGTCGTGGAAGACGTGGTCGTCGGGGAGGCCGAACTCCTCGGCGAGGGCCCCCCTGCGCACGGGATCGGGATCGACCACGGCGGTGACGGTCGCGAGTCCCTCGGACACTGCGATGCGCGCGTACGAGGCCCCCCGGGCCCCCGCGCCGACGATCGCCAGAGTGACGGTCACGGAAAAGTCCTTTACTTGACGGCACCCTGGAGGATGCCCTTGATGAAGTGGCGCTGGAAGAAGAGGTAGAGCAGGACGATCGGCGTGATCACGATGATCGTTCCGGCGGACAGCAGCGGGATGTTCTTGCCGAACTGCTGGACGAACTTGCCGAGTCCCGAGGGCGCGGTGCGCATCGCCGGGTCCTGGATCAGGACCAGGGCGAGCAGGAACTGGTTCCAGGCCCACATGAAGTACAGCAGGCCGAGCGTGGTGAGCGCCGGACCGGCCGTCGGCAGCAGCACCTTGGTCAGGGTGCGCCAGCTGCCCGCCCCGTCGACCGCCGCGGCTTCGGTGATCTCGTGGGGCAGGGACTCGAAGTGTGTGCGCATCCAGTACACGCCGAAGGGCATGAACAGTCCGATCAGCGGCAGGATCACCGCCCAGTAGCTGTTCAGCAGGCCGACGGTTTGCAGGTCGTAGTAGAGCGGGATGACGATCGCCTCGTACGGCAGCGCCATGCCCAGCATCAGCGACGCGAACAGGGGGCCCTTGACCCGCAGACGCATGGACGCCAGGCCGTATCCGGCGAGTGTCGCGAGGATCAGCGCGATCGGTACGACGCCGAGGGCGATCACGGCGCTCGACTTCAGGAGTGAGCCGAAACCCGCGGTGGTCCAGGCGGTGGCGAAGTTCTCCCAGTGGGGATCGGACGGCCAGGCGAGGCCCGGCGACAGCTCGGTCTGCGGCTGGAGGGCGGCGCTGAAGAGCGCGAGGAAGGGGAAGAGAACCGACGCGGCGGCCAGGAGCAGGATGAGCCGGGGCAGGTGCTTGGTCATTTCATCGCTCCCGGGTGAGCCTGTTCAGGATGTACATGACCGCGCAGGTGAGCACGGACAGTACGGTGGCGAGGGCGCAGGCGGTGCCGACGCGACCGGCCGTGAAGACGAGTTGGTAGACCTGGACACCGGGGACCATGGTCGAGTAGCCGGGACCGCCGCCTGTCATGACGTACACGACGTCGAATCCCGCGAGGGCGGCGATGACGGTGACGGTGCAGGCGACGCCGATCTCCTTGCGCAGACCGGGCACCGTGATGTGCCAGAACTGCCGTAGCCGGCCCGCTCCGTCGAGGCCCGCGGCCTCGTAGAGCGACGGGTCGATCTTGCCGATGCCGGAGAGCAGCAGGAGGAAGCACAGGCCGGTGGAGACCCAGGTGCCGATGAGGCCCACGGTCGGCAGGGCCCAGGTGAAGTCACCGAGCCAGGCGCGTGTGAAGTCGCCGAGGCCGACGGCGCGCATCAGCTGGTTGAGGGGGCCGTCCTCGCTGTAGATCCACTTCCAGACGACGCCGACGGCGACGAGGGGGAGGACCTGGGGGAGGAAGATGACGGTGCGGATCACCGGCATCGCGCGCCAGGGCACGGAGGCCACCAGCGCCGCCAGGACGAGTCCCAGGCCCACCGGGATGACGGTGTAGAAGAGGATGAAGACGAAGGCGTGGAGCAGGGCGCTGCGCAGGGCGGGTTCGCTGAACACCGCGGCGTAGTTGTCGAGTCCGGCCCAGGTGGCGACGCCGATGCCGTTCCAGTTCCAGAACGAGATCCACACGCTGTGCAGCCAGGGTCCGATGACGAAGGCGGCGTAGAAGACGAAGGCCGGCAGGACGTAGAGGAGGGGAACGAGGCGGTGCCGCCCCGGTCGGGGTGCCGACGGCTTCGGTGCGGGCACCGGGCGGGCGGCGTCCTGGCCCGCCCGCCCGGCGCCGACGAGCACGTCAGCCATGGGTGCCGGCCCATTCGTCCTGGATGGCCTTGACGAACCCGGAGGTGTCGGTCCTGCCCGCGAGGAGTTCCTGAGTGGTGGCGGTGAGCTTGTCGTTCATGGTGGCGGTGGCGTTGTTGTTGAAGCCGACGAGGCCGTTGTCGGCGTTGACCTTGGTCCAGGCGGCGACGATGTCGGACATCACCGTGCCTTCCGCGGGCTTGGCCGCGGTGATGTCCGCGGGCATGAAGCCGGCCTTGAACTGCTCGGCGGACGCCTCGGGCGAGTGCAGGAAGTCCAGGAAGGCGGCGGCCGCGTCGGGGTGCTTGGTACGGGTGGAGACGGCGTAGGCGACGGACGTGCCGATGGCGGTGGCCTTCGGGCCGGGGAAGGCGAAGAACCCCGCGTCCTTGCCGAGCTTCTCGCCGATCTTCGCGGCGTCCCAGTTCCCGTCGACGAAGAACAGGCCCTCGCCCTTGGCGAACTTGTCGGTCGCGGCCTGGAGGTCGGTGCCGTTGGCACTCGCGGGGAGGTAGCCCTTCTTGGCCCACTCCGCGACCTTGGTGACGGCGGCCCGGTTGCCCGCGGTGTCGAACGTGGCGCCCTTCTGTCCGAAGGTCCACTTGGCGGCGGCCCCGGCCCCGTCCAGGGACTGGCCGGCGAGCTGGATCGGGAAGGAGGCGTGGCCCTGGGCGTTGCCCATCTGGAGCGGTGTCTCGCCGGCCTTCTTGGCCTTGGCGAGCGCGGCGTCGAACTCCGTGAGGGTGGCCGGAGGCGCGGTGATGCCGAGCTGCGCGGCCTTCGCCTTGTTGTAGTAGACGCCGACGAGGGAGAACCCGGCGGGTGCCGCGTAGAGCTTGCCCTCGCCGAGCGTGGAGCCGTCCGCGCCGACCCGCCACTGGTCGAGCTGGGTGCTCGCGTACGTCTTGTCCCAGCCGTACGCCTTCGCGTAGGGGGAGAGGTCACGGACGAGGTTGTCCTTGACGGTGGTGCCCACGGAGTTCAGCAGGGCGATGTCCGGTGCCTGGGCGGAGGCGAGGGAGAGGTTCAGGCTCTTGTTGTAGTCGTCGTAGTTGGTGTCCTGGTAGTTGATGGTCACGTTGGGGTGCTTCGCCTCGAACGCCTTGATGATGGCCTTGACGGCGGCACCCGATTCGGGCGTGGAGACCAGCGACAGGGTGGCCTCGCCCTCGGGCACTCCGGTCTTGACGGGGCCGGACGAGTCGGCCGGTGCCTCGCTGCCGGCGCCCGGCGAGCAGGAAGTCGCGGCGAGCACCACGAACACGGTCCCGGCCAGCATTGTTCTGAGCTTCATCGGGTTGATCGCTTTCGGGAAAGGCGCAGGCGCCATGTGGCAGGATGACGAGTCGGGAGACTAGCCGTGTCCCCGAGGTTTCGTAAGAAAGTTTTCTATCGAAGTGACTCATGTCATATAACGCCTGTCAAGGGGGGCCGATGAGCGACGCGGAGGTTCCGCCGGGCGGGGACCAGAGCTCTCTCAGGCATCTGAACACCAGCCGGGTGCTGCATCTCCTGTACGACGGCGTCCCGTTGACCATCAACGCGCTCTCGCGCGTCACCGGCCTCTCGCGGCCGACCGTGCGGGGAATCGTGACGACCCTCCTCGAAGCCGGGCTGCTCAAGCCGGACGGCCAGGACGCGGTCCGCACGGGAGGCCGTCCCGCCCAGCGCTACGCCTTCGACCGGAGCGCGGGCCGCCTCGCGGGGCTCCGCTTCGACACGGACGGCGTGTGGGCCCGGGTGACGGACCTCGCCGGGGAGTCGGTCGTGACGGCTCATGTCGTACTGCCCGCCGAGACCACCCCCGGACAGCGCGTCGACGCGGCCGCGGCCCTCGTCCGGCGGCACCTCCCCTCGCCGGAGACCCCGCTGTGGGCCGTGGGCGCGGGCACTCCCGGAATCGTCGACAGCGCCGGCACCGTGCGGCTGAGCGTCGCCATCCCCGGATGGACGGGTACGGAGCTGACCCGCGAGCTCGGCGAGCGGCTGGGCTGCCCGGCGGTGACGGCCAAGGACACCAATCTGGCCGCGCTCGCCGAGCACCGGATCGGTGCGGCGCAGGGCACCCCCGACATCCTCTACGTGCAGATGGGCGGCCGGCTCGGCGTGGGCGTGCTGGTCGACGGGCTTCCGTTCACGGGGCGTACCGGGGCGGCCGGCGAGATCGGGCGTCATCCCGAGCTGGGCTGGCAGGACGCTCCGGCGAAGCTCTTCGCGGCGTCCGGGTCGGCGCGCGACAGCGAGGAGGAGGCGGGGGCGCTGGCCTTCGCCCGCGCCGCGCACGGCGATCCGGAGGCGCGGGCCGCGGTCGACGCCTACGCCCGCACCCTCGCCGACGGCATAGGCGCGATGGTGCTGGCCGTCGATCCCCGGCTGATCGTCCTGGGCGGCAGCCTGGCGAGATCGGGCGCCGTGGTGCTCGACCCGATCCGGCGCCGCCTGGCGGAGATCTGTTACGAGGCTCCGCCGCTCGCCCTGGCGGCACTGGTGGGCGACGTGGTGAGCGTCGGCGGGGTGGAGGCCGCGCGCGATCTGGTCCGCGCCGGCATGCGGGTGACGGTCGATCAGGTACTGAGTTCCTGAATTCCTGACGCGGGCATTGACAGCGCCCGGGGGACACCGGCACATTGCGGGCACACTTTCGAAGGAAAGTTACCTACGGAAGATCCCCTAAGGAGCTCCTGTGAGACGCCGTTCTCCGCGGTCCCTGCGGACCCTGCTCACCGGTGCGCTGGCTTCCGCTCTCTGCCTCATGGGCACCGCCATCGGCGGCCAGAGCGCGCACGCGGCCGACTTCCCGCCAAGTCCGGTCAACAAGACGGGCTACACCCTCGATTTCCAGGAGGAGTTCAACGGCTCTTCGCTCGACACGGACAAGTGGCTGCCGTACTACCTGCCCCACTGGACCCCGCAGCGGGAGAACGCCAAGGCGCGCTACACCGTCGCGAACGGTGTGCTCACCGAGCGCCTTGACCCGGACACCCCGGCCTGGAACCCCCAGTACGACGGCACCGTGAAGATCTCCAGCATCCAGACCTTCAACCAGGACTGGTGGCACCGCTTCAACTACTCCATGCCGAACGACCATCACGAGCCGCGTTTCGACGGATACTCCACCCAGTACGGCTACTTCGAGACACGGGCGAAGTTCTCGAACGTCGGCGGCGGAGGCCACCAGGCACTCTGGCTGGTCGGGACCGAGGACACCTCCAGCGCCTCGGCCAACTCCGAGATCGACTTCATCGAGACGTTCTTCAGCAAGCCCGACACCTGGCGCATCGCCGCCTACGGGTGGGGCGACCCCAACTTCCTCGGCTCCTGGGACGGCTCCGAGAACGCGGTGCCCAGCGGAAAGCCGACGGAGGAGTACCACGTCTACGGCATGGAGTGGACTCCGACGGAGCTGAAGTTCTACTACGACAACCAGCTCTTCAAGACCATCAACGACGCGCCCAACATGCCCATGGGCATGATCCTCGGCCTGTACACCGACGCCGGCTCCGGCCAGCACAACGACGTCTGGCCCAAGTCGTGGAACGTCGACTACCTGCGGGTCTGGAAGAAGAACGGCGGCTACCCGCAGACGTACGACCGGTACAAGAACCGCCAGACCGGCCAGTACATGAACATCCAGGGCAACACCGGTCAACTGCGGTCCGGCAATGTGCCCGTCACCGATCTGACCTCCCAGTGGGCCCGGGAGACCACCGACGGCCGCTACCGCTACAAGAACCGGGCGACCGGGGAGTACCTGCACACGGAGGGCGGGACCGGCACCGTGCAGTACGGGACGTTCCCCGCCACCTGGTGGAGCGGCCAGTGGACCGAGGAGAGCGTGGACGGCCGCATCCGGTTCAAGAACCGCCAGACCGGCCAGTACATGCACACGGAGGGCGCCACCGGATACGTCCAGTACGGCTCCGTGCCGGCGACGTACTGGACCAGCCAGTGGACTCGCGAACCCGTCCTCTGACCGGCGGCCGACCATCCGGCCCCGGATCGCGGGCCGAACTCCCGCCCCCGGGCGGCCCGCTGAGGACCGGTTCCCTGACCGTCCGCGGAGCCTCGTCCATCCGGGCGCTGGTTGAGACACCGCCCCTGACCGCCTGCTGAACCTCCGGGCGCGCCCCCGCCGAGGGGCGCGCCCGCTCTTCCCTCCCCCAGGAGCGAACCCCGATGCGCCAGCCGACAGCCGCCTTCGCCGTCACCCTCACCACTGCCCTGGTCCTTGTGCTGAGCGGCTGCGATTCCGCACCGGTCGACACCACCGCCAACCCGACCGCCCCGGCACCGGCCACGTCGGACCCGAACGCCCCGGCCCGCACCACACCGGCCCCGGCCGACCCGTCCCCTGCCGACCCGTCCCCGCAAGGCGGCCCGCCCACCGGACCGGCGGGCCGATCCCTGTGGACGCTCATCGACGACAAGGGCGCGACCATCGCGACGCTGCCCGACGACGATGCGGACGTCGTCGCCGTGCGCAAGACCGTCGCCCTGCATTCCGTAACCACCGACAACCGCGACCACCGGTCCATCGCCGACAGCACCGAGAACGAGTTCACCTTCTACGCTCCCGAGTTCGTACAGGTACTCAAGGGACAGGGTTACGGCGCACAACTCGCCACCCTCTTCCGCGGCAACCAACTCACCACGCGGCAGGTGAAGACCGCCTGGTACCGCTCCACGATCTACAAGGACCGGGCGACGGCCAAGGCCGACATGGACACGGTCATCGAGTTCACCGCCGCCGCGCCCGGCTACCTGAAGAAGGGGGGCTTCGCGCTGAACACGCCGTACACCCAGCACCGCACGGTCAGCCTTGCCAAGCGGGACGGCCAGTGGAAGATCACGGCGATCCAGAAGAGTCCCATGGTGAAGGACGCCTCCCGTCCGGCGTCCTCCTGAAGGCGGCCGGTTTCCGCCGGGCGGCGTCCTCCTGAAGGCAGCCGGTCTTCGGGTGCCCCACATGGCCGACGCCCCGTCGAATGCCCGACAACGACGAATGCCCGACGGCGACGGAAACCCGACGGCGACGAATGCCCAGGTGTCCGACCTGGGCATTCGCTCCGGTGGGCGGCGTCGTGCCCGGCGGGCTACTTCGCCACGTGGTCCAGCGGATTGGCCGAGTTGACGCCCAGCTTCTTGGCCTTGGCGATCTCGGCGGCTGTCGGCGGGGTCTTCGTGAACTCGTCGTGGCCGACGTACGTCGACTCCCACTCGTTGGAGCTGACGGTGGCACGGGTCAGCAGCCACTGGGTGTTGATGTGGGCGCCGGTGCCCCCGAAGAACTGACCGCTCCACGTGGTGTTCGAGTGGGCGTTGCGGTAGCTGTTACGCCAGGAGACCGTCCAGCCGAGCGTCGTACCGCTGCCGTCGGTGGCGGGAGCGGTGTCGTAGCGGCCGGTCAGCACATAGGTGTTCTCGGCGTTGCCGACGGCCGAGTTGTACGTTCCGGTCAGGTATCCGCTCGGCGTGGCCTTGACGACCATCGTGGAGCCCAGCTGGTTGTACCACGTACCGGTGATGGCCGAAGTGACGCTCGGTGGGCTTTCCTTCGGGGTGCTCCGGGACTCCGCCGACGCGGTGGCCGAAAGCGCCACTACGGCAATGAGCGCAGGCGCCGTGAAGGCGACCCGTCGTAAATGAGACATGATGACTCCCCTGTCTGGGAATTCATGGCTGATATGGTCCGAACCGATCTTCGCGTCGGTGTCGGGCGGCCGGCACCAACACTGCGAAAATGATCCTGACCCGCACGGAGGCGATCTTTCCGCTGCTATGTGTGATCGTGGAAAATCGCGATCAATCGTGGCCAGGGACTTCCGCACGACGAAGTGTAGCCGCAGGCGCTGCGATTGTCTGCGAATGCGACTCGACTCGACAACGACTCGGAAATTGCTGCCGGGACCGGCTGTCGCACTCGGATTCCGCTATCGCGCCCAGCGCCGTGAAAGCGATGATCGTATTTCCGCAAGAGTCATCAGTGAGCCATGATGGCTTGAGTGAGCCGATGGCTCGTTCTTGCGCGTTGAGCTCTTTCGGCGTGGCCGCTGATCGGATGGCGACGGTAAACGGTCGCGGAGGTTCCATATGCCCTCGCCCCGCCCGGCCCCCGCACTGCCGGCCCCCGCTCCGCCATGCCGACAACCACGCACCGAGCGCCACCGCGCGGGACTCAGGGCCGGTCGAACCAGGCGAAGGCCGTGATCCGCCAGCCGTCCTCGGTACGGACGAACTGGATGGTCTTGGTCCCCGCCCCCTCGAACGGCTCACCGTCCAGGACCCCGGACTTGCTGTATTCGCTGAACCGCGACGCGATGTCGCCCGCCATCTCGGTCCGCTCGGAGGTCTCCCACTCGGAGAACTCGACCAGTCGGCCGTCGGACAGCAGCCGCCGACGGGGCTCGATGAACTCGTCCACGGTGTAGACCGTGAACTCCGGGGCCGTCTTGACGATCACGCCGCGGGGAAGAACCAGCAGCCTGATCCGGTCCACGTCGGCAGCCTTGCCGCCCCGGTTGTCAAAGGCGCCGAAGAACTCGGCGGTCACTGTGTCGATCTCGGTCTTGGACATGGGCGCGACGCTAACACCGAAGAGGCCAGGGGGTGTTCGCCGATACCGTCCGGACGGCCGGAGGCCGGACGCGGGCACCTCGTCCCATGGCGGAGCAGCCCGTGATCCGAGGCCGGACGGCCACGGGCGGGGTGCCGGACCGTCGAGCCAGGATCGGCTGACCTTCGTACCACCCGTGACCAGCGAACCCACCGCACCGCTCCGATAACATGACCGGACTTACGGCGAGCGCCCCTATCGCCCGCCCTTCACCGGAAGACCACGCTCCTGACGGGGAGATCATGTCGTCCGGCATGAAGGGTGAGCTATTCAACTGACATCTAACAAATCGGCCAAACAATTGATACCTACAGTATCGCGGGTGTTTTCGCGAATAAACCGAAGAGATACGTTCACCGCATGGCGTCAACCACGAACGATGCTGTGGGCCGCGGCGGGTGTGGTGACCCTCGGATTCCTCATCATGCTGGAGATCGCCGCGCGTCACTACGGCATACCCGGGCCGATCGTCGCCCAGGCGCAGGAAGTGATATTCGCGCCCCAATCCGGCTTCCTGCTGTACGCCAGCATGGCGCTGATGACGGTGGTACTCACCTGGCGGCAACGGCTCGTCGCGGCTGCCGTGGCGATCGGCATCGACGTCGTGTTCCTGCTGGTGCGATGGGTGGCCGATGCCCCAGTGACCGAAGGCCACCCCTTCGGCAACGGCGCGTTGTGGGTGATTCTCGGCTACGCGGTCATCGCCGTCACGCGCCGCACGGGCCGGGAACGGGTCCTGTTGCTGAAGGGCGTCGGACTGGGCCTGCTGCTGGTGGCAGGCCGTAAGACCGGCGACACCTGGCTGCTGATCACATCGAAGACGCGCCCGGCGGTGCTCGACCAGTACGTGGCGACGGCCGACCACGCCCTGGGCGACCCGTCGTGGCTGGTGGGCCGGATCGTCACGGCCACCGGCCCGGTCGGCGCCCACTTCCTCGACTCCGTCTACACCCAGCTTCCGGTGGCCGCGGTCGCCGTCGCGCTGTACCAGCTGCGTCACGTGGTGGTCGAGCGCCGCTTCCCGGGCCACCACCTGGTGCGCACCTTCCTGGTGATCGGCCTCCTCGGGCCCGCCATCTACATGATCTTCCCGGTGGTCGGGCCGATCTTCGCCTACGGCGCCGAAGGCGGACACTGGGCGGTGGCCAACCTGTGGCCGAACACGCCGCCCCCGGTCAGTGCCCCGCACCACATGACGTTCGACGAGATCACCCCACGCAACTGCATGCCCAGCCTGCACACGGCGTGGGCCACCGCGATCTTCATTCATTCCCGCAAGGGCCCGCGCATTCTGCGATTCGCAGGCGCGTTCTGGCTGGTTGCCACGCTCGCCGCCACGCTGGGATTCGGCTACCACTACGGCGCGGACATCGTCGCCGGGGTGGTCTTCACGGTCACGATCGAGGCAGCTCTGCGCTCACTCGAACGTGGCTGGGACCGGTCGGGAATCCTGCTGGTCGTCCACGGTGCGACGATTTTCACCGCACTCCTGGTGTCCTATCGCTATCTGTCGACGGAGATGGCCGAACATCCGTGGGTGTTCGGACCGCTTCTCGTTCTGGCGATGGCCTCGGTGATCCACGGCTATGTACGGACCACCGGACTGTGGGAACCGAAGGCCGTGCCGATACGGCAACCGGAACCGCAACCAGAACTGGTCTGAGTCGTGTCGAATCAGGAGGCGTACGAGTTTCAGACGTGCGACTCATCAATCACGTGACTTCACGTCGTCGCCGACCGAGAGGCCCCTCGGCGCAGTGCTTCCGACCCCTGATCCCGAGAAGTGATCGCAGTGCCGTATCGCCGGAACGGACGGGCTCGACCGGAGCCCGTGACGGGACTCCGCTGCCTGAGTCCAGTCCCCACCGATCCTGACGAATGCGAGACGAATGCGAGTCAAACGCGAGTCAAACGCGAGACGAATGCGATGAAGGATTCGTGGTGTCGAACGCGTCTGCGGGTCAGCCGCCCTGACCGGCGTTTCCGACCGGGCCGACCCTCACCGGGGAGCCGCCGCCCTCGGTGACGGGCAGCGTGCCGGCGCCCGGCCATGGGAGGGTGACCGTCTTCGTCTCGTTCGGCGGGGTCACCAGCAGCGCTGTGACACGGACGCCGGAGCCGCCGGAGTCGTTGATCGGGTAGTTGATGCCGAAGGCCACCGACTGCCCGCTCTTGAGCATGACCGGGTTGGCCCGCTCGCCGGTGCGCTTCGCGGACAGTGTCCCCGCGCTGGTCCTCAGGTCGACGCCCGCGTACCCGGACATCGCGCAGTCCCGGCCGCCGCCGTTCTTCAGCTGCACCGTGACGGTGCCGTCGGGGTCGCCGGCGATGGTGTTGTCCGTCGCCGTGATCTTCAGCTCGTCGGTGCGGCACGTGCCCGCCTTGCCCGCCTTGCCCTTCTCGCCGGGCCCGGACCCGGACCCGGAGGCCGCGCCCTGCCCGCCGGAGCTGTTGTTCCCGGTGGAGCCCTTCCCACCGCCCTGATCGCCGCCCGTGGTCGACGAGTCGGAGTCGGAGGGGGCGACTGCCTGGCCGGTCGGAGCGGCGGACGAGGACTTCCGCGCGGCGCCGGAGTCCGTGTCCTGACACGCTGTCACCAGCATGGTGCCGCCGACGAGGACCGCGGAGACGAGAAGGGCCTTGCGACGGTTGCCGTACATGAAACACCCCTTGGTGACCAGTGGTTGAAGCCGAAGCGGCTCCGGCTTTCCGGTATGTGCCTGATCACTATGAAGGGGCGGGGAACCGAAGGGTTACCGGCGTCGTCGTTCCACGACACCGCTGTCGCGGGCCGGTGACATGGTCACGAGGTCACGGGACACGCGCCGACGCCCGTGCGGGCGGGGCCGGGCGAACCGGTGCGGCCCCGGGCGCCGTTCGCGGAGCATTGTCCGCGATCTCTTCTGGAAGTGTCCCTGATCGGTAACGGACGCACCCCTTGGCCCGTGTGCCTCGTCCTGTCAGATGGTCGCAAGGTGACCGGGACCGGCGAGGGACTGCGAGACAAGGGGCGGACATGGCACGGCACGGCGGCGGACGGGGCTGGTACGGCAAAGTGGTCGGGGCGGCGCTCGGGGTGACGATGCTCGCCACCGGTGCCTCGGTGTGGTCCGCGCAGGCTGGTTCCGCGGGCGACTCGGCACCGAGGGCGACCGCGCCGGTCAGTGACATCAAGCAGGTCGCGGAGACCATCGCGCACGCCTCGGAAGAGGGGCCGCGCGGCGTCAACCTCACCATCGACGACGGCCCCGACCCCGTGTGGACCCCTCAAGTACTCGACCTGCTGCGCGAATACGGGGTGAAGGCCACGTTCTGCATGGTGGGGACGCAGGCCCAGGCCCACCCGGACCTCGTGAAGAAGGTGGTCGCGGCCGGGCACCGGCTGTGCGACCACTCGGTGTCGCACAACACCGCCATGGACAAGGATTCCCAGACCTACCAGTCGCAGCAGATACTCGACGCCGAACGCATGATCACCGAGGCGTCCGGGGGCGTACGGCCGATGTACTACCGGGCGCCGGGCGGAGCCTTCACCCCGTACAGCCGCAAGCTCGCCGCTTCCCGGGGCATGCGCCCGCTGGGCTGGAACGTGGACACCAAGGACTTCGAGCGCCCGGGTACGGACACCATCGTGGCCACCGTCGAGCGGGAGCTGCCCAACGGACCGACACTCCTCTTCCACGACGCGGGCGGCGACCGTACCCAGACCGTCGAGGCCCTGCGCCGCGTCCTTCCCCGGCTCAAGGAGCAGGGCTACACCTTCGGCTTCCCGGTGCGCTAGGCGTCGCGTCTCGCCACGCCCGCGCGCCCCAACTGCTGACCGGTCGCGCGAGGCCGGCCGTGCCAGCACCTGAGGAGCGCCGATCCGGACCCTGGGCGGCCGGGCCGGCCGGGCGGCGTGGTGGCCGGGCGTCTACTGCGGCGGGTTGAGCTTGCGGAAGTACGTCCAGCTGGTCTCGTTCGGCTCGCTCCACGTCTCCGGGGCCTGGGCGAACTCCGGGTGCCGGCCGGCGATGTAGGCACGGGTGCGCTCGGGGACCTCGGCGTACGAGCCGAGCTTGCGGCCCCGGCAGTGGAAGGTGAGCCCGCCGGGCCGCAGGCCGCGTGCCATCCACGGGAGCCAGGGGGACATCCGGGACCACGACATGGTGGCCGGGACGCTGGGAGCCGGTCCGGCCAGGTCGGCGCGATCGGCGAAGAACTGGAACAGCTCCAGGGCCTTGTACGTGTCACCGGCCGAGTGGACGGGGTACTGGGCGACCGGCAGCGGCGAGGGATAGGCGAGCGGGATCTCCAGGCTGAAGCAGACCTGTCCGCCGAGCTCGGTCGTCGGGATCGGGAAGGGACGCCACTTCTGGTTCGCCGGGTCGTTCCAGACGTGCACCACCGGCAGGTCCTGCCAGGACTCCAGGATCTCGCGGGTGGCGGGGTCCAGGTAGAACGCGGCCTCACGGGTGAGCAGTTGGTAGGCGTCCGGACCGGCTTCGGCGTCCTGGACCAGGCGGGAGACGTTGAGCCCTTCGAAGCCGAAGACGCGCTGGTAGGGCTCGTCCGGGCCCCAGGAGTACACGTCTCCGGACCACCAGTACGTGACCTCCTCGCCGTCCAGCGAGGCGCGGGTTCGGGCGAAGGAGCGGAGCAGCTCTGCGGGTGTCGTCATACGGAGTACTCTGCCCGGCCGCCGCCCCGGGCCGGACGGGAATCGCCCCGGCCGGCGGCGGAGGCGACCGGAAGAAGCCGCTCCCGGGCCGACGGACCCGGCAAGATCCGAAGAGAGCCGAACTGGCCGCGTGCGGGATGCGGGCCACATTCGTTCGATCTCGCGAGGCGGGACGACGGAGTGAGACCTTCACCCGGGGCATCGCACACCATCGATGGGGGCTGGAGGTGCCCACGGCAGGCGCCGCATATGTGGTCCGGACCATGGGCAAGGCCCGGGCCCACGGCCAAGGTCTTCATCATGGAGCCCGACAACCCTACTTCTGGTAATGGGACAGGATCGCCGTCCGCTCGTCTTCGTACACCGCGATCGCTTGCGGGTCGCCGTCGTAAAAGGCATCCCAGAAACCGGGCGTGTTCCATGATTCCGGACACAAGGAGAAGGAGCCTGATTCGAGCTGAAAATATTTCCAGGTCGGCGGCAGGGAGTGGGAGACGACGGTGAAGGCCCGGGTGTCGAAGAGGGCGGACTGCCTCAGCCCACCCTCAGTAAATTCGACACGGAAAGAGGTGGCCACTTTGAAACGTGCGGAAATTTCGAGCACCACGTATTCATGTCCATCGGTGAGTGCGGTGATTCCCTGTAGAGCCTTGGGGTCCGAGACCCTGCCGGTGTTCACGCGGACGCGCATGCTGAATCATCTCCTGTTCATGATTACCTTGTAATCGTAGTTCAGAACTCGCCCCGTCTCGGGATTGTAATAATAGTGCACCTGGAAGTCCCCGTAAGGTGACTGATGCGTCCTGGTCGTGTATTTTCCCCAGTCGCTGAGATTGCTTCCGTCCGACGTCATGGCCTCACGCACCGCGGGGTTGCCGATCTTTTCCCCATCGATCACCCGCCGCGAGTCGGTGATGGCCTCGGGCGTGAGCCGGCCGTTCTCGTTGAAGATCGAGCCCGCCGACTCCCTGCGCAGCTGTTCGGCGAGCCGCTGCCCCTCGGACGAGCCCGGCACGAAGTTCTCGTTGACGTCCTTGCCCTCCCGGCCCGTGTCGTTCAGACAGCGAGGAGCCAAGCCCAGGGGGTCGGACCAGGTATGCGGATTGTGCACGTACGTCGATGGGTTGGGCGCCGGAGACAGACCCAGCGGGTCCGGTGTCAGGAAGCGGGCGGTCTCGGGGTCGTAGTAACGGTGGTGGCTGTGGTGCAGACCGGTCTCGGGGTCGTAGTACTGGCCGGGGAAGCGGAGGGGTGTGTACGCCGTGCTGCGTCTGGCCCAGGTGGTGGTGCCCCAGAGGGTGGTGCGGGTGTGCCAGGCCAAGGAGCCCGATTCGTCGACGAGCTCCGTGGGTGCGCCGACCAGATTGGTCACGATGGCGAAGAAGCGTTCGTCCACCGTGCGCTGGGAGCCATCGGCGGAAAGGATTCGTTCGGTCTGGGCCAACGGCCGGAGCCCCTGGTAGTCCCAGGTGAGAACGACGGGTCGGGGCAGTCCGGTCGCGGTGGTCGTCTGTTCGCAGAGGGTGGTGCCGTCCCAGGTGAAACGGGTCCTCTCGACCACGGTCCGGCGGTCGCCGCCGAGGCGCTCCTTGGTGACTCGGCGGCCCACCGGGTCGTAGCGGTACCGCCAACAGGTGCCGTCCGGGGTGGTGACCGCGGCCAGGCGGTCTTCCGTGTCCCACTCGTACCGCCAGGTGTCCGGCTTGCGGGAGAGCCTGGTCCTTTGGCGCAGGATGATGCGGCCGGCGGCGTCGTGCTCGTACCTCGTCCTCCCAGCACGGGTGATGGTTGTGCCGGTGTGCGAACGGGTGCCGGTGGCTTCGTGACCCGGGTGGGACGAGGGCCAGGAGGCGGCGGTCTGATTGCCGGCGGCGTCGTAGGCGTACGACTCGTTCCAGTTGGCGGCCGTGACCCGGGTGACGCGGCCGGCGTCGTCCAGGTCGAAGCGGTGGGCCCCGTTCAGGGAGTCGTCCAGGCCGGTGAGATATCCGTCGGCACGGTAGGTGTAGGAGCGTGAGTTCAGGGTGGCGCGGTCGCGGCCGACAAGATGCTGGGTGCTGAGCCGGCCCGCCTCGTCCCAGGTGGAGGTGAGGGTGAAGGCGTCACCGACAGCGCGCTCCAGTTCACGGCCGACGGCGTCGTGGGCGAAGGTGATGCGCCTTTCACCGGCGGTCATTTCGGTGGGACGGCCCGCTGCGTCGTACCCATAGGTGGTGCGCTGGCCGGTGGGAGTGACCCGGCGGGTGCGCCGACCCAGAGCGTCGTACGTATACGTGGTGGCGTGGCCGTCCACAAGCTCCGTCTTCACGCGCCCGGCGCGGTCGTACTGGCGGATCAACTCGGTGTCGGGGCCGGTCGCCTGCACCATCCGTCCCGCGGCGTCGTACGCGTACGTGGTCACCCGGCCGACGACATCCTTGTGGATCACACGGCCGAGTGCGTCGTGAGCATAGGAGATGGTCTCCCCGAGCGGGGTGACGGAGGCGGTCATCCTCCCGGCCGCGTCGACGGTGTAGCCCACGGTGCGCCCGTCGAAGTCGTTCTCCGAGACCAACCGGCCGGCCCGGTCGTAAGCGTACGACCAGGTGAGTCCCTGCGGGTTGGTGACCTGAGTGAGGCGCAGCTCCGCGTCGTGCGTGAACTCGTACCGGGACCCGTCGGGATCGGTCCGGGCCGACAGCAGGTCGAAGTGGGTGTACTCGAAACGGCTGGTTCCGCCGACGGGATCGGTATGGCTGAGTGGGTTGCCCTCACCGTCGTAGGTCCATGACTCCACGGCCCCGTCGGGGCCCGTGCGCTCGGAGAGTTCACCGTCCACGGTCCATCGCAGCAGGGTCACGCGTCCCAGAGGGTCGGTGGCGCGTACGGGACGGCCCAGCGGGTCCCGGTCGTAGCGGGTGGTGCCCCCGAGCGGGTCGGTGATCTCCAGGGGCAATCCGGCAGGGTCGCAACGGACACCGGTCACGTTCCCCAGTGCGTCGGTGACCGAGGCGACCCGGCCCGCCGCGTCATAGGTGTAGCGGGTGGTGCTGCCGCCCGGCTCGGTGACCGCGGTGCGGTTGCCGCGGTCGTCGAACTCCTGGAGGCGTCGGGAGCCGTCCGGCTTCATGAGCGCGGTCACGAGCCCCAACCGGTTCCGGACGACATCCAGTCGGGTGCCGTCCGCCTGGGTGATCCCGGAAACTCTGCCCTTTTCGTCGTACGAGAACGTGGTGGTGTGCCCCAGCGCGTCAGTGTGCCTCAGCTGGTTCCCGTCGGCGTCGAAGGCGTGGCGGGTGGTGTTGCCCAACGGGTCCGTGGTGGCCAGGACCCGGCACCCGCCGTCGACGAGATGCCGTGTGGAGCGACCATCGGCGGTGGTGAGGGTAGTGGTTCGGTTGCCCGTGGACGGATCGGGTTCGTCGTATGCCAGGGTGAGATGGAAGTGACCCGCCTCACCGCCCTCCGCGGCGACCCGGTCCAGGTCGTCGTAGACGTAGCTGTAGCGGCTGTTGTTGGAATCCATCCAGGTCGTCACCCTGCGGCGATCGTCGTAGACGAAGGTGAGGGCGGCGCCCGACGGTTTGACGACGGTGGTGAGGTTGCCGTGCGTGTAGCCGTAGGTGCGCAGAGGATGGGGCGCCTCTGCACCGACGGCCGTGAGCGCTTCCCCGCGGGTCGTGGGGGTGAGCAGCGCCAGACCCGTCACGAGCCCGTCCGTCAGCGCCAGTCCCAGGTGGTAGCCAGCCGAGTGCACCAGGGCCGTGGGCGCGCCGTCGTCAGCGCGGTCGAAGGTGATGGTGTTGCCGTTGCGGTCACCGATCTGCCCGAGCCAGGCATCACCGTCGCCTCCTGGCTCAGCTCCGGACGGTGCGCCGAAATGGCGTACGAGACCGCTGTCGCGGTCGGTGACCGTGTAGTCGCCCGCCTCGTCGCGGCTGAGAGTGCTGCGTGATGTGCCGGATTCCGGGCGGGTCGGGAGTCCGGGCGCGGGGTGCGGATAGGTGATCAGCAGTCCGTCGTCGGTGACGTGAATGACGCCGGTGGCGTCGATCTCCAGGCGTTCGTCGACGGTGGAGGACCACGAGGGGCCGAAGAACCGGCCGGCGGTGTAGCCCGACTCCACCCGGCGGGTGAAGGCCAGGGGCAGCACCCCGGGGAGCACCACGTCGGTCTGGGGCAGGAACATGCGGCCGGAGGCGAGGTCGACCGGGTCCGTGCCCTCGGTGGTGCGCTCGCCGTCCGGGCGGTTGTGGGTGCCTTCCGGTGCGTCGTCCACGAGTCGGCGGGCCCGGTTGGCGTCGGAGGCCAGGTCGACGGCGTCCTTCACCACCCGGGCCCCCTTGACGCCCGCCCCCGCGCCGCCGGTCGCCACGGTGAGGGCCACGTCGGGCAGGACCCGGCCGAACCCTTCGGCCGGGTCCTTCATGAAGTCGGTGACCATCTGCCTGCCGGTGCCCCACGGGTCGTTGGCAACCTGGACGAGTCCGGCGACGGTGTTGTTGAGCGACAGCGCGTACTCCGCCGGGTGCGTGATGTTGTACGCGTCCAGGGGATTGACGCTGCGCGCGAAGGCCAGGATTCCCGCCGTGCCCTTGACGGCTCCGCCCGCGATGTGGGTCCGCATCACCTGGTACTCGGCGAGCCCGTCCATGGCCTGTTCGGCGTACCGCGGCTTCTCCGGCGCCGCGTCCCGCGCCGCGGTCACCGCACGGCGGGCCGTCTCCGCCGCCGTGTTGCGCTGCTTACGCGCCTCCGCGAGCAACTCCTGCGCCTCGTCCGTCCCCGCCTTGCCCGGATCGCTGAACGCGCCCGGCCTCGGCGGCAGCGCGGCAGGGTCACGCTCGTCGGCGGGCTTGGCGTTGTAGGCATCGACGGCCTTGTTGTACGTGGACGTCTTCTCGTCGTACGCGTCCCTGGCCTCCTCCGACGCCTTCGTCCCGGCCTTCCACTTGTCGATCGCGGTCTGCGCCTGGCCCTGCGCCCACTCCACGGTCCCGGCGAACGCGTCCAGCGCGCCCGCCGCCTTCTCGAACGCGTCGGCGGCCTTGAACCACTTCGGCGGCTCGATGGCCACCGACTCCCGGAACGCGTCCGCGGCCTGCCCCTTGATCGCGGAGGAATTCAGCCCCTTCAGCCCACTGCCGACCTTGTCCAACGCGCCTTGCAGTCTGCGCAGGTGGGTGGCGGTGGAACGGATCTTGGAAGGGCTGCCGTAGATCAGCTTCGTCTTGTCCTCGGTCTGCCCGAGGTCCATCTCGTCGACCTCGGCGCCCATCCGGTTCGCCACCGAGCGGGACTTCTCGCGGACCCAGTCCGCCCCGGACTCCCAACCGACGTCCTCCAGTCGGCCACCGGTCCAGTTCCCGGCGTCCTCGACCCGGTCACCGGCCCATTCGACACCGTCCTCGACCGCGTTCTCGACGACGTCGGGAGTGATGTCCCGGACGAAATCCCCGAAGCCCATGTACTCCCATCCCCCCGTTGCCCTACTGCTGTCGTTGCCGGGCCCCTTCCTCGGGCCGGCTCCTCGGGCGAAAGTCCGAACATGTCGTCCACGGACCGGTCGAACGCCCCTGGCCTGCGCCCAGCAAGTTGCACAACTGCCCTGCCCTGGACCGCTGTTCCCCCGAACACCGGCCCTCCCCGTATCCTTCCAGGTCATTCGTGACGATGCCGGTAGGGGGCCGGTGCGGCTCCTCGGAGTGAGACGGGGGAGGGAAGGCCCGTCGAGGCGGATGAGCCGTCCCGCGCCCGGATCGAGCGGGCGGGCGGGCGGGCGGATCAGCGCAGTCCGGCGAAGAGATCGTTCTCGGGTACGGCAGCCCCGGTGGCGTCCTTTACGCGTACGAAGGTCTCCGTGCCCATCAACTCGCCGAACCTCTCCTTGCCCATCTTGAGGAAGAAGATGTTCTCGCCCTGACTGGCGTGCGCTGCCAGCGCATCGAACTTCTGACCGCTGAACGCCGTGGTGTCCACCCACGTGGTGATCTCATCGTCGGGGAGGCCGATCTCGGCCAGCGCGGCGACCTCGGCGGGATCCGGCTCCGGCATGTCCTCCTGGAACTCGCGCATGGTCTCCCCGAACCGCTGCATCATCGAGCGGGGCATCGTCGTCCAGTACACCTTCGGTGTCAGCGCGGTCATCTCCAGCGCCGCCATCGTGATGCGGTGGGCCTGGATGTGGTCGGGGTGGCCGTAGAAGCCGTTCTCGTCGTAGGTGACGACCACATCGGGTCGGTAGTGCCGCATGAGTTCCGCAAGGCGGGCGGCGCCTTCCTCCACGGGGGTCCGCCAGAAGGAACCGGGGGCGTCGTTGCTCGGCCAGCCCGCCATCCCGGAGTCGGCGTAGTCCAGCGTCTCCAGATCGCTGATCTTCAGGGCTTCACAGCTCGCCCCGAGTTCTTGACGGCGCATCGAGGCGACGGCCGCCGGATCGTGCCCGGGATCGCCCGGCTTGACACCCCCCGGTCCGTCACCGCAACCGCCGTCGGTGCATGTCACGAGAACCGTGCGGATGCCCTCCGCCGCGTACCGCGCGAGGACCCCTCCGGTTCCGGTGGCCTCGTCGTCGGGGTGGGCGTGTACTGCCATGAGCGTCAAGGGCCGGCCAGTCATGAAAAACAGTCCTCCTGCAGAACTACGTCTCGCTCCGAGTGCGCGGCGGCGTACCGCGATCCTGGGCCCGGGTTCTGGCGGGGCGGACGACCTTGTCGTCTCCGTGTTCCCCGCCGGTACGGCACCGGTCCCTCGGTTGCAACCGTGCCGGCCGGACCGGTTGTTCCCGGCGCGGCCGCTCGGCCTTCCGGACATCGGCGTTTCAACGTGAACGAGGTACCGGCGCGACCCGTACGTCTCAGTGCCACGTCGGACCCGGCGCGACCCGTACGTCTCAGTGCCACGCCGGGTCCGACCTGGTGACCGCTGTCCACCGCTCCGAAGGGCACGGCTGGCGCACCCGCCTAGCACCGGCTCGTGCAGGACGAATCGCCGTCGGCAGACGAACCCCTCTCAGGGGTGCCGAACCCGGAGCATGTGGCGCAGGTCCCTGGCTGGAGACGTACGCGCACAGGGACGGACCCGGGTCACGGAACTTGTCGAGTCGCCTTGAGTTCAAGTGCGGTTGAGGCTTTAGCGTCAAGCCTCCAGTGACCAACGCCTGACGACGGGAGAAGACCCCATGATCCTCGTGACCGGGGCCACCGGAAATATTGGACGAGCCCTCGTGAAGGAGCTCCAGGCGTTCGGCGCCGGGCCGCTGAGGGGGCTCACTCGCGACACCGTGCGGGCCGCGCTTCCGGATGGGGTCGAAGCCGTCGAGGGGGACTTGACCCGGACGGCCTCGTTGAAGCCGGCGCTGGAGGGCGTGCGTTCGCTGTTCCTCGTCTCACGCGTGGGCTCGGACGCCGACATCCTCCACGCTGCCGGCCGGGCGGGGGTGGAACACGTGGTGTTGGTGTCGTCCATCACCGTCGAGACTCATCCGCACCTCGGTCCCGCCGGCGAGAACTCGGCTGTCGAACGCCTGCTCAAGGACAGCGGGATGGCGTGGACGATCCTGCGGCCGACGCAGTTCGCCTCGAACGCGATGTGGTGGGCGGAGGTGATCCGCGAACACGGGACGGTCCGCGTGCCCTATGCGGAGGTCGGCCTCCCCACGATCCACCCCGCGGACATAGCGTCGGTGGCCCGTGCGGCGCTGACCGAGCCCGGCCACCGCGAGCGGACATATGCGCTGACCGGTCCGGAGAGGATCACCGCCCGTCAGCAGGTCGGGGCCATCGCGGCAGTACTGGGACGGGAGGTGCCCTTCGCCGAGATCGGCCGGCAGGAGGCTCATCGCCAGATGGCCACCTTCCTCGGCGACGAAGCCGCTGACGCGGTGCTCGACGTGACCGGCGGCGATGTCAACGAGGAGCTGCTCACAGTGCGTGACACGGTTTCCCGGATCACCGGTTCCCCGGCGAGGACGTTTCATCAATGGGCCTCGGAGAATGCCGCGGCCTTCGCATGAGCCGACGATCCGATACGCACTCACCGTTGGCCGACGGCCGGGCGGCCGGCCGCCTTTCACGCACTGAGGGAGCCGGCCATGGCGCTGAGGGAGTCCTGAGTCTCTTCGGGAGACGCTGACCTGGAGAACGACCGGCTGCGGCGTCGATGTTCATCGTGGCTGTCAGGACACGAAGGCGATCTGCACGTTCAGGCTCCGGTAGCCGACTGGAGGGTACGGCCCGCGGTGGAGTCCTGGGGGTGGACGTCATGCTCGGCTCGGTGACCCGGTACTTCCGATCTCGCCGCAGGATCGCCGCCTGGCGAGTGACGTGGGGACCACCCGACGCTGCGTAGGCATGCCCGCCGCTGCGTCGCCCCGGGGTCGTGCCGCAGCGGCTTCGTTCGGGCCTTTGCTGACCGCTGTTCGTCGTTTTGACTGGCACGTGGTGGCACGCTCCCCGGGTGGCCGGCTGAGGCGGGTGGTTCGGCTGAGACGCGGTGGACGGTTGAGACGCGGATGGCCGGCCGAGACGCGGATGGTCGTCCGAGAGCGGGACCGGCCGGCCGCGGGGCCCGGTACGGCCGCAGGGCCCGGACCGTGTGTCGCGCGTGTGTCGCGGTCCGGGCCCTGCCCCGTGCGGTGCCGCCCTGCGGCGGCGGTGCGTCAGCTCTGCGCGGTGTCGTCGCCTGCCTGTCCTGCGTCCTCGGCCGCACCTGCCTTCTCGCGCATCTTGCGCACCAGCTCCGCCTTCTGGTCGGCGGCACTCTTGCGGTCGAGGTTGCGGTGCGGGCCGTTGTTCTGCCGCTCGGCGCGGGACAGCCTCTTGCGCTGGCCGCCGCCCATGCCCACGGGGTTGTTGATGTTCTTGCTCACGGTCATGGATTCTCCCGGAATGATGTGAAGTGATCTACGGATTCATCGGTGGGGGACGGGTACGGCGACTGGGGGATGTCACGGGCCGCCGGAGAACCCGGCCGGCCCGTCACGAAAGTCCGGGGTCGAGGCGAGGCCAAGGCAGTCACGACACACGGATGGCACGCGTCAAAGAGATCCAGACAACAAAGAAGCCCCCGGTCCTCCCGGATGTCGAAGCCCATCGCACCCCTTCAACCGGGGTGTTGCGACAACCAATGGAACTCAAGTCGGCTGTGACCTTTTCATGGGGTGGGTGACGAGCATCGAGCTCGCGCTCTGAGCTTGGGAATCAACGGCTCTTGGGCAGTCAAAGTTCCTTTGACCTGCATTTTCGTCTGGGTGGGGCGAGGTTGGCGCGGTCTCTGGGCACTGCTCTTGACCGCTGTTGTCCGCTCCGAAGGGCACGGATGGGGCACGGTCGTTGAGGTCTGAGCAGCCTGATGTGCATCCTGTTAGCGCATGGTCTCTTTGCAGTCATCAGTCTTCGTGCGGAGCCTCCTGCTCCTGGAGTCGTTCGCCGATGTCGTCGCCCCATGCCTGTGCCCACTGCCGCAGCCCGGTGATTGCCTGCTCGTCGAGTCCGTAGGCGGCGAATTCTGTGTCGTCGATCCAGTCGGCTCCACCCAGTCGCGCTTGGAGCTCGCTCAGATCGAAGGAGTCGCGGGCATGGCGCCGTCCGAGCTCTTCGAGTTCGACGTGACTCCAGTGGTTCGCTGCGGCCTGAACGTCGATCAGGTCTCTGGCGAGCCCGCGGTCGGACAGCGCGCGGACCTTGGTTCCAACGACATCTTCGAGTGACAGCACCAAGCCGTGCTCGGTGTGCACAGGCGGTCGCCAGAGTGCTTCCTTGAGGATGTCGACTTCGCACTCTTCACGGCTGGTGGGGTCGGTGACGATCAGGCGCGCGGACAGCGGGTCTGTTTCCAGAGCGCTGACCTGCCACCCGCGCTGCTCCAAGCCGATGCGCACGGCAGTCGCAATGTCCTCCATGCGCTCGGGGTTCTCGGTCGCGACGTCGAGGTCCTGGCTGAGCCGGTCGACGAGGCCGTGCGCCTGGACCGCGTAGCCACCGGTAAGCGCCAGAGGGTATGCACCGCCTACGGCAAGCACGTCTGCAAGCAAGCGACGGTGCAGGTCGGTGAGGTTCACGCCGCGGCCTGGGCCCTGTGAGCCAACTCGTCGAAGGAGCGTTCCCAGACTTCACGGACATCACGGCTGATCAGCATGCGCAGTGTGGGCCACAGGCTGATGAGAAGGCCATGATTGAGGTACCGGATCAGATCGTCATGCTGGCCCTCGGCCAGGACGATGCGGTAGTAGCTCATCCGCAACCGGGGCTGATCGAGGTTGAAAGTGGTCAGTCCCGACCACGCCAGGTGGAGTGGCAGGCTCACTGTGCCGTGCTCGGGGCCGACGAGCTCGGAGAGCGCTGCGGGTGCGCGCCGGGCAAACTTGGCACGACGGAGATCGGAAAGGCTGGGCTGTGATGCCATACCCCGATTATCCAGGGAGGGGCCGCTGGGGGCCGACCGGACGGTGACGAGGTGCTGCATACAAAGAAGCCGCCGGCCGCTGGCCTGGGGCTTTTTCATGGAGCGGGTGACGAGAATCGAACTCGCGCTCTGAGCTTGGGAATCAGCGGTGCTTGGACCGGTGCAGTCGCCTTGACCTGCATGTTTGACCGGTCCAGGTGAGGTCGGCGAGGTCTCTGGGCGCCGTACTTGACCGCTGATGTCCGCCCCGAAGGGCACGGATGAGGCACGGCGACGGGAGGGGCCCGCGATGCATGTCCAACGTATGCCGGTTATGTGTGACCTGCGAGCCCGATTGCCGACGGTGTGGTGGGTGTTGCGAGCGTATGCCGTCGACCTGGACCGTGCCCGCCGCGTAGGCGGGTGGAGCGGATTCTGACAGCCGAAGATTCCGGTCGGAGACGAAGATGGCGGAGTCGAAAAGCATCGCTAGTTGCGCAGCAACGAAGCGTTTAGCGCAATATGGGTCTAACTTCATCACTTAGGTGCAAGTGTGTAAAGTGGCGCCTTCGATCTGCGATCATGCTGTTCTCATATCTATATCGAGAGGTGCAGGCGAAGCATGATTGATCTCCCGGCTCTGCCTACCGGACCCAAATACATGACGATTAGTCCACATATGGCTGATCTGTGGTTGACCCACTGCAACCCGGCGCATAATCGAGTTCTCTCCGACACTGTCTACGAGCGATATGCTAAGGCGATGGCGAACGGGGCTTGGAGGACAACGCACCAGGGTATCGCTTTCGATAAAAATGGAATGCTGCTTGACGGGCAACATAGGTTGATGGGTATCAAGAACTCAGGCGTGTCAGTTGAGATGCTTGTTATTCCCAACTGTGAGGCGGAGACGTTCGACGTGCTTGACTCGGGGCATCGTCGGCAAGCGGCTCAGCTACTCAAGATCCCCCACAGAGTTATCGTTGCTGCGGCAGCGCGAATCATCGGGCAAATGTATCAAATGTGGGATCCTGTAACTCTTTTCGACGGTTTTTACGACACGAAAGCGCCCACCTCGGACATCTTGAGGGCTGTTGCAGCATGGCCAGAGCTTACGACCATGGCGCCTATTGCTGCAGCGTCATATCGAGCCTCCGGGATTAATCAGCCGACTCACCTAGTGGTTCTCGCTCAAGCGGCACGGACCGAGCACGCAGAAAAGATCGAAGATTGGGCTAGTGGCCTGATTTCTGGTGCCAATATGGATGCAAAAGACCCTCGCCTCGTACTTAGGAATCGATTTTTCCGGGATCGTGTAGTTCTTGGGACGAGTGGGGGGCGTCGAGCCTCCTATAATTTGATCGCAAAATCTTGGAATAGCTGGGCACAGGCCAAGCTGCTAGGAACTCTTAAGACCCTTGATGGCGAAGGTATTATTCCTGTGGTCGGGACTGAAAAATTCAAACCGTGAATCAAGTAGGCGGCTAATTTGAGTCGGTCGCCTCGGCCGCCGGAGGTGTTTCTCTCTCGATTCATGTATGCAGGCGCGGGGCGGCTGCGGTGAGGTGAGATAGGCATTCCACGTCGCAAAGATGCCGTGTGCCCGGGTGGGCGACTGACCGGTACTCCCGCGCTTGCGAGAGGCATCGGTGTCAGACCAGCGGCGTACGTTCACAGCATGAACATGGGAGATGCCCCGGGGTGGGCGGGAGCAGGTCTGGGACTGGCTGCGTTCGTCGTCAGCCTGCGATCGGTGAAGCACGGCAAACGTGCAGCTAACGCTGCCGAAGGCTCGGCCACCGCTGCTCAGCAGTCGGTGGTGGAGACACGTCGCTCAAGCGATGCGGCGGAACACTCCGCGACAGCCGCAGAAGAGGCTCTTGCCGACCAGCGGCGCGGGGCAGCCGAGCGGCGCAGGCAAGAGCAAGAGGCCAACCGGCCCCGTGCTGAGTTCCGCATTGAGCACCGCAACAAGGCCGTCTGGGAGCTGATCAATTGCGGGACTGCCTCTGCCGAGAACGTTCGATGTCTCGACGCACCCGGCGCACGAAACGAATGGCCGGCTGGCCTCTCCATCGCGGCGGGGGACGTGTACCCGTTCATGATGGCCGGGTCCATGCAGGAACCCATTCCCTCCGTCCTTCGTGTCGTCTGGGAGGGACAGGACGAACCAGTCCTGCTGCGAGTCCCGCCGCGCATCGGTTGAGGGCGGCCGCACCCCGAAAAGGGGTGCGGCCGGTCGGTTCATCCCTGGTTGCCGAGAGGCATGTGCCGGGACTCTCGGCGGATGCGTACGGCGATGGCTTGAGCCTCTCGTGCTCGGGCAGCGGCTTCGTTCGTTACGTGGGCGGGGAGGGGCTTCGGATCGCCCCGCTCGTCCAGGAGGAACTCGGCCTTGTGCGGCAGGGGGCGGATCATCACCCCCTCGTAGCAGTCCTGCCACGAGATCGAGTGGCCACTCGGCGGGCAGACGAAGTCCGCGTGGACAGTGGCCAGCAGGTGATGGATTGCTTCCGAATCCGGCCCGCCGAGTAGGGCCTCATACGGATCGGGAAGCACGCGGGCGATGAAGTTCGCAGCGCTGACACGGTAGTGACGCATGGCATCTCATTCTTTTGTCGGCCCCGCGCCTTCTCCGCAGTTTACGACGCGGCGCCGACACCGGCCCCCAGCCGGAAAGCTGATCACGTTACCGGCCGGAACTAGTTCTCAACTCGGTCCTGTAACTGCGGCCTTGTCCACCCAGCGGGCCAGGACGCTCAACGCCGCCAGCTGTTCCAGCGCCTCATGTTCGGGCAGCTCCGGCAGGCCGTCCTCGTGGCTGTTGGGATTACGGATGCCCGCGTAGCAGCCATCGGCGAAGGCCATGGCTCCGCGATGGACGCTGCGGAAGGTGTCTCCGCCGTCATCCTCCATCAGGCGAAGGCGGTGCTCACCCTCCTTGGGCGGAGCCAACGAGAAGGCGTTCTGGAAGAGCTTCGTCTCGCTGAGGTCCCGCCGCTGCACCTTGTTCTGCGTCTCGGCGTTGACCTTCCTCGCCGCGGCGGTAACCGCCTCGCGGAAGTGACTGCTTTGCCATAGTGCCCCCGCCCCCTGCCAGACCCACGGGTGCATGGTCGCGGCGCTCAGCTGAGGGGCGTTGTCCCCCAGGCGTTCGCTGATTTCTGTATCCCGCTGGAGTGCCGCGTCGGCGCGCTGTGCGGCCTCCCGGTGCTGGCACCAGCGGTTGATCTCCTCGTTTCGGTCGGACGGGACGTCCGTCTTCCAGTGCGGCAGCACGCGGTCGAGGATCTTCTCCACGACGTGAGCGCTCGCGACGATGTCTCGCTGTGATCCCCTGTTGGAGAGGCTGCTGCTGAAGATCATCACGCCGGGCGGGTCTGGCAGCCGGTACAGCTCGGTCAGTTCCAGGAAACGGGCGAGCTCGCCGCGTGCCCAGTGGATGTCGAGAGTCATCACGCCATCATCCACACACCCACCGACACCGAACCCGCTTGGCACGGCCAGCATCGGGAGACGGCAGTGCTGCACCGCTCGACCAGCACGACCTCGCGCCAGACCCCGTGATGCTGTGTGATGCGCCCACGGGTGCCGATCACCCGGAACCGGCCCGTTCGTGGACGGTGAGGCTAGCGGCACTCTCGGGGAAGATGCCAGACTGAATGGTCCAGACCCCGGCCGCCTCGGTGGAGTCGATGAGCGTCTTCAGCAACACGGAGGCGACGCTTTGACCACGGGCGTCGGAATGGACGGGGACCGGTCGGGGCCCCGCGCCGCGCTGGCCGCGCTCTGCCTGACGCAGATGACCGGCTGGGGGGTCGTCTCTTACGCCTTCCCCGTCCTGCTTTCCCGCATCACTAATGACACCGGCTGGTGGGCGACGGGAAGAGGCTGGCTGTTCGTGGCCGTTCCGTATCGGAACGCCAGGGGCGTCTCAAGCCAGAATGGGCTTGGTGTTCCGGGACGGAGCGGATCCGTCGTTCCCACAGGGAGCATGCCAGGGCCGTCTCAGGCGAACGCCAGCTCTCGGAAGGCGTTGCGGACGTCGGTCAGTGGTTGGCGGTCGCGGGTGTAGTAGAGCTTGTTGGTCAGCAGCACCGCCCATCGGTCCTGAGCGGGGGAGATCCACATACCGGTGCCGGTGAAGCCGTAGTGGACCCAGACGTCCTGCTCGTCCGTGGTGCCGGGCGCCGGGTGCCAGAACAGGCCGCGCACCGGTTGGAGGCCGCCGGTCTGCACGGTGAGGGAGTAGGCACTCCACTCCGCGCCGAAGCCGGCTTCGGCGGGGGCTGTGGTGTGGTCGAGCATGTAGCGCAGGAAGACGGCCAGGTCGTCGAGGACAGTGAAGACGCCGGCGATACCGCATACGCCGCCGAGGAGCCGGGCGGAGAAGTCGTGGGCGACGCCCTTGAGGTGGGTGTCGGTGTCCTGGTCGAGTTCGGTGGGAGCACACTTGGCCGCGAGGTCGGCGGGCAGCGGCCCGTACCGGGTGGAGTTCATGCCGAGTGGGCGCCAAGTCCTTTTCTCGGCCAGCTGGTCGAGCGGTTGATCAGAGAGGTGTTCGGCGAGGTAGCCGAGAATGAGGGCGGCCCGGTCGGTGTACTCGACGGCTTCCCCGGGCGGCCGGTTGAGGGCTTCGCGCAGAACCCCGCGACGAATGGCGATGGGATCGCTGCTGTAGAGGTTCTTCAGCTGGGCGCGCAGGGGCAGACCGGCGGTATGGGTCAGGAGCTGGCGGGCTGTTACGGCGGCGAGGGGGTGACCTGCGGCCTCGTCCCAGAAGGTGCCGAGCGGGGCGTGGAGGTCGAGGACGCTGTCTTCCCACAGCGCACCGATGGACGCCCAGACCGCGAGGATCTTGGTCAGGCTGGCCGCGTCGAAGACGGTGTCCGGCCGCATCCTCACGTCGGGTTCATCGGGATTCAAAGCCCCGGCGGCACCAGCCTCCTGGACTCCGCCGGAGTCGCCGACAGCCCACACCGCGCCCGGATAGACCTTGTCGCGGACGCCTTCGCTCAGCAGGTTCTCGATCCGGTCGGTGTTGTACGGCATGGTCTCCCTCTTCGTGTGGGCACCTCGGCGGCCAGCGTAGTGACGTGAGTGGTGCGGGACGGGCAGCGGCGTGCCGCTGGGATGCAGGGTGCGTTGCCCGGCCCGCTGGTCTCAGGTGAGCTGGCGGCCGAGGCTGGCCAGTTCTCGGGCGGTCTTCGACAGTGGGTAGCGGGCAGCGTTGGCGTATCCGGCCTGCCTGAGGGCCGCGAGGAGTCCACGTTCGATTCGAAAGCGATCCAGGTCCCGGCTGAGCACGGAGGGGCGAGTGAAGTCGGCGGTCATACCGGAGCCACCGAGGGCTTCGCTGAGGCCGGGGACCGGCTGGTACAGGACGGGGAGTCCGCAGGCTTGGGCTTCGAGGGCGACCAGGCCCATGGCCTCCAGGGTCGTGGAGGGCATGACGAGTAGGTCGTGCTCGCCAAACGTTCTCCACAGCTGGGGGCGGCGGAGCCAGCCGAGATAGCGGGCCCTCACTCCCGCTTGCTGTAGCTGCGGTGCCAACGCCCGGAACTGAGAGCTGGGAGCGGCGATCGACAGTTCGACGCCCTGGAGCGTGGCCACGCTCCGGATCAGCGCTTCTACGCCCTTCTCAGCGGTAAGTCGACCCGCGTACAACAAGCGGAAGTGGCCCCTGGTCGTGCGTACGGGCTGGGCCGGCGGCTGAGTGAGGAGGTGGTCGGGGATTCCCCACGGGATGCGGGTGATTTTGCGTCGGTCGGTCTCCGGGGCGAGCTTGAGAAGGTGATCGGCCATCGCGTTGGTGGGTACGACGATGGCGTCTGCGGCGCGGGCGGTCGCTCGCAGGACCTGGAGCTGCTTGCGGTGGGCTTCGGCGAAGATCAGATCGGTGCCGTGCACCAATGCGATTCGGGGATGCTTAGGGAAGGCCCGGACCAGCGCTGGTGTCGCCCCGAATGCGAGGTGTTGCAGATGCAGGATTCCGACGTCTGCTGGATCTACCGCCCTGACCAGCGTCCGCTGGAGGGTGGCAACGTAGCGCCGGAAGGCATAACCAGTCAGGCACTTGCCCGGCGCCTCCACCAGACCCAGACCTACTGGTGCTGTCGGCCTCGGCCCCCTGCCCTCCGGCGCGAGCATGAAGGCTCGGGCGGGCAGGAGCGGATCGCTGCCGGTGTACAGGTCCAGGAAGAGCTCGACGCTTCCGCCGGGGCTCGGGAACGGCAGGTCGAGGGCCGTGATGATGGTGGGGTTCACGCGGGGCCTCCCGGGTCCTCCTCGTAGAGGCGGGACGTTTCGATCCCCTGGCTGCTTCGGTATTTGAGGCCGTGGTCCTGGTAGCTGGCCGCAGCGCCCAGGGCCTGGAGGAAGACCAGCTTTCCGAAGGTCATGCGTGGGTAGACCCAAACCGGTCGGCTGGCGCGGATCTCCAGGGTCCAGCGGATGGCGTGGCCCTGGTGTCCGAGGGGAGCGGAGACGTGGACCCAGATGCCGAGCGCGCCGATCGTCCGGTTGCCGTTGAGGAACTGCGCGTACGTCTCCGAGCCGGTTCGCTCGTACGTCGTTCCCAGGTAGAGGACCTCGGGCCGCAGCACGTAGCCGGTGGCGGGGATCGGCGCCTCCTGGAACTCGGTCGGCTTGGCTGCGTCCAAGGAGCCGTCGTGGAAGCGCAGGGTGTCGCCGAGGCTCCAGTCGTAGGCATTGGGGGACACCCTCTGCGGCTCGTACGGCTCGATGGTGATCTCGCCGGCGGCTCTGGCGGCGGTGATGGCGGGGCCGGTGAGGATCACGAGGCCACCGCCCGTAAGGCGGCGAGGTCGCGCCAGTACGCGGAGGGCTGGGGGCCGGCCGCGGACTGGTACTTGCCCGAGTAGAGCGCCACCGGGCCGACGGACACGAAGAACATGATCTGGCCGATTCGCATGCCGGGGTACACGCGCAGGGGTCGTATCGGGGAGAGCATGAGCGTCCACTGGCCGTGGAAGCCGATGTCGCCGATGGGGGCGGTGATCTCCACGAACAGGCCGAGGCGGCCTACCGAGGACCGGCCGAAGAGCAGCGGCACGAACGTGTTGGAGCCGACCTCTTCGATGGTGTGGCCGAGGTAGAGCTGGCCGGGTTGGAGTTCGTAGCCGTCGGACCCGATCTCGATCGGCACGGTGGGATTCGGCTGGTGGGCGTCCAGCGTGTCGGCGGCGTACGTGAGCAGGGTCCCGCCGGGACGGACGTTGTAGCTGTTCGGGTTGACCTGCGTCGGTTCGAACGGGGAGATGCGGATGCGGCCGTCGGTCGCGGCCTGGGTGATCTCGGGGCCGGTGAGGATCATCGCAAGCCTCCATCGGTGAGCGTGTGCTGCACGGCTTGGCTGAGGGGGATGCCGGCCTGTTGGGTACGGCCTCCGAGGTACGTCTCGGCCAGATAGCCGGTGGTGAGTACGGTCGGCACGCGGTCGGGCAGGGGCTCGGGGGCGAACACGATCGGGCCGGCTCTCTCCGCGAGATGGGAGAGGAGGGCCGCCGGGTCTGTGGCGAAGGGCTCGGGCACGCGGGCGTGGACGAGCTGGTTGTTGAAGGGCTCGATGGCCAGGAGCGTTCCCGTGGTGAGCGTGGTCCCGAGCTGGACTGTGCGGAGGGCCGTTTCGTTGAGTACGACGGCTTCGGCGCCCAGGCCGCTGTGGAGGCGGTTGGAGAGGTCCTGGAGAAGGGCCCGACGTTCGAGAGGGCGGTTCTCGTGCGGATGCCGGATCGGCCCGAGCGGTGTGCGCAGCTCCTCGCGGACAGTGTCGATGGCTTCTCGTACGTGCGTGAGCTCGTCCGGAAGCCCGCCCGCTGCTGGGAAGTCCGCCAGCCGACCTGCCCAGCCGGAGTGCAAGGGCCGCGCGAGTGCGTATCCCGCTGCCAGCTCGCGTCCCTTGAGGACGAGCGTGTCTCCGACGGGCACCGGCTTCGGACGGTCGCTGTGGCAGTGTCCGGCGAAGACGACGTCCAGGAACGGGCAGGCGGCGGCCAGCTTGAGGTCCTCGTCGAACCCGGAGTGGCTCAGCACCACCCAGGAGTCCGCCTTGTGGTGATGGGCCAGCATCAGCTCGCGCAGTGCACGCACGGGCTCGACGACACGGTGGCCGGCGCGCTGGTCGGGCGGGATGGCGTTGAACGCCTGCGGCCCGATGACGCCCGTGAGGGCGATACGGCGGGTGCCGATGCGCACCAGGCGGACTTGGTGGAAGAGCGGCTCACCGGTGTCGTCGCCGACGACGTTCGCGCACACGCTGATGTCGTGGAGGGCGGGTTCGAGGTGGTGGCTCCAGCCGTGATTGCCAGGAACGACGGCGTCGTAGAGACGGAGGAGGACCTCCCTCTCGATCCGTCCCCGGCCGAGCTGGTAGTAACCCGTGCCCTCGAAGAAGTCCCCGCAGTCGACGATGAGGCTGTCGTGTCTCACGGCGTGCAGGTGCGCGAGCATCGGTGCGGCGTCGTCGAACGTCGAGTGGAAATCGGTGGTGGCGATGATGCGCTGGAGGCGTCTCGGGGCGGTCATGGGGTGACCTCGCAGATGTCGGCGCCGAGTGCGAGGAGCTTGCCGGGCAGATCGGCGTGGCCGCGGCGGATCTGGTCGACTCTGCCGAGCGTGGTGACGCCTCGGGCGGTGAGCCCGGCGATCATCAGCGCCGAACCCGTACGGATGTCGGTCGCCTCCACCCCGGCGCCCGTCAGGCGCTGCGGTCCGGTGAACCGGCATTCGGTGGTGGACAGTTCGGTGATGACTCCGCCCATGCGGACGAGCTGAGGGATGAGGTTGCTGTGGCGGCCGGGGTTGATCGGGTCCGAGAAGAAGTGCGTGCCGGGGAATCCCAGGGCGAGGCCGAGGAGTGGTGGCTCGAAGTCGGCGTCGAGGCCGTTGGGAGCGAGGGAGGCCATGGCCCGGAGCGGCCGACCGGTCGGCTGCATGTCCTGACCTTGCACGACGAGCGCCTCGGCTTCGTAGGCGGTAGGGATGCCCACCCGGTTCAGCGCCGTGATCAGCGGTGCTATGTCGGAGCCGTGGATACCTTCGACCCGGGCTGTGCCGCCGGTCGCCGCCACGGCACAGGCCAGTGTCCCGGCCTCGATCTTGTCTCCGGGCACTTTCCAGGCAGGTACGTCCTGCGAAACGGAGGACGGTGCTACGAGGGTGAGGACGCGCTCACCGGCACGGCACTCGTAACCGATGGCCTTCAGCGCGTTCACAACGCCGAGGACCTCCGGAGAGAGGTTCGGCTGACCGAGCCGAAGCGGGGTACCGGCGACCACGGCGCGCAGGATCGCGGCGATCGTCGCCCCGCGTGAGCGAAACGGCAGGACCAACGACACCGTGCCCCGGACCGCCTTGCCGACTTCGACCAGGTACCCGCGATCATCCACGCGGATCCGGTCGCCGAAGGCTTCGTACACCTTGAAGTGCTGTTCCATGCCACGGTCGCCGATCCGGCACCCGCCGGGCCAGGGGAGCCGGGCCCGGCCGCACCGGGCGATAAGGGCGGGGACGAGGTAGTACGAAGCACGGATGCTGGACGCGGCCTCACCCAGATCTTCGGGCGTCAGGGTCGTCTCGCCAGGGAGCACAAGGGTGGTTGGGCCGTCACTGACCGGGTGAGCGGCGGTCCAGCCCGCCTGCCGTAGCAGGTCGAGCAGTGTCCGTACGTCGGAGCTGGCAGGCACGTTGTCGAAGCGCACGGGTCGAAGGAGGGCGGCTGCAGCCGCGACGAGCGGGAGCGCGGCATTCTTTGAACCGTCGACCCTCACGGAACCGGTGAGGGGTCGTCCGGGCCGGATCGCGATGACTTCGGACGTGACTGCGGGGGCACAGGTATTCACGTGCAACTCCTCTGCTTAGGAGGGGCCGAGGCGGATACAGCCCCGGCGGAAGGTGGAACCGCCGCGTCGATCTCGGCCCAGCAGCACTTGCCGGAGTCCGTCGGGGCCGTATCGAAGCGGTCCGCGAGGACGCCGACGAGGAAGAGGCCGCGTCCGCCCTCGCTGTCCGTGTCCGGCAGCGCCGGCTTCGGCGCAGCGCGGCTCGCGTCGCTGACCTCCACCCGCACAACCCCGCCGGAGAGCTGAGCCCTGACGCCGATCGGCTGGTGACCGGCATAACGGACTGCGTTCGTGACGAGCTCGCTGACCACCAACTCGACCGTGTCGACGGCTTCCGGCATCGCGAGCACTGTCGGCCATGCGGCTATGGCCTCCCGCACCCGGTGTCGTGCCACGGGCACGGCAACCGGTGTCGGCGGGAGAGTAAAGGTGAGCTGGTGCGCTTCCACGAGCGGCCTCCAGGAGTCGGTTGCGACCACCCCAAGGAACCGCGCCCACAACGCAGTTCGCGATGCCTCGTGCCCGTACCGCATCGTTTATGCAGAAGCTGCATGAAGCCCCTGCACCGCTCGCCTACGCTCGTACACGAGGGCATGCTCGGTGAGGACGGAAGGGCATGGGTGGCAGACGTGAAGACCGAAGCCGAGAAGATCGGCGAGGCGATCAAGCACGCCCGCCAGCGCGCCGGCCGCTCGCAGACCGACGTCGCCACCGCCCTGGGCTACCACCAGTCGAAGCTCAGCCGCCTTGAGAACGGGCGGGGTACGGAAGACACCCGGGTCTTACGCGCAGTCGCAGCCGAACTCGGCATCCCCCTAAGCCTCCTCGGCCTCAGCACTGCCGGCCCGCCCACAGAACCGACCGACGATCCCGAGACAGAAGACATGCGCCGCCGCACCTTCCTCGCCGGGAGCATCGCCTCCTTCACGGCCCACACCGCACCTGCCACGGCCGCCCACGCCGACCTCGTCCGCGCCCTCCTCCCCGGCCCCCAGATCACGTCCGCTCAGGCAGGAGCCTCGGACACAGCCACTCTGGAGTCCCACGTCGCCGCCGCCCGGCGCCTGTTCTCCATGTGCGACTACGCACAGCTGGAAGCCGTCCTGCCCGACTTGCTCACCGACCTGCGGGAGGCCGCAGCCGATCACCGCAACGGGACCGAAGCCTCCGGTCTCCTGGCCACCGCGTATCAGACGTCGACCAGCCTGCTGCTCAAGCAGGGCGACCACGGCAACGCCTGGCTCGCGGTGGGCCGCGCCCTTTCCGAAGCCGAGCGCTCCGGCGACCCTGTCGTCCTCGCCTCCAGCGTCCGCGTACACGCCCACGTCCTGACCAGAGAAAAACACACCACCCAGGCAGTCACTCTCGTCCGGCACACGGCGGGCCAGCTCGCCGGGGCATACGACCAGCGGTCCCCTCGCTACCTGGCCGCTGTGGGGCTACTCCTCCTCCGGGGCGTCACAGCCGCCAGCACAGCCGGAGACCGCGCAGCTACACGCGAATTCCTCGACGAAGCCCGGAACGTCGCCCGCTACGTCGCGCTTGACCAGCCCGACGCCTGGGCGAACTTCAGCCCCACCAATCTCTCCCTTCACGCCGTAAGCGCCGCGGTCGCCTTCGGTGACGCGGGCATCGCCCTGAATACCGCAGCGCCCCTCATGCGGCGGCACATCCCCGTCCCAGAACGCCGAGCGGCCCTGTGGGTCGAAGCGGCCCGCGCGTACAACCAGCAGGGCCGCCTCGCGGAGGGCTACCAAGCTCTCCGCATCGCCGAATCCTGCGCCGCCCAGGACGTACGCCGCCCCGCGGTTCGCGACCTGGTGGTCGACATGGCCGCCCGCGACCGGCGACGCACGCTGCCCGAACTCCACCGACTGAGCCGACGACTGGGAGCCCCAGCATGACGACACCACCCTTCCTGTACGTCGTCGTCTGCGCAGCCGGCATCGCGGGCGACGCCCACAAGCTGATCACCGCCGCACAGGACAAGGGCTGGGGCGTCGGGGTCGTAGCCACACCCCAAGGACTCGGCTTCCTCGACGCAGAAGCGATCGAGACGCAAACGGGCTATCCGATCCGCTCGGCCTGGCGCAGTCCCGGAGACCCGCGTCCGCTGCCGCCCGCCGACGCCATCGCCGTCGCGCCCGCCACCTTCAACACGATCAACAAATGGACGGCCGGCATCGCCGACACCCTCGCCCTCGGCATCCTGTGCGAGGCATACGGGATGGGCATCCCGACCGCCGTCCTCCCTTATGTGAACACGGCCATGGCCGCCCACCCGGCATACGGCCGGAGCCTGGAACAGCTCCGGGAGATGGGCGTTCTCATCGGGTCGTACGAGCCGCACAGGCCGAAGACAGGCGGTGGGGCGGACCGCTTCCGGTGGGGGGAGGCGCTGGAGCTGTTGGAGGGCAAGGTCGCCGATCTTCCCGGAAGGTGATCGCCGCTTGGGTCGCTGGTCAACGCCGGCGACTGTGTGAGGACGACCGAGCGGCAGTCGGCGTGCTGCCTGTCGGGGGCGGGATCGGAGCGGTAGAACGTCGGACGGTGCTGCGGGCCATGGCCGCTTGGGCGCGTGAGCTGGGTGTGTGGCGTTGGCCGAGACGGTGGATGCGCCAGGCCAGAGCGCGGGCGGGGTTGCGGGCGTCGTCGAGGGTGCGTCGGCCGAGGGCTTGTTCGAGGAGTGTGGCCGGGTTGTGGCCCGCTGTCTCGGCTTCGGCGAGGACGGCGGCGAGGGCGTCCCAAGCGGGGTCGTTCAGGATGCGGTCGGCGTGCTTGGGAGCGGCTTCCTGGAGGTGGCGGGCGTAGCGGTGTGTGGTCTGGGGGCCGGGAACGCGGCGAGCGAGGGTGTCCAGGAGCGGGACGGCTACCTGCGCGTATGCGGTTTGGAGGTGGACGAGGGCCTGGTGGGCTGCTGCTTCCTGTTGGGCGTGCTGGTGAGTGTGGTGCCAGTGCCGGGCGAAGGACACGGCGATGAGGACGGCGTCCAGCAGCATCGCTAGCGCGGCCCCGTCGCCTGTGGCGGTGGGGGTGAGCAGGATGGTCTGGATGCTGTTGCGGAGCGCGCGGGTGCTGCCGAGGTCGGCGGCGATACGGGAGCGGGTGGCGCGCTCGAAGACGGCGGCTGCCCGTTCGAGTTCCCGTCGTGCCTGGGAAGGTGCGGTGAGCGGTAGCAGGTCGAGGGCCGCGCCGAGCGCGACGATCTGGCCTTGGGCCGTCTCGGCTCCGCCATGGGTGAGGTGGTGGGGGATGCGTTCGGTCGCGGCGGTTGCCTGGTGCCATGGATCGGCTGCTCGGGCGGCAGCGTGTTCGGGGCTGGTGGCGGTGAGGCGGTGGCGGATCTTGGGCAGGGAGAGGTCACCGGCGAGGGTGGAGCCGGAGAACCAGACCGGTTCGCCGTGTTTGTTGAGGTCGCCGGGCAGGGCGACGCTGTAGCCCAGGGTGTCTCCGGACGGGCCGGTCTTGGGCCGTACGTTCATGCCGGTGGCTTCGAGCAAGGCGAAGAACTCCGTCTCGCTGGAGGCGGCTGCCACTGCCCGCCGTACCCGCGTGCGCAAGATCTCGCGGCTCGTGGTCTCCCGGCCTTGCCGTTTGGCCTCGAAGTGTTCCTTGCTGGTGGGGCGTTTGGCGGCGGTGCCGTCGCCGGGCTTGAGCCGGCGCAGGCCGAAGTCGATCTCGATCTTGCGGGCTTCGCGCTGGACGGCGCGGATGTCGTGGTCGCGGCGGGGGCGGCGGCCGTCCTGGCGTACGAGGGTGGCGGCGATGTGGATGCGGTCGTCGGCGTGGCGGACGGCGACCCAGCGGCAGGCTTCCTCGTCGCCTTCAGGGGCGAGGCTGGCGGCGGCCACGATTCGGCGGGCGATGTCCGCCCACTGGGTGTCGGTCAGGATCGGGTCCTCAGGTGCGGCGCGAACGGGGCAGTGCCACAACGTGGTCGCCGGCGCCTTGTCGCCGAGCATCTTCACGGGCTGGTCGAGCTGTGTGGCGAGCTGGTTCTCGACATCCTTCGGGTTGCGGTGGGGGCTGCGGCCGGGGTCGGGGGCGAAGCCGTTCCAGGAAGCGACCAGGTGAGGGTCGGTGTGTTCGTTGGCGCTGCCCAGTCCGTAGAGGTAGCTGATGAGGCGGCGTGTGGCGCGGGCGCCCTTGCCGAGGATGATCTTCGGTATCACGTGGTCACCGCCCCGAGATCCCCTGGGCGACGGCCGTGTCCACGTCTTCGACCGATGCCTCGATGCGGTCCAGCAGTCGCGCCACGATGTCCGGCGCGGGCCAGGCGCCGTCCTTGTGGAGGTGCCAGGTGAGCTGGTTGAGGTTGTTGCCGATCAGGCCGAGCTGGCGATTGGCGGCCATCAGCGCTTTGACCATGGCGCGGTAGTCGGCGACCGCGGCGGTGGGGTCGTCGGAGCGGGCGCCGGCGAGCGAGGTCTCGGCGACGTAGCCACCTACCGACATACGGCTGAGGTGAGCGGCCGTCGCGAGGAGGGCGAACTCGTCGTGGCTGTAACGTGGGTGGACGCGCTTCTCGCGCTGCGTGGGTTCGCGAAGACGGCGGCGCGGCGCGGACGACTGCGTGGCTTCTCCCCGAGTCGGCTCCCCCGGGCCGACCGACACCGGCGCCCCCACAGAGCCGGATACCTCCGCCCTCCCCAGGGCGGAGGTCGGGTAAGGACTCCTTACCCGACAACTTGCTGCGCTGTTGAGGCCGGTGATCGTCTCCTTCTGGGTGGTGGGGAGTTCGTGGTGCGGGTCGTGCATGGGTCGCTTCTCCGTGGGGTCATGATGCCGAGGACTCGGCTGTGCGAGGCTCCGTGTCCCAGCGCTCGGCAGCACGGGGACACGGGGTGTGCTGAAGGGCGGGTTCAGACGGTGCGCGTGGGGGAGGCGGCTTCGTCGAGCGATCCGGCCTCGAAGGCGTTGTCCGTGACGGGTTGGACTTGACCGGTGTGGTCGGCCTGTAGTTGGTCGCGCAGGAGTCGGGAGGGCTTCTGACCGATCCGCAGTTCGGTACGCAGCCGCACGGCAGTGAGCTGGCCGTCGGGCCAGTCGGCGGTCAGGAGTCGGGCCCGGCTCAGGAGTTCGGCCGAGATGCCGGTGGGGCCGGTGGTCGACTTGGCGGGGGCGGGGCCCCGAACGGTCGCCCGGCGCGTGGCGGCTCCGGTCGTCTCCGCTGCTGTGACCGACCTGGGCGGTCGGGTGACGGGGGACGATTCGGATTCCTCGGCCAGCTCCGTCATGGGTGCCTCGGTGACCTTAGCGGGGGTCGACTCGGGCAGCTGCTCGGGAATCGATGCGGGCTGGTCAGGCGTCGACTGTGAGGTCGGCTCGCCGGCCGACTGGCCGGAGGCCATTTCGGAGGAGTCGGCCGACTCCTCCGGCTTGTGGTGCAGCACCTTGGCCACGAGCTCCGATCCGAAGTAGATCGATCCGACTGGGAGTGAGGTTGCCAGCAGGACGAGGGCCCAGTTCGCGTAGTCCAGGTCGGTCAGCCGGCCCCACTGGATCGAGTCGGTGTGCAGGGCCGGTACGAGACCGTGCACGTAGTTCAGTAGGAGGCTGGCGATCGTGTAGGTCGCCAGGACGCGTAGTGCGAACTTCCGGTCGGCACCGGTCAGCACGAGCGTGGCGGTCAGCGCGAGGGCCATGAGCCCGTCGACCACGATCGGGTAGAGCAGGGCGGCGGTGGAGTCGGCGCTGATGGCGCGGGCCACGTCGGACAGTGCGTTCCACGAGACTCGGAAGGCCATGAGGACGACGGCCACCAGGCCGATGACGAGGGCGATGCCTCCCGTGCGGTTTACGCGACGACTCCCAGCGGGAGCGGGTGCTCGGCGAGCGTCGCCAAGATTGGCACGCCGCTTGCGGTCGTCGTTCTTGGCGCCGAAGGCGAATCGCGCGATGCCGACGCGGATGCTGCGCATGGCTGCCGGGGTGCTTGGAGCAGGGGAGTGCAAGGTGGAGAGCTCCAGGGCTGGGTGTGGCTGCCGGTGTGGGCAACCGTGAGCGGTGCGGAGTCGTCCCACCCGTCCCGTCGCTGGTCAGCGCAGGTACAGGTGGGGCGGTGATGTCGAGTCGACTCGTTGCGGGTCGGTGACTCGTCCCCGCGCTGACCTGCGCGGGGACGAGTGGGACGAGTCGAAGAGGGTCAGGCGCCGGGCTCGGCCGAAAGGGTGGTGACTGCCTCGGGCGGGCAATAGCGGGTCCAGGCGTCGGTGAACTGGGCGCGTGTGAAGCCCTTGGCCTGGTTGCCACCGGGGAAGCGGCGGTTGGCCGACTTGATGCCGTAGTCCTGGAGCAGGATCTGCAGGCCGCGCGGGGTGAGCCCGTTGGGGCTGTGCTCGGCCCAGGGCGCTTCCTGGTCCTGGTTGAGGATCTCCAGCAGCCGGCCGGTGCGGATCGTCGGCTGGTCCCCCTCGGAAGCGAAGGCGCGGCGGATGTCGGCGAGGACGCGGGTCTTCAGGCCGCCGTCCTCGTCGCGCCCGGACTCGTAGTCCGTCATGGCCGTGCACGCGGTACGGGCCAGGACGGGCCAGTGTCCGTCAGCGAGGTCGGCGACGCTGACCAGCGGTGCCCAGGTGTCGGCTGCGCGGTTATCGACCGGCATCTTCGGCTCCAGGACGAGTGCCTTCTCACGTACGGAGGTCAGCCAGGCCGCCAGCCGCGTACGGAGTTCGCGTACTGCCAGGTCGTCGCGGCCGTAGCGCCAGGCGCTGACCTTCTCGCTCTCGGCTCGGCGGCGCATGCGGATGACGACCGACCGGTCCATGATCGTGTCGGGCAGGTCGCCGATTCCGGCGAAGGCAGCCATGGCGAAGGTGTCGAACGACATCGACGCCGACGTACGCCAGCAGCGCACGGCGGTGCGGGACCCGGGTGAGGGCGGAGCCGCTGCTGTCCACAGGTTTCCGGGTTCGCCCTCGGGTTCTGGCGGAGCTGCGCGGGCGAGGTGACAGGCACAGGTGGGGGTCCAGAGCGGACCTCCACCTGCTGCTTCTCAGCCCCTAAAAGGCGGCTCGGATGCGGGGCCGACAGCCGGGGGTTCCGCTGCCTCGATCAGCTTGTTGGTCAGTTCGACGGTGGCGAGGTACCACCAGAAGATCCAGTCGAGGAAAGCGTCGCTGTAGTTAGCGAGTTGGTCCGCGCGACGGTGACGCAGGCCGAATCTGTTGGCGATTTCGAACAGCGCGCCATCGTCAGGCTTTCCCAGGTCCTCGCGGATCAGGGCGCGGCGCTCCTCCAGGATGCCGACGGCGGCAACGATGGCCGACCGCTTGCTCTCCAGAGATGCGTCGCGGGCGCGGAAGAGTGCGATGGCGTGCCGGACGCGGTCGGTGACGGCGGGAGGACTGTCTTTGAGGACATGGTGCACCAGCTGACGACGCGCGTCGTCGGTTATGGCAACAAGCCGCCCCAGGTCCTCACCTTCAGCCGCGAGCTCGTACTCGATCCCGGCTTCGCGCAGTAGATCGTTGATCTTCGCGCGATAGAGGATTCGGGCCGGTCCGTTGTGGAACTCCGAGTGGTGCCAACCGCAACCGCTATAGGAGTGGAAGCTCCGGCGTCGGGGACGGCTGACGAGGTCGTGGAAGACCTCGATCAGACCGTAGAAGGTGTCCTCGTCCCAGGTGGCCGGAGCCAGGGGCCACAGGTCTGGAATGCCCAGGCGCCGTTCGATCAGCGCGGAGGCGTCGGGTAGGTCGTCCGACCCGTCGACGCACTCCTCGCCGAACTGCTCGACCAGGTAGCCGTTGTCCGCGAAGTCGGCGACGATCCGTGCGAAGTCACGGCGTGCATCTCGATCGGTGCTCCCGTCGGCAATCAAGCCGCGTCCCTGTCGCTGAGGCCAGTAAGGCCGGGGCGCGAGCGCGGGCCGTATCTCCGAAGCGCGACTGATGAGCTCCGAGAACCAGTTCTCGCGCGTTCTCGTCAGGGTCCGGCTTTCCCGCGTGGTGGCCCAGGGATCACGGAAAGCATCGACCTCTCGGAAGTCCGTCACCGCAGTTGACCCGACCATCGCCTCGGTCAGGAGCCACTCCGCACGGTCCTCCCACTGAGAGGTCGGCGTCCTCAGGATGCGTTCCCCTTCCGATACGAACAGCGATGTCGGCCACACCAGCTCGTAGTTGCTCACATCCACGATCACGGCGCCATCATCACCCATTCGTGCGCAGAGCGGAGCGGGCTCCAAGGGTATGCGTCGGGTCTGCCAGCCTCTGTCGGGACCATGTCGAATTTCCGGCGTGCAGGCGCAATCCTTCGGTTCGTGAGCGAGCTAGATCAATCTCACTCAGGTTCACGATTCGCGATCAGGGTCTGGATCGGCCTCCATCGTGACGTCGCCCGAGGTCCCATATGGCACGCGAATGGCACGTGGCCACCTGGAGGTCTAGACAACAACGAAGCCCCAGGTCTCCGACCTGGGGCTTCACGAAAGAGCGGGTGACGAGAATCGAACTCGCGCTCTGAGCTTGGGAAGCTCATGTTCTACCATTAAACTACACCCGCCTGACACACCGCATGACCTGTTGTGCATCCTCGCTCACTCTACCCCATGCCAGACCCCCGGCGTATGCGCCGTGGGGTCTTCGTCCTGTGGGCCGGGTGAGTCGAGGTGGGCGGAGGGCGGGCGTGTCCGGGCGGGTGGTGGGGGTGCTCGGGGCGGGAGTTGGGGGCGTAACGTGCGGGGTCGGAGTGCCGCCTGGAGTGGCGTCCCGTTCATCCCCTAATGTGGCGCTCTCGTCCACGGCTTGGTTGGGGAAGGGACTTGATGGATTCGATGGAGCGCACCGTCGTCCGCTGTGCCGAAGGGCACGTTTTCGCTACCGCTTCGTTCCCGATGCAGCAGCTCGGGGCCGGGCGGATCGGGCCGGGTCGGCTCATTCGCTGTCCGCGTTGTGCCCGGTTGCGGCACGCGGTGCCCGTGGCGTTCGAGGACCGTTAGGCGGAGCTTCGAGGACCGTTAGGCGGAGCTTCGAGGACCGTTAGGCGGAGCGGGGCGTACGCGGACGCGAGGTGTACGGCGGGTTCGGTGGAACGCGCGGGGTGGTCCGGTTGGGGCCGGTCCGCGCGTTCTGCGTATCCTCGGGACGTGCTTCTCTCTGACAAGGACATCCGGGCCGAGATCGACGCCGGGCGGGTTCGCATTGATCCGTACGACGCGTCGATGGTGCAGCCCTCGAGCATCGATGTGCGGCTCGACCGCTACTTCCGGGTGTTCGAGAACCACCGCTACCCCCATATCGATCCAGCGGTCGAGCAGGTGGACCTGACCCGTACGGTCGAACCGGACGGGGACGAGCCGTTCATCCTCCACCCCGGTGAGTTCGTGCTGGCTTCGACGTACGAGGTCGTCTCGCTGCCCGACGATCTCGCCTCGCGGCTGGAAGGCAAGAGTTCGCTGGGGCGGCTCGGGCTGGTGACGCACTCGACGGCCGGGTTCATCGATCCCGGGTTCTCGGGGCACGTGACCCTTGAGCTGTCCAACCTCGCGACCCTGCCCATAAAGCTGTGGCCCGGCATGAAGATCGGGCAGCTCTGTCTGTTCCGGATGACTTCGCCGTCCGAGTTCCCGTACGGCTCCGAGCGCTACGGGTCGCGTTACCAGGGGCAGCGCGGGCCCACCGCCTCGCGCTCCTTCATGAATTTCCACCGGACACAGGTGTGAGGCCGGGCCATGGGTGACACGGACGCGGGCACGGACGTGCGGGAGAACCTCACCTACGACGGGTTCGGTCACGCGGTGCGTGAGCTGGCGCAGACCGTCGCCGACGACGGGTACGAGCCGGACGTGATCCTCAGCATCGCGCGCGGCGGGGTGTTCGTCGCGGGCGGACTCGCGTACGCCCTGGACTGCAAGAACATCCACCTCGTGAACGTCGAGTTCTACACCGGGGTCGGGACCACCCTTGAGATGCCGGTCATGCTGGCGCCCGTGCCCGACGTCGTCGACTTCTCGGACAAGAAGGTCCTCATCGCCGACGACGTCGCCGACACCGGGAGGACGCTGAAGCTGGTACGCGACTTCTGCATCGACCATGTCGCCGAGGTGCGCAGCGCGGTCGTCTACGAGAAGCCGCAGTCGCTCGTGCGGTGCGAGTACGTGTGGAAGCGGACCGATCGCTGGATCAACTTCCCGTGGAGCGTGGAGAAGCCCGTCGTACGGCGTGGTGGGCAGGTGCTCGACGCCTGAGGCGGAGCGGGAGCAGCCGCAGCCGCAGATGGCAGCCGCAGCCGCAGCCGCAGTCAGGTGCCGGTGCCGGTGACGCGACTCGGAGGGGTCGTGCCCAGGGGCGGTGTCCGGAGTCGGTGTTGTACGGGAACCCCCGGACGTCGTTGTCGTCGTCCGGGGGTTCTCTCCTGTGCGGCGCGTGCCGGGCACCGCGTCGGGCGGTGCTCAGATGGTGCCCAGTTTGATGATCGACAGCAGGGCGATCAGCTGGATCGCGGACGCGCCCAGTGCCTTCGGCCACGGCAGGTCGTGCGACTTGCTCACCATCGAGGTGAAGAGTGCGCCCGCGGCCAGCCAGGTGACCCAGCCGACCACCTGGACCAGCCCGTTCTCACCGCCCAGGAAGACGGCGAAGATCAGACGGGGCGCGTCCGTGAGGGACATGATCAGCATGGACAGGCCCACGGTCGGCTGCCAGGCGCCGTCGCCGCCGAGCTGGCGGGCGAGGGTGTGGGTCACCGCGCCGAGCACCAGCCCGCCGATGACGAAGCCCACGGCCGTGAAGAGCACGTACGGGATGGCCGTCGAGATCGTCGCGTGGATCGCCTCGTCACGGGCCTGGTCGAAGCCGAAGAGGGCCAGCAGGCCGTAGAGGAACGTGACGATGAGCGCCGGACCCCACACCGAGTGGTCGCGCATCTGCCAGAACGTCGGCCCGGGGCGCAGCACGATTCCGCTCAGCAGCTGCTTCCAGTGCAGTCGGGGGCCCACGGGCGGAGGGGGCGACTGGCCGGCGCGGTAGGTGTTGCCGTCGCCGTACGGGTCGTCACCGACGCTGAACGCCTGCGTGTGACCGGGGTTGTTGGCGTACGGGTCGCTCTGCGGGGAGTGGGGCTGGTGGTACGGGTCGCCGAAGTACTCGGGTTCGCCGTGCGCGTTGCCGCCCGGTTGCTGCGCCTGCCCGGCGTACGGGGCGTTGGGGTACGGGGCTCCGTTGCCTCCCGGCGGCGGCCACGGCTGACCACCGTACGGCGGCGGCGGTGGTGCCGGCGTGCCGTACGGCGGCTGTTGCCGCTGCCGCTGTTGCGGTTGTTGTTGCGGGGTGCGGTTGTCCCGGCCGCGTCCGATCCTGAATCCAGCCACGGCATCGAACGTACCTGGTCCGCGTGTGGGCGGTGGAAGCGCCGACGGCACCCGCCTGCCATTGCGGCCTAGCTGTGACATCCCTTAGGGGGAAATCCGGGGAAATCCGGGGAAAGCCGGGGGGATTCGGGGGGCCCGGGGGGTGTGGGGGTTCCGGGGATTCCCTGGGCGGAGGGGGGAAGACAGAAGCGGCCGGTCCCGCCCCCGAGGCGGGTCCGGCCGCTCATGTCCGCGCGGACACGGCCCCGGACAGGGACGTGAACGCGGACGCGGACGCGAACATGAACGCGGGCGCGGGCACGAACATGAACGCGAACATGAGCGCGGACGCGGTTACTTCACCGGCTCCGGTTCCGGCGCGTCCGTCGTTCCCTGGGGACCCGGCGGACCCGGTTCGTCCGGCTCGTCCGCCGGGGTCTTCACGGACTCCAGCAGCAGCTGCGAGACGTCGACGACCTTCAGCGACTCCTTGGCCTCACCGTCGTTCTTCTTGCCGTTGACCGAGTCGGTCAGCATGACGAGGCAGAACGGGCAGGCGGTCGAGACGATGTCCGGGTTGAGGGACAGCGCCTCGTCGACGCGCTCGTTGTTGACGCGCTTGCCGATCCGCTCCTCCATCCACATCCGGGCACCACCGGCACCGCAGCAGAAGCCGCGTTCCTTGTGGCGGTGCATCTCCTCGTTCCGCAGCCCCGGCACGCTCGCGATGATCTCGCGCGGTGGTGTGTAGACCTTGTTGTGCCGGCCCAGGTAGCAGGGGTCGTGGTACGTGATCAGGCCCTCGACCGGCGTCACCGGGACCAGCCTGCCCTCGTCGACGAGGTGCTGGAGCAGCTGGGTGTGGTGGATGACCTCGTACTCGCCGCCGAGCTGCGGGTACTCGTTCGCGATGGTGTTGAAGCAGTGCGGGCAGGTCGCGACGATCTTCTTCGACGACGTGGGCTTCCTCGTGGAGGGGTCCTCGTCGTCCTCGCCGTACGCCATGTTCAGCATCGCGACGTTCTCCTGGCCGAGCTGCTGGAACAGCGGCTCGTTGCCGAGGCGGCGGGCCGAGTCGCCCGTGCACTTCTCGTCGCCGCCCATGATCGCGAACTTCACGCCCGCGATGTGCAGCAGCTCCGCGAACGCCTTCGTCGTCTTCTTGGCCCGGTCCTCCAGGGCCCCCGCGCAGCCGACCCAGTAGAGGTAGTCGACCTCCGACAGGTCCTCGACGGTCTTGCCGACGATCGGGACCTCGAAGTCGACCTCCTTCGTCCACTCGACGCGCTGCTTCTTGGCCAGCCCCCAGGGGTTGCCCTTCTTCTCCAGGTTCTTGAGCATCGTGCCCGCCTCGGACGGGAACGACGACTCGATCATCACCTGGTAGCGGCGCATGTCGACGATGTGGTCGATGTGCTCGATGTCGACCGGGCACTGTTCGACACAGGCACCGCAGGTGGTGCAGGACCAGAGGACGTCGGGGTCGATGACGCCGTTCTCCTCGGCCGTGCCGATGAGGGGGCGCTCCGCCTCGGCGAGCGCGGCGGCCGGTACGTCCTTCAGCTGCTCGGGCGTCGCCTTCTCGTCGCCCTCCATGTCCTTGCCGCCGCCCGCGAGGAGGTACGGGGCCTTGGCGTGCGCGTGGTCGCGCAGCGACATGATCAGGAGCTTGGGGGAGAGCGGCTTGCCCGTGTTCCAGGCCGGGCACTGCGACTGGCAGCGACCGCACTCGGTGCAGGTGGAGAAGTCGAGGATGCCCTTCCAGGAGAACTGCTCGACCTGGGAGACACCGAAGACGTCGTCCTCGCCCGGGTCCTCGAAGTCGATCTCCTTGCCGCCCGAGGTCATCGGCAGCAGGGCGCCCATCGCGGTGGAACCGTCGGCCTTCCGCTTGAACCAGATGTTCGGGAACGCGAGGAAGCGGTGCCAGGCGACACCCATGTTGGTGTTCAGCGAGACGGTGATCATCCAGATCAGCGAGGTGCCGATCTTGATCATCGCGGTGAGGTAGATGAGGTTCTGGAGCGTGCCGAGGGAGAGCCCCTTGAACGCCAGGACCAAGGGGTACGAGACGAAGTACGCGGCCTCGTAGCCGCCGACGTGGTGGATCGCGCCCTCAAGGCCGCGCAGCGTCAGGATGGCGAGGCCGATGACGAGGATGACGTACTCGACGAAGTACGCCTGCCACGCCTTGGAGCCCGTGAAGCGGGACTTGCGGCCGGCCCGGGAGGGGAGGTCCAGCAGCCGGATGGCCATCAGCACGAGGATGCCGGCGGTCGTCATCAGACCGATGAACTCGATGTACAGCTCGAACGGCAGCCAGTCGCCGATGACCGGCAGGACCCAGTCGGCCTTGAAGAGCTGCCCGTACGCCTGGAGCAGGGTCGGCGGCAGCGTCAGGAAGCCGATGGCGACGAACCAGTGCGCGACGCCGACGATCCCCCAGCGGTTCATCCGGGTGTGCCCCAGGAATTCCTTGGCCAGGGTGAGGGTGCGCTGCTTGGGATGGTCGGTGCGGCTGCCTGCCGGGACCGGCTGTCCGAGTGTGACGAACCGGTAGATCTGCGCGACGGCTCGGGCGATGAGCGCGACGCCGACAACGGTCAGCACCAGCGACACGATGATCGCGGCGAGTTGCATGAAGGGCTCCTCGGGCCTGCGAGGGTGGGATACCGCACTTACTAAGCAGTAACTTAATCAGTCTGTGCTGACCCTATCCACTTATCCCGGCGCGCTGTAGCCGAGTGGCCGGTGATCTGTGTCGCTCAGACGTGCCAGGAGGTCGTCCGGGTGCGTCGTGCGTGTCGCGGTGCGCGGTGGCAGGCGTGCCGCCTTCGCCAGGATCGCCAGGTCGAGCCCTGTCCGGTGGTGGTCGGCGTAGTGCTGGTCGAGGAGTGCCGGTTCGTCCCACGGCAGTCCGGAGCGGGAGCGGACCTGGGCCAGGCCGGTGAGGCCCGGCCGCAGCTCGTGCCGCCAGGGTCCGCACTCGTCGGCCCGGGGGTCGCCGGGGGCGAGGGGTTCGGGGCCGACGAGCGAGAGATCCCCGCGTACGACGTGGGGGAGCCGGGACAGCGCGTTCAGCCGGGGGCTGCGGGTGCGCAGGGAGCGCAGGACGAACGGGTGGCCGCCGAGCCCGGTGCGTACGGACCGTACGAGCACGCCGCCGGGCGGCCGTCGCGCCGCGAGCGCCAGGGTGGTGGCGGCCAGCAGCGGGGCGACCGCCATCAGGAGGGCGGTGGCCAGGAGGAGGTCCAGCACGCGTTTGGCCGCCGGGAGGGGCGGGGGAGGCGGGAGCGGGTAGGAGTGCGGATGCGGGTGTGGACGGTTGTACGGGTACGGGTGTGGGTGCGGGGAGGTCCGCCGGTTCGGCGCCCGGCCCGCCGCCTGGTTCTCTGTCGGCCGCATCGCGTCTGCCTGCCTGGGGATCGGGGGATGGGGAGCCGGGGTCCTCCAGTCGTGGGCTTCCCCGGCATTTTGTGACATAGCGCCCCTATGGTGGCAAGGTGGGGCGGGGGTGTGGTTCACGAAACGGCGCCCGTTCGGAGCGCGACGCGCCGCCCCGGCGGCGGGGTCGCGGGATTCCCGGCCCGTGGTCCCTGTCGAGTCGGCCGATCGAACGCCCGTCAACGGGATTCATCGCGGTTGTCCCGGGCAGGATGCGCGGGTGGCGTGCGGTGCGTGCACGATAGTTGAGCCACCCTGACTCATGTCTGTTGACTCCGGGACTGGTGTCATGCATCCTTGAGTCAGATCCACTCAAGTAGTCAGTTGGAGGAATCGAAATGGCACGTGCGGTCGGCATCGACCTGGGCACGACTAACTCCGTCGTCAGCGTTCTCGAAGGCGGCGAGCCCACCGTCATCACCAACGCCGAAGGCGCCAGGACCACGCCGTCCGTCGTCGCCTTCGCGAAGAACGGCGAGGTGCTGGTCGGCGAGGTCGCCAAGCGCCAGGCAGTGACGAACGTCGACAGGACCATCCGCTCGGTCAAGCGCCACATGGGCACCGACTGGAAGGTCAACATCGACGGCAAGGACTTCAACCCGCAGCAGATGAGCGCCTTCATCCTGCAGAAGTTGAAGCGGGACGCCGAGGCGTACCTGGGCGAGAAGGTCGTCGACGCGGTCATCACCGTCCCGGCGTACTTCAACGACTCCGAGCGCCAGGCGACCAAGGAGGCCGGCGAGATCGCGGGGCTCAACGTCCTGCGCATCGTCAACGAGCCGACGGCCGCCGCTCTGGCGTACGGGCTCGACAAGGACGACCAGACGATCCTCGTCTTCGACCTCGGTGGCGGCACCTTCGACGTCTCGCTGCTGGAGATCGGTGACGGCGTCGTCGAGGTGAAGGCCACCAACGGTGACAACCACCTCGGTGGTGACGACTGGGACCAGCGCGTCGTCGACTACCTGGTGAAGCAGTTCGCCAACGGCCACGGTGTGGACCTGGCCAAGGACAAGATGGCTCTCCAGCGTCTCCGCGAGGCCGCGGAGAAGGCGAAGATCGAGCTGTCGTCCTCGACCGAGACCAGCATCAACCTTCCGTACATCACGGCGTCCGCCGAGGGCCCGCTGCACCTGGACGAGAAGCTGACGCGCGCCCAGTTCCAGCAGCTGACGGCCGATCTGCTGGACCGCTGCAAGACCCCGTTCAACAACGTGGTGAAGGACGCGGGCATCCAGCTCTCCGAGATCGACCACGTCGTTCTCGTCGGTGGCTCGACGCGTATGCCCGCCGTCGCCGAGCTCGTGAAGGAGCTGACCGGCGGCAAGGAGGCCAACAAGGGTGTCAACCCGGACGAGGTCGTCGCGATCGGCGCCTCGCTCCAGGCCGGTGTCCTCAAGGGTGAGGTCAAGGACGTCCTGCTCCTCGACGTGACCCCGCTGTCCCTGGGTATCGAGACCAAGGGCGGCATCATGACCAAGCTGATCGAGCGCAACACCACGATCCCGACCAAGCGGTCCGAGATCTTCACGACGGCCGAGGACAACCAGCCGTCCGTGCAGATCCAGGTCTACCAGGGCGAGCGCGAGATCGCGGCGTACAACAAGAAGCTCGGGATGTTCGAGCTGACCGGTCTGCCGCCGGCCCCGCGTGGCGTGCCGCAGGTCGAGGTCGCGTTCGACATCGATGCCAACGGCATCATGCACGTGACCGCGAAGGACCTGGGCACGGGCAAGGAGCAGAAGATGACCGTCACCGGTGGCTCCTCGCTGCCGAAGGACGAGGTCGACCGGATGCGCCAGGAGGCCGAGCAGTACGCGGACGAGGACCACCGTCGCCGCGAGGCCGCCGAGTCCCGCAACCAGGGCGAGCAGCTCTCGTACCAGACCGAGAAGTTCCTCAAGGACAACGAGGACAAGGTCCCGGCCGACGTCAAGACGGAGGTGGAGGCCGCGCTCGCCGAGCTGAAGGAGAAGCTCAAGGGCGAGGACTCCGCCGAGATCCGCACGGCCACCGAGAAGGTCGCCGCCGTCTCGCAGAAGCTGGGCCAGGCGATGTACGCCAACGCCCAGGCCGAGGGTGCCGCTCCGGGCGCCGACGCGCCGGGCACCGAGCAGGCGAAGGCCGACGACGACGTGGTCGACGCCGAGATCGTGGACGACGAGAAGGACAACAAGGGCGGTGCGGCGTGACTGAGGAGACCCCGGGCTTCGAGGAGAAGCCCGACGTCCCCTCCGGCGCCACTCCTGAAGACGCCGAGCCGAAGACCGAAGGGGCCTCCGAGAAGGAGGCCCCCGAGGCCGAGGCCGGGGACGCGAAAGAGACAGTCGGGCTGACGGCCCAGCTGGACCAGGCCCGTTCCGCGCTCAGTGAGCGCACGGCCGATGTCCAGCGGGTCCAGGCCGAGTACCAGAACTACCGCCGCCGCGTCGAGCGGGACCGGGTCACGGTCAAGGAGATCGCCTCCGCGAACCTCCTGTCCGAGCTGCTGCCCGTGCTCGACGACATCGGCCGGGCGCGCGAGCACGGCGAGCTGGTCGGCGGCTTCAAGTCGGTGGCCGAGTCGCTGGAGACGGTCGTCGCCAAGCTGGGCCTCCAGCAGTTCGGCAAGGAGGGCGAGCCCTTCGACCCGACGATCCACGAGGCCCTGATGCACTCGTACGCGCCGGACGTCACCGAGACGACCTGCGTGGCGATCCTGCAGCCCGGGTACCGCATCGGCGAGCGCACCATCCGCCCCGCGCGGGTGGCGGTGGCCGAGCCGCAGCCGGGCGCGACGCCCGCCGCGGACAAGGAAGAGAAGGCAACCGACGAGGAGAGCGGTGGCACGGAGGAGGTCTGACGGCCGGTGCGACAACCGGCCTGACCACCTCGGTGCCCCCGCGCCAGTCGTCCGGAAGGAGGGACGTCGATGAGCACGAAGGACTTCGTCGAGAAGGACTACTACAAGGTTCTCGGCGTCCCCAAGGACGCCACCGACGCAGAGATCAAGAAGGCGTACCGGAAGCTCGCCCGCGAGTCGCACCCGGACGCCAACAAGGGCGACGCGAAGGCGGAGGAGCGCTTCAAGTCGGTCTCCGAGGCGAACGACGTCCTCGGTGACCCCAAGAAGCGCAAGGAGTACGACGAGGCACGCGCCCTGTTCGGCAACGGCGGCGTCCGCCCCGGACCCGGCGGCGCGGGAGGCAACTTCAACTTCGACCTGGGCGACCTCTTCGGAGGCGCCCAGGGCGGGGGCCAGCCCGGCGGCGCCGGAGGGTTCGGCGGCGGTGGTGGTGGTCTGGGAGACGTCTTCGGCGGCCTCTTCAACCGGGGTGGTGCGGGCACGCGTCCGCAGCCGCGCCGGGGCCAGGACGTCGAGTCCGAGGTGACGCTCAGCTTCACCGAGGCGGTCGACGGGGCCACGGTCCCGTTGCGGATGTCCAGCCAGGCGCCCTGCAAGGCGTGTTCCGGCACGGGTGACAAGAACGGCACACCGAGGGTCTGCCCGACCTGTGTCGGCACCGGCCAGGTGTCACGCGGCAGCGGCGGCGGGTTCTCGCTCACCGATCCCTGCGTGGACTGCAAGGGCCGGGGCCTCATCGCCCAGGACCCCTGCGAGGTCTGCAAGGGGAGCGGCCGGGCGCGTTCGTCGCGGACCATGCAGGTCAGGATTCCGGCGGGCGTCTCCGACGGGCAGCGCATCCGGCTCCGCGGCAAGGGCGCTCCCGGTGAGCGCGGCGGCCCGGCCGGCGATCTGTACGTCGTGGTGCACGTCGACACCCACCCGGTGTTCGGGCGCAAGGACGACAACCTCACCGTCACCGTGCCGGTCACCTTCCCGGAGGCGGCGCTCGGTGGCGAGGTCAGGGTGCCCACCCTGGGCGGGCCCCCGGTGACCCTCAAGCTCCCTGCGGGCACGCCGAACGGACGCACGATGCGCGCCCGTGGCAAGGGAGCGGTGCGCAAGGACGGGACGCGCGGGGACCTGCTGGTCACCGTGGAGGTCTCGGTGCCCAAGGACCTCGACCCGGAGGCCAGGGACGCGTTGGAGACCTACCGGAAGGCGACCGCGGGGGAGGACCCGCGGGCGGAGCTGTTCCAGGCCGCGAAGGGAGCTTGAGATGGACGGCCGACGGCGAAATCCGTACGAGCTGACCGACGAGTCACCGGTGTACGTGATCTCGGTCGCGGCCCAGCTCTCGGGGCTGCACCCGCAGACACTGCGCCAGTACGACCGCCTCGGCCTGGTCTCCCCGGACCGCACGGCCGGGCGGGGCAGGCGCTACTCGGCCCGTGACATCGAACTGCTCCGCCAGGTGCAGCAGTTGTCGCAGGACGAGGGCATCAACCTCGCGGGCATCAAGCGCATCATCGAGCTGGAGAACCAGGTCGCCGCCCTTCAGCAGCGCGTCGCCGAGCTGTCGGCGGCGGTGGAGGGCGCGGCGGTCGCGCTCCAGCAGCGCGAGGCGCAGGTGCACGCCTCGTACCGCCGTGACCTGGTGCCGTACCAGGACGTGCAGCAGACCAGCGCGCTGGTGATCTGGCGCCCGGCGGACCGGCGCGGACAGTAAGGGCTGTCCCGCACTCCCTGGTGGGGTGCGACGACAGCTACGGCGCCTCGCGGCGTTGTCGGAGCGTCCCCGTACGTCCAGTACGCGGACGCTCCTGCGCCTTGCGACGCACCGCATCCGACGCCGCACGCTGATCCACCACGGATCGCGGGACAGCCCTTGGACCGGTCCAGGCGCGCGGGTACGCGGGGGTACGGGTGACGGGGCTGGGCCTCGTACGCGTACCGCGTGGGCCGGTGCGCACATCGCACGGCAGAGGGCCGGTTTCCCGTCGCACGTCGGCGGGGGCCGGCCCTCCGGCATGTGGCCGCGCTCCCACGCGGACCTCGCACGGCCCGCGGTCCTTCCGGGCGCGCCCACGGGTCTCAGTCCTCGTGCCGCAGAATCCCCGAGTGCGCGATGAGGTAGCCGAGCTGGGCGCGGCTGCCGCTGCCCAGGGTGGCGGCGAGCTTGGCGATGTGCGCGCGGCAGGTCCGCACGTTCATGCCCAGGCGGCGGGCGATGGCCTCGTCCACGTGTCCCTCGACGAGCATCTTCGCTATGGTCCGCTGGACTCCGGTGATGCCGGCGGGGGTCGGTTCGTACGACACCGGTTCGTTGAGGGGCGTGGCGCGCTGCCAGAGCTGTTCGAAGACCTTGACGAGGTAGCTGACGAGGCCGGGGTGGCGCAGCTCCAGGGCGACCTGCTGGTCGTTGCGCACGGGGATGAACGCCACCGTCTCGTCGCAGATGATCAGACGCTCTATCAGCTCTTCGAGGGTGCGGATCTCGACCTTGCCGCTGGCGATGCGGTCGACGTACGCCATCGTGCCCTGGCTGTGCCGGACCGTGTGCTGGTAGAGCGTGCGCATGCTGACGCCGCGGTCGATCAGCGGCCGGTCGCGCTCCAGGGCCTGGCTCAGGATGTGCTCGCGCCGGCCGCCGCCGGGCTGGACGGTCAGGACCTCGGTGTGGCACTCGGCGGTGGCCAGGTTCAGGGCGGCGTTGATCCGGTTGAAGCCCTCAAGGACGGTGATGGCGTGGGTCGGGGCCGGATTCAGCGCGCTGATGGCCATGAATGGCTCAAAAGCTTCCGTCAGGTCGATGGAAAGCCGGCGCCGCTCCTGGATCTCCCGCTCGACGGGGTGCAGCCGCTGGGCCAGCGCGACGGACGGTGTGACGGGCCGCAGCCAGTTCGGGTCGTCGGGATCGGGGTGCAGAAGAGCGAATTCCAGCAGGCAGGGAGCCGCCTCCACCTCGACGCGGGCGATGCGGCCGACGCTCAGCGCGCTGGCGTAAAGGTGCGCCCCTTCGTCACATAGTTCGGTGACAGCATGGGGATGTGTCTGGTTTGCGTCGATCATGGGCAAAACTCCACCCCCCAGGGTCCTGAACGTACAAGAACATGATGCATCGTTCCTGTGGCATTGACGTGCCTCAATAAGACATCGTCTTGTCATGCGGGGGAGAGGAATCCATCAAGTGAGGACGAAGCCGACTATGTACAAGAGATTGCTTCGCTCGGTACTTGCGGCAGTTTTCTCCGCTGCCGTGGCCTACGGGGTTCTGGGCGTCGCGGGCGGTGGCTGGGGCGGCACTCCTGGGGCGGCTCAGCAGGATACCGGCTGGGGCAGCGCGCCGACACAGGTGCGCCTGGACACCGGCTGGGGTCTCGCCCCTGGTGACACCGGCTGGGGCAGCACCCCGGCGAGTGTTCAGCAGGGCACCGGCCGGGGCTACCTCCCGCCGGACACCGGCTGGGGATTCGGACCCGCGGACACCGGCTGGGGCAGCGCTCCGGCGGGTGTTCAGCAGGACACCGGCTGGGGCACCACTCCGGCCCGTACGAGCGCATGACCGTCCCGCCGGACGATCGGGTCTTCCGGCGTGAGATGGCCACGGCGTACCGGTCAGGGTGGCACTTCATCGACCTCGTCTCGGCGATACCGCACCGTGACGATTCGTTGATGGTCACTCTGTTCGGCGAGCCGATCGTCGTCGTCCGCGAGGAGAACGAGGAAGTCCGTGCGTACCGCTGCTTGCGGCGGCCCCGAGGGGCCCCGCAACCCGTGCGGTGTGAGATCAGGTACGACATGATCTTTGTCAATCTCGACCAGCGTGACCACCAGCTGAGCGAGCCCGAAACCATCATCGCCACCCCCCGCAGTGCCTGAGCGATTCCCCCGTCGTTACGTGTCGCTCAGGTACTTCCCCCACACAACGGCGCCATCGTGACCTGAACACGGTGGCGCCGTTGTGCTGCCCGGACCCGGGCTCCGGCCCTCGGCTGCTTCGCCGGGCCCCGGCGCCCCGGCCCGTACCGCTCCGTGTGGCGGCGTACCGCGCCCGTGACGGCCTTCCGGCTCCGGACCCGCTCCCCGCCTCCCTCCCGCCCCCTCCCGCCGCGTGCGCGCCCTCGCCGCGCCCCCTCCGGCGTCGCCGGCGGCCGTGACGGGCCGGCGCACCTGGCGGACCCGCGGCCCGTGATCACACCGGGCCGACGCGGGCCGGGCGCCGACGACCTTCCTGCTCCGGGCCGGGTGCGCGTACGGCCCCGCGTACGTCCACGGCCGTGGGGCAGACGTGGGCGTGCGGCGTGGTCCCGGCAGTGGCCGACCGAGGATCGCCGCGGTGGCGGGAGGCCGATGAGGCCGGTTCACTCGAATCCGAGGCCGCGACGAGGCGGGGCGCGTACCGAACTTGCCTTGAGTGGAATAGACTCAACTTTGTACAGGTTGTTCGAGTCAGAGTTCACTTCACGAGAGACGCCGGACAGACACACCGGGCGAGGAGGAGACAGCGCACGTGGACGCCGAGCTGACCAACAGGAGCCGGGACGCCATCAACGCGGCCACCAGCAGGGCCGTCAAGGACGGGCACCCCGATCTCACCCCCGCGCATCTGCTGCTGGCGCTCCTCGCGGGTGAGGACAACGAGAACATCACCGACCTGCTGGCGGCCGTCGAGGCCGACCAGGCCGTCGTGCGGGCCGATACCGAGCAGCTGCTCGCCGCCCAGCCCAGCGTCACGGGCTCGACGGTCGCCCCGCCGCAGCCCAACCGCGAACTGCTCGCCGTCATCGCCGACGCCGCGCGGCGCGCGAAGGAGCTGGGCGACGACTACCTCTCCACCGAGCACCTGCTGATCGCCGTCGCGGCCGAGGGCGGCCGGGCCGGTGAGGTCCTCACCCGGCACGGGGCCGGGGCGAAGAAGCTGCTGGAAGCATTCGAGAACACCAGGGGAGGACGCCGGGTGACCACACCCGACCCGGAGGGCCAGTACAAGGCCCTGGAGAAGTTCGGCACCGACTTCACGGCCGCCGCGCGCGAGGGCAAGCTCGATCCCGTCATCGGACGCGACCAGGAGATCCGCCGGGTCGTACAGGTGCTGTCGCGGCGTACGAAGAACAACCCGGTGCTCATCGGCGAACCCGGCGTCGGCAAGACGGCCGTCGTCGAAGGACTCGCCCAGCGCATCGTCAAGGGCGACGTCCCCGAGTCGCTGAAGAACAAGCGGCTGGTCTCGCTCGACCTGGGCGCGATGGTGGCGGGCGCCAAGTACCGGGGCGAGTTCGAGGAGCGGCTGAAGACCGTACTCTCCGAGATCAAGGAGAGCGACGGCCAGGTCATCACGTTCATCGACGAGCTGCACACCGTCGTCGGCGCGGGCGCGGGCGGCGACTCCTCGATGGACGCGGGCAACATGCTCAAGCCGATGCTGGCCCGCGGCGAGCTGCGCATGGTCGGCGCCACCACCCTCGACGAGTACCGCGAACGGATCGAGAAGGACCCCGCCCTGGAGCGCCGCTTCCAGCAGGTCCTGGTCGCCGAACCGTCCGTCGAGGACACCATCGCGATCCTCCGCGGCCTCAAGGGCCGTTACGAGGCGCACCACAAGGTGCAGATCGCGGACTCCTCGCTGGTCGCCGCCGCCACTCTCTCCGACCGCTACATCACGTCCCGCTTCCTCCCCGACAAGGCCATCGACCTCGTCGACGAGGCGGCGTCCCGGCTGCGCATGGAGATCGACTCCTCGCCCGTCGAGATCGACGAGCTCCAGCGGGCCGTCGACCGCCTGCGGATGGAGGAGCTGGCCCTCAAGAACGAGACCGACCCGGCGTCCAGGCAGCGGCTGGAGAAGCTGCGCCGCGACCTCGCCGACAAGGAGGAGGAGCTGCGCGGGCTCACCGCGCGCTGGGAGAAGGAGAAGCAGGGCCTCAACCGCGTCGGTGAGCTGAAGGAACGCCTCGACGAACTGCGCGGACAGGCCGAACGCGCCCAGCGCGACGGCGACTTCGACACCGCGTCCAAGCTGCTGTACGGGGAGATCCCGGGCCTGGAACGCGAGCTGGCGGAGGCGTCCGAGGCCGAGCAGGAGGCCGCCAAGGACACCAAGGACACCATGGTCAAGGAGGAGGTCGGCCCGGACGACATCGCGGACGTCGTCGGCGCCTGGACCGGCATCCCGGCCGGCCGTCTCCTGGAGGGCGAGACGCGGAAGCTGCTGCGCATGGAGCAGGAGCTGGGCAGGCGCCTCATCGGGCAGAGCGAGGCGGTCGAGGCCGTGTCGGACGCGGTACGGCGCACCCGCGCCGGGATCGCCGACCCCGACCGGCCCACCGGATCGTTCCTCTTCCTCGGCCCGACCGGGGTCGGCAAGACCGAGCTGGCGAAGGCGCTCGCGGACTTCCTCTTCGACGACGAGCGGGCCATGGTCCGCATCGACATGAGCGAGTACGGCGAGAAGCACAGCGTCGCCCGGCTGGTCGGCGCCCCGCCCGGTTACGTGGGGTACGAGGAGGGTGGCCAGCTCACCGAGGCGGTCCGCCGCCGCCCGTACAGCGTGGTCCTGCTGGACGAGGTGGAGAAGGCCCACCCGGAGGTCTTCGACATCCTGCTCCAGGTCCTCGACGACGGCCGGCTCACCGACGGGCAGGGCCGGACGGTGGACTTCCGCAACACCATCCTGATCCTGACGTCCAACCTCGGCAGCCAGTTCCTCGTCGACCCGCTCACCAAGCCGGAGGAGAAGAAGGAGAAGGTGCTGGGTGTCGTACGCGCCTCCTTCAAGCCCGAATTCCTCAACCGGCTCGACGACCTGGTGGTCTTCTCGGCGCTGTCCCGCGACGAGCTGGCGCACATCGCCGAACTCCAGATCGGCCGCCTCGCCAAGCGGCTCGCCGACCGCCGGCTCACGCTCGACATCACGCCCGAGGCCCTGACCTGGCTGGCGGACGAGGGCAACGACCCGGCGTACGGGGCACGGCCGCTGCGCCGCCTGATCCAGACGGCGATCGGCGACCGGCTCGCGAAGGAGATCCTGTCGGGCGAGATCAAGGACGGCGACACGGTCCGGGTGGACCGTGCGGGGGACGGCCTGATCGTGGGCCGCGCCCGCTGACCGCCCCGCCCGTCACCCCGGCGGTGCCCGGTCCGGCCAGGGCTTTGTCAGCTTCTGGCGGATCGGGCCCGTCGGGGCTTGCCACGCCCCGCCCGGCATGGGAGAGGATGGCGGCCAACCGTACGAAGGGAAATACACGGTGAGCATCGACCCGTCCTCGATTCCGAATTTCGGGGGCCAGCCCGAACCGCAGGCGGCAGGACCGGAGGGCCCCGTCGTCCCTGACCAGGATCTCGTCAAGCAGCTGCTCGAACAGATGGAGCTGAAGTACGTCGTCGACGACGAGGGCGACCTCGCCGCGCCGTGGGAGGACTTCCGCACGTACTTCATGTTCCGCGGCGAGGAGGAGCAGCAGGTCTTCTCGGTCCGTACGTTCTACGACCGCCCGCACGCCACGGACCAGCGTCCGGTGCTGCTCGACGCGATCGACGACTGGAACCGCCGCACCCTGTGGCCGAAGGTCTACACCCACAACCACGAGCCCGAGGAGGGCGCCGAGGCATCCGTCCGGCTGATCGGTGAGGCGCAGATGCTCATCGGCACGGGCGTCAGCCTGGAGCACTTCGTCTCGTCGACGGTCAGCTGGGTGCGGGCCTCGATCGAGTTCGACAAGTGGCTCGTGGAGCGCCTGGGCCTGGACCCGGCCGCCGACAGGCCGTCGCCGGAGGGCACCGAGCAGGCCTGAGCCGTTCGCGGCCGGGTTCGCGGTCCGGTCGGCCGGGTTCGTGGCCCGGTTCTCCCGGCGACGCGGCCCCGGCGCGGCGGATCGGCACCCGCGCCTCGCGCAGCACGTCCACCCGGCCGGGGGCGGCGGTCATCATGACCGCCGCCCCCGGCCGGGTTCGCTCTGTCGGGGGCGATTCGGCTCGACTCTTTCCCCCGGCCCCGGAGACATTCGGCCGCTTCCGGGGAACGCGGCGTTCCGAGGGCGGTCCGACGCCCCGGGCGGTGCGGCCGGAGGAGAGGGGGCGCGGGGAAAACGGAGGAAGAGCGAATTCCGAATTACGACATGATCGCTACTCTGCGGTAGTAGTGGCCCTGACTAGGTGTCACAAACACCGTTATGGGGCACCAACGTTCTTCTATTTGAGGCCGCTGTCACCTAGCTGGTTAAGTCTGCGACGGCACCGAACGGCACATGCCGAAGGGGTCGGAACATATAGTTTCCAGCCATCAGGGGGATGACGTGACGGTAACTCAAGGTGTGGAAATTCTGCCCGGAAAGCATCTCGACACGGCGGACTTCATGCCGATTCGCGTGGACGCCGGCCGGGCCGACATCGCGAAGCTGACCGGACTGCTGCGCGACGGGGCGCGGCCGTCCAACGAGCAGTTCGACCAGGACGCGCACCTGGACGAGGTGATACCGAAGCCCTGGGGCTACGAGTACCGGGCGTACGTGGACGACTTCTTCGACCTCTGGTCCCTCCACATCGACGGTGGTCACAGCACGTCGGTCCATGTGCATCCGCGGAAGCTCACCTATCTGCTGTGCCTCGGCGGGCAGGGAGTGACCACGGGGATCGACCGCGAGGAGATCCGCGTCAGGGAGGGCTCCATCCTCCGTATCGCCGCCGGAGCGTTTCACGGGACCCGTTCCACCGGGGACGAGCCCCTGGAGCTGATCGAGGTCGAGGTCCCGAGGAACAAGTTCGATCTCATCCGGCTCCAGGACGATTACAACCGGGCCGGCACCGCGTATGAGAGCACTTCCCTCGAAGAGCCCCAGCACCGTATGCGGAAGGTCCGGTCCCTGCCGAATACGAAGATGCGGTCCCAGACACCGGACCGGCGATTCCGTTTCGATCTGCGTACCGGAATGGACGTCTTCTACCGGCCGCAGGAGACGGATCTCTTCCACATCCCCCTGCACATTTCTGGCGTCATTCGCAATGACGTCGAAATTCTGACCGGGCACCCCGGTGACACCCGTCGGCCGCAGACCGACAAGCAGTACCTCTGCATCAGCAAGAACCTCTGAGCCGTACGCGCTGGCGCGCGATCCGTACCCGGTACGGGGGCGCTTCGCGGCGGGCGAGGACCGTGTGCCCGGCGCCCCGTGTTCGGCATCGAGTGCCCGGCATCCGGCGCAGCCCGCGCCCTGCGGCCGGCATCCGCCTTCTGTGTCCGGCATCCGGTGCCGTGGGTGCCCGAGCCCTGTGCTCCGCGCCCTCGTCTCGCGTTTCGTGCCCGCACTCGTGGTGCCCCGCACTCCGTGCCGACAGCCGTACTCCGCGTCCGCGTCCGTACTCCCTGTCCGTACTCCGCGTCCGTACTTCGTGTTCGTACTGCTCCGTGTCCGTGTCCTTCGTCGTCCGGGGACACGGACACCCCCATCAGATTCCGCCCGGCCGTCGGCCGGCTGCCCGAAGGAGCTCGCTCATGTCCCGCAACGCCGTCATCATCACCGGCCCCGGTTTCCAGGACCACGACGTCGTCTTCACGTACTACCGCCTCATGGAGGAGGGCTGGCACGTGGACGTGGCCACGAAGAACGCCGACGCCGTCACCGGCAAGTACGGCATCCCGCTGCCCATGGACAAGACCGCCCGGCCGCTGATCGCCTTCGAGGACCTGTCGGTCGACCAGTACGACGTCGTCATACTGACCGGCGGCCACGAGGCGCCCGACCGGGTGCGCCAGGACCGCAACGTGCTCGACTTCGTCGCGGGCATGGACCGGGCGGGCAAGGTCGTCGCCGGTCTCTGCCACGGCCCCTGGATCATGGTCAGCGCGGGCGTCCTCAACGGACGCAAGGCGTGTGCCTACATCGGTCTGCGCGACGACGTGATCAACGCCGGAGCCGATGTCGTCGACAGCGACGTGATCGTCGACGGCAACATCATCACCTGCTCCTACTACGGGTACATGGGCGCGTTCATGAGATCCGTCTTCGAGACCGCAGCGAAGATCGCGGCCGAGAAGCAGGTCGCGTGATGGGCGCCCGGCCCTCACTCCTGGCGCTCGACTTCGACGGAGTCATCTGTGACGCCCTGGAGGAGTGCGCCCTGGTCAGCTGGCTCGGCATCCATCCGCACGACCGGGCGATCTCCGGGGCACAGCAACTACGGCTCGTGCCCCAGGAGTTCGTGGAGCGCTTCCGTACCGTACGGAACTACGCCCGGGTCCTCGACCACTTCGTGGTGGCCCACCTCCCCGAGGCGGGCTCCATTCGTTCGCAGGCGGACTTCGACCGCCTCCACGAGGCACTTTCCCCTTCGTACGTACGGCGGTTCACCACCGCGGCCAATGCGGCGCGCGAGTGGTTCCGCACTCAGGAGGCCGACTTCTGGCTCGATCTCCACACCCTGTATCCGGGGGTGGCGGACCTGCTGCGCCGGCACCGCGGCTCGATCGTGATCGTCACGGCGAAGGACGAGGGTTCGGTGCACGCCATCCTCGACCGGCACGGCCTGGACGACACGGTTTCGGCGGTCTTCGGCGAGTGCGGACGCAAGGCGGACGTGGTGCGCGAGGTCAGCGCGGAGCGGGGCGTCGATCTGAGGGACGTGACCTTCATCGACGACAACCTCCCCAACGCCGTCGGTGTCGCCGCCACGGGGGCGCTGTCCCGGTGGGCCCAGTGGGGCTATCAGACTCCCGAACACCAGGCGCTGGCGCAGGAGTTGGGAGTGAGCCCGCTGTCCCTGGACGGTCTGGAAGCGCTCGTTCCCGTCGCCGTCTGACCCGTACCCCGGGTGTCATCGGCACGGACGGGACCCGGCCTCGCGTCACCTGTGGCCGGGTCCCGTTCCCGTCCGTGCGGGTTGCCGGGTCCCGCCCCTGTCCACGTGGCGGTGGCCACCGCCGTTCCGCGGGACGGCCGGGCCACCGTGCCCCGTACCGACCACATCCCGATCCGTCGCAGTCCGAACCGACCCTCCCTCCCCCGACCTGGAGACGCCGTCATGACCGCGCCGACCTCGCAGCTCGCCCGGACCGGTACCGGTCCGCACGATCCCGCCCCCGCCCCAGCCGCCCCGCGGTTCGCCCTCCAGCTGACGCTGCTGACCGTCCTCGCGGTGGCCGTCCCCGCCCAGCTGTACCTGGCCATCCCGATGGCCGGGCGCTTCCGGACGGTGTTCGGCGTCGACGCCGGCTCGGCGGCCTGGGCCGGGAGTTGCTTCTCCCTGGCCTACGCCCTCGGCTTCCTGCTGTTCGGGGCGCTCGCCGATCGCGTCGGCCACCGCCCGGTCCTCGTGGCCGGTACGGTGGCGACCGCGCTGACCACCGCCGTCCTCTCCCTCAGCCCCGACTACGGCTGGTTCCTGGCCTTCCGCACGATGCAGGGAGCCGCGGCGGCCTGCATCGCCCCCGTCGCGCTCGCCTACGTCGCGCGCCATGCGCCGGACGTCCGCCGCTCCCTGGCGCTGTCCGTACTGACCACCGGACTGCTCGGTTCCGGCATCGCGGGCCAGGTGCTCGGTCAGACCGTCAGCGACCACGCCTCCTGGCGGACCGCCTTCTGGCCGGCCGCCGTCCTCTACCTCACGGCCGCGGCCGGGCTCCGTCTGCTGCTGCGCGACCCCGTGACCGACCCGTCGGTCACCGTCGCCTCCACGCTGGCCGTGCTGCGCGGACTGCTGCGCACCCCACAGGCCGTCGCCGTCTTCGCCTCGGCGCTCACGGTGTTCGGAAGCTTCGTGGCGTTCTACGCCGTACTCGACCGGCAGTTGGAGGGCGCTCTCGGGATGAGCGGCCGACAGGTGCTCGGCGTCCAGGCGATCGGTGCGGTCGGGCTGCTGGCGGCGCCCGTCGTCCATCGCTTCGCCGCCGCCCGGGGGCCGCGACGCCTCGCGACGGCGGGATTCCTCACCGCGCTGACGGGTCTGCTCGTGGCGCAGTTCAGGTCCGCGCCGGTCCCGCTGGTCCTCGGCAGCGTCGTCTTCGTCGCGGGCATCAGCCTGGTCGTCCCCGGCCTGGTCGGGACGCTGCACCGGATCGCACCCCACAGCGCCGGTACGGCGGTCTCCTTCAACACCTTCCTGCTGTTCGTCGGCGCGTCGGCGGGACAGCTCGTCGCCGCGCACACCGGCTACCGGACGACGCTGGCGATCCTCGCCGCCGCGGTGCTCCTCGCGGCCTTCGCCGTGGCCCGAGCCGGCCGGCCGCCCGCCCGCCACTGACCGACCACTCATCTGTGACGCGCGTCAGCTCCCGGAACCGCTACTCCCATCGGCTCCCGGAACCCTCGGGCCCGTCGGAACTCCCGGGTCCCCTCGCAACTCGTCGCAGCCCCTCGCAACTCATCGCCATCGGAACCCCTCGGAGGTCACACCATGCGTACGCGTCGTATCGTCCCGCTGCTCGTCACTCTTCCCCTCGCCCTGACCGCTGCCCTGAGCGCTCCCGCCCAGGCGTTTCCGGGGGCCCGGTCGCACCACCGCCCCGCCCACCTCACGCACCTGGACCTCGCGAGCGGTCAGCAGCCCGAGAACCTGGCCCCGCTGCCGGACGGCTCCGTGGCCGTCACCTTCGCGCTGACCGGTCAGGTGGCCGAGATCTCCCGCACCGGCCGGGTCCGGGTGCTCGCCCGGCTGCCCGTACCCACCGACGGTGACACACCCGTCCTGCACAGCAAGGTCTTCGCGGCGGGCATCGACCGTACCGACGACGGCACCCTCTACGTCGCGGTGAGTACGGGCACCTCGTCCGGCACCGGGATCTGGCGCGTCCGGGAGCACCGGCCCCCGACCCGCGTCGCGGCGCTGCCCGCCGACAGCCTGCTCAACGGGCTCGCCGTCGACGAGCGACGCGGCCGGATCTACGTGGCGGACTCGACCGGCTCCACGATCTGGACCGTACCGCTGCGAGGCGGGACGCCGACCCGGTGGCTGCGGGACGCGGCGCTCGCGCCGGAGAGCGGATTCCTCGGGGCGAACGGGCTGAAGCTGCACGACGGAGCGGTATGGGTGTCCAATCTGGACGCCGGGACCCTGCTGCGGGTGCCGGTGCGCGCGGACGGCCGGGCGGGAGCCGCCAGGGAGGTCCTGCGCGGACTGGGCTCGGTGGACGACTTCGCCTTCACCGGCCGCGGCGACGAACTGCTCGCGACCGACATCAAGGCCGACACGCTGACGAGAATCGTGCCCGGGAAGTCGCGCACCACCGTGCTGAACAGCGCCGACGGCCTGTCCGGGCCCACCGCCGTCGCACTGCGAGGGCGTCGGATCGTGGTCACCAGCGCCGCCTACTTCACCGCCCACGACCCCAATGTCCTCAGCGTCCCGCTCGCCCGCTGACATCGAGCCCCGAGGGATGTGAGAGCTGTGCGTTCGCTACCGGATCAGGACGGACCCCCGGAACGGGAACAGGAACACGCCGCGAGGGACCGACAGGACCGACAAGGACGGCGGGACCGACAGGACCGACGGGACCGGGAGAAACGCCGGTTGTCGCGGATCGCGGGGCCCTCGGGCCTGGTCGTCTTCGGCGTCACGGGTGACCTGTCCCGCAAGAAGCTGGTGCCCGCCGTGTACGACCTGGCCAACCGGGGACTGCTGCCACCGGGCTTCGCGCTCACCGGCTTCGCCCGGCCCCGCTGGGAGGGCGAGAACTTCGCCGACGTCCTCCACGAGTCGGCCGCGCGGCATGCGCGTACCCCCTTCCGCGAGGACGTCTGGCAACAGCTCCGGCAGGAAATGAGGTTCGTCCAGGGGGACTTCGCGGACGACGACGCGTTCGAGCTGCTGGCCAAGGAGGTCGGCGCGCGGGACGGAACCCGCGGCAACCACGCCTTCTACCTCTCCGTACCGCCGAAGTGCTTCGCCACCGTCGTACGGCAGTTGAAGAAGCACGGGCTGGCCGATCCGCCCGAGGGCGCCTGGCGGCGCGCGGTCGTCGAGAAGCCGTTCGGCCACGACCTGGAGTCGGCCCGCGAGTTGAACGCCACCGTCCTCGACGCGTTCGCACCCGACGCGGTGTTCCGGGTCGACCACTACCTGGGCAAGGAGACGGTCCAGAACATCCTGGCGCTGCGGTTCGCCAACACGATGTTCGAGCCGGTCTGGAACAGGTCGTACGTCGACCACGTCCAGATCACCATGGCCGAGGACATCGGCATCGGCGGCCGGGCCGGCTACTACGACGGCATCGGCGCCGCCCGGGACGTCATCCAGAACCACCTCCTCCAACTGCTCGCGCTCACCGCCATGGAGGAACCGGGCTCCTTCACGGCCGAGGCACTGGCCGCCGAGAAGAGCAAGGTCCTGGCCGCCGTCGAACTGCCCGCTGACCTCTCCGCCCATACCGTGCGCGGCCAGTACGCGGCGGGCTGGCAGGGCGGTGAGAGGGTGCCGGGCTACCGCCAGGAGGACGGCATCGACCCCGGCTCCACGACCGACACGTACGCCGCGATCAAGGTCGGTGTCCGCAACCGCCGTTGGGCGGGCGTCCCCTTCTACCTGCGCGCCGGCAAGCGCCTCGGCCGCCGGGTCACCGAGATCGCGGTGGTCCTCGGACGCGTCCCGCACTCACTCTTCGGCCGTACGGCGACCGACGCGCTCGGCCGGAACGCGATCGTCATCCGCGTCCAGCCCGACGAGGGCGTCACCGTCCGCCTCGGCGCCAAGGTGCCCGGCACCTCGATGGAGATCCGCGACGTGTCGATGGACTTCGCGTACGACGGGTCCTTCACCGAGTCCAGCCCCGAGGCGTACGAGCGACTGATCCTCGATGTGCTCCTGGGCGACGCCGGCCTCTTCCCCCGCACCGAGGAGGTCGAGCTCTGCTGGCGGATTCTCGACCCGATCGAGCGGCACTGGAGGGACAACGGCACGGTCGTCCCCTATCCGGCGGGCACCTGGGGTCCGGTCGAGGCGGACACGATGCTCGCACGTGACGGACGGAGCTGGCGCAGACCATGAGGACCGACCTCACGGGGACCACCTCCCAACAGATAGACAGGACGCTGGCACGGGGTCGCCGGGCGGTCGGCGCCCCGGCCACCGGCCTGGCGTTCACCCTCGTCGTCGTCACCGACGAGGAGAACGCGCGCGACGCCATGAAGGACGTCGGCACGGCGTTCCGGGACGTTCCGGCGCGGACGCTGGCCGTCCTGCCGGGACCGGAGACCGGCGCCCCCCGGTTCGACGCCCGCGTCCGGGTGGCGGGCCGGTCGGAGAGCGTCGTGCTCCGGCTCCACGGGGAACTGGCCCGGCACGCCGACACGGTGCTGCTCCCGCTCCTCCCGCCGGACACCCCGCTGCTGGTGTGGTGGCCGGGTGAGGCACCGGGCGCGCCCGCGGCCACCCCGGTGGGCCGCCTCGCCGATCGCCGCATCGTCGACACCGCCGCCCACCGCGCGCCACGGACCGCGTTGAGCCACCGGGCCGCGCTGCACACCACGGGTGACGCCGATCTGGCGTGGACACGTACGGCGTGGTGGCGGGCCACGCTCTCGTCGCTCCTGGAACCCCCGCCGGACGCGGGGCGCGGAGCCGGACGGGCTGCGGTGCCCGGGGCCCCGTACCCGTCCGCCCGGGTGTGGCACGCAGGCGCCTACGACCCGTCGGCGGAACTGCTGGCCCACTGGCTCTCGCTCCGGTCCGGCGGACCGGTGGAGCGCGTCGGCGGGCGGGGGACGGGGGGCGTCACCGCTGTGGAGGTGCCCGGCCGCCCCGGTACGGTCACCGTCGACGTGGGCCGGGGCGGCGGGCTCGCGCGGGTGCGCACCGCGACGGGAGCGACGCATCACGTGGCCTTCCGGCGTCCGACCCGCGCCCGACTGCTGAGAGAAGAGGCGGGGTGTGCCCGCGCCGACCTCGCGTACGTGAACGCCCTTTCCGTAACGCGTGATTCAGACAATGTGGAGGCGGCATGAAGCCCACTGCTCGCGGGACGGTCCTGTCCGTACTGACCGGCCACGGTTCCATGGGCCCGGCCGGGCGCCCCACGGGCTTCCATTTGGGCGAGACAATCGAGCCCTGGGAGATCCTGCGGCGGGCGGGCCACCGGGTGGAGTTCGTCTCGGTCGGGGGTGGCCGGCCCCCGATGATCGGACACGATTCAACCAATGAGGCGCACACCGCATTTCTCTCCCATCCGGAAGGGGGAGCGTTGATCGATGCGGCTCCCCGCCCGGAGGAAGTCGACCCCGGGGATTACGACGCCGTCTACTTCGTCGGCGGGCACGGGACGATGTGGGATTTCCGGGGGCACCCGGCCCTGGAGAAGATCGGCCGGACGGTGTACGAGAGCGGGGGAGTGGTCGCCGCGATCTGTCACGGCCCCGCCGCGCTCGTCGATCTGCGGCTGAGCACGGGACGTCACCTGGTGGACGGCCACCGGCTCACCGCCTTCTCGGACGAGGGCGAGGCGGCCCGCGGTCTGGACACCGTGGTGCCGTTCTCGTTGCAGCGCGCCCTGGAGGAGCGAGGCGCGGCGTACAGCTGCGCGCCCGACCGGGAGCCCCATGTGGTGGTCAGCGGACGTCTCGTCACCGGCCAGAACCCGGCGTCGGCGGCCGGGATGGCCAGGGCGGTCGCGGAACTGCTCGGTTCCTGAGAACCGGCGGGGGCCCAGGGGGACGGAGATCCCCCTGGGCCCTTTCGCGTACCGGCGTCCTCCGGGCGCTCCGCGTACCGGCAGCGTCCTCCCGGCGATTCCCGCGTCCTCCGGGCGGTCCTCCGGCGCTCCTCCTGGTGTGCTCCCGGTGGTCCTCCCGGGGTCCTCTCCGAGGCGGACCGCGCGTCCGTCCATCCGGACCGCCTCGGCGGCATCCGGCTCCCGGGGTGCGCCCGGGGTGTCGCCCGGGGTGCCTTGGGGCACTCGCTCGTGAGGCGTCAGACCGCTCGAAGCGTCCCGTAACGACCGACGTGCCGCTTCACCAGAAGCGGCACCACCCGCTCCAGGACCAGTTCGCGGTAGTGGGCCGATGCCTTGTGGTGTGCCAGGGCATCCGCGTCCGAATACTCCTCGAAGAGTGCGAATTCGCGGCCGTTCTCAAGTGACCTGAACGACCGGTATGCCAGACATCCGGGCTCCGCGAGACTTTTTTCCGTAATTTCGGCCAGGAATCGCTCTATGTCTTCTTCCCGGCCCTCGCGTGCGGTCCAGTGCGCCATGACAGTAATCGACATGATAAACCTCCGGAGTGCTATTGCTCGGATACTCGGATCAATCATCCGTATCTTCGTGCCGCTCAAGGAGAACACCGGAAGCAGGTCCCGAACAAATAGAATACGACGTTGCCCGAATAAGAATCCCTATCGCCTGTGAACGGTCGGTGGGCAGAGGTCGGCGGGGGCAGGGGCAGCAGGGACAGGGACAGGGACAGGGACAGGGGCAGGGGCAGGGGCAGGCGGTCACCGGGCCCCCGGGGGCCCCGAAGCAGCCGAAGCCACCGAAGCCGCCGGGGCCGTGCGCCGGAGCCAGTGCCGCGGCAGCGGCCGGCCGTCGGCCAGTTCGACGCCCTTCTGGGCGAGAGCGGCGCTCGACGCCGGGTTCTGGCCCGTGATGAGCGCCCCGTCGGTGACCACATGGCGGCGGAACGGCTCCCCCGCCTCGTAGTGGGCGCCCCGCTCGGTCAGGGCCTCGCCGAGGAAGTACGGGACCACCTCGTCCAGTCCGACGGCCCGCTCCTCCTCCTGGGTGAACGCCGTCACCCGGTGCCCGGCCACCAGCGGCGTGCCGTCCGGGGCCGGTACGTCGAGCAGCGCGCCCACCCCGTGGCACACGGCGGCGATCACGGCGAAGTCCCGTCCGGCCCAGTAGTCACCGAGGAAACGGATGAGGCGTTCGTCGCCGGGCAGATCCATGATCGCCCCATGACCTCCGGCGACGAAGACGACGCCGTAGTCCGCGGGGGAGAGCTGGTCCGGGGTGCGCGCCCGGTCCAGCCGGTCCTGCACCGTCGGGTCCTCCAGGAACATCCGCTGGGGCGGGTCCGACCGGTCGACCCCGCCCATCGGGGGCCGGCCCGCGCGGGTGCTGGCGAACTCGAAGTCCCATCCCGCGGCCAGCAGCGCCCGCCACGGATATGCGGCTTCGGGCAGCCAGAAGCCTGCGGATCTGCCGTTGGGAAGGCGCTCGGTGCTGCTGAGGACGATGAGCCCATTGGGGGGGTGTGCAGGCACTTTAGCCTTACTTTCATCAGGGGGTGGCCGTATTCATTCGATCGGTGACACGCGGCAGTAACACGAAGAAGCACCATAACTCATTGCGCGATTCCTGCCCCAGAGGCAAACGGCTAATCGTGACGGGCTATAGGGCTGCTTATACGGGGCATGAATTCGTCTATTTGCCGGTCCGGGCGGGTGGTCCTAGATTTCTTGGTGTCCGGGCCGCCGACGCGGCACCTGCCACCGGACGACCCGTCCCGGCCCCGAGCACGGCCCGGCGGGTGTGGTGAAGCCATCCGTGACCCCTCGGGAGATCCCGCCATGCCGAAGAAGATCCTTTTCGCCCTCACCAGCCATGACTCGCTCGGTTCCACCGGGCGAAGGACCGGTTTCTACGTGCCAGAGGTCGCCCATCCCGCGGCCGTCTTCCGGAAGGCCGGTTACGCACTCGACTACGTCTCGGTCCGGGGCGGCGCCGCCCCGCAGGACGGCATCAACCCCGATGACGGCGTCGTCGCCGACTTCCTCGCCGACCCCGCGACCCAGGACGCGCTGGCCACGACCGTCACCGCGAAGGAGGTCGACGCCGAGGAGTACGACGCGATCTACTTCGCCGGTGGCCACGGCACCATGTGGGACTTCCCGGAGGCCGAAGACCTCGCCTCGCTCACGGCGGCGATCTACGAGCGCGGTGGCACGGTCGCCGCGGTCTGCCACGGCCCCGCCGGTCTGGTGAACGTGAAGCTCGCCGACGGTTCGTATCTGGTGGAGGGCAAGCAGGTGTCGGCCTTCACCAATGAGGAGGAGGCCGCGGTGGGCCTCACCGATGTCGTGCCGTTCCTGCTGGAGAGCACCCTCGCCGAACGCGGCGCGAAGATCACCAAGACCGGCAACTTCGCCGAGCACGCCGTCGCCGACCAGCGGCTGGTGACGGGCCAGAACCCCGCTTCCGCCGCCCGCGTGGCCGAACTGGTCGTCGAGCAGCTGACCACCCGCTGACCCACAGCCCTCGCCGAACCGCACCAGACGTCCGGGTGCCCGCCGACGCGAACCGGCGGGAACCCGTACGCCCGGTCCTGACGGGACCGGCGAGCACCCCGTACATCTGACCCCGACGGGACCTGCGGGCATCCGCGCGTCTACGTCTGATCCTGACGGTCGTCTTCCCTGTTGGATCGACGTGTTGAAGCGGATCGAACAGGGGTGGACGCGTGCCGGGTTGGCGTACGTACTGGTGCCGAGGGACCGCCGGGTGGCGGGGGACCGAGTGCCCGCTCTGGCCGGGTGGAAGGACCTGGCGGAGCGTGAGGACCGAGTTGGAATTCATCCTGGGGATCCAATTCTTCTTTCTCCGGACTACCGGATCGATGAGGCGCTGAGTCGGTACCTGTGCCGGTCGTCGTTCGCCCGTCTCGCGCCGGAGACGAAGCGGAACTACACCGACGACTACTGCCTGTTCTTCGACTTCCTGTGGGGCCGTGGGAAGTGGTGGAGCGAGGCGTCGTCAGACGATCTGTGGGACTTCGAGGACTGGCGGACCCGGTCGATGCGGAATCCGCGCCGGGTCGGTGGGGCGCGGTGGAACCGCGGGCTTGCCGCGCTGATCAGGCTGTACGAGTGGGCGGTGCAGCGCGAGCACGTGATGGTCAACCCGGTGATCATGCGCTCGTTCGTCGGCAGGAACGGCGAGCGGCTTCTGGTACCGGCGGCTCGGGCGAAAAACGCCCGCAGCAGCGAGGTCCGTTGGCTGACGCCACGGGCGTTTCGCCGCTGGGTTGAGGTCGGGTTACTCGGGTACGGCGCGAACGGCGTCCCGTCACTGGGGTGGGCAGGGCGGCTTGCGGACCGCAACGGCGCCTTCGCTGATCTGCTGTTCTCTTCTGGTCTGCGGCTGACGGAGGGGGCTTCGTTGTTGACTCTGGAGATCCCGCGTCTTCGGTTGGAGGGTGGTCGGTACTACGTGGGGCGGCTCGCTCGGGTGGTGACGAAGTCGAAGCGGGCGCGCACGTTCTACGTCTCCTCTGTGGTGGCGGGGGAGATCGAGGGGTACGTCGAGTCCTCGCGCGCCCGGATTGTTCGACGCGCACAGGCCTTGGGCCGCTATGACGATCTGCCGACGCGGCTGGTGACCCACGAGACCGGTCGACACCGGCGTGTGCTGCACTGGCGCGATCGGGACGGGGTGATCGGGCAGACTCCGCTGGCCGAGGCGACGGTGGAGGAGCGGATGAGCTTCTTCACCGAGGGCCAGGATGGTCCGGAGCCGCTGTGGCTGTGGCTGAACGAGGCGGGTCTGCCGCTCCAGTCGGCTTCGTGGGAGGGCGTGTTCCGGGCCGCGAACGAGCGCTGCGAGGCAGTGCTGTCGCCGGTGATGGATGAACCGCCGTTCTGCACGCCGCACATGTGCCGGCACAGCTTCGCGTTGTTGATGCTCGTGGTCCTCAACCACCATGGACCGGCGCATGGGGCTGACGCCGGAGGAGCGAAGGGACTTCCGTCTGCTGTACGGCGATCCGTGGCGGATGGTGCAGGACCTGCTCGGTCATGCCCAGCTGGAGACCACGAAGGCGGTGTACCTCAACCCTCAGGAATTGCATCAGGCGGGCGAGAAACCGCAGGTCGCGAGGTCAGGGCAGGTCCAAAGGAGGACTCTGTCCTCCTGCAACTTGGCGGCCTGAGCTGGGAGTTTGGTAATCGGATCCCATCTGATGCAGGATTTGCCCTCTGAAGGGGAGGGTGAAAGTGGGTCTACAGCGACGCGCCGAGCTGGCGGGGGCAGCTCACCTGGAGCTGGTGTCCGGGGTTGTCCAGCTGCGTCCGCAGGACGCGATGGTCGAAGCCATGGTGCGGGGCTGGCGGGCCCAACAAGCCGCTCGCGGGCTCCGGGAGGACACGGTCACCGCTCGGGAACGGCTCGTACGGCGGTTTCTGGAGCACACGAACGAATACCCGTGGGCCTGGACGCCCGGCCACGTGGACGAGTGGTCACTGTGGCTGACCAGCGAGAAGCACCTCGCGCCGTCCACGATCCGCAGTTATCAGGGCAGCCTGCGCCTGTTCAGCGAGTTCTTGATCGACGGCCGCTACGGCTGGTCGGTGGCCTGCGAGGACGCTTTCGGCACTCACCCCGTGGCCATCTGCCACGAGTGGAACACCATCGCCCACCTCAACGACTACGAGGGGCGCCCCGAGGCGAGGCCGTTCACCCGCGAGGAGATCCAACGCTTCCTCGACTACGCCGACGACCAGGTCGATCGAGCGGTACGGGCCAAGCGCAAGGGAGCCCTCGCCGCCTACCGCGATGCCACCCTCTTCAAGGTCATCTATGGGTGGGGTCTGCGCCGGACGGAGACATCGAAGCTGGATGTGGTCGACTTCGGGCGGAACGCGAAGGCACCGCAGTTCGGCCGGTACGGCACCCTCAACGTCCGCTACGGCAAGGCGAAGAAGGGGCAGCCGCCGCGCCGTCGGAACGTGCTGTCGGTGATGGACTGGGCGGTGGACGCGGTCGCCGATTACGTGGAGAACGTACGGCCGCGGTTCGGCTGCGAGGATCACCCCGCCTTGTGGGTGACCGAGCGGGGCGGCCGGGTCAAGCCGGCCGAGATCAACGCCCGGTTCGTCGCCTACCGCGACGCGCTGAAGCTCCCGAAGGCGCTGACGGTCCACTCCGCTCGCCACTCCTACGTCACCCACCTCACAGAGGACGGGGTTGACCGCCGGTTTCTCCAGCAGCAAGTCGGTCACGAGAATGACAGCTCCACCGCTATCTACACCCACGTCAGCGACGACTTCATGAACACCATGCTCCACAGGGCACTTGCGCCCGCGCTCGCCTCGTTCCCCGCAAACAAGGACCGCTGATGGCCGCGAAGCTCGACTACCACTGGCACTTGCGCAAGGTCATGGCCGACCGAGGGCTCTTCTCCACCACCGACCTCATCCCGCTGCTGGACAAGCGGGGCATCACCCTTTCGTCCAGCCAGGTCTACCGGCTCGTCGTCGAGCGCCCCGAGCGGCTCAGCCTGAAGATCCTCATGGCCCTGCTCGACATCCTCGACTGCACCATGGACGACCTCATCGAGCCGACCGCCGCGGCGGGTGCCGAAACCACTACCCGCACAAAGAAGGCTGTCGGTGCCGAGGCAGGTGTCGGTGACCTGCGACCCAAGCGAGCCCGCATCCGCGGTTTCGAGCGGCCGTGACCGCACCCGGGCACCCCGAGCGGGCCGTCTGCGACCCGATCGGGCTCATCGCGGACCTGGTCGCAGCCATCGAGCATCAGCTGGAACCGGACCGGATCCGTGCCGTGGTCGCCGGCGTCGCGGGCGGACGCTCGAAGTCACGCCTCCTCGCGGCACATCTCACTGAGCATCCTCGCGTGCTGAACGACGGTCGCTCGCCGGCGCCCAGGGCCGTCGGCGACCTGCTCATCGCCCTGCGTGAGGCCGGGGCCCAGACGGTCTCGCCGCCGCGTTGCGCCGAATGCGGCACGCAGATACGAACGCTCCAGCGCCGCGGCCAGGACTGGTACTGCTGGACCTGCGGACAGCCACAGCCCGAGCCGTGTGCTGCCTGCGGAAACACCCGCCGGGTCACTTCACGCGACCGGACCGGGCAGCCACGATGCGCCAAGTGCCCGGACGACGACGGACGCGACCCCATCGCAGTGATCGGCGCCCTGATCGCTGAACTGGATCCGCAGGCCGAACGGGAGACGGTCTCCGACGCGGTCCGTCGATCGGCGCCTCGCCCTTCCTACCAGCGGAAAATTGCCTGGGCCCTGGAAGCCCACCCCGCTCTGCTGACCGGCGACGGTCACCTCGCACCCCACCGCGCGATCCTCAAGCTGATCGACCTGCTGCACGAGGCCGGCATCGCCGGGATCGTCCGGCCGTCCTGCCCCGGCTGCCACAGAGTCGTACGCATCGACAAGCCTCTGGACGGAAAGCGGGTCTGCCGCATGTGCATCTCCCACTCCCGCATCGAGGAGTGCTCGGGATGCGGAGCCCGCCGAGAGCCCGCCACCCGCGACGACCAAGGCCGGCCAGTGTGTCCGAACTGCCTGGTCAGCGCCCCGGCGAACCTGGAGACCTGCATCAACTGCGGCCGACGAAGGGTCGTGAACACCCGCACACCGGACGGCCCGCTCTGCCAAAGCTGCCCCTCCCTGCCCACCGCGACTTGCAGTATCTGCGACGCGGAGAAACCCTGCGGCACCTCCCGCACTACGGGTCGGCCATGGTGCCTGGACTGCCAGCGTCACTCCGCGCCGTGCTCAGCCTGCGACAGCGTCGCGGCGGTCGTCTCCGGCACTCTCGACCAGCCCCTTTGCGCGGACTGCACCGTCTCTGAGGTCTGGCACACCTGCCCTACCTGCAGCGATCCCGACTACCCGCACCCCGGCCAGTGCGCTCGTTGTCTCATCAACCGACGCCTCAACGAGCTCCTGGGCCCTCCGTCCGATGCCCTCCACCCCGGTCTCCAAGCCCTGCGGAACAACATCGCCACCACCGAGCACCCACTCACCGCCAGGCGGTGGCTGAACAAGCCGTCCGTGTCTCCGGTCCTGGCCGACCTCGCGGCCGGCAGACGAGCCCTGACTCACGAGGCCCTCGACGAGCTGCCCGACAGCCCGCCCCTCGCCCACCTCCGCCAAGTCCTCGTCGGCGTCGGTGCCCTGCCCGAGCGGGACGAGTACATGGTCCGCCTCGAACGTTTCCTCACCGGCCTTCTCGCAGCACAGCAAGACCCCGAACAGCGCAAAGTCCTTCACCAGTACGCGATATGGCACCTGGTCCGTCGACTACGCCGACGCAGCAACGGCCGCCCCCTGACCCCGCAGCAGTTCGCATCAACGCGTCAACGCACCCACGCGGCCGTCGCCTTCCTTACCTGGCTTCAGGCTCACGACCTCGCCCTGGATACCTGCCGACAGGCCGACCTCGACGAGTGGCTTACCGACGACTCCGCGACCTACCGCCACACAGCCGGGCACTTCGTCCGCTGGGCTCGCACCAACAAGCTCACCACCGTCCACGTCCCCGCAATCCGCTGGAACGGCCCCACCCAGCCACTCGATGACGAGCACCGGTGGAACGTCGCACGCCGACTCCTGCACGACGACACCCTCAAGCCCGAAGACCGCCTCGCAGGACTGCTTCTCCTCCTCTACGCACAAGGGCCATCGGCGATCCACCGACTGACCATCGAGGACGTCGAGGTCGGCGCTCAGGCAGTACGTCTCCACCTCGGCGATGCACCCGTCCAACTGCCCGAGCCCGTCGCCGCACTGGCCCGCACTGTCGCCGCGAACCGCAAGGGTCACGCGACCATCGGCGCCCTGGCTCCCTCACCCTGGCTCTTCCCCGGTGGCCAGCCCGGACGCCCGATCAGCACCACACAGCTGACCCAGCGGCTGACCCAGCTCGGGATCCGGCCCAATCAGGCCCGCAGCACCGCACTCTTCCAGCTCGCCACCGAGATCCCCGCCGCGATCCTCGCCCGCACCCTGGGCATCCACACCGACGTCGCCGTCGCCTGGCAACGGCTCTCCGCGGGCGACTGGGCCACCTACGCAGCCGAGGTCGCCCGCCGCGCTTCACCGCAACAACAGCCGGTCCACGAACAAGGAACAAAATCATGAGATTCGACAACCACCGCGTCGTCATCACTGCTGCCGGGCGCGACTTCGGGCGAACTCTGGCCATCCGGCTCGCAGACCTTGGCGCCGAGGTCTTCCTGTCCGCACGCAGCCTCGCTGCCGCTGAGGGTGTCCGCGACGAGATCCGAGACCGAGGCCACCAGCGGGTCCACGCCTACGCCTGCAACCTGACGGATCCCGCCTCAATCCGCGACTTCGCTTCCAGCGTCACCCAGCACACCGACCGCGTCGACATCCTGATCAACAACGGCTCGCGCTACCTCGAAGGGCCGGATCTCCAGGCAGCATCCGACGCCGATATCGTCGACACCATCGCATCCGGCGCCACGGGCACGGTCCTGACCGTGAAGAACTTCCTCCCGCTCCTGCTCAACTCGGACAAGCCGGACGTCGTGACGATGGTCTCCGCCTGCGGAACGGCCGGACATCACCGCTCGGACGCACACGACGCCTTCTATGCAGCCAAGAGCGCACAGGCCGGGTTCACCGAGATCCTCTCCAAGCGCCTACGGCCCCAAGGTGTCCGGGTGATATCGCTCTACCCGCCCGACTTCGACAACGCCGACCCGCTCTCCGAGGAGTGGGAGACCACCCCGCGCGAGGCCAAGGATCCCCTCACCGGTCAGTCGCTCGTGGACTGCATCCTCTTCGCAGTCGCCCAGCCCCGCGACTGCTTCATCAAGGCGTTCCATTTCGAACAGGTCTGAGCGCTCGCATACTCAAGGCTGACGTCGGCTCCCAGGCCGCACACCGGGGGCTCCGGATCAGAGGCATTCGGATAGTTCCAATACCCGACGTCACCATTAGCCCCGGTTGCGGATCTGCAGCTGCGGTTGCTGTTGGCTGACTTCGTGCCCGCCGGCGGACCGGTGTCGGAGCAGGAGCTTGCAGGGCTGTTCGCCCGGCTGGCCCGGGAGAGCGAGGGCATCCAGGACCTGGACGATCAGTTGGTGGCCCGGTGAGTCGCCGCGGTCGCACGGCCGCCTTGCCCGACGGCCTGCATCAGCGTCCGGCGGTCCTTGAGGACAGCCTGGTCGTGCGGCACCGGGACGCGCAGGGCATGGCGCGCAGTTACGACTTCGGCGCGCTGCCGGTCCCGGAGGCGTTCCAGCGGTCGTTGGCCGCCCTGTACGCGGCCAAGTGTGCCCCGGGCGGAGGCTGGGACAGCGTCGAGACCAGCGAGGCCCATTGGTATCTCGTGCGGCCCTTCACCGAGTTCCTCGCCGGCCTTAACGACGTGCCGCCGGATGTGCACGGGCTGACGACGGCGCACTGGAATGCGTGGCGGATGAGCCTGCCGCCACGGTCGAACGGCTACAGCAAGTACGCGTCGGTCGCCGGCCTTCTCCAGATGGATCCGCGGCTCCCGCAGCCGGTACGGGAGGCGATGGCCAAGCGGTTCGCGTGGGAGACGGGCCGTGTACAGGCCTATCGGCCCGAGGAGTTCAAGGAGATCCGCATCGCGGCCCGGCGTACGTTCCGCTCGGCGCTGCTGCGGATACGGGAGAACACCGACCATCTGGCGGCCTGGCGCGCGGGCGCGATTGCGCCGGGCAGCCGGGAGTGGCTGGTCGGGGAGGCTTTGGGCGTGCTGGCCCGCACTGGCGATGTACCGCTCTACGAGTGGCGCCGCGTCGTCCGCCGTCGCTACCGTCCGGCGCTGGGCGGCGGCTCGGCGGAACACACCTGGAAGCGGCTCTACCTCAGCCGCAAGGAGGCGGCCGCGCTGGCGGTGCTCATCGCTGCGGAGCTCGGCCTGAACTCCACCACGATCTCCGAGATGCCCGCGCCCAAGACGCTGCCCGGCACGGCAGAGGCGGCAATGCCGGTCTACCGGCTACGGCTGGAGAAACGGCGCCGTGCAGGTCATCGCGGCCGCTTCGAGAGCCGCAACCTCACCGACACCGATCTACGCGACCGCCTCGGTGAACCGGTCTGGAATGCCGCGCTCACCTCGGTCAGCGAGACCGACCGCGATGTCATCAATCAACTTCTCCACGGGGACTACGACTTGTGACCGCTCTGCCCACCGAACTGCCAGCACTGCCCGGATGGAGGACACCGGTCATCGCACCGTCCCTGATCCTTGCGCCCGGTCCAGTCCCGATCTCGATCTACGGCGACGACGTCTGGTCCCTCGCACCGCTGATCGCCAACCCCAGCGCATCGCGGGTCAGCGTGGACTGGGCGAATTTCCCGGACGCTTTCCGGGAAGAGATGCGTCTCGCGGCCTGGATGATGATCAATACGGCGTTGCCTGCGAGCGTTCTGGTCGGTCACCCGGCCTGGCACTCCCGCCTGGGACCTCACGGAATCTACGACACCGTCCGCCGGTGGCAGCGCTTCGCCCACTGGCTCACCACGCAGGGGCTGTCCGGCCTCGGTGCCTGCACGGCCGAGGCCTTCACCGCGTACGCCGATCACCTGGCCCGCCGGTCAAGAGCCAACCGCAACGATGGCACGAAGGAGCTGGTCGCTCTGACCCGCCTGTGGGGGTTCGACGCCGCGAGCGCCCGCCCGGCCGGCCTGGTGGTTCCTCCCTGGCACCGGCACGGCGTCGACGACTACCTCCCGGCCGCGCCTGCCCCCGGCCCTGGGGAGAACAGCCGTGAGCCGATTGCTCCGGCTACCATGGGGCCGCTGCTGATCTGGGCGCTGCGCGTGGTCGAGGACTTCGCCGACGACATCCTGTCCGCTTGGACAAAGACGCAGCGCCTGACCGAACAGGCCGAACAGGCCGAACAGGCCGTCGGTACATGGGAGTCCATGGCGCGGCTGAGGACCTACCTCGATCAGCCCGTGGAACGTGGTGCCCCCGTACCCACCCGATGGCACAAGGGCGAGCACCAGATCAGCATGACCTACATGGCCGCGCTGGTCGGCTGCTCTCCGAAGCAGGTCAACAGCCATCTGCGGACCGAGTTGCGGGAGGGCTTTCGCGACTACGCCCAGCGCCACCCCGGCCCCTGCCCGCTCTCCACACCGATCACCGGGCGGGTCGCCGGACAGCCGTGGACCGAATCGATCGACTTCACCGAGGTCCCACAGCTCATGCGGCACCTGAGCGTCGCCTGCTTCATCGTCCTGGCGTATCTGACCGGCATGCGGCCCGGTGAGGTGATGGGCCTGGAGAGCGGCTGTTGCCCCGAACCGCCGTCGCCAGGACGGCACCTGATCTACGGCCGAGTGTTCAAGGGCGTCCACGACCAGGACGGTAACCACTACTCCGCCGGGCAGGTGCGGGAGGTCCCCTGGGTCGCCATTCCACCGGTGGTTGGCGCGATCCGTGTGCTGGAACGCATCGTCCCGGACGGGCTCCTCTTCGACAGCGTCGTCCACGCGATCCCGCGCGGTCGCATCTCCACCGGCCGGGTCGTCGGCTTCGAGGCGATGCGCAACCGGATTGAGGGCTTCATCGAATGGGCCTCCGGCCTCGCGGTGGGCCTGGAGCGTCCCCATGAAGTCATCCCAGATGATCCCTTCGGGGCACTCGGCGTGGCGCGCTTCCGCCGGTCGCTGGCCTGGCATATCGCGCGCAGACCTGGCGGGCTGGTGGCCCTGGCCATCCAGTACGGGCACGTGCGCACCGCAATGAGTGCCGGCTACGCCGCCCGCGGCCGCGGCGGCATCCACGAGCTGCTCGACATCGAAACCGTCCGGGCTACCGCCGACACCCTCACCACCCTCCACGACGACCTCGCCGCCGGAACCGGGATCTCAGGACCGGCCGCCCGGCGAGCGATCCACGCCGCGGCCCAGGCCCCCACCTTCGCCGGGTCCATCCGCACGCACCGCCAGGCCCGGGACATCCTGGGCAACCCGGCCCTGGCCGTCTACGACAACCCGCACTCGTTCCTGATGTGCGTCTACAACCCCGACCGCGCCCTGTGCCACCGCTTGGACATCGCTGACGCCCCGAGCCTAGATCGGTGCCGACCATCCTGTGCGAACATCGCGCGCAGCGACCGGCACGCCGACGAACTCCTGCAGCACGCCTGGGCCCTGGAGAAGCAGGCCGCCTCGGAGGCGGTGCCTGGCCCACTTGCCGGCCGGCTCGCGCAACGCGCCGGGCGCCTCCGGGACGTAGCCGACCGTCACAAACACGACTGCATCCACTTCCAGGAGCCGACATCATGAGCCCCGCCCCGGATGAACGCGACCGCATCCGTGCCGCGATGGAACGCATCCTGGGCGGCACCCCCGAGCTCTCCAACGGCGCCCTGACGATCGTTGCTCTTGCGCTCGAAGCCGGTGTCCCGCGCAACGCACTGACCCAGCGGCACACCGACCTGAAGAATGAGTTCTACGACAAGGTCCGCGCCCGGGGTGGCACTCCGGACAGTGAACGGCGCCTGCGCAAGCAGATCCGCCGGCTCAAGGAACTACGAGCCGCCGACGCCGAGGAGCTCGCCCAGCTCAAGGCCGACGTCGAGGCACTGGTGGGCGCCCTGCACCAGGCCACGATGGAGAACCTTCACCTGCGCCAGCAGCTCGCCGACCGCCATGCTGTGATCCGCGCGCTGCCCACGCAGGCCCCACTCGGCAGGTAGCCGGTCTACCGCCGAAAACGGAAGCTGGCGGCAGCCTTGGTCGCGGCCGTGGCCTCGGAGAGGGCGATGGTCTGTTCCTCGGAGGTGCCGCGGGCGGGACGGCAGTCACAGCTGCGTGGCATCAGTCAGTATCGAGGCCGTCGATCAGGCGGTTGAGGAACCGGGTGAAGGTGGCCTCGGGGGTGAGGGGACGTCCGGGGGCGGAAAGGGCTTCGGCGAGCTCCGGGTGGCAGCCGTCGGCGGCGACAGCGGCGAGGTAGCGGCCCTCGGCGGCGGCCCGGTCCGGTGATCGTGAGACTGCGGCCTGCACGATCTCATGGGCAACGTGCCCGGCTACGAATGCGGTGAGCTGGGCGAAGACCTCTAGCTTCGCCGCACCGTCCAGCCCGGTGGGCCGCAGGACGGCGAGCACGTGTTCCAGGAAGGCCAGTGTGTTGGGGCCCGGGACGCGACGGGTGGACAAGGCGGCGGGCAACCAGGGATGGCGCAGCATGTGGGCGCGCTGCAAGTGGGCCACGGTTTTCAGATCGGTACGCCAGTCGCCGCTGGGTGGGTCCGTCACCGGGAGTTCCCCGCTGACGTGGTCGACCATCAGTTCCAGCAGCGTCTCCTTGTCAGGGGCGTAGCTGTAGAGCGACATAACGCCCGCTCCGACCTCGGCGGCCACTCGCCGCATGGTGACCACTTCAAGTCCTTCCGCGTCCGCCAGAGTGACGGCTGCCGCGATGATCGCCTCCCGGCTGAAGGAGGGTCTGCGGCCCCTGCGGGGCTCGGTGGGACGCAGCCAGAGCTGTTCGGGATCGACGCCCACGGCACCTGGCTTCCCGTCACTGGACACGGCCTCGCACTCCTTCCCCTTGGTGGTTGAGGCGGTTCTTGCCATGTTCATCCAAGCATCCTCTATTCTCGTACATCGTACGAGAATAGAGGAGGGGAACGATGCCATCACGCACGCCCGACGCCGTTGGCAGGCCAGCCTGGGTGCCACCCGCCGGAAAGCCGCCACTTTCCTCCCGGATGATGAGGGCGACCTGGCGAGGTCTGCCGGCGAAACGGCACGAGGCCGGATGGGAGCCGGGACTGGTGGTGCCGGCCGCCGACGGCAGCCCGTTGATCACTGACCACTACTTTCCGCGCGCCCAGGGCGACTTCCCCACCCTCCTGGTCCGCTCGCCTTATGGCCGAGGCCTGCCGTGGTCACCCCAGTACGGCCTGCTCTTCGCCGAACAGGGCTTCCACGTGGTCCTGCAGAGCTGCCGCGGCACCGGCGGTTCGGGCGGCGTGTTCGACCTGTGGCGCAACGAGGCCGCCGACGGCCGGGCCACAGTGTCCTGGATGCGCGAGCAACCCTGGTTCAACGGAACACTGGGGACCGTCGGCCCCAGTTACCTGGGCTACGTGCAATGGGCCCTCGCTTTGGACCCACCGCCAGAACTGAAGGCAATGGTGGTGCAAGTAGGGCTGCACGATCCCTACGCCCTGTTCCACGCAGACGGTGCGCTCCGCCTGGAGAACGCCCTCGCCGTCGGCGCGGGCATGCACTACCAGCACCAGGGCATGGCACCGTTCCTCAGGGCGACACTGCGTCTGCAGCGCCGCCTGCGCGACGTCACCACCGCGCAGCCCCTGCGCGGTGCGTACGTGTCAGCTCTCGGCAGCGAACTGCCCTGGTTGGACGACGTGGTGACACACCCGGACGCCAAGGACGCCTACTGGCGCGGCGCGTCGTTGGCAGAGTCGGCGGAGCGGCTCCGCGTGCCCACAGCTCTGATCACCGGATGGCACGACGCACTGGTCGAGCAGACCTTCGAGCAGTACGACCGGCTGCGCCGAGCCGGATGTGAGACCGCCCTGCTCGTCGGTCCCTGGACCCACACTTCCGCCCTGCAGCAGGGATGGCCCGAGGTATTCGCCGAGAGCCTCGCGTGGCTGCGCGCCCACCTGTACGCCGATCCCTCCGGCCTGCGTCCCACCGCAGTGCGTGTGCACATCGGCGGCGAAAACACCTGGCAGGACCTCGACGACTGGCCGCCAGCCACGGCTGCCACCTCGTGGCACCCCATTCCCGGCGGGCATCTCACCCAGCAGGCCCGCGCAGACTCCGCACCCGTGGCGGCGTTCCGCTACGACCCGGCCGACCCCACCCCCTCCCTCGGCGGCCCACTGCTCTCCCGCACTGCCGGCCCCCGGGACAACGGCACCCTGGAGGCCCGAGACGACGTCCTGACATTCACCGGCCCACCACTGACCGAGCCCATAGACATCCTGGGCCCCGTCTCCGCACGGCTGAGCATCTCCACGGACACCGGACACGCCGACGTCTTCACCCGCCTGTGCGACGTGGACCCACAAGGCCGCTCCGTCAACATCTGTGACGGGCTCGGCCGACTACGGACGGCCGAACAGGCGCCCTCGCAGGTCACCGTGCCGATGAGCTCCACCGCCCACCGCTTCCCCGTCGGCCACCGCATACGCTGGCAGATCAGCGGAGGCGCCCACCCACGCTACGCCCGCAATCCCGGCACCGGTGAGTCGCCGGTGGACGCCACCACCTTCACACCGGTGCGCATCACGCTCCATACGGACTCGGCACTGGTACTTCCCAGCAGCTCTGGGCTCGCGTAATTCGTCAGCCCTCCGGGGAACGGTCGACGAGCCGGGCCGTCGGGCCCGGCTCACTCCTCCACCCCTCTTCGCCGTCCAGGTCAACCAAATCAGGGTTACGCAGCGGCCACGGGGCCACGGGGCCACGATTCACTTCGACACGCTGAACTTGACAGGGAAGGACCTGCGGGCATCCGCGCGTCTACATCTCATCCTGACGGGACCTGCGGGCATCCGTGCGTCTACGTCTGATCCTGACGGGACCTGCGGGCACCCACCCGTGTGTCTCTGCCCCGGACGGGACCGCCAGGCACCCGTACGCGGTCCCACCCCCTCTCCGCACATCCGTGAGCCCGGCGGCCATCACCCGATCGCGTAATGTCGTGCGCACCACTGGCTCCGCCCGTGCCGGGGCCGGGAGAGGTTCCGGGGGGCTGGCTTGTCCGTACAACTCGGTTGGGTACGCACGTTCGTTGCCGTCTACCGGCTCGGTTCCTTCACCAAGGCCGCTCAGCAACTCGGCCTGTCCCAGCCCGCGGTGACCCATCAGATCCGTAACCTTGAGAACGAGCTGGGCCGGCCGCTCTTCGAGCGCCTTCCGCACGGAGCGCAGCCGACCCCGGCCGCCGACGGCCTCATACGTGAGGTGCAGGGCCCCATCGATCTGCTCAGCAGCGCCATCGAGCGGGCCTTCGACAACGACCCCGCCGCCCGTGCGTTGTCCGTCGCCGGACCGGTCGAGCTGACCACGACCCGAGTGATCCCGGCGGTCAGCGACCTCGCCGCCGACGGGATGAAGATGCGCTTCACCTTCGGCCTGGCCGACGATCTCCTCGGCCGCCTGGAGGAGGACGAGTTCGACCTCGTCATCTCCACGGTCCGCCCCCGGAGCCGGCGCATCACCGCGACCCCGCTGGTCGACGAGGAGTTCGTCCTGGTGGCCTCCGCCGAGCTCGCCGCCCGACTGCCCCTGGACGAGCTCGCGAGCGGGAGCCCCGGCCCCCTCGATGCCGTTCCCATGATCAGTTACGCGGAGTCCCTGCCGATCGTCCGCCGCTACTGGCACACCGTCTTCGAGCGGCCCCTCACCACCCCGCCGGCCCTCGTCATTCCTGATCTGCGCGGTGTCCTGGCCGCCGTCAAGTCCTCGGCCGGCATCTCCGTGTTACCCACCTATCTCTGCGCCGAGGAGCTGGCCAACGGGGACATCACACCCCTCCTCGAACCCGAACTCCCGCCCCTCAACACGTTCTACCTCGCCACCCGCCGGGGCGGCTCGCGGCACCCCGAACTGACGCTGCTGCACGGCCATCTGCTGATGAAGGCCCAGCTCTGGACCTGACGGCCCGGCCCCGAACGCCTCACAGACGCCGCAGTCGCTCGGCCGCTTCCGCGAGCACGTCCACGCGTTCGCAGAGGGCGAGGCGGACCCTCGGACGGACGAAGGCGGGCCTGCCGCCGGAGTGCGGGAGAAGTCAGAGAGGAAGGTCGTCGGGCAGCACCCGGAACGACTTGTGGCGGCCCAGGGGGCGCACGGCACGGAAGTCCCGACGGTCGAGCGTGAGGACCGCGTCGGTGTCGTAGTCCGACGCGAGGGCGACGTTCACGGCGTCCGCCAGATCGAGCTTGAGCGAGTCGTACCGGGCCCTTACGGACTGTGCGGCGGCGAGGTGTGCCTCGGTGATCTCGGGCACGGTGACGCGGCTCACGCGCATCCAGCGGCGGATGTCGTCAACCGCGCTGATGGCCGCGTCCCGGCCCAGCTCGCGCGTTGCGACGTGGTCGATCTCGGCGAGCAGCAGCGGTGACATCACGAGCAGCCCAGCGGCCATGATCGCTTCGCTGGCTCCCCGGTGGTCCGGGTGGCACGAGTCGAGCGCGGCCAGCAGCCCCGACGTGTCGGCGATGACGATGATCACGAAGGGTTCTCTGTCCCGCTTTCCTTGAGGACTGCGTCGGCCACCGCGTTGCGCGTGTCCTCCCGTGAGGGCGTGTTGCCTGGGCCCTCGAAGACACGGCTGAACAGCGGCTCGTGCCAGACGCGATTCGCCATGGCGGCGAGGTGGATGCCCTGCCGGATGATCTCAGCTTCGCTGATGCCCCGGCGGGCGGCGGCTTCCTTGATGATGGCGAGGTCTTCGGGGTCGGCGTAGACGTTGGTGCGCTTCATGGACATGTACCAAGGGTAGTCCATGTACGCCTCGGGCCGGGTCTCCCGGCGGGCGGCCCGGAGTGCGGGGAGCGCGGCGGTCGCTGCCGTCAGGGCTGATGCGTGGCGGCCTCCTCACGCAGTTCCTGTAGTCGGCGCCCGCTGGGTACGTGCGTGTACTGGCCCCAGCCGTTGATGGAACTGCCCGTCTGGGCTTTGAGGGCGGGAGAGGGCTGGGGGAATGCCCGCCCGTCCGGAATCTCGATCCAGCCGTCGGCGGTGACAGTGGCCGTGTGGGTGCGCTTGAGGCGCGACTGATGGTGCTGGAGCGTGTCTCCGGCGGACACGAGCCCCGCCTCGATGAGTGGCGTCAGGCTTCCGTCGCGGCGCCCCGTGGCCCTGCTGACGGCTTCCCCGGTCTTCCCCAGCAGCTCACGACGCAGCACGTCGTTCGGGGTGTCGACCAGGGGTTCGCTGCGGCTCTGCAGGTAGGAGAAGACCTCTTCGTCGACTTCGATGATTCGCATGGGACGGGACATGGGCACCTCCGGTATCGGAATATTCTCCAGGATGCCACTCTGGAAGACTCCCGTCAATGGAGATTTGAAGTTTTGGTGTGTGGAGGGTGTTCCGCACGGTGAACGGACGCCAGGGAGCGGCCGATGTCCCTCCCGTTCGGGTGACGACCGGGAGGCCTCAGAGGCCCCGGAGCCGTCGCGCTGCCTCCGCGAGTACGTCCACGCGTTTGCAGAAGGCGAAGCGGACCTGGGTGCGGCCCGCTGTGGGGTGGTCGTAGAAGACGGAGTTGGGGACGGCGACCACGCCGCAGCGTTCGGGGAGGGCGCGGCAGAAGGTGATGGCGTCCTTCTCGCCCAGCGGGGCGACGTCGGTCGTGATGAAGTACGTGCCCGCCGGTTGGTGGACCTCGAATCCGGCGGCCGTGAGCCCGGCGGACAGCAGGTCACGCTTGGCGCGGAGGTCTTCGCGGAAGCCGGTGAAGTAGCTGTCGGGGAGGCGCAGGGCCTCGGCGACGGCGTACTGGAGCGGGCCTCCGCTGACGAAGGTCAGATACTGCTTCGCCGTGCGGACCGCCGTGACCAGAGGGGCGGCGGCCGTGACCCAGCCGACCTTCCAGCCGGTGAACGAGAAGGTCTTGCCGGCGGAGGAGATGGATACCACGCGGTCGCGCATGCCGGGGAGCGAGATGAGCGGAATGTGTTCACCCTCGAAGACCACGTGCTCGTACACCTCGTCGGTCACCACCAACAGGTCGCGTTCCACCGCGAGTTCGGCGATCGTCGCGAGTTCCGCGGGGGTGAGCACCATGCCGGTGGGGTTGTGCGGGCTGTTGAGGAGGAGCAGCCGGGTGCGGGGCGTGACGGCGTCCCGCAGGGCGTCGAGGTCGGGGCGGAAGGCGGGGGCGTGGAGGGTGAGGGGGACGCGGACCGCGCCCGCCATGGCGATGCAGGCCGCGTACGAGTCGTAGAAGGGTTCGAAGGCGATGACCTCGTCGCCGGGTTCGAGGAGGGCGAGCATCGTGGCGGCGATGGCCTCGGTGGCGCCCGTGGTGATCAGGACCTCGGTGTCGGGGTCGAAGGTCAGGCCGTGGAAGCGGTGCTGGTGCTCGGCGACGGCGTTACGGAGTTCGGGGACGCCGGGGCCGGGCGGGTACTGGTTGCCGTGGCCCGCGCGCAGCGCGCGTACCGCCGCCTCGCGGATCTCCTCCGGGCCGTCCGTGTCGGGGAAGCCCTGGCCCAGGTTGATCGCGCCCGTCCTGGCCGCGAGCGCCGACATCTCCGCGAAGATCGTCGTGCCGAGTCCGGCCAGGCCGCGGTTCAGCAGTGGCCTCGGCAGTGATCTGTCGCTCATGTCTCCACCAATCCTCGTGCGGGCTCGATCGCGGTGCGGGGCGGTCGGTGTCGCGGTGTGTGGTGCGGTGCGGTGTGTCGTACGGCTCCATCCTGTCGGATGGCGGGGGCGGGTGGGGAAGCTCTGGACTTGCTCAAGTCTGCTTTGGCTCCGTGCGGCCGAGGGCATCTCCCCTGCACGCGAGAAGCGGAAGAGGCGGGGGCCTCGCTCCGGGGGAAGAGAAGGGGAGTGGGCGTGATGGGGGATGGAATCTTCTGGGTGGTCGGTTCGGTCGTCGCGGTGGCCGTGGGTGTCAGGCTGGTGGCGAACGCCGCGCACCGGTCGCGCAGGGCGCCGAGGGTGGGGGTCGGCGGGCGGCGCCGGGCGGACGGCGGTGCCGCCGCGGCCGGCGGCAGCTGGTGGGCCGGGGGCGGGGACCTCGGTGGCACCGGGAGCGCGGACGCTCCGCAGGGTGGGCACTCCGGCGGGCACTCCGGGGGTCATTCCGGTCACTCGTGCGGTAGTTCCAGTGGCCACTCGTGTGGGGGTGGCGGGTCTTCGTGCGGCGGTGGTTCGTCGTGCGGTGGAGGGGGCGGCTGCGGTAGCTGAGGAGGCGGCTGTCACGGGGCAGCCGGTCCTTCGTCGCAGTGCGTGACCTAAGGTGCCCGGAGGGTGAACTCCCGCCGGGCACCTTTTGGTTGGGTGAGGGCGGGTTCCGCTTGAACAGGTGAACCGTGCAGCCCCCGGTTGGATGGAAACCCCGTCAAGTTGGGCAAAAGCGCTGCGAGACCGACGTAGTTCATGATTCCCTATTTGTAGAGAACATCCAGCCCTCGGACCCCAGTCGGACCTGATCGGGCCCCCTCACCCCTTACCTGTCTGCCGGGGTGCCCTCATGTCCACCTGTCCATGCGTGTTTGCGGAGCCCACCCATGCTCACGACCCTCCAGACGGCCTATTCCGACACCCGCGCTGCCGACCTGGCCTGGGCGCTGGGGCGGGAGCCGCTTCCCGCCCTCGCCGTGCTCGACCTCCAGCTCGCGGGCGCCACCCTCCAGATGAGACTTCTCGGCGCTTCTCACCAGGTCCTCCTGGAGGAGGACCGGGGCACCTGTTCAGAGACGGTCGCCTGTATTCCCGGCAGCAGTACGCCACTTCCCCTCGGGGTCGCCAAGCGGCTGGGCGACTGGGAGTACGAATTCGCGGCGCGCGTCGAGACGTTGACGCCCGGTTCCTTCGCCGGGCGCGCCCAGGAGCTGCTCGCGCTCGTGACCGACCACCCCCACGGTCTCGCCGGTACGTTCCCCGGCAGTCCGCACGCCTTCACGGCGATGCTGGCGCAGCGTTCCGAGGGGCAGGTGCGGTGGCGGACCTGGCACGCGTACCCACAGGAGGGGCAGTTGGTGGTGACCCGCACCCGTGTGGGTGTGCGGACGCCCGCAGCCGTCGCTCTCTGAATTCTCCTACTTACATCCTTGTGGGTGACAGAGTGAGGTCGCATTGTGACGTAGCGTAAGAATTATGATCGACCAGCAGGTGCCGCTACGAAACGGCGGGACGCGGCTTCCCGTGCGGCCGAGGACCGCCCGGCTCCTCGTACTGGCCGCCGTCTTCGTCTGCGCGGCGTGTGGACTGGTGTACGAACTCGAACTGGTCGTGCTCGCTTCGTACTTGATCGGGGACTCCGTCACTCAGGCGTCGGTCGTACTCTCCGTGATGGTGTTCGCGATGGGCGTCGGCTCACTTCTCGCGAAACGTTTGCGCTGCCGTGCCGCGGTGGGGTTCGGGCTGCTGGAGGCGTCGCTCGCGCTGGTCGGCGGCTGCTCGGCGCTGGCGCTGTACGCCTCGTTCGCCTGGGCCGGTGGGTCGCGGTTCGCGCTGGTCGGGTTCTCACTGGCGATCGGGGTGCTCATCGGCGCGGAGATCCCGCTGCTGATGACACTGATCCAGCGGGTCGACCGGCAGGACGCGGACGGGGCCGTCGCGGATCTCTTCGCCGCCGACTACGTGGGTGCGCTGGTCGGTGGGCTCGCCTTTCCCTTTCTGCTGCTGCCGAGGCTCGGGCAGCTCACCGGGGCGCTGGCGACGGGGGTGGTGAACGCGGTGGCGGGCGGGGCGCTGGTACTGCTCCTGTTCCGGCGCGATCTCGGCCCGCGTGCCCGGTGGCTGGTGATCGTCGTCAATGTGGCGGTGATCGCGCTGCTGGCCACCGCGACGGTGCTGGTCGACGACTTCGAACGGGCCGCGCGGCGGGCGGTGTACGGGGACCGGGTACGGGTCGCCGTGCAGACCGGCGTCCAGGAGGTCGTACTCACCGGGGAGGGGCGGGACACCCTCGACCTGTATCTGGACGGGCGCCTGCGGGTCAGCGCCCGCGACGAGTACCGCTACCACGAGGCGCTGGTCCACCCCGCGATGAACGGGCCGCACGGCCGGGTGCTGATCCTGGGCGGTGGCGACGGTCTCGCCGCGCGGGAAGTGCTGCGCTACCCGGACGTGCGCAGCGTCACCCTCGTCGAGCTGGACCCGGACGTGCTCCGGCTGGCCCGCACGGACGACGCCCTCGCCTCGCTGAACGGGCACGCGTACCGCGATCTCCGGCTGACGGCGGTCGTGGGTGATGCCTTCACCTGGTTGCGGGAGGCGCGGGGCGACGGGTACGACGTGGTGATATCCGACCTTCCCGATCCGGGGATCACGGCGAGCACGAAGCTGTACTCCACGGAGTTCTACGGCCTGGCCGCCGAAAGCCTCGCCCCGGGCGGGCGGCTGGCGGTGCACGCGGGGCCGCCGGCCACCAGGCCGGGTTCGTACTGGACCGTGGAGGCGTCGATCAGGGCGGCGGGCCTGGCGACGCGCCCGTACGAGATGAACGGCCGGCTCGCCGATTTCCACACGGGCCCTGACCGGGCCGCGGCCGTGTCGGGGCATTCGGGGGAGCCGCAGGACTGGGGGTTCGTCCTGGCCGCACCGCGCACACCGCCCGCGCTGGGGCTGGTCGCCGGGGCGCCGGAGCTGCGTTCTCTCAGCGGCGCCGAGCTGTCCGCCGCCGGGCGGGCGGCGGAGGCGGGGCGGCTGCCGGGGGTGGAACCATCGACGCTGGTGCATCCCCGGTACTGGGAGTAGCCCGCGGCCGACGGCGGAGGTACGGGCGATCGAGTGGCTTGGCGCGGCTGTGCGGCTGGGCGGCCGAGTGACGGCTGGGCGGGGTGGCGCTCGGGTGCGCCGAGTGGCTGGGCGGGGTGGCGCTCGGGTGCTTCCGGCACGCCTTCCGGGCGCGGAAGCACTGACGTGACGGCCGGGGCTGAGTAGTCTCGGTTTCCATGGAGCATGAGACGTTCGTTCCGGTTCCGGCCCGCTCTCTTCGCGAGACGCTGGGCGATCCCGCCCGTGTCGCCCGCTGTGTGCCGGGTCTCCAACAGGACGCCGACGCGTCGACGGGTACGCCCGCGGCCCGGTTCAAGGTCCGGGTCGGCGGTCACACCATCACGTACCGGGGAGCCTGGAGTACGGCCCCGGAGGGCACCGACACGTTCTCCGTGACCGGTGAGGGCGTCGAGGCGCGCGGCACCGGCTCGGCGAAGCTGGCCCTGACGATCCGGCTCACCGAGACGGACGGCGGCACGACGATCGCGTACATGGGTACGGCGAGCGGTGACGGCCGGTTCGGCGAGCTGAGCCCGGGGGCGGCGCTCGCGACGGCCCACCGGCTGCTGGACCGCTTCACCCAGCAACTGGTGACGGAGTCGCTCGCCGCCCAGGGGGAGAGTCCTGGCGAGGAGGGCTCTGACGGGGAGGGCCCTGATGGGAAGGGTCCTGGCGGGAAGGGTCCTGGCGGGGAGCGCCCCGGTGAGGCGACCGCTGAGGCGGGTGGTGTGCCGGGTGCCGTCGGTGAGGCTGTCGGTCCGGCCGATCCCGCCTCTCCCGGGTATCTCGCCGCGGCCGACGACTCCTCGGCCCGGGGTTCGGGGGCCGGGGGCTCCGGGGCGGACGGCTCGGCAGCCGATGGCTCGCGGAGCGACGGGAGCGGCGGGAGCGACGAGAGCGCCGGGGGCGGCGAGAGCGGCGGGAGCGACGAGAGCGGCGGGGGCGGCGGACGCGGCGAGTCCGGGGCGGATCGTTCCGAGGGTGCGGCCGGTGGCGGTTCGTCCGCCGTCGCGAACGGGCCGGGCGGGATCGACACTCCCGGTGGCCCGGCCGCCGACGCGGGCGTGGAGCCCGAAGAGCTGGCCGAGTTGCTGGACGAGTTCACGGTCGACGACATCGGGGAGATGCCGTCCGCCGCCCCGGGGTCCGTGGCCGATGACGCGGTGCTGCCCGAGATGCCGTCGGACAACGGATCGTCCATGTTCGAGGCGGTCGCGGAGCCGCCGTCGCTCGATCCCATGGCCGACGACGTCATGGGCGAGGTGGAGTTCCCGATCGACGACGAGCCGCCCGCCGAGGCCGCGCACGCACGGCGGACCATGATCGGGCGCAGTGCCGAGGAGGTCGACCACGCGCCGCCGCGCGGTCGGTACGCCCCGCTGCCCCCGCCCGAATCGTCCACGGCGGGAATCGCTCTGCGCTGGGTGGTTCCGGCCGCCGCCCTCGCCCTGGCGTCCGCCGTGGTGGTGAGCCGCGTGCTGCGGCGGCACCGGTAGCCGTACCGGCCGGGACGCGGGCGCGACAAGTAGTGTCGTGGCGTGAGCAGCGATGAGAAGAGCGTCCGGCTGACCGTCGGCGACGCCGAGTTGACCGTGGACCCCGCCAACGGCTGCCGTATCAGCAGCCTGCGGATCGGTGGTACCGAGCTGTTGCGGCAGGGGGAGCGGTACGGCTCCTTCCCGATGGTGCCGTGGTGCGGACGGACCGAGAACGGGCGGTTCCGCAACGGCGACACCGTCCACCAGCTCCCGTTGAACTCCCCGCCGTACGCCATTCACGGCACCGGCCGTGACACGTCGTGGCGGACGGCCCGGCTGACCGGGACGGAAGCGGCGTTCTACTACGACCTGGCCGACCCGTGGCCGTACCGGGGCCGGGTGACGCAGTCCTTCGAGCTGGCCGAGGACTCGCTCACGCTGGGCATGGGGATCGAGACGTACGGGGACTCCTTCCCGGCCCAGGCCGGCTGGCATCCGTGGTTCCACCGGACCGTCGACGGCCAGGAGGTGCGGATCGACTTCGACGCCGCCTGGCAGGAGGAACGCGGCGACGACCATCTGCCGACCGGTCGGCGGATCGACCCGCTGCCGGGTCCGTGGGACGACTGCTTCGGGATGCCGGACGGTGTCGAGGTGAAGCTCACCTGGCCGGAGCGGCTGGAGCTGACCGTGCGGAGCCGCGACCCGTGGGTCGTGGTCTACGACGAGCAGGACGAGGCGGTCTGTGTGGAACCGCAGTCCGGGCCGCCGAACGGGCTGAACACCACGCCCAGGTATGTCACGCCGATCGAGCCGCTGGAGATCGCCGCGACCTGGAGCTGGGCACGGCTCTGAGCGGACGCGGACGCGGGCTCGGACGCGGGCTCGGGTGCGGACGCGGGCTCGGGTGCGCCCCCGCACCACTCTCCTGCCCTCCCCGCCCTCCCGTCCGGGCCTGCGCGGGAGGGCGGGCCCCTGCCCGGCGCTACCCTCTTTTCCATGACTGACGTACGCGCTGACCTGCTCCAGCAGATCAAGGACAAGGCCGTGGTCCACGGCAAGGTGACCCTCTCCTCGGGTCTGGAAGCCGACTGGTACATCGACCTGCGCCGGATCACCCTGGACGGCAAGGCCGCACCACTGGTCGGTCAGGTCATGCTCGACGCGACCGCCGAGCTGGACTTCGACTGCGTGGGCGGCCTGACGCTCGGCGCCGACCCGGTCGCCACGTCGATGCTGCACGCCTCCGCCGCGCGTGGGCAGCGCCTGGACGCGTTCGTGGTGCGAAAGGCGCAGAAGGCGCACGGGATGCAGCGCCGGATCGAGGGAACGGACGTCAAGGGCCGCCGCTGTCTGGTGGTCGAGGACACCTCGACCACCGGCGGTTCGCCGCTGACCGCCGTCGAGGCGGTCCGCGAGGCCGGGGGCGAGGTCGTCGCCGTCGCCGTGATCGTCGAGCGGGGCGCTGCTCCGGCCATCGCCGAGGCCGGTCTGCCCTATGTCCACGTCTACTCGGTGGCCGACCTCGACCTGGGCTGATCCGCTTCTCTCACAAGGCTGACCTGCGGTTTTTGTCAGGGGTGGTCGGTTTCACGTGAAACCGGGCGCCCCTGTCGCATCTCGGTCATGCGATCGGTGGGGTCCGCCGGGTGGAGCCCGTACAGGAGTCTGGAAAGATGGGGGAGACGATGACGTCGCCCCCAGGTCAGGGACCAGCAACGCACACCCGCACATCCCAAGGAGCGGACAGATGCCCATCGCAACCCCCGAGGTCTACGCCGAGATGCTCGACCGGGCGAAGGCAGGCAAGTTCGCCTACCCGGCCATCAATGTGACGTCGACCCAGACGCTGCACGCTGCGCTGCGCGGCTTCGCGGAGGCCGAGAGCGACGGCATCGTGCAGATCTCCACCGGTGGGGCGGAGTTCCTGGGCGGCCAGTACAACAAGGACATGGTGACGGGCGCTGTCGCCCTGGCCGAGTTCGCGCACATCGTCGCCGCCAAGTACGACGTCACGGTCGCCCTGCACACCGACCACTGCCCCAAGGACAAGCTGGACGGTTACGTACGTCCGCTGATCGAGGTCTCCGCGGAGCGCGTCGCCAAGGGCCTGAACCCGCTGTTCCAGTCGCACATGTGGGACGGTTCGGCCGAGACCCTGGCCGACAACCTGTCCATCGGCCAGGAACTGCTCGCCAAGGCCGCCGCCGCCAAGATCATCCTTGAGGTCGAGATCACCCCGACCGGTGGCGAGGAGGACGGGGTCACGCACGAGATCAACGACGAGCTGTACACGACCGTGGACGACGCGCTGCGTACCGCCGAGGCCCTCGGCCTGGGTGAGAAGGGCCGCTACCTGCTGGCCGCCTCCTTCGGCAACGTCCACGGCGTCTACAAGCCGGGCAACGTCGTGCTCCGTCCCGAGCTGCTGAAGGACCTCCAGCAGGGTGTCGCGGCCAAGTACGGCCAGGCCGCCGGCAGCCAGCCGTTCGACTTCGTCTTCCACGGCGGTTCCGGCTCCACCGAGCAGGAGATCGCCACCGCGCTGGAGAACGGCGTCGTGAAGATGAACCTCGACACCGACACCCAGTACGCCTTCACCCGTCCGATCGTGGACCACGTGTTCCGTAACTACGACGGCGTCCTGAAGGTCGACGGCGAGGTCGGCAACAAGAAGGTCTACGACCCGCGCAGCTGGGGCAAGTCGGCCGAGGCGGGCATGGCCAAGCGCGTCACGGAGGCCTGCGCCAACCTGCGTTCCACCGGTACCAAGCTGAAGTAGGCACATCGCACGTACGGCGGCCATGGGCCCGGCCTCCCCTCGGGAGTGCTGGGCCCCTGGCATGTCCGTACGGTGGGGCGGCCGGAGCGGTGGCGCCCGACGGCGCGGTGGCCGCCCGGTGGTCCGGTCCGCTCCGGGGGTTCGGTCCGGGGGTCCGGTCCAAGCGGTGTGATGGCCGCCCGGCGGCCCGGTCCGCTCCGGGGGTTCGGTCCGGTCCGGTCCAAGCGATCCGGTCCAAGCGGCCCGGTCCGGTCCAAGCGGCCCCGTCCGGTCCAGGGGTACGCGTCCCCGGGTGTGGCTCTGCGGTCCGGTCCGGGTGGTGCGCATGCACGGGTGCGGGCTTCGCGTGATTTCGTCGTTTCCCGCCACGAAGGTGTACGGGTTCCCGCCCAGGGTTCGTACCGGGTGCCGGTACGGGGGCGGTGGCAGGCACACTGGGACGCATGTCGATCCACGAGAACCTGCTCGGGGGGCCTCCCCCGACCCACCTGCCCGACGACCCGGGGCCGCGTGAGCTGCTGGCCAACGACACGCCGCCCGCCGACGTCGCCGCGAAGTACCCGACCTCCTCCCTGGCCTGGGCTCAGCTCGCCGACGAGGCGTTCGAGGCCGGCCGGGTCGTCGAGTCGTACGCCTACGCCCGCACCGGCTACCACCGGGGCCTCGACGCCCTGCGCCGGGCCGGCTGGAAGGGCCATGGCCCCGTACCGTTCGAGCACGAGCCGAACCGGGGCTTCCTGCGCGCCCTGCACGCCCTCGCGCGGGCCGCGCAGGTGATCGGTGAGCAGGAGGAGTACGAGCGCTGCTCGGCGTTCCTCCGCGACTCGTCGCCGACCGCCGCCGACACCCTGGGCTGACGGCCGGACACCGCCGGGCCCGCGTTTCCTGGGGCCCCGCGCCGATCCGGTCGGCCCAGGCGTTCTCATGGACCCCGCAGGCGTGACATCGCCTGCGGGGTCCCTGTGTTCTCCGTGCGCTGTGTTCGTCCTGTGCTCACGGGGATTTCCGTGGACCCGAGCCCCTGCCATGTCCACCGCCCGGCCTTAGGATGCGAACAGGGGACCGGAGCTCCACCACCTCACCAGGAAGGGGCGGACCGCTACCCGGAAGCTCGCGTCGAGGAGACAGAGATGTCGACGAAACACCCCGATTCCGAAGCCCCCGGTGCGGAGACCCCGTACCTCGACTTCGCGGGAACGACTCCGTACGAGGACTACGTCCAGGCGGATGTCCTGACCCACCTCCAGCACCTGCGCTCCGATGATCCCGGCGAGATGGTCTTCCTGGTCACCACCCAGGTCATGGAGCTGTGGTTCACGGTCATCGTCCATGAGTGGGACACCGCCGCGCACGCCCTGCGCCAGGACGACGTCCCGGCCGCCAGGGACGCGCTCGACCGGTCCGTACCGGAACTCCAGGCACTGAACGACTCGTGGAAGCCGCTGAGCCGGCTGACCCCCGCACAGTTCAACTCCTACCGGGGCGCGCTCGGCGAGGGTTCCGGATTCCAGTCGGCGATGTACCGGCGGATGGAGTTCCTGCTCGGCGACAAGTCGGCGTCGATGCTGGTGCCGCACCGGGGCGCGCCCCGGGTGCACGCGGAGCTGGAGAAGGCGCTCCACGAGCCGAGCCTGTACGACGAGGTGCTGGCGTTCCTCGCCCGCCGCGGACACTCCGTACCGCAGTCCGTGCTCGGCCGGGACCTGTCGCAGAAGTACGAGCCGTCCCCCGAGGTCGAGGCCGTCTGGACGGAGATCTACGCCCGGCCGGACCAGCACGACGAGATCGTCCGGCTCGGCGAGGCACTGACCGATGTCGCCGAACTGGTGTGGCGATGGCGCAACGACCATCTCGTCGCCACCCGGCGGGCGATGGGCTCGAAGACCGGTACGGGGGGCTCCGCCGGAGTCGCCTGGCTGGAGAAGCGGGCGTCGAAGAACGTGTTCCCCGAGCTGTGGACGGCGCGCAGCCATGTCTGAGACCCGCACGCTCACCGACGAGGCCGCGGCCCTCGACGCCGTCGACGAACTCGCCGGCCGCCGCGCGCTGTTCGCCCTCGACGACACCGTCTATCTCGACGGCAACTCGCTGGGCGCGCTGCCCCGCCACGTCCCCGACCGGCTCCACGACGTCATCACCCGCGAGTGGGGCGCCCTGCGCATCCGCTCCTGGGACGAGAGCGGCTGGTGGACCGCGCCCGAGCGGATCGGCGACCGGATCGCCCCGCTCGTCGGGTCGGCTCCCGGCCAGGTCGTCGTCGGCGACTCCACCAGCGTCAACGTCTTCAAGGCCGTGGTCGCCGCCACCCGGCTGGCGGCGCCGGGGCGGGACGAGATCCTGGTCGACGCGGCGACGTTCCCGACGGACGGCTACATCGCCGGGTCCGCCGCCCGGCTGACCGGCCACCGGCTCGTCCCGGTCGCCCCCGCCGACGTGCCGGACGCCCTGGGACCCCGTACGGCGGCCGTCCTGCTCAACCACGTCGACTTCCGCACGGGACGGCTGCACGATCTGCCCGGCCTGACCGCCGAGGCCCACGCGGCGGGCGCGCTCGCCGTGTGGGACCTGTGCCACAGCGCGGGCGCCCTGCCGGTGGGCCTGGACGCGCACGGTGTGGACCTGGCGGTCGGCTGCACGTACAAGTACCTGAACGGCGGGCCGGGTTCGCCCGCCTATCTGTACGTCGCCGAGCGGCATCAGGGCGCCTTCGACTCCCCGCTGCCCGGCTGGACGTCGCACGCGGACCCGTTCGCGATGACATCCGGATACGCCCCCGCCGAGGGTGCGCCGCGGGGCCGGGTCGGCACCCCCGACATCCTCTCCATGCTGGCGCTCGACGCGGCGCTGGACGTGTGGGACGGGGTGTCCATGGCGGCGGTACGGGCGAAGAGCCTGGCGCTGACGGACTTTTTCCTGGAGTGCGTCGGCCGGTACGTGCCGGGGGACGGCCTGGTTACCTCCGTCACCCCGGACGCGCACGCCGAACGCGGCAGCCAGGTCTCGCTGCGCTGCGCGGACGCCGGACCGGTGATGACGGAACTCGTCGCCCGGGGCGTCGTCGGCGATCTGCGTCGGCCCGATGTGCTGCGGTTCGGTTTCACCCCGCTGTACGTCGGGTTCGCGGACGCGGAACGCGCGGCGCGGACCCTCGCCGAGGTGCTGGCGGACCGGGGGGCCGGGGTGGTGGTCGGCGACTGACCGGCGGGCGGGGGCGGACCGGTTCCGTACTGGTACCGTCCCCGCAGGTCAGGCCAGTTGGCATTGCCATCGGAGGTTGGAGCAGCATGTCGGATTCTGCCGCGCGTGACAGTGACGCAGCAACGCGCGAGGCGGTCGCCCGGGACGCGGCCGAGACTGAGTCGCTGTTCTCGCACCCGCCGGTCGCTCCCCGCTCCACCGTCGCCTACGGCTCCCACCCCGACCAGGTCGTCGACTTCCATCCGCCGCGTGCCGGGAGCCGGCCCGGGGCCCCGCTCGTCGTCCTGCTGCACGGCGGTGCGTGGCGCGACCGGGTCGACCGGCAGCATGTGACGCCGTTCGCGGACTTCCTGACCCGGCGCGGTTTCGCCGTCGCCAACGTGGAGTACCGGCGCGGCAGTGAGCTTCCCCAGCAGCGCGGCTCGGGACCGGTCGCGGGCCGCTGGCCGGAGACCTTCGACGACGTCGCCGCCGCGCTGGACGCGATGCCCGCGCTGGCCGCCCGGGAGCTTCCGGAGGCCGATCCGCGCCGGACCGTGGTCACCGGGCACTCCGCCGGTGGCCACCTCGCGCTGTGGGCAGCCGCCCGGCACGTCCTCCCCGCCGACTCCCCGTGGCGCCCGGCCACCGTGCCGCCGCTGCGCGGAGTCGTCGCGCTCGCCCCGATCGCCGACCTCGCCACCGCCGTCGAACAGGACGTCTGTTCCGGCGCTGTCCGTCAACTCCTGGGCGCCGAGGCGGACTTCGCGATACGGGCGCGGTACGCCGACCCGGCCGCGCTGCTTCCGACCGGGATCGCGACGACCGTCGTACAGGGCACCACCGACCTGACCGTGCCGCAGTCGGTCGCCGAGGCGTTCGTCGACGCGGCGGCCAAGGCGGGGGAGCTGGTCGGTCTGACGCTGCTGCCGGACGTCGGCCACTTCCCGCTGATCGACCCGTCGGCGGACGCCTGCGCGGTCGTCGCGGAGGAACTGGCCCAACTCGCCTGGTGACGACGGCCTCGGCGCCGCCCGCCCCGAAGCCCGTACGCGTGGGCACCCCGCCCGCACACCTCCCGCCGCCCGCGCACCTGCCCGTACACACCCCGCCCGTACACACCCCGGCGGTGCGCGTAGTCCTTGCGACGGACGGCCCGGAATCCGTATCACTGCTGACGACCGGCCGCGCGCCGCCGCCTACCGTGGAGACGTGACCGAGACCAAGAGCAGAAGCCCGGAGTACCGGCATGCCGCGACCGTGCTGGGCGGCCTGCGGCAGGACCTGTTCCATGACGTGTTCGCCTACCGGCCCATGCCCCCGAGGCCCGCTCTCGGCCCGCTGCTGAGGCTGCTGCCGCCCCGGCCCCGCGAACTCGCCCGGTGGGTCCCGCACGCCCTGGTGGTGCTGGCCGCGCTCTTCGCGATGCTGTTCGGCGTCGCGACGGGGGGCGGTGTGATCGCCGTCCTGCTGCCGCCCGCAGCGGTACTGATGACCCTGGTCAGGCCGATCGCCGCGTTCTGGGCATCGATGGCGTCGGTCCCGGTCGTGGCGTTCGTCAGCACCGCGGAATGGCCCTGGACGCCGGGCACGGTCCTCGGCCACATCGTGGTGATGGTGGTGGTCGCGGCCAGGACCCGGCCGCGTACCGCCGCCTGGATGTGGGCCTGCACGCTGGTGTACGGCATCGTGATGGAGAACGCCACCCACTCTTCGTCGTCCTTCACCACCATCGGCCTGTCCATGGGCTCCGCCTTCGCGCTGCTCGTGGTCACCGTGGTCCAGGTCCGCAGGAACGCGGAGCGTGAGATGACCGCGCAGCGCACCGTCACCGCCGTCGAGCGCGACCGCCGCACCCTGCTGGAGGAGCGCACCACCATCGCCCGGGAACTGCACGACGTGGTCGCCCACCACATGTCGGTCGTCGCGATCCAGGCGGAGGCCGCCCCCTACCGGGTGGAGAACCCGCCGCCCGAGCTGGAACAGGCATTCGTCACGATCCGGGAGAACGCGGTCGCCGCGCTCACCGAACTGCGCCGGGTGCTCGGCGTCGTACGGGCCGAGGACTACGAAGCCCCCGACGCCCCGCAGCCCACCCTCGCCGAGCTGGACGGGCTCCTCGCCAATGTGCGCCAGGCCGGTCTGGAGACGGAGAAGGCGGTGACCGGCGCGGTACGGGAGCTGCCGCAGGGCGTCGAGCTGTCGGCGTACCGGATCGTGCAGGAAGCGCTCAGCAACACCCTGCGGCACGCGCCGGGCGCCACCGCCAGGGTCGAGATCGGATATGTGCTCGGCGGTCTCGGGCTGCGGGTGGTGAACGGGCCGCCGACCGGCCTGGTCAAGCCGTCACCGGGCGCCGGGCACGGCATCACGGGGATGCGGGAGCGGGTCGCGATGCTGAACGGCGAGATGACCGCCGAGAGCACGGCGGACGGCGGGTACGAGGTCACGGCGTTCATCCCCGTGCAGCGGACCGAGGAAGCGCGTCCGGCGCGCGTCGAGAACGCCTCCCAGGAACCCACCCTGACCCTGCCGGTGGACCCGGCATGACGACGACACCGCGCGTGACGCCCGCCATCCGGGTACTGATCGTCGACGACCAGATGATGGTCCGCGAGGGCTTCTCGGTCCTGCTGAACGCCATGCCCGGCATCGAGGTCGTCGGCGAGGCGGTCGACGGGCGGCAGGCCGTCGCCCAGGTCGCGGCCCTGCGACCGGACGTGGTCCTGATGGACATCCGGATGCCGGAGCTGAACGGCATCGAGGCGACCCGCGAGATCGTCGCCGCCGACGCGGACGCCAAGGTGCTGGTACTGACGACGTTCGACCTCGACGAGTACGTGTACCAGGCGCTGCGCGCGGGGGCGTCCGGCTTTCTGCTCAAGGACGCCTCGGCCCGCCAACTCGCGGAAGGCGTACGGGTGGTGGCGTCCGGCGAGGCGCTGCTCGCCCCGGCCGTCACCCGTCGGCTGATCACCGAGTTCGCCAGGCTGGCCGAGTCGCCGCGCGCCCCCGCCCTCACTCAGGTCGGCGACCTCACCGAGCGCGAGACGGAAGTGCTCGTCCTCATCGCCCAGGGTCTCTCGAACGCCGAGATCGCCTCCCACCTGGTGGTCGCCGAGTCCACGATCAAGACACATGTGAGCCGGGTGCTGGTGAAGCTGGGGCTGCGCGACCGTACCCAGGCGGCGGTGTTCGCGTACGAGGCACGGCTGGTGACACCGTCCTGAGGGGCCCGCGCCGGCCGCACCGGTTGTCCCGCGGGCGGCCGGAACCGGTCCGGGGCGGGCGCGGGGCGGGACCCGGGCGGGCGCCGGGCGTCTCCTGCGCGGGCTCCGACCGGGCGCCGGGCGTCTCCTGAGCGGGCGCCGGGCGGGCCCCGACCGGTGCGGCGGCGGTCCGTACCCGGTCGGGAGGTCACTCCAAGGGGATCTGGCAAGTCCTGTCCCGACCGGTTAGCTTCCATTTGTGCACGCACCCTTCTCACCCTGGTCACCGGCGTTCGTCGCCGATCCGTATCCGGCCTACTCCGACCTGCGCGCCACGGGCCGGGCGCACTACTTCGAACCGACCCGGCAGTGGCTCGTCCCGCATCACGCCGACGTCTCCGCCCTGTTGCGCGACCGCCGGCTGGGCCGGACGTATCTGCACCGCTTCAGCCACGACGAGTTCGGCCGTACGCCGCCACCCTCCTGGCACGAACCGTTCGAAACCCTCAACGGCCACGGCCTCCTCGATCTGGAGGCCCCCGACCACACCCGCATCCGCCGCCTCATCTCCCAGGCGTTCACCCCGCGCACGGTCGAACTGCTGGTCCCGACCGTGCACCGGGTGGCCGCCGAACTGGTCGAGGCGTTCGTGGTCTCGGGCGGTGGTGACCTGCTCACGGCGGTCGCCGAACCGCTGCCCGTCGCCGTCATCGCCGAAATGCTCGGCATCCCGGAGTCCGACCGGGCTCCGCTGCGCCCGTGGTCGGCGGCGATCTGCGGGATGTTCGAGCTGAACCCGGACGAGGACACCGCGTACGCGGCCGTCCGCGCCTCGGTCGACTTCTCCGCGTATCTGCGCGAGTTGATCGCCGAACGCCGCCGCGAACCGGGACCCGACCTGATCTCCGCGCTCATCGCCGCCCACGACGAGGACGAGCGGCTGAGCGAGCAGGAGATGGTCTCCACCTGCGTCCTGCTGCTGAACGCGGGCCACGAGGCGACCGTCAACACCACCGTCAACGGCTGGTGGACGCTGTTCCGGCACCCCGAACAGCTGGCGGCCCTGCGCGCGGACCACGGGCTGCTGCCCACGGCGGTCGAGGAGTTGATGCGGTACGACACCGCGCTCCAGATGTTCGAGCGGTGGGTGCTCGACGACATCGAGATCGGCGGCACGGTCATTCCGCGCGGATCGGAGGTCGCCCTGCTGTTCGCCTCCGCCAACCGTGACCCCGCCCGCTTCACCGATCCGGACACACTGGACCTGGCGCGCGTGGACAACCCCCACATCACCTTCGGGGCGGGCATCCACTACTGTCTGGGCGCCCCACTGGCGCGTATCGAACTCCAGGCGTCCTTCGGTGAGTTGCTGCGCCAGGCGCCCGACATGCGGCTGGCGGCCGAACCGGAGTGGAGCCCGGGATACGTGATCCGGGGCCTCAAGGAACTCCGCGTCGAGCTGTGAGCGCCGGTGCGTTCCCGCCCGAGCGGGGACCGCGCGACGAGCCGCCCGAGGAACCTCCGGAAGACCGCGGGGAGTTGAGGTCCGTACCGCACTCTCCTCAGCTCCCCGGCGAGCGGTGCGCCCATGCTCCCCGCCCGGCCCTCAGCAGGGCCCCGGAGTGCCGCACCCCGATGGCGGCCCCGCCAGCACCTCGTATCCCGTGCCGATCGCGGCCAGCGCCACGAGCAGCAGTCCCAGCCCGAGTGTCCGCCGCCACCGCCGCCGGGCGAGCGCCCGGACGGTGAGCGCGGCGACGGCCCCGCCCACGGTCATGACGGGCAGCCCCAGCCACAGCACCCTCCAGGCGGTCGCGCCCTCGAAGCCGCCCAGCAGCCCGTGTCCGCCGTAGGGCGCCCAGAGCAGCAGCCCCGCCACGGCCCCGGCCAGGGCGACCAGGCAGCCGGCCGCGTCCGCGGCGGCCTCCCGCACACTCCCCGTCTCTCTCGTCGTCACACCTCACGCACGACCCACGACCGGTAGGCGGTTCCCGGGGGAGAGGCAGACCGCTTTCCGAACCGGCCGTGCGGGGGGAAGCGGTACGGCCCCCGGCCCCGCGCCCGCGGCCTCGACAGCTCCCGCCCCCGCGCTCACCGCTTTGCTCGTCCCGCGCCGTCGACAGCGCCCGCTCCCGGCCCCGCGCCCGCCGCCTCGTCCGCGCCCGCCCCCGCGCTCACCGCCTTGTTCGCCCCCGCGCCGTCGGCAGCGCCCGCTCCCGTCCCCGTGCCCGCTCCCGCCTCGTCCGCGCCCGCCGACGACTGCCCCGTACCGCTCGCACACACCGTTTCTTCACGTCCCCCACGCACAGTGTCCCCGCGTGGAGGCTATCCGTCCGGTCCCCGGGCCGGAAGCGCGGCCGGGAGCATCAGCGCCCACGCGCCCTCCCGCACCGTCCAGGTCCTGGTCCGCACCGGCCCCCCGATCTGTATGTCCGCCCGGTAGCGGAAGTCCGCGCCGGAGACCGTGACCTGCTTCGCCCCGACCGTCACGGGCGGGCCGTCCGGTGTTCTGATCACCACGTCCATCACCCCTCCGGAGCTGCGCGTGGTGAGGTGCACCGACTCCACCTGGCGGTCCAGGTCGGTCAGCAGCGCCCCGTCCGCCTCGACCCGCAGCCGGTACCCCGCCGTGGCGGGGGCGGGCGGGATCTCCGGGGGCGCGGGGCGCACCAGGGTCCGTACCAGCGAGCGGCAGGTGTCCCAGACCGCCGTGACCCCCGGATGTCCGGACGCCGTGCCGGGCACCGCCGCCCGTGCCGGTATCCGCAGATCGCCCAGGACGACGCCGTCGCTGTCGTCGACCAGCAGGTCGAGCCGGTGCGCGGTCCCGTCGAGCGCGGTACGGGCCGCCGCCACCGTGCTCGACGGCACGCCCAGCGCGTACGCCACCGAGAGCCCGGCGGCCGGTCCCACCGGCACCAGCGAGAGCACCCCGTCGGCCAGCTCCCGCTCCCGGTGCAAGGTGGCCACCGCCCGCAGCAGCGCGCGGTCGTCGCCCACGACCACCGGCCTGCGGTTGCCCCGCCTGGAGAGGGCGCGGGAGAACTCGTCGTGGTCCTGGGGGAGACAGATCTTGGCGTGCGAACCGGCGCTCAGCACGTCCTTCGCGATGCGGACGGACTCGCCGTCCGACCGGCGGGCGACCGGGTCGATCACCACCAGTAGCTGGCGTGTGCCGTCACCGGGGGGCTCTGCAGCCGACACCTCGGTCCTTCCTCGGGTAGCATCTTGGTGCAAGAGCCCCTTTCGCTATTGCGCCAGGGGCTTCGTCTATTCCGGGGCACCCGGTTCGACGGCTCAGGCTTCGTCGTACATCGACGTACCGCGTGTACGGCGTTTACGTACGCCCCCTGACCTTGGACATGCCCCGCCCGGAAGGGGTGTACGCCTGTGCCCGCACTTGTGCTGCTCGGTGCTCAGTGGGGTGACGAGGGCAAGGGAAAGGCCACCGACCTCCTCGGTGGTTCCGTGGACTATGTGGTGCGATACCAAGGCGGCAACAACGCCGGCCACACGGTGGTCGTAGGTGACCAGAAGTACGCACTGCATCTCCTCCCCTCCGGAATCCTGTCGCCGGGGTGTACCCCGGTCATCGGAAACGGTGTCGTGGTCGACCCGGCGGTCCTGCTCTCCGAGCTGAGCGGTCTGAACGAGCGGGGCGTCGACACGTCCAAGCTTCTGCTCAGCGGCAACGCTCATCTGATCACCCCGTACCACACCACGGTCGACAAGGTGACGGAACGGTTCCTCGGCTCCCGCAAGATCGGCACCACCGGTCGCGGGATCGGCCCGACCTACGCGGACAAGATCAACCGCGTGGGCATCCGGGTCCAGGACCTCTACGACGAGTCGATCCTGATCCAGAAGGTCGACGCGGCGCTCGACTTCAAGAACCAGATCCTCGCCAAGCTCTACAACCGGCGCGCGATCGATTCCGGCAGGATCGTCGAGGAACTGCTCACCTACGCGGAGCAGATCAAGCCGTACGTCGCCGACACGACGCTGATCCTGAACAACGCCATCGACGACGGCAAGGTCGTCCTGATGGAGGGCGGACAGGGCACGCTGCTGGACGTCGACCACGGTACGTATCCCTTCGTCACCTCGTCGAACCCGACCGCGGGCGGCGCCTGCACCGGGTCCGGTGTGGGGCCGACGAAGATCAGCCGGGTCATCGGCATCCTCAAGGCCTACACCACGCGCGTCGGCGCCGGACCGTTCCCGACGGAGCTGTTCGACAAGGACGGCGAGGCCCTGCGCAGCATCGGCCGTGAATACGGGGTCACGACGGGCCGCGACCGCCGCTGTGGCTGGTTCGACGCGGTGATCGCGCGGTACGCGACCCGGGTCAACGGCCTCACGGACTTCTTCCTCACGAAGCTGGACGTGCTGACCGGCTGGGAGCAGATCCCGGTCTGTGTGGCGTACGAGGTCGACGGCAAGCGGGTCGATGAACTCCCGTACAGCCAGAGCGACTTCCACCACGCCAAGCCGATCTACGAGATGCTGCCCGGCTGGACCGAGGACATCACGAAGGCGAAGACGTTCGGCGACCTGCCGAAGAACGCGCAGGCGTACGTGAAGGCGCTGGAGGAGATGTCCGGCGCACCGATCTCCGCGATCGGGGTCGGCCCCGGCCGGACCGAGACGATCGAGATCAACTCCTTCCTCTGAGACGGAGGAGGGGCCCCGGTTTCGGGGATTCGCACGCCGCGCACGCGTGAAGGCCGGAACGGAGCGCTCCGTTCCGGCCTTCACGCGTGTGTACGGCCGGGCCGGAACACTTCCGTTCCGGCCTCGCGCATGCGTGAAGGCCGGGCCGGAACACTCCGGCCCGACCCGGCCCGTACGCGTTCCGGGTCCCGCTACCGCCCCGCCAGGAGGCGGGTCACCGACCCGTTCCCGAACACCTCCCGCACCGCGCTCGCGATCAGCGGCGCGACGGACAGGACCGTCACCTTGTCCAGCGAGAGGCCGCCCGGCACCGGCAGGGTGTCAGTGAAGACGAACTCGCCCACCTTCGACTGCTCCAGGCGCGCCGCCGCCGGCCCCGACAGCACCCCGTGCGTGGCCGCGACGATCACCTCCTCCGCGCCATGGGCGAACAGCGCGTCCGCCGCCGCGCAGATCGTGCCCCCGGTGTCGATCATGTCGTCGACCAGGACGCACACCCTGCCCTGAACCTCTCCCACGACCTCGTGCGCCGTGACCTGGTGCGCGACGTCCTTGTCCCGCCGCTTGTGCACGATGGCCAGCGGGGCGTCCAGCCGGTCGCACCAGCTGTCCGCCACCCTGACCCGGCCCGCGTCCGGGGAGACCACCGTCAGCCTGCTCCGGTCCACCACCGAACCGACGTGGTCGGCGAGCACCGGCATCGCGGACAGGTGGTCGACCGGGCCGTCGAAGAAACCCTGGATCTGGTCGGCGTGCAGATCGATGGTCAGAATCCGGTCCGCGCCCGCGGTCGTCAGCAGATCGGCCATCAGCCGGGCCGAGATGGGTTCCCGGCCGCTGTGCTTACGGTCCTGACGGGCGTAGCCGTAGAACGGGACGATGACGGTGATGCTCCGGGCGGACGCCCGCTTCAACGCGTCGATCATGATCAACTGCTCCATGATCGACTTGTTGACCGGGGCCGTGTGGCTCTGGATCACGAAGCAGTCCGCGCCCCGCACGGACTGGTGGTAGCGGATGTAGATCTCGCCGTTGGCGAAGTCGATCGCCTTCGTCGGGACCAGCGTCGTGCCCAGCTCGGCCGCGATGCCCTCGGCCAGCGCGGGGTGCGCCCGGCCGGAGAACAGCAGCAGCTCTCTGCCGCCGCTCACGCGGCGTCCGTCCCGCGCAGGGTCGGGTAGTCGGTGTATCCGCGGTGGTCGCCCCCGTACAGGGCGCTCTCGTCGACGGAGTTGTACGGGCCTCCGGCCTTGATGCGGTCCGGCAGGTCCGGGTTGGCCAGGAAGAGGGCGCCCATGCACACCGCGTCGGCGGCGCCCGACTCCAGGGTGTCGGCGGCCGTCTCCGGGCTGACCGGGCCCGAGTCGGCGGTGGGGTGCGGGTTGAGGATCAGCTTGCCCTGCCACAGTCCGCGCACCGCCAGCGTCTGCGGCCGGTTCGCGGACTCCATGACGTGCAGGAACGCCAGCGGGGGCAGCGCCTCGACCAGGGCCGCGTACAGCTCGGCCGTGTCGTGCTCGGCGATGTCGTTGTACGGGTTCGCGGGCGAGACGCGCATCCCGACCCGGTCCGCCCCGACGCGCTCGGCCGCGGCCTCCGCGACCTCGACGGTGAAGCGGATACGGGCCGCGATGTCACCGCCGTACGCGTCGGTGCGGTGGTTGGTGTTGGCCGACAGGAACTGGTGCAGCAGGAAACCGTTGCCCGCGTGCAGCTCCACCCCGTCGAAACCGGCGTCGACGGCGCGCTGGGACGCGGTCGCGATGTCGTCCACGGTCCGCGCGATCTCCTCGACGGTCAGCTCGTGCGGGACCGGGTAGTCCAACGGGCCCTCGGGGCCGAAGCACTGACCGGCGGCGGCGATGGCGGAGGGGGCGACCGACCGGTGCGCGCTGGGGTAGAGGGACGGGTGGCCGATGCGCCCGGAGTGCATCAGCTGGGCCACGATCCGGCCGCCGCCGCGGTGCACGGCCTCGGTGACGGGGACCCAGGAGGCGACCTGCTCCTCGGTGTGCAGGCCCGGTGTCTGGAGGAAGCCCTGGCCGACGGCGTTGGGCTGGATGCCCTCGGTGATGATCAGCCCGGCGGCGGCGCGCTGACCGTAGTAGGTGGCCATGAGTTCGGTGGCCTGGCCGTCGGGGGTGGCGCGGTTACGGGTCATGGGGGCCATGACCATGCGGTTGCTGAGGGCCAGCTTGCCGAGGGTGACCGGTTCGAAGAGGTTCGAGGACATGGTGTCTTCTCCTGTGTACGAGAGCTGAGCCGCTGAAAGGTGGTGAGAGGCGCTGAAGGTGCTGAGAGGCGCTGAAGTCGCCCGGGTGAGAAGGGGGCCGGGGTCCGGAACCGGCCGGGCGTCAGCCGGTGCCGTGAGCGGCACCGGCGTCCCGCTCCGCCAGATGACGGCTGTGCGCGGCGGCCAGCCGGCCCGCGGTCTCGGCGCAGGTGGCGAGGACCGCCATGTTCGCCCTGGCCGACCGCCCGTCGGTGGCCGCGTCGACGGCGCGCATGAGGTACTTCGTCAGGCTCTGGCCCGACACCCCGTCCCGGCCGGCGGCGGAGACGGCATCGCGGATGGCCGCGTCCACCTCGACGGAGTCGATGGCGTCCTCCTCCCTGACCGGGGTGGTGATGAGGAAGGAGCTGTGGTTGCCCAGTGCCCAGTGGTTCTCGACGGCGCGGGCGATGGCCGTCTCGTCGTCCATCCGGTGCGGGGCGCGGTGGCCGCTGGTGCGGCAGTAGAAGGCGGGGAAGTCGTCGGACCGGTGGGCGACCACCGGGACGCACTGCGTCTCCAGGTACTCCAGGGTCAGCCCCAGGTCCAGGATCATCTTGGCGCCCGCGCAGACGACGGCGACCTTGGACCGGGTGAACTGGACGAGGTCCGAGGAGATGTCGAACGTCTCCTGCGCCCCCCGGTGCACCCCGCCGATCCCGGCCGACGAGAAGAAGGGGATGCCCGCCAGTTCGGCGGCGACCACCGAGGAGGCCACGGTCGTGGCGCCGAGCCCGCCGTTCGCCAGCACCACCGGCAGGTCCCGGCTGGAGACCTTGGGGATGCCCGGTGTGGACGCGAACCGCTCGATCTCCTCGTCCGACATCCCCACGTGGATCGCGCCGTCCCGCACGCAGATCGTGGCCGGGACCGCCCCGCCCGCCCGGACGGCGTCCTCCACCTTCCGGGCGGTGGCCGCGTTGTCCGGGTACGGCAGGCCGTGCGTGATGACGTTGCTCTCCAGCGCCACCACCGGTCCGCCCTCGTCGAGGGTGGAGCGGACCTCGGGACCGAAGACGATCGGGACGCCGTCGTATGCGCGCATGGGATCTCTCACTTTCGCTTCCAGTAGGCGGGGGCTTTGAGGAGCAGGTCCTCGCGCGCCTCGATCCGGTCGAGGACGCGGGCGGTCCAGTCGTCCGGCTCGATCGGCTCCAGCGCGATCGAGATGGTCTCCTCGCCGGTCTCGAAGGCCGTCATGACCGCCCGGGTGATCGCCGCGTCGACGGCCCGGCGCTGCTCCTCGGTGAAGTTCCGGGGATAGTGCTGGATGTGGACATGGGGCACGGCTGCGCTCCTTCGGATCGGGCGGGCGGATCAGGTTGTTACGGGGGCGCTCCTCCCGTCCCGGCCGTTGAGGGGGCCGGGAGAGGCGCCGCCGGTGGTGCGTGATGGTGCGCTCAGGTGGTGCGGGAGCGGATGGCCGACACCAGTTCGGTGATGCCGTGGTCCCGGAGGACCTGGTAGTGGTCGCTCTTCAGGTCGAGCACGGTGGGCGGGGTGGCCGAATAGCCGGAGTGCTCCTCGATGAACGAGTAGTCGTCACCGGACGCCTTGAGGATCGTCACGGGGGCGTCCAGCCGGCGCTCGACCAGCTCGTCGAAGGAGTAGTCGAACTCGTAGGTCGCGCCGACGATGCGGGTGATGCGCCGCACCATCCCCTCGTCGAGCGCCGGGAACGCGGCGTGGACGAAGGACACGAAGCTGTCCTCGTCGCGGGTGGCCAGCAGGCAGGCGTCCAGCGCGGGTCCGCTGATCGTCCCGGCGAACACGGAGAACAGGACGCTCACGTATCCGGGGTTGCGGTACGACGCCTCACGCCCGTACCGCCGTCCGTTCGCCTGCCGCACCTTCGGGTTGCCGGGGCACAGCAGCATCAGGTGCTCGACCCGCTGCCCGGCCCGCTCCAGCTGCCACGCGGTCTCGAAGGCCACCCGGGCGCCGAAGGAGTAGCCCCAGAGGGTGTACGGCCCTTCGGGCTGCACCCGGCGGATCTCCGCGATGTCGGCCGCCGCCATCTCGCCGATGGTGCCGTAGGGCACTTCGCCCGCGTTGATCCCGGCCGTCTGTATCCCGTAGAAGGTGCCCGGCACGTCCGACTCCCGGGCGAGCAGCCGCAGGTTCATCGGATAGCCGCCGAGGCCGGGCCAGCAGAACACGGGCGCCGCCGTGCCGCTCCTCTCGTGGAGGGGGATCAGCCGTGAGGAGGGTTCGGGGCTGTCGTCCTCGATCCGCGCCGCGAGGTCGGCCAGCCTGGGGTGTTCGAAGAGGATCTGGAGGGGCAGCGAGATGCCGAACTCCCGGTTGATCCGGTGCGTGAGCACCACCGCCACGAGGGAGTTGCCGCCGGAGGCGAAGAAGTTGTCCTCGACCGACACGTCCGCGTACTTCAGCGCCTTGCCCCACTCCGCGGCCAGCCAGCGTTCCACCGGGGTGCGGGGAGCGACGTGGACCGTACTGCCGGAGGCGTCGTTGACCACGTCCGAGGCGGCGAGCGCCTTGCAGTCGATCTTTCCGTTGGCGGTCAGCGGGAGTTCGTCGAGGATCAGCAGCCGGTTCGGGATCATGTAGTCGGGCAGCAGCCGCGCCAGGTCGTCCCGGATCATCTCCGTCGGTCCGCGCATGTGCACCGAGTCCTCGCGCATCCCGGTGGAGCGCAGCTGTTCGTCGCTGACCTTCCCACCGAGGAAGAAGTAGGAGGGGCCGGAACCGATGCCGGCCTCGGCGAGGATGTCGTCGGCGCGCAGCGCGGCGGGCAGCGGGTGCCCGGTCTTCGAGGAGTAGCCCGAGGACATGAAGCCCATCCTCAGCCCGTTGCGTTGCAGATGGTGCAGCTTCCGGCCGAGGACGATGTACGAGAGCCAGTCCTCGGGTTCCCTGCTGACGGCGGTGATCCCGATGGGGGCGGACTCGTACACGCCCTGGTTGATCGCGATCACGTGCTTCTTCAGGACCGTGCGGTCCGAGATCCGCTCGAAGTCACCGCCGCGGTGGCGGTAGGTGCCCGTGGGCAGTCCGGCCACCCCGCCCGGGTGGGTCTGGAGGAAGATCTCGACCGGGTCGGCGGCCGGGCGGCCGTCGTTGGCGCGTATCTCGAACGTCCCGAGGTAGTAGTCCTCCTCGGCCACGTCCAGGAGGCCCCGCGCCGACGGGTCGAATCCGGCGGGGTGGATCGCCAGCCCGTACTCGGGCAGCACCTCCTCGAACACACCGAGCATGTGGCCGGTCTCGAACTCCAGCACTTCCTGGATGTTGGTCCTGTAGACCGGTTCGATCGCCCGCTTCTTGCCGACGAAGTGCACCTCAAGGCCCTCGGGGGCAGGACATCGCGCGTCGGCGATCCGGACCAGCGTGTGGTCCAGGGGGTGGAAGTAGTAGACGCCCGGGTCGAGTCCGGCCACGCCTCCGGTCTCCAGGTACATCTGGGTGGCGTACAGCGCTCCCGGTGAGGCGTAGGAGTACTTCGGCAGCAGCCGTTCCTCGCTGTGGAACGGCCCGAACCACCTGAGGATCGTGCCGAGTTCGGCCTGCGTGAGGCGGTCGGTGCCGCGGGAGTAGGCGGGGGTCGTCCGGGGGCTCAGCAGCTCTCGCAGGTCGGCGTGGGAGACGCTGCCGCCCTCGTAGAAGCGGTACGTCTTCCGGGCGAAGACCTCGCGGCGCTGGGCGGGGGTCTCCTCGGCGCCGGGCAGCGGGACGGCGGGCCGGCCCGCCAGTTCCTCGGGGTCCCGTACACCCGCGTTGGACAGCTGGGCCTTGACCTGGAGCTTGTTGGTCTTCGACTGGTGGTGCGAGCCGTGGTTGCCCTGGTCCATCAGGGCGGCTTCCCTGGGGTTCAGCTCGACGCACGCCACCAGGTTCTGGAAGCCGGTGCGGGGGTCGTCGGTGACGACGGCGGCGGCCCGCTTGACCCAGGTGTGCTCCTCGATCGCGGAGGCGATCTCCTCCAGCTCCACGCGGTAGCCGCGCAGTTTGATCTGGGAGTCGGCGCGTCCGCAGAACTGGATCGTCCCGTCGGAGTTCCAGTAGGCCAGGTCACCCGTCCGGTACAGCCGTTCGCACGGCATGAAGGGGTTGGTGACGAAGCGTTCCCTGGTCTGGTCCGGCAGGTTCAGATAGCCGCGGGCCACCTGTATGCCGCCGACGTAGAGTTCGCCCTTCTCGGCGATGTCCACCGGCTGGAGGTTCTTGTCGAGGATGAAGCAGGTGGTGTTGTCGACCGGGACGCCGATGGAGACGATCGAGGCCGCCTCGTTCCCGGCGAGGTCGTGCGGGTCGACGAGGTGGGCCGTGGTGTTGATGGTGCACTCGGTCGGCCCGTACAGGTTGACGAGCGAGGTGTGCGGCATCTCCTCGGCGAAGGTGCGGGCCAGCGTGGAGCTGAGGGCCTCGCCTCCGGCGAAGACCCGCTTGAGCGAGGTGCAGGCGGGGAGCGATTCGGTGTCCAGCAACGCCTGTAGGAGGGTGGGGACGCACTGGAGCGTCGTGACGTCGTTCTTAGCGATGGTCTCGATCAGCGCCTCGGGGTCCCGGTAGACCCCGCTGGGGCCCATCACGACCCGGCCGCCGGCCGCGGGGGCGAGGATTTCCCACTGGGCGGCGTCGAAGCTCATCGGGGTCTTCTGGAGCACGGTGGTGTCAGGCCCGAGGTGCCCGCAGTCCTGCATCCAGCGCAACTGCGAGACGATGCTGCGGTGTTCGATCATCACCCCCTTGGGGCGGCCGGTGGAGCCCGAGGTGTAGATGACGTACGCCAGGGTGTCCGAGCCGAGGTCCGGGCCGGCGGTGGCCGACGGCCGGGGGCCGCTGTCGGCCACGGGGTCCTTGTCGCCGATCACGACGACGGTGACGCCCGTGGCCGACAGCTCCCGGGCGCGGTCGGCCAGGTGTTCCTGGGTCACCACGATCCGGGTGCCGGAGTTCTCCAGCATGTAGCGGAGGCGGTCCTGCGGGTACTCCGGAGAGAGCGGCAGATAGGCGCCCCCCGAGGCGAGAATGCCCCAGGCCCCCACCATCAGTTCCAGTGACGGTTCGACGTAGAGGCCCACCGGGGTGTCCGCCCCGGCCCCTAACTCGCCTAGCCGATCGCCGAGTTCGTCTGCCGCCGCCTCCAGCTGCCGGTAGCTCAGCTCCCGGCCGTTGTGGACGACCGCCACGGCTTCCGGCCGGGTGGCGACCTGCTGCCTGAGCATTCCGGGCAGTCTGGTGTCACGGAGGCCGTTGGATCTCAGTCTTCCGAAGGTGTGCGTTTCCATGAATCCCCCCACTACTTGGTACGTGACTCAGGTGTGTACGGGTTGTCTGGAGTCGGCCTGAGGTTCGGCCGGTTTCGGACGCTTCTGCCGGGGCTGGGCGAGCACCACCGCGGTGATCACGGCCGCCGCACCCACGAACTGGAGGGCGGTCAGCGACTGGTCCAGTACGAGATAGCCGAGGACGGTCGCGGCCAGCGGTGAGGCGAAGCTCAGGAAGGAGACGGCGAGGGCGGGCAGCCGCTCCACGCCGCGGAACCAGATCGCGTAGGCGAACAGGGCGCCGATCAGGCCGAGATAGGCGAATCCGATGAGGTTGTGGCCGTTGACGCTGCCGGGCAGTCCTTCGCCGATCAGGGTCACGGGCAGCAGGACCAGCCCGCCGACGGTGAGCTGCCAGCCGGTGAAGGTCAGCAGGCCGACGCCCTCCGGTCTGCCCCACTTCTTGGTGAGCACGATCCCGGAGGCCATGCTCACCGCGCCCAGCAGACCGGCTCCGACGCCGACGGCGTCCAGTTCGGCCTGTGGTCGCAGGACGAGCAGCCCCACACCTACGACCCCGAACACGCTCGCCACCACGTGGACGGGTTTGATCTTGTCCTTCAGCAGCAGCGCCGACAGGAAGAGCACGATCATCGGCTGGACGGACATCACCAGCGCCGCGACCCCGCCCGGCAGGTGGTAGGCGGCGACGAACAGCAGGTAGAAGAAGGCGCCGATGTTCAGGACGCCGAGGACGAGCGCCCGCCACCACCACATGCCGCGGGGCAGGGTGCGGCCGACTGCCATCAGCACCAGGCCGGCGGGCAGGGCGCGGACCACCGAGGCCAGCAACGGCCGGTCGGGGGGCAGGAGTTCGGTGGTGACGACGTAGGTGGAGCCCCAGATGAGCGGGGCGAGAGCGGTGAGAGCGGAGTCTGTCGCGACTCGGTTGGACTTCACTGGTGCACTGCCGAATCCGTTGTGCCGAAGAACCGGTCGCCGAAGTCGCCGATTCCGGGAACCATGAACGCGTTCTCGTTGAGACGGTCCTCGATCGCCGATGTGACGATCTTGACCCTGGGGTGTTTGCGGCAGACGGTGTGTATGCCTTCGGGGGCGGTGAGGAAGTTGACGAACACGATGTTCTCCTCCCGTACGCCGGCGTCGAGGAGGACACCGATCGCGGTGAGAGCGCTGCCTCCGGTCGCGAGCATCGGCTCCAGCAGGAGTACGTGGCGCTCGGCGATGTCGTCCGGCAGGTGCGAGTAGTACAGGTGCGGGAGCTTGGTCTTCTTGTCCCGCTGGATGAGGATCTTGCCGATCCGGATGCCGGGGTGGATGTCCCGCAGCTCCGCCTCCATCGACTCGCCGGCCCGGATGACGGGGACGGCGCACAGCTTCGTGGCGAACGTCAGACCGTCGTAGGTCTCGCCGACGGGGGTGGTGACCTCGTGCTTGTCGAACGGGAGGAGGTCGAGGCCCGCTTCGAGCAGCAGGCGCATGATGCGCCGGGAGTAGAAGACGAAGTCCGCGCGGGGAGCTTCGCGGTCGCGGATGATGGTGTGCATGGCCCGCAGCTGGTTCGTCTGCGGGAGTAAGTGGACGTTGTGGCCGACGGTCATGACTACCTGCCTGTCGTTGGACGGGGACCGGGTCCGGGCGCACGGGGGCCGGGGCTCGTGGCTCGCGGCTCGTGGCCCGGGTCCGGTACCGGGGCTCGGCTCGGTTCCGGTGGCGGGGTGGTGTCTCAGCCGATCTCGGCGAAGGCGAGGCGGGACTCCGCGACGAACTTCGCGACCTTCGCGCGGTCCTTGCGGCGGTCGGCGCCCTCCAGGCCGGTGTGCGCGTCGACCGCGGCGGGCCGTACGGCGCGGATCGCGGCGGCGACGTTCTCCGGGTTCAGACCGCCCGCCATCATCAGCGGCTTCGGCGAGCGGCGGACCAGCTCCGCGCTGACCGACCAGTCGTGGGTCAGGCCGGTGGCACCCTTGGCGCCGGTCGCGGGGTTGAACGTGTCGGTGATGAACATGTCCACCGAGTCGGCCACCTCGTCCACGAGGTTCAGCAGCTCCTCGGCGTTGTCCTCACGGACCACCAGGCTCTTGAGGACGTACAGGTCGGGGCGGTTCGCCTTGAGCTTGGCGAGCTGGACCCGCTCCACGTCACCGTGGAGCTGCACCGCTCTCACCCCGAGCTGGCTGGTGAAGGCGCTGATCTCGTCGGCGTCGGTGAGGTAGCTGATCAGGACCCCTGCCTGCGGCGCCGTGAGTCCGCCGATGATGCGGGTGGCCGCCGACTCGGTGATGTCGTCCTTGCCGGACGGCAGGCGGAGGGGGAAGCCGAGCCAGTCCACGCCCTCCTCGACGAGCATCGCCGCCTCCTCGGCGTCGATGATCCCGGCGACCTGTACCAGATTCTTCACATCAGACATGGTGTTTCCCTTTGGTCCGTGGTGGGTGGGGGCAGCACGAAGTCCCCCGTGGCGGTGCTGGGTGTGTACCTGCGCGGATCAGGTGGGGCTGGTGGATCGGGTGGGGCGGATGGCGCGGCGGATCGGGGGACGGCCCGGGGGTGGCCCGAGCGGTCCGGCGGTCCGGTGGTCCGGTGAAGGTCAGGCGCGCTCGGGCGTGTAGCCGTGGCCGTACGTGCCGTCGAAGGCGTTGCGCCCGAGCGGCCGGCGGCCGGGGTGCCTGCGGTTCTCCGCGGGCTTGCCGACCGGCAGCAGCAGCGCGATGTGCAGGTCGTCGCGGTCCTCGATGCCGATGACCTGCTTGACCTTGGCCTCGTCCCACCCGTTCATCGGGGAGGTGGCGAGACCCATGGAGGCGGCGACGATCATGGCGTGTGTGGCGGCGATCATGGCGTCCTTGATCGCGCACTCACGCAGCAGACCGCGCTTCTCCTGATCCTCGTAGAAATCCAGGGTGGCCTGCGGGAATCCGGCGATGTACTGGTCGTTCCACGCGCCGTTGCGTCCCGCCTGGCCGTGGATGTCGCTCAGATCCTCGCTCCACGCCCTGCTGGAGCCGACGAACACCAACGTCACCGGAGCCTCCTCCGGATGCGGCTGGCCGCCGGTGGCCCAGGTGAGGCCGGAGCGGCCCCGCTGATCGGAGACAACGACCACGGAACGTGCCTGGATGTTGAAGCTGGAGGGTGCCTCCAGCGTCAGTTCCAGCAGTTCGGTGAGCTGGGCTGCCGGAATCCGGTCCGGTAGGTAGTGACGGACCGCGCGACGAGCGTGGATGGCCTGCGGCACTGTCAGTGGGGCGTTGTCCTCGGTCATGACAACCACGGTAGAGGTGTTTTAGGACTAAGGCAAGGCCAATGCTCGACGCTAAGGTAAATAGTTGAGCGCTAAGGATGATGATCGAGACAACTTTCGGCGAGGCGATACCTCAACGCTAAGGAAGTCGACTAAGGTGACCACATGGCTGACCACGTAGATCACGTACTGGCGCAGTGGGCGGAACAAGCCCCGGCGCTGGACGCCTCACCCATGGCCGTCATCGGCCGGATCAAGCGCCTCGCCCAGATCGTCGAGGGCGAGCTGCGCACCACCTACAACGAGCACGGGCTCGACGCCGCGGCCTTCGACGTACTGGCCACACTGCGGCGCAGTCCTCCGCCCCACCGGCTGACACCCGCCGAACTCATGCGCGCGTCGATGGTCACCTCGGGTGCCATCACGCAACGGCTGGACCGGCTCGAAGGGCGGGGGCTGGTGACCCGGACCCGCAGCCAGCTGGACGGGCGCAGCTTCAGCGTCGCGCTCACCGACGAGGGCCTGGCGCTCATCGACAACGCGCAGATCGACAACGTCGGGGCGCAGGGCCGGCTGCTCGTCGGTCTCACCCCCGCTCAGCGGGACCGGCTCGCGAGGGATCTCCGGCGCCTGCTGGAGTCTCTTGGCGACACCGATCAGTTCAGGTAGTCCTGAGGTCGGACCGGGTTCGAACCGACCCGCGCCGGAAACGGACCGCGCCCACTCGTGGAGGGCGCGGTCCGTTTCCTTTTTCAGGCGCCAACCCCCCCGGGGTCGGTGCATGGCGCAAGGTAGCGCTTTCCCGCGTTCACTCCCAGCGCCTTATCGGCCAACCGCGCCGAAAATTGCGCCTTTCTGACAAGTTCGGTCTGCCGCCGACGGCTAAATCATCACAACTTGACAAGGTGGCCGTGCTTCCGCTTGGGGACTGTGTCAGAGGACTATGCCGGGCCGTCGTGGGGTGCGGGCCGCACCCGATCGAGTGGTGTGCCGTCCGCATCGTGGACGCGGTGAAGGGATTCGCGCCAATGTCGGTGCCGGCGGTCGCGCGTCACCGGGTCGGAACGTTCGGCGAGGAAAGGGCTGTTGGCGCCGGTTTCGGTGCGTAGTGATCGTCACTACCAGGTGACGTGCCCCGGCATCGGTAATTTCCCGAAGGATGGTCTAGACCTTGACAGGTCCAGACCATCCGGATTGAGTACGGGGCACCCCCCATGGCGGTGTGCCGACTCGTGCGGTGTACCGCGCCGAAGGAGTGATCACGTGTTCAGACGAATCATCAGCCTGCTGGCCGCCCTCGGGGCGGTCGTGGCGACGATCGTCGTCCTCCCCGCGACTCTCGCGTCCGCGGCGGTGGCCTGCACAACCCCCTGGAGCGCTTCGTCCGTATACACCGGAGGTGGCGCCGCTTCGTACAACGGCCACAACTGGTCGGCCAAGTGGTGGACCCAGAACGAGACCCCGGGCAAGTCCGACGTCTGGGCCGACAAGGGTGCCTGCGGCACCGGCGGCGGTGACAACGGCGGCGGCGGTGACAACGGTGGCGGCGGCAACACCTCGGGCTTCGTCGTCAGCGAGGCGCAGTTCAACCAGATGTTCCCGAACCGGAACCCCTTCTACACGTACGCCGGCCTGACCGACGCGCTGAAGGCGTACCCGGCCTTCGCGAAGACCGGCAGCGACACGGTCAAGCGCCAGGAGGCGGCGGCGTTCCTCGCCAACGTCAGCCACGAGACGGGTGGCCTGGTGTACGTGGTCGAGCAGAACACGGCCAACTACCCCCACTACTGCGACGCCAACCAGCCCTACGGCTGCCCGGCGGGCCAGGCCGCGTACTACGGACGCGGTCCGATCCAGCTCAGCTGGAACTTCAACTACAAGGCGGCCGGTGACGCGCTCGGCATCGACCTGCTGCACAACCCGTCGCTGGTCCAGACGAACGCGTCGGTGGCCTGGCAGACCGGCCTCTGGTACTGGAACACGCAGAACGGTCCCGGCACGATGACCGCCCACAACGCCATCGTCAACGGCGCCGGCTTCGGTCAGACGATCTGGGCCATCAACGGTTCGCTGGAGTGCAACGGCGGCAACCCCGCCCAGGTCCAGAGCCGCATCGACCGCTACCAGGCGTTCGTTCAGATCCTCGGCACCACCCCCGGCTCGAACCTGAGCTGCTGAGGTCCTGGACCTTCAGTTCCCCCCACCCGACAGGGGGCGCGCCCGGCCGAGAAGGCCGGGCCCGCCCCCTGCTCCGGTATCCGGGCCTCGCCCGTGGTCCGGCCTCCGCTCCGGCACCGGAGCGGAGGCCGCGCCTTCTCGCCGAGTCAGACCAACGGCTTGATGGACATCAGCAGATGCCGATGCGTGCCGACACCCGCGTCGCCCGCGTCACCTCCGTCGCCCGCGTCACCCGACTTCGTACCCGACCCCGCTCCCGTACCCGCCCCCGTCGCGGACGCGGGAAGCCCGGTGAGCATCGCCCGCTGACCGGGCCCCGCCAACTGGAAGCGGACGACGGGCTCCTCGAACGAGGCCAGGGCGTCCATCAGGTACGAGGGGTTGAACGCGACGGTCATGTCGGCGGCCCCCTCCAGGACGGCCGGCAGCCGCTGCGACGCCACATCGTCCTCGTACCCCGCCTGGAGAAGCACCGAGTCGCCCGTGAACGCGAGCTGGAGCGGGCTGTCGCCGTCCGCGACCACCGCGACCCGCTTGACCGCCTCCGTCAGCGACTCACGGTCGGTCACCGCCACCACCGGGTCGGCCATCGCGAACAGCTTGTCGTGGCGCGGCAGTCGCCCGTCGAGGAGACGCACCGTCGTACGCGCCCCGGCGTTCTCGAACCCGGCCGATCCGCCGTCCAGCGCCACCCGGACCGTGCCCGCCCGGCCGAGCGAGCGCGCGATCTCCGTCAGCCGCCGGGCCGACACCACCACGTCCGCCGACACGTCCGCCTCCAGCGGCTTCCACGGCAGGGTGCGCACGGCGAAGCGGTACCGGTCCGTGGCCGCCAGCGTCATGGTGTCGCCGTCGAGGCCCAGCCGGATGCCGGTCAGCGTGGGCAGGGTGTCGTCCCGCCCCGCCGCGACCGCCACATGGGATACGGCGGCGGCGAACGCCTCCGCGTCGACCTCACCGCGCACCGGGGGCAGCGGTGGCAGGGACGGGTAGTCGTCCAGCGGCAGCACCGAGAGCCCGAACCGGGCACCGCCGCCCGTCACCGTGAACCGCGCCGCCTCCACCGCGCACTCCACCGGGCCGTCCGACAGCACCCGGCAGATGTCGAGCAGCCGTCGCCCCATGACCAGGACCTTCCCGGCCCGCGCGGTCTCCGCCTCGACCTCGACGCACGCCGACGCCTCGTAGTCGAGGCCGGAGATGCGCAGCGATCCGCCGTCCGCCTCCAGCAACAGCCCGCCCAGCACCGGGACGGGCGACCGGGTGGGAAGCACCCGCGCCGCCCAGGCGACGGCATCGGTCAGTGCGCTGCGCTCGATCCGGAACTCCATGGCGGGCCTCTCGTCGGTCGGGTCGGTCGGGGACACTCCTTGTGCGTGCACCGACGCTATGTGCCGCCACTGACAACGACGCCGCTGCCCGGGTTCTGGTGGTCGTGACGGCCCGGCCACTGACCGGCAGCCTCATCGGCTGACGCGCCCTGCTGGGCCGCCGGTCGATCACGACCCACCGGTTGACCGGTTGACCGGGGCGTCGGCCGATGGGACTGCCGGCCATCACGATCCACCGTCGCTCCCGCCTCGTTCGCCCCCGTTCGGCGGAGGCCGCATCCGTTCGGCGGAGCCCGCGCCGGATACGCGTCGTGTTTTGCGCGGTAAGGGAAGGGAACGCGCGGTAGGGCGCTCTTCGTCCCCGCGCGCGACCGAAAGCCCGCTCCACCCTGTGCCCCGGAGGCCCCATGTACGACAGCACGCTCGCCCTGCTGGCCAAGGGATACGCCTGGCTCCCCGACCGGCGGCGCCGCGACGGCGGGGCGCCCGTCCGTACGCGGCTCCTGGGGAAGCCGGCGATCGCCCTCCACGGTGTGGACGCGGTGCGCTTCTTCTACGACGAGACGCATGTGCGACGGACTTCGGCGCTTCCGGAGCCGGTCGTCGACACGCTCTTCGGCCAGGGGGCGGTGCACACCCTCGACGGCGAGGAACACCGGGTGCGCAAGGCGATGTTCGTCTCGCTGCTCAAGGACCGGGAGCGCGTCGCCGCACTCGTCCACCGGGTGGAGGAGGAGTGGGAGCGCGCGCGGGCCGACTGGGCGAAGCGGGAACAGCTCGTGCTGTTCGACGAGGTGAGCAAGGTGCTGACCCGGTCCGTCTGTTCCTGGGCGGGGATTCCGGACGCCATCGGCGAGGACGACGGCACGGCGGCGGACCTGGTGGCGATGGTGGACGGCTTCGCCACTGCCGGGCCGCGGCACTGGCGGGCCCGTCGCGCCCGCGCTCGCCAGGAGGAGCGTCTGGGGAGGCTCGTCACGGAGTGCCGTACGACGGGTGCGCCCGCGGGTGTGTCCGAGGGGTCGATCCTGATGAGCGTGGCGTCCCACCGGGACAGCGACGGCTCTCTGCTGGACGCCCGTACCGCCGCCGTCGAACTCCTCAACGTCATCCGTCCGACCGTCGCCGTCACGTGGTTCGTCACCTTCGCCGCCCACGCGACGCACCGGTGGCCGGACGTCCGGGAACGGCTCGCGTCGGGCGATGCCTCCTACGCGCTCGCGTTCGCCCAGGAAGTCCGCCGGTTCTACCCCTTCGCGCCGTTCGTCGGCGGTCTCGCCGTCGCCGACCTGCGGTGGCACGACGAGCCGATCGCCGAGGGCACCATGGTGCTGCTCGACATCTACGGCCAGAACCACGACCCGGAGCTGTGGGACGACCCGTACGTCTTCTCGCCCCAGCGGTTCGTCGACCGGGAACCCGGGCGTGACGAGCTGATCCCGCAAGGCGGCGGTGAGGCCGACGCGGGCCATCGGTGCCCCGGTGAGGACATCACCCTGGCCGTCCTCACCGCACTGGGTCCGCGGCTGGCCGGGTTGGAGTACGACGTGCCGGAACAGGACCTGAGCATTCCGCTGCGGCGCGTCCCGACCCGTCCCCGCAGCGGATTCGTGGTGAGCGGGGTCCGGGGCTGAACCGGCCGCCCGGCGAACCGTCCTGGGCGCTACGTCTTGCCGTGTGCCTGGCCCCGGCGGCCCGTCCTGGGCGCTACGTCTTGCCGTGCGCCTGGCCCCGGCGGCCCGTCCTGGGCGCTACGTCTTGCCGTGCGCCTGGCCCCGGCGGCCCGTCCTGGGCGCTACGTCTTGCCGTGCGTCCGGCCCCGGCGGCCCGTCCTGGGCGCTACGTCTTGCCGTGCGTCCGGCCCCGGCGGCCCGTCCCGGGCGCCATGTCCTGCCGTGCGCCCGGCCCGGCGGCCCGTCCCGGGCGCCACGTCACGCCGTGCGCCTCCCCCGCACTACTCGGGTGCCCCGTGCCCGCCCTGGGGGACGCCGTTGAAGAGGTCGATGAGTCCGAACGGTGCCCGGTCGCCGAGGCAGAGGTCCAGGATCTCGTGAGCGTCGGCGTAGAAGGCTTCGCTGCGGGGGAACAGCGCCTCTTCGTAGGCGGTGAGTGCCGCTTCGATGTCGTCGGGGTGCGCGACGATCGCCTTGGCGAGTTCGGCGCCGTCGAACATGGCCAGGTTCGCGCCGTCGCCGGACGGCGGCATCAGGTGCGCGGCGTCCCCGAGGAGCGTCACCCCGGGCACACGGTCCCATCGGTGCCCGTCCGGGAGCGTGTGGATCATGCGCGCGACCGGAGCGGTCTCGCCGTCGGTGATCAGCGCGGTGAGGTGCGGTGTCCATCCGTCGAACTCGGCCGCGATCCGGGCGGTCGCGGCGGCGGCGTCGGTGAAGTCGATGCCGGTGATCCATTCGGCGGGACGGTTCAGCTCGACGTACGTGTGCAGGATGTTTCCCGCCTCGCGGTGCGCCACGATCCCCTTGCCCGGGGTCAACGCGTACATCGCGCCGGCACCGACCGCCTGGGCCGTCGCGGTGTGCCGCTCGTCCACGTCGTACAGGTAGGTCTCGATGAACGTCGTGCCGATGTACTCGGGCTCGGCGTCGGAGAGCAGGGGGCGGATCTTCGACCACGCGCCGTCGGCTCCGACCAGAAGGCCGCTGGTCACGGTGGAGCCGTCGGTGAAGACGAGTTCGTGACGGCCGTCGCCGAGGGCCCGGACAGCGGTGACCTTGCGTCCCCACCGCACCGTCCGGTCGGGCAGGGAGTCGAGCAGGATGCGGCGCAGGTCTCCGCGGAGCACTTCGGGACGCGCCGCCGTGCCGTCGGCAGGCTCGTCGTGGAGCAACGTGCCGTGCTGGTCGAGCACGCGCAACGCCTCAGCGCCCTCATGGATGATCGCGTGGAACTCGTCGGTGAGACCGGCGTCCGCGAGCGCACGCTGTCCGTCGTCCTCGTGGATGTCGAGCTGGCCGCCTTGCGTGCGTGACTCGGCCGAGGCGTCGGCCTCGTAGACCGTCGCGGGGATGCCGTGGACGTGCAGGACCCGGGCGAGGGTCAGGCCGCCGAGTCCGGCGCCGACGATGGCGATCGGGTGGGGGGTGGCGGTCATGGGCTCCCTCGTCTCTGTGCGGGCGCCGCACCGGGCCTCTGCCCGGGGCGCCAAATGGACCGATGTTCCATAAAGAGTATGGAACGCGGTTCCATAACGTGTCAAGAATGTGCCAAAATGAGGTCATGCCACGGACGCGAGGAAGAGCACCCGCCGGGGGGCGGGCCGACGCCCTCTCGCGGGACATAGTGGTCGGCGCCGCCGTCGCACTGCTGGACGAGCGCGGCGAGCGGGGACTCACCTTCCGGCTGCTGGCCGAACGGCTGAACACCGGTCCCGGCGCCCTGTACTGGCACGTGGCGAACAAGGACGAGCTGGTCGCCCTGGCCGCTGATCAGGTGATCGGCCACGCCGTCGCCACGGCCCGGTGTCCCGACGAAGGCGTCGCGGCCGGCGCCGGGCTGCGCGCGCTCGCCGTCGCGGTCTTCGACGCCCTTGACCGGCACCCGTGGGCCGCGTTCCACGTCACCGCGCCGGCCACGCTGGCGCATACGCTGCGCCTGTTCGACCGCATCGGCACCCTTGTCGCACGAACGGGGCTGCCCGCCGAGCGGCAGTTCGCGGTCTGCACCGCGGTCTTCTACTACATCACCGGTGTCAGCGCGCAGATCGTCGCCCCAGGCGTCACCGTCGGCGCGACCACCAGCCGTGACGCCTTCCTCGCCGAGACCGCGGAACGCTGGGCGGAACTCGACCCCGCCGAGTACCCCTTCCTGACGCGCGCCACCACCGACCTGCGCGACCATGACGACCGCGATCAGTTCATCACCGGCCTCGACCTGCTCCTGAACGGCCTGACGGCGAGCACGGACCCGCGACCGTCCATGTGACCGCCCACGTGACCGCCCACGTGACGCGGTGACCCGGGCGACCCGGGCGGTGCGCGGCCGATCGCCCGGCCGTCACCGCGGCTGTCACCGTCCTCACCGCCGCCGTGCGCTTGTAGCGGGCCGCGTTCGCCGCGAATAGTCCGCGAAGAGGCTCGCCAACCCGCCCGCGAACCCGCTCGCGAACCCGCTCGCGAATACGCCCGCAAGCGGCGCCAGCCGCCACACCCGCCGAAGCGTGTCCACCCACGCCGACAGGCTCTCCACGCCCACCACCCCACCGCCCCCCACCACCCCCACCGCCCCCACCGCCCCCACCACCCCTCGATTCCCGGCGCGCGCCGAGCAGCCGGACGCCGGTCACCGGCCCGGCACCAGACGCGGATGTCTCTCCCCGGTACGAGCCTCACGGCGTACGCAACCCACTCCACCCGTAAGGGAGTTCGATCCCACCGCACACGGGGTGATCACTCCGTCGGGTGAACTGTGCGGCGACGACGACCTGCCGCGGCGATGCCCCGACGCCCCACCCCCACAGGAAAACCGCAGGTGGACAGGGGACCGAGAGGTGCAACGAGCCCCGTACGCGCCCGTTTTGTTGCCGTTGGAGGGGTCATGACGCGTAGCACTACATTCGCCGCAATCGACCTCAACGTGCCCGTCGAGCACAGAAGAGCCCCCGCGGTGTTGGCCCACCCGGGGGCATGACATTAGGAGCGACCTCCCAATGCGTATCCACCGTACAAGGCAGACCACGTGCTTCTCCACCTTCGGTAACGCCCTTCTCCGCGACCGCAGCATCTCCTGGTGCGCGGCAGGCGTACTGGTGTACCTCCTGAGCCTCCCCGAGGGCGCCCGCGCCTCCGTTCGCGCCCTTGCCGCGCAGCGCAGGGAAGGCCGCGCCACGATCGCCAACGCCCTGCGTGAGCTGGAGGATTCGCGGTATCTGCGCCGCCTGGTCCTCAAGAACGCGGACACCGGCCAACTGATCACGGTGTACGAGGTGTTCGACTCCCCGTACGACCAGGAAATGGTCCAGAACCTGGCCTCCGGGGAGCCGGACACCGGCGTGGCGGGCCCGCTCCCCAAGGGAGAAAGGACAGGAGAACAAGTACCTCCCTCCCCGGCACACGAGCACGAGCCGCACCCGGACCAGCGCCCGGTTCGGCGACCGAGGCCCCGACCGGCCCCCTCCCGCAGGCGGAAGCCCGTGCTGCCCAGGCTCTCCGCGCTCTCCGTGCCCGAACAGCTCAGGTCGGCGACCGAGTTGCTGCTGTCGCTGGGCCGCCGCGACGTCCGGCTCACCCTGGGCACGGCGGAGGCCGTCCGGCTGGCCCCGAAGGTCGAGGAGTGGCGGGCGGCGGGCGCGAGCGACGCGCAGCTCCGCGAGGCGCTGACGGCCGGGCTGCCCGCGCAGGTGCTCTCGGCGCCCGGACTGGTCATGGACCGACTGCGCCGCAAGCTGCCCACCCCGCCCCCGGCAGCACCGCCGCAGTCACCGCCCCGCCCCGGCGAGTGCGCGGAGTGCGGGGCGCCCGTGAACACGGCGGGGGAGTGCCGCGCCTGTACGACCCCGGCCCCCGCACGGCGACCGGAGCTCCAGGGATACATCCAGGCCGCGCAGAGGGGCCGCGCGGCGGTACGGGCGGCCCTGGGCGCTCGCGACGGCTCGGACGACCGCACAGCAAGGCCCGCGGTCGCCCAGGGCGCACTGTGAGCGACCGCCTCGACCGTCGCTCTCCAGGAACCCCCAAGCCGCGGTCGGCGTCCTCAACGATCATGAGGGAACGCATCGAAGCACTGAGAGGCGTCGAGGCACTGAGCGGCAGCGGGGTGGCCCTGGTCGGCGGCTTCGCGGGGCTGCTGGGATGGGCTGCCGACGCGGAACTCCGGGCACGTGCCGGATACCAGCGAGGACCGGCCTGGCACGTCCTGTACGCGGAACTCCCGCTGACCGTCCTCGCGGGTGTGGCGGTGGCCCTGACGGCATGGTTGCTGCCCCGACGCCTGCGGGCAGGACGGTACGCGGCCGGGTACGCGGGGCGCGTCGCACTCGCCGCCGTAGCGCTGACCAGATTTTGGTCTGTGGTCGAGCGCTGGTACGAGGGACTGCCGGAACCGCTGCCGGACCGCAAGCCCTGAGGGTCGCCGCGTACTCCCGGGCGTGGGCACGACGGCAGCCACGGCACGGGCGCGCTCGGAGAATCAGCCCCTGTCAGTCCCCTGAGATCAGGGGCGGCCGAGAGCGCGAACGGTCCAGCCCGCTTCGCGCCAGGTGTCGGCGTCAAGGGTGCCGCGCCCATCGATGACCTTCTGGCTCGTAGCGCGGTGGGCGAGACAGCAGGGGTCGACGTGGTTGAACTGCGGCCACTCCGTCAGGTGCAGGAGCAGGTCTGCGTCCTGGACTGCGGCGATCGGGTCGTCGACGTAGTCGAGCTCGGGGTAGGTCTTGCGGGCGTTGTCGAGGGCTTTGGGGTCGGTGACGGTGACGGCGGCCCCGAGTTCGTGGAGCTTGTGGGCGACGGCGAGGGCGGGTGAGTCGCGGATGTCGTCGGTGTTCGGCTTGAAGGCGGCGCCCCAGACGGTGATCCGCTTGCCCATGAGGTTGCCGTCGAGCTGTTCGCGGGCGAGGTCGACCATGCGTTCGCGGCGCCGGGTGTTGATCGCGTCGACCTCGCGTAGGAACGTCAGGGCCTGGTCGGCGCCGAGCTCAGCGGCGCGGGCCATGAAGCCACGGATGTCCTTGGGCAGGCAGCCGCCACCGAAGCCGAGACCGGGCCGCATGCCGCGTCGACCGATGCGGACGTCGTGGCCGAGGATGTCGGCGAGTCGGCCGACATCGGCACCCGCTGTCTCGCAGACCTCGGCCATCGCGTTGATGAACGAGATCTTCGTGGCGAGGAAGGAGTTCGCGGAAGCCTTCGCGAGTTCGGCGGTGGCCCAGTCGGTGACGATCGTCGGTGTCCCCGCCTCGATGATCTTGCCGAAGCACTGCCGCAGGACGGCTTCGGCCCGGGTGCGTGCGGTGTTGAAGCCGAGGACGAGTCGGTCGGGACGGAGGGTGTCCTCGATGGCGAACGACTCGCGCAGGAACTCAGGGTTCCAGGCGACCTCGATTTTCTCGCCCGCCGGAGCGCACTTGCGCAGGATTTCCGCGACGCGTGGTGCGGTACCCACCGGGACGGTCGACTTGACCGCGATCACGGCCGGGCCGTGCAGGTGCGGGGCGAGCCGACGAACGGCGGAGAACAGCTGGGTGAGGTCGTAGGCGTCTTCTCCGGCCTGCTGCGGGGTGCCGACGCCGATGAAGTGCAGGTCGCCGTGGGCGGCGGCTTCGGCGTAGGAGGCGCTGAACTTCAGCCGGCCCGTCGCGATGTGCTTGGCCAGCAGGTCATCCAGGTCATGTTCGAAGAACGGGGCCTTTCCGGTGTTGAGGACATGGATCTTGTCCATGTCGGTGTCCATGCCGATCACTTCGTGGCCGAGTTCAGCCATGCAGGCCGCGTGGGTGGCTCCGAGGTAGCCGCAACCGATGACGGTGAGCTTCACGAGCAGGTTTCCTTCCAGGTGAGGCCGCTTGCGGCGGCCCCACCTCTCCCCGCCCGAAAAGGGCGGGGAGAGGTGGCGGGCCGGGCGGCCAGATAGCGGTGGATCCCGTCACGGATGAACGGCGGAATCGTGAGGATGTCGAGGTGTTCGGGGGCGAAGAACTGGAGCTTGACGCCCTCGGCGAGAGGCAGCCGGGACTCGTCGCCGTCCCAGCTGCCACAGAAGAAGGTGATGATTTGGCCGGAGCCGTGGGTGTCTCGGATCTCGAAGAGTTCGGCCAGGTCGGCGACGGTCAGACCGGCCTCTTCGTCGAGCTCACGGACGATCGCTGCGGCCGGGGTTTCATCGCCGTCGGCACCGCCTCCCAGCAGGCTCCAGTGGTCGGGCCAGGCAATGACGCCCGGCAGGTCGTCGCGCAGGTGGAGGAGGAGTTCACCGCGCCGGTTGACGATGACCGCGACCGCTCCGCGGGCGGTGGACGGCTGTGGTGAGCTGTTGGTGTCGGATCGCATCCGACCACCGTAGTAACGGAGTTGAAGGTCATGCCGCAGCCCCCACCGTCTGCTTCGAAAGCCAGGCGGCTACCGTCAGAGCCTGCATCCGGGTGCGGTCGAACCGGCCGCCAGGCTTCAGCCCGCTCTCCAGCAACGGCCGCCAGACCGCCGGCGCGTCCGTGAGGGCGGTGCGGATCCGATCATCGGTCCAGGCGGCGAGGGGCCCGTTGAGCCACGTGGGGACGGGGCTGGCGAAGCCGAGCTTGTCCCGGCTGCCCCAGACCTCCCGCGGCAGCCCCAGGGCCTTCGCCGCATCACGCAGGATCCGCTTTCCCTCGGCCGGATCGCAGATCTTGTGCTCAACCGGGAGCCGGTAGGACAGCTCGATCAGGTCGCGGGCGAGGTAGGGCGACCGGCGTTCGAGGCCGTAGGCAGAGGCGAGTTTGTCGCTGGTCATCACCAGCGGACGCCAGGCCGTGGCCAGGTCGGCCAACGTGAGCGCGCGGGCCGGATCTCCGCAGGCTCGGCTCATCGCACTGCCGACCAGGTCGCGGATTCGCCCCTCGGGGTCAGGGCCGCGCAGGACGAGCCGGGTGACAGCCTCCGCCGGGTCCAGGCTTTGCCCGGCGATGTGCATCAGCTTCGCGGCCAGCGGTCGGTACGCCTCCAGCCCAGCAGCCAGGACAGCATCGGGGCCGAAGAGGACGAGGGCGTGACGGACATAGCCCATCAGGAACTCGTCCGGCCCCAGCCCGCCGACGACGACCTTGAGTCCGAGATCGGACGCTTTGCGGTAGGCCATGTACTCGGAGAACGTCGACGCGTTGCCCATCGGATAGTCCAGCGCCGAGACCATGTGCGGCAGCACCGTCGCGAAGTCGGCGCTGTCCGGCTCGACCACCACCAGCTCGGCCCCGATGTCACGGGCGATCGTTGCTGCGATTTTGGACTCGTCGAGGCGGTCCTGGCCCGGGTAGCGGACCGTGATGCAGGCCGGAGGGCGCATCAGGTATGCCAGCACCGAGGAGTCCAGGCCGCCCGACAACAGCAGGGCGAAATCTCCGGTCGGGACCCGCAGCGGGACCTGCTCGGCCAGCACCACCGAGAAGCGGGCCAGAGCCTCCTTGTAGTCGCCGTCGAAGGGCCGGGTTCCTTCCAGCGACCACCAGGTGTGCTGATCGAGGGAGCCGGTGGCGGTGTCGAAGGCCATCAGGGTGGCGGGGGACAGCAGTTGGATGCCTTGGAAGGGGGTGTCGGCGCCGGTCGGGGTCTCGATGGAGACCGTCTCGGGCCGCAGGACCGGCGGGGCACTGCCGTAGCCGGTCAGGGTCGTGACCTCGGAGGCGAACGCGAGCCGGCCGCCGTCCAGCCGCCAGTAGAGCGGCTTCTCCCCCAGCCGGTCCCGGGCGAGGAAGAGCTTGCGAACGCGTGGGTCGTAGATCGCCAGGGCGAACATGCCGTCCAGACCGTCCAAGCAGGATGGGCCGATCTTCGCCCAGGCCCGCAGCAAGAAGTGCGCGTCCGACTCCCGGGCGGCCAGCTCGATTCCCCAGGCTTTCGCCTGTCGGCGGAAGTTGTAGATCTCGCCGTTGAAGGCCAGCAGCACCCCGGTGGGGCGGTCGAGGTAGGGGCCGGGCATGGCCTGCGGGTCGACGATCAGCAGCGTGTTCATCGCCAGCACCGCCCGCCCGTCGACCGACGTGACGTGCATCGTGCCGTCCGGTCCGCGGTGTGCCTGCGAGAGGCCCATCGCTTCTACCGTCGTCTCGTGCCGGGAGGCGTCGCCTCCGGCCAGTCCTGCGATTCCACACATCTGGTTCACCCCCGAGGGTGGTTGGGATGCCTTGGCGGCGACCACCACCGGAAAGAGGTCTCTCCGGTTCCTGCGGTGGCCTGGACCCTCATCACACCGGTCGCAGGTGATCGCGGGGAGGGCTCGCAGGGAGGCTCACAACTCGCGTGCGCGGTTCACCGCGAGCCCGCAAGGCAATACCCTCGGTGGCCCGACACACGGGAAACGTGCCCGGACGAAAATGCTCAGCTGCCGTCGCGTGCCGCTGAACGTACTCAGCGGCGTACGACTTCTGGGCTTCGGGCAGGGCGACTCTTCGTGTGCGCAACGCTTCAGTGACTGGTCAAGGGGGCCGTCGTGACATCGACCGTCCGTCGGAGCCGCCCGCCCAACGCGGATCTGGCCCAACTCATCGAAAACTGCGGTGCGAGCCGCAAGTCCCTGGCCCTCCGGATCAATCAGCTCGCTCAGCAGGCCGGAATCACCACCGACTACTCGCATACCTCGGTGGCGAACTGGTGTCGGCGCGGGATGAAGCCGAAGTGGCCCGTTCCCAAGCTCCTCGCCCAGGCGATCGGTGAACGGCTGGGGCGGCCCGTCAGCCTTGCCGAAATAGGTATGGGCGATGCGCAGACACCGGATGCGAACGTGGGGTTGGATTTTCCGCGAGATCCCACTGACGCCGTCCGCGTCGCCACTTCGTTCTGGAGCTCCGTGAACCGCCGCGATTTCCTCACCACGGGCGCATCCGGCTTCGCCGTGTCCGCCTTCACCACCCCGGTAACCCGCTGGCTGGTCACTCCCGCCGACGAGACCGCCGATCACGACGGCGGCCACCGGGTCGGCCGAGCGGACCTCGACGAACTGCGCGAGGCCGCTGACGACGCCCGGCGCTGGGACTCCAAATACGGGGGCGGGAACTGGAAGGCCAACTCCGTCACCACCTGTCTCCAGGAGCGGGCGGCCCCACTGCTGCGAGGCTCTTTCGCTGACGGTGTCGGCCGCGAGCTGTTCTCCGTCACCGCGGAGCTGTCCCGGCTGGCCGGGTGGACGGCTTTCGATGTCGGAGAGCACGACGTCGCCCAACGGCACTTCATCCAGGCCCTCCGCCTCGCCCGCGCCGGCGGCGACGTGCAACTGGGCTGCTATGTCCTGACCACGATGGCCATGCAGTCGCTCCTGCGCGGGTTCGCCGGTGAGGCCGTCGACATGGCCCAGGGTGCCTACGAGCGGGCGAAGGGCCAGGCGGTGCCGCGAGTACTGGCGTTCACCAAGCTGATCGAGGCCCGTGCTCACGCCCGCGAGAACGACCCCCGGGCCGCCTCCCGGGCCCTTGCCGCCTCCGAGACGCTGCTGGAACAGACGAAGGACGACAGTGGCGACGAGCCCGCGTGGATCGACTTCTATCACCACGCCCGCCTGTCCGCCGATGCCGCCGAGGTCTTCCGCGACCTGAAGAAGCCCAAGGCCGCCCTGGCCTGGAACCAGCGGGCGGCGGCCATGCCCTCGGGCGTCTTCACCCGCTCCGTCGGCATGCGCCTGGCGATCGTGGGGTCCGCCCACCTCCAGGCCCGCGACCTGGACCTCGGCCTGGAACTGGGCCATCGCTCCGTCGACATCCTCGCCCGTGTCCAGTCCAGCCGGGCCCTGGACTACGTCCGCGAGTTCAACACCGCACTGGCCCCTTGGAGGCGCGAACCGGCCGTGCGCGACTTCATCCACCGCGCCCGCGCCGAACTCGCCGTCGCCGCCTGACCGGCGGCCAGGACACCGACGCCCGCCCCGGCCACCCAGCGCAACGCCTCGGCGCGGGTGATCGAATGCCTCGTCGTGTATGCGCGCCTAAAGGGCTGTCCCGCAATCCCTGGTGGGCGTGCGGGACAGCCCTCAGCCAGGCGGCCACCCACCCAACAGTGCGTGCCTGGTCACGGTCAGCTCGGGTGGATACGGGCCCGATCCGCGTCGACGGTCAGAGGTGGATCTCCTGCCGTGATCTCACCCCGAGTTTGCGCAGCACCTTGGCCACGTGTTCCTCGACCGTCCGAGGGGACAGGAACATCGCCTGGGCGATCTCGCGGTTGGTGCGGCCGTGTGCCAGCAGGCGCGTCACCTCGCGTTCCCGGGGCGAGAGTTCGTTGCCGTAGCCACGTCGGCCACGCGGCGAGGGGGTGCTCGCACCGGCGCCGCGGATCAGGTGGCGGCAGCGGGCCGCGTCCGTGGTCGCGCCGAACTCCTCGTAGGTGCGCGCGAGATCGGTGAGCGCGGTGACGTCGGCCGCGCGCGCCGCCACCGACTCGGTGAGCCGGGCCGCCCGGTAGGGGAACCCGAGGGCCTCGAAGCGGCCGATCGCCTCGTCGCAGAGGCGGTCCGTGCCGGTCAGGTCCCCCGCCGCCTCCGCGAGTCGCGCTCGGGCGGCGATCAGCGACGCCTGTGCCAGCGGCGCGTCGATCCCGTCGAGCCCGGCGGCCAGGTCGGCCACGAAGGCGTGCGCGTCGTCGTGGCGTCCGGCGGCCACGTACGCCTCCACGGCCGGGCAGGCCAGCTCCCCCGCCCAGGACCACACGCCCTTGCGCCGGATCAGTGCCGCGCCCCGGTCGGCGTACTCGCAGGCCGCCGCCGTGTCGTCGCGGTTCGACAGCAGCGTGACCATCGCGCCGAGCGCGGCGGCGGCGACCGGGATGATGGCCGAGTCGGGCTGATCCATGCGGGTGGCCTTGAAGGCGGTCTCCGCGCGGCCCCAGTCGCCGCGCGCGGTCGCCAGCCAGCCCTTCACCAGATTCAGTTCGCTGGTCACCCACAAGAGGTGGGCGTAGGTCTGCATGAGCCGTTCGACCCGTTCCGCCAGGCCGTCCCAGTCGCCGACGTGCCAGTCGAGCCGGGCGCGGGTGGCCTCGGCGGTGCCCACCACGTAGGACGCCCCCGCGCGCTTGGCCAGGTCCAGGCCGCTGTGCAGGAACTCCCGGGCCCGCCCGTAGTGTCCGGTCCACGAGCAGCCGTCGGCCAGATTGCAGTGCGCGCGTGCCAGCGCGCGCAGCGTCTCGGCGTCGACCGGTCCGGACGCGGGGGGCAGCAGGCCGAGCCGGTCCCACACCCGCCGGTCGCCGACGTGCACCCGGGCTCCGAGGGTGGACGCCAGCAGCTCCGTACGCAGACCGCCCGGCTCCAGGGCCTCCACGTGCGCGTCCACCCGCTCCAGCCAGACCAGGTCGTCGGCGTACGGGCCGGTGCTGATGTAGGGCAGGGCCAGCACGGACATGCCGCGCAGCCGGCGTTCGGGCCGGCCGTGCAGCGCTTCGACGGCCAGCTCGATCTCCGCCCGGCCCCGGCCCATCCCGCCCGGCCTGCGGATCAGCAGCAACCCCAGCCACAGGTGCACCTCGCCGCGCACCTCGTCCGAGAGGCGGGGATCGGACGACAACTGCTCGATCTGTGTGGTGACCTCCTGGTGGTGCAGGCCCATCAGCGCGGATTCGCACAGGTTGACCGCGAGCCGGTCCACGTCCCCGGCCGGGACGGTGGGTTCGGCCACCGCGGCGCAGAGCAGTTCCATCGCGGTGAAGGTGTCCCCGGCCCGTACCGCCGCGTCGGCCGCCGCCTCGCTGTAGCGCAGCCAGTCCGCCGTCAGCCCGGCGCGTTTGCAGTGCGAGGCCAGCTGGACCAGCGGCGGCGGGTCCATCCGTGCCAGCTCCCGTACCGCGCGCACGTGCAGTTCCTGGCGGTACGGGCCCGAGAGCGATTCGTAGACCGCCCGTTGGCCGAGCGCGTGCCGGAAGCCGTACGCGTTCTCCGCGGCCTCCACCAGCACCGCCTGCTCCAGCAGCCGGGTGACGTGCGCCCTGCTCCCCTTCACTCCGGCGACCGCGCTCAGCAGCGCGACCGACGCGGGGACCCCGAGGACCGCCGACGCCTGCGCGACGGTACGCGCGTCGTCCGGCAGCGCGTGCATGCGCTCGGCCATCGCCTCACGCAGCAGTACGGGCACCTCGACGATGTCCAGCAGACGGCGAGCCGTCTCCTCGTCGGCGCACAGCCGCTCCTCCAGAGCGCGCAGCGCGCACGTCGTCTCCTCCACCACGAAGGGGATACCGGCGGTGCGCTGCCGCACGATCTCGGCGAACCCCTCGGCCACCGGAGCGCCGAGGATCGCCTCGGCCAGCTCCCGTACGCCGTCGGTGTCCAGCGGCCCCAGGGTCAGGTGCGCCCCGGTGGCGCCCGGCGGTGCGCGGAACGGCCGGCCCAGCGGCGCGTTGCCCGCCAGGTCCTCGCGGCGGTAGGTCATGACCAGCGAAAGGCCGGGGGGCGGGTCGGTCATCACGAACCGCAGGAGCTGCCGGGTGCCCTCGTCCGCCCAGTGCATGTCCTCGATGACCAGGACGACCCGGCCCAGCGCGGCCAGCAGGTCGCGGACGGCGCGGAAGACCTGGTGCTGCTCGGCGCCGGGATCGCCCAGCGGTGGCAGCGCGGGCGGCAGCGAGTCGGCGAGCTCGGGCAGATAGGGGCGGAGCGCACCGACGACGGGGCTCAGCTTCTCCCGTCTTCGCCCCAGTTGGCCCGCGCACTGGCGCAGGCAGTCGAGGACGACGCCGTACGGGAACGGATCGCGCAGCGGCTGGCAGTACTGGACCAGGGTCCGTGGTGGACGTCCGCGCGGGCCGGCGATCGGTTCGGTGGTCAGTCCGGTGATCAGTTCGGCGATCAGGCGGGACTTGCCGACGCCCGCCTCCCCCTCGACGAAGATCACCGATGGTGCGGCGGCGACGGCGGTGATCAGGGCCCGCAGTTCCCGGTCGCGGCCCACAAGCACCGGTGAGCTGGTCCGCAGCACCGCCGGGGACGGGGCTCTGGCCGGCTGCGCACCATTCGTCATCGTCCCGCTCCCGCCAAAAATCCTGGCTTGACCGTTGATCATTGATGAGGTGTCCAGAGGATAGCCAAGGCGGTGTTGTTCCGGAAGGCCGTGTTCCCGGTCGGCAAAATCCCGTACCTCTACGGGTAGTTCCCACGGTTGTTCGGGCGACCGGGCCGGGGGGATCGTTCTCGCCGAGTGGTTCACCGTTCCCCGACCCCCGGCGGCCACTCCTCATGTCCGGATCGCCGGACCCTGAGCGGGGAGACGGAGTTCTCATGCGAGACAGATCCTTGCACGGCACACGACGTGCCGGCACGGTGGCCGTGCTGGCCGCCGCCGCGCTGGCCGTCGGCGGCACGGCCGGCGCACAGCCGCCCCAGGCCGCCGGTCCCATGGCCGAAGCCGCGGTCCAGAAGGCTTCCCACCCCGTTCAGGGACAGTACATCGTCGTTCTGAAGGACGACGCGCCCAAGGCAGCGGCCGGGCAGGCCACCAGCCTGGCCAAGCGCTACGGCGCCTCGGTCTCCAGGACCTTCTCCGCCACGTTCAACGGCTTCACCGTCCACGGCACCAGTGCGCAGGAGGCCCGGCGGCTCGCGGCCGACCCGTCCGTCAAGGCGGTGTACGAGGACGGCACCACCCGCGCCACGGCCGACCAGCTGAACCCGCCCTCGTGGGGGCTGGACCAGAGCGACCAGAAGACCACCAGCCTCGACAAGAAGTACTCCTATCCGAACACCGCTGACGGCATCACCGCCTACGTCATCGACTCCGGTGTGGCCAAGAACCACACCGAGTTCGAGGGCCGGGCCGGCTTCGGCTACGACTTCGTCGACAACGACACGGATGCCACCGACTGCTTCTGGCACGGAACGCACGTGGCGGGCACCATCGCCGGCAAGACCGTCGGCATCGCCAAGAAGGCCAAGGTCGTCGCGGTGCGGACGCTCGGCTGTGACGGCAGCGGCCCCGACTCGGCCACCATCGCGGGCATGGAGTGGGTCGCCACCAACGGCAAGGGCCCGGCCGTGGTCAACATGAGCCTCGGCATGGACTCCGTCGGCGTCGGTGACCAGCAGGTCAAGGCGCTGGTGGCCAAGGGCTTCGTCGTCGTGGTCGCGGGCGGCAACGACGGTGTGGACTCCTGCGGTGTGAGCCCCGCCCGGGTGCCCGAGGCGATCACGGTCGGCTGGATGAACCAGGGCGGCAGCCGCAGCGGCAACTACGGCAGCTGCCTCGACCTGTTCGCACCCGGCGGCAACATCACCTCCGCCGACAACACCGGCGGTTACCGCTCCGGCAGCGGTACGTCCATGGCGACTCCGCACGTCGCGGGTGCGGCGGCGATGTACCTGGAGGCCAACCGGAGTGCCACCCCGCAGCAGGTGCGCGACGCGCTCGTCAACAACGCCACGCCGAACCTGGTCACCAACGCCGGGTCCGGTTCGCCGAACAAGCTGCTGTACACCGGCTTCATCGGAGGCAGCGGCCCGAGTCCGGTCTGCGGCACCAAGTCCAACGCCCAGGCCGTGACCATCCCCGACGCGGGAGAGGGCAGCAGCGACATCACCCAGGACTCCTGCGCCGGCAACGCCTCGTCCGCGCTCGCGGTGAAGGTCGACATCGACCACACGTACAGCGCCGACCTGTCCATCGACCTCGTCGGGCCGAGCGGCGCAAGCTACTCGCTGCTGCGTTCGGGCGGCGTCGGTACCGCGGGCGGCGTCCACAAGACCTTCACGGTCGACGCCTCCGCCGAGAAGGCCAACGGCGTCTGGAAGCTGCGGGTCAAGGACGCGTACCGGTACGACACCGGCGTGCTCACCGGCTGGTCGATCACCTTCTGAGTCGCCGGGAGAGCCGGGCACCGGTCCGCTCCCGGGACCGTCCCCGGCGCTTCAGCGAAACACACCCGAGGACAACTCCTTCCGCACCCCTTTCCCGGCCGTCCTCTCCTCGCCCCCCCACTCACCACACCACCAAGGGATCGTCCATGAGAGCAAGACATCTGCTACGGCCGCTGATCGTGGCGGTGGCCGTAGCCCTCCTGCCGGCCGCCATACCGGCCGCGGCCGCCACGCACAGCGGGCCCACCCCCGCCCACGCCGCCATCCCCACCGATCAACTGCATCCCGACGAGAGCGCCGCCACCCCCAAGGTGGTCAACGGGCAGCGCACCACGGTCAGGGAGAACCCGTCCCTCATCACCGGCCTGCGCGTCGGCGGCGGCGGCCCCCAGGGAGCCTCCTGTACCGCGTCGGTGGTCGGCCGGAACAAGATCCTCACCGCCGCGCACTGCATGATCGACGCCACCGGCGCGAAGAGCTATCTGTACGGCGACGACGACCTGAACACCCCGGGCGACGAGACCTTCCGCACGAAGCTCGCCTCCTACAAGGTGCACCCGAAGTACACCGGCACCAACAGCTGGCAGAACGGTTACGACGTCGCCGTCGTGACCACGGTGGACGACATCCCGGTGCCCCCGAGCCAGTGGGCCAAGGTCGCCGGTTCGGGTGACAGCGCGCTCACCCAGCCCGGCAGGACCGGGACGGCGTTCGGCTGGGGCAAGACCTCCGCCAACGGCTCCACCGGCGTGCTCAACAAGACCACGATGCCGGTCAACGACGCCGCCAACTGCCAGGTGTTCGACATCCGGGTCAACCCCGACCTGATGGTCTGCATCGGTTACAACGACGGACGCACCGCGACCTGCTCGGGTGACAGCGGTGGCCCGTTCACCGTGGACGGCGTCGTGGTCGGCCTCGTGTCATGGGGCGCGAGCAACTGCGACCGCTACAGCATCATGTCCCGCCTCACCAACACGATGGGTGACTGGGCCAAGGGCGAGATCGGCAGCGATCCGGGCGACGGTACGTTCTCGGTGGCTCTCGACCCCGCCTCCGGTCGGGTCGACGCCGGTAAGTACGTCTCCACCGGAGTGACCACCCAGGCCGGTGGCGCGGGCGCCGAGAAGGTCGACCTGTCGGCGACCGGTCTCCCCGCCGGTACGACCGCCACGTTCCAGCCCACCTCCATCCAGGCGGGCGAAGGCGCGAAGGTCACCTTCGAGACCACCGGTCAGACGCCGAAGGGCAACCACACCATCACCGTCCAGGCCAAGAGCGCGTCCGGCACCAAGACCGCGACGTACACGCTCACGGTCGACGGCGGCACGGACCCCGGCGACGGTACGTTCTCGGTGGCTCTCGACCCCGCCTCCGGTCGGGTCGACGCGGGCAAGTACGTGTCCACCACGCTGACCAGCCAGGCCGGTGGCACGGGCGCCGAGCAGATCGACCTGTCGGCGACCGGCCTCCCCGCCGGTACGACCGCCACGTTCCAGCCCACCTCCATCCGCACCGGTGAGAACGCGAAGGTCACCTTCGAGACCACCGGTCAGACGCCGAAGGGCAACCACACCATCACCGTCCAGGCCAAGAGCGCCTCGGGCACCAAGACCGCGACGTACACGCTCACGGTCGACGGCGGCACCGACCCGGGCGAGGGTACGTTCTCGGTGGCCCTCAACCCCACCTCCGGACGGGTCGACGCGGGCAACCACGTGTCCACCGCGCTGACCACCCAGGCCGGTAGCGCGGGCGCCGAGGACATCGCGCTGTCGGCGACCGGCCTCCCCGCCGGTACGACCGCCATGTTCCAGCCCACCTCCATCCAGGCCGGCGACGCCGCGAAGGTCACCTTCGAGACCTCCGCGCAGACGCCGAAGGGCAACTACGCCATCACCGTCCAGGCCAAGAGCGCCTCGGGCACCAAGACCGCGACGTACACGCTCACGGTCGACGGCACCACCACCACCGAAGGCCCCAAGCCGGTGCTGGCGGTCTCCTCCGGCACCATCAGCCGCGGCCAGATGTTCCAGACGAACGTCACGGTGACCGGTGGGCAGGGTTCCAGCAAGCTCACCGCCACGGGCGTGACGATGGACCCGATGTTCTTCCCGTCGACGGTGGCGCAGGGCGGGACCTCGCAGATGACCGTCTTCGCTCCGTTCCAGGCCGGTGTCTACAAGGTCACCGTCACGGCCACGGACCAGGCGGGGAAGAAGGGCACCGCGGAGTTCACACTGACCGTCCGCTGACCATCCACTGACGAACCCGGTCTGCGACACGGCGACACACGAGGACCCGCGAGCGCACGCTCGCGGGTCCTTCGCGTGCCATGTCCCCCGGGGGCGGAGGCCGGTGACCGACGGTGGCCTGGTGAACTGGGCGGATGCGACCACCCCGACCGGGCTCCCCCGAGGACCTTCTGCGCTCCACCGCCGAGACCATCGCCCGCCGATCGGCCATGGAGAAGAACGCGGCCTCGGCACTGCGTTCGGTCATCGACATGATCGACAACGATGAGGCGGAACTGGCCCTGGACGACCTGGCGCACGTGATCGAGTGCTTCCGCATCCCCGTCCTCCGGACGGAATACGACCAACTCGCGGCGCTGGAACCACTGTTGGACTCGGCAGGCGCACTCCTGGAATCCGGTGTCGCGCGGTTCGTCATGGAGTGACCCGCCCGACGGCCCGGCGGCCCGCCTGTCGGTCCGGTCACCTGTCCGTCCGCGCGTCCGCCTGCCCGTCCGGCCCCGCGGGTCTTGTTCCCGTCCCCGGCCCGCGTCGCGTCGGGTCTGATAGGACAGAAGGATGCAGGAACGCTCGGCTCAAGAAGCCATCGACACCTTCCTCTCCGCCTTCAACGCCTCCAGCGACAGCTATGTGACCGACCTCCTCTTCCAGGCCCTCACCCCGGACGTCATCTTCTGGGGACCCCTGGGACGCAGCCATGGCATCGAGGCGGTCGAACGGTTCGTGCTGGACATGCGAAAGCACCCGGCGGGGCCCGGCACCATGGTGCGGTGCTCGGCCGTGGACGCCCCCGACGAGTGGGCCCGCTACCGCTGGGCCCTCAGCACACCGGCCGACGGCCCACGGCTGGCGGGCACGGATGTCGTGCACCTGCGCGACGGGCGGATCGACCAGATGATCGTCTTCGCGGGCGACCTGGGAACGCCCGCCTGAGGAGCGCCCGCCTGAGGAACGCCTGACTGAGGAGCGGCCGACGGGGCCGGGGACGGCCCGGCCCTGTACGTACGCTTCAGTCTGCCCAGCCGACGAACGTCGACCACGCGTCCGGAGCGACTGTGAAGGTGGGTCCTTCGGGGACCTTGGAGTCGCGGATGTGGACGGCGTGGGGGCAGGTGGCCATCTCGACGCAATCACCGCCGTCACCATGGGTTGAGGTCAGGTGAGTGCGCCGACACGGTGGGCGAAGGACCGTACGCCAGGCAGGGTGCGGTCGTGGCGGAGCAGCCCGCCCGCCATGGTGCGTACCGCGCCACGGCGCACTTCTTGCGGGGCGGCTTCCTCGGCAGCCAGCAGGGCGCGGTAGCAGCGGTCGGGTTTGTTCCACTGGTCGAATGAGCGGGCCACGTCGATCCAGTAGCGGGCCCGGCGCTCAGCGGTCGGCAGTTGCCCGGTGTTGACGTGGCGGGCGTGGTCGATGGCCGTGCCGGCGTCGCCGAGGAGGTGGCTGATGGAGATCTGGTGCAGGAGAACCTGGCTGGGGCCGAAGAACGCCGTGCCGCCAGGGGACTGGTCCTGGCCCAGACGCCTCGCAGTGGCTTCGGCTTCGGCGATCAGGTTGTGGGCGGTGTTGCGGTCGCCGTGCTTGGCGGCGGTGTAGGCGGCGGTCGCGTAGAGGTTGCCCTGCACCGAGAGACGCTGGGTTTGAGAGGTGGTGCGGTCGGCGGCCAGTTGTTCAGCGGCGGTGACGGCGACATCGGTGGCGCGGGCGTAGTGGCCCTGGCGTCGCCAGGAGCTGGAGACCATGCGGTGTGCCTCGGCGATGGTCAGCGCGTCGGCACCTGAGAGAGCGGCGGTCAGCGCGCGGTCTGCGGTGACGGCGGCCAGTCCGTCCTCGCCGAGTTTGATGCACAGCCGGGTGGCGATGTTGTAGAGCTCTGCGACGGCCGCGGCCGACTCTTCCGTGGCACGGTGGCGGCCCAGGGCTTGGGCGAGGGCGATGCGGGAGGGCAGGGCGCGGGCGAGGCTGTCGTAGCGGCAGGTTCCGAAGTCCCGGCGGGAAGCATCCAGGGCTGCGGTGACCGCGGCGCGCGTGGGTTCGGTGCCGGTGAGATCGCCGCCGCGGTGCAGGAGCAGGTCTTCCAGGCCCGTCAGCGTCGGACGGGCAGCGGCCGGGGAGGCACCGAGGACGGTACCGGCGGTGGCGGCGGCCAGGCCGGCCAGGAGATTGCGGCGTCGCACCGGGTTCTCACCCTCTTCACCGAACAGGTCTCGTCCGTCTCGTGCGGCAACCCTAGTCCCACCGGCGGCCGGACGGGGGACGGATTCAGGGCCTGACGGCGGGGCGTGTCGGGACGCAAGGCCGAGGAGTTGGGGCGGGATGGTCAGCACGTCGGCGATCTGCTGGAGGAGGTGCATGTCCCGCATCGGCTGTTTGCCGCGTTCCATCCGGGAGATGGACGCGGCGGTGTAGCCGGTGGCCTGACCGAGCTGTGCCTGGGTGAGTTCGGCCGCGCGGCGGGCCAGGCGCACGACCGCTCCCGGGTCGCCCCGGGTGATGGCCTCGCGCATTTCTGGGGTGTGCCAGATCGAGTGGGTGTCGTGAAGGGTCACGGCCCGCTGCCTTCCGCCGGTGCTGGGGCAATCGTCCCGCCAACACGGGGCAGCGTACGGGTTTTTGCACGTCGCTTACACCCCGTGCATACCGTGTACGCGGTACGTGGTCGCCCCTGCCCAGAGGACGGGGGTGGCGGTTGTCTGCCTGAACGGCCGGTCCGAGACCCGGGCTGCCGCAATGGGAGGCAGGGGCATCATGCGTGTGCTGTATCTGCTCAACATCTCCAACCCCGACCGGCTGGCCGCCGACTCCGGGTGGATCTTCGCGGATCTCCTCGCACCGGCTCTGGCGGACGCCGGTGCCGAGGTGACGGTCGCGGCACCGTCACCCGCCGGGGACAACCGGGCCGTGTTCCACCGTACGAGGGTTCACGGTACGAAGTACCGGGCCCGGTTCGGTACGGACATGGATGGGCTGGTGGCCATGATCCGGGCCGCGAAGCCGGATGCGGTGGTGGCCAACCAGATCGAGGAGGCGCCCGCCGTCCGCGCGGCCCTGCTGGAGGCCGGTGCAGGTGCCCTGTTGGCCGGGTACTGCCACTATCTCCCCTTCTCTCTCACCGACGACGGGCAGATCGTGCTGGATCCCTCACTGGACGACGCGGGACTCGGGCGCAGTGTGCTGCTGGCGTTCGCCGCGGGCCTTTCCGCCTGCGACCGGGTGATGGTCCATTCCGCCACGGCCGAGTCCTGGGTATCGGCCGCCGCCACCCAGGCTGGTGTGAACCTCGTCGGCCGGACGCGGGTTGTGCCCCCGCCACGCGACGGGCGCCTGGTCCGCGGCCCCGCCACCGTCGCCGCGGCGGACCGCTCCGGTGCGGGGGCGATCGGGGTGTACAACCACCGGCTCTACGCGCACTACGGCACCGGGCGGTTCGTGGACCTGGCGAGGGAGCTGACCGCGTCCGGGATGGTGCGGGTGCGGGTGATGGACCTCTTCGGCACGCGGCGGACCGAGCGCACGGGCCTGGACGACAGCCCTGAGCGGATGCGCGACCAACTGGCGGCCCTGCCGCATGTACAGGTGGTCTCCGACCGGGGTGACCGGATCCGCTACCGGCAGCTGCTGGCCGGCGCCCGCTTCGGCATCGCCCCCTTCCGCCCCGGCTGTCCTTGGTCGATGAGCGTGATCGACTGCCAGGGCATGGGTCTGCCGGTGATCTCCCCGCACATGGGCTGGCTCGCCGAACACATCGACCCCGCCCTCCGCTTCTCCACCTCGGCCGAGGCCGTCGCCCTGGCCGAGCGGCTGGCCACCGACGACGCCTTCCACGCCGAACACGCCCGGCGTGCGTTCGCCTCCACCACCGGCCTCACCCCGGCCTCCGTGGCGGTTCGCTACCTGGAGGCGATCGCATGAGCGGCTTCGGCGCGGTACTGCTCTCTTACGACGAGCCCCTTGCCAATCAATTCCACACCCGCCTGGAAGGGGTGTTCGGCGGGCCGGTGAAGCGGCTGCACGGCGTGCACGGAATGCGGCGCGCGTACCGGCTGTGCGCGGAGGTCGTGGACCACGAGCAGTTCTTCCTCGCTGACGGGGACTTCGACATCCACCCCGCATTCGACACGGCCGCCGTCGAACCACTCGGTGAGGGGGTGTCGATGCGGGTGTGGCGGGCGGTCAACCCCGTCACCGGCCACGCGTACGGGTACGGCGGGCTGAAGCTTCTGCGCCGCACCGCCCTGCGGCAGATGGGCAATGCGGTCGATGTGCTGGCCGCCCTGCCCGGCAAGGCCGAATTCGCTCCGGAGAGCGCCGGGGTCACGCGGTTCAACCAGAGCCCGTTCCACGCCTGGAAGGCCGGTTTCCGTGAGTGCGCCATGCTCACCCGCGGCAGTGAATACGGCATGAGTGCCAGCCGCACAGCAGACCGGATCAGGGCCTGGACCGACAGCCACGACGGTGAGTACGCGCTCTTCGTCGCCTCAGGTGCCCGCCACGGCGTCGCCTTCGCCCGCCAAGCTGCCCGTGATCCGCAGGAGTTCGAGCAGCTGAACGACCCGCTCTGGCTACGCACGCGGTTCGCCTCCGCGCACGGCATCCGGAAGGGATCGGCATGAACACCGAACCGAGCGTCTCCCCGCGCTTGTTGGTGTTGATCGAGCCGTACGCGTACCGGCTGGGTGGCCACCATCAGCACACACTCCTCGCCCTCGCACGGGCTTGCCCCGGCACCCTGGTGATCGCCCCCAACGGCATCGTCCGGCAGACGGCCGCCGGCCTGCGCGGGGCCAGGGCGCGGCTGGTCACCGGTGGGGCCGGGCACTGCGCGCGTCTCTTGCTGCGGGCCTCCGTCCTGCTGGCCAGGCTTTCCTGGGTCGCCCAACGGGTCTTTCGCTCCCGCCGCTGGCCTCGTGCTGTGCGGCGGAGTCCGCACCAGATCACCCTCGTCGCACGGTGTCTGGTGGAGGCCGCCGCACTGCGGACGGCCCGCCGCGAGGGTCGGGGTGCGGGGGCGGTGGTGATCCTGAGCGCGAGCGAGGCCCTGCACGGTGCCGCAGCCGTGCTGGGCGGACTCCCTCACCTGCGGTTCGTCCACGAAACAGTCACCACCGAGGACGCGCCCCTGCGCCTGTTCGGACGGCTCACCCGCTGTGGCCGGCGGCGGGTGGTCGCCCTGTGTCCGACCGCCACGGTCCGCGACCAGGTGGCCCGGTTCTTCCCCGGTATGGCGTCGGAGGTACGGGCGTTCGCGGTCGACGACGGTCGCCGCCTCACCGAAGGCGAACGCCGAGATGGCCGGGCCGCCTTCTCGATCCCCCGAGCGGAGGCCGCGGTGTGTCTGGTCGGCGGCTGGTGGCCACACAAAGACATCGGAGTGATCGGCGCGGCGCTCGGCTCGTTGAAGGAACCGCTGCATGTGATCGTCACCGGCCACCCGCTCGACGACTCCGTCCTCGCTCGGTGGCAGGCCCTGCCGAATGTCCGGCTCCATATCGAGCCCGGACCGCTCGGCGAACCCGTGCTGAGACTGGTCTACGCGGCGGCCGACGCGGCCCTGGTGGCCCGGTACGCGGCGGTAGGGAAGGAGTCCGGGCTCGTGATGGACGCGGCCCGCTACGGCGTGCCGCTGATCGTCTCCGACCACGACCCGGATCTCAACCAACGGCTGCGGGAACAGTCCTGGGCCCGGATCTTCCCCGCAGGAGACCCTGCCTCGCTCGCCTCGGTTCTGGAGGACCTGGTGCGTCGGCCCTTCGACGTGCCGGGTCCCGGCGCGCTGAAGGCCCTGGACCTGTGGAGTGCCGCCGAGCAAGTCCGGTTCCTGACCCGGACCGCCCACGGCCTGTGCGGAAAGGGGGCGAGGTGCTGACGCCTACGCTGATCGCCGTCATCGGGCCCGTCGAACCCGCCCTGCTCACCGACTGGATCAAGCACTACCGATGGCTGGGCGTCGAACGGTTCCTTCTCGCCTTCCACTTCCCCGAGCACGTCCCCGACCAACTCCGCCATGAACTGCAATCAGTGTGCCGCCAAGCGGGCATCGTGCCCGCCGGGACCAGTAGCGGGCCGTGGCACGAGCACACCAACACGCGGATCCGCGACGCGTTGCGGCACCAGGCGGGGCAAGGCTGGCACCTGTTCGCGGACGCGGACGAGTTCCAGCAGTACCCTGCGCCCTTGCACGAGGTCGTCGCCCAGGCCGAACGCAGCCGCCGGCGGGTGGTGGGCGGCCTGCTCCTGGACCGTGTCTCGGCCAGTGGCGATCTGACCGATTGGAACCAACGCGACGGACTCGATCATGCCTATCCGTTCGGCGGGCACCTCACGCACCGGCTTCTGCACGGAGACCCACGCAAGATCGTCCTCGCCCGCCACGACATTCCCCTTTCCTCAGGCAACCACCGTGCGCCCGGCCACAAGCCCGACCCGGATCGGCTCAGTGCGGTCCACCACTTCAAATGGCGTACGGGAATTCTGGACGATCTGCGCCGCCGGGTCCATCACTTCTCCACCGGCCTGTGGCGGGAACAGAGTCCCGCCGTACGGGCCGAGGCCGGCCGGTTTCTCGCTCATGTCGGTCGATATCAGGGCAGGGTGAACGTCGCCGACCCGCGTTTCGCCTTCCGCCGGGTGGGTCTGGACCTCATGCCGCACAGCTGGCCCACCGAAGCCCGGACCATCCACACCACTTGGCTCCCCCGTACCGGGAGCGGCCGACAGGATGGACAATGATCACACCCCTGGACCGACAGCGAGCAAAGGACTGAAGAGCGTGCCACCCCTCGCGGTTCTCCTCGCCGGACTCACCGGATCCGGAAAGACGACACTCGCCCAGGCACTGGTCGTACGCGGCTTCACCCGGCTGTCCGTGGACGAGGAAGTCCACCGGCTGCACGGCCGCTACGGTGTCGACTATCCCGAGGACACCTACTTCGCCCGCGAGCGCCCCGCCCTGGCCACCATTCGAGGGCAGTTCACGGCCGAACTGCGAGTCGGCCACGACGTGGTCCTGGACCACGGCCTGTGGCAGCGCGCGGACCGCGAGGCATGGAAGGCGGCCGCCCGTAATGCGGGCGGCCTCCCCGTGCTTGTGTATCTGCCCGCCGACCGTCAGGGGTTGTTGCGCCGCCTCACCGAGCGGAACCTGCGGGCCGATGCGAACGCCCTCGCCGTCACTCCTGAAGCCCTCGACGACTTCTTCGCCCGCTTCGAACCACCCAGCGCCGACGAGAACCCAGTGGTGCGTCCCGGCGATGCGGAGGCACTGGCCGTGCTGCTGGAACGGGCACGTCGCACAGCTTGAAGATCAGGTCGGATACCGCCATGCACTGGGTGGCCGATGTTCCTGGCAGGGGCTGTGCGGGCGCCGTGCCGTCCCCGCCTGCCCGATGCGCCGCGGATCGAGACACGGCCCGAATCGGCACGCGATCCTGACAGGTGCCTTTCAACTGGTCTTGTGCGGCCAGTCGCCTCTGCCGAACAAGTTCCCGTACGAAAGGAACTTCCGGCCCGGACGAGTCCGCACTGGCAGTTCTGTGGAGCCGATCAGGGCAGTCACGTGAACTGACCACCCTCGCTGTAGTTCGACTTGAACCACTGGAGGGTGCTGCCCATACCCGATCTCCTGTCGGTCGCTCGACGAGGTCCTGAGGGGGTGGTGCGGCTGCTACGGGGCCGGGGTCAGCCCGGCCCCGTACGCTTCAGTCTGCCCAGCCGACGAACGTGGACCACGCGTCCGGAGCGACTGTGAAGGTGGGGCCTTCGGGCACCTTGGAGTCGCGGATGTGGACGGCGTGGGGGCAGGCGGCCACCTCCACGCAATCACCGCCGCTGGGATTGCTGTACGAGGACTTGTGCCAGTCGTAGGCGACCTCGACGCAGTTGCCGCCGCTGTCACTGCTGTAGCTGGACTTGAACCACTGGAGGGTGCTGTTCATTCCCGATCTCCTGCCAACCGCTCGATAAGGTCCAGCGATTCACGAGGACCCAGGGCCTGTGCTCGGATCTTCGCATACCGCTGGGCGTACCTGCTCACCACATCAGGATCGCTGATCAGCAGGCTCTCTTCTTGCGGTTCCAGGTAGACGAGGTTGTCGTGCTCTGGCGTCTCCACCAAATTTACGTCTCCGTAGGCCCCTGCATGCTCGCCCGAGAGACCACAGTCAAGTGGAAGCACCTGAAGCGTGACGTTACGACGTCGAGCGCACTCGGCCAGGTGGCGCATCTGGTCGCGCATGACGTCTTGGCACCCGATGACGCGAGTGAGAACGGCCTCCTCCAGGACCACCTCGATCAGCGCGGTGGGCTCACGCTCGAAGAGCGCCTTGCGAATCATCCGGTTCTCCACCAGTTCCTGCACCCGCTGGTCCGGGAGTGGTGGATAGCTGCCGCCGATCAACGCGCGGGCGTACGCCTCCGTCTGGAAGAGACCATGCACGACGACTGCCGCGTACAGACGCAGAGACACCGCCGTCTGCTCCAAAAGCGCGTAGTTTTGGAATTGCCGGGGGTACTTCTCCAACCGTACGTACAGTCGCGCCTCCTCGAAGATGCCCATGTTGTCGCCGAGCACCCGTTCCAACTCCACCAGCATCTCGTCACTCGCGGGCTGCGCAAGCGTCTCCATGGCGCTCACCGCCGCCCCGGAGTAGCCGAGTTGAGTGCCGAGGTATTCCTGTGTCCACCCCTTCCGGATGCGCGCCCGCCGGGCGACCCCGGCAATCATCTTGGCCGCTGGACCAGCAGTTTCCTTGTTCTGCGCTCGTGCCATACCGATCACCATTCTGACTCAACCGGTCTCAACCGGTCCCGACTCGACCCAGTCGAATTCGACTGTTCACCACGTGAGTTCGCGCAGCTCAACGAGTGACTGACGACCCCTCGTAGTCATGGCAAAAGGTAACCAGCCGGGGCCAGACTGGTCCTGTGAATACCAAAAATTCCACCCTGAACCTTGATTGGATTCCGTCTTCCGGATTCCAGCTGCGAAAGGCCGGCGTCCAATTCGACGCCGTACGGGTCGACGGCGGTGACGGGCGTCGACTGGCGAAGGCGATGCGGTCGATGGTGGCCGGTGAACCCGGTCCGATCATCATCGCGGCGAACGGCCGGCGTGGGGTCTACTTCCTGCTCCCGGCGGGCAGTGCCGCGCACAAATCATGGCCCGAGGGTGTGACGCGTCTGAACTCGGCGCCGGGCCACGTGTGTTACGTACCCGTTCCGGCACTCACCGGTCGCACCTGGCCGCTGTCGTGGTACGTACCGCCCACGACCCCCGACAGGTTCGTACATCCGCTGCTTCTCCTCAACGCGGCAAACTCACTGCTCGGTTGAGCCGCGCCGGGGTCCGCACCGACGTGTGTCGTTCTCGCGGTGGGGGCTCAGGGGCGGGCGTCGTCGTCGCCGAAGTCGGGGACGTCGGCGGACAGCAGGTGCTCGGCGCCGCCTTCGAGGAGCCTGGCCGTCTCGGTGGAGCGGGGGAGCATGGTCCTCTCGTAGGTGCGGATGGCGTCGTCGACGGTGGCGGAGTCGGCGAGGGCGAGGGCGAGTTCGGTGGCATCGAGCATGGCGAGGTTGACGCCGACGCCGAGCGGGGGCATGAGGTGGGCGGCGTCGCCGAGCAGGGTCACGGTCGGGTTGTGGTCCCAGGTGTGCGGGACGGGGAGGGCGAGGATCGGACGGTCGACGTAGGGGCCGTCGTTGTCGGTGATCATCCGGCGCATACGGGGCGACCAGTGGGCGTACTCGTCGAGGAGCAGGGCGCGGATGCCATCGGTGTCGTCGGCGGTCAGGCCGCTCCGGCTGATCCAGTCGACCGGGACCCGCTGGATGACGTACACGCGGATGTGGTCTCCGCCGTTGCGCTGGGCGAACAGTCCGCGGTCGCCGTCGGCTGCGTGGGCGCCGCCCGGGCCGACCAGTTCGGCGATGTCGGGGTGGCGGTTCTCGACGTCGGAGAACCACGCCTCCAGGAAACTCACCCCGGTGTACCGGGGCTTGGCGGGAGACACGGCCCGGCGTACCCGGGAGAAGGCGCCGTCGGCGCCGATGACGAGATCGGCTTCCGTGGTCGTGCCGTCGGCGAAGCGCAGCCGCCGCGGTCCGTCGGCGGGCCCGCTGATCGTGTCGAGGGCCTGTCCCCAGCGCACGGTTCCCGGTCGCAGGGATGCGAGCAGCAGATCGCGTAGCCGGCCGCGGTCGATCTCCGGTTTGAAGAGTTCGTCGGCCGCCGGGACCTTGTGGGACGTCATCGTGCCGGTCGGGTCCATCTGCCGCATTTCCTGCCCTTCGGGGCGGGCCAGCGTGAAGAACTCGTCGAGCAGACCGGCCTCGCGCAGGGCGATCTGGCCGTTGTCGGCGTGCAGGTCCAGGGTGCCGCCCTGGTCGCGGGCGTCGGCGCTGGGCGCGCGGTCGTGGACGGTGACCGCGATGCCGCGCCGCTGGAGGACGCGGGCGCAGGTCAGCCCGCCGGGCCCGGCGCCGATGACGCTGATCCTGGCCTGGGTGGGTGCTACGGAGTTCATGGTGTTCCTTCCGCCGACGCCGGATCACGTACGTCCGCGACCTGTGCCGCGGACCCGTCGGACACCATCCACGGTATTTGCAACGACTACAAAAATGCAACAGTTCCAGATTAGCCGTGCGCCGGGTAAGGTCGGAGACATGGCAGAGACGATCGACCGCGCGGGAACGGGTGGGCGGCGCGAACGCAAGAAGGCCGCCACCCGCCAGGCGATCGCCGATACGGCGCTGCGGCTGTTCCTGGAACGCGGCTACGAGCAGGTGGGCGTGCGCGAGATCGCCGAGGGCGCCGACGTGTCGGTGTCGACCCTGTTCAACTACTTCCCCCGGGGCAAAGAGGCCCTGGTCTTCGACGAGGACGCCCGCAACGAGGCCGCCCTGGTCGACGCCGTCACCGACCGGCCGCCGGGCCGGAGCATCCCCCAGGCGCTGCGCGCCCATCTCACCGGCTGTGTCGACTCGGCCCACTCCCGAGACCCCCGCTTCGCCGACTTCCAGCGGCTCGTCCAGGAGACCCCGGCCCTGCGCGAGTACTCCCGCGCGATGTGGCTGCGCCACGAACACGCTCTGGCCCGCGCTCTCGCCGACCAGACCGGCCGGCCGCACGACGACCTGCTCTGCGCCGCCTACGCCCGGTTCACCCTCGAAGCCCTCGCGTTCGCCGGCTCCCGCCCCGACCCCACCGCCGCGATCGACCAGGCATGCCTCCTGCTCGACCAGGGCTGGACGACCACGGCCGCCCAGGACGCCCCCGGACCTGGCGGTCCCGCCACCGGTCCCTCGCCGGTCGCATAGGGCTACGGGTCCGCGCCTCGGCAGGACCCGCGCCTATCTGTTGTAGCCCGCTGCGGAAGTCGCCAGGTACTGCTTCAGCGGCACCGGCTCGTCATCGGAATGCGCCGGCAGCAGGAGGGGCGTACCGTCCTCGGCTCGTCCGAAGCAGGCAGCCCCGCCGGTACGAACCGCCTCGGCGACACTCCACGCGATCGGTTCTTCGTCCCACATCACCCACTGGTCCTCCGACAGCCCGGTGCGCAGACGGGACTTGCGTACCTTGGGGAGGACGAGGGGATGGTCGACGTTCTCCCACGTGTCCCTCAGGCGCATGACGCGACCGCACCTGTACGCGCGGGCCTCCGCGTCCAGGGCGAACCGGCCGAGGGGCCAACGCCGGTCGACGATCACCGTCCGATCCGTCGAACCGAAGAGACCCGCCTTGCGCCTGCTCAGAACCGGGACCGGTTCCGCCCGCGCGGCGCGCAACGACCCCACGGCCGCCTTGAGGAGAGCACGCGCGCTGCTCAGCGTCTCCTCCCACTGCTCGTGCTTCGACCGTTCCTGTGCCTCCCGCTCCATTTCCCCGGCCGCGATCCTGCGGCGCTCGGCTGCGACCAGATCATCGAAGTCCGACAACACACACCTCCGGGTGAGGGGCCGTTTCAAGCCGCCAAGCCGTGTGCTCGAACTCCTCGAACAGGTCGTTCAGCGCGGCCGTACTGGTCAGCTCAGGCACTCCGGTCACTCCTCCGGCGCGAAACGCACCCACAGCTCACGCTCATCAGAATGGACGCCGGATGGTGTTCTGTCGGCGAAACAGCGAAATCCCGCCCCCCGCGTCCAGCAGGGAGACAGGAAGGGGGTTCTTGGACGGGCACACGCAGGCTGTCACACACCGCAGCCGTCACATCGCCGAGGAGACCTCATTTACGTCGTCGGGCGCCACCCCACCGCGTACTGCGGCCCCTGCCGCCCCTGCCGCCCCTGCGGGAACTCGGGTACGTCTGCACCGTGCCCGCCGCGAGGTGCCTGGTGGCTCTGCTCCACAGGTCGGCCCGTAATCGGTTCGGTGTTGTCGGCCGCCGGGCATTCCCGTGAGGGGTGGAACGCGTAGTGGTTCGGTGCTTTTCGGAGCTGATCCGCAGGTCATTTCGGAAATCGCGGGGATCGCATTCGTTATCGAGACGGAACTCGGAAGCTCTTCCGAAAGTTTTGTTTTTGTGGTATAATCTCAAATTGCTGGGTTAATGTCCTGCGTCATGATGAACAAGGCGCAACCCAGTCGGACAGCCCTTATGTCGGCCGCAGCACGCGCGGCGCACCTTCTCGTCGACGGAACCCCTCCGATCTTCGCCGACACCCTCGCACAGACCTTCCTGGGGGAGCGCGCCGAAGAACTCCTCGGCTACCACCGGTCCCACGGCGGCCACCCAGCCCTGTCCGGCGCTCGGACGGCGGCCGTCACCCGCAGCCGCTACACCGAGGACCGGCTGGCTGAGCTTGTCGGCCGGGGCGTCGACCAGTACGTGATCCTCGGCGCGGGGCTGGACTCCTTCGCCTACCGGTCGGAACTCGCCGACCGCGTCCGGGTGTTCGAGGTGGACAAGCCCGCGACCCAGCACTGGAAACAGACGCTGCTGGCCGAGACGGCGACGAAGGTGCCGCCATCCGCCTTCTTCGTCCCCGTCGACTTCGAGAAGGAGTCCGCCCGGTCACTCGCCGATCACCTCGTGCGGTCCGGCTTCGACCCGGGCCGCCCCGCGCTGGTCAGCTGGCTCGGGGTCACGATGTACCTCACCTCGGAGGCGATCGGGCAGACCCTGGCCGTCGTCAGCGGCTTCGCACCCGGCACGGAGATCGTCGTGGAGCACCTTCTGCCGGCCGGAGTCCGCGACGAGGCCGGTCAGTCGTACGCGGAGCTGGTCATGGCTGCGGCGGCCGAGCAGGGCGAGCCTTGGCGCACGTTCCTCGGCATCGAGCAGATGGACGCGCTTCTGCTTGAGCACCGGCTCCAGCCGATCGAGTACGTCCGGCAACGCGAGACGATCGGCCCCGCGGAGTGGGAACGTACCGACGCGCTCCGCCCGTTCGAGTTGTCCGTCCTCGCCCGTGCGAGCGTCCCGGCCCGCCGGGCGGCCCCGACCCGGTAGGCCGAGCCGCTGATGGACCGGGTCCGGGTCCCGGAGGTCGACGGACCGTCCCGAAGAGCTGATCCAGGAGGTGGTCGTGGGGTGTCGACCGAGTGCGCTCGTCCGGCCGGTGACGGCGTGGTGAAGGAACACGACGAGTAAAGTGGCCTGACGACCGATGGTGTGACGGCGCAAAAGCCCGCGCGGACAGCCTGGGCGATGGTGCGTGATCTCCCGGCAGTTACTCTCATCTCCCCATGGTCTGTCCGGGCCGTGCCCAGCCGCGCTCTCACGAAGAAGCGCCTGGCGCAGCCCGCCCGCCACCGTGAACGGCTCATCGGCCTCACTCCGCTGAGGGCAGTACCACCGGGGCGGCTTCGTCGGACCTGGCTGCCCTCCGGGACCGAGCGCGGTGGCCACCAGCCCCTCCGACGCCGTGCCGGGCGCACGTACGCCCAGCTCTGTACGGCCTGCGGGTGGCATTCCTGCCCGGCGTCCGGACTTCGTCATCTCAGCCACGATTCAGAAGCCGCCCTCCGACAGGGCCGGCGAACGCAGGGAGCGTTCCCTTGAGCATCGACCAGATATTCGACGACCCTTACACCGCGCCGCGGTTCGCCTCCGCCGCGCTCATCACCATCGACGTGCAGCGGGACTTTCTGTCGGAAGCGCCGTACGGCGTCGCCGGGACGACCGAGGCGCTTCCCCGCATCCGTGAGGTTGTCTCCGCGTTCCGTACCGCTCAGCGCCCGGTGGTGCACATCGTCCGGCTGTACGACGTCGGTGGCGGCAACGCCGAACCGTCCCGCCGCCGCCTGTTGGAGAGCGGGGTGGACCTTGCCGCTCCCGGCACTCCCGGCAGCCAGCTCGCCGAGGGAATGGCTCCGGCCGGTGCGGCCGAACTCGATGTCGACCTGCTCAAGTCGGGCAGGCCGCAGGAGCTAGGTCCGCACGAGTTCGTCCTGTTCAAGCCGAGGTGGGGGGCCTTCTACCGCACCGGGCTCGACGAGTTGCTCCGTGCGCGTGGGGTGGACACGCTGGTCTTCGCCGGGTGCAACCTGCCCAACTGCCCTCGGGCCAGCGTCATCGAGGCGTGCGAGCGCGATTACCGCGTCGTGCTCGTCCCCGATGCCGTGTCCCGCGCAACCGAGGTGGGGCTGGCGGAGATCTCCGGCCTCGGCGTGCACCTGGTGCCCGCCGCCGAGTTGATCGGCCACCTGCCCGGCCGGGCGCCGACACCGTAGTCCCCGCACGAGCGGAGGCCGGTGTCGCGGACAGGGCACGCGTGCCGAGGGCCTCACACCCGCCGGGGTGTGGGGCCCTGACGCTGTTGCGCGTGCGCGCGGATCAGCCGGTGGTGCCCGGCTCTCCAGGTCTTCCGGCGGGAGTGCCGACGGCCGTCGGCCGTGAGGCCCGCGCCACGACGAAGAGGAACAGTCCGCAGGCCGCCACGAGCAGCCATCCCGGATGCGACGCGGCGGCGAGACCGGCGGGGTCGGTGCCCGCGACGAGGCCACCGGCGACAGCGATGCCGATCGCCGCACCGACCTGGCGTGCGGTGGACGTGATCGCCCCTGCCACGCCCGCCCGGGAACGCGGCAGGCCGCTGACCGCGGTGTTGGTGAGGGGGGCGTTGGCGAAGCCGAACCCGACACCGATCAGCAGGTAGGAGAAGAGGATCAGCGGCACGCTCGTGTCCTGGCCCAGGTTCATCAGGCACAGACCGCCGACCGTGGTGAACCCGCCCGCGAGGAGCAGCGGACGCCGTGGTCCGAGACGGCCGACCAGCGCCCCGGACCAGGGGGCGCACAGGACGGCCCCGAGCGCCATGGGCAGGGTCGCGGCCCCGGACGCGAGCGGTGTCCAGCCGCGGGCGTGCTGGAGGTAGAGGGTGTTGAGCAGCAGGCTCACGTTCAGCGCGACGAAGACCGCCGTCGCGCCGAGCACCGCGGTCGCGAACGGCGGTCGACGGAAGAGGCGGAGGTCCATGAGGGGTTCGTCGCGGCGTAGCTCGACCAGGACGAACCCGGCCGTCGCCGCCGTGAGCAGGGCGTAGCCGGTGAGGGCAGCGGGCGAGGCCCAGCCGATGCGGGGCCCTTCGATGAGGATGCCGACGAAGAGGCAGAGGACGGCAGTGAGGAGCGCCTGGCCGGGCAGGTCGGGGCGCCGGGCACGCTCCGCGCGGGACTCCGGTACGAACACGGCGACCAGGACGAGGGCCGTGACGACGACCGGTGCGTTGATCCAGAACACCGAACGCCAGCCGAACGCGGCGATGAGCGCCCCGCCGGTGACCGGCCCCACCGCCATGCTGAGGCCGAAGACCGACGCCCACACGCCGATCGCCCGAGCCCGTTCCCTCGGGTCGGGCATCGCGTTCACCACGATCGCCAGGGCCACGGGGCTCAGCATCGAGGCCCCGGCCCCCTGGACGGCCCGAGCCGCGACGAGCACGCCGAGCGAGGGGGCGAGGGCGCACACGAGGGAGGCCAGACCGAAGACGAGCAGTCCGCACCGGAAGATCCGGCGGCGTCCGAAGCGGTCCGCGAGCGCGCCGGAGACGACGAGGAGGCCGGCCAGGACCACGGTGTAGGCATCGACGACCCACTCAAGACCATGGATGCCCACGTCGAGGCCCCGCCCGATCTCGGGCAGACCCACATTGACGATGGTGGTGTCCACACCCACCAGGAACATGCTGAGCGCGCAGACCGCCAATACCGTCCAGCGCCGACGCGCGCTCGGTGGTGAGGGCGGGGCGGACAAGGATGACGTGAGCACGGGAGGTCCCCCTTCAACGGGATCGACTGCCGCCCAGGCTCGGGCCGGGCGGGGGCCCAGGCCCAGGGAATTTGCGGAGACCGCAAAATGACGGGCATGGAAGCCGACCTCGCCGAACTGCTCGACAGCATCGGACCACGGCTGCGCGCACTGCGGCGCGACCGCGGTCTCACCCTCGAAGACCTCGCGGAGGACACCGAGATCTCCGTGAGCACGCTGTCACGCCTGGAGTCGGGCCGGCGGCGTCCGACACTCGACCTCCTCATCCCGCTCGCCCGTGCCCACCGCGTCGCGCTGGACCAACTGGTGGCGGCTCCGGCCACCGGTGATCCGCGGGTCCACCTGAAACCGCGAAGCCGTGGCCGGGGAAGCGTCCTCGTCCCGCTGACGCAGTACCCGGGCCGGGTCCAGGTCTTCAAACAGGTCCTCGCGCACCGCGAACCGAGACTGGTGACCCACTCCGGCTACGAATGGCTCTACGTCCTCGCAGGCGAGCTGCGCCTCGTCATCGGGGAGCAGGAGGTCACTCTGCGACCGGGCGAGGTGGCCGAGTTCGACACCACCGAACCGCACTGGTTCGGCCCGGCCGATACCGAAGTGGTGGAAATCCTGCACCTGTTCGGCCCCCACGGCGACCAGGCCGTCGTCCGCACCCACCCGAAGGCGAAGGGCTGACGGGCACGGGCTCCTGACGATCTCGCGGGGGTCCGCGCCCACCGGCAGCAGTTCCCCTCCCGGCCCGGCTTGCACCTCACGTCACGTGAGGGCACATGGTGGGGGACGTACCGATGAAGGAGCGGACATGGGTTACTCGGTGGGACAGGTCGCCGGCTTCGCCGGGATCACTGTGCGCACCCTGCACCACTACGACGAGACCGGACTGCTCGTGCCGGGGGGCCGCAGCCATGCGGGACACCGGCGTTACGACGACGCCGACCTCGACCGGTTGCAGCAGATCCTGTTCTACCGGGAACTCGGCTTTCCGCTCGACGACATCGCGGCCCTCCTGGACGACCCGGACGCCGATCCGCAGGAACACCTGCGGCGTCAGCACGACCTGCTGACCACCCGGATCGCCAGGTTCCAGGAGATGGCCGCGGCCGTTGGCAACGCTATGGAGGCGAAGAAGACGGGCGTCGATCTCAGCCCGGAGGAGAAGTTCGAGGTCTTCGGTGACTTCGACCCGGACGACCACGCGGAGGAGGTCGAACAGCGCTGGGGTGACACCGAGGCGTACCGGGAATCGCAGCGCAAGGCCGCGTCGTACGGCAAGGACGACTGGAGACGCATCACCGAGGAGTTCGACGCCGTCCACCGGCGCATGGGCGAGCTACTGGTGCGCGGCGTCCCGGCGGATTCCGGTGAGGCCATGGACGGCGCCGAGGAACACCGCGAGACCATCGCCCGGAACCACTACGCGTGCTCGTACGAGATCCACACCTGCCTCGGCGAGATGTACGTGGCGGACGAGCGTTTCACCGCCACCTACGAGGCGATCCGGCCCGGCCTGGCGGTGTACATGCGCGACGCGATGCTCGCGAACGCCGCCCGCAACGGCTGACGGCGTGGCAGTGGCGATCGTGCCGGTCACACAGCCGGAGCGACCACCGCCCGTGCAAGCCGCCACGCCGCCCGCGTCTGCGGCGCCGGTCGTACCTCACCGCGCCTTCGGCTGCTCCTTCTGCCACGGGCCCGTGCCGAGCTTCCCCGTGGTGCCCAGGTCGAACTCCGGTGTCACGGTCACCGCCGTGGCCCCGGGCCTCGCCGTCACCCTGGCGTACGGGGCGTTCACGGCCTCGCCGAACCCGGTGGTGTTGCGCCAGGCCAGCCGGGCGAACGCGGACTCGCCCGGCTTCAGTGTCACGGGTCCGGGCGGGGCGTCCGAGCCGAGACCGGTGGAGATCTCGGAGGTGCCCCGGAGGATTCGTACGCCGGTCACCGGCTCATGGTTCGCGTCGAGAAGCTGGAGCTGGGGATAGCCGTCGAGGCGGTAGTCACCGGTTCCGCAGTTGGTCAGATGGAGCCCCACGACCCGCAGCCCCATGGCGGCGTCGCCCTCGTCGGTCGTGACCCGGATACCGGAGGGCGGACACGCCCCGGCCGAACCGGACGCCTCGTTCGCGGGAACGGCACGCACCTTGGTGATCTGCACGCGCGGCCAGCCGTTGCCGTCGGCCCCCGTCCTCGCCGTGTCGACGATGTCCCTGACAGTGCGGCCGGGACCCACGGACGCCACTGTCCGGATGGTGCTGTCCATGGCCTCACCGGCGTCGTTCATGAGGGCGAAGTTGATGGTGTACGTGAGCGCCTGCGACCCGGAGTTGGTGACCTCGAACTCGGTGGCCGTCGCCGACGGACCGCAGCCCCGGCCGAGGACGGTCACGCCGTCCCGCTTCAGCCGGTCGGGATCGCCGACGGGTGGGGACGGCGTGCACGTCGGGGAACCGGAGGCGGCGGACGCACCGGACGAGCCGGGGCCGGCGGAGTCGGCGTCCCGTGTTCCGCACCCGGTGAGGAGCAACGCGCTCGCGAGGACGGCGGACAGGGCGAGAGGAGTGGCGGGACGCATCCGCTCAGGACACCAGGGGCTGTTCGAACGGGCTGTGAGGCAGGCCACATATCCCGTCACAGTGGCGTCACAAGGGGGCCCGCGGGACAGTTCCCGGTCGGTCGACCGCAGGTGTGGTGTGCGTACCGCCTCATAGCCTTCTGCGCCTTCTGCACGTTCGTCGGATGGGCGTAACGTGCGCCCATGACTCTGGAAGAGGGCGCGCGGCGGCTGGAAGCGGAACGGCAGGCGGAGGCGGAGCGTCGTCGGCGACAGGCCGAGGACGCGGAGAACGCTCTCGCTCCGCTGCTCGGGGAGTTCGCCGATGCGCTGCGCAAGCGTGGTCGGCGGCCGTCGGTCGCGGTCCACGGCTACCGGACCGTCGAGCCGACCGCGAACAACTTCCGGCGTTTCTACGTGACGCCGGACATCCACGGTCACGGGTGGGTGTTCAGCAGCTACTGGGAGACGTCCGACGGCAGTGGCGGGACCCGCCTGGTGCTCATGGAGGACGGCCGCACCCTCGTCATGCCGCTGACCGAAGGGCTGGTCAAGCGCCCCACGAAGCGGTTCTTCCGGGGGTACTGGCCCAAGGAGGAGTTCGTGTGCTGGTCGCACCTCCACAAGGTCAACTCGATGCTGGACGTCGAGCCCGTCCGGGACGGCATGATCCGGCACCTCGACAGGCTCGATCACCCCTCGGACTGACGGGCGCCGGGCAGGCGGTGCACCGGCCTCGGCGTTCCGGGGCGTCGCCCGACGCCCGCCCTCTGCCCTCTCCGGACCGGCCGGCCCCGCCCGTCCCGCCGGCCCGGACTCATCGGTGTCCGGGTGATTGCGCCGCGGTGGCACGTGCGCGGCGGATCGCCTTGGCGAGTTCGTCCACGCCCGGGTCCCGGAGCGCCCCGTAGTGGTCCGCGTCCAGGTGGACGACGGCGGGCGCGTCGGCGGTGTGGGCCGGGGTGCCCTCGATGAAGGAAGGGGTGTCGCCGCGCGCCTTGAAGACCGTCACGGGCGCCCGCAGCGGGCGGTGGGCCGGGTCGGTGACGTCGTACGTGAAGCGGTGCGTGAGGCGGACCACGGCGATGACCCGGCGGATCAGTCCCGCGCCGAGCTGCGGGAAGCGGCGGATCACGAACTCCGTGAAGCTCTCCTCGTCCCGGGTGGTCCGCAGACAGGAGTCCAGGAGCGGGCCGCTGATCGTGCCGGCGAAGACGGAGAAGAGGAGCGTGACGAAGGCCGGGTCGGCGAAGTCCGCCGCGGACCGGCCCGGTGCCCGGTCGCCGGGTATCCGGGGGGAGCCCGGGGCCAGCAGGAACAGCTGGTCCACCCGGGCGCCGGACCGTTCCAGCTGCCGGGCCGTCTCGAAGGCGACCCGGGCGCCGAAGGAGTACCCCCACAGGGTGTACGGGCCGTCCGGCTGGACCCGGCGCAGCGCCTCGATGTCGGCGGCGGCCATTTCCCCGATGTCGGCGTACGGGGTCTCCCCGCTGTTGAGGCCGTGGGCCTGGACGCCGTGGAACGGCCGGTCGGCGGCGGTGCGGGCCGCCAGCGGACGGAGGTTCATGGGGTAGCCGCCCAGGCCCGGCCAGCAGAAGACCGGGCGGGCGGTGCCCCCGGCCGCCAGCGGGATCAGCCGGGACGAGGGCGCGGCGTCCGGGGCGTCGACGCGTACCGCCAACTGCTCCACGGTCGGGGCCTCGAAGATCACCTGGAACGGGAGCGTCCGGGAGAACTCGCGGTTGATGCGGTTCACCAGGGAGACCGCGATGAGGGAGTTGCCTCCGCACTCGAAGAAGTCGTCCCGGACGGAGACGACATCGCGCTTCATGGCCGCTCTCCACAGGTCGCGGAGCCTCGACTCGGTCCTGTTGCGCGGGGCGACGACCGGACGGTCGTCGAGGGCCGCGGTCCGGTCCGCGTGTGCTTCGAGGGCCTTGGTGTCGATCTTCCCGTTGGGCGTGTGCGGCAGGTTGTCCATGACCAGGAACCGGTTGGGGAGCATGAACTCGGGCAGCGAGGCGACCAGGTCCTCCTTGATCAGCTCCGCCGGGCCCTTCATGTGGACGGCGTCCTCGTTCATCCCCTCGTGGGCGAGCTGTTCGTCGCTCACCCGGCCGCCGACGAAGAAGTACGAGGGGCCGGTCGCCCGCCCGTTCTCCCGGAGGATGCCCTCCATCCGCCGGGCGGCGGGCAGGTCTTGGCCGGTGCGGGAGCTGTAACCGGCCGACATGAAGCCGAGGCCGGACGTGTTCAGCATCAGGTGCTGGAGCCTTCGCCCCAGGTCGAGGTAGCCGCCCCGGTCCTGGTCCGCCCGGCTGACGACGGTGATGCCGAAGCCGGACCGCTCGTACGCCGCCTGGTTGATGGCGATGACATGGCGCTTGAGGACCAACTCGTCGCAGTACCACTCCAGTCGGCCGTCGCGGTACTCGTACTGTCCGCTGCGCATGCCGTGTCCGCCGCCCGGATGGAACTGGACGTGGATGTCGGCCGCGTCCCTCCCGCCGTGCGGCCGGTGCTCCGGGTCCGAGCCGGTCAGGTCGAAGCTGCCCAGGTGGAAGTCCTCCGGTGGGCACTCCAGCCGTGCGGGGGCGCCGGGGTCGTGGGGCGCCTCGACGACGGCGAGGCCGTGGGCCGGGAGGAGTTCGTCGAACAGGCCGACCATGTGGCCCGCCTCGATCTCCAGCACCTCCCGGATGTTGTTCCGGTACACCGGCTCGATCGCGCCTCTGCGGCCCATGAAGTGCAGCCGGACGCCGGGTGCGGGGCGGGGTTCGGAGGCGGCACGGATCAGGTACAGCTCGTGGCGCAGCGGGTGGTAGTAGTAGCACCCCGGCCTCAGGCCCCCGATCCCGGCGAGCTCCAGATAGAGCTGTGCGGCGTACAGCGATCCGGGTGAGGCGTACGCGTACTTCGGCAGCAGCCGGTCCTGGCTGGTGAACCGGCCGAAGTTCCTGAGCAGTGCGCCGAGTTCGGCGAGGGTGATGTCCTCGGGGGAGCGTGGCGCGGCCCCCGTCACCCGTCGCTCCAGTGCCGCCGTCACGTCCTGGGCGCTGACGGGGCCGCCGTCGTAGAAGCGGTACGTCTTGCGGGCGAACGCGCGGCGGCGCTGCTGCGGGGTGGGTGTGGCGCCCGGCAGGGCGACGGCCGTGCGGCCCGCCAGGTCGTCGGAGTCGCGGACGCCTCCGCCGGCCAGCTGGGCCTTCACCTGGAGCCGGGACGACTTCGACAGGTGGTGGCCCCCGTGGTTTCCCTGGTCCATCAACGCGGCTTCGCGGCGGCTGAGTTCGATGCACGCGATCAGGTTCTGGAAGCCGGTGCGCGGGTCGTCGCGGACGAGTACCGCCGCGTTCCGCACCCAGTCGTGGGCCTCGATGGCGAGGCGTATCTCGTCGAGTTCGACGCGGTGGCCGCGCAGCTTGACCTGGTTGTCCGCCCGTCCCGCGAACTGGAGGGTGCCGTCCGGGTTCCAGTGCGCCAGGTCGCCCGTGCGGTAGAGCCGGTCGTGGGGGGCGGGGTCCGCGACGGGACTTGTGACGAAACGTTCCGCTGTGAGGTCCGGGCGGTGCAGGTAGCCGCGGGCCAGCTGGACCCCGCTGATGTACAGCTCGCCCGTCTCACCGGGGCCCAGTGGCCGGCGGTGGGCGTCGAGGACGTGGTGGCGCAGTCCGTCCACGGGGGTGCCGATCGGGAGGGACCGTGCTCCGTCGCCGAGCACCGCCGGGCCGACCGTGAGCGCCGAGGCGTTGATGGTGCACTCGGTCGGCCCGTAGAGATTGACGAGGGCGCAGTCCGGCAGGATTTCCGCGCACTGCCGTGCGAGTTTGCCGGAAAGGGCTTCGCCGCCGCTGAACACATGGGTGAGCGAGGTGCAGCGGTGCAGTTCGTCGGTGTCGACGAGTGCTTGCAGCAGGGTGGGAACGCATTGGAGTGTGGTGATTCCGTCACGTACCACGGTCTGGATGATCAGATGCGGATCGCGATGAATTCCCGGGACTCCGACGACGACCTCGCTGCCGCAGGCCGGGGCCAGGATCTCCCACTGCGCGGCGTCGAAACTCATCGGGGTCTTCTGGAGCACGACGCGTGCGGGGCCCAGGTAGGACTTGCGCAGGAGCCAGTTCATCTGGTGCACGATGCTGCGGTGCTCGATCATCACACCCTTGGGCTTCCCGGTGCTTCCCGAGGTGTAGACGACGTATGCGAGGCCCTGCGGTTCCGGATTGTCGAGCGGAGTGTCATGCGTTTCGGCCCGACCGGATTTCCGGTATTCCGCCGCGTCCTCCAGGGTGGTGATCGTGATCCCGCGCGGAGCGATCTGCTCCAGTCGGTCGCGGAGTGATTCCTCGCAGAAAGCGACCGATACGCGGGAATCCTCCAGCATGTATTGCAGCCGTGCGTCCGGATAATCCGGTGACAGCGGAAGATAGGCTCCGCCGGAGAAGAGCGTGCCCCAGGTGCCGATCATGAGATCCAGCGAGGGGCCGACCAGGACGCCCACCGGGCTGTCCCTCTCGACCCCGAGCTGGTGCAGGTGACGGGCGAGGTCGAGGCTTTCGGCGAGCAGTTCGCCGTAGGTGAGGGTGGAGCTGCCGTGCCGGACGGCGATGTCGTCGGGGTGCCTGCGCACCTGTTCGATCAGCAGATCTGTCAGACATTTATTGACGGCACCAGGATTTCCCATCGTGTCCCCCTGATTGTCCTACGACTGGTCGGCCCCGGAATGCTGGAAAGTATGGGATCGGCCAACTGCGCTTGGCAAGGGGGTGCCTGTCCACGGTCGGCGTGTGCGAGGCCGGGTCGCGTTTGGCCGCCTCTGTCCCGGCGGGCCGTGCATTCGGCCTCCGCGACTTGTTCTCCACGTCGCCATAAGGTGATTTGGTCCTCTATGTCCACCCCTGGATTGTGTGCAGTGCGTGGACCCGAGCCATGGGGGTCATGGCGCACCCCCGGGGCGCGCGGCAGACTTCGGGGAGTGGAATACCCGGGGGAGGGACGAATCATGCTGGAAAACCCGGCGCCAGAACTCACCATTGAAATTCTTCGGGCACAACTCGACGCGATCGATGAGCGTTTCCTTCAGGAGTTGCGTGCTCGAATCGAGAAGTGCGTGCAAATCGGTCACTTCAAGCGGGAGCATGATGTGCCCATGATGCAGCCGCACCGCATCGGTATCGTCCAGGAACGCGCGGCCGTGTTCGGTGAACAGCACGGAATCAACAAGGATTTTCTCCGCCGACTGTACGACCTGATCATCGAGGAGACCTGCCGGGTCGAGGATCTCGTCATCGGGAAAGCCGTATGAGAACCCTACTGATCGACAACTACGATTCCTTCACCTACAACCTCTACCAGCTGCTCGGCGAGGTGAACGGCTGCCCTCCGGTGGTCGTCAGGAACGGCACGGACTGGGCGGACCTTCGCCTCGACGAATTCGACGCGGTCGTCGTCTCGCCCGGCCCGGGACGCCCCGACCGGGAGCGCGACTTCGGCATCAGCGCCCGCGCGATCACGGACAGCGGGCTGCCGGTGCTCGGGGTGTGCCTCGGCCACCAGGGCATCACCCACCTCTTCGGGGGCCAGGTCGGTCTCGCCCCCGAGCCCATGCACGGCAGGGTCTCGCCCGTGCACCACAGCGGCACCGGACTCTTCGCGGGGCTCCCGTCCCCGTACGACGTCGTGCGCTACCACTCGCTGGCCGCCACCGACGTCCCCGACGACCTGGAGATCACCGCCCGTACCGAGGACGGCGTGGTCATGGGCGTGCGGCACCGGACGCGCCCCATCTGGGGCGTCCAGTTCCACCCCGAGTCCATCAGCAGTGAGTACGGCCGCGAACTGCTCGCCAACTTCCGTGACCTGGCACTCGCGCACGGACGGACCGGGAAGCGGCCGGCCGCGTACACCGTGCACGCACGCGAGGTCGCGACGCGCACCGACACCGAGGCCGCCTACCGGGAACTCTTCGCGGGCGGCGACCACAGCTTCTGGCTGGACAGCGGCAGCGTGATCGAGGGCCTGTCCCGCTTCTCCTTCCTCGGTGACGGATCGGGACCGCTCGCCGAATACGTCACGTACCGGATCAGCGACGGCTTCGCCACCGTCACCTCACCGGGCCTCGCCGGGCAGGGCGAGGAGATCGTCGAACAGGGCTTCTTCGACTACCTCGACGAGCAGTTGCGGCTGCGTGAGGTGCCGGTCCCCGAGGGCCTGCCGTTCGAGTTCAACCTCGGTTACGTCGGATACCTCGGCTACGAGATGAAGACCGAGACCACCGGCAACACCGTGCACAAGGCCGAAACGCCCGACGCGGCCTTCCTGTTCGCCGACCGGATGCTCGCCGTGGACCACTCCACGGGGGTCAGCCACCTCCTCGCGCTCTCGCGGGACGGCGACGACACCGACGCCCTGCGCTGGCTCGCGGAGACGGAGGCCCGGCTGCTGCGCCTGCCGCCGGTCCCGGAGAGCGAACCCCTGCCGTTCGTGGGCGTCGGCATGACCGATCCCGCCGCCGAGGGCATCGTCGTGGCACGCCACGGCAAGGACGCCTACCTGGACCGGATCGCCGAGAGCCTGGAGGAGATCAGACAGGGCGAGACGTACGAGGTGTGCCTGACCAACACGGTCAACCTCAAGGCCCGCATCGACCCGCTGCGCACCTACTCCCGACTGCGCCGCGTCAGCCCCGTCCCGTACGGCGCGCTGCTCCACTACCCCGGGCTCGCGGTGCTCAGCGCCTCCCCCGAACGGTTCCTCACGGTGGGCACCGACCGGGTCGCCGAGTCCAAGCCCATCAAGGGCACCCGGCCGCGCGGCGCGACACCCGCCGAGGACGAGGCGCTGCGGCAGGACCTCCTCGGTCACGAGAAGGACCGCGCCGAGAACCTGATGATCGTGGACCTGATCCGCAACGACCTCAACATGGTCTGCGAGGTCGGCTCGGTGCACGTGCCCAAGCTCTTCGACGTCGAGACGTACGCGCCCGTCCACCAGCTGGTGTCCACGATCCGCGGCACCCTGCGGCCCGGGGAGTCGGCGGTCTCCTGCACCCGCGCGGCGTTCCCCGGCGGCTCCATGACCGGCGCCCCCAAGCTGCGCACCACGGAGATCATCGACCGGCTCGAAGGGGGGCCGCGCGGGGTCTACTCCGGGTCGCTCGGCTGGTTCTCGCTCAGCGGGGCGACCGATCTCAGCATCGTCATCCGCACCCTGGTCGCCACCGAGGACCGGGTCAGCTTCGGGGTGGGCGGTGCGATCGTCGCCCTGTCCGATCCCGAGGAGGAGTTCGAGGAGACGGTCGTCAAGTCCAGGGCCGTGGTCACCGCGGTCCTCGACACGGCGCTGGACCTCGGGACGGCCGAGGCCGGGCTGGGCGGCCACCGGTGATCCAGCACGCCGTGGTCGTCGGCGGGGCGGGCGCGGTCGGCGCGCTGTTCACCGAACGGCTCCTGGAGACGGGGGTGGCGGTCACCGTGGTGGACCGCGTCGCTCCCGGGCGGGCCGACGAGCGGATACGCCGGCTGCAGGGGGACGTCACGGCGGTGGACCCGGCCCTGGCGGCGGAGTTGGGCCGCGCGGACGTCGTCGTCCTCGCGCTGCCCGACGCCGTGGCCCTGGCGGCGGTCGGCCCCGTCACCGAGCGACTGCGACCGGACGCGCTGCTGGTGGACACGCTGTCCGTCAAGCAGCCGATCACGGAGGCGATCCGCGCACGGGCACCGGGCGTGCAGGCCGTCGGCCTGAACCCGATGTTCGCGCCCTCGCTCGGTTTCCCGGGACGGCCGGTCGCGGCCGTCACGGTCAACGGCGGCCCGCGCGTCGCGGAGTTCCTGGCGCTCGTCAGGAGCTGGGGCGCCGATGTCGTACAGGTCGACGCCGTCGAGCACGACCGGCTGGCCGGCGCCGCCCAGGTGCTGACGCACGCCGCCGTCCTCGGCTTCGGACTCACCCTCGCCGGACTCGGTGTGCCCGCCGCCGACCTGCGCAGGATCGCGCCACCGCCCGCGAACACCCTGCTGGCCCTGCTCGCCCGGATCGCGTCCGGGACCCCGGAGGTCTACCGGGACGTGCAGGCCGCCAACCCGGAGGCGCCGCGCGTGCGCAAGGCGCTCGCCGACAACCTCCAACGGCTCGCCTCCGTCGTCGAGTCCGGCACCGAGGCCGACTTCACCGCGGTCCTCACCGAACTGCGCGACTACCTGGGCGACGACCTCGCCCACCACCGGGACACCTGCGCCCGGCTCTTCTCCTCCGTATGAACCAAAGCTCTGTCCAGAACCAACGCGCTGTCCAGAACCAATGCCCTGTCCAGAACCAACGCGCTGTCCAGAACCAATGCCCTGTCCGCGACCGGTGCTCTGTTCGGAACCAACGCTCCGTCCGCGCCCGGCGCTCAGTTCGCGGCCGGCGCTCCGTCCGGGCCGACCCCCTGCCAAGAACCAACGCTCCACCGACCCACCGCGGTACTCCCTCACGCGTCACTCCGGAAGGTGCATCCATGTCCACGTTCGCCCCCACTGTCCTGACGCCGCAGCAGCGGACCGATCTCGCCGCCGACACCACCGTGGGCGGCGGCAACCTGCTCCGCTCCGCGATCGCCGCCAACCCGCGGCCCGACGAGCGGTTCATCCACTCCTCCCAGCCCATCGCCACCGCCTCCGGCGAACTGCGGCAGGACTTCAGCCTGGTGGAGTTCGACGCGCTCGCACAGGCGTGGTCGGCGTGGTACCTCGCACAGGGCGTGCAGACCCGCGACCGGGTCGCGGTCTGGATCGAGGACTCGATCGCGTACTCCCTGCACTTCTACGCGCTCGCCCAGATCGGCGCCGTCGCCGTACTGATCAACTCCAACGCGCCGCAGGCCATCGCCGTGTCCCTGCTGCGGCAGACCACCCCGGTCGGCCTCTACGCCGACCAGGCGCGGCTGGACATCCTGGGCGACACCGCCGAGCTGAGCCCGAACTGGGTCCAGTCCCTCGAAGAGCTGCCCGCGCCGCCCGCGGCCACGCTCCCCGAGTCCTCGTACTGGAACCACCACGACGACGACCCGGTCGTGATCCTGCACTCCTCCGGCACCACCGGCCGTCCCAAGCCGACCCTCCACACCCACAAGTCGATCATCTCGGGGCCGAAGTTCCGGCTGGTCGACCACACCGAGCAGCCCGGCGCGCTGATGATGACCGCGCTGCCCCAGTCGCACCTGGGCTGCGTCGCGTACACCGTGTACGCGATGCTCGGCGGCACCCCGTTCGTCGCCCTGAGCGACAGCAGCGGGTCCTCCCTGGCCGCGGCCGTGCAGAAGCACCGGCCGACCGCGGTGATGTCCTTCGCGCGCGGCTACGCCGAACTCGCCAACCTCGACCTGCCCGTCGGCTCGCTCGACTCCGTCCAGGTGTGGACCTCCATCGGTGACGCCGTCCACCAGGCGCACATCACCAAGGTCCTCTCGCTGCGCAGCGAGCACCTGGAGCCGTCCGCCTTCTTCGACCGGCTGGGCACCACCGAGCTGGGCTGGGGCGTGCTGCTCAAGGTCCGCACGCTGAAGACCGAGCGCAACGACCGCTGCGCGGGCCAGGCCGTCGGGGTCGCCGAGGTCGCCATCCTGCGCCCGGACGGCAGCCACGCCGACGACAACGAGGTCGGCTTCCTCGCCGCCAAGGGCCCGGCCGTCACGCCCGGGTACTGGGCGGACTCCGACACCACCTACCGCTGCAAGCTGGCCGGTTACTGGCTGCCCGGCGACATGGCGTACCGGGACGAGACCGGCGACCACTTCCTGGTCGACCGGGTCGTGGACGCCATCAGGACCGACAAGGGCACCGGCTACTCGGTGTTCATGGAGGAGATCATGCTCAACGACGTGCCCGGCATCGGCGACGTCGCGGTGGTGGCCGGGCGCCGCAACGGGTCCGTGCTGCCGGTCGCGGTGGTCACCGTCCCGGACGGCGTCGGCGACCCGGCGAAGCTGCTGCTGCTCGCCAACGAGGCGCTGGAGGCGGCCGGCCACCCGCAGCTCGCCGTGCTGGAGATCGCCCGGACCGAGGCGGACTTCCCCGGCGGTGTAACAGGCAAGGTACTCAAGCGCGAACTGCGTGAAAAATATGCAGACTTGGTTACCCACGTCCAGGAGGCCGACGACCGGTTCCTGGCTGCCACCGCGGAGGTCGGAGCATGAGCACCACCAGCACGACGAACGGACCCACCGGACGCGCCCGGGTCGACTTCTACTTCGACCCGGCCTGCCCGTTCGCCTGGATCACCTCACGCTGGATTCTGGAGGTCCAGCAGCACCGCGAACTCGACCTGCGCTTCCGCCTCATGAGCCTGTACGTGCTCAACGAGAACCGGGAGCTGCCGGACTGGTACCGCACCCTGGTCGACAACTCGCTGGCGCTGAACCGGATCTGCGCCGCCGCCGCGCAGCGGCACGGCGAGGAGGTCCTGGGCGGCCTCTACACCGAACTCGGCACCCGAATCCACAACGGCGGCAACAAGGACTACCTCGCCGTCGCCGCCGAGGCGCTCGACGCGGTGGGCCTGCCCGCCGAACTCCTCGACGCAGCGGACTCGGAGGAGTACGACGAGCAGCTGCGCCGCAGCCACCACGAGGGCATGGACCCGGTCGGTGAGGACGTGGGCACACCCACCATCCACATCGACGGGGTCGCCTTCTTCGGGCCCGTCCTCAACTCGATCCCCCGGGGCGAGGAGGCCGCGCGCGTTTTCGACGGCGCCCGCGCGCTCGCCAACTACCCGGACTTCTTCGAGCTGAAGAGGACCCGGACCGGGAAGCTCAACTTCGACTGATCCGGGCGAGGCGCCCGCTCCCGGCTGTGGAAGCGGCCGGGAGCGGGCGCCGTGCCACAGCCGCACCGTCCACGGGCGCCGGCCGGACGGCCGGACCAGCGAACCGACGAGGGACCAAGGAAGACATGAACACAACGCCTCCCGCCGCGGCGGCCGGAAGCTCCCCGGAACGACCCGACGCCTTCGTGCTCACCGGCTCGTTCCTCGTGGTGTGCCGGGCGCCCCAGTACCTCGCCGAGCTGTCCCGACGAGGTCTGAAGATCCTGCTCATCACACCGTCCGCGTGGCGCGACGAGGCACACATCGCGATGAAGGACCTGTCCCATCCGGCCTCCGCCATCCACGAAGTGGCCTTCGTGGACGGTGATGTCACGCGCGAGAACTCCTATCTGCCGGGCGTCATATCGGCGGCCACCCGCTGGCGCCAGGAGTACCACCTCGTCGGCGCGTACGCCGTGGGCGAGACCCAGGTCGAGCCGACCGGACTGCTCGCCGACGCGCTCGACCTGCCGGGACCCGGGCTGCGCGCCACCCGGGCGTGCCGCAGCAAGCAGCTCCAGCGCTGGTACCTCCCCGAGTTCGGCCCGGTCTCGACGGTCGTCGCGGGCGACGGGCGAGACGCCATCGACATGGACTCCCTGACCTACCCGGCCGTCGTCAAGCCCACCGGCCGGCACTCCAGTTCGGGCGTGGCGACCGTCGAGGGGCCCCACGCGCTGCGGGCCCGGCTCGCCACGTACCCGCCGTACGAGACCGTGCTGATCGAGGAGAAGATCACCGGTCAGGAGTACTCGGTGGAGAGCCTGGTCCAGGGGGGCCGCACCGTCTTCGCCTCGGCCACCCGCAAGGACACCACGGACTCGCACGCGAACACCTTCGTCGAGCTGGCCCACACCGTGCCCAACGACCGTCCGGACGCCGACGCGACGCTCCTCGACGCGAACGCGCGGATGCTGGACGCCCTGGGCTTCCGGGACGGCATCGCGCACGCCGAGTGGCGCATCGACGCGAGCGGTCGCGCCTACCTCATGGAGGTCGCCGCCCGCACGCCCGGCGACGGCCTGTGCGTCCTCTACGAACTGGCCACCGGCGTCCCGCTGGAACCCGAGATCATCAAGATCGCGCTGGGTGAGCCCGCCGCCTACCCGGCCCCGACCCGGATGACCCGCCAGGTCTACCCCGAGCACATACCCGGCGTCCTCCGGGACGTCACCCTGGACGGCTTCGACACCGAGCCCGCCTGGGTGGGCGACGGCGGACTGTGGCCGCGCGTCGAACCGGGCGCCCCCGACGACGGACCCACCCTGCGCGCCGTCCTCGTGCACAAGGACCGGGGCGCCGAACTGGGGCCGCTGCACAGCTCCGAGGACCGTGCCGTCTCCTTCTTCATCGACGCGCCGACCGTCGGGGAACTCGACGCGCTGGAGCGCCGGGTGCGCGACGCGCTGACCATCACCACCGTGCCCTCGGTACCGGACACGGTCACCCACGTCCTGGTCGGCCACAGCCCGGTGATGCTCGGCAAGCTCGACGGACAGCTGCCCCCGGACTCGGTGCTCGTCCTGGAGGAACCGGCCGTGATCGCCGCCCGGAACCTCCAGGGCCTCGCCGACCGGTACGCCTGCGTCGGCGCGCTGCTGCCCGCGCCGAGCCAGGACGAGGAGCACCCCGAGCGGATGGCGGAGAGCGTTCCGCGCCCGCCCGGGGTGCGCGTCGTCGTGCCCGTCGTCGAGTACGCGGTGGTGGTCGCCGCGGCCCTCGCCGAGGCGTGGGGACTGCCCGGGGCCGGACCGACGGCCGCCCGGACACTGCGCGACAAGGGCGTGCTGCGCGCCGCGCTGGCGGGCACCGAGATCGCCCAGCCCGCCTGGCGGATCGCCGGGAGCGCCGAGGACGTCGCCGGGTTCCGGGCCGCCCAGGGCGGGCGGTGCGTGCTGAAGCCGGCCAACCGGCAGGCCAGCCTGGGTGTCCAACTGCTCGGCCCGGACGACGACGTGGCCGAGGCGTGGGCGCACACCACCACCGCCGACGAACCCTCGCTGCGCGCCCCGAAGCCGCCGGGCACCGACCGCTACCTGGTGGAGCAACTGCTGACCGGTCCCGAGGTGAGCGTCGAGGCCGTGGTGCACAAGGGCGTCGTCGGCTTCACCAACATCACGGCCAAGAGCGTCCAGGACTCCCGCCACCCGGTCGAGACCGGCCACACCGTGCCCGCCGACCTGCCGGAGGGGACCGCGGACGCGCTGCGCGCGGCACTGGCCGCACTGGCCGAGGCCGTGGACTTCCGTTCCGGGGTGCTGCACTCCGAGTGGATTCTGCACGACGGCCGACCGCATCTGGTCGAGTGCGCGGGCCGCCTCCCGGGCGGCGGCATCACCGCGCTGATCGACCTCGCGTACGACACCGACATCCTGGACAACCTGCTGCACGTCCTGGAGGGCGAGGGAGCGGTCGAGGCGCTGCCCGTGCGGCAGGGCGCGGCGGTACGGTTCCTGGCGGCGGCCCCCGGCGAGGTCCGGGAGGTCACGGGCACGGCGGAGGCCCACGCGGCCGACGGGGTGCACATGGTCCACCTCGCGGTCGAGCCGGGTGCGACCGTGCTGCCGACCACCAGTTCCTGGGAGCGGGCCGGGTTCGTCATCGCCACGGGCGCGGACGGCGCGACAGCCGGAGAGAACGCGGAGCGGGCGGCCGGACTGATCACCGTACGGACCGGGTCGGCGGGCGCCGCGTCCGAGTCCGTGCGGACCGGGCCGGAGCGCGCGGCCGTCGCGTCCGAGTCCGTGCGGGGGAGGACCGGGCCCGAGCCGGAGGCCGGGCAGGTCTCCGTACCGACCGGAGCCGAGCCGGAGGCCGGGCAGGTCTCCGTACCGACCGGACCCACGGGCGCCGGAGCGGTCCCGGCCGGGGGCGGCTCCGGGGGCGGTGTGCCCGTCCCCGGCGGGGCTCGTGCGCGGGACGGGGTGGCCCGATGAGACGGATGTCCTGGCGGGACTACCTGCCCACCACCCCGGCGGGCCGCACCTTCGCGTCGATCTCCCTGATCAACGCGGTCGGGACCGGTCTCTTCCTCGCCGCCTCCGCGGTGTTCTTCGTCCGCTCGGTCGGCCTCACCCCCGCCCAGGTGGGTGCCGGGCTGGCCGTCTCGGGCATCGTCGGCTTCCTGACGACGGTGCCGATCGGGGCGGCGGCCGACCGCTTCGGCGCCCGCCGCACCCTGATCGTGCTCCAGCTCTGGCGGGCCTGCGGCTTCGCCGCGCTGTGTCTGGTGCACGGTCCGGTCGGCTTCACGGTCGTCTCGTCCTGTCTGGCAGCGGCGGAGGCCGCCACCCAGCCGATGACGCAGGCGGTGGCCTCCGCGACCGTGGCGGGAACCGACCGCACCCGCACCATGGCGATCATCCGTACCGTCCGCAACGCGGGCTTCTCGCTGGGCGCGCTGCTCGCGGCGCCGCTGCTGGCCGCCGACAGCCTCTGGGCGTACCGGGGCATCGTCCTCGGCACGGCCGCCGCCTTCGTCGTCTCCGCCCTGATGCTCACCCGGCTGCGGATCGACGGGGCCGACGCGGTCCAGCGCAAGGTCGGACCGCTGACGGCGCTCAGGGACTTCCGCGACTGGCGGTACCTGCTGCTGACCGGGCTCAACGGCGTGCTCAACCTGCACGTGACGATCCTGGCCGTGGGCATCCCGCTGTGGGTGATCGGGTCCACCTCGATGCCCGCCGGGCTGCTGCCCGTCCTGGTGCTGATCAACACCCTGATGTCGATCGTGCTCCAGGTCCCCGTCTCCCGGGCGGCCGAGCGCGCGGGCGGCGCGGTCCGCGCGCTGCGCCTGGGCGGCCTCGCGATGGTCCTGTGCTGCGTCGCGCTCGCGGCGGCGGCCGGTCCCGGTTCCCCGTGGGCCGCCGCCGCGGTCCTGGTCGTCGCCTGTGTGCTGCTGACGTTCGGTGAGATGTGGCAGGCCACCGGCGGCTGGGAGCTCTCGTACGACTTCGCCCCCGAGGACCGCAAGGGCGTCTACCTCTCGGTCTTCAGCCTGGGCGGCACCGGCCAGCGCATCGTGGGCCCCGCCCTCGTCACCTCCGTGGTGATCGCCGCGGGACCGGCCGGCTGGCTCGGCCTCGCGGTCGTGTTCGGCGTGGCCGCCGTGCTGGTCACCCCCGTGACCCGGCTGCTGCGGGTCACCGCCCCCGTACCCGTGGAAGGGCTCAGCCGATGAACGACCCCAGGGAGCTGCTGCTCGTCGGCATCGGCACGATGGGCCGCCCCTACCTCGACGCCGCCGCCCGGCTCGGCCTGCGGGTGCGGGCCGTCGAGTCGGCCGCCGTCTGGGAGAACCGCCCGGTCGATCTCGCCGAGCGCTTCTACCGGGTCGAGGGCGGCCAGGACGAGTCCTGGGCCCTCGGTGTCTCCAGGGCCGTCGCCGAGCGCGCGCCGGACGGCCTGGTCGCCTTCGCCGAACCCCATGTGCTCTCCGCCGCACTCGCGCAGGACCGGCTGGGCCTGCGCGGCCCTTCGCTCCACGCGGCGGTGATCTCCCGCAACAAGGCGTTGCAGCGCGCCACCTTCGCCGCGTACGGGGTGCCGCAGCCGGCGCATCTCCACGTCCCGTCCGTCGACCGGGCACGCGCCTGGATGCTGGAGCGGCTGCCCGTCGTCGTGAAACCGTTGACGCTGGCCGGGAGCGAGGGAGTGGAACTGGTCCGCACCCCGGCGGAGGTGGCCGATGTCGTGGCCCGCCGCTCGGGCGAGGGCGCGGTGCTCGTCGAGGAGGCCGTCGAGGGGCCCGAGTACAGCTGGGAGGCGCTGGTCGCCGACGGTGAGGTGCTCTTCGAGAACGTCACCGCCAAGGAGACCACCGCGCCGCCGTACTTCGTCGAGCTGTGCCACCGCGTCGGCCACGTCTTCGAGCAGCCGCTCGCGGACCGGGTGACGGCCCTGACGCGGTCGGTGCTCGACGCGATCGGGATGCGGACGGGCCTGGTCCACCTGGAGTTCAAGGTGGGGCCGCGGGGACCGGCGCTGATCGAGATCGCGGTGCGCACCCCCGGCGACTACCTGCCGGACGCGATCGGTCTGGCGTACGGCTTCGACCTGTACGAGGCGGTGATCCGGCTCTCCCTGGGGATGCCCCTGGACGGTCCGGTGACCGGCCGTCCGGTGTCCTGGGCGGCCACCGTCTTCCCGACGGCCGCGCCCGGCACGATCAGCGCCATCTCCGGGGTGCCGGAGGTCCTGGCCCATCCGGCGGTGGTACGGGTCCGGCTGCGCAAGGGGGTCGGGGACGCCGTGCGCCCGCTGTCCTCCTCGTCCCAGCGGATGGGGCACGTCCTGGTCAACGCCTCGTCGCCGGACGAGCGCGAGGACGCTCTGGAGCACGTACGCCACACCTTGTCGATCCACGCCGAGCAGAACTGACCCGGAGGTACCCGTGGCGAACCCACTCGCCGTCAGCGTCGCCGCCTCGTCCGAGGACCTGATCGGCGACACCCCGCTGCTGAGGCTCCGCCTCCACGGGCTGCCCGCCGACGCCCACGTACTGGCCAAGCTGGAGGCGGCCAACCCGCTGTCCAGCATCAAGGACCGGGCCGCGCTCTTCATGATGCGGGCCGCCGAGGAGTCCGGCGAACTGCTGCCCGGCGCGACCGTCATCGAGTCGACGTCGGGCAACACCGGGATCGCGCTCGCCTCGCTGGCCACCGTGCGCGGCCACCCGTGCCGGATCGTGCTGCCCGACAACGCCTCCCGCGAACGCGTCCTGACCCTGCGGATGCTGGGGGCCGACGTCGAGTTCACCGACCACACCCTGGGCTTCGCCGGGTGCGTGGAACGCGCCGAGGAACTGCACGCGCGGACACCGGGCTCCTGGTACGCGCGCCAGCACGAGAACCCCGCCAATGTGCGCGCCCACTACGAGTCCACCGGGCCGGAGATCTGGCGGGACACCGGGGGCCGGGTCGACCACCTGGTGTGCGCGGTGGGCACCGGCGGCACCCTCACCGGCATCGCCCGCTTCCTGCGCGAGCGGAACCCGGACCTCCACGTCGTCGCCGTCGAACCGGAGGGTTCCGCGCTGCTGTCCGGCGGCCCGCCGGGACCGCACCGCATCCCCGGCCTCAACGGCGGCTTCATCAGCCCGGTCACCGACGTCACCCTCATCGACGAGGTCGTCGCGGTCTCCGACGAGGACGCCGCCGCGGCCACCCGGGCCGTCGCCGCCACCAGCGGGCTGCTCGTCGGTGTCTCCTCCGGCGCCGCCGCGCACGCCTGTCTCGAACTGGCCCGCCGTCACGACCTGTCGGGTGCCACCGTCGTGACCGTCTTCCCCGACACGGGGGAGCGCTACCTCAGCTGGTGGCCCGCCGAAGCCGAGCCCGCCGGATGACAGGCGCGCTGAGAGGTACCCGAGGGCTGCGCCGCCGGGTACGGGAGACGCTGGACGTCGTCGTCGCCCGCGACCCCTCGGTCCGCTCCCGGAGCGAGGCGTGGCTGCACCCCACCCTGATGTCGCTGGCCGGTCACCGGACCGGCAACTACCTCTACCGGCACCGGCACTACCGCTCCGCGCGGCTGATCTGCATGATGACGAAGGCGCTCACGGGAGGGGTCGAGATCCACCCGGGCGCGCAGATCGGGCGGCGCCTCTTCATCGACCACGGCTGCGGCGTGGTGATCGGGGAGACCGCCGTCATCGGCGACGACGTCTCGCTGTTCCACCAGGTCACGATCGGCTCCACCGGCTGGTGGCAGGACCGTGAGCGTGACGGGGCGGGCGGCGGGAGGCGCCATCCCCGGCTCGGCAACGGCGTCACGGTGGGCACGGGAGCCACGCTGCTCGGCCCGATCACCATCGGCGACGACGCCCTGATCGGCGCGATGTCCCTCGTCCTGGACGACGTGCCCAAGGGCGCACACGTACGGGCGCCGGGGGACCGCGCCCGTACCGTCACGCACCCTCCGACACCCCCCTCCGAGAATGGAACGGACCGATGAACCCCGAGCGCGCACTGTTGCTCGTCGGTGCCACCGACGAGACCGTAGCCAAGGCCAAGGCGCTGGGCCTGCACGTCCTGCTGCTCCAGCACCCCAGCAAGATCACCCCGGAGCAGGAACGTCTCGCCGACCTCGTCCTGATCGTCGACTACACCCGGTGGGAGCTGGTGGAGCCGATCGCCCGCGAACTGCGGGAGGCGCCCGGGTTCAGCGCCGCGATATCGCTCACCGAGCCGGGACTCGAAGGCGCCGCCCGCGTCAACGACCTGTTCGGTCTCGGCGGCACCGGCCACGAAGTCGCCCTGAGGTTCCGGGACAAGGGCGTGATGCGCCGTCACTTCGCCGCCCTGGACCCGGAAGCGGTCAAGGCCGCGCCGCTGCGCGAGCGCGAGGACCTGGCGGCGTTCGGCGGCCGTCACGGCTACCCGTTCATCGTCAAGCCGACCGACGCCACCGCGAGCATCGGGGTGCGCCGGGTCGACGGTCCCTCCGACATCGATCAGGTGTGGGACGAGGTACGGCGGCTGACCGGCACCAGGACCGACCGGGTGTCGACGCTCTTCGTCCTCCGGGACTTCCTCATGGAGGAGTACCTGGACGGGCCGGAGTACAGCGTGGAGTCCTTCAGCTTCGCGGGCCGCCATGTCGTCGTGGCGATCACGGAGAAGTTCACCGACCCCGGCCACTGCGCCGAACTGGGTCACGCGCTGCCCGCCCGGCTGCCGTCGGACGTGGCGGAGGGGGTGCGTGACCGCGTGGTCCGCTTCCTCGACGTGATCGGATACCGGGACGGGGTCGCCCACACCGAGATCCGGATCGGCGGGAACGGTCCCCGGGTGATCGAGAGCCACAACCGGGTGGCGGGCGACGCCATCCCGGAGCTGGTCCTGAGCGCGTACGGCATCGATCTGATGACCCTCGCCCTCGGCCGGCCGTTCGGGCTGGTCGACGAACTTCCCGACCGCCCGGTGGCCGGTGGCGGGGCCAGTGTGCGCGTCCTGGTGGGGGAGCCGGGACGGGTGGAGTCGGTCGACGGCGTGGCGGAGGCCCGGCGCCAGGACGGGGTGATCGACGTGCGGATCAGCGCCCGGCCGGGGGACACCGTCCGGCGGGTCCGGGACAACTGGGACCGGCTCGGTCTCGTGGCGGTGGCAGGCCCCGACACGACGGCGGCGGTCCGGCGGGGCGCCGAGGTCGTCCGGGACACCATCAGGGTGCGGGTGGTCGCCGACGACGGCCGGACGGGCCTGGCCGAGGTGGCCCCGGTGACGGAGCGGGCGGTGGCGTCCGCGTGAGTGTCCTCATCCTCCACCGCAACCCGTTCCGCCCCTTCCCCTACCAGGAGTGGCTGACCGGCCGCACCGGTGACGTGGTCGTCCTCGCGGCCCGCGACAAGCTGGGGCTTCCCGGCGAGGAGGTGCCGGACGGCGGCGACCTCGGATTCACCCGCCTGGAGGTCTTCGACGACTTCGACGCCGAGGCGGTCGACACCCGGGCGCTGGAACTGGCCGAGGAGTTCCGCGTCACCCACGTCGTCGCCCACCACGAGGCGGACGTGGACCGCGCCGCCCGGCTGCGGGAACGCCTCGGCCTCGACGGGGCGTGGACCGAGGACGTCCGGCCGTTCCGGGACAAGCTCCTGATGAAGCGGCTCGCCCGGCAGGCCGGTATCGAGGTCGCCCCGCACGTCCTGGCGCACACCGCCGACGAGGCGCGCGAGTTCGCGGGGCGGTACGGACTCCCGCTGGTGTGCAAGGAGCGGGCCGGTTACAACTCCGTGGGACTGCGTATCCTGCGGGACGAGGACGAGCTGGAGAGCTGCCTCGCCGACGTCTTCCCGGGCCCGCCGCGTGACGACGTACTGCTGGAGGCGTTCGTACCGGGCCGGATGTGCCACGTCGACGGTCTGGTGGTCGACGGCAGGACCGTGGCGGCCTGGCCCTCCCAGTACCAGTACGACCTGTCGTCGTTCGCGGCCGATCCGGGACCGCGCGTCGATCTGACGCTGGACCCGGACGATCCGCTCACGCCCCGGCTGCTGGACCTGGTCGACCGGGTCCTCACGGCGCTGAGACCGGAGGGGACCCGGCTCCGGGACCACGCCTTCCACGCGGAGGTCTTCCACACCCCGGACGGGCGGCTCGTGCTGTGCGAGATCGCCTGCCGGTCGGGCGGCGCCAAGATCCGGGAGGTGTTCCGGACGATGTTCGGCATCCACCTCGCGCAGTACGTGACCCGCGCGGAGGCCGGCATGCCGCTTCCCGGGTTCGAGGACGGCGTCGGCGACGGGCCCCCGCCGCGGCCCCGGTGCATGTCGGGACAGGTGCTGACGATGAAGCGGCCGGGCCTGGTGCGCGCGCTGCCCGAGATCCCCGACGACCCCTGGGTGGAGGGCTTCTGGCTCTTCGCCGAACCCGGCCAGGTGATCGCACCCGCCTCCGGTTCCGCGGACTTCCTGACCGCGGCGGTGGCCTCGGCCCCCACCCGGGCGGAGTGCGAACGGAGGCTGCGCGGACTCGGCGCACGGGTGCAGGCCGGTACGGAGATCGTGCCGGTCGGCGCCGAGGACGAGGGCGGGCCGGCCGACGCCGGTGCCGACGGCCCGCGGGCCGGTGCCGCCGACGAGGCGCGGACCGCCACGGAGATCGCGGTGACCTCGTGAAGAAGCCGTCCAAACAGGTCAGGTACATGATCGGGATGGTGGTCGACGCCACCGGAAGCGGTATGTACCTCCCGCTCTCCCTGCTGTACTTCCACTACGTCACCGGGCTGCCGATCACCAAGGTCGGCGTCATCATGACCTCGGCCGCGGTGGTCGGCCTGGTGAGCAACCCGGTCGCGGGGGTGCTCATCGACCGGTTCGGCGCCCGCACCGTCGTCGTCGGGGGGTACGTCCTGCGCGCCGCGGGATTCTGCGCCTACCCGTTCGTGGACAACGGGGTGTTCATGTTCGCCGTGGTGCTGCCGGTCGCGCTGGGGGACATGTCCTTCCCGCCCGCCATCCAGTCCTTCGTGGCCGAGATCGCGCGCGGCACCGACCGGGACAAGCTGCTCGCCGCCCAGCGCAGTCTGCGCAACGCCGGCATGGGGGTGGGCGGACTGCTCGCGGGCGCGGCACTGGCGCTGGGCAGCGACTCCGCGTACCACCTGATCGTGATCTGCGTGGCCGTCGGATACCTGGTGGCCGCCGCGCTCATCCGGACGATCCCCACCGACCGGGCCGCCCCGCCGGTCGGCGGCAGACCGTCCCGCAAGGGCGGCTACCTCCTGGTGGCCCGCAACCGTCCGTTCATGGCGCTGTCCCTGCTGAACGTCCCCACGGCCTTCGGGTACATGGTGCTCTCGGTGAGCCTCCCGGTGTACCTCACACAGGAGTTGGGCGCGTCCAGCTCCATGGTGGGTGTCCTGTACGCGGTCAACACGGTGGGTATCGCGCTGCTCCAGATCCCGGTGACCCGGGTGCTCGGCGGATACCGGAGGACGAGGGCCATGGCGCTGGGCGCGGCGGTCTTCGCCGCGTCCTTCGTGTTCTTCGCGGTGCTGGGCACCTTCCCGAAGGGGACCGCGGTGATCGTCGGTGTCTTCGCCGCCACGATGGCGTTCACCGCCGGGGAACTGCTGCACGGCGCCACGGCGTCCGCGCTGGTCGCGCAGACGGCCCCGGAGGAGACCCGGGGCCGGCACCTGGCGATCTACCAGCTCTCCTGGGCGGTCCCGATCGCCTTGGCGCCCGCGGTGCTGACCGCCCTGCTGTCGGTCTCCGCGATCGGTATGTGGCTGCTCCTCGCGGTCGGCGTGGCCGGTGCCGCGCTGGGCGTGCTCCGGCTGGAGCGGCGGCTCCCGGAGGCGGCGGTGCATCCGCGGCCGAGTGTGCGCCCGGCCGATGAGCAGCCGGCCGGGGAGCAGTCGGCCGGGGAGCAGCGCCCGGTGGGGACCTGACAGCGGGGCCGGGAACTCCGGAGGAGGGTTGACGAAGGGGCTTCGCGCCCCGGCGTGCGGACGGCCGGTTCCGTGGAACGGGCCGTCATGAGATGTGTCCAGCTCGAAGGCCGCCCGGCATCGCGTCGACGGCGGCGAGAACGCGGAGAGGTTGCGTGATCCCGATGGGGGTTTCCAGTTGGTTGGTGCTGGGTGGCGAGGACCCGGAGTACGCCCTTGCCGATGCGGCCGGGCAGAGTGGTCTGGTCAGTCAGTTGCGGCCGTTGATCGCCGAGCTGAGCAGCCCCGGTGACCTGGTGTTCGACCCGTTCGCCGGGTGGGGGACGACGCTGGTGGCGTGTGCGGCCGAGGGGCGGCGGGGGGTCGGACTGGAGATCAACGAGTCCCGTGCGGAGGAGGCCCGGCGGCGCGTGGCGGTCTATCCCGAGCAGCGGATGCTCTGCGGGGACGCCCGCAAGCCGCCGCTGGACCCGGACTCGGTGGACCTGGTGCTGTGTGATCTCCCCTATTTCGGCACGGATCTGGACGTCGAGGCCGAGGGCACGGGCCAGATGTACGCGCTGCGCGACTACGACGACTACCTGACGGCGCTCGACGAGGTGTTCGGAGCCGTCGCCGACGTGATGCGACCGGGCGCGTACGCCGTGATCGCCGTGCAGAACCGTCGGACAGGGGGTTCGTTCGTGCCGCTCGCCTGGGACGCCTCCCGTGTGCTCGGCCGTCATCTGACACTGGGCGACGAGCGCGTCCACCTCTACGACCGGCCGGTGGGCGGCGACGATCCGATGCTGTCGAACCGCTCGCACGAGTACCTGTTGACGGCGGTGAAGCCCACCGCTTGACGGGCGCCGTCGCCGGAACCGGCCGGGCCCGTAGGCCGGGCCGGCTCCGGCGGGTCCGCCGGGCCTGCGTCCGGCCGGCCTACCCGCGTCCGCCGCCTCCGCCGTGGTGGAAGCGGCGGACGTGCCTGACGGACTCGACGGGTCGGCCCGGCCGGCGGTGTTCAGGCGGAGCCGGGGCCGGCGAAGCGCGCGGCGACACGTACCACGATGTCGTTGGCCTCCGGTTCGCCGATGGTGACCCGGGCGCCTTCTCCGGGGAACGCCCGGACCCGTACGCCCGCGTTCTCGCAGGCGGCCGCGAAGTCCTCGGTGGCCGTGCCCAGCGGCAGCCACACGAAGTTGGCCTGCGAGGGCGGGAAGTCGAGCCCGGCCTCGCGCAGTGCGTCCTGCACCCGGTCCCGTTCCTTGACCAACTCCTCCACTCGCTCCAGGAGTTCGGACTCGGCCGCCAGTGACGCCACGGCCGCGCTCTGTGCCATGGCGCTGACGCCGAACGGAACGGCCGACCTTCGGACACCGGCCGCCACCGGTTCGTGGCAGACCGCGAAGCCGACCCGCAGCCCCGCCAGTCCGTACGCCTTGGAGAAGGTGCGCAACACGATCACCCGCGGCCGGTCACGGTAGAGCGCGATGCCGTCCGGAACGGCCCGCGCGTCACGCACGAACTCCCGGTACGCCTCGTCGAGGACGACCAGCACATGGGCCGGGAGCCGGTCCAGGAAGCGTTCCAGCTCCGCCTGATCGACGACGGTCCCGGTGGGGTTGTTGGGGGTGCAGACGAACAGGAGCCTGGTCCGGTCGGTCACCGCACGGGCCATGGCGTCCAGGTCGTGACTGTGGTCCGCCCTCAGCGGCACTTCCACGGCGGTGCCGCCGTAGAGGTCCGTGAGGTGCGGATACGCCTCGAACGAGGGCCAGGCGTACACCACTTCGCCGCCCTCCTGCCCCAGCACGGAGTGCAGGAGATGCGCGGTGACGCCCACCGAGCCGGCGCCGACGGCGAGATGCGCGGCGGGGACCGAGAGGTGCGCGGAGAGCGCTTCGGTCAGCTCGGTGACGGACCGGTCGGGGTAGCGGTTGATCCGGCCGCCTTCGTCCCGGAGCAGTTCCCGGACCGAGGGCAGGGGCGGATGGGGGTTCTCGTTGGCAGCAAGGGAAAAGGGCGGCACGCGGCACCTTCCGACACCGGGGGCACGCCACCGGAAACCGGTCGACGCGCGCTTCGGCGCAAGCATGGGGATGGGTAATGCGCGCCTGCATCCGAGGAGTTGACTGCTCGGGGGCGTCGCTGCGACAACCCTACGAGGTGCGTCGGCGCCTCGCAAGATCCCGCCGTCAACTGTCCGCGACCACCCGGAAGCCGTGTGCCGGCGGCGGAGGGTCAGGGCTGGCGGGGAGGGCCGGGCGGCTTCCCGGTCGCCTCGCCCCGCCCCATCAGATAGCCGAGTTGCAGCCGGTGCTGCGCGGCGTACTCGTCCTTGAGCCGCGCGATGTGCGACTGGAGCGAACGCAGGCTGAGCCCGAGCCGGCGGGCGATCTCCCGGTCGGAACGTCCCTCGATCAGTAATTTGCGGATCGTGTCCCGCATGTCGGGGATCACTTCCGCGGCCGCGTCGGCCGCCCGTACCGGCAGGAAGGGGTAGGGCTCGGCCCGGTCCCAGGCCCGCTCGAACATGTCCGTCAGGAACTTCACCACGGCGGGCTCGGTGACGAGCACCATGACGGTGCGCTCGGCATTGGCCGGAATGAACGCGGTGTGCCGGTCGACGATGATCAGCCGGTCGAAGAACTCCGCGAGGGTACGGACCTGGGCGCCGTATCCCGCGACCGTCCGCACGTAATCCTTGGTCGGCTCGTCGAACCGGGTGCTGTGCTGGTAGAGGGTGCGCATGAACACGCCCGCGTCGATCTGCGCGCGCACCCCGGCCAGCGCCTTGTCCAGCACGGCACCGGGGCGCGGCCCGTCGGGCTGGGCCGTCAGGATCTCCTTCCGCGCCCCGTCCACCACGCGCTGGATGGCCTCGGCGATCTCCGGGAGCCCCTTGACGTAGACGAAACCGATTCCGGAGGACGCCCCGTGCGGCGTGCCGGGACCGTCGGTCCCGGGCCGGGGCGCGGTCTGGACGGCGAGAGTCCGGGACAGCTCGGTGAGCGTCTCCGCCATCCGGAGCATGGTCTCCCCGGGGCTCACCGCGATGTCGCCGAGCCCTCCGCCGACCGGATGCTTAGAACGGTTCGGGGTGTCGGGCGCGGCACCGCGCGCCGATCTTGTGTGACTCTTTGTTCCCATTTGAATCCCCCGTTTCGTGGCATTGCACTGACCCGAAGTATCCGTGATCATCCGCGAATGCTCCAGGGGTGACAGGGTCAACAGCGGGATCGTACGGGCGTGTTGGTGTGGCTGGAAAGAGCCTTGTCCTGAGGAGTGTCGTTTCCAGGCTCATTCCTTTCCATCGTCGACCGGTCTCGACGCGTCCGCTGAGCGGTATCAAGAATTCCACTTCCGGTCATTCGCGCCGCTTCTCCCTTTCGCTCATAGGAGTGGGCTGCCGGGTGCGTGGAACGGGATGAAAATCTATGCTTTGGGGGGATTTTATGTACGTGCAATCGATCCGTACGCGTCTGGTCACCGATGTACTCGGTGTCGCTCTCCTTCTCGCCCTCGGTGGCTCGATCGCGCTGTCGGGCGGGGCTGATGATATTGGCTGGAATTCGCTTCACATGTCGGCAACAAATGACATCGGGTGGAACGGGCTCCAGGTCTGAAAACCGTCTGCGCGCGCCCCGGACCTGTTCCTTCCGCTCTCGCTCCGGCGACGGACGGACAGGCCCGCGCGTCTTCCGTCCATCCGTCCCACGTCACGCGGAGAACGAACACGTGAACAGCAGACTTTCGGAACTCTCCATCATCGGGGCCGGGCCCCGCGGTGTGTCCGTACTGGAGCGGCTGTGCGCCCAGGAGCGGAAGTCCCCGTCATGTGAACGGCTGACCGTCCATGTCGTCGACCCGGCGACGCCCGGCGCGGGCGCGGTCTGGCGCACCGGGCAGTCCGGTCACCTCCTGATGAACACCGTGGCTTCGCAGGTCAGCGTCTTCACCGACGCCAGCGTGACCATGGCGGGCCCCATCGAGGAGGGGCCGAGCCTGTACGAGTGGGCGCAGCGGCTGCTCTCCGGCGGCGAGACCCCGGCGGGCGGACCTGACGACACCGCCCTGGCGGAGGCCCGCGCCCTGGGGCCCGACTCGTATCCCACCCGGGCCTTCTACGGCCGCTATCTGGAGTGGGTCTTCCAGCGCCTGGTCGACACCGCGCCCGCGCACATCACCGTCCGGGTGCACGCGTCGCGCGCCGTCGCCGTACAGGACGCGCCCGTGGGCCAGGACGGGCAGGACGGCGGGCCCCACGGCCCCCAGGAGGTGCTGCTGGCCGACGGCACCCGGCTGACCGGGCTGGACGCGGTGGTGTTCGCGCAGGGCCACGTACCGGCCGAGCCGACCCGCACCGAGGCGGAGCTGGCCCGTTTCGCGGCCCGGCACACGCTGACCTATCTGCCACCGGCCAACCCGGCCGACGTCGACCTGGAGGCCGTCCGGCCCGGTGAGGGCGTCGCGATGCGCGGCCTGGGGCTCAACTTCTTCGACTACATGGCCCTGTTCACGCTCGGCCGCGGTGGCTCCTTCGTCCGCGAGGGGGACCGCCTGGTCTACCGCGCCTCGGGCGAGGAGCCCCGGCTGTACGCGGGTTCACGGCGCGGAATCCCGTACCACGCCCGTGGCGACAACGAGAAGGGCCCGCACGGGCGCCACGTCCCCCGGCTGCTGACCGCCGAGCGGGCGACCGCGCTGCGCGAACGGACCCGTGGCGGCGACCCGGTGCGGTTCCGCGCCGATCTGTGGCCGCTGATCACCAAGGAAGTGGAGAGCGTCTACTACGCGACGCTGCTCACCGCCCGGGGTGCGGACGGAGCCGCCTTCGCGGAGCGCTACCTGCGGGTCCCGGCGGGCCCCGAGGAGGCGCGGCTGCTGGCCGGGGCGGGCATCACGGACGCCGACCTCTGGTCCTGGGACCGCCTCCAACGCCCCCACGAACAGCGGGCGTTCACCGACCACACCGACTTCCGGAGCTGGCTCCTGGAGCACCTGCGCGCCGATGTGGCGCACGCGCGGCTCGGCAATGTCTCCGGACCGGTCAAGGCCGCGCTGGACGTGTTGCGGGACCTGCGCAACGAGATCCGGCTCGCCGTCGACCACGGCGGGCTCGAAGGCACCTCGCACCGCGACGAACTCGAAGGCTGGTACACCCCGCTCAACGCCTTCCTCTCCATCGGGCCACCCGCCTCCCGCATCGAGGAGCTGATCGCCCTCGTCGAGGCCGGGATCGTCGAGCCGACCGGGCCCGGGATGCGTGTCGAGACCGTGGCGGACGCGGAAGGCGCGGCCTTCGTCGTGCGCTCCGCTGCGTTCCCCGAGGTCCGGCTGCGGGCCACGGCGCTCGTCGAGGCGCGGCTGCCCGAACCCGACCTGAGCCGTACCGCCGATCCGCTCCTGCGCCACCTGCTCGACACCGGACAGGCGGCCCCGTACCGCATATCCGGCGAGGACGGTACGCGGTACGAGACGGGCGGGCTCGCGGTGACCGAGCGGCCCTATCGGCTGCTCGACGCCGAGGGCCGGGCACATCCACGGCGCTTCGCCTACGGAGTGCCCACCGAATCCGTGCACTGGGTCACCGCCGCCGGGATCAGGCCGGGCGTGGGCTCGGTGACGCTGGAGGACTCCGACGCCATCGCGGCGGCGGTCCTGTCGCTGCCGTCCGCCCGGGAGGTACGGGGCGGCGAGCCACCGGCCGCCGAACGGGAGCCGGACGGCCGGGGAGGGGCGGCCTCCCCGGTCGCCCAGGGAGGGATGGATGCGCGGGTCGCCCAGGGAGGGATGGATGCGCGGGTCGCCCAGGGAGGGATGGACGCGCGGGTCGCGGCCTCGGGGGCCGCACCGGCGGGTTACGGCGCCGGGGCGGCATCGGCGGATCGCGGGGCCGGGACCGTGCCCACGGAGCCCGATGCCGGGGTCGGGACCGTACCGGCGGGGTTCGATGCCGGGGGCGGGACCGCACCGTCGGGTTCCGGCGCCGGGGCGGCGTCGGCAGATCGCGGCGCCGAGGCCGTGGCCACGGAGCCCGACACCAGGGCCGGGGCCGTACCCACGGACTCCGCCCCCGACGCCACGGCCATCCGGGCCCCGCACGCGGTGGCCGGCGCCGTCCACTCCTCGGGGTCCGGGGCCGCTCCGGCCGTGACCGACACGGCGGATCTGCCGGACCCGCTCGACTCCGGCATCCTGTCGCCCGTCCGGGCCGGTACCCCGGCCGAGGCGTCGACCAGCGACCGGGCCTGGCTCCAGGCCATGCTCGACGCCGAGGCGGCGCTCGCCCGCGCCCAGGCCGGGCTCGGCACCCTGCCGGCCGAGGCGGCCGCCACGATCACCGCGGCGGCGCGGGCCGACCGGCTCGACCCGCGCGCCCTCGCCGTGGCCTCCCGCGAGACGGCCAACCCGGTCGTGGGCCTGGTCGCGGCGTTCACGATGGTGGTCGCCGCCACCGACCCCGAGGCCGCCGAGTACGTCCACCGGGGTTCCACCAGCCAGGACATCTTCGACACCGGGGCGATGCTCGTCGCCCACCGCACCCTGGCGGGCGTCATCGCCGATCTGCGCCGCACCGCCGACGCGTGCGCCCACCTCGCCGTCAGGCACCGGGACACCCCGCAGGCCGGGCGCACCCTCGCGCTGCACGCCGTGCCCACCACGTTCGGCCTCAAGGCGGCGGGCTGGCGGCAGTTGGTCCTCGACTCCGCCGACCGGCTGACCCGGGTCCGCGACGGGCTGCCCGTCTCGCTGGGCGGCGCGGCCGGAACACTCGCGGGCTATCTGGAGCACGCCGCGATCGGCGGCAGCGCCGCGACGCCCGGCGAGTACCAGGAGCGGCTCACCGCCGCCTACGCCCGGGAGACCGGGCTCACCGCCCCCGTACTCCCCTGGCACGCCCTGCGCACCCCGCTCGCCGACCTCGGCGCCGCGCTCGCGTACACCGCCGCGGCGCTCGGAAAGATCGCCCTCGACGTGCAGGTGCTGGCGCGCACCGAGATCGGCGAGGCCGTCGAACCGGGCCCGGCCGGACGCGGTGCCTCGTCCGCGATGCCGCACAAACGCAACCCGGTCCTGGCCACCCTCATCCGCTCCGCGGCGCTCCAGGTGCCGTGCCTGGCCACCGTGCTGACCCAGAGCCTGTCCACCGAGGACGAACGCTCCGCCGGGGCGTGGCACGCCGAATGGCTGCCCTTGCGCGAATGCCTGCGGCTGACCGGCGGGGCGGCCCACACCGCGGTCGAGCTGACGGAAGGACTGGGCATCCACCCGGAGCGGATGCGGGACAACCTCGGGATCACCGGCGGCCGGATCGTCTCCGAGCGGATCGCCGCGGTCCTCGCACCACGACTGGGCAAGGTGACCGCCAAGCAACTGCTCACCCGCGCTTCCGAGCGCGCCGACCGGGACGGCGTCGCACTCGGCGCCGTGCTGACCGAACTACCCGAGATACACGGGGTGTTCAGCGCCGCCGAGCTGGCCGCGCTGCTCGACCCCGCCCAGTACACCGGAGCCGCGGGCGCACTCGTCGACCGGGCGCTGCGGGAGGGGAGAACCACATGACGGTCACCACGGGGAACACCGGGACCGCTCTCGGCGCACCGGGGACCCGGCCCGTCGCCCAGCGTCCCGACTGGCCCGACCCGGCGGCGCTGCGCGCGGTCTCCGACGAACTGCGCTCCCTGCCCGGCCTGGTGCTCGCCGAGGAATGCGACCGGCTGCGCGACCGGCTGGGCGCCGTGGCGCGCGGTGAGGCCGTGCTGCTCCAGGGCGGTGACTGCGCCGAGACCTTCGACGGCGTGTCGGAGGAGCATGTGCGCGGCACGTTCGGCGCCCTGGACGAGATGGCGGCCCTGATCACCGAGGGTACGGCGCTGCCCGTGGTGCGACTCGGCCGGATCGCGGGCCAGTACGCCAAGCCGCGGTCCAGCCCGCTGGAGACCCGGGACGGGGAGACCCTGCCCGCCTACCGGGGCGACCTGGTCAACGGCCTCGCCTTCACCCCTCGGTCGCGGACACCCGACGCCGCGCGCCTCTACCGGGGCTACCGGATCTCGGCGACCACGCTCAACCTGCTGCGCGCCCTGGCGGCCCGGCGGGGCACCGAGTTCTGGACCAGCCACGAGGCGCTGGTCCTGGAGTACGAGCGAGCGCTGACCCGCGACACCCCGTCGGGCGGTTACGACCTGTCCGCCCATCTGGTGTGGATCGGCGAACGCACCCGCCAACTCGACGGCGCGCACCTGGACTTCGTGGCCGGTATCCGCAACCCGGTCGCGGTGAAGCTCGGCCCCACCAGCACCCCGGACGACGCCCTGGCCATCGTCGACCGGCTCGACCCGGAGCGCATCCCGGGCCGGCTGACGTTCATCTCCCGGATGGGCGCGGACGTCGTGCGCGAGGTGCTGCCGGATCTCGTGGCGAAGGTCGAGGCGTCGGGCGCCAGGGTGGTGTGGCTGTGCGATCCGATGCACGGCAACACCTTCGTGGCGCCGAGTGGTCACAAGACACGGCACTTCGACCGGATCATGGACGAGGTCCGGGGATTCTTCGAGGTGCACGCCCACCTGGGCACGCGTCCGGGAGGAGTTCACGCGGAACTGACGGGCATGCTCGTCACCGAGTGCCTGGGCGGAACCCCCGGGGTCACCCCCGAGGACCTGCCGGTCCGGTACGAAACAGCCTGCGACCCGCGACTGAACCGATGTCAGGCGATCGATCTGGCGCGGGAGTTGGCTGACCTGTATGCCCAACATCCGCCCACTAGGAGGTAACCACATGACCGACCCGAAGGCCGCCGAGTCGTTCCGGGCCATGCATGAACGTACGGACCCCGAGGACCCCCTGGTCATCCCCAACGTGTGGGACGCGGGAAGCGCACGTGCCTTCGCCGAGAGGGGTTTTCCCGTCCTCGCCACGTCCAGCGGCGCGGTCGCGGCGACGCTGGGGTACGAGGACGGCGGGCGCACCCCCGCCGACGAGATGTTCGCGGCGATCGCGAGGATCGCACGCGCGGTCGACGTACCGGTGACGGCCGACATCGAGGCGGGTTACGGACTGGAACCGCGGGAGATCGTGGACCGGCTGCTCGAAGCGGGCGTGGTCGGCTGCAATCTGGAGGACTCCGAGCCGCTGACCGGCGAACTCAGGGACGTCGACGAGCACGCGAGCTGGCTCGCCGAGGTCAGTGTGGCCGCGGGCGACCGGCTCGTCCTCAACGCCCGCGTCGACACCTTCCTGTACGGCGACCGGTCGGTGGAGTCGGCGGTGCGCAGGGCCCGTCGCTACATCGAGGCGGGCGCCGACGTGATCTTCCCGATCCTGGCCCCGGTGGAACTCCTGCCCGACATCGCGGAGTGCGTCACCCGGCCGGTCAACGCCCTGTGCCTGCCGGGCGGCCCGCGTCCGGCGGAACTGGGCAAGCTGGGGGCGGCCAGGGTCACCTTCGGCCACACCCTGTACACCCGCGCCATGGAGGGCGTACGCGGACTGGCCGGAGAGCTGTGAGGCCGGCCATGACGGAGTGACCCGCCCGCCCGCCCGCTCGTACGGCGGACAGCGGCAGACGACGACGGACAGGGGGGTCCCGGGACGGACGACCGGACGACCGGTGTCGGACGACCGGTGTCGGACGGGTGGATGAGGGGACGGGCGTGAGGCGTGCCCGCCCCCTCGCGGCCCGGCGCGTCCGTAACCTCGGTTCCCGACTTCGGTTCCGGACTTCGGTTCCGGACTTCGGTTCCGGACTTCGGTTCCGGACTTCGGTTTCGGACTCCGGTTCCGGATTCATGGAGACCGCCGCCCGGAACCCGCGGTCGTACGGGCAGTCGCGCGGACCGAAGGCGCCGCTCTGTCCGGTGGGCCGCGCCCCGACCACGAAGCCCCGCCCCTCACGGTTGTTACGCTCCCCCGATGAGGATTCCGAGCCCCGCAGAGATCCGTGCGCTGCACCAGAAGTACGCACCCACCGCCGAGGCGTTCGACCTCGTCCACTCGCACTGCGAGACGGTGTGGAGCATCGCCGAGCAGCTGATCGGAGCCTCCCGGCTCGCCCCCGACGCGGTGCCGGGCGGCGGTACCGGTGCCTTCGCCGGTATCGAACCCGAACTGGTCCGCGCCGGATGCCTGTTGCACGACATCGGTGTCTATCGGCTCTACGACGAGCACGGCACGCTGGACTACCCGAACTACCTGCGCCACGGCCTGCTCGGGCACGAGATCCTGGAGCGGGAGGGATTCCCAGAGCCGCTGCGCCGGTTCTGCTCCTGTCACACGGGCGTGGGCCTCACCCGGGACGACATCGCCCGTCAGGGCCTCCCGCTGCCGCCCGGTGACTACGTCGCCGTGTCGACGGAGGAGAAGCTGGTGATGTACGCGGACAAGTTCCACAGCAAGTCGACACCGCCGAGGTTCGTCCCGCCCGAGAAGTACGCCGTCCAGGTCGGCCGCTTCGGCGCGGACAAGGTCGCCGCCTTCGAGGCGCTGCGCGCGGCCTTCGGTGATCCGGACCTGGCCGCCCTGGGGGCCGTGCCTCAGGGCTGACCAGCCGCTCGGGCCGGGGGACCGCGATCCCAGGCACGCGCGGTCCCCGTCCCCGTCAGCCCGTCTTCGTGTACGTGACCCGCTCCCCGGTGTCCGTCGTCTCGCGGCGGAGGGTGCCGTCCGGGAGCAGGGTGAGCGTGGTCGGCCTGCCCGGGGTGCAGGACGTCATCGGTTCGCCGACCGTGACCACGGACGGGCCGACGTGGATCGGGGCGTCCGGGGAAGGCTCCGACTCCAGGTCCGCCTGGAAGACGCAACGGTACGAGCCGCCCGTGTCGGTGGGCCCCTTGGCCGTGAGGGTGAGAACCGTTTCTCCCACCTCGCCCTGCCGGATGACGAGTTCGCGGGTCGACCGGCCCGCCGCGCCGTCGATGGTGCCCGACCAGCTGCCCAGATAGCCGCTGGGGATCGAGCCCTCGTGGTCGGATTCGTCGGGGGAGGGCGAGGAAGACGGCGAGCGGGACGGGTCGGGGGAGCCGCCCTCGGTGCCCGTCTCCGTGTCCGCGCGTGTGGCGGACGTGGTGGGGGAGGGGGCGGCGGAGTTCCCGTCGTCGCCGTTCATGAACGCGTACACCGAACCGCCCGCTCCGACCGCGACCAGGATCGCCACCACGACGAGCGCGATCGTGGAGCCCTTGACGCGGCGGCGCTCCGGCTCGGGGGTGGGGACGGGGCCGAGATGCGTCGGGTACGGCGGACCGTACGGGGGCGTGGAGCCGTGGGCGAGCGGGGGCAGGGGCGCGGGCGGCTGGTGCTGCGGATAGCCGTAGCCGGGCGGGGGCGGGGGCTGCTGTGGATGGCCGTAGCCGGGCGGCGGGGGCGGGGGAGCGACGGGACCGGCCGTGGTGGGGAAGGCGTGTGGTCCGTCCGGCGGCGTGGCGGGGACGGCGGTGGGCGGGTACGGCGGGGTGTACTGCGGGTCCACGGGCGGCAGGGAAGCGGACAACGGGGGAACGGACGGCGGGGGCGCGGCGGACGGCGATGCCGTCGGCGGGTGTAGGGGGAAGGGCGTGGCGGGAGCGGCGTCCTGCTCGGGAACCGTCGGTGGCCGCTCGCCGGGACGCGCCGCGTCCCCGATCGTCTCCGGGTCCTCGGAATCCAGCAACCCCACCGCGTGTCGGCCGAGTTGGGCGATCAACGCACCCGGCAACCAGGGCTCGCCGCCGCCCCCGCCCCCGTTCCCTGCCCCTCCCCCGGCCTCGGCCAGGTGGTCCAGGATCGCGGCCGTCGTCGGGCGGGCCTCCGGGTCCTTCGCGAGGCAGTCGTGGACCAGATCACGCAGACCCACGGGGAGACGCGCCAGATCGGGTTCCTCCTGCGCGATCCGGTACATCAGGGCGTGCGCCCCGCTGTCCTTCGCGCCGAACGGCAGTCGGCCCGTCGCCGCGTACGCGAGCACCGAGCCGAGGCAGAACACGTCGCACGCCGGGGTGATCCGCTCGCCCTTCACCTGCTCGGGCGCCATGAATCCGGGGGAGCCGACCAGGGCGCCGGTGCGGGTGAGGCCGCCGTCGGTGACGGTCTCCAGCGCGCGGGCTATGCCGAAGTCGATGACCCGGGGCCCGTCGATCGTCAGCAGGACGTTCGACGGCTTGAGGTCGCGGTGGATGAGCCCGGCGGTGTGGATGTCCTGGAGCGCGTGGGCGAGACCGGAGCCCAGGATGCGAACGGAACGTTCCGGCAGTGGTCCGTACGCCCCCGACGCCGGCCCCACCGGGGCGCCCGCCCGCCCGGTGACGACCGTCTGGAGGGAGGGCCCGGCGACATATCCGGTGGCGACCCACGGCACGGGCGCCTCGGTGTCGGCGTCCAGGACGGGCGCCGTCCAGCTGCCGCCGACCCGGTGGGCGGCCCGCACCTCCTGGCGGAAGCGGTCGCGGAACTCGCGCTGCTGAGCCAGCTCGCCGCGTACCAGCTTGATCGCGACCGTACGGCCCCGGTCGGACCTGGCGAGGTACACCTGACCCATGCCACCCGCGCCGAGCCGCCCGAGCAGGCGGTACGCGCCGATCCGCTGTGGGTCGCCGGACCCGAGGTTCTCCATGGTGTGCAGCCCTTCCCCCGTACGACGACACGCCGGACGCGGCTTGAGAATAGCCGGGCGGGACCGGCACGGTCCTGGTGTTCGGCACTCGGATGTGAGTCGCACACGGGCCGGGTACGGACTGAGTACGGGAGCGGATGCCGGACGAGGCCCGACGGGATACGGGCTCCTTCGCCTGCCCGGATTCGGGCAGGGCGGACCTGGGCTTATGGTGACCGAAGCCAAGAGGGAGAGGGACGCCATGTGCGCGAGCGCAGCCGTGACGCGCAGTACGCTGCGCCAGCAGATCGCCGACGCGCTCCGTGACGAGGTCCTCGCGGGACGCCTGTGTCAGGGGCAGGAGTTCACCGTCAAGCAGATCGCTGATCAGTACGGGGTCTCGGCGACCCCCGTCCGTGAGGCACTGTTCGATCTCTCGGCCCAGGGGCTGCTCGAATCCGACCAGCACCGCGGCTTCCGGGTCCACGAGTTCACCGTCGCCGACTACCGGTCCATGGTCGATGCCCGCGCGCTGGTGACGGACGCGGTCTACCGCACCCTGTTCGACGGGGAGGACCCGCCGATCTCCCGGATCGTCGCCGGGCACGTCACCGAGCTGATCTCCGTGCGCCGCAGGGCCGAGGAGGCCGCGCGGGCGGCCCGTGGCGGCGACCTCGACATCCTCATCGGCTACGACCTCCGCTTCTGGCGCGAGCTGGGCGCCCTGGTGTCCAACTCGTACATCACCGACTTCCTGCACCGACTGCGCGTCCAGGCATGGGTGTTCGCCGTGCCGTATCTGCGCGGTGACGCCGATGTACGGGACTGGCTGTGGAACCGTCACCCGGAGCTGGTCACCGCCATCGCGGCCGGTGACCGCGAGGCGGTGGGCGTGGTCGTCGACGCGTACAACACCCACGCGATGACCTGGGCGGCCCGGCTCGCCGCCGGGAACCCGGAACACCCCGGCCGATTCACCGGGCCCGTCGACCCGGTCCAACAGATGCGCCACATATGCCCGTTGGACCCGCCCGACCGATCGGAGCGACCCGAACGACCCGGGCGTTCCTGACAGCCGCGGTGGCACGTGGGCGGAGGGCGGAGCCGGGACCGGGGACGGGAGCGGAGCCGGAATGGAGCCGGGGGCCGGACCGGGACCGGGCCAGGGACGGAGCCGGGACCGGGACCAGGTGACCGGACCGGGACCGGACCGGGACCGGACCGGGACCGGACCGGGACCGGACCGGGACCGAACCGGGGGTGCGGGGGGCCCTGTCCGACGCGTACCCCTCGCATTACGCTTGCTTGACCATCGCGCGAACCGCCGGGCGCTGTTGAGCCCCGCCGTGCCGTGCGGAACGCCGTCGCACTTCGGTGCACCCTGCCGCAATCCCGTCGGACGATCCGAACCGCCGCCGGGAAACCCGTTGGAGAGCGAGACTTCGTGGCCTGTGACCTGTGGCTGGTCCCCCTCGTCGATGTGCTGTGCCACAGCCCCGACAATCCGTTCGCCGAAGAGCTCGCCCTCTACGACAGGGCGCTGAACGACGCCGGGCTGCCGTCCGTGCCCGTCTATCCGTACATGCCGGGACTGTCCGGGGACGTCGCTCCCGTGGCCGGGTTCGACTACGAGGCGCTGCACTTCCTGCGCCGCGCCCATCTGCTCCGGCTGAGCGGACTCGCCGTGTCCCCCGTCGACGAACTGGGCGGGGACTACGAACAACTCCTCGAAATGTTCGAGCAGGCGGCCCAGCAGTCGCACCTCGTCTGGCACTACGACCACGCCGGGGCGTACGTCCCGGTCGACTTCCCCGTCCCCCTCTCCAACGACGAACTGCTCGCGGGCGGCGGACCGGTGGGGTCCGCGCACGGGCTGCTCAGGGAACTGGAGTTCGTCGCCCCGGCCATCGGCATCGACCCGGCGAACCCGCCGGCCGCGCCGCTGCCCCCCGACCACCCCACCTCGCTGGAGGAGCCCGCCGCTCCGGTCCCGTACGACGACGGACCGTTCGCCCGGGAGCGGCACGTCTGGCTGGGTCTGCACGCGGCGGCGACCCGGAGCCTCGCCCAGGGCTCGATGATCATCTTCAGCTGAGCCGACGCTCCCATCCGCCCCGACCGCCTCCGCCGCCCCGACCGCCTCCGCCGTCCCGACCGCCCCAGCCGTCCCGACCGCCCCAGCCGTCCCCACGGCCTCCGCCGCCCTGTCCCCCCGTCCCCGTTCCGCTTCTCGGCCACGCACGGCCCCTGGTTTCCCGGCTAGCGGGGCGACTCCGGGGGCCGCTGGCGCGGCATGTTCGGCCGGGTCACGGGGGGCATCGGGTACCGGCCGGGCGGTGTGCCCTGTTCCGTACGCCCGCCGCTGCCCGAGACCAGGGCCTGCATCCCCATCGGGGCGGGCCCGGCCCGGAACTCCACCATCCAGTCGGCCGTCTCGGACCGTACGAGCTCCGTGATGTCCTCCGAGAAGCGGCGCAGCACCCCGAGGCAGCGGTCGGCGGCCTCGCTCGCCGTGCCCTCGGTCGGACCGAGCACTTCCCGCACGCACTCCGACGCCCAGTCGAACTGGAGCACCTGGAGGCGCCGCTGCACGGCCTGTGCCGTCGCGACATTCCTTATCCAGCCGGAGGTCATGCCGAAGTAGCGGTCGCACGCCATGCAGGCCGCGCCCAGCAGCAGCGACAGATAGCCCCAGCCGGCCGAGCCGTGCACCGACTGCGTCGCGTCGAGCAGGGGGAGCGCGGCGCCCGAGACCACACCGGCCGCCGTGCCGAGCCGCAGGAGCCGCGCGCCACGGCGTTTCCAGACCCGTTCGTGGAGGTACCAGTCGGCGGTGCGCAGCGCGCTCGCCTCGACCCAGCGGTACAGCTCGTCGAGACGTTCGGCGGGTTCGCCCCAGTCGCCGAGCGGGAAGGGTGTCCCTGTCAGGTCCCGGGCCCTCGCACCGGAGTCCGACCCGGACGGCCCGGACGAGCCGGACTCGTTGCGGGGCGGCCCCTCGGGCTGCATCTCCGGCTGACTCACCGGGGCACTCCTCTGCACTCTGCGAATCGACGCGTTCATGTGTCGCGTGTATCTACTGCGGTCGGCTTCTGCTGGTTCTGCGCGCACGGCCGGCTACCCGGCCCAGGTAACTTTGCGTGACGAGCGAGGCGCATGTGGGTACCGGGCCTGTGCTCTTCCTACCGCCGAATGGTGGGCCATGGGGTCAAAAGCGCGGTATTCCCGGGTGCTTAAGGGCCGTGATCAGGTATAGGAGTTCAACCGTCGCTGCTGAAATCTCACCCGAAAGAGTTGCCGCCGGGCGAGTGGGGCGCGCTGCCCGGTGACCACGTAGGCTCGGAACACCGAAACATTCGTCGTCTAAATGCCAGGAGTGACCGTGATTCCCGGTGGTGGCCAGCCCAATATGCAGCAGTTGCTCCAGCAGGCCCAGAAGATGCAGCAGGACCTCGCGGAGGCCCAGGAAGAGCTTGCCAGAACCGAGGTCGAAGGTCAGGCGGGCGGCGGACTCGTGCGCGCCACGGTGACGGGCTCGGGCGATCTGCGCGCTCTGGTGATCGACCCGAAGGCGGTGGACCCCGAGGACACCGAGACACTGGCGGATCTCGTGGTCGCGGCGGTCCAGGCGGCGAACGAGAACGCGCAGCGCGTCCAGCAGGAGAAGCTGGGCCCGCTGGCGCAGGGACTGGGCGGAATGCCGGGCCTGCCGTTCTGACCCGTACCCGTACGGGACACGTGACCCGCGCGGAACACGTACGGGCACGGACGCACAGACAACACAGACAGCACCGAACCGACAGGAAGGCGTTCCGTGTACGAAGGCGTGGTCCAGGACCTCATCGACGAGTTGGGCAGGCTGCCCGGCGTCGGTCCCAAGAGCGCGCAGCGGATCGCCTTCCACATCCTCCAGGCCGAGCCGACCGATGTGCGGCGTCTCGCCCACGCGCTCCTGGAGGTCAAGGACAAGGTCAGGTTCTGCGAGGTGTGCGGCAATGTGGCGCAGGAGCAGCTGTGCGGGATCTGCCGCGATCCGCGCCGCGACCGGACGGTGATCTGCGCGGTCGAGGAGCCGAAGGACGTCGTCGCGATCGAGCGGACGCGTGAGTTCCGGGGCCGGTACCACGTGCTCGGCGGTGCGATCAGTCCCATCGAGGGCGTCGGCCCGGACGATCTGCGGATACGCGAGCTGTTGGCGCGGCTGGCCGACGGCGACATCACCGAGCTGATCCTGGCGACCGATCCCAACCTGGAGGGCGAGGCCACGGCGACGTATCTCGCCCGGATGGTGAAGCCGATGGGACTGCGGGTCACCCGGCTGGCGAGCGGGCTGCCGGTGGGCGGTGACCTGGAGTACGCGGACGAGGTGACCCTCGGGCGTGCGTTCGAGGGGAGGCGACTGCTCGATGTCTGACGCCGACGGCGCTAGGTTGTACTCACCGTCCGCGACCGTGTCCACGGGAGGTCTCCTCGATGTCTGACGCCACGCTGCACTCCGTCACGCAGGATCCGGACGATTTCGCGGTCCAGATCTCGGACCAGATCGAGTCCTTCGTCGTCGCGGTGACCGAGGTGTCCAAGGTCGAGGAACCGGAAGAGGCCGTTCCGTTCCTGCTGCTCCAGATCTCCCAGCTGCTGCTGGCGGGTGGCCGGCTCGGCGCGTACCAGGACATCCTCCCGGACGAGCGCTACGAGCCGGACCTGGGCGCCGAGCCGGACCCCGACGACCTCCGTGAGCGGTTCGCGCGGCTGCTGGAGCCGATCGACATCTACTCCGAGGTGTTCGACCCGTACGAGCCCCACAAGCCGCCGGTCGCCTGCCGCCTCTCGGACGATCTGGCCGACCTGGTCACGGACCTGAGCCACGGCCTGGCCCACTACCGCGCGGGCCGCACCACCGAGGGCATGTGGTGGTGGCAGTTCTCGTACTTCTCCAACTGGGGCTCCACCGCCTCGTCCGCCCTGCGCGCCCTGCACTCCCTGGTCGCCCACATCCGCCTGAACCAGCCCCTCCAGGAGCTGGACGGCCTGGACACGGACCAGGACCTCGGAGAGGAAGACCTCGCGGAGGAGGCGGGCCGCGTGATGGTGGAGGAGATCGCGGGCCCGCTGGGCCTGCGCCCGGTGAAGTAACCGAGCGGTGGACGGGCCCCGGACCTGGCGCGCGGACGTCTGTCCCGGCCCTTCGGGGCGGAGGCCGGGCTTCCCGAGCCGGTCGGCGTCGTCCTCGACACGGAGAAGCTGAAGGATTACGCGGGCTGACCGGCCGGGCCCCGGTCGGCCCCGGCGGTGTGGGGTGGGACACATCCTGAATGCGGTGCGGATCATCGGGCAGCAACCCCTACGAGCAGCCCGCGCCGGAGTGTCGGTGATCATTTCTTGAGCGGAACATCTCAGGATGTGGTATCGGCGAGGCGTTTTCGGACTGCTCGTTAAACTGAGCCGACCGCAGTAATGGACCGAGCGAGGAGCGCACGTGGGCCTTGTCGTGCAGAAGTACGGAGGCTCCTCCGTAGCCGATGCCGAGGGCATCAAGCGCGTCGCCAAGCGAATCGTCGATGCCAAGAAGAGCGGCAACCAGGTGGTTGTCGTGGTGTCAGCGATGGGCGACACGACGGACGAGTTGATCGATCTCGCCGGGCAGGTATCCCCGATCCCTGCCGGGCGTGAGTTCGACATGCTGCTGACCGCCGGGGAGCGGATCTCCATGGCCCTGCTGGCCATGGCGATCAAGAACCTGGGCCACGAGGCCCAGTCGTTCACCGGCAGCCAGGCGGGCGTCATCACCGACTCGGTCCACAACAAAGCGCGCATCATCGATGTGACGCCGGGCCGGATTCGTACGGCGCTGGACGAGGGGAACATCGCGATCGTCGCGGGGTTCCAGGGGGTGTCCCAGGACAAGAAGGACATCACCACCCTCGGCCGGGGCGGTTCGGACACCACCGCCGTCGCGCTCGCGGCGGCGCTGGACGCCGAGGTCTGTGAGATCTACACCGATGTGGACGGTGTCTTCACCGCCGACCCGCGGGTCGTGAAGAAGGCCCGTAAGATCGACTGGATCTCCTCCGAGGACATGCTGGAGCTGGCCGCGTCCGGCTCCAAGGTGCTGCTGCACCGCTGCGTCGAGTACGCACGCCGATACAACATCCCGATCCACGTCCGCTCGTCCTTCTCCGGGCTGCGCGGCACCTGGGTCAGCAACGAGCCGCAAGGGGACCAGCAGGTGGAGCACGCGATCATCTCCGGAGTCGCCCACGACGTCTCGGAGGCCAAGGTCACCGTCGTCGGCGTGCCCGACAAGCCCGGCGAGGCCGCCGCGATCTTCCGCACCATCGCGAACGCGGAAGTGAACATCGACATGGTGGTGCAGAACGTCTCCGCCGCGTCGACCGGTCTGACCGACATCTCCTTCACGCTCCCCAAGGCCGAGGGCCGCAAGGCCATCGACGCCCTGGAGCGCAACCGGGGCATCATCGGCTTCGAGTCGCTGCGTTACGACGACCAGATCGCCAAGATCTCCCTCGTCGGCGCGGGCATGAAGACGAACCCGGGCGTCACCGCCGGCTTCTTCGAGGCGCTGTCCGACGCGGGCGTGAACATCGAGCTGATCTCGACGTCCGAGATCCGCATCTCGGTCGTCACCCGCGCCGACGACGTCAACGAGGCCGTGCGCGCCGTGCACACCGCCTTCGGGCTCGACAGCGACTCCGACGAGGCCGTCGTCTACGGGGGCACCGGGCGATGAACCGCGGGCCGACGCTCGCGGTCGTCGGAGCGACCGGGGCGATCGGCGGCGTGATGCTCCAGATCCTCTCGCAGCACGCGGACGTCTGGGGCGAGGTGAGACTGATCGCCTCGCCGCGTTCGGCCGGCCGCAAGCTGGTCGTACGCGGCGAGGAGAGCGCGGTCCTCGACCTCACCGAGGACGTGTTCGACGACGTGGACGTGGCCCTCTTCCTGGTGCCCGACGAGGTCTCCGCGCGGTGGTGCCCGATCGCCGCCGCCAAGGGCGCCGTCGTCATCGACGACTCGGCGGTGTTCCGGCTCGACGACGACGTGCCGCTGGTCGTCCCCGAGATCAACCCCCACACCGTGCGGCTCCGGCCCCGCGGCATCATCGCGAACCCCAACTGCACCACCCTGTCGCTGATCGTCGCGGTCGGCGCCCTGCACGCCGAGTTCGGGCTGCGCGAGCTGGTCGTCTCCTCGTACCAGGCGGTGAGCGGCGCGGGCCGTGAGGGCGTCGCGTCGCTGCGCGAGCAGATGTCGCTCGTCGCGGGCACCGAGCTGGGCACGAGGCCCGGAGACGTACGCCGCATCGTCGGCGACACCCAGGGCAGCCCCTTCGCCGCGCCGGTCGCGCTCAACGTCGTGCCGTGGGCCGGGACGGACGCCGGTGACGGCTGGTCGTCCGAGGAACTGGCGATCCGCGCCGAGTGCCGCAAGATCCTCGGCCTGCCGAACCTCAGGGTCACGGCGACCTGTGTGTACGTACCCGTCGTCGCGACCCATTCCATGGCCGTGCACGCCAGGTTCGAGAGCGAGGTCACCGTCGACCGCGCGCACGAGATCCTGGCGACCGCGCCCGGCGTGGTGCTCTTCGACTCCCCGGCCGCCGGGGACTTCCCGACCCCCTCCGACGTCGTGGGCACCGACCCGACCTGGGTCGGCCGGGTCCGCCGCTCGCTGGACGACCCCCAAGCGATGGACTTTTTCGTCTGCGGCGACAATCTCCGTAAGGGCGCCGCGCTCAACGTGGCCCAGATCGCCGAATCTGTCGCCGCGGAACGCCCCCGCACCTGATCGAACCTGTTTTGTAGGATCTGTGAAAGCTCTGTGGGCAAGTAACTGGTCTGAGCCTCTTGAGGTGGGGTGGCGCGGTGTTCGACCATGAACTCGCCGCCAGGCGCAACCAACGGTCGGGCGGAAGGCGTCTATGCCGTCACTTCTTGCGCGGCGGGGCGCTTGTAAGGGGCATTTGGGGAAGAGCAGGTACGTATGAGGGCATGTCGCACGGTACCGAACGCGCTGCCGTACGCGTACAACCCTGATGGGGGGAAACGTGTCCAACTGGCGTGGCAGAGGTTCTCGATATCACAGTGGTGGGTCCGCTGCGCGGCACTTCGGTGCGACCGCGCCGCCGGACGCGTACGCCCGGTGGCATGCCGGTGATCGCGCCCCTGCCGGCCGCGCGCCCCACCAGGCTGCCGTCGCAACGCGAGGGCGCTGACGACTCCGTGGTGGCCGGGACCACGATCGACCACCTCACCGAGACCTACAGCGCCCACTACCGTTCGCTGCTCGGCCTCGCGGCCCTGCTGCTGGACGACACCGCGTCGTGCGAGGACGTGGTGCAGGAGGCGTTCATCCGCGTGCACTCGGCGCGCAACCGGGTGAGGGACCCGGACAAGACACTCGCGTACCTCCGCCAGACCGTCGTCAACCTCTCGCGTTCCGCGCTGCGCCGCCGCATCCTCGGGCTGAAGCTGCTCTCCAAGCCGATGCCGGACATGGCGAGCGCCGAGGAGGGCGCGTACGACCAACTGGAACGGGACGCGCTGATCAAAGCGATGCGAGGGCTGCAACGCCGCCAGCGTGAGGTACTGGTGCTGCGGTACTTCGCGGACATGACGGAGGCCCAGGTCGCCGAGACGCTGGGCATATCGCTCGGCTCGGTGAAGGCGTACGGCTCCCGGGGGATAGCGGCTCTGCGTGTGGTGATGGAGGCGCAGGCGTGAGTGGGCGTGGGAACGGACCGGGGCGTGGAAATGGGCAGGGACCTGTGTGTGAGGGACCGGGGCATGGGGGCGCGGACGGCGCGCACCGGAGCGAATCCGGACATGGCGTGGTGAACGAGGCGACGAACGGTACGTCGGACGCGCCGGGCGCGGCGGGCGACGCGGAAACGGCGGGGCGGGGCTCGGGGGCGGACGCGGCCGGTGATTGCGCCGACACCGCCCCGGTACGGAATCCGGCCCGCCCGCTCGGGATCGCGTCGGGCGGCGGGGCCGCCAGGGGCCGGGTTCCCGGTGCGGGCGGCGGGAGGACCGGCGGCGGGGTTCCCGCCACGGTCGGCGGCGGGGGGGCCGGTGGCGGCGCCACCGATCGTGCCGCCACCGGTGTCACCGATCTGGACGAGGTCGCGCTGCGCCGGATGCTGCGCGGAGCGGTACGGAGCATCGAACCCTCCGAAGGCTCCCTCGACCAACTGCACCGGGCGGTACCGGCCCGGCGGGCCCGGCGGCGGCAGGCCGTCGTCGGGGTGGCCGCCGCGGCGCTGCTCATCGGCACGGGGGTCCCGGCCTTCGTGCACGTCGCGAACTCCGAGGGCCCGGCCCGTGACCGGCCCTCGATCGCCGGCCACGGTGAACAGGCCCAGGGCGGCAGTGGCGCCGAACCCGGTGCGGAGACGGGCACCCGCGGGTCCGACGGCGTCGGCACCGAGCTGAACGCGGGCGGCGACGGCGAGTCCGACAGCGTGGATTACCCCGCCGAGGCCGGCGGCGCGGAGGCGGGCGCCTCACCCACCGGCGGCTCCGCGGACCCCTCGCGCCCGGAAACCCTCACGATGCCGGTCTGCGGCCCCGAACAGCTGGGCGTCGCCTCCGCCACGACCGGCGCCGCGGGCGCGGACGGCACGGTGTACGGGAGCTTCCGGATCGCCAACGTGTCGCACCGGGGCTGCTCGGTGACCAGCAAGGGAATCGTCGGGTTCCAGGCGCGGGGAGCGGCCGTCCGGTCCAGGATCGATGTCGTCGAACACACCGCGGGCGACGCGGCCACCGGACTGCCCGACCCCTCCGAGGAGGAGGCGTCGGTGACGCTGAAGCCGGCCATGGCGTACGAGGTGAGGTTCGCCTGGGTGCCGAAGGAGAGCTGCACCGGCGCCGCCGCGTCACCCACCCCGACCTCGCCGCCCTCCGGAGGGCCGGGCGGCTCCACGACGGACGGCCCGAACACGGGCCCCGTCGGGGCGGAACCGCAGCCGGGCGGTGACGACGGCGGGAGCGGTACGAAGGGCGAGGGAAGCGTCTCCGTGCGGCACACCCCGGAACCGGGCGCCCCGGTCGCCGAGACGACGATCCCCAACGCGTGTACGGGGACGATCTACCGGACGGGGATGCTCGGGGCCTCGTAGCCGGTGGCGCCGGTGTCCGTGGCCGGGATCGTGTCGGTGTTCGTCTTCGTCTCGGTGTCGGTGCCGGTGTTCGTGTTCGTCTTCGTGTCCGTACCGGAAGTTTCCGTGTCGGCGGGCGCGGCGGCTGTGGCGGGTGCCGTCCCGGTGTCCGGTACGAGGCCCAGCGCGAGGTCCTTCGCCGCCTCCGCCTCGCGCCTGATCAGCCGGAACCACATGAAGAGCACGAACCCGGCGAAGACGAACCACTCACCGGTGTAGCCGAGGTTCTGGAACGCCTTCAGATCGAGCCCGCTGCCCTGCGGTGCGACGGCCGGCACGGGCTTCATGACGCCACCCGGCGCGCCCGTGCCGGGGAGCGTCACCCAGGCGTCGTAGACGTCGTACGGGACGAGGTTCACCAGCGACGCCGCGCTGATCATCCCGAGCTGCCCGTCCGGGAGCCCGCCCGAGGCCCGCGCGCCCGAGCTGCCCGCGCTCTCGGACGCCTGGAGGTCGCCGGTCACGGTGACCTCACCGGTCGGTGCGGCCGGGACCGGGGTGCGCCCCGGAGTGCCGGGCAGCCAGCCCCGTACCACCGGCAGCGCCTTACCGCCGTCGGTGCGCAGGAGGGTGAGGACGTAGAAACCGGTCCTGTCGTCCAGCTCGCGGCCGGGCACCAGGAACTGGTCGGCGTAGTGGCCGGTCGCGGTGGCCGGGCGGCCCGAGGTCTCCGTGCTGACCGGGAGGAGGGCGTCGAGCGGCTTCGCCGCCCGGGTGGACGGATCGGGCAGCTTCTCGGCCTCCCGGTGCGTCTCGACACGGTCCTCGAAGCGGCCGAGCTGCCAGGTGCCCATGAACACGCAGAACGGGATGGCCAGCACGACGAAGAGGTTGATCCCCCACCATCGTGGGGTCAGCAGGAACCGGTACACCCCTCCACGGTACGGTTCCCCGCTCAGAAGTTCCGGAGCGGGGTCCCGTGGCGCACGCCCTACGCGGACGCCGGGCGGCCCGACCCGGCGGACGGCTCCGGCCGTCCCTGGTCCTCGTCCCGGTCCCCGTCCCGCTCCCCGAGGTGCCTGAGCGCGAAGTCGATCTCCAGGCGCACCTGCTTGATCCGCTCCTCCACGACGAGCGAGCCGTGCCCGGCGTCGTACCGGTACACCTCGTGCGGTGCCCGGCGGGCCTTCAGCCGGTCGACGTAGTTCTCGATCTGGCGGATGGGGCAGCGCGGATCGTTGAGCCCCGCCGAGATGTAGACCGGGGCGCGCACCGCGTCCACGTACGTGATCGGGGAGGACGCCTCGAACCGCTCGGGCACCTCTTCCGGGGTGCCGCCCAGCAGGGTGCGGTCCAGGGCCTTCAGGGCCTCCATCTCGTCGTGGTAGGCCGTGACGTAGTCGGCGACCGGGACCGCGGCCAGTCCCACGGCCCAGGAGTCCGGCTGCGTCCCGAGGCCGAGGAGCGTCAGATAGCCGCCCCAGGAGCCGCCCGCGAGCACCACCCGCGCCGGGTCCGCGAGCCCGGACCGCACCGCCCAGTCACGGACCGCGGCGATGTCCTCCAGCTCGATGAGCCCGATCCGGTGCTTGAGCGCGTCCGTCCAGGCGCGGCCGTAGCCGGTGGACCCCCGGTAGTTGACCCGTACCACCGCGAAACCGTGGTCCAGCCAGGCCGCCGGGCCCGCCGCGAACGAGTCCCGGTCGTGCGCGGTCGGTCCGCCGTGCACCTCGAACACCGTGGGGAACGGCCCGTCGCCCCGGCCGGCCGGCCGCTGCACGAGGGCGTGGACCCGGCCGCCGGGACCGTCCACCCAGGCGTCCTCCACGGGCACGGAGGCGGGGGCCTCGGCGCCCGGCGGGTCGAGGACGACGTCACCGGTCGTGGAGCGCACGACGGGCGGCCGGGCGGCCGACGACCAGAGGTATTCCACGGTGCCGTCCGGCCGGGCGGTGGCGGCGGAGACCGATCCGGCGGGCGTCTCGACGCGCACCAGGCGCCGGTCGCCGGCCGGAGCGGGGGTCGTGGCGGCGGTGGCGGTGGTGCCGGGGGCCGCGTCACCGGGTGCGGCCGCGTCGTCGGCCGCGTCGGGAGCGGTGTCGGGGGCGGCGTCGGGGGCCGCGTGGGGGGCGGCCAGCTCGTACCGCCACAGCTCGCTGCGCGCCTCGAAGCCGTGCACCAGCAGCAGCGCGGAGCCGTCCGGATACCACTCGGCGCCCACATCACCGGGCAGATCGACGTCCAGCGCGGTCTCCGTCCCGGTGAGCGGGTCCCAGATCATCGGCTCCCAACGGCCGCGCCGCTGGTGCCCGATCAGCAGCCGGGAGTCCCCGGCGACCGGCGCGAAGCCCATCACCGTGAGGCCCAGCTCCTCCGTGCCGCCCTTGGTGTCGTCCAGCTCGGCGACCGTGGACCCGTCCGGGCGAACCACCCGCAGCGCGGCGTGCATCGAGTCGCCGTGCTCGGTGTGCTCAAGGGCGATCAGCGTGCCGTCGCGCGACAGGTCGCCGACCCCGCCCGACTCCCGGTGGCGGTAGATCTCGACGGGCGCCTCACCGGGCCGTACGACGTGGACGGTCGTACCGTCCTCGTCGGTCGACCGGCCGACCACCGCCGTCCCGTCCCGTCCGATGGCGAGCCCGGCCGGGTAGGAGGGCGCGAGCCCCGGCGTGGCGGGCTCGTCGCGCACGTCCCCGGCCGCGTCGCGGGGGTGGAACGGCTGCCGCATCCACACCCCGAACTCGTCGCCGTCGGTGTCGTCGAACCACCAGACGCTCTCGCCGTCGGGCGGCAGCGCCCCGTCGGTCGTACCGTTCGCGCGGTCCGTGATCTGCCGTTGTCCGCCGGTCGCCCGGTCCCACGCGTACAGCTCGAACGTCCCGGTCGCGTTGGAGATGAACAGCGCCCGGTCCGGCGCGTCCTCCGCCCACTCGGGCAGCGACACGCGGGGTGCCCGGAAGCGCTGCTCCCATTCCGGTGCGGGCTGATGGTTCTGTGTATCGCTCATGCCCACCATCCAACCCGATGGGCCGGTGACGTCGTACGGGGTCGTACGGGGGCGTACGGCGCTGACGCGGTCCGAGCACGGTCCCGGGGAAGCCCGGAGCGGGGCCCGGAAGCCCGGAATCGCGGGGCGGCCCGTATTCCGCTCGCGTCGTCCCCAACCTGTGGGTAACTTTTCGGCCATGTACTCACCGACCCCCGAGGACTGGCACGAGGCCAACCGCGCCCGCTGGGACGAACGCGCGGCCATTCACGCGGCGAGCGACTTCTACGGACTCGCCGCCTTCCGCGCGGGCAAGGAGGCGCTGCGGGACTTCGAGCTGGCGGAGGTAGGGGACGTCACCGGGAAGTCGCTGCTGCACCTCCAGTGCCACCTGGGCGTCGACACCCTGTCCTGGGCCCGGCACGGCGCCTCGCACGTCGTCGGCCTCGACTTCTCCGAACCCGCCGTGGAGACCGCCCGCGCCCTCGCCCGCGACCTCGGGCTCGGCCCGGAGCGGGCGGCGTTCGTCGCGGCGGACGTGTACGAGGCGGCCGAGGCGGTGCCCGACTCCTCGTACGACATCGTCTACACCGGTGTCGGCGCGCTGAACTGGCTGCCGGACCTGGAGCGTTGGGCGGACACCGCGGCCTCGCTGGTGGCGCCGGGCGGTTTCCTCTACCTCGCCGAGTTCCATCCGCTGACCGACACCCTGGACGACTCGACCGGTTCACGGATCACCCACGACTACTTCAGCCGTGAGGCGTGGGTGGACGAGACACCCGGGACCTACGCCGACTTCGACGCCCCGACCGTGCACAACCGGAGCGTCGAGTGGCAGCACCCGATCGGCGAGGTGGTGACGGCGCTGGCCGGGGCCGGGCTGCGGATCGAATTCCTGCGCGAGCACGCCGTCTCGCTGTTCGCCCGCTTCTCGGCGCTGGAGCGGCACGCGGACGGCTACTACCGGTTCCCGGCGGACCGGCCGCGCATTCCCCTGATGTACTCGATCAAGGCGTCGCGCCCGGCGGAGTCCTCGCGTCGGCGCGACTGACCTTTCCCGCGGCGTCGCGTTCGAGGAGGGGCGTCGCGTTCAGGTGAAGAGGGCACACACGGCCGCGCGTTCTTCGGGCGCGTCCTTCGCCGTGCGGACGCGGCGCGGCCCCGCCCGGATGGAACCGGACGGGGCCGCGCTGTGATCGGCTGCGCGCAGACGTGGTTACGAGCGGGAGGCGCGGCGGCGCATACCGAACGCGAGCGCCCCACCGGCGGCGATCAGGAGCGCGGCACCGGCCGCGTACCAGGTGGTGTTCGAGGAGCCGGTGCTGGCCAGGGAACTGTTCGCGGAGGTGGTGTTCAGGTCGGTGCCCGTCCCCGTGCCGCCACCGGTCGTGGTGGTGGCCGGCGGGGTCGAGGTGGACGGCTCAGCCGTGGGCGTGCCGGTTGACGCCGGGGTCGACGGGGTCGAGCCGGTGCCGGGAGTCCCGGGGGTGGCGGGCGGCGTGGAGGTGCTGCTCGCCGGAGCGACCTCGAACCGGGTCCTGCCGTCGGCGAAGGGGTAGGTGTTGCCCTCGGTGAGGGCGGTGGAGGCCGCGAGGTCCAGCGAGGTGGCCTTCATGACGCCGTTCAGGTCGAGGACCACGACACGCAGCGGGGTGGTGTGGGTCCGCTCCTTGCCGCCGAAGCCCTTGGCGATGTTCGGCAGCTTCCAGGTGTTGGTGGTGCCCTGGACGTGCTCCAGCTTCTTCCAGACCCCCTTGGCCGACTCGATCTCGACCGCCAGCTTCGGCGCGGGACCGGAAGCGGGGCCCGTGATCCTCACGGTGGTGGCCAGGGCGGAGTCGAACACCCCTTCACCCTTCGCCGTGTGCTGGACGGAGATCGGGAGGGGGCTGCCGGGCCGGGCCGGGGAGCCGCCCTTGACGAAGCCGATGTCGAGCTTTCCGGCCACGACCGCGGGCGCGGCCTTGAGGACCAGGGTGTCGTCACGCTCGACCGGCGCGTTGCCCAGCAGGTCGGAGACCATGAGTTCCAGATCGGGGTTGTTGGTCGGGTAGTTCGCGCCGAGCCCGATCGTCACCTTCCAGCTCAGCTCGCCGGAGGCCGGGACCGAGAACGCCGAGCCCTTGCCGCCGGCCTTGGGATAGATGGACACGACCGCGGCCTCGTCCTGCGAGCTGAGGGATTCCTCGGTCGCCGGGGCGTTGACCGCCTGCACATCGACGGAGAGCTGCGTGCCGGTGATCGGGCTCGGACCGCTCGACCCGCCGGTCATCCAGGGGTTGAACTCCACCGCCTTGTCGGAGGAGTTCTTCACCGCGAAGGTGAAGGTCTCGGTCGCCCCGCCCCGGGTCAGCGGCCCGGACGGGACCGGAGAGCCCAGCTCGATGCGCAACGGCTTCTCACCGGCGGCCGGGGCCGCGTGGGCGGTGCCGAGCGGGACGAGCGTGGTGCCGATGACGGCGGCGGCGACGGTTGCCGCGGAGCGCAGACGGATGGACATGCGGAGATCCCCCAAAGGACATGACGAGCGGAAGAACATCGTGACGAGCGGCGGTCGAGGTGGTGCGGGAGTCGCGAACCGGCCCGCACTCAGAGGCGCACCGGGGTGGATCGGTCATCGCGTCCCGCTCGGTCTTTCGACCCCCCTGCGGTTTGCGATGTGCTTATCCTCACATCTCCTGATCATCCAAAGTGACCCGGAATCGTCACTACTGTGCAACAGCCCTTCCGGGTCTCCTCGGGCCTGGTCAGGCGCCCTCGCCGCCGCTCCTTCCTCCCGTACTTCCTCTCCCCGTCTCAGAGGGCCGAGCGGAGTGCGGGCAGATAGCCGTGCGCCTGGCCCGAGGCGTTGGGGTGGTACGAGTTGTGAACGGGGAACGCCACGCTGCGGAGCCAGGGGGCCCGCGAGCAGATCTCGTGCCCGGTGAACTCGTCCACGACGCTGGAGTACGTGAATCCGATGTCCGCCGCCCGCTTGGCGAGCACTCCGTTCAGGACGTCCGCCGCGCGGTTGATCGCCGACCGCTCGGCCTCGCTGAGCCCGGCGGCGCAGCCGCCGCCGAGGTGGTAGAAGCGGGGGTAGCCGAGGACGACGACGTGGGCCCGTGGCGCCTTGGCGTGGATGCCCCGGTAGAGGGAGTCGAGGCCCGAGGGCAGCGATTTGTTCATCCGGGAGACAGCGGTCTTCACGCTCTTCAGGCAGGTGGCCTCGGTGGACAGGACGCAGTCCCGCATGACGTCGGCGTATCCCACGTCGTTGCCGCCCACGGTGACGCTGACCAGCGCGGTCGACGGACGGAGCGCGCTCAGCTGGCTCTTGGCCACCGAGGCGCTGGTGGCGCCGGCGCAGGCGACGAACGCGAACGAGGACGGTGACTTCTTCGCCGCCCAGAGGTAGGGGTAGGCCAGGGTGCTGCGCCGGCAGTCGCCGCTGTCGGCGATGTAGCTCCCGGCGCCGACGCCGGACGAGTAGGAATCACCGAGCGCGACATAGCCGCCGACCGCGGCGGTGCCCGCCGACGTGCTTGCGGTGGTGCCCGCCGCCGACGCTGGGTTCGCGAGGCCCAGGGCGGTCACGGCGGCAAGGACCAGAGCGGATGCGGACGCCCGGAATCTCCGTACTGACATCACTGTCAGCCCTCCGAAATGTGGGGTGGGTGAGGGTTGGTCGAGCGTCACGATGTCTAGCAGCCGCCGGAACCGGCCGGTGCCCGGTTCCGGGGGAAGTCGCCCATTTGGCCCGTACGGCCGACCCGGGCCGGGGGCGGAACCTTTTCGCACTCCTTGGTGGGATTGCCCCGGATACGGGTACTCGGAGCGAGCACGCCTGGCCAGGGTTCCGGTGCACGCCGGAGCGGGGCCGGTACGGACGAAGGGAGCGGGCGCCATGCAGTACGAGGAGCTGATCGGAAAGGTGCAGGCCAGGGCTCAGCTACCGGGCCGGGGCGCTGCCGAGCGGGTGACGGGAGCGGTGCTGCGGACACTGGTGGAACGGCTGCCCGACGGGCTTGCCGGGCATCTGCTCGCCCAGCTGCCGTCGACACTGGCAACAGCGGTGTCCGGGACGGCGGAGGACCCGGCCCACCCGGAACCGCGGAGCAAGGGCAGCGGCGAGCGTTTCGACATCACCGCGTTCGCGGGCCGGGTGGCCTGGCGCACGGGAACGTCCGAGGACACCGCGCTGGAGCAGACGGCGGCCGTCTTCGAGGTCCTGGACGCGGCTGTCTCCCCCGAGCTGATGGAGAAGGTGACGGCCGCGCTCCCCGTGGACATCGGCGGACTCCTGCCCACGGCCCGGACCGGGGACGGGCCGGAGGAGTAGGGGAGTACGGGAACGGGCCCTCGCGGCGGCGTTCGCCCTGTCCGGCGCGGTGTCGCGGACCCGCTGCCGGTCGGCTACCAGTCGGTCAGCGACCTGGTGTTCGGGCTGGTCGGAAGCCGTATCTACTCGATCGTGATCGGGATCTCCCCCGCCGAGCCGGACGTGATCGCGGGCGACATCACGGACTCCGCGCTGATGGACCACCTCATCCCGCGCAGCGACTACGTCGTCCACGCTGTGGCACTGGCCGACGTTGCCGAGTGCACCCGCAACAGGCGGTGCGAGGGACACCTCGCGCGACGCTAGCATCGGCACTCCGCCGACCACTGGAGTTCGCCACTATGTCGTTGCCGCGTATCGGAGTCGTCGTCGTGACCATGGGCACCCGCCCACGGGAGCTGGAGGCTCTGCTCGCTTCAGTGGAGAAGCAGGATGTCCCTGCGGCACGGGTGGTTCTGGTGGGCAACGCGACATCCCTCACCGAGGTCGCGACGGACGCGACCAAGATCCCACTGAAAGAGAATCTGGGCTGTCCCGGTGGTCGCAACGTGGGGCTGGAGCTGTTGCGTGACTCGGGCGACGTCGACGTCGTCATCGAGCTTGACGACGACGGCCTGCTCATCGCCGACGACGTGTTCCGCAAGGTCCAGCGGCTGTTCGCGGAAGACCCGAAGCTGGGGATCATCGGATTCAGGGTCGCTGACGAGCACGGGCACACCGAGCGACGCTGGGTGCCCCGGCTGCGGGCGGACGATCCGATGCGCCGTGGTCCGGTGACCGCCTTCCTCGGCGGGGGTCACGCCTTCTCGATGCCCATGCTCCGGCAGACCGGCCTGTGGGCGGGGGAGTTCTTCTTCGGGCATGAAGAGTCCGATCTGGCATGGCGTGCGCTCGACGCTGGATGGAAGATCCTTTACGAACCCGATCTAGTCCTCCAGCACCCGAAGACCTCGCCGGCCCGGCACGCGGTCTACTACCGGTTCACCGCCCGTAACCGGGTCTGGCTGGCCCGTCGGCGGCTTCCGGTCCTCCTGCTTCCGGTCTATCTCGGTGTGTGGATTCTGCTCACCATGGCGCGGACCCGGTCCCTGATGGGCCTGAAGGCGTGGTGGGGCGGCTTCTTCGAGGGCGTACGGACGTCGTGCGGCCCGCGCAAGCCGATGAGGTGGCGCACGGTGTGGCGCATGACGCGGTTGGGGCGCCCGCCGATCCTTTGAGCGACTCCGGCGTCCGGCCGGACGGTCATGGCGTGGAACTACTTCTCAGGAAAGCGCGATGTCGAGAAGTGCGCGATCGTCAACATCCCCATCGGGGGTAATGCCGACAAGGTGGACGGCGCGCGCCGTTGCCTACGCGCGTGGGAATGCGCCGGCCGTCCGGATCGGTCGCCGTGCACTTGACGCTCTTGTTCCGCCCCGGTGACCCCGCGATCGCGGTGCGGCGAGGGTGCGGCGTTCTCGGGACATGCGTGGAGCGCTACAACAGGTGGTCGGCCTTACCGGCTTTGATGTCCCGGACGAGGTTGCGCAGGGCTTCGCGGGTGTCCGTGATGTAGTTCCCCTCCTGACCGGCGACCGAGATGTATGCGTTGCCCTCGGCGTCGGTGCCGATGCGGAAGCAGTTGTTGCCTTCGCCGCAGAAGGCGTCTTCCCAGTTGATCTCTGTCATGGTCAAGCTCCTCATAGTTCTCTGATGACACCGTGGATGAAGTCGCGCGAGTCCTGTGGCGACAGACTCTTCTCGTTCATCCACTCCAAGTGGGCTCGGTACTTGGCAAGTTGAGGCTCCGCATGCATGAACTCCGGCCCGTGCGCCGAATCGAGTTGTACCGTGTCCAGCTGAGGTACGGGCCCCTCGGCGTAGAGCAGAGCATGTCCGGCGCCTGGGAAGCTGCCGCACTCGAAAGGCACTATGCGAATGGTGATGGCGTCCTGCTCGCTCGCCTCGGCCAAGGCGCTGAGCTGGCTTCTGGTTGCAGCGCGTCCGCCGAAGAGCATGCGCAGGGCGGCCTCGTGCACGTATCCGATGTAATCGACGGGTTGTTCCCGGCTCAGCACGCGTTGCCGCTCCGTCCGATGAGCCACGCGTAGTTCGACTTCGAGTGGTGAAAGCGCGGGAAGCACTGTAGCGAAGACGCTGCGGGCGTAGTCCTCGGTCTGGAGCAGCCCTGGCACGTGCACCGTCTGGATCGTCTGGATTCGGGCCGCGTGCCACTCCAACTCGACGATGTCCAAGAGCCCCGGCGACAACCTTCCCCGGTACTCGTCCCACCAGTTGCGCTGTGGTGTCTCCGTGAGATCGACAAGGGCGGACAGGTACCGCTCGTTCGTGCACTCGCAGTGGGTGGCGAGGGTGCGCAGGCGCTCGGGGCTGATGTTGCGGACACCTGACTCGATGTTCGAGATCTTGCCCCGGTCGACGCCGAGCAGACCGGCCGCGTACTCGGCCGACAGTCCCGCCTCCGTGCGCATCTTGCGGATCTCCGCACCGAGCCTCCGCTGCCGCTGTGTGGGGATGGTTCTTGGTGGCATCGAATGCCTTTCATGTCCGATCTGTTGCTCAGTCTGCCGGGAATCACCAGCGCGATCCATGGAGGTGGTTAATTTCCCACCATCAAGGTGGCGCATGCTGTGATTATTGCTCTACCTTAAGTGACGCGACGCTCACTCAACGCGAGAACGAAGCGCATCGAGCGAGCCTGCCCGTTTGCTCCTGCCCTGGGAGGGGTGTGCTCGCGTCAGGGAGACGAGCCACTGTCTCGCCGTGCCGTCGTATGCCCGAGGGCAGCCCCGCCTGCCCGTCCACTCACCTCACCACCCCCCATCACCGCATCAGCGAGCGGAGTTGTCATGCTTGAGAGTGCTTCCACCCCCGTGCCCGCCGCACACGGTTCAGTCAGCGGCGCGCCCACCGGAACCGTCGCCCGCCAGGTCCCGTCCAGGGGTGGACCGCGCCTGGACCAGGCGCCCCCGATCGTCTTCGCGCCCCTGGGCCTGCGGGCCGTCCCGCGGTTCACCCAGTGCCCGCCGCCGCTCCTGGACCTGGCGGAGCCGGACGCGGGAAACCTCGCGTACGAGATGGCGCTGCCCTCGGCGGCCGTCTCGCCCGCCATCGCCCGGGAGGCCGCCGAGGTCATTCTCGACGCGCACCTCCTGGACGAGAAGGTGATCGGGTCGGCGCTCCTCCTGGTCCACGAACTCGTTGCGTACGCCTGCCGGTTCACGGGGGCCGGGGAGCAGGTGCACCTGGCGCTGCGGTCGGTGGAGGACGGCCTCCAGGTCACGGTGTACGACACGCACGCGGCGCACTCCCACCCCCGGCTCGCGGCGTTCTGCGACGAGCGCCGCCGGGCCGCGCTCGAACGGATTCCGGAACTGGTGGAGGCGCATCTCGGTGCCTGGGGCTTCGGCGCGACGTACCCGCCCGGCGCCGGAACGTGCACCTGGGCCGGCCTGGCCTGCACTCCGCCCGGCCGGGCCGCCTGACCACCGGCCGCAGGTCGCGCGAGGCCGCCCCGCTGAAGCGGGCGCGGTGACCTCGCGTCGCATCGCGGAGAGATCCGGACGTACGCCGGGCGCCCGAGCTTGCCCGCGTCGGCCGCCGTGGACGAAGCGGGGGCTCACGCCGTGATCCGCTCGTCCGTCACCCGGAGACGTTCCCGGTGTCAGGGCTTTCCGAACTTCCCGAAGAACGGCGTCCGGGCGTTCGGCGCGTTGCCTTGCGAAGGCAAGTCCGAGAAGCAACAGGTTAGTTGTGCGTCAGCCCTTAAGATGCCCTGACAGCTTCAAGACGAGGGTGGTGCCGTGGGTCACCGTGAAGATCTGTTGGAGGGCGCGAAGCGCTGTCTGCTGGAGAAGGGGTTCGCCCGCACGAGTGCGCGTGACATCGTGGCCGCGTCGGGGACCAATCTGGCATCCATCGGGTACCACTACGGCTCCAAGGACGCCCTGTTGGCCCAGGCGTACGTACAGGCGATCCAGGACTGGGCCGACGAATTCGAGCCGGACACGGCCATCGGCGCCGATCTCGAATCGGCGGAGTCCGCGATCGACCGGTTCGAGATGGTCTGGAACCGAATCATCGAACTCTTCCCCGCCCGCAAGTCCCTCTGGGTGCTGAGCGTGGAGGTCGCGGTGCGGGCCGAAAAGTTGCCGGACGTGCGTGAAGGGCTGTCCAGGGCCCAGCCGTTCGGCTGGTCGGCGCTGGTCGCCCTCTTCCATGGTATCGACGAGAGCGAGGTCGACGAGCAACTCGCGATGACTCTCGGCCAGCTCTACGCGGCGCTCCTGAACGGGGTGATGTCGCTCTGGCTGTTCTCCCCCGAGACCGCCCCCTCCGGGCGGAACCTGGCCGAGGCGATGCGCGCCATGCTGGCTCTCCACGGCGGCGAGGCGGCCGCCGGTCCGGGCGGGCCGGTCCCCGCCGCCCGCTGACCCGGTGCGCACGGGCCCCGGACGGCCCGTCAGGCCACCTACGGCTCCACGCGCACCAGTCCGGCGTCCCGCAGCTCGCTCACCCAGATGTCCATGTCGGTACGGGTGTTCTCCGGGTCCGTGGACCACAGGCGCGCCAGCATCTCGGCGGCGGGTTCGAGATGGCCGTCGTGCTGGCGTAACGCGATCCACATGGCCGCGGCCACGGGGCCGCAGCGGAAGCTGGTACCGCAGGCGTCCAGGAGCAGTTCGAGCGATCCGTCCTCGGTCACCCGGGTGGTGACACCGCGCTCGGGTCGTACCGGCACTCTGGCCTCCGTAGTCGATAGCCGGGCAGTGGCGGCCGACCACGAGAAGGGCGTGGGGCCGGTGAGTGGGGGGTGAGGCATCGAGAGATCCGTTGGGTTCCACGGACGTCGACCGGGGACGGCTGTGTGTGCGGGCTCCGGGCGGTGAGCGGACGAACCGGGCCCTCGCCGTTTATAGACGTTAGTCTAGTACGGTCGTCTAGATTCTGGGGCGCCTTGAAAGACTCTGGCCGAATCGCGTCTGTTCGCAGGGCCGCAGGGGCCTCTCCGGGGATGGAGGGCGGGAAGCGGCGCGGACGGCACAATGCCCCGGAGCGGACTCCGAGGGCATTGTGGGTGGGCGCGTCTCGCGCGGGCCGGGCCGGCTTCTGCTCAGAGGGCCGGAGAGGTCCCCCGCAGGGAACACCGGACGATGTCGAGAACGGCCGCCGTGTGGGTGTTGAGGAAGAAGTGGCCGCCGGGGAACAGCTGGAGGCGGAACGCGCCCGTGGTGTGGTCCTCCCAGGACTCGGCCTCGGCGACGGTCACTTGGGGATCGTTGTCACCGATGAGCGCGACGACGGGACAGGCGAGCGGTGGGCCCGGCCGGTGCCGGTAGGTCTCCACCGCCTTGTAGTCGCTACGGACCGCCGGAAGGATCATCCGCAGGATCTCCGGGTCGCCCAGCACGGCCGAGTCCGTCCCGCTCAGCCGGGTGATGTCCTCGACGAGGCGGTCGTCGTCCGCCAGGTGCACGGTCTCCCGCCGCACCCGTGAGGGGGCGCGCCGCCCCGACACGACGAGCCCCGTCACCGGTGTGCCGCCCGCCTCCAGCCTGCGAGCCACCTCGTACGCGACCATGGCTCCCATGCTGTGACCGAACAGGGTCACCGGCACATCGGTCCACGGGGCCAGTTGCCCGACGGCGAGATCGGCCAGCGCCTCGATGTCCTCGACACAGGGCTCGTGCCTGCGGTCCTGGCGGCCGGGGTACTGCACGGCGAGCACGTCCGTCTCCGGCGACAGCGAACGTGACACCGGAAAGTAGTACGTGGCCGAACCGCCGGCGTGCGGGAAGCAGACCAGTCGCCCGGCGGCTTCGGGCGCCGGGTGGAAACGGCGAATCCAGGGGCCGGTCTCCCGGGGGGCTCGTGTCATCTCTTGGACATCCTTCTGTAGGACCCGCGGGACCGTGGAGCCGCGGCGGGCGTGGAGCGGTCCGGCACGGAACGGTCCGGCGTGGAGCGGTCCGTGCGGAGTGGTCCGGCGTGGTGCCGGAGCACGCCCGGGTGCTCCTGGTCCCCGCCGGGCGGGAACCGGTCAGCCGGTCAACCGGCCACATCGACGGGTCCGGCGGTCCGGTACGGTCGCTCCGCCCCGGGCGGGCCGCTGTTCGGCCGGCCGCGCCCCCGGCCCCGCGGGTGCGGCGGGCCCGAGTCCGGGAGTTCGGGGACCCGGAGAACGTGAGCACGGTGGGAACGGTGGGAACGGTCCTCATTGAAGCCGTGGGCGGCGGTCGTGGACTCCCCTAAGTTCCGTCCGGCGCCCCCTACGCCCCGGCGCCGTCCCACACCGGTCCCCGCTTCCCCGCCCCCTGCCCGTCGGCCTGTCCGTACCCGCCCGACCGACCCGTAGGGGCTGTACGGGGCGGCGCCCGGTGGACGCGAAGTCCCTTTCCACGCCGAGCGTGCGCCGGGGTCGCGCCGAGCGCGCGCCGGGTCCGTACCGAATGCGTGGGCGTACGCGTACCGAGTGCGTCGGCGCGACCGTACCGAGTGCGTCGCCGTGCCCGAGCCTCCGGGCCGGGCCACCGTCAACGTACTTCGCGTCCGGAACCTTAGGGGTTTTGGCATCGGTGGCGCAGACCGCAGCCTGAAGGCCGAATCGGGGCCGTACACGGAACACACCGCCGGGCCGGTCCCGGCAGGGCGACGTGGTGAAGGGCAGGCAGGACACACATGACGACCGACTTCCGGGCAGGCGGTGCGCTGGTCTTCCCCGGCATGAGTCCGACCCGGTTCCAGGAGTCCGCCAAGTTCATGCTCGTCAATCCCGTCGCCCGCCGCATGGTCGCCGAGGCCGACGCGGTGCTCGGCTACTCCCTCGTCGACAGGTACCGGCAGGCGGAGGGTGACTACTCCGAGTACGCGCAGGTCGCCTTCCTCGTCAACTGCCTCGCCCTGGCGCGGTGGGCGCGGGACCGGTTCGACCCCGAGCCCGCGTTCTGCGTCGGCCCCAGCTTCGGCGGGAAGACCGCGGCGGCCTACTGCCGTGTGCTGGACTTCCCCGAAGCGGTGCTCCTGACCGCGCGCTGGGCGCGTCTGCTGGACGCGTGGTTCGCCGAGAACTACCACGACGTCGTCACGCACTCCTTCACCCGCGTCCCGCGCCGCGAACTGGACAAGGTGCTGGCCGAACTCGACGAACAGGGCGAGTGGTACGAGATCTCCTGCCACGTCGACGAGGACTTCTTCATGGTGTCGCTGCGCGAGCACCTGGTGGAACCGCTCGGCCGGCGGCTGCGCTCGGTCGGCGGCCTCCCGCTGTATACGATGCGTCCGCCGATGCACGCGAGCCGCTTCGCCCCGCTGCGCGAGCTGGCCGAGAAGGAACTCTTCGACGGCCTCACCTTCCGTGACCCGGACATCCCCGTCGTCGCCGACCAGGACGGCACCCTGCTGACCACCGGCGCGCAGGTGCGCGCCATGCTCCTGGACGGATTCACCCGGCCCGTGCGCTGGCCCGCCGTCGTCGGGACGCTGCGGGAGCACGGCGTCACCCGGCTGTACGTGGCCGGTCAGGACAGCCTGTTCGGCCGGGTCCCCGTCACCACCGGTGCCTTCGAGGTCGTCGCCGTCGATCCACGGTCGGCGCTGCTGCCCGTCCGCCGGAGCCTCGCCGCCTGAGGCGCCCCTCGATCCCGGGCGGGCGCGCCATGTCCGTCCCAGCACCTCGCCCCGCGTCGCCGGAACGTCCGCGCGCATCCGGTACGACGAACACCCCCGCACCTCGCGGCGCACCGGTCCCGACGCCACGCGACCGTCCACCGGGGAGCGCGGGGCCCTTCGCCGCGGTGGCCCCGCACGCGGCTCCGGCGGGGTCGCTCCCGGGCCGGCGCCGCGTTCCGGACACGGCGACACGGCGACACGGCGCGCGACGCACGGGACGACCGCCGGAACCGCCGACCCGAACGACCCGAGGGGCGGACGACCCGACCGACCCGAACGAGCCGACGGCTCGACGACCCGACCGACCCGACCGACCCGAACGACCCACCTGACCCGACGGCTCGACGATCCGACCGACCCGACCGAGAGGCCCTTCATGACCATCCTGAACAGGGACGACATCCGCTTCAGCTATCTGCATCTGACGGGCGCGGCCTGGCAGGAGCCGGTGCGCGACTCCCTGGAGTCACGGCTGGCCGCGCTGGCCGAGCACGGCGTCCCGGCGATGGGCATGAGTTCCGAGGAGCTGGAGAAGTTCATCGCCGAGCACTCGGCCGACAAGCTGCATGGCCTGATGTCCGAGTACGGAGTACGTCTGTACGAGCTGGAGGTGCTCTTCGGCTGGAACGCCGGCCCGGAGGAGAGCGGCGCCGCCCGTGAGGCGGAGGCGCGCTTCCTCGACCTGGCCGAGGCGGCCGGCGTCCCGACGGTCAAGACCTGCGCGGTCTACCCGCCCGGGGTCGAGATGCCCCCGGTCGAGGTACTCGCCGAGCGGTTCGGCGCCCTGTGCGACCGGGCCGCCGCCCGGAACTTCACCGTGGCGCTGGAGGCCATGGCGGTGATGCCCGGCTTCACGTACCAGGTCGCCGCCGACGTCGTCGCCGCGGCCGACCGCCCCAACGCCGGTCTGGTGATCGACATGTGGCACCTCTTCCGCGACCCGGCCGGTGTGGCCGCCATCGACGGGCTGAAGGGTTCGCAGATCGTGGGCGTCGAGTTCGGCGACGCCCCGCTCGTCCCGGACGAGGACGTGATGCACGAGGTGCTGAGCGCCCGGCTGCTGCCCGGCGAGGGCGAGTGCGACATCACCGGCCTGCTGCGCACCCTCGACGCCAAGGGGGTCGACGTGGCGCCCTCGGTCGAGGTGCTGTCGACGGAACTCCGCGCGCTGACGCCGAGCGAGAACATCGCCCGCACCCTCACCGCCGTCCGCAGGTCCCTGGAGACCGCCCGCGCCGCCTGAGAGCTGTCCCGTGAACCCGGACGGGCCGCACGACGACAGACACCGGACCCGCGTCCCGAGCGCGGAAGAGCACGAGAGAGGAAACCATGTCGGACCTCGTCGACACATGTCCCCACGCCGCACCACGACCCTTCCCGCTGGCCCGTACCGGCTGCCCGCTGGAGCCCGCCCCCGAGTACGACGAACTGCGGGAGAAGGAGCCCGTCTCCCGGGTCCGGCTGACGTTCAACGGCCGTGAGGCCTGGCTGCTCACCCGGTACGAGGACGTCCGGCAGATGCTGGTCGACCCCCGCTTCAGCTCCAACATGGCCGACCCCGGCTACCCGCTGCAGTTCCACTTCCCCATGGAACTGCTCGGCAAGGTCAAGCCCGCCCTGCTGCACATGGACCCGCCCGACCACACCACGCACCGCATGATGCTGATGCCGGAGCTGAGCGTGAAGCGGGTCGAGGCCATGCGGCCCCGTACCCAGGAGATCGTCGACGAGTGCGTCGACGCGATGCTGGCCAGGGGCGGCCCGGTCGACCTGGTCTCCATGGTGTCGATGCCGGTGCCGTCCATCGCCATGTGCGAACTGGTCGGCGTGCCCCACGAGGCCCGGGACCTCTTCCACCGCTGGGTCACCCTGCTCGTCACCCAGGGCAGCGCCGAGGAACACGCGTCGGCCAACGCCGAGGTCGAGGTGCTGCTCTACAAGCTGATCGCCGAGCGCCAGGAGAACCCCGGTGACGACCTGATCAGCAGCCTCCTGGAGCGCAACGCCGAGAAGCGGGAGCTGGAGCCCTCCGACATCAGCGCCCTCGTCCGCGCGATGATCGCCGCCGGACACGAGTCCACCGTCAACGGCATCTCCATCGGCACCCTGGTCCTCCTCCAGCACCCGGAGCAGGCGGACTGGCTGCGGGAGCACCCCGAGATGTCGGGCCAGGCCGTCGACGAACTGTCCCGCTACTCCAGCATCTCGGACCACGGCACCGTACGGGTCGCCCTGGAGGACGTCGAGATCGGCGGACAGCTCATCCGGGCCGGTGAGGGCGTCATCTGCTCGCTGTCCGCCTCCAACCACGACCCGGCCGTCTTCACCGAGCCGAACAAGCTGGACCTGACCCGCCGTGAGGCGCGCGCCAACGTGGCGTTCGGCTTCGGACGGCACCAGTGCGCCGGCCAGATGCTCGTACGGATGCAGCTGGAGGTCGTCTTCACGACCCTGCTGCGCCGCATCCCGGGACTGCGTCTGCACACCCCCCTGGGCGAACTGCCCTTCAAGGCCAACGCACTCATCGACGGCGTCCACGAGCTGCCGGTTACCTGGTAAGGAGATTTACATGCGTGTGATCGTCGACAAGGAGCGCTGTGTCGCGGCGGGGTCCTGTGTGATCACCTCACCCGCCGTCTTCGACCAGGACGAGGACGACGGCAAAGTGGTGCTGCTGATCGAGACGCCCGACGACGAACTCCGCGGAACGGTCGTGGAGTCCGTCAACGTCTGCCCCGTGGCCGCCCTGAGCATCGCCGAGTAGCGGTCCGTACGGGACCCACCGGGCCGGACGCCCGGCGGCCCCGGAACCCCGGGTCCGGAACCCGCCCCCTCCGGGCCCCGGACCCGGCCTCCCGGGCGCCCCTCTTCCGCACGAGCCAGGCCCCGTCGCGACGGCGGGCGGCCCGCTCGCCACCCACACCCGAAAGCGACGTTGGAACCGTGGAGAATCCGAAGACCCCCTACGCGCGGACGCCGCACGGGGACGGTGGGACGGTCCATTCCCTGCTCGACGAGGCCGTGGCCGACGCACCGGACCGCCTCTGTCTGCGCGACCCCGACGGAGAACTGACGTACCGCCGGATGGACCGGCTCAGTCACGCCTTCGCGGCCTGGCTCACCGAGCGGGGAGTGCGCCGGGGCGACCGGCTGCTCGTACAGCTCCCCAGCCGGCGCGAGCTGGTCGCCATGGTCTACGGGGCCTCCCGGGCCGGTGTGATCCTGGTGCCGCTCAACCCGGCGATGAAGGAGTACCACCTGCGTTCGGTCGTCGCCGACGCCGAACCGGCGCTCGTCATCGCGGAGGGCGCCGCCACCGAGGTCCTGGAACGCGTCGCGGACGTGCCCGTGCACGATCTGGCCGGACTGTGGCCCGGGATCGAGGAACGGGCACCGTCCGCCCGGGTCACCTCCGACGGCGTACGGCCGGACGACACCGCCTTCCTCGTCTACACCTCGGGCAGCACCGCCGCCCCCAAAGCCGTCATCTGCCCGCACGCACAGGTCGTCTTCGCCTCCCGCGCCATCCAGCGGGTGCTGCGCTACCGCCCGGACGACGTCGTCTTCTGCCGCTTCCCGATCTCCTGGGACTACGGCCTGTACAAAGTGCTCCTCGCCTGCCTCGGCAGGTCCGGACTCGTCCTCGCGGGCGGTGAGTCGGACCTCGTGCTGCTGAGCCGGATGCGGGAGACGGGCGCCACCGTCGTCCCCATCGTCCCGTCGCTGGCGACCATGATCGGCACTCTGGCCCGGCGCGAGACCCAGGGCCGGGCCCCGGTGCGGATGTTCACCAACACCGGGGCCGCGCTGCCTCCCCACGCGGTCGCCGCGCTGCGCGAGGCGTTCCCCGGAGTCCGGGTGGTCCGCCAGTTCGGCCAGACCGAGTGCAAGCGCGTCACGATCATGCCGCCGGACGAGGACGGCCTGCGGCCCCACTCCGTCGGCCTCCCGCTGCCCGGCACGTCGGTCCTCGTCCTCGACGCGGAGGGCCGGTCCGTGCCGACGGGGGAGACCGGGGAGATCGTCGCCGTGGGCCCGCACGTCATGCCCGGCTACTGGCGGCGGCCCGAACTCACCGACCGGACCTTCCGCCGCGACCCGGAGACCGGCGCCCTGCGGCTGCACACCGGCGACTACGGACACCTCGACGAGGACGGCTACCTCTACTTCGACGGCCGCCGCGACGACATGTTCAAACGCAAGGGCATCCGGATGAGCACGGTCGAGATCGAGGCCGCCGCGATGGACGTCCCCGGCGTCCGGAACGCCACCGCGCTGCCGCCCACCGACACCCGTGACCTGGTGCTGTTCGCCGAGACGGAACTCGCCCCGCACACCGTGCTCAAGGAACTGGCCGAACGCCTGGAGCAGGCCAAGGTCCCGGCCCTCTGCCGGGTCCTGGACGAACTGCCGCTGAGCCTCCACGGGAAGAACTCCCGTCAGCTCCTGGCCGAGATGATCGACGGGGAATGACCATGGACCGCTACGAGGAACTGGCCGCACGCCACGGCACACCGCTGTACGTGTACGACCTCGACGAGCTGGACGCGGCCCGCCGGGACCTGTTCGACGCGCTGCCCGACGGATTCACGCTCTTCTACGCGCTCAAGGCCAACCCCCACCCCGGTCTCGTCCGGGCCCTGCGGGAGGGCGACGGACGCGGCTGCCGGCCCGAGATCAGCTCGACGGGCGAGCTGGAAGCGGCCCTCACCGCGGGCTTCCGCGGCGAGGACTGCCTCTACACCGGGCCCGGCAAGACCGCCGGGGAACTGACCGAGGCCGTCGCGCTCGGCGTGCGGCTCTTCTCCACCGACTCGGTCACCGACGTACAACACGTCGCCGACGCCGCCCGCACGCACGGTGTGACCGCCGACTGCCTGCTGCGCGTCAACAGCGTCACGGCGAGCGCCACCAGCAGCATCCGGATGACCGGCACCCCGTCCCAGTTCGGCTTCGACAGCGAGACCCTGCCCGAACTCATGCCGCGGCTGCGGGAGATCGAGGGCGTACGCCTGTCGGGGATGCACTTCTTCCCGCTGAGCAACGCCAAGGACGAGGCCGACCTCGTCGGAGAGTTCCGGCACACCATCGAGCTGGCGGCGGAGCTCCAGCGCCAACTCGGCCTGCCGTTGCGGTTCCTGGACATCGGTGGCGGCTTTACCGTCCCCTACGCGGTGCCCGGCGCACGCGGTTCCTACCCGAAGCTCCGCGGCGAACTCGAAGCCGCGCTGGACACCCACTTCCCCCGATGGCGTACCGAAGGGCCCGAGATCGCCTGCGAGTCGGGCCGCTACCTCGTCGGGTCGAGCGGCACGCTCGTGGCCCGGGTCAGCAACGTCAAGACCAGCCGGGGACGCACCTTCGTCATCCTGGACGCCGGTATCAACACCTTCGGCGGCATGTCGGGCCTGGGAAGGCTGCTCCCCGTGGCCGTGGGCACGGAATCCGGGGAGACGGCCCAGCGGGCCAGCCTGGTCGGCCCCCTGTGCACCCCCGGCGACATCCTCGGCCGGGAGATCGACCTGCCCGCCCTGGAGCCGGGCGACACCGTGCGGATTCCCAACGCGGGCGCGTACGGTCCGACCGCGAGCCTGCTGATGTTCCTGGGCCGGCCGGCCCCGGTCGAGGTGATCGTCCGCGGCGACGACGTGCTCTCCGTTTCCCGCATCGAACACCGGCGCGCCTACCGGACCGAGGACACGGCCCCGTCCGCGGACGCCCCGGGAGCGGCCGGATGACCACCGACCTCACCCACCCCGCCGGGGCCGCGGGGGCCCGCCCGGCGCACGGCGGCGACCGGCGGCGCGGCACCGTGGTCGTCAGCACGGTGGCGTCCGACTCGCACACCTGGAACCTGGTCTTCCTCCAACTGCTCATCGAGGAACTGGGGTACGACGTGGTCAACCTCGGCCCCTGCGTCCCGGACGACCTCCTCGTCGAGACCTGCCGGGAGATCGCCCCCGACTTCGTCGTGATCAGCAGCGTCAACGGCCACGGCCACCAGGACGGGCTGCGGCTCATCACCACCCTGCGCTCCTGCGCCGCCCTGGCGGCCACCCCCGTGGTCATCGGCGGGAAGCTCGGCGTCGAGGGACAGCGGAGCCAGGCGGCGAACCGGGCGTTGACGGACGCCGGTTTCGACGCCGTCTTCGACGACGCCTCCACCGCCACGGCGGCGTTCACCCGGTTCGTCGCCGCCCTCCCGGCACTGCCGGGCGCGCCCGCGACACCCGCCGAGGTCGGAGCGTGAGACCCGGCGCGCGGCTGCCGGACCCCTTCGCGGGCGAGGAACGCCCCGTGGACTTCGGCGCGTTCGTCCGGGCCCGCAGCCGCGCGGGCCGTCTGGTGGTCCAGCCCCGCATGGGATTCAGCGACCCCGCCACCATGCGGGCGGGGCTGGCCGCCACCCGGGCCGCCGACGCCACGACCGTCGGCACCATCACCGTCGACAGCTTCACCCGCGTCGGCGAACTGGCCTCGGTGGACACTGCGTTGCGCAGCGGGGAGCGGCTGAACGGCTACCCCGTCGTCAGCCTCCCCCCGGCCGTCACCGCCGGAGTCCTCGACGGCATCCGGTCCGAGGACTTCCCCGTCCAGGTGCGCCACGGATCGGCGGTGCCCCACGACATCTTCGCCGCGCTCGGCACCTCGCTGATCAACGCGACCGAGGGCGGCCCGGTCTCGTACTGCCTGCCCTACGGCCGTACTCCGCTCGGGGACTCGGTGCGCAACTGGGTCCGCTGCACCGAACTCTTCGCGCGGATGCGGGAGTCGGGGGTGGAGCCCCATCTGGAGACGTTCGGCGGCTGCATGCTCGGCCAGTTGTGCCCGCCCGGCCAACTCGTCGCGATCAGCGTGCTGGAGGCCCTTTTCTTCTGCCGGTACGGGATGCGCAGCGTCTCCCTCAGCTACGCCCAGCAGACGCATCCCGGGCAGGACCTGGAGGCCGTCGCCGCACTGCGGCGGCTGGCCCGCGAACTGCTGCCCACCGACAACTGGCACGTGGTGATCTACGCGTACATGGGGGTCTACCCGGCCACCGAGGAGGGCTGCTACCGCCTGCTCGACGAGGCGACCCGGCTGGCGGTGGCGTCGGGGTCGGAACGGCTCATCGTCAAGACGGTGGCCGAGTCGGTCCGTATCCCCACCATCGAGGAGAACGTGGCGGCGCTGGAGTCGGCGGCGCGGGTGGCCGAGGAGGGCGTACGCGGAACCGGTGACGTCCCGGCCGTCACCGACTCGGAGACGTACCGGGAGGCCAGGGCCCTGGTCGAGGGGGTACTCGTGCTCCACCCGGACATCGGGCGCGCCCTGTCCCTCGCCTTCGAGCAGGGCCGGCTGGACATTCCCTACTGCCTGCACCCGGACAACCGGGGCCTGACCCGCAGCTACATCGACCGCGACGGCCGGTTGCGGTGGGCGGACACCGGGCGGCTGCCGATCGACGGCCGGACCGGTGACGGCCCCGCCCGCCGGGTGACCTCGGCCGGTCTGCTCGCCGATCTCTCCCATGTGCGGCGGACGTACGACAGGGCGGTCCTCGATCCGATCGAGACGTCCAAGTGATGCCTTTCCCTGCTGGTTTCCGTCAGACGACGGGCGACGATTGTGTGGAGTGCAGATGACCGAGTCGGCAAACCCCGTCTCCGGCACCGACGGTGCGTCCGGCGGGAGGACGGTGCGGCGGGCCGCGCTCGTGCGTGAGCTGGACGCCCTCCCCACCACCGGGCAGACCAGGGTGCTGCTCGATCTCGTACGGGAACACACGCTCGCCGTGCTGCGGCGGACCCGGCCGGACACCGGGGCGGACGTCGACGCGGAACGGCCGTTCCGGGAGACGGGGCTCGACTCCGTCGCCCTGCTGGCCCTGCACACCCGGCTCAACGCGGCCACCGGCCTCGCCCTGCCCCCGACCGTCGTCTTCGACCACCCGTCGCCGGCCGCCCTCGCCGCCCATCTGCGCTCCGAGGTGCTGGGGCTGCCCGACCGGCCCGAGCCCGTCGCGGCACGCAGCACGGCGGACGACGACCCCGTCGCCGTCGTGGGCATCGGCTGCCGCTACCCCGGCGGCGTGTCCTCGCCCGACGACCTCTGGCGGCTGGTCGCCGACGGCACGCACATCCGCGACGAGTTCCCCACCGACCGGGGCTGGGACCTCGACCGGCTGTTCGACGCCGACCCCTCCACCCCCGGCACCACCTACGCCAGGCACGGCGGGTTCCTCGCCGACGCCGCGGACTTCGACGCGGACTTCTTCGGCATCAGCCCCCGTGAGGCGCTGGCCATGGACCCGCAGCAGCGGCTCGTCCTGGAGACCGTGTGGGAGGCGGTCGAGCGGGCGGGGATCGACGCGGACACCCTGCGCGGGAGCCGTACCGGCGTGTTCGTCGCGGCGGAACCGCAGGAGTACGCCATGCGCCTGCACGAGGCGCCCGACGGCCTCGACGGATACCTGCTCAGCGGCAACACCCCCAGTGTGGTCTCCGGCCGGGTCTCGTACGCGCTCGGACTCGAAGGACCGGCGCTGACCGTCGACACCGCCTGCTCCGGTTCCCTGGTCGGACTCCATCTGGCCGTCCAGTCCCTGCGGCGCGGCGAATGCTCCCTGGCCCTGGCGGGCGGGGTGGCCGTCATGGGCAGCCCCGGTACGTTCACCGCGTTCAGCCGACAGCGCGGGCTCGCGCCCGACGGGACGGTGAAGGCGTTCGCCGCGGCGGCGGACGGGACCGCGTTCGCCGAGGGCGTCGGTGTGTTCGTGCTGGAACGGCTCTCGGACGCGCGGGCCAACGGGCACCCGGTCCTCGCGGTCGTCCGAGGCACCGCCGTCAACCAGGACGGTGCCTCCAACGGCCTGACCGCGCCCAGCGGCCGGGCCCAGCGCCAGGTCATCGGGCAGGCGCTCGCCGACGCCGGACTCACCCCGGGGGACGTCGACGCCGTCGAGGCGCACGGCACCGGCACCACGCTCGGCGACCCGATCGAGGCGCAGGCCCTGCTGGCCACGTACGGGCGGGGACGCTCCGAGGGCGACCCGGTGTGGCTCGGCTCCGTCAAGTCGAACATCGGACACACCCAGGCCGCGGCGGGCTCGGCCGGGCTGATCAAGATGATCATGGCGCTGCGCAACGGGGTGCTTCCCGCGACACTGCACGTGGACGCTCCCTCGCCCAACGTCGACTGGACGGCGGGCGACGTCAGACTGCTGACCGAGGCCGTGCCGTGGGCCCCCGGGCCCCGGCCGCGCCGGGCCGGGGTCTCGTCCTTCGGCGTGAGCGGCACCAACGCGCACATCGTCATCGAGGAAGCGCCGACGCGGGGGGCGGGGGATGACTGGGTCGGTGGGGTCGGTGGGGACAGCGGGGACAGCGGGGACGACAGGGTCGGTGGGGGTTACGGGAGTGTTGGGGCTGACGGGTCTGTCAGGTCTGGTGGGCCTGGTGGGGTTGGCGAGGCTGGTGGGGTTGGCGAGGCTGGTGGGGTTGGCAAGGCTGGTGTGGTTGGCGAAGACGGCGAGGCTGGTGGGGCTGGCGAAGGTGGCGAGGCTGGTGGGGCTGCTGGGGTGACCGGGGCTGTCGGGGTCATCGAGGCTGTCAGGGACGCCGAGGGTGTCGGGGTGATCGGGGCTGTCGGGGCCACCGAGTCTGCCGGGGTCGCCGGAGCTGTCGGGGTCACCGAGGCTGCCAGAGTCGCCGGGGGCGCCAGAGTCGCCGGGGGCGCCGAGGGCGCCGGGGCCGACGATCGTACGGGTGACGGCGTAGGCGCTCCGAGGACCCTGCCCTTCGTGCTCTCCGCAAAGAACGACGAAGCCCTGCGCGACCAGGCACGCCGGCTCCTCGCCCACATCGAGGACCGCCCCGCCGTCCGCCCGCGCGACCTCGCGTACTCCCTCGCCACCACCCGTACCTCGCTGAAGCACCGGGCCGTCGTCCTCGCCGACGACCGGGACGGGCTGATGGGCGCGCTGGGCGCGCTCGCCGACGGGCAGGACGGCCCCGGCACGCACCGGTCCGTCGCGGGCGGCGAGACCGCGTTCCTCTTCACCGGCCAGGGCAGCCAGCGGCTCGCCATGGGACGGCAGCTCTACGCCGCCCACCCGCTGTACGCCAAGGCCCTCGACAACGCGATCGGCTACCTCGACCTCCAGCTCGAACGGTCCCTGTGGGACGTGCTGTTCGCCGAGGAGGGTTCCGAGGACGCGGAGCTGCTGAACCGCACCGGGTACGCGCAGGCGGCCCTCTTCGCCGTCGAGGTCTCCCTGTTCCGGCTCCTGGAGTCCTGGGGCGTACGCCCCGACCACGTCGCCGGGCACTCGATCGGCGAACTGGCCGCCGCGCATGTCGCGGGGGTCCTCTCCCTCGACGACGCGGCCACCCTGGTCGCCGCCCGGGGCCGGCTGATGGACGAACTGCCCGAGGGCGGCGCGATGTTCGCCGTTGCCGCCTCCGAGGAGACGGTACGGCCGCTGCTCGCCGACCGCTCCGACACGGTCGCCGTCGCCGCGGTCAACGGCCCCGAAGCGGTCGTGCTGTCCGGCGACGAACGGGCCGTCTCCGAGGTCGCCGCCCTGCTGGAGGCCGCCGGGCACCGCACCAAGCGGCTCCGGGTCAGCCACGCGTTCCACTCGCCGCTGATGGAACCGATGCTGGACGACTTCCGCCGCGTCGCGCAGGTCCTCACCTACACACCACCGAAGCTGTCCGTCGTCTCCCTGGTCACCGGTCGCGCGGCCACCGCCGACGAACTGTGCGACCCCGAGTACTGGGTACGTCACGTCAGGGACTCCGTCCGCTTCCACGACGGCATCCGTCTGCTGGCCGACCGGGGCGTCACCACCTTCCTCGAACTCGGCCCCGACCCGGTGCTGTGCGCACTGGGCCGCGAATGCGTCGACGGGGGCGTCGAGTTCGTGCCCGTGCTCCGGCGCGGACACGACGAGTCCCGGCAGGCGCTGACCGCGCTGGCCGTCGCCCACGCCCGGGGCGCCCGCCCCGACTGGGAGGCGTTCTTCGCGGGCGGCGGCGCCCGCCGCACCGAACTCCCCACGTACGCCTTCCAGCGCGAGCGCTACTGGCTGAGCGCCCCGGAACGGACCGGGAGCGCCGCCGACCTCGGTCAGGTCGCCGCCGACCATCCGCTGCTGGGTGCCGTCGTGGGACTCGCCGGTACGGACGGCGCCGTCCTCACCGGCAGAGTGTCGCCGCGTTCCCACCCGTGGCTCGCCGACCACGTCATCGCGGGCAGCGTGCTGCTGCCCGGCACCGCCTTCGTCGACCTCGCGCTGCGGGCCGGTGAACAGACCGGCTGCGCCCGCCTCGACGAACTCGTCATGGAATCGCCGCTGGTGCTGCCCGCCACGGGCGGCGTCGCACTCCAGATCGTCGTCGGCGCCCCGGACACCGGGGGCACCCGGCCGATCACCTTCCACTCCCGGGACGAGGACGCCCCCGCCGACGCGTCGTGGACCCGGCACGCGTCCGGCCGGCTCGCCCCCGCCCCCCGGACCGGCGAGCCGCACGGGGACCTCGCCGAGGGCACCTGGCCCCCGGCCGGCGCCCGGCCCGTCGACGTCACCGGGCTCTACGCGGACCTGGCCCGGCAGGGCTACGGCTACGGGCCCGCCTTCCACGGACTGCGAGCGGTGTGGCGCACCCCCGACGGGCAGGTCTTCGCCGAGGCCGCGCTGCCCGACACGGTCGCCGACCGTACCGCCTCCTTCGGCCTCCACCCCGCCCTCCTGGACGCGGTCCTGCACGCCACCGACTTCGCGACCGACCCCGACGGCACCGCCGACGAGCGGATTCGGCTGCCCTTCGCCTGGAGCGGGGTCACCCTCCACGCGTCCGGCGCCACGGCACTGCGGATACGTGTCTCCGCGACCGGCCCCGACGAGGTGACCCTCGAACTGGCCGACCCCACCGGCGCTCCCGTCGCCAGTGTCGGCTCCTTCCTGGTCCGCCCCGTCGACGCCGGCCGGCTGACGGCCGCCCGCGCCCGCCAGGACTCGCTGTTCCGCGTCCGGTGGAGCCCGCTGCCCACCCCGCTGCCCACCCCGCCGGCCGGCCCGGCGCCGGTCGGGGACGCCGTCACGGCCGTACTCCACACCTGCGCCGTCGGCCCGACCGGAGTCCCCGGCGCCGGTGGTGCCGACGCCCCCGGTCCCCTCGGCTCCACCGGTCAGGGCGTGGACGTACCGGCCGCCGTCCGGGCGGTCCTCGGCGACGCCCTGGCCGCCGTCCGCTCCCGGCTCGCCGAACCCTCGCCGCAGGACGGTCCGGGCGCCCGGCTCGTCGTCCTGACCTCCGGCGCGGTCGCCACCGGCCCCGACGAACAGGCCGGTCTGAGCCAGGCCCCGGTGTGGGGCCTGGTCCGCTCCGCACAGGCCGAGCACCCCGGCCGCTTCGTGCTGGTCGACACCGACGGCTCGATGGACACGGACGAGCTGCTGCGGGTCGCCGCCAGCACCGACGAACCCGAACTCGCCGTGCGAACAGGGCAGTTCCTCGTACCGAGACTGATCGAGGCGAGCGGGGCGAGCGGGGCGAGCGGGGCGAGCGGGGAGGCCGGGGAGGCCGGAGCCGTCGAGACGACCGGCGCCACGGCGGCCACCGAAGCGACCGGGGCCACCGAAGCGGCCAAGGCCACCGAAGCGACCGGGGCCACCGAAGCGACCGGGGCCACCGAAGCGGCCAAGGCCACCGAAGCGACCGGGGCCACCGGAACGGCCAAGGCCACCGACGCCACCGATGCGCCCCCGCGGGACACCGCGCCCTGGCACAAGGACGGCACCGTCCTCATCACCGGAGGCACCGGCGGAGTCGGTGCCACCCTGGCCCGGCACCTCGTCACCACGCACGGGGTACGCGGGCTGCTGCTCACCGGCCGCCGGGGCCTCGCGGCCCCCGGCGCCGAGGAACTGCGCGCCGAACTCACCGCCCTGGGCGCCGAGGTCACCGTCGCCGCCTGCGACGCGGCCGACCGGGACGACATGGCCGCCGTACTGGCCGCCGTACCGGACCGGCTTCCGCTCACCGCGGTGGTGCACGCCGCCGGCGTCCTCGATGACGGGCTGGTCGACTCCCTGGACGCCGGACGTCTCGACACCGTGCTGCGTCCCAAGGCCGACGGCGCCTGGAACCTGCACGAACTGACCCGCGACGCCGACCTGTCGGCGTTCGTCCTGTTCTCCTCGACGGCCACCCTCCTCGACGGCGCCGGCCAGGCCAACTACGCCGCCGCCAACGTCTTCCTCGACGCCCTCGCCACCCACCGGGCGGCCCTCGGCCTCCCGGCCACCTCCCTCGCCTGGGGCCTGTGGACCGGCACCGGCGGAATGGGCGGCGGGCTCGACGAGGCCGCACTCCGGCGCATCGAACGCCTCGGCCTCCAGCCGCTGTCCGCCGCCGAGAACCTTGCCCTCCTCGACCGGGCCGCCGCCACCGACGACCTGCCGACGGCCGTCCCCGTACGCCTGAATCTGCGCGCCCTGAACGCGCGCGCCGCCGACGTCCCCGCGCTGCTCCGCGGCCTCGTCCGCCCGCCCCGGCGCGCGGTCGACGCGGGCGGCGTCAGCGTCGAGCGGTCCCTCGCCGACCGGCTCGCGGGCCTGACCCGCGCTGAACGGGCCGAAGCCCTCCTCGACCTGGTCCGCGTCCAGGTCGCCGCCGTGCTCGGCCACGACGGCGCGGGCCGGATCGGTCCGGCCCGCGCCTTCAACGAGATGGGCTTCGACTCGCTCGCCGCCGTCGAACTGCGCAACCGCCTCAGCTCCGCGACCGGTGTCCCCCTGACCGCCACCCTCGTCTTCGACCACCCGTCCCCCGGGGCACTCGCCGACCACCTGGCCGCCAGGCTCGGCGGCGTCACCGAGCGGACCACGGACCGCCGCACCACCGGCCCGGCCGACGACGACGAGCCCATCGCCGTCGTCGGCATGGCCTGCCGCTACCCCGGCGGGGTCACCTCGCCCGAGGACCTGTGGCAGCTCGTCGCCGAGGGCCGCGACGCCGTATCCGCGTTTCCCACCGACCGGGGCTGGGACACCGACGTGTACGACCCGGAACCGGGCAGGCCCGGCAAGAGCCGCACCGACCAGGGCGGATTCCTCTACGAGGCGGCCGAGTTCGACCCCGAGTTCTTCGGGATCAGCCCGCGCGAGGCCCACGCCATGGACCCCCAGCAGCGGCTGCTGCTGGAGACCGCGTGGGAGACCGTCGAACGCGCGGGCATCGACCCCGAATCCCTGCGCGGCAGCGACACGGGCGTGTTCGCCGGAGTCATGTACCACGACTGGGGTCTGCGGCTCGGCCCGCTGCCCGAGCACATGGCCGGCTACCACGGCAACGGCAGCCTCGCCAGCGTCGTGTCCGGGCGGGTGGCGTACACCCTCGGCATCGAGGGACCCGCCGTCACCGTCGACACCGCCTGCTCGTCCTCCCTCGTCGCCCTCCACTGGGCGGCGCAGGCGCTGCGCAGGGGCGACTGCGGCCTCGCGCTCGCGGGCGGCGTCACCGTCATGTCCACCCCCGACACCTTCGTCGACATGAGCCGCCAGCGCGGCCTCGCCGCCGACGGCCGGTGCAAGTCCTTCGGCAGCGGCGCGGACGGCACCGGCTGGGGCGAGGGAGTGGGCCTGCTGCTCCTCGAACGGCTCTCGGACGCCGAACGCAACGGCCACCGCGTCCTCGGGGTGATACGCGGCTCCGCCGTCAACTCCGACGGCGCGTCCAACGGCCTCACCGCCCCCAACGGCCCCTCGCAACAGCGCGTCATCCGCCGCGCCCTGGCCGGCGCCGGCCTCACTCCCGCGGATGTCGACGTGGTCGAGGGCCACGGGACCGGCACCACGCTGGGCGACCCGATCGAGGCGCAGGCGCTGCTGGCCACGTACGGGCAGGAACGTCCGGAGGACGGCAGCCCCCTGCTGCTGGGGTCCGTCAAGTCCAACCTGGGCCACACGCAGGCGGCCGCGGGCGTCGCGGGTGTCATCAAGATGATCCAGGCCATGCGCCACGGAGTGGTGCCCGCGACCCTGCACGCCGACGAACCCTCACCGCAGGTGGACTGGGAGGCGGGCGCCGTACGGCTGGTGACCGCGCCCACCGAGTGGCCCGCGCGGGACCGTCCCCGCCGGGCCGGGGTGTCCTCGTTCGGAATCAGCGGTACGAACGCCCATGTCATCGTCGAGGAGCCGCCCGCCCGCGCCCGCTCCCTCTCCCGCTCACTGCCGGAGTCCGGGCCGTCGGGCGAGGCGCCGGTGGGTACGCCGGCCGATGCGCCGGTGGGTACGTCGGGCGAGGCGCCGGGCGAGGCGCCGGGGATCGTGCTCTGGCCGCTGTCGGCCAGGACCCCGGAGGCCCTGAGCGCCCAGGCCGAGCGCCTGCGGGACCACCTCGCCGGCCTGCCCGGCGACGCGCTGGCCGCGACCGGGTACGCCCTGGCGACCACCCGGGCCGCGCTCGAACACCGGGCTGTCGCCCTGGGCGCGGACCGGGCGGAACTGGCCGCCGCTCTCGACGCGTTGGCCGCCTCGGGCACCGGAACGGTTCAGGACACGGTCCGCGAGGGCAAAACGGCGTTCCTGTTCTCGGGTCAGGGTGCGCAGCGGTTGGGGATGGGCCGGGAGTTGTGTGAGGCGTTCCCGGTGTTCGCGGCGGCTTTCGGCGCGGTGGTGGGGGAGTTGGACGCGGGTCTGTCGCGTCCGTTGCGTGGGGTGGTGTGGGGTGAGGATGCTGGGCTGTTGGAGCGGACGGAGTTTGCTCAGGCTGGGTTGTTCGCGTTCGAGGTGGCGTTGTTCCGGCTGGTGGAGTCGTGGGGTGTGGCTCCGGATTTCCTGGTGGGGCATTCGGTGGGGGAGATCGCTGCCGCTCATGTGGCGGGTGTGTTGTCACTGGCGGATGCGGCGGCGTTGGTGGTGGCGCGTGGTCGGTTGATGCAGGGGCTGCCGGCGGGTGGTTCGATGGTGGCGGTTGAGGCGTCGGAGGCCGAGGTTCTGCCCCTGCTGGACGGCCCGGTGGGAATCGCCGCCGTCAACGGCCCCCGGTCGGTGGTCGTTTCGGGCGCCGAGGACGCCGTGGCATCCGTGGTGGAGCACTTCACCGGTCTGGGTCGGCGGACGAGCACGCTGCGGGTGTCGCACGCCTTCCATTCGCCGTTGATGGAACCGATGCTCGCCGACTTCGAGAAGGTGGTCTCGGGTCTGTCGTTCTCCGTCCCGGTTCTGCCTGTGGTGTCGGGTCTGACGGGTGGGGTGTCCGAGGAGATCGGGTCGCCGGGGTATTGGGTGCGGCATGTGCGGGAGGCGGTGCGGTTCGCCGACGCGGTCACGTACACAGCCAAGCGTGGCGTGACGACGTTCGTCGAGATCGGTCCCGACGCGGTGCTCACCGGCATGGGAGCGGAGAACGTCGACGCCGTCGAAGGTGACACCGCGTTCATCCCCTCCTCGCGCCGAGGACGCCCCGAGGCCCGCGAACTGCTCACCGCCCTGGCCCGTACGCAGGCACGCGGCGTCCCCGTCGCGTGGGACGCCTTCTACGGGCTCCCCGGGAACGCCGACGGAACCGAACTGCCCACCTACGCCTTCCAGCACCAGCGCTACTGGCTGGACGTCCCGGCCGACTCCGGCGACCTGGACGCCGCCGGTCTCGAACCGGTCGGACACCCGATGCTGAGCGCGGCGGTCACGACCCCCGACTCCGGCGGCGTGATCCTGACGGGACGACTGTCCGCGACCGGTCAACCGTGGCTCGCCGACCACGGCGTACTGGGCAGCGTGCTGCTCCCCGGCACCGCCTTCGTCGAACTCGCGGTACGGGCCGGTGACCGCGTCGGCTGCGGGCGGGTCGAGGAACTTCTCCTCGAAGCACCGCTGGTCCTCCCCGCACGCGCCACCGCCGCCGTCCGGGTCGTCGTCGGCGCACCGGACGCCACCGGCAGCTGCCCGGTCGGCATCCACTCCCGCCCGGGCACCGACCCGGACACCCCCTGGACACGGCACGCCCACGGCACCCTCAGCCGTGAGGCGCCCGCCCCCGCCTTCGACCTCACGCAGTGGCCGCCGCCCGGCGCGACACCGGTGGACGTGGAGGGCGCGTACGACAGGCTGCGGGAACGCGGTTACGCCTACGGGCCCGCCTTCCAGGGCCTGCGGGCCGCCTGGCGGCGCGGCGACGACGTCTTCGCCGAGGTGGCGCTCGACGGACCGGCCCGCGCCGAGGCACCCCGCTACGGGATTCATCCCGCGCTGCTGGACGCGGCCATGCACGCCGACCTGCTGACCGGGGCCGGGACCGACACCGCCCCGACCCTGCTGCCCTTCTCGTGGAACGGTGTCACCCTCCACGCCGCCGGAACGCCCGCCGTACGGGTCCACATCCGGCGGATACGCGGCGACGAGGTCTCGGCCATCATGGTCGCCGACGACACCGGGGCGCCGGTCACGACCGTGGAGTCCCTGGTGTCCAGGGAGGTTTCGCCCGAGCAGATCGCGGCGGCCTCAGGTGCGCCGTCCGCCTCGCTCCACCGCGTCACCTGGCAGCGCGTCGCACAGCCGGAGGCCGCCGCCGGGCCCTCGGACCCCGGTGTCACGGGTGTCACGGTCTTCCGCTGCCCGCCCACCCCGGCCGGCCTCGCCGTACCGGACGCCGTGCGCGAGGTCGCCCACCGGGTGCTCGGTGAGATACAGACCTGGCTCGCCGACCCCGCCACCGTCTCCCGCCGCCTCGCCGTGGTCACCCGGCACGCCGTGCCGGTCCGCCCCGGCGAGGACGTCGACCCGGTCCAGGCGCCCGTGTGGGGCCTGGTGCGCGCGGCACAGGCCGAGAACCCCGGCCGGTTCCTGCTGGTGGACACCGACGGCACGGACCGCACGGATCACGACGCGGACCACACGGATCATGCGGACCGCACGGACCGCACGGATCACACCGCTGCCGAACTCGCCGCCGCCACGGGCAACGGTGAATCCGAACTGGCTCTCCGTGAGGGCCGGTGGTGGGTCCCGCGTCTGACCGGGGCGGCCGTCCCCGAGCCGGCGCCGGACGCCCCCTGGGACACCGACGGCACCGTACTGATCACCGGCGGAACCAGCGGCCTCGGCGCACTCGTCGCCCGCCACCTCGTCACCGGCCACGGGGTGCGGCACCTCCTGCTCATCGGCCGGCGCGGTGCGGCAACGCCCGGCGCGGACGCACTCGTCGCCGAACTCACCGCGCTGGGCGCCGAGATCACCGTCGCCGCGTGCGACGTCGCGGACCGGGACGCACTGGCCGCCGTGCTCGCGGACATCGACCCGGACCACCCGCTGCGCGGAGTCGTGCACGCCGCCGGGGTCGCCGACGGCGGCCTGGTCGGCACGCTGACGCCCGAACGGTTCGACGCGGTGCTGCGGCCCAAGGCCGACGGGGCGTGGCACCTGCACGAACTGACCGAGGACACCGACCTCACGGCCTTCGTCCTGTTCTCCTCGGCCGGTGGACTGGTCCTCGCCGCCGGCCAGGCCGACTACGCGGCGGCCAATGTCTTCCTGGACGCACTCGCCACCCGTCGCCGCGCCGCCGGACTGCCCGCCACCGCCATGGCCTTCGGCATGTGGGAGGTCAGCACCGGACTCGGCGACCTCACCGACGCGGACCTCGACCGGATGGGGCGGCTCGGACTGCCCGCCCTCCCCGCCGACCGGGGACTGGCCCTCTTCGACGCCGCCCTCACCACCGGGGACGCCGTCGTCGTCCCGCTGGCCGTCGACGCGGTCGCCCTCGCCGCCCGGAGCGACGAACTGCCGGCCCTGCTGCGCGGCAGGACCCGGGGCGCCGTCCGCCGTACCGCACGGACCGGCGCCGTCGGCTCCGCCCTAGAACACCGGCTGGCCGGGGCGTCGCCCGAGGAGCGGGCCCGCATCCTCCTCGACGTGGTCCGTACCCAGGTCGCCTCCGTCCTCGGCCAGCCCTCCGCCGAAGCGGTCGGAGCCGGTACGGCCTTCCGCGACCAGGGGTTCGACTCCCTCGCCGCCGTCGAGCTGCGCAATCTGCTCGTCGGCGTGACCGGCCGGAAGCTGCCCGCCACGCTGGTCTTCGACCACCCCAACTCCCGGGCGGTCGCGGAACATCTGGACACGCTGTTCACCGCAACCGCAACCGCAACCGGCACCGTGAAGGCGGCGCCCCCGTCCGCCCCCGCTCCGGCCGCCACCGCCACCGCCACCGCCACCGACGAGCCGATCGCCGTGGTCGCGATCAGCTGCCGCTTCCCCGGCGGCGTGACCGGCCCCGAGGAGCTGTGGGACCTCGTCGTCCGCGACGGAGACGCCATCGGGGACTTCCCCACCGACCGGGGCTGGGACGGCGACGCCCTCTACGACCCCGAGCCCGGACTGCCCGGCCGTACCTATGTGCGCGAGGGCGGATTCCTTTACGACGCGGCCGAGTTCGACCCCGGGTTCTTCGGCATCATGCCGCGCGAGGCCCTTGCCATGGACCCGCAGCAACGGCTGCTCCTCCAGGCGGCCTGGGAGACGTTCGAGCGCGCCGGAATCGACCCGGACACCCTCCGGGGCAGCCAGACCGGGGTGTACGCCGGAGTGATGTACCACGAGTACGGGAGCCGGGTCACGGACGTCCCGGACGACCTGGCGGGCTACCTCGGCAACGGCAGCGCCGGAAGCATCGCCTCCGGCCGGGTCGCCTACGCGCTCGGACTCGAAGGACCCGCCGTCACCGTCGACACCGCCTGCTCCTCCTCCCTGGTCGGCCTCCACATGGCCTGCCAGGCCCTGCGCGCCGGAGAGATCGACCTGGCGATGGCGGGCGGGGTGACAGTCATGCCGACCCCGGACATCTTCGTCGACTTCAGCCGACAGCGCGGCCTCGCACCCGACGGCCGTTCCAAGGCGTTCGCCGGGGCGGCCGACGGCACCAGCTGGTCGGAGGGGGTCGGCCTGCTGCTCGTGGAACGGCTCTCGGACGCCCGGCGCAACGGCCACCCCGTCCTCGCCGTGGTCCGGGGCAGCGCCATCAACCAGGACGGCGCGTCCAACGGTCTCACCGCCCCCAACGGCCCCTCGCAGCAGCGCGTCATCCGCAGGGCCCTCTCGGCCGCCGGACTCACCACGGCCGACGTGGACGCCGTCGAGGGCCACGGGACCGGCACCCGGCTCGGCGATCCGATCGAGGCGCAGGCCCTGCTCGCCACGTACGGGCAGGACCGGCCCGCCGACCGGCCGCTGTGGCTGGGCTCGGTCAAGTCGAACATCGGGCACGCCCAGGCGGCGGCCGGGGTCAGCGGTGTCATCAAGATGGTGATGGCCCTCCGCAACGACCTGCTGCCCCGCACCCTGCACGTGGACGAACCGTCCCCGCAGGTCGACTGGGAGGCCGGTGCGGTACGGCTGCTCACCGAACCGGTCGCCTGGCCCCCGGGGGAACGCCCCCGCCGGGCCGGTGTCTCCTCCTTCGGACTGAGCGGTACGAACGCCCACGTCATCATCGAGGAGGCCCCCGCGCCGCAGGGGACGGCCGCCGACGAATACCCGGCCCCCGTACGCGTACCCGCTTCCCTGCCCGCCCCGGACCCGCTGCCCGTCGTACCGCTGGTCCTGTCCGCGCGGAGCGCGAAGTCGCTGTCCGCCCAGGCGGAACGGCTCCGGGACCACATGCGGGCCCGTCCCGAGCAGTCCGTCACCGACATCGCCCACTCCCTCGCCACCACCCGCGCGGTCCTCGACCACCGGGCCGTGCTCCTGGCCTCCGACCGCGAGGAGGCGTTGCGCGCACTCGACGGGCTGACGGCCGGACGCCCCGGAGCGGGCATCGTCACCGGCACCGGCCCCGCCGAGGTGTCGGGTTCGACGGCGTTCTTGTTCTCGGGTCAGGGTGCGCAGCGGTTGGGGATGGGGCGTGAGTTGTATGGGGTGTTTCCGGAGTTTGCGCGTGTGCTGGATGGGGTGGTGGGGGAGTTGGATGTGCGGTTGGGGTGTTCGTTGCGTGGGGTGATGTGGGGTTCGGACGGGGAGTTGCTGGATCGTACGGAGTTCGCTCAGGCGGGGTTGTTCGCGGTGGGGGTGGGGTTGTTCGGGTTGTTGGGGTCGTGGGGTGTGCGGCCGGGTGTGGTGGTGGGGCATTCGGTGGGGGAGATCGTGGCTGCTCATGTGGCGGGGGTGTTCTCGTTGGGTGATGCGGTTGATCTGGTGGTGGCGCGGGGTCGGTTGATGCAGGCGTTGCCGGTGGGTGGTGCGATGGCGGCTGTGGGGGTGTCGGAGGACGAGGTGCGGCCGTTGTTGTCGGCGGAGGTGGCTCTTGCCGCGGTCAATGGTCCGTCGGCTGTGGTGGTGTCCGGGTCCGGTGAGGGGGTGTCGCGGATCGTGGATCATTTCGCGGCGTCGGGGCGCAGGACCAAGTGGTTGAGGGTGTCGCACGCCTTCCACTCCCCGTTGATGGAGCCCATGCTCGCCGAGTTCCGCGAAGTCGCCGAACGCATCTCGTACCACAGCCCGACGATCCCCGTGGTGTCCAACGTGACGGGCACCACCGCCACGACCGCTCAACTCACCTCGCCCGACTACTGGGTGCGCCATGTGCGGGAGACCGTACGGTTCGCCGACGGTGTCCGGCATCTGCGCGCCGAGGGAACGACCCGCTATCTGGAGCTGGGCCCCGATGCCGTACTGACCGCGCTCACCAGGACGGCCCTCACCGAGACGTCGTCCACCGGGGCCGCGCTCGACGGACCGGCCGCCGTCACCGTGCCGGCCCTGCGCAAGGGCCGCCCCGAGGCCGCCACACTGCTCGCCGCGCTCGCCGCCCTGCATGTCGCCGGGCAGGCCCCCCGCTGGGCGGCGGTCCTCGACGGCCACGACGCACAACGCGTCGACCTGCCCACGTACGCCTTCGCCCGCGACACCTACTGGCTCGACGCGCCCACCGCGACCGGCGGGGACGTCCTGAGCCTCGGCCAGAGCGCTGCCGCCCACCCGCTGCTCAGCGCGGTGGTCACCTCCCCGGAGGCGGGCGGCGCGGTGCTGACCGGACGCCTGTCGATCCGTACCCACCCCTGGCTCGCCGACCACGACGTGCTCGGCACGGTCCTGCTGCCCGGCACCGGATACATCGAACTCGCCATCAGGGCCGGTGAGGAGGTCGGCTGCGATGTCGTCGAGGAACTCACCATCGAGGCCCTGATGCCACTGCCCCCGCACGGCGGCCTCGCCCTCCAGGTCGTCGTCGACGCGCCCGACGCCACGGGCCGCTGCTCGCTCGGCGTCTACTCACGGGCCGAGGACGCGCCCGCCGGCACCCCGTGGGCCAAGCACGCCAGTGGCGTACTCGCCCCCGGCGCCCGGACGGCCCCCGCCCCCGCCTCCTTCGGCGCGGGCACCGGGACCTGGCCACCCGAGGGGGCCACCGAGGTCGACATCGACGGTGTGTACGACTACCTCACCGGCCAGGGATACGGCTACGGCCCCATGTTCCGGGGTTTGCGGGGCATCTGGTCACGCGGCAAGGAGACCTTCGCCGAAGTGTCCCTGCCCGAGGACTCACTGGCGGTCGGCGCCGATTTCCGGCTCCACCCGTCGATCCTCGACGCCGCGCTGAGCGCCACCGACTTCATGGACGGGCGCAGACCACAGGACGTCGGCGGAACCCAGCTCCCCTTCGCCTGGTCCGGGGTCACCCTCCACGCGGCGGGCTCCTCCCGGCTGCGGGTGCGCATCACCGCCGTGGAATCACACCGCTCGCAGGGATCGGACGCGGTACGGCTCGAACTCGCCGACCCGCACGGCACCCCGGTCGCCACCGTCGAGTCCCTGGTCGTCCGGGCCGTGACCGCCGCCAAGGTGAACGCGGCGGCGGCCGCCGGGGCCGGCGAACGCGAAGCCGTGTTCCAGCTGGTCTCCCACCAACTCCCGCTCGGCGGCGCGGTCACCGCCGTGCCCGACAACTGGGCGGTGCTGGGTGCCGATCCGGACAGCGGCGGCGCGTTCCCCCACCACCCCGACCTGTCCGCGCTCGGGGACGCGGTCGACGCCGGCGCCCGCGTACCGGACGTGGTCGTCCTGCGCGTACCGGACGCCGGACCCGACGACTGCGTCCCGGCAGCCGTCCGCGCCGTCACCGGGCACGTCCTGGACACCGTGCGGGGCTGGCTCGCCGACCCCCGGTACACGGGCTCCCGGCTCATGGTCGTCACCCGGAACGCCGTCGCCGTCGCGGACTCCGACACCGTCGACCTCACCCAGGCACCCGTGTGGGGCCTGCTGCGCTCGGCGCAGGAGGAGAACCCGGGCCGCTTCGTCGTCGTCGACTCGGACGCATCCGCCACGGCCCTCGACGCCCTGCCCGCCGTGGCCGCGTCCGGGGAGCCGGAGGCCGTACTGCGCGGAGCGGAGGTACGCGTTCCCCGGCTGGCCCGGGTGAGCGCGGCCACCCCCACGGTGGCACCGCCGTGGGACTCCACCGGCACCGTACTCATCACCGGCGGTACCAGCGGCCTCGGCGCCCTCGTCGCCCGTCACCTCGTACGGGAACACGGCGTCCGGCACCTGCTGCTGGCCGGCCGGCGCGGCGAGGACACACCCGGCGCGACCGGACTCCGCGACGAACTGACCGCCCTCGGCGCCCAGGTCACCGTGGCGGCCTGCGACGCGGCCGACCGCCCGGCGGTGGACGCGCTGCTCTCCCGGGTCCCCGCGGCGCACCCGCTCACCGCCGTGGTGCACGCCGCGGCGACCATGGACAACGCGCTGATCGGCGCGCTCACCGCCCAGCAGGTCGACACGGTGATGCGGCCCAAGGTGGACGCGGCGTGGAACCTCCACGAGGCGACCCGGGACCTGGTCCCGGACCTCAAGGCGTTCGTCCTCTTCTCGTCCTGCGCCGGCCTGGTGGTCGGGGTCGGGCAGGGCAACTACGCGGCGGCCAACCGCTTCGTGGACGCGCTCTCCCTGCACCGCCGGGCGGAGGGCCTGCCCTCCACGTCGCTGGCCTTCGGCCTGTGGGAGACCACGACCGGCCTCGGCGGCGGGGTCACCCACGCCGACCTGCGGCGCATGCGCAACCTCGGAATGCCCGCGCTCTCCACCGAGGAGGGCCTGGCCCTCCTGGACGAAGCGATCGGCCTCGACCGGCCCGTCCTCGTACCGCTCCGGGTGAAGCGGGCGGAAGGCAAGGCGACCGAGCCCCCGCTGCTGCTGAAGGACGTGTTGCGCGCACCGCCTCGCACCACGCCCGGGAAGAACGAGGTCAGCGCCCCCGCGGTGGTCACCACCGCACAGGCCCCCGCTTCCGCCTCCCACCCGGCCCCGGCCCCCCTTTCGCTGGAACAGCGGATCAGCGGAATGAAGCCGGCCGAACGCAGACGCGCCGTGCTGGAGGTCATCCGGACGGAAGTGGCCGGAGTCAGCCACAGCGAGCCCGGCACCATCGACGTCGGCAAGGGCTTCACCGAGCTGGGCCTCGATTCACTCGCGGCCATCGACCTGCGCAACCGGCTGCAGAAGGCCACCGGGCTCCGGCTTCCGGCCACCATGATGTTCGACTACCCGAGCCCGCTCGGGCTCGCGGAACACCTCCTTGAGGAACTGCCCGGCGGCGACGAGGACGAGTCGTCCGCACCCGACGTCCCAGGCACAGGCAGTGCGGGGGGTACGGGGAGTGCGGGGCGTACGGGTAGTGCGCGGCGTACGGGCAGTGCGGGTGGCGCTTCGGACGACGCGTCGTTCCGGGAAGTGCTCGCCGCCATCCCGCTGGACGCGATCCGGCAGGCGGGCCTGCTGGACGACCTGCTGAAGCTGGCCGAATCCGTGCAGGCACCCCACCGGAGCGACACCGCGACCGGTGAAGCGATCAGGACCATGGACGTCGACGACCTCGTTCGCGCCGCGCTCGCGTCCGCCGACCCGATGAACCCGAGCGAGGGCTGAGAACATCATGGAATCTTCTGTCGAGCAGCTGGTCGCCGCCCTCCGCACGACCATGCTGGAGAACGAACGGCTCCGCGCCCGCAACGACCAGCTCACCGACGCGGCCCAGGAGCCGATCGCGGTTGTGGGTATGGCGTGTCGTTATCCGGGTGGGGTGGAGTCGCCGGAGGGTTTGTGGGATTTGTTGGTGGAGGGCCGGGATGGTGTGTCCGGTTTTCCGGTGGATCGTGGGTGGGATGTGGAGGGGATTTATGATCCGGAGCCGGGGAAGCCGAATCGTACGGTGACGAGGGAGGGCGGTTTCCTTTACGGGGCTGCTGATTTCGATGCTGAGGCGTTCGGTATTTCGCCGCGTGAGGCGTTGGGGATGGACCCGCAGCAGCGGTTGTTGCTGGAGGCGTCCTGGGAGGCGGTGGAGCGGGCGGGTATCGATCCGCTGTCGCTGAAGGGCAGCCGGACCGGGGTCTACGCCGGCGTCATGTACCACGACTACGGCCCCGGAACGAGCGACGGAAGCCTGGTCACGGGGCGCGTCGCCTTCACCCTCGGCCTCGAAGGACCCGCGGTCACGGTCGACACGGCGTGTTCCTCCTCCCTGGTGGCCCTGCACTGGGCGGCGCAGGCACTGCGGCAGGGGGACTGCTCGCTGGCGCTGGTCGGCGGGGTGACCGTGATGACCACGCCGGACATGTTCCTGTACTTCAGTCATCAGCGGGGTATGGCGGCGGACGGCCGGTGCAAGTCGTTCGCGGCGGATGCGGACGGTACGGGGTGCTCCGAGGGTGTGGGTGTGCTGCTGGTGGAGCGGTTGTCCGACGCGCGGCGGAACGGGCACCAGGTGCTCGCCGTGATCAGGGGCAGCGCGGTCAACCAGGACGGCGCGTCGAGCGGGATGACCACTCCGAACGGTCCGTCGCAACAGCGGGTCATTCGGGCGGCGTTGGACCAAGCCGGGTTGACGGCTGCGGACATCGATCTTGTGGAGGCGCATGGGACGGGGACCCGGTTGGGTGATCCGATCGAGGCGCAGGCGTTGTTGGCGACGTACGGGCAGGGGCGGCCTGAGGGTGATCCGTTGTGGTTGGGGTCGTTGAAGTCGAATCTTGGTCATACGCAGGCGGCTGCGGGTGTGGGTGGGGTGATCAAGGCGGTGTTGTCGATCCGCCATGGGGTGATGCCCAGGTCCCTTCATTGCGAGTCCCGTTCTTCGCAGGTGGATTGGGATGCGGGTGCGGTGGAGTTGTTGACGCAGGCGCGTGAGTGGCCGGTGCGGGATCGTCCGCGTCGGGTGGGGGTGTCGTCGTTCGGTCTGAGTGGGACGAACGCGCATGTGATCGTCGAGCAGGCTCCGGCGGTGGTGGAAGAGGAGATGCCGGGGTCGGTTGTGGTGCCGGTGGTGCCGGTGGTGTTGTCGGCGCGGGGGGAGAAGGCGTTGACCGCCCAGGCGGCCCGGCTGCTGGAGCATGTGCGTTCGTCGGGTGCGGGGTTGGTGGATGTGGGGTTTTCGTCGGTGGTGTCGCGTGCGGTGCTGGAGCACCGTGCGGTGATTACGGCCGGGGATCAGGAGGAGCTGGTCGCCGGGTTGGAGGCGCTGGCGGCAGGCGAGGAGTCCGGCCTGGTGGTGCGGGGAGTGGCCGGGAATGTAGGCGGGACTGCGTTCCTGTTTACGGGTCAGGGTGCGCAGCGGTTGGGGATGGGCCGGGAGTTGTGTGAGGCGTTCCCGGTGTTCGCGGCGGCTTTCGGCGCGGTGGTGGGGGAGTTGGACGCGGGTCTGTCGCGTCCGTTGCGTGGGGTGGTGTGGGGTGAGGATGCTGAGCTGCTGAGTCGGACGGAGTTTGCTCAGGCTGGGTTGTTCGCGTTCGAGGTGGCGTTGTTCCGGCTGGTGGAGTCGTGGGGGGTGGTCCCGGATTTCCTGGTGGGGCATTCGGTGGGGGAGATCGCTGCCGCTCATGTGGCGGGTGTGTTGTCACTGGCGGATGCGGCGGCGTTGGTGGTGGCGCGTGGCCGGTTGATGCAGGGGCTGCCGGCGGGTGGTTCGATGGTGGCGGTCGAGGCGTCGGAGGCCGAGGTTCTGCCCCTGCTGGACGGCCCGGTGGGAATCGCCTCCGTCAACGGCCCCCGGTCGGTGGTCGTTTCGGGCGCCGAGGACGCTGTGGCATCCGTGGTGGAGCATTTCGCTGGTCTGGGGCGGCGGACGAGTGTGCTGCGGGTGTCGCACGCGTTCCATTCGCCGTTGATGGAGCCGATGCTCGCCGACTTCGAGAAGGTGGTCTCGGGTCTGTCGTTCTCCGTCCCGGTTCTGCCGGTGGTGTCGGGTCTGACGGGTGAGGTTTCGGACGAGGTGGCGTCGCCGGGGTATTGGGTGCGGCATGTGCGGGAGGCGGTGCGGTTCGCCGACGCCGTCGCGTACACGGCTGCTCGTGGTGTGACGACGTTCATCGAGATCGGTCCGGACGCGGTGCTGGCCGGTATGGGCGCGCAGAGTGTGGAGGACGGGCTGTTCGTTCCGGTTCAGCGTCGTAGCCGGTCGGAGGCGCAGACAGCGGTCGGCGCTCTGGGGCGGCTTCACACGGCCGGTGTACGGGTGGACTGGGCTGGGTTTTATGGGGGTTCGGGTGCTCGGCGGGTGGGTTTGCCGACGTATGCGTTTCAGCGTGAGCGGTTTTGGCTGGGGTCGGTGTCGGGTGGGGATGTGGTGGGTGTGGGGCAGGTGGTGGTGGAGCATCCGGTGTTGGGTGCGGTGGTGGTGTTGGCGGATTCGGGTGGGGTGGTGTTGACGGGTCGGTTGTCGGTGGATGGTTTGCCGTGGTTGGTTGATCATGGTGTGTTGGGTTCGGTGTTGTTGCCGGGTGCGGCGTTTGTGGAGTTGGCTGTTCGTGCGGGTGATGAGGTGGGTTGTGGGTTGGTGGAGGAGTTGACGTTGCGGGCTCCGTTGGTGTTGTCGGGGTCTGGTGGGGTTGCGGTGCAGGTGGTGGTGGGTGGTGTGGGTGAGGGTGGTCGGCGTTCGTTGCGGGTGTATTCGCGGCGTGAGGGTGCTGGGGTGGGTGAAGCGTGGGTTCTGCACGCGGAGGGTGTGCTCGCGGAGGCGGGGCCGGTCCCGGAGATGGACCTCACCGAATGGCCCCCGCCCGGTGCGACCGACGTATTCGTCGACGACGCCTACGAGTTGCTGCACCAGCAGGGCTACGAGTACGGCCCCGTCTTCCGGGGGCTCAAGGCTGCCTGGCGGCGCGGGGATGATGTGTTCGCGGAGGTCGTGCTGCCCGAGTCGGCGCACGCGGACGCCGAACGGTTCGGTGTGCACCCTGCCCTCCTCGACGCCACCATGCACGCACTCGGGGTCGGCGAGCACGTAACGGGTGAGGAGGCGACAGAGCTTCCCTTCTCCTGGACGAACGTCTCCCTGCACGCCAACGGGGCTCGGGCACTTCGGGTCCATCTGTCGCGACAGGGCCCCAACAGCCTCTCGCTGAAGCTGGCCGACGAGAACGGTTCGCCCGTGGCCACGATCGGTGGACTCTCCTTCCGTCCGGTGTCGGTGGGGCAGTTGTCGGCTGGTGGTTCGGGTGGGTTGTGGGAGGTGGTGTGGCGTCCGGTGTCGGGTGCCGGGGCTGCTGTGCCTGGTGGTTCGGGTGCGGTGGTGTTCGATGTGGTGGCGGAGTGTGGTGGGGGGTTGTCGGGGTCGGATGTGGTGTCGGGTGTTCGGTTGGTGACGGGTCGGGTGTTGGGTGTGGTGCAGGAGTGGTTGGCGGGTGCTGGTGGGGGTGGTGGTCCGTTGGTGGTGGTGACGCGTGGGGCGGTTGCTGTGGGTGAGGGTGAGGGTGTGGATGTGTGTCAGGCGCCGGTGTGGGGTTTGGTGCGGGCGGCGCAGGCGGAGAATCCGGGGCGTTTCGTGTTGCTTGATGTGGATGTGGAGGGTGTGGCTGGGGTGGATGTGGCGGGGGTGGTGGCGTCGGGTGAGCCGGAGGTGGCTGTGCGGGGTGGTGTGGTGTGGGTTCCGCGTCTGGTGGCGGTGGAGGCGCCCGCGACCGGTTCTGCTGACGTGTTGGGTGGTGTGTCGGTGGATGTGTCGTCGGGTGTGGTGTTGGTGACGGGTGGTACGGGTGGTTTGGGTGGGTTGATTGCTCGGCATTTGGTGGAGGTGTGTGGGGTTCGTCGGTTGGTGTTGACGAGTCGGCGGGGTGGGGGTGCGCCGGGTGTGGAGGGTTTGGTGGAGGGGTTGGTGGGTGCGGGGGCTGAGGTGGAGGTGGTGGTGTGTGATGTGTCGGATCGGGGTGCGGTGGCTTCGTTGGTGGGGGGGATCGAGGATTTGGTGGGGGTGGTGCATGCGGCGGGTGCGGGGGACAACGGGTTGGTGGGTTCGATGGATGTGGGCCGGTTGGAGGGGGTGTGGGGTGCGAAGGCGGATGGTGCGTGGTTTTTGCATGAGTTGACGTTGGGGCGGGAGTTGGCGTTCTTTGTGTTGTTGTCGTCGGCGGGTGGTTTGGTGCTGGCGGCGGGGCAGGCGAATTATGCGGCGGCGAATGTGTTCCTGGACGGGCTGGCGGTGTATCGGGCGTCGCTCGGGCTGCCCGCGACGTCTCTCGCCTACGGCCTGTGGGACGTACGGACCGGGCTGACCGAATCCCTCGAAGAGGACGTACGGCTGATGGCCGCACGCGGCCTGCCCGCGCTCGGAGCGGCCGACGCGCTGGCACTGTTCGACGCGGGACTCCGCTCGGGGCGGCCGGCGCTCGTGCCGCTCGCCGTGGACGTACCGACCCTGCGTGCCCGGGAGGAACTGCCCGCGCTGCTGCGCGACCTCGTGCGCCCCGCCGACCTTCCCGTGTCACGGAGCCGTACGAAAGGAGCCGATCCGGCCGCGCTGGTCGCCCGGCTGTCGGGGCTGGGCACCAAGGAGCGTGAAGAGGCGCTGCTGGACCTGGTGCGCAACCACGCCGCCGCCGTCCTCGGGCACGCCGGCCGGGACGCCGTTCCGGCGGAGCGGGGCTTCCTCGACATCGGGTTCGACTCGTTGACGGCGCTGGAACTCCGTAACCGGCTGAACGCCCTCACCGGCTGCCGGCTGACCCCGACGCTGATCTTCGACTACCCGTCGGCCGCCGAACTGGCCGCTCATCTGCGGCAGGTCCTGTTCGGCGAGGACGCTCCCGAGGACGATCTCAGCTCCGCCACCGCGGACGAGCTGTTCGACATCCTCGACGGCGGGGCCGAGGTGTCGGCATGAGCGGCACGAACGGTACGAACGCCGACCGACCCGATGAGGAGCCCACGTGCGGAAGCAGATAGTCGTCGTGGGCGCGGCGGCAGCCGGTCTCACCGCCGTGGAGACCCTACGCGCCAAGGGGTACGAGGGTGGGCTCACCCTCGTCGGTGACGAGGCGCATCCCCCGTACGACCGGCCACCGCTCTCCAAGGAACTGCTGCGGGACACCTGGGACCCCGGGCAGACGTGGCTGCGGCCGGAGGACGTGCTGTCCGCGGTGGACACCGAACTGCGGCTGGGCTGCCGGGCCACCGGTCTGGACACGGGTGCGCGCACCGTCACGCTCTCCACCGGAGAACAGCTTCCGTACGACGAACTGATCATCGCCACCGGTCTGCGTCCCCGTCGGCTGCCGTGGGGCGACGGCGTACGGGGCGTCCATGTGCTGCGTTCGCTCGACGACGCCCTACGGCTGCGCGAGGAGTTGCTGCGCGGACCGCGGGTCGCGGTGATCGGGGCGGGTTTCCTCGGTTCGGAGATCGCCGCCACCGCGCGGGAGGCCGGGCTCGACGTCACGCTCATCGACACCAACTCCACGCCGCTGGCCCTTCAGGTCGGGCCCGGCGTCGGGGCCGGGGTGGCCGCGCTGCACCGGGAGCACGGGGTGCGGCTCGTTCTCGGCGCGGGTGTGGCGGGCCTCGCGGAGGGGCCCGGGGGAGTAAAGGCGGTACTGCTGGCCGGCGGTTCGCGGGTCGAGGCGGATCTCGTCGTCGTGGCGATCGGCTCGGTGCCCGCGGTGGACTGGCTCGCCGGTTCGGGGCTCGCCCTCGGCGACGGGGTGCTCTGTGACGCGTACTGCCGCGCCGCGCCCGGGGTGTGGGCGGCGGGGGACGTCGCGAACTGGCCGCACCCGACGGCGGGCGGCCGGGTGCGGCTGGAGCAGCGGACCAACGCGGCCCAGCAGGCCATGGCGGTCGTCGCCAACCTGCTGGCCGGGGAGGGCGCGGAACGGCCCTACGCGCCGGTGCCGTTCGGCTGGACACATCAGTTCGGGACGAAGATCCAGACCATCGGGTGGTGCTCACCGGACGCGCGTACGGAGATCGTCAGCGGTTCTCCGGAGAGCGGGGAGTTCGTCGCCGCGTACCACCGTGACGGCCGCCTGGTCGGCGCGCTGGGCTGGAACAGCGCGCGGGGGATGCGTCAGTGCCGGATGTCGCTCGGCCGTCCTTCGGCGGATTTCGTCGCCCCGGCCTCCGCCTCGACTTCCGTCCTGGTATCCGGATCGGCTTCCGCCTCGGCATACGTCCCGGCTTCCGCCTCGGCGTACGTCCCGGCCGTTGCTGAGGCTCCCGCCGTGACCGACCTGGCTTCCGCCCCCGCTCCCGCCGTGTCCGCCCCGGCTTCTGCTCCCGCTCCCGCCGTGTCCGTCGCGCCGGGTTCGGCCGGCGTCTGATTTCCCGTGGGGTGCGGGGCCGGGGTGCGACCGGCCCCGCACCCCACGGGCTCCGTCGACCCGGGATTCCCCCGCGAGCCGCGTATGGGTACATCTGGCGTATGCGATACCCTATGCGTGCGTGATACGCACGCCAAGGCTTCCGATGAAGGCAGGCACGACATGAAGAACGGCGAGGGAACGGGTACGGACGGGGCCGGCCTGCCCAACAGCATCGGAGTGCTGTGGGAGCTGCGCAACCGTGAGCAGCGCACGGCCCGGACCGGGTTGAGCGTGGAGCGGATCGTCACGGCCGCGATCGAGTCGGCGGACGCCGACGGTCTGGGCGCGCTGTCCATGTCCCGCGTCGCCAAGAGCCTGGATTTCGGCACGATGTCGCTGTACCGACACGTGTCGAGCAAGGACGAACTGCAACAGCTCATGCTGGACATGGCGTACGGCACCCCGCCGCCCATCGACGCCGGGCCGGACGACTGGCGGGCGGGGCTGGAGCAGTGGGCGCGGGCGTTCCAGGAGGTCTTTCGCCGCCATCCGTGGATGCTGCAGATCTCTGTGAGCGGTCCGCCGCTGGAGCCGGGACAGCTCAGCTGGCTGGAGTGCGGACTGCGCACCCTCGGCGGTACCGCGCTGCGGCCGGACGAGAAGCTGTCCGTGATGATGCTGATGATCGGCTATGTGCGCAACTACGTGCAGCTGTCGCTGGGGGTCGTCACCCAGGACATCAGCGAGGCCGATCTGATGGCCAACTACGGGCGGGCGCTGGCGAAGTACACGGATGCCGCGTCGTTCCCGGCGCTCGCCGAGCTGTTGGAGGCCGGAGCGTTCGAGGCGCCGGAGGACGATTTCACCTTCGGCCTCCAGCGCGTCCTCGACGGTACCGAGGTGCTGGTCAGAATCCGTAAGGGAGAGAAGCCCCTCACCTGAGCGCCCGGAATGAACGCCCGGAATGAGCGCCCGGAGCGAGTGCGCGGGGTGGGCGCAGGGGTGAACACATGGGGTGAGCGCACACGCGGAGGGCCGGTCCGGAACCTGGAGTGACGGGGTTCCGGACCGGCCCTCCGCACGTGCACCGCCCGCAGCATGTCCGCCGTCCACTCGGCGACGTGCCGCAGGCGCGATGGCGCGATGGCGCGATGGCGCGCTGGGGCGATGGCGCGCTGGGGCGATGGCGCGCTGGGGCGATGGCGCGCTGGGGCGATGGCGCGCTGGGGCGATGGCGCGCTGGGGCGATGGCGCGCTGGGGCGATGGCGCGCTGGGGCGACGGGGCCAACGGGACGCGGGCCGACGGGTGGTGGCCCGACGGCCCGTGGGGCGGGAGCGACGGGCCGTGGGGACGGCGGCCCGTCGGGCAGGGGTCAGCCGGTGGTCGGCTGCATCCGGTTGTCGGCCGGGACGGTCGCCGGTGCGTCCAGGTCGTGCGGGTCGATGGGGTCGCCCGTCTCGATCGGCACCTTGCGGAGCAGGAAGGACACGATCACCGTCATCACGACCATGGCTCCGGCCCCGGAGAGTGCGGCGATCTGCAGACCGTGGGTGAATGCCTCCCGGCTGGTGGCGAGGAGTTGCGCGCCGATCGCCGCCGGCTGGTGAGCGGCGACGGTGGCGGCGCCGCCGATGGTGTTGCGTACCGCGTCGAGGGCTTCGCCGCCGAGTCCGGGCGGGCTCACCCCGGCCATGTTGTCGCGGTACACGGCGGAACCGATGCTGCCGATCACCGCGAAGCCGAACGCGCTGCCGAACTCGGTGAAGGTCTCCGAGGTCGCGGTGGAGGACCCGGCGTGCTCCTTGGGCGCCGAGGTCACCACGATCTCGGCGGTCAGGGTCTTCGACGCCGTCATGCCGGCCGCCATCAGTCCGACCCCGACCAGCAGTACGGCGACGTTCGAGTCGACCGTGAGCCGGCTCAGCACCCCGAAGCCGATCGCCATCACCAGCATGCCGCTGCCGACCAGGTAGACGGGCTTGACCTTGCGGGACAGGGCCGACACCAGGCCCACGGCGATACCGATGGCGGGCATGACGGCCATGGACCACAGCGCCGCCCGGAACGGGGTCATGCCGAGGACCATCTGCAGGAACTGGTTGGTGAGGATGCTGACGCCCATGAAGGAGAACATCACCATCAGGTTGGTCAGGATCGCCCCGGTGAAGCCGCCGTAGCGGAACAGGGAGATGTCGATCATGGGGTGCCGCGTGGTGCGCTGCCGCTGGACGAAGGCGATGAGCAGGACGGCACCGACGACGGCCCAGATCGTGGCGTTCCGGCTGTAGCCGTCGACGACCAGCTCCTTGAGCCCGTAGATGAACGGCATGATCCCGGCCAGCGAGAGCAGCGCGCCGAGCACGTCCAGCTTGCCGCGCGAGAGGTCGCGGCGCTCGGGCAGCAGGATCGGGGCCAGCACCAGGACCAGCACCATCACCGGGGTGTTGATCATGAAGACCGAGCCCCACCAGAAGTTGTTGAGCAGCAGTCCGCCCACCACCGGGCCGACGGCCGCGCCCGTGGCGAGCGTGCCGCTCCACGCCGCGATGGCGGTCTTGCGCTGCCCGGAGTCCTGGAACATGTTGCGGATCAGCGCGAGCGAGGTGGGCGTCAGCGTCGCCGCGCCCAGGCCGAGCAGGGCCCGCGCGCTGATGAGCATGACCGCGCTGTCGGCCGTGGCGGCGAGCGCGGAGGCCACGCCGAAGACGACGGCGCCGATGATCAGCAGCTTGCGCCTGCCGAACCGGTCGCCGACCCATCCCATCGTGATCAGGGCGCCCGCCAGTACGAAGCTGTAGATGTCCATGATCCACAGCAGCTGGGTGGCGCTCGGTTTCAGCGCCTCACTGACGGGTGTGATGGCGAACCCGAGCACCGAGATGTCGATGGCGATCAGCAGGGTGACCAGGACGATCACCACGAGGCCGAGCCATTCCTTGAGCCCCGCTCGGGGCTTGATTTCTGTCATGGCGAACGTCCATGCCTTCCTGCGGTCACATGTTGGGTACGCAACACGCAGAGCGTACCACGTACGCGCGTACGTCATACGCTCTGCGTGTTGCGTACCCAATGGCGAGGGGGGTGCCCGCGAGCGCGGGTTCCCCCGGTTCTCAGCGAGTCCTCCCGAGACGCTCCTCGGCCCGGCGGGCCAGCGCGCGACGGTCGATCTTGCGGTTGGGGTTGAGCGGGAACTCCGGCAGATGGAAGAAGTGCTGGGGGATCACGGCTCGCGGAAGCGTCCGGCTCAGTTCGCGCGCCAGCAGTACGGGGGCCACCGGCTCACCGATGTGGAAGGCGACCACCTCGACGGTCTGCCCCGAGGCCGCCGCCACCGCGACCGCCACCGCTTCCTCGACCCCGGCGCACCGGCGCAGCGCCTCGTCGATCTCCGCCAGCTCCACCCGTACCCCGCGCACCTGCACCTGTTGGTCCAGGCGGCCGAGATACAGCAGCTCGCCTCCACCGGAGGACCGCACCCGGTCCCCCGTCCGGTAGAACCGGAGACCGTCCCGGTCGACGAACCGGCCCGCGTCGTCGGCCGGATCGAGATATCCGTCGGTGAGCTGCGGACCCGCGACGCACAACTCGCCCTCCACCGGGTCGGGTTCACCGTCCTTGTCGAGGAGCACCCACGCGTGGCCCTCGTGCACCCTCCCGATGGGCACCACACCGGCCACCGCGATGCGCTGCGACCGCTCGGGCGACCAGCGGTGCCGGGTGATGGTGACGGTCAGCTCGGTGGGCCCGTACAGGTTCTCCACCACCGACCTCGGCGCCGCGACGGACCAGTCCTCGGCGTCCTGACAGGTCACCGCCTCGCCCGCGAAGAAGCTCAGCCGCAAGGACGGCAGCGCCCCCTCCGTGAGCCTGCCGGTCCGCCGGACCAGGCCGATCGCGCTGGGGGTGGAGAACCACACGGTGATGCCCTGCTCGGTCACGAACTCCGGAAGGTTCCGGTACGCCTCCGCCGGCACGGACACCAGCGTCGCCCCGGCCCCCCACGCGCAGAAGAGGTCGAACACGGCGCAGTCGAAGTTGAGATCGAAGTTCTGCGAGAAGGCGTCGTCCGGACCGAAGTCGTAACGGTCGTCCAGCACGCCGAAGTAATGCGCGGTGTTCCGGTGCGTGACCGGCACCCCCTTGGGACGGCCCGTGGACCCGGAGGTGAACAGGATGTACGCCACGTCGTCGGGCTCGACCGGGCGGGGGCGGGGGAGGCGCAGCCGGGGGTCGGGTACGAGGGTCCGCCCGGGGTCCGGGGCTGAGCCCGCGCCCGCGCCCGGGGCCGATTCCGGGGTTGCGCCCGTGACCGGGACCGGGACCGGGACCGTGACCGGGGTCGCGCCCGTATCCGTGACCGGGGCCGCGCCCGTATCCGCGCCCGTATCCGCGCCCGTGTCCGGGCCGGTGTCCGGGCAGAGTGCCGGTAGATCGACGCCCTCCGCCCGCAGCAGTCCCAGTTCCGTGGCCGAACCGCCGTCCACGAACAGCGCCTCGACTCCGGCCGCCTCGATCATCTGCCGGGTACGCAGCACCGGGAAGGACGCCTGGAGCGGCACCATCGTCACACCCGTGAACAGGCAGGCGAGTATGCCGGTGTAGGCGTCGAGCCCCTTGCCCACCAGTACACCGACGGCCCCCGGCCGCTCGGGAAGCGAGGCCAGCAGCGAACCGGCCCACGTCAGGGCCCGCTCGTACAGCTCCGTGTACGTCAGCTCCGCGCCGTCCGAGCGGACGGCCACCTGGTGCGGAGAGCGGGCGAGACCACGCAGGAAACGGTCATAGAGGGCGTGCGCCGGTATCTGGTCCATGGTGTACCCCGAGGAGACGGTGGATGGGTGGGGGAGTCCTGCGGTCCACGGCGTCCGGCAGCGGAACGGCGTGTTCGCGCCAGGAGCCGGTCGGGATGTCGAGCAGGGCCCGCAAGGAGTTCCGCATGGCGGGCGCCGCCTCGAAGGTGCCGCCGCGGAAAGCGGTGCGACCGGTGGTACGGATGAGGACTTCCGCGAGCGTCCACCAGGAGCGGTCCGCCGCCGTCCGATGCACGGTGATGTCGATGTTTCTGGCCAACCACGCCCGCATCCGAGGGGAGTTCACCGGCGCCCGTCCGTCGACGACGACCAGAAGTCTCGTACGTGGGTGGGCCGCCGTCACCGACTCCAGGAAGGAGAGGAACGCCGCCGGTGCGGACGGCTCGGCCACCACGGCACGCACCTGCCGCGCCCGGTCCGCCGCCGACGGGGACGAGGACGCTGAGGGGGAGAGGGCGGCGGAGGAGGAGGTGGAGGCGGAGAGGTCAACCGTGCGGACGCCTGAGCCGATACCCGAGCCGGCCCCCGGACCATCGATACCCGAACCGACACCTGGGCCGAACCTCGCACCCACACCTGGGCCGAGCCCCGCACCTGGGCCGAGCCCCGCACCGACCCCTGGGCCGAGCCCCGGCTGCCCGCCGGCCCTGACCACCACCGCGTTCCACGGCGGCGCGAGCCGGAGCCCCACCACCTCGCGGGCCTCCGGCTCGAACGCGGGCACCGTGGGCGGGCGGAACGACTCCGGTCGCTGCGGCTGGACACCCCAGCGGCGCCACACCTTCGAAACCGTGGAGTGGGCGAGCCCCAGCTCCGCGGCGAGCAGCCGCGAGGACCACCGGGCGGCGCCCAGACGCATCGGGGGCCTGCCACCGTCTGCCAGCGTCGCGCCCAGGACGGCGGTCTCGTCGACCGCGGCCGGGCGGCCCGGCCGGGGCAGATCGCCCAGCGCGTCGATTCCCGAAGCCTCGTACCTGGCACGCCACTTGAGGACCGTGGGACGGGAGACCCCGAGACTGGCGGCCACCTCCGTGTTGGAGACGCCCCGGGCGGCGAGCAGCACGATCCGGGCACGCCGCACCAGCCCGGCCGGCGCGGTCGACATCCGGGTCAGCGCCTCAAGCCGGGCCCGGTCCCCCTCACGCAGTCGGAGCGCGGAAGCGATGGGCACGGGAACCGCGACCCTCAGAGCAGGCTCTGCAACGTGCGCCACAGTCTTTCCGGACTTTCGAACGTGTCCAGCGTCAGTGCCTCGTCGCGGAACTGGACGTCATAGGTGGACTCCAGACCCGCCAGGAGCTCGATCATGCCGAGCGAGTCGAGCCCGTAGTCACGCAGCCGCATGGTGCCCTCGATCGGCTCGTCGGGCGGGAGGAAGGAAAGCTGCTTCCGCAGAAGGGCCTCGAACTGTTCGTCCCACATGATGACTCCGGTTTCGACGCGTACGCCATGGCGCACGAAGGGCGGTTCACTCGATGCCGCGCGAAATCGCCATACGTCGGAAAGGGCGGATGGAAACAGCGGGCGGCAGAGCGGAGACATGGGAACGGGTCCCGCCCGGTGACATCCGGACGGACAGTCCTTCCCGGCCGCAGACGCTATCGGGGCGACGATGGAATCAGTACCCCTATCCACCGCCCCTATGGCCGGACGGGCGGGCGACGAGACCCCTGAACCGGGCCTCGTACCCATGTCCGCCCCGGTCGGCCGACGACCGGCCGACCCGGCGGACTCTGGGGTACGGGGGCGGAGCAGGGGCTGAGATGTGGGGGCGCCGAAGCCTGATCAGGGGTGGGCAGCGAGCCGGCGACGCCGTAATTTCCGAGCTGTTCCGGTCTCGTGCCGAACGTCGTTCCGGCCTGCGGTCCGCTGCCACGTCATGACACAGAAGGGCATGCTCGGTGAACAACGAGGAGAAACTTCTCGAATACCTGCGCCGGGCGACAACCGACTTGCGTGAGGCGCGCAAACGGCTTGCCGCCGCCGAGCGGAAATCGAGCAGTGAGCCGATCGCGGTTGTGGGTATGGCGTGTCGTTATCCGGGTGGGGTGGAGTCGCCGGAGGGTTTGTGGGATTTGTTGGTGGAGGGCCGGGATGGTGTGTCCGGTTTTCCGGTGGATCGTGGGTGGGATGTGGAGGGGATTTATGATCCGGAGCCGGGGAAGCCGAATCGTACGGTGACGAGGGAGGGCGGTTTCCTTTACGGGGCTGCTGATTTCGATGCTGAGGCGTTCGGTATTTCGCCGCGTGAGGCGTTGGGGATGGACCCGCAGCAGCGGTTGTTGCTGGAGGCGTCCTGGGAGGCGGTGGAGCGGGCGGGTATCGATCCGCTGTCGCTGAAGGGCAGCCGGACCGGGGTCTACGCCGGCGTCATGTACCACGACTACGCGCTGGGCACGGAAGCGGCGGCGACCACGGCCGGAAGCCTCGTGTCGGGCCGGGTGTCCTACACGCTCGGCCTCGAAGGCCCTTCCGTGACGATCGACACCGCGTGTTCCTCCTCGCTGGTCGCCCTGCACCTCGCGACCCAGGCCCTGCGTTCCGACGAATGCTCGCTGGCGCTGGTCGGCGGCGTGACCGTCATGCCGACGCCGGACATGTTCCTGTACTTCAGTCATCAGCGGGGTATGGCGGCGGACGGCCGGTGCAAGTCGTTCGCGGCGGATGCGGACGGTACGGGGTGCTCCGAGGGTGTGGGTGTGCTGCTGGTGGAGCGGTTGTCCGACGCGCGGCGGAACGGGCACCAGGTGCTCGCCGTGATCAGGGGCAGCGCGGTCAACCAGGACGGGGCGTCGAGCGGGATGACCGCACCGAACGGTCCCGCACAACAGAAAGTTATCCGGGCGGCGTTGGAGCAGGCGGGGTTGACGTCGGGTGATGTGGATGTGGTGGAGGCGCATGGGACGGGGACCCGGTTGGGTGATCCGATCGAGGCGCAGGCGTTGTTGGCGACGTATGGTCAGGGGCGGCCTGAGGGTGATCCGTTGTGGTTGGGGTCGTTGAAGTCGAACCTCGGTCATACGCAGGCGGCTGCGGGTGTGGGTGGGGTGATCAAGGCGGTGTTGTCGATCCGCCATGGGGTGATGCCCAGGTCCCTTCACTGCGAGTCCCGTTCTTCGCAGGTGGATTGGGATGCGGGTGCGGTGGAGTTGTTGGCGGAGGCGCGTGAGTGGCCGGTGCGGGATCGTCCGCGTCGGGTGGGGGTGTCGTCGTTCGGTCTGAGTGGGACGAACGCGCATGTGATCGTCGAGCAGGCTCCGGCGGTGGAAGAGGCGGGGGACACGGAGGGGGCGTCGGGGTCGGTTGTGGTGCCGGTGGTACCGGTGGTGTTGTCGGCACGGGGTGAGAAGGCGTTGACGGCCCAGGCGGTCCGGCTGTTGGAGCATGTCCGCTCCTCGGGTGCGGCGCTTGTTGATGTGGGGTTTTCGTCGGTGGTGTCGCGTGCGGTGCTGGAGCACCGTGCGGTGATCACGGCCGGGGATCGGGAGGAGCTGGTCGCCGGGTTGGAGGCTCTGGTGGCGGGTGAGGACTCGGCCTTGGTGGTGCGGGGTGTGGCTCGTGGCGCTGGGTCCACGGCGTTCTTGTTCTCGGGTCAGGGTGCGCAGCGGTTGGGGATGGGCCGGGAGTTGTGTGAGGCGTTTCCGGTGTTCGCGGCGGCTTTTGATGCGGTGGTGGGGGAGTTGGACGCGGGTCTGTCGCGTCCGTTGCGTGGGGTGGTGTGGGGTGAGGATGCTGGGCTGTTGGAGCGGACGGAGTTTGCTCAGGCTGGGTTGTTCGCGTTCGAGGTGGCGTTGTTCCGGCTGGTGGAGTCGTGGGGTGTGGTCCCGGATTTCCTGGTGGGGCATTCGGTGGGGGAGATTGCTGCCGCTCATGTGGCGGGGGTGTTGTCATTGGCTGATGCGGCGGTGTTGGTGGTGGCGCGTGGTCGGTTGATGCAGGAGTTGCCCGGGGGCGGTTCGATGGTGGCGGTCGAGGCGTCGGAGGCCGAAGTCATTCCCCTGCTCGATGGTGCGGTGGATATCGCTGCCGTCAACGGTCCGCGTTCGGTGGTCGTTTCGGGCGCCGAGGACGCTGTGGCATCCGTGGTGGAGCATTTCGCCGGTCTGGGTCGGCGGACGCGTGTGCTGCGGGTGTCGCACGCGTTCCATTCGCCGTTGATGGAGCCGATGCTGGCCGACTTCGAGAAGGTGGTCTCGGGTCTGTCGTTCTCCGTCCCGGTTCTGCCCGTGGTCTCCGGTCTGACGGGAGAGGTGTCCGAGGAGATCGGGTCGCCGGGGTACTGGGTGCGGCATGTGCGGGAGGCGGTGCGGTTCGCCGACGCCGTCGCGTACACGGCCGCCCATGGCGTGACGACGTTCATCGAGATCGGTCCGGACGCGGTACTGGCCGGCATGGCCGCGCAGAGCGTGGAGGACGGGCTGTTCGTCCCGGCTCAGCGTCGCAACCGGTCCGAGATACAGACAGCAGTCAGTGCCCTGGCACGACTCCACACAGCTGGCGCACGGGTCGACTGGGCTGGCTTCTACGCAGGTACCAGGGCCCGGCGCGTGGACCTGCCGACATACGCCTTCCAGCGTCAACGCTACTGGCTGTTGGGCGAGTTGGGCGGCGTCGACCCCGGGGCGTTGGGGCTGGACACCGTGGAGCATCCGCTTCTCGGTGCCGTGGTGTCTCTGCCCGGCGCGGACGGGACGGTCCTGACGGGACGGTTGTCGGTCGACGCGCAGCCCTGGCTCGCCGACCACCGGGTGGGGGAGACCGTGCTCTTCCCCGGCACCGGACTTGTGGAACTGGCGCTCTGCGCCGGTACGCGGGTCGGGCGCGAGGTGCTTGACGAGCTGACGCTCCACGCGCCGCTGGTACTGCCGGACCACGGCGGTGTCCAGATACGGGTACGGGTCGGGGCGGGCGACGCCGAGCAGGCCAGAGACGTCACCATTCACTCCCGCTCCGAGCACGACGCCGAGCCCGACACCGGGGGTGGCGTCGACAGCGCGTGGACGCTGCACGCCGAGGGCGTACTGGTGCCGGAGGCGTCCCTGCCGTCCTTCGAGGCATCCGTATGGCCGCCGGCCGGTGCCACCCCGCTCGACCTGGACGGCGTGTACGAACACCTGGCCGCCCAGGGGTACGCGTACGGCCCCGTCTTCCAGGGCCTCACCTCCGCCTGGCGGCAGGGCGACGAGGTGTTCGCCGAAGTCGCCCTCGCCCGGTCGGCCGAGTCCGAGGCGGCCGACTACGGACTGCACCCCGCCCTGCTCGACGCCGCGTTGCACGCCTCGCTCCTCACCGGCACAGCGCCTGAGAGCGATCAGGACCTGACCCGGCTGCCCTTCGTGTGGAAGGGCGTGCGCTTCCACGCCACCGGAGCCACCCGGCTCAGGGTGCGGATCACCCCGTCCGGCCCCGACAGCATCGCGGTGGCCGGTGCGGACGCGAGCGGACGGCAGGTCTTCTCCGTCGCCTCCCTCGTCACCCGGCCCGTCGCGGTCGAAGGCCCCGTACAGGGGCGGCGCGGAGCGCTCTTCTCCGTACGGTGGACCCCGGCGGGCCCGGTACCGGCCGCCCCAGCGGTGCCCGTGCTGCGCTGGGACGAGCGCGAGAACGTCGATGACCTCTCAGGTCAGACCGTACTGGTGTGGGAGTGCCCACCGCCCGTCGGCGATGTGGTGGCCGATACGCACGCGGTGACGGCCCGCGCGCTGGACGTCGTACAGGAATGGCTGGGAGACGGCCGACTGGACCGGTGCCGACTGCTCGTCCTGACCAGCGGGGCTGTCGCCCTGCCGGGAGAGGCCCTGACCCGCCCGGCAGCGGCGGCCGTCGTCGGACTCGTACGCTCCGCCCAGGCGGAGAACCCGGGCCGCATCCTGCTCGCCGACACCGAGATCGACACCGACACCGACACCGACACCGACACCGACACCGACACCGAGATCGACACCGGTATCAACGCGGGTATCGACGCAGGTATCAACGGTACGGAGGGCATCGCGGCACTCGTCGCCGCGCTCCTCGCCTCCGGCGAGCCCGAGGCCGCCGTACGCGGCGGCGCGACCTGGGTGCCGAGACTGATCCGCACCCCCACGCGCCCCGAACCGTACGCCGCGTCGGATACCGGACCGGACGTCGAACCCGGCACCAGGCCGAATGCCGCAGCACACGCCGAACCACACGCCGAACCACACGCCGAACCACACGCCGGACCGGACGCCGAACCGGGCCAAGGACCGCACAGCCCCTTCGGCGGTGGCCAGGACGCGACCGTCCTCGTCACCGGAGGCACCGGCACCCTCGGGGCCCTCGTCGCCCGGCACCTCGTCACCGCGCACGGCGTGCGACGGCTGGTGCTGACGAGCCGACGCGGTCCGGCAGCACCCGGGGCGGCCGAGCTGGGCGCGGAACTCACCGGGCTCGGGGCCGACGTCACGGTCGTCGCCTGCGACCTCGCCGATCCGGCAGCCGCCCGAGACCTGATCGACCGGCACCCGCCGACCGCGGTCGTGCACTGCGCGGGTGTGCTCGACGACGCCACGCTCACCTTGCTCTCCCCCGAACGGCTGGCCGCCGTACTGCGTCCCAAGGCCGACGCCGCGTGGCACCTGCACCAGCTGACCCAGGGGCTCGAACTGTCCGCGTTCGTGCTCTTCTCGTCGGTCGCCGGAGTGCTCGGCAACCCCGGCCAGGCCAACTACGCGGCCGGGAACGCCTTCCTGGACGCACTCGCCGCGTACCGCCGCTCACGCGGTCTCGCGGGGCAGTCCCTCGCCTGGGGGCTGTGGGCCGACGGCGACGGCATGGCGAGCGGTCTGGCCGACACCGACCTGCTGCGCATGAGCCGTTCCGGGGTCGAACCGCTCACCGCCTCCCAGGGGTTGGCCCTCTTCGACGCCGCCGTGGCACACGACGACGGGGACACGGCCGCACTGCTGCCCGTCCGCTTCGACCTGACGGCACTGCGCGCGGCCGACCCGCTGCCGCGTCTCTTCTCCCGACTCGTGCGGCAGCGTCCGCGCGCCGCCACCACGACCGGACCGGACGCGGCTCCCGGGAACGGTCTCGCGCGGCTGTCACCGGAGGAACGGCCGCGCGCACTGCTCGATCTCGTACGCACCCAGGTGGCGGCCGTCCTCGGACACGGTTCGGCGGCCGACGTCGAACCGGACCGGGCCTTCACCGAGATCGGGTTCGACTCCCTCACCGCGATGGAACTGCGCAACCGGCTCACGTCCGTGACCGGTCTGCGGCTCCCGGCCACCCTGGTCTTCGACCATCCGAGCGCCCGCGCCGTCGCCGCCCATGTCGACACCCTGTTCGCCGGGGCGGCGGGCGCGGAGGCCGCGGCCGTCACGGGCGGCGCGTCGGCCGGGCGGGCCGACGCGGACGATCCGGTCGTCATCGTGTCGATGGCGTGCCGCTATCCGGGAGGGGTGCGCACCCCGGACGACCTGTGGCGGCTCGTCGACGACGGGGTGGACGCCATCACCGAGTTCCCCCGGGACCGGGGCTGGGACCTCGACGGGCTGTACGACCCCGAGCCCGGCACACCCGGCAAGTGCTACGTACGCCACGGCGGGTTCCTCCACGACGCCGCCGAGTTCGACCCCGGCTTCTTCGGCATCAGCCCCGCCGACGCCCTGACGACCGACCCGCAGCACCGTCTGCTGCTGGAAGTGGCGTGGGAGGCGCTGGAGCGGGCCGCTATCGACCCGCTGTCGCTGAAGGGGACACCGACCGGTGTCTTCGCCGGGACGATGTACCACGACTACGCGGGCAACAGCGCCGCCGGTTCGCTGGGCCCGGGTCGGGTCTCGTACACCTTCGGGCTCGAAGGCCCCTCGCTGGCGGTGGACACGGCCTGTTCGTCGTCCCTGGTGGCACTGCACCTGGCCGCGCAGGCCGTACGGTCCGGCGAGTGCGGACTCGCGCTCGTCGGCGGAGTGACGGTGATGTCCACCCCCGAGACGTTCGTCGAGTTCGCCCGGCAGCGCGGGCTGTCCCGCGACGGCCGGTGCCGGTCGTTCTCCTCGGCCGCCGACGGAGCGGCATGGTCGGAGGGCGCCGGCATGCTGGTCGTCGAACGGCTCTCCGACGCCCGCCGCAACGGTCACCCCGTCCTCGCCGTCCTCCGGGGCAGCGCGATCAACCAGGACGGCGCCAGCAACGGCCTCATGGCCCCCAACGGCCCCGCACAGCAGCGGGTCATCCGCCAGGCGCTCGCCAACGCGGGCCTCTCTCCGTCCGACGTCGACGCCGTCGAGGCGCACGGCACCGGTACCACGCTGGGCGACCCCATCGAGGCACAGGCCGTTCTCGCGACGTACGGGCAGGAACGCCCCGCCCACCTGCCCCTCCACCTCGGGTCGATCAAGTCGAACATCGGGCACGCCCAGGCCGCCGCGGGCATCGCCGGGGTGATCAAGATGGTCGAGGCGATGCGCCACGGAGTGCTGCCGAAGTCCCTGCACCTGGACGAGCCCTCGCCGCAGGTGGACTGGGCGGCGGGCCATGTGGCCCTGCTGTCCGAGGCCCGGCACTGGCCCGAGGCCGACCGCCCGCGCCGGGCGGGTGTGTCGTCGTTCGGTATCAGCGGCACCAACGCCCACGTGATCATCGAGGCCCCGCCCGCCGAGGCGGAAGCCTCACTCGCTGATGCGGAGTCCCCAGCCACGGACGCAGAAGCCTCGTCCACGGGCGTACGAGTCCCGCTCGCCGACGTGGAAGTCCCGTCCACGGGCGTACGAGTCCCGCTCGCCGACGTGGAAGTCCCGTCCACGGGCGCACAAGTCTCGCCCGCCGACGCGGAAACCCTGCCTACGGACGTACAAGTACCGCCCGCCCAAGCGGAAGTCTCGCCGACCGTGGCGGGAACTCCGCCCGCCCCTTCGGATGCTCAACCCGCCCACGCGGGTACCCCGGCGGACGTCCGTGCGGCGACAGGCGCCCCCTTCCCCGTACGCCCCGTGCTCCCCGCACCCCCCGTACCCGTCCCCTGGCTGCTGTCCGCCCGTGACCCCGAGGGGCTGGGCCGACAGGCCCGGAGGCTGCTGGACCATCTGCACGGGACGCCGGAGGCGGACCCGCTCGACGTGGCGTTCTCGCTCGCCACCTCCCGTACCGCCCTGGAACACCGCACCGCCCTCGTGGTCACCGACCGGGCGGACGCGTTGCGTGAACTGGCGGTCCTCGCGGACGGCGACGGCGCCGCCGGCACGACGGCCGGCAGGGTCGCGTCCGGTGGCCGTACCGCGTTCCTCTTCTCCGGGCAGGGCGCCCAACGCCTCGGCATGGGCGCCCGGTTGCACGAGGCGTTCCCCGCCTTCGCGCGGGCCTTCGACGCGGCCGTGGCCGAACTCGACCCCCATCTGGACCGGCCGCTCGCCGAGGTCATCCGCTCCGACGCGGCGGCGCTGCACCGCACCGCGTACACCCAGGCGGGGCTGTTCGCCTTCGAGGTGGCGCTGTTCCGGCTCCTGGAGTCCTGGGGCATCCGCCCCGATCTCCTCGCCGGACACTCCATCGGTGAACTCGTCGCGGCCCACGTCTCAGGCGCGATGTCCCTCCCCGACGCCGCGCGGCTCGTCGCCGCGCGCGGCCGGCTGATGCAGGCACTGCCCGAGGGCGGGGCCATGGCCGCCGTGCGGGCGAGCGAGGCGGAGGTGGCCCCCCTGCTCACCCAGGGCGTCGCGATCGCCGCGGTCAACGGTCCGGAATCCGTCGTCGTGTCCGGCACAGACGAAGCCGTACGGGCCGTCGTCGGCCACTTCTCCGCGCTGGGCCGTGACACCAAGCGGCTCACGGTGTCGCACGCCTTCCACTCCCCGCTGATGGAACCCATGCTGGCCGAGTTCGCGGAGGTCGCGGCGGGCGTCCGGATCACCAGCCCCGCCGTCCCGCTCGTCTCCAACACGACCGGCACCCTCACCACCGAGGCCGAACTCGCCGACCCCGCCCACTGGGTACGTCATGTGCGTGAAGCCGTACGGTTCGCGGACGGGATACGCGCCCTGGACGAGGCGGGCGTCACCACCTATCTGGAGGTCGGCCCCGACGCGGTGCTGTCGGCGCTGGGTCCGGCCTGTCTGCCCGACGGGAGCACGGCCGCGTTCCTGCCCCTGGCCCGGCGCGGCCACGACGAGGCGGACACCCTCGTCCGGGCCGTGGCGCTCGCGCATCGGCACGAAGTGCCCGTCGACTGGGGCAGGTTCTTCGCGGGGAGCGGCGCACGCCGGGTTCCTCTGCCCACGTACGCGTTCCGCCGCGAGACGTTCTGGGCACTGCCCGCGCACACCGGCGGTGGGCTGTCCGCCGCGGGCCTGGGCGCCGCCGACCACCCCCTGCTGGGAGCGGTCGTGACCGCACCCGACACGGGCGGGACACTGCTCACCGGCCGGCTGTCACCGGCCTCCGTGCCCTGGCTCGGCGACCACGACCTGCTGGGCACCGTCGTCCTCCCCGCCGCCGGCTTCGTCGACCTCGCACTGCGGGCCGGTACGGAGACGGGCTGCGCCCGCCTGGACGAGCTGACCGTCCTGGCCCAGCTGCCGCTGCCCGTGGACGGCGCGAGGGCGCTGCGGGTCACGGCCGGGCCGTCCGACGACGACGGCCGCCGGACGGTCGGCGTCTACTCCCGGCCGGCGGACGACGAGGACGCGCCCTGGGTGCGGCATGCCGGAGGAATCCTGTCCCCGGGCGCCGCCGGAACGGATGCCGCCGGAGTAGGCGCGTCCGGAGCGGGCGCCGCCGGACCGGGCATGTCCGACCCGGGTGCGTCCGAAGTGGGCATGTCCGGCGCGGGTGCGTCCGAGGCCGGCGCGTCCGAGGCCGGCGCGTCCGGCGCGGGCCAGGAACCGGCGGCCTGGCCGCCGCCCGGGGCCGTACCGGTCGATCCGGACGACGTGTACGACCGGCTGCTCACCCTCGGCCACGGGCACGGCCCCGCCTTCCGGACGCTCCGGGAGATCTGGCGGCGCGGCGACGAACTGTTCGCCCTGGCCGTACTGGACGAGAACACGGCGGGCGACCGGTGCGTCCTGCACCCCGCCCTGCTCGACGCCGCCGCGCAGCTCGTACAGGCAGGCCGGCCGCTGGAGCGGAAGCCGGAGCACGGCCCCCTGGCCCCCGCCGTCTGGAGTGACGTGCGGACACACGGCAGCGGCGCCACCGGACTGCGGATACACGTACGCGTCACCGGCGAGGACACCGCCTCGTACGAGTTCGCCGACGAGCGGGGCAGGCCCGTCCTGTCGGTGGGAACGGTCGTCTCGCGGCCCGTCACCGCGCAGGACCTGACCGCCGGGAAGCCCGCCGGGGCGCTGTACCGCGTCGACTGGACCCCGGCCCCCGCCCCCGCGCCCACATCAGGGCGGCCCCCGCACCGGACCGCCGTACTCACCGGCCACCCGGGCATGACCGACCCGCTCACCGGCCGCCCGTACCCGTCTTACGACCCGCGCGACCCGGGCACCGGCCCCGTACCGGACTTCGTCCTGCTGCCCGTACCGGACCTGTCCGGCCCGGTGCCCCAGGACGTGCGCGCCCACACGCACCGGACCCTCACCGCCGTACGGGAGTTCCTTGCCCATGAGCCGAGCGGCGCGACCAGGCTCGTCGTGGTCACCCGCCGCGCGGTCGCCGCCGGTGAGGAACCGGTCGACATCCGTCAGGCCCCGCTGTGGGGTCTGGTGCGCGCCGCCGGGAGTGAGCACCCGGGGCGGTTCGTCCTCGCCGACCTCGACAGGAGCGACGCATCCGCGCGAGCCCTGGACAGCGCGTTGGCGGGCGGTGGCGACGAGTTCGCCGTCCGGGCCGGTGCCGTGCTGCTGCCGGGACTCAGCGAAGTGGCACCCCACGGCCGGACACCCGAGGGCTCCCGGGCGTTCCGGTCCTCCCGGACACCGACCCCGGGCACCGTCCTGGTCTCCGGGGATACGGGGAGCACGGAGGGTACGGGGGATGTCGGCCGTACCGTCGTCCAGCAGTTCCTCACCCGGCCCGGAGTCACTTTGCTGCGCTGCGACCCGGTCGACCGCGAGGCGTTGGGCGAACTGCTCGCCGGTATCCCCGCCGACCGTCCGCTCACCGCCGTCGTCCACATCGCCGCGCCCACCGGTCACGCGCTCGTCGGCGAACGGACCCCGGAACTCCTGGAAGCCGCCCTGCGGCGTGACGCCGACACCGCGTGGAACCTGCACGAACTCACCGCCGGCCACGACCTGTCGGCGTTCGTGCTCCTGTCGTCGTCCACCGGGCTCGTCCATGGAGCGGGAGCGGCCCACGACGCGGCCGTCCACACGTTCCTGGACGCCCTCGCCCACCACCGGCACACCCTCGGACTGCCCGCGACCACCCTCGCGCTGGGCCCCCACGAAGTGGAGGCGGGGGACGACCGGCGTGACGGGGACACGTACACCGAGCGGGAGCGGCGCATGACCGCGCTCGGCCTGCCACCGTTCCCCGCCGACCGTGGTCCGGCCCTTCTCGAAGAGGCGCTGCGCACCGACGAACCCGCCCTGCTCGCGCTGCACATCGACCGGGGCACGCTGCGGTCCCTCGCCGACGAACTGCCCCCCGTGCTGGGGACGCTCGTACGCGCACCCGGCCGGCCCGGCCCTCGCACCGGGGGCGCGGCGGCCGGTGCGGCGGAACTGCGTCGGCGGCTCACCGGCCGGGGCGAGGACGAACGTCTGCGCATCCTCCTCGACGTGGTGCGCTCGCACGTCGCGAACCTCCTGGGCCACCCCACCCCCGACGCGATCGGGGCGGACCGGGCCTTCCAGGAGCTGGGCTTCGACTCCCTGGCCGCCGTCGAACTGCGCCGACGGCTCGGCGCGGCCACCGGGCTGACCCTCCCGGCCAGTCTCGTGTTCGACCACCCGGACTCCCGGGCGGTGGCGGGGCACCTCACCACCCTGATCGGGGACGAGGCCGCCGGGAACGACGGGACCACGGAACTGCTGGGGCTCCTGGACCGGCTCGACGCGACACTCACGGCCTCGGCACCGGACGCCGGGGACCTGCCGAGGATCACCTCACGGCTTGAGGCGGTCCTGCGCCGCTGGCAGGACACCCACCGCGACGGCACGACACGGACCGAGCCCGAGGACGACCTCGATTCGGTCACCGACGACGAGCTGTTCGACGTGCTGGACCAGGAGATCGGCTTGCTCTAGGGCCGACCCGGGCGCTGGGCGCTCCGGCCGACCCGGGCCCCCGGGGCCCGCCGGGCTCCGGCCGACCCGGGCCCCCGGGCGCGCCCGCCCCCACCGGCCCCCTCAGGCACCAACGACCCACGCTCCGAGACTGGTTGAGGTACAGATGGCAACGCAGGACAAGCTCCGCGACTATCTCCAGCGCGCCACCACCGATCTGCGGCAGGTCAAACGCCGGCTGCGGGAGGTGGAGGCACGCGAGCACGAGCCGATCGCGATCATCGGCATGAGCTGCCGCTACCCCGGCGACGTGACCTCCCCCGAGGAGCTGTGGGACCTGGTGGCCGCCGGGGACGACGGCATCAGCGCCTTCCCCGTCAACCGTGGCTGGGACCTCGACAACCTGTACGACCCCGAGCCCGCCACCCCCGGCAGGACGTACGCGCGCGAAGGCGGCTTCCTGCACGAGGCCGACCTGTTCGACGCCGACTTCTTCAAGATCAGCCCCAAGGACGCCCGCGAGACCGATCCACAGCAGCGCATCCTCCTGGAGACCTCATGGGAGGCCCTGGAGCGCGCCGGAGTCGATCCGCTCTCCCTCAAGGGCAGCCTCACCGGAGTGTTCGCGGGCGTCGTCTACCACGACTACGCCTCGGACGGCGGTACCGGCGGCCTGGCCAGCGTCGCGTCCGGCCGGATCTCCTACACCCTCGGCCTCCAGGGCCCGGCCGTCACCGTGGACACCGCCTGCTCCTCCTCGCTGGTGGCGCTGGACTGGGCGGTCAAGGCCCTCCGGGCGGGCGAGTGCACGCTCGCCCTGGCCGGAGGGGTGACCGTGATGGCGACCCCCACCTCCTTCGTCGGCTTCAGCCAGGAACGCGGCCTCGCCCCGGACGGCCGGTGCAAGTCCTTCGCCGCCGCCGCCGACGGCACCGGCTGGGGCGAAGGAGCCGGCATGCTCGTCGTCGAACGCCTCAGCGACGCGCGGCGCCACGGCCACCCGGTGCTGGCCGTGGTCCGGGGCAGCGCCGTCAACTCCGACGGTGCCTCCAACGGCCTCACGGCGCCCAACGGCCCCGCCCAGCAACGGCTCATCCGGCAGGCACTCGCCTCCGCGCAGCTCACCGCCGACCAGGTCGACGCCGTCGAGGCGCACGGCACCGGCACCACGCTCGGCGACCCCATCGAGGCGCAGGCCCTGCTCGCCACGTACGGGCAGGACCGCCCCGCCGACCGGCCCCTCCACCTCGGATCGATCAAGTCGAACATCGGACACGCCCAGGCGGCGGCCGGAGTCGGCGGCGTCATCAAGATGGTGCAGGCCATCCGCCACGGCGTCCTGCCGAAGACCCTCCACATCGACGAGCCGACCCCCGCCGTCGACTGGTCGGCCGGCAACATCTCCCTGCTGACCGAGGCGCGCCCCTGGCCCGACCACGGGCGCCCGCGCCGCGCGGCGGTCTCGGCGTTCGGCCTCAGCGGTACGAACGCCCACGTCATCATCGAAGAGGCCCCACCGGAACCCGGGCCGACCGAAGCGCCCGAACCGACCGAACAGCCTCCCGCGTCGGCCGCCTCCTCGACACCCGCCCCCGCGCCCGCGCCCACGCTCACCCCGCTGCCCCTCTCCGCGAAGACCCCCGAGGCCCTGCGCGACCAGGCCGCCCGGCTGCTCACACACCTCCGGACGGCGGCCCCGGAGGCCGGCGGCCCGACCGTCCCGGACCTCGGCTTCTCCCTCGCCACCACCCGCGCCGCCCTCGAACACCGCGCCGTGCTCCTCGCCTCCGGCCACGACGAACTCCTCAGCGGACTCACCGACTTGGCGACGGGCGACGGGACGACCGCCCTGCGGGCATCCGCCGAGGTGTCGGGTTCGACGGCGTTCTTGTTCTCGGGTCAGGGTGCGCAGCGGTTGGGGATGGGGCGTGAGTTGTACGGGCTGTTTCCGGAGTTTGCGCGTGTGCTGGATGGGGTGGTGGGGGAGTTGGATGTGCGGTTGGGGTGTTCGTTGCGTGGGGTGATGTGGGGTTCGGACGGGGAGTTGCTGGATCGTACGGAGTTCGCTCAGGCGGGGTTGTTCGCGGTGGGGGTGGGGTTGTTCGGGTTGTTGGGGTCGTGGGGTGTGCGGCCGGGTGTGGTGGTGGGGCATTCGGTGGGGGAGATCGTGGCTGCTCATGTGGCGGGGGTGTTCTCGTTGGGTGATGCGGTTGATCTGGTGGTGGCGCGGGGTCGGTTGATGCAGGCGTTGCCGGTGGGTGGTGCGATGGCGGCTGTGGGGGTGTCGGAGGACGAGGTGCGGCCGTTGTTGTCGCATGAGGTGGCTCTTGCCGCGGTCAATGGTCCGTCGGCCGTGGTGGTGTCCGGGTCCGGTGAGGGGGTGTCGCGGATCGTGGATCATTTCGCGGCGTCGGGGCGCAGGACCAAGTGGTTGAGGGTGTCGCATGCCTTCCACTCCCCGTTGATGGAGCCCATGCTCGCCGAGTTCCGCGAAGTCGCGGCCAAGGTGACGTACCACCGGCCCCGACTGCCCCTCGTGTCGAACATCACCGGACAGCTCGCCGGACCCGACGAACTGACCACGCCCGACTACTGGGTCCGGCACGTACGGGAACCCGTCCGCTTCCGCGACGGCGTACGGACCCTGTACGCCGAAGGGGCACGCGTCCTCCTCGAACTCGGCCCGGACGCGGCACTCACCCCCATGGCCGCCGACTGCCTCCCCGAGGACGAGGGCCACCACACCGTGTGCGCCCCCGCGCTCAGAAGGGGACACGGCGAGGAACGCACCCTGGTGTCGGCCGTCGCACTGGCACACGCCCGCGGCACCGCGATCGACTGGACGGCCTTCTTCGCGGACCGCGGAGCACACCGCGTGGACCTGCCGACGTACGCCTTCCAGCGGCGCGCCCACTGGGCACGTACCGCACCGGCCGTCCCCGCCACCCATGCCGCGACCACTCCGGCCGGCCCGGCGGAAGGGGCCTTCTGGGCGGACGTCGAGCGACAGGACGCCGGCGCACTCGCCGAACGGCTCCACCTGCCGAAGAGCGCCCTGGACGACGTACTGCCCGCGATGGCCCACTGGCACCGGCTCCACCAGGAACGGGCCACACTCGACACCTGGCGTTACCGCGTCGTCTGGCAGCGGTCCGCGCCCGCCGCCCCGGCCGCTTCCCTCGACGGCGGCTGGCTCGTCGTCGTGGCGCGGGGGCAGCGGGACGATCCCCGCACCACGGCGGTCCTGACCGGCCTCACCGCCCGGGGCGCCACCGCCCACGCCGTCGAGATCGCCCCCGGCACCGACCGCGCCGCGACGGCCGAACTGTTCGCCGCCCGGCCCGGGACCACAGGCGTGCTCTCCCTGCTGGCACTCGACGACCGCCCCGACCCCGCCCACCCGCCCCTGTCGCACGGCATGACCGCCACCGTCCTCCTCGTACAGGCGCTGACGGACACCGCGAGCACCGCGCGCCTCTGGTGCGCCACCCAGGGCGCCGTCGCCACCAGCGGCTCACCCGAACTCACCGCACCCGCACAGGCCCCCGTCTGGGGCCTCGGCGGCGGCCTCGCCCTCGACCACCCCGACACCTGGGGCGGCACCGTCGACCTCCCCGCCACCCTGGACGCCACCGCCGTGGACCGCCTCTGCGACGTACTGGCCGGCACGTCCGGCGAGGACGCCGTCGCGATCCGCCCCCACGGGACACTCGCCCGCCGCCTCGTCCGGGCACCCGTCGGCGACCGGCCCCCGCGCCGCACCTGGCAGCCCCACGGCACCGCCCTCATCACCGGCGGTACCGGCGGACTCGGCGCCCACGTGGCACGCATGCTCGCAGCGGACGGGATCGAACACCTGCTGCTCATCAGCCGGAGCGGCGGCGCGGCGCGGGGCGCCCGGGAGCTGGCGGCCGAACTCGGAACGACCGGGACCAGGGTGACCCTCGCCGCCTGCGACGTCACCGACCGCGAGGCGCTGCGCGCGGTCCTCGACGCGGTACCCGCCGAACTCCCCCTGACCACCGTCGTGCACGCGGCCGGTCTCATGCAGCGCATGGCGCCCCTCACCGACCTCACCACCGACGAGTTCGCCGAGGTCGGCCACGCGAAGGTCACCGGCGCCCTGCACCTGGACGAACTGCTCGGAGACCGGCCGCTGGACGCCTTCGTCCTCTTCTCCTCGGGCGCCGCCGTCTGGGGCAGCGCCGGACAGGGCGCCTACGCCGCCGCCAACGCCCACCTCGACGCCCTCGCCCACCGGCGCAGAGCACAGGGGCGCACCGCCACCTCGCTGGCCTGGAGCTCCTGGGAAGGCGGCATGGTGGACGCCGGGATCAGCGCCATGATGGAACGCATCGGTGCCCCCGCCATGGACCCGGCACTCGCCGTCGGCGCCCTGCGCCAGGCCCTGGAACACGACGAGAGCCACCTGGTCGTCGCCGAGTTCGACTGGTCGCGCTTCGCACCGACGTACACCCTGGCCCGCCCCCGGCCGCTGCTCGACGCGCTTGACGAGGTACGGGAGATCCTGGCGCCGGACACCGGCACGGCGGCACCCGACGCGACCTCCCTCATGGCGGAGCTGGCCGGACTGACCACCGCCGAACGCGGCCGGGCCCTGCTGGACCTCGTGCGCACCCGCGTGGCCGCACAGCTCGGCTACGACTCCCCGGCCCAGCTCGACCCCCAACGCGCCTTCGAGGACCTCGGCTTCGACTCCGTGGCCGCCGTCGAACTCCGCCGGACCCTGACCGCCGCCACCGGCACCCGGCTGCCCGCGACCATGGTCTTCGACCACGCCACCCCCACCGCGCTCGCCGACCACCTCCACACCCGGCTCTTCCCGGACGGCGACACCTCCGCCCTGCCGCTGCTCGCCGAGGTGGACCGGTTCGAAGACCTCGTCCTGGCCTCCGACATCGACGAGATACGCGGCAGCCGCATCACGTCCAGGCTGCGGACGCTCCTCGACAAACTGTCCGACCGGCGGAGCGGCGAGGAGACCCCCGCGGCGGAGAGCACGCTCGAATCCGCCTCCGCGGAGGACGTCCTCGCCTTCATCGACCAAGAACTCGGCCTCGCCTGACACGGGCACGCTGCCGGCATCTGACCCAAAGGAATCGGTGAGACCCGACATGGCTAACGACGAGAAGATCCTCGACTACCTCAAAAAGGTGACCGCCGACCTCCAGCGGACGCGCCGCCGCCTGCACGACGTCGAGGCCCAGGCACAGGAACCCATCGCCATCGTGGCCATGGGCTGCCGCTACCCGGGCGGGATCACCACCCCCGAGGAACTGTGGCGGCTCGTCGCCGAGGGCCATGACGCCGTGTCCGGCATGCCCGACGACCGGGGCTGGGACCTCGAACAGCTCATGAGCCAGGACCCCGGCCGGACCGGCACCAGCTACGTCCACCAGGGCGGATTCCTCCGGGGCGCCGCCGACTTCGACGCCGGGTTCTTCGGCCTCAGCCCCATGGAGGCCGAAGCCACCGACCCCCAGCAGCGCCTCAGCCTCGAAGTCGCCTGGGAAGCCTTCGAGCGCGCCGGCATCGACCCCGAGACACTGCGCGGCGGCCGGGTCGGCGTCTTCATGGGCTCCGGCATCCAGGACTACGGCGACTTCCCGGAAGGCGTCCCCGAGTCCGTCGAGGCGTACATGGCGACCGCGCGCGCCGCCTCCGTCATCTCCGGCCGCATCTCGTACACCTTCGGTCTCGAAGGCCCCTCCTTCACCGTCGACACCGCCTGCTCCTCCTCCCTGGTCGCCCTGCACCTCGCCGCGCAGGCACTGCGGCAGGACGAGTGCGGCCTCGCCCTGGCCGGCGGTGTGATGGTGATGTCGACCCCCGCGCCCTTCGTCGCGTTCAGCAAACAGCGCGGCCTGTCCCCGGACGGCCGGTGCAGGGCGTTCTCCGACAGCGCCGACGGAACCGGCTGGGCCGAGGGCGCCGGAGTCCTCCTCCTGGAACGCCTCTCGGACGCCCGCCGCAACGGACATCCCGTGCTCGCCGTCATCCGCGGTTCGGCCGTCAACTCCGACGGCGCGAGCAACGGACTCACCGCCCCCAGCGGCCCCTCCCAGCAGCGCGTCATCCGCCAGGCACTCGCCAACGCCCGGATTCCCGCCGCCCACGTCGACATCGTCGAGGCCCACGGCACCGGCACCACGCTCGGCGACCCCATCGAGGCGCAGGCCCTCCTCGCCACGTACGGGCAGGACCGCCCCGCCGACGACCCGCTGCGCCTCGGCTCGTTCAAGTCGAACATCGGGCACGCCCAGGCGGCGGCCGGCGTCGGCGGTGTCATCAAGATGGTCATGGCGCTGCGCAACGGCCTGATGCCGAAGACCCTGCACATCGAGCGGCCCACGACCCATGTCGACTGGTCCACCGGTCAGGTCAGCCTGCTCACGGAGGCGGAGCCCTGGAAGGAGCGGGACCACCCCCGTACGGCGGCAGTCTCCGCGTTCGGTCTCAGCGGCACCAACGTCCACCTCCTCCTCCAGGAGACCCCGGAACCCGAGCCCGCGACACCGAAGGCGACGGCATCGGGGCCGGGCGCGGCGAATCCGGCGGTGGCCGGGCCCGGGGCGGTGAATCCGGCGGCGGCGGGGTCCGGTGCGGCGAACAAGCCGGTGGCCAGGCCCGGTTCGACGGACCGGACGGCATCGAGTCCCACAGCATCGAGTCCGACGGTGGCGAGTCCCACGGCATCGAGTGCTGCTGCGGCGAGTCCGACGGCATCGAGTCCCACGGCAGTGAGTCCTGCGGCGGCGAGTCCCGTGGCAGCACGCCCTGCGGCGGCGGACGCTGGAGCACCCGCGCCGGAGGAGGCGGCACCCCGCCCCGTCGTCGACAGCCCCGTGACCCCGTTCCTCGTCTCCGCGCGGAGCGCCGCCGCGCTCGGCGCGCAGGCCGAACGCCTCGCCGCGTACGTCCGGGACAACGCCCCGGCCGACCCGCACGACCTCGGTCACGCGCTGAGCACCACCCGCAGCAGTGCCTTCGAACACCGGGCCGTCGTCCTGGGCCCCACCGACTCCTCCGAAGCGGCGATCGAGGGCCTGCTGTCCGGGCTGGACGCCCTCGCCGCCACCTCGAAGGCCCCGCACGTCGTCCGGGGCACCACGACCGGACCGGCCCAGGTGGCCTTCGTCTTCCCCGGCCAGGGCTCCCAATGGCCCGGCATGGCCGTCGAACTCCTCGCCACCTCACCCGTGTTCGCCGCCCGCATGGCCGAATGCGCCGACGCCCTGGCCCCGTTCACCGACTGGGACCACTGGAACCTCCACGACATCCTGCACCAGCGGCCGGGCGCTCCCACCTTCGACGAGGTCGACGTCGTACAACCCGTCCTGTGGGCCGTCATGGTGTCCCTCGCCGAACTGTGGCGCTCCTTCGGTGTCGAGCCCGCCGCGGTCGTCGGCCACTCCCAGGGCGAGATCGCGGCGGCCTGCGTCGCCGGAGCGCTCACCCTCCAGGACGGCGCCCGCGTCGTCGCGCTACGGAGCCGGATCATCCGCCAGGACCTGGCCGGGCGCGGCGGGATGATGTCGGTCGGTCTGCCCGCCGACCGCGTCGAAGCCGTCCTGGGCGGATGGGAGGGCCGACTCCAGCTCGCCGTCGTCAACAGCCCCGCGTCCACCGTCGTCTGCGGCGAGACCACCGCACTCGACGAGTTGTACGCCCACCTCGACAAGGAGGGCGTACAGGCCCGCCGCATCCCGGTGGACTACGCCTCGCACTCCATGTTCGTCGAAGAGATACGGGACCGGCTGCTGGCCGAACTCGCCGAGGTCAGCCCCCGCCCCTCCACGACCACCTTCTACTCCACGGTGACCGGCCGTCCCATGGACACCAGCGGACTCGACGCCGACTACTGGTACCAGAACCTGCGCCGGACCGTCCGGTTCGAGGACACCACCCGCGCACTCCTCGACGACGGCTTCACCCTCTTCGTCGAAGCCAGCCCGCACCCCGGACTCTTCGTCGGCCTCGGCGAGACCGTCGCCGCCGCCGGAGCGACCGCGACCCCCGTGTGCTCGCTGCGCCGCCACCAGGGCGGCATGGACAGGTTCGTCACCTCGCTGGCCGAGGCGTACACCCACGGGGCCTCGGTCGACTGGACGCCGTTCTTCGACGCCGCCTCCGCGAACCGCGTCGACCTCCCGACGTACGCCTTCCAGCGCGAGCGGTACTGGGCCGCCGCCCCGGCCGCCACCGGGGACGTCGTCGCGGCCGGCCTGGAACCCGCCGACCACCCGCTGCTCGGCGCCGTCGTACCGGCACCCGAGACGGACTCCCTGAGCCTGACCGGCCGGCTCTCCCTGCGCTCGCACCCTTGGCTCGCCGACCACCGCGTGGGGGAACAGGTCTTCTTCCCCGGTACGGGATACGTCGAACTCGCCATCTGCGCGGGCGACTTGGTCGGTTGCCCCGTGATCGATGATCTGGCCCTGGAAGCTCCGCTGGTCCTCCCCGAACGCGCGGGTGTCGCCGTACGCGTCACCGTCGGCGCCGCCGAGGACGACGGCCGACGCCCCGTGACCGTCCACGCCCGGCCGGAGAACGGCGACCAGGCGTGGACGCGGCACGCGGTCGGCACGCTGGCGCCCGAGTCGTTGGCGCGGGAATCGGTGATGCCGGAGTCGTTGGTGGTGGCGGAGGGGGGTGCGTTCGATGCGGTGTCGTGGCCGCCTGCGGGTGCGGTGCCGGTGGATCTGGACGGTTTCTACGAGGCGATGGGTGAGGTGGGCCTCGGTTATGGCCCGGTGTTCCGTGGCCTGACCGCCGCCTGGCGGTCGGGGGACGACCTGTACGCGGAGGTGGCCCTGCCCAACGGAACGGACGTGGACGGCTTCCGCGTCCATCCCGCCCTGCTCGATGCTGCGTTGCATGGGGTGGCGTTGTTGGGTGTGGTGGGTGAGGGTGCTGCGTTGCCGTTTGTGTGGTCGGGTGTGCGGGTTGGTGCGGTGGGTGCTTCGGGTGTGCGGGTGCGGGTGTCTGTGGTGGGTGAGGGTCGGGTGTCGGTGGTGTTGGTTGATGGTGTGGGTGGTGTGGTGGCGTCGGTGGGTTCGTTGGTGTTGCGGTCGGTGGGTGTGGAGCGGGCGGTGTTGGCGGGTTCGGGGGTGGGGCGGTCGTTGTTCGCTGTGGGGTGGGTGCCGGTGTCGGTGTCGGTGTTGGGTGGTACGTCGGATGTGCCGCCGGATGTGGTGGTGTTCGACGCGGTGTGGGGTGTGGGTGTTGAGGGTGTGTCGGGTGGGGTGGTGCGTGATGGGGTGTGTCGTGTGCTGGAGTTTGTGCAGGGGTGGTTGAAGGAGGGGCGGTTTGTGGATTCGCGTTTGGTGGTGCGGACGTGGGGTGCGGTGGGGTTGGAGGGTGAGGGTGTGCGGGATGTGGTGGGTGCGGCTGTGTGGGGGTTGGTGAGGTCTGCGCAGTCGGAGAATCCGGGTCGGATTGTGTTGGTGGATGGTGTGGTGGGTGATGTGGCGGGTGCTGTGGCGTTGGGTGAGTCGCAGGTGGTGGTGCGTGAGGGACGGATGTACGTCGGCCGGCTGGTAGCTGCGACAACGGACGCGGCTGCGGCAGCCGGTGCCGGTGCCGGTGCGGATGGCTCTGTGGTGGAACTGGACGCTGCGGGGACGGTGTTGTTGACGGGTGGCACGGGGACGTTGGGGGCGGTGTTCGCTCGGCATTTGGTGGTGGAGCGTGGGGTGCGGCGGTTGGTGTTGGTGAGTCGTCGTGGTGGTGGGGCTGATGGGGCGGCGGGGTTGGTCGCGGAGTTGGGTGGGTTGGGTGCGGAGGTGGAGGTGGTGGCGTGTGATGTGGCTGATCGGGAGGCGTTGGCGGGTGTGTTGGCGGGGATTCCGGTTGATCGTCCGTTGGTGGGTGTGGTGCATCTGGCGGGTGTGCTGGATGACGGGGTGATCGGTTCGTTGACGGCGGAGCGGGTTGCGGGGGTGTTGCGGCCGAAGGTGGATGCGGCGCTGAATCTTCATGTGCTGACTCAGGGCATGGATCTGTCCCTGTTCACGCTCTTCTCCTCCGTCGCCGGTACGTTGGGCAATGCGGGTCAGGGGAGTTACGCGGCGGCCAACGCCTTCCTGGACGCCCTCGCCGAGCACCGCAGGGCGGCCGGACTCACCGCCCAGTCACTGGCCTGGGGATTCTGGGACGAAGCCAGCGGCATGACCGGAGGGCTCTCCGGAGCGGAGCGCGCACGTATCACCTCGGTCGGCGGTGTCTTCCCCATCGACTCGGAGACCGGCGTCGCCCTGTTCGACGCGGCCGGACAACTCCCGCAAGCCGTCGTCGTGCCCGTACAGCTCGACCTGGCCGCGATCCGTGCCCAGGGAGACAGCAGTCGCGATCTCTTCCGCTCCCTGGTCCCGGTCGTCGCACGACGCAAGGCATCGAGCAGGGCCGAGACGAGCGCTCTTCAGCAGCGCCTCGCGGGGCTCAGCGGGACCGAGCGGGAAGAGGCCGTCCTCGGGATCGTCCTCCAGCAGGTCGCCGACATCCTCGGATACCAGTCGCTCCAGGCCATCGAACCCGAACGAGCCTTCAAGGACCTCGGATTCGACTCACTGCGGGCCGTGGAGTTCCGCAACGGGGTCGCCGAGGCCACCGGGCTTCGCCTCCCCGCCACGGTCGTCTTCGACTACCCGAGCCCGGTCACACTCGCCCGTCACCTGCTCGGTGAACTGCCGGGAACGGATGCACACCGCCCGGCCACAGGCTCCCGTCCGCGGAACGCCACCACGGCCGTCGGCCCGGACGACGAGCCGATCGCCATCGTCGCGATGGCGTGCCGCTACCCCGGAGGCATCGGCTCACCCGAAGACCTCTGGCGCGCCGTGTCGGAAGGCGCCGACCTGATCGGGGACTTCCCCACCGACCGCGGTTGGGACCTGCGCAAGCTGTACGACCCCGAGGGAACGCGTCCGGACACCAGTTACGTGGCCCGGGGCGGCTTCCTCGACGACGCGGCCGGCTTCGACCCGGCCTTCTTCGGGATCAGCCCGAACGAGGCGCTGATCATGGACCCGCAGCAACGACTGCTGCTGGAGACGTCCTGGGAAGCGTTCGAACGGGCCGGCATCGACCCGCTGTCCCTCAAGGAAAGCCGTACCGGTGTGTTCGCCGGGATGATGTACCACGACTACGCCCACAACGCGAGTACCGGCGGCATCGCCTCCGGCCGCATCTCGTACGTACTCGGGCTTGAAGGTCCGTCGATGACGGTGGACACGGCGTGTTCGTCGTCGTTGGTCGCTCTGCATCTGGCGATTCAGGCGTTGCGGTCGGGTGAGTGCTCGCTCGCGTTGGCGGGTGGTGTGGCGGTCATGGCGATGCCCGAGGTCTTCGTGGAGTTCAGTCGTCAGCGCGGTCTGTCGAAGGACGGCCGGTGCAAGTCCTTCGCGGGTGCGGCGGATGGTGCCGCGTGGTCGGAGGGTGTGGGCGTTCTGCTGGTGGAACGGCTGTCCGACGCGCGGCGCAATGGGCATGAGGTGCTGGCCGTGGTGAGGAGCACGGCCGTGAACCAGGACGGCGCGAGCAACGGCCTGACGGCTCCCAACGGCCCGTCGCAACAGCGAGTCATCCGCGCAGCGTTGGAGCTGGCGGGGCTGACGTCGGGTGATGTGGACATGGTGGAGGCGCATGGGACGGGGACCCGGTTGGGTGATCCGATCGAGGCGCAGGCGTTGTTGGCGACCTACGGTCAGGGCCGTCCGGCGAACGACCCCGTGTGGTTGGGGTCGTTGAAGTCGAATCTTGGTCATGCGCAGGCGGCTGCGGGTGTGGGTGGGGTGATCAAGGCGGTGTTGTCGGTTCGGCATGGGGTGATGCCGAGGACGTTGCATGTGGATGAGCCGACGCCGCAGGTGGATTGGGATGCGGGTGCGGTGGAGTTGTTGACGCTGGCGCGTGAGTGGCCGGTGCGGGATCGTCCGCGTCGGGTGGGGGTGTCGTCGTTCGGTCTGAGTGGGACGAACGCGCATGTGATCGTCGAGCAGGCCCCGACGGTGGTGGAAGAGGCGGTGGTGGAAGAGGAGACACCGGAATCGGCGGTCGTGCCGGTGGTGTTGTCGGCGCGGGGTGAGGGTGCGTTGAGGGGTCAGGCGGCCCGGTTGCTGGAGCATGTCCGCTCCTCGGGTGCGGCGCTTGTTGATGTGGGGTTCTCGTCGGTGGTGTCGCGTGCGGTGCTGGAGCACCGTGCGGTGATCACGGCCGGGGATCAGGAGGAGCTGATCGCCGGGTTGGAGGCTCTGGTCGAGGGTGAGGACTCGGCCTTGGTGGTGCGGGGTGTGGCTCGTGGTGCGGGGTCCACGGCGTTTCTGTTCTCCGGTCAGGGTGCGCAGCGGTTGGGGATGGGCCGGGAGTTGTGTGAGGCGTTCCCGGTGTTCGCGGAGGCGTTCGGTGCGGTGGTCGATGAGGTTGACCTGCTTCTGTCGCGTCCGTTGCGTGGGGTGATGTGGGGTGAGGATGCTGGGTTGTTGGAGCGGACGGAGTTTGCTCAGGCGGCGTTGTTCGCGTTCGAGGTGGCGTTGTTCCGGCTGGTGGAGTCGTGGGGTGTGGTCCCGGATTTCCTGGTGGGGCATTCGGTGGGGGAGATCGCTGCCGCGCATGTGGCGGGGGTGTTGTCACTGGCGGATGCGGCGGCGTTGGTGGTGGCGCGTGGTCGGTTGATGCAGGAGTTGCCCGGGGGCGGTTCGATGGTGGCGGTCGAGGCGTCGGAGGCCGAAGTCATTCCTCTGCTCGATGGCCCGGTGGATATCGCCGCCGTCAACGGCCCGCGTTCGGTGGTCGTTTCGGGCGCCGAAGACGCTGTGGCATCCGTGGTGGAGCACTTCGCCGGTCTGGGTCGGCGGACGAGCGTGCTGCGGGTGTCGCACGCGTTCCATTCGCCGTTGATGGAGCCCATGCTGGCCGACTTCGAGAAGGTGGTCTCGGGTCTGTCGTTCTCCGTCCCGGTACTGCCGGTGGTGTCGGGTCTGACGGGTGGGGTGTCCGAGGAGATCGGGTCGCCGGGGTATTGGGTGCGGCATGTGCGGGAGGCAGTGCGGTTCGCCGACGCCGTCGCGTACACGGCTGCTCGTGGTGTGACGACGTTCGTGGAGATCGGCCCGGATGCGGTGCTGGCCGGCATGGCCGCGCAGAGCGTGGAGGACGGGGTGTTCGTCCCGGCTCAGCGTCGTAGCCGGTCGGAGGCGCAGACAGCGGTCGGCGCCCTGGCACGACTCCACACAGCTGGCGCACGGGTCGACTGGGCGGGGTTCTACGCGGGTTCCGGGGCCCGGCGCGTGGACCTGCCGACGTACGCCTTCCAGCACCAGCGCTACTGGATCAACGGTGAACAGCGTGGCGCGGACATGGAAGCGATGGGCCAGGAGACGACCGGCCACCCGCTGGTGGGCGCTGCGGTGAGGACACCCGGCACAGACGGCGTGCTGCTGACCGGACGCCTTTCCACGGCTACGCACCCGTGGCTCGCCGATCATGCGGTCGGGGACACCATTCTCTTCCCGGGCACCGGTTTCGTGGAGCTGGCGATACGAGCGGGCGCGGAGGTGGAATGCCGGGTGCTGGAAGAGCTCACGCACGAGGCGCCTCTCATCCTTCCCGCCCAGGGAGGTGTCGCTCTACAGGTGGGCGTGGGTGCCCCCGACGAATCCGGTCGCCGCCCGTTGACCGTCCACTCGCGCGACGAAGTCGGTGATACGGAATGGACGCGGCACGCGGTCGGCACGCTGGCGCCGGAGTCGTTGGCGCGGGAGTCGGTGATGCCGGAGTCGTTGGTGGTGGCGGAGGGGGGTGCGTTCGATGCGGTGTCGTGGCCGCCTGCGGGTGCGGTGCCGGTGGATCTGGACGGTTTCTACGAGGCGATGGGTGACGCGGGCCTCGGCTACGGGCCTGCGTTCCGTGGCCTGACCGCCGCCTGGAAGTACGGCGACCAGATCTTCGCCGAGGCCCATCTCCCCGAAGGGACCGAGCCCGGCGCCTTCGCTCTGCATCCCGCTCTCTTCGATGCTGCGTTGCATGGGGTGGCGTTGTTGGGTGTGGTGGGTGAGGGTGCTGCGTTGCCGTTTGTGTGGTCGGGTGTGCGGGTTGGTGCGGTGGGTGCTTCGGGTGTGCGGGTGCGGGTGTCTGTGGTGGGTGAGGGTCGGGTGTCGGTGGTGTTGGTTGATGGTGTGGGTGGTGTGGTGGCGTCGGTGGGTTCGTTGGTGTTGCGGTCGGTGGGTGTGGAGCGGGCGGTGTTGGCGGGTTCGGGGGTGGGGCGGTCGTTGTTCGCTGTGGAGTGGGTGCCGGTGCCGGTGCCGGTGCCGGTGCCGGTGCCGGTGCCGGTGTCGGTGTCGGTGTCGGGTGGTACGTCGGATGTGCCGCCGGATGTGGTGGTGTTCGACGCGGTGTGGGGTGCGGGTGTTGAGGGTGTGTCGGGTGGGGTGGTGCGTGATGGGGTGTGTCGTGTGCTGGAGTTTGTGCAGGGGTGGTTGGAGGACGGGCGGTTTGTGGATTCGCGTTTGGTGGTGCGGACGTGGGGTGCGGTGGGGTTGGAGGGTGAGGGTGTGCGGGATGTGGTGGGTGCGGCTGTGTGGGGGTTGGTGAGGTCTGCGCAGTCGGAGAATCCGGGTCGGATTGTGTTGGTGGATGGTGTGGTGGGTGATGTGGCGGGTGCTCTGGCGTTGGGTGAGTCGCAGGTGGTGGTGCGTGAGGGACGGATGTACGTCGGCCGGCTGGTGACAGCGGGCGTGGATGCGGGCGCGAGCGCTTCGGTGGCGCATCTCGATGGCGCGGGGACGGTGTTGTTGACGGGTGGCACCGGGGCGTTGGGGGCGGTGTTCGCTCGGCATTTGGTGGTGGAGCGTGGGGTGCGGCGGTTGGTGTTGGTGAGTCGTCGTGGTGGTGGGGCTGTGGGTGTGGCGGGGTTGGTCGCGGAGTTGGTTGGGTTGGGTGCGGAGGTGGAGGTGGTGGCGTGTGATGTGGCTGATCGGGAGGCGTTGGCGGGGGTGTTGGCGGGGATTCCGGTTGATCGTCCGTTGGTGGGTGTGGTGCATCTGGCGGGTGTGCTGGATGACGGGGTGATCGGTTCGTTGACGGCGGAGCGGGTTGCGGGTGTGTTGCGGCCGAAGGTGGATGCGGCGCTGAATCTTCATGTGCTGACTCAGGGCATGGATCTGTCCCTGTTCACGCTCTTCTCCTCCGCTGCCGGTACGTTGGGCAATGCGGGTCAGGGGAGTTACGCGGCGGCCAACGCCTTCCTGGACGCCCTCGCCGAGCACCGCAGGGCGGCCGGACTTACCGCCCAGTCACTGGCCTGGGGACCCTGGGCAGCGGGAGGCATGACCGGGGACCTGGACGAGGCCGATGTCCAGAGGATGGGCCGGATCGGTATCCGCGCGCTGTCGTACGACCGTGGCACGGCCCTCTTCGATGCCGCAGAGGCCACAGGCGCTCCTGCTCTGGTCACCATGGACATCGACCTCGCCGCGGCCGAGGCCCGGGGGGCGGCGAATCTGCCCGATCTGTTCAAGGGACTCGTGAGGACCAAGCCCGGCAACCGCTCCGTCCGGGCCGACGGGGCCGGGTCGTTCCGCCTGCGGATGGCCGCCCTGTCCGACGAGGAACGCCAGGAACAGCTGCTGGATCTCGTGCGGGCACACGCGGCTGCCATCCTTGGCTACTCCGGGCCGCTGGCAATCGAGCCGGAGCGGTCCTTCAAGGAGCTGGGCTTCGATTCCCTGGCGGCGGTGGAGTTCCGCAACGGTCTCGCCGAGGCCACCGGACTGCGCCCGCCCGCCACCCTGGTGTTCGACTATCCCAATTCCCTCGGCCTGGCGCAGTACCTGGCTGGGGAAATCCGTCCGGACCTGCTGTCGGATCAGGACTCCGAAACCGACGAGAGGGTCCGCCGCATCCTTCAGGGGATTCCGCTGAAGAGGCTCAGGGATGCCGGTTTGATGGATGTCCTCTTCGAGTTGGCCGGCGTCCGCGAGGAGCCGGAGGACACCGTGAACACGGACGATGAACCGTCGGGCGACGACATCGACTCGATGGATGCCGAGGATCTGATCAATATGGTTCTCGAAGGTGCTGGCCAGGACGACGCGACGCAGGGAATGTGAGTGCACCGATGAGCAATTCCGAAGAGAAGCTGGTAGCCGCACTCCGGGCGTCCGTCAAGGAGAACGACCGGCTGCGGGCCCACAACCGCAAGCTGTCGTCCGTCGGCCGTGAGCCGATTGCGATCGTCGCGATGAGCTGCAAGTTCCCCGGAGGCGTCGAATCACCCGAGGACCTGTGGCGGTTGGTCCACGACGGAGTGGATGCCATATCGGAATTCCCGGAGAACCGCGGCTGGGATCTCGACGGGATTTATGACCCCGAAGGAATCCGCCAGAACACCAGCTACGTGAACAAGGGTGGATTTCTCCACTCGGCGGACACCTTCGACGCGGCGGTCTTCGGGATCAGCCCGAACGAGGCACTGATCATGGACCCGCAGCAGCGACTGCTGCTCGAATGTTCCTGGGAAGCCTGCGAACGAGCCGGTATCGACCCGCATTCCCTGAAGGGAAGCAAGGCCGGCGTATTCGCCGGGATGATGTACCACGATTACGCCCACAACAGCGCCACGGGATCGATCGCCTCCGGCCGGGTCTCCTACGTGTTCGGCTTCGAAGGCCCGTCGATGACGGTGGACACGGCGTGTTCGTCGTCGCTGGTCGCCATGCACCTGGCGACGCAGGCGTTGCGGTCGGGTGAGTGCACGATGGCGTTCGCCGGAGGCGTGGCGGTCATGTCGACGCCTGAGGTGTTCGTGGAGTTCAGCCGTCAGCGTGGCCTCTCCAAGGACGGCCGGTGCAAGTCCTTCGCCGGTTCGACCGACGGCACCAGCTGGTCGGAAGGCGCGGGCGTCATCCTCCTTGAGCGGCTGTCCGACGCACGCAAGAACGGTCACCCCGTCCTCGCTGTCATACGGGGCAGCGCCGTCAACCAGGACGGCGCGAGCAACGGCCTGACGGCCCCGAACGGCCCGTCGCAACAGCGGGTCATCCGGGCGGCGCTCGTCGATGCCCAGATATCGACGGACCAGGTCGACATGGTGGAGGCGCATGGGACGGGGACCCGGTTGGGTGATCCGATCGAGGCGCAGGCGTTGTTGGCGACGTATGGGCAGGGGCGGCCTGAGGGTGATCCGTTGTGGTTGGGGTCGTTGAAGTCGAATCTTGGTCATGCGCAGGCGGCTGCGGGTGTGGGTGGGGTGATCAAGGCGGTGTTGTCGGTTCGGCATGGGGTGATGCCGAGGACGTTGCATGTGGATGAGCCGTCGCCGCAGGTGGATTGGGATGCGGGTGCGGTGGAGTTGTTGACGCAGGCGCGTGAGTGGCCGGTGCGGGATCGTCCGCGTCGGGTGGGGGTGTCGTCGTTCGGTCTGAGTGGGACGAACGCGCATGTGATCGTCGAGCAGGCTCCGGCGGTGGTGGAAGAGGAGATGCCGGGATCGGTTGTGGTGCCGGTGGTGCCGGTGGTGTTGTCGGCACGGGGTGAGAAGGCGTTGACGGCCCAGGCGGCCCGGCTGTTGGAGCATGTGCGGTCGTCGGGTGCGGCGCTTGTTGATGTGGGGTTTTCGTCGGTGGTGTCGCGTGCGGTGCTGGAGCACCGTGCGGTGATCACGGCCGGGGATCGGGAGGAGCTGGTCACGGGCTTGGAGGCGCTGGCGGCAGGCGAGGAGTCCGGCCTGGTGGTGCGGGGAGTGGCCGGGAACGTGGGCGGTACGGCGTTCCTGTTTACGGGTCAGGGTGCGCAGCGGTTGGGGATGGGCCGGGGGTTGTGTGAGGCGTTCCCGGTGTTCGCGGCGGCTTTTGACGCGGTGGTGGGGGAGTTGGACGCGGGTCTGTCGCGTCCGTTGCGTGGGGTGATGTGGGGTGAGGATGCTGGGCTGTTGGAGCGGACGGAGTTTGCTCAGGCGGCGTTGTTCGCGTTCGAGGTGGCGTTGTTCCGGCTGGTGGAGTCGTGGGGTGTGGTCCCGGATTTCCTGGTGGGGCATTCGGTGGGGGAGATCGCTGCCGCTCATGTGGCGGGGGCGCTGTCGTTGGGCGATGCCGCCGAACTGGTGGTGGCGCGTGGTCGGTTGATGCAGGAGTTGCCCGGGGGCGGTTCGATGGTGGCGGTTGAGGCGTCGGAGGCCGAGGTTCTGCCCCTGCTGTACGGCCCGGTGGGAATCGCCGCCGTCAACGGCCCCCGGTCGGTGGTCGTTTCGGGCGCCGAAGACGCCGTGGCATCCGTGGTGGAGCACTTCACCGGTCTGGGTCGGCGGACGAGCACGCTGCGGGTGTCGCACGCCTTCCATTCGCCGTTGATGGAGCCCATGCTCGCCGACTTCGAGAAGGTGGTCTCGGGTCTGTCGTTCTCCGTTCCGGTGCTGCCTGTGGTGTCGGGTCTGACGGGTGGGGTGTCCGAGGAGATCGGGTCGCCGGGGTACTGGGTACGGCATGTGCGGGAGGCGGTGCGGTTCGCCGACGCCGTCGCGTACACGGCCGCCCATGGCGTGACCTCGTTCGTGGAGATCGGTCCGGACGCGGTACTGGCCGGCATGGGCACTCAGAGCGTGGAGGACGGGCTGTTCGTCCCGGCTCAGCGCCGTAACCGGTCCGAGACACAAACAGCAGTCAGTGCCCTGGCACGACTCCACACAGCTGGCGCACGGGTCGACTGGGCTGGCTTCTACGCGGGTTCCGATGCCCGGCGCGTGGACCTGCCGACGTACGCCTTCCAGCGCGAACGGTACTGGCTCGTGGACGATACGGCCGGAGGTAGCCCCAGGGCGCTCGGGCTGGCCAGTGCCGATCACCCGCTTCTCGGAGCGGTTGTGACGATCGCCGATGCGGACGAGACGTTGTTCACGGGAAGGCTCGCTGTCGGTAGTCACCCGTGGGTTGCCGATCACAATGTGCTCGGAAGTGTTCTGCTGCCGGGCACCGCGTTCGTGGAACTGGCTGTCCGGGCCGGCGACCACGTCGGCTGTGACCTTCTGGAGGAACTGACGCTCCAGGCCCCACTCGTCCTCCCCGAAAGGGGCGGAGTGGTCGTCCAGATCGCGGTCGGTGCAGCCGACGAGTCCGGTCGGCGCTCGGTCAGCGTGTACTCCCGTGACGAGGACAGCGATCAAGCCCCCTGGATTCGACACGCGGAAGGCATCCTCGGGCACGCCACGGTGGTCCCGGCGGCGGTGCTCACCGAGTGGCCTCCTCCAGGAGCCGTTCCGATTCGGATGGATGGCGCCTATGACCTCCTCGCGGAGAGGGGCTATGGCTACGGCCCCGTGTTCCAGGGGCTCAAGGCCGCCTGGTCTTCGGGCGAAGAGCTGTACGCCGAGATTGCGCTGCCCGAGTCAGCTCACGCGGAAGCCCAACGCTTCGGCGTGCACCCGGCCCTCCTCGACGCCGCGATGCACGTGGCGCTGCTCGACAGTGCGTCCGGTACCGAAGAGACGACTGTCCTTCCCTTTGCCTGGACCGATGTCGCTCTCCATGTCGCCGGCGCTTCGACCCTGCGGGTACGTATAGCACCGGCCGGGCCGGACAGCGTCGCGGTACTGGTGGCCGACGGAGCCGGGCAGCCCGTACTCACTGTCGGTGCACTGGTCTCCCGTCCGGTGTCGGTGGGGCAGTTGTCGGCTGGTGGTTCGGGTGGGTTGTGGGAGGTGGCGTGGCGTCCGGTGTCGGGTGCTGGGGCTGCCATATCTGTCGGGTCCGCCGTGTCGGGTGCGACGGTGTTTGACGTGGTGGCGGAGTGTGGTGGGGGGTTGTCGGGGTCGGATGTTGTGTCGGGTGTTCGGTTGGTGACGGGTCGGGTTTTGGGTGTGGTGCAGGAGTGGTTGTCGGGTGCTGGTGGGGGTGGTGGTCCGTTGGTGGTGGTGACGCGTGGGGCGGTTGCTGTGGGTGAGGGTGTGGATGTGTGTCAGGCGCCGGTGTGGGGTTTGGTGCGGGCGGCTCAGGCGGAGAATCCGGGGCGCATTGTGTTGCTTGATGTGGATGTTGAGGGTGTGGCTGGGGTGGATGTGGCGGGGGTGGTGGCGTTGGGTGAGCCGGAGGTGGCTGTGCGGGGTGGTGTGGTGTGGGTTCCGCGTCTGGTGGCGGTGGAGGGCTCCGGGGCGGGTACTGCTGACGTGTCGGTGGATGTGTCGTCGGGTGTGGTGTTGGTGACGGGTGGTACGGGTGGTTTGGGTGGGTTGATTGCTCGGCATTTGGTGGAGGTGTGTGGGGTTCGTCGGTTGGTGTTGACGAGTCGGCGGGGTGGGGGTGCGCCGGGTGTGGAGGGTTTGGTGGAGGGGTTGGTGGGTGCGGGGGCTGAGGTGGAGGTGGTGGTGTGTGATGTGTCGGATCGGGGGGCGGTGGCTTCGTTGGTGGGGGGGATCGAGGATTTGGTGGGGGTGGTGCATGCGGCGGGTGCGGGGGACAACGGGTTGGTGGGTTCGATGGATGTGGGCCGGTTGGAGGGGGTGTGGGGTGCGAAGGCGGATGGTGGCTGGTTTTTGCATGAGTTGACGTTGGGGCGGGAGTTGGCGTTCTTTGTGTTGTTGTCGTCGGCGGGTGGTCTGGTGCTGGCGGCGGGGCAGGCGAATTATGCGGCGGCGAATGTGTTTTTGGACGGGTTGGCGGTGTATCGGGCGTCGCTCGGGCTGCCCGCGACGTCTCTCGCTTACGGTCTGTGGGCGGGTGCGGGGATGGGGCAGTGGTTGGGTGAGGCGGATCTGGAGCGGATGCGGCGTCAGGGGCTGCCGGCGTTGGAGCCGGAGCAGGGTCTGGCGTTGTTCGACGCGGGGCTGGCCTCGGGCCGGCCTGCGGTCGTCCCGCTCCCCATCGACATCACCGCCCTGCGCTCGCGCACCGACACCGTCCCCGCCCTCCTCCGAGACTTCATGCCCCGTCCCACGCGCTCTGTGGCACGCGCCACGAGCTCGTCCAACGGCTCGGAACTGCTCGACAGCCTGGCCGGCCTCACTGACACCGAGCGCGCGCAGGCCCTTCTGAACACGGTCCGGACCCACGTCGCCAAGGTGTTGGGCCACACCTCGTCCGACGCGATCGAGCTGGACCGCCCCTTCCAGGAACTCGGCTTCGACTCACTGAGCGCTGTCGAACTCCGTAACTCGCTCAACGCGGTCACCGCGCTGCGGCTCCCGGCCACCCTGGTCTTCGACTTTCCGACCTCGCGGGCCGTGGCCGAGTTCATCGATGCCGAACTAGCGGGCGGAGTCACCCAGGCAGCAGCGCCCACCACTTCTCCGGTGCTGCGCGACCAGGCCGACGAAACCATCGTCATCGTGGGAATGGCCTGCCGCTACCCGGGAGGGGTCACCTCGCCCGAAGACCTCTGGGATCTCGTCGTCGAGGGCCGGGACGCGATCTCGGAGTTCCCACAGGACCGGGGGTGGAACGTGTCCGGGGTGTACGACCCCAAGCCCGGCACGCCCGGAAAGACGTACGCCAACCATGGGGGATTCCTCCATGACGCGGGGTACTTCGATCCCGGGTTCTTCGGGATCAGTCCGAACGAGGCGTTGATCATGGACCCGCAGCAGCGGCTGCTGCTGGAGACGTCCTGGGAAGTCCTCGAAGGAGCGGGTATCGATCCGCGGTCCCTGAAGGGCACCAGGACCGGGGTCTTCGCCGGCCTGATGTATCACGACTACGGGCAGGGTACGGAGGCAGCGGCGACCACGGGCGGAAGCCTGGTGTCGGGCCGGGTGTCCTACACGCTTGGGCTCGAAGGTCCGTCGATGACGGTGGACACGGCGTGTTCGTCGTCGTTGGTCGCTCTGCATCTGGCGATTCAGGCGTTGCGGTCGGGCGAGTGCTCGCTCGCGCTGGCGGGTGGTGTCGCGGTGATGTCGACGCCCGACATGTTCGTGGAGTTCAGTCGTCAGCGTGGTCTGTCGAAGGACGGCCGGTGCAAGTCCTTCGCGGGTGCGGCGGACGGTGCCGCGTGGTCGGAGGGTGTGGGTGTGCTGCTGGTGGAACGGCTGTCCGACGCGCGCCGGAACGGGCATGAGGTCCTGGCGGTGGTGAGGAGCACGGCCGTGAACCAGGACGGCGCGAGCAACGGCCTGACGGCACCCAATGGTCCATCTCAACGCCGAGTCATCCGAGCAGCGTTGGACCAAGCCGGGTTGACGGCTGCGGATATCGATCTTGTGGAGGCGCATGGGACGGGGACCCGGTTGGGTGATCCGATCGAGGCGCAGGCGTTGTTGGCGACGTATGGGCAGGGGCGGCCTGAGGGTGATCCGTTGTGGTTGGGGTCGTTGAAGTCGAATCTTGGTCATGCGCAGGCGGCTGCGGGTGTGGGTGGGGTGATCAAGGCGGTGTTGTCGGTTCGGCATGGGGTGATGCCGAGGACGTTGCATGTGGATGAGCCGTCGCCGCAGGTGGATTGGGATGCGGGTGCGGTGGAGTTGTTGGCGGAGGCGCGTGAGTGGCCGGTGCGGGATCGTCCGCGTCGGGTGGGGGTGTCGTCGTTCGGTCTGAGTGGGACGAATGCGCATGTGATCGTCGAGCAGGCTCCGGCGGTGGTGGAAGAGGAGATGCCGGGGTCGGTTGTGGTGCCGGTGGTGCCGGTGGTGTTGTCGGCGCGGGGGGAGAAGGCGTTGACCGCCCAGGCGGCCCGGTTGCTGGAGCATGTGCGTTCGTCGGGTGCGGCGCTTGTTGATGTGGGGTTTTCGTCGGTGGTGTCGCGTGCGGTGCTGGAGCACCGTGCGGTGATCACGGCCGGGGATCAGGAGGAGCTGGTCGCCGGGTTGGAGGCTCTGGTGGCGGGTGAGGACTCGGCCTTGGTGGTGCGGGGTGTGGCTCGTGGCACTGGGTCCACGGCGTTCTTGTTCTCAGGTCAGGGTGCGCAGCGGTTGGGGATGGGCCGGGAGTTGTGTGAGGCGTTCCCGGTGTTCGCGGAGGCGTTCGACGCGGTAGTCGATGAAGTTGACCTGCTTCTGTTGCGTCCGTTGCGTGGGGTGATGTGGGGTGAGGACGCTGGGCTGTTGGAGCGGACGGAGTTTGCTCAGGCGGCGTTGTTCGCGTTCGAGGTGGCGTTGTTCCGGCTGGTGGAGTCCTGGGGTGTGGTCCCGGATTTCCTGGTGGGGCATTCGGTGGGGGAGATCGCTGCCGCGCATGTGGCGGGGGTGCTGTCGTTGGGCGATGCCGCCGAACTGGTGATGGCACGTGGTCGGTTGATGCAGGAGTTGCCCGGGGGCGGTTCGATGGTGGCGGTCGAGGCGTCGGAAGCCGAAGTCATTCCCCTGCTCGATGGTGCGGTGGATATCGCCGCCGTCAACGGCCCGCGTTCGGTGGTCGTTTCGGGCGCCGAGGACGCTGTGGCATCCGTGGTGGAGCATTTCGCCGGTCTGGGGCGACGGACGAGCGTGCTGCGGGTGTCGCACGCCTTCCATTCGCCGTTGATGGAACCGATGCTGGCCGACTTCGAGAAGGTGGTCTCGGGTCTGTCGTTCTCCGTTCCGGTGCTGCCTGTGGTGTCGGGTCTGACGGGTGGGGTGTCCGAGGAGATCGGGTCGCCGGGGTACTGGGTACGGCATGTGCGGGAGGCGGTGCGGTTCGCCGACGCCGTCGCGTACACGGCCGCCCATGGCGTGACCTCGTTCGTGGAGATCGGTCCGGACGCGGTACTGGCCGGCATGGGCACTCAGAGTGTGGAGGACGGGCTGTTCGTTCCGGTTCAGCGTCGTAGCCGGTCGGAGGCGCAGACAGCGGTCGGCGCTCTGGGGCGGCTTCACACGGCCGGTGTACGGGTGGACTGGGCTGGTTTTTATGGGGGTTCGGGTGCTCGGCGGGTGGGTTTGCCGACGTATGCGTTTCAGCGTGAGCGGTTTTGGCTGGGGTCGGTGTCGGGTGGGGATGTGGTGGGTGTGGGGCAGGTGGTGGTGGAGCATCCGGTGTTGGGTGCGGTGGTGGTGTTGGCGGATTCGGGTGGGGTGGTGTTGACGGGTCGGTTGTCGGTGGATGGTTTGCCGTGGTTGGTTGATCATGGTGTGTTGGGTTCGGTGTTGTTGCCGGGTGCGGCGTTTGTGGAGTTGGCTGTTCGTGCGGGTGATGAGGTGGGTTGTGGGTTGGTGGAGGAGTTGACGTTGCGGGCTCCGTTGGTGTTGTCGGGGTCTGGTGGGGTTGCGGTGCAGGTGGTGGTGGGTGGTGTGGGTGAGGGTGGTCGGCGTTCGTTGCGGGTGTATTCCCGGCGTGAGGGTGCTGGGGTGGGTGAAGCGTGGGTTTTGCACGCGGAGGGTGTGCTCGCGGAGGCGGGGCCGGTCCCGGAGATGGACCTCACCGAATGGCCCCCGCCCGGAGCCATCGGTACCGAAGTGGCCGACCTGTACGCCACGTTGGCGACGCGAGGTTACGAGTACGGTCCCGTCTTCCGGGGGCTCAAGGCTGCCTGGCGGCGCGGGGATGACGTGTTCGCGGAGGTCGTGCTGCCCGAGTCGGCGCACGCGGACGCCGAACGGTTCGGTGTGCACCCTGCCCTCCTCGACGCCACCATGCACGCACTTGGCCTGTCAGGGATGGACGCGGCCCCGGGTGGAGACGCCCCGGAGGACGAACGGCCTGCCCTGCCCTTCCACTGGGAAGGAGTGCGACTGCATGCGACGGGTGCCACTGCTCTGCGCGTACGGCTGTCGGGCTCAGGCGAGGACACCGTCTCGCTGGCCATCGCCGATGCGACCGGAATACCGGTGATGTCGGTGGATGGGCTGACTCTGCGTCCGGTGTCGGTGGGGCAGTTGTCGGTTGGTGGTTCGGGTGGGTTGTGGGAGGTGGTGTGGCGTCCGGTGTCGGGTGCCGGGGCTGCCATATCTGTCGGGTCCGCCGTGTCGGGTGCGACGGTGTTCGATGTGGTGGCGGAGTGTGGTGGGGAGGTGTCGGGGTCGGATGTTGTGTCGGGTGTTCGGTTGGTGACGGGTCGGGTTTTGGGTGTGGTGCAGGAGTGGTTGTCGGGTGCTGGTGGGGATGGGGGTGGTGGTCCGTTGGTGGTGGTGACGCGTGGGGCGGTTGCTGTGGGTGTTGGTGAGGGTGTGGATGTGTGTCAGGCGCCGGTGTGGGGTCTGGTGCGGGCGGCGCAGGCGGAGAATCCGGGGCGCTTTGTGTTGCTTGATGTGGATGTGGATGTGGATGTGGATGTGGATGTGGATGTGGAGGGTGTGGCTGGTGTGGATGTGGCGGGGGTGGTGGCGTTGGGTGAGCCGGAGGTGGCTGTGCGGGGTGGTGTGGTGTGGGTTCCGCGTCTGGTGGCGGTGGAGGGCTCCGGGGCGGGTACTGCTGACGTGTCGGTGGATGTGTCGTCGGGTGTGGTGTTGGTGACGGGTGGTACGGGTGGTTTGGGTGGGTTGATTGCTCGGCATTTGGTGGAGGTGTGTGGGGTTCGTCGGTTGGTGTTGACGAGCCGGCGGGGTGGGGGTGCGCCGGGTGTGGAGGGTTTGGTGGAGGGGTTGGTGGGTGCGGGGGCTGAGGTGGAGGTGGTGGTGTGTGATGTGTCGGATCGGGGGGCGGTGGCTTCGTTGGTGGGGGGGATCGAGGATTTGGTGGGGGTGGTGCATGCGGCGGGTGCGGGGGACAACGGGTTGGTGGGTTCGATGGATGTGGGCCGGTTGGAGGGGGTGTGGGGTGCGAAGGCGGATGGTGGCTGGTTTTTGCATGAGTTGACGTTGGGGCGGGAGTTGGCGTTCTTTGTGTTGTTGTCGTCGGCGGGTGGTCTGGTGCTGGCGGCGGGGCAGGCGAATTATGCGGCGGCGAATGTGTTTTTGGACGGGTTGGCGGTGTATCGGGCGTCGCTCGGGCTGCCCGCGACGTCTCTCGCTTACGGTCTGTGGGCGGGTGCGGGGATGGGGCAGTGGTTGGGTGAGGCGGATCTGGAGCGGATGCGGCGTCAGGGGCTGCCGGCGTTGGAGCCGGAGCAGGGTCTGGCGTTGTTCGACGCGGGGCTGGCCTCGGGCCGGCCTGCGGTCGTCCCGCTCCCCATCGACATCACCGCCCTGCGCTCGCGCACCGACACCGTCCCCGCCCTCCTCCGCGATCTGGCGGCGACAACACGGCGGCGCAGCGTGGCCACCGCCACCGCCACCGCCACGGAAACGGATCGGGACAGCCTCCTCCGGCGCATCGCTCAGGCGGACGAGGCCGAGCAGGAAGCCGTCCTCAAGGAGCTGGTGCTCGAACGGGCAGCCGGCCTCCTCGGACACGGCAGTGCCGCCGCACTCGATGCCGAACGCGACTTCCTGGAGTCCGGGTTCGACTCGCTGAGCGCGATGGAACTCCGTAACGCCCTGATGAAGGACACCGGACTCCGGCTGCCTCCCATGGTGGTCTTCGACAGCAAGAGTCCGGCGCGGCTCGCGCACCTTCTGCGCGACGGACTTCGCGCGGTCACCGCCCCGCTCGCCGCCCCGCTCACCCCTCCCGCCTCAGAGGCGGCCACAACGGCCGTTGACGACAGCACCGACAACACGCATCCCGGTGCGGACGGCCATACCGCAGTCGGCGCGGCCGACGCCGTACCCGAGACCCTGCGCGACATGTTTCACGCCGCCGTCGTCGCCGGACACGCGGACAAGGGCTTCGCCCTGTTGCAGGCCGCGGCGGGCACCCGCCCCTCATTCGCCTCGGCGGACGAGCTGGACCGGCTGCCCTCGGCCGTGCGGCTCTCCGAGTCAGGTGCGGGCCCGCACCTCATCTGCCTGAGTACTCCGATGGCCACCGGAGGTGTGCACCAGCACGCGCGGCTCGTCTCCCACCTCCAGGGCAGGCGCAGGATCTCGGCGCTTCCCGTCCCCGGGTTCATCGCGGGGGAGAGCTTGCCGGACTCCTCCGACGCGGCACTCCAGGCCCTCGCCCGGAGCGTGCTCCAGGCGGCGGACGGGGAACCGTTCGCACTGCTCGGCTACTCGTCCGGCGGCACCCTCGCCTACTCCACCGCGGGATACCTGGAGAGGGAACTGGGTGTCACCCCCGCGGCCGTCATCCTCCTCGACACCTTCCAGGTGCACGACGGCGGTGGTGACGGCGTACCGATGGGCGATCTGGCCCTCGGCATGTTCGACAAGGAAGCGGTGTTCGGGCGCTTCGACAGCAGCCGGCTGTCGGCGATGGGCCGCTGGGTCGAACTCGTACCCCAGCTGCCCCTCGAACCGGTCGAGGCTCCGGTCCTCTTCGTGCAGTGCACGGAGTCCTTCGTACCCGACGGGGACGATTCCTCGCCGGAGTTGATGGAGGGGCGCGCGGAGCCGTGGGAGGCCGACCACACCCTGCGAACCGTACGGGCCAACCACTTCACCATCGTCGACGACCGGGCGGACGAGACGGCCCACGTCATCGAGGAGTGGCTGACATCCGAGGACATGAACCCACCCGCGACCACCCCGTCCTGACCCCCGGCCCCTGATCCCCGGCCCCCGACCTCCGGCCCCCGATTTCCTGCGAGACGAGGCGAACCAACGTGAATACGCGACCGAGTTCGAAGGGCACCGTGCCCTTCGGCGAGTACGAGACGTGGTACAGGGTCACGGGCGACCTGACATCGGACCGGCCGGTCCTGGTCGTCGTCCACGGCGGCCCCGGGAGCACCCACGACTACCTGCAGAACCTGGCCGGTCTCGCCGAGGACGGCCGAGCCGTCGTCCACTACGACCAGCTCGGCAACGGCGGCTCCACCCATCTGCCTGACAAGGGGCCGGACTTCTGGACCGTCGACCTGTTCGCGGCCGAGCTCGACAACCTTGTGCGCGCCCTGGGCATCGCCGACAACTACGTACTGTTCGGGCAGTCGTGGGGCGGGATGCTCATCACCCGTCACGCGAGCGACCGTCCGGCCGGGCTGCGCGGTCTGGTCATCGCCAACTCCCCAGCCTCCTACCAGCTTTGGCTACGGGAGGTCGGACTGCTCAGGAGCAGGCTGCCGGATGGCGTCAACGAGACCCTGCTGCGGCACGAGGCCGCCGGGACGACCGACACCGATGAGTACCACGCGGCGATGCGCCCCTTCTACGAGCGGCACGTCTGCCGACTCAAGCCGTGGCCGCGCGACTACCTGGCCTCCTTCTACGAGGTCTACAACGACCCCACGGTCTACTACGCGATGAACGGGCCGAGTGAGTTCCATGTGACCGGAACCCTGCGGGACTGGTCCGTCATCGACCACTGCCCCGATGTCGCCGTGCCCACCCTGCTGATATCCGGGCGCCACGACGAGGCGACCCCGGCGACGGTCCAGCCCTTCCAGGACCTCATTCCCGACATCCGGTGGGAGATGTTCGAGGAGTCCAGCCATCTGCCGCACCTGGAGGAGCCCGAGCGCTTCACCGAGGTGATGCGGGCCTTCCTGGACGAGCTGGACCGGGACCCGGCCGTGGCGCCGGACCGGGACCCGGCCGCGCCGTCGCACCGGGACCCGGCCGTGGCATCGGACCGGGACCCGGGCCGGGCACTCAGAAGCTGAACCCGTCGGTGCCCCGAGGGCGGCCTCCTACCGCAGCCCGGTACCCCCGCCATGCCCACCGTGCCCACCGTGCCCGCCGGGGCCGCCGTGCGCACCATGCCCGCCGTGCCCACCGTCGAGAATGCCTGCCCGCACGAGATTGACGCCCGCCTGGAAGCGGCTGGTCGCGCTCAGCTCCTCCATGATTTCGGCGATGTGCCTGCGGCAGGTGCGAATGGAGATGCCGAGGCGCCGGGACACCAGCTCGTCCTTGTGCCCCATGGCCAGCAACTGCACTATCGACTTCTTCAGATCGTCGATGGCGGGCGGGACGTCCTTGCAGTCCGGCATGAACGGGGTCGCGGTGTTCCACAGGTTCTCGAACGCGCCGCGGACGAACGAGACGATGGCCGGGTCGCGGGCCGCGGCCACCGTCGCTTCCGGGCCTTCCGGACCCTCCGGCCCTTCCGCCGCCCAGTCCTGAGTCGCCGGCAGGAGCACGAGTTCCCGGTCACTGGCCACGAGAGGGCCGATGAGTTCGGCGCTTGTGCGTACCTCGGCTCCGTGATGGGTCAGTTCGCGTACGGACGCGCGGGTCACCAGATCTCCCCGCGCCGCGTGCTGGTACAGCATCCGGACCCGTACATCGCGGTTGAGGAGGCGCAGCGCGATGCTGCGGAGGGTGGGCAGGATGTTGCAGGGGCGGCTGCCTTTCGGCAGGACGAGCAGCAGCTCCTCGCAACAATGGGCGTCCAGTCCGAGCAGATACGTGTGGAGCGAGCCGCGCTCGGCGACGGGCCTTATCAGGCCAAGCAGTTGCAGGATGCGTTCGGCTTCGCCTGCTTCCGCGCACGCCGGGCGATGGTCTTCGGCCAGCGCTTCACACCCGCCCAGGTCCCTGCCGAGATCCCTGCCCAGTTCCCCTTTGTCAGGGAAGCGATAACCAGACGGACTGCGGTCCAGGGTTGTGAATTCACCGTTCGAGTTCTTGTCGCTCGCCGCCGACATTCGCCCACTACCCCCTTGTGCCGTTGATCGTCGGAGTCAAATCTAAGGCATGTGAATTCCGTGTGGTGAACTTCGCATATGAATACTTCCTTGCGAATTCAATAAATACGGATGGGGTGTGGGGGTTACGACTGGTCGTACGGGACGCGACCCCGCTGGGGTGGGCCGGAGCCGAGTGGGTGTCGGTTCCGCGGTGCGCGCGGGGTGGTCTGCCTGGTTTTGAGGCGTCCAGCTGGCGGTTCCGCTCGGTGTGTCGAGTGGGGCATATTTGTGTATGCCGAAACTAACTCTCTTCTTGGCTGAATCAAGACACTAGCTGTGGTGATTGCGAGGGCGTGACATTGATTGCCAATCGTAGACCCAAAGTTTGCTTTCTCTTTGCGATCATTCGCCTCGGCGGAGAGTCGGTTATTTCGTTCAAGTGGGACTTTTGTGGGGGAGTGGACCCCGGTAATGGGCATCTTTCAGCCACGCCGTGAGCGGCGGATTCAAGCCAATCGGTCGGTCCCGCTCAGGCGACCTCGGTCGTCGAGACGGTCAGCTGCAGATCGAAAGGGAGGTCCTGGCGCCGGGTGATGTTGAGCTTGCGGTAGACCCGGGTGAGGTGCTGCTCGACCGTGCTCACGGTGATGTGGAGGCGCAGCGAGATCTCGCGGTTGGTGTATCCGCTGGCGGCGAGCGTGGCCACCCGGCGCTCCGAGTCGCTGAGCTTCGTGTCGACGTCCGACCGGAACGAGGAGTGGACGGTGTACCCCGATGCCCCGTCCTCCGGTCCCAGCTCGGGGGCGATCTCCGCGCACATCGCCTCGGCGCCGCTCTCGCGCGCCAGGATCAAGGCCCGGCGGGTCATCAGGTCGGCCCGTGCGGGTTCGCCGAGCGTACGCAGCGCCCGGCCGAGGTCCGCCAGGGCACGTGCCTGCTCGACCCGGTCCCCGGAGCGGGCCAGTTCGTCCACCGCCTGGTTGAGCAGGGACAGTTGCTGCCTGGGATCAGCGGTCTCTGCGCGTAGACGTAGCGATATGCCACGGACCCACGGACGTTGGGCGTCCGGGGTGGCCAACTGCTGTTCCACCAGGCGCTCCGCGCGCGCGGGTTCGCCGAGCCGGATGAGCACTTCCGCCGTGTCCGTGCGCCAGGGCAGCATGGCCGGCCGGTCCACGCCCCACCGGCGGGCCAGCCGGCTCGCCTCCCTCAGGTCCGCCAAGGCGGCGTCGAGTTGGTGCGTGGCCATGAGGTAGAGGCCCCGGGCGCGGAGGTAGTAGAGCCCGTGGACACTCCTGAAGAGGTTGTCCGAGAGGGGCTGCTGCAACAGGCGGGCGACGGTGGCGTGATCACCCATCAGCGTGCGGACCCGGATCGCGACCGCGGTCGGCCCGCCGGCGAACGCGCTGCCGCACCGGTCCGGGAGGTAGGCCAGCGCCCTGTTCGCGTACTCCTCCGCCGGGTGCAGGTCGCCCAGACGCAGCAGTACCTCGGCGAGCTTCGACGAGAACAGTGCCTGCCAGGTGGGGGCGCCCTGACGCTCCGCCTCCGCGATCAGTTCGCGGCAGCACAGGGCAGCGCGTTCGGGGCGGCGGGAGTGGACCAGGACCCGCAGCGCGCGGATGATCGGTTCCAGGGTCGCGTCGGCGAGGACCACGGCCCGCAGGAAGCGCTCGGCCGTGGCGGTCTCCGTCTCGCTCTCCGTCTCGGGCAACGGCCAGGCATCGCAGCCGACCGGCTCCTCGCCCGCCGGAAGCGGGGGCTCGGACTCCACCGCGTCCCGTACCGCGCCCGTACCCACGCTTGTTCCCGTACCCACGCCCGCTCCCGTGCGGGCGAAACCGTCGAGGTCGGATTCCCGGTCCACCGAGAGCAGCCGTGCTCGTACCTCGGCCGCTTCGGCGATCCGGCCCTGTCCGGTCAGGAGCGCGGCCAGGGGGGCCATCCGCTCGGAGGGGAGCCGCCCGGAGCGCAGCACCTCCAGGGGTACGGACAGGTGGTTCTCCGCCGTCGCCGGATCCACCCGCCAGGTGATGGCCGCCAGCCGGGTCTTGATCGCGGCCCGCTGCTGTTCGTCCTCGCTCAGCTCGTGCGCGAGTTCCAGCAGGGTGGTCGCCCGGGTGGCATCGTTGTCCAGTACCAGCCGCTCGCCCGCCTTGCTCAGGATGCCCGCGGCCCAAGGGGTGCCGGACAGGCAGCCGCCGTGCTGGGCCACGGAGAGGAGGTGCCCCGCCACCTGGGTGACCGACTCCCCTTCGGCGTAGAGGAATTCGGCGGTACGCAGATGAAGGCCGGCCAGCGTCGTGGAGCTGGCCCTGTCCAGCACGGCGCTCTCGGCGCTCGGATGGCGGAAGCGGTGACCGTCCAGAATCCCCGACGCGGCGAGCGAGGCCACGGACTGGGCCGTGGCGAACGCGGGCTGACCGAGGAGCCGGCCGGCGCGTTCGGGTGTGTAGGAATCCCCCAGCACGGCCAGTACCGCCCCGAGTTCGGGTGCGTGCGGTCCGCTGCGGCGAAGACAGGTCAGAACGGCCTGACCGAAGATTTCCTCAGGTTCCGGGAGGAGGTGCCCGGCGTCGCCCCGGCCCGGCTGTACGGACCGGTACTCCTCCAGCAGGGCGCGCAGGAGCAGGGGGTTGCCGCCGCTGATGGCGTGGAGTTCGTCCGCCAACTCGGCGGGCGGGGCGGGCTGCGGCACGTCGGTCACGAAGCCGGCCGTGCCCTCGCGGCTGAGCGGCCGCAGGCGGATGCGCTGGACGTTGCGGCTGCGCAGCAGCTCCGTACCGAAGGCGGCGTCCTGACCCGCGTGATGCAGGGGGCCGGCGAGCAGCAGCAGCATGCTGGTGGTGCGGCTGTGGCGGACGAGGTGCTGGAGATAGCGCAAGGAGGCGTCGTCGGCGTGGTGCAGGTCGTCGATGCTGAGCATCACGGGGGTCGTGGTGCTCAACTTGGCGAGCGCCGAGCGGAATTCGCGCATCGCCCTGACCTGGGGCTGCCCGTCGGGTGCGGCGGAGACCTCGGGCAGGGTGCCGGGTGGGGCGTCGTGGGCCAACTGCCGCATCACGCCGAGCGGCAGCTCCTTCTCGGCGAGGGAACCGAAGGCTTGCAGTACCAGGGCCCCGGCGTCCTCGGCCCATTCGGTGACGGTGTCGACGAGCTCGCTCTTGCCGCAGCCGGCCGCTCCCTCGACAAGGGCGATGCGGGTCTGTCCGCTGAGGCATTCGTCCAGGGCGACGCGCAGGGCCGCCACTTCCGATTCGCGCTCGATCAGTGCCACTCTGTCTCCCCCGATGTCTCACGCCGACCGTCACTCGTACCGTTCCCGCGCAGGTGGAAGTGAGGGGGAACGTATGTGGCGTACGTGGAACGCGTGTGCGTACGTCACACGCCTACGAGTGTGGCCCACACCCGGTCGAACCTCTAGTGGCCATAAGCTGCACGCTTCCTCATGCGTCCCACGGCTGGGGCGGCGAGGGTGAACGGGCCCTCTCCCGGACTTTTCACCGGACTCTTCGCCGGACCCTTCACCGGACTTTTCGGGGGAAGCCGGGCCGGCTCCGGTCGGACCGCGCGGCGACCGGTCTCAGGGTTCCCTCGGCTCGGGGTCCTCCACCGGAAGGGCGAGGGCGGCGGGACGGAAGGCGGGGCCGCGCACCGGACCGGGACGAGGCCGGGCGGGCCTGGGCAAGGCCGGGTGGACCGGACGAGTCCGGGCAGGGCCGGGACGAGGCCATACGGGATGGAGAGGCCGTGCGGGCCGGGGCAAGGCCATGCGGGACGGAGAGGCCGGGCGGGTCGGACAAGGCCGGGCGGGCCGGGACGAGGCCATACGGGACGGAGAGGCCGGGCGGGCCGGGGCAAGGCCATGCGGGACGGAGGGGCCGGACAAGGCCGGGCGGGCGATCGGCCACACACGTGAACGCGGAGCCGTTCGGGGAACGGCTCCGCGTGTCACACCCGCCGAACCCTGCGCCGGCCCGGGTCCTGACGGTCCTGATCAGTTCGTGCTGGGGCTCGGCTCGGGCCGGGCGGCCACGGCGGGGGTCGTACGCGACCGGTCCATCGCGCCGGAGACCAGGGTCAGCACCAGGGCCAGTCCGGCCATGATCGCGCCGAGCCAGTTCGGCGAGGTGTAGCCGAGGCCCGCGTCGATGGTGACACCACCCAGGTACGCGCCGAGGGCGATGCCGACGTTGGACGCCGACACGGTCACCACGGCGGCCAGTGTCGGAGCGCCCTCCGCCTTGGAGATGACCCGGGTCATCAGCGGGGGCACCGTGGCGAAGCCCGCGAAACCCACCAGCAGGAAGGTGATGGCGGCCGGGATCTTGGCGTGCGCGGTGAACACGAACAGGCCCAGCACCACGGCCAGCATCGCCAGCGCCAGGGTCAGCGTCCTGATCAGACCGATACGGTCGGACATCTTGCCGCCGAGGGTGTTGCCCACGACCAGCCCCACACCGAAGAGCGCCAGCAGCGGGGTGAGCGCGCTCGACGCGTACCCGGTGACCTCGGTGAGCATCGGGGCGATGTAGGTGAACGAGGTGAACAGGGCGCCCAGGGACAGCGCGGTCATCAGCAGACCGATGATCACCTGCGGTTTTCGGAACACACCCAGCTCGCTGCTCAGCTTCGTGTCGGTGGACACCGCGATGGCGGGCACCAGCCTGGCGATGCCGAAGAAACCGACGACCCCGATGCCGACCAGCATCCAGAAGGTGGACCGCCAGCCCAGGTTCTGCCCGATGAACGTACCGAGCGGAGCGCCGAGCACATTGGCCATGGCACCGCCGGCGAACACCAACGACACCGCGCGCCCCATCCTGCTCGCGTCGACCAGCTGGGCCGCGACGACGGAAGCCACGCCCAGGAACGCTCCGTGGCAGACGGAGGTGACGATCCGGCCGACCATCAGGAGTCCGTAGCTCGGCGCCAGGGCGGATACCAGGTTGCCCAGGACGAAGATCGCCATCAGCGCGAGCAGCATCCGTTTCCTCGGAATCCGGATGGCCGACGCGACGAGGACCGGACCGCCGATCACCACGCCGAGGGCGTATCCGGAGATGAGGCCACCCGCCGTGGTGATGCTGACGCTCACATCCTTCGCGATATCGGGCAGCAATCCCATGACGACGAACTCCGTCGTCCCGATGCCGAAGCCGCAGAGCGCTAACGCGAACACGGCGATTGGCATAATCAACCTCCTCCAGAAACCCGGACGACGGGACGCATGCGTGCAACCGTCGATAGCGCCGAGTGCACGCCAGGGCGCCTCGGTGTGCACGAATAATCGCATCGCCACGTCGCCGTTGTCGCTGGTCAGCGAGGTCAGCTTGGTCAATTGCGCGGAGTTGACCGAGTGATCTCGACACAGGTGAGAACGTGGAACGAAACATTGCTGACACAATGGAATCGCCGCCGGGCCACGCCGTCGCGGCCGCAGCCGGTCGGACGACGGCGTGTGGTGTGCCGTGGTCGGTGTCAGCGGGTCCTGACCGCATGGTCAGCGCGCTGTTCACCCCGTGACGGTCACGGGATGTGACAGTGCCTGGTAAGCGCCCGGCTGCGGGCCGACGTGCTCGAAAAACTTACCAATCTGACTCCATGCTGACTGAGCTGACTGTCTGAATGCTTTCGCCCGGCGCTCGGGTCAGGATAGAAACCATGGCGAACGTGCTGACAAGGCGACCCTGAAGGTTGTACCGGGGGTCGGGGGCTTCAGGGGGAACCTTTCAGTGAACGCGTTCTGTATTCGCGTGGCCGCTCAAAGGCTCGTCGCACTTCTGCCGGCTTCGGCCGATCTGGATTGTTCTCCTCGTCGCACCTCATGATCCCGTAACGACGAGATATGGATGACACATGCCTGGACAGAGTCTGACGCAATCGCACGCCATGTTGTCCATTTGTGGCGACGGCATCAAACAGTTGCGCGCCGACGGCCTTTACCGTGCCTACATGCCGACCGCGCACAACGCGGCGGTGCCGGGCAGCACAGCGCGGGAAGGCGTCGAGGAGGTCGAGGTCTGGTGCAGCAACGACTACCTCGGTCTCAGCCAGCATCCCGAGCTGATCATGACGCAGGTACGGTCCGCCGCCGCGCACGGGGTGGGCATGGGCGGCTCGCGCAACATCGGCGGTACCAGCACGACACATGTCGCGCTGGAGGAAGCCCTGGCCGACTGGCACGGTACGGAACGGGCGCTGGTGTTCTCCAGCGGGTACGTCGCGAACTTCGAGACGCTGTCGGTGCTGCTGACCGCCGTGCCGGACATCATCGTCTTCTCCGACGAGAACAACCACCGCTCGCTCATCGAGGGCATCCGCCGCTCCGGATGCAGACGGCACGTGGTCCCGCACAACGACGTGAAGGCCCTTGAGCGATTACTGGAGGAGAGTCCACCTTCGGCGCCCAAGCTGATCGTTTTCGAGTCCATCTACTCGATGGACGCCGACCGGTCACCGATCAGCGAGATCTGTGACCTGGCCGACCGCCACGACGCGCTCACCTACCTCGACGAGACGCACGCGATCGGCGTCAAGGGACCGACCGGCGCGGGGCTGGCCGAGGAACTGGGCGAGACCCGTCCGACCTTCGTCCAGGGAGTGTTCGGCAAGGCGATCGGCACGGTCGGCGGCTATGTCGCCGGACCCGACGTGGCGTTGGACTACGTGCGCTCCCACGCCCCGGGCTTCATCTTCACCACCGCGCTGCCGCAGGCGACGATGGACACCACGATGACCGGTCTGCGGCTGGTGCAGAAGGGCGTGGAACTGCGACGGGAACTCGCGGCGAAGTCGGAATCGCTCAAGCGCCGGCTGCAACGGCTGGGCATCACGGTGGCGGGCACCGAGTCGCACGTCCTGCCGGTGATGGTCCCCGGGCGGACCGCGGCCCAGCGGGTGGCGGAGCGCATGCTCACCAAGCACGGCATCTACGTGCAGGCGATCAATTTCCCCTCGGTCCCCATGGGCCAGGAGCGGCTTCGGGTCACCGTCGCACCGAACCGCACCGAGGAACAGATCGAACGATTCGCGAACGCGCTGGCCGAGTGCGTCGCTGCGGAGAAGAGGGAGCAGGCCGTATGACTCTCAAGCGGATCACCGAATTCGTCGGTGCCGAGATCACCGACGTCAACCACTACGACGACCTGGACCGCCCCGAGGTCTTCGACGAGTTCCTGCGCGCGCTGCGCGAGCACGAACTCGTCGTGGTGCGCGGCTTCGACATGACGCCGCGTCAGCAGGTGGAGCTGGCCGCCCGGATCGGCAAGCCGGTGCCGTTCGTGCTGCAGCGCTACAGGCATCCCGAGATGCCGGAGATCATGATCTCCTCCAACGAGAAGCGGGACGGCCGGCCGGTCGGTGTGGCCAGGGTGGGCAACTTCTGGCACCAGGACTCGTCGTTCGTCGCGGACCCGGCCCCGTACACCATGCTGCACGGGGTGAACGTGCCGAGCACCACCGGCCACACCCTGTTCGCCAGCGCGATCGACGTCTACGACCGGATGCCGCGGGAGTGGAGGGACCGCATCGAGGACCGGACCGCGTTGCACACCGTGGCGAAGCGGCTGCGGATCAGGGAGGACCACATCGGGCTGTCGGTGGCCGAACTGAAGGCGTGGATCGAGGAGGAGCACCCGCTGGTCGAACGCCCGCTGGTGGAGACCGACCCGTACACCGGCCGCAAGTTCGTCTACGGGGCGCCGGAGTACCTGGACTCGGTCACCGGGTTCGACCACAACGAGAACGCGGCGTTCTTCGAGATGCTCGACGGGCTGATCCAGGAGCCGAGCCGGGTCTACGAGCACCGGTGGACGACGAACGACCTGATCGTGTGGAAGACCAGGACGACGCTGCACGCGGCGACCGACGTGACACCCGGTGTCGGCAGAACCGTGCACCGCGTGAGCATAGCGGCATGACCGTGCACGGCTTGGTCGATCTCGAAGTGGCGCTGCCCGGTGGCACGGTCGACATCGGCGAGGTCGCGGCCAGGGCGGGGGTGCCGTTGGCGGACGCGCTGAGGATCACGCACTGCCGCCGGTTCCCGGCGCTGGGCCCGGGTGAGCGTTCGGTCGACGTGGCCCTGCACGCGGCGCGGACCCTGCTCAAACGCACCGCTGTGGATGTCGACGGCATCGACCTGGTGCTCTGGGCGGGCTCGGCGGAGTGGGACGTGCCGTTCTGGTCGCCCGCCGCCCACGTGGCGGGGGAGCTGGGCATCACCGGCGCGCACTGCTTCGAGGTGGCCAACTTCTGCAACGCGGGCAGCACCGCCCTTCAGATCGGCCTGGACCGGCTCGCCCTCGGGCGGGCCGGGTCCGTGCTGGTGGTGATGGCCGACCGGCTCAGCACCATGCTCGACCAGGACGATCCGATGTCGAAGGAGCTGTTCAACTTCGGCGACGCGGCGGCGGTGGCCCTGCTCGGCCCGGACCCCCTGTTCACCGTCCCCGCGTCCCGGATGCGCACCGACCCGGACTGGTCGAGCTACTACCACGGCGAGTACCGGGACGACCGGCTCGTGATCCGCCGCGAGGCACACCGCTCCGGTCTGGCGTCGGCCTACGTGGCCAACTTCACCGCGTTGACCGCCGATGTGCTCGACGCGCTGGGCAGGACCGTCGACGACGTCGACTGGTTCCTGATCAACCACGGGGACCGGGACATGCACGTACGACTGCTGGGTGAACTCGGCATCCCGGGTTCGCGCAGTGTCTTCAACTACGACCACCTCGCCCACATGGGAGCGTCCGACACGCTGATCGCGCTGCGCGGTCTGCTCGACGACGACGCGCTGCGGCCGGGCGATCTGCTGCTGCTGGCGACCAGCGCCATGGGATTCAGCTGGGGGATCACCGCCCTGCGTTACGAGGGTGGCGGCCACGACGGACCGGGAGGCCGGCGATGAAGCACGATCCGTATGGAACCGGGGTACTGAGCAAGGACATCCCCTCGGAGAGCGACCGGCTCGCCGAGCTGGAGCAGGCGCTGGACCCGCTGAGCCGGGAGGCGATCGAGGCGCTGCCGCTGCCGGTGGACGCACGCTGCCTTGACCTGGCGGCCGGGCGGGGATCGATCTCCTACTGGATGGCGGAACGTTTCTTCAGGGGGCGCGTCACCGCGGCCGACATCGACCCCAGATATCTGGACGGGACCCGGGCGCCGAATCTGGACGTGGTCACGTTCGACGCCAGGGAGGAGGAGTTCCCCAAGCACTCGTTCGACCTCGTCTACACCCGGTCGGCCCTCAAGCACATCCCCGAGCGCGAGGAGGTGCTGGCCCGGATGCGTGACTGGGTCAGGCCGGGAGGATGGATGGTGGTGGTGGACGGCTACTGGTTCCCGTCGGACGAGAGCGCCCACCCCGAGTGGTCGCGGGTGGTCGACGCGGTGGTGCGGCAGATGGAGTCCCAGGGCGGACTGATGCGCTGGACACGGCAGTTGCCGTCGCGGATGGTCCGGCTCGGGCTGACCGACATGTCGGTGAAGCTGGCCCCCTCGCTGAGCGGGTGGGACGGCTGGGGGGCGCAGCACCACGAATGGCTGCGCTCGACCGTGCACCAGATCGGGCCGAGCCTGGTGGAGAAGGCGTTGCTCACCCAGGAGGAGCTGGACCGGTTCCTGGCCACCCCGGACAGCCCGGAGATGGCCGAGTGGTTCGGACTGGTCGCCGCCGTGGTGGGGCGCGTTCCGTGACCACCGTGAGGCGGTCGGGCGAGATGGTCCTGCTCGGACACGCCGATCTCGACGCCTGTCTCCGTCTGGCGGAGGACCGGGACTGGCCCCCCGAACTGCGGGCGTGGTCGCTCCTGTTGGAGTTCGGCGAGGTGTACGGGGTGCGCGACGACGCGGGCGGGCTGGCCGCGACCGTGTCGCTGCTGCGCTACGGCCCTCGCCTGGCCACCCTCGGCGCCATGCTGGTGGCCAGGAAGCACGCGGGCCAGGGCATGGGCGGGCGGCTGCTGCGGCAGGTGCTCGACCGGGTCACCGCGGACTGTGTCTGGCTGACCGCCACCCCGCAGGGCGTCCCGCTCTACTCCGGCGCCGGGTTCCGCGCGGTGGGCCGGCAGGTGCGGTTCGAGGGCGTCCCGGACCCGACCGGCCCGCTGACCTCGCGCACCGCGTCGGTCGCCGACCTGGCCGGCGCGGTGCGGCTGGACGCGAAGGCGTTCGGGGCGGCCCGGCCCAGGGTGCTGGCCTATCTGCTGGCGGTGGCCGAGGAAGTCCGGGTCGTGGACGGCTGCAACGGGATCGCGGGCTACGGGGCGCGGTGGAACGGCGTCGACGCCGACGTCATCGGCCCGGTGGTCGCCACGTCGGACAGGGTGGCCACCACCCTGCTGTCCGACCTGGTCGGCGGCGCGGTCCGGCCGGTGCGGGTGGATCTCGATCCGTGCCGGACGGCGTTGACGTCATGGGCGGTCGGGCACGGCCTGCGCGCGGCGGGCGGCACCGATGTGATGGTGTTCGGCGGTGAACCACCCGGCGAGCGGCACCTGTTGGTGGCCTCGGCGACCGGGGCCGTCGGCTGATGAGAACGACTCGATCCAGCGGGGCGGATGCGCAGACGCTCAATTACAGTACGCGTAATGACCCCATGATGACGGGCGTCACTGTCTCGGTGATGGCCGCGAGCGGAGCTGGGGGGCTCATTGTCCACGACCCGATTACGCGTCTTCCTCGACCGGCTCGGTTGGCCGCCGGAGAGGCTTGCCAGGGAGATCAACCGCAGGTGCGGCGAGGGCACCATCAGCCCCAAGGCCCCGTACCACTGGCTGAAGGGTGCCTATCCGCGCCGCCAGATCCCCTGTGCGGTGGCCGAGATCCTGTCCGAGCATCTGCGCGAGCGCATCGACGTGAGCGTGATCTGGCCGGACGGCCTGGCCGAGGCGGCCGCACCGTCGGTCGCCGAGCCGGAGCCCGTACCGCAGTCCGTCGCGTACGACACCTCGGACTACACGCCCGTGGTGAGGGATTCGTGCGGGTCACTCACCATGGCCAGGGAGGTGGCGGCGACCAACACGGACGAATCGACGTTCCAGCAGCTCGACCTGGAGCTGCTGGCCATCGGGCAGTCGTACGCGCATGTGCCGCCGGTCTCGCTGATGCACCGGGCGACCCTGCTGCGCGACCGGGTGGCCGAGTTGCTGCGCGGGCAGCAGCGGCCCAACCAGCGGGTACGGCTGCTGGCGATGGCCGCCCAGAGCTGTGCGGTGATGGGCTGGATGGCCAGTGACCTCGACGAGCGCAAGGCGGCGCAGAACCACCTCACCGCCGCCTGGGACCTGGCCGACCTCTCCGGCCAGGCCGGTGCGCGGAGGTGGGTCCGCACCGCGCAGTCCCGGGTGGCCTACGCCATGGGGCACATGGTGGAGTCGGCCGAGATGGCCGCCGACGGCCTGACCCACCCCTCGGAGAACTCCGACGCGATGCTGCTGCTCCAGCGGGCCATGGCGCTGGCGGCGGCGAAGATGCCCGGCGAGGCGGAACGGGCTCTGGCCGCGTGGCGGAGCCTGCGGCCGGTGGCACCGGGGCCTGCAGCGCACCCGATGACGGAGCCGCCACCGGACGTCCAGGCGTGCATGGCGGGCACGGCGCTGGTGCTGCTGGGACAGGCGTCCGACGCGCTGGACGAGCTGAACCGGGCACTCGAACTCTTCGACGCGTCCCCGCCGGGCAAGCGGTTCCTGTCGGTCGAGATGCTGGCGCACATCCAGCTCGCCCGCTGTCACGCCGCTCTCGGCCACCCGGATCTGGCCGCGGCCGTCCTCGCCCGGGTGCTGGAACGGGACGAGGACGAGCTGACCGTGATCCAACGCACCGCACTGGCCGACGCACGCGCGGAGGTGTCGCGGGTGATCCGCGCCCCCCGGCAGACCGGCGCCCTGGCCGGCCGGATGGCGGGCACCGCCACCTGACCGGGCGCCGGACCGCCCTTTCCCTCTCCCGACGCCACGCCCCGCGGTGGGCGGGTCGGGACAACCTGTCGTCGAAAGGTCAGCGTCGATGTTCCCACTCGCACCGGACGAGATCCGTGACCGGACAGTCACCCACGCCGACGCCCTGCTGGAACTGCTCGCCGAGAGCGTCCGCCGACCCAGCGAGAGCGGCTGGGAGGACAGGGTGGACGGTCTGTACCTGGACTGGTTCGCCGAACACGGCTGGCAGGCCGAACGGTTGCCGCTGGCCGCGTCGGCGACCGAGAACAGGGCCGAGGAGCGGGCGAACGTACTCGCCTGGTGGCCGCGGCGGCGCGGCCGGCCGGTCGTGGTCCTCAACGGCCACATGGACGTGGTGCCCGCCAGGCAGGAGGACGGCTGGAGCAGACCACCGTACGACGGGGTCCGCGCCGACGGGCTGGTGCACGGGCGCGGTTCGATCGACATGAAGGGCGGCATCGCGTCCGGTCTGCTGGCGCTGACCGCCCTGGCCGACGCCGGGTTCGACCCGCCCTTCGACATCGCGGTGCAGCTCGTGGCCGGTGAGGAAACCACCGGCATAGGCACCAGGACCCTGCTGGAGGGCTTCCCCCGGCCGGCGGCGGCACTGGTCCTGGAACCCACCGACTGTGTGATCGTGCCGGTGAGCACGGGCCTGCAGTTCTTCACCGTGGACGTCGCCGGGCGTTCCGCGCACACGTCGGCGCCGTGGCGCGGGGTGGACGCGTTCGACCGGCTGTTACGGGTGCGCGCGGCCCTGCTCGACCTGGCCGAGCGCCGGGGCGCGGCCTACCGGCACCCGCTGTTCGCCGATGTGCCCACGGCGATCCCGTTCGCCATCGGCACGGTGACGGCGGGCCATTGGCGGGCGGCGGTGCCCGCGTCGGCCACCATGTCCGGCCGGATCGGGGTGCGCCCGGGTGAGTCCCTGGAGGCGGTGCGCGCCGAATTCCTCGCCGCGGTGGCGGCGGCGCCTGCGGACGACCCGTCGCTGCCCGCACCGGAGGTGCGCTGGGACCACGGCCTGCTCGGCTGGGAGACCGCCCAGGACCACCCGCTGATCAAGGCACTGGCCGCCGCCCGGGAGACGGTGCTCGGCGAACCCCGGTTCACCGGCTTCACGGCGGGGTCGGACGCCGCCTACTTCGGCGCCGCGGGGGTCCCGACCGCCGTGTTCGGACCCGGTCAGGTGTCCAGGGCACACGGGCCGGACGAGTCGGTGGCCGAGGCGGATGTCGTCGCCGCGGCCGACGTGCTCGCCCTCGCCCTCACCCGACTGGACACGGAGAGCCTGCGATGACGACGGTGTTACTGGTGCACGGCGCCTGGCACGGGGCGTGGTGCTGGGACCTGGTGACCCCACTGCTGCGTGACGGCGGGGTGACACCGGTGGCGGTGGAGCTGCCCTTCACCAGCCTCGCCGACGACGTGGCCGTGGTGCGCGCCGCCGTGGCGGAGGCCGGGGAGCCGGTGGTACTGGTCGGACACAGCTACGGCGGTTCCGTGGTCAGCGCGGCGTCCGCCGCGCCCGGTGTGGCGGCGGTGCTGTACGTGACGGCGAAGGTCGTGGGCACCGGCGAACCGCAGGACCTCACCGGCGGCGCGCTGCCGGAGGGCCACGAGTCGGTGCTCACCCCGGAGTTGGTCGCCGCCATCCGGTTCGCCGAGGACCGCACCACGGTGTCGGCGGACGACGCGAAGGCGCTGTTCTACCACGACTGCCCGGCCGGCCTGGCGGAGACAGGGGCGAACCGGCTGCGGCCGGTGCACCTGCCGTGCGCCACCGGCACCCCCGACGACACCAACTGGTCGGCTCTGCCCACGAGTTACCTACTGTGCACCGAGGACCGCGCCATCCCGTACGCGGTACAGGCCGCCTACGCGTCGCGCCTCGACGGGGAAACGGTGACGCTGTCCTCGGGCCACTCCCCCTTCTACAGCCACCCGGCCGAGCTGAGCGATCACATTCTCCGCATGGCCGCGTCCGTCGGGGCATCCTCCGCCGGTGCGCGGGACGCGGAGGCGACCTGACCGTCAACACGTGTGGAAGGGCGGGCGGGTTGACGGGCGCACGGGCGCACGGCGGGCGGGGGATGATCCAGGAACCCGACCCGCACCGCGGATCACGCACCGCGGATCACGCACCGCAGATCACGCGCCGCGGATCAGGACCTCGACCCGGTACGTGAGCTGTCGGGGCGGCGGGCTCCGAACCCACGACCGCTTCGTTCCGAACGCGGGGTGCGTGCCCCGGCCGGCATGGCACCGGTCGGGGCACGGTGGGTTCAGGACCCGCAGCAGCCGCCGGACGCCGTGTCGTCAGCGGCTGCGACCGGCGGAGAGATGCCGGTGCCGATCCGCACGAGGGCGGGGGCCGCAGCACAGCAGCCACCTTCGTCGGCCCGGCCGGCGGCCGGATCGTCGAAGAGTCCGGCGCCACCGCAGACCCCGGTCTCGGGGAGGGCGAGTTCGACCCGGTCGGCGGACTCGGTGTCACCGGCGATGGCGGCGGTGACGGAGCGGACCTGCTCGTAACCGGTCATGGCCAGGAAGGTCGGGGCCCGGCCGTAGGACTTCATGCCGACCAGGTACACGCCCTGCTCGGGATGGGACAGTTCGCGGTGCCCGTGCGGGGGGACGGTGCCGCAGGAATGCTGGTTCGGGTCGATGAGCGGGGCGAGCCCCACCGGCGCCTGCAAGCGCTCGTCCAAGGCGAGGCGGAGCTCGGACAGGAAGGACAGGTCGGGGCGCAGACCCGTCAGGACGATGACCTCGTCCACCGGATCGAGGCGCCGGCCGTCCTCACCGACCAGGACCAGGCGGCCGTCGTCGGTGGGCTCGATGACTTCGGTGCGGAATCCGGTGACGGCGTCGGCGTGTCCGTCGTCGACGGCGGCCTCGGCCGCCAGACCCAGCGCGCCGCGGGCGGGGAGTTGGTCGGCGCTTCCGCCGCCGAAGGTGGAGCCGCTGATGCCGCGGCGCAGTATCCACACCGCGTGCGTGCCGGACTCGTCCTTCGCGATGTCGGCGAGGGCGGCCAGGGCGGTGAACGCGGAGGCTCCGGAGCCGATGACAGCGGTACGCCCGCCCGCGTAACGGGCGCGGACCGCCGGGTCCTTGAGGTCGGGGACGCGGTAGGAGACGCGGGCGGACGCGGTGTGTTCGCCCAGGGCGGGGAGCCCGTCGGCACCGATGGGGCCGGGGATGGACCAGGTGCCGGACGCGTCGATCACGGCCCGGCCGAGAACCCGCTCCTCGGCGCCGTCGGCGAGCGCGACGCGGACGGTGAAGGGCTGCCGCTCCCGGTCCGCGTCGACGATCCGGTCACGGCCGAGGCGGGAGACGCCGGTGACGGTGGCGCCGCACCGGACCTTGTCCCCGAGGGCGGCGGCGAGTGGCTGGAGGTACCGCTCGGCCCAGTCGCCTCCCGTCGGGTGGACGTCCGCTTCGGGCCTGGTCCAGCCGGTCGGTGCCAGCAGCTTCTCGGCGGCCGGGTCGATGAGTTCGCCCCAGGTGGAGAACAGCCGCACGTGCGACCAGTCGCGCACCGCGGTGGCGGCCGTGGGCCCGGCTTCCAGGACCAGGGGTTCGATGCCCCGCCCGACCAGGTGGGCGGCGGCCGCCAGCCCGGCGGGGCCGGCGCCGATGACGACGACCGGAAGGTCTGCGGTGGTGGTCATGACGGTGATGTCCTCCCGGATGAGCGACCGCGACCGGCCACTGTTTCGATTGCTGTCTATATGCGGACCTTGCCACCCGGTATCGATGGGTGTCAACATAGACATATGTCGAAGTCAGAGGTTGCCGGGCCGCCGGTCCTGGACGCGGGAGTCGTGGTGCCGTGCTGCCCGCCGATCACCGCGGGAGAGCTGTCGCGGGACGACGCGGAGAGGATGGCCGTGATGTTCAAGGCGCTGTCCGACCCGGTGCGGCTGCGCCTGTTCTCCAAGGTCGCCTCACACCCCGGCGGCGAGGCGTGCGTGTGCGACATCTCCGACGTCGGCGTCTCCCAGCCGACCGTGTCGCACCACCTGAAGAAGCTGCGCGAGGCCGGGCTGCTGACCTCCGAGCGGCGCGGGACCTGGGTCTACTACCAGGTCGCCCCGTCCGTCGTGGCGGCCATGTCCGCCATGCTCGACGTGCGCCCCTGAACCCCCGGTCCGGCGCCCGCACGCCGGGAGCCCTGGCACGGGCGGATGCCGACGGCAGGGCTGTTCGTACCCGCGGCGCGGCGGCCGAGGCGGCGCGTCAGGTGTCCCTTCCGTGCCGCGGAGCGTCAGACGTCCCTCTCCGTGGCGCGGGGCGTCAGGCGTTCCGTCCTGGGGTGGTGAGGGCCGCGGGGCCGAACTTCCCGCGCCAGGCCAGCGCCACGTACACCAGCCCGATCAGGACGGGGACCTCGATGAGCGGGCCGACCACGCCGGAGAGCGCCTGGCCGGAGGTGACGCCGAAGGTGGCGATGGCGACGGCGATGGCCAGCTCGAAGTTGTTGCCCGCCGCGGTGAGGGCCAGGGTCGCGGTGCGGTCGTAGGCGAGACCGAGTGCCTTGCCGAGCAGGAAGCTGCCGAAGAACATGATCGCGAAGTAGCCGAGCAGCGGCAGCGCGATACGTACGACGTCCAGCGGCTGTGAGGTGATTGTCTTCCCCTGCAACGCGAACAGGACGATGATCGTGAACAGCAGCCCGTACAGCGCCCACGGGCCGATCCTCGGCAGGAACCTCGCCTCGTAGGACTCGCGGCCCATCCTCCTCTCGCCGATGCGGCGGGTGAGGAAACCGGCGAGCAGCGGGACGCCGAGGAAGACGATGACGTTGAGGGCGATGTGCCACACGGGCACGTCGAGACCCTGTCCGTCGCCCAGGCCGAGCCACCGGGGCAGCAGATCGAGGTAGAACCAGCCCAGCACACCGAAGACCAGGACCTGGAAGACCGAGTTCAGGGCGACGAGAACGGCGGCGGCTTCGCGGTCACCGCAGGCGAGGTCGTTCCAGATGATGACCATGGCGATGCAGCGGGCGAGCCCGACGACGATCAGACCGGTGCGGTACTCGGGCAGGTCGGGCAGGAAGATCCACGCCAGGGCGAACATGACGGCGGGGCCGACGATCCAGTTGATGACCAGCGAGGACACCATCAGCCTGCGGTCGCCGGTGACGGTGCCGAGCTTGTCGTAGCGGACCTTGGCCAGCACCGGATACATCATCACCAGCAGACCGAACGCGATCGGCAGGGAAACGCCGCCGACCTCGATCTTCGCCAGCGCGTCGTTCATCCCGGGGATCAGCCGGCCCAGCCCCAGGCCGACGGCCATGGCGAGCAGAATCCACACCGCGAGGTAGCGGTCGAGGGTGGAGAGCTTCCCGACGATCGAGTCGCCCCCGCCCCCGCCCGCATCGGCTGCGGTATCCGCCGCGGTGTGCTCGGCGGTCACGGACAGGCCCTCTTGTTCCCGACGGCGGTACGGGCGGACTCGGCCAGCGCCGCGAACTGCGCCGAGAGCCCGGCGAGGACCTCCGGGCGCAGCTTGTAGTAGGTGAAGCGGCCACACGGCTCGGTCTCCACCACGCCGGCCTCCCGGAGGACCTTCATGTGGTTGGACAGGTTGGTCTGCTTCGCGCCGGTCTCCTCGACCAGGTGCGTCGTGCAGAGCGTCTCGCGCGCCAGCAGGGTCACGATCCGGAGGCGGAGCGGATCGCCCAGCACCCGAATCAGATCAGTATCGACTGAAGTCAGCATGCACTGATACTTTCACATCAGCGTCCACTGATGCCAGTGCGAAGTGAAGTCATTGCCAACTGATCCCGCCGTGCGACCAGGGAGAACGATCAACACGGCCGAGTCCACCGGCAAGCCGTCCGTCCTGTTCATCTGCGTCCACAACGCCGGCCGCTCGCAGATGGCGGCCGCCTGGCTGACCCACCTGGCCGGGGATCGCGTCGAGGTCCGCTCCGCAAGCCCGGCCGCCCGATCCGTACATCGACCAGGACGGGCTTTCGAAAAACGTGACCAGGGGGGATACGCGCCACAATCCTCACCTGCTTCGGGCCGTGCGGTCAGGGACCGCCGGGGGCAGGGGTGCGCTCCGAAGCGTAGACCCACCCTCGATACGTCGGACGGCTACCTCCGCGAACCGGACACAGCCGGGCGACGCCCGGAATCAAGTACCGGGCCCGGCAGGCGACCTCCATCGTCGGGTCGAAGACGTTGGCCTGGTCGAGAATCACCGTGGCACCCTTTCCCAGCAGCCGGCCGAGGCTGCGCATGTTCACCATGGGATGCTCTGGCCCCGAGGGCTCACGCTGTCGGTGAAGTAGACGGCCGGGTGTACTTCCTCGGCTTCCCCTCGCACACGGTTCTGGCACGAGTGGCCGACGACGTCCTGCCGAGACTCACGGTCTCCACGAAGGTGGGTTACTTCCCCGGGCCGGAACGCTCGGAGCATTCATTCCCTGGAACCGGTACGGCTGTACGAGGCCGTGGAGCAAGCCGCCCAGGACCTTGGGCGAGAGCCTGACCTGGTGTTCCTCCACAACCCCGAACACTCCCTCCGCGACAACGGCGGCCATGGTCGGGACGCACTCGCCCAGGCATGTACGGCCCAGGACGATGCCGCCTCGAAGGGGCTGTGCGGTGCCTGGGGCGTCTCCTCCTGGGACCCGTACCCACTGATCGGCCTGGTCGATTCGACTACACCGAGGCCGTCGATCCTCATGGCGAGAGCCGGGCTGCTGGTCGGTGTCAGAACGCTCGACGCCGTAGATGCCCTCACAGCGGCTTGGGGCTTGGGCAGTGGCAGCGTGTGGGGCATGAGCCCCTTCGGAGGAAGCACGGGCGATCCGGTGTGGGACCGAGTCGATCCTCGGATGTTCCTCCGGAACGGTGACGGGTTTTCCCGCACCCAGGCGGCTTTCCGGGCTGCCTACCGCCTCCCCCGGGCGGTCGGCACCCTGGCCGTCGGCACGGACGAGCCCGCTCATCTGGCGGAACTGCTCGATGCCCTCGCCGCCGAAGCCGACGAGGAGACGATCCACGAGTACCGCGCCCTCCTCCGGAAGTGTTCCAGCGGTCAGCCCGCCTGAAGCTCCGCGATGACCTGCCGCGCCATGTGCCGGGCGGGTTCGCTGCGGGGGTCCTCCGGATGGGCGTCCGGTCCGAGGATCTTCGAGGCCGCCAAGAGCGTCATCAGCTTGCCGTCCCGGCTCTCGAAGTCGTGCCGCCGCTCGCTCCATACGCGGTCGGCGAGCGCCGGGACGGCGAGGGAGGCGGCCCACAGGGTGGCGGCGTCGAGGCCCTGGGGGGCGTTTCCCCAGTCCTCCCAGTCGAAGAGGGAGAAGACGGGTGCGCTCATGTTGGCCCAATTCAGGTCGGCGTGGGCCGGCACCCACCGCTCGACGGTCGTGTCGATCTCCTCGGGGAACACGCCGCGGATCGACTCGGTGACCAGGTCCCGCGTGATCGTGATGGTGTCCGGGGTGGCCACTCGCCGGGTGCTGTTCCGTGCGAGCGCGTCCAGGGAGGCTCCGAAGGCCCGCCACCACTCCTCGGACAGTGCGGGCTCTTCGCTCAACACGGCTGTCCCGACCGGCTCGCCGGGAAGGAGCCCGGTCTCGTCGGCCCGCCACATCACCGGCTCGTCCGCGTCCCGCCAGACCACACATCCCTGCCAGGCCGGCTGGGCGACCCCTTCCAGCCGGGCGGCGCTCTCCGTACCGTTCCACCCCTGGTCGGTGATCTTTTCAAGGGGGCGCCGCTCCACCCGCACCCAGGTATCGCGCTCGGTCCGGACGCCGACCGACCGGCGCTTGCGCACCACCGTGTCCGTGTCCAAGCGCGTCTGAAGGGAACGCTCGACGTGATCAAGCAGCTCGTCGACCGGCTCGACTCGGAGGTCAACAGCGCGAACAGCGGAGACCGAGTGCGTCATGCGGGGACCGTAGCAGCGAGGCGAGGTGCCGCAGAGGCATATGAGCCAAGGACGAGCGGTTACCGGCCTCTGTCAGTGCGGTTCGAGCACGCTGATGGCCTCCTTCCTGTGTGGTGGAGGAGGCCATCAGAGGTCGGCCTGTCGGCGCGGAACGGGCCGTGTCGTCGGGCTCAGCAGTGCAGCAGGGCCGGGCACGGCCGGGGGCTTGGGCGTCAGCCTTGCCGTCGTGGTGGTGCGTGCCTGGGCGGCGAGGGACCACTCGATTGGATCAAGGCCAAGCGCCCGCGGGGAATCGAAGAGCGCTTTGCGGGCGAGTCTGTTGCGCCCGTGGATCACAGACACCTTGCGAGGGTCTGTGCCCGCCCTCGGCCACACCGTCTGCCATGTCTACCTCACCACTCATGGTCGAGGGAACCTGTTGGCGTCGACGCTAGCCGGAGACCCCGACAGTCGGGGCGGGTCCGTTCGGGAGCCGCCTCCCGTACTTGGCTCACAAGATGGCCCCTGACCTGGTCTTACAGCTGTCGGGGTGGCGGGATTTGAACCCACGACCTCTTCGTCCCGAATGAGGGTCGGTTACTGATCTTGCCAGTGCGGATGGTGTTTGCCCTGGTCAGGGCATCGGTCTGTCGTGGTCTCGGGCGGTCTCGAAGGGGACTGGGGAGCGGGTTGGCTCCCAGATGGCTCCCAGGAATGGGCAGCGTGAGCGGGACCGAGCCAGGTCGGGCACCGTGTTCTGCTACGGGATACCCAGGTCGTCTACCAACAGGTCCAGCGTCGCCTCCTCGTGGAGCGCCACCCCGAGCGCTGCCATGGCAGGGGCGAGACCGGCGTCCCACACCGCGCTGACGGGCTCACCGACCAGCGGCAGTGGGGGGATTCCCTCGGCCTGGCTGCGCGTAGCCAGGTGTTCATAGTCGTCAGCGCCCATGCGCCAAGGTCGGGCTCCGTAACGGCGCATGATCCGGTTCGCCAGAGCGATGCCCGGCCAGTCGAAGTCGCCGTGGTAGGCGAAGCGGCAGTCGCCCGAGGCGAGGGCGTCGAGAAGGGTGAGGACCACCGTCGCGGCGCTGCCGGAGGTGCAGACCAGGGCCTGCGAACAGCCCGCGTCCGCTGCGGCCTCCACCACACGGGGGTTCTCGCAGATGTGGACGACGGAGTCGGCTGGCAGGCGAAGTGGCACGTCACGGAGGTCCCGGGACGTCAGGTGGGTCTCCGCACGGTGGTCGGCTCGCTCCCGCAGGGACCTCGCGCGCCAGTCCTCGCCGAGGGGCCGGAGGCCGTACGTCAGCACTGTGCTGGAGACCTCGTCCGGGGTGACCGCGACCAGCCGCCACAGTGCCCGTCGGCCGACCGCGTCACCGGGAAGATCCGTGTCGTGGGCCAGCGTGATACCGCGCTGGACGAGGCGAGCGAGCCAGGTGCCGTCGTCGAGCCCGTGCGCCGAACCTGTTACCGAAGCGGCCAGCTCGCCGCGGCCCCGTGTGCCCGTACGGTGTGGGTCGAGCAGCACGCCGAGCACCTGGACGGCCTGCTGAAGCGTGCGTACGGCCGTTTCCGGTGCCACACCTTTCGGGACGCCTGTGCGGCGCAGCACATCCGACCACTGTTCCACCCACGCCAGCCCGGCCAGCGGCGACGCGTCGAGGGACGAGGCGAGCGCGGCCCAGACGCGCTGACGCTCTGCCGCGTTCTCCTCGCGGGCCGCGCGGCGGTCGACGAGCGGAGGGCCGAGTTCCTCCAGGACCTGCCTGAGCCCGAGCCCCGCGGCCGAGGCCCGCAGGCGTTCGTCGAGCACGTCGAGCCTCACCGTCACCGCCGTACCGGTGAGGGGCTTGCCCAGCAGGAGCGACAGGTCGTTCCGCTCCTGGGAACTCACCGCCGTCAGCCGGAGGGAGCCGGTGGACCGCACCCCGTTGCTCTCCAGCCGTTTGCGTGCCGCGCTCCAGAGCCGGACGAGGCCGGGACCTGCCAGCCAGTCGCGCGTGGCGGGCGGAAGGGCGCTCATCCCGATGCCGGCCGCCGGTGGCGACCGTTCCATGTGTAGTGCAACGTGGCCACTCCGCGTACGTGGGGGTCGCGCAGGCACTCGTAGATGTGCAGGGAAGGGACTTCGGCCCAATTGCCCATCAGCCGCTCGCTCGTGAGGACGAAGTCGAGGTCCAGATCGACCAGGATGCGGCCCAGCCGTCCATGCGTGGGTTCGTCGACCTTGGCGAAGGCGTCGTCCAGGAGGATCAGCCGGGGCGCGTGCGGGGCCGCGTCGGCGAGGCTGGTGAAGTGGGCGGCAGCGGCGGCGAAGAGCACGAGGTAGGAGAGCACGCGCTGCTCGCCCTGGCTCAGGCCGGTGCGGCCGGTCAGCTTCCTTCTGCGCCCGGGGGCGGCGTCCTCGACCACGAAGGTGTGGAAGGTGAACCAGGTGCGGTAGTCGAGTGCGGTGCGGAGGTGGGCGGTGTATCCGGCGGACGGGTCGGCGCGGCGGGCTTCCTCGATGCGGCGTTGCAGTACGTCGCGCAGTTGCTCGGTCTGCTCGCGTGTCCGGAGGCTCGACGGGCTGCGCAGCAGTTCGACGGCCACCCGCACGTCGGCCTCGGCGTCGTCGTTGAGCTTCCAGAGGAGTTCCACACCGAGGCCGTGCGAGGTCCGTACGGTCTTCAGCGTGTCATTGAGTGCCGCGACCATGTTGGCCGCCGTGATGACCTGCGCGGAGAGGTGGTCGCCGAGCTCGCCGGTCAGGAAGCGCTGGAACACGTCGCTCTCGCGTTCGGTGAGCCGCCCTCGTGCCTCGGCGGCCTCCACGGCGATCCGCTCGCCCACGACCGCGACGTCGTGCGAACCGTGGTCGTCGAGCAGGCGACACACCTTGATGCCGTCGTGTTCGTCGAGCTGTGCGTCGTAGCCGCCCGCCAGTTGATCACGCAGCGTTGTGTGCCGTTTGAGGAGAAGGCCGTCGGACACCTCTTCCTGGTGACGGCCGAGACTCCGATCCACCGCTTCCGCCAGCGTTCGCAGTGAGCGCAGGCGGTCGCGTGCGCTGGTGCCCGAGTCGTCCTGTAGCTGATCGGGGAGGGCCGTACGATCCAGTCCCACTCCGATGACGATCTCCTGGCGGCTGAGAGCGCCGCGCAGTGCGCGGCCGGTCTCGATCACGGCTGCTTCCTGGTCCGCCAGTTCCTCGCGCAGACGCTCCTCCTTCTCTTCAGCTCGTACACGCTGGTCGCGCAGACCGTTGTGGTCGCGCTCCCTCGACGGGATGGCACCCACGGCATGGGCGATACGGCCCTTGGCCGCCTGTTCGTCGGCGAGGATCTTCTCCTCGGACGATCCGACGGCGGTTTCCCGGGTCCGCAGATCCTGCTGCGCGGCGAGGAGTTGCCGGTGGTGGAGCCGGTAGCCCTCTTCCGCCTCCGTCCGCTTCTCGCGGGCCGCCGCGTACCGCCGGTCGTCCGCCTGGCTTCCGCCGAGCCGGGCGACCGTACCGTTGACCGCCCTGCGCAGGTGGCCGACGCCGGTGAGCAGCGAGGCCAGGGCGGTGCGCACGCGGTCCAGTGCGACGGTGTCGGTGGGCAGGTCGTGGGCGGTCGCGGTGGCGTCCGCCTCGGAGCGCGTCGAAACGGCCAGGGCGCGGGCCTCCTCCGCCTGGCGTGCCGCCTCGGCCGTCTTGGCGGACAGCGCTCGTGCCGCCCTTTCCTCCGAGGCATGGGTGCTCCAGGCGTCGGAGAGCCGCTGCGCCCGAGGGAAATCGCGTTCCGCTTGCGCGAGGGCCCGTCGCCGGGAATCGGCTGCGGCGAGCTCGGTACGGGCTTCGGCCAGCTGCCGTTCCGTCTGCCCGAGCTGGTCTTCCAGCTCGGCCAGTGCCCGTCGCCGGGTCTCGGCCCGCACCGCTGCGCCCACGTACTCGGCGGCGCTTTTGTGGTGCTGCCCGCGGAGGGCTCCCAGTCGCCAGCTACCGTCGAAATGAACCGTACTCGCGGTTGCCGTCCCCCCGTCCGTCGTCCTCGTGGCCAGTGCGAGCGCGATGGCTGACAGCAAGTGCTCCACCTGGTCGGATGTGATGCCACTGTCCGGCTGCGTGACCGGTCGCAGCGCCGAGGCGAGGGTCTGTGCCACCGGCAGCGGGTCGTGGGCCGGAGCCGGGTCGAGAAGGGTGTCGCCGGAGAGCGGGTCGAGAAGGGCGCCGCCCGTGCTGACCCACGCGTCGAGAAGGCCACTCGCCTCCAACGCCGCCTCCAGACCGGCCCGTTCGGCAAAGTTCAGGTGCTCGGCGAAGTCCACCAACCGGTAGAACGGTGCCCCGTTGGCAGGGTTTCGCCCCGCGCTTCGGTGGTACGGGGCCGGAGGCTCCGGGTCCGTACGGCGTTCCCAAGCTCGCCTCTCCTCCGCCAGGCGGTCCATCTCCTCACCGAGCCGGCCGACGCCGACCGCCAGGGTGTCGCGATGCCGGGTGAGGGCGTCCGCGTACGGCTCAAGAGCCAGATGTGCCGTCTGCCGCGCGACGGTGTCGATGCCGGCCGGCAGCGTGCGGGAGGAGAACGCCGCGGCGGAGTCGGCCGCGCGGACCACTTCGGAGAGGACGGTGTCCAGCGGCGGGCACTCGGGCCCCGCTGCGGCCCGCGTCTCGCGCACCCACGCGGCGACCTCGTCAGCGTACTCCCGGCTCTCCTCAGCGACCTTCTGCCGGCTGACTTCGAGACGGTCAGCAGCCTCCTCCACCTCGCCCTCCAGCCGTTCCCGCACCTCGTCGGCCCGCACCGCGCCGCCTCGCGCCTCGTCGGCCAGCGCGAAGAGACGGGTCACGTCCTGGACGGTCCGCTGCCGGTTCCGTACGACGGTCTCGGCGGCCCCCAGTTGCTGCTGCCAGGACCGCAGTCCGGCCTCCGCCGTCGCCAGGTCCACCCGCACCACAGGTCGGTGCCGTACGGTCGGCGATTCCCCGTCCGGGCCGGTCAGCTCCGTCCGTGTCGACGGGGAACGCACGGTGTGCGGCAGAGCGACCGCCTCGCCGAGATGTGCGGCGGGAAGTACCGCCCGCTCCGCCTGGACCAGTAGCTCCCGGTGCTCCGTGGCCAGTTCGGTGAGCCGGGCGCCCAACTCCTGGCCGCCCTCGTCCAGCCGTTCGGCCGCGCTCTCCTCCGCCTCGTGCGCGCCGCGCAACGCGGCGAATGCGGTCATGGCCGCAGTGTGCAGGGCTTCCACCGTGCTGCGGCGCTCCGACAGCTCGCGCAGGCTGCGGTAGGCGTGGCTGTCGTGCAGGGCGGCGAGTTCCGTCCGGGCGGACTCCTCCTCCTCGCGGAGTGTCCTCAGCCCCTCCTCCGATTCCTTCTCACGTTCCCTCAGGACGCTCGTCTGCTGGGCGGCGTCCCCGGCGTTCCGGCGGCGCTCGGCGAGCGTGTCCAGTTCCTGGCTCACGTCCCGCGCCGCGGTGCGCAGGACTCCGGCGAGGTAGTGGCGGTAGTCGGAGAGGAAGGTGCGCAAGGCCGCGTCGGTGCGTTCCAGGCGGCCCAGTTCGGCCCGCACGGTGTCAAGATCGTGGAGGTTGCGCGCCACCTTCTCGACCACGTCCTCGTCGAGTCCGGGCAGGGTCTCGCCCAGCAGGACGGCGAGACCGCCGTGCTCGATGCGGTCCCCGACCGTGGGCCGCCGCAGCCGGTGCAGGAGCTGGGTGAGGTTGCGGTAGCGCGTCGCGTCCGTGATCCCGAAGAGGTCCCGGGCCACGCGGGCCCGGTGTTCGACCGGTCGGTCCGTCGTGTTGCCGGAGCCGACGATCTCCTTGAGCCGGTCGACGGCAAGGGGTTTGCCCGCCTCGACGAGGTGCAGGTCCTCGCCGACGCGCAGCGGGGTGATGAAGAAGGTCGGCACCGCCTTCTGCGCTGACTTCGAGGCGCGGATCGCGGCGCCGACTGTCAGACAGCGGTGGTCGCCTGCCTCGTCGGTACCTCGGAATTCCACCCACAGATAACCGAGGCGGTTGGTCTGCTCGAAGCCGTCCAGCATCAGCCAGGCGAGCGTCGTCCGCCCGGTGCCGGTGGCATCGAGGGCCCGGGAGTCGCCGTCTAGGAGGTACGGGAGCAGCATCTCCAGGGCCTTGGACTTGCCCGCCCCGTTCTTGCCGCGCAGCAGCAGCCGCCCGTCGCCGAAGGCGAACTCCTGCTCGTCGTACTGCCAGACGTTCTGGATGCCCGCCCGGTGCAGCCGGAAGCGCGTACGCGCCGCCTGCGTGTGACCTGAACGTGGAAGGGGGACGAGACCACGAGCATCGGCGGTCATAGCGGCAACTCCTGCTGTGCGTCGGTGGATTTGTTCCGTCCGCCCGTCGTCGGCACGGTGACCTGGGTGGCGTAACGGGCCGCTGGGGCGAGCAGGACCCAGCCCTCGCCGCCGCTGGGGCGGGCCGCCCGGACGTCGGTGACCTGGCGTCCCTCCGGCAGCTCGTCGGCGTACTCCTCCGGCAGCCCCGCTCCCTCGGATCGCAGCGGGCCGGCCGGGGCGATCAAGCGCATGCGGGAGAGCAGGTCCAGCACGGCTTCGCGCAGGGCGTCGGGGTCTTCCAGGTAACCGCGCTGCCAGTTGCTGCGCTGCCCGTACTCGGTGATCAGCTCGGCCAGCAGCTCATCCACCACACCGTCCGGAACGGCGACCCCGACGACGAGGACACCCCCGGTCGCGGGATGTCCGGGTTCAGCCGGGCGGAGCCGCTTCACCAGCCTCTCCACCAAGAGCAACGCCGCCTGGGCGACCGTCCCCGTCCCCGGCAGGTGGAGATCGGTCAGCTCCTCCTCGGGGTCGACCAGGGCCACTCCCTCGGCCCGGATCTCCGTCTCCAGGCCCAGCAGTTCGAGGAACGCCTGGGCCTCCCGGCGCTGGCGGGTGCGGAGCCAGTCACGTTCGGTGTCGGTCAGTTCGTCGAGGTGAACGACAGGGGTCTCGACGAGCATCCGGCGCACATAGGTGCGCGGCCCTCCGAACCCCGGGTCCGCCGCCCGCCTGACCAGGTCGGCGCCGTCCCGCGACTGGGCGAGCGGTCCGGCCACGATGACACGGGCGAGCTCCCGGTCGACCGTGATCAGCGCCTCCCCGTCGGCCTCCTGGGCGATGACGCCCACGTGGCCGTGGGTCTCGATCAGGACGCCCCACTCGACCAGCTGCCGTAGCGCCGCGACCAGCGTCCGCTTCCCGGCCGCTCGTCCGGTCTCCTCCAGCTCGATGTCCGCGTCGGCCGCCGCGGCCCCGATGTCGGCGACGAGCTGCGACAGCAGTACCTGCTCCGGCGCGGTGACCAGCACCGACAGGGCCAGAGCCAGACACGCGTAGGTGTGCGGGGTGAAGGGCGTGCCGGTGGATCGTACGAGCCGGTGCCCCGACCGGGCTCCGAGCCCGGCCTTGAACAGCCGGGCGTAGGAGCTGTCGACCAGGAGGCGGTAGCCGAGCACTTGCTGGAACCGGCCGCCCAGCCAATCGGCGTGCCTGCGGACCAGCGGAAAGAGGTCGGCGTGCGGGCCGTCCGATGTGACCAGCGGGTGTGCGAGCAACAGCCGTGCCGCGGTGCGGCGTTCGGTGGCCAGAGCCACGTCGTGGGCGGAGGGAAGTGTCATGGCGCGCTCATCTCCCGCTGCCGCCGACGGACGCGCCGTGCGACCGCGTGGGAAGCGCCTCGCTCCCGGTCGGCTCCGCTCCGCCGACCGAGCCGGCCGTCCTGTGGACCGTCGGCTCCAGGTCGTCCAGCAGCAAATCCCCGTCGGCCGAGCGCAGAAGCGTGCGCGCTCCCGCCGTACGGTGCACCGTGAGCCGGATGCCCAGATCGACGTCCTCGCTCCACGCCGCGTCCAGCCCGAAGCCCCGCTCCTCCTGCCCGTCCTCCGCGGTCCGCTGCCTGAGCTGGGCGTTCCCGAGCGCCGTGGCCAGCAGCTCCAGGAGCAGGCTGAGCGCCGCCGACGTGAGCCGTACGTCGTCGAAGCGGCCGGACGCGCTGCACAGCTCGTCCGCGGCGGCGCTTCTCTCGGCGGCCCGCTGACGCGCCGCCTCCCGCAGTCGTTCCTTCTGCGCGGAATGGTCCTCCACCGATGCTGTCCGGCCCCGCTGGGCGCGGCTGCCCCTCTCGCGCAGTGCGACCGGCACCTCGACCACCGGGCCGGTCCACCAGCTGGTGTAGGCGGGCACCACCTCGTCGGAGGCGGGCGGTATGCCCAGGTGGCGGGCGCCGTACAGCCCGAAGGCGGCGACGGCGATGTCGTGCGCGTCCTGCGGCGCGGCCTCGTCGAACCACCGGGCCAGCCGCAGCAGGTCCCGGCGCCGCGACATCTCGCCGGTGGCCGAGCGCAGCATCCGCTTGGCGTTGGCCAGCAGCGACTGAAGCGCCCGCAGGGTGGCGTCGCGCAGCTGGTCTACCTGGCTGCCCTGCCCGTCGGTGTCCCTGAACCAGCCCCGCAGCCCCTCCCAGTCCGCGAGCTCGCGACCCCGGCTGCGCTGCACGCGGGTCTCCGTACGGCTCTCGCTCCGTGTCGGCAGCCCGGCGAGCCCCTGCGCGTGAGCGTCCAACTGCTCCAGCAGGCCCGGGAGGTGGGGCCAGAGTGAGTCCAGGGCCGCCGAGATGCGGGGGGCGCGGAAGGACACGTCCTCCGTGATCGCCTCGACATAGTCCAGGAGGAGTTCCTTGAAGCCCTGGTACTCGCCGCCGTCCAGGTCGTACCGGGCGAGCACCTGGCCGAGATAGGCGTAGAAGTCCCGGACGGAGTCGGCGAATCCGGTGAACTGCACGAACAACGTGCTGATCCGCTCCAGCCCGTCCTGCGGGGCGATGCCGCCCGGCTCTGCCACCAGCTCGGCCAGCTCCCGCAGCCCCCGCTCGACCAGGGCCAACAGTTCGTTGCTCACCTCGCGGGCGGCGTCGGCCTCGGCCAGCACCCCGTCGGCGTCCCGTTGGACGCGCTCGCCCAGCCGCGACAGCTGGTAACGGGCCCGCGAACGCTGGTACTCCGTGATGCTGGACGCCTTCACCGTGTGGCTGCCCCGCAGCAGGTTCCCCCACTTCACCAGCTGTTCCAGCCGCACGGTGAGGGGGTCGGCGTCGAGCCCCGAGGCGGGCCCGCCGCCCTCACGCAGCTTCGCCATCACGTCCGGGACGGCCAGATCGGCCAGGAGGGTGCCGCAGAAGACCCGCATGATCGCGAGGTACTCCAGCCGCTCCGGCGCGCTGAGGTACGCGTACGCGTCGAGGCGGCGGCGCGTCTCGTCGGCGTCGGGTGCCGAGGGCGCGTTGCCGGGTTCCGGCGGTGTGCCGGGCATGGAGTCCTCCATGTTCGCGAGGTTACGTGGAGGGGGTGACAGACGGTGTGGGGTGGCTGGAACTGGTCGCGGGGCCACCGATGCAGTGCTCGGGTGAGGGCGTGGTTCGCTCCGGACCGGTGGGCAGCGGCGATGCGACAGCAGGGTGCCCGTGCGACGACGGCGAGCAGGCGCGCGGTGCCGCGGTTCCGCAGTGGGGCGTGTAGACGCCGACGTGGCGGGCGAGCCGGTTGCGGGAGGAACTGACGCCCGCCCCGTCGTCCCCAGGGGCCGGCGCCGTCACCCGGGCTACTGCGACAGCAACCAGTCCCGGGCGTCGCTCAGGAACTCGCCCATGGCGCCCATCGACTCCGGCGCCTTCTCGAACTGGATCGACAGGTTGACCTCGTACAGCTTGTACGCGGCTTCGGTTTCCCGTCCGGCGGAGTTCGCGGCGGCCAGCGCCCGGACGGCACGGTCACGATCGCCGAGCTCCATCGCCTCCACGACCTCGGGCCAGAGGGTGTCGCCGATGTGGTCGACGAGAGCCATGAGGTGGGCTCCGGCTCGTGCGGCCCGCTCCTTGACCGCTTTCAGCTCGGCCTCGGCCCGGTGCTGCTCCCTGTGGGTGTCCCGCTCGTTCTCGTCGTCCCAGACATGATCGCCCCAGATCTCCTGCCACTGCTCCTCGGCTCGGACCAGCGCGGCTTCGAAGACGCGGTCCAGGTCGCCCTGCGTGAGTCGAGGGTGGTCCCAGGAGTCGTCGGCGAAGGATGCGAGGGGCAGGGTGAGATCCGGAATGGCCCCGTCGTCCCGCAGGGCGGTGAGAAGGAGAACGGCGTCGATCGCGGGAAGAACGGTCTCCACGTCCACGAGTCCCCGAACGGACGCGGCGGATTGTTCGACGGCCATGTAGTCGTGTTCGGCGATCTGGTCGTCGAGAGATCCGTGGAGTTCGAGAAGTTCCCCGCCGACCTCCTGGACGGTGTCCATACGGAAGGAGATCTCCGTGTCGAGCCGTTCCACGATGCTTCGCAGTTCGCGGCTTTCCGCTGCTGCTTCTTCGAGTTTCGCCACGGTGTTGGCCAGATCGCCCATGTTCTGTCTCCATTTCGGCTGCGATGATCTGCTTGCCCGGCCTACCCAACGCCTTCGTCGGCCCGGAGCGACATGCATGGGGCCGTTCCCGACCGGGGCACGCCGTCACCCGAAGCGCTCAGCGGTCACGCTACCACGAGAAGCGTGTTGACGATGTAAACGCATTAAAGTTTTGCTTCTACGTCCCGCTCCGTGTACGTTTGCCCTCGGGGTGCCGTCTGTCACGATGGACGCCCCCGCCACACGGGGAAGCAACAGGCCCTCTCGCGGGGCCGTACGGGGAGGCAGCGGGATGAGCGAGGACGCCGGGATGATCGCGGGGCGGTTCCGCCTGCTGGGCCCCCTGGACTCCGGGAACATGGGTGAGGTGCACCGGGCCGAGGACCTGCGCGAGGCCGAGGACTCTCCCGCGCGTACCGTCGCCCTCAAGCTCATCCGCCGCCGTCGTTCGGGTGCGCTCGTGCAGACCCAGGCCGACCCGCACGCGGTGGAGAGGTTCGCGCGCGAAGTGCACATCATGCACCTGCTGAACCATCCGAACCTGCCCCGCACCATCGACGGCGGGGTGGACGAGACCAACGACGATCTTCCGTTCCTTGCCATGGAGTTCCTGGACGGTCACACCCTCGACGTCCTGATCGATGACGAGGGGCAGATCCCGGTCTCCTGGGCCGCCGCCCTCGGGGTGCAGATGGCGGCGGCCCTGGCCGCCGCTCACGCCGCCGACGTGGTCCATCGCGACCTCAAGCCCCGCAACGTCATGCTCACCCGTGGCGGCGTGGTCAAGGTTCTGGATTTCGGCATCGGGCGCATCGTCGACGATCCCGACGGAACCAAACTGACCAGCACGGGCATGACGATCGGTACGGCGCGCTATATGGCGCCGGAGCAGTTCGAGGCCAGTCTCGTCACCCGTGCCGCCGACCTGTACGCCCTCGGCTGCGTGCTGCACGAGATGCTTCTGGGTGTCCCGCCCTTCGTCGGCAACACGCCCTTCGACTTCCGCGACAAGCACTGCAATCAGGCGCCCGCGCCGGTGAGGTCCGTCCGTCCGGAGGTGCCGGAGGCGCTGGCCCGCCTCGTGGACCACCTCCTCGCCAAGAATCCGGCTGACCGCCCGGCCGACGCCGTCGCGGTGCGGGACGCCCTGCTGCCGTACGTGAAGGAAGAAGCCTCCCTCCCCGTGTGGCAGGACTTCGACCCCGTGAAGCGGCTGCTCCGGCCGGCCGGACAGGCTGCCACGGAGGCCGGGCTTCAGCTCGCCGACCCAGCGGTACCGGAGACCGCGAAGCGCCCTCTGTCCGGCTCCGCCATGGATGTCTTTGGCGTACACGCCAAGCTCATCGAGGACTACCGCTCGTTCACCGAGGCGGGCACGGTCATCCGCGACGAGCGCGTGAAGGACTTCGTCAAGAAGGACCTCGACGCCAAGTCCCAGTGGCCCAACCCCTGGCTGTCGCTCAACCCCTTCTTCGCCGCCGCCGGCACGGTCGCCGAACTGGCCGCCCAGCAGGTCCTCCACGACGAGTGCGCGAGGATCTTCCAGGCGGGCAAGTCCGAGGGCACCACCGTGTGCGACGGCCGCCCGCTCACCCTGCACCGGCACCAGCGTGCGGCGATCGACGCGGCGGCGGCCGGCGTCTCCTACGTCCTGACCACGGGAACAGGGTCGGGGAAGTCCCTCGCCTACATGGTCCCGATCGTCAACCAGGTGCTCAAGGAGCGGCAGGCAGCCGGCCCCGACGCACCCAAGCGCGTGCGGGCGATCATCGTTTACCCGATGAACGCCCTCGCCAACAGCCAGCTCAAGGAGTTGGAGAAGTACCTGCGCCACGGGTACGGCGAGGGCGCCGAGCCCGTCACCTTCGCCCGCTACACCGGCCAGGAGGACGACGAGACCCGGCGGAAGATCCGCAAGAACCCGCCGGACATCCTGCTCACCAACTACGTGATGCTGGAGCTGATGCTCACCCGGCCCGACGACCGGGACAGCCTCGTCGCCATGGCCGAGGGGCTGAGGTTCCTCGTCTTCGATGAACTGCACACCTACCGCGGCCGCCAGGGCGCGGACGTTGCGCTCCTCATCCGCCGTGTGCGTGACGCCTGCCGCGCCGAGGACGTGCAGTGCATCGGCACCTCCGCCACCATGTCCACCGAGGGCAGCCTGGAACAGCAGAAGGCCGCGGTGGCCGACATGGCCTCCAAGCTCTTCGGCACTGTGGTCGGCCCCGAGCACGTCATCGGTGAGACGCTCGTCCGGGCCACGGGCGAGGCCCCGGCCACGGTGACCGCCGAGCGGCTCGCCCGCACCGCGCCCAGCGCCTACGCGGACCTCGTCACCGATCCCCTCGCCCGCTGGATCGAGACGTACTTCGGTCTCGCGGCCGACGAGGCGACAGGACTGCTCGTACGGCAGAAGCCCCGGAGGATCGAGGACGCGGCCACCGAACTGCACCGGCTGAGCGGTGTCGCGGAGGAGGACTGCGCGGCCGCCCTGCGGGACACCCTGGAGGCCGGCTCGCAGGCGTACCACCCGGTCACCGAGCGCCCCCTGTTCGCCTTCCGGCTGCACCAGTTCCTGTCCAAGGGCGACACCGTCTACGTCACCCTGGAGAGCAAGGCCGACCGGCATGTCACCCGTGACTACCAGCGGGTGCGACCCGGCACCGACGGGCACGCCCTGATGCCGCTCGCCTTCTGCCGCGAGTGCGGTCAGGACTACCTCACCGTGTGGCGTACCGAGAAGGACGGCGAGATCCGCTACGAGCCGCGCCGCGACGCCGTCGCCACCGGCGGGCGGGCGGGTGACGGCTATCTCTACATCGACACCGACCGTTTCCCCGGCTCCTCTCCCTGGCCGCCGACCTCGGAGGAGGCCATAGCGGACCGCAGGCTGCCCGAGTCCTGGCTGGAGATCGACGACCGGGGGCAGGAGGTCGTCAAGAAGTCCTACCGGGACCGGCTGCCCCGAGCCGTCACCGTCGACCCGTACGGAAACGAGGGCAGGGGCGAACTGCACGCCGCCTTCATCCCCGCGCCCTTCCTGTTCTGCCCGCAGTGCTCCATCTCCTACGAGCAGACCCGCGGCAAGGACTTCGCGAAGCTGGCGACCCTGGACCAGGAGGGCCGTTCCTCGGCGACGTCGCTGATCTCCGCATCCGTCGTCCGCTCCCTGGACAGCGTGCCGGAGGCGGCCCTGCCCAAGGAGGCCCGCAAGCTCCTCACGTTCGTCGACAACCGCCAGGACGCCTCCCTCCAGGCCGGACATTTCAACGACTTCGTCCAGGTCACCGAGTTGCGCGGGGCGCTGTACCGGGCGGCGCTGGACGCCGGTCAGGAGGGCATCCCGCACGAGGAGCTGGCCACGCGGGTCGCCAACGCGCTGGCCCTCCATCCGGCCGTGTACACGGGCGAGAGCGACCTGCCGCCGCGCCTGGCGGCAGCCGCCGCGAAGACCCTGCGGGAGGTGATCGCCTTCCGCCTCTACCTCGACCTGGAACGCGGCTGGCGCGTGACCATGCCGAACCTGGAGCAGACCGGCCTCCTGGAGATCGACTACGCGGACCTCCCGTGGCTGGCCGAGCGGGACGACCGCTGGGAGCGGGCGCATCCGGCGCTGCGCCAGGCGGACGCCCCGCTGCGCACCGAGATCATGAAGGTACTGCTGGACGAGATGCGCCGGTCGCTCGCCATCGACGTGCAGTACTTCCGCGACGACTTCGACTCCCTCCAGAGCGCCAGCGAGGAGCGGCTCGTCGACCCCTGGCGGCTCGGCAAGAGCGACAGCCCCAAGGTCGCCACCGCCTACCCGCAGCCCTCCAAGCCCGGAATGGACCGCGCGGGACTGTTCCTCTCGGCCCGCGGCAAGTACGGCAAGTACCTCCGGCGTACACACCGGGGGTTCCGCGACGACCTGGACAACGCCGGACTCCAGACGGTCATCGCGGACCTGCTCAAGGTCCTCCGCGACGCAGGAATCGTGACCGAGGTGTCCCTCGCCCCACAGAAGGCGGGCCACTTCCGCCGGTCCTCGCCGACCGCCACGGGCTACCGGGTGACCGCCGCCGCCATCATCTGGCGCGCCGGCACCGGGGAGACCGGCGCGCACGACCCGCTCACGCGTACGTACGCCAGTGGCGAGGGCCCCCGCGTCAACACCTTCTTCCGGCAGCTCTACCGCGAGGCGGCCGACGGTCTCTCCGGGCTCCTCGCCCGGGAGCACACCGCACAGGTCGACCCCCGGGACCGGCAGCGCCGGGAGGAGGACTTCAGCAAGGCCGACCTGAAGCTGCTCTACTGCTCCCCGACGATGGAACTGGGCGTCGACATCTCCTCGCTCAACGCCGTCATGATGCGCAACGTCCCGCCCACCCCCGCCAACTACGCCCAGCGCAGCGGCCGGGCCGGGCGGAGCGGGCAGCCCGCTCTCGTCACCACGTACTGCGCCACCGGCAACAGCCACGACCAGTACTACTTCCGCCGCTCGCACCGGATGGTCGCCGGAGCCGTCGCCCCGCCGCGTCTGGACCTGGCCAACGAGGACCTGGTCCGTTCGCACCTCCAGGCCATCTGGCTCGCCGAGGCCGGTCTCGTCCTGGGCCGGGCCGTCCCGCAGGTCCTCGACATCGCCCACGACGAGACCTCCGGCACCCCCGCTCCCGCCCTCGCCCTCCTCGACGACATCCGGGCCGCCTCCCACGACCCCGGTGCCCAGGCCCGTACGGTGGCCGCCGCGCGGCGCGTCCTCGGCCCGCTGCTGCCCCGGTTCGGCGAGACGACCTGGTGGGACGAGCGGTGGATCGAGGAGGCCGTGGCCAAGGCCCCGCGCAGCTTCGACCGGGCCTTCGACCGCTGGCGCGAGCTGTACCGCACCGCCCTCCTCGACCAGTACGTGCAGAACAGGAGGGTTCTCGACCACAGCCTGACCGAAGGCGACCGCAGGCGCGCCTTCCGCCGCCGTACGCAGGCCGAGACCCAGCTCAACCTGCTCAAGAACGAGAGTGCGGACAACCGTTCCGTCCTCTCCGACTTCAACCCCTACCGCTACCTGGCGTCCGAGGGGTTCCTGCCCGGCTACTCCTTCCCCCGGCTGCCGCTGGCCGCCTATATCCCCAGCCCCGGAGGCCGCCACGGCGACGGGGACTACCTCCAGCGCCCCCGCTTCCTCGCGATCCGCGAGTTCGGCCCCGGCGCGCTCATCTACCACGAGGGCGCCCGCTACCAGGTCACCCGCATCCAGCTCCCGCCGGACTCCACCGGCGACATCTCCACCGGCGAGGCGCGTCGCTGCGCCCACTGCGGCTACCTGGACGACCCCGAACAGCGCCGGGACACCTGCGAGATGTGTGACAAGCCACTGGGCGCGCCCACCTACGGCCTCCTGCACCTGCACACCGTCTTCACCCAGCGCCGCGAGCGGATCTCCTCCGACGAGGAGGAGCGCCGCCGGGCGGGCTACCGGCTGGAGACGTCGTACCGCTTCCGGCGGCACGGCTCCCGCACGGGGCGCCAGGACGCGCGCGCGGCGGACGCCGCCGGAGGGCTCGCCACACTCACCTACGGCGACTCCGCCACGGTCCGGATCACCAACGTCGGCAGGCTCCGCGCCAAGGACAACGAGCCGCCCGGTTACTGGCTCGACCCGGCTGACGGACGGTGGCTGAACGAGCGCGACGCCTCCGACGCGTCGGGCGACTCCAGCGAGATGCCCGTCGTCGACGCGAACGGCAAGGAGAAGCGCCGCAAGAAGAGGGTCATCCCGTTCGTCGAGGACCGCCGCAACATCCTGGTCCTCACTCTGGACGAGCCGCTGCCCGAGCAGGTCGCCCTGACCCTCATGTACGCCCTGGAGCGCGGCATCGAGACCGCCTTCGAGCTGGAGGACTCCGAGCTGACCAGCGAGCTGCTGCCACCGGCCGACGGCTCGCGCGACCGGCTGCTGTTCACCGAGGCGGCGGAGGGCGGCGCCGGTGTCCTGCGCCGTCTCCAGGCCGAACCGGACGCCCTCGCGGAGGCCGCCCGGCAGGCTCTGGCCCTCTGCCACTTCGACGAGCTCGGCGTGGACGAGGCCGGGCCGGGCTCCGAGCGCCCCTGCGCGCGAGGCTGCTACGACTGCCTGCTCACCTACGGCAACCAGCTGCACCACGGCGCGATCAACCGCCACGACGTGGCCGACCTGCTGGTGCGGCTCGCGTCCGCCGTGGCGACGAGAGAGAAGCGCGGGGAGAGCACCACGGAGCAGCACCTCAGGCTCACGACCGCCACCAGCACCGCCTCGGCCACCGGCTCCGCCGCCCCCACACCGGCCGCCGAGCCCGGCAGCGGTCCGGGCGGTGCCCTGACCCCGGTCGAAAGGCAGTTCCTGGACTGGCTCAGGGACCACGGTCTGCGGCTTCCCGACGAGGCGGCGGTCACCGTCCCGGAGGCGCACGCCCGCCCCGACTTCGTCTACCGGATGCCCGGGGTCAGGCTCGCCGTCTTCGTCGGGGGCGAGGACGACCCGGCCCGGGACGAGGATGCCGAGGACCGGCTCTTCCTCGCCCGCTGGGACGTGATCCGCTTCCCGGAGGGGGGAGACTGGGAAGCCATCGCGGCCGAGCACGCCCGCTACTTCGGCCGGGGCTCGTCCTGACCCGCCCGCGCCCGGTCGCGGCTCCCGCGACCCGCACCGCCCCCCCCCGTGCCGCTTCCGACCACCCCGCCCGCACCGATCAACCCTCCCGGCCCGCGACCCGGCCGGGACCGCCCGGAGGAAGACCCGATGACGCGCACCTACACCCCCGGCTCGCTGGTCACCGCCCGTGGCCGGGAGTGGGTCGTTCTCCCGGAGAGCGAGCCCGACCTGCTCGTGCTGCGGCCACTGGGCGGGTCCGACGACGGCATCTCCGCCGTCTTCCCCTCGTTCGAGGAGGTGCGCGACGCGCAGTTCGCGCCCCCCTCACCAGCCGACCTCGGCGACCAGCGGGCGGCCGGGCTGCTGCGCTCCGCCCTGCGCATCGGCTTCCGCTCCGGTGCCGGGCCCTTCCGCTCCCTCGCGGGTATCGCCGTCGAACCCCGCGCCTACCAGCTCGTGCCCCTGCTGATGGCGCTGCGGCAGCAGACCGTACGGATGCTGATCTCCGACGACGTCGGCATCGGCAAGACCGTCGAGGCGGGCCTGATCGCGAAGGAACTCCTCACCCAGGGCGAGGCCAGGGGCCTGGCCGTCCTCTGCTCGCCCGCGCTGGCCGAGCAGTGGCAGGAGGAGCTGCGCACCAAGTTCGGCATCGACGCCGAACTCGTCCTCGCCTCCACCGTCTCCCGCCTGGAACGCGGACTGGACTTCGGCCAGTCCCTCTTCGACCGCTACCCGCACGTCATCATCTCCACCGACTTCATCAAGTCCACCCGCCACCGCGACGACTTCGTGCGCCACTGCCCCGACCTCGTCATCGTCGACGAAGCCCACACGTGCGTGGCCGCCGACGACACCGTCTCCACCCAGAACCAGCTTCGTTACGAGCTCCTGCGCCGTATCGCCGAGGACACCCAGCGCCACCTGCTCCTGGTCACCGCGACCCCGCACAGCGGCAAGGAGTCCGGCTTCCGCAACCTGCTCGGCCTGGTCCGGCCGGAGCTGGCCGACGTGGACCTGGAGACGGACCGCGGCCGGCGGCTGCTCGCCCAGCACTTCGTGCAGCGCAAGCGCGCCGACGTACGCCAGTACCTGACCAAGGAGAGCGGGCTCGCCGACGACAGCCTCACCGAGAAGACCGTCTTCCCCTCCGACCGCGAGTCCAAGGACGAGAAGTACAAGCTGTCGCCCGCCTACCGCGCGCTGCTCGACGACGCCATCGCCTACGCGAGCGAACGCGTCCAGGCCGCCGGTGAACAGGGCCGGCGCGAGGCCCGTATCGCCTGGTGGTCGGCGATCGCCCTGCTGCGCTCGCTGGTCTCCTCGCCCCGGGCCGCCGCCCAGACCCTCTCGACCCGGTCGGCCGCGGCCGTAGCCGCCAGCGCGGAGGAGGCCGACCGGCTCGCCGCCCCCCTGACCCGCGACTCCGCCGACAGCGACGCCCTCGAAGGGCTCGACGCCGCCCCCGGTGCGGAGACCGAGGGCGCCGGGGCCCGGCTCGCGGACCTCGCCGAGCGCGCCGCCGCCCTGGAGGGCCCGGAGGAGGACCTCAAGCTCGCCGCCCTCGTCCGGCATCTCAAGGCCCTCCTCAAGGACGGCTACCACCCGATCGTCTTCTGCCGGTACATCCCCACCGCCGAATACGTGGCGGAGCACCTGGCGAAGAAGCTCGGCTCGAAGACGGTGGTCAAGGCCGTCACCGGCAGCCTCTCCCCGCAGCAGCGCCTGGGCCGGATCGAGGAACTGGCCGCGCTCGCCGGCGACGACCCGGCGGCCCGCCGGGTCCTCGTCGCCACCGACTGCCTCTCCGAGGGCGTCAACCTCCAGCACCACTTCGACGCCGTCGTCCACTACGACCTGGCCTGGAACCCCACCCGCCACGACCAGCGCGAAGGCCGGGTGGACCGGTACGGGCAGAAGCGCGACAAGGTCCGCGTCATCACCCTGTACGGCATCGACAACGGCATCGACGGCAAGGTCCTGGAAGTCCTCATCGCCAAGCACCGCCAGATCCGCAAGGACCTCGGCATCTCCGTCTCCGTCCCCGACGAGGCGTCCTCCGGAGTCACCGACGCCATCGTCGAATGGCTCCTCCTGCGCGGCCGGCAGCCCGAACAGGAAGGGCTGTTCGGCGTCGAGGAGCTGAAGACCGTGGACGAGCGGGCTGCCGAGCTGGAGAGCCGGTGGGTCTCCGCCGCCGAACGCGAGACCGCCTCCCGCTCCCGGTTCGCCCAGCGCGCCATCCACCCCGAGGAGGTCGCCCGCGAGGTGGCCGCCGTCCGCGACGCCCTGGGCCGGGCGGACGAGGTGACCGGCTTCGTCCGCCACGCGCTGGAGGCGTTCGAAGCCCATGTCGTCGAAGCGGACGACGGCACGGGCGACTTCACCGCCGAGGTCAGCGGTGTGCCCGCCGGGCTGCGCGACGCCCTCGCCCCGGTGGCCGGCGCCGACGCCGTCGAGTCCGGGCGGCCCGTTCCGTTCCGGACCACGGCGGCCGTGGCCCGGGGCGAGGCCGCCCTCGTCCGCACGGACCCCGTGGTCGGGGCCGTCGCGGCGCACGTCCTCAACACGGCCCTCGACGCGAAGGTCCCCGGCCGCCGGCCCGCCCGGCGCTGCGGTGTGGTCTCCACGGCCGCCGTAACCGCCCCCACCACGCTCCTTCTGCTCCGCTACCGCTTCCACCTCACCCTGCCCTCCCGCCAGGGCACCCGCAGGATGGTCGCCGAGGACGCGCGCCTCCTCGCCTACGAGGGTTCGGCGAAGAACCCCCGTTGGCTGCCCGAGGACGAGGCGCTCGCCCTGCTCACGGCGAAGGCCGCCGAGAGCACCGACGACTACTTCCAGGAACGCACGATGAGCCGAACCTTGGGGCAACTGGGCGCCGTTCAGGACCACATGGACGCCTACGGTGATCGCCTGGCCGAGGAGCTGCACGAGTCCCACCGCCGGGTCCGGCGCGCCTCTGACGAGATCGTGCAGGGCCTCAAGGTGACCGCCCAGCAGCCCGCCGACATCCTCGGCGTCTACGTCTACCTGCCCCCGATCACCGCAGACGGAGAGGCCGCCTGATGTCCGCCACCACCCGCAACCAGGTCTTCTCCGCCGTTCACACCGTCGGCGGCCTGCTCCCCGCCGACATGCTCGTCCGTATCTCGGAGAGCAAGGAGGGCAAGGACGTCCCCGGGTCCGGCCCCGCCGACTACCACGTCATCGGCCCCCGCCGGTCGGTCCGCGACGAGGCGGAACGCCACTGGGACTACCTCAAGTCGATCTGGCGCGAGCTCCGCGACAAGCTCCCCGTCAGCCCCGAGGCCGATCTGCCGGCGGACCCGACCGGCCTCGCGATCGGCCAGTGGCTCGAACCGCTCTTCACCGAGCTGGGGTTCGGCCGCCTGACGACGGTGGCCCCCGGGGAGTACCGGGCCGACAGCGACCCGGAGCGTGTCTTCCCCGTCAGCCACCGCTGGCACCATGTGCCCGTCCACCTGGCCGCCTGGAACTCCGTGCTGGACAGGCGCCCCGGAGCCATCGGCACCGTACCCCCGCACTCCCTGGTCCAGGAGTGCCTGAACCGCCGGGACGCCCACCTCTGGGGCGTACTCACCAACGGCCGCCAGCTCCGCCTGCTGCGGGACTCCAACGCCCTGGCCACCGCCTCGTACGTCGAGTTCGACCTCGAAGCGATCTTCGACGGCGAACTGTTCAGCGAGTTCGTCCTGCTCTACCGGCTGCTGCACGTCTCCCGCTTCGAGACCGGGGAGAAGGGCGCCCCCTCCGCGTGCTGGCTGGAGAAGTGGCGTACGGAGGCCATCGCCTCGGGCACCCGGGCACTGGACCACCACCGCGACGGCGTCCAGCGGGCCATCACCGCACTCGGCACCGGTTTCCTGCGCCACCCGGACAACACCGCCCTGCGCGAGAACCTGGACGCCGACCGCTTCCACGCGTCCCTGCTCCGCCTCGCCTACCGGATGATCTTCCTCTTCGTCGCCGAGGACCGCGACGCCCTGCACAGCCCGGACGCGAGTGCCGAGACCCGCAAGCGTTACGCCACATACTTCGGCTCCGCCCGCCTCCGCCGCCTCGCCCTGCGCAGGCAGGGGACGGCCCACGCCGACCAGTACGCGGTCCTCCGCATCGTCCTGGACGCGCTCGGCCGCGAGGACGGCCGCCCCGAACTGGGCCTCCCGGGCCTCGGCGGCCTCTTCGACGACACCGAGGCCGACGCCCCGCTGCGCGACTGCGTCCTGACCAACGCCTCCCTGTTCGAAGCGGTACGCCACCTCGCGCGCGTCCGGGACGAGAAGACGGCCCGCTGGCGGCCGGTCGACTACCGCAACATGGGCTCGGAGGAACTGGGCTCCATCTACGAGTCCCTGCTCGAACTGGTCCCCAAGCACAGCGCCACCGACCGCTCCTTCGAACTGGTCAACCGCCTCGGCAACGACCGCAAGAAGACCGGCTCCTACTACACGCCGGCCTCCCTCATCGAGACCCTGCTCGACTCCACCCTCGACCCGGTGATAGACGACGCCCAGAAGCGCGGCGAGCGTGCGGCGGCGGAGGCGGGCGAGCCGGACCCGAGGGAGGCGATCATCCGCGAACTGCTGTCGCTGACGGTCTGCGACCCGGCCTGCGGCTCGGGTCACTTCCTGGTCGCGGCGGCCCGCCGCATCGCCAAGCGGGTGGCCGCGGTGGATGAGAACAATCCCGAGCCGCCCCCCGTGGCCGTACGCAGTGCGCTGCACAAGGTCGTCGCCCGCTGCCTCTACGGGGTGGACCTCAACCCGATGGCGGTCGAACTGGCCAAGGTGTCCCTGTGGTTGGAGGCCCTGGAGCCGGGAAAGGCTTTGGGCTTCCTGGACGCGCACATCAAGCACGGCAACGGCCTGGTCGGCACGACGCCGAGCCTGATGCTGGACGGCATCCCGAACAAGGCGTTCAAGGCGGTGGAGGGGGACGACGACAAGTTCGCCCGATTCCTGGAGAAGCGGAACGACCAGGAACGCAAGGGCCAGCGCGGGCTGTTCGACGTGGAGCTCGACCCGAAGGTCTCCAACACCGCGTTCGCCTCGGGCCTGCGGAGCATCATCGCGGCCCCCTCCGATGAACTGCGCGAGGTGCGCGCCCAGCAGGCGGCGTACGAGGACTGGCGCGGGCAGGAGGAGTACGTCCACGCCCGCCACCTGGCCGACGCCTGGTGCGCCGCGTTCATGTGGCGGAAGACGAAGGACGCCCCTCCACCGGTCACCCACGAGGTCTTCCAGTCCCTGCGGGACCCGGAGGGCAGCGCGGCGCCGGAGGCCACGCACAAGGAGATTCGGAAGCTGCGGGACCGGTACCGCTTCTTCCACTGGCACCTGGAGTTCCCAGAGGTGTTCACGGTCCCGGAGAAGGCGGCGCAGGAGGGGAAGGCGGGTGCCTCGGGGGAGGGGGAGCCCGCGGAGGGGGTGGACCCGGCTACGGGGTGGTCGGGTGGGTTCTCTTGTGTGGTGGGGAATCCGCCGTGGGACAAGGTCGACTTCGAGGACAAGAAGTACTTCAGCGTGGTCGAGCCGTCGATCGCGGCCATCGCGGGCACGGCCCGGCGTACGAAGATCGCGGAGTGGGAGGCCGAGAACGAGCGGGCCGGGAACCCGGAGGCGGGACGGCGGTACCGGCTCGCGCGGCGGATGGTGAAGTCGACGTTCCTGTTCGCGGGGGCGTCGGGGGCGTTTCCGTTGTGTGGGAAGGGATTGACGATCAAGGGCGTCAACTCCCTCCAGACGGACCAGCTGTTCGCTGAGCAGTTCGCGACGATCGCGGCGCCCAGAAGCCGTTTCGGCTGCATCGTACCGACGGCCATCGCGACGGGGGCAGGCTCTCAGTACCTGTTCAGCGACTTGACCCGGCGGGGCGCGGTGGCGGCGCTGTACGACTTCGAGAACCGGAAGCCGCTGTTCGTGGGGGTGGACTCCCGCTACAAGTTCTGCGTGCTGGCGTTGGTCGGCCGGGAGCTGCGGGAGCCTGCGGCGCGGTACGCGTTCTTCCTGGAGGACCCGTCGGACCTGGGTGACGCGGAGCGTGTGTTCGCGTTGAGCCCCGAAGAGATCACGCTCATCAACCCGAACACGGGGACGCTGCCGATTTTCCGGACGCGGCGGGATGCGGATCTTACGGTGGGGATCTACCGGCGGGTTCCGGTGTTGTGGAATGAGGGGGAGAAGGGGGGCAACCCGTGGGGTGTTGTCTTCAAGAACCTCTTCAACATGTCTGACGACTCAGATTTGTTTCGCACCCGGGAGGACTTGGAGCGGGACGGCTGGGAGCTGCACGGCAACGTGTTCTCGCGCGACGGCAAGCGGATGCTTCCCTTGTACGAGGGGAAGATGGCTCACCATTTCGACCATCGGTGGAACAGCTACTACGGCACGGGTAGCGAGGACCGTCGCCGGCTCAGCTTGGATGAGAAGCAGGACGCCGGTGTGGCCGCGATGCCGCGGTACTGGATCGCAGAGGAGGGATCCATCTCGACTGAGCGCAAAGGCAAGCCTGTCGATGTGCCAGGTGTCGCCGTGCGTTTGGAGGAACTCGGCTGGGAGAACCAGTGGCTCTACGGGTGGCGGGATGTGTGCCGCACTACTGATGAACGCACGGCCATCGCTGCGTTGTTGCCGATGAGCTCGGTGGGCCACACCTATCCTCTGATGATGCCTGGCGTTTCTGCCGAGCTCGTGGCGGTTCTTGCGGCGGTGCAGAGTTCTCTGGTTTTCGACTTCGTGAGTCGCCAGAAGATCGGCGGTATCCACATGGCGCTGATGACGTGGAAGCAGCTTCCCGTGCCGCCGCCAGGCGATATGGAGCGCCATGCGGCGTTCGTTGTCGCACGTTGCAGAGAGCTTGTCTTCACAGCCGAGGACATGATTCCCCTCGCTCAGGACCTGGGAGATGACGGAGCCCCCTTCCTCTGGGACGAGTCCCGCCGCGCTCAGATCCGTGCCGAACTCGACGCCTACTTCTTCCATCTCTACGGCATCAGCCGCGACGACACGGATTACATCCTGGAGACCTTCCAGTCGGAGACCGGCGGCCTCAAGAACAACGAGATCGCCAAGTACGGCCACTACCGCACCAAGGATCTCGTTCTCGCCGAGTACGACCGCATGGCTGCCGCCGGTATGAGCCTTGCCGCGCCTCTCGTGGATGGGGAGAGCTACACCTCCACGCTCACCCCGCCGCCGGGCCAGGGTCCGCGTCACCCGGCCGAGCTGGCGGCTGGCTGAAGCGGAAAGCAGTTTCGGGCGGGGGCAGGGGGCGCGCCTTCTGTCCCCGCCCCGGGCTGTCACAGCAGGTGGTCGGCCTTGCCCGCCTTGATGTCCTGGATGAGCGCGCGCAGTGCCTCGCGGCTGTCCGTGAGGTAGGAGTCCTCCTGGCCGGCCACGGCGATGTACGCGTTGCCGTCTGCGTCGGTCCCTATGCGGAAGCAGTTCGAGCTTTCTGCGCAGTAGGGGGCTTCCCAGGCGATGTCCGGCACGTTGAAATCTCCCATCAAGCGTTCGCAAGGGTGAGTATGAAGTCCCGTGACTTGCCGGGGTCGAAGGACACCGCCTGCATCCAGTCCAGCTGCGCACGGTACTTGTCGAGCTGAGCGGGTGCGTGAGTGAACCCGGGGCCGTGCGCCGAATCGAGTTGGACCGTGTCCAGCTGGGGCACCACGCCCGTCGCATACATGAGGGCTTGACCAGCGCCCGGAAACGCACCGGAGGAGAACGGCACGACTCTCACTTCCACGTTGCGGAGCTCGCTCATCTCGCACAAATGATGCAACTGGGCGCGCATGACCTTCATTCCGCCGAACTCGATTCGCAGGGCCGCCTCGTGGATGTAGGCGGTGTACGAGATCGGGGTGGGGCGGTGCAGGACCTGCTGCCGCTGCATGCGCATGGCGACCCGCAGTTCGATCTCATGCTCTGACAGGGGCGGCAGGGCTGCGCTGCCAACGGCTCTGACGTATCCGTCGGTCTGGAGGAGCCCTGGTGCGTGCAGGAAGGCGCCGGCTCGCACTGCTGATGCGTGCCACTCCATCTCGGTGATGTCGAGTAGCCCAGCTGGCAACTGACCTCGGTAGGTCTCCCACCAGTCTTTAGGGCGGGGCTTGGCCATGGCGACCAGCGCTTCGACGTACTGCTCGTCGTTGCAACCGTAGTTGGTGGCGAGGGTACGCACCCGCTCAGGGGTGACTGCCCGAACACCTGCTTCCATATTCGAGATTTTCGCTCTGTCCAGCCCGAGTAGCCGAGCGGCGTAGTCGGTGCTCTCGCCCGCGTCGTTCCTCATTCTTCGCAGCTCAGCCCCGAGACGCTTCTGGCGCTCGCTGGGGACACTCCGTGGTGGCATGCCGTGATTCTCCCCGGATCGAACCGTGTGGGGTGCACCGGGTGGTGCGATAGGTGGCAAAGTCCTTGAGCGGGTGGCAATTGCCACCCCACTGCCCTGCCTTAAGTCACGCGACGCTCACGCAAGGTGAACGAGAAGAGCATCGCGCGAGCCTGCCCGCGTCCTCCTGCCCTGGGAGGGGTGTGCTCGCGCCAGGGAGACGGGCCACTGCCTCGCTGCGTCGTCGAACCGTTCCGACCTGACTCGACCCACCCCGCACGCATCGGGGTCGTACCTCCGTAGTCGCATCACCTCGTCAACGACGCTTTCGCGTCCCGGTGTTCACAGCCGAATGGAGTCGCCATGTCCGAAAGCCTGCCCACGGTGCCCGCGAAGTCCTCCACCGCCCTCCCTGTCGATCCCCTCCCCGTCCGGCCCGCGCCTCCCACGGCCGCGTGCCGCCCGAACGGTGAACTCCCCCTCGCGGCAAGGCGGTCCGCTCTGCCCGCCTACGCCTTCGGCTCCCCGTACGCCCTCCAGGTCGCGTCGCGGATCACCCAGTGCCCGCCGCCCCCGCCGGACCTCCGGGAGCCCTCGCCGTCCCACTTCGTCTACGGACTGACGCTGCCCTCGGCCGGTGCGACGCCGCTGATCGCGGCCGAGACGGCGGACGCCGTGCTCGACGTGCATGAGGTCGAGGACGAGCTGGTCGGGCCGGCGCTTGAGCTGGTCCGTGAACTCGCCGTCCACGCATGCCGGTTCACGGGGCCGGGGAGATGATCCACCTCGTGCTGCGGCGCTCCGGCGGTGTCCTCCAGGTGGTCGCGCACGACACGCACGCCCCGCACCTCCACTCGCGCCTGGCCCGGCAGTGCGCCGAGCGTCGCCGGGTGTCGCTGACGGGGGCACGGGAGTTGGCGGAGGGGTGGGGCGGCGAGTGCGGGTTCGCCGCCGCGCACCCGCCCGCGACGGGCGTGTGCACCTGGGTGGCGATCGGTGCGGGCCTGACCGACGCGTCAGGCCCGGGCGGTGTCCAGGAGGGGGCTGCCTGACGGTTCCGGCTACCGGGTGCTCGCGCCATCGGCGCCTGGGGGCGGGGTGAGGGGCGGTGGAGTCGAGCGGATGTTCCATGGGCGTCAACGTGAACGATATTGCCCATGGTGAATGTCTGTTGACATCGCCAACGTGTGTACGTGATGATTCTGGAGTGAACGGTCCGGCGATCCCGCTGCGACCGCTGACCACTCCTGTGAGGAACACGCCATGCGCCACAAGACCCCCCTGCGCCAGCTGATCGCCCAGCGCATCGACAGCGCGGAGCCGTCCGAGCTGTCGCCCGAGGCCGCCGCCCTGCTGCGCGACACGCTCCCGGACCCGGACCCGGCTCCGGAGGAGGCCGGGCGGGCCGGTCCCGTCTATCTCCGGTCCATCACGGCGGCCGGCTGGCGGGGTGTCGGCCCCGAGGCGACGCTCGATCTCCCCCATGGCCCCGGCCTCACCGTGGTCACGGGTGCCAACGGCACCGGGAAGTCGAGCTTCGCGGAGGCCGCCGAGATCGCGCTCACCGGGTTCAACGCCCGCTGGGACGGCAGCAACGGCGGTAAGCCCCGGACGAAGGTCTGGCGGAGTGGATGGTGCAACCTGCACGAGGCCACGGCGCCCCAGGTCGCAGTGAGCCTCACCCTGGACGACTCCGCCGAGCCGGTAACGGTACGCCGGACCTGGTACGGAGTGGAGGTCGAGGAGGCGCGCACGACGGTGATCCGGGAGGACGGCACCGAGCTGAAGCTGGACGAGTGCGTGAACGCCGACATGCTCGACGTCTACCGGCCCTTCCTGCCCTACAGCGAGCTGGGCTCGATGGTGGACGGCACGATGAGCGATCTGTACCGCAAGATTTCCACGTTCATCGGGCTCGGCAGGCTCGGAGAGATGGACGTCCGGCTCGCGGACCGGGTCAAGGAGTGCAAGGACATCGAGGCGAGGCCCCGCCCGCTGAAGGCCGCGGCGGTCGAGGCGTTGACCGGTCTGAACGACCGGCGTGCCGTCGACGCGATGGCGGCTCTCGGCGGGCGCGTCCCCGATGTCGACGCCGTACGGTCCCTGCTCGACCAGGACGCGGTCGCCGACCAGGGCGACGCGGCCCGGCTCCGGGCACGCGCCTCCCTGACCGGACCCGATGAGTCGGAGGTCGTCGGGGCGCTGGCCCGGCTGAGGGAGGCCATCGCGGCCTTGGAGGACGTACGGCACTCCGACGCGGAGGACGCGCGCCGCCTGGCCGCCCTGCTGGAGGCCGCCTTCGAGCAGCGTCGCCGGTCGGGGAGTCCGCACTGCCCGGTCTGTGGCACCGAGGACCGTCTCGACCAGGCGTGGGCCGAGGCGACCCGGGCCGAGATCGAGCGGCTTCAGGCGGAGGCGGCCGAGGCCGATGCCGTACGCCGTACTCTCAGCGGCGCCAAGCGCGCCGTGCACGACCTGGTGCAGCCCGTTCCCGACCTGCTGCGGACGGAGGATTCCGAGCTGGCGGAGCTGTGGCGCGAGTGGTCGCTCTGCCGGAGCCTCACGGACCCCGCCGAACTGGCCGAGTGCGTCGGACGCCTCGCGCCCAGGCTGGCGGCTGCCTGCCGCCAGTCCGGAGAGGAGGCGGCGCGTCGGCTGACCGACCGTGACACCGCCTGGCGGCCCGCGGCCGTGCGGCTCGCGGAGTGGGCCGAGGCGGCCGAGGAGGCGGCGGACGCGACCGGGCGGCGCAAGACGGCCGAGGCGGCCCGCAAGTGGTTCAGGAAGCTGACGGACGAGCTGCGGGCCGAGCGGATGCGCCACTTCAGCAAGCAGTCCCAGGAGGTCTGGACGAAGCTGTGCGAGAGCAGCAACGTCTCCCTCGGCCCCGTCGACCTGACCGGAACGGCCAAGCAGGGCGGAGTGGAGCTCGACGTCTCGGTCGACGACCACGAGGCGGCCGCGTACAGCGTGATGAGCCAGGGCGAACTGCACTCGCTCGCCCTCTCGTTGTTCATCCCCCGGGCCACGCACGAGGCCAGTCCGTTCGGCTTCCTCGTCATCGACGACCCGGTACAGTCGATGGACACCCAGAAGGTGGAGGGTCTTGCCACCGTCCTCAGCGAGTGCGCCCGGTACCGCCAGGTCGTCGTCTTCACCCACGACACCCGCCTCGAACAGGCCATCACGCACCTCGGGATCGAGGCGACGGTCCACCGCATCTCCCGCGAGGAGAAGTCGCGCGTGACCGTCGAGCGGACGATGGACCCCTTCCTGCAGGCGATCGGCGAGGCCAAGGACGTCTCCAAGGACCCGTCCGTGCCCCAGGTCGTGGCCGACCGGGTCATCCCGGCGATGTGCCGCGCCGCCCTGGAGGCCGCATGCGTGGAGACCGCCCGCCGCACTGTGCGGGACGAGCGGGGGAACCGCCTGAGCCTCGCGGAGTTCGAGGAGCGGGTGCCGGCCCGGGGAAGCACCAAGCAGTACGTGGCGTTCGCGCTTCTGGGGGACCGCTCTGGAAGGCCCAAGGCAGCGGTTGAAGTGCTGCACAGCGGAGGTTGGGACCTGATCGAGAAGCTGAACGAGGGCTCTCACGGGGGCCTGGCGACCGTTACGGAGCGCGGGAGGCTGGTGGAGCGTACGGAACGACTGGCAGAGGCCGTCCGGCGCTTCGGCCGGGGCACCGTCGGCCCGCAGGGCGGTGCCCGATGACGGACGACACCGCGCGGGCGGACGTGAACGCCGCCCGGTCCCTCCTGCGCCCCGCCGCCGGCACGATGACCTCGCTCGGCCCCGGAGTGCGGGCCCGTGCCGCGGCCCTGCTGCTGCGCCAGGCCCTCGAACGCGGCCTGGACGACTTCTGGCTGGGCGTGACCCCGGACATGACGCGCGTGGGGAAGCACCGCATCCTGTGCCTGGGGCCGTACACCGGCCGGGAGACCGCCAGGCGGTGCTACCTCACCTGGTCCGCGCTCAGCACGGCCTGCCACTACCGGGTGAACGAACTGCCCCCGGCGCCGCTGGAGATCCAGAGCCGCCTGCTGGAGGTGGAGGCTCTGCTGGCCGCGCTGGGCAGGGGACCGGCGGTCCCGTACGCCGTGCCGTCCCCGCTCTCGGCTCCGGAGGAAGCGGAGGGGCCGTCGGCCACCTCCGTGACGGCCCCGGCGGCGGTCCGTTCCGTTCCGAAGCCCGGCCCGCCGCCGGGGCGGCAGGCCGCGCCCCCGTTCGCCGCCGGCCCGTGAGCGTCCGTGACGTTGCGCCGTCCGCACGCCTCACGGCCGTCGGCGGACGGCGCCCCTCAGAACCGTACGGGCATCCGCAGGACCGGCTTCGGCAGCCACCCGATGTGCCGCAGCGTCGGCACGACCCGGCTGAGCAGGTAGAAGACGACGGGCGAGCGCTCGTCCTCCTCGGGGAAGAAGAGAGCGTGCTGAACGGCGACGGTGTCCTGCGGCTCGTCCAGATCGACGCGGACGGGGTCCGCGAGGACGAAGGCCGTGTCCAGTTCCACACCGGGCCGACTGGTCAGCTCCCGTAACGCGTCCAGGCCGCACACCTCGGCGAAACCGGCGGTGGTGAACGTCTTCTTGACGGTCGGGCGGTCCCCGGGGACCGCGACCCACCCCATGACGCGGAGCTCTCCGCTCCCCGCACCCGTGCCCTGGACCCCGGCGCGGCGACGGTTGTGGAGGTTGGCCAGCGGCGCGGGCATCTCCGGCACCACGGCGGGCTGGTACAGGACGAGATCGCGTTCGCCGTTCTCCCACCGGGTGTCGTGGACCGTGAGATCCGGGCGGCCCTCCAGCTTCACCTTCCACACGGCCGCCGTACCTCCGCACCGCTCACCGGAACAGGTGGCCGCGACGCCTTTCGGCACCAGGCCGTCCCGGCGCAGAACGAACTGATCCATGATGGTCATGAAGACCACGCCCCTCCCCTGTGAGGTAGCGCACACCACGCCCCCCTGTGTGGAGATTATGCGATGAACCAGTAAGGAAAGTACGGGTGCGGGAAAAGGTGGCGATGCGTTTTTCGCCCGGAACGGGAAGAGGACGATGAGCAACATGGGGGAAGTGCCGAGCGGCCCGGACCGGACGCCAGAGTTCCTGCTCCGGCTACCCGGCGCGGGCGGTGTCGACCACGCCCGGGGCGTCCTGCTGGATGCCGTCGGGACCAACGGGAGCCGGAAGTTCCGTATCCTGGCCGGCTCACCCGCCCGAGACCGTGAGATGCCGTCCTTCAAGAAGCACTTCAGCGCCACGGCCCGGGTACGAGCCCTGCTGAAGCAGACGGGCGTCCTGCGCCCGTCTACCCGATGGCCCGGCTGGCTGGAGGCGGCCGAGGACATCGACTGCGGCTCACCCTCCTTCGCGGCCGGTGTCCTGGTGGGATCACCGCGCAACGGGTGGATCGACTGGAAGACCGAGGACGACGTGCCGCTCTCGGACTTCATGGAGGGCGTCTGGTCCGGCCCCGCCCGGTCCTGGCTGATACGCGGCAACAACGTCTCCGGGGTCGACCTCGTCCAGAAACTCTGGCTGCCCGAGGGACGTGTCTCCCTCGCCGCCTCCCGGCTGCGGCAGGGAGTCGACCAGGGCGTCAGCAAGGAACGGCTGCGCGCCCTGGTCGAGGAGGACTGGGGCACCACCGCCACGTACAGCCAGAAACTCGAACTGGTCGAGGAACTGCACGCCTTCCTGTCCCGGATGAAGTCCGGAGACACCGTGTGCACCCTCTCCGGCGGGCGGTTCTACGTCGGGCAGATCTCCGGGGCGGCCGAGCAGACGGCGTCCGAGAACGGTTTGTCGAACCTCCGGCGGCCCGCGGAGTGGCAGAGCACCGGCCACCCCTACGACACCCTGCCGGAGGAGATCCAGCAGCGGCTCGCCGCCCAGCACGACGTCGTCGACCTGACGGCGGTGCAGGCGCACATCGACGGGCTCGGCCGCTCCGACGAGGAGCTGGAGGACGAGGCCGTCGAGTCGGAGAGCGGCCCCGGCGGCACGACACCCGCTCTCGCCGCCCGCCGCGAGCTGGAACTGCCCGTCCCGGACCAGGCCCTCGCCGACGAACTGCTGACCCACGACGTGGACTGGCTCCAGGAGGTCCGCGAACTGCTCCGGGACGAGAAGCAGCTGATCCTCTACGGGCCGCCGGGCACGGGCAAGACGTACACCGCCATCAAGCTCGCCGAACACCTCAGCGGCGGGGCCGAGCGCGTCAAGCTCGTCCAGTTCCACCCGTCCTACTCCTACGAGGACTTCTTCGAGGGCTTCCGGCCCCGCGAGCACCCGAAGACGGGCGAGGTCGCCTTCCGGCTCACCCCCGGCCCCCTGCGCGACCTGGCCGACCTGGCCACCCGCGAGGGCAGCCACCACATCCCGCACTTCCTGATCATCGACGAGATCAACCGGGCCAACCTGGCCAAGGTCTTCGGCGAGCTGTACTTCCTCCTGGAGTACCGCAACAGGTCGGTGCGGCTCACCTACTCCGGCGACGACTTCCCCCTCCCGCCCAACCTGTTCGTCATCGGCACGATGAACACCGCCGACCGTTCGATCGCCCTAGTCGACGCTGCCATGCGCCGCCGCTTCGCCTTCGTCGAACTGTCACCCCGCACCGAACCGACCCGCGGCCTGTTGCGGCGCTGGCTGGAGCGGCAGGGGCTCGGCAGCCGTGCGGCGGACCTCCTGGACGCCCTCAACGCACGCATCGACGATGAGGACTTCCTCATCGGTCCCTCGTACCTGATGAAGAAGAGCGTGCACCGGGAAGGCGGCCTGGACCGGACCTGGCGGACCAAGATCCTGCCGCTCCTGGAGGAGCACCACTACGGGGAGTCCCTCGACATCGTGAAGCGGTACGGACTCGACGCCCTGTCCCGCTCCCTCGGCGACGGCGACGGCGACGGCGGGGGCAGGGACGGGGGAGGAGGCGGCTTGGGAGCGGGCGGCGACGGCGGCACGGGCGCGGCGACTCCGTGACGACCGTCGAGCTGGACGAGCACGGGGCCGCCGTCAGCGTGTCGCTCCCCGACGAGGTGGGCCGGGCGCTCGCCGCCGCCCGCATCGTGGAGGCGGCACCGGACCCGTACCGCCCCGGGGCCTGGCGGCTGCGCGCCGGAGGCAAGGTCGGAGCGGTGGCTCTGAAGTCGGCGGGGCGGGAACCGATGATCCTGCGCATCGCGCCCAAGGTGCCGGTGCGAAGGCTGTTCTTCCTCATCGGCTACGCCGCCGACCCCCGGGTCCACCGGGACGGTGAGGTGGACGTGACCGAACACGAGGAGATCGTTCCGGCACTGGCCCAGGGGTTCGAGCGGGCCCTCGAACGCGCGCTGCGCCAAGGAGTGCTCCAGGGCTACCGTCACACCGAGGAGGCATCACCCGTCGTCCGCGGGCGCGTCCGGGAGGCCGACCAGGTCAACCGCCATCACGGGCAGTCCTTCCCCGTCGAGATCGCCTACGACGACTACGGCACTGACATTGCGGAGAACCGCCTCCTGAGGGGCGCGGTGGAGCGGCTGCTCCCCTTGCATCGCGTCCCCGGCGACGTACGCCGCCGGCTCCGCCACCACCGGGCCCGCCTGCTGGACGCCGAACCGCTGGGGCGAGGAGCGCGGGACCTGCCGCGGTGGCGGCCGAGCCGGCTCAACCACCGCTACCTGCCCGCGCTGAGGCTGGCCGAGACGATCCTGCGCGGGGCGTCGGTGGAGCACGGCACGGGTGGGGCCTCGGTCGACGGGTACCTCATCGACACACACAAGATCTTCGAGGACTTCGTCTGCGTCGCCCTGCGTGAGGCGCTGGCGCGGTACGGCGGACGCACGGCCCTCCAGGCCCGCGGGGTGTACCTGGACGACGCCGGGGAGATCAGCATGCGCCCCGACCTGGTCTGGTACGGCGAGGACCGGACTCCTCGGGCCGTGGCGGACGCCAAGTACAAGGCGGAGAAGCCGGAAGGATTCCCGGACGCCGACCTCTACCAGATGCTCGCCTACTGCACGGCGCTCGGTCTCCGGGAGGGCCACCTGGTCTACGCGCGGGGGTACGAGCCGACCGTGACGCACCAGGTGCGCCACTCCAAGATCCGCATCCACCAGCACGCGCTGACCCTGGACCGCCCCCCGGGGGAGCTGCTCGCCGAGATCGCCGCCCTCGCCCGCGCGATGACCTGCGGCACGTCCGGCACCGCGTCCGGAGCCACGTCCGGCATCACTGCCCGGACGGACACCGGTGACGTCGCCGTCAGGCGGAATCCTCGGGAGGCGTGAGTGCTCCGCTGGTGAGACCGTCACGGGCGAGCGCACCCGCCTGCTCCGTGAGCCGGGCGACCTCGGCCACGTACTCCTCGAACTCCCGCAGCGCGCGGAAGGCGGCACCGTAGCGGCGCTGCTCCTCCACGGCCATCCGCGGCACGCGCGCTCCCTTCGCGTCGAGGCGGAAGGAGCCGCTGCTGCTGGTCGAGCGGCGGTTGTTGGACGCGCTGCGCAGGAAGCCCCGCAGATAGCCGGTGTCCAACTGGTCGCTCGTCGAACGGGGTTCGCCGTCGGCCAGGTCGACGAGTCCGGCGCGGGAGAGGTCGGCCATGCTGACGGTCGCACCGTCCAGCGTTCCCGGCCCCTCGCCCGCCGAGAGCGCCGGCAGTAGAGTGCTCAACCGCTCCAGCCGCTCCTCGATCCTCTGCCGCAGAGCGTGGTACTCGGCCGGCAGATCCTCGCGCGCCGCGTCCACATGGGCGCTCGGGGTGAGGTCGACGGCGTCGTTGAGCAGATCGATGAGGGGTACGTCGACCGCTTGCCCGGCCGCCGGTTCCATCGGACCGTCAGGCGCGTTGGAGGTCAGATCCACCATGCGCACGGACTCCGAGCCACCGGACGCGTGGGCCGGGCGGCGCAGTATCCACAGATGGACGGGTTGTGCGTGGGAGGCCACCATCCCGGGTGGCAGGGCCACGACCTCCGTGAGGATGCCCCGACGCACCATCTCTGCCCTGATACGGCGTCCGGCCTTCCGGTAGGCCACGGAGGCCGGCATGACGGCGACGACTCTGCCGCCGGGCGCGGTGTGGGCGTAGCAGTGCTGGAGCCAGGCCAGGTCCCCCTCCGCCTTCGAGGGCGTGCCCAGCTCCCACCGGGAGTCGAGGAGCAGTTCCTCTCGGCCCCAGTCCGGACCGGCGGTCGGGGGGTCACACAGGACCAGGTCGGCGCGGAGGTCCGGCCAGTGGTCGTGTCGCAGGGAGTCCCCTGTCTCGATCACGGTGTCCTGCTGCCCGGCCAGCTCGGCCCGTGCCCCTGCCAGCCCGGCCGCCGCCGGATCGATGTCCTGGCCGCGTCGTATCGGCCCCTCGGTGGACCCGACGGACAGGAGAAGCGTCCCGATGCCGCATGCGGGGTCGAGGACGACGGAGCCACCGGGCACCGGGCCCGCGAAGTGGCTGACCGCTTTGACCAGGCGCAACGAAGTGACCTGGTCGGATCCGACGCGTCGTGAGGAGTCGCGGAACCGTTCCACCAGCTGCTCGACGACCTGGGCCGACGATTCCTGGTCGGCCAGCCGGGTGGCCAGGCCGACCAGGGTCTCGTCCAGCCCGTCGGCGTCGCCACGGGCCAGCATCCGGGCGACGCCGGCGACCCCCGTGATGATGTCGTCGCCGAAGGCGCCACGTAGCGCTTGCCAGAGGCGGACATCGTCCGAGACGTCGGTGCCCTTCTGCTGCCGGGCGAGCCAGGAACGGACCTCGGAGAGAGAGAAGAGCGGAGTGCTCGCCCCGGCATCGGCAGGCGCGGGAAAGTCGCTGTACCGCCGTCGCCAGTTGGAGACGGCGGCCCGGGTCACCCCCGCCAGCCTGGCGATCTCTGCTCCGGTGATCAGCGATTCGGCGGCTGGTGGAGTTGATTCCTTCATGACTCCACCGTACACGCAGTTCGCCTGACATTCGAGAGTTGATACGTTGGCGATGTCAACAAGTATCATTTGCGTCCGATGGGAGCCGGGCGCTCGATCTCGCTGGCGAATCGCCATCGAGATCCCCTCGTGGCGGAGTGGGCCGCGTTGTTCGACAGCGATCATCTGGAGCTTGATACCCATGGTGCCGCCGCGAGCCTCCGGCGCAGGCTGAGACAGCTTCCGGGAGGCCGACGAAACCGGCCTTCAACGGTTTGAGGCTCTCAAGGCTGGCCAAAGTGATGGTCTTCTGAAGCCGACAACGCTCGTCCAAGACGTGAGTGGGCAGGACATAGAAGGTCCACTGGCCCAGGTCCAGAGGATCTAGGGTCTGCTTCTCCCGGTGATGCAGAAGGCAGAACACGTACACGTCCGCGCTGCGCAGTACATCGGCTGAAGTGATGTCGGTCCGGGCGTCCCAACCGGAGGCGGGCGCGATACCGAAGGAGACTCTCGATGTCTGCGACTGTGCCCACGACTGTAGGTAGGCCGTCGACTTCACCTCGATACGCCAGTTCTGGGGCGTACGGATGTCAACCGCGTCCCATTCGGTACGGGTACCCGTGGCAGCGCCCAGCGCGGTGGCCACGAGGTACTCGGCCAGCACGCCTCGCATGGTGTTGCTGGTCAGGTCGGAGCACGCCCAACTCCAGAAGTCGGCGAGCTTGCCCACCGTCCTGCCGTTGGCGTGTATCAACTCATCGCCGCTGCGACGCGCGATGACCATCGGCCCAAGCTCGGTTCCCACACAGTCCTCCGAACTATCAAGCAGGTACAGAGTTAAGCCTGCCAGTAGTGCACGCCCTTGTGGCGCTCTCAGTAACCGCCCTCTGGGCAGCAGAGAAGCGGAGCATCACCGCGATCATGCTTCTTCTCCAACCCCATTCGATCAAGACCTGCCCCCCTCGGAGTCGCGCTCATGATCGAGGTCTGAATCCAGTCCGCTGTCGCGGAGATCCCCTCATCGAGTGTCATGGGTGCCACTCTCGGGAAGAGCGCTTGCAGACGGACGCTATCGGCCTGGGAGTGGGCGACATCGCCAATGCGCGCGGGCATGTGCTGTCGTTTGACGACGTGCCCAATGGCTGCCTCGATCTCCTGGACCAGATCCAGCAGCGAAGTCCGGCTCCCGAAAGCCAGGTTCACCGGCCGGGGGCCCACCACGCGGCGCAGGAGGGCGTCGGTGAGGATGCGGCACACGGTGCCCACGTACGTGAAGTCGCGGGTCTGGGTGCCGTCGCCGTAGACGGTTACGGGCTCGCCGGCGAGGGTGGCACTGATCCACTTCGGGATGACGGCGGCGTAGGCGTGGTCGGCGCGCTGGCCCGGGCCGTAGACGTTGAAGAAGCGGAAGGGGAGGACCGGCAGGCCGAAGCTGTGATGGTAGGCGCTCAGGTACGCCTCCGTCGTGAGCTTGGTGACCGCGTACGGGCTCATCGGGGCGGTGGCGAGGTCCTCGTGCTTCGGCAGGTGAGGGTTGAAGCCGTAGACGGAGGACGAGGAAGCGGCGATCACGTGCGGGCCCCCGGCGCGGCGGGCTGCTTCGAGGACCTGGAGGGTGCCGGTCGCGTTGGCGTGGTGGCTGGCCAGGGGGTCCTGTAAGGAGCGCGGTACGGAGGGAAGCGCGGCCAGGTGGACGACGGCGTCGGCGCCGTGGAACACCTGGTCGAGCAGAGAGGCGTCCTGGACGTCTCCCTCGAAGAAGTCGACGTCGAGGCCGCCGAGATTCGCCTTGTCCCCGGTGGAGAGGTTGTCGACGACTCGGAGTCGGGTGACCTGAGGCTGCCCAGTCAGGGCACGGACAAGGTTGCCGCCGATGAACCCGGCACCGCCGGTGATGACGATCTGCATGGGGTTGCCCTTCAGAGAGAGTCGACGTGGGCGCCGGCGCCGGCGAGCCGACGGCGGCAGTCGAGGATGTACGGGGCGTGCGCGCTGATCAGGGGGTAGTCGAAGGCGTCGTGGTCGGCGAGGAGGACGACGGCGTCGGCTGCCGCGAGGCGGGCTGGGGTCACATCGACCTGCTGGAGGCTCGCCAAGCCGACGGCGCGGGGATGGGCTTCGTCCAGGACGTGGGGGTCGGCGGCCTGGACCTCGGCGCCCATGCCGGTGAGGAGTTCGGCGATGCGAGTGGCCGGTGTCTCCCGGGCGTCCCCGGTGTTGGCCTTGTATGCCAGGCCGAGCAGCAGGATCCGGGAGCCCTTGAGCGGCTTGCCTCGTTCGTTGAGGCCCGCGACGAGGCGCCGCACCACGTAGTCGGGCATGTGGTTGTTGACGTCGTTCGCCAGTTCGACGAAGCGGAAGTTCTGCCCCAGGGCCCGCTCGACCCGCCACGACAGGTACGAGGGATCGACGGGCAGGCAGTGACCTCCGACCCCGGGGCCGGGGGTGAAGCGCATGAACCCGAACGGCTTGGTGGACGCGGCGTCGATGGCCGCCCAGACGTCGATGCCCAGGTCGTGGGCGATGATTGCCAGCTCGTTGGCGAGCGCGATGTTCACGTGCCGGAAGGTGTTCTCAAGGAGCTTGGTCAGCTCCGCCTCCTTGCAACTGGCCACGGACACGACCGTGTCGACGAGCGACGCGTAGAAGGCGCGGACCGCCTCCATGGAGGACGGGTCGATGCCCGAGACGACCTTGGGGGTGTTCTCCAGCCTCCAGGTGGGATTCCCGGGGTCGATGCGCTCCGGGCTGTAGCCGAGGTGGAAGTCGCGGCCGGCGGTCAGCCCGGAGCCGCCTTCGAGGAGCGGTCGGAACACCTCCTCGGTCGTCCCGGGGTACGTGGTCGACTCCAGGATTACGGTCGCTCCGCGGGTGAGGTGGTGGCCGAGCGTCCGCGCCGCCTCCTCGACGTGCGACAGGTCCGGAGCGCCGTCGCGCAGCGGCGTCGGGACAGTGATGACCGCCACGTTGAACCCGGCGCAGTCGGACGGGTCGACGGTCGGCCGGTAGGCGCCGGCGGCGAGAAGAGGCGCCAGCCGCTTGTCCGAGATGTCCTCGACGTACGACTCACCGATCACGAGCCGCTTGATCCGCCCGGCGTCCACGTCGAGGCCGACGACCTGGTGACCGACCTCGGCGGCTCGCACTGCCAACGGGAGCCCGACGTATCCCTGCCCCACGACGACGACGCGGAGCCCGCGGGACTTGTGCTTCCTGGTCATGCGGTCCACCTCGCTGAAATTGGGGGCTGGGGGAGCGGGGACGTATACGTGGCGCGGGACCCGCGGTGGGTGGTGGCCGTAAGATGGGGCGCGCCTCGGCCGTACGGGACTCGCTTGGCCGCCTGTCTCGGACGGCCGAGTGCTTTTCGGGTGTGGCATGGGGAGCCGGGAAAACCCGCAGGCTGGCCCAACCCCCGGTTCGATACGATGACGATGGCCTGCAGCCTCGTTCCGTCACCGTGTGTGACGTGTGCGTGCGATCGGAGTGATCGCATCGGCTGCGGCCTCCCGACCTGGGCCCGCCGTGGCAGTGGCACCGGCGCCGCAATGCGTACGAAATGGAGCATCCAAGGATGGCTCGACACCTGGTAACCAGCGCGCTTCCCTACATCAACGGGATCAAGCACCTGGGCAACATGGTCGGGTCGATGCTTCCGGCGGATGTGTACTCCCGGTACCTCCGCCAGCGTGGTCACGACGTCCTCTACATCTGTGCCACCGACGAGCACGGCACGCCGGCCGAGTTGGCCGCCAAAGAAGCCGGACTCTCGGTCGCCGAGTTCTGCGCGCAGGCCCACGACGCGCAGAAGGCCGTGTACGACGGGTTCGAGCTGGCCTTCGACTACTTCGGCCGCAGCTCTTCGCAGCAGAACGTCGAGATCACCCAGCACTTCGCGCGCAAGCTGCACGAGAACGGTTTCATCGAGGAGCGTGCGATCCGGCAGGTGTACTCGCCGGTCGACGGCCGTTTCCTTCCGGACCGGTACGTCGAGGGCACCTGCCCGCACTGTGGCTACGACAAGGCTCGCGGCGACCAGTGCGAGAACTGCACCCGCGTCCTCGACCCGACCGACCTGATCGACCCGCGCTCGGCGATCAGCGGTTCCACGGACCTGGAAGTCCGCGAGACCAAGCACCTCTTCCTGCTCCAGTCCAAGCTCCAGCACGAGGTCGAGGAGTGGATCGCGACCGTCAGCGCCGAGTGGCCGCACCTGTCCACGTCCATCGCGCGCAAGTGGCTGACCGAGGGCCTGAACGACCGAGCCATCACGCGGGACCTGGACTGGGGCGTGCCCGTCCCGGCGGACACCTGGCCGGAGCTCGCGGCCGAGGGCAAGGTCTTCTACGTCTGGTTCGACGCCCCGATCGAGTACATCGGCGCGACGAAGGAGTGGGCGGGCGCGTCCGCCGACGGAGAGAGCCGCGACTGGAAGTCGTGGTGGTACGAGGCCGACGACACCGTCCGTTACACGCAGTTCATGGCCAAGGACAACGTCCCCTTCCACACGGTGATGTTCCCCGCCACCGAGCTCGGCGTGCGCGAGCCGTGGAAGAAGGTCGACGTCGTCAAGGGCTTCAACTGGCTGACCTTCTACGGCGGTAAGTTCTCCACCTCCCAGAAGCGAGGCGTCTTCACCGACGCTGCCCTGGAGATCCTGCCCGGCGACTACTGGCGCTACTTCCTGATCGCCAACGCCCCCGAGTCGGACGACTCCTCCTTCACCTGGGAGCACTTCACCGCTACCGTCAACAAGGACCTGGCCGACACCCTCGGCAACTTCGTCAACCGCGTGCTGTCCTTCTCCCGCAAGCGATTCGGCGACGAGGTCCCGGCAGGTCGTGCCGCCGGCGAGGCGGAGGCGAAGCTGGGCGAGGAGATCGCACGGCTGCTCGGCGAGTACGAGGAGCAGATGGAGGCGCTCCAGTTCCGCAAGGCCGCCGCCGCCCTGCGCGCCCTGTGGTCCGCGGGCAACTCCTACCTGGAGGAGAAGGCCCCCTGGCTGGAGATCAAGACCGACGCCGACGGCGCCGCACTGACGCTGCGCACGGCGATGAACCTGATCCACCTGTACGCGGTCGTCTCCGAGCCGTTCATCCCGGCCTCGGCCGCCGCCATGCGCGGTGCCTTCGCCCTGGAGAGCGACACCGCGACCTGGGTGACCGCCGAGCAGGCCAAGTCCCTGGACGCTGTCCCGGCCGGTACAGCCTTCACTGTGCCGCCGGTGCTCTTCGCGAAGATCTCGGAGGAGGACCTGGAGTCCTACCGGGAGCGCTTCGGCGGAGCCGACGCCTGACGGTGCCTCTCGTGCCCGTACCGATCCCGGCTTCATCGGGCGGTACGGGCGGTTAGGTGCCCGGCCAGCTCAGCGGGTGGCACGTTCATCAGCCGCATTCGAGGGACGTCCTCGTCGATCTCGACCCACGTCACGCCTCCGGATCCGGGCACATACTCGAGGTAGTGCTCGAAGCCGTGTTGCGTGAGCTTCAGCAGGAGGCAGGCGATCCCGCCGCCGTGTCCGACCAGGACGGTCGTGCCGTGCGGTCCGGTGCAGACCTCGCCCCACAGGCGCATGTAACGGGCCTGGACGTCTTCGGAGGATTCGCCGCCCGGCGTTCGGAGCTGGTGGATGGGGACACTCTGACGGGCCGCCTCCGCCGCCGCGCAGTCTCTGGGCCGGCCGCCGAGATGGCCGCTGTTCTTCGCCGCCAGCCGGGTGTCCACACGGGTGTCGGCCGGTGTGAGCGCGGCCGTCAGGAGTGCGGCCGACGCACGGCATCGGGACATCGGGCTGACGAGCATCTGGTCGACCGCGAGTCCGGCTGCGGCGAGGGTGCGACCAGCAGCGCGGATGTCGTCGCGTCCACGTTTGCTCAGTGTGCCGCCGACGGCCCTGCCTTGGTGGATACCGCGGGCGTTTTCCTGGGTCTCACCGTGCTTGACCAGGTAGATGTGTTTAGTGCTCATGGTGGTCCGTCCCTCTTCTCGGATCAGTCCCAGTCGCGGACGTCGACGAAAGCGGATACGGCGGCGACGAGTTGGTCGTGGTCGGCTCGGCTCATGGTGGGGAAGCGGTCGTAGTGCCACTCGATGTAGAGGACCGAGATGAGACCGATCGTCCCGTCGGCGATCAGTTTCGTGAGCACGGGGTATTCGGCGCCCTCGATGTCCATCTTCACGACGACGTGATCGTTCGGGGTGACGGTCTGGCGCAGCCACGCGCTGAAGTCGACGGCAGGTACCGGGACCGGCGATCCGTAGTCGATCTGCTGGTCATACACCGGCGGGACCCGCTTGTCGGGCATCACCGTGGAGCTCTCGTGGTGGCCGAGGAAGAGGTTGATCACCCCGTCGTGCGTCCACACGGCGCTGTGAGAGACCTCGACGCGAGGTGAGTGAGCAGCCTGTTCGACTTCGTAGCGGATGGCCGGCAGCAGCTCCGTGTTGGGCTCGAAGGCATAGAAGTCGTGGTCAGGGAGCTCGTCGATGAAGCGGCTCAGCACGATTCCGAGGTTGGTCCCGCAGTCGATGAAAACTTTGCGCATGAAGGACTCCCGTGGTTGGTCGTTGTGGCGGGTAGGTGGATTTCCTGCACGACGCCGTCGGCGAGCAGGACAAAGTCGCCGGTTTCCGGCCGGTAGCAGCGTTCCTGGTAGCGGATGGTGATGCGGCGCACCGGTTCCTCACCGCGGTAGGGAGGAAGGTCGCCCCACTGGTAGAGCTGGCCGCCGGGGGCCTTGAGCCGGCGCAGCCGCCGGGGCAGCGGGCCCTTCGGCGTACCGGAGTTGAGGCGGATGAACATCGTGGTCAGGAAGGCGATGTGCTCGCGTGCCTGTTCCGCGTTCGTTTGTGCTCGGCCGTAGGTCTGCTTGAGGCGGTGGAGCTCGGCCGGGTCGCCTGCTGCGCGAACGAGGCGGTCGCGCAGCCCTGGGTCCCAGACGATGCCGAGGTGGCCATGGAGGATGGGTTCGCTGGTGAGGAAGTAGCCCAGGACTCGGCCGAATTCGCGCTCATACGGGCACATGAAGTCGTTGTAGAGCCCGAGTGTTGCGCCGGAGGCTGTCTCCACCTGCCAGTTGACGCGTGCCGTGAACGGTGAGTCCCACCAGCCGAGGTGCCATGGCTGCCACAGCAGGTCAGCCGTGCTGAGGATGAAGATCAGGAGTGCGATGACGACGGCCGGCCAGCCGAACGCTGCGTCGTACTCCTGATCAGGGAGCAGTGCGACGGTCAGCGCGAGTGCGGCGTTGGTGCAGATGTTCTCCCAGAAGAAGATGCCGGAGGCGAGGACGACGGCGAGGTTGAAGACGGCCGTCGCGACCAAGACAGCGACGAGGAGGCTCCGGTCGTGGAACGCGACAAGGCCGGCGGTTTCGACAAGCACCGTCAGGATGTTGAGGGGGCGGTCCACGGCGCGTGCGCGGCGCAGGAAGCCGGTCACGGTTTCAGCGGGCAGGAAGCGTGCCCATCCCCAGGAGTAGGCGGAGGCTGTGAGGTAGTGGGTGCGGTTGTGCCAGGCCCACGACCAGGGGCGTGGCCCGAGCCGGGCTTTGCTCCACGCCGGTTTGACGTAGTGGGAGAGCGAGACGCATCCGAGTACCAGTACGAGCCCGGTTGAGGGTTCTGGCGTGCTGAGAGCCGTCCCCACGAAGAACCAAGCGAGGTACGCCTTGAGCAGCCTCAGCGGCATCATCGCGTGGTGCTTCCACCCGCGCAGCCGGCCGCAGTAGACAGCGAGCCACGGCAGCAGGGCCGGTGCCCAGAAGCAGGAGGCTACTGCGAGGAGCAGCAGCACCACTTTGGCCCAGCGCTGTGGGCCGATGGGTTGGGTCACGTCGTAGTCGCTCGTGGTGCCCTGCCAAGTCAGCAGGGCGATCACGAATACGACGAACCAGCGGAAGGGGCCGGGGTCGGGCGGGGGGAGGAAGGCGAGCAGGACGGAGGGAACGGCAGTCGCGAACGTCGCTCGCGAGAACGTCGGCCGAGAGGACAGCGTCCGTACCGTCGGAGAGACGGCGAAGCGGTAGCAGAACACGACGGCCGCCACGATCACGACGGTGGTCACGTACGCGGGCAGTGAAGGCAGCTCCATGGCCGCCTACCGGACGGACGGGGAGGGGACCCGCCCACAGGCTGCGGGCAGGGTCTCCAGGTAGGAGGCGATTCGTTCCCGGGGGTCTTGGACGAGGTGCAGGTCCCGATGGCGTTCGACGTTGACGCGAAGCTCACGCGCCCGGTTGAGAAAGTCGAGTACCGCCCCGCGCTCGATCCGTGGAGTGCTGGTGCCGAGTTCCGCCTCGTGGACCACCTTGGCGCACCAGTGCTGGTCATACGTCGGCAGCGGCACCAGGTGTACCGGTTTACCGAGAACGAACGCCTCGCTGATGAGGTTGAAGCCGGCATTGGAGAAGACGGCCTCGGAGCGGGCCAGGTCGGAGATGAATGCCTGGCGGTCGAACGGGCAGATTTCGATCTTGTCGTCGGCGTACGGGCGCAGGTTCTCGATCTCATCCGAGTGCGCGTAGATCCGCAGAGTTCGATCGGGGACGTACTGGCGGAACACGTCGGCGAGGGCGCGGACGGAGTCCTCAGGGCCGTGATCGAAGTACCGGGAGAAGTAGGCCGTGGACACAGGTTCACTCGTGATCCGGGCGGAGCGGACGAAGTCCGGAACGACAGGGGCGATGAACTCCAGCTTCCGGTCGTCGGCCTCCAAGGGGACGTAGGAGCAGATGAAGGACCGGTCGGCCCGAGGGGCGAAGTAGCGCAGGCGCTGCTCGTCGGCGGTGCGTGCGTACCGACCGACCGGCGGCAGGTCGAGGTGCCGGTACTTGCTCTGCTGGTCCACCGATATGAGGGGCCTGCCGAAGTGGTAGGCCAGGCGCGGTGTGTTGGGCTCGTAGTCCGTGATGAACATGTCCGGGGCGCCGGTTTTCCTGATGGCCCGGCGTAGCCGCAGGTGCTGGCTGATGCCGGCGGGAGTCCGCCGGATGTTGGTGCGTAAGACATCGGCCGCGTGGATGCGGTCGTCACGGGCAAGGAGCGTCGGCATCCACCCGTCCCACGCGGGGAATCCGAGGTCGCGGAAGTACTCGACTCGGGTGCTCCCGTTGGTGATGATCCGTACATGGTGGCCGCGGTCGCGGAGGTACTGGGCGATCACGCTCTGCCTGACGGAATGCCCCATGCCGATGCCGTTGACGCCGATGATCACGCTGAGCGGCTGTGTGAGTGCGGACACGACGATCCCTTCGTCAGGCGAGCCGGGTGATGACGTTGTGGGTGATGGCCGCGACCTGGGGGTCGGTGGGGAGTAGCCGGGCCCAGTCAGTGGTGGCAGCGGTGAAGACGGTGCCGGTCGCCGTGTAGAGACCGAGGGTGGCCGCGCGGGGACTGGGTATCGGCTCTCGGGCTGCGAAGTTCCAGTCGGAGGGAAGTGGGGCGATGCCGAGGATCTCGAAGTCCTCGGGCGTTCCGTCCTGGCCGGTGGGCCGCGGGCGTCGCTGCTCGTCGATCTCGTATGCGGCTCCGTCGCATTCGTAGCCGACGAGCGCTCGGTCATGGCCGAAGGTGTCACCGGTCCTGAGGCCCGTTCCGGAGAACACCCAGTGGTCCGCGTCGGTGACGGTGAACCCGAGAGACGTGCGCGGGCCGTCCCAGTGCCCGCCGCCGTTCCGGTAGCTCACACCCAGCAGGGCGTTTTCGGGGTCCGACCCCCACCAGTGGTCGGGACAGCCGTACGAGCTGTCCGGGTCCGTTCCAGCGGGGGCGCCGGGAGGGAACTTCGCGCACTCCAGTGCCGAGCGATTCTCGTCGAGACGCACGCGCCACCAGCAGCTGTTGGCTCCGAAATTGGCGATATTGCCGCCTGCGTCGCGGAAGGCGGTCGTGTTCCGACGGGTCCGAGCCGTCCAGTACTCGTCGTGCCCGGAGGAGACCAGGAGGCGATACCCGTCGCCGAGGAGCCGGCCTTCGTCGAGGTCGAGGTCCGTGCAGTAGTCGCTCTGGATCCCGTTCTCCTCCATCCAGGAGATGAAGGGAGCATCCCAGTGCGCGAACGACTGCCGAGGCGATGTGGCGTCGTACGGGTCGGGCCCTCTCTGCCAGCCTTGGGTGAGACATCCCGCTCTGTCGGGTTAGCCTGAGAGGGTAGGACAGGAGAATCGCCCCTTATGACCAGCACTGAACCGGTCGGGTCCGACCCGGCACCGAGGCCGAAGCGCCGCACTTTCACCTCGGAGTACAAGCTGCGGATCGTCGCTGAGTACGACGCGGCGCCCAGGAACGAGAAGGGCGCGGTCCTGCGCCGGGAACGGCTCTACCACTCGCACGTCAAGGAATGGCGGGCCGCCCGGGACGCCCGGGCCCTGGAGAACCTGGTCGACCGCCGCACGAGCCCGGCCCGTGGGAAGAAGTCCGCCGCGGAGGTGGAGAACGAGAAACTGCGGCAGCAGGTGGCACGGCTGGAGAAGGACCTGGCCCGGAACAGGGCCGCACTCGAGGTGATGGGAAAAGCTTCCGCGCTCTTGGAAATGATCTCCGAGAGCGCGGACTGAAGCCTGCCGCAGTCCCTGTCGTGGACGAGGCGTTCACCGGCGTCGAGGTTCAGCTGGGCATCACGGCCGCGTGTCGGCTGACCGGTCGCTCACGTGCCACGCACTATCGCAGCCTCAAGCCCCCGACAGTCCGCGCACCCCGCTCCCACGCGCAGGTGCAGCCCTCGGCCCTGACGGACCAGGAGCGCTCTGCCGTCCTGGAACTGATGAACAGCGACGAGTACGCCGAACTGGCGCCCGCCCAGATCTGGGCCCGCGAGTTGGACGCCGGCCGCTATTACTGCTCCGTCTCGACGATGTACCGGATCCTGCGCGAGCAGGGTCAGTCCGGTGAGCGCCGACGGCAGGCCGCTCATCCCGCCAAAGCAGTGCCCGAGCTGGTCGCAACCGGACCCTCGCAGGTGTTCACCTGGGACATCACCAAGGCGGCCGGACCGGTCAAGGGCACCTGGTATCACGCCTACGTCATCATCGACATCTTCAGCCGCTACATCGTCGGCCACACCGTTGAGCGGGCCGAATCAGCGGTGCGGGCCGAGGAGTTGATCCGCGAGACCATCATCCGCAACGGCATCGTGCCCCAGACCGTGCACGCCGACCGCGGCACCTCGATGACCTCCAAGAGGGTCTCGCAGCTGCTGGTCGACCTCGGCGTCACCCGGTCGCACTCGCGGCCGAAGACCTCCAACGACAACCCCTACAGCGAGGCACACTTCAAGACCACGAAGTACATGTCCGACTACCCCGAACGATTCGACTCGCTGGCCCATGCCCGCGAGTGGTTCGAGGCATTCATCGCGTACTACAACCACGAACACCGGCACTCGGGCATCGGCTGGCACACACCGGCCAGCGTGCACTTCGGCACCGCCGAGGAGGTCCGCGACCAGCGGGCCGTCACCCTCGCCGACGCATACATCCGCCACCCCGAACGCTTCGGCCGCCGCCCCCGACCACCCCGGATACCCCAGCAGGCATGGATCAACGACCCAGCCAAGCGCAGGGAACCCGCACCACAAACCTCATAGCATCACGACCGTCTCACTGGACTTGAAATCTTCCGGGCAGGCCCTTGACCGGACCGCCGACACCTCCTCCCGGTCGGCGCAGCGTCACCCGGGAGGCGCTGTAGAGGCTTCCACCTCCTGCCGTGTTGTACGCGTGGTAGGTGGAAACAGGGACCTTGTAGAGCACCTTGCGGCCCGAGGGAACTGCGGGCGTGACGACCAGCAGGAATCTGGCCTCGCGAGCGTCCATGGCCGGCCGGATCGGACAGTCGCCCGTGCTCAGGACTCCGATGTAGACACCGGACCGCCAGTCTCGCGGTACGAGGAAGTCGTAGCCCGGCCACTGCCAGTCCTGGTCATACCGCCCGAGTGCGGCGTCCCGTCCGGGCCACTCGACGTGCCCCGTGTGCTTGGGTTTCGAGCCCCAGCGGTAGAAGTCGAGCCGGAAGCGATCCGCGGAGGTGGCGATGTGCAGTCGGATGCTGCGGCCGGCACGGACCGTGGGGGACGCCGGGTATCCGTTGATGCCGGTCATGAGTGCGCCTGGGGCCGCGCGACTCCCATGTAGTGATAGCGATCGACCTGCTCGACGTGAGACTCCCAGCCCAGGGCGCCCAGCCGCTTCGCGAGTCCGTCGGCGTCGTACAGCACCTTGACGGTCAGGTGCTGGCTCCCGTCGGAGAGCCTCCGGCGAACCGTAGGTACCGCACGTCCCTCGATCGTCTCCTCGATCTCCGCCTTCGCGCGGGAGTCGTCGAGGAAGACCACACAGCCACCGGGCTTCAGAGCCCCCCGGAGGGCCTTCCAGAAGGGTTCCAGGTACGCGGGCGGCACGTGGCTGAGCCAGAAAGCGAAGAACACGGTGTCGTACTGGCGATCAGGAACCTGGCTGAAGATGTCCGCCTGGATGAAACGAGTGGTCGAACCCTCCAGGCGGCGTCGCGCGACGGTAAGCATCTCGGGCGCGGCGTCCACCGCGGTCAGGGTCCGGGCGCGCCCGGAGAGCAGATGGGTCCACTGGCCCGTGCCACACGCCAGTTCCAGGACGTCTCCGCTGATGGGCAGCCGATCGAGCGCGTGCGAAAGCTGAGGCATCCCCATGCGCTCCGCGTATGCGGTGTCGTACTCGTCGGCCCTTGCGCGGTAGTAGGCGATCTGCTGCTCGGACCACTCAGCCGATGCGCTGTGCTGCTCTCCGAAGTCGAGCATCCTCAGCTCCTTCATGAACTTGTTGTGTTCGGCCGCGAGTTGTGAACTCGGCGGGCTGACAAGGTCCATGACAGCGGGGCGCAGGTCATCCGTGTATCACGGCGAGCTAGTGAGGCCGTTCAACGTCGAGCACCCCGACTTTTCAACATCCGCTTACACACGACTTCGCACAGGGCAGACTTACAGTCCCGATCATGTTGACCGATGGGCAGGCGGTAACTGACGTGGCGAGGAGCCGTGCGGGATGGCGCCCGGACAAGCTCCGTGAGGTGCGCGAGGCACACGGATTGACCCTCGAGCGTGCCGGCGAGCGATTGCGGGAAGTGGCGACGCGGGCTGCCATCGCGGTGCCCGCTGCCAACTTCCAGACACTCTGGCAGCACGAGCAGGGCGAGGTGTACCCGGGGCCGCACTACCGACGTGCGTACTGCCTTCTGTACCGCGGTACGGAACCCGAGCTCGGGTTCCGCCACCCCTTGCCCGACGAGGCCACGCACCTGGACCTCACGCCGTCGGCGGAGTCTCGCAACGGGGCCCACGTCCTCGCTGTCGAGCGGGCACTTTCTCAGATCACGCCAGGAACGGATGTCTCCGGAGAGCTCGACGTTCAGCAGCGGATCATCGACGCGTGGAAGCGTCGGCACACGGGCGGAGATCCTCATCGCCCGTCTCTGTTCATCGTCGGCGGCTTCGCAGGCAGCGGGAAGTCGGAGTTCTCGCGCTTCATCTCCCAGCTCACGGGATGGCCCGTCCTCGACAAGGACCCGATCACGCGTCCCTTGGTCGAGCGACTTCTGGTGGAGATGGGCAGCGAGCCCAACGACCGGCATTCCCAGATCTACCGCGAGCAGGTGCGGCCTCTCGAGTACCAGTGCCTGCTGGAGACCGCCTACGCCAACATCGACTGCTCCATCAGCACGGTGCTGACAGCACCGTTCATCTCAGAGGTGATGGATGCCCGGTGGATCCAGCGGCTGACCAATCGGTGCGAGGCCCGAGGAGTCAGCGTCTCCATAGTCTGGATCAAGTGCGATGTGGAGACGATGCGCGAGTACATCGGCTTCCGGTCTGCCGCCCGCGACAGCTGGAAGCTTCAGCACTGGGACGAGTACGTGAAGACCGTAGACGTCGACCTACGTCCTGTCGTCGATCACCTGGTGGTGGACAACCGCCTCGGCGCGGCGATATCCCTCACTGATCAGGTGCGACAGGTGCTGGGGACGGTGTTCTGATGAACCAGGGAATCCTGCTGTACGGACCGCCTGCCGCCGGCAAGGACACCGTGACGGCAGCTCTCGTCCAACTCGACTCACGCTATGCCCTCTTCAGCCGGCTCAAAATCGGCAGCGGGAAGTCGGAGGGCTACCGAATGGGCACGCCCGCCCAGTTGGCAGAGCTGGACGGACGCGGTGACGTTATCTACCGCAACGACCGTTATGGGAACACCTACGTTGTCGACCGTCCGGGACTCGGGCTGGCCATGGAAGGCGGGCGCATTCCGGTCCTCCATCTCGGCCAGGTCGCGGGCATCGAAGCGGTGACCGCCAACTATCCTGCCGCTTGGTCGACGGTGCTGGTGTGGTGCTCTCGGGAGGCCACGGCTGTCCGCTCCAAGGGGCGAGGTGATCGCGATACGGAGGCTCGTCTGGCTGCCTGGGACGCGACGGAGCAGGACCTCGCCATCAACGGTCATTTTCCCTGGGATCTCCGCGTGGACACCGAAGTCTCCTCGTCTGCGGACGGGGCTGCCCTGATTGATCAGCTTGTACGCGCGTCTGTGTGACGATCGTCCGCTGAACACAGCAGTTCGAGGGCATGGGAGATGGTGACGGACCCGTCGTGGATCTCATCCCAACGGTGAAGGACAGCGGCGATTTCCCGCATGAAGTGGTCCGGCAGCCCCGACTCGGCGAGCAGGTCTGCGGCGTCTTCCAGTTCCGGTGCCCACCGCCAGGCGCGGGCGGCGGTCTTGGGGATGTAGTCCGTCTCCGTCAGATAGCTGCCGGTCCGCTTGGCGGCGATCTGCAGGAGTTCGTCCGCGACGCCGTTCGCATCGGCCACCCCGTACGCCACGGCGGCCAGGACGCGGGACGCCTTCTGGTAGCTGGAGTACGCGAGCTTCAGAGCGGAAGCCTGCCCGATCTCATTCCCCAGGGAGCGTGTTTGCACATCGGTCCCTTCGAAGAGGTCGGCAACCAGCGCGACGTGCCGCGGGGGGCCGGAAAGGTAGAGCGTCGGCTGCTTTCCTCCGACCGGCGGAGACCCGACGACAGAACCGTCGAGAACAGCTGTGTCAGGCAGGCAGGCGGCCACAGCCCGGACCCTCTGCGGAGTGATCGCGTTGGCCTCGACGTACGTCCCGTCGCGAAAACCATGCTCGGCCACCTCAGCTGCGACCTCCTCGGCCGCTGCCGGCGGGCACAAGGAGATGACCAGGCCGACGCGCCGTAGAAGCTGTCCGAGATCGTTGACTGCTTCCATACCCGCGAGTTCCGCACGTCGCCGGGAAGCGTCGCTGCGGCCGACAGGACACCAGAGGACGGTCGTGCCTTGGGCTCGGAGCTGAGCTGCGAAGGCCGCACCCATGCTGCCCGGATGCAGCAGTCCCACCTCGGTGATGTCGCACTTCACGTAGTCACACTCCTCGATCAGTCACTGGCCAGCAACAGCGCGATGGCCGTCTCCGCGTCGGGTACGCAATGGTCAGGTACGGCGAGCCGGCTGGGCCAGGCCCGCCCGTTGGGGATCCAGATCGTGCGTAGGCCCGCTCGACGACCTCCATCGATGTCGGTCTCCGGGTTGTCGCCCACCATCCAGCCACCTTGGGAAAGGAGGGAGCCGCACGCTACGGCTGCCGCCTCGAAGACGGCGGGTGCGGGCTTTCGTGCCCCGACGGACTCCGAGACGCAGACGCCATCGATGCGATCGATCAGACCGGTTGCCTGGAGTTTGGCGTTCTGAATGTCGGTCGCTCCGTTGGTGGCGACCCCCACTCGCCAGCCGGTGGCTCGTAGGACATCCAGGCCCGCGAGTACCCTCTCAGGACACCTGACCGCCGCCGCGATGTTGGAGCAGTACTGCCTCCACAACGTCTTCGCGGAGGGCTGGAGACGGTACTGCGCCCGTACGGTTTCGAAGGTGACTGGGAACGCTCGTTCCTGGACCAACTCGACCAACTGCGTAGTGGCGTCGTCAGCGAGGGAGTGCCGAGCGGCGAACTGAACAGCCCAATCGTGGATGGCACCGTTCCTGTCGATCAGGGTGTTGTCGAGATCGAAGAGCACCAGCCGCTGCATAGGTGACGACCTTAGCCGGAACGGATGCGCCGTTACTGAAGAGGGGACTTCACTGTGGTGACCCTGAGGTTGCGCATCCGGAGGGTCCATCGGTGCGCTTCAGCGCGCGCACTCGCGAAGACCGAACCGCCCCCTATGGGGGACACGACTGGGCGTCTTTGCGCGAGACGGTGAGGCCGAGCCGCACGTGCGCGATGCGTGAGCACTCCAACGCGGGCCCGCCGTCCTACGTGAAACCGACACCGACCAGCCCGGTGAGGATGCGCCCTGACTGGTCCCTGAAAGCGGTGCGATAGTCGCCGGTCCCCGGTTAGGGAAACCGGAGACCGGTGCTGGCCCTGCCTTCGCGAGCGGTCGCGCCAGATGTCGCTGGTGAAGGCGGCCCGGGGCGCGGTGGGGGCGGCCCACTTAGCGGGGCGAATCTGTTCACTTTTCACCAGTTCGCCAGGGGCAGACATGAATTCCGCCGAAATGACTGGTGCGCTACGGCAAGGCATGTCAACGTACACACCCAGCCGAGCATCCTTCCCCGAGTCCACGGAGGCGCCCCTGTACCCGCACCACTTCAACGATCCCTTCCGCCCCGGCGCGTCGGACCCGGTGTACTGGGTTACTCCGCGCCACCTGGCCGGTGACGACGGCGCTCTGGCCGAGCAGGTCGGCGACACGTTGGTCGGCCTCGGTTGGCGTATGTGGCCGACCTCTCGCAACACCCTGCTGTTTGTGAGCCCGGACGGGCTGTGCGGCGCCGAGTGGATCCTCTCGGCCTACCCGTTCTCCTTGGGCGGACTGCCCGTCGCCTGGCAGTTGTCTGCCCGCCCTCATGCCGCCTCCGCGATGACGGAGTGGAATGCGTACTTCACCGCGGGCGTCCCGTGCGAGGCACTCGCCGATCTCCTTGTCGTGATCGACGCCCGCGAGGCGCCTGATGGCGTGGGCGAGGGTCCCGAGACGGTCTTGAACGCACTCGCCGCACGGGGCTGGTACAGGGATGCGGACCGGCCCGGTACTACCGCCATGGCCCCCGGGTCTTCCTGCAGCATGTCCCTGGAGGTGTTGCCGCCGCTCATCGAGGATGCCGACCCGCGCCCTGACCTGGTCGGCTGGCAGGCGTGGGCGGAACCCGCTCTGGCAGAACCGTATCTGTGGTGCGCCAGTTTCAGCGCCAGCGTCCCCCATGACTTGGTCGCCTCGTTCGCTGCCTCGCTCGCTTCTCAGGTCCCGGTGGCTCGCCGCACTCTGCCCGAGAGCGCCGTGGACCGGCTCAGCGTCATCCGCCACAGCTGACGACCCACGCTCCTGGAGCGCCTGTGGTGCCGCTCGACGCCCATTCCCCAAGTGGCCCGTTCCCCCTTGCCTGCCAGTTGGCAGAGATGGAGAGTTCATGTTCCGACGCCGTGCTCGCGCCGACCGTGCCTTCCGCGAAGCCCAGCGCGCCGGCCAAGCGATGCTGGCCATGTACGCCCAGCAGCCGCGGCCCACCGATCCCGGCCTGGTCGCCGCTGCGGTCCCGGCCACACCGGACAGGGCGGTGGAGCTCACCTTCCTGCCGCCGGACTTTCGGGCGCCATCCCGCAAGGACGTCGAGGGGTTCATGATGCGCTGGGACTCCCCGCTCGTCATCGACGGCGAGGTCCGTCAGTGCCCCGCGTGTGGCGCGTACCGCAACTGGATCATCTTCAACCTGCGCGACGACTCGGTATGGCTGCGCTGCCGGGCCGGCCACGAGACGAAGGAGACCGGCCTGGACACCGCCTGGTACAACCGCAACTCCGGTCCGGCCGACCGCTGGCACCCCACCCTGGAGGACGGCCTGCGCCACCTCGGCCACTGACCTCCGCGAAACCCCTCGCCCCACTTCTCCGTATCACCGGTGCCCGGAGGGCCGGCCTGGTCAGACCGTCCATTCCGCAGCAACTTTGGGGTATCGCATGCGCCTTCACAACACCACCCTGGGCCTGAGCGCCCTCACCGTCCTGGCCCTGGCGGGCTGTTCCAACGGCAGCACCTCCGCTGACTCCCCGACCGCTTCCGCCCCTGTGCGCCCAGAGGGCAAGGATGCCTCTGTGCCCAGGCCGCTGTCCTCGGCCGCGCTGAGCAAGCGCCTCCTCGACGAGGGCGACCTGGGCGAGGGCTACATCCGTAAGCCGGAACAGCCCAAGCGGCACGACGCCGTCACGGTGACCGGCTGCCCGGCGCTGGAGAAGCTCGGCGACCAGGCCGCGGCCGGTGGCAGCCTCGACTTCCCACGCAGGGCGAAGGCGTCCTTCACCTACACGGGCGGCAGCGACTCCGAGGTGGCCGAGGAGCTGTACAGCGACACCGAGCAGAGGCTCTCCGATGTCGTGGGCCGGATCTTCGATGCGATGACTTCGTGCCGCACGTATCAGGTGCGCCTCGGCAGTACCCCCGTCACGATTACGACCCGGAAGGTGCTTGCCGAGGCCCGGCTGGGCGAGGAGCGGTGGAGTCAGCTGCTCACCTTCACCGCCGGCGGACGGAGCAGCGTCGTCAAGCAGACAGTCGTTCGTGTGGGGAGGGTGGTTGCGGTGGTCTCGGGCTCGTCCGCGCTCGTCGATGCCCACGTGGAGAGGGCGGTGGCGAAAGCCCGCGGGGCTCACTGAATGGGTAGGAATGCCGCAGGCCCGACCGGACAAGCCGGTCGGGCCTGCGGCGTGTGCGGAGCCGGGGACCACGTGGACGGGCACGTGGCCCTGAGGGTGCTGTTCAAGCAGACGGAGTCTTGAAGAGCCGCTCCTTGGCGTGTGGCCGGTCAGTCCTGTTCGTGTCCGGCGAGGTCTTCGACGGCATCGCCGGGACTGAGGATTTCGGCCAGGCGCTCGAACTTCGCGTAGTCCTCGTCGGTCACGAGGTCGTAGACGCTGTCCGGGGAGGCGTCGGTGAATTGGTATGCGTACTTCATATACAGGCCGATAAGGGCCTTCTGCATCGTGTGGCGTTCACTCATCCAGGCGCCCACTGGCTGCATGTGCGCGACCGCGATGTCTATCTCCGCCCGGGTGCAGGTGCAGAGCAGGTCGTACTCGGCGGTGGTGAACGGGCGTCCGTCGTGGTGATACAGGCGACCGGGTTCGTCGCGGCGGGAGGTGTCTACGTCGGTGAGGAGGACGACGGCACGGGGTCGGATGTCGGTCTGGGCCATACAGGGAGTCCTTCCGGAGTGGGGTTGAGGCATCAAGTCTCCGGACGATCGCCGGTTGGGCTAACCGGCGATCGTCGTCTATGTTGCGCCCGTTTTGGTCAGCGGCGATGCGCTGGCGACCGCTGCTGGAGCGGCACGGCGGCCGCGGGATGCACCGTTACACCGGGTCGTTGTGCGGTGCTGCGGGCCTTGGCTGCCTGGGCTCGGGGTCCGGGGGCGTGGCGCTCGCCGAGGCGACGGACGCGCCAGGTCAGGGCGCGGGCAGGGTTGTTGGCGTCGTCCAGGGTGCGCTGGCCAAGCGCCTGGTCGAGGACGACGGTCGCGTTATGTCCGGCTGCCTCCGCTTCGGCGAGCACGGCGGCCAGCGCGTCCCAGGCAGGGTCGCCCAGGATGCGCTCGGCGTACTCGGGGACCGCCTGCTGGAGGTGGTAGGCGAAGCGGTGCTTCATCTGGAGGCTGGGAGCGCGTTGCGCGAGTCCTGTCAGGACAGGCTCGGCGACCTGCGCGCACACGATCTGCAGGTGGACGAGAGCCTGTTCGGCTGCTGCTTCTTGCTGGGCGTGCTGGTGGGTGCGGTGCCAGTGCATGGCGAACGCCACCGTCGTGAGCACGGTGTCCAGGAGCATCGCGAACCCGGCTCCGTCGCCGTCCGAGGGCTGCTCGCGCCAGATCGCTTGGACGCTGCGGCGCAGGACGCGGGTGCTGTCGAGGTCGGCTGCGATACGGGAGCGGGTGGCGCGCTCGAAGGCGACGGCGGCCTGTTCGAGTTCGGACCTCAGCGCGGCCGGCGCGGCGATCGGCAGTAGGTCCAGCGTGGCGCCGAGCGCGACCAGTTGGCCTTGGGCGGTCGGATCGTCGCCATGGGTGAGGTGGTGGGGGATGCGTTCGGTGGCGGCGGTGGCCTGGTGCCACGGGTCACCTGGCCAGGCAGGGGCCGGTTCGGGGCTGGTGGTGGCGAGGCCTTTGCGGATCTTGGGCAGAGACAGGTCGGGGGCGAGGGTGGAGCCCGCGTAGAACACCGGCTGGCCCTGGTCGTTGATGTCGTTGGGCATGGCGAAGTTGCAGCCGAGCGCGTCGCCGGAGGGGCCGAGCTTGAGGCGCACGGTCACGCCGGTGGCTTCCAGCAGGGAGAAGAACTCGGCTTCGTCGGACGCGGCGGCGACCGCGCGGCGCACCCGCAGGCGCAGGACATCGCGGGTGGTGGCGTCCTGGCCCAGGCGCTTGGCCTTGAAGTGCTCCTTGCTGGTGTGGCGTTTGGCGCCGGTGCCGTCGCCCTGATTCAGCCGCCTGAGCCCGTAGTCGACTTCGATCTTGCGGGCCTCGCGCTGGACGGCGCGCTGGTCGTAACCGCGCTCGGGACGGCGGCCGTCCTGGCGTACGAGGGTGGCGGCGATGTGGATGTGGTCCTCGGCGTGGCGGACGGCCACCCAGCGGCAGGCTTCATCGTCCCCTTCGGGGGCGATGCCGGCGGCGGCCACCATCCGGCGGGCGATGTCCGCCCACTGCGCGTCGGTGAGGATCGGATCTTCGGGTGCGGCCCGGACGGGGCAGTGCCACACGGTGTCCTTGGGTGCTTTGTCGCCCAGCATTTTCACGGGCTGGTCGAGTTGGGCGACGAGCTGCCGCTCGACCGCTTTGGGGTCGCGGTGAGGGCTGCGGCCGGGGTCGGGGGCGAAGCCGTTCCAGGACGCCACCAGGTGCGGGTCGGTGTGCTCGTTCGCCCGGCCCTTGCCGAAGAGGTAGCCGATCGTGCGGCCTGCGGCTTTCGGGCCCGAGCCAAGGATGATCTTGGGTATCACCCGCTCACCGTCCTTCAGTGACCTGGGCGATGGCGGCGTCCAGCTGGGTGATGGACGCCTCAATATGGTCCAGGAGCTGTTGGACGGCGGCGGGGTGGGGCCAGGCGCCGTCCTTGTTGAGGTGGTGGGTGAGCTGGTTGAGGTTGCTGCCGACCTTTCCGAGTTGCCCGTTGGCGGTCATGAGCACCTTGACCATGGCGCGGTAGTCGGCCACCGCCGCAGTGGGGTCATCGGCGCGGGCCGCAGCGAGCGAGCACTCAGCCACATAGCCACCAGGCGCCATGCCACTCAGGGCAGAGGCGCCCTGGACGAGGGCGAACTCGTCGTCGTTGTAGCGGGGATGGACGCGGCGCTCGCGCAGCTGCTGGTCACGCAGACGGCGACGCGGCGTACGCTGCTGCGGCGCGCTCGGCGACGGTTCGGCACCCCCAGCCTCGGTCGGCCCCCTGGGCCGACCGACTCCGGTGCCGCCCCGGCGCCGGATGCCTCCGCCCCGGAGGGGGCGGAGGCCGGGTAAGGACTCCTTACCCGACAACTTGCTGCGCGTGTGACGGGAGTGGTGACCATCTGCTCTTGGGCGATGGGGAATTCGGGGTAGTGATCGCGCACGACGCGATGTCCTTGTGTCGGGGTTGCGGGGGTGTTGGGTCAGGCGGCGCGCGGTTGTGTGTTGAGCTCGGCGAACTGCTCGGCTGCGAGGTCGAGCAGATCCACCAGGCGCCGCTCCGGGAGGCAAGCCGCGGAGGCTAGGGCGCCATTGATGCGCGGGTCGAGGGTGCTGACGGCATCCAGTCCGGCGGCGCGGGCGACAACCAGGCGCAGCTCGGCCTCAAGCCAGGCCCACTGCTCGATGGCGGGCACCGGGGTGTCTTCATTGATCTGGCCGAGGGGGCCGATCCTGAGTCGGCTCAGGTAGTGGCCGCCGGCAGAGAGGATGTCGGGAAGGGAGATCTCGTCCTGAGCCATCCATCGTCCCTGCTCCAGCAGAGTGAGGATGGCGCAGCGCAGCAGGGTCATCTCGTCGCGCTCAGGCGCGGTGCAGATGGGGCAGGACCAGTTGTGGCAGTCCCAGGCGGGCGTGGTCGAGCGGGGCATGGCGGAAGGGCCTTTCAGCGGCGGGTGGTTAGAGGTGCGAGGGAGAGTTCAGTGGGGGTGGCCGGTACGGACTGAGTCCTGTTGCTCGGCCTTGACCGTGTTGACGATGCTCTGGGCCAGGTCCGTGCCGACCTGGTGGCCGTCGGCGCGGACGGCTGCCTTGAGGGAGTCACGAGAGAGGCGCCCCGTCTCGCGGTAGATGCGCTCCGCGTACGCGATGAGGGCATCCCGCGGCAGGTCGGGCTTGCGACCCGGGCGTACCGGCTCCGGCTTCCCGCCAGGCTCGGCACCCGCGTCTCTGCCCGCGCTCACGTCCGTGCCCCCATCAGTAGCGGATTGAGGGCGGACCATGAATTCCGGGCGGTCCGACCGGTGTACGCCTTGGTCGCCCGGATTCGGTACGCCCTCCGGGCGCTCGGGCCTTGCCCGCTTCGCCGCGGCAGTGCGGGGCTGGCTGACTCGGTCTCCGGGCGTCTCCCACCGTTCGGGCAGCGGGAGCGAGGCCAACCGTGTGGCCTGCTGTCGGGTCCCGAGTTTTCGCAGCAGCAGTTCGTCCTGGCGGAGATCACCGTCGACGTCGGCCTTCTCCAGCGCTTCGTGCAGGCGCCGAGTCGCACGCCGGCCACGTCCCTTGTTGCGCTTCGCTTCGGGCATCGCTTCGATGCGGAGGATCAATGTGACGGCCCGGCTCAGGGCGCGTTCGCGGATGAGTCGTGCGGCATCGGCGTCTTGGTCGTGGATGCCCAGGCGTGCCAGCAGTCGCTCGCGTGCCTGTCGGCCGAGGATTGCGGGCAGGCTGCGTGAGGCGGCCTCGGGGGTGTGGTGGCGTAGCTCGATTCCCATGGCCAGGTGCCAGAGGACTGCGGCCATGACTGGGCCGATCAGGGCGCGGACCGTGCCGCCTACGGGACCGGACTCGGCGTAGGCGGGGATGATCTGGCCTCCGGTGATCACCCATACCAGGACGCCCGGCGGTCCCGGCGCCTGCCTGGGGCCCTTCAGGTTCTGGCGTGCCATCAATGCCATTGCGAACAAGGCCAGTTCAGCGACTGCGAACATGGAGGCGCGCTCGACGGTGCTGCCCATGCCGAGGTAGTCGGCGGCGAAGCGCCAGCTGGTGTCCGCGCTGTAGGCGGTGCAGCCGATCGCGGCGACGGCGGCGACCCGGACGGCGGCGCTGCTAGGCCGCCTTCCGCCGCCTAGCTTGCGGGCGCGCGGCCACAGCCATCGAGTGACCAGCGCGAGGGTGATGAGCAGGACCGCGATGGCTGCAGGCGCGGGGATCCAGTGCGGCAGGACGGGGATGCCGGTGCTTTCGGCGCTGATGAGGGTGGTGGTGCCAGGGGTCATGCAGAGGCTCTCCAAAGGGGCCTGCGCGTTTGAGGGCAGGCGGAAGCGAGGGCGGGCAGGGCGGTGGGGGCGAGTACCTGTCAGGTGGCGGGCGCGGTGCGGCGTCGGTCGGGGCCGGTGAGGATGACCCGCTCGGTCATCTCGGCGAGACGGGAGGTGACGCGGTCGCCGAGCGCGATGCGCAACTCGGCGGTCGGGAGGTTGGTGGTGATGAGGGTGGGGAGCATGTGCTCGTACCGGTGGTTGATCAGCCGGTAGGTCAGCTCCTCGGTCCACTCGCTGGTCTTGGCCGCACCGAGGTCGTCCAGGAGCAGCAGCGGGCTGCGGGACAGCGTCTGGAGCTCCCGTTCGCCGTCGTGGCCGACACGGGGACGGAGCCGCGCGTGCAGATCGGCGGAGGTGGTGGCCTCCCAGCGCAGGCGGACGCCTCGGGTGAGTAGGGCGCGTACGGCGCCGTATGCCTGGTGGGTCTTGCCAGTGCCGGTGGGGCCGGCGATCAGCAGCGACGGGCCCTCGGCGATGCCTGGTCCGCTCGGGCCGGGGCGTCCGGTGCGGGCGATCTGGTCGGCCCACGTGGCGATCTCGGGGTGGTCAGCCAGGGCGCGGCGGTATCGGGCGGGGATGCGGGCATCGGCGAGTTCCAGGGCGGTGACGGTCTCGGGCGCCGGCTCCTGGGCGGCAGCGGCGGGGTCGATGCCGCGGTTGGCGAGGATCGTGTTGAGCCGGTTGGCGAGCGGGCCGACGCGCTGGGGTGCGCGGGCGAGGGTAGCGGTCAGAGTTCATCTCCGTAGGCGGCGACGACGTCCGTGGGGTTCGTCCATGCCCGGTGGGCGGCGGGCGTGGCGGGGGAGGCGGCGTTCATGACCTCGTGGACGAGGCTGGGCAGGACGCTCGGGGACAGCCCCTTGGCCCGGTGGCGTTCGAGGGCGGCCCGGAGGTGGGCGGGGGCGATGCCCTCGTCGAGGAGCTTGCGCACCTGTCCGCCGAGATGGTTCAGGAAGGCGTCCGGCGGGCGGTGGTTGCACGCCGCGATGTACTCGCCGAGGAGCTGCTTGGCCGAGACGGTGTCGGGCGCGTGGGCGCTTGCGCCCCCCGAAGGGGTATCTCCTAGATCCATGGTCCTAGGTCCTAGATCCGGGCAGTGAGGGTTCACCGACGGCTCCGGGAGGGCTCCATGAGCCCTCATGGAGCCCTCCATAAATCCGTCCTGACCTGTGGTTTCGCAAGCGGTACCCGGATTCGCTGCGGGCTCGCGCATTCCCCTTGTGCCCTCGCGGAGGGCTCCGTGAGACGGCAGCGAGGGCTCCCTGAATCCGGTCTCGGCTGGGCTCGGTGTGACTCCGGCCGGAACCTCGTGATGCGGGCATGCAGGGAGGCGGCTCTTGCTGGGCCGGTTGATCTTCTGATGGAGGCCCCAGGTGACGATGTGCAGGTACCGCTTGTGATCCGGCGCCTTGTAGCGGCAGATCAGCCCGGCGTCGGCGAGCTGGGCGAGGTCCGTCTCGACTTCGGACGGGGTGTGCTCCGGGCGCAGGACCCACAACTGTCCGGCGATGATCGCGGCGTGGTCGCGGTGTCGGCCCTGGTCGTCGGCCTGGGTGAGCAGGCCGAGGAAGGTGCGCTCGGCGGTCAGGGAGACGGCGGCCAAGGACTCGGAGACGAAGGCTTCGGGCTTGATGGTGCGGATTCGTGCCAAGTGCGGGGACGTCCTCACTCGGTGGCCTGTGCGTGGACAGTACGGCTCACCGTCGGTCGGGCGGGATTCGAGGGGGTATTGGCGCGGACGCGCGCAGAGAAGCGATTGCTTTTCCGGGGGTGTCGTCAACATAGCCACACCCCCGTTGCGCAAGTCCAGCCCTATCCGGCCCTATCTCTCACGGCAGAAAGGCTGTGGAAATGGGGCTGTGTGGCGGGCGGGAGCAAAACCTTAAGGCGCGATCCGCTGTTGACCAAATAGTTGCCCGGACCGCAGAGCCAGAAGCATCACATCGGCAAGCCGTTGACACGCCGCCGACGAGGAAGCTACAACACAACATCCCACGTCAGATCCCTGGCCGACACCCCGCTCCAAGCCGCTTCCGGTCCCTTGCGACCCACTTCGCGGCGAACCGCGCGAGCGCAACATAGCCGACGATCGCCGGTTACCAAAACCGGCGATCGGACCTTTCAATTGGAGTCATGCCCCAACGCTCATTGGAAGTCGGATCCGCTGAAATACAGGCGGCCCGCACCATCGGAATCCTCCACGCAGAACAAGGCTTTTCACAATGGCAGTTGGCTGGCCGGGTGACCGCCCCCGGCCACTCGATGTCCAACACCATGCTGTCCCGCATCGAACGCGCCCAACGAGGATGTGATGCCGACGGCCTCGTCGTGATCGCCGAAGCCCTTCTCGTCTCGCCTCCCATGCTGCTGCAGAGGCCGACCGCCACGTGACGAGGACCGCTCAGCACCGCTGACCGAGCACGCCCCCACCCAGTAAGGACCCGCCCTTCTTGCGCCACTCCGACATACCCCCTGCCCTCGTACGACGCCTTCCCGGCACCGAGGGCGGAGCCCCCTTGCCTCGTCTCTACCGCCCCGAAGAAGTCGCCGAAGTCCTCGGCTGCTCCGCCTGGTGGGTCAAGGACCGGGCCCGACGCGGACTCATCCCGCACACCCGCGTCGGCCGCGCCTACCGCTTCACCGGCGCGCACCTTGCCGAGATCGTCTGCCTCCACGAAGAGCGCCCGAAGCGATCCGTCAGCAGCGCGCCGACGAGTCGGGCAGCGACAAGCCCTCCCTCGCGAACTCGTGCCGCCCGGCCTCCTGAGTCGACTACGGCCCCGACGCCAGGGCGTCTGCGGGCCCGACCGCCGCGCCGCACCCAGTACGAGACCGTCGCGTAGTGCGCCCGCGCCCAGTCACAAGCCGAGAGCAGAGGAAGACGGAACTTGGGTTTCGCGGAGAAACGCGGAAACTACTGGCGCGGCCGGTACAAAACCGCGCCCGGCAAGCACCTCACGGTCGTCGACGACACCGGCAAGGCGATCCGGTTCGCCACCAAGGGCGAGGCCCAGCGCGCCGCGAGCGAGGCCGAAAACAAGTACCGGCGCGGCGACTGGCGCGACCCGGCACTCGGCCAGGAGACCTTCGGCGAGTACGCGAACCGCTGGTACGAGGCCCAGGACCTGGCCGCCTCGACCATGCAGAACTACAAGCGCCACATCGAGGAGCACCTCCTCCCAGACTTCGAGGACAAGGCACTCGCCGGCATCCTGCGCACGGACGTCGACCTGTGGGAGAAGAAGGAGAAGGCCGTCTACGCGGCCTCCAGCGTCAAGACCTGGCGCTCGACGCTCCATCTGATCTTCGAGGACGCGATCGACGAGGGCTTGATCACGTCCAACCCGGCCGCCCGACGCCGCGGGCGCGGCAAGCGCGCCGGCCGTTCCCGCGACCGCGGCCCGGAGAAGGTCGTCACCGACCCGCTCGGCATCCTGCTGACCGCCGAGCGCGCCGCCCTGCTCTCTGGCCGCGACGACGAGTTCGTCGCCGTCGTCCTCAAGGGCTACACCGGCATGCGCTGGGGTGAAATCGTCGGCCTGGAAACGGAGTTCGCCCGCCCTGGGGCCGTCCGCGTCGAATGGCAGCTGTACGAACTCGACACCGGCGAGATGGTGCGCTGCCCGCCCAAGGACGACAGCTACCGCACCATCGACGCGATGGACTGGCTTTCGGCCCTGGTCGCCAACCACGTCGCCCACACGAAGCCGAAACCCTGCCCGTGCCACGGCAGGACCTACGTCTTCCGGGGCCAGGGCACGGCCCGCACCGGTGGCCACCACGGTGCGAAGCTCGTCGACGTCGCGCGCCGCGCCGAGGTTTCCACAGGCACCGTCTCCAACGTCCTCAACCACCCCGACCGCGTGACCGAAGCCAAGCGGGCGAAGGTGGAGCAGGCCATCGCGGACCTGGGCTTCGTGCGGGGCGGCCCGGTGGCGCAGCACGCAGCCCACTGGCGCCGAAACGGATTCGGGACGTGGCTGTTCACGCCGGCTGTCTCCGGCTGGTATCCGAAGAAGGCACCGCAGCTACCTCGCCCCGTACCGCTGCTCAGCGAGCCGTGGCCCGGAGTCCCTGCCCGAGGGCGCGGCGCCAGCGACCGGGCCGACGCCTGCTGGCTACCGATCGCCAAGGGCCTCACACCCCACGGCCTCCGCCACACCCACCGAACGGTGATGGAGGATCTCGGTACCGAGAAGGTCCTCATGGACGACCGCATGGGCCACATCGACGGCTCCGTTTCGGCGCGCTATGCCCACGTCACCCCCGGGATGCGCACGCGCCTCATGCTTGGACTGACCGAGCAGTGGGAGACGGCACTCGACGCTCGCTTGGCGATGAGTCCCACGTCACCAGTGCGCGTACTCGGCGATGCCCTACGTGCGCGCAGGGAATCACGTCAGCCTGTGGAGTCCTAAGGGTGAATATGGCTGTGCCGTGCGGGAGCAGCGTCAACCTCCTGGAGGTCACCTCGCTCCGGGTGTTATGGCAAACGCCCGGTGAGAGGGCCAGTAGACCTGGCTCAATAGACACATGGAGATTGGCGAGCACTGGGCGTACCGCGCGAGGTCGAAGGACCTGGGCAGCGAGGTCCTCCATGTGGAGGTTGTTCGCGTGGGCGGCCCCGGTAGGTCTGGCTGGGTCCACGTGAGGTTCCTCGAAGGCGATGCCGCTGGCTTGCAGGAGTGGGTCAGTTCCGGCTCTCTCGTGGCACCGTGGGCGGAGGCCGAGACGTTCTGCGCGGATGACGCGGCGGAGTTGGCGCTGGCGGAGTCCTCTCGCCACGTCCGGGGCAGTACGGATTTCGAGGCCGCCCGCATGATCCTCGGATTCGTCCGTCCGAAGAACAGGCTGCGCCTGCGCCGAACCGTGGCTGACGCCGGGGTCCTGGAGCTGAGCCGCCTCGATGAGACGGCACCGCTCATCGGCTTGGGCGCCGCTGAACTCCGCGGCGACGCCATGGTCTACGAGAACCGACACGGCTTGTGCCTGGCCGGGTGGCCGGTCACCGAGCGCGTCGCCCGTCGGGTCGCCAGCCGCCTCGCCGATGAGATCCTTCCGGAGGTGGACCGCAAGCAGCAGGGCATCGAGCAGGAGCGTGCCCAGTCCTCCTGGTATTCCTACAGCCGACGGGACGACCGGAAGCTGGACGCGGAGTCGGCCGTCCTGCGAACCGTCCGGGCCTGGTGCGGCGAAGACAAGGCTGACCGCTACAACGAGCTGGTCGCCCTGCGTGCCGAGGTCATCCGGCTCGGAGAACTCGTCGAGAAGGCGGCAAAGGCCCTACGCGACCGAGGTCACGGCGTCATCGCCTCCACCATTGAGCGCGACCTTGGCGTCCATATCGCCACCCTTGATCCTGATGTGCGTCGATGACGCCGCGCCACGGGTCTGGCTCCGGCTGCGGAGGCGTTGGCTGAGCCTGGGGCTTCTCCTTCTCAGGCCGGTCCGGGTGCCAGCCGTCGAGGAACGGCCGCAGCTGCTTCTTCGTCGGGCTCCGCGTTGAAGTCGCGGGCGCCCAGACCCTTGCCGTTCGTCGTGGGGTCGAGCTGATCCGCCTCCGCGTTCCCCCACGCCGACCACTCACGCAGCCTCTCAGCTTCGAGGACATCTTCCGACGCGGCGGCGATTTCATCCAGCGCGGCGCAGAACGCCCGGATCTCACCCGCGGCCCGCCACTGTTCAAGGGCCGTGCCGAAGTGCTCGGCCCGTACCGCGTGAACCGCCTTGACCGAAGCCGCACTGATCGTCGCCTCCCATTCCCGCAGCTCACGCTCCTCACGCTCCGCCGCCAGCCGCCGACGCTCGGCCTCCTGGCGCTCACGTTCCTTTCGCAGACGCCGCTGCTCCGCCTCTCGCTCCAACCGGGTCCGCTCCTGCTCCTCCGCGCGCGCCTTCAACGCCCGGAAGATTGAGACGATCTGCTCCTCCAACGGTTTCTTGGCTGTGTCGGCCCATTCCTTCTTCCAGCCGTAGCTGTACCCCGAGTTCTCGCTGACCAGCAGCTCCAGTTCGCCGGACGGCTCGAACTTGTGGGCCGGCGTGACCCGCTGCCAGTCATACGTCCGTCGGCCCGGCTGCTTGGGTACGTACCGGACCTGCTTCTGCCGCTCACGGAAGCTGATCTCGTACGTCCTGCCGTGGACAGTGAGCAGCGGCCTCGGCTGCCTGCGCTTCTTGGACACAGCGATCTCGCCGTACCGCGCGAGTGCCTGATCGGCAAGGAGCTGGATCAGTGCGAGCACCCTCGGCAATACCTCCTCGGAGATCTCGAAGGCGCTGTGGTCCTTGGTGACCGAGGCGAGCACGTCCTCGACGTCGGTGATCACACGGCTGCGCGCCAGACGGATCCGGTTCCACTCGGTGTCGTCCTCGCCTGACACCCGGAGCAGGCCAAGGAAGAAGTCACCCTTCGCCCGCCCGCTGTACTTCAGGTGGTACCCCTCCGGAGCGCACTGCCGCGCCGCGTCGAACGCTCTGCGATACCGAGCCCGTTCCGCCTCGCTGGGGTTCGGGATCCGAAGGAATCGTCCGGCTTCCTGCACTTGCGCGATGAGCGCCTGCCCGACAGCCGCCGGCGACGGACGCGGAGGTTTCACAGCCCGTTTCGGAGCAGGCTTCGTCTCGGTCGGGAGATCGGCACCCTGCGACGGACCAGAGGCCGTCGACACCTCGGCTTCAGACGCCGCTGCGCGAGCCTTGCGTGGAGCCAGCTCCGGACGATCGGGATGATGCCCGTGCTCCAGGTAGAAGCGCCCCGCGTCAGTGATCTCCGCCTGCCACCTCCCCTTCTTCCTGGGCATGGTCACCAAGCCCCGGTCCCTGAGCGCGCGAGCCGTGACGGCGAGCTCGGGGCTGTCCGACGTGACGGGGTCGGTGCCGCCCCCGATGCGGGTGAGGAGTGCGAGCTGCCGGTCATTCAACGGAGACCAAGGGTGCATGGCAATCGTCGTACCGTCTTGGGTCTGCTCGGCACAAGCCGTGCGGTGAATGATCCGGGGCGCGATGCGTACGCCCGCGCCGAGTGGAGGCAGAAGGCCGCTCCTCGGGGAGCCACCGGGAGCCGGATCTCCAAGATCACACCCAGTTGGCTCCCAAACGGCTCCCAAAACCGGGTCGCAAAGCAAATCAGGCCCGGCTCTGATCTCTCAGAACCGGGCCTGACCTGGTGTTTCAGCTGTCGGGGTGGCGGGATTTGAACCCACGACCTCTTCGTCCCGAACGAAGCGCGCTACCAAGCTGCGCTACACCCCGATGTCGTCGGTGTCCCGGCGACATCGATTACTTTAGCTCACCCGCGCCGGGAGGCGAAATCCGGTTCCGGGCGCCGCGACCGGTGCGGCGTGCGCCGCTCAGCGCCCGGATGCCGGGCGTCCGGGGACGGGATGCTGAGGCGGATGCCGTGTGGTGCCAGGTGGTGCCAGAGGTGGGCCCCCGGGAGGCCGGCGCCGGCGTCTCGCGCGGCAGTCCCGCGGCGACGGGTGGGCCCCCGGGAGGCCGGGGCCGGCCGACGGCGTACACGTCCCGCCCTCCCCCGACCCGCCGACCGTCCGGCAGACTCGCTTCTCGCCCCTCATTCCCCGGCCGTCAGCGTCAGTAGCGTCGCTTCCGGCGGGCAGGCGAAGCGGACCGGCGTGTAGCGGTTGGTGCCGCAGCCCGCCGAGACGTGGAGGTAGGCGCGGTTGCCGTTCGCCTCGTGGGCGGAGAGGCCCTTCACCCGGTCCGTGTCCAGGTCGCAGTTGGTGACCAGGGCACCGTAGAACGGGATGCAGAGCTGGCCGCCGTGCGTGTGGCCCGCCAGGATCAAGGGGTAGCCGTCCGCCGTGAACGCGTCCAGCGAGCGCAGGTACGGGGCGTGGACCACGCCGATGGAGAGGTCCGCGCCGCTCTCCGGGCCGCCCGAGACCTCCGCGTACCTGTCCCGCTTGATGTGCGGGTCGTCCAGGCCGGTGAAGGCGATCTCGAAACCGTCGAGCTTGAGGCGGCCCCGGGTGTTGGAGAGGCCCACCCAGCCCGCCGCGTCGAAGGCGTCCCGCATCGGCTCCCACGGGTTGTGGACCGCGCCGACCGCCGGGGCGTTCCCGTTGAGGCCGTGCTTGCCCTCGACCTTCTCCAGGAGATAGCGGGCCGGGTTGCGGAGCTTGGGGCCGTAGTAGTCGTTCGACCCGAAGACGTACACCCCCGGGAACTCCATCAGCGGGCCGAGCGCGTCCAGCACCTCCGGTACGGCCTCCGGGTCGGAGAGGTTGTCGCCGGTGTTCACGACGAAGTCGGGACGCAGACCCGCCAGGGACTGCAGCCAGGCGCGCTTCTTGCGCTGTCCGCTCACCATGTGGATGTCGGAGACCTGGAGCACCCGCAACGGCCGCGCCCCGTGCGGGAGTACGGGTACCGTGACCCGTCGGAGCCGGAAGGAGCGGGCCTCGAAGCCCGCGGCGTAGGCAAGACCGGCCGCGCCGAGCGCTGCGCCGACTGCCGTGATTTTCAGGGGAACTCCGTACCGTGCGCGCATGCGTCCATCGTCGCAGACACCGGACCTCCCGAGGAAAACCTGAGGGCGTCATCCGGTCCGTACCTGCCACAATCGGCGTATGACCACGCTCAAGTCCAAGCTCAAGGAAGACCTCACCACGGCCATCAGGGCGCGTGACGAGCTGACCTCGTCCACGCTCCGGCTGACTCTCACCGAGATCACCAAGGAGGAGGTCGGCGGCAAGGCGGCGCGCGAACTCTCCGACGACGAGGTGCAGAAGGTGATCGCCAAGGAGGCCAAGAAGCGCCGCGAGGCGGCCGAGGCGTTCGCACGGGGCGGCCGGACCGAGCAGGCCGAGCGGGAGAAGGCCGAGGGCGCGCTGCTCGACGCCTACCTGCCGGAGCAGCTGTCCGACGAGGAGCTGGGCGCGATCGTGGCGGCGGCCGTCGACGAGGCGAAGGCGGGCGGCGCCGAGGGACCCCGCGCGATGGGTGCCGTCATGAAGATCGTGAACCCGAAGGTCGCCGGGCGCGCGGAGGGCGGCCGGGTGTCCGCCGAGGTGAAGAGGCTCCTCGCCGGCGGCTGAGGTGCGCCGACAGCGCCCACGCCCTCGCCCTGCCGGCCCCTACCGGCCCCAGTGCCTTGCGGCCCGGGTCCGGCCTGTGCCGGTGCGGGTACGGGTGCCTGTGCCGGTACGGGTACCTGTGTCGCTGCGGGGGCGGCACAGAATGGAAAAAAGTGGGGCGGTCCCGATGCCGATCGGGACCGCCCCACCCTCCTGTGTGATCACATGCGATGTGTTTCAGCGGGAGGGAAACGGAAGGAAACGGGAGGCAAGCACGGGAACGCGGCTCAGGGGCCGTCCGTGTCGCCCTCGCCGTCGTCACCCCGACGGCCGTGATGGCCGCCGTCCCCGCCGTCCCCGTCGTTGCCGTCCCCGTCACCGCCGTTTCCGCCGGGCAGACCGCCCGACGGCGTGCCGGTACCGGTGCCCGGGTCGGTGTCGCCGGGCTTGCCGTCGTCGCCCTTCCCGCCCCTGCCGTTCCCCTTGCCCGGGTCCTTCACCGGGTCGGGGATGTCGATCGTGTCGAACCCGGGGGCCGGCTTGCCGTCCAGCGCCCCGGTGACCGCGTCCTTCCAGATCGGCCCGGGGACCTGGCCACCGAAGACCTTGGGGTAGTACGAGCCACCGATGGTGATGTCCGTCATCTTCCGGTCGTGGCGCGGATCTCCGACCCAGACCGCTGCGGAGAGGTTCGGGGTGTAGCCGACGAACCAGGCCGCGAAGCGGAAGTCCGTCGTACCCGTCTTGCCCGCGCTGGCCCTGTTCTGGAGCCCGGCCTCCGTGCCCGTACCGTCCTCGACGACACCCTTGAGCAGGGTGTTGATCGTGTCGGCGGTCCGCTCGGACATGGCCCGTGAGCACTTCGACTTCGGGACGTCCATCGGCTTCTTGTCCGGACCGATGATCGAGCTGATCGCGACGGGGGTGCAGTACGTGCCGCGGGAGGCGAACGTCGCGTACGCGCCCGCCATCGTCAGCGGTGACACCTCCTGGGTGCCCAGGGTGATCGACGGGACCTGCTGGAGCTTCTTGCCGTCGGCCCGTCCGACGCCCATCTTCGTCGCCAGCTTGGTCACCGGGCAGACGCCGATCTGGCTGATCAGCTGTACGTAGTAGGTGTTGACCGACTTGGCGGTCGCTTCCTTCATCCCGTACGGGCCGACCTCGGACTCGTTCTCGTTCTCGACCGGGACGTCCTTGTCGTTCCAGGGTCCGTTACAGGTCTGGACAGGGCTCGGGTAGTCCATCTGGTACGGGGACGGGTACTGCTGCGTCGGCGAGATGCCCTGCTCCAGGGCCGCCGCCGCGACGATCGGCTTGAACGTCGACCCCGGCTGGTAACCCGCGCCGCCGCCCATCTTCTGGTCGACGGAGAGGTTGATCTGGGTCTCGTCCTTGCCGAAGCCGTACGGCCGCGACTGCCCCATGCCGAGGACCCTGCCGGTGCCCGGCTCGACGATCGAGACGGCCGTCGCGACCGGGTCCGACTTGTAGACGTGCTTCTTGATGGAGTCCTGTACGGATTCCTGGGCCTGCGGGTCCAGCGTGGTGCGGACCGTGAGGCCGCCCTGGTTCCAGACCTTGGCGCGCTCCTCCTTGGTCTCCCCGAAGACCGGGTCGGTCAGGAAGACCTCGCGGACGTAGTCGCAGAAGAAACCGGCCCCGCTGACAGCGGTGATACAGCCGTTCCTCGGCCGCTTGATCTTCAGCGTGATCGGTACGTCCTTCGCCTTGTCCGCGTCGGCCTGCGAGATGTCCCGCACATCGGCCATGCGCTGAAGGACGGTGTTGCGGCGCTTGAGCGCCGTCTGCGGGTTGTTCACCGGGTCGTAGAGGGTCGGCGACTGGACCAGACCGGCCAGCAGCGCGGCCTCCTCGACCTTCAGGTCCTTCGCGTGCTTGGAGAAGTACCGCTGGGACGCGGCCTCGACCCCGTAGGCCTGCTGCCCGAAGAACGTGATGTTGAGGTAGTTCTCCAGGATCTTCTTCTTGCCGAGCTCTTCCTCGACCTGGATGGCGTACTTCAGCTCCTGGACCTTGCGTCCGATCGTCTGCTGGGTGGCCTGCGCGACCTTGTCCGGGTCGTCACCCGCCTCCTCCACGAACACGTTCTTCACGTACTGCTGGGTGAGCGTCGACGCGCCCTGGGCCGTCCCGCCGGCCTGCACATTGCGGTTCATCGCGCGCAGGATGCCCTTGAGGTCCACGGCCCCGTGCTCGTAGAAGCGCGAGTCCTCGATCGCGACGATCGCCTTCTGGAGGTACGGGGACATGTCCTCGAGCGGTACGACGGTCCGGTCGCGCGAATAGACCGTGGCGATCGTGCCGCCCTCGTTGTCCAGGATCTTGGTGCGCTGCATCAGCGGCGGCGTCTTGAGATTGGCCGGAATCTCGTCGAATCCCTCGACCGTTCCCTTGGCGGCTAGACCCAGGGCTCCGGCGGCGGGCAGCGCGATACCCGCGAGCACGGCCCCCGAAAGCACTGCGACACCGACGAACTTGGCGGCCTGCTGGGTCGTCGTGAGACCCCCGCCCGAGCGCTTCTTTGGCATGGGGGCAGCCTACGTTCTCATTCGCCGGACACACGTATATGCCTTGGCCTAGGCTGCTCACAACTGTCACAGCAGCACCGTTCCGCAGCAAGCCCCCTGCACGGTTCAAGCCGCACTTACGGCGCTCCCGAATGCGCCGCATGTGTCATCGAACGTCCGTTGTGGATGAATCGAACGGTCCGTGTTTCGCAGGGTAGGTCCGGCATGTCCTCCCGTCACTCCTCTGGGTGATCTGTCGCGTACGCATAGTCCGTTCGGGCCATTCAAGATTGGGCCCGAAGGGGGTGTTGTGCCTGCGCTGCCTTCCGTAACGTCCTCAACTGGCAGCGGTGAATATGCCGTTGTCGCCGTGGGGGAGCCTCGATTCGGGAGAGGACGGCGCCGGGATGGGCTGGGTAACCGACTGGAGTGCGCAGGCAGCCTGCCGCACTACCGATCCGGATGAACTATTCGTACAAGGGGCAGCGCAGAACAGGGCCAAGGCGGTGTGCACCGGATGTCCGGTGCGGACGGAATGCCTGGCCGACGCGCTGGACAATCGCGTCGAATTCGGCGTGTGGGGCGGAATGACGGAACGGGAGAGGCGCGCGTTGCTGCGTCGTCGGCCCACCGTCACGTCATGGCGACGACTGCTGGAGACCGCACGCAGTGAATACGAGCGGTCGACGGGCATCCTGCCCGCAGCGGTCGGCATGGAGGACGACGTACTGCACGAGACGTACGCCGCGGTGGGTTAGGGCCGCGGACAGCGGGCCGAAAGGCCCGGATGACCGCGGACAGCCGGCTGAGAGGCCGGTGGCTGCGGAGACAGGAGAGATGTGTGGTCAACCGTGTACGTGCTTCGGCGTGTACATGGTTACGCATATGCGGGGTCACAGGACCACCGGGCCGGCCACGCCATGGGCCGCAGGAGCACGCGTGGACGTGCAGGTGCGTGGGACGTCGGGCGTGGGGACGTGCCGGGCGTGGTGACGCCTGACGCCAGTGCGTGGTGACGCGTCGGGCTCGGCGCCGGCAGGGTGTCGTCACGGATGCGCCGGATGTGGTCAGGGACTTGGTTACGCGGCTCCGGTCGGAGCCGTGCTCGCCGCGAGGCGGTCCCCGATGGACCGGAGCCCCGCGAGGTCGTGGACGTCGCCGGGCAGGGCAGTCACCTCGGTCACGGCCACCTCGGGGTGGAGAGCGGTGAAGCGGTCGCTCGTACGCCGTTCGCGTGCGACGACCCGCATCCGCTCGGCGTGCAGTCGTAGCAGACCGGCGGTCAGCAGCTCGACCGGCAGATCGCCGGACTCCTCGTCCTCGCCTGAGCCGGGAAGGGCATCGGCGGGGAAGGCGTCGCCGGGGAGGGGGTCGGGAGGTGGCGGGGCGACTTCGCGTTCGGATTTTTCGGGTTCTTCAGATGCTTCGGGTTCTTCGGGGACCTCTGGTGCGGATGGCGTGGGTGTTCCGGATGCCGGTGAAGCGGGGGCGACGGGTGTGCCGGGTGACGTGGGGTCTTCGGGGGAGACGACCGCCGGGCCGACCGGGTCACGAAGCTCAGCCTTCCCGGTCGTCTGATCGACAATGCGGGCTTCCTCAAGATTTTCCGCGGCGGCCAGCGCCCGCTCGGCGGAGAGCCGGGCGGCGTCACTGCTGTGGACCCGGTTGAGCACGAGTCCGGCCAGCGGCATCCGTTCGGAGGCGAGCCGTTCCACGAAGTAAGCCGCCTCACGCAGCGCGTCGCGTTCCGGCGCCGCGACCACCAGGAACGCCGTACCAGGCGCCTGGAGCAGCTTGTAGGTCGCGTCGGCCCGGGTACGGAAGCCGCCGAACATCGTGTCCATCGCGGCCACGAACGTCTGTACGTCCCGCAGGAACTGACCGCCCAGCAGCTTGCCGAGCGTTCCGGTCATCATCGACATGCCGACATTCAGGAACTTCATCCCGGCCCGGCCGCCCATCTTCGCCGGTGCCATCAGCAGCTTGATGAACTTCCCGTCAAGGAACGAACCGAGCCGTTTCGGCGCGTCCAGGAAGTCCAGCGCCGAGCGCGACGGCGGGGTGTCGACGATGATCAGGTCCCATTCGTCGCGCGCCCGCAGCTGGCCCAGCTTCTCCATCGCCATGTACTCCTGCGTGCCCGCGAAACCGGCCGACAGGGACTGGTAGAAGGGGTTCTCCAGGATGGCGCGGGCCCGCTCGCCGTCCGCGTGCGCCTCGACGATCTCGTCGAAGGTCCGCTTCATGTCGAGCATCATGGCGTGCAGTTCGCCGCCCGCCGCGCCGTTGATCCCCGCGACCCGGCGCGGGACGTTGTCCAGCTTGTCGATGCCCATGGACTGGGCGAGTCTGCGGGCCGGGTCGATGGTGAGGACGACGGCCTTCCGGCCGCGTTCGGCCGCCCTGACGCCGAGTGCCGCGGCCGTCGTGGTCTTGCCGACGCCACCCGAACCGCAGCACACGATGATCCGGATGTCCGGGTCGTCGAGGAGCGCGTCACTGTCCAGCGCGGGGGCGGGGGACACATCCGTGCCCGTACGGGGGTCTGTGCCTGTGCCTGGGCTCGTACGAGAGTCCGTACCCGCACGAGGGCCTGTGCCCTTGTCCGTACCCGTACGAGAGCCGCTGCCGGTGCCGGCGTTCGTGCTCGCGTCCGTACCCGTACGAGAGCCGCTGCCGGTGCCGGCGTTCGTGCTCGCGTCCGTGCCTCTGCCGGTGTCCGGTGTCATGAAGCCGTCCCTTCCCCCAGATCCGCTCCCGCACCCTGCTTGCGCAGTTCGGCCGCCAGTTCGTACAGACCGGCCAGGTCCATGCCCTCGCCGAGGAGGGGGAGCTCATCGGTCGGCAGTCCCAGTCCGGCGAGGACGGTCCGCTGCTCGCGCTCCAGTCCGACCCGCTGGGCGTGCTCGGCGGCCTGATGCACGAGGGGGCGTACCAGCTCCGCCGAACCGGTCACGCCGGCTCGGGTCAACGCCTTCGCGATCTCCTCGCGCCGACCGCCCGAAGCGGTCCGCAGCGCGTCCTCGTCCAGCAGATGCGGCCGGACCATGTTCACGATGACCCGGCCCACCGGCAGATCGGCGGCCCGCAGCTCCGCGATGCCGTCCGCGGTCTCCTGGACCGGCATCTCCTCCAGCAGCGTCACCAGGTGGACGGCCGTCTCGGGGGACTTCAGGACCCGCATCACCGCCTGCGCCTGATTGTGTATCGGGCCGATCCGGGCCAGCCCGGCCACCTCGTCGTTCACGTTCAGGAAGCGTGTGATGCGTCCGGTGGGCGGCGCGTCCATGATCACGTAGTCGTAGACGAACCGGTTCTGCTTGTCCTTGCGGCGGACCGCCTCGCACGCCTTGCCGGTCAGCAGGACGTCCCGCACCCCCGGGGCGACCGTCGTGGCGAAGTCGATCGCGCCGAGCTTCTTGAGCGCCCGGCCCGCGCTGCCGAGCTTGTAGAACATCTGGAGGTAGTCGAGCAGCGCGCGCTCGGCGTCGATCGCGAGGGCGTACACCTCCCCGCCGCCCGGCGCGGTGGCGATCCTGCGCTCCTCGTACGGAAGCGCGTCCGACTCGAAGAGCTGGGCGATGCCCTGTCTGCCCTCGACCTCGACGAGGAGGGTGCGCCTGCCCTCGGTCGCGAGGGCGAGCGCGAGGGCGGCGGCGACCGTGGTCTTACCGGTACCGCCCTTACCGCTGACGACCTGGAACCTGCTCACGTATTCGAGCCTAACCAGTCGGGCCCCGGGCTACGCACGAGACCGTACGTGCCAGGCATTACAGTCGCCCCATGACCAAGTGGGAATACGTGACTGTGCCTCTTCTCGTGCACGCGACCAAGCAGATTCTGGACACCTGGGGCGAGGACGGCTGGGAGCTGGTCCAGGTCGTTCCCGGACCGAACAACCCCGAGCAGCTCGTGGCGTACCTGAAGCGGGAGAAGCAGTCGTGAGCGGGGCCGTCGAGGCCAGGCTCACCGAGCTGGGACTGACGCTGCCGGGGGTCGTACCGCCGCTGGCCTCGTACCAGCCGGCCGTCCGCTCCGGTGTGTACGTCTACACCTCGGGCCAGCTGCCCATGGTGGACGGCAAGCTTCCGATCACCGGCAAGGTCGGTGCGGAGGTCACGCCGGAGGAGGCCAAGGACCTGGCGAGGACCTGCGCGCTCAACGCCCTGGCGGCCGTGAAGTCGATCACCGGTGATCTGGACCGGATCGCCCGGGTGGTGAAGGTGGTGGGCTTCGTCGCCTCGGCGAGCGACTTCACCGGTCAGCCCGGCGTGGTCAACGGCGCGAGCGAGCTGTTGGGCGCGGCGCTCGGCGACAAGGGCGTGCACGCCCGGAGCGCGGTGGGCGTCTCCGTACTGCCCCTGGACGCTCCGGTGGAGGTCGAGATCCAGGTGGAGCTGGTCGAGGACTGAGTCACCGCCGACCGGCGGGGGAGTCGCCGCCGGCCGGATTCCGTCCGGTCCGGCCCGGTCGCGTTTCTGCTCCGTGTGACGTTCGTGAGATTTCTCCGCGACGTGCCTGTGACCGGACGGGACCGGTCGCGTGCCGGTCGGCCCCGGAGCGCTCGGGGTCCACGAGTCCGTGACCGAGTCCGTACGGAATTCCTCGCGCCTCCCGGGTCCTCCGTGCGCGGTCGGCCGAGGCCGGTTCCCGTCCGGGTGGCCCCCCCCGGGGGCTCTCGAACATCTCCCCGCTTCCGGATAGCCTCCGGCCATGTCCCATGGTCAGTGGTACCCACCGGAATGGCCCGACCGGATTCGGGCCCTCGCCGACGGCGAGCTGACACCCGCGCCGGCCAGGCGGGCCGCCACCGTGATGCTGCTCAGGGATCGCACCGAGGGCGCCGACGCGGCCGGTGGACCGGTGCTGGTCCACATGCTGCGCCGACGCGCTTCCATGGCGTTCGCCGGGGGCGCGTACGCCTATCCGGGTGGCGGGGTCGACCCGCGCGACGACGACCACCATGTCCGTTGGGCCGGTCCGGACCTGGAGAGCTGGGCACGGCGGCTCGGCGTCGGCACGGTTGCCGAGGCACAGGCCATCGTCTGCGCCGCCGTCCGGGAGACGTACGAGGAGGCCGGGGTGCTCCTCGCCGGACCGTCCTCCGACACCGTCGTGAGCGACACGACGGGCGCCGACTGGGAGGCCGACCGCGAGGCGCTGGCCGCCCACGAACTGTCCTTCGCGGACTTCCTCGACCGGCGGGGGCTGGTGCTGCGTTCCGATCTGCTCGGCGCGTGGGCGCGCTGGATCACCCCGGAGTTCGAGCCGCGCCGCTACGACACCTGGTTCTTCGTCGCCGCGCTTCCCGGGGGGCAGCGCACCCGCAATGCCTCGACCGAGGCCGACCGGACGGTGTGGATCGGGGCCGGCGAGGCCGTCGACGGCCATGACCGGGGCGAGCTGCTGATGCTGCCGCCGACCGTGTCGACACTGCGCCGGCTCCGTCCGTACGCCACCGTGGCCGACGCGCTGAGGGGAGCGGCCTCCCAGGACCTCGCTCCCGTGCTCGCCCGTGCGCGGTTCGAGAACGGCGCGATGGTGCTGGACTGGCCGGGCCACGAGGAGTTCACCCGGCGGATGCCTGCCGGAGCGGGAGCCCGGACGGGAACCGGCGGCGGTGCGGGTGGCGGCGGCAACGGCGGGAGTGGGCGCGGCGGCGCGGGTGGTGTCGGTGGTGAGGGCATATGAGTGAGGCCGCGGCGCTGCCCGGACAGCCGCGTGGGCAGGTGGTTTCCGGTCCCGCCACCACCCGTACGGTCAACGTCCTCGCACCCAACCCCTCCGCGATGACCCTCGACGGCACCAACACCTGGATCGTCGCCGAACCCGATTCGGACCTGGCGGTCGTCATCGATCCGGGTCCGCTGGACGACGTGCACCTCAGAGCCGTCGTCGACACCGTCGAGCGGGCGGGGCGGCGGGTCGCCCTGACCCTGCTCACCCACGGTCACCCGGACCACGCGGAGGGGGCGGGGCGGTTCGCCGAGCTGACACGTACACCGGTACGAGCCCTGGATTCCGCGCTGCGCCTCGGTGACGAGGGACTGGCCGAGGGCGATGTGATCACGGTCGGGGGGCTGGAGCTGCGGGTGGTTCCGAGCCCGGGGCACACCGCCGACTCGCTCTCGTTCCATCTGCCCGCCGACCGGGCGGTACTGACGGGGGACACGATCCTCGGACGGGGTACGACGGTCGTGGCGCACCCGGACGGGCGGCTCGGCGACTACCTCGACACCCTGCGGCGACTGCGTTCGCTGACGGTCGACGACGGGGTACGGACGGTGCTGCCGGGGCATGGGCCGGTCCTGGACGACGCACAGGGCGCGGTCGAGTTCTACCTCGCGCACCGGGCGTACCGGCTCGCCCAGGTGGAGACGGCCGTGGAGGCCGGGCTCCGGACGTCGTCCGAGCTGGTGGCGAAGGTGTACGCGGAGGTGGACCGCTCACTGTGGCCCGCGGCGGAACTCTCGGTGCTGGCCCAGCTGGAGTACCTCGCCGAGCACGGACTGATCGGGCCGGAGACGGCTTGAACGGGCGGGCGAGCAGGCCGGAGACGGCTCGAACGGACAGGCGGGTGGAGCGGAGGCGGAAGCGCGATGAGGGGCCCCGGCGCGGTTGCGCCGGGGCCCCTCATGCGGAGGGAGCGTTCCCTGACAGTGGCCGATGCCGGGGGTCGACAACCGGCATCGGGGCCAGGGGCAGGAGCCGGTGGGCGGGGCAGCGGCGACGGTCCGTGACCCGTGGCCGCGGCCTGAGACCCACGGCCTGTGATCCGGCGGCTGTGGGTCCGCGGTCCATGACTGGTCCGTGGGCGGGGCCGGTGGCGGCTCGCGCCGTCAGCGCGAGCGCTTCGCCAGGCGCTCCACGTCCAGCAGGATCACGGCGCGTGCCTCCAGGCGCAGCCAGCCGCGGCCCGCGAAGTCCGCGAGTGCCTTGTTGACCGTCTCGCGGGAGGCGCCGACCAGCTGGGCCAGCTCTTCCTGGGTCAGGTCGTGGACGACGTGGATGCCCTCCTCCGACTGCACGCCGAAGCGGCGCGAGAGGTCGAGGAGCGCGCGGGCGACACGGCCCGGCACGTCGGAGAAGACCAGGTCGGACATCTGGTCGTTGGTCTTGCGCAGGCGGCGGGCGACGGCACGCAGGAGTGCGGTGGCCACCTCCGGGCGGACGTTCAGCCAGGGCTGGAGGTCGCCGTGGCCGAGGCCGAGCAGCTTGACCTCGGTGAGCGCGGTCGCCGTCGCGGTACGCGGACCCGGGTCGAAGAGCGAGAGCTCGCCGATCAGCTCGCCGGGGCCGAGGACGGCCAGCATGTTCTCGCGCCCGTCGGGGGACGTGCGGTGGAGCTTCACCTTGCCTTCGGTCACCACATAGAGGCGGTCACCGGGGTCGCCCTCGTGGAACAGCGCGTCACCGCGTGCGAGGGTCACCTCACTCATCGAGGCGCGGAGCTCCGCGGCCTGCTCGTCATCGAGCGCCGCGAAAAGCGGGGCGCGCCGCAGAACGTCGTCCACGAGTTCTCTCCTTGTCGGCCTGTTCAGGGAACCGTGGTCCCCATCATGCCGGACGGTAAAACAGTGCGATCAATCACAAACCAGTTTGACGCACCAACGTGCGCGGTTGTACGGCAGGGGGCCGATCGGGGGTGGATCAGTGGTGATCGGGGTGGATGTCAGCGGTGGGCCATAGGCTGGTCGGGTGCCCGGAATGCCGCGGAGAATGCGGGCCGAAGCGGTCGGCCGGGTGGCGAAAGACAGTGATTCCGCTGTGGGCGAACACGCTGCGCGGGTCCCGGCAAAGGCCGTAAAAAGCCCGATTGGGCAGCCTGCTGATCACTTGACCGGGCAGATGTCGAACGAGCCAAGAGGTCGGAGGCGGAGCAGACATGGAGGAAGTGGAGGACGTGGACGAGTCGGTGAGGGCGGGGAAGTCGGTGAAGCAGTCGAAGGCGGAAACGAAGGCGGAAACGAAGGCCGACGCGGCGGGGGCAGCCGGGAAGGCGGACGGCGGAACGCCTCGTGGCGCATCGGGCAAGGCGGCCGGAAACGCGGCGAAGAAGGCTTCCGGCTCGGGCGCGGCGAAGGCGGCGAAGGCCACGAAGTCCGCGAAGGCCGACTCGGGCTCCGGCTCGGGCGCGGCGAAAGCCACCAAGACCGGTTCCGGTTCCGGCTCGGGTTCGGGCTCAAGCTCCGGCTCGGGCGCGGCGAAGACCGAGTCTCGTCCCGCGATGGTCCGCCGTGCTCGCCGGATCAACCGAGAGCTGGCGGAGGTCTATCCGTACGCCCATCCGGAGCTGGACTTCCGTAACCCCTTCGAACTCCTCGTCGCCACGGTCCTCTCCGCCCAGACCACCGATCTGCGGGTCAACCAGACCACCCCGGCGTTGTTCGCCGCCTATCCCACCCCCGAGGACATGGCGGCGGCCGTTCCGGAGGAGCTGGAAGCGCTTATCCGGCCCACCGGTTTCTTCCGGGCCAAAGCCAGGTCGCTGCTCGGTCTCTCCGCCTCCCTCCGGGACAACTTCGGCGGCGAGGTCCCCGACCGGCTCGACGACCTGGTCAGCCTGCCCGGCGTCGGCCGCAAGACGGCCAACGTCGTCCTCGGCAACGCGTACGGCGTGCCGGGCATCACCGTCGACACCCACTTCGGCCGGTTGGTGCGCCGCTGGAAGTGGACCGACCAGGAGGACCCGGAGAAGGTCGAGGCGGACATCGCCGCGATCTTCCCGAAGAGCGAGTGGACGATGCTCTCGCACCGGGTCATATTCCACGGCCGCCGGATCTGCCACTCCCGCAAACCGGCCTGCGGCGCCTGCCCGATCGCCCCGCTCTGTCCCTCGTACGGGGAAGGTGAGACGGACCCGGAGAAGGCCAGGAAGCTGCTGAAGTACGAGAAGGGCGGCTATCCGGGCCAGCGGCTGAGCCCGCCGCCGGACTACCCGGGCGAGCCCGCGCCTCCACTCGGTGCCGGATGACGCGAAGTGCCCGCCCGGGGCCCGTGGCGCGGGAGCCGGCGTTTTGGGGTTCGAAGTCTGTGTTCCGGCGTCCGGAGGCCGTGTTCCCGGGTCCGAAGTCTGCGTTCGCGGGATCGGAGGCCGTGTTCCCGGGTCCGGAGGCCGTGTTCCGGGGCACGGGAATCCGCGTTTCGGGGCTCGGAACGAAATGGGCGATGAAAGACGTTGTGAAACATCGGGGGTGCCAATGACGCACGCACAGAGCGGTTACGCGCGGGGAGCCGGCCTCGGTCCGGACGCCGCGGTGACCGTCACGACCGAGGGCCTGCCCGGCTGGCTCGACCCCGTCGCCCGCACGGCGCGGACCGTGCGGGCCGCACAGCTCAGCAGCTTCCTGCCGCCCGAGAGCGGTGCCGGGCGGCAGTCCGCCGTGCTCGTGCTCTTCGGCGAGGGCGAGCGAGGGCCCGAGCTGCTGCTGATGGAGCGTTCCGGAACCCTCCGTTCCCACGCCGGCCAGCCCTCCTTCCCGGGCGGCGCCCTGGATTCGAACGACGGCGACCAGGCGACGACCGGGCCACTCAGGGCGGCGCTGCGGGAGGCCGAGGAGGAAACCGGCCTCGATCCCCGGGGCGTACAGCTCTTCGGCGTGCTGCCCCGGCTCTACATCCCGGTGAGCAGCTTCGTCGTGACGCCGGTCCTCGGCTGGTGGCGGAGCCCGAGCCCGATCGGTGTGGTCGATCCGGCGGAGACGGCCAGAGTCTTCACGGTTCCCGTGGCGGATCTCACGGACCCCGCCAACCGCGCGACGGCCGTTCACCCGAGCGGCCATCAGGGCCCGGCGTTCCTGGTCGAATCCGCTCTCGTCTGGGGTTTCACGGCCGGGGTGATCGACCGGATTCTGCATTACTCGGGCTGGGAGCGGCCCTGGGACCGGTCCAAGCAGGTCCCGCTCGACTGGCGCTCATGACAGGCTGACTCCCGTGCTGCGCTGTTCCGGGCCCCGGCCCGGACCCAGCCGAACGGACAGGGCCCGGTGAAGAATCTGCGAGGCTATTGACGGTGAACGTGCTGGACATCCTGCTGCTGGTCGGCGCCGTGTGGTTCGCGGTCATCGGCTACCGCCAGGGTTTCGTCGTCGGCATCCTCTCGGTGATCGGCTTTCTCGGCGGCGGACTGGTCGCCGTCTATCTGCTGCCGATCGTGTGGGATCAGTTGACGAGCGGTGCCGAGGTCTCCACCACGGCAGCCGTCGTCGCGGTCGTCGTCGTGATCGTGTGCGCCTCGGTCGGGCAGGCCCTGACCACCCACCTCGGCAACAAGCTGCGCCGGTACATCACGTGGTCGCCCGCCCGCGCCGTGGACGCGACGGGCGGCGCCCTGGTGAACGTGGTCGCGATGCTGCTGGTCGCATGGCTGATCGGTTCGGCACTGGCCGGTACGGCACTGCCGACACTCGGCAAGGAGGTCCGCAGCTCATCCGTGCTGCTCGGGATCTCCCGGGTGATGCCGGCCCAGGCGTCCAACTGGTTCACGGACTTCTCCTCGGTCCTCGCGCAGAACGGCTTCCCGCAGGTCTTCAGCCCCTTCGCCAACGAGCCGATCACCGCCGTCGAGGCACCGGACCCGGCCTTGGCGGGCAGCCCGGTCGCCGCGCGGGCCAAGAAGTCGATCGTCAAGGTCGTGGGCACGGCCCCGGGCTGCGGCAAGGTCCTCGAAGGCACCGGGTTCGTCTTCGCCGACCGACGTGTGATGACCAACGCGCACGTCGTCGGTGGAGTCGACGAACCGACCGTCCAGATCGGCGGCCAGGGACGGCTGTACGACGCGAAGGTCGTCCTCTACGACTGGCGGCGCGACATCGCCGTACTCGACGTGCCCGACCTCGACGCCGAGCCGCTCGCCTTCGCCGACACCGACAGCGACGCGAAGAGCGGCAGCAGCGCCATCGTCGCGGGCTTCCCGGAGAACGGTGCGTACGACGTGCGCTCGGCGCGCGTGCGCGGCCGTATCAACGCCAACGGCCCCGACATCTACCACCGGGGCAACGTCCGCCGCGATGTGTACTCCCTCTTCGCGACCGTCCGTCAGGGCAACTCGGGCGGCCCGCTGCTCACCCCGGAGGGCAAGGTGTACGGGGTGGTGTTCGCCAAGTCCCTCGACGATCCGCAGACGGGGTACGCGCTCACGGCGGACGAGATCCGCCTGGACATCGAACAGGGCCGTACCGCCAACCAACAGGTGGACAGCCAGTCCTGCGCGCTCTGAGACGCCGGCGGTTGCCGGTGGTCGCGCGTAGTCGCCGACGGCGGCGCCCTCAACGGTGCGGGGGGCCGATGGTGTCAGTTGCGGGGATGGCGCAGTCGCGCCGAGACCCAGCGGGCTCGGCGGCGAAGAATGTGCGGAATGCCGAGCCGGAGGTCGTGCAGCTCTCGCACATCGGTCACCCGGCCCTGCGGGCCGCCCCCCTCATGAGCGCTCATGCCTGTGGCCGAGCGGCGGTTGCGCGTTGCATCACCGTAGTCGTGCGTCCAGCCCATACCTCGACGTGTGCCCGTGGCTCATGGTCGGTAATCGCACCGTGCTCAGCCAATTGGCCTATGCGTCGGGCAATTGGCTGTTCGTAGGACAACTGTGCGCAAGAGGCCGGGACAGGCTCGGGGCGGCGTAGGACGGCTGTGGGACGGCCGTGGGACGGCTGTGAGGGGCGCCGTGGGGGAGAACGATCGTGGGAGAAGGTCGTGGGACGGCAGACGACGTTCAGCGGTGAGGCGGTCGACGACCCCGCGGTTGACGGGCAGGGGTCAGCGATCCGGCTCGGGGTCTTTCAGCCAGTCGATGAGTTCCGAGGAGAACCCGTCCGGGTCCTCCTCGTGCGGGAAGTGTCCGAGACCGTCGAAGAGTCGCCACCGGTAAGGGGCTTCGACGTACTCACCCGAACCCGCCGCGCTCCGCGTGCGCACCGCGTGATCGAGCGAACCGTGCAGATGCAGCGTGGGCACCCGCACCGGCCGCTTCATCCGCCGGTAGAACTGGACGCCGTCCGGGCGCGCCAGGGAACGCACCATCCAGCGGTACGGCTCGATGGAGCAGTGCGCCGTCGAAGGGATGCACATCGCGCGCCGGTACACGTCCACCGCCGCGTCGTCAGGGAAGTCCGCCGTGCGCGGCCCGGCCCAGTCGCGGATCAGCCGGCCGACCAACGCCCCGTCGTCCGCCACGAGCTGACGTTCGGGCAGCCAGGGGCGCTGAAAGCCCCAGATGTACGAGCCCGCCCGGGTCTGCGCGAAGTCGGAGAGCATCGCCGAACGCCAGCGGCGCGGGTGCGGCATCGATGAGACGACCAGCCGACGCACCAGCTTCGGGCGCATCACCGCGGCCGTCCAGGCGAGGTATCCGCCCATGTCATGGCCGACCAACGCGGCGTCGGGCTCACCGAGCGAACGGATCACACCGGTGATGTCGAGCGCCAGATTGGCGGGATCGTAGCCCCGGGGCGTGCGGTCGCTGCCGCCCACGCCCCGCAGATCCATCGCCACCGCACGGAAACCGGCGTCGGCGAGCGCGGTCAGCTGATGCCGCCAGGTCCACCAGAACTGCGGGAAACCGTGCAGCAGCAGTACCAACGGGCCGTCACCCATCTCGGCGATGTGGAAGCGCGCCCCGTTGGCCGCCACGTCACGGTGTGTCCAGGGGCCGTCGAGACGCACGGGCCCCCCGGAACCGATCGATGAGCCGGTCGGGGCCACCGACGATCCTGTCGGGACGAGGAGCCCGGCAGCTCCGCCGATGCCCGGCTGACCCGGCTCACTCCGTTCGCCTCGTTCACCTGAGCTGCCCGGTCCACCGGGTGCGCCCGCTTCGACGAACGGCCCATCGGTCCGGACGGAGTCGGCCGGGTCCGCCGACACCATCGAGTTCGCCGGGTCGACGGGGTCGGCCGGGCCGGTTGAGCGGGGATCGGGTGCGGTCATGTGGTCGAGCGTGTCACAGACGGCGCCTTGTCCTGGGCCGCACCGGACGCACCGGCCTTCTCCAGCAGCGTGCTGCCCGTACCCGTGGCTGCCGCACTCGTCCCCGTACCCGCTACGCTGCCCGCGCTGACCGTGCTGCCGCCGATGCTCTTGCGGCTCGTGCGTCCCGTGCCCTCCGGACGGGGGTGCGGCTTGACGCCCTGGAGCACCGCCGCGGTCTGCTTGGCCGCCGCGATGGTCTTCTCCGGCGGCTTGACCTTCTTGAACTTGGCGATGGCCAGCAGCGCCAGCACGATCGCCAGCAGGACGAACGCGCCACCCACGATCAGGAACGACCAGGCGAGCCCGAGTCCCAGATTGTGGATTCCGTAGGCGGCGGCGAAGCTCAGCACCGGCACGGCGAACAGCACCAGCACGCCCGCGACGATGAACGCCACCCCGCCGATGACACCGCGCTTGACGTCCTGTCGTACTTCCGCCTTGGCCAGGGCGATCTCGTCGTGAACCAGTGCGGACAGCTCGGCCGTCGCAGTCGCGACCAACTGCCCGAGACTGCGCTCCGCACCGCCCGCGTAATTGCCGGGGTCGCTCATCCCTGACTCCCTCTCCTCTTCGACACGTCCGATGTCAGATCATGCCGGACTGTCCGGCTTGTTGCTCGCTGCCCCCGCCAGTTGGGCAAGGCGTCGGTGCTCGGCCGCCTTCCTCTCGTGGATCGCGGCCATCCGCAGGTGGTACGCCGGATCGTCCTGCTCGTACACATCCGGTACGCCGGACTCGTCCTCGTCCCGCTCCTCCGCGTCGACCAGCTCACGATGTCTGCGTACCCGCAGTTTGAGCAGTACACCGGAGATTACGGCGGCGATCAGCGAACCGATCAGAACGGCGGCCTTGATCTCGTTGACCAGACCGGTGTCGGCATCGAAGGCCAGCTCGCCGATGAGGAGGGAGACGGTGAAGCCGATTCCGGCGAGCGAGGCGACCGCGAAGACATCGGCCCAGGCCAGATCCTTGTTCAGCTCCGCCTTGGTGAAACGGGTGGTGAGCCAGGTGCCGCCGAAGATGCCGATCGTCTTGCCGACGACCAGACCGAGAACGACGCCCAGTGTCTCGGGACGGGTGAAGACATGGGCCAGTGCGCCGCCGGAGAGGGAGACCCCCGCCGAGAACAGGGCGAACAACGGCACGGCGAGACCGGCGGACAGCGGGCGGATCAGATGCTCGATCCGCTCACCGGGGGAGTGGTCCTCGCCCTCACGCCTGGTGCAGCGCAGCATCAGCCCCATGGCCACACCGGCGATGGTGGCGTGGACACCGCTGTTGTACATGAGGCCCCAGACGACCAGGGCGAGCGGGACGTACACGTACCAGCCGCGTACCCCGACGCGCAGCAGCAGCCAGAAGAGGGCGAGGCCGACGAAGGCGCCGGCGAGTGCCAGGAGGTCGATGTCAGCGGTGAAGAAGACCGCGATGATCAGGATCGCGAAGAGGTCGTCGACGACGGCGAGGGTGAGCAGGAAGGCGCGCAGTGCGGACGGGAGCGAGGTTCCGATGACCGCGAGGACGGCGAGTGCGAACGCGATGTCGGTGGCGGTCGGGACGGCCCAGCCCGAGGTGGAACCGTCGCCGAGGACGTTCACCAGGGTGTAGACGACGGCCGGGACGGCCATGCCGCACAGTGCGGCGGCGACCGGGAGCGCGGCGGCTCTCGGATCGCGCAGTTCTCCCGCGACCAGCTCACGCTTGAGTTCGACGCCCGCGACGAAGAAGAAGACGGCGAGCAGGCCGTCGGCCGCCCAGTGCTCCACCGAGAGGTTCAGCCCCAGCGACTCCGGCCCGAAATGGAAGCCGCTGACGGCGCCGTAACTCCCGCCGAACGTGTTCGCCCAGATCAGCGCCCCGATGGCGGCGACCAGCAGGATGACCCCGCCGACGGTCTCGGTACGCAGAGCGTCCGCGACGAAGTTCCGCTCGGGGAGGGGCAGCCGGCCGAGCAGGCTGCGGCGGGGGGAAGGGGGCAGGGGGGCGGGCGCGGCCACGAGTGAGGACCTCCGGGTCGGTACGGCAGCGATGGCATGGCTGATGCACTTGCCGACCAGACTTCCCGGCACCCCTGTGGAGTTTCTTTTGAAGTTGTTGACGTGACGTAGGCACGTTGTTGACGCACGAACACTGTACCCGGGGGTGCGCGGGGCCGTATCCAGTGATCACGACTCTAAGCGGCCGATGGGCACCCGGCGCGTTGCCGGATGCCCATCGGGGACGAACTCACCGCCGTGGCGGTCTCGGCGGCGTGCACCGGTGGAGGCACAGAGTTACCTGTGCGTAGCCGGTACCAGCGGTACGGCCGTGCCGCTGGTACCGGTACCAGCGCCGCCGGCGCCGCCGAGCTGGGTCAGTCCTCAGTCCTCCGAGGAGGAGGACGGCAGCTGCGTCTGGATGAGGTCCATCACCGAGGAGTCGGTGAGCGTGGTGACATCGCCCAGCTCGCGGTTCTCGGCGACATCGCGCAGCAGACGACGCATGATCTTGCCGGAGCGGGTCTTCGGCAGCTCGGCCACCGGGAGGATTCGCTTGGGCTTGGCGATCGGCCCGAGCGTGGCACCGACGTGGTTGCGCAGGTCCGCGACCAGTTCGTCGGACGCGGACGCCGTGCCACGGAGGATCACGAACGCGACGATGGACTGACCGGTCGTCTCGTCGGCCGCACCGACCACGGCCGCCTCGGCCACCGAGGGGTGCGAGACGAGCGCCGACTCGACCTCGGTGGTCGAGATGTTGTGGCCGGAGACCAGCATGACGTCATCGACCCGGCCGAGCAGCCAGATGTCGCCGTCGTCGTCCTTCTTCGCGCCGTCACCCGCGAAGTACTTGCCTTCGAAACGCGACCAGTAGGTGTCGAGGAAACGCTGGTCGTCGCGCCAGATGGTGCGCAGCATCGACGGCCACGGCTCGGTGAGGACGAGGTAGCCGCCCCCTCCGTCCGGAACCTCCTTCGCCTCGTCGTCCACGACGGTGGCGGAGATACCCGGCAGTGCGCGCTGCGCCGAACCGGGCTTGGTCGCCGTCACACCGGGCAGCGGCGAGATCATCATGGCGCCGGTCTCGGTCTGCCACCAGGTGTCCACGATCGGACACTTGTCGGCGCCGATGTGCTTGCGGTACCACATCCACGCCTCGGGGTTGATCGGCTCACCGACCGAACCGAGGACGCGCAGCGACGACAGGTCGAACTTCGCGGGGATGTCGTCTCCCCACTTCATGAACGTACGGATCGCGGTCGGCGCCGTGTAGAGGATCGACACCCCGTACTTCTGGACGATCTCCCAGAAACGCCCCTGGTGGGGGGTGTCGGGCGTCCCCTCGTACATCACCTGGGTCGCGCCGTTGGCCAGCGGCCCGTACACGATGTACGAGTGACCGGTCACCCAGCCGATGTCGGCGGTGCACCAGTAGACGTCGGTCTCCGGCTTGAGGTCGAAGACCGCGTGGTGGGTGTACGCCGCCTGGGTGAGGTAGCCACCGGAGGTGTGCAGGATGCCCTTCGGCTTACCCGTCGTCCCCGACGTGTACAGGATGAAGAGCGGCTGCTCGGCCTCGAACGCCTCGGGGGTGTGCTCCGCCGACTGGCGGGCGGTGATCTCGTGCCACCAGATGTCGCGGCCCTCGGTCCAGGCGGTGTCCTGCCCGGTGCGGCGCACGACGAGGACGTGCTCGACACTCTCGATACGAGAGACGGCCTCGTCCACGGCGGGCTTCAGCGCGGACGGCTTGCCCCGGCGGTAGCCGCCGTCGGAGGTGATGACGACCCGGGCGTCCGCGTCCTGGATGCGGGTGGCGATCGCGTCGGCGGAGAAGCCGCCGAAGACCACCGAGTGCGCGGCGCCGATACGGGCGCAGGCCAGCATCGCGATGGCGGCCTCGGGAATCATCGGCAGATAGACGGCGACCCGGTCGCCCTGACCGACACCGAGCTCGGTGAGGGCGTTGGCGGCCCTGGAGACCTCGTCCTTCAGCTCGGCGTAGGTGATCGCACGGCTGTCACCGGGCTCACCCTCGAAGTGGATGGCGACACGGTCACCGTTGCCCGCTTCTACATGACGGTCCACGCAGTTGTACGCGACGTTCAGCTTGCCGTCCGCGAACCACTTCGCGAAGGGCGGGTTCGTCCAGTCGAGTGTTTCGGTCGGCTCCGTTGCCCACGTCAGGCGTCGGGCCTGCTCGGCCCAGAAGCCCAGCCGGTCCGCCTCGGCCTGCTCGTAGGCCTCCGCCTTGACGTTGGCGTTCGCGGCCAGATCGGCAGGCGGTACGAACCGCCGCTCCTCTTTGAGCATGTTGGAGATGGAAGGACGATCGCTCACTGTCCCTTCATCTCCTCGAGCAGATTGGCCAGGCTTACGTTGCTCACGACATCTCCCATTCCCAGGGTGTCCGTTGTGTCCCAGGGCATAGCTCATCAGGCCAAAGGCCAGGTGACAAGGGTCTACCAGGAATTGGTTTAGACCTGTGTCTCCTGTATGGAGGCCCGGGCCCGTTTCTGCGTGCGGCATGGCGCGACACGGAAAGCAGGACCACAAAGTCTCACGGACGAGAGGCGAACGTGGTTCAGGCGCTCACATATTGGACGGCCGCCGGTATGTCCTGCACGTCTCGCGACTCGCCTCGCAGTCTCGGAGAACCTGCCCGGTGGCTCAGGACATTCCAGGTGTCCCAGGCGTACCGGGCACTTCGGATGCCTCGTACGTCCGCTCTACTGCCTGCCGTATCCATCACGTCCTTCGCACATCTCGGTCGCCCGATCCTGTAAGGGCGGCCGAAACCCCTCAGGCTTGTCGGTAGCGAGGGGCTTGCCGCTACCGAGAGGGTGGCCGGGGCTGACAGGGGCGAAGACCTCGTCGAGGTCCGTACCGGCACCGGTGCCGGCGCCCTCGGTCAGAAGATACGCCTGCGTCTCGTTCACATGGAAGTGCAGGTCGTACCGGCGCGGACGCACCCCGCAGCCTTTCCCGGCGCGAGCACCGCGCGCCACCGCGCCACCGATCGTGGGCCAGGAAACGATCCGGCTGCTGGGCGTCGCCGATGAGGCCGAGTGCTCCACGGTGTCTGTGGGCAGCCGCCCCGAGACGCGTCGGACCGCGATCTCAAGCCGTTTACGAGACGCTGCTCGCCGGCCCCCCTGTGTCTCCGTTGGAATCCGCTGGGTTTGCTGGGTGCGCTGGGTGCGCTGGGCTCGACCGGTCCACAGGAGCCGCTGGGGACACCAGGTTGGGTGGGTTCGGCGGGTCCGATGAGTCCGGCGGGCCCGGCAGGTCCGGCAGGCCCGGCGGCGGGTTCCGCGGGTCTGTTGCGCTCGCCGGGTTCACTGGGGCCGCTGGGTGCGCCGGGGCCGCTGGGTCCACCGGTTGCGCCGGGTGCGCCGGACGGAGGGTGGGTGGCTTCAGACCTTTCGACGCACCAGGGTTCGGACCCAAATCAGAACAGGCACCAGGGTCGGGACTGACGCCGACGCCGACGCCGACGCCGACACCGATACTGGGGCTGGGGCTGGGGCTGGCCGTCTCGGCGGTCGACGGGCTGCGGCTGTGGTGGTTGCGCCAGGGGTGCCAGGTGCGGCAGCAGGGCTCCGCGTCTGCCTCGCGTCCGGCCGCGATGCGTTCGCCGGACCTGCCGGTGAATATCACCTTGCCGCCGCGCGCCGTCCGGGCGTCGCTCCATTGTTGGATCGTCTCGTACGCCGCGTGGTCCATGAAGAAGCCGTCCAGCTCCACGATCACGTCCGCACCCTGCGGGATGAAACCGAGTGTTCTACTCAGGCGCGGCACGGCGAGGAACGTCAGCTGTCCGCGCACGATCACGAGATGCCCGCTGTCCTGTTCCGTCACCGTGATCCGGATACCGGCCAGCCGGTACAGGGCGAGGGCCATGGCCACCACGATGCCGAGCGTCACACCCTTCAGCACGCCCAAGGCGATCACCCCGATGATCGTCACCGCGTACACCGGGAACTCCCGGTGCCTGCGGACATTGCGGATGTGGGCGAAGCTCACCATCTGGATACCGACCACCATCACCAGTGCGGCGAGCGCGGCCAGCGGAATCCATTCCAGTACGGCGACCAGCAGACCTGCGGCGAGCAGCACCCAGACGCCGTGGAGCACAGTGGCCGCCCGGCCGGTCGCCCCGGCTCGTACATTCGCCGAGCTTCGCACCGCGCCACCGGACACGGGCAATCCGCCCAGCAGACCGGCCGCCGTGTTGGCGATCCCCTGCCCGCGCAACTCGCGATCGAGATCGGAGCGCCGTACGGCGGTGGTGGCATCACCGGCACGGGTGGCAGGAGCCCGGTCGGCGGAGAGCCCGTCCACCGAGACAGCGGTGAGGAGCGACTCCAGGCTGCCCACCAGCATGACCGTGAAAACCGCCGTGGCCAGGGCGAGTACGGGTCCGCTGGGTAGCTCGGGCAGTGCGTGTGACTTCCAGGACGGCAGGTCGACCCGGGCGATCCCGGGTGCCGCGGCAGAGGCCACAGCCGTCGCTGTCACCACCGCGACGAGCGCTGCCGGAACTTTCCCTGTCACCCGTCCAAACGTTCCGTGAAGGCGTGGCCACAGCACCAGGACGGTGATCGTCAGTGCGCCGATCACGGGAGCGGCAGGCTCGATCCGCGTCAATTGGTCAGGCAGTGCGAGGGCGTTGGCCGTGGCGGAACTCTGTGGCGAACCCCCGAGCACGATGTGCAGTTGGCCGAGCGCGATCGCCACGCCGATTCCCGCGAGTGTGCCGTGAACGATGGCGGGGCTGACCGCGAGCGCGCCGCGTGCCGCTCTCAGTGAGCCCAGCAGGATCTGCAGAAGGCCGGCGGCGACGGTGATCGCGCAGGTGGTGCGCCAGCCGTACGTCTGGATCAACTCGGCGACGACGACGGTCAATCCGGCAGAGGGGCCGCTCACCTGCAGAGGTGTCCCGCCGAGCGATCCGGCGACGATGCCACCGATCACCGCGGAAACCAGTCCGGCTCCCAGTGGAGCGTCCATGGCGACCGCGAGGCCGAGCGACATGGGAACGGCGATGAGGAAAACGGTGATCGAGGCGGCTACGTCGGTACCTGGGACACGGAAGCGCTTACCACTCGGCGGCCTCGGTGGCGGGCTGTGGGGTTGCTTGATCCCGAGCGCCCGTGAAGGGCATCGGTCACGGGACATGCGGTGGTGAGTGGGAACGCGGAAAGACATGGTCCGTCTCCTCCGGTCGGCGTAAACGCGAAGCGAGAGTTCCCAGCTCGGAAGCTGGAGAGGCATCCGATGACGAATTGCCAAGTTTTGGTAAAGAGATCGTATTGGACGGTAAAGATCCGTGTCCAGGATTTGAGGTGAACGATCCGCTGAATCACCCATTCAAGTGAATAAAAAGCATTTAATACGGCTTGTCATACTGGTTTCTCCGCACTTGTGTGCGACCTTGACCCCGCTGTGTCGGCATTTACGAGCAAATGCCGCGAATCACCTGCGAGGGAAGAGGGTGGGCGGATGATGGCCGCCACGAAGAGGATTGCCCTGGGGTTCACGGCCCTGGCGCTGACGGCGGGGCTGGCCGGTTGCACCGGAAGTGGTGCCGGTTCGGCCGGAGCGGGCGCGGGCGCCGAGACCGGCGCCGCGGTCAAGGAAGGGGCCCAAGGGGCGAAGAAGGGCGTCCCCGCGGGTGCCGTCCGGCTCATCGGCGACGGCTCCACCGCCTTCACCGGGGTCCAGCCGAACCTCCCCAAGGCGCACCGCCTGGCGCCCGGTCAGAAGCCGCCGCAGTTCGTGGTGTTCTCCTGGGACGGCGCGGGCGAGGACAGCCAGAAGCTCTTCTCCCACTTCCGCGAGGTGGCCAAGAAGTACGACGCGAAGATGACGTACTTCCTCAGCGGCGTGTACATGCTGCCTGAGGCGAAGCGGAGCCTCTACGATCCGCCGAAGCACTCGGCAGGCAGCTCCGACATCGGTTTCAACGACAACAAGGGAATCCACGACACCCTCACTCAGCTGCGTGGTGCCTGGGAGGACGGCAACGAGATCGGAACCCACTTCAACGGCCACTTCTGTGGCAAGGACGGTGGAGTCGGCACCTGGTCCGTGGACGAGTGGAAGAGCGAGATCAGCCAGGCCAAGTCCTTCGTGAAGGGATGGAAGTCCAACGAACCGTCCCTCAAGACGGAGAAACCGCTGCCGTTCGACTACGACCAGGAACTCGTCGGCGGCCGGACCCCCTGTCTGGAAGGGCAGAAGAACATGATCGCCGCGGCCCGTTCGATGGGCTTCCGCTACGACTCCAGCGGTGTCAACAACCAGGTCTGGCCCAAGAAGAAGGGGGGCCTCTGGGACCTCTCGATGCAGCTCGTCCCTGTCCCGGGCCGCGCCTTCGAGACGCTGTCGATGGACTACAACTTCATGTTCAACCAGTCGGGCACGACGCAGGGTGACCCTGACAAGCAGGAGTACTGGGGCAATCAGATGCGGGACGGCCTGCTCCAGGCGTTCGACCGCGCGTACACCGGAAACCGCGCTCCGTTGATCATCGGCAACCACTTCGAGTCCTGGAACGGTGGTACGTACATGCGCGCCATCGAGGAGACCATCAAGTCGGTCTGCCCCAGGAAGGACGTGCGCTGCGTGTCGTTCCGTCAGCTCGCCGACTGGCTGGACGTCCAGGACCCGGCGACGCTCGCGAAGCTCGGCACGCTGGATGTCGGCAAGGCCCCGCAGGGAGGGTGGCAGGCATACCTCGGCCCCCAGGCCCAGGAGAAGGCCGGTTCGAAGCCTGCCACGAAGCCTGCGGGCCACGTGGCGGACAGGGGTTAAGGTCTTCCGTTCGGATCAGGTCGGACAAAGACGCGGTGCCAGGACACGCGAAGCCCAGCGTGATCCGAACGAAAGCCCCTGGTGCCCGGGAGCGACACCGGAACGGCGATCCCGACCGAAACAGCGAGGACCCGGATGTAATCCCCCCACGTTCGGGCGATCACCACCGGGCGGCTCCTCCGCCGGCGCTCACCGGCGGCGCCCCGCAGCTGGCGCCGGCTGCGGAGTGCCGCCGGTGAGCGCGGGGGCGCCACCGGCGAGACGCCCACCGGAGATTGCCGGGAAGACCTCGGTTGCCGCGCTGGATCAGGCGGGCTGGGGTGTGCCGCTCGGCACGGCTCGTTCGTCGAGCACGAAGGAGGGGTCGATCTGGGCGGCCAGGTCGGCGCCGGTCTTCTCGTTGCCCCAGCTCTCCGCGTTCCTGAGATGGAAGTGGACCATCTGCCGTGTGTAGCGCTCCCAGTCGCGCTCGGCGTACGAGTCCTCAGCGGCGTCCTGCAGAGCCTGCAAGGCCATGCGGTTGTCCGCCTCCAGCAGTTCGAACCGGGCGGGACGTCCCTTCTCCATGGCACGTACCCAGTCCGAGTGGCCGACGGTGACCAGCAGGTCGTCGCCGACCTCGGCGCGCAGGAACTCCAGATCGTCCGCGCCCTGCACCTTGTTGCCGACGACCTTGAGCGCCACGCCGAAGTCCTGGGCGTACTCCTTGTACTGGCGGTACACGGAGACCCCCTTACGGGTCGGCTCCGCGACCAGGAACGTCATGTCGAAGCGGGTGAACATCCCCGACGCGAACGAGTCCGACCCGGCGGTCATGTCGACCACTACATAGTCGTCACGCCCGTCCACGAGGTGATTCAGGCAGAGCTCGACCGCGCCGACCTTGGAGTGGTAGCAGGCCACGCCGAGGTCGGACTCGGTGAACGGTCCGGTGGCCATCAGCCGGATGTCCCCGTCGTCGAGCCGGACCGTGCGGGCGCAGGCGTCGTAGATCGGGTTGTCCTCCCGGACCCGCAGCAGGCGCGAGCCCTCCCCGGGCGGCGTGGTCTTGATCATTGTGTTCGCGGACGCGATGCGGGGATTGTCACCCCGCAGATAGTCCTTGATGAGCGGCAGATGTGCCCCCATCGCGGGCAGCGCGGCTGCCTCTTCGTCGTCCAGACCGAGTGCGGCTCCCAGATGCTGGTTGATGTCGGCGTCCACAGCGACGACATGGGCTTCATTGGCGGCGAGGTGGCGGATGAAGAGCGAGGACAGCGTCGTCTTGCCGCTGCCGCCCTTCCCCACGAAAGCGATCTTCATGTTCACCTAGGGTAGCGGTGTCATCGCCGACCGCTGTCGACTCACGTGAAGAAGACCACTCGGGAGTGGTACGGGTGTGCGGGGCGCGTAGCCTCGCTACTTATGAGTACGACTGCCTCGGACCCGCTCGCCACCCTCGGCTCCCTGCCTGGAGTCGCCGACGCGGTGGACTCCGTACGGAAGTCCGTCGACCGGGTCTACGGCCACCGTGTCATGCGGCGCCGCAGCCATGAGATCACCGGGGAGGCGGCGCTGCGTGGTGCCCGAGGCTCCGCGGCGCTCTCCGGCGCCGACTGGAATCTGGAAGAGGTGCGCCGGCGCACCGACTTCAGCGGGGACACCGAGGCGCGCACCGTCGGCGCGGCCCTGCGGCTGACCTCGGAGGCCGGACAACTGCTCTCCATCTGGCGGCAGTCGCCGTTGCGGGTCCTGGCACGTCTGCATCTGGTGGCGGCCGGTGGTGCCGCCCCCGGTGACACGGTCGGACGGCCGCGACTGGCCGGTGAGCCGGTCGATGAACCGCTGATCGAAGCCCCGCTACCGCACGCCGACGAGATGACGGGGCGGTTGGAGGGGCTGGCCGGACTGGTCCTCGCCGGAAGCGAGGCCCCTGCCCTGGTCACGGCTGCGATCGTGCACGGAGAGCTGCTGGCGCTGCGCCCCTTCGGCTCGTGCAACGGACTGGTCGCGCGGACGGCCCAGCGGATCGTGCTGATCGGAAGTGGGCTTGATCCCAAGTCGGTCTGCCCGGCCGAGGTGGGGCACGCCGAAGAAGGCAGGGCCGCATACATCGCGGCATTCGAGGGCTATCTCTCGGGAACACCGGACGGCATGGTGGCCTGGATCGCGCACTGCGGACGGGCGGTGGAGCTCGGCGTCAGGGAGTCGACGGCGGTGTGCGAGGCGCTTCAGCGCGGAGCCGCGTAGTCGACGACGTCCAGGCGTAGGCCCGTTCGGCGGGAGGATGCCATTTCACCGGACGGGTGGAGCCGCTATCACCTGAAGTGGAACGGCTATCACCTGAAAGGGTTGCGGCGGCACCGGTCACCGGTACCGCCGCTGACATGTGGGCCTAGTTACCATGCGTCCTCGATGTATGCCCATCAGGTCGGGTTCTTTGCCCGTACCTGGTGTGGCTGGCCCGTAATCGACGGGTCGACGTCGCGTGGGTGCTCGGCTTCCATGTACCGGTCCGTGGGGCCTTTTCCGCGGTTGAAGGTGATCCTCTCGGATGTCCTTGGTCTCGTGGGCCGTTGATTCCTTTGTACTCCCGTGCGAACGGAAGTGGAACCCCTGGCCCCTCTTCTTTACTTTCATGTTCAAATGTGCGCGTTATGTGCGATACGGGAGCCTCCGTGGAGGTTCGGTGTTTTCGGGCTCACGTAGCCGGTCAGGACGAGTGGGGAAGGCCGGTGGCCCGGAGATGACGGAGCGGCTGGAGTGCTGTGAGGTGGCTGGAGCGCTGAGGCGCCGGTGCCGGAGTGCTGGAGAGCAGGGGCGGCCACTCAGGCGGGGGCGGGGAGGGCGCGTCGGCGGGCCGCGTACCAGACGAGCCCTGCGGTGACCGCCGCCGCGCCGACCGCCGCCGCGGCGACGAGGGCGGGACGAGCCGGCATCGAGAAGGCCGGCAGTCGTTGCTTCAGCCGGACCGGGCGGTCGAAGACGAGAATCGGCCACTCGCGGAGGGTCGCTTCGCGCCGCAGGGCGCGGTCCGGATTGACGGCGTGCGGATGGCCGACCGACTCCAGCATGGGCACGTCGGTCGCCGAGTCGCTGTACGCGTAACAACGTGCCAGGTCGTACCCCTCCGAAGCGGCCAGCGCCTTGACCGCCTCGGCCTTGGTCGGTCCGTATGCGTAGTACTCCACCTCCCCGGTGAAACATCCGTCGTCTCCGACGACCATCCGGGTCGCGACCACCCGGTCCGCGCCGAGCAGTTCACCGATGGGTTCGACCACCTCGGCACCGGAGGTGGAGACGATCACGACGTCCCGGCCGGCGGTGTGATGTTCCTCGATGAGCGTCGCGGCTTCGTCGTAGATGATGGGGTCGATCAGATCGTGCAGCGTCTCGGCGACGATTTCTTTGACCTGCTGGACGTTCCAGCCCTTGCAGAGGGCGGACAGATATTCACGCATCCGCTCCATCTGGTCGTGATCGGCGCCACCGGCCAGGAAGACGAACTGTGCGTACGCGGTGCGCAGTACGGCGCGTCGGTTGATCAGTCCTCCTTGGTAGAAGGACTTGCTGAAGGTCAGAGTCGAAGACTTCGCAATGACCGTCTTGTCCAGGTCAAAGAAGGCTGCTGTGCGCGGGTAGAAGGAGTTTTCCACAACGCTGAGCATAGGGGCCCACCATTCGGCGTAAAATCTGGCGTGTGGGTTTGCCTGAGAAGGCTATCGGGTACACCATGGAAGTCACGGATCGTTCGCGACCGTGCTAACCCCGGTCCGACTCCTCCCCCCCCCGAGTCGGCCGTGGGGACGACCCCCGCTCTCCCCCCCGGCGGGGGTCGTCGCATGTCCGGATGCTTTTTCGGGACCCGGAATCAGGCATTCCCCCTTTCTTTCGGGGTCTCTCGGGGTGTGACGACCCGCTTCTCGGGATGTCTCCGCCCGCCCGCACCGTCACAGTGTGTAACAGGTGTGCTGCTCTCCGGAAGTCGCCGGTTTGAGTGAGCGAGTTATTCACAGCTGCGGAGTTGTCCACAGTTTTTGAGCAAGATCCACACCATTTCCCGCAGCGTTGCACGGTGATTCCACCCACGAAGTCCGTGGGCTCGGGAATCGCCGATCTCGGAAGGCCCTGAGATCGGCGCGATCCGCGGTGGAGACGCAGTGAGAAGGGGGATGGTCATCGTGGCCGGAACTGTCGCACGGGATCGTCTGCCCAGCGCCGAGGAGCGCCGTGGCGGACCATTGATCGTGACCGAGGACGTGCAGCTGCTCGACGATCTGTTGCGGCTGTGCGCGGCGGCGGGGGCGGAGCCGGAAGTGCACCACGGGCTTCCCGAACGCCGCAGTGGCTGGGATCGGGCACCCATGGTCCTGGTGGGCGACGATGCGGCGCCCCGCTGTCGCGGCGCGGCACGCAGACGCGGCGTGATGCTGGTCGGCCGGGCCCAGGACAACCCGGACGTCTGGCGGCACGCCGTGGGCATCGGAGCGGAGTACGTGCTGCGGCTGCCCGATTCCGAGAACTGGCTCGTCGACCAGATCGCCAATGCCGCAGAAGGTGTGGGTCGCCCCGCGGTCACCGTCGGGGTGCTCGGTGGGCGGGGCGGCGCGGGCGCGTCCACGTTGGCCTGCGCCCTCGCGGTGACCGCTGCCAGGGCCGGTCGGCGGACCATGCTGATCGACGGCGATCCGCTGGGCGGTGGTATCGACGTGCTGCTCGGCGGCGAGCGTGCCGAAGGCATGAGGTGGCCGGATTTCGCCCATTCCAAGGGGCGAGTGGGCAGCGGTGCGCTGGAGGAGTCACTGCCGGCCCTCCACGGGCTCCGGGCTCTCAGTTGGGGCAGGGACGACACGGCGGAAATCCCGCCACAGGCCATGCGGGCGGTGCTGGCAGCGGCACGCCGACTCGGTGGTGTGGTGGTGGTCGATCTGCCGCGCCGGATCGACGAGAGCGTGGCGGAGGCGCTGGCACAACTCGATCTCGGGCTGGTGGTCGTACCGGGCGAGCTGCGTGCCGTCGCGGCGGCGAAACGGGTGGTGGTGGCAGCGGGAACGGTTCTCGATGATCTGAGGGTCGTCGCGCGTGGGCCCTACGCCGCTGGGATCGACGAACACTGGGTGGCTCAGGCGCTCGGACTGCCACTCGTGGGTGAGCTGCCGACGGAAGCGGGCCTGTCGGCCGCTCAGGACGGCGGCGAGCCACCGGGCGGCAGCCCGCGCGGACCCCTTGCCCGGTTCTGCACCGAGTTCTGGGAGCGGGCGCTCGACCAGGACCAGGGCGGAAAGTCATGACCGAGGGACTGCTCGATGCCGTGCGGCAGCGGCTGGCGCAGAACGGCACCGATCCGACCCCGGCCGGAGTCGCCGCCGCGCTGCGGGCCCAGGGGCGGATCCTTGGCGACGCCGAGGTGCTGGGCGTGGCGAAGGAACTGCGAGGCGAACTGGTCGGGACCGGAGTGCTGGAACCTCTGCTCGCGGACCCCGCCGTTTCGGACGTGCTGGTGTCCGCCCCGGACCGGGTCTGGGTGGACCGGGGCGGCGGGCTCGAACTCACCGGGGTGACCTTCCAGGACGCGGCCGCGGTCCGTCGGCTGGCACAACGGCTCGCGGCGGTGGCCGGGCGGCGGCTCGACGACGCCCACCCCTGGGTGGACGCACGGCTGCCCGATGGGACACGCATGCACGCGGTGCTGCCGCCCGTCTCCGTCGGCTCGACCTGTCTGTCGTTGCGCGTGGTGCGCCCCCAGGCCTTCTCACTGGCGGAGTTGGTTGCGGCGGGGACGATTCCGCCGGGCGGTGAGGAAGTGCTCCGGGCGCTGGTCGAGGCCCGGGTCTCGTACCTGATCAGCGGAGGTACGGGCGCGGGAAAGACGACGCTGCTGTCGAGTCTGCTCGGCGCTGTGGGGGAGCGGGAGCGGATCGTGCTCGCGGAGGACTCCGCGGAGCTGCGGCCCGACCACCCACACGTCGTGAGACTGGAGTCACGACCCGCCAACCAGGAAGGGGCGGGCCGGGTGACTCTCCGGGATCTGGTGCGCCAGGCGCTGCGGATGCGGCCCGACCGGCTGGTGGTCGGGGAGGTCCGGGGTTCGGAGGTCACGGAATTGCTGGCCGCTCTCAATACTGGCCACGAAGGCGGCTGTGGAACGGTCCACGCCAACGCGGCCGAGCACGTACCTGCCCGGCTGGAGGCGCTGGGCACCGCGGCCGGGCTGGATCGGGTGGCGCTGCACAGTCAGTTGGCCGCGGCGCTGTCGGTGGTGGTCCATCTCGTACGGGACAGGGGCGGGCGGCGGCGCATCGCCGAGGTACACGTGCTGGAGCGGGATGCGGCCGGCCTGGTCGTCACGGTTCCGGCGCTGCGGTGGGGGTCCGATGGATTCGTGCGTGAGCGTGGCTGGGAGCGGCTGCGTTCGTTGCTCGGAGGTCCGAGGTGAGCGGCGGTCCGGCGGCCGCGGGGTCGGGGACGGACGTGGGACTGTCGGTGTTGGTGACCGCTTCCGCGGCGCTGTGCGCGGGGGCAGCGGCTTGGCTGGTGGCCGGACGGGACCGCGGGCTGCGCCGGGCGCGGACGCTGTTTTCGGGGCTCCCGGGCGAAGCGGCGGAACCGCCACTGTCCGCGGAGCGGGTGCTGCCGGTGTTGAAGCAATGGGCCGGTGGACGCCGGGAATGGCTGTGCCTGCCCATGGCTGTCGTGTTCGCCGTGTGGGGTCAGTCGTTGTTGCCATTGATCGCGGGAGCCGTAGCGGTGCCGCTGGTCCGGAGATGGCTGCGTCGGCGAAACCTCAAGCGCGAACGGGAGCTGCGGGCAGACGAGGTGATGGCCCTGTGCGGCGCGGTGGTCGGGGAGTTGAGGTCCGGACACGAGCCGGGGCAGGCATTGCTGGTCGGTGCGCGGGAGACCGGCGCGCTCGGCGGTGCGGAGGCAGCGGTGCTGGCGGCGGCGCAGTTCGGCGGAGATGTGCCGTGGGCGCTGCGCCAGGCCGCACGTGAATCGGGGCTGGAGGGCCTGGCGGGAGTGGCGGCCTGTTGGCGGGTGGCCGTGGACGGTGGTGCGGGTCTCGCTACCGGACTCGACCGTCTTGAGTCCGCGCTTCGGAAGGAACGGCGTCGGCGTGAGGAGTTGCGCGCCCAGCTCGCGGGAGCCTGGTCGACGGTCGTCGTGTTGGCGTCGCTGCCGGTGGTGGGCCTGTTGTTGGGCGCCGCGCTGGGGGCCGACCCGTTACGGGTGCTGCTGCACACGCCAGGCGGACTGCTCTGCCTCGCAACGGGGGCCGTGTTGGAGGCCGTGGGTCTCTTCTGGGCGGCTCGGATCGTCCGGTCAGGGGAGGCGGCGTGAGCGCGGTGAGCGAAGTGGTGGGGAGGGTTGACCTCTTTGGTTCAGCGGGGTGCGCCGGTTGGGCCGGTTGGCGCGGTTGGGATGGTCAAGGGGGCTCGACCGGCCCGTTCGGTTCGGTGGCTTACGCCGGGTCAGTCGAAGCGGTCGGGGCAGCTGGGCCTGTCTCGCCACCGGGGTACGTCGGCTCGGTCGGAATGAGTGGTGCGATTGGCATGGGTGGTGCGGTCGACCGGGTCAGCTCGGTCGGGGAATTCGTCCACGAACTGGCGATGGTGGCCGCTCTGGGCGCGGTGATGTGGCTGGTCGCGCTGTCGGTCCGCCACAGACAGGCACGGGTGAACCGCCGACGAGGCGCGTCGGTGTTGGGAGTTGACCAGGAGAAGCCGCCGCGGCGGTGGCTGAAGTGGTGCGGTCCGGCGAAGGAATGGTCGGCGCCGGTGGCCGGGGCAGTGACCGGCTGGATTCTTGCCGGGGGCGTTGTGGGTGGTGCGGTCGGGGCGGCGGGGGGATATGCCGTACGGCGGTGGCGGGCCGGGCGGGGGAGGCGTGATCCGGGGGCCTCGGTGCCCGAGGCGGCTGCTGTGGCACGTCAACTGCCTTTGCTGGCAGATCTCCTGGCCGCATGTGTATCTGCCGGAGCCGGGCCGCGGGAGGCGGCGGAAGCGGTGGGGGAGGCGTTGGGTGGTCCGGCCGGTGAGCGGCTGGCACGCACAGCCGCGGAGATCCGGCTCGGTGGTGAACCCGCCGACGCGTGGGCGCGGTTCGGGGAGATACCGGGCGCCGCGGCACTCGCTCGGTGCCTGTATCGAGCCGGAGCGTCCGGTGCCCCGGCAGCGGAGCCCGTCTCGCGTCTGGCCGACGGAATACGGGCCGAGCGCGCCGACGCGGCCTTGGCGCGCGCTCAGCGGGCCGGGGTGCTGATCACAGCCCCCGTCGGGCTCTGCTTCCTGCCCGCCTTCCTGGCGGTCGGCGTGGCACCCGTGGTCATCGGCCTGGCGACCGGCCTGCTGCACGGCGCCTGACAGAACACACGACACCTGCCAGAACAAGGCCTTCTCACTCATCAGGTGTTCATCCGATGTATCTCACGAGTTCGGGGATCGACATGCGACAGAAGATCAAGAAGCGGTTGCGGTGGATGGTGCGCCGGGTCCGACAAGGGGGGACGGATGACGGAATGACCACGTCCGAATACGCGGTCGGGACCATCGCGGCCTGCGCATTCGCCGCGGTGCTCTACAAGGTGGTCACGAGTGCCCCTGTCCTGGAGGCACTTCAGGGACTGCTGAAGAACGCGCTCGATGCGAAGTTCTGAGCTGGGCGCCGGCCGGCCCCTCCCGGGTGGCGCACGCGCACTCCGCGGTGGGTGCGGGCACGGCGATCGGGGTGCGGTGACGGCGGAGGCGGCCATGGTGATTCCGGTGTTGGTGGCGTTCGCGCTGGCTCTGGTCTGGGCACTGGTCGCCGCCTCCGCACAGATCCGCTGCGTCGACGCGGCGCGTGCCGGGGCCCGGGCGGCGGCCCGCTCCGAACCGGAGGCGGGAGTCCTGGCCGCCGCCCGCGAGGCGGCGCCCGGCGGGGCTCGGGTCGTCCTGGAGCGAGCCGGCGAACTGTGGCGGGTACGGGTAGTGGCACCGATACCGGGACTGGGCCCGCTGGCCATGACGCTGAGCGCGGAAGCGGCGGCGTTGGCCGAGGACACGGTGGGGGTGGAGTCATGACGGAAGCGGGCGGACGCGCCTCCGCGCCGCGCAGGGTCGTCCCAAGGTCGTTGGCTCTGCCGCGATCCGGACCGACTGCCCCGCGCCGATCTGTTCGGTGGGCCGTCCTGCGGTGGACGTGGAAGCGTGCGAAGAGGTATCAGGGCCGCGAGGACCAGGGACTGGCAACGGTGTGGGTGGCGGTGACCGCGACCACGTTGTGTGCCGTGTTCGGGGCCGTCCTCGCACTGGGACAGGTGATCGCCGTTCGTCATCGGGCCGGTGCGGCGGCGGATCTCGCGGCTCTGGCCGCCGCCGACCGCGCCCTGCGGGGCCCGGAGGAGGCGTGCCGGGCGGCACGGCGGGTGGCACGTGCGCAGGGAGCGGAGTTGGTGCGCTGCGCGGTCCGCGGGGAGATCGCCGATGTGACGGCTGGGGCGGGCTTCGGCCCGTACGTCCCCCGGGTCAGGTCCCGGGCCGGTCCGGCGGTTGATCCGACGGCTGCTTCCGGGACGGCCGGAGTTCTGGAGCGGACGTGGGGGGCATCACCCGGGAGCCCTCCGTCGACAACGGTGACAGTGGTGGGACGGGGATCTGCGGGGTGTCTGTCGCTTCCACCACTTCACCCGCTTCCACGACTTCACCCGCCGCCGCCACCTCTTCCGGGTCCTCGGGAGCTGCCCTGAGGAGTTCGGCGAGGAGGCGCACCGCGCCTCGTTTGTGCAGGGGTTCGTTGCCGTTGCCGCATTTGGGGGACTGGATGCATGACGGGCAGCCGGCCTCGCACTCGCAGGAGGCGATGGCCTGGCGAGTGGCGGTGAGCCAGGAGCGGGCAGTGCGGAAGGCACGTTCGGCGAACCCGGCGCCCCCCGGATGGCCGTCGTACACGAAGACGGTCGGCAGGAGGGTGTCCGGGTGGAGCGGCACGGAGACTCCACCGATGTCCCAACGGTCGCAGGTGGCGAAGAGGGGCAGCATGCCGATCGACGCGTGTTCGGCGGCATGCAGGGCGCCGCCGAGGATTTCCGGATTGACGCGAGCCGCGTCGAGTTGGTCCTCGGTGACCGTCCACCACACGGCGCGGGTGCGCAGAACACGGGGCGGCAGGTCGAGCTTGGTCTCGCCGAGCACCTCACCGGTGATGAGTTTGCGACGGAGAAAGGAGACGACCTGGTTGGTGACTTCCACGGAGCCGTAGCAGAGGCGCCCCTGCCCCCACGGAACCTCCGTATCGGTCTCCAGGACGGCGATGGCCGTGGTGTCGCGTGCGGTGGTGGAGTAGGGCGGGTTCGCCTCCTCGACCAGGGCGACCGAGTCCGCCAGGTCCAGCCGCCGGACCAGGTAGGTGCTGCCCTGGTGGAGGTGGACGGCGCCCTCGTGGACGGCGCTGTGCGCTGCGGACTCGTCGACCGTCCCCAACAGGCGGCCGGTGCCCTCCTCGACGATCTGGATCGGGCTGCCACCCTCGCCACGGATGTCGGTCAGGTCGGCGGCCCGTTCGCGACGGGTCCAGTGCCAGCCCGACACCCGTTTGCGGAGCAGCTTCGCGGCCTCCAGCTGCGGCAGCAGATCGGGCACCGCGGGCCCGAAGAGTTCGATGTCCGACTCGGTGAGCGGCAGCTCGGCGGCGGCGGCGCACAGATGGGGGGCGAGTACGTATGGATTGTCCGGGTCGAGGACGGTCGACTCGACGGGCTGCTGGAAGAGGGCTTCGGGATGGTGGACGAGGAAGGTGTCCAGCGGGTCGTCGCGCGCGACCAGGATGGCCAGGGCGCCCTGACCGGAGCGTCCTGCGCGGCCCGCCTGCTGCCACAGCGAGGCTCGGGTGCCGGGATATCCGGCGATGACGACGGCGTCGAGGCCCGACACGTCGATGCCGAGTTCGAGGGCTGTCGTGGCGGCGAGGCCGAGCAGTTCGCCGGAGTGCAGGGCTCGCTCCAGGGCCCGCCGCTCCTCGGGGAGATAGCCGCCGCGATAGGCGGCGACCCGCCTCGGGAGCGAGCGGTCCACCTCGGCCAGGCGCTCCTTGGCGATGACGGAGATCAGTTCGGCGCCACGCCGGGACCGTACGAAGGCGACCGAACGGATGCCCTGAATCGTGAGGTCGGTGAGGAGGTCGGCCGTCTCGGCCGTGGCGGTACGGCGCACGGGCGCGCCCTTCTCCCCGTGCAGTTCGGTCAGCGGCGGCTCCCACAGGGCGAAGACCACCTCGCCACGCGGTGAGGCGTCGTCGGCCACCTCCTGGACGGGCAGGCCGGTGAGCCGCCCGGCGGAGATCGCAGGATCGGCGGAGGTGGCGGAGGCGAGGAGGAAGACGGGATGCGACCCGTAACGGGCACACAGACGGCGGAGCCGGCGCAGTACCTGGGCGACGTGGGAGCCGAAGACGCCCCGATAGGTGTGGCACTCGTCGATGACGACATAACGCAGTGCCCGCAGGAAGGAGGCCCAGCGGGGATGGGAGGGAAGTATGCCGCGGTGCAGCATGTCGGGGTTGGTGAGGACGTAGTTGGCGTACTGGCGTACCCATTCGCGTTCTTCGACGGGGGTGTCGCCGTCGTGGACCGCGGGCCGGACGGCGTTGCCGAGGGGGGCCGCCAGGGCCTTCACCGCCCGCCTCTGGTCGGCGGCGAGAGCCTTGGTGGGAGCGAGGTACAGGGCGGTCGTGCCACGGCCGTTGGGGGCCTCCGAGCCGTCCAGAAGGGCGGACAGGACCGGAGCGAGGTAGGCGAGCGACTTGCCGGAGGCGGTGCCCGTGGCGATCACCACGGACTCACCGTCCAGGGCGTGCTCGGCAGCCGCCGCCTGATGGGCCCAAGGATGATCGATTCCGGCCCTCCCGATGGCCGTGATCACCTCCGGGCGGATACGATCGGGCCAGATGGCATGGGTTCCCGTACGCGGGGGCAAGTGCTCCGTATGAGTGATGCGCGCGGCTCGGCCCGCCCCTGCGGCGAGCCGGTCGAGGATCATGTCGGGAGTGGGACGCATGTCCCCGCTCTCGGGTGGTCGACTGGGGCGGTGATTCTTGGCCATCGACACCGAGTGTGTCACTGGCGTGACGGACAATGCTCCCAAGGCGTCGTGCATGGCTGCTGGTAATGATTGAATGCCATCGCGGCTGGCGATCCCTCCCCTGGCTCCGTCGGGGAGACCGAGGGGCGACCGCTCGATAGCAAGGTGCTGGAGGATCCGTGGACCTGTCCCTGTCGACTCGCAATGTGTCCGGCCCTGGTGGCGACCGTACGGTCGTCGAGGTCGGTGGCGAGATTGATGTGTATACCGCGCCCAAGCTGCGCGAGCAGTTGGTCGAGTTGGTGAATGACGGCAGCTATCACCTGGTCGTCGATATGGAGGGAGTCGATTTCCTCGACTCCACCGGACTCGGTGTGCTCGTGGGTGGCTTGAAGCGTGTCCGTGCCCATGAGGGCTCGCTGCGCCTGGTGTGCAACCAGGAGCGCATCCTCAAGATCTTCCGGATCACGGGTCTGACCAAGGTGTTCCCGATTCACACCACGGTCGACGAGGCCGTGGCGGCCACCGACTGACGGTCGGTGCAGGTCGGCCGACGGCCGACGGGCAGGCAGCTGATCGTTGGTCGGCTGTCGGCTTTGTCGGTCCCGCGGGTCCTGGTCCGCAGGGTTCCGTCGGCCTCCGGAAGAAGAGAGCAGGGGAACCGGGCGGCACGCCCGGCCCCCTGAGACGCACGCTCGTACGTCCGAGGGGATCGCATGGCCACCGTTGAACTCCGCTTCAGCGCTCAGCCCGAGCACGTCAGGACGGCCCGCCTCGTGGCGGCCGCCGTGGCACGCAGGGCAGGGGTGGACGAAGCAGTGCTCGACGAGGTCAGACTCGCGGTCGGCGAGGCGTGCAGCCGTGCTGTCGGGCTGCATCGCAGCCGTGGCATCTCGGCGCCGGTCACTGTCGTCCTCACCGACGAGGAGAAGTCCTTCTCCATCGAGGTCGGGGACGAAGTGCCTGAAATCGGTCATGACGGTCCGGCCCATGCTCGCGCCGGGGCCCCTGAAGCTTCCGCGGCCACGTCCGGCGCGGGGCTCGACGAACCGGGTCCCGAGGCCGACGCGGACGGCGAGGACGAGATGGGTCTCGCGGTCATCAGCGGACTGGTCGACGACGTGGAGGTCAGATCCAGCGCCGAAGGCGGCGTGATCCGGATGACCTGGCCGACGCCCCCCGGTGTGGTGCTGTCGTGAAGCGGTCGTCACTCCGGTAGGTACCGAGGTACCCGAACGGCGGTGAGCGGCTGGCCGGACTCGTGTGGCGGCGACAAGCCGGCGACAAGTGCTCTGTGATGCCCGCGCACCCGGACCCCTGGCCCCGCCCTCCCCGTGAAGTCCGCGCGCCGGGCCGACCTCTCTGGACTGCCGTCCCGGTCTACCGCCCCGGTTGTCTCGTGGCCCTGCTGAGCGGGGCCTCTTTTGTTTGGCCTGATCAATTATCGCGCGCCGATTCTGCCACCTTTTTGGAATGTCCTCCGGCGCATTCGGTGATACTGATCGTTTCATTGGCGGGAAAATCTCAATCGTATTTACCGGGCACTGTTTTGATCGGGTTCCGCTCCCTACAATCCGTCCACGACTTGAGCGCTGAGCATCAAGGAGGACGTATGCCGGGTCTCATCTCCACCCCACTGGCAGAACTGGCCGGAACCACCGCGTTTCCCGACCGGCCCATCCCGCTCGCAGCCGCCACGCTGACCGACGGCAACCGGACCATCGTGACCGTCGTCGCGGCCGTGGCCGTCGCGGCGCTGATCGTCGCCCAGCTGCTGGTACGCCAGGTGCTGGCGGCCGGCGAGGGCACCGACCGCATGAAGGAGATCGCGGCGGCCGTGCAGGAGGGCGCGAACGCCTATCTGGTGCGTCAGCTGCGGACGCTCGGCCTGTTCGCCGTCGTTGTCTTCTTCCTGCTCCTGCTGCTGCCGGCCGAGAACTGGTCGCAGCGCGCCGGACGTTCCGTTTTCTTCCTGGTGGGCGCGCTTTTCTCGGCGGCCACCGGGTACATCGGGATGCGTCTGGCCGTACGCAGCAATGTGCGTGTGGCCGCCGCCGCTCGGGAAGCGACATCCGCGGACGGTGATCCGGAAAGCGGCGGGAGTGGCACGGGTGGTGTGGGTGACGGAATGGGAAAGGATATCGTCAGCGTTTCTCGCGAGGCTTCCCATAACGCTTCCCACAAGGCGATGAAGATCGCTTTCCGTACCGGTGGTGTGGTCGGAATGATCACGGTGGGTCTCGGCCTGCTCGGTGCCTCCGCCGTCGTGCTCGTCTACGCGGCCGACGCGCCCAAGGTACTGGAGGGTTTCGGGCTCGGCGCGGCGCTCATCGCCATGTTCATGAGGGTCGGCGGCGGCATCTTCACCAAGGCCGCGGATGTCGGCGCCGACCTCGTCGGCAAGGTGGAGCAGGGCATCCCCGAGGACGATCCCCGCAACGCGGCCACCATCGCCGACAACGTGGGCGACAACGTCGGTGACTGTGCCGGTATGGCGGCGGATCTCTTCGAGTCGTACGCCGTGACACTGGTCGCCGCGTTGATCCTCGGCAAGGCGGCCTTCGGTGACGCCGGACTGGCGTTCCCGCTGATCGTGCCGGCGATCGGTGTGGTCACCGCCATGATCGGGATCTTCGCCGTCTCGCCGCGCCGCCGCGACCGCAGCGGGATGACGGCCATCAACCGGGGCTTCTTCGTCTCCGCCGCGATCTCACTCGTGCTGGTGGCCGTGGCGGTCTTCGTGTACCTGCCGTCCTCGTACAGCGACCTCGACGGGGTCTCCGACGGCGCGGTCGCCGGGCACGGCGGTGACCCCCGGGTCTTCGCCCTGGTCGCCGTCGCCATCGGTATCGTGCTGGCCGCGCTGATCCAGCAGCTCACCGGCTACTTCACGGAGACCGGCCGGCGTCCCGTCCAGGACATCGGCAAGTCCTCGCTGACCGGCCCGGCGACCGTCGTACTCGCCGGGATCTCCATCGGTCTGGAGTCCGCCGTCTACACCGCGCTGCTGATCGGACTGGGCGTCTACGGGGCGTTCCTGCTCGGCGGCGCGTCGATCACGCTGGCGCTCTTCGCGGTGGCCCTGGCCGGGACCGGCCTGCTCACCACCGTCGGTGTCATCGTCGCCATGGACACCTTCGGACCGGTCTCCGACAACGCGCAGGGCATCGCGGAGATGTCCGGCGACGTACAGGGCGCGGGCGCCCGGGTGCTCACCGATCTGGACGCCGTCGGCAACACGACCAAGGCCATCACCAAGGGCATCGCCATCGCCACCGCGGTACTGGCGGCCTCGGCGCTCTTCGGCTCGTACCGCGACGCGATCGCCACGGCCGTGGACGACGTCGGTGCGAAGACCGACGAGATGGGGCTGAGCCTGGACATCTCGCAGCCCAACAACCTCGTCGGGCTGATCCTGGGGGCCGCGGTCGTGTTCCTCTTCTCCGGTCTGGCGATCAACGCGGTCTCCCGGTCGGCCGGGGCCGTGGTCCACGAAGTGCGGCGGCAGTTCCGCGAGCACCCCGGGATCATGGACCGCACCGAGAAACCGGAGTACGGACGCGTCGTCGACATCTGCACCAAGGACGCCCTGCGGGAACTCGCCACGCCAGGCCTGCTCGCGGTGCTGGCGCCGATCGCCGTCGGCTTCGCGCTGGGGGTCGGCGCGCTCGGCTCGTATCTCGCGGGCGCGATCGCCACCGGCACTCTGATGGCCGTCTTCCTGGCCAACTCCGGTGGCGCCTGGGACAACGCGAAGAAACTCGTCGAGGACGGCCACCACGGCGGCAAGGGCAGTGACGCGCATGCCGCGACGGTCATCGGCGACACGGTCGGTGATCCGTTCAAGGACACCGCGGGCCCGGCGATCAACCCGCTGCTGAAGGTGATGAACCTGGTGGCACTGCTCATCGCCCCGGCGGTCGTGAAGTTCGGTTACGGGCCGGACGCGAGCCCCGGAATTCGTGCCGCGGTGGCCGGATTCGCCGTCGTGGTCGTCATCGGCGCCGTCCACGTCTCGAAGCGTCGCGGGATCGCGACGGGAGAGGACGGCGAGGGCGCACCGGCAGGTCCGCCGACAGCCTCCTCGGCAGATCCGGCGACGACGTCCTGAGCCCGGTCGGCAGTCACCGTCTGCCGCGTGATCAGCGGGCGTGCTGCGAGGCACTTCTGACTGGCCGTCCGCTGATCGTGTGGTGGTTCGTACGGGTGTCCGATGGCTTGAGGCGGTGGGCATGCGGCCATTCGGGTGAGTTGTATCTCGCTCGATTCCTTTGGTGCAAATGGCTGCAAAAGCTCGCCCACCGGACAGCGGGCACCCGGATGTCGTCCACGTGGCGTGTAAGTTCCGGGGCCGAGAGCCTTGGAAGGGACCCATCCGGTGAACAAGAAGCTTGCGGCCGCACTGTCCGGCGGTGCGCTACTCGTACTGACTCTGTCGGGTTGCAGTGACGACAGCGACGGCGACAGCAAGGTGAACGACTGGGCCAAGAAGGTCTGTGACCAGGTCCAGCCACAGTTGCGGAAGATCGCGAACGCCAACACCTCGATCCAGCAGCAGACCGCCGACAACAGCAAGCCCGCCGACGTCCAGAAGACCGACTCGGCCGCCTTCCAGCAGATCTCGCAGGCGTACAAGGCCCTGGGCGCCGCCGTGCAGTCGGCCGGCGCACCGCCCGTCGACGACGGCGAGACCACGCAGAAGAAGGCCGTCGCGGAACTGAACACCTCCTCCGCGGCCTACGCCAATCTGCAGAAGAAGGTCGACGCGCTCGACACCACGGACCAGGCGAAGTTCGCCGACGGGCTCAAGGGCGTCGCCGACGAACTGAAGAAGATCAGTAACAACGGTGACCAGGCGTTGAGGAAGCTCCAGTCCGGTGACCTGGGCAAGGCGATGGCGAAGCAGGAGGGCTGTCAGAAGCCGAACGGCTCCTCCGCGCCCACCACGGTGCGGCCGTCAGCGGGCAAGGCGTGACGGCGGGGCCCGGCAGTCCCTGAGCGGGAGGCCGGGCCCCGGTCCTTCCCGTGTCCGGTCCCTCCCGTGTCCGGTGACGGATCGTCGGTGCGGCACAGGCGCTTCGGGGTCGTCCCCGCTGCCGTTGTCAGTGGGAGCGGACACAATGGGCGGGTGAGTACGACCAGCCTTCCCGCGTCCGACCGTTCGCCCCGGCTTCGCGAAGCCCTGCTCGCCGCCGGCTTCACCGTCGACGGCCTCCTCGACCTGCTCGGCGCGTCCGCCTACGCCGCGCTCGCCCGCAGCGAGACGGTGCCCGCCCTGCGGGCCACCCGGGGCGAGTCGCCGCTCGACACGCTGGTGCGGCTGTTTCTGCTCCAGCGCTCCGTCCCGGACCGGGAGGCCGGCGCCGCGCTTCCGCTGGAGGAGTGCGTCGAGGACGGCTGGGTGACCCGCGAGGACGGGGAGGTGCGGGCCGCGGTCGACGTCCGGCCGTACGGCGGACCGGAGGGCCAGGACTGGTTCATCGTTTCCGATCTCGGCTGCGCGGTCGGTGGCGCGGGCGGCATCGGATCGCACGAGGAAGGCGTGGTCCTCGGGGTGGGGGGCGCCTCCACCACCCTCGCCGGGATCACGGTCCGCACGCCCGTCGACTCCGCGCTCGACCTCGGCACCGGCTCCGGTATCCAGGCTCTGCACGCCGCCCAGCACGCGACTCGGGTCACCGCCACCGACCTGAACCCGCGCGCCCTCGCCTTCACCCGGCTCACCCTCGCCCTGTCCGGCGCGGCGACCGCCGATCTGCGAGAGGGCTCCCTGTTCGAGCCGGTCGGCAGCGAAACGTACGACTTGATCGTCTCCAACCCGCCGTTCGTCATCTCGCCCGCCGCCCGGCTGACCTACCGCGACGGCGGCATGGGCGGCGACGATCTGTGCCGGACGCTGGTGGAGCAGGCGGGCGACCGGCTGAACGAGGACGGTTACGCGCAGTTCCTCGCCAACTGGCAGCACATCGACGGCGAGGAGTGGCAGGACCGGCTGCGCTCCTGGGTGCCGTACGGCTGTGACGCCTGGATCGTGCAGCGCGAGGTGCAGGACGTCACGCAGTACATCGAGTTGTGGCTGCGTGACAGCGGCGACCACCGCACCGACCCCGCGGAGTACACCGCGCGGTACGAGGCATGGCTGGACGAGTTCGAGGCCAGTCGGACCAAGGGGATCGGCTTCGGCTGGATCACCCTCAGAAAGGCCCGGGCCGCCGCTCAGTCCCCGTCGATCGTGATCGAGGAGTGGCCGCACTCCGTGGAGCAGCCCCTCGGCACCGCCGTACAGGCCCATTTCGAACGCCAGGACTATCTGCGTGCCCACGACGACGCGGCCCTGCTGGCCGCCCACTTCACTCTCGCCGGCGAGGTGGTGCAGGAGCAGGTAGGGCTGCCCGGCGCGGAAGATCCGGAGCATGTGGTGCTGCGCCAGCACCGGGGGATGCGGCGGGCGACGAAGGTCGACGCGGTCGGCGCCGGGTTCGCGGGCGTGTGCGACGGGACGTTGCCCGCGGGGCGCATCCTGGACGCCATCGCCCAGCTGATGGGCGAGGACCCCGTGCTCCTGCGCGATCGCACGCCCCAGGCGATCCGACTGCTGGTGGAGGAGGGATTCCTGGAACCGGTACGGGCCGGAGCCTGACCTGCGCGTGGGCCGTTCCGGCGGGACTCGGCTCGTCACGTGCTCGTGCCCGGGTCCTGCCGTCCATGCGCGGGGTCCTGCCGTCCGTGTCCGGGGTCCCGGGGTCCTGCCGTCCGTGCCCGGGGCCGGTTCGGCCCTCGTCGCCGGTCGTCCCATCCGGATCGTTCTCGCCGCCTGGCCACGCGGCCACTCCGCCCCCTTGGAGTGCCCGGTTGGCGTGTCCGGCTGCCGTGTGTCGCTGTTCACCCGGAGTTCGCGTCGGTGACGTCCCCGGCTGGCAGCCTCCCCTCCGGGACAGGTCGGCTCCGGTCGGGCCGGACAGGCTACGGGAGAGGGCGGTACGGACATGGAGAGTGGACCCGCGATCTTCGCCGCGACGGCATTCGGGCTGTTCGGCGCCGCGCTGTTGCTGTGGACGGGGGCCCGCGCCCGGCACCGCCGGCCCGTGGTGGAGGGCGCGGACCTGGTCGCCTCCACCGCGCTCGCCGTCTCCTGCGGCGTACTCTTCCTCCTCCTCGGCGCATGGTGTCTCACCCGGGCCTGAGCGCACGTTCGGTCAGTCTTCGGTAGTCGTTCGATCCGGGCCGGGGCGGCCTTCGCCTGTCGAATGACCCCATTTTTCCCTCTTGTTCATCTTGTTCGTCTTTCCCTCTTTGTTTCCCTGCTCCCGGGTCGGTGTCATTTCCCGCCGCCGACGCCCGCCGCCGACGCCGCCGTCACGCGCCGACGACGCTCCCGCCACACGCCGACGACGCCCCGGCTGAGCACCCGCCGGGCAGCCGCGAGCCCTCGTCGGCGTGCCTCTCCCGCCTCTCGCGCCTCCCGCCGTCCTTCCGCCCCACCACCGTCGGGCCGGGAACACGCCCGGATTCGGCCTCCCTAAGGGCGTCCGCCAGTAGGTGCCGAATACACGGCGAAACCCATGGTCGGCAGGGGTGCGCACCACGTACCGGGCGGTCCGGGCGGCAGGAATGGCGGAAGTCGGGTTACCGTTCGAGTGGCCGTTGCGGGCTTTTGCCGTTTGACACGGGGGCGGGTTGTACCGTCACACTCCGCAGCGACAGCACCGTCGGCAGCGTCATCGCGCTGCCCTGATGCCCATTGAGTGCCGACCGGAGAGAAGAGCGAAGTTGTCCCCGACCAGCGAGACCGCACAGGGCGGCCGCCGACTCGTCATCGTCGAGTCGCCTGCCAAGGCGAAGACGATCAAGGGCTACCTCGGCCCCGGGTACGTCGTCGAGGCGAGCGTCGGGCACATCCGTGACCTCCCGAACGGCGCCGCGGAAGTACCGGACGAGTACACCGGCGAGGTCCGCCGCCTCGGCGTCGACGTCGAACATGACTTCCAGCCGATCTATGTCGTCAACGCCGACAAGAAGGCCCAGGTCAGGAAGCTCAAGCAGCTTCTCGCGGAGTCCGACGAACTGTTCCTCGCCACCGATGAGGACCGCGAGGGCGAAGCCATCGCGTGGCACCTCCAGGAAGTCCTGAAGCCCAAGGTCCCGGTCCACCGGATGGTCTTCCACGAGATCACCAAGGACGCGATCAGGGCCGCCGTCGCCAATCCGCGCGAGCTCAACCAGCGCATGGTCGACGCCCAGGAGACCCGCCGCATCCTCGACCGCCTCTACGGCTACGAGGTCTCGCCGGTCCTCTGGAAGAAGGTCATGCCGCGGCTGTCGGCCGGCCGCGTCCAGTCCGTCGCCACCCGGCTCGTCGTCGAGCGCGAGCGTGAGCGCATCGCCTTCCGGTCCGCCGAATACTGGGACCTCACCGGGACGTTCGCCACCGGCCGCGCCGGGGATTCCTCCGACCCGTCGACGCTCACCGCCCGGCTGAGCGCGGTCGAGGGCCGCCGGATCGCCCAGGGCCGTGACTTCGGCCCCGACGGCCGGCTCAAGGCCGCCTCCGGCCAGGTGCTGCACCTCGACGAGGCCAACGCCCGCGCGCTGGCCGCCGCGCTCGCCGACACGACGTTCGCCGTGCGGTCGGTCGAGTCGAAGCCGTACCGCCGTTCCCCGTACGCCCCCTTCCGCACGACGACCCTCCAGCAGGAGGCGAGCCGCAAGCTGGGGTTCGGCGCCAAGGCCACCATGCAGGTCGCGCAGAAGCTGTACGAGAACGGCTTCATCACCTACATGCGTACGGACTCCACGACCCTCTCCGACACCGCGGTCTCCGCGGCGCGGGCACAGGTCACGCAGTTGTACGGGGCGAACTACCTGCCGGACAAGCCGCGTACGTACGCCGGGAAGGTCAAGAACGCGCAGGAGGCCCACGAGGCGATCCGCCCGTCCGGCGACCGCTTCCGTACGCCCGCCGAGACCACACTCACCGGCGACCAGTTCCGGCTGTACGAGCTGATCTGGAAGCGGACCGTCGCCTCCCAGATGAAGGACGCGGTCGGCAACTCCGTCACCGTCAAGATCGGCGGCCGGGCGAGCGACGGCCGCGACGCCGAGTTCTCCGCGTCCGGCAAGACGATCACCTTCCACGGCTTCATGAAGGCGTACGTCGAAGGCGCCGACGACCCGAACGCCGAGCTGGACGACCGTGAGCGACGGCTGCCGCAGGTCGCCGAGGGCGACGCGCTGACCGCCGAGGAAGTCTCGGTGGACGGTCACGCGACCAAGCCGCCCGCCCGCTACACCGAGGCATCGCTGGTCAAGGAGCTCGAAGAGCGCGAGATCGGCCGCCCGTCGACGTACGCGTCGATCATCGGGACCATCCTCGACCGCGGCTATGTGTTCAAGAAGGGCACGGCGCTCGTCCCGTCGTTCCTCTCCTTCGCCGTGGTCAACCTGCTGGAGAAGCACTTCGGCCGGCTCGTCGACTACGACTTCACCGCGCGGATGGAGGACGACCTCGACCGCATCGCGCGGGGCGAGGCCCAGTCCGTGCCGTGGCTGCGGCGGTTCTACTTCGGTGTCGGCGACGACAAGGACGGCGCCGGAGCGGCGTCCGCGGCGGGCAACGGGGACGGCGACCACCTCGGCGGCCTGAAGGAACTCGTCACCGACCTCGGCGCGATCGACGCCAGGGAGATCTCCTCCTTCCCCGTCGGCGACGGCATCATGCTGCGGGTCGGCCGGTACGGCCCGTACATCGAGCGCGGCGAGAAGGACTCCGAGAACCACCAGCGCGCCGACGTGCCGGAGGATCTGGCGCCGGACGAACTGTCCGTGGAGTACGCGGAGGAGCTGCTGGCCAAGCCGAGCGGCGACTTCGAGCTGGGCGCGGACCCGGTGACCGGGCACCAGATCATCGCGAAGGACGGGCGTTACGGCCCGTACGTCACCGAGGTGCTGCCCGAGGGCACCCCGAAGACCGGCAAGAACGCGGTGAAGCCGCGGACCGCCTCGCTCTTCAAGTCGATGTCCCTGGACACGGTGACGCTGGCCGACGCGCTGAAGCTGATGTCACTGCCGCGAGTCGTCGGTGAGGACGCGGAGGGCGTCGAGATCACCGCGCAGAACGGCCGGTACGGCCCGTACCTCAAGAAGGGCACGGACTCCCGTTCGCTGACCTCCGAGGACCAGCTGTTCGACATCACGCTGGACGAGGCGCTGGCCATCTACGCCCAGCCGAAGCAGCGCGGGCGGGCCGCCGCCAAGCCGCCGCTGAAGGAACTGGGCACCGACCCGGTGAGCGGGGCGCCGGTCGTCGTCAAGGACGGGCGCTTCGGCGCGTACGTCACCGACGGCGAGACGAACGCCACGCTGCGCACCGATGACAGCGTCGAGGACATCACGCCGGAACGCGGTTACGAGCTCCTGGCCGAGAAGCGCGCCAAGGGGCCCGCCAAGAAGAAGACGGCGAAGAAGGCCCCGGCGAAGAAGACGGCCACGAAGAAGACGACCGCGGCGAAGACCACGACGGCGAAGAAGACGGCCGCCAAGAAGACGACGGCCGCGAAGAAGACGACGACGGCCACGAAGAAGACCGCCGCCACGAAGAAGACAGCGGCCAAGAAGACGACGGCCGGGGCGAAGGAGACCGCTTCTTCCGCCTCGTCCTCCTCGTGACCGCTCGTGTGAACGAGCGGGAGGGCGGCTGCGAGGACGGCCGACAGGACGGCTGAGCGGGCGGACCGAAGGATCGGCCGAGTGGCCGTCGTACGGAAGTACGGAAGCCGTACGGGCCGCTGTTCACGGTTCTGCTCTCGTCCGATGCCCGGCACCCACGTGGTGCCGGGCATCGGCGCGTACGGGCACGTGTTCGGACGGGGCCATCGGCGACCGCGCGGCTCCGGATAGGCTGGGCGGATGACGCGAGCCGAGCAGCCAACGGTCGTGAGCCCCACCTCCGACACACTTGCCGCAGACTCACGCGAGCGCGCCGTACGAGCCCTGTTGCGCAACCCTCCGCTGAAGCGGTTGTGGAGCGCCCAGCTCGTCGGCAGTATCGGCGATGCACTCGCCCTTCTTGTGCTTGTGCTGTTGTCGTTGCAAGCGGCGGTCCTTGAGGGCTCGTTCGGAGCCGGATACCGCGGGGCGGCCTTCGCCGTCGCCGCGGTGTTCGGCGCCCGAATCCTTTCCACCCTGCTCTTCGGAGCCGTACTCCTGGGGCCGTTGACGTCGCTGACGGCGCCGGGCGGGCCACTGGACCGGCGATGGGTGATGATCGGCTCCGACGTACTGCGGCTGGCGCTGCTGGTCGTCGCGCCGCTGTGGATCGACTGGGTGCCGGACAAGGCGCTCATGATGATCCTGATCACCGTCTTCCTCGCCGGTACCGGCGAACGCCTGTGGACGGTGGCCAAGGAGAGCGCCGCCCCCGGGCTGCTGCCCGCACCGCCGCTCGAAGGCGCCGCGGTGCGCCCGCTCCCCGACCACCTGGGAGCCCTCCGACGGCTCTCGCTCCGCACGAATTTCCTGGCCGTCCCCGCCGCCGCCCTGGTCCTGCTGATCGCCACCCTGATCGGCAACCTGCTGGGCTCGGGCCTGGACTGGTTCTCCTTCCACCAGGCGGCGCTCGGCTCGTATGTCGCGGCCGGGCTGTTCTCCGCCTCCGTATCGACCCTGTACTTCCTCGAACTGCCCGGTGTCCCCACGCCCCGCCCGCGCTCACCCCTGGAAGGACTGCGCAGGCCGGCCACGGCCGCCGGTCCCGACAAGGGGCGCACCGGAGTCCTGCCGCTGCTCGTCGGTGCCTGCGCCGCCGTCGCCGGGGCGATCGCCGCCGCGGCGGCCGTCGCCGTACTGCACGCGGCCGATCTGGGCGCCGGTCCCGCCGCCTTCGCGCTGATCGTCCTCGCCCTGACCGGCGGCACCGGTCTCGGTATCCGCACCGCGGAGAAGGTCCTGCCCACGCTGTCGCGGCGCAGGCTGCTGGCCCTCGCCATCGCCGCGACCGGGATCGCCCTCCTCGCCCTCGGCCTGGTGCCGGACACCGCGACGGCCCTGGCGATCACCCTGTTCGCCGGATACGCGGCGGGTGTCGCCGCCCGGATCGGCCACTCCCTCGTCGACCAGGAGACCGAGGAAGCGCGCCGGGTGAGGATCACCGAACACCTTCAGGCGGTCGTCCGGGTCCTGGTCGCGCTCGGCGCGGTCGCCGGCCCGCTGCTCGCCGCCGCCATCGGCCGGCACCGGCTGACCGCGGGCGGTTTCGTCTTCGCCGACGGCGGCGCGGGGTTCGCGCTGATACTCGTCGGAGCCCTGCTGCTGCCCGTCGCCGTGGTCGTCCTCGCCAAGACGGACGACCGCGCCGGAGTGCCGCTGCGCCGCGATCTGCGAGAGGCGCTGCGCGGCGGGGAACCGGCCGTGGCGCCCGCCGCGACCGGATTCTTCCTCGCCCTGGAGGGCGGCGACGGAGCCGGCAAGTCCACCCAGGTCCAGGCGCTCGCCGACTGGATCAGGGCGAAGGGCCACGAGGTCGTCGTCACCCGCGAACCGGGCGCCACGCCGGTCGGCAAGCGGCTGCGGTCGATCCTGCTCGACGTGTCGTCGGCCGGTCTGTCGAACCGCGCGGAGGCGCTGCTGTACGCGGCCGACCGCGCCGAGCACGTCGACTCGGTCGTACGCCCCGCGCTGGAACGCGGCGCGATCGTCATCTCCGACCGCTACATCGACTCGTCCGTCGCCTACCAGGGCGCGGGCCGTGACCTCTCTCCCACCGAGATCGCCCGCATCTCGCGCTGGGCGACGAGTGGACTCGTACCGCATCTGACGGTGCTGCTCGACGTCGACCCGGAGACCGCGCGGGAACGCTTCACGGAGGCACCGGACCGGCTGGAGTCCGAGCCGCCGGAGTTCCACGCCAGGGTGCGTTCCGGCTTCCTGACCCTGGCCGCGGCCGATCCGGCCCGCTATCTGGTGGTGGACGCCGGGCAGGAGCCCGAAGCGATCACCACGGTGGTACGTCACCGGCTCGACCGGGTACTTCCGCTCTCCGAGGCCGAGATCAAGGCCATGGAGGAGGCGCGGAAGGCCGCCGAGGAGGAGATCAGGCGCAAGGCGGAGGAAGAGGCCGCCCGGAAGGCCGAGGAGGAACGGCTGGAGCGCGAGCGGCAGGAACAGCTCGCCAAGCTCCGCGCCGAGGAGGAGGAGCGCAAGCGCCGCGAGCTGGAGGAGGCGCGGCAGCGCGAGGCCGAGCGGCAGGCGGAGGAGGCCCGGCTGCGGGCCGAGGAGGCGCAGCGACGCGCAGAGGAGGAGCGGGTCAGGCGCGAGGCCGAGGAGAAGGCCCGCGAGGCCGAACAGGAACGGCTCCGCAAGCAGGCGGCGGAGGAGGCCCGGCTGCGCAAGGAGGCGGAGGAACGCCGCCTGGAGAAGCAGCGCAAGGCGGAGGAGGCTCTGCTGCGGGCCGAGGAGGCCCGCCGCCAGGCCGAGGCCGAGGCGGCGGCGCGTGCGGAGGCCGAAGCTGCGCGGGCCGAGGCTGAAGCTGCGCGGGCGGCTGAGGAGGCGCGGGCTGCGGAGGTGGCTCGGGCGGCGCGTGAGGCTGATGAGGCGCGTGAAGCCGAGGCTGCGCGGGCGGCTGAGGAGGCGCGGGCTGCGGAGGTGGCTCGGGCGGCTCGTGAGGCTGAGGCGGCGCGTGAAGCCGAGGCGGCGCGTGCGGCGCGTGAGGCTGATGAGGCGCGGGCGGCTGAGGCTGCGCGGGCTCGTGAGGCTGAGGCGGCACGTAAGGCCGAGGCCGGGGCCGCGCGTGAGACGTCCGAGTCGTCGCACGAGACCTCGGGTCGGTCGCGGCGGTCCGGCGGGTCGGATCGGCCGAGGCGGTCCGGGGCCGATGGGACCGGCGAGCCGCGCAGGACGGGTGGGTCGGATGGGGCGGGCGGGTCCGGTGCTCGCGGACTTTCCGGTCCTTCCGGCTCGACAGGAGCGTCGTCGTCCGGTCTGTCCGATCCGGACAACGAGATCACGGTGCCCACCCCGATCGTCGACCCGAACGAGATCACGCAGCCGGTGCCCTCACCGGTCGTCAGGCCGTCCGACGAGGCCGAGACGACTCTGCTGCCGAAGTACCGGGACCCGGCCGACCGCCCCGACAGCGGCCATGGTCCGGCGGGTGCCGCCGACGAGACGGCTGTCCTTCCGCCCGTACGGGACATCCGGGGAGCGCGTGACGCCGATCCGGTCGACCGGGTGCCCCGGGGCATCTTCCGGGACGAGCGTCCGGCACCGCCCAGGGCCGCACCGGAGAGCGAGAACGAGCGCACCCGCGAGCTGCCGAAGATCAGCGAAGAGCCGCAGGCTCCGCACGCGCGGACCGGCCGGGGGCGCAAGGATTCCGGTTCCGCTTCCGCTTCCGGTTCCGCTTCCTCGCGCCGGCGCCGGCCCCGCCCGGACTGGGCGGAGGAGACTCCGCTGGACGACCTGCCGACGCTGGCCGACGAACTGCTCGGCGGCCATGACGACGAGGACCCGGGCAGCTCCGGCCGGGGCCGTCGTCCTCGCCGCTGACGGGATTGTCAGTGCCTCCCCGCACAATGGGAGGCAACGCGACAGACCCGTCGGTGTGGGTGCCGCGATGCCCGGGATGTTCCGGCGTCGCGGCACCACGGTGGTCGATGGCGCCGCACCGCCATGAACTGCCCCGACACCCATCACGACGACCATCACCACGACCTCCCCCATCACCACCTCCAATCGCCACCATCACCATCACCACCGGAAGGGCGGTGCCGATGTCCGTCTGGGACGACCTGGTCGGTCAGGACCGAGTGCGCGAACAGCTCGGCGCCGCCGCCAAGGACGCCGATGTGCTGGTGACCGCCATCTCCGAGCGGGAGCCGGTGCCGCCCGGCTCCAAGATGACCCATGCCTGGCTGTTCACCGGTCCGCCGGGGTCCGGCCGCTCCACCGCGGCCAGGGCCTTCGCCGCCGCCCTTCAGTGCACCAGCCCCGACCGGGCGCTCGGTGGCGAGCCGGGATGCGGGTTCTGCGACGGCTGCCACACGAGCCTCATCGGTACGCACGCCGATGTCGACGTGATCCGTACGGACCTGCTCTCCATCGGAGTGAAGGAGACCCGGGAGCTGGTCCGCCGGGCCCAGCTCTCGCCGGCCGTGGGCCGCTGGCAGGTCATCGTCCTGGAGGACGCCGACCGGCTGACCGAGGGCGCGGGGAACGTCCTTCTGAAAGCGGTCGAGGAGCCCGCGCCCCGCACGGTGTGGCTGCTCTGCGCGCCGTCCCTGGAAGACGTGCTGCCCACCATCCGGTCCCGCTGCCGCCACCTGACGCTGGGAACGCCGCCGGTCGAGGCCGTCGCCGACGTACTGATCCGACGGGACGGCGTCGAGCCCGAGCGCGCCATGGCCGCCGCACGGGCCACGCAGGGACACATCGGCCGGGCCCGCCGTCTGGCCACCGACGAACGGGCCCGTGCCCGGCGGGCCGCCGTGCTGAAGCTGCCGCTCAGGATCGAGGACGTCGGCGGCTGTCTCAAGGCCGCGCAGGAGCTGATCGACACCGCGACCGACGACGCGAAAGAGGTCTCGGAAGGCGTCGACGGCAAGGAGACCGAGGACATGAAGGCAGCCCTCGGTGCCTCGGCCGGAGGCCGGATGCCTCGCGGTACGGCGGGGGTGATGAAGGAACTGGAGGACAGACAGAAGCGCCGCAAGACCCGCACCCAGCGAGACAGCCTCGATCTCGCGCTCACCGAGCTGACCGGTTTCTACCGCGACGTGCTGGCACTTCAGCTCGGCTCGCAGCTCGCCATCGCCAATGTGGACGTACGGGACTCACTCGACCGGGTCGTCCGGTCCTCGACCCCGGAGGGCACCCTGCGCCGGATAGAGGCGGTGATCGCCTGCCGCCGGGCGCTCGACCGCAACGTGGCGCCGCTGCTCGCGGTGGAGGCCATGACGATGGCCCTGCGCGCGGGCTGACCGGGTCGGGCTTTCCTCCCGGCGCCCATTTGCCCTGCCCCCACCCCACCCGCGTCCCGCCCCGTCCCCCTCCCTCCGACCACCTCGGCACTGCCGTTTCCGGTCCTCCCACGCATTCACCCGAACGGGGAACGAATCGGACGAGTCGGCTCAGGACGACTACGCTCCGGGGATGGAATCCAGGCGCCTGCTCCGTATCCTCGCCACCGCGCTCGGCACTGCCGGACTGCTCGTCTCCGGCTGCACCAGCGGCACGTCGACGAAAGGAGCGCCCTCGCCGGGATCGGCGACACCGGCAGGGCTCACCTCGTACTACGCCCAGAAGCTGAGCTGGCGGGAGTGCGGCGTGCCCGGTTTCCAGTGCACCACCATGAAGGCCCCGCTGGACTACGCGAAGCCGGAGGGCGGGGACATCAAGCTGGCCGTCTCCCGCAAGAAGGCCACCGGGCCGGGTCGGCGGATCGGCTCGCTCCTGGTGAACCCGGGCGGCCCGGGCGGCTCCGCCATCGGCTACCTCCAGGGGTACGCGGCCATCGGCTACCCGGCCCCGGTCCGTGCCCGTTACGACATGGTGGCCGTCGACCCGCGCGGAGTGGCCCGCAGCGAGCCGGTGGAATGCCTCACCGGGAAGCAGATGGACGCCTACACCCAGGTCGACCAGACTCCCGACGACGCCGCCGAGGTCGACAAGCTGGAGGGGGCGTTCGAGGACTTCGCGCAGGGCTGCGAGAAGCGTTCCGGCAAGATCCTCCCGCATGTCTCCACGGTCGAGGCTGCCCGTGACATGGACATCCTTCGGGGCCTCCTCGGCGACGAGAAGCTGAACTACGTCGGGGCCTCCTACGGCACGTTCCTCGGCGCGACGTACGCGGGGCTCTTCCCCACCAGGACCGGCCGGATCGTCCTCGACGGCGCGATGGACCCCTCGCTCTCGTCGATCGACATGAACCGCGACCAGACCGCCGGGTTCGAGACCGCGTTCCAGTCGTTCGCCGCCGACTGCGTGAAGAAGCAGGACTGTCCGCTCGGCACCGGCTCCACGACCGAGGCGGCCACCGCGCTGAAGCGGCTCTTTACCGACCTCGACACGAAACCGGTCCCGACCGGTGAATCGCGTGAGCTGGGCGAATCCCTGGCGACCACCGGGGTGATCGCCGCGATGTACGACGAGTCGGCCTGGCCGCAGCTCCGCGAGGCCCTCGGCGGGGCGAAGGACGGCGACGGTTCGGGATTGCTCTCCCTCGCCGACAGCTACTACGAACGCGAGCCGAACGGCGCCTACGCCAACCTGATGTTCGCCAACGCCGCCGTGAACTGCGTGGACCTGCCCCCGGCCTTCCGCGACGCGGACGCCGTCACCCAGGCCGTGCCCAGCTTCGAGAAGGCGTCCCCGGTCTTCGGCAGGGGCTTCGCCTGGGCCGCCCTGAACTGCGCCCACTGGCCGACGAAGCCCACGGGCACCCCGCACCGCATCCATGCGGAGGGAGCGGCCCCGATCGTCGTGGTCGGCACCACCCGGGACCCCGCGACCCCGTTCAAGTGGGCCCGGTCCCTCGCCGAGCAACTCTCGTCCGGCACCCTCCTCACCTACCGGGGCGACGGCCACACGGCGTACGGCCGGGGCAGCGACTGCATCGACACGGCGATCAACACCTACCTGGTCGAGGGCACCCCGCCCCCGGCCGGCAAAGAGTGCTCCTGACCCGCCCGTACCGCACCACGCCTACTCCGACCTGCGGATTCGTACCATCGAACAGCCGGTGCGAAGCACTCTCCAGAACTGTGTAGACTTGGCGTCGCTGCTGATCGCACCATGGTGTGTTCGGAGCGTGCCGCCTTAGCTCAGCTGGCCAGAGCAACGCACTCGTAATGCGTAGGTCTCGGGTTCGAATCCCGAAGGCGGCTCGGAATTACCCCAGGACTCACTCGCCGTGACCTGGGGTTTTTTCATGTTGTGGTCGTGGCGGGGTGCTCGGCCGCAGCGGCGTGGAGGGGCTTGTGTGAGCGATGCGTGAGCGGATGGGCCCGGAAGAGGTGCACGGCTGAGCGCTGCGGTTCATGATCTGGCATTCGCCTCAAACCGCGCGACGCAGTGCCATCAGCGGCTTAGGGTGGCGAAGCTCGGTACTCGGAACGCAGAGAGGTGAAGACGGGGTGGCGCGCTGCAACTGTGGGCAGGAGGTTGACAAGAGTGACACCTTTTGTCGGGCCTGTGGTGTGCGCACCTCTTCGGCCAGCTCGCTGTGTAGAACTCTCAGCCGACGCGCCGAGTTGACCTTCGAAGCCTTGGCTGCCGAGCACCGTAGGGGCTGGCCGTCGAGCGAAGTGACACACACCGAGGAGAATCTTCGGGCCATCGATCGGGCTCATGGTGACCGGGTGGCGATCCATCCGTTCGCGAGCGATGAGGAACGCTCGAACGGAGCGGACTGGGAGTGGTGGTTTCACTCTGGTGCCGTGGGGTTCGGCATGCGTGTCCAAGCGAAGCGTGCCAACCGAAACGGCGGATACGACCTACGATATCGACCCGATGGTGACAGGTATCAGAATGATCTTCTGATCGAGGACGCCATGAACGCAGGTTGCATTCCAGCCTATGTCTTCTACAACCACCTCAACTGGCCACAGAGACGACCAGGCAAGCCGTGGTTGGGCTGCGACCATGGCACCTTCAATGAGGGGCAGCTGGGATGCACCATAGCGTCAGCCCTGGTTGTAAAGCAGACGCTTCGCGGAGCGCGCGCCAGCTCGCGATACGTGAAGGATCGCAGTCGCCCTTGGAACCGCATCCTTTGCGATGGGAGTGAATCCAGGGCGCCAAGCCTGGAAATTGCTTACGGGAGGGTGCTGAGTCTGCACCAGACGGCTCTTGCGGAGCTTGAGGGGGAGACGGAGCTCTCGGAGAACTTTCGGGTAGTGGCTAGAACTCCGATCCGGCTGGCCAACCCAGAGAAGCCGGGCCGGGTTGGTCGTCATCAGCACGATGGCGAGGATGACCGCGGGCGCGTCGAGCACGAGGCGACACGTGGTGCAGCGCCGCTTAGTCCAACTGAACGTGCCCTTCGCGAACAACTACGGGAAATGGCAGACCGTCCGGTTGGCCGGCTTCCGCAACGCGTACGAGCCATGGTCCGTGGCGCTGAGGGGGAACCGGCCGACGAGCGAGTTGCCGGTGCGGTGCTAGTGAATCTTGGCTCGGCTGAGACCTGAGGTTTACCCGGGGCCGCGAGCGGCAGGCCATCCCGGAGAAGTCGCCCTTCTTCTTGCCCTTGGCCCGGTCTTTCGCTTTCACCTTTGCCTTCTTGGCGGCCTTCGCCGCCTTACGGGCGGCCTGCTCGGCCTCGGCCTTGCGCTGGAGGGGGACCAGCTTGGCGGTGGCCTCTGCGGCGCTCTTCCCGACGTGAGGCAGGACGCTTAATGGTGACGTCGGGTATTGGAACTATCCGAATGCCTCTGATCCGGAGCCCCCGGTGTGCGGCCTGGGAGCCGACGTCAGCCTTGAGTATGCGAGCGCTCAGACCTGTTCGAAATGGAACGCCTTGATGAAGCAGTCGCGGGGCTGGGCGACTGCGAAGAGGATGCAGTCCACGAGCGACTGACCGGTGAGGGGATCCTTGGCCTCGCGCGGGGTGGTCTCCCACTCCTCGGAGAGCGGGTCGGCGTTGTCGAAGTCGGGCGGGTAGAGCGATATCACCCGGACACCTTGGGGCCGTAGGCGCTTGGAGAGGATCTCGGTGAACCCGGCCTGTGCGCTCTTGGCTGCATAGAAGGCGTCGTGTGCGTCCGAGCGGTGATGTCCGGCCGTTCCGCAGGCGGAGACCATCGTCACGACGTCCGGCTTGTCCGAGTTGAGCAGGAGCGGGAGGAAGTTCTTCACGGTCAGGACCGTGCCCGTGGCGCCGGATGCGATGGTGTCGACGATATCGGCGTCGGATGCTGCCTGGAGATCCGGCCCTTCGAGGTAGCGCGAGCCGTTGTTGATCAGGATGTCGACGCGGTCGGTGTGCTGGGTGACGCTGGAAGCGAAGTCGCGGATTGAGGCGGGATCCGTCAGGTTGCAGGCGTAGGCGTGGACCCGCTGGTGGCCTCGGTCTCGGATCTCGTCGCGGACACCCTCAGCGGCAGCGAGGCTGCGTGCGGACAGGAAGACCTCGGCGCCAAGGTCTGCGAGCCGGATGGCCAGAGTTCGCCCGAAGTCGCGCCCGGCAGCAGTGATGACGACGCGGTGGTTGTCGAATCTCATGATTTTGTTCCTTGTTCGTGGACCGGCTGTTGTTGCGGTGAAGCGCGGCGGGCGACCTCGGCTGCGTAGGTGGCCCAGTCGCCCGCGGAGAGCCGTTGCCAGGCGACGGCGACGTCAGTGTGGATGCCCAGGGTGCGGGCGAGGATCGCGGCGGGGATCTCGGTGGCGAGCTGGAAGAGTGCGGTGCTGCGGGCCTGATTGGGCCGGATCCCGAGCTGGGTCAGCCGCTGGGTCAGCTGTGTGGTGCTGATCGGGCGTCCGGGCTGGCCACCGGGGAAGAGCCAGGGTGAGGGAGCCAGGGCGCCGATGGTCGCGTGACCCTTGCGGTTCGCGGCGACAGTGCGGGCCAGTGCGGCGACGGGCTCGGGCAGTTGGACGGGTGCATCGCCGAGGTGGAGACGTACTGCCTGAGCGCCGACCTCGACGTCCTCGATGGTCAGTCGGTGGATCGCCGATGGCCCTTGTGCGTAGAGGAGGAGAAGCAGTCCTGCGAGGCGGTCTTCGGGCTTGAGGGTGTCGTCGTGCAGGAGTCGGCGTGCGACGTTCCACCGGTGCTCGTCATCGAGTGGCTGGGTGGGGCCGTTCCAGCGGATTGCGGGGACGTGGACGGTGGTGAGCTTGTTGGTGCGAGCCCAGCGGACGAAGTGCCCGGCTGTGTGGCGGTAGGTCGCGGAGTCGTCGGTAAGCCACTCGTCGAGGTCGGCCTGTCGGCAGGTATCCAGGGCGAGGTCGTGAGCCTGAAGCCAGGTAAGGAAGGCGACGGCCGCGTGGGTGCGTTGACGCGTTGATGCGAACTGCTGCGGGGTCAGGGGGCGGCCGTTGCTGCGTCGGCGTAGTCGACGGACCAGGTGCCATATCGCGTACTGGTGAAGGACTTTGCGCTGTTCGGGGTCTTGCTGTGCTGCGAGAAGGCCGGTGAGGAAACGTTCGAGGCGGACCATGTACTCGTCCCGCTCGGGCAGGGCACCGACGCCGACGAGGACTTGGCGGAGGTGGGCGAGGGGCGGGCTGTCGGGCAGCTCGTCGAGGGCCTCGTGAGTCAGGGCTCGTCTGCCGGCCGCGAGGTCGGCCAGGACCGGAGACACGGACGGCTTGTTCAGCCACCGCCTGGCGGTGAGTGGGTGCTCGGTGGTGGCGATGTTGTTCCGCAGGGCTTGGAGACCGGGGTGGAGGGCATCGGACGGAGGGCCCAGGAGCTCGTTGAGGCGTCGGTTGATGAGACAACGAGCGCACTGGCCGGGGTGCGGGTAGTCGGGATCGCTGCAGGTAGGGCAGGTGTGCCAGACCTCAGAGACGGTGCAGTCCGCGCAAAGGGGCTGGTCGAGAGTGCCGGAGACGACCGCCGCGACGCTGTCGCAGGCTGAGCACGGCGCGGAGTGACGCTGGCAGTCCAGGCACCATGGCCGACCCGTAGTGCGGGAGGTGCCGCAGGGTTTCTCCGCGTCGCAGATACTGCAAGTCGCGGTGGGCAGGGAGGGGCAGCTTTGGCAGAGCGGGCCGTCCGGTGTGCGGGTGTTCACGACCCTTCGTCGGCCGCAGTTGATGCAGGTCTCCAGGTTCGCCGGGGCGCTGACCAGGCAGTTCGGACACACTGGCCGGCCTTGGTCGTCGCGGGTGGCGGGCTCTCGGCGGGCTCCGCATCCCGAGCACTCCTCGATGCGGGAGTGGGAGATGCACATGCGGCAGACCCGCTTTCCGTCCAGAGGCTTGTCGATGCGTACGACTCTGTGGCAGCCGGGGCAGGACGGCCGGACGATCCCGGCGATGCCGGCCTCGTGCAGCAGGTCGATCAGCTTGAGGATCGCGCGGTGGGGTGCGAGGTGACCGTCGCCGGTCAGCAGAGCGGGGTGGGCTTCCAGGGCCCAGGCAATTTTCCGCTGGTAGGAAGGGCGAGGCGCCGATCGACGGACCGCGTCGGAGACCGTCTCCCGTTCGGCCTGCGGATCCAGTTCAGCGATCAGGGCGCCGATCACTGCGATGGGGTCGCGTCCGTCGTCGTCCGGGCACTTGGCGCATCGTGGCTGCCCGGTCCGGTCGCGTGAAGTGACCCGGCGGGTGTTTCCGCAGGCAGCACACGGCTCGGGCTGTGGCTGTCCGCAGGTCCAGCAGTACCAGTCCTGGCCGCGGCGCTGGAGCGTTCGTATCTGCGTGCCGCATTCGGCGCAACGCGGCGGCGAGACCGTCTGGGCCCCGGCCTCACGCAGGGCGATGAGCAGGTCGCCGACGGCCCTGGGCGCCGGCGAGCGACCGTCGTTCAGCACGCGAGGATGCTCAGTGAGATGTGCCGCGAGGAGGCGTGACTTCGAGCGTCCGCCCGCGACGCCGGCGACCACGGCACGGATCCGGTCCGGTTCCAGCTGATGCTCGATGGCTGCGACCAGGTCCGCGATGAGCCCGATCGGGTCGCAGACGGCCCGCTCGGGGTGCCCGGGTGCGGTCACGGCCGCTCGAAACCGCGGATGCGGGCTCGCTTGGGTCGCAGGTCACCGACACCTGCCTCGGCACCGACAGCCTTCTTTGTGCGGGTAGTGGTTTCGGCACCCGCCGCGGCGGTCGGCTCGATGAGGTCGTCCATGGTGCAGTCGAGGATGTCGAGCAGGGCCATGAGGATCTTCAGGCTGAGCCGCTCGGGGCGCTCGACGACGAGCCGGTAGACCTGGCTGGACGAAAGGGTGATGCCCCGCTTGTCCAGCAGCGGGATGAGGTCGGTGGTGGAGAAGAGCCCTCGGTCGGCCATGACCTTGCGCAAGTGCCAGTGGTAGTCGAGCTTCGCGGCCATCAGCGGTCCTTGTTTGCGGGGAACGAGGCGAGCGCGGGCGCAAGTGCCCTGTGGAGCATGGTGTTCATGAAGTCGTCGCTGACGTGGGTGTAGATAGCGGTGGAGCTGTCATTCTCGTGACCGACTTGCTGCTGGAGAAACCGGCGGTCAACCCCGTCCTCTGTGAGGTGGGTGACGTAGGAGTGGCGAGCGGAGTGGACCGTCAGCGCCTTCGGGAGCTTCAGCGCGTCGCGGTAGGCGACGAACCGGGCGTTGATCTCGGCCGGCTTGACCCGGCCGCCCCGCTCGGTCACCCACAAGGCGGGGTGATCCTCGCAGCCGAACCGCGGCCGTACGTTCTCCACGTAATCGGCGACCGCGTCCACCGCCCAGTCCATCACCGACAGCACGTTCCGACGGCGCGGCGGCTGCCCCTTCTTCGCCTTGCCGTAGCGGACGTTGAGGGTGCCGTACCGGCCGAACTGCGGTGCCTTCGCGTTCCGCCCGAAGTCGACCACATCCAGCTTCGATGTCTCCGTCCGGCGCAGACCCCACCCATAGATGACCTTGAAGAGGGTGGCATCGCGGTAGGCGGCGAGGGCTCCCTTGCGCTTGGCCCGTACCGCTCGATCGACCTGGTCGTCGGCGTAGTCGAGGAAGCGTTGGATCTCCTCGCGGGTGAACGGCCTCGCCTCGGGGCGCCCCTCGTAGTCGTTGAGGTGGGCGATGGTGTTCCACTCGTGGCAGATGGCCACGGGGTGAGTGCCGAAAGCGTCCTCGCAGGCCACCGACCAGCCGTAGCGGCCGTCGATCAAGAACTCGCTGAACAGGCGCAGGCTGCCCTGATAACTGCGGATCGTGGACGGCGCGAGGTGCTTCTCGCTGGTCAGCCACAGTGACCACTCGTCCACGTGGCCGGGCGTCCAGGCCCACGGGTATTCGTTCGTGTGCTCCAGAAACCGCCGTACGAGCCGTTCCCGAGCGGTGACCGTGTCCTCCCGGAGCCCGCGAGCGGCTTGTTGGGCCCGCCAGCCCCGCACCATGGCTTCGACCATCGCGTCCTGCGGACGCAGCTGGACAACCCCGGACACCAGCTCCAGGTGAGCTGCCCCCGCCAGCTCGGCGCGTCGCTGTAGACCCACTTTCACCCTCCCCTTCAGAGGGCAAATCCTGCATCAGATGGGATCCGATTACCAAACTCCCAGCTCAGGCCGCCAAGTTGCAGGAGGACAGAGTCCTCCTTTGGACCTGCCCTGACCTCGCGACCTGCGGTTTCTCGCCCGCCTGATGCAATTCCTGAGGGTTCGGGTAGATGTCCCGCGTGATCCGGGTATCGCTGTGGCCGAGGGTGTCGGAGACGATCTTGACGTCGATGCCGGCGGCGAGCATGAGTGTGGCAGCTCCGTGCCGGAGGTCGTGTAGGCGGATCGGAGGGAAGCCGGAGACGGCGACGAGTCGTTCGAAGAGGTCAGTGACCTTACCGGGGTGGAGCCAGGAGCCGTCGGCCTGGGTGAAGACGAGTCCGGTATCGACCCAGGCTGTCGCCCACTCCGCGCGGTCCGCGTACTGCTGTTTGCGATGGCGTTCCAGGACGTCGACGGTGTCGTCGTCGAGCGCCACGATGCGGAAGCCGCTGCCGGTCTTGGGATCAGACGACTCGACTTCCCAGCCGTCCTGTACGAGTTGGGAGGAGACGGTGGGGGAGTGGGTGTCGAGGTTCATCTCCGACCATGGCTGCCCGCACGCCTCGCCACGGCGCAGGCCCCGGAAGGCGATCAGGTGCCACATCGCGTATAGCCGGTCCTCGGCGACGAAGTCGAGGAAGGCACCGGTCTGCTGGGGTGTCCAGACCATCACGGGTGACGGCTTCTCGCCCGTCTGTTCCCACTTGGCGACCCGCTCGTCCGTCCAGACGAGCGCCTTCGGTTTGCGCACGGGATCGATCTCGACATGGGCGGCGGGGTTGAACGTGATGATTTGTTGCCGGATCGCATCGTTCAGGGCAGCCGGAGCGTCGTCTTGACGTGCAGGCGCGTGGCGGGTCCGGTCGGGCGCCGGAAGGGCGGCATCTCGTCGATCGCGGCCTTCATCGCCTTACGGTGGGCGCGGTTCTCCACGCCCTTCCAGGGCACGGTCGCCATCTCGTCGATTGCGGCGCGCCGCTGGGCGTTGTCCTCCAGGATTTGGGCGTTGGCGTCGCGGATGTCCGTGAACATCTCGTTGAGGTGGCTGACGCGCAGCCGGTCCAGACGCCGGTTTCCGATGCGCGGCTTCAGGTGGACGCGGATGTCGGTCTCGTAGCGGTTGAGGCCGGACTTGCGTATGCGCTTGCCGGCCAGCCACCGGTCGAGCCACTGCACCACCGGTTCGGCTTCCTCGGCCTCGGCGAACGCGCGGTACAGCGAGGCGACGGACGGCGAGGTGCCCGCGTTCTTGATGGTCTTGATGGTGAGCTTGCCCGCGATCTCGGGGACGGAGACGCCTGTCCTGTCGCATTCGAGTCGGTGGGTGACGGGGCTCTGATCTGCGGAGCTTCCAGAGAGTCCGGGAACGCGGTTCGGTTGCGATCTCAAACGGGTTGGCTTTCGCGGAGGTGGGACCCGCCCTCCCGGCGGCGAGAATCCGGCTTCCCGTGCCGTCCGCGCCGGTGCCGTACGCGTACTCGTCGTCGCCGGTCGACCGAGGGGATTCGCCCGCCTCTGTTGCACCTTTCTGCCACCTCACCGAAGAAAACAGCTTGCAGCCCCACGGGCTCCCCGCCTACGGTGCTGCGCATGGGTTCTCTGTGATATTCCCCGTGCGGCCGCGTTGAGCTCGGCTCCGTCGTCGCGCGTTCTCATCCGTGCTTCCGTTCCTCCCGTGATGCCGTCTGCCCGGCGTGCCGCGGAGTGTTTCCGGCGTGCGCGGATGCGTCCGTCCACCCGTGCCGATCGGCCCGGCCGAGAACAGGGGACTCCATGCTTACCGCACAGCTATCTCTTCAGAACGTCACCCGCCGCTACGACGACCACGTCGTGCTGGACGACGTGTCCTTCAGCGTCAAGCCGGGCGAGAGGGCCGGCATCGTCGGCGACAACGGAGCCGGTAAATCCACCCTGTTGCGACTGATCGCCGGACAGGACCGGCCCGACAACGGCGAACTGACTGTGATCGCACCAGGCGGCTCGGGCTATCTGGCCCAGTCGTTGACCCTGCCATCCGAGGCCACCGTCCAGGACGCGGTGGACATGGCTCTTGCCGACCTGCGTGAACTCGAAGCGCGGATGCACCACGCCGAAGCCGGGCTCACGGGCTCGGCGGGGGCGGAGCTCACCGCCGCGCTGGACGCCTACGCCCGCATGGTCGCCCAGTACGAGGCGCGCGCCGGCTACGAGGCCGACGCCCGGGTGGACGTCGCCCTGCACGGGCTCGGCCTGCCGGGTCTGGCTCGGGACCGGGCCCTGGGCACGCTGTCGGGCGGTGAGCGTTCACGGCTGGCGCTGGCCGCGACCCTGGCGTCCCAGCCGGAGCTGCTACTGCTGGACGAGCCGACCAACGATCTGGACGACCAGGCGGTGAGCTGGCTGGAGGCACACCTACGGGCGCATCGCGGCACGGTGCTCGCGGTCACCCATGACCGGGTGTTCCTGGAACGGGTCACCACCACGATCCTGGAGGTCCGCGAGGGCAAGGTGACGCGTCACGGCGACGGCTACAACGGCTACCTTGCCGCCAAGGCCGCTGAGCGGCGGCGCCGTCTGCAGGAGTACGCGGACTGGTGCGCGGAGCTGGCCCGCAACCAGAAGTTGGCCGCCACGAACGTGGCACGGCTGGAGGCGGTGCCTCGCAAGCTGCCGTTTGCCGTGTTCGGCCACGGCGGCTTCCGTGCCCGCGGCCGTGGTCACGGGGCGATGGTCCGTATCCGCAATGCGAAGGAGCGTGTCGACCGGCTGACGGACAATCCTGTCGCGCCGCCGCCCGAACCGCTGGTCTTCGCCGCTCGGATGACCACCACCGACGGTCGGACGTCGCAGGCCGCGGCGGAACTCACCGGCATCCGTGTCGAGGAACGGCTGCACGTACCTTCGCTGCGGATCGGCGGCGGGGAGCGGCTGTTGGTCACCGGGCCCAACGGGGCCGGCAAGACGACGCTCATGCGGGTGCTGGCGGGGGAGTTGCAGCCCGATGAGGGGACGGTGCGTACGCGGGGCCGGGTCGGGCACTTGAGACAGGAGGAGACACCGTGGCCGCCTGGCCTGACCATCCCACAGGCGTTCGCCCACGGCCGCGGAGGCGAACTGGACCAGCACATCGCCCATCTGTTGTCCCTCGGCCTGTTCAGCCCTGCCGACCTGCGCCTGAGAGTGAGCGAACTGTCCTACGGACAAAGGCGCCGGATCGAACTGGCCCGCCTCGTCAGCGAACCCATCGACCTGTTGCTGCTGGACGAGCCCACCAACCATCTCTCCCCCGTCTTGGTCGAAGAACTGGAAGGAGCCCTGGCCCGCTACCGAGGCGCGGTCGTCGTCGTCACCCACGACCGCCGCATGCGAACCCGCTTCACCGGCAGGCACGTGGAACTGAACGCCGGCCACGTCGCACAGCCTCGGCCCTGTTCCCCCGGAGCAACGGCGAAGTGACAAGTGGCTCTCTGTCATCAGAGTGATGCCCGGTCAGGGGGAGTGAGGCGGGGTCCGGGGACTCCGCCCGTCTGGAGGGCGGCGAAGTCGGCGTGGGCCCGTTCGACGGCCTGCGGGTACGCCTCGCGCTTGGCGTGCTCGGCGAGCGCCCGGTAGACGTTGGCCACCGAAGGGTTCCGACCCTTGTGCTTGCCGGTGGGGCTGATCAGGGCGGGCCGGATCTGCCCGGCGGACTCACCTCCCGCGCGACGTCGCAGCACGGTGTGCAGCATGTCGTCGGTGATGACCGGCGCCCGGCCGCCGTGCTTGCCCTTGGCGGGCCGCGGTGTCGAGCCCCTCCAGCGTCGACTCCCGGATGTTCTCCCGCTGGGTCTCCGCCATCGAGGCGAAGAACGCGAAGCGGCGGGTGTGGTAGGCGCAGGCGACTGCGCCGCCGCGCGAGCGGCACGGTGAGCCGGTTTGTGCGTCACACTTCGGACAGGCCCCCTGCCCGCTTACTTGTGATCGCGGAGGAAGGCCGGGATGTCAGCTCGGGTCGGGTAGTCGGGCAGCGGTGCGGGCTTGTCCTGGAGGAACGCGGTGATGACGGCTGCCGCTCGTTGGTCGTTGTCACCCAGGCCGTTCCACATGTGGTGGCCGACGCCTGGCATGTACTGGGTGCGCTGGATGGCGGGGTTGTCCGCAAGGATGGTCGTCGCCCACTGCCGGACCTGGGAGGAGCACTCGGCGATCATCAGCATCGCGGGTGTCCGGGAGCGCCTCAGCTGAGGAGCGATGGAAGCGGAGTCTTTGATCGTTTGCTGGATACGAAGGCTGGCGGCGGCGCTGAAGGAGAAGTTTCCCGCCGTGTCTTCGACCGGGATGCGCTGCGCGTCCCGCGCGCAGTAGGCGGACGCGGTGTCGCTGCCGAGATCAGCGGCGGTGAAGGCGTTGTCGCCCTCCGCCTGTCCTACCAGCCCGTTGTCTGGGCTGAGCAGTCCGAGCCGCATGAGGCCGAACGCGACCGCGTAACGCGGGACGTGTGTGGAGCGCGGTCCGGTCATGGCCGGTGCGACGCTGCGGGCTGACGGTCGGCCCTTCTGCCCCGCGATCCGGGCGGTGGGGCCGTCCATCGGGCCTGGCTCGGCGACGACCGCCCGGCGCAGGTGTGCGGCGGTGGCCGGGTCGGCGAGCGCGCGGGTGAGCACGACCGCGCCCGAGGAGAACCCCAGCACGTCGACGCGGCCCTTGCCGAGCTTACCGACGAAGGCGCCGAGGTCATGGACGGACCGGGTGATCGAGTACTGGTTCATGGGTAGCAGGTCGCTGCGTCCGCCGCCGGCCTGCTCGTAGGCGTACACGTCGTAGCCCTGCCCCGCGAGCCGCTGCAGGAAGTGGTGGTCGAGCACCGAGATACCGCGCACCGGCCCGCCGTTGAGGTAGACGAGCGGCACGGGACGCCGGGGGCTGTTGCCGGTGGGCGGGTAGTGGTAGACCGCGACCCGGGCGCCGGTGGACAGGCGCCAGTGCTCGGTGGTCACGAACGCCAGGGCGGGCGGGTAGTGGCGCGTCGTGGAGACGGTGGGGACGCACACCGACAGAGTCAGGGCCGCTGCGACGAGCACCGGCAGGAATGGCACCAGCCGTCCCCGCCAGGAGCGTCGGCGGCCCCACCACAGCGCCGCGATGACCGCGACCCCGACAGCCGCGAACCATGCGGCGAACCCCGATCCCGCTCCGTCGGTGGCGACGATCAGCGCCAGGAAGAAGGCGACCAGCCCCACCGCCGCGGCGGCGGCCGCCAGCAGGCGGGCCATGAAGCGCAGGGGACGTATGACGGACGGTGGCATGGTGATCTCTTCCAATCTTTTGAAACGCTGTTTTGAAACGATGTTACAGCACGGGTAGACTGCTTCCCATGGGAAGACCGAGGACGAACGACGCCGCCGTCAGAGAACGGCTCGTGGCATGCGCGACCGAGATGTTCGCCACCCGTCCCCAGGGGTCGGTCACGGTCCGCGCGCTGGCCACCGCCGCCGGAACGTCGACTGCGGCGGTGTACACCTTGTTCCAGGGCAAGGACGGGCTGATCCGCGAGGTGCGCGACCAAGCGGTCGCCGGCCTGTTCCAGGACCTGACGGCCGTTCCCGGCTCTGGGGCCGCCTTGGAGGATCTGCACGCGTTGGCCGCGGCATATCGCCATTGGGGACGCGAACACCGCCACCTGTACACGGTGTTGTTCGGCGGCGCGCAGTCCTTCGTCCCGTCGCACCGGATCGGCGACCGCGACCCAGTGCGGCCGCTTGTCGCGGCGATCGACCGCGCCGTGGTGGGCCACATCCTCGCAGGCGACACCACACAGATCGCCGTCTCGTTGTGGGTCGCCCTGCACGGGCTCGTGACCCTCGAACTCGCCGGCAGCCTTGACGGCGCCGCAGCCGAGACCGCGTTCCGGTCCACGATTGACGCAGTACTACGCGGCTGGGCAACTCCCGCCGCCTTCCCTGGCCTTCGACGCGCAGACTCGGCGTTGTGAAGCCATTGCTCCGCAGCCGCACGGAGACGGCTGGCGGAGAGCCGAGTCGAAGTACCCTCCCCAGCCGGCACGGATCGGTTCGTGGCTGTCCATATCGGCCCTCACCGACCACCACCGACGCACCAGGTGAAATGACGTCCATGAGACTGATCCGGGGCCCGGTGCCGAAGCGCCGGGTGAAGGAGTATCGCCGAGGGTCATGTGGCCGTACGGGAGCGGGGAGAACCGGGCGGCCGGTCTGGTGACTTCATGCCGATCCGAGCCGGCCACGCGTCGGCTGGGCCGTGGGCGCTCCCGGCGCGGTCCGGTGGCCGTCCGGGGCGGTTGTTGTTGTCAACGGCTGTTCGTAGGTGTCTTGTTCGAGGTGGTGACCGCGTCGGGATCGGTGGAATGTCGCGGCGCTGTGGAGCCTTCTGCGGGCCTGGATCTGGTCAGCCACAGGCCGGTGAACGCGGCGGTGGCCAATGTGATGGCGCCGGCAGTGAGGAAGGCGCTGTTGAGGCCGGTCTCGAAGGAGGCGCCGCCGGATTGCCGGGTGCGGACGACGGCTCCGAGTGCCGCGACGCCGAGTACCGCGCCGATCTGCCGGGTGGTGCTGCTGATGCCTGAGGCGAGGCCGCCTTCCTGCGGGCTGACCGCTTGGATGGCGGCTCCCGTCAGGGGGGACATGGTCAGGGCGAAGCCGGTGCCGGCGAGTCCCAGGCGCCACCACACGTTCTCGTAGCCGGTGTCGGCGTGCACCGTGCCGAGTGACAGCAGTCCCAGGCCGGCCAAAGCCAGGCCGGTGGTGACCACGATGCGGAAGCCGTACCGGGCGGCGAGCCGGCCCGCGTACGGGCTGACGATGACCATGGCGAGGGACATCGGCAGGGTCTGAAGGCCGGCGCGCAGGATCGAGCTGCCCTGGACGTACACGAAGAACTGGGAGAAGAAGAACGACGAGCCCATGAGCGCGAATCCGGCCACGACCATGGCGGTGTTGGACACGGTGAACAGGCGCCGGCGGAACAGCCGCAGCGGCAGCATCGGGGCGGAGCGCCGCGCTTCGACGGCGACGAAGGCGGCGAGGAGGATCACCGCGGCGGTGAAGCTGCCCAGGATGACCGGTGACGTCCAGCCGCGTGCACCGCCCTCGATCAGCCCGTAGGTCAGTATCCCCACCCCCGGGACGGACAGCGCCGTGCCCGGGATGTCGATCGCGGGGGCGCCCGGATTGCGGGACTCGGTGAGGTGGCGCTGGCCGATCAGCAGAAGGACCACGCCGATGGGCAGGTTGACCAGGAAGATGGCGGGCCAGCCGAAGGCTTCTGTCAGTACGCCGCCGGCCACGGGGCCTGCGGCCAGACCGATTCCGCTCAGTCCGGCCCACAGCCCGATCGCCCTGATTCGTTCTTGCGGCGCGGGATGGGCGGCGGCGAGCAGGGCGAGCGAGGCAGGGCTCAGCGCCGCGGCCCCGATGCCCTGCAGCGCCCGGCCGGCGACCAGCCAGCCGGCCGAGGGCGCGAGGCTGCACAGCAGCGACGCGGCGGTGAACACCGCCACGCCGGTCAGGTACACCCGCTTGCGGCCGAACCGGTCGGCGAAGACACCGCCGGACAGCAGCAGCATGGCGACCAGCAGTACATACGCGTCGACGATCCATTGCAGACCGGTCAGCTGGATGTGCAGCCGGTGCTGCATATCGGGCAGCGCCGCTCCGACGATCGTGTTGTCGAGCAGGACCATGAATTGGCCCAGACAGGTCACCGTGAGCAGCACGGCCCGGCTTGACCGGCTGTCTGCGGTCGCATGCGTCGCAGTCATGGAATCCCCCTCGGTCGTCAGGTGCGCCCGGTCACGGTCGACGCGGGGGCGACCGACCCGAACACACTAAAGCAGTCCGCGACTGCGTTAGGTGACTATAAGGAGGCCCACCCCTTAAACGCAAGTCCCTGCTGCGTTAAGGTGGGGGCATGAACGAGCGACAGCGAGCCCGGCGGCCCGGCGGGCGCAGTGCCCGCGTCGGCACGCAGGTGCATCAGGCGGTCACCGACCTGATCGGCGAGCGCGGCTACGGCAACTTCACCGTCGGCGAGATCGCGGCCCGCGCGGGCGTGGCGGACAGCAGCGTCTACCGCCGCTGGGGCAGCCTGGAAACCCTGCTCACCGACGTGGCGCTCACCCGCCTCAACGCGCAGTCGCCGATGCCCGACACCGGGAGCCTCGCCGGCGACCTGCGCACCTACGCGGCCCAGGTGGCCCGCGAGATCACCGGACCCGACGGCCCGGCGGTGCTGCACCTGGCCGTCGCCCTGTCGGGCAGCGGCCAGCAGGGCCTGCGGGCCAGTGCCGACCTCCGCGCCGAACGCACCCGGCAACTGCGGTCCATGCTCGATCGCGCCCGCGACCGGGGCGAGCACGCACCCGACGCGCTCGACGTGCTGGACCACATCCTGGCCCCGATGTATATCCGCGTCCTGTTCGGCATGGTCCCGCTCACCCCGGACTACGTCGACGGGCTGGTCGACCGACTGCTGTGACCCCCACCCGGCCCCCGCGATCACCCCTCGGGCGCGGCACCAGGGCTCCGTGAGGTGCGGGCGCCGCCCCGGAGCCGGAGACGTTCCCCCTGCGTGTTCACGACGGCGGCCGGCGCCTGCGGCCCCGTCCCCGACGTTCTGGACGCGCGTGAACTGCTACGGCCGCTTCGAGCCGGACGGGAACAGCCGCCCGGAGTTGGGAGCTGAACCTGGCCGCCCAGCCGGCGACGGTGCCCGGCCCCCGCACGGCGCCAGGCCCAAAGGCCCCGCGGCCGACGCCGCACGGCACGGCCGATCGGCGTCCTGAGCAGCGTATGAGACCCGTCCCCGGTACCGGAGAACCAGTGCTCGGTAGCCGGCCGGGGCCGGACTTACGCCACGCAGAACTCGTTGCCCTCCGGGTCCTGCATGATCCACCAGTGCCCGGCCGGCCCTTTGTTCACCTCTCGGACGCGGGTCGCCCCCAGGTCTTCCAGCCTGGCCAACAGCTCGTCGAGGCCGCCGGGTTCGCTGTGGATGTCGAGGTGCAGACGGTTCTTGCCCCTCTTGCCCTCGGGCACGTCCTGGAAGAGCAGCCGTCGCCCGCGGCCGACACCGCTGGTCTCGTCGAACGGGTCCTCGGGGTGGCGGATCGCGGCATAGCCTCGGAAGGTCTTGCGGCCGCGATGCTCGGTGACTGCCTCCTCGCCGATCTGGCCGGCGACCAGCAGTTGCTCGATGAGAGCGCTGGGGTCTTCTGTCTCGTACTCCAAGGCCGCGGCCCAGTAGTCCGCGAGGACGGGTGCGTTCGTGCTGTCGATGACCAGCTTCCAGCTCAATGCCATGTAACCAGTTATATTGGTTACATGGACTCCTCGGCAACCAAGGGGCTGACGCTGCACTCCCATACCGGCGTCGCCTACCGGTTCGACCCCGGCGCGCTGTGCCTGGAACTGCTGACCACCGGCGGCCCCGGCCCCTACCGCCGGTACGAGGTCCTGCACGAGCCCGCCGACCTGGCAGCATGGGCGGACCGGTCGCGGCTGACCCCGACGCCCGCACTGGACATCTCCGAAGCGCAAGTGGCCTACATGCGAGGGCTGCGCGACGCACTGTTCCGGGTGATCATCGCCCACACGCGCGGCGAGCCTCACCCGCCCTGCGACCTCAAGGCCATCAACGAAGCAGCCGCCCGTCCGGCCATGGCCCCCACCATCACGCCGACCGGCAAGCGACAGTGGGCCGGAACCCCCACCGGCACGCACCTGGCGGCCACCGTCGCCCGGGACGCCGTCGAGCTGCTGACCGGCCCCTTCGCGCACCGCATCCGCGCCTGCGCCGCCGAGGACTGCCACCTCGTCTACGTCGACACCTCACGCCCCGGCCGCCGCCGCTGGTGCTCCATGGAGCACTGCGGCAACCGCCACAAGGTCAGGGCGCTGCGCGCCCGCCACATCGAGGAAGGATGACCGTCATGCCCACCGGACTCACCGAGGACGCCGGCTGGCAGATCGGCGTGTCCCGCCTCCTGCCCCACCCCGCAACCATCGTCTGGGACTTCATCAGCAGCCCCGAAGGCATCGCCCTCTGGCTCGGCTCCGGCGCGGTCCTCGCACCGGAACACGGCACCCCCTACCGGACGACCGAAGGAGTGGCGGGCGAGGTGCGCGGCTACCGCCCCGCAGACCGCATCCGCGTCACCCACGGCACGACCACGGTCCAGGTCGCCCTCACCCCCGCAGTCGACGGAGCCCGGACGACACTCCGCTTCCACCAGGAGCACCTGGCAAGCGCTGAAGAGCGCGAACGGCAACGGGCGCACTGGCGGCGCGTCATGGACCAGGTCGCTACCGCCCTCGACCGGCAGTGACGACGGCTTGCGGCACCTGACCGGAGACCGACACGCACCAAGTCGTCGGAAGTCCTCTCACGAACGAGGGGGTGTGCGAGGGGCGGCACGGCCATCCGCATCAGGATGAGTCGGTTGCCGTCCGCGCGGGTGGGGTCGGAGGTCAGCTCGTCGCGGCGCACGCAGCGGTGGACGACCATCCGGTCGCCGGTGCGTAGCACCGCGATGGCGATCGGCGACATCCCCGCGTTGCTGTCATGGGTTCGTCCTCGCGCTGGGCCGCAGGGGGTCCCGGCCGGCCTGCGCGGACACGTCCTGCCGCAGGGCGCGACAGTGCGGCCACGGTCACCGGCGCAAGGGCTCGGAAGCCTCCATGTCCGCCCGCTTCGTGTTCCCGCGTGTCCGCCCGGCCGGCCGCCGCCCGAAACTCGTCCCGGACGGTGTCATCGCACTGCGGTGGCTGATCGCTCCGTGACCGGAAGGCGAGGACCAGCCGGTCGCGTACTGCATCTGTCGACCGGGCTGAGGGCTGTCCCGCGATCCCTGGTGGGCGTGCGACGACAGCTACGGCACCTCGCGGCGTTGTCGGAACGTCCCCATACAATGCAGTATGCGGACGCCCCTCCGCCTTGCGATGCACCGCATCCGACGCCGCACGCTGATCCACCACGGATCGCGGGACAGCCCTTAGACTCGTCCGCATGGTCCGATCGTCCCGTGGTGAGGCGAACCCCGGGATGCGGCAGCGCGAGGTGGGCACTGTGATGCGCCGGGCCGTGTCGCTCCCGGAGCAGGCGGTGGCCTCCGGTGCCATCGTCGCCGAGTTCCGGATCGTCCCCGCTCCCACGGAGTGGGCGCCGCACTCGCATCGCCTGCACGAGCTCGTCTGGGTGCGCGGGGGAACGCTGACGTCCCGGGTGGGTGACCGCGTCTTCACCGTGTTCGAGGGGCACGGGCTGTGGATGCCTGCCGGAGTGGTGCATGCGGGCCGGGCGACGGAGGGCGCGCAGTTCCACGACGCCTTCTTCGCCCCTGACCGCACGCCGATCGCGTTCGGGGAGCCGAAGGCGATCGCGATGACGCCCTTGCTCGTGTCGCTGCTGACTCATCTGTCCCGCACGGATCTTCCCGTGGCGGCCCGGCTGCGGGCGGAATCCGTCGTGTTCGACGTGATCCAGCCCTCGGAGCACCAGCTCGCGTTGCGGCTGCCTGGCGACCCCCGGATCGACGCGATCGCCGAAGCCCTGCTGGACGATCCCGCCGACTGCCGTTCACTGGACGAATGGGCGCGGCTGCTGGAAACCAGCGGCCGTACGATCACCCGCGCTTTCCGTCAGACGACAGGTCTCTCCTTCGCGCAATGGCGGCAGATGCTGCGTGTGCACCGGGCGCTGATGCTCCTCTCCGACGGCTTCGATGTGATGTCGGTCTCCGAGAGCCTCGGCTACGCGCAGCCCAGCTCCTTCATCGCCGCCTTCCGGCGTGTCATGGGAACCACGCCGGGCGCGTTCTTCGACGCGGCGGACAGAGTGCCCGGGGATGTCCCGAATTCCGTATCGGGTGGCGAGAACGCCTGATTGTCGGCATGGCGAGTCGAATATAGTCTTCTGGGAGTTAGGTAACCCTTAGTTGCTGCTCGCCGCGCACGGCGCTGTCCGCGCGCGGGAGAGTGTGCGGCCTGGCCGGTGAAGGCCGGACGGGGGTGCCGCAGTCCGCGCCCCTCCGATCATCCGGATCTCTTCATGTTCACAAGCCCTTTCCGGCGTGCCGGAAGACCCCCGGCCGGCCCCGCCGCCCCGGTGGCCGTGCTCAACGGGCACGACCTGGTACTGCGCTACGGCGGCAAGCCGGTCGTCCACGGTGTCTCGATCGCCCTGGAACCCGGCCGCGCGACCGCCCTTGTGGGGCCGAACGGCAGCGGAAAGTCCACGCTGCTGCGCGCACTCTCCCGACTGCATCAGGTGGACGGCGGCCGGGTGACGCTCGGCGCCCCTGACGGACGGGCCGAGCGTGACGCGGCCCTGCTCAGCCCTCGTCAGTTCGCCCGCGAGGTCACACTGTTCTCTCAGTCGAGGCCCGCACCCCAGGGACTGACGGTCGCGGAGGTCGTGGCGTTCGGACGTCACCCCTACCGGCGTGGCCTCGCCGGACCGACCGTCGAGGACGGTGCCGCCGTCGACCGCGCCATGGGCGTCACCGGAGTACGGGACATGGCGAGCCGGCAGGTCGGGGAACTCTCCGGCGGGGAGATGCAGCGTGTCTGGCTCGCGGCATGCCTCGCCCAGGACACCGGTGTCGTGCTGTTGGACGAGCCGACCAACCACCTGGACCTGCGGTACCAGTTCGAGACGCTCGACCTGGTGCGGGATCTGGTGGAGAGGCACGGCATCGCGGTCGGGATCGTGCTGCACGACCTCGACCAGGCGTCCCGTGTCGCGGACACGCTGGTCCTCATGCGGGCCGGCCGTGTGCACGCGGCGGGCGCACCCGCCGACGTTCTCACCGCCGAGAACATCGGCGAGGTCTACGACATCCGGGTCGACGTCGGCGTCGACCCGCGCACGGGCCGCCTGCGTATCGACCCCCTCGGGCGCCACCTCTCCTGAAGAGGGCGGCACCCCTTCCGGAGCAGCCCGTTCGCCGCTCCGGCGAATCGTTCGAGAAAGAAGAACCCTCATGAACCGTGCCAGTCGCCTGACGGCCGCAGCCTCGACCGGGCTCGCCCTCTTCGCCCTCACGTCCTGCGGTACGACCGACGCCGACAAGATCACGGCCAAGAGCAGCGCCGGCGCGGCCCCCGCGTCGAAGGACTGCGCCCAGGACACCACGGCCACCTCGACGAAGCCGGTCTCCCTCAAGGACGGCGTCGGTCGGCAGGTGAAGCTCGACAAGCCCGCCAAGCGCATCGCGGTCCTGGAATGGCAGCAGGTCGAAGACGCGCTGACCCTGTGCGTCACCCCCACCGCCGTCTCCGACGCGAAGGGATACAGCACCTGGGTCAGCGCGGAGAAGCTGCCCAGCGGGGTGACGGACATCGGCACACGTGAGGAGCCCGACCTCGACACTCTCTACGCGGCCAAGCCCGACCTCGTCATCGTGGAGGCGTTCGACGCCAAGGACGAGATGATCAAGAAGCTGGAGAAGAGAGGCGTCCCCGTGATGGCCACGCGAGGGGCGAACCCGAAGGACCCGATCGGGAACATGAGGGAGGTGTTCAGCATGATCGGCGAGGCGACGGGACGCACCGAGCGGGCCGGCCAGGTGCTCAAGGAGTTCGACCAGCACCTTGCGAAGGCGAAGCAGCAGGTCACCGACGCCGACCTGCCGACGAAGGACTTCGTGTTCTTCGACGGATGGCTTGAGGGAAGCAACCTCACCGTCCGCCCCTACAGCGACGGCGCCCTGTTCACCGAGATAGGCAAGGAACTCGGCATGAAGCCCGCGTGGACCAGCAGCGTCAACAAGGAGCACGGTGACGGGGGTGTCGACCCCGCCTACGGCCTCGCGCAGACGGACGTCGAGGGACTTGTCGCGGTGGGCGACGCCAACCTCTTCTACGCCAACGACGAAGGCGCCGGCGGATACGTCGCCGCGCTGCGGAAGAACCCGATCTGGAAGACCCTCCCGGCCGTCGAGGAAGGCCGCGCCCACGCGTTCCCGGCGCGGGTGTGGGGCGCCGGCGGCCCGCGCTCCAACGAGCAGGCGATCGACGCCTACGTCGACGTACTCGACAAGAAGTGAGCACGGTAAGCACCGCGTCACCGGAAGGGGGAGTGCTGCCGCGCGTGGAGGGCGGCGGCGGCCCCGCCGGGGTGGCTGTCCTGGCGGTCCTCCTCGTCGCGACCGTCCTGGTGGGCATGTGGCACCTGACCCAGGGGACATCGGGCGTCGGTGTCGGTGACCTGGTGCGCCATCTCGCCGGGGAACGGGAGAACACCGGCGGCGCGCCGGTCGGCGAGATCCTCACCGGCTCACGCCTGCCGCGCCTGCTCGCGGGCGTGGCGGTGGGCTTCGCCCTCGGCTGCGCCGGCACGCTGCTCCAGTCCGTCACGCACAACACGCTCGCCTCGCCGGACACCCTCGCGGTCTCGGCCGGGTCCTACTTCGCCGTCACGCTCATCGCCGCCTTCGGTCTCGCCGTCCCGCTGTGGGCGTCGGGCGTCGTCGCCTTCGCCGGCGGCCTGGTCGCGGCGGCGCTCGTGCTGCTTCTCGCGGGCCGGGCCGCGGGCACCTCCGGGACCCGCCTCATCCTCGCCGGATCGGCGATGGCGATGGCCCTGGACTCCGCGACCGGGATGCTCCTCATCCTGTTCGACCAGAACACGACCGGTCTCTACGCCTGGGGGAGCGGCTCACTCTCGCAGCTGAACATCGACGCGTCGGTACGCGCCGTCCCCCTCGTCGTCGTGGTGCTGTGCGCCGCCCTGGCACTGTCCCGGCGACTGGACGTGATGAACCTGGGCGACGACGCCGCATCCACCCTCGGCGTGCCGATCCGGAGCACCCGTGTGACCGCCGTGGTCTGTGCGGTGCTCCTGACCAGCACCTCGGTGACCCTCGCGGGCCCGATGGCCTTCGTCGGTCTCGGCGCCCCCGTCCTGGCCCGCCTGATCGCGGGGCGGGTCGGCGCGTTGCGCCGGCACCTGCTCCTGATCCCCGCGGCCGGTCTGCTCGGCGCGCTGCTCATCCTGCTCGCGGACGCGGTTCTGCGTGCGGTGCAGGGGGCGGACGGCGCGGCCTCCATCCCCACCGGTGTGCCGACCACGCTGCTCGGCTCCGTCGTGATCGTGGTCCTCGCTCTGCGGCTGCGTGACACGGGCCGGCTTCGGCAACCCCCGCGGGCACGGGTCGCCGTACGATCCCACCGCGCGTATCTCCTCGTCGCGTCCGGCGCGGGAGCACTGCTGGCCGTGGCGGCCCTCGTGGCGGTCCTGGCGGGGAGCCTCTGGCTGCGGACCGGGGACATCGCCCTCTGGGTCCAGGGCACCGCCCCCGACCTGATCGGCCAGGCGCTCGACGACCGGGTGCCGCGTGTCACCGCCGCGGTCCTCGCCGGCGCGGCGCTCGGACTGGCCGGATGCGTCGTGCAGGGCACGGTACGCAACCCACTCGCGGAACCGGGGGTGCTCGGCATCACGGCCGGCGCCGGGCTGGGCGCGGCGGGCGTCGTCACGTCGGGGCTGGGCGGCGGACAGCCGGTGCTCGTCGCGGTCGCCGTCGCGGCCGGGCTCGCCACCTTCGCGGTGATCGCCCTGCTGGCCTGGCGCGGGGGCTTCCTGCCCGACCGGTTCGTACTGATCGGCATCGGCATGGGGTACGGCCTCAGCTCCGTGACCACCTTCCTCCTGCTGCGCGCCGACCCGTACAACACGCCCCGCATCTTCACCTGGCTCTCCGGCACGACCTACGGCCGTACGTTCTCCGACGTCGTACCGGTCGCGGTGGCCCTGGCGCTCGCGCTTCCCGTACTGCTGTCCATGCGCGACCGGCTCGACCTGCTCGCCGTCGACGAGGACACCCCGCGCATCGTCGGCGTCAGGGTGGAGCGCACCCGCTTCTCCGCACTGGCGATCGCCGCGGTGCTCGCGGCGCTCAGCGTGGTCGCCGTCGGCGTCGTCGGCTTCGTGGGGCTCGTCGCTCCGCACCTCGCCCGTTCGCTGGTGGGTGCCCGGCAGGGCCGCGCGATCCCGGTCGCGATGTTGCTCGGCGGACTGCTGGTGTGCGTGGCGGACGCACTCGGCCGCACAGTCGTCGCCCCCGCCCAGGTGCCGGCGGGCCTCATGATCGCCCTGGTCGGCGCACCGTACTTCGTCCGGGTGCTCCGGCAGTCCCGCGCATGACCTCCGTTCGGTACGGGGCCCGAACCGACCGGCCCCGGGCTCCGGTTCAGCCCGCCGGCAGGCCGCCTGCACCCACGGGTGAATCCCCGCACCCCGTCCCCCGTCCCCCGCGTCCCGCCAGGAGCACCCGAATGTCGTCCCAGCAGGAGAGGCCCCTGCGGCCCCCGAAGAGCGTCGTCGTACCGTACGAGCCCGATACCCCGCCGGACCGACTGGCGCGGCTCGTACCCCACGAGGTGTCGGAGCGCTGGCGCGCGGTCGACCGCTCCGCCCACGCCCCGCACATCGTGGCCGTTCCCGGTGACGACGGCGAGGACTGGACGGCTGCCGCGCTCGTGACCGCACGCCCGGACACGGCCTATCTGAAGATCGTCGACGCCGTCGGCGACGTGCAGGCGGCCGTCGCGGCCGTCGTCGCCCACGCACGCCGTCGGGAGCTCGCGCAGCTGAAATGGGAAGGATGGACGGCTGGCCCCGAGGACGCCGTTGCCGCGGGCTTCGCTGCCTTGAGCCCTCCGCTCACGCAGCCGGAGGGCGCGGCCGGACCGGCTGCCGGTTACGTTCGCTGGTTGCGCGACGGCGTGGTGACCGCACCCCCGTACTACGGGCAGACCACACACTTCACCTGCGGCGCCGTCACCGCCCTGGTCGCGCAGGTGCACGCGGGAACACTGCCGTGGGAGGCGCTCGACCGCCAGGCGGAGCTGACGCTGTGGCGCGACGCGACCAACTTCCCGGCGTGCGAGCCCGTCGGCCTGGGTGTTGCCCTGCGCCGAGCCCGGCCGTCGTCCCGGGTCACGGTCCACCTCGACACGGACCGGCCTGTCATGCTCGACCACTACCCTTCGAGCGACCAGGAGTGGCGTGCCCTGCTCCAGCGCACGTCCCGTACGGATGCCGAACGCATCGGCGTCCCGATCGACCCGCGCCACCTCTCCCTGACCGAGATCCGGGACGCGATCGGCCGACAGGAGCATGTACTGCTCCTGCTCTCGCTCGCCGGGATGCAGGGGTTCGACGTGCCGCACTGGGTGCTCTGCCACGGCGTCGTACCCGGCGCCGTCGTGATCGAGGACCCATGGGCCAACGCGGCGACAGGAGACACCTGGGTCGACGCCCACCTCCTGCCGGTGCCGGACCCGTCGCTCGACACGATGTCGACGATGTCGCCGGAGGGCTTCCGGGGAGCCGTGACCATCAGCCACCCGCGGCGGCGAGCCGCCTCCCCTGCCGCTCCGGCCGACGAGTAGCCCCGTACGGCCGCCCGAGCCGGGTCGCGTGCGCCGCGCAATCGCCGCTCGGGAGCCGTGTCGCGCTGCGCAATCGCCACTCGGGAGCCGTTGTCGCCGCTCAGGTTCCCGCCGAACGTCGCCGATCACGTCGCCCGCGCCCAGCCGACCGCCCGAGGCGACCTGCTCCGGACCTCGCCCGAGGTGACCCGCTCCGGACTCGGCCGCTCCGCGTTCGCCATGGCCAGAGGGCTACCCTGCCCTGTGGCCCGACACCACGACCCGGGATGTCGGCATTCCGAGGAGGAAGCGGCAGCGATGGAGATTCGTTCCACGACCGATGAGGACCTGGACGTCTTCGTCGACACGGTCCACGCGGCGTTCGGGCACTTCCCGGAAACTCCGGTCGCGGACGGCGGGCGCTGGTGGTCGGCGCTGGAAATGGACCGCGGCCTGCTCGCCGTGGCACCGGACGGGAGGCCCGTGGGCACGGCCGCCGCGTACTCCTTCGAACTCACCCTGCCCGGTCGGACACTCGTCCCGGTCGCCGGGGTGACCGCCGTCGGCGTCCTGCCCTCGCACCGGCGACGTGGCGTGCTCAGCGCGATGATGCGGCACCAGCTCACCGAGGTACGGGCTCGGGGTGAGTTCCTTTCCGTGCTGCTGGCCTCAGAGGCCCCGATCTACGGCAGGTTCGGTTACGGACCCGCGACCTCCACCGCGCGGTTGACGGTGCCGCGCCACAGGGCCGCCCTCGCCGTTCCCCGGGCGCTCGCGACGGCCGACGCACCAGCGACCGGCTCCGGCAGCGGTTCGGTCGAGATACTGCGGCGTGCCGAGTGCGGCGAGATCCTTGAAGCGGTCTACGACCGGTATCGCCGCGCCCAGCCCGGCGCGCTGTCCCGGCCGCACCGCTGGTGGGCTCTGGGCGCGGGGCATCCGCCGATCTCCCCGGCGCCGCGCTACGTCGCCGTCCACCGGGACGCCGACGGCGCCGCGGACGGGTACGCCAGCTACTCCATCGGCGAGCAGAACACCTTGACGGTCGACGAGACCATCGCCGTCGACGACGCGGTCTTCACGGCCCTGGCCCGGTTCGTACTCGGACACGACCTGGTCTCACAGGTCGTGTTCCGGCATGTCCCGCCCGAGCATCCGCTGCGCTGGCAACTCGCCGACCTCCGGGCCGGCGAGGTCGGCGGCCACGCCGACTGGCTCTGGGTGCGCCTTCTCGATGTCCCGCGTGCTCTGACCGCACGCGGCTGGTTCACGGACGGTGAACTCGTCCTGGACGTCGATGATCCCTTCCTGGGCGAGCACGGCCGCCACCTGCTGACCATCCGCGACGGCAAGGCCGACTGCGTCCCCACGGACCGGCAGCCCGACCTGTCCCTGGACGTGCGCGACCTGAGCTCGGTCTACCTCGGCGGCACCAACCCGAGCACGCTCGTGCGCGCCGGACACATCCGGGCCCACCACCCGGGCGCTGCCGTCCTCGCGGACGCGCTCTTCGGCACCGAACGTCCCCCGCACTGCCTGCACTGGTTCTGATCGGGCCCGCTGCGAGCCGGATGTCGGGCGGGGTTCATGCCGTGGCGGTGTAGAGGCCGGGGCCGAGTTTGTGGTTGAGGCCGGTCTCGGCCCATCCGGAGAGCTGCCGATACGGTCTCCATGGTGATGTCGCCGAAGTGAGAAGCGATGTCACGGGGGCGCCAGTGGCGGGTGGGGTTCTCCTTGAGCGAGCCAAGGATCGATCCGGTGACGGCGGCGGCCTGGACGACCTGGTCGCGGGCGGTCCGGAGGGCGATGGTGAAACAGCAGCGGTCCGGATCGGTGCCAGGTGGTGACTCGGCAGCCCCGACCGTCTTGGTGCGCAGGGCCTTCCAGAGGGTGAGCAGGGCCCACATCTCTGCGTCGGGAAATCCTGCAACTGGCTTGCGTGACCAGCAGAAGCGTTGACTGCCCGGCCTTGGGTCACAGCCCGTCCCGCTCATGGCTGAACAGCCCTGAGACCCCTGCCGCCACGGCACCACGCCGGAAGATCGGGTCGGCTGTTGTGCGGAGGCGTCGCCCATGCGGGGCGTGGGTGTCCTTCAGCGCTGGTGCCGCCCGGGAGCCGAGGGCGTTGCCTCGGCCCCGGGCGGCGGTGTCAGGCCGGGGGGATGAGGCGGCTTTCGTGGGCGAGGATCACCGCTTGTATCCGGTCGCGGAGTTCGAGTTTTTGCAGGATGCGCCCCAGATGGGACTTCACGGTCGCCTCCGCGAGGTACAGGGTGGCCGCGATCTCGGTGTTGGACAGGCCGCGGCCCACCTGGATGAGCACTTCGCGCTCGCGGGCGCTGAGCCGGCTCAGCCGCTCGTCGTGGTCGGCGCCGCTGCCGTCGGGGATGTGCGGGCGGAGGTTCTCCAGCAGGCGGCGGGTGATCCGCGGGGAGACCACCGCGTCGCCCGCGGCGACGCTGCGGATCGCGGTGAGCAGTTCCTCGGGCCTGGTGTTCTTCAGCAGGAAGCCCGAGGCTCCGGCGTTGAGTCCGGCGAAGGCGTATTCGTCCAGGTCGAAGGTGGTGAGGATCAGCACTCTGCTCCGCGGGGAGACCCGGATGACCTGCCGGGTCGCCTCGATCCCGTCGGTCCCGGGCATCCGGACGTCCATGAGGACGACATCGGGGCGCAGCTCCCGGGCGAGGCGTACGGCCTGGGTGCCGTCCGCGGCTTCGCCGACCGGTGCCATGTCGGGCTGGGCCTCCAGCACCGTGCTGAAGGCCATGCGGAGCAGCGCTTCGTCGTCGGCGATCAGGATGCGGATCGTCATGCGGACGCCGCTCCGATGCTGCCGAGGTCCAGGCGGGTATGGACTTCCCAGCCGCCGCCCGGGAGCGGTCCGGTCCGCAACTTCCCCCCGTAGGCGGCCGCGCGTTCGCGCATGCCGGTGATGCCCTGGCCGGATGGTGCCGGGCCGGGGAGCGGTGGGCAGGGGCCGTCGTCGGTGACGTCCACGGTGACGGTCTCGGCCGAGCACCGTACCCGGACCTTCGCGTGTGTGCCGGTGGGTGTGTGCTTGAGGGTGTTGGTCAAGGCTTCCTGTACCAGGCGGTGGACGGTCAGTTGTGCGGTGGCGGGTATGTGGGTGTGGCCGCCCTGGATCTCGACGCGGGTCGGCAGCCCGGCGGCGCACATCTGCTCGGCGAGGGTCTCCAGTTGTGCGATGCCGGGCAACGGGTGGCGTTCCGCGTCCGGTTCGTCGGTCCGCAGGACGCCCAACGAGCGCCGCATGTCGGTCAGGGCCTGCCGGCCCGTCCGGGAGATCTGGAGCATCGCGGTGGTGGCCCTGTCGGGCGACCGGTGCTGTGCGTAGACGGCGGCGTCGGTGAGCGCGACCATGACGGACAGGTTGTGGGTGACGATGTCGTGCATCTCCCGGGTGATGCGCGTCCTCTCCTCGGCGACGGCCAGTCGTGCCCGCTGGTCCTGTTGTTGCTCCAGGCGTGCGGCCCGTTCCTCCAGGGCCGCGAGGTAGGCGCGCGTGGTTCGCGCGTTCACACCCAGGACGGCGGCGGCGACGACCGTCGCGGTCACCGCGACGAAGGGGGTCAGGAACGCGCCTTCCGCCGCCCAGCGCAGGCAGGCCAGCAGGGCCCCGCCCTCCACGACGGCACCGGCGACGAGCGTGCCGCGTCGGCCCGAGTTCGCGGCCGCCGTGTAGAGGGCCACCAGCAAGGCGGTGTCCGCCGGCAGTTGGACGTCCATCAGCCACTGGACGAAGGCCGCGGCTGCCACGGCACCGAACACCGTGAGCGGGGCCCGGCGCCGCCACACCAGGGGCAGCGCCAGGGCGGCGGTGAGGGCCACGGCCACCGGGAGCTCTCGCGGTGCGCGCGTGGTCACGACGTTGAGCAGGAGCAGCGCCGGCAACAGCGAGTCCCACACCATGGGCGGCAGCCGGAGGCCCCGGCGTCGGGCGGCCCTCACCAGTCGCGCCGCTCGCACGGAGACCAGGTCGGTGCGTCTCGTCGGCCGTACGGTCGTCCTCGTCCGCCGTACGTGGTCCCGGTAGCGCACCGGGTGGGCATTGCCGGGCTCTGCGGCCGCCTCGGTCATCACACGTCCCTGTCGATTCAGCATCGTGGTGGCCCCGGGCGGGACCACCACCGCGTACAGCCGGAGCCGGGTCGGTACGGGGAGCCCGCACCCCGCGCTCCCCGGCGTGTACCGCTGCCCTGTCACGGTAGGCCGCGGGCCCGCGAAGCACATGAGTCCACCGTCTGACGTCGCCGCGCCGAAGTACGACCGCAGGAGGAGTCCCGCTACCTTCCGCGGTCGCGAAGCAGCCGTTCACCTGGCGTGTCGATCGCGACTCCGATCGCACAGGCGAGATGCCCGGGTACGACTCCGGTCGCACGGGGGACGTGCCTCGGATTGCGACTCCGGTCGCATGCGATGGCGACCCGGGATCGATGTGGCATCACGTGCCCCGCCCCGAGGATGGCCGGGTGACCGAGATCATCGCGGGACTGTACATGTCCCCTCCGGAATTCCTTGCCTTGCTGGGTGCCGTCACGCTGGTGGTGGCGCGCTGGCTTCCCCCCGCTGTCCGCCCGCGCGTCACGATCGCGGCGGGGGCGGTTCTCGTGCTGTCCGCGATCGTGCTGGGTGTGGTGGGTATCCGCTGGCAGATGCTGCCGGTGCTGGCAGGCGCTGCCGTCGTGTCGCCGTTCGCGCTCTCTCCCCTGCTGCGACGCCGTACCGGCCGGTCGGCGTGGCGGGCCCGATGGTGGCTGGCGCTGCCGGGGTCGTTGGCCTGTGTCGGCCTGATCGCCACGGGTCCGGTGGCCGCCTGGGCCTTTCCCGTACCTGTGTTCCCGGAGCCGTCGGGCCGTTTCGCGGTCGGCACCCGCGTGGTGCAGTGGACCGACCCGCACCGCCCCGAGAGCTTCACCGCCGATCCGCACGACCGGCGCACGGTCGTGGTCCAGCTCTGGTATCCCGCGCGGAAGAGCCCCGCAGGCGTGCGGCGGGCCCAGTACCTCGGACGCACGGAGCACGAGGCGCGCACCGTTTCCGATGCCCTCGCCCACGGGGTCGGCCTGCCCGGCTTCCTGGTCGACGGCGTCCCGAGGGCCCGCACCCATGCGGTCTTCAACGCCCCGGTGGCCGACGGGGGCGGGCGGTTCCCGGTCGTGCTGTTCTCTCCCGGGTCGGGCGGAGTGCGTACCCAGAACACCGCCTGGGCGGAGGAACTGGCCAGCCACGGCTATGTGGTCGCCGCCCTCGACCACCCGTACGACTCCGCCGCCGTCGTCCTCGCCGACGGGCGGACGATTCACGCCAGGACCACCTCCACCGGAGACCGGGACAAGGACGACGAGCTGGCGGTCGGCTGGACGGCTGTACGGGCCGCCGACCTCGGCTTCGTCCTCACCCAGCTGGACCGCTCGGGCCGAGGTGAGATCACCGGCCCGCTGACCGGACGCCTGGACACCGGCCGGGTCGCGGTCACCGGCCACTCCATAGGTGGTGCCGCCGCTCTGCAGGCGGCCCGACAGGACCACCGGTTCGACGCCGTCATCGATCTGGACGGCTACCCCCACGGCCCCACCTCTCCCGCCCTCCGCCGGCCGACGCTCGCGCTCACCCAGGCCATCACCCCCGATACCGACCCGCGTTACCTGCCCCGCCTCACCGAGGCCCTCAGGCTCAGCACCGCGACGAGCTACCGGCTCACCCTTCCCGGCGCCGCACACCTCACCTTCATGGACGGCCCCCTGTATCTGCCGCCCGTGCCCTCGATCGTCGGCTCCCTGGGCCGCACCGGCAGCCCGCACGTCGTCGCCGCGACCACTCTCGCCTTCCTGGACGCCACCCTGCGGCACGAACCCGGTGACCTGGCCGCCGTTCTGTCGGCCTACGGCGACCTGAGCGTCCACCACCCGGACACCAGCCGCTGATCAGCTGTGCCGCGGCGGCCGACGGCACGGCCGTTCCCCTCCCCGGCCGGAGCGCGGTTCGCGCCGCCGCCCCGCCGTGGACGGTTGGGTGGAGCGGAACACATGAGGAGACAGCGTCCGCCGCCCGGCGGGGGACGGGCCGCGGGGAATGTGCGGGTCATATCAGCAGCGCGAAGAAGAGGAAGAAGGCCGCCACCAGAACAACGACCACCAGGATGGCGATCAGCGGCCCCTTGGCCCATCCCTTGGTCGGCTCATGTCGCGGTCCTGTTTCCGACATGCTGCCTTCGGCCGGAGGGGTGTCCCCGACCGGGACGCCTCCCTGGGGGTCGAGGCCGGATGTCTCACGCGGGTCGGGGTCCTGATTCTCGATGTTCATCCCTTGTGGGTAACCCGTGCGGGAGGAATCACACGGCAAATCGCCGGTCCGGTGTGCCGTGGACGCCGGCGTGCCGAGGGACGCGCCCGAGGTCGGTCGGGGGTCCACCGTCGGCGTGCGCTGTACGAGACGGCTGTCCGGCGGGGGTGACCGGTGGTGTTCAGCCCCCGTCCAGCAGTCGGAGTACGGCCTCCTCCACCGGCCCCTGCGTCGCGGGACGGCCGAACACCGCGCCCTCTCCCAGCCGGTCCAGCTCGTCTGCGATCGTCCTTCCCTCCTCGAACAGCTCGATGAGGCGCGGGTTGATGTAGGAGGCGCGGCACACCGCCGGGGTGTTGCCCAGATAGTGGCTGACCTCCCTCACCACCCGGGCCACGGCCCGTTTGCGTGCGGCCGGTGTCCGGTGGCTCGCGGGGACTGAGACGGCCAGCCCCACCGCCGCCAGGACGGTGGCGTGCCAGGTGCGGAAGTCCTTCGCGGTGACGTCCATCCCGGCGAACTCCTTGAGACACGCGTTCAGATCCGTGCTGGTGAGGCCGTGCCACCGGCGCCCCTGCCAGTACTCGAAGAGCTGGCCCTCACCTCCGCGCCTGCAGAGAAGCGCTCGTACGGTCTCGTAGGCAGGCCGATCCACCAGTGCGCGCACCTGCGGCACGGCCGATTTGCCCGGATAGGAGAAAGAGATCACGCCCGCGCGGCAGACCACGTGCTCCCGGAGCATCGTGGTGAGTCCGTACGTCTGGTTCTCCCGGGCGTAGGCACGCGTTCCGATGCGGAAGAAGCCGAGGTCGAGCAGCCGCACCGCGCACGCCGACACCCGCTCCCGTGAAAGACCGCGCCGTGCGAGACCGGTCGCCGCATGTTCCCGCAGCCGTGGCAGGGCGCCGGCGAACTCCCGTACGTGCTCGTGCTTCGCGTGTTCCTGCCGCGCCCGGAACTCCTCGTGGTAGAGGTACTGGCGGCGGTGGGCCGCGTCCGTGCCGAGCGCCTGGAGATGGCCGTTGGGCCAAGGACAGATCCACACATCGGTCCAGGCGGGCGGGATGGTCAGTGCACGCACCCGCTCCAGATGGCACGGATCGGTGAGGGGATCGCCGGCGGTGTCCAGGTATCGGAAGCCCCGGCCGCGGCGCTCTCGCCGCAGCCCCGGCGCCTGGGGGTCCGCCGTTCGCAACCGCATCGTCGTCAGCGCCTTTCAGCGTCGTGGGCATGACGCGCCGGGAAGGCGTCACCGTGCCGATCGCCGGGGATTCGACATGTGATCGCTTCCTCGTCGCCGGCGCGAAGGCCGGCGTCCGTGGTGGCCACTGGGTGCCCCCTCCGCAGAGGCCGAAACGTCCCTCCGTGGCTGCCGCCGCGACGGGCGAGAGCGGGCGGCCTTCTGCCGTGGCGTCACCGGCGCGGACCGCCCGGCGAGGCTATTTCTCGGGGTCGTGGCCCCAGTTCATCAGTGAGTGGCGCCAACGGGTCCCGCTGACGTCGCTATCGGGGCGCTGAGCCAGGTGCCGCCGCACATAGCCGGTGACCTTGCGCATGTGCGCGAGGTCGGCGTCGCTGAGTTCCGCGTCGCGGGTCCGTAGCAGTGTCACGATCCGTCGGCCGGAAGTGTGACCGGTGGACTCCCCGCCGCCGTTCTTCTGACCCACCTCGCGCGACTGCTCCGTGCCGAGCCACTTCTCCAGCTCACCGGCGGTCATGTTGACGGCCTCGCCGAAGCGGTGGAGCGTGTCCTGCCATTCCTCGTCGCTCCCACCGCTCACGATCCGCCGCCACTCTTCTTCTTGTCCAGCGACTCCGGACGGTGGACGGCCTTCCTGCCCGTCCTCCCGCTCCGCACCTCGTACTGCGGCTCGTCCTCGGAGGCGTCCACCGTCCGGCCGGCCGCCTCGGTCCGCTCCTCGACCTTCCGGGTGACGGACCCCTCGACCTCCTGCCCGTGGCTCCGCCAGGTGACGTCGTCGCCCCTGGAGAGCTTCTTGTCCTTCTTCGCCATGATGAGATCCCTTTCGCTCACCGACCGGTGCCGGGATTCCGGACCACCGTGTGCGTGCCCGCCGTCGTCAGGATCACGGCTGCGCGCTCCGCACGCACGGCGGCGGCCGGCCCTGCGTACCGCCGATCCGCCGATCCGTCGGTCTGCCCGAAGCGGCGCGCAGTGCCGGACCGGGACGTCCACGGTGGTGACGCTGCCGCCGACGAACGCCGCCGTACCGCCCACCGCAGGCTTCTGGTCCGGTTGATCCGGTCGAGAGGCCCGCGGTGCGTGACATCGGCCCGGGGCGTGAGCGGGGCATGGCGCCTGGGCTGGGCGAAAGGACGGAACTCCTGCGCGAGCAGGTGAGGGAGCCGGGCCGGGCGGGCACACGTGTCCGGAAGGTCTCGCGCCTCGATGGGACGGAGAACAGGTGATGGCCACTACAGCGGGCACGGCCCGTGCGGCTACGGGGCCACCGAACACCCTTCGGCTGCCGGGAATCGTCCTGGGAGTCGGTCTGGGCGGTTTCGTCGACGGCATCCTGCTGCACCAGCTCCTGCAGTGGCACCACATGCTCACCAGCACCAACCACGACCGCATCGGGGTGAAGTACTACAACCCGAAAACGGTGTCCGGGCTGGAGATGAACACCGTGTGGGACGGCGTCTTCCACGCCGTGTGCTGGCTCGCCGTCCTGCTGGGCCTGGCGATCCTGTACTCACGGGTCACCCACGACCGGCGGGCGGTATGGGCCTCGCGCAAGCTGTGGGGCTGGATCTTGGCCGGGTGGGGCCTGTTCAACCTGGTCGAGGGCATCCTGGACCACCAGATCCTGGGCATCCACCACGTCCACGGCGGCCCCTACCAGGCTTGGTGGGACACCGGCTTCCTCGTCCTGGGCGGCCTGTTCCTGATCGGCGGCCACCTGCTCCAGCGCGGCGGCCGGGCCTTCGATCCGGAGGTTCCCCGTGGCGCCGGGCGGGGCGGGGGCCCCGCCTGATGGACGGCACGCACCACCACGGCGACGGCGGTGGTGGCCTGCCGTGGGCGGTGCTGACGGCGCTGGTCCTGCTCGCCGCCGCCGTCGGCCACCTGCTCGCCGTACGCCGGGCCCGACGCCGTAACCCCGCCCAGCGGTGGAGTTCCTGGCGGGCGGCGTCGTTCCTCACCGGGCTGGCCCTCCTCGCCCTCGCGCTGCTTCCACCGCTGGGGCCGGCCGCGCACACCGACTTCCGCGGGCACATGGCACAGCACATGCTCATCGGCATGTACGCGCCGCTGGCTCTGGTGCTCGCCGCGCCGGTCACCCTCCTGCTGCGCATCCTGCCGCCCGCGCGAGCCCGTCGGGTCACTGCGGTGCTGCACAGCGCGCCCGCGCGGACACTGACCCGTCCCGCGACCGCCCTGCTGTTGAGCACCGGAACCCTGGGCCTGCTGTACTTCACGCCTCTGTACAACGCCGCCATGGCCCATCCGGCCGGGCACTGGCTCATGCACGCGCACTTCCTGGCGTCCGGATGCCTGTTCGCGTACGTCATCGCGGGCCCCGACCCCGCACCCTCCCGGCCCGGTGTACCCGCCCGGCTGGTGTGTCTGGGCGTCGCGATCGCGGCCCACGCCCTGCTCGCGCAGGCCATGTACGGCGGGTTCTTCGTCGATGTCCACGCCCCCGTCGGCCAGGTCCGGCAGGGCGCCGAGATCATGTACTACGGCGGAGACATCGCCGAACTCCTGCTGGCCGGCGCACTGGTGGCCACCTGGCGGCCTGAACGACGCCCCCGGGCAGGGCGGCGGACCAGGCGCCCGGCGGCGGGTACCGCGGCCGCACCGCGCTGACCGGGCGAGGGCATCCCTCACCCGGTACTTCGGGCGCCGCGGCAGCGCCCTCTGAGCCGTGACTCGGACGCCGTTCGGCCGTGCGGGGGAGAGCCCGTGCGGGGGAGAACCCGCACAGGCCCGCACGGAGGAGAACCCGTGCGGGCCCGCACGGAGGAGAACCCGCGCGGGCCCGCACGGAGGAGAACCCGCACAGGCGAGAACCCGCACGACCCGGCGAAGGAATCCGGCTACGCCGTCCAGCAGGGAGCGCACAGCGTCTTCTCGGCGTACCCGAAGAGCGGCTCGGTGAGCCTCAGCCGTCGGCGCTGGGCACCTTGAGGGGGTCGCGCGGAGCGGTCGGCCTGGCGGCGGCGAGCTGCTCCCCGAGATCGGTCAGACGGTTGCGCCCCAGGGCGGCCCGGACCTTGGGGAACCACTCCTGTTCCTCTTCCTCGACATGGTGGCGCACGTTCTCGACCAGTACCGTCATCTTGGCGTCGAAGCGTTCGTCGGTCGGGTCCAGGCCGGTCAGTTCAGCCAGCATCCACAGCACCACGTGGTGTTCCTCCACGCTCTCCAGCACGTGGTCCTTCGTCTCGGGGACGGCCTCCCGGGCGGCGGGATAGAAGATCTTCTCCTCGATCCACGCGTGCGCGGTCAGCTCCTCGATGACCTTGTCAGCGATCTTCCGCTTGGTCTTGTAGGCCCTCTCACCGGCTTGCTCGAATTCCTTGAACAGCTTCTCCACGACCTTGTGGTCGTCCTTGAGCAGTACGATCGCGTCCATCGGTGGGCCGCCTTCCGGGCACGGCAACCGCCCCTCCGGGTGAGGGGGCGTCAGGGGTGTCAGGCCGCCGTTACGGCGTGCCTGAGCCCTCGTCGTGTGCCCGGTCGCCGCCCTGGAACACCCACGGACTGGCCCCACCGGCACGGCCGCCACGTTCTGGCGTTCTGCCGTGCCGGGCATCGAGACGCGGGCGGAGGGGGACCGTCCGCCCGGTGACCGGGACCGGCGGGACGAGAGGGGCCGTGCGCCTGACGACTCGGCGCCGGTCGGGCTGTCCCGCGATCGCTGACGGCGCGTCCCCACCGCGGCGACGGTCTCCGGTCTCCCACAGGTCTCGGACTGCTCATGAGGAACAGGGGTAACAGGGGAAACAGACCACTGTCCGTACCCGCAGGAGTTGGCACAAGGTGACCAGTCAGACCGCTCTGCCGTCCCTCCCGGCCCGGCCCGCTGCCGGACCGGTACGTGTGGCGTCGGTGCCGGCCGGACACGTCTATGTGCGCCACTGCGCCGACCCGCACGGCGAGGCCGACGTGGTCCGGTTGGACGATCCTCGCCCCAACGGCGCCCCCAGCACGTCCCAACGCTGGTGGCCGCCCGTGATGCTCGATCCCGCCTGGGTCGCCGAGCACCATCGCGAGTTCGACGTCTACCACCTGCATTTCGGCTTCGACGCCCAGAGCCCCCGGCAGCTGTCCGAACTCGTCTCCGCCCTGCGGCGCCACGGCAAGCCGCTGGTGTACACCGTCCACGATCTGCGCAATCCGCATCAACCCGATCCCCGGCCCCATGAAGCCGCTCTGGACGTTCTGGTCCCGGCGGCTGACCGGCTGATCACGCTCACACCCGGGGCCGCGACGCAGATCCGGAGACGTTGGGGTCGCTCCGCCACCGTCCTGCCGCATCCACATGTGGTCGAGCAGCCGGCTCTCTCCCGGCCGAGGCCGGGACGGGACAGCTTCGTGGTCGGAGTGCATGCGAAGAGCCTGCGGCCCAACATGGCCGTACTACCCGTGACGCGCGTCCTTGCCGAGACGGTCGCCGAACTGCCCGGCGCGGAGCTGCGGGTGAACATTCACCACGAGGTCGCGGACCCGGCCGCCCACGCCTACGCCCCGGAAGTCCTTTCCGAGTTGCGCGAGTTGCACGAGCGCGGGCTCCTGGAATTGCGTGAGCATGATTACTTCAGTGACGAACAACTGTGGGACTACTTGGCGGGCCTGGATCTTTCGGTCCTGCCGTACACCTTCGGCACCCACTCCGGCTGGCTGGAGGCGTGCCACGACCTGGGCACCGCCGTCGCCGCGCCCACCTGCGGCTTCTACGCCGAACAACGTCCCTGTCTGTCATACGCCGGCGAAGCGCCGGAGGGGCCGGACCCCGAGTCGCTGCGTGCGGTGATCACGGAAGCGTACGAACGACGTCCCGCGTGGCGGTCCACACCAGGCGAGCGCGCGAAAGAGCGCAGCGCTGTCGCGGCCGCCCATCTCGACCTGTACCACGAGCTGTTGGGGCGGACTCCCCGTTGCGCATAGCACTCGTCGCGTCCGCGCGCTTTCCGATCAAAGAACCCTTCGCCGGCGGACTGGAAGCGCACACCTGGACTCTTGCCCGCACTCTCACACAACGCGGTCACCAGGTGGAACTCTTCGCCGGTCCCGGGACCGATCCCACCCTCGATGTGCGTGAACTCCCGGTGCGCCGGGCGCGGTTGAGTGAGTCTGCCCGGTCGGACGTGAGTATGCCCGACGGCCAGTGGATGGACGAGCACCACGCGTATCTCCGGCTGATGCTGGACCTGGCAGGCAGTGACGGCCGCCGTTTCGACGTCGTGCACAACAACAGCCTGCACTACCTGCCCATCGCCATGGCCGCGGCGCTCCCGCGGCCGGTCATCACGACGTTGCACACGCCGCCCACCCCCTGGCTCGAATCCGCCATACAGACGAGTGAGCGCTGCCCTGTGGTCTTCACCGCTGTCAGCGCGCACACCGCACGGGTGTGGCGTCCGCTCGTCCCGGCGGCGCGGGTCGTGCGCAACGGCATCGACACCGCTCTGTGGAGCCGGGGACCGGGCGGTCCCGGGCTCGCCTGGTTCGGCCGTGTGGTCCCGGAGAAGGGGCCGCACCTGGCGATCGAGGCAGCCCGCCTGGCGGGAGTCCCCCTCCGGCTGGCGGGCCCGGTGGGCGACACGGAATACTTCCGCGAGCGTGTGGCCCCCTTGCTGGACGACACCATCACCTATGCCGGCCACCTCGACCGCAGGGGCCTGGTGGACTTCGTGGGACATGCGGCGGCAGTCCTCGTCACGCCTTGCTGGGACGAACCGTACGGCTTGGTCGTCGCCGAATCCCTGGCCTGCGGCACGCCCGTGTGCGGCTTCGACCGGGGGGCTCTCGGGGAGATCCTCACCCCCGAGTGCGGCAGACTGGCGCCCGCCGACGACGTGGCCGCCCTCGCCGAGCTGATCCCGGAGACCATGCGTCTCGACCGTCTCGCGGCCCGGGACCGCGCCGAGCGGTTCTGTTCCCTGGACGCCATGGCGGACCGTTACGTCTCCCTCTACGAGGAACTGGCGGCACGGTGATCGGTTACTACGTCCACCACCAGGGCCGGGGCCATCTGCACCGGGCGATGTGCGTGGCCCGGCACACCCGTACCCCGATCACGGGCCTGTCTTCGTTGCCACGGCCCGAGAGTTGGAGCGGAGAATGGGTACGGCTGCCGTTCGACACCGATCCGGGCGCCCCGCAGCCCGTGCGTGACCCCGGCGCGGGCGGCAGACTGCACTGGGTCCCTCTCCACCACGACGGATTGCGCGCACGGATGGGGGCGATCGCCGACTGGATCACCCGGACGGCACCCTCCCTCCTGGTCAGCGACGTCTCGGCGGAAGTCACCGTGCTGGCACGACTGATGGGCGTCCCCGTGGTGGTGTCGGACATGCGTGGGGACCGCTCCGACCCCGCCCACGCCCTGGCGTACGACATCGCCGACTGTCTGATGGCACCTTGGCCCGAAGAACTGCCGGAGCCGGGCCGCCCACTTCGCTGGCGCCGGAAGACGGTCCACACCGGCGCGTTCTCCCGCTACGACGACCGGCCGCGTCCCGCACCTGCGCGGCCGAAGGGTCCTCCGCGTCAGGTGCTGGTGATGCTCGGCGCGGGCGGCAGCGACATCAGCGCCGCGCAACTGCGCGACGCGGCCCGGGCCACACCTCGGTGGGACTGGCAGGTACTCGGCGGAACGGGACCCACGTGGTGCGCCGATCCGTGGCCCCTGCTGACCACGGCAGACGTCGTGATCACCCATGCGGGACAGAACGCGATCGCCGAGTGCGCCGCAGCCCGCCGACCGGCCGTCGTCATCCCGCAACACCGTCCGCACGAGGAACAGCACGCCACCGCACGCGCGCTCGACACCGCTGGTCTGGCGTCGGTACGGCCGCGATGGCCGGAGCCGCACGAATGGCCCGACGTCCTGGCCGCCGCCTGCCGAACGGACGGCCGCCGCTGGGCCCTGTGGGCCCCCGGGGACGGAGCTTCCCGAGCCGCACACCTGCTGGACAGCCTCGCGGCGCAGGCGAGGACCGGAGGGACGACATGCGCATCGCGGTGATCACCCCGGTGGCCGGACGCCACTCCCATCTGCTCCTCCAGCAGGACGGACTCGCCGCCGGCACCCGAGTCCCCGACCACTACGTCCTGGTCACCATGGACGACCCGCGCGCCGCCCCCCTCGTCGCCTCCCGGACGCCTGCGGCCGAAACGGTTCCCGTACCGGTTCAGGACGGCTGCCTGCCGCTGGCCGCCGCCCGTAACGCCGGAGCACGGCACGCGCTGGAGGCCGGCGCCGACCTCCTCGTCTTCCTGGACGTCGACTGCGTGCCGGGGAAGAACACGATCGCCCGCTACGCCGGGAACGCCGTCGACGGAGCGCTGCTGTGCGGCACCGTGGCCTACCTGCCGCCTCCACCGCCGGAGGGCTACCGCCTCGCCGCTCTTCCGCGGCTCGCGAAGCCCCATGAGGGACGGCCCGACCCCGCCGAAGGGCAGATCCTCCGAGGCGGCGACCACCGCCTCTTCTGGTCGCTGTCCTTCGCCCTCACCGCTGTCACCTGGCACCGGACCGGCGGTTTCTGCGAGGAGTACATGGGTTACGGGGGCGAGGACACCGACTTCGCGCGCCAAGCGGCCGACCTGGGCGTGGAACTCCGGTGGCTGGGTGGTGCGCCTGTCCATCATCAGTACCACCACGTGAGCAGACCACCCGTCGAACACCTCGACGACATCCTCCGCAACGGCGCCGTGTTCAAACGCCGCTGGGGCAAGTGGCCCATGGAAGGCTGGCTGCGCGACTTCGCCGAAATGGGACTCGTACAGTACGACTCGCGCACAGACATGTGGCACAAGGGGCCACCGATCGATTCCTGAGTCGAAGGGCCCCCGGTCCGGAGAGGCGGCACTCGACCCCGTTGACCAGCTGTGCGGAGAGGCGTCGCGGTCGCAGCCCTCCCGCCCGCCGACGCTTCGGCCTGCGCGCACCGTTGGCCGAAGGTGCGGGCGAAGCGGTCACCGTCGGCGCGGACGACGACGCGCGTTCCGACCCGGCTGCTCCGGGCACGCGCCATGAACAGAACGCGGGGAGTACGGCGGCGGGCCCGGGGTAACCGGATCGTTGCGTGACCCATGTGAGTATTGGTGCAAGGGAGACATTTGATGCTGATGGCGCATCCCGCGGTCCTGCGGAACCTGGTCGAGCAGTACGACACGCTGCGGATTCTGCACGCACAGAACAGCGGTCCGGAGGCCAGGCAACGGATGGACGACATCGCCTACACGCTGTGCGTCTCCACCGGCACCCGCGACATCGACACCGCACTCGTCGCCGCGCGCCACGGTCTGCCCGGCGCCCGCCCCGAGGACGACTCCCTCCTCACCGCCTGAACGTCGGCGCGCCCGCTGACGCCCGGCCGCAACTTGGCCTGTTCACATCGGGTACTTCTCGGGCCGAAGGGGTCAGTGCACCGCGCGCAGCATGCGAGTGACGTTGATCCGGGTGGGCGACAGGCCGAGCTCCACGCTCTGCATCATGCGTTCGCCGTTGAGGCGGCCGTACGCGAGCAGGTCGACGTTGGCCAGGCTGAACTCCGGCCACGTGTGAATGCTCAGGTGCGAGGCCGACAGCAGCAGGATCGCGGTCACGGCGCCGTTGGGGAAGACGTGGGAAGCCTCGCCGAGGACCTTCGCGTTTCCCTTTTCCGCCGCGGTGTGCAGCAGTTCGAGGAGGCGCTTTTCGTCGGTCAGGATGCTGTGGTCGCTGACCCAGACATCAACGGCGTACGAGCAAAGGTCGTCGACGTTTATGTCCTCGGTCGCAAGGTCGCTGGGGTTCGTCGTCATGGCACATCAGGGGAAACGGGGCCTGCCCCCTTCCCCGTCTCCTTTCACGTGGGGGAGTTCTGCTCCGGTGCGCAGCCACTCGGTAACCCGTGGTACACGCTCCTTGTGTTCAACTTCCCAAGCTTAGCATCCTGGCGTGCTGCCGCACGGCGTCGGCCGCCTACCAGGGAGGGAGGAATCCGCCCCGGTGCAAGGCGTCCGTTCAGGAATTCGACCGGTGGATTGCGGGAATCCCGGATGCCGGGACGCCGGCCTCATGTGAGGGTGATTCCGTCAAGGGGAACTGACGTGCCTCGCTTTCACTGGGACCGTGGCGACCGGAATGCGGGGGAATGCGATTCCGTTCATCGGGTGAATTCGCTTCGCCATTGTGCGGGGGCTCCCGGTTTCGGGTCTCCGCTGTTCCGTGCGTGTTCTGAAGGGCGACGGCTCTCGGACGGGTGTCACGCGGGGGCCGACTCAGGGGCGGGCGGAGGGCGGGTGGGGGCGTGTGGCGGTCCTGGGCGCGCTCCGCGATGTGGCCCCGCGTGGCCGTTCGCCGGAATACGTGTCGTCCCCGGGCGGAGATGTTCTTAAAGGGTCTGCGGGGCATGGTCATCGTCTACACTGTCGAGGACGATGGCCACACTGAGGATGATATTTTGAAGGATTCGAGTTCGATTGCACGCATCAAGGCGGATGCCGTTCTGCGGGAAGTGGCCGAAGCGGTCAATCTGCAAGAGGGCGTTCCGGGTGTGCGCACCGTTCTGAGGGCCATTCGTCGACTGGCTCCGGTTTCCACCAAAGATATCAGCCGGGCCACGAATCTCCCGGTGCCGATCGCCGCGGCGGTGAGCAGTGAGATGCGCCATCGCGGCCTCCTCACCGAAAAGCGTCCGTCCCGGCTGACACCCGAAGGACTGGCACTCGTCGCGGAGCTCGGAATGGATCTCTCCCTCGACGCGACCTGCCTCGATTGCGGCGGGCGTGAGATCGTCATTCCCCCGGTGCTGGACGAGGCGGTCCGGCGGCTCGCCGAGATCATGGAGACCGGCCCCGGGGCCGACATGGCTCTGGACCAGTCACGGTGCACGCCGGAGACCAAGGTGCGCAGGGTGCTCGCGCTGCTGCGGGCCGGGGTGCTGCCGGGCGGCTCGCTGCTGCTGGTCGGGGACGACGACATGGTGTCACTGGCCGTCGCGGTGGTCGGTGACGTGCTCGGCTCACCGCTGGTGGAGCGGCTCACGGTCCTCGACATCTCCCCCGAGATCCTCGGTCACATCAACGAGGTCGCCGCCGGTCACGAGATCAGGATCGATACGGTCGAGCATGATCTGCGGCGCCCGATCCCCGATCATCTGCGTGATCAGTTCGATGTGGCGATGACCGACCCGCCGTACACGCCGGAAGGCGCGCGGCTCTTTCTGTCGAGAGCTGTGGAGGGACTGCGTCCGGGGGCCGCCCACAGCGTCTTCTTCTCGTTCGGCGCCAAGAACCCCAACGAGATGCTGGAAGTCCAGCGGGAAATCCTGAGCCTGGGGCTTGTCACCAACGGATTCATCCATAATTTCAACGAGTACGAAGGCAGCGGCATCCTCGGGGGCAGTGGGTTCTTCCAGCACCTGCTCACCACCAGCGCCACCGAGTCGCCCTTGGAGGCGGAATACGGAGGGCCGCTGTACACGAGGGACAAGCGCTCGCGGCAGCGGGAATACGAATGCGTCTCCTGCCAGGCGCGCTTTCCGGTCGGCCCGGGAGCCGAGTGGACGTCGGTCGGCGCTCTGCGGGCGAACGGCTGTCCCCGGTGCGGAGGGGGCCCGTTCAAGCCACGCCAACTGGTCAGCATGACGCAACCGGGTGAGTCGCCGGCTCCGGAGGCGGCACCGCCCGTCGCGAGCCCCGAGAGTGCCCCCTCGGCTCCGGCCGTGCCCGTCCAGTCGCTCCCCCCGGTACGGGAGGACGCGCGAGGGGCCGACGGGTTCGTGGTGCGTTCCGCCGGGAGCGACGATCTCGACGCGATCGCGTCCTTCGAAACGGAGATCGCCAAGGTCTCGTTCGGTGACGACGCGATCGACGACCCCCAGCGGCACCGCGCCCGGCTGGGCAGGGCGATGCAGAAGTCCCGGGCAGGGATGTACGTCGCCTGCGACCCGAGCGGCGCCGTGGTCGGCTGGCTGTGGATGAGCATCAACAAGAACACGATGACCAGCGACCAGTACGCCAATGTCCGCTCGCTCGCCGTGTCACCGGTCGAGCGGCGGACCGAGGTCGCCGAGCTGCTGATCGCCACCGGACTCGACTTCGCCGACGAGCACCAGGTGGGCGAGGTGACCGGCAGGGTGTACTCGGGGAACCTCCCGATGCGCGCGCTGTACGAGAAGTTCGGCTTCGACGTGACCCACATGGCCATGAGGCTCAGACTTCCGAACCAGGCCCGACCTGTGGACACCGACCGGTGACGAGGACGGCGCGGTCACCCTCGATCGGTTGACGTGCGTGGTCCGGGACCTCGACGGCACCGTCCGGGACGAGGTGACCGTCGAATCCCGGACCGGGGCACCGCAAGCGCCGCGTGCCTGGGCGTCGGCCGCGATCGGCGTGTTGGCCGAGCGCGGCGCACTGAGCGGCGGTGCCGGCCGTACCGCGCCGTCGGTGCTTCCGCTGCTGCTCGCCGATCCGGCGCCGTCGTCGCGGTTCGTGGCGCCCCAGGTCGGCCGACAGGACAAGGGCGAGGCGCCGCCCCGGATGGCCGACGGACCGCGGATGGCCGACAGGCCGGGGACCGCGGTGGAGTCCCTGGTCCTCGTCGACGGCAGCGCGTACGAACGGGCCGAGGCCGGTGGGGCGTTGCCGGGTCGACGATGCCTCGCGGACGGGTCCCCGGGGCACCCGTACCCGGAATCGGATGCTCTGTCACAAGGGTCGGCGCGCGTGGCCCGGCCACGGCTCCCGGGCAGCTCCGGAGGGTCTTCGTCATGCTTGCCGCAAGCCGAAGAGGCACGTTAGTGTGAATTTGTATCCGAGTGGTCGGCGTAGTAGTCGAGTTGCACTTCACCACTTCTCTTCTGAGGCGTGAAGCGACAGGGGGCGGCAACGCAGATGCGGTTCGATCAAAGGGTTTTACATGAGGTCCGGCCTGTAGCCCCCGGCGCGCGCGGGACGACAGCTCCGAGGACGGCCGGTTCCGAGGGCTTCGGCCCCGGTCTCCGCCCCTTCGGCCGGCGTTGTTGTCGCGACGGTGTTTGATGACGGCTGACGTGTCCGTGACCGCGGGCCGGGCGAGCGCCGATCGCGCCGTGTGTGTGACCGGCATGGCGTGGACGACCGCCCTCGGCAATGAACTCGGCGAAGTCTGGCAGAAGTTGTTGAGCGGGTGCAGCGGCATCCGCGAGTTACCGGCCGACGCGGCGTCGACGATCGGCAGGGCCGCCGGACTCGGAGGCGGCGATTTCGAAGGCGGCGAGCTGGCCGCGCCGCCCGCTCGTCGGCAGGTCGCCCTGGCCGCCACGACAGCCGGGGCCGCGTTACGTGACGCGGGCTGCGAGCCCGTCGGCATCGATCTGTTCGTCCTCGGCAGCAGCCTCGGTCCACATCTGGACGACGCCGCCGACACCTCTCCGAACGACCTGACGGTCCTGGTCGGCAAAGAGCTGGGCCTCGGGCAGTCGCCCGTCTCGCTCAGCACCGCGTGCTCCTCGGGCGCCGACGCGATACTCGTCGCGGCCGCACTGATCCGCGGCGGTGTGGTGGACCGCTGTCTGTGCGGGGGTATCGACCTGCTGAGCGCGGCCAAACAGCTCGGACACTCCACGCTCGGCACGGCGTCACCGACCACCATCCGCCCGTTCGACACCCGTCGCGACGGCATGATGCTCGGCGAGGGAGCCGGATTCCTCGTCCTGGAGGCCCGGTCGGCGGCGCGCGACCGTGGCGCCCGCGTGTGGGGCGAGGTCAGGGGCTGGGGCTCCTCCAACGACGCCTCCGGGCTGACGGCCCCCGACACGTCCGGCGCCGGAGCGGTACGCGCGGTCCGGCGGGCCTTCGCCAAGGCCGGTGTCCGCGCCGAGGACATCGCGGTGATCAACGCCCACGGGACCGCGACCAAGGTCAACGACGACACCGAGGCCACGTGCTTCGCGGAACTCTTCGGCGGCACCGGGGCCGAGCCGGTGGTCTTCGCCACGAAGCCGGCCTTCGGCCACACCCTGGGCGCCACCGGAGCGATCGAGGCGATCGCGCTGCTGCTCTCCCTGCACCACGGAGTCGCCCCGCCGCTCCCGCAGTGCGAGGAGATCATGCCCGGTTTCCCGCTGCCGCTTCCCACCGAGGGGGCGCTCCCGCTGACGGGCGCGACCGGCTTCAGCCTCACCCTCGGATTCGGCGGCTTCAACACCTGCCTGGTGCTGGAGCGCGGCACTCACGAAGGCAGGGCGACATGACCGACTCCCCCTGGTGTCCCGAGGGAACCGTCCTCGTGGGAGACGCGGTCGTCGACCTCGCCGACCCCGGCAAGGCGCCCCGCCGCATCCCGAGCACCTACGCCGATCCCGTGGCCTGGATGATGGCGGACGCGGTGGCCGCCGCCCTCGACGCCTGCGGCGCCGACGCGCCGGCGGAACTGTCCGAGGTGGCCGTCATCGGGATCAGCGAGCACGCCACCCGCCACACCCTTCGGGCCGTCGCCGCCGGAGTCCCGGCCGGCCGGATGTCGCCCATGCGGTTCGCGGCGGCCGGCCCCGGTTCACTCGTCGGCGTCGTCTGCGCGGTGTTCGGATTCCAGGGACCGACCCTGATGCTGCCCATGCCGGTCGCGGACGCCGCCGTGGTGACGAGGGCGATGATCACCGACTGGCTGACCGGCGACGCCGCGAGCGCCGCTCACGTGGTCGTCGTGACACATGAGTGCGCGGAGGACGGCCGTCATCGCGCACGCTGCTTCGTGCTGGGCCGGCGAAACACAACGAGGGGGAGCCAACTCGTATGACAGGGCAGCAGTTCGACCTCGCAGGGATCGGCGATTTGCTGCGCCGTGTCGAGGAGGTGCACCCCTCACAAGGCGATGACCACCTCACGCTGGACGCTCTCGTGGAGCGCTTCGCGGCGCTGCCGGCCGAGCCCGGATCGGTCGTCGTGATCTCGCTGCCCAACAGTGCCCGGCTCCTGCGCATGTTCTTCGCGGTCTCCCTCGCCGGGCACACGCCGGTGCTGCTCGCCCCGTCGACACCGCCGTCCAGAGTGCTGGGCATCTCCCGGCACCTGGGCGCGTACGCCCTCGTCCGGACCTGTGTCAGGCCGGTGGACTACGGCACGGGCCAGGTCACCCCGATCGACGGCGTGGACCTCGCGCTCTTCGACGACTGGCCGCACCGGCGGCACGACCCGGGGCACGTCATCCTGATGACGTCGGGTACCTCCGGCATGGCCACCGGATGCCTGCACAGCGTGGACTCACTGCTGCGCAACGCCCGGCGGCACGTCGCCTCGATCGGCCAGCGGGAGCAGGACGCCGTGCTGGTCGGCCTGCCGGTGTTCTACTCCTTCGGACTGGTGGCGCAGGTGCTGGGCAGCCTGGTCTCGGGATCACCGCTGATTCTCGCGGGCCCGCCGTTCTCCGTCGCCGACTACGCCGACACCATCAGCCGTTACGGAGTCGGCGTCTCCGCCCTGACCCCGATCCAGGCGAAGTCGATCGTGGGGGTGGGCGAGGAACTGCCCGATCCCCTGCGGATTCTGAGCATCGGCGGCCAGGCACTCGACCCCAGCTATGTGTCCCGGCTGGTGAAGAGCAACCCCGGACTGAACCTGTATCTGACCTACGGCCTGACCGAGGCCGGCCCCCGGGTCTCCACGCTCGCGGCCCACCGTGAACACCCCGACCGCTACCACTCGGTGGGGCTGCCCATGGACGGCGTCGAGGTGCTGACCCGTGAGTCGAGCGAATACGGCGAGCGTGAACTGCTGGTGCGTTCGGACACCGTCTACCGACAGCGGGTGGGGGACATCCCGCTGTCGAAGCGCGGAGAGCTGATCGAGCCGGGGCTGCTCGCCACCGGTGACATGGGCTACGTCGACGACGACGGCTATGTGTACGTCAGCAGCCGGCTCTCGGACTTCGCCATGGTCAGGGGCGAGAAGGTGTCGCTGGCGACGGTGCGCAAGGCGGCCGAGTCGCTGCCCTGCGTGGTACGGGCCGCGGCGCGGGTGGTGAGCGACGGCGCGGGCGACGACGAGTACGCCAAGGTCGGACTCGACATCTACGTCAACGACTTCGACGTGCCCTCCGAGGCCGATGTGCGGCGGTCGCTGCGGACACTGCTGACCCGCAGCGAACGTCCCGTCGAGGTACGCATCCACCCGCTGCGGTCCGGCGAGTTCCACAAGTGACGCCGCCCGATCAGGTGGCCGGTCACGGGGGCGAACCCCTCACGCTGTACTGCGTACCGCACGCGGGGGGCTCGGCCCGGACCTTCCTGCGCTGGCGCCGGGAGATGCCGGCGGCGGTCCGGGTGGTACCGCTGGAGATCGCGGGCAGGGGCCGCCGGACGCGCGAGCCCCGGCACGCGAGTCTTCAGGAGGCCGCGCGCCGTCTCGCCGACGGCATCGTGCCGAACGGGCGGTACGCGATCCTGGGCCACAGCATGGGCGGGCTCATCGCACATGAACTGGCCCGGCTGCTGACGGACCGGGGCGACGCCCCGGAGTTCCTGGTGGTGGCCGCGACCAGACCCTGTCATCTGCTCACACCGGAGCTGCACGCGCCCCTGCTGGACCTGCCGGACGACAGGCTGCTGGAGACACTGGCGGAAGGCGGCACGATCCCCGAGGAGTTGCTGCGCTCCCCGATGAGGCAGCTCTTCGTCCCGGTGATCCGGGGCGATCTGGAGCTGATCGCCGGCTACCGGCCCGACCTCGAAGCGGAGCCGCTGCCGGTCGAGTTGACGGCCTGGTACGGGACCGAGGACCCCGCCACCCCGGGGGACGTCATGGCCGGCTGGCAGCGCCACACCCGGCGGCCCTGCCGCGTCGAGGCGTTCCCCGGCGGGCACTTCTTCCTCCACGAGCACCTGGAGCACGTCACCGCGCGCCTCGTCGAGCTGGCCGCGACGGGCGTGAACGCCATGTAGTGCCGCGGCCGGGCCGGTACGGCCACCGGCCGTGGCGTCGTCCGGCCCATGGCGACGCGGGGGTGGTCACCGGGAGGACCCGGTGACCACCCCCACGCCGTCGTGCCGCGGAGGGACCCGCGGAAGGGCTCAGCGAAGGGTCATCCCGTCACGGGGCAGCCCGAGCCCCTGACGGCCTCGCCGTCCACCGGGCCGTCGTGCCGGGTCCCGAGCGCCCAGTACGTCTGCTCCGCGGCCCGCCACAACTCCGGGAACAGGGCGAAGTCGGACCGGGACTCCATCGTCGACACCGAGCGGCCGCCCAGGCTGCGCGGGAGGTCCGTCTGCTCGTTGTCGTGCCGCAGACCGGGCTGACCGCCCAACTGGGCCCAGACCATGATCAGATGGCTCTTCTTCCAGCCGAGCACGCTGGAGTCGAACCGCAGCATCGCCTTCCACACCAGGGCGAGGGATTGTGCCTGCTGGGAGCTCTTCTCGCTGTCGGCCGCGTCGTTCTGGACACTGATCAGTTCGGCCGCCGTGCACCCGGCGCGATCCATCGCCTGCTCGAAGGACTTCCAGAGCGGACGGGCGACGCGGCGGAGATTGCGGTACCCGGGGGAGTCGAGACCGGTGGCGTCCTCCGGCAGCGAGTTGCGCATCATCAACAGGCTGTGCTGCGGCAGATGGTCGGAGAGCATGCGCACCGCGTTGATGGTGATCTCGCTCAGCTCACGCGATCGTTCAAGCAGCCGCACGGCCTGCTGGCAGCGGTCGTTGTCCAGGTGCTCCTTCACCCGACGCAGCTCGTAGTGGATCTGCACCCACGCGTACTCGCTGATGAGGTGCGTGACCTGGAAGAACCGCTGGTCGGGGTGGTCCGTCTCACTCTCGGGTACCAGGGCGGACAGCGCCTGGGTCAGATTGAGGACGCTCTCGTAGTTGCTTCCCCTGTCGAATTCGTACACCAGCTGCGAGTTGACTTCGTCCGGATTCAGTGAACGCTTCACGGTGCTCCCTGTCGCTCTCTTCCGCTGCCTGGCGGCGGACGGCCGACGGCCCGGTGACGTCGGGCCGTCCGTACGGATCGCTCAAGACCGGACGGTGAATTCGAGCAGCCACATGCCCGGGGTCTCGAAGCGGAGGGTGTCGGTCAGCTCCATGCCGACCTCGGCACCGAGGCCGCGGTAGTCCTCGACGCTGCGCTCACGCGCGCCGAGCAGGACGAGCATCAGCAGATCCGCGTAACTGGCCATCACCGGGTCCTTGCCGCTGTCGACCATCCGCTCGACGATGAGCACCCGGCCGCCGGGGCCGGCCGCCTCGACGAGGCGGGCCATGATCTTCTCGGCGTCGGCATCGCTCCAGTTGTGGAGCGTGTTGGCGATCAGATAGACGTCACCGCCGGTGGTGATCGGCTCGAAGAAGCTGCCGCCGACCAGGTCACAGCGGTCGGCGACCGGAGCCAGCGTCTCCTTGGCCTGCTCGACGACGTGCTCCAGCTCGAACAGCGTGCCGCGCATCTCCGGATGTGCGGCCAGCAGCGGGGCCAACAGGGCGCCCTTGCCGCCACCGACGTCGACGACGTGCTTGACCGACGCCCAGTCGTAGATCCTGACGAACTCGGGCACCATGCGGTTCACGGTGCGGGTGAGGCCGTCGTTGAACGACTTGTCCAGCTCGGGGCGCGCCCTCAGGTCGTCCCAGAAGTCGGCGCCGTACACCTTCTCGTAGACCGGCCTGCCGGTGCGCACGGCGGTCAGCAGCTCGGCGATGGCCGGCTCGAAGCGGGCCTCGATCTCCCGGGCCGGGTCCTCCAGGTCCAGCCAGCGCTGAAGGGTGCTGGGATGGTCGGAGCCGATGACCCGGCCGACCTCGGTCACCGCGTAGGTGCCCGAGTCCTCGGTGAACAGGCCGAGGAGCGTGAGGTACCGCATCACGCGGCCCAGCGCCTGCTCGTCGGCGCCGGTCCGCTCCGCCATGGCCTTGGGCGTGTTGTGGCCGGCCTCGACGAGGTCCGGCAGGCGCAGCGTGGCTGCCACCCGTACGGCGGTGGGGGTGAACTCGGAGGCCAGCGCGAGGATCGTGTTCAGGGGGTCCTGACGGAACACGTCATGCTCCTTGTGTTGTCCGGGTGGGCGGCGGCTCGGGGACTCGGAGTGCTCAGCCGAGTGGGTCGACGCTGTCCAACGCGTCGAGCAGTGACGTCAGTTCGTCGCGGGTGCCGAGGGAGACCCGGAGATACCCGGGGAACCCGAACAGCGCGGCGCTGCGCACGAGAATCCCGTGCTCGGCGGCGAGCCGGTCCTGGGCGAGGGAAGGGTCCCGCACCTGGACGGCGACGAAGTTGGTCGAGGAGGGGAGGTGGCCGCGCCCGAGCCGGTCCAGCTCTCCGGTGAACCAGGCCCGTTGCGACTCGTTGGCCCGGCGCGTCCGTTCGAGGAACTCGGAGTCCCCGAGTGCGGAGGTCGCCGCGGCCTGGGCGATCCGGTTCACGCTGAAGGGCAGCGTGCGCAGGGTCTCCTTGAGTTCGGCGATCAACTCCGGCGCCCCGAGGGCGTACCCGATCCGCAGCGAGGCCAGCCCGTACGCCTTGGAGAAGGTGCGCAGCACCACGATCGGTGCCCCGCGGTCGAGCCAGTCGCGGGCCTGGGGGGTTCCCGGATCGGCGAAGTCCATGTACGCCTCGTCGAACACCAGGGGTACCCCGCCGGCCTCCGACGCCTTCACCAGGGTGGTCAGATCGTCGGCGGACAGCACCGAGCCGCTGGGATTGTGCGGGTTGCACACGTAGCCGATGCCGTGGTCGGGCAACCGGTCGGCGAATCCGCCCACGTCCATCCCGGTGCCGACGAGCGGCACCGCGGTGTGCGAGCGGCCGATCCGGTTCAGCGAGGCCGGGTATCCGGGGAACGTGCCGGCGTGGACGAGTCCGGGCCGGCCGCGGTCGCCCAGGGTCAGGGCCGTCGCGAGGACGAGTTCGTCGCTGCCGTTCGCGACGGCGATCCGGTCCGGGGAGATCGCCCAGTGCGCGGAGAGCGCCGCCACCAGGGCGTCCCGCTCGGGCGCCGGATACAGGTTGATGCGCCGCAGTTCCCGTTCGGCGGCCTGGACCGCCGACGGGCTGGCGCCGTACGGGCTCTCGCTCAGGTGCAGGCGGATGAGGGTGTCGGCGCCGGGAATGGTGGCGTTGTAGGCGTTCTTCCCCCGTGTGGCCGGTGCCTCGCTCACACGCGGTCCCCGACCAGGACGCCGAAGCAGTAGCTGCCGACCTCGGCTTCGAGGGTCAGGAAGCAGTGTTCGGCGCCGGCCGGAATGCGCATGACGGAGGGGGAGCTCAGCTCGTGCCGTTCGCCGTCGAGCAGGACCTCGATGCGGGCGCCGCCCTTGTTGGGTGAGACCAGCATGTAGATCTCGTCCACCTCGTGGGTGTGCGGCGCGGCGACCGGCTTCCCCACCAGGACGCTGAGTTCGCCGCCGGCGAGCTGCACCGGCAGTCCCCCGAACATGTCCGAGGTCAGGTAGAACGGCGCGGGCTGGTGGTGACCCGCGACCGCGAGCGGGATCGGCAGCTGGTCGATGATCTCGGCCTTGCGTGTCTCGGCCATGGCTACCGCGCCTCCAGGACGAACAGGTACGTGTGCGGGGCTCCGAAGGGGACGGTGCGGCGGACGGTCATGCCGCCCTTCTCGAACAGGTCCTCGTAGGTCTGGCGGGTGTAGATCGGCACCCCCATCAGGGCGTGTGCCAGCTCGAAGCCGCTGGAGAAGATCGGCAGGGTGCCGGAGCCGTCGTTCGGCCGGACCGTGGTGTCACCGAGCAGGAAGGTGTGGGCCTTCGGGAAGGCCGCGCGGAGGGAGGGGATGATCTCGGAGCGCGTGGCGGGGTCGACGAGCAGATCGTGCAGGAACATGAAGCTCATCACGACGTCGACCTCTTCGGCGCCCTCGATCCGCTGCTTGCCCGAGATGACGTCGAGTACGTCGGCGCAGACCGGCTTCACCTGGTCGTGCAGGCTGTAGCGGCTCACGGTCTCCGCGGCCAGTTCGGTGGCCGACTGGCTGATGTCCAGGCCGATTCCGCGGGTACCGGGGCGGGCCTGGACCAGCCGGCACAGACGCTCGGAGATGCCGCTGCCCAGATCGGCGAGTACGGAGAAGTCGAGCTGGGCGATCTGCTCGTCGAGCAGGTGGCGCATCAGGGCGATGTCGGCCTGCGCCGAGCCGAGGGCCACCATGGCCTCGTCGCGGCGTACGTCGTCGCCGAAGCTGCGCTTGCCGCGGGCGATGGGGGCCGCGTTGGCGAAGACGTCGTGGTAGCCGCCGACGCCCCAGGTGAAGAAGCCGATCATGCGGCGGACATCGCGTCCGTCCTGCGTCAATGCCACCTGGTCGGCCCGTACGGACAGATAGCCGAATGACTCGGCGGAGGAGACCAGCGCACGGAACACGGACTCGTCGAGGCCGTTCTGAACGCAGAAGTCTGTGATGTTCAGGCTCTTGGCCTCGTCCAGGCGGGCGAATAAATCGAGGCGCTCCAGAGCGAAGACGACATTGGTGCTGATGAAGCCGTTGAAAGCCGCATCCGCATTCATGGGCGTTTTCGCCCGGCCCTGCCACTCGGAGGGCAGGGGTATCTCTGTGCCAGGCTCGCCCACAGATCTGTGAGTGCTCTTCGCGGTCAAAGGAAAGTCCCTCTCTCGTCCACTGAAGACAGAGCTATTCGGTAGCGGTCGATGCTTTCGCGATCTCACGTTCCACCGCCGCGGTGAGTTCCCGGACCGTGGGGTTGTCGAATACCAGACGGATGGGAAGGCGCACGCCGGTCTGTTTGCGCAATTTCATCAGCACCTGGGTGGCCTTCATGGACTGGCCGCCCGCTTCGAAGAACTGTGTGTCGTCGTCGAAGTCCTTGTGGCCCAGGACATCGGCCCAGACGCGGCGCACGTGCTCGCGGACGTCGCTGCCGACGACAGAGGTGGACCGCCCCGCTGTCGCCGTCTGTTCCGCGGTGGCCGCGCGGCGGGCCCCTTTCGGCTCGCCGCTCGCGTCGAGAATCATGAGTTCACTTCGCCGCGCCGGCGCATGGCCACCACCGTAGGGCAGGCCAAAACTCCACGTGCGTTCATTCAAGATCCCCCGTCATTCAGACGCCACCGTTCAGCCAGGCCGGCTCTTGTGGCGACGCTGATCTCCGATGTACTGCAACGCGGTCATGTTGCAGGAGGATTAACGACTGGTACGGTAGGCGTCCGAGTCCAGATGAGTCAAGGGTTGACCACTCTCGGTTGCTGTGAGGTACAGTCTGGCCGGGGTCGACAGTGCATTGCATTTCCCCACCTTTCGTTGAAATGGCGTGCTGGATTCACCTCCGTGTGGACTCCCCGAAAGCTCACCGGCCGGTGCGTGAAGATTTCACATTCAACGGCCGTCGACCTTCTTTCACCGATTTTCTTTCACTCAGCGGTTGACCAATACTGGAATCCCGACGGGGGATGCGTTGAGGCATGCGATTCTGGGGGCCGGTGGCGTCGGTCTCGCGCTGGGGGCCTCCCTGGCGAAATCTGGCCAACCGGTCGTCCTGGTCATGACAGATTCCTCGTACGACCGGTATTCCGGCGAGATCACGGTGCGCGGCGGACTGCGCGACGACTACAAGGTGCCGGTCGAGGCGGTGCGACAACTGTGCGAATCTGTCGATGTACTGTGGGTGACGGTAAAAGCGCCCGCGCTGACATCCGCCCTTGAGCGCATCGTCCCCGGTGCCGATGCCACGTCAGTTGTTCCACTGCTCAATGGCATTGGTCATCTGGACACTCTGCGTGCGCGTTTCGGGCCCTGTCTGCTTCCTGGGACCATCCGAATCGAAGCCGTGCGCTCCGCGCCCGGCGAGGTCACATGGAACTCCCTGTTCGCATCCGTCGAACTGGCTTCGGAGAAATCGGCGGACGATCCCCGGCTGCCGCCACTGCGCGACGAGCTGGAACGAGCCGGAATCGGCTGTCAATTCGGTGATTCACCACCGGATGTGCTATGGCGCAAGCTGATCATCCTGCTGCCGCTGGCCCTGGCCACCACGGCGGCCGACGGCCCGCTCGGCGTCGTGCGCCGCGACCCCGAACTGCTCGCGCTCATGCACGCCGTCGTGCCTGAGCTCTGCGCCGTCGCGGCCGCCCAGGGCGTCGCCGTCGACGCGGCGGCGAGCCGGCGGACCCTCGACTCCTTCCCCGGCCGTACCGACTCGTCGCTGCACCGGGACGTCGCCGGGGGCCGCCCCACCGAACTGACCGCACTCACCGAACCGGTGCTGCGCATCGGCGCCGCGTCCAACATCGCCACACCGTCGATCAGCAGGCTGACTCAGCACGCCCGCGATGCCTGCGGGTGAGCCATCACCCGCGACAGATCCACTCATCGCAACGGAGATGATCATGACAGTTAGTGCCAATCAGCTTCTCGAGGACGAGCTGAAGGAGATCCTTGTCGAAGATCTCCTGGTGGACGTGCCCGCCGAGGAGATCGGTGCTGAGGACGGCCTCCAGGATGTGCTCGGCCTCGACTCGCTCGGGTTCGTCGAGCTGCGCGCGCAGTGCGAGCAGCGCTACGGCGTGAAGATCGGTGACGCCGACTTCACCCCGGTCCACTTCCGCTCGGTGCGGACCGTGGCCGGACTCGTCCGCTCCCTGCGCGGTGACGGCGGCGACATGGTGGCGTCCTCGGCGCAGCGGCAGGAAGGACAGCTGCGTTGACCGTCGAATCGACGACGCCCGCGCTGCCCGGCCACCTTGAGGTGTGGCTCGCGTGTCAGCGCGAACCGGAGTCCGACCGCTACAACGTCAGCGTCGTCCTGGAGTTCGTCCCCGGTGTCGACGAACGCGCCCTGCGGGGAGCGGTGGACGACGTGTTACGGGCCCACCCGGCGTTACGCTCCCAATTCCTCGTCCAGGACGGCGAGCTGAACCGGCTGGTCGTCGCCGATCCGCCGCCCGCCTTCGTCACGGAGCGCGTGAGCGGCGCCTACGACCGTGAACGGGCGCTGCGCCTGGCCTCGGTCGCCGGGCGCGCGCCGTTCGACCTCACCGTGCCACCGCTGGTCCGGGGGGCGCTGTTCGTCGGTGACGGCGGAGCGCTGCTCGCCGTCACCATGCACCACATCGTCTCCGACGGCTGGTCCAGCCGCATATTCGCCGACGATCTCGTCGCGGCCTACCGGGCCCGTACCCTGGGCGGCCCCGGTATACCCGACCGTGGGGCACCGGCTGTGCCGGTCGTCACGGCCGAGCAGCGGGCGGAGGGCGAGGAGCACTGGATCTCGGTCCTGCGCGACGCCCCCTCGCCGCTGGTCCCGGTGCCCGACCTGGTCCCCGACGACGGTCTGCCCGGCCCGTCGGCCTCCGTCGAACTCACCCTGTCCGCCGAGGCGACGGACGCCGTCCGGGCCCTGGCCCGGCGCGAGCGCAGCTCACCGGCCGTCGTCCTGCTGAGCGCCTGGTCGATCCTGCTGCACGCGTGGAGCGGCCGTGACGAAGGCACCTTCGGCATGGTCTTCGCCGGCCGTGACGACGACACCGAAGAGCTGATCGACCTGCGCAGCCGGACCCTTCCGCTGCGGGACGCGCTCGACCCCGACCGGCCCTTCGCCGACGTCATGGACGGGCTGCGCGACCAGGTCCTCGACTCCCTCATGCACGCGGACATCTCCGCCCACCGCCTCCAGGAGATCCGCCGCACCCACGCCGAGGGGACGGCCGTCGAACGGACCGTCTTCATGCACACCCCGACGTACGAGGACCGGTGGACGGTCGGTGACACGGCGGTGAACCGCCTGGAACACCCGGACGAGACCACCAAGTACGAATTCGCGATCAATGTGGTCGAGGGCGCCGACTGGACGCAGCTGAGGGTCTACTACGACTCCGCGCGCTACCGCGCCGCCACCGCCGAACTGTTCGCCGAGGAACTGCGGGAGCTGGTCGCCCGGGCGGCCGCCGAGCCGATGCTGACCTGCGGTGAACTGCTCGCCGTCTGCGACCCGCGACTCCTGGAGCGTACGGAGCACTCCGCCTCGCCCGAGGAGCCCTCCGCGCTCGTGCCCGATCTCGTGCTGGAACACGCGGCCGCCCGCCCCGACGCGGTCGCCGTCCGGCACGGCGACCGTACCGTCACCTACGGCGAACTGGTGGGCAGGGCGGGCGCGGTGGCCAACTGGCTGCGCGGACAGGGCGTACGGACCGGCGACACCGTCGCGATCCTCACGTCACCCGGCGCCGACACCCCCGTCCTCTGGCTCGCCACCGTCCTGGCGGGCGCGGCCTACCTCCCGCTCGACCCCGCCTACCCCGAGGCCCAGCTCCAGCTCATCGCGGACGACGCGCGGCCGGTGATGCTCATCACCGACCCGGACAGCGGACGCGACGTCGAACTGCGCACCGGTACGGCGATATCCGTGCCGGACCTGCTCGCGAGCGCGGCCGACGAGCCGGCCGAACCGCCGAGGGTCGACCGCGACGGCTCCTCGACCTTCTGCGTGCTCTACACCTCCGGCACCACCGGCAGGCCCAAGGGTGTCGTGCTGCCGCACCGCGGTCTGGCACGGCTCATGGGGCGGCCCGACTTCATCCCGCTCGACGCGTCGGACGTCGTCGCCCAGCTGTGCCCGCTCAACTTCGACGGGGCCTCGTACGAGATCTGGGGAGCGCTCGCCCACGGCGGCGAACTGGTCGTCCTGGACAAGCACGTGGTGCTCAGCCCACGTGACCTGCGTGACATCGTGCGCGCCAGGGGCATCACGACCCTGCTCGTCACCACCCCGCTGCTGAACCGCGTCATCGAGGACGCGCCGGATCTCCTCCAGTCCTTGCGGCGGGTGTACTTCGGCGGCGAGCTGATCTCCGTACCGCACATGCGCCGCGCGTTGCGCTGGTGCCGTCCGGGCGTCCTGCTGCACAGCTACGGGCCGACGGAGAACTCGTTCACCTCGACCTGGCACCCCGTCACCGAGGTCGCGGAGAACGCCCGGACCCTGTCGATCGGCAAGCCGGTGCCCGGCACGTTCGTACGCGTCGTCATGGAGGGAACCGACCACCTCGTACCGCGTGGTGTGGCCGGCGAACTGCTGCTCGGCGGCGTCGGGATCGCCGACGGGTACCTCGGCGCGCCCGAACAGACCGCCGCGCGCTTCGTGCCCGACCCGCTCGCCCCCGCCGACAGCCCCGCCACGCTGTACCGCACCGGGGACCGGGTGCGCTGGACCCCCGACGGGCTGCTGGAGTTCATCGGCCGCAACGACAACCAGGTCAAGATCCGCAGCCAGCGGGTCGAACTGGGCGAGGTCGAGGCGGTGCTCGACGCGCACCACGCCATCGAGTCGGTCTTCGTGACGACCCGGCGCAACCAGCGGGACGAGAAGGAGATCGTCGCCTACGCGGTCACCACCGGGCCGACGACCCCCGCCGAGCTGAGGCGGTTCGCCACGGAGCGGCTGCCCACCTTCGCGGTGCCGCGCCACATCGTCCTCATGTCCGAGCTGCCGCTGACGCCGACGGGCAAGATCGACCGCCGCGAACTCCCGGCCGTGACCGACGCGTCGGTGCCTGAGGTGCCTGGTGCGCCTGGTGCGCCTGAGGTGCCCGAGGTGTCCGGGGCGCCTGGGGCGTCGGAGGTGTCCAGGGTGTCCGGGGCGGCGTCCGAGGTGTCCGGGACGCCGACGGCCCCCATGACCCCGGCGACCGCACCCGAGCCCGTGGCCCCGGCCCCGATGGCACGTCCCGCGCGGGCCACCACGGTCGAGTCGGTACGCGGTGCCTGGCAGGCCGTCCTGGAACACGACTCCTTCGGGTTCGACCAGAACTTCTTCGACGCGGGCGGTCACTCGCTGCTCCTCGTCCGGCTCCAGGAGGAGCTGCGGGTCGCCACGGGCGTCGCCCCCTCGATCATCGACCTGATGCGGAACGTCACCGTCGAGGCCCAGTCCGCCCTCGTCGCGGCGGCGCCGGGCGCGCCGGCGGACACCCCGCCCGCGGCGCCCGCCCCGGCCCCCGCACCCCCGCCACCCGGGCCCGTGAGCGCGGCCCCGGCGGCGGAGGCGGTCCCCGCCACGAGCACCCCGCGTCCCGCGCCGGTCGCCGCCGCCCCGGAACCCCGGCCGGCCGACGACCGCAGGCACCAGATCCTCGCGGTCTCCGCCACCACGGCCGAGGCGCTGGGCGCGGCGCGCCACCGACTCGCCCGTCACCTGGACGCGTCCACCACCCCGCGGCTCGACGACGTGGCCCGCACTCTCGACGTGGGCCGCGTGCCCTTCGACCACCGGTTCGCCGTGGTCGCGGGCAACCTCGTCGAAGCCGCGCGGGCACTCGACCCGGAGCAGCCGGGCACCGGGGCACCGGCCTTCGCCGGGCAGGTGTCCGCAGGACCGCGGCCGGCCGTCGTGTTCGCCTTCGCGGACTGCTCCGGGCCGTCCGCCGCCTCGGCCACGGGCGCCCTGGCCCACCGGTTGTTCCCGGCCGTACGCGACCGGATCGACCGCGCGGCCGCGCTGCTCGGCACCACCCTCCCCGATTCCGCCTCCGGGACGGGAGCGCCGTGGGCGGGACTGCCCGCCAGGACCGTCGCGAGCTTCGTCTACGCGCTACAGGTGGGCATCGCCGAACAGTTCGCGCTGTGGGGCGTGACACCGGCGGCGGTCTACGGCACGGGTTCCGGGCGGTCGGCGGCCGCGACCGTCTGTGGTGCGCTGGCCTTCGACGACGGGGTACGCCACCTCGCGACGGACCCGGCCGGGGCTCCCGAACTGCCGTTGCGCAGGCCCGAACTGCCCTGGATCACCGGCCTCGGCGTCGTGCTGCCGGACGGCCCCGGACCGTCGACGCGTCATCTGACGGCCCCGGGGGAGCCCGCGGAGCTGCTGAAGCTGGCGTCCGAGGACACCACCGCGGTGGTCGTGGCCGACATCGGCACGGCCCCCGGACCGGTCTCCACCACGGACACCGCCCCGGGCACCTCGGTCGTTCCCACCCTCGCGCCGGACGTCGACGACGACCAGGCCCTGCTGATGGCCGTCGCCGGGATGTGGTGCCAGGGGGTCGAGGCCGATCTGACCCCGGCCGGCCGGGGCAGGCGTATCAGGCTGCCCGGCCATCCGCTCTCCTGGGCCCAGGACAGCGTCCGGCAGTCGGACGTGCCGACGCGCCGGCGGCTGGCGGCGGCCTGGCGGGCGGTCCTGGGGACCGAACCCGACGAGAACAGTGACCTCTTCGACGCGGACGACGAACGGCTGAAGCTGCTCCGGCTCCGTCAGCGCATCGGTCTCTTCGCCGGTACCACCCCGTCCGCCGCCGAGCTGGCCGAGGCGCGCACCTTCGGGCGCATGGCCGAACTGCTCGACCGGGCCTGACGGACGTCATGGCGTCGAGCGAACCACCCACCTTGAGGAATGAGGAGAATCCGAATGCCGGATGTACGCGGGGAAGCCGCCATCCTTGTCGAACCCGGGCGGCTGGAGGTGGAAGAGGTCACGTTCCGCGATCTGGCCGAGGGGGAAGTGCTCGTCCGCAACACCGTGGGAGCCATCTGCGGCAGCGATGTGCACCGGGTCCGGGCCGAGTCGCCCTTCTTCAAGGACATGCAGGACCACCCGTACCCCTGCCCGCCCGGCTACCCGGGTCATGAGGGCCTCGGCGAGGTCGTCGAGAGCCGGTCGCCCCTGTTCACCCCGGGCGAGACGGTGCTGACGGTGCCGAACCACGCGTACATGGCGTCGTTCGCCCGCTACCAGACGATCGCCGACCGCTTCCTGCTGCACGTGCCCACCGGATCGCCGACGCAGTACCTCATGGCGCAGCAGCTCGGCACCGTGATCCACGCTCTCAAGAGGTTCTGGTCCGGGCCCGCCGAGGGCAGGACCGCCGCGGTGGTCGGCGTGGGGTCGGCCGGTCTGCTGTTCGTCCAGATGCTCAGGCACCTCGGCTTCGACCAGGTCGTCGCCGTCGATCTGGAGCCCGGCAGGCTGGAGTTGGCGCGCGCGCTCGGTTGCTCCGCGACGGCTCTCGTCCCGGCGCAGCGGCCCGACGAGGTCGTGAAGGAGCTGACCGGTGGCAACGGCGCCGACCTGGTCGTCGAGGCCGCCGGCACGGACTCGGCGCGCGCGCACGCGCTGTCGATGGTCGGGACGCACGGGAAGCTGGGCTTCTACGGCATGCCCGAGGCGTACGAACTCTCCATCCCCTACGTGCAGTTGTTCGGCAAGCAGGCCCAGCTGATCACGGCCGTGGGCGGTGCGCAGCTGGAGCCGGGACTCACGTCGTTCCGCAGCGCGCTCCAGCTGATCACGGACGGGACGCTCGCGGTGAAGGACCAGATCACCCACACCTTCGACATCAAGCAGATCGCCGCCGCGGTCGAGCTCGCTCACACCCGGGGTGAAGGTGTGGTCAAGGTCGGCATCACCTTCGACTGAGGACCGCGACCGGGAGAGAGGGCTGCAACATGTACACGGATGTGCCGACCCATTCGGTCGCCGTCATCGGAATGGGCGGCAGGTTCGCCAAGGCGCCGGACGTCCCGGCGTTCTGGGCGAACCTGGTCGCCGGCCGGGACTGCTTCCAGCGGGACGAGGTTCCCGTGGTCGAGGATCTGGGCGACGACACCTCACGGGTCTCCTCCTGGGGAATCGCCCCGCACCGGGACACGTACGACGCCGGGCTCATCGGCGTGGCGGGCTTGGACCCGCAGCACGGAATCCTCCAGGAGTCCATGTGGCAGGCCGTCGAGGACTCCGGCACCAGGATCTCCGCGATAGGGGACCGCACCGCGGTGTACGCCGGGTGCGCGCGGACCAAGCACATACCCCGGGCCGCCTTCGGCGATGTCGTGGGCGTCGACCCGACCTTCTCGGGCCCCTACTTCTCCTATCTGCGGGACCTCTGGGGCGAGAGCGTCATGGTCGACTCGGCGTGCGCGACCGCGACGGTGAACGTGCACCTGGCGTGCCAGAGCCTGCGGCTGCACGCCTGCGACTACGCCATCGCCGGGGCGGTCGCGATCATGGAGGAGAACGACGGCACCTACCTCCGTACACCCCGCAGCATCTACTCGACCGAGGGCATCATGCGCCCGTTCGACCGGCGCAACAACGGGGTGGTGCCCGGCGACGGCTCCGGCGCCGTGCTCCTGCGCCGGCTGGAGGACGCCGTCCGGGACGGCGACCCGATCCACGCCGTGATCCGCGGCAGCGCGGTCAACAACGACGGCCACGGGAAGCCGGGGTTCGTCGTCCCCGGCGTCGAGGGCAAGGTCAGGGTCGTGCGGAAGGCACTGGCGCTGGCCGGTCTGGACGGCGCGGACATCGACTACGTCGAGACGCACGGCGTCGGTATCCCGATGAACGACCAGATCGAGGCGACGGCCCTGATCGAGGCACTGGGCACCGAGGGGCCGCCGGTGGCCCTCGGTTCCGTCAAGGCGTCCGTCGGCCACTGCGACACCGCCGCGGGCATGGCGGCCCTGATCAAGACGTCCCTCGCGATCCGTGAGGGATTCCTGCCGGCCACTCCGAACACGAGTGATCCCATCGAGGAGATCACCCGCCATGGCGACCGGTTCGGCATCGTGCCCGAGGGCCGTCCATGGACATCGAACGGCCGGCCGCGCACGGCGGGCCTGATGTCGGCCGCCGTCGGGGGAACGAACGCGTTCCTCGTCATCGAGGAGCCTCCGGCGCCACCGGGCGCCGGGGCCGCACTTCCTCGTCCGTAACAGAGAAACAATCCGAACCCACTCAGGGAGCTTCTTCATGTCAGCGAAGATCGACGCCGACCTGTACATCGAGGTCAAGAACTTCTACGCCCGTCAGATGCGCGTGCTGGACGACCTGGACATCGAGCAGTTCATCCGCACGTTCACCGAGAACGGCTCGGTCGCCCACCCCCACCGCGGTGAGAAGACGGTGGGTCACGACAACATGCGCATCAAGATGAACTCCATGCTCCCGGGGTACAACGGGCTGGTCACCCGCCACTGGTTCGACCACTTCCTGCTTGAGGAGTACGAGGTCGACGCGCTGCGGGTCACGTACTACTCGCTGGTGACCCAGTCCAACGCCGACTACCAGGTCACCTTCTACTCCTCCTCCAGCGTCGAGGACATCATGATCCGCCAGGACGGCGAACTGCGCATCCGTGACCGGGTCATCTACCGCGACCACCCCGAGAAGGGCCGCGTCATCTGACACCGGCCGGGCCGGCTCGTCCGGCTCGGCGCGTCATGCACGGGACCGGGCCGGAAGGCCGGTCCAGCGGTGCCGACGGCCCGTCCGCTCGGGACGGGTGGGCCGTCGGCACCTCGTGGGTCCGGTAGACGAATCAACGTTTCGCGAGCCATCGCGGCGACAGAGAGTCACGGAGGTTGGCAGATGGCAACGGCATCCGGTCCTTCACCCCACCCCGCAGGACCGCGGTCGTCCCCGGACACCCCTGGTGTGTCCCCCGGACCGCCCCCGGCCGAATGGAACGACACCAGCCGTCCCTTCGAGGACAGCGTTTCCATGGTCGACCTGGTCGAGCGCCAGGTGCACCGGGCACCCGACAACCCCGCCGTCCGGCTGGCGGGCGGAAAGTCCATGTCCTACCGGGAGTTGTGGACCGACGCCGGTCTGCTCGCCGGATACCTCCGGAGCCGTGGAGTGGGACGGGGGCAGTACGTGGGCGTCCTCGTCGAGAACTCCTACACCTCGGTGGTCGCCGTACTGGGCGCGCTGCGCGCCGGCGCGGCCTACGTGCCGCTGGACGTCCGGTGGCCGGCGTCCCGAGTGGCCAAGCCCATCGAGCAGTTGGGCATCGAGTGGATCGTCACCGGGGAACGCTGGGCCCGGCAGGCGGAGGAAGCCGCGGGCATCGCCGGTGTCACGACGCGTCTGGTGTGCGCGGACCCGAACACCGGGACCGCGGAACCGCTCGACGAGGAGGCCATCGGCCTGCTCTGGGACGCGATCGCCGAGGACCCGGACCTCGCCCGCGCCTCCGGCTTCAACCACAACCCGGCGGACCAGGTCACCGACGCCGAGATCCGGGCGTACGTGGAGCACGTCCGCGACCTCGTCCTGGCGGACCGGCCGTCCCCGCGTGTCGTCGAGGTCGGCTGCGGTGCCGGGCTCGTCGCGAGCGCGCTGAAGGGCCGGGTCGCCTCCTACACCGGCCTGGACATCTCGGAGGTCGCGCTGCGGCGCGCGGAACGCGAACTCGGCGAGGACACCCGGCTGGTGCACGCCACCGCCGGCCAACTGGGCGCGGTCGTGGCACCCGCCGGCGCCGATGTCGTCCTGATGGCCAGCGTGGTCCAGTTCTTCCCCGGCTACGAGTACCTGCGGAGCGTCCTCAAGGACGCGCTCGTCGCGCTCGTGCCCGGCGGGGCCGTCGTACTGGCGGACGTCGTGGAACCCACCGACGGGCCGGACGCCGGACATCTGACCCTGTCCTCCTCCTGGTTCGAAGGACTCGGCGACGCACTCGGTCTCCCGGTCGAGGTGGAGATCCACCGCCGCTCGGGCGAGCGGTGGAACGCCGCGCTGCGGGACCGGTACGACGTCGTGCTGCGCCGGGGCACGGGCGAACCCACGCGTCCGAGCCCGGTGGTCAGCACCTGGCGGGACGTCGAGGGCGCGCGCCGACTGCCGCTGCCCGGCGGGCCGGTCGCCGACGACATCGCGTACGTCATCTTCACCTCCGGCTCCACCGGGGTCCCGAAGGGTGTCACGGTGCGTCACCGCAGCGCGGTGAACATCATCCAGTGGGTCAACAACCGCTACTCGGTGGGGGCCGACGACTGCCTGCTCTGGGTCACCGCGCTGACCTTCGACCTCTCCGTGTACGACCTCCTGGGCACCCTCGCCGCGGGGGCCTGCCTGCGCGTCGTCACCCCGGACGAACTCACCGACCCGGAACTGCTCATGGAGATCATGCTCAAGGAGCCGATCACCTTCTGGGACTCGGCCCCGGCGGCGCTGAGCCTGGTGATGTCGGTCGCCGAGGAGCCGGCCGCCGGGGCCGCTCCGCCGAGCCTGCGGCTCGTCTTCCTCAGCGGCGACTGGGTGCCGCTGACCCTTCCGGACCGGGTCCGCCACCACTTCCCCCGGGCCCGGTTCGTCGCCCTGGGCGGAGCGACCGAGGCGACGATCTGGTCGAACTACTTCGAGGTCGAGGAGATCGACCCGGCCTGGGCGAGCGTCCCCTACGGCCGGCCGATCGACAACGCCCGCTACTACGTCCTGGACGAGGCCCGGCAGGTGTGCCCGATCGGCGTGGAGGGCGACCTGTACATCGCGGGGGTGGCGGTGGCCGACGGCTACGCTGGAGACCCCGAGCTGTCGGCGGCCAAGTTCCTGCCGGACACGGTCGACGGCGGTCCCGGTGAACGCATGTACGCCACCGGCGACCGCGCCAGATGGACGGAGGGCGGACACCTCGAATTCCTCGGACGGCAGGACGACCAGGTCAAGATCCGGGGCTACCGCATCGAGTTGGGCGAGATCATGGCGGCGCTGCGCCAGGTCCCCGGCGTCGTCGACTGCGCCGTCACCACGGTGGCGGGAGCCACCGGACCGGAGCTGGTGGCCGCCGCCGCGACCGGGGACAACGAGCGGGGACTGACGAGTCTGTCGGTGCGCCGCGTGCTCGCCGGGCTGCTCCCCAGCTACATGGTCCCGGAGCATGTGCTGCTCATGCCCGCCCTGCCCGTGGGCCCCACCGGAAAGGTCGACCGCAAGGCCCTGGCCGCGGCGGCTCCCCGCTGCGAGCGGGACACCTGAGAGCCGTCCGGAGAGCCGTCCCGGGGGGAACGGCTCTCCGGAAGCGGACCGGCCGCGGGAAATCCGCGGCCGGACCGAGGAGTTCGGTCACCGGACGGACCGACGCCGTGTTCTCAGGAGCTCAGCCGCGTCACGACGTACGCCATGGCGTCGCTGTTGAGGTCGAGGGCCTTCTTGTTGATGTTCGCGGGGGTGTCGCAGGCGAGGTGGTAACACTTGTCCATGGCCTCGTCGGCGGTGCCGCCCCACTTCCGCACCTGCGCGGCGGTCTTGATCTCGGCCGAGCCGGTGAAGGTGCCGCCGACACGGATGCCCTTGGCGCGGAAGGACTCGTGGTCACTGCGCCCGTCGAGCGCCGTCGCCGGCTCGGTGTCGATGCCCTTGCGCCGGAAGAAGTCCTTGAACAGGCCCTCGATCTCGGCGTCCTGGTCGTAGACGAAGTACCCCGGGTTGGGCGAGGCGATCATGTCGAAGTTCACGTAGGCGCTGATCCTGCCGCGTTCTGCCGGGGTGAGGTGGTCGACGTAGTACGTCGAGCCGATGAAGGTTTCCTCCTCCGTGCCCCACCAGGCGAAACGCAGATGCTTGTTCGGTTTGATCTCGCCCTTGGACACGGCGAGCGCGGTTTCGAGGACGGCGGCGACGGCACTTCCGTTGTCGTTGATGCCGGGGCTGGTGTCCACCGAGTCCAGGTGCGCTCCGACCATCAGGGTCTCGCCGTGCCGGTTGCCGCCCTTCGGCCAGTCGGCGAGAAGGTTGTAGCTCTTCTTTCCGCCGAACTCGAACTCCTGGACCGAGGTCTTGAAGCCGGCCCTGTCCAGAATGCCCTTGACGTAGTCGAGGGACTGCTGGTATCCGGCACTTCCGTGCGCCCGGTGGCCGCCGTTCCTGTCGGCGATTTTCTGCAGTGCGTAGAGATGCTTCTGCACAGCCTTGACGGAAATGTCCGGGGCGGCCTTGTGCGTCCTGTGCGTATGAGGCGCGGAAGCCTGGGCCCCGGTGGTGAGGGAGAGGACTAAACCGGCGGCGGCGCAGGTCGCGAGAGTCGTGCGCAGGGCATTGCTGGACTTCAAGGAAACCTCCGTTGTGGAAACAAACTCCTCGCCAGGAGGAGTTGGATCACTGAGAAGCCTCACATGAAATGTGATGTGTGGTCAACGCATTCGGGTAATCCGGGTTCCGTGAATTCGAAGTGGCGTTCCCGTTTGCGGACCGGTTGATTCCGATTGCGCGGAGGTATTGAATCCGGTGCGTGCCGAATTCCTCACGCGCTTTCCGTGGGGGCGGGAGGGTCGTGGCGGCCGGACGCGGCGTCCGCGCGTCGACGACCTGTGCTCGGCCGTGCGGAGGGGCGGCCCGTGGGGTACCCGCCACCGTTCGAGCCCGGTCAAGGGTTGACGGCGCGGCCCAGCGGTGGGCGCTGACGGCCCGCCTGACCCTCATTCGCCGCGAATCTGGCTCGTTCGACCGGATCGAACAACGGTTCCAGTGCGTCATGGGAGCCATCGAACCGCGTCGGCCACATGCGCACGGAAACACACTGAGGAGGGTGCCGGACGGTCGGAGTGAGTCTCGGGTGTCAGGCACCGGCGCGATCGGCGTCGGTGGTGACCGACGCCGTCGGGCGACGTACGGATTCAGGCGCTCAGCGGCCCGTCACTCTTCGCGGTAGGAGCGCTCAAACGGCTGATACTCCGGAAACTCCTGGTCGGGCTCGGGGTCCTTGTTCCGAACCGTCGACCCGCCGGCGAGCTCCCGCTGTAGAGCCTCGAAGTCCGTCACGGACGTGGAGTACTTGAGTTCCCGGGCGACCTTCGCCTGCTTGGCGCGCGCGCGACCACGACCCATAGCCACATCTCCTGGGAGGTAGGAGCGGCGCTACCCGCTCGTGGCGGCCCGCTCGTCTTTACGTCACCCGTCAAATGCTACCATGTGTACACCGGCTCTTTTGCGCCGAGCAGTGGATCGCCGGAGGTCTCCCGAAACCGGCTCACAGCGCCCCGCTCACCCGCCTGACCTGCGAATCCACCGCTGAACCGGGCGAGCGGGAACCGAGGACGGTCTCCCTGGCGCGTCCAGTGCTCCGTCCGGCTCGCTCCCGGGTCGCGGGCCTCCGGTGCCGGCCACGGTCGCACGCGCGGGCCCCCGGCCGCTGATCCCGGTTCCAGCTTCCGGCCCAGCCCTCAGGGCGTACGGCGGATGCGAATTCTCCGGCAGCTCGACCGTTCGCCCGGTTCCGCCGTAAAACCTTCACGGGCTCCGGTGCACAGGCTTCGCCCCGCCCTCTCCGTCCCCCGTGCAATTCCGCCGAAAGACGCGCACCGGAAAACCTGAATTCACATCGGCCGCCCTCCACATGTGGGCGGCCGTCCACATCTGGGTAAGGAACGGGACGAGTGAAGGTGCGGACGGGTGGAGGAGGGTCGTTCGCGCTCTGTCCGGGCCGGAAGCGTTACTGGTTCCCCGTGCGTATTGTGTCCGTCGGTCATTGGGGCGTGGCCGTGTGCGTGTCGCGCCGGTTCCGGATTCTCTGACCAATCTCTGCCGACGCGACCGAGCGGCGGCGACCTCGCCCAGGGCGGACCGCCGCGGGAATGGAGACCGATATGGAGAGCCGGTGGCTCAAACGGTTCGAGCGCACATCCCCGAGCGGGGTGCGACTGCTCTGCTTCCCGCACGCGGGCGGCGCCGCCAGCGCCTATCTGTCGCTGTCCGGCGCGCTGGCCCCTGACGTCGATGTGCGCGCCGTCCAGTACCCGGGGCGCCAGGACCGCCATCGGGAACCGCCCGTCGAGTCGATCATCGGGCTCGCCCATCACATCGCGGACGAGGTGGTGAGCGCTCTCGGCACCGAGCGGCCCTACGCGTTCTTCGGGCACAGCATGGGTGCGGCGATCGCGTACGAGACGGCCCGACGGCTGGAGGAGATGTCGGTGCCCGCGCCCGTGCGGCTCTTCCTGTCCGGGCGCGGGCGTCCCACCGTGGTGCCGCCCCCCAGCGACCGGATCGTCGGCGACCCGGCCCTGATCGCCGAGATGGGCCGCCTCGGTGGGGCCGGACTCCTGCTGGAGGAACCGGAGTTGCTGGAGATGGTGATGCCCGCCGTGCGTGCGGACTACCTGGCCCTTCGTACGTACACCTGGTGCCCGGGGCCACCGCTGCACATCCCGTTCACCGTGCTGGTCGGGGACGACGACCCGGTCGTCACCCCGGACCGGGCGGCCGACTGGCTGGAGGAGTCCGCGCTGCCGGGCGAATGCCATGTCTTTCCGGTGGGGCACTTCTATCTGGACGAGTACGCGGACGAGGTGGCCGCGGTGATCAGGAAGGCGCTCGGCGGCGTGCGCACCGGATGAGACGCACCCCGGCGGCCGGCCGGTCCACGCCCGCGCCGCCCGCCGGGGTGCGGAACCGGACGGCCCGAACGGTCCGCCCTTCGGCGTCCGGGGGGTGTGGTCTGCCTTGAATTCGACTTGTGGCAGAAAAGCGCCGGGTGCTTAATGAGGCTCCACCTCGACACGATCCGTACCTCCGGCGCGCTGCGAAATGGGCGACGCGCTCTCACCGTTCCTTACCAGGGGGAAGCATGGAAGCAACCGGGCCACCGACACCGCCGCAGCCGCCGACACCGCCCCCGTCGTCCCCTCCGCCGCAGCGGGCCTCGCAGCCGGCGGGGCCGTCGCTGCCGCAGAGCCCACCGGGGGCGCCTCCCGCCCCCCGCTTCGGGATGCCGACCTCGCTCGATCTCACCGTCACCAAAAGGCTGTTGTGGGTGGGAGGGGCGGTCTACCCGCTCCAGAACGTCGCCCGGGTCTACACCTTCGTACTCCACCCCCGGCGGGCGGAGGCGGTGCGCCGGTTCCTGAAACGGGCGGCGCTGACGCTCATCGTCGCGATGGCGTTCACGCTGTTCGGGGCGATCGCCGACTTCCTCTCGCGGGAGGACTCCGGCTTCGACGGCTTCATCACGTTCACCTGGATCGCCGCCGTGGGCGGCCTGATCTACTTCTTCGCGGACATGCTCGCCGTGGTGACCGCCTCCTCGCACTTCGTCATGGCCGTCGAGTCGAACGGCCTGTCGACCGCGTTGGTCACCGGGCAGCCCGAGCAGCTGAACCAGCTCGTCCACCGGATCGCGCACGCGATAGAGAACCCGGAGACCGAACTCCAGGTGCGGGTGGAACGGTTGACGATCAGCAACCCCAGCAACTACTACTTCGGCGACGCCGTGAACATGTACGGCGGCTCCGGCAACGTGGGGATGGCGAACTCATGAGCGGGGACAACTACTACGGCAGAGTCGTCAACATGCACGGCGGTACGTGCAACATCGGCATGGTCAACGGCGGCTCCGCGCAGACCGGTTCCTCGTCGGCGGACCCCGCCCTGCGTGCTGCGATCGTGGAACTGACGGCGCTGCTGCGGCAGTTGCAGACGCAGGTGCCCCCGGCATCGGCACGGTGCATCCAGGACTCCCTCCCGGCCATCACGGCCGACCCGGCCGTTCCCCCGGAGGAGCGGCACCGGGCACTGATGGCCGTCGCGGGCATCGCCGCCACCGTGGGCGCGGTCGGCCGGCCGGTCGCCGACGCGGTCCGCTCCCTGATCGAGCTCATCGGGGCCTGAGGCGGGCCGCGGGGCCCCGCGATCCCGCGCTGGTCCTCGGCGGCGCGCTCCCGCACCGCTTGCCCGAGCGGGGGCGGCGTGGTCGCTCTACGGTGGGGTGAGCGTGGTCCACAGGGAGAGAGCGGATGAGCGGCGATCCTCGGGAAGAGCGGGAGGCCCTGCGCCGGGCATTGGCGAGGTCCCGGCTCGTGACCGAGACCGGTGCCGCGCTCAGCAGCGGTCTGGACGGGGAGGAGAGCCTGCGCAGACTCGCCCATCTGGTCGTTCCGCGGATGGGCGACGCCTGTGTGGTGGACATCGCGGAGAACGGCGGGGTGCGCCGGCTCCGGGTCGCCCAGGTCACCACCGACGGGTCCGCTTCGCACGCGCTGTCGGTGACCGAGCACCCGAGGCCGGAGTTCACCTCCTCCGTGCTCGGCCGGGTGCTGGACGGGGCGGGGCCACAGCTCGTCGAGGACGTGACGGCGGCCGACGAACCGGCGGCGCAGCGGCGGCTGTACGAGGAGACGGGCGCCGTACGGGCGCTCGTCGTACCGCTGCGGGTCCGGCGGGACGTGATGGGGGCGCTCACCTTCCTGCGCACGGCGTCGGCCCCGGAGTTCAGCGAGGAGGAGGTGGCGCTGGGCGCGGAGCTGGCGCACCGGGCCGCGCTGACGTTGGACAACGCCCGGCTCTATCTGCTGCAACAGCGCACGGCCGAGGCGATGCAGCGCTCGCTGCTGCCGGTCCTCCCGGACGCCCGGACGACGGGGCTGGGGGAGCTGGCCGCGCGGTACGTACCCGCCCGTGAGTACGCCCAGGTCGGTGGTGACTGGTACGACGCCTTCCAGCTCCCGGACGGGTCGATGATGCTCGCGATCGGGGACGTCGTGGGCCATGACCTGCCGGCCGCGGTGCGGATGTCGCAGCTACGGAACATGGTGCGCGCCCTGGCGTACGACGGTGAGGACACGCCGGCCGGGGTGATGAGCCGGACGGACCGGGTCGTGCAGGGCCTCACGGACATCGAGCTGGTCACCGCGATGGTCGGCCGGGTGTGCGGGGGCGCCGCGTGCGAGTTCCGGTGGGCCAACGCCGGGCACCCGCCGCCGTTGCTGATCCACCCGGACGGTACGACCGGACTGCTGGAGCACGAACCCGATGTGGCGCTGGGCGTGGACCTCGGCGTTCCCCGGACCGACCGGCTGGACGTCCTGCCCTCGGGGTCGACGCTGCTGCTCTACACCGACGGTCTGGTGGAGCGGCCGGGCGAGGACATCGGCCGGGGATTCGTCCGGCTCCGTCAGCAGGCGGGTCCGCTCGCCGGGGAACCCCTTGAGGTGTTCTTCGACGAGATCCTGGCCCGCATGCTGAGCGAGCACCGGGACGACGTGGCGCTGCTCGCCCTCCGGGTGCGCTGACGCCGGAGCCGGTACGTGCCGTCCGAGGGCGCGGGGGCGTACGTGCCGTGGGCGCTCACCCCTTCCCTTCGGCCGCCTCCGCCGTGCTGGTGAGCGCCTGGGCGAAGGCGTGGACGCGGGCGTTCCCGTGGTCGCGGTGCCAGGTGAGGCCGAGGAACGAGTCGTCGAGCCCGGTGACGGGGACGAACGTGACCGCGCGGCGCCCGTAGTAGTCGGCGGTGGGGTGGCACAGGAGCATGGCGCCCCGGTCCGCCGCCACCAGCGCCAGGCCCTCCTGGAGCGTGCTCACCGTGGGACCGACCGGGATGTCCAGGCCCCCGGGGGTGTGCCGGGGGGCCTGCGCCCGGCGCCAGTACTCGGGGGCGGCGCCGTGGACGCTGATGAGCGGGCAGCGGGCCAGGTCCTCGGCGGTCAGGTTCCGGCGCTTGGCGAACGGGTGCCGGGTGGACACCACGAGTGTCTGCGGCTGCTTCGAGAAGACCAGCCCGAGGACGAGTTCGTTCTCCTCGATCGGCATCAGGACCACCGCCGTGTCGACCTCGCGGCGGTGGAGGGGGCCGAAGGGGTCGGAGAAGGGGATCTCCACGATCTCCGTGGCGCAGTCCGGGTACCTGCTCTGGAAGAGCGTGATGGCGTTCATGACCTGGTCGTTGACGCTGCCCTGGAAGCCGATGCGCAGCAGTCCGCCGACCCCCCTGGCCTCGGCCGACGCCTCGTCGAGTACCGCGCGCAGCGCGGCGTACGTGGGGCGCAGGCCGGTCGCCAGCCGTTCGCCGAGCGGGGTGAGGCCGACCCGGCGGCTGGTGCGCTCGACGAGGCGGGCGCCGATCCTGCTCTCCAGGGAACGCAGCAGCTGGCTGACCCGGCTCTGCGACAGGTACAGCCGCTCGCCCGCCCGCCCGAAGTGCAGCTCGTCCGCCAGCGCGAGGAACGCCTCCACCTCTCGGATCTCCAGATTGCTCATGAGCGCTCCTCTCGGATCGGGGACTCCTCCCGGCTCGGGGGTGGCGTGTTCCGTTCCATGAGCCCCGCTCATAGAAGGATGAGAGGTTGGCTGTTGTTCCTGGCCGCCGGGCTCGGTTCTCTTGACGCATGACGCAAGTTGAGGAATCCACGGGAACGACACCGGTGCGGGAACGGTCGGCGCTGCGTGGCTGGCTGGGCGTGGTGGCCCTGGCCGTCGGCACGTTCACGGTGGTGACCTCCGAGATGATGCCCGTCGGGCTGCTGACCCCGATGGGCGATGCGCTCAGGGTCAGCGAGGGCACCGCCGGTCTCACCCTGACGATCACCGGTCTGGTCGCGGCCGTCTCCTCCCCCCTGCTGACCTCCACACTCGGAGCGTACGGGCGACGGCTGGTGCTGTGCGGGCTGATGGCCGTCCTGGTGATCGGCAACCTGGGGGCGGCGTGGGCCCCGAACTTCGGTGTGATGATCGCGGCGCGGGTGCTGGTCGGCATCGGGATGGGCGGGGTGTGGGCCATCGCGGCGGGCCTCGCCGTGCGTCTGGTCCCCGCGAAGGCGGTCGGCTCCGCGACCTCGCTGGTCTTCAGCGGGATCGCCGTGGCGTCCGTGCTGGGCATCCCCGCGGGTACGTACCTCGGCGCGGCGGCGGGGTGGCGCGCGGCCTTCGTGGCCGCCGCCGGGCTGGCGCTCCTCGTGCTGGTGGCGCTCGCGGTCCTGCTGCCGAAGCTGCCCGCCGAGCGCGCCGTCCCGCTGAGCGGTGTGATGCGGCTGTTCGCCAACCCCCAGGTCCGTACGGGACTGATCGTCGTGGGATTCGTCGTCGCCGGTCACTTCGCCGCGTACACCTATGTCAGGCCGGTGCTCGAAGACGTCTCCGGAGCCGGCGCGGGCATGATCGGCACGCTGCTCCTCGTGTACGGGGTCGCCGGGGTCGCGGGCAACTTCATCTCGGGCGCCGGGGCGGTCCGTTCGCCGCGTACGACACTGCTGCTCATCAGCGGGGTCATGGCGGCCACCGTCCTGCTGCTGCCCGCCGTGGGCGGGTCCCTCCTGGTCGCGGGTGTGCTGATGGCGGTGTGGGGGCTGACGTACGGAGGGGTGTCGGTGAGCACCCAGACGTGGATTCTGGTCTCGTCGCCGGAGGCGCGCGAGGGGGCTTCCTCGCTGTTCGTCGGGGTCTTCAACGCGGCCATCGCGCTCGGTGCGCTGGTGGGTGGTCTGGCGGCGGACGGCATCGGCATCACGGCCGCGATGTGGCTGGGCGGGGCCCTCGCGATCGGCGCCCTGCTGACGGCCGCGACCGGGCGGGCCCCGGTCGACGGAAGGATCTGACGCCGGGTCCTGATACCGGGTCCTGACGCCGGGTCCTGATACCGGGGCCTGGCACCGGGTCCTGTCGCCCGGTCCGGCGCGGTGCGCGGGACTTCCGCGGACACGCCTGAGGACCGTCCCGGTCGGGGGACGGTCCTCAGGGGTTCCGGAGGAGAGGTTCCTCAGGGGCCGCTCAGGGGTTCGTCCGGGCCAGGAACGCCGTGATGACGTCGGCCCACTCCTCCGGGCGCTCCGCGGCGATCGCGTGGCCGCAGTCCAGCGTGACGAGTTCGGCGCCCCGGATGCCCTCGGCGAGTTCGCGGGAGTGAACGGGCGTGGTGAGCAGATCGCCCAGCGGGGAGACGACGAGCGTGGGCACGGACACCCGGCCCAGGTCCTCTCGGACGTCGATGTGCTCGAACAGGGCGAGTTGCGCGTCCGCGCCGACCGGCATTCCGGAGGCGAAGAGCGAGAGCTGTTCCTCGGTCTCCGCCGGGGACAGCGCGTCCAGCCATTCGGTGCTGTTCACGACCAGGGAGAGATAACCGGCGAGAGTTCTGGCGTCCTTCGGGTCCCTGCCCAGCACACGCCATGTTTCGATCAGCAGCAGCAGACGGGCATTGGGCCGGGCGAAACCCGACGACAGCACGAGAGCGGTCACCCGGTCCGGGTGGCGGGTCGCCGCGCGTACCGCCACGGCCGTGCCCATCGAGAAGCCGGATATCGCGAATCTTTCCAAGCCCGCTCCGACCGCGCTTTCCACGATGTGGTCGGCGAGTGTGTCGAGTGTCAACGGCCGGTCGAGCGGCGCGACGTCCCCGGAACCCGGATAGTCGGGGCCGATCACCGTGTGGTCTGCGGAAAGCCGGCGGAGCAGTGGCCCGTAACTGTCCTGGACGTCGCTGCCTGCCCCGTGCGCGAGCAGGAGACCAGGGCCGGAGCCCAACGTGAGGGGTGGGGTCGAGGGAGAACCTGGGGAAGCCATGATCCGATCCTAGGGCGGGCAACATTAATACTCACAAAAACTTTGTGAAATCTGGATGGCAGGCTCATGGAACTACTCGGACAGGTGGCCGTATTCACTCGAACGAGCAGTAGTGTCCTGGCTGAAGCACGGCCAGATCGAGCGTGACCTACGTCGAACTGGACTCGAAGTCTTTCGCCGGGAGAGGTAATTGTGTCCTCTTTTTCTCGATTTCCGCTCACTTCGTACCAGCGTGACATCTGGGTCTCCGAATCCCACGGAATCCCGGATTCCCAGTTCAATGTGATCTTCGGGGAGAGGCTCGGCCCCGATGTGCGGTTGGAACTTCTGAGGTCGTCCCTGGAAAACGTGCTCAAGCGCAACGACGCGTTCTCCTTGCGTTTCGACGAGGAGGACGGCGTACCCCATCAGTGGGTGTCGGACGAGGACGAAGGCACCCCGTGGGTGGAGTTCGTCGATCTGTCCCGAGAACCGGAACCGGCGGCGGCCCGCGCAGGCTGGGAGAGAGAGTCGCTGGCCCGTCCGTTCGCCCTGCGCCGCGCGAGACTGTTCGCGGCCGCGATCCTTCGGGAGAGCGACGATGTCGCCCATCTGCATCTGAAGGCCCATCACCTGATAGCCGACGCCTGGGCGCTGAACCAGGTCAGTCTCCAGACGTGGGCGGAGTACGACCGTCTGTCGGCCGGGAACACGGCCGGGAACACGGCCGGGGAGACGCGCCCGGCCGCCCCCTCCGCTCTCACTCTGGTCGAGGCCGACACCGCCTACCGGGCGTCCGACGCGTACGAGCGCGACCGCTCCTTCCACCGCGAGGCGCTGGACGGCGTGGTTCCCGCCCTCTTCGCCCGCCGGACCACCGGCCGGGGCGAGGACGCGCCGCGCCGCGTCCGGCACACCTTCACGGTGGAGGCGGAGCTGGTCCGGCGGATCAGACGGCAGGGGAGTTCCCCCTTCGCGTTCGTGTCGGCGGTGTTCGCGGCCTACCTCGCACGGGTGCACCGCGCGGAGGAGGTCGTCCTGGGCGTCCCCTTCCGCAACCGGAGCGGCGACGCCGAACTCGCGACCGTCGGGCAGCGCGCCAACAGCCTTCCGTTACGGGTCCCGGTGGGGGCCGGCGTCACCCTGCGCGAACTGGCGGCCGGGGTCCGCGCCCAGGTGGACGCCGTGCGCCCGCACGAGCGGGCGGCGCTCGGCGACGTACTCCGCGATCTCCCGGCGGGCGCGGACGGCTCCCGCCGGCTGTTCGACGTCGTGATCTCGTATCTGCGCCACCCCCGCCCGGGCCCCGGGCGCCCGGCGCTGGTCGTGGCACCGGTGCACCGCCAGGACGCGCTGTCCGTCATGATCAGCACCTCCGGCGACGAACAGGACCTGCGCGTCGACCTCGACGGCGCCGGCGATGTCTTCGACGAGGACTTCCCGATCGGTTCGGTCGCCGCGCACCTGCTCACCCTCCTCAGGAACGGTCTCGCCGAGCCGGACCGCCCCGCCGCCCTGCTCCCCCTGCTGACCGAGGACGAGCGGGCGGCACTCATCGACCGGGGCCGGGGGCCCGCCGTCCCGTACGCGAGCGACCGGACCGTCCACGGACTCGTGTCCGAGCAGGCGGCGCGCACCCCGGACCGCGTCGCGATCACGTCCGCCGACGGTTCCGCCCCGCTCACCTACGGGGAGCTGGACACCCTCTCGGACCAGGTCGCGCGAGAACTGCGTGCCCACGGCGTCGGTGTCGAGGACCGGGTCGCCGTGCTGATGGAGCGCGGTCCCCGGCTGCTGGTGGTGCTGCTCGGTGTGCTCAAGGCCGGTGGCGCGTACGTGCCGGTGGACCCCGGCTATCCGGCCGAGCGGATCGCGTTCCTCCTGAAGGACAGCCGCGCCGGGGTCGTGCTCGTGGACCCGGGCGGCGCGGAGCCGGTGGTGGGCGACGGGGTACGGGTGCTGCGGGCCGACACGCTGACCCAGGGCTCACACGGACCGCTCGAACCGCTCGACGCGTCCGGTGCGACCGCTCCGGGCGCCACCGCGCGCACCCTGGCGTACGTCATCTACACCTCGGGCTCGACCGGCCGGCCCAAGGGCGCCATGGTCGAGCACCACTCCGTCGTCAACCGCCTGGCCTGGATGCAGAACCGCTACCCGATCGGGGCGGACGACGTGCTGCTCCAGAAGACGCCGATCTCGTTCGACGTCTCGGTGTGGGAGCTGTTCTGGTGGGCGATCGAGGGCGCGAGCCTGACGCTGCTGCCGACCGGTGACCAGAAGGACCCGCGCGCCATCGCGCGGACCATCGCCGAACAGGGCGTCACGACGGCCCACTTCGTCCCGTCGATGCTCGGGCCCTTCCTCGATCTCCTGGAGGACAGCCCCGAGGCGCGGCGCGGTGTGACGTCCCTGCGCCGGGTCTTCGCCAGCGGGGAGGCCCTGCCCCCGGCCCGGGTGGAGCAGTTCAACCGGGTCTTCGCGGACGGACCGGGTCCGGCGCCGAAGCTGGTCAACCTGTACGGGCCGACCGAGGCGACCGTCGACGTGACGTACCACGACTGCCCGTCCGACCCGGCGCGGCCGGTCGGCCGGGTGCCGATCGGCCGCCCGATCGACAACATCCAGCTCTATGTGCGGGACGCGCACGGCGGCCTCCAGCCCGGCGGGGTGCCCGGCGAGCTGTACATCGGCGGGGTCGGTGTCGCCCGGGGCTATCTGGACCGGCCGGCGCTGACCGCGGAGAAGTTCGTCGAGGACCCGTACACCCCCGGCGGGCGGCTGTACCGGACCGGAGACCTCGCCCGTTGGCTCGCCGACGGCAGCGTCGAATACCTCGGACGCATCGACGGACAGGTCAAGATCCGGGGCAACCGGGTCGAGCTGGGCGAGGTGCAGAACCGGCTGGCCTCGGTGTCCGGGGTGCGCGACGCCGTCGTGGTGGACCATCACTCGCAGGCGCGCGGCACCTATCTCACCGCGTACTACGTGGCGGACACCGAGCTGGACGCCGCCGCGGTGATCGCCGAACTCGCGACGTTACTGCCGGAGTTCATGATTCCGGCACATCTCGTCCGGATCGACCGGGTCCCGCTCACCCCGAACGGCAAGGCGGACCGCCGGGCGCTGCCCGCGCCACGGACCGCGGGCGGTCCCGCCGGGAAGCACGTGGCTCCGCGCGGCGCCACGGAGGAGACGCTGGCCGGGGTCTGGGCGGACGTGCTCGGGCTCGACACGGGAAGCGTCGGCGTCCACGACGACTACTTCGCCCTCGGGGGCGACTCCATCACCATGCTGCGCGTCCGGGCGCAGGCCGAGAAGCGGGGCGTCCACTTCTCGCTCACCGATCTGATGAGCCACCCCACCGTCGCCGGACTGGCCGTCCGCACGACGACGGGCGCGACCGGCGGCGACCGGCGGCTGGCCCCCTTCGAGCTGGTGTCCGGAGTGGACCGGGCCCGGCTGGAGGGCCGCGAGGACGCCTATCCGCTGACCCGGCTGCAACTCGGTCTGCTCTACCACAGCCGGGCCCAGGAGGACTCCGCCGTCTACCACGACGTCTTCCAGTACACCTTCACGTTCGACTGGGATGAAGAAACGTTTCGCCACTCCTTCGCGCGGCTCGTGGACCGCCATCCCGTCCTGCGTTCCTCCTTCGATCTGGGCGGCTACTCGGAGCCGTTGCAGATCGTGGACACCACCGTGCGCGGCGGGCTGGACATCGTCGATCTGCGGGACGGTTCCGAGGAGGACGCCCGCGCCGAGATCAGCGCACACATCGAGGAACGCCGCTTCCACCCGTACGACTTCGAGCGGGCGCCGCTGTACCTGTTCCGCGTGCACGTCCTGCGGGACACCGTCGAGCTGGTGCTCAGCTTCCACCACGCGATCCTCGACGGCGGCAGTGTCGCCAACCTCGTGCGGGAACTGCTCCAGGACCATCTCCACGGCCTGGGCAAGGACATCGAGGCCGTGCCGGACCAGGCGCTGCCCTCACCCGCCCACCACGTGCTCGCCGAACGCCACGCCCTGGAGTCCGCCGAGAGCCAGGAGTTCTGGAGCGACTACCTCACGGATGCCCCACTGCTGCGACTGGAGGAGTTCCGTCCGCACGAGGCGCCGGGCACGGACGAGCTGATCACCCGGATCGTGGACCTGCCCGACGAGCTGACCGAGCGGCTGCGCGGCCTGGCACGGGACCGCGAACTTCCCCTGAAGTCCGTGCTGTTCACCGCGCACACGCTCGCCCTGAGCCTGTACTCGGGGACACCGGACGTCACCACCGGGCTGGTCACCCACGGCCGCCCCGAGCACGAGGGGGCCGAACGGATCGCCGGTCTGTTCCTCAACACCATGCCGGTGCGGCTCGACACGGCCGCGGGCACCTGGGCCGAGGTGGTCCAGGACGCGTTCCGGCAGGAGCAGCGCACGTACCCCCACCGGCGCTACCCGCTCAGCGCGGTCCAGGAGGACCTGGGCGTCACCGTCCTCGAAACCGCCTTCAACTACATCCACTTCCGCCAGCTCACCGAGGTCTTCGCGCTGCCGGGCGTGGCCATGCGCGACTTCCGGACATGGGAGGAGACCAACTTCCAGCTGCTGGTCAACGCCATGACCGATCCCACGGACGGCCGGATCAGGCTGCGGCTGGACTGCCACGGCCGGACCTTCAGCCCTGCCCAGGCCGACCTGTACGCCGACGGCTTCACGGCGGTCCTGCGACGCATGACCCAACACCCGGACGGGCCGGTCGACTTCGGGTTCCTGCGCGAGGAGCCGGCGGGCCGGCCGACGGCCGCACCGAAGGGCTTCGCCGAGCAGGACTCGACCGGTCAGGACTCGACCGGTCGGGACTCCGCCGGTCAGGACTCAGCGGGTCAGGACGTCACCGGACCGGACTCCGCAGCACCTGACGAACCCCTCGACGTCGTGCGCGCCGTCGAGGCGCGGACCGCCCGCACCCCCGACGCGACCGCCCTGGTGTCCGGCGCCGCGAGCTGGACCTACGCCGAGCTGGGCCGGGCGTCCGACCGGGTGGCGCGCACGCTGCTCGCACTCGGCGCCCGGCCGGGCGACCGGGTCGGCGTCGCCCTGGACCGCTCGCCCGAGACGATCGCCGTCCTCCTGGGGGTGCTGAAGGCGCGCGCCGCGACCGTACCGCTGGACACCAGCTACCCGGTGGAACGCCTCACCGACATGGTGGAGCAGGCCCGCCCCTTCCGGGTCATCACCCACGCCGACCGGGCCGGGCGGCTGGGCGACGGCTCCACGGTGCTCACAGTGGAGGACGTCCTAGGCGGTACGGGCCGGGGCGCGCCGACGGCCGGGGGCGGTACGCCCTCCGGGGCCACGGCGGCCGAGGACGGTACGGGCCCCGGGGACACGGAGGCCCGGCGCGGTACGCCTGCCGGGGGCACGGAGGCCGGGGGCGACGCCGTCCCGCTGCCCGCCATCGCACCCGAGGACACCGCGTACATCCTCTTCACCTCAGGTTCCACCGGGCGCCCCAAGGGGGTGGCGCAGCCGCACCGCACGCTCAGCCGGCTGGTCGCCTGGCAGAACCGCGTCCCCAGCGGGGTGGCCGGCGGTGTCACCGCGCAGTACGCGCCGATGAGCTTCGACGTCTCCTTCCAGGAGATCTTCTCCACGCTCAGCGGCGGTGGCACCCTGCGCATCCTGTCCGAGGACGAGCGCCGCGACATGCCCGCGCTGCTGCGGCTGCTGGAGGCCGAGCGCGTCGAGCGCCTGTGCCTGCCCTACGTGGCGCTCCAGCAGCTCGCCGAGGCCGCCGACTCGCTGGGGCTGGTGCCCAGCCACCTCAAGGCGCTGCTCTCCTCCGGCGAACAGCTCCGCGTCACCGACGAGATCCGGCGGCTGTGCGCGAAGGTGCCCGGGATCATCCTGGAGAACCAGTACGGTCCCACCGAGTCCCACGTCGTCACCACCCACACCATGACGGGCGACCCGGCGCTGTTCCCGGCGCTGCCCCCGATCGGCCGGGCGATCGACGGTTCGCGGGTCCACGTCCTGGACGCCCGGATGCGCCCGGTGCCCGTCGGGGTGAAGGGCGAGATCCATCTGGCGGGGGACTGCCTGGCCGACGGCTACATCGGCCGGCCCGAGCTGACCGACGAGCGCTTCGTCCCGGACCCCTTCGGCGCGCCGGGGGACCGGCTGTACCGCACCGGGGACCTCGGATTCACGCTCCCCGGCGGCGACATCGTCTGCCTGGGCCGCGCCGACTCGCAGGTCAAGGTCCGGGGTTACCGCGTCGAACCCTCGGAGGTGGAACTGGCCATCACCCGGTTCGCCGCGGAACTCCCCGGCCTGTCCGAGGCCGCGGTGGTCGCCCGCAGCCGCGAGGGGAACGACTCCTTCCTCGCCGCGTTCCTGGTGGGCGGCGCCGACGAGTCCGGCATCGGCCTGCTCGACAAGCAACTGCGCACCGTGCTCCCCGAGTACATGGTGCCCTCGCACTACGAAGCGCTCGACGCGCTGCCGCTGACCCCGAGCGGCAAACGCGACGACGCGGCGCTGCGCGGGATGCCGCTCACGGTGAGCGACGCGACGGACAGCACGGCCCCGCGCGACGCGTACGAACAGACGCTGGCGGAGATCGTCCGCGAGCAGCTGCGCCTGCCCGCCCTGGGCATCCACGAGAACTTCTTCGACCTGGGCGGCACCTCGCTCACCGCGATGCGCCTGGTCGTCGTGATCGAGCAGCGGTACGGCATCAATGTGCCGCTCTCGGAGTTCGTGGCCGCGCCGACCGTCGCCGCCCTCGCGGCGAAGCTGCGCTCGGGCGGGGCGACCGACGAGTTCGACCCCCTGGTGCCGATCCGGCCGAACGGGACCAGGCGGCCGATGTTCTTCGTGCACCCGATGGGCGGCAACGTCCTGTGCTACGTCCGGTTCGCCAAGTACCTCCCGGACGACCAGCCGTTCTACGCCCTCCAGGCCGCGGGCGTCGACGCCGGGACCGACCCGCTGCGCAGCGTCGAGGAGATCGCCGCGAGCTACATCGAGTCGATCCGCCGGGTCCAGCCCCATGGGCCGTACGTGATCGGCGGCTGGTCCTTCGGGGGCTTCGTCGCCTTCGAGATCGCCCGCCAACTCAAGGAGGCGGGGGAGGAGTTGCAGCGACTGGTCCTGCTCGACACCACCGCGCTCAACCCGGGGCGCCGACTGACCACCGACGACAACGCGCTGCTGGGCTGGTTCTTCTGGGAGCTGCTGTGGCTCCAGCGCGGTGGCGACTCGCCGCTGGAGCTGATCCCCGCCGAACTGGAGACGCTGGACGAGAAGTTCGACTTCATCGCCCAGCTCGCCATCGACGAGGGCGTGCTGCCTTCGGGCAGCACGGGCGCGGTGGTGCGCAGGCTGTTCCACGTCTACGAGGCGAACTGGCGGGCCGCCTTCGACTACCGCCCGCCGACGGCGGACCAGGACATGGTGCTGATCCGGGCGAAGGAGCCCCTGCCGGACGTCCTGCACTCGATGCACACGGCGATCGACAGCATGCACCGTGATCCGTACAACGGCTGGGGCGAACGGACGAGCGGTGCGCTCGATCTGGTCGTCGTCCCCGGCGACCACCTCACGATCATGGAGGAGCCGTACGTCGCCCACATGGTCACGACCATCACCGAACTGATCGGGCACTGAGATGACACAGCACCTGGAAGACGGCGAGAACACGGCGAGGCCGCTCCCGGCCCGCCGGAAGGCGATCGTGATCGGGGCGGGCATCGGCGGACTGACCGCCGCCGTGGCCCTGCGCAAGGCGGGCCTGGACGTCGAGGTGTACGAGCGGGCGAACGAACTGCGGGCCGCCGGGTCCGGGCTCTCCGTGATGAGCAACGCCATCACGGCCCTGCGCTCCCTCGACCTCGGCATCGACCTGGAGAAGCACGGCAGCCCGCTGGAGTCGTACCACGTGAGGACGGCCACCGGACGGCTCATACGGGAGTTCCCGTTCCCCGAGATCATCGGCAGGCTGGGCGTGCCGAGCGTCCTGATCACCCGGTCCGACCTCCAGAACGCGCTGCTCGACGCCGCGTCCGGCATCCCGGTCACGCTGGGCGCGCAGGCCGAACGGTTCGAGACGGACGAGGCCGGCGCCGACGGCGGGGTACGGGTCGGGTTCGCGGACGGCAGCGAGGTGCGCGGCGACGTGCTGATCGGCGCGGACGGCTTCAACTCGGTGGTCCGCGGACAGCTCGCGGGCCCCGAGGCGTCGAGGGACAGCGGGTACATCTGCTGGCTCGCCGTCATCCCGTTCTCGCACCCCCGGTTCGCCCCGGGCTCCGTCACCCACTACTGGGGCAGCGGGCAGCGTTTCGGCATGGTCGACATGGGTGACGGCCGCCTCTACTGGTGGGGCACCAAGAACATGCCCACCGAGGAGTCCCACAACTGGCGGGGCACCAAGGCCGAGGTCGAACGCGCTTACGCGGGCTGGGCCGACGTGGTGCGCGAGGCGATCCGGGCCACCCCCGAGGAGGCGATCCTCGGCGTGCCGTCCCGGGACCGGGTCTTCCTGGAGCGGTGGGGGAAGGGGCCGGTGACCCTGCTGGGCGACGCCGCGCACCCGATGCTCACCAGCCTCGGGCAGGGCTCGTGCATGGCCATCGAGGACGCCGTGGTGCTCGGGCGCCAACTGGCCGTCCCCGGCACGGACGTGCCGACCGCGCTGCGCCGGTACGAGGACGAGCGCCGGGAACGCACCCGGGCGGTGGTCACGGCCTCGCGCTCCATCAGCACCTTCGAGCAGTCGGAGGACCCGATACGCCGGCCGGTCCGTGACGCCTACTTCAGGTTCCTGCCGAAGCGCAGGCTGACGCGGACGCTGGAGAACGCCCTCACCTTCCCGCAGTGACCGCCCCGGACCCGCACGGCAGGAGAACACCCATGTCCTTCAACACGTCCAAGATCCTTCCCCCCGACGGGAAGTACGTCCTCGTGACGGGCGCCTCCTCGGGGCTCGGCCGCAGTTGCGCGTTCCATCTGGCCCGCGTCGGCTTCCAGGTGTTCGCCGGGGTGCGCACGTCCGCGGCCGGTGACGAACTCGTCGGGGACGACACCACCGGCCGGGTCACCCCGGTCCGTCTCGACGTCACCGACGACGAGTCGGTCGCCGCGGCGGTGAAGGAGATCACCGCCGCGGTGGGTGACACCGGTCTGTGGGCCCTCGTCAACAACGCGGGGGTGGCCGTCTCGGCGCCGCTGGAGTGCGTCACCCCGGACCGGATGCGGTACCAGCTCGACACCAATGTGATCGGCCAACTGCGGGTGACGCAGAGCGTGTTGCCGCTGCTACGGCGGTCCCGTGGCCGGATCGTCAACGTCACGTCGGGGCTCGGCAGCGTCGCGCTGCCGTTCCTCGGCGCCTACGCGGCGGCCCAGTTCGCCAAGGAGGCGATGTCGGACGTACTGCGGCGCGAGCTGCGGCAGTTCGGCATCCAGGTGTCGGTCGTGCAGCCCGGCGCGATCATGACGCCGATCTGGGCGAAGCTCTCGCAGGGCGCGCGGTCGGCCCTTGACGACCTGCCGGAGGAGACCGTCGCGCCGTACAGCGTCGCGTTCGGCCGCTTCCTGGAGCTGAACGAGCAGGGCGCCAGGGACAGCACCACCCGCCCGGAGGACTTCGCGCGGACCGTGGTCCGGGCCCTGACCAGCGTCTCCGCCCGGACGCGGTACCAGGTCGGCAAGGACGCCCGCACGCTGAGCGTGCTGCGCAGAGCGCTGCCGGACCGGGCACTCGACCGCCGGCTGCGGCCGATCACGCAGTAACGGGGGAGCGGGGGAGCGGGGGAGCAGCGGGGGCCGATGCCGCCCGCCCGGCGGTCCGGGACCGGACCGCCGGGCGGGCGCGCGCGGCGTGGGGAACGAGAGCGCAATCACCAGGGACACCGAAGCGTCCCGGAGCGAGGGGAGCCCGGATGGGAACAGTGGAGTGTCGGCGTCAGCCCCGGTACGGGAGCGTCGGCGGCGACGTCGGCCCGAGCCCGTTGCTGAAGAGGCATCAGGAGCTGCTGGAAAGGGCGTTGGAGGCGATACGCACCAGGGAGCACTGGTCGCCCTTCCCCGAGGAGGAGGCCGCCTACGGCGAGCGGGCCGCCGCGGAGGGCGAGGCGGCGTACCGCGAACTGCTCGGCGAGCACTTCGAGCTGGATCAGCCGGGCGGTGACGGCACGGTCGGCCCGGAACCCGCCCGAGGAGGCGAGCGGTCCCCGTACGGCGGTGAACTCGGTATCTCCTACCCGCACTCCGACCCCTCGGTCCTGCTTCCCGCCATGACGGACGCTACGGCGTCCTGGCGGGCGGCCGGGCCCTGGGAGCGGGCGGCGGTCTGCGCGGAGATCCTGACCCGGATCAACGCCCGCTCCTTCGAGTTCGCCCACGCGGCGGTGCACACCAGCGGGCACAACTTTCTGATGGCCTTCCACGCGGGCGCGGTGCACGCCCAGGACCGGGGCCTGGAGGCGGTGGCGTACGCCCTCTTCGAGCAGACCCGGCTGCCGTCCACCGCGATCTGGCGCAAGCCCATGCCGGAGGGCGAGGACTTCGTCCTGGCCAAGACGTTCACGGTGGTGCCGCGCGGCGTCGGGCTGGTCGTCGCCAACCGGGTCTTCCCCACCTGGAACGGCTACCCGGGCCTCTTCGCCTCGCTGGCCACCGGCAACGCCGTACTCGTCAAACCGCACCCCCGGGCCGTCCTGCCGCTGGCCCTGACCGTACGGATCGCCCGTGAGGTCCTGGCGGACGCGGGCCACGACCCGAACGTGGTCTGCCTGGTCGCCGAACGGCCCGGGGAGCGGTCGGCCAAGGATCTCGCCACACGTCCCGAGGTGCGGATCGTCGACTACTCCGGATCGGCGGAATTCGGGCGCTGGCTGGAGGACAACGCCCGTCAGGCCCAGGTGTTCACCGCCAAGTCCGCCGTCAACTCGCTGCTCGTCGAGTCGACCGCGCGCTACCGGGACATGCTGTACAACGTCGCCTTCTCGCTCGCCCTGTACAGCGGACAGCTGTGCACGAGCCCGCAGAACCTGCTGATCCCGCGCACGGGCATCAGCACCGACGAGGGACACAAGACGTACGCGCGGTGCGTCGAGGACCTGGCCGCCGCGGTGACCGGGCTGCTGGCAGACGACGCCGAGGCGGTCGGCGTGCTCGGCGCGCTGATCGGGCCCGATGTGCTGGCCCGGGTGGAGTACGCGGCCTCCGGCGCGGTCGGCCCGGTCGCGCTGGCGCCACGGGCGGTGGCGCATCCCCGGTTCCCGGCCGCCACCGTCCGCACCCCCACCCTGGTGGCGCTGGACGCCGCCCGCGACCGGGACCGGGCGACACTGCGCTCCGAATGGCTCGGGCCGGTCGCCTTCGCCGTCGCGGTGGACTCGGCCGCCGACGGGATCGAGCTGATGCGGCGCACCGCCCAGGAGGAGGGGGCGCTCTCGGTCGGGGTGTACACCACGTCCCCCGAGGTGGAGGCGGCCGTGGAGGACGCCTGCGAGCGGACCGGGGTGATGCTGTCGGTGAATCTGGTGGGCAACTGGTTCATCACCCAGTCCGCCGTCTACTCCGATCTGCACAGCACCGGCCTCAACCCCTCGGGCAACTCCGTCTACTGCGACGGCGCCTACGTCGCGGGCAGGTTCCGCACGGTGGGTGTGCGGCGGTACGGCACGGGCGAGCGGACCGCGCCACAACCGGCGGGCCGGCCGTGACGGCCGGCCGGGACCCGGCCGCCGGGCCCGCCACCCCGCCCGGTCTGCCGCAACGCGGCCGGGAGAACGAGACGTCACAGGTCCGGGAGGCGCTGGAGTGCGCCCGCGCGGGCGGCCGGGCCCTGGTGTCCGTCGTCGGACCGCGAGGCGTGGGCAAGACCCGGCTGCTGTACGAGGCGACGGCCGACGCCCGGCGGCTCGGCTTCCGTCTGATGGGCGACCCGGGCCGTCCGCCGTCCCGGAGCACCCCGCCTCCCGCCGCCCCCTGGCCCACCCTGGTGCTGCTGGACGAACCGCCGCCCGGCCCCGGCGGCCCCGGTCGCGCGGAGCCACCGCCACGGGCGTACGGCGACCGCAGCCACACGGTGTGGCTGGTCGCGCACCGGCCGGACGCCGTGCCACGGATGTCGTACCCGGTGACGGCGGACGCCCGGACCTCCGCCTGCACGATCCGGCTCACCCTCGGCCCGCTGCCCGAACCGGCCGCTTTCCACCTGGCGACCGATCTGCTCGGCGCCCCGCCCGCCCGCTCCCTGCAACGGCTGCTGAGACAGACGGGCGGTCATCCGCGACTGCTGATCGAACTCCTCCAGGGACTGCGGGACGAGGGCAGTGTCCGCACCGAGGACGGCGTCGCCCGGCTCGTCGCCGCCCACCGCTGCGAACAGGCCCGCTTCTACGTACGGGAGATCCTGGGCCGTTGCTCCGGCCTCTGCCGCCAACTGCTGTGCGTGATGGCCGTCGTCGACCAGGAAACGGCGATCGAGGACCTGGGCCTGATGATGGACACCTCGACCGCCTCCCTGATCGTCGTACTGGAAGAGGCGTACGGGACGGGGCTGATCCGGGACGACGGCACCCGGCCCGGGTTCGGCAGCGTGCTCGCCCGATGTCTGGTCGCCGGGACCGTGCCCACCACCCTGCAGTCCGCGCTGCGCCGCGAGGCGGCCGCGCTGAGACGGACCCGGGGCGGGTCCACCACCGTGCGGGCCGAGGCGGACGGCGCCGCCGTGCACGGGGGTGACTTCGATGCCGTGAGCGGGCTGAGTGAACTCCAGCGCGACATCGTCCGGTTGGTGGGCGAGGGTCTGTCGAACCAGCGGATCGCGGAACGCGTCGGGCTGTCCCCGCACACCGTCAACTATCACCTGCGCAAGCTGTACCGCGCCCTGGGCGTGAACTCCCGGATCGACCTGCTCAACGCGGCCGAACGCGCCGGGGGCCGGCTGTCGGGGCTCCCCCGGACCGGTCGCGGCCGGACCGCCGGCGACGGGCGCGAGACGCCCCCTGAACCCCCGCGACCGCACTGAATCGAAACGGACCACACGCGACTTCACCGAGCCGCACCGCACGGCCCTGAACTGCCCTGAACTTCACCGAGACGCGCTCCATCACGGTTGAACCGCCATGAACCTGCGGGCCCGAACCGCTGGGTCCGCCCCGCCCCCGTCCGTACCCCGGCACGCACCGCATCCGTACCCCGGCATGGAGGTAATCCGCATGACCGACCTGGTCCTGCCCCGCACCTGGCCCCATCACGACGCCCCCGCCCCCGAACTGCGCTCCGGCTGGCTGGGGTCGGCGCTCGCCGACGAGCCCGACGACGGCCGCAGTCCCGCGCTGGTGGACGAACTCCACTGCGACGTGTGTGTCGTCGGCGGCGGCTTCACCGGTCTGTGGACCGCGATCGAGATCCTGGAACGGGCCCCCGGCACCGATGTCGTCCTCATCGAGGCGGACATCTGCGGAGGCGGCGCGAGCGGTGCGAACGCGGGATTCCTGATGCCCATGTGGGCGAGGTTCCGCAGTCTGGTGGCGATCAGCGACCACGAGGAGGCGCGGCGGATCGGAGAGGCGTCCGCCGACGCGGTGGACGACATCCTCGCGTTCGTCGACAAGCACGGCATCGACGCGCAGTACCGGCGCGGGCCCTGGCTGCTGGCCGCCTCCTCGCCCGCCCAGCGGGGCGCCTGGCTGGAGACGCTGGAGGAGCTGCACCGCGCGGGCATCGAGCCGCTGCGCCAGGTGTCCGCACAGGAGGCGAGCCGGGCCGTCGGCGCCGACCACCACTACGGCGGGGTGATCGACCCCGGCAGTGCCACGCTGCACCCCGCGAAGCTGACCCGTGGGCTGCGCAGGGTGGCCCTGGAGTCCGGTGTCCGCATCCACGAACGCACCCCGCTGCTCGCGCTGCGGCCGGGACGGCGCACCCGGGCCGTCACCCCGTACGGCAGTGTCGTCGCGGACCAGGTGGTGCTGGCCATCAACGCCTGGGCGGGTCAACTGGAGGACCTGGGGCGGCGCATGGTGACGATAGCCAGCGACACCCTGCTCACCGAACCCGTCCCGGACCGGTTCGCGGCGCTCGGCTGGGACGACGACACCTCCGTCTGCGACGCGCGGCGCCGCCTCAACTACTACCGCAAGACGCCGGACGGGCGGCTGCTGTTCGGGAAGGGCGGGGTGGGCATGGAGTACGGGACGACGTCGGCGAGCACCATGTGGGGCCCGCCGCTGCGCACGGCGGAGACCCGGAGGCATCTCGCGCGGCTGTTCCCGACCCTCGCGGACGCCCCGGTGGCGTCGGCGTGGACCGCGCCCGTCGAGTACTCCGTCACCTCGCTGCCGTTCGCGGGCCGACTGCGCTCGGTGCCCAACGCCAGCTACGCGACGGGTTATTCGGGCGACGGGGTGGGGCCGTCGCGGCTGATGGCGAAGGTGCTGGCGTCGTTCGCGCTCGGTACGAAGGACGAGTGGTCGCGCTCGGCACTGGCGCGCACACCCGGCGGCTGGATACCGCCGGACCCGTGGCGGACGGCGGGGGCGCGGCTCCTGCTGCCCGCGCTGCGGGCGGTGGAGAACCACGAGGACCGGGGTCGGCGGGCCCCGGGGCCGCTGAAGAGTCTGGTGTCCGTGGAGCCGTCCGCCTTCGGCCGCCGGGCCACGGGCCGGGGACGGCGCTGAACGCGGCGCCCGCGCCCGGGTCCGGTCGGCGGGCCGCTGTCCGTGGCCCCCGGCCCCCGTAGCCCTGTGGCCGACGGGCGCACGTCCCGTACCCGGCGCTCATGGCCGGCCGGCCACGCCGCTCCGGCCGTGCGTGGTCAGGCTCGGGGGCGCAGCCCTTCGCCGGACGGCGGCCGGCCCGAGAGGTTGGTGACGAGTTCGGTGCACAGGTCGCGGAGCTTGATGTTGCGGTGCTGCGACGCGGTGCGCAGGAGGCCGAACGCCTCGTCGGACGAGCAGCGCCGCTGGCCCATGATGACGCCGATGGCCTGGTCGATGACCGTACGGGACCGCAGGGCCGCTTGCAGGTCGGCCGTGAATTCCTGGGCCGTGGCCATCCGCTGGGCCAGGGCGATGGCTCCGGTGGCCTGGGCGGCGAGGGAGCGCAGGACGACGAGATCGGTGCCGTCGAACGCGTTCGGTACGGGGGAGTAGAGGTTGAGCGCGCCGGAGGTGTGGGTGTGCGGGGCGATCGGCAGGGACAGCGAGGAGCGGGCACCGTTCACGGCGGCGAACGCGGGGTAGTCCTCCCAGCGCTTCTCGTCCAGCATCTCCGGTACGTGGATCTCCTCGCCGTTCCGCAGGGACTGGAGGCAGGGGCCGTCGTCCCGCCCGTACTGGGCCTCGTCCAGGGCGAGGGCGCTGGCCCCGGCGCTCGCCACGGTCAGCGGGCGGCCCTGGCCCTCCACGGTGACGCCGCAACCGCCCGCGGCGGGAGCGCGGGCCAGGGCCGCTTCCGCCAGGGCCTGGAGGAACCCGTTCAGGGAATCGGTCTCCAGCAGCAGCGCGGTCACATCGAGCGGGGCGGTGGTCGCTTCGTCGGTCATGCGGCTCCGTTCCGGATCTGCGGGCCCCTGGGCCGTTGGTCGGCGTCGAATACGCCGCCAGGGGCTGGGGGTCCGAACCGAAGGGACACCTCCGGCGCGAGCGGGCCGGCGTCATTCCGGACGAGAACTCGGTGCCAGCCTCTTCTTCCACTATCGCCCTTTCCCCGATTCCCTCGAAAAGCCTGCCGAGACAAGGGCTCGACATGTGACGTGCGCCACACGTGCGGTCGGTGTCTTCCAGGTTCCGGCGGGTATCCGGCACCCGAGGTCAGGAAGCGGCCTTCCTACAGTCCTGCTTCCACGGAGCGCGTCTTGAGCTGCACGAGCTACCTCCTCAGTGATCACCACCTGGTTGCGGAGCTGCACGATGTCATCGACATCGACAACGAGGCCGCGGTGGAGCGGGAGCTGAGACGTCTGCTGCCGGACGCCGGAGGGCCGCACGTCCTCATCGTGGACATCCACACACCGATCGTCACCGCGACCGCCCTGAACGTGCTGCTGCGGTTGCGGCGGACGGCCGAGGAGCGCGGGATCGTGCTGTGCGTCACCGCACGCTGCTCGGCGGCGCGCAGGGTGTTCGGCATCGTCCGCGCCCGGCGGGTCCTGCGGGTGGCCGCCACCCTGCCGGGAGCGGTGGCCATGTCCCGTGGCTGTGGCGTCGCTCCCCGGTACGCCGAGGGCGCGGACCCGCCCCCACTGCGGGGACTGCCCCAGAGGGGAGCGCCGAGTGCCCGGCTGTCACCGGACGGCGACGGCTGACCCGCCGTGACGACCCGCCCCGGCGGGGTGAGGCGTCCGCCGTCGCGGCCGGCCGGCACCGCCGCGCCCGGTCTCGTACCGCCGACGTGGAACCGGCCGCGTGACACCGACGCGCACTCGTGTCGGCGCCACTGACGCGCAGCCGTATCGTCGCCGCTGACGCGGGCCCGTACGGATGCCGTTGCCCCTGACAGGCGCCGCTGACGCGGACCCGTCACGCCCGCGCTCCCGTCACGCCTGCCCTCCCGTCACGCCTGCCCTCCCGTCACGCCCGCGCTCCCGTCACGCCTGCCCTCCCGGGCCGCGCGCGCTCCCGGGCCGCCCGCCCGCCCGCCTCCGTGACCAGCTCCACGCGCGCGGCCGGGACCGCCCCGAGGTGCCGTTGGCCGACCGTTCCGGGCCCGCCCGGCCCTGGGGAAGCGCACGGCCCTCCGGGTGCCCGGTGCAGCGGCGACAAGGGCATAATGGGTCGCTGAGGTCAGGAAGTGGCCCGCCCAAGGCCCCTTTCTGCTTCCATGGAGTGCGCCGTGCTGCCCGTGAGCCACCGCCTCACCACCCGTCCGGTCGTCGAACCGGGCGAGGTCGCCGACGTCGAGGCCGAACACGTCGCTGATCGAGGATCGCGCCGGCCGGTACGACACCACGGTCCGCGGACCGTCGTCGTCGACCCGCAGCAGACCTCGCTGGTGCCCGTGACCCGCCGAGCGCCGCCCCGTGCGCGGCGAGACACCCACGCTCCCGCCCGCCCCGCCCCGCCGAGCGTGACGCCACGTCACACGCGACCGCTCCGCCGGGACGTCCAGGGCGGCCACCGTCGTGCGGTGCTCCTGCCCCGGCCGGACCGTGGCCCTTCCCGGCACGGCCCCCGCCGCTGAATCCACCGACGCACCCCCTTCCACCAGTGCGCGCGAACGCCGGACGCGTGAACCGGCGGACGGCAGGTCCCAGCAGCCCGGGACGCTGCCGCCTGCCCGGATGCCCGCACCGCCGACGCCGCACCGCCGAGAAAAGATGATCATGATTGACAGGCCAGCTTCCGTGACGCCGGATGTGACCGCGCTCCTGCTGGACACCGAATCCCTGGACGAATTCCTCCTGGCCTTCGCCCGCAGCGCCCTCGATCTCGCGCCGGTGGCGAACGGCTGCGGCATCACCCTGGAGCGGGAGGGCCGCCCGGTGACCGTGTCCAGCGCGGGCGCCAACGCCGCCAGGCTCGACGAGGCCCAGTACGGGCAGGACGACGGCCCGTGCCTCCAGGCCATGCGTACGGGCGAGATCGTCAGCGTGTCCGACACCCTCCGCGAGGGGCGCTGGGGTGCCTATCCGGCCCATGCCGCCGCCTGTGGCGCCCGCTCGTCGTTGTCCCTGCCGATCGCCCCGCACACCCACACGGCGGGGGCGCTCAACCTCTACGCCCCGTTGCCGGACGCCTTCGCGGACGCGGACATCGCGTCCCTGCGGCTCCTCGCGGCGCAGGCCACCGGGGCCATCGCGCTGGCCCAACGCATCTCCGACGCGCAGGAGTTCGCCGCCGATCTCCAGGCGGCCCTTCAGTCCCGTACGGTCATCGACCAGGCCATCGGCGTCATCATGGGCCAGCAACGCTGCACCCCCGAGGCGGCGTTCGAGGTGCTGCGCTCCGCGTCCCAGCACCGCAACATCAAACTCCGTGATCTGTGCGCCGAACTCATCGCGGGCATCACCGGCCAGCCCCCGATCAGCGAGGCGATCCAGCCCCGCCCCTGACCCGGGCGGGCGGACGGGTGGGTGTGCCGACGGCGACGAGGAACGGCTCAACCGGCCGTCCCCAGGGGCGCGTTGACGTAGGCGTACGGCTCGTCGCCCGGTGGCGGGCGCAGCCCGTGGACGGCGAGCGGACCCAGGGTCAGACCACGTGCGTGGCAGACGGCGGCGAGTCCGGGCAGGGCTCCCAGGGAGGCCCGCCAGGACCCGGGCGCGCTCATGGCGTCCGAGTCGTGCAACAGCACCGTGCCGCCCCCGCGCAGGGCGCTCGTCACCTCGGCGAGCACGCTGTCGGGGGTGGCACGCGCCGTCCAGTCGCGGCCCCAGGCGGACCAGAGCACCGGGCGCAGGCCGAGACGGCGGGCGGCCGCCCAGCGCCCGCCGGTCAGGATGCCGTACGGCGGCCGGTACCAGACGGGACGCGTACCCGTGACGCGCACGACGGTCTCCACGGCCCGCCGCAGCTCATGGGTGTCACGGGCCGGACGGGGCCGCCAGGGCCGTTCGTGCCGCCAGCCGTGCACGGCGAGTTCATGGCCCTCGGCCACCATGCGACGCCCCAGTTCCGGATGGAGCCGCAACCGCTCACCGAGCACGAAGAACGTGGCCCGCACCGACAGCCGGTCCAGGGCCCGCAGGAAGTGCGGGGTGCTGTCCGGGTCCGGCCCGTCGTCGAAGGTGAGCGCGACCCGGTCGGGTGCGCCCCGGCCGTCGAGCGCGGGGGCGAGTGCCCTGCGGACCGGCGGGAGCCAGGTGGCGGCCGGGCCGATGTGCCACCCGGCGACCGCGAGGGCGGTCGCCGCGAACGGCAGGAACGGGCGGGCCGGTGCGGTTCCGGCCGCCTCCGGTGGACGTGGGTTCACCATGTCTCCTTCTCCTCGTCCCCCGAGACGATCGGTGACCTGGCCAGTTGGACGCTGCCCAGGACCAGTACGGCGAGTGCCGACAGCGCGGGCAGCAGCCGGGCGCCGAGTGTGATGCGCTCACCGAACAGCGCGACGCCGAGCACCACGCTCAGCAGCGCGTCGCCCAGGGTCAGCGCGGGCTGGGAGGCCACCAGGCTGCCCGCCCGCAGGGTCATCTGGAGCAACAGGAAGCTGACGAGTCCGGCGCCGAGGGCGGCGTACGGCTGCCAGACCGCGAGCAGCGCCCCGAGACCGTCCGGCAGCCGGCTGACGGCGTCCTTCATCAGCGCGGCGGTCCAGGAGAAGCCGATCGCGGTCGCCGTGCCGAGGACGGCCGCCCGAGCGGCGGACCGCAGCCGTGGTGCGACGGCGACCAGCACCACCACGGCGGCCATCACCGAGCCGCCGGCGACCAGCCAGTCGGACGCGCGTACGGTGGCCCTGCCGCCCGTGGGGGCCACCAGCGCCAGGAACGCGGCGAGGCCCAGGCCCATGGCGACGATCGCCCACCGGGTGCGCGCGTCCGGCCGTCGACGGAAGACGAGCCCGCCGACGACCAGGGTGAACAGCAACTCGGTGGTCATCACCGGCTGTACGACGGCCAGCGGTCCGACCGCCAGGGCCGCCGCCTGACAGATCCCGGACAGCACGAGCATGGCCGTACCCCACAGCCAGACCCGGCGGTGGAGGAGCCGCACGGGCCACGAGTGCCGGGAGGCGGGGGCGTCGGCCCGGGTCGCGGCACCGGCCGGGGTCGCGGCACCGGCCGGGACGGGGGCGCCGGTCGGGACGGGGTCGTCGGGCGGGTCGGCGGCATTGGTCGGGACGGGCCCGCCGGTCGGACCTGCGGTATCGGACGGGACGGCGCCCTTGGTCGGGTTGGCGGTATCGGTCGGGCCGGGACCGTCGGTCGGGCCTGCGGCATCGGTCGGTACGGGGCCGTCGGCGTCGGCGGAGTCGTCGGGACCGAGGGGGCGGCGGGGGGCGCCGGTCTCCGCCTTGTCGTCGGCCGCCGCACGGCGCTGGAACACCGACGCCAGGGCGTTGCCTAGCGCGGCCAGCAGCGCCAGGACGATCGACAGCGGAGTCATCGGCGGCCGGTCCTCGTCATTGCCATCGGGTCCTGTGCTCCCTCCCCGTACCGGGCCGTACGGCCGTCCCGCGCCGTATGACCGTCCCGCGCCGTATGGCCGTACCGGTCCGTACGACCGCGCCGGTCCGTATGACCGCCCCGGGCGGTACGGCCGTGCCGGGCCAAGCGGCCGTTCCGGGTCGTACGGCCGTCCCGGGTCGTACCACCGTGCCCCGCCGGGCTGTACGATCACGCCGCCCCGGCCTTCGCCGGTCACCGCCCGTCACCCGTCCGGCGGTGCTCAGCCGAAGCGTTTCGCCAGTGACCGGAACACCCCGGGCGCCGCCCCCCGCAGCCGGGCGGGTCCGTCGAGCCAGCCCGGTACGAAGATGTCCTGCCGGTCGTGCAGGATGGCGTGCCGCACCGCGTCGGCGACCCGTTCGGCGGTCACCGGGCGGGGACGGACGCGGTGGTACGGAACGCCCCGGCGGCTGAAGAACGGGGTGTCCACCGCCCCCGGCAGCACCATCGACACCCGTAGCCGGGTCGGCGCCAGCTCGTACCGCAGGCTGTCGGCGAACGCCGCTAGTCCCGCCTTCGTCGCGGAGTAGACGGCCTCCCCCTGCACCCCGACGCAGCCCGCCATGGAACCGATCAGCACCACATGGCCGATGTCCCGGGACAGCATGTGTGGCAGCAGCAGTCCCACGAGGTGGATCGCCGCGCCCAGATTGACGGTCAGCAGCCGGTCGATGGCGTCACCGGGCATCTCCGCGAAGGGCCCGGCCCAGCCGATGCCCGCCACGGCGACGAGGACGTCGACCCGGCCCGCCCGTTCCAGGGCCTGTCCGGCCAGACGTTCGCGGTCGGCGCCGATGGTGAGGTCGGCGGGCAGTGCGGCGCCACCGGTCCGTTCGGCGACCTTTCCCAGCCGTTCCCGGTCCCGCCCGCTCAGCAGCAACTGCCAGCGGGGGTCGGCGGCCAGTCGGTCGGCGACCGCCTCACCGATGCCGGAGGAGGCGCCCGTGATGAGCGCGACCCTCCGCACCGCGAGGGGATCGGCCGTTCGCCGGGAGGCGTCGGGCATGGTCCATCCTCCGAATTTTCGGCTGCTTGACCCCAAGCATCGGCGCTCCCGCCGCGCGCTGCCCGTCGGCGGGGGCCAACCGGTGCGCCCGGTCCCACCGGACGGCGTCCTCCCGTCGAGCGACGGGGCGACGATCACGGGATCGTGGCAGGGACGCGTCGGAAGCTTGGCCCCGGCGAACGGGTGACGGGACGAAGCGCGCCCCTGTCTCTCCGCCCGGCAGGCGGGAAGCGGGACGGGCCACGAGACGGGGACGCAGGCCCGCGAGGTACGAGCACGGGTGCGAAGTACGGGCACGAGGGGAGAGCGGTGGTACGGCAACGATTCCTGATCCTCAGCGCGGGCATGGGCGCGGGCCACGACGCCGTCGCCGGGGAGCTGGCGCGCGGACTCCGGTCGAGGGGGCACGATGTCCTCGTACGGGATGTCCTCACCCTCCTTCCCGCCGGGACCGGAACAGCCCTGCGCGCCTTCTACCGGGGGAGCGTCCGCCATCTGCCCCGGCTCTACGCGGCGATCTACCGGACCTTCCTGGCACCCGCCCCCGCCCCGGACGGCTGCGCCCCCGGCGACGGCCGGCCGGACAGCTCCCCACTGGCGGCGCTCGCCGGACACCGGCTGGCGGAGCTGGCGGACCGGAAGCGCCCGGACGTCGTCGTGTCGACCTTCCACCTGGCGGGCCAGATCACCGGCCGACTCCGCGCCCGGGGTGAACTCGCCGTGCCCAGCGTCGTGGTCGTCACCGACTTCGCCGTCCACCGGGGCTGGCTCCACCCAGGCAACGACCTCTACCTGTGCGTCAGCGAGCCGGTGGCGCGGGCGGTCCGAGCGGCCACCGGGCGACCCGCCGTCACCACCGGCCCGATCGTGTCCCCGCACTACCACCGGCCGACCGGAACCCGAGCCGGCGCCACGACCGCTTCCGCCCCCTCGGCCTCCACGACCAGCGCGACCCCCTCGACCTCCTCGGCCCCGTCGTCCCGCCCCGCCCCCTCCACCCACTCCGCCTGGCCGAGCGTCTTCGCACGTCACGGCCCGGGGCGCCCATCGGTGCTGCTGTCGGCCGGGGCGTGGGGCGTCGGGTCGCGGCTGCCCGAGACCGCGAGCGCGCTCCACCGCCGGGGCCTCCTGCCGGTGCTCCTCTGCGGGCGCGACGAACGGCTGCGCCGCCGCGCCGCCCGGCTGCCGGGGGTACTCGCCCTCGGCTGGGTCGAGGACATGGCGGAACTGTTCGCGTCGGTCCGGGTGCTCATCGACAACGCGGCGGGCCAGACGGCCGCGCAGGCACTCGCCTCCGGTGTCCCGGTCATCAGCTTCCGCCCCATCCCGGGGCACGGCGCGGACGGCGTGAGGGAGATGGCCGCCGCCGGTCTCTCCGTACACGCGAAAACCCCCCGCGAACTCCTCGCGGCCCTCGATCTGCTGATCGGACCCGGGCCGGCCCGGGACGAACGCGTCGCCGGGGGCAGGTCGGCGTTCCGGGCGGACGCCGCGCATCTGCTGCACACCCGGTTCGGTCCGTTTCCGACCAGGACCGGGACATACGCTTTTCCCTGCATGTAGAAACATGTGCAAGGAACGCGGAGGGGACCGGGCGACCGGTTCCGGGGGTGGGAGGTCGTTGGATGAGTCGCCGGTCCAGCGGATTGATCAGCGCGTGGGCCGAGGCCCAGCGGCAGCAGCAGCGCCAGCGGGAGGCGCAACAGCGCGCCCGGGTGCGCCAGATACGTGACGAGGAGCGCCAACAGCGGTTGCGGCAGCGGGACATGGCCCGTATGCACCGGGAGCAACAGGCCGCCTACAAGCAGCGCCGGGACGCGGACGCGCGTACCCGAACGGCCGAGTTGGAGGAACGGGTCGCCGCGCTGACCGGGCTGCTGGCGGCCGGGTGCCGGGCACCGGCGTTCCGGAGCGCGTCGTTCAGGCGGCCGGAGGAGGTCGCCCCGTTCGCGCCCGGCCCGCTCGCCCACCCCGTACCGATGCCGGTTCTCGACAACTACCAGGCGCAAGGCGGTTGGACGGCCGGGCGAAGGGCGCAGGCCCAGCAGGAGGCGCAGGCGCGCTACCAGCGGGACTGGCAGGCGGCCCAGGCGGCCGAGACCCAGCGACAGCGTCAACTCGCCGCGTACCGGCAGCAGTACGACGAGTGGGCGCGGACCACGATCGCGGAGATCCGGCAGCACAACGCGGGGATCACCGAGATGGTGTCCGCACTGCGCGGCGGTGATCGGGACACCGTCGTGGAGTACTTCTCGGCCGCGCTGTACGCGTCGTCGGCGTGGCCCGAGGAGTTCCCCCGCCGGGTGACGGCGGGGTTCGACCCCGGCCCCCGGCAACTGGTGCTGAACTGGGAGCTGCCGGGCTTCGACGTCGTACCGGAGGCGAAGTCCGTGCGGTACGTGGCCTCGGCGGACGAGGAGCGCGAGAGCCCGCGTCCGGTCACGCAGCGCCGGGCGCTGTACCGGGACGTCCTCGCCCAGTCCATGCTGCTGGCGCTGCGCGATCTGTTCGCGGCGGACGAGTTCGGGGTGCTGGAGTCCGTGGCGCTGAACGGATTCGTCGACGACATCGATCCGGCCACCGGCCGGCGGGCGGAGATCGTCCTCAGCACGGTCATGGTGTCGCGGGGGGACTTCAGGGCCCTGCGGCTGGAGCAGGTGAGCGCGGTGGACTGTCTGGTCGACGGGCTGCGCGGTCAGCTGTCCGCCCGGCCCGACCAGCGGACGGTCGTCCGGCCGGGCAGGCTGCCGGGCGATGTGGCGGGCGGCGCCGTCTCGCACGGGGCGGACGCGGAACCGGACCTGCTGGAGATGGACCCGATCGAGTTCGAGGGGCTGGTCGCCGAGCTGTTCCGGGCCCGGGGCATGCAGGCGGTGACGACCCAGCGCTCCAACGACGGCGGTGTCGACGTCGAGGCGATCGACCCGGACCCGATCAGCGGCGGGAAGATCATCGTGCAGGTCAAGCGGTACCGGAACACGGTCCCGCCGAGCGCGGTCCGTGATCTGTTCGGCACGGTCCAGGGCGCCGGGGCGAACAAGGGCGTGCTGGTGACGACGTCCGGCTTCGGCCCGGGTTCGTACACCTTCGCCAACGGCAAGCCGCTGACCCTGGTGTCCGGCACCGAACTGGTCGACCTGCTGGGGCGCTGCGGGCTGCGCGGACGGCTGAGCGACGGCCGGACCGGTGACGGCCGGACCGGTGGTGTACCGGCCCCGCGCCCGGCCCCCGGCGCGGCTTCCTCCGCGCGGCCGGCGTCGTCCGACGACCACAACGTCCTGGGCATGTCCTGGTCGGGCGGGGTGGCGCTGGACGTGTGCGCGCTCGTGTGCCGGGGCGGCCGGGTGCTGAGCGACGAGCACTTCGTCTTCTACAACAACCCGCGCACGCCGGACGGTTCGGTGCGCACCATCAGCGGTTCCGGCGGGGACAAGGCGGCGATCCGGGTCGCGTTCGACGCGCTGCCGCCGTCCGCGGACCGGCTCGTCCTGGTCGCCGCCGTCGATCCGGAGGTCAACCCGCACGCGGACCTGTCCGGCTTCAGCGACGCGGGCATCCGGCTCCGGGACGCCTCGGGGGCCGAGCTGGACCGCCTGGACGTCTCCGACGGCCGCCCGGGAGAGACGGCCCTGGTCCTCGGCTCCTTCCGCCGACGGTCGTCCGGCAACTGGGAGTTCGTGATCGGGGGGAAGGGGTACGCGGGCGGGCTGGAGGCGCTGGTCCAGGAGTACGGGATCGATGTCGCCTGACACGTGTGCCGAGGTCTGACGCGGCGTGCCCACGCCTGACGCGGGGTGCCCACGCCTGACACGTAGGCCGGTGCCTGACGCCTGGCCTACGTCTCGGGCATGGGCCGCGTGGGGCCGGCAGGGCGGGACGGCCGGCCCCGGGTGAGCGGTCGGCAGCCCGGTCCCACGAGTACGGCCGTGAAGTGCCCGAGGCCGGTGAAGGTGCGGCCGGTGACCAGGGGGACGCCGTGGACGACGAGGCCCGCGAACCCGTACGCGTACCGCGAGGACCATGGCGCCCGGCAGGTCGGGACGGCGTCGATCCCGGCGAATGCGTAACCGGCGTCGGCGTCCGGGGAGTTGACGGCCGACACGGGCGCGTGCCCGGTGCGGACGGCCCAGGCGAGCACCCCTTCGCCGATCAGGGTGGCGAGGCCGTGCGCGCAGACGACGACGGCCGCCCGGCGGACGCTGGAGCTCCGGGCTCCGGACGAGGAGACGGCCGGGTCCGCGTGGTGCCCGTACCCCTGTCTACGCTTCCCCCATGATTCGTACCGCCACCCCCGCCGACGTGCCCGTCATCCACGCCATGGTCCGCGAACTCGCCGACTACGAGAAGGCGCTCCACGAGGCGCGGGCGACACCGGAGCAGTTGCACGAGGCACTGTTCGGTGAACGTCCCGCCGCGTACGCGCACATCGCGGAGTCCGACGGGACCGGCGAACCGGTCGGCTTCGCGCTCTGGTTCCTGAACTTCTCGACCTGGCGCGGGGTGCACGGGATCTACCTGGAGGACCTGTACGTACGCCCGCGGAACCGCGGCGGCGGCCACGGCAAGGCCCTGCTCACGGAACTCGCCCGGATCTGCGTGGAACGCGGCTACGAGCGGCTGGAGTGGTCGGTCCTGAACTGGAACACCCCGTCCATAGCCTTCTACGAATCGCTGGGCGCCCGCCCGCAGGACGAATGGTCGGTGTACCGGCTGACGGACACCGCGCTGAACGGGCTGGGCTCGGGGCGGTAGCCGGTACCCCTCGGAGTGCACCGGCCGTCCGTCACGGGGGAGGCGGCGGCCGGGGCCGGACCGGTGGCCGCCCGTTGCCCGTGGGCCGGGCCGGGCCGGGCCGGGGCCGGGGCTGGGGCCAGGACCGGTCACCGCATCCGCCGGACCGACCTCCGGTGCCGGTTCGCCTCCGCGTCCCTGGTGCGGCCGCCGTGACACCAGGGATTCCACGGTCCGGGACCTGATGGCGCGGCGCGGGGCGCCGTCAGGGTATGAGGACCACCTTGCCCATCGTCGCCCTGTTCTCCAGGGCGCGGTGGGCCGCGGCGGCCTCCGCGAGTGGGAAGCGCTGGACGGCGGGGCGGAGACGGCCGGCGGCTGCCTCTGCGAGGGCGCGGGTCTCCAGGGCGCGCAGGCCGCCCGCCTTCCGCAGCATCACCGGGCCGAGTACGCCTTCCGAGGTGATGCCGCGTTCGGAGAGTTCCTGGTCGGTGAAGGTGAGGGGCTGCCCGTCGTGCAGGCCTTCGCCGGACCAGCCGAAGACGATGTGCTGTCCGCCCGGGCCCAGCAGGTCGACGGCGGCGCGGCCGGTGGCTCCGCCGACCGAGTCGTACACGACGGTGGCGCGGCGGCCGATGGTGTCGAGGTACGCGCCGACCTGCTGCGGCCAGTCGGGGAGGGTGTAGTCGGCGGCGAGGTCGGCGCCGTTCGCCCGGACGGCGGCGACCTTGGCGGGGCCACCGGCGAGGCCGATCACGGTGGCGCCCGCGTTCTTCGCGTACTGGACGAGGAGCGTGCCGATGCCGCCCGCCGCCGCCGGGACGATCGCGACCGAGTCCGGCCCCAGGTCGGTGAAGGCCAGAATGCCGAGCGTGGTGCGGCCGGTGCCGATCATGGCGACCGCCGCCGCCTCGTCGAGGCCGGGCGGGATCTCGTGGAGCTTGTCGGCCTCGGTGACGGTGAGCTCCGCGTACCCGCCCGGGACCATGCCGATGTGGGCGACGACCCGCTTGCCGAGCCAGCCGGGGTCGGTGCCCTCGCCGAGTGATTCGACGGTTCCGGCGACCTCGCGGCCGGGGATCGTGGGCAGCTCGGCGGGGGCGGGGTACGGACCGCTCAGGCCCTCGCGCAGGGCCGTGTCCAGAAGGTGCACACCGGCCGCCGCGACGGCGATCCGCACCTGTCCGGGCCCGGGGACGGGGTCTTCGGTCCACTCGTGGACGAGATGGTCGGCGGGGCCGAAGGAGTGGAGGCGGATGGCGCGCATGAGGGCTCCCCGGTGAATGGTGGCTGGTTGGTGGGCTCGTCGGTGCGGCGTGCGGTTGTACGGGCACGGGTTGCGGGGCGTCGGCCGCGCTTTCCTCGAACAGACTCCGACCTCAAGCCCTCTTGAGGTCAAGCCCCGCCGGACACAGGACCGTTGTCAGTGCCGTGCGTCACGATGGGGGCATGGCCGGAAGTGGTGCGAAGAAGAGAGCAGGCACGGGTGCGGGCGCTGTGCGGGCCGCGCGGCGGCCGGAGGTGCGGCTGCCGCCGCGGCTCGTCACGTACGAGGGCGAGGGGCTGGAGCCGGACGGTGACTACGACGGGGTGCGGTTCGACGGCCTGGACCTGGCGGACGAGGAGGGGCCCGGTGCCACCTTCATGGACTGCGCGTTCGACGGCTGCGTGCTGGACCGCGCGAAGCTGATCCGGGCCAGGTTCCTCGACTCGGTGCTGACGGGGGTACGAGGCGTGGGCACCGATCTGTCCGGGGCGTCGTTGCGCGACGTCGAGCTGGTGGACGCGCGGCTGGGCGGGGCGCAACTGCACGGCGCGGTGCTGGAGCGGGTCCTGGTGAAGGGCGGGAAGATCGACTACCTGAATCTGCGCAAGGCGCGGCTGAGGGACGTCGTGTTCGAGGGCTGTGTGCTGGCCGAGCCGGACTTCGGGGGCGCGGAGCTGGTGCGGGTGGAATTCCGGGACTGCGTGCTGAGGCGGGCCGACTTCACCGCCGTACGGATGGACGCGGTCGATCTCCGCACGGTCGCCGAGCTGGACATCGCGCGGGGTGTGGAGCGGCTGGCGGGTGCGGTCATCAGCCCGGCCCAGCTGATGGAGCTGGCGCCCGCGTTCGCGGCGCAGATCGGGGTGCGGGTGGAGGTCTGACAGCGGCCACGAGGGTGCGGGCCGCCGGGCGAGGGCGGGAGAAGAGGCGCGCGGCCGAGGGGCGGACGCTGAGGGTCAGATACGGGGGAAGCGCGCCTGGAGGTCCCAGATCACCGGGTTGTCGGCGAGCCCCTCGTGCATGTCGGAGAGGTCCGCGATCAGATCGTGCAGGAAATCGCGGGACTCCCGGCGCAGCAGGGAGTGGCCGAAGGTGAGCGGGGGTTCGTCACCGGGCATCCAGTCGGCCTCGACGTCGACCCAGCCGAAGCGCCGCTCGAAGGTCATGCAGTCCGACGACTCGGTGAAGTCCAGCTCGGCGAACTGGCGGCGGTGCGAGCGGTTGCCGCGCGGGTCCTGGTCGATCCGCTCGACGATGTCGCACAGCGCCCAGGCGAAGTCGAGCACGGGCACCCATCCCCAGCCTGTGGACACCTCGCGGTCAGCCGTGGTGTCCGCGAGATAGACGTCCCCGGAGAAGAGATCGTGCCGCAGGGCATGGACATCCGCACGGCGGTAGTCGGTCTGCGGGGGATCGGGGAAGCGTCGGGAGAGGGAGTAGCCGATGTCGAGCACGTGGTCGATGGTGTCATGTCCGGGGACGGCGTCCCGCCGCACCCGGCGGCGCCGGACGGTCCGTGCGTAGGATCACGGCGTGGACCCCTGCGCCCCGACAGACCGCGACCCGGTACACCACGACCCGATACGCCGCGACCCGGTAGGGCGCACCGCGAGCACGGCGGACCCGGCGGACCCGGCGCGCACCCCGGGCCCCGGACGCGCGACGCGTATGCCCGGCGCCTCGCGACCCGCAGCGGCCCCGGTCCCCGCCCCGGTCCCGGTCCCCGCCCCCGCCTCGCACTCCGCCCCGCGCCCCGCGCGCACCCCGCGCCCCGCGCGCACCCCGCGCCCCGCCCGCGCGACGCGTACCGCCCGCGCGACGCGTACCGCGCGTGCGGCCGTCCTCCTCGTCGCGTTCGCGACCCTGGCCACCGCCACCGCGTGCACCGGAGCCGCCTCCGGGGTCGGCGGCACGCCGGGAGCCGCCGGTCTGCGCGACCCGTACTTCCCGAAGCTCGGCAACGGCGGATACGACGTCACGCACTACGACCTGGCGCTCGACGTCGACCCGGCCACCGGCCGACTGGACGCCACCGCGACGATCACCGCCCGCGCCACCCAGGACCTCAGCTCGTTCAACCTGGACCTGAAGGGCCTCGACGTCACGAGCGCGACCGTCGAGGGCCGCCCGGCCGCCGTCAACCGCGCCGGGAGCGAACTGACGCTGCGCCCCGACCGCGCGGTCGAGGACCGGCTGCGCGAAGGCGGCACGTTCCGCACGGTCGTCGCCTACTCCGGCGTCCCCGAGGTCCTCACCGACTCGGACGATTCGGAGGAGGGCTGGCTGAAGACGGCGGACGGGGTGGTCGCCCTGGGCGAACCGACCGGGTCCATGACCTGGTTCCCGGTCAACAACCACCCCGGTGACAAGGCGACGTACGACATCCGGATCACTGTCCCGAAGGGCGTGACGGCCGTCTCCAACGGCGAGCTGGTGTCCAGCACCACGACGGGTGGCCGCACCACCTGTCACTGGCGTACCGCCGAACCCATGGCGAGCTTCCTCGCGACCGTCGCCGTCGGCCGGTTCACCACGAAGACGTCGACCACGGCCGGAGGCATTCCGGTGTACACCGCCGCCGACACGACGGTCGCCGCCGGGAGCGAGGCCGTGCTCGCCCGGCTGCCGGACGTCATCGAGTGGGGCGTCGAGAACTTCGGCCCGTACCCCTTCGCCACGACGGGCGCGATCGTGGAGCGGGAGGAGGACGCCGGTTACGACCTGGAGACCCAGAACCGCCCGGTCTTCACCGGCCCGCCGAGCATCGGGCTCCTCGTCCATGAGCTGGCCCACCAGTGGTTCGGCGATTCGGTGACGCCCGCGAGCTGGCGGGACCTGTGGCTCAGTGAGGGCTTCGCGACCTATGCGGGGTGGCTCTGGTCGGAGGACTACGAGGACACCTCCGCGCAGCAGAGCTTCGAGGACGCCTTCGAGAAGGACGACAACTGGGCGTTCGCCCCGGCGGCCCCGCCGAAGAGCGCCGATCTGTTCGAGTCTCCCGTCTACGAACGCGGGGCGATGGTGATCCACAAGATCCGGCAGGCGGTCGGCGACGACCGGTTCCACGAGATCGTCCAGGGCTGGACGAAGGCCCACCGGCACGGCAACGCCTCGACGAAGGACTTCACCGCGTTCGTGGAGAAGGAGTCGGGCAAGGACCTCTCGGACCTGTGGGACACCTGGCTGTACGGCGAGGACCGGCCGGACACGATGTGATCCGGGTGTTCCGGCCGCGGGCGCACGCCCCGATCCGGGTGTTCCGGCCACGGGAGCACGCCTCGATCCGGGTGTTCCGGCCACGGGCGCACGCGCCGAAGCCCCCGGGCACGCGGTGAACGCGCGGCCGGGGGCCCCGGTGAGGTCAGGTCGTACGCGACCGACGGCGACGGATCAGAGGTTGACGCCGAAGTCCTGCGCGATGCCGCGCAGACCCGATGCGTAACCCTGGCCCACCGCGCGGAACTTCCACTCCGCGCCGTTGCGGTACAGCTCGCCGAAGACCATGGCGGTCTCGGTGGCGGCGTCCTCGCTCAGGTCGTAACGGGCGATCTCGGCGCCGCCGGCCTGGTTGAGGATGCGGATGTACGCGTTGCGGACCTGGCCGAAGTTCTGGCTGCGGGCCTCGGCGTCGTAGATGGAGACCGGGAAGACGATCTTGTCGATGTCCGCCGGGAGACCCGCCAGGTTGACGTTGATCTGCTCGTCGTCGCCCTCGCCCTCACCCGTGACGTTGTCCCCGGTGTGGACGATGGTCTGGTCCGGCGTCGCCTTGTTGTTGAAGAAGACGAAGTGGGCGTCGGAGTAGACCTTGCCCGCGGCGTTGACCGCGATCGCCGAGGCGTCGAGGTCGAAGTCGGTACCAGTGGTGGTGCGGACGTCCCAGCCGAGGCCGACCGTGACGGCTGTCAGGCCCGGTGCCTCCTTGGTGAGCGAGACGTTGCCGCCCTTGGACAGGCTTACAGCCATGGGGAAGTCCCTTTCCTCGTCGTGTGCGGGCTTCGTGCCACCACGAAGCTACCGTCAGAGGTCATAACGCGGGCGGGGGGTCCCGAGGTTCCAGGCTCCTTTACTTTCTTTGCCGAAGTTCCGTCCGAAATTCCGTTTGATTCCCTCGTTCCACCGGTCATTCCCTCGTCCCACCGGTCAAAAAGAGGTGACGGACGGGCCGTCACCCGGGAACATGGGTGTCATGTCCGGGCCCTATGTCATCCGTGGTTCGGTCTCCCTGCCGGAGGCCGAGCTCATGTGGCGTTTCTCGCGGTCCTCCGGACCCGGCGGCCAGCACGTGAACACCAGTGATTCCCAGGTGGAACTCCGCTTCGATCTGGCGGCGACGGAAGCGCTGCCCGAGGTGTGGAAGGAACGGGCGCTCCAGCGTCTGGAGAAGCGGCTCGTCGGCGGAGTGGTGACGGTACGGGCGTCGGAGCACCGCTCGCAGTGGCGCAACCGTGAGACCGCGGCCGTGCGGCTCGCCGCGCTGCTGGCCGAGGCCACCGCGCCACCGCCCAAGCCTCGCCGCAAGAGCCGTATCCCGCGGGGGATCAACGAACGGCGACTGCGCGAGAAGAAGCAGCGCGGCGACACGAAGCGGGGCCGGTCCGGCCGCGACTGGTGACGGCTCCCCGGCGGGCTCCCGGACGCTGACCGGCGGAGCCCCGGTCGTCCCTTCGACGGCCCTTTCTGGCGAGGCCCGCCCCCCGGCGAGGCCCGCCGCCTCCGCGCTCAAGCAGGGTCACGGGCGCTCAGTCCAGTCGGCGGTAGCGCCCCCGGAAGTACGCCAGCGGCGCGCCCTCGGCGCTCGGCAGGGTCGCCGTCAGCACCCGGCCGATGACCAGCGTGTGATCGCCCGCCGCCACCCGCTGCTCCGTCCGGCACTCCAGGGTCGCGAGCGAACCGCCGACCAGGGGAGCGCCGGCCACCTCGCCCCGTACGTAGGGGATGTCCTCGAACAGCAGCCGGTCGCTGATCCGGCCCTTCATCGCGAACCGTCCCGCGATGTGCCGCTGGCTCTCGCTGAGCATCGACACCGCCCACAGTGGCTGCTCGGCCAGCAGGTCGTCCATCCGGGAATCGTTGCGCAGGCTCACCATGACGAGCGGCGGGTCGAGCGACACCGACATGAAGGCGGTCGCCGTCATGCCCACGTCCTCGCCCCGGCCGTGTTCGTCCAGCGGCGGCTCCTGGGCGGTGACCAGCACCACGCCCGCGGCGAGTCGGGCGAGGGCGGCGCGGAACTCGTCGTTGCTCACCCCCTCAGCATGGGGGACGGACTCGGAACGCGGGGCGGGGGGCTTCGTCTCCAACACAACAGGAACGCTAACCGCGGGTACGGTTCCGGCGCATCGGGCCAGGGGACCAGGCGGGTCCTAGGACCCACGCCGCATGTCCGGTCACGAATAAGTCATGTACAGGTCATATCTGGCCCCTTGGTCGGCACTGAGTGACGTGCCGAGATGGCGATGGCAGAGGCATGTGCCTCGTGCATAGATGCAGTACAGCGTGCGAACGGCCGTCGAACGACTCGCCGCCCGGCGCACCGGAAGGGCCTCATTCGCATTTTTGCGGTCAGGAAGGGGAGTGCCGGCCTCCGCGCCCGCCGGCGAACGGGCGGGCCTGTAACGTGACTTGAGTCACACTGTGAAGTAATTGTTGACCCTGTGTACCGGGTGCACAGCTCGCTGTGATTCAGTGGCCGTGACACTGCGATAAGTACGTCGATATGAATCCTGGAGTTGCTGTCGAGGTCTCAGGGAGTGCGAGCGATGGAGGCCGAGTCGGAACCGTACGTCCGCCTTGCGACCATGCGGCAGCTGCATCAGGCCGTCGCTGATCTCAACACGGCACGGAGTCTGGCGGACACGCTGCAGACCGTCGCCGACGGCATCGTCGTCGGCCTCGGCTACGAGCTGGCCTGCGTGAACCTCGTCCGCCAGGACGGCGATCTGGTCGTCGCCGCCTTCGCCGGCGACGCCGCGGCCGAGGCCCTGATCACCGGCCGGGTCGGTTCCCGGGCCTCCTGGGAGCGTCGGCTGTGCATGGGTGAGGCGTGGGACGGACTCCGCTTCATACCCCACACCGAGGGGTGGGTACTCCTCGACGACGACGTACCGCAGTGGCACACCGACGGTCCCGAGCCCCGCTTCGAGGACGAGTGGCACCCCCAGGACCGGCTCTACGCCCCCATGTACAGCTCCGGCGGCGGCCGGGATCTGCTCGGCGTCATATCCGTCGACTGTCCCCGCAACGGCCGCCGACCGGGCGCCTGGGGCCGCGAGGCCCTTCAGATGTACGCCTCCCAGGCCGCGATTGCGATCAGTAACGCCAGGCTCCGAGCAAACATGCAGCGCGCCCTGGTCCGGCTGGAACGGGAACAGCAGGCACTGCGTGCCAGTGAAGAATCCTTTCGCCAGGCATTCGAGTACGCACCCAGCGGCATGGCGATCGCCGAGATGGGCGGCGACCAGCACGGTCGGCTGCTGCGCACCAATGACGCGCTCTGTCGCCTTCTCGGCCGACCCGCCTCCGTACTGCGCCGCTACTCCTTCGCCGATCTGGTCCACCCCGAGGACATCGGCACCCTGCTGCGCACCTCGGCCGAGGGCGGTCGCGCCGAGCTGCGGCTCGGCCGCCGCGACGGCACGTACCTCTGGGTCTCGCTCCGCAACTCCGTCGTCGCCGACACCGCGGACGGCCCCCGCTTCCTCCTCACCCACGTCGAGGACATAGAGGAGCGCAAGCGCCACGAACTCAACCTCGCGCACCGCGCCTCGCACGACGCGCTCACCGGACTGCCCAACAGCGCGGAACTCCGTTCCCGGCTCAGCGCCCGGCTCTGCGAGCGCCCGCACGCGGTCGCGACCACCGCCATCGAGGCCCTGGACGCGGCCTACGGGGACACGGCCTACGGGGACGTCGACGACGTGCACGGCCGGGGGCCGCGCACCGACGGTTCCTACGATCCGGACCCCGCCGTGCAGTTCGAACACCATGTGCACCTGGTGGCGCCGGACACCGGGCACGACGACGGGGCGAAGGGGCTCGCGGTGCTCTTCTGCGACCTCGACGGCTTCAAGTCGATCAACGACCGGTTCGGGCACCACACCGGGGACGCCGTACTGATCGAGGTCGCCCGCCGGCTCAGCATCTGTGTGCGCGACGGCGACACCGTCGCCCGGCTCGGGGGTGACGAATTCGTCGTCCTCGCCGACGGCCTGGGCGCCGCCGACGCAGCCGACCTGGCCGCACGTCTGCGCAACGCCATCATTCCGCCCATCAGGGTGGACGGCCGGGCGGTCAGGGTCGGTGCGAGCTTCGGCATCGGCTGGGCCGAGTGCGGGATGACGGTCGAGGAGGTACTGCGCTCCGCCGACCAGCGCATGTACATCGAGAAGCGGTCCCGCTCCAAGCTCCACCGCCGGGCCGGCTGATCCCGCGACCCCCTTCCCGCCCGCCCCCGGGGCGGGTCCCGGCGGGCCGGTGACAAATTCGGGGACTGGTCCGTTCGGGGTAGGCTCGGCCGGTCGGCGACGGCTGGCGACATGGTGAGGAGTGACCAGGGATGACGGCCGGAAACAACGGCGCGAGCAAGCCCGAGGACGACGATCCGTTCGGCTATCTGTACGAGGACGGGCAGGCGGCCGGTGCCCAGGCGCCCGGCCAGGGCGGTTACGGCTACCCGGGTCCGACCGCGCCAGGCGTACCAAGGACCTCGTACAACCAGGTCAGGACCGTCGGCGAGCGCCAGTACGGGCAGCAGATGCCGCAGCAGCAGGCGTACGCGCAGCCCAACGGGGCGTACGCGCCCGCCGGGACCCACCCCGGCGGTCCCCCCACCGTGCCCGTCCCGCCGCAGGGGCCGGGTGGCCGGGGCCAGGGCGGCGGCCCGGGCCGTGGCGGCCCCAACACCAAGGGCCTGCTGATCGGTGCCGTCGCGGTGGTCGTGATCGTCGTCGTGGCCATCGTGATCGCGGTCCGGACGAGTGGCGGGTCCGACGACAGGAAGAACGAAGGGGCCGACGCCTCGCCCACCCCCTCGGCCACCGAGACCAGGCAGTCGCCCGAGCCGGAGCAGTCCGGCGGCATGGACAAGCCGGTCGAACTGCCGAAGCAGGACGCGGCGACGCTGAAGCTCGGCGGGTCGGCGGCGCTGGACAACACCGTCAAGGGTGCCAAGAGCGCGAACGGCCAGTACATCAGCCTCAACCAGGTCGGCCGGTCCGCGACCTGGTCGCTGGAGGTGCCGAAGGCCGGGGCGTACACGCTCTTCGTCACGTACGGCGTGCCGGGCAAGGACGCCAAGACGTCGCTGACGATCAACGACGGGGAACCGCGTTCCATCAACATGAAGAACTTCGCGCTCGCCAAGGAGGGCGATCTGGAGAAGGGGTGGACGACCACCTTCGCCTGGATCGACCTCGACAAGGGAGCGAACACGATCCAGCTCTCCTGCCGCGAGGGCGACCAGTGCGACGCGAACCTCGACCAGTTGTCGCTGAAGTCGGGCCACGTCAAGCGCTGACCAGGAGCGCGCGTCGCCTCCGGCGCGTCACTCCCGGTGCCTGCCCGGTCCGTACACCCTGGTCCGTCACCGGGCGGCCCGCCCGGTCAGCCCGCCCGTCCGTCGCCCGTCCGGCCCCTGTCGCTCACGCGGCGGGGGCCGGACCGCGTTCCGGACGGCTCGCGCCACCGCCCCGGCGGGCCGAGGAGACCGGTCGTGCGCTCGGCCAGGTGGCGTGCGGGCGTCGACGCGGACACGGGGCAGCAGCTCCCCGTCCGTCTCGGCGTCGAACTCACCGGCCGCTGGCACCGTCGCCGTCGACAGCGCCACCGCCCGCCTTTGACATGATCGCTGCGGTGGGCCACCGCGGTGCGGGTGCCGCTGCGTGGATGCCGCTGTGGGCGCCCGTCGCCGGGGCGCGCGCGGCGTGGCCGCCTCGCCGGGGCCCGACGGCAAGAGACGGCGGCCGGCCCGGACCTCGGGACCGGCCGCCGTCTCTTCGTGACGTGCGACGCGCTGAGTGACGTGCGACGGGGTGAGTGTCGTGCGACGGGGTACGGACATGTTGCGCAGTGACTGACACGCGTGCCGCGCGGTGCGTGACATGCGTGCCGCCCCTCGTCCGTGACGCGTACCCCCGGGCGTCAGCCCAGCGACAGCTCGACGATCCACTCGCCCCGGCGCATGACGCCCTTGAGCGCGAAGTCCGCGTCGAGGACCACCAGGTCGGCGTCCTTGCCGGGCTCCAGGGAGCCGACCCGGTCGTACACGCCGAGCAGCCGCGCCGGGTTGGCGGAGATCGACCGCACGACGTCGTCGACAGGAATCCTGTCGATGGTCACGGCCCGCCGGAACGCGGTGTCCAGGGTGAGCGTGGACCCCGCGATCGAGCCCCCCTCCATCAGCCGGGCGACCCCGTCCTTGACCTCGACGGCGAGCGGACCCAGCTCGTACCGGCCGTCGCCGAACCCGGCCGCGTCCATCGCGTCGGTGATCAGCGCGACCCGTCTCGCGCCCGCTCGGTGGTACGCCAGCTCCAGGGCGGCCGGGTGCAGATGCGTACCGTCGTTGATCAGCTCGACGGTGACCCGCTCGTCCTCCAGCAGCGCGGCGATCGGCCCGGGGGCGCGGTGGCCCAGCGGCGGCATCGCGTTGAAAAGGTGCGTGGCGACGGTGGCGCCCGCGTCGATCGCCTCGACGGTCTGCTCGTACGTGGCGTCGGTGTGCCCGACCGCGGCGATCACGCCGTTCTCGACGAGCAGCCGCACCGAGTCGATGCCGCCGGGCAGTTCGGTGGCGAGCGTGAACATCTTCGCCGTACCGCGCGCCGCGTCCATCAGCTTGCGGACCTCGGCCGGATCGGGATGGCGCAGCAGCCCCTCGCTGTGCGCGCCCTTGCGGCACGGTGAGATGAACGGTCCCTCGAAGTGGACCCCGGCCAGCTCGCCCTGCTCGACCAGTTCGGAGAGCATCCCGGCCTGGGCGGCCAGAGTGTCCAGGGAGCCGGTGACGGTGGACGCGACGATCGTCGTGGTGCCGTGCTCGCGGTGCATCCGGACGCCGGTCAGGACCTGCTCGGCGGTGCCGGTGGCGAAGGACGCCCCGCCGCCGCCGTGGTTGTGCATGTCCACGAACCCGGGGACCACCCAGTGGCCGGTCAGGTCGACGGTCCGGGCGTCGTCCGGTGTGCTCCCGGCGATCCGGGTGCCCTCGACGATCACCCGGCCGTTCTCCACGGTTCCGGTGGGCAGTACCACTCGGGCGCCTGCGAGAACTGTGCTGTCTGCGCGTCCGGCCATCAGGCGGATACCTCCGTGGAGAGTAGATCCCAGGCGAGCAGCCCTGCGCCCAGGCATCCGGCGGTGTCCCCGAGGGCCGCCGGGACGATGTTCGGCAGCTTCTGGAACGTGACCCGTTCCTCGACCGCCGCGCGGAGTGGTGTGAACAAGGTTTCCCCCGCCTCGGCGAGACCGCCACCGATGATCAGCGTGCGGGGGTCCAGCAGAGTCAGCGCGGTGACCAGACCGGCGGCGAGTGCGTCGACCGCGTCGCGCCAGACCTCCGCCGCGGCGGGGTCGCCCGATTCCACGGCCTTCGCGCAGTCGGCCGCGTCCGCGTCGGGGTCGCCGGACGCGGCGGCCCAGGCCCGGGTCACCGCGGCGGCGGACGCCAGCGTCTCCAGACAGCCGCGCTGGCCGCAGCCGCAGTCCGGTCCGTCGGGGCGGATCACGATGTGCCCGATCTCGCCCGCGTAACCGTGGGCGCCCGCCTCGATGGTGCCGCCGATGCCGATGGCGCCCGCGATGCCGGTGCCGAGCGGGATGAACAGGAAACGGTCGGCGCCGAGGCCCGCGCCGATCCGGCCCTCGGCGAGTCCGCCGGTGCGGACGTCGTGGCCGAGCGCGACGGGAATGCCGCCGAGGCGTTCGCCGAGCAGAGCGCGCAGGGGTACGTCACGCCAGCCGAGGTTCGCCGCGTAGACCGCTATGCCCTGTTCGGCGTCGACGATGCCGGGCACCGCGACCCCGGCCGCGAGAGCGCTCTCACCGAAGTGCTCCTCGCCGTACGCGCGCAGTTCGGCGGCGAACGCGAGGATCGACTCCACCACCGCGTCCGGGCCGCGCTTCCTGCCGGTGGCGCGCCTGGCTTCGTACAGCAGGGTGCCGTCTGCCCCGACCAGTGCGGCCTTCATTCCTGTGCCGCCCACATCGAGGGCGATGACGTGTTTCACGGGAGACAGTTTCGCCCGAGGAGCGCAAAAGGTCTAGTCCACTCTCGCAGTTTGTTGCGCATCCATACAAAATAGATGCCGCCCGTCCCGGCAGGAAAGGGGACGAACGGCATCCGGCTACCGCAAGAATCGAGTCACGGTGTGAGGATCACACTGCGCGAAAGATTACGCGGGTGGTCGGGGTCGTACCCCTTCGATTCAGCGATCACGACCGCCAGCCGCTGAGCCTGGATCAGCTCCGCCAACCGATCCGCCGCCGGGCGCGCGACGAGCGTCCCGCCGACTCCGGCGACATCGCCCGCGAGACCTTCGGGTAGTTCGCCGAGGGCCGACGAGGCGAACGCGTCCGTCTCGCCCCGGCCGGACGCCTCGCGCGGCGCCGCGTACGCCGTCGCCATGGGCCAGGAGGTGCCACAACCGGTGGCGGCGACCGCTCGCCCGGTCCCGGCAGTCCGTCGAACACGGCCACGGCCCGGCCGCGCGGGCGCCGGCGGGCGGGCTGACCGGCTGCGTCCGTCGTGGTGCGGGACGTGCTGGACGACTCCTTGCGACAGGGAGTGATCACGCCGACCGTGTGCGTCGTGATGTGCGCAGCGGTCCGCCCGGGGCGGGTGCGACGAGCCGGTGACGGGGCCGTGTTCGGGAGGTGGTGGGTAACGTATTGGTCTAGACCAAGGTGCAAATGAGTTGCAGAAGCGATACTCCTCAGGTGTAGACCCTGCCCCTGAGGGTGAGGAAAGATCGCAGCTCATCCGGGTGTGCGTCAATACGGGAGCCGGAGTCGTGACCGTGGGAGGACACGACCGCAACGGGACGCCGAACCGAGATCGACGCAATCGATGAGATGAATGGACTGTTCCTGTGCAGCGGCGCTTCTTGGCTCTGACCGCGGCGGTGGCCGCATGTGGCATGACGGCGGTACTCACCGGATGTGGTGGCGGCGGCGGATCGGGTGTCGTCACACTCAAGATCGTCGCGGCGGACTACGGCACGAGTGAGGCGAACACCTCCACGAAGTACTGGGAAGCCCTCGCCAAGAACTTCGAGGCCACCCACTCCAAGATCAAGGTCGACGTCACGGTCTACTCCTGGAAAGAGGTCGACCGCAAGGTCGCCGAGATGGTGGAGAAGGGCAAGGCCCCGGACATCGCGCAGATCGGCGCGTACGCCGACTACGCCAAGGCCGGGAAGCTCTACTCCGCCGACGAGACGCTGGCCATCCGCACCCAGGCGAACTTCCTGCCCAGGCTCGCGGACGCGGGCAAGGTCGACCGCACCCAGTACGGGCTGCCGTTCGTCGCCAGCACCCGGCTGCTCTTCTACAACAAGGCCCTCTTCGAGCAGGCCGACCTGAAGGCCCCGGAGACCTGGAAGGACATCCGCGACGACGCCAAGGCGCTCAAGAGCCGCGGGGTGAAGTTCCCGTTCGCCCTGCCGCTCGGGGACGAGGAGTCGCAGGCCGAGACCATGATGTGGCTGCTCAGCGGCGGAGGCGCGTACACCGACGACGTCGGCTCGTACGACGTCGACTCGCCGGAGAACGTCCAGACGTTCACCTGGCTGAAGGACAAGCTCGTCGGCGCGGGCCTCACCGGCCCGGTCGCCCCGGGCAAGTTCGACCGGGCGAAGGCGTTCGCCGCGTTCACGGACGGCGACGTCGGCATGCTCAACGGCCACCCGACGCTGATGCGGGAGGCCGAGCGGAAGGGCGTGAAGGTCGGCATGGTGCCGCTGCCCGGCAAGGACGGCCCGTCGAAGGGCTCACTGGGCGTCGCCGACTGGATCATGGGCTTCAAGCAGAACGGCCACCGGGAACAGATAGGCACGTTCCTGGACTACGCGTTCGAGGACAAGAACGTGCTGGACTTCGCGGACGAGTACGACCTGCTGCCGGTGACGGACACCGCGTCGGCGGCGATGGAGACCGACGTCAAGCACAAGAAGCTGCGGGACTTCCTGGCGGCGCTGCCGAACTCGGAGCTGTACCCGTACGGCAAGACGTCATGGGCCCAGGCCAGCGAGTCGATCAAGAAGAACATCGGCAAGGCGGTCGAACCCAACGGCGACCCGGCGAGCCTGCTCGGACAGATCGCGCGCGAGGCCACGGCGGCGGAGAGCGCGGAGTAGCCGCGTCGGCGGCGGAGGGGCATCGGAGGCGCGGCGCGTTCCCGGAGTGCCGGAGTGCCGGAGTGCCGGAGTGCCGGAGTGCGGGGTGCCGGGATGCCGGGGTGGTTGGTTGCGGTGCCGGCCGGCCTCGTCGTCGTCATCGTCGTCGTCGCGGACGGTCGAAGCGGTGTCGGGGCGCCCGGTCGCGGTGTCGTCGCGGTGTCAGGGCTGACCGTCCGAGACGGGCGTTATGTTGGCTGATATGACCGCCCCCCGCCCCGACCCGCCCTCCGAGAGATCACCCGAACCGCCCGACGGGGCACCTCTCGGCACCCCCGACGGGGCACCTCTCGGCACCCCCGACGGGGCACCTCCCGGCACGGCTGCCCCTGCCACACCGTCCTCCGGCCCGCAGGGGGAGGCCGCCCCGGAGGAACCTCTCCGACAGCCCGCCGCGCCCACACCGCCCCCCGGGCTGAGCGACCGGGACCGGGCGGTCCTGGCGGTGGAACGGCGATCCTGGGCCGGGCCCGGCGTCAAGGAGCGGGCGATCCGGGAGCAGCTGGGCATCTCGCCCACCCGCTACTACCAACTGCTGAACGCCCTCCTCGACGACCCGAGAGCGGCGGAGGAGGACCCGGTGACCGTGAACCGCCTGCGCCGCGTCCGGGCCGCCCGCCGGACCCGCCGCTGAGACGGGACCGACGGGACCGACGGGTTCGACGGGGCGGGTCCGGGGTCCGGGGTCCGGCGAGTCGGGTCCGGGGTCCGGGGTCCGGCGGGTCCGGGGTCGGGTCCGGCGAAGCCCCGAACCTGGGAGCGCCCTGGCACCCACCTCCACCCACCTCACCCACCTCCACCCACCCCATCTCCACCCACCTCACCCGCCTCCACCCACCTCGCACGTCCCACTCACCCCGTCCGGCCGTTCCCCCCGTGGCCGGTGGCCCGGGGCGCCGATAGGGTCGACCCATGGTCAGCACCCCCGCAGCACTGCCCGCTCCGACCACCGAGGCCGGCCGAGAAGGGCTCGAAGCGCTTCTGGCCCGCCCCGACCGGGCCGTCGTCGCCCTCGATTTCGACGGCACCCTCGCCGACATCGTGCCCGACCCGGAACAGGCCAGGGCCCATCCCGGCGCCGTGCCCGCGCTCGTCGCGCTCGCGCCGAAGGTCGCCTCGATCGCCGTGATCACCGGACGCCCGGCGGCGGTCGCGGTCCGGCACGGCGGGTTCGCCGGAGTCGCCGGGCTCGACCACCTCGTCGTACTCGGCCACTACGGCGCCGAACGCTGGGACGCCGCCACCGACGCCGTCCACGCCCCCGCCCCGCACCCCGGCGTCACCGCCGTACGCGCCGAACTCCCCACCCTCCTCGACCGGTTCAGCTCCTGGCAGGGCACCTGGGTGGAGGAGAAGGGGCAGGCCCTCGCCGTCCACACCCGTCGCGCCGCCGACCCGCAGGCCGCGTTCGACGCCCTGCGCGATCCCCTCACCGAACTGGCCGCCGAACACGGCCTGATCGTCGAACCGGGCCGCCTCGTCCTGGAGCTGCGCCCGCCCGGCATGGACAAGGGCGTGGCCCTCACGGAGTACCTGCGTGAGGTGGACGCAGAATCCGTCCTGTACGCCGGGGACGACCTCGGCGACCTCGCCGCGTACGCCGCCGTGGAACGGCTGCGCGCCGAGGGCGCCGACGGCATCCCTGGCCTGCTGGTGTGCAGCGGCAGCGCCGAGGTGCCCGAACTGGCGGACCGGGCGGACCTGCTGCTCTCCGGCCCGCCCGCCGTCGTCGACTTCCTGTCGGCCCTGGCCGGGGTCATGTCCGACAGCAACTGATCATCAACGGCGGCCTTCTGCCCCGGCTACGGCCCCTTCGCTCGTCACCCCTCCGCAGTGGGGCTGTCACGAGCCGGGCGGCGCCGATCAGGCGGGGCCGAGCGGTCAGGGGCCGAACGGCCAGAGTGTGAGCGGTGTGAGCGGTTCCAGCGCCGCCTCCCGGCGGAAGCGGTCCGGACGGCCACCGGTTCCGGGTTCGTGGGTCTTTCGCGAGCTGATCAGGACGCCCGTCCCGCTCAGCCGGTCCGGGCTCAGCCGATAGGCGGTCCGGACGGCCTGGGCCGCGTTCAGGTACGGCAGGACCGCCGTCGGGACGCCGAAGCCGTGGGCCTCGCACAGGATGCCCAGGGCCAGGGCCAGGGCCAGGGTGTCGAACGCCCCGGCGGCCCACTTGTTGATCGTGTGTCGATCGTGTCGAAGGTGGCCGTGGCCACCGCGACGGCGTCCGGGGCGGCAGCGGTCGAGGCTCGCCCGGCGCGCGCGAGGCCGAGCGGATCGGGTATCCGGTCTGCTCCTCGACCGCCGCCGTGTCGATGAAGCCGAGGCCCTGCGGGGTGGCGACGACACCCACCTCCCAGTTTGGGCCTTTCGTTCGGGTCGGGCCGGGCTCGCGGGCTCCGGCAACACATCTCGCGGCGTTGCCGTCGGTCGGCACGGCTCCGCCATGACCCGCCATGACTCCCTCCTCCGCCTTGCGGCGCACGGCAGCGGAGCCCGCTCCCTGATCCGGCCTGACCCGAACGAAAGGCCGTGGCCCGCTGGGCGGCCGTGATCAGCTCGCCGGCGTCGTCGGCGATTCCGGCCGCGCACACGACGACGTACAGGAACGGCTTCTCGGTCCGGGGGCGGGCTGGTCGCTCACTCGCGAACTGCCGGTCGACGGCTGAAGTGGTGCGGTCCACGCAGCGTACGGCGACGTCCCCGGACAACCCTGTCGGCAGCCGACTCCCGGCCACCGCTGCCACATCCATCGTGCCGCGATCACCGCCGGCCCTCGCGGGGCACGGCCCCGGACCGCTCCCCGTGTCGGCGCTCTCGCGACCCCAGAGAGACTTCCACTATGTCCGTGATACTAATACCGGTATAAGTATTGGGGACGTCGCATCGCAGGGAGTCACGACCATGGTGGAGATCAAGACCGACACGGCACTGGAGACGATGCGTGAGGCCGGACGCGTCGTGGCCCAGGCCCTCGCGGCCGCCCGCCGATCCGCAGCCGTGGGGGTCCGCCTGCGCGAGCTCGACGAAGCCGCCCGCACCGTCCTGACCAAGGCCGGGGCGCGCTCTCCGTTCCTGGGCTACCAGCCCTCCTTCGCCCCCACCCCCTTCCCGGGGGTGATCTGCGCCTCCGTCAACGACGCCCTCGTGCACGGCATCCCCGACGACTACCGCCTGCGCGACGGCGATCTGGTCAGCATCGACTGCGGGGCCGAACTCGACGGCTGGACCGGCGACGCCGCGATCAGCTTCACCGTCGGCACCCCCCGTCCCGCCGATCTGGAACTCATCGCCGCCACCCAGCGGGCACTGGACGCCGGCATCGCCGCCGCCACCGTCGGCCACCGCATCGGGGACATCTCCCACGCCGTCAACACCGTCGCCCGCACCGCTCGCTGCGGCATGCCGGCCGACTTCGGCGGCCACGGCATCGGCCGTCAGATGCACGAAGACCCCTACGTCCCCAACCACGGACGGCCCGGCCGCGGCTTCGCCCTGCGCCACGGCCTCACCCTCGCCATCGAACCCATGCTCATGGCCGGAGGACGCGACGACTACCGCACCGACCCCGACGGATGGACCCTGCGCACGATCGACGGCAGCCGGGCCGCCCACATCGAACACACCGTCGCCATCACCCGGGACGGTCCCCGCATCCTCACCCTGCCGTGACCTCGAACCCGCTCACACGCGTCGGCGGACGATGGCGGCCTCTCCCGGGACGAACGGGCGGCGGACACAGGCTCCCACCGGCGTCGAGCGCCCGTGCGGGCGGCCACGCGCCTTGACCGCGGAGCGGATCGCGCGTCGGCGCACACAGGACGCTCGACCGTCACCCCGTCACCCCCGTCACTCCTTGCGCAGCGCCTCCAGCTGATCCAGGAACCACTGCTGCGGCGGCAGCGCCGTCGACGCGGCGGCCAGCCGTTCGGTGCGCGACGCCCGCTCGGTGTCGTCCATCAGCAGTGCCTCGTGCAGGGCGTCGGCCGTGGCGGAGACGTCGTACGGGTTCACCACGATCGCGTCGTCGCCCAGCTCCTCGTACGCCCCCGCCTCGCGCGACAGCACCAGCACACAGCCGTCGTCCGAGACCACCGGGACCTCCTTCGCGACGAGGTTCATGCCGTCGCGGATCGGGTTGACCAGGGCCACGTCCGCCAGCCGGTACGCCGCGAGGGAACGTGCGAAGTCGTCCTTGACGTGCAGCAGGACCGGCATCCAGCCGGGCGCCGCGTACCGGGCGTTGATCTGCGCGGCCACCGACTCCACCTGTGAGGTGTAGTCGCGGTACACCGCCAGGTCCTGCCGCGACGGATACGCGAACGCCACGTGCGTCACCCGCCCGTGCCACTCGGGGTGCTCGTCGAGGAGCTGGCGGAAGGCGTGGAGGCCGCGCACGATGTTCTTCGACAGCTCCGTGCGGTCCACCCGCACGATCACCTTGCGGTCGGCGTCGCCCCCGATCTCCTCGCGCAGCGCCGCCATCCGCTGGTCCACGTCCGGCTCGTGCGCGCGCCTGCGCAGGAAGTCCGCGTCCGCGCCGAGGCCGTGCACCCCGATCCTGGTGCCGCCCGTGCCGCCCAGGATCTCCGTGCAGCAGCTGATGAACGCGTCGGCCCAGCGCCGGGTCAGGAACGCCGCCCGGTCCGCGCCCAGGATGCCGCGCAGCAGCTGTTCGGCGATGTCGTCGGGCAGCAGCCGGAAGTAGTCGACGGGCGCCCACGGGGTGTGCGAGAAGTGCCCGATCCGCAGGTCGGGGCGCAGCTCCCGGAGCATCCCCGGCACCAGCGACAGGTGGTAGTCCTGCACCAGCACCGAGGCGCCCTCGGCGGCCTCCTCGGCGAGCGCATCGGCGAAGGCCCGGTTGTACGCCTCGTACGACGCCCACCGCCGCCGGAACCGGGCGTCGAACACCGGCTCCATCGGGGTCTGGTAGAGCAGGTGGTGGACGAACCACAGCACGGAGTTCGCGATGCCGTTGTACGCGTCGGCGTGCACCTCGGGGTCGATGTCGAGCATCCGGACACCCGGCTCGCCGATCCCGCGCACGACCGCCTCGCGGTCGCCCTCGCCGAGCGCCGCGCACACCCACAGCGAGTCGGCGTCCGAGCCGATCGCCGACAGGCCGGACACCAGCCCGCCCCCGCCCCGCTTCGAGTCCAGCTCACCGTCGTCGCGCAGTGTGTACGAGACGGGGCCGCGGTTGGACGCGACGAGTACCTGTGCCTTGGCGTGCTCGGAGACCATGTCACCGAACCTAGCCCGAACCTGCTCCACCCAAACGTCCCACGTCACGCCGCGTGGCGCGATCGGTACTCCGGCATCTCCAGCATCGGCGGCCGTTCCTCGGTGTCCACGGGGTAGGTACGCGGTACGAATCCGTGCTCGCCCCGCTCGAACTGCGTGATCTCCGGGCGTACCAACGAGCCCCGGGAAAGGCGCAGTTGTGCCGTCCGGTAGATCGCCGCCGCCATCCGGCCCAGCGCCCGGCCGTCCTGGTGGCGGTGTTTGCGGACCCCGACGTCGACCTGCGCCAGCGCGTCCAGACCGACGGTGTGCAGGGCGTCGACGAGGAGGCCCAGCTCCACTCCGTAACCGACCGGGAAGGGCAGCCGTTCGAGGAGGGACCGCCGGACCGCGTACTCGCCGCCCAGCGGCTGCACGAACCCGGCCAGCCGCGGCCAGTGCAGATTGAGCAGCGGCCGGGCCACCAGTTCGGTGACGCGACCGCCCTGGCCCGCCTCGTCACCCAGCGGACGGTCGTACATGGCCTTCACGAACTGCACCTCGGGGTCCGTGAGCAGCGGGCCGACGATGCCGGAGACGAAGTCCGCGGAGAACTCCCGCAGATCGGCGTCGACGAAACAGACGATGTCCCCACTGGTGACCAGGAGTGACCGCCACAGGACCTCGCCCTTGCCGGGGGACGCGGGCAGCCGGGGCAGGATCGTGTCCCGGTGCACGACCCGGGCGCCGGCCCGCCTGGCCACCTCGGCGGTCGCGTCCGTCGAACCCGAGTCGATCACCACCAGCTCGTCGACCAGCGGGATGTTCTCCATCAGCTCGCGCCGGATCGTGGCGACGATCGCGCCGACCGTCGCCTCCTCGTTCAGCGCGGGCAGCACGACGCTCACGGTGGCGCCGCCCCCCGCGCCCCTCGGGCCGGCCGACTCGGCCCGCGCCTTGGCGGCCGGGAGCCGCTGCGCCGGACGCTCGTCGGCCGACCAGGAACGCCTGGTCAGCCAGCGTTCCACCTCTTCCAGCACGGTCGGAACTCCCTTATGTGACGCATCTCGCGGTTCGGACGACTATCTCAACAGTCCAGTGCTTCGGTTACAGTCTTGAACAACGCGGATCACCGTCGCATGTCGGGGTCGTTCCGCGAAAAAACGCCTGGATCCATGGTCCAGTGCCATACCGCTCATCCAGAGGGGCAGAGGGAACGGCCCGTTGAAGCCCCGGCAACCCTCCTGCCGACCGCGAAGGTCGGTGGGGTAGGTGCCAATTCCGTCTCGTGGCGAAACGCGTCACGAGGAAGATGAGGAAAGGGCCTCGCCATCATGGCTGTGCAGACTGTCGCAACGAACATCGATTCTTCCGTGGACCTCGGTCCCGCCGCAGCCCTCTCCTGCCGCGAGTGCGGCGAGCGATTCGAACTCGGTCCCCTTTTCGCCTGTGCGTCCTGTTTCGGGCCGCTCGAAGTGGCGTACGACCTGCCGACCGGCAGCCCCGATGAGCTGAAGAAGCGCATCGCGGAAGGGCCCGACAACATCTGGCGGTACGCGCCGCTGCTTCCCGTTCCGGCCGACGTCGCCGGGAAGCCGAACATCAACCCCGGCTTCACCAAGCTGGTCAAGGCCGACAACCTGGCCCGCGAGCTGGGCGTCACCGGCGCCCTGTACGTCAAGGACGACTCGGGCAACCCGACCCACTCCTTCAAGGACCGGGTCGTGGCGATCGCCGTCGAGGCCGCCCGCGCCTTCGGTTTCACCACCCTCTCCTGCTCCTCCACGGGCAACCTCGCGGGCGCGGTGGGAGCCGCGGCCGCCCGCGCCGGCTTCCGCTCCTGCGTGTTCATCCCGCACGACCTGGAGCAGGGCAAGGTCGTCATGGCCGCGGTGTACGGCGGTGAGCTGGTCGGCATCGAGGGCAACTACGACGACGTCAACCGCTTCTGCTCGGAACTGATCGGCGACCCGCTCGGCGAGGGCTGGGGCTTCGTCAACGTCAACCTCCGCCCGTACTACGGCGAGGGCTCCAAGACCCTGGCGTACGAGATCTGCGAGCAGCTGGGCTGGCGGCTGCCCGACCAGATCGTCATCCCGATCGCGTCCGGATCGCAGCTCACCAAGATCGACAAGGGGCTCCAGGAGCTGATCAAGCTCGGCCTGGTCGAGGACAAGCCGTACAAGATCTTCGGAGCCCAGGCCGAGGGCTGCTCCCCGGTCTCCGCCGCCTTCAAGGCCGGTCACGACGTGGTGCGCCCGCAGAAGCCGAACACCATCGCCAAGTCCCTGGCGATCGGCAACCCGGCGGACGGCCCGTACGTCCTGGACATCGCGCGCCGGACCGGCGGCGCGGTCGAGGACGTCGACGACGAGCAGATCGTGGACGCGATCAAGCTGCTGGCCCGCACCGAGGGCATCTTCGCGGAGACCGCGGGCGGAGTGACGGTCGGTGTCACCAAGAAGCTGATCGAGGCCGGTGTGCTCGACCCGACGCTCACCACCGTCGTCCTGAACACCGGGGACGGGCTGAAGACGCTGGACGCCGTCTCCCCGACGACCGGCCTGAGCGCCACGATCCGGCCGAGCCTGGACGCGTTCCGCGACGCGGGCCTCGGCAGCGCCTGAGCCCGCCGCCGCACGACGACGACCCCCGAGATCCCAGGAAGGCACCCCTCATGAGCGTCAAGGTCCGCATCCCCACCATTCTCCGTACCTACACGGGCGGCCGGTCGGAGGTCCCCGCCGAGGGCGAGAACCTGTCCCAGGTCATCGAGTCCCTGGAGCGGAACCACCCGGGCATCGCCGCCCGCGTGCTGGACGAGCAGGGCAAGCTGCGCCGCTTCGTCAACGTGTACGTGAACGACGACGACGTCCGCTTCGAGGGCGGCCTCGACGCCGTCACCCCGGACGGCGCGGGCATTTCGATCATTCCGGCCGTAGCGGGCGGCTGCTGACATCCCCGTAATACCGGAAGATCATCACCGGACCGGCCGCCATGTGATCGTCGATATCTGATCTCTCATAACTGACCAATCGTGTCCGGTCGCACATGTCCGATCATTGGATTGCCCTCTCCGAGCAACTGACGGAGGGGGCAATTCGCATGGTTGAGAGGGGTAGAGTGTGGGTAGCCCCCTCCGCTGCTCGCGGCGTCCGCGCATGTGATTGCGCCGCCGTACGACAAGAAGCAGCCAAAGTGCGCGACCCCATTGAGTGCTAAGTGGCCTTTGTCTGGCCCGGGTTGCCCTGAGTCCTCACGAATTCCCCTTGTTTCGGGTGTTCGCCCGTGCCCAGAATTCTCGTCGGATTGACCTGTTGCAGAGGGCAGTTGGGCAGATACATTCGGCCGCGGTCGACGCGTTCCGGCGCACACCCTCTCTTGTTCGGAGGGTGTCAGGTCTGACCCGGGTCCGCGAAGTGCGGATTCCGTGCAAGGGCCAGTAATAGGGGAGTTAGGCATGGCTCAGGGCACCGTCAAGTGGTTCAACGCGGAGAAGGGGTACGGCTTCATCGCGGTCGACGGTGGTGCGGATGTTTTCGTCCACTACAGCGCGATCCAGATGGACGGATACCGCACCCTCGAAGAGGGTCAGCGAGTTGAATTCGAGATCTCGCAGGGCCAGAAGGGGCCCCAGGCCGACATGGTCAAGCTCGCTGTCGGCTGAGCCGGCCGCGGCCGGTCGTCGGTCACCACATCTCTCACGCACGGAGGGCTCGTACCCCAGGGTACGAGCCCTCCGCGCGTCCGCGTGCGCCCGTCCCGTCTCCGTCACCGCGCCCGCCGGGCAGCGCGTGTTTCCGGCCGCGCGGGCCCGGGAAACGGCCGCGCATCTGTCCACAAACAGGAACGGCTGCTTGCACTCGAAGGGGTCGAGTGCTAATCATTGGCGTTAGCACTCTGACGTTGAGAGTGACAGAAGGACCGGGTCGGTGAGGCCCGCAGGCCAGGCGGGGCAAGGAACCGTCGGGCACGCAGGCCGTCCGTCGCGGGCGCCACACGGTCCGGAGCAATCCACCCCTTCCCCCATGGCATTGACATGGGAGGGACCCTCTGGGAGGACCACTTCACATGGCCAAGATCATCGCGTTCGATGAGGAAGCGCGGCGCGGCCTCGAGCGCGGGATGAACCAGCTCGCCGACGCCGTCAAGGTGACCCTCGGCCCCAAGGGCCGGAACGTCGTCCTCGAAAAGAAGTGGGGCGCCCCCACGATCACCAACGATGGTGTTTCCATCGCCAAGGAGATCGAGCTCGAGGACCCGTACGAGAAGATCGGTGCGGAGCTGGTCAAGGAGGTCGCCAAGAAGACGGACGACGTCGCCGGCGACGGTACGACCACCGCCACCGTTCTCGCGCAGGCGCTCGTCCGTGAGGGCCTTCGCAACGTCGCTGCCGGTGCCAACCCGATGGCCCTCAAGCGCGGCATCGAGAAGGCCGTCGAGGCCGTCTCCGCCGCCCTGCTGGAGCAGGCCAAGGACGTGGAGACCAAGGAGCAGATCGCTTCGACCGCCTCCATCTCCGCCGCCGACACGCAGATCGGCGAGCTCATCGCCGAGGCGATGGACAAGGTCGGCAAGGAAGGCGTCATCACCGTCGAGGAGTCGCAGACCTTCGGTCTGGAGCTTGAGCTCACCGAGGGCATGCGCTTCGACAAGGGCTACATCTCGGCGTACTTCGCCACCGACATGGAGCGCATGGAGTCGTCGCTCGACGACCCGTACATCCTCATCGTCAACTCCAAGATCAGCAACGTGAAGGACCTCCTTCCGCTGCTGGAGAAGGTCATGCAGTCGGGCAAGCCCCTGCTGATCATCGCGGAGGACGTCGAGGGCGAGGCCCTGTCGACGCTGGTCGTCAACAAGATCCGTGGCACCTTCAAGTCCGTCGCCGTCAAGGCTCCGGGCTTCGGCGACCGCCGCAAGGCCATGCTCGGTGACATCGCCATCCTCACGGGCGGCACGGTCATCTCCGAGGAGGTCGGCCTCAAGCTGGAGAACGCCGGGCTCGACCTGCTCGGCCGCGCCCGCAAGGTCGTCATCACCAAGGACGAGACCACGATCGTCGACGGCTCCGGTGAGAGCGACCAGGTCCAGGGTCGCGTCAACCAGATCCGTGCCGAGATCGAGAACTCCGACTCGGACTACGACCGCGAGAAGCTTCAGGAGCGCCTGGCGAAGCTGGCCGGCGGCGTGGCCGTCATCAAGGCCGGTGCCGCGACCGAGGTCGAGCTGAAGGAGCGCAAGCACCGCATCGAGGACGCGGTGCGCAACGCGAAGGCCGCCGTCGAGGAGGGCATCGTCGCCGGTGGTGGCGTGGCTCTGCTCCAGGCTTCCGCCGTCTTCGAGAAGCTTGAGCTCCAGGGCGACGAGGCCACCGGTGCCAACGCCGTGAAGCTGGCCCTTGAGGCCCCGCTCAAGCAGATCGCCGTCAACGGTGGTCTTGAGGGTGGCGTCATCGTCGAGAAGGTGCGCAACCTGCCCATCGGTCACGGCCTGAACGCCGCGACGGGTGAGTACGTCGACATGATCGCCGAGGGCATCATCGACCCGGCGAAGGTCACGCGCTCCGCGCTGCAGAACGCGGCCTCCATCGCCGCGCTCTTCCTCACCACCGAGGCCGTCATCGCCGACAAGCCGGAGAAGGCCGCCGCCGGCGGCGCTCCGGGCGGCATGCCGGGCGGTGACATGGACTTCTGATCCGCGAGGATCAGCAGCTCCAGCGCACCCTTCGAACGGTGCCGCCACCGGCCCCCGGGACTTTCCCGGGGGCCGGTGGCATGTCGCGTTCCGGGCCCGGTTCGGCCGCCGGTGGCCTCGGAGCCGCTGACTGGTTCAATGCGGGAATGATGGGAATCGTGTTGTCCGCCCTGGTCGCCGGGATTGTCGCCGGGGTCGTGGCCGGGATGGTGGGGCGGGAGTCGCGGCGGTCGTCGTGGCGGAAGCTGCGGCGGGCGTTGCGGCGGCAGGCATCGCGGCGCCGGGGCGCTCAGGGGGTGGGAGCCGCGCCGGTCGGCATCCCGTGCATGCTCAAGTGGGAGGCACGTTCCGCGCGCTGGCGGACCGGTCGGCTGGTGGCCGGTGAGGCCGGTTCGCTCACCTGGATTCCTTCGTGGGGGAAGCGCGAGGTCGCCCTGCCCGCCGAACTCCGCAGGACCGGGGCGCGGGCGCCCTCCGTACGCGAGGGCATGTCGTTCAACCCGAGGTCCCGGATCGTGGAGTGCGCGTCTCCGGAGGGGGACGTGCTGATCGCGGTCATGCCGGAGGAGCTGACGCGGCTGGCTCAGGCGCTGGGGAGCGAATAGGCCCGGTCCGGCCCGCACGGGTGTGTTCTGCGCCGGTCCGGCCCGCACCGGCCCGCACCGGCCCGCACCGGCCTGGACCGCGACGGTTCGGCCTGCACCGATCTGGCTTACATCTGTCGGCCTACACCTGCCCGGCCTGCGTCAGCTGGTCCGCGTCGGTCCGGTCTGCGCCTGCCCGGCCTGCGTCAGCTGGTCCGCGTCGGTCCGGTCTGCGCCTGCCCGGCCTGCGTCAGCTGGTCCGCGTCGGTCCGGTCTGCGCCTGCCCGGCCTGCGTCAGCCTGGTCCGCGACGGTCCGGCCTGCGCCTGCCCGATCTGCGTCGGCCTGGACTGTGACCGTTCGGCTGGCGACGGTCCGGCCCATCCCGGGGCGACCCATTCCGGCCCGGATCGCGGCCACCCGGGAGCGGATCTCGTCGGGCGGCAGCGTCCCGGCGGCCCAGGCGGGTGCGGGGGCCGACTCGCCCCGGCACTGGCCGCAGACGCCGTCGGTCAGGGCGTCCGGTCCGCCCGGTGCGCGGCAGAGACCGCACTCCAGCATCCGCAGCGGACGCGGTGGCGCGGCGACGGCCGTGGTGGCGGGGACGGGCTCGGGCGGCATCTTGGCGGTCAGCCTGTTCCGCAGCAGCGCGGCCGCGTGATGGACCGGAGCGGGCAGCCCGTCGGTCAGGACGTGCGTCAACCGCCGCTCGTCGAAGCCGCGTTCGAACCAGGTGGTGACCAGGGGCTCCAGCGCCGCGCACTCGGCGGCGGACACGCTCAGCGCTGGCGCGGTCCGGCCGAGCGCGGCGAGCAGGACGAACGCCCTTGACCGGGCGGGCCGTTGAGGCTCGGTCGGTACGTCGCCCCGGGTGAACGCCGCCCACCAGTCGTCGTCGCGCGCGGTGCGCGAGAAGAACGTACGCGTCACCCAGCGCGAACCGCCGGAACCGAGCAGATGCTCACGGCCCCGGCGCAGATGCCCGGCCCGCTGAAGGTGGTTGAGAGCGGTCCGCAAGGCGCACTGCCCGTACGGGAGTACCTTGGCCAGCGTCTTCACGGAGATGTCGGCGCCCTCGGGCAGCCGGTCGATGTACCCGGCGACGGCGCCCTCGCGCTGCGGCAGGCCCGCGAAGTCCCGTTCGGTGCGCGGCCCTTCACCGGACGCGGTGCGCTTCCCGTATCCGACATTCGCCATCGGGTGCGGCGGTACGCGACCGGCGGACGGGGTGGCACTAAACTGGCTCTCAGCCATGGGGATCTCGTCTCTGGATCTCGGTGGTCAGACCTCCTCCAGGTTTTACGGGCCTGGTGGGGGTCGTTTTCTTTGTCCGGGCACGGTAGAGCGCGAGCACAGTGCGTGGCAAATCGGTCGCCGTGGGTGAAATGACGGCGCGGAGGCGGCTAGTCATGCGCTAGTCGCCCCCGCTGGTCTGGGGACCGGGGAGGGTGGGCGGGTGGGAACAGTCCCTTCCACCCCTTCCGCAGAAAGAGGGCTCGGAGCGCGTGGCTTGAGCCTCGGGCTCCGAGCCTCAGGGGTGGGCGAAGAGTGTGTCGAACGTACGGGCGTGGGGGCGGGCGTTCAGGCGGACGCCGGTCCTTCGGTGGGCGCGGCGGCCGTACCCGTACCGGTGGCGGCGGAGTTGACGTTGTCGATCATTCTGCGCAGCACCTTGAGCGTGATGACGTACTCCTCGTCGCTGATGCCCTCGTGGATCTCCGCCCGCAGATCGGTGACGAGCCGCTTGATCCGGGCGTGCGCGTCCCGTCCGGCATCCGTGAGGCTCAGGCGCCGGTCGGCGTCGACGGCGAGCCAGCCCCGGTGAAGCAGTTGATCGGTGACGCGGGGCGCTTCGCGCGGGTGGTCGGTCACCGGGGCGAGTTGTTGCGCCACCGACTCGGGCGTGGGGCCGTCGCCGGCCAGTACGCGGTTGAGCGTCCACCACTGCGGCTGTGTGACGTCCACGCGGGCCATCGCGTCGCGGATGTGACTGATGACCGACCGGTGCGCGAGGCCGCCCCAATACCCGAAGGGCTGGGTCGCGAGCATGTCGTCGGTGGCGTCGGGGAGGGCGGGGGAGGGGACGGTTCGCTGCGTCATGCGGGCGGGCTCCTTGTGGCAGGACGGTCCCAGGGGCTCGGGCCCCGGGCGGGCTGTCACCGGGAACGCTAGGACGTCAACTGTGGTTCAGGTCAAAGGCGGTGGGGTGGTGGGGCGGTCGCGCGGTAGGTGGTGGGGCGGCGGTGTGGTGAGGATGGCCCCCGGCCTCGGCGCTCAGCCCCGCCCCCGGCGCTCAGCTCTCAGTCCTGGCGCTCAGCTCCGGCCTCGGCGTTTCAGCTCTCAGCCCCGCCCCCGGCGCTCAGCCCCGGCCTCGGCGCTTCAGCTCTCAGCCCTGGCCCTCGCGCTCAGCCCCCGGACCCGGTCCCGGCCCTCAGTCTCGGCACCGCCCCGGCTTCCGCCCCCGCGCCCCGGTCGCCGTCCGGCCGTCCGTCGATCAGCTGCTGGATCGCGTCCCCGTAGCGGACGACGACCGAGTTCCGGTCGGCCGTCAGGAGCACCGGGTCCTCCACCACGTGCATGCTGGTGAGCAGCCCGCCGAGCTGCGAGGCGATCAGGTGGGCGCGCAGCTCGGCGTCGCCGCCGCTCAGCCGCCGCACAAGAGGCTCGGCGAACACGTGCTCGATCGTCTCGCGCAGGGTGCGCTGCACCTCTTCCCGGTCCGAAGCCCGGAACAGCGCGGCGAGCGAGGTCACGGCCAGCGCTCCCGGCCTGGACGACGGGAGGCTCACGACGTGTTCCACGATGGCCCGGCCCATCCCCTCCAGGGGCCCCTCCATCACCTTGATCGCGGGCAGGTCGACCGTCATCACTTCGAGGAACAACCGTTCCTTCGATCCGAAGTGCCGGATGACCAGCGCGGCGTCGACCCCGGCGCGGGCGGCGACGGCGCGGATGCCGACCGCGTCGAAGCCCTCCTCGGAGAACAGCTCGCGCGCCGCCTCATGGATGGTCCGCCGGGTCACGGCCGCGGGCTGCCGGGGCTTCGACGCGCGCGGGCGTGTGGTCATGGCGGGTTGATTCCTCCGGGGATCTGCCGCCGGTCACGGGATTGGTGGCGAGAGCGGTCGGTCGTGGATGGGGGATCGGTGCTGATGAGGAGCGGTGCTGGGCGCGGTCGGAGGGGCTTCATGGCTAAGTCATCATAGATGACTTACGCTTGTCATCATTGTTGACAACGGTCCCGGACGGCCCAGCCCCCTGCTGGGCGGCCCCCGGCCACGGAGGAGCGGAACCATGGACCGACTCAAGGACAAGGTCGCGATCATCACGGGCGCGGGCAGCGGAATCGGGCTGGCGGCGGCCCGGCTGATGAGCCACGAGGGTGCCAAGGTCGTCGTCGCCGACTACGACGCGGCGTCGGCCGAGGCGGGCGCCCGCGCGCTGACCGAGGCGGGCGGCGAGGCGCTGCCGTGCACCGTGGACGTCACCGACGACACGTCGGTGGGCGACATGGTGGAGGCGGCGGTCCGCGAGTACGGCCGCCTGGACGTGCTCTGCAACCACGTCGGCGGCACGGACCCCCGCAAGGACCTGGACCTGCTGCGCCTGGACATGGACGAGTTCGGCCGGGCGGTGGACCGTAACGTCCGTTCCACCCTGATCGGCTCGCGGCACGCGGTCCCGCACATGATCCGGGGCGGCGGCGGCTCGATCATCAACACCGCGTCGGTGGCCGGCCTGGTCGGGGACGTACTCCAGATCTCGTACGGGGCGGTCAAGGCGGCGGTCGTCAACATCACCAAGTCCATCGCCGTCCAGTACGGTCCCCAGAACATCCGCTGCAACGCGGTGGCGCCCGGCGCGATCATGACCCCGGCGCTCCTCGACAACCTGCCCGACGAGGTGATCGAAGCGCTCAAGGGCTACAACGCGCTGCCCTATCTGGGAGCCCCCGAGGACATCGGCCACACCATGGTCTTCCTCGCCTCCGACGAGGCCCGCTATCTCACCGGGCAACTCCTCGTGGTGGACGGTGGAATGACCAGCCAGTCCCCGGCCGTCCCCGGGCGGCGCGCGATGCTGCCGCCCGTGGAGTGAGGGACGGGAAGTGAGGGACGGAGAGTGAGGGACGGGGTACGGATCGACAGGCCGGAACTCGGGATCAGACCGGTGGCCGCGTGGCCGTGGGCGTCTCCGGCCATTCCCAGGACATGCCGTGAATTCCCGGCGGGCATTTCGCGGGCAGCACATGGGCCGTATAGGAGGCGTCCAGCGGGATGCGGTGGTTGCGGAGCTTTTCCGCGGTGATGTTCTCCCGGAAGTAACGGTGACAGCTCGCCGGAGGCGCCGAAGGGTGGAAATAGACGTGGAGCAGGTATTCGCGCAGATTGACCCGGGTGCGGCGTTCGTGGTGGGTCGAGACGACCTCGCTCGGGCCGATCGAAACGGTGTAGTCGATCAGCACGGTCTCGTTCTTCACCAGTTCCCGGCCGAAGAGGATGTCCGCGACGAGGCTGCCGAGTTCGGGCAGGTGACGCACCTCGCCGAGTCCGCCGCAGCGCACGGACACGTCGACCGGATGCACGGTGGGACCGTCCAGGCAGTGGACGGCGGTCAGCCTGTCGGCACCGTCCCGGGTGGCCCGTACGACCTGGCGCACGTTCATCTCCCGTACGCACCGGTTCTCGTCGACCCGCACGGTCTCGTGCAACAGGAGTGAGGTGGTGTCCTCGTTGAAGTGGGCGAACGATTCGCCCAGCGCCCGCTCGACGACCGAGTCCCGGCCGTACAGCCGGTGGGACGCGGTCAGATCGTGCCGGCCGGACAGCGCCCCGCCGCGCGGCCGACGCGGGCCGACCAGCGAGCGGAGCGCGCCCGTCGGAAGATCCAGGATCGTCTCCAGCGCGTCGACGGCGTGCAGTGAACGGGCCTGCTCGGGCTGGCTGCGGCCACGCTGCCAGTAGCTGAGCGTGGCCAGACTGATAACGATGCCCTGGGTTTCGAGCCGGTCGCGTACCCGCTCCAGGGAGAGACCGCGGCGGCGCAGAGCCTCCCGGAACGCCGTCGCGAACGCCGTGCGCGGCGCGGCGGGACCGGCCGGGGGACCGGAGGACGGGATGTCCGAAGGGCCGGAGAACCCGATGTCCGACGGCGTGCGCGGTCCGGCGTCCGACGGGCCGTGGAGCGGCTGGTACGGGCTGTGGCGTGGGTGCGGCGGGTGGTCGAGGGGCTGCGGCGGGGGAGAGGTGCGGGTCTCGTTCCCGCCCGGGTGAGGGGTCTGGGGCATGACGTCTCCGGAGGGTCGCACAGTGCCACGGTGGGCCGTGACAAGCGGAGGCCGCTCACCCTATGGGGTGAACGGCCTCCTTGTCCCGCGGGGGGAGACGAGGAATCAGTTGGTGTTGAGGGTCAGCCGGTAGTACGAGAGGGCGTCATCGAGGGGCTGGAAGTACGAGGAACCCCTGGAGTTGACCCCTCCGGTGCACTGCTGGTTGGTGGGACCGCCGGAGGTCATGCCCTGGCCCTGGTTGCCCGAGATGTAGGCGCCGCCGCTGTCGCCGCCCTCGGTGCAGACGCTGGAGCTGCCCAGACCGGTGACAACGGTGTCGGGACCGCCGTGCGCGTCGGTGTACGTGACGCTCACGTTGTACGAGTTCACCTTGCCGCAGGTCCAGCCGGTGGTCTGGCCGGACTTGCAGAGCGCGGCGCCCGACGAGGCACGCTTGCTGCCCTTGACAGCGACGTTGCCGCCGTTGCCCCAGGTGCCGACCGCGGTGGCTATGGAGTTGCCGGAGTCGATCGTGGCGACACCCATGTCCACGCTTCTGGAGCCCACCGCGAAGCGCGTGCTGGTGGCCTTCGCGAACCGGGCGCCGTTGTAGCTGAGCACCGGCAGGTTCTCGACGCAGTGGCCGGCGGTGACCAGGTACTGCTTGCCCGACGCGTCATGGGCGCCGTAACCGACCGAGCAGAGGTAGCTGCCGCCGTCCTTGTTGAACGTCATCTGGCTGCCGGGGTATATCACGCCCATCGGCGACAGGGTCTGCTTGCCGTTCACGACGCGGACCGCCGAGCCGTTCGCCTTCGCCTCCTTGATGAAGGCGCGGGCCGCCGGGGTGCCGGCGTCGTTGACCTCCACCGTGACGGTGTCCGACGCGAGGTCGACGGACCAGGCGGAGACGCCGGTCGGCGCCTGCTTGAGGGCGGCGGCGTCGAGCCGGGCCTTGATGCGGTCGAGGGCGGCCTGACCGTGCGTCGGCACCTGGGAGTTCAGTCCCTCGGCCTTGATTTTCGCGGCCGTACCGGCGTCGGTCGCGTTGACCGTGAGCGTGCCCTTCTGGTCGAAGAACGCGCCGTTCGTCTTGATTCCGTGCTTGCCCAGCGAGGCCAACCGGGCCTGCTGCGCGTCCTGCTGCTCCAGGCGGGCGGTCGCCGCCTGCTCACTGACGCCGAGCGACGCGGCGAGTGCCTTGATCATCTCCGGCTGGTACTGCGGGTGTACGGGGGCCTGCGTGACGGCCTGCGCTCCGGTCACCGCGGAGACGGAGAGGAGGGCACCGACCGTGGCGGCAATGACGTACTTCCGGGAAACTCGCACGTGTTTCCTTTCGATAGCGGGCAATCGACCTGAAAGGGTCTGCCGAAATGCCGGATGCGCTACGGCATTTCGTGAGGGGGGTGGATGATTGTCCGGCGGCGACGGTGGGGGCCGTCGCCGCGATCGGAACTCTGTCGCAGCCCGCTCGTTCGGTACAAGGGTTCGGACGAAGGGGGTTTTCAACAGAGTTATGGGAAAACTGTTGATGACCCTCGTCGCGGAACCGGTGATCCCGTACGGCCATGACGCACGTGAAGGAGCCGCGAGCGGGAAAACTGGAATTCCTTCGACGCCATATACAGGCATCTATCGGATAAAGTCGGTCCCACGTCTCCCGGACTGCCGTCGCCGTGGGCTGCCCTCTTCCGGACGGCCCGTCAGGCAGCCCGTCAGGCGGTCCGTCCGTCGCCGCCGTCACACGCGTGGTGGTTCCTTTTCCTCCGCGTCGCCGACGCGGGCCCGACCCCCAGGGAGATGCGCGGTGAAAGAATTCCGGCCCACGCCGCGACAGGTGTCGTGGACACTCACCGTGCTCGCCCTGGTGGCCGGAGTGATACTGAACCGCTTCGGGCCCCAGCCGTACATGGGGCTGCCGCTGCTGGCCGCGGCGCCTCTGATGGCGGGCGCCACGCTCACCTTCCGGGCGACGCTCGGCGTGGCCCTGTTCACCTGCCTGAGCAGCGTGCTCCTGGACGTCGAGCAGGCGCGTCCCGCGACGGCCTTCTACATCGACGTGGCGCTGATCGGGGTGATCGGGCTGCTGGCTCTCGGGACCAACCAGCTGATCGTGCGTCAGCGCCGGGAGCTGGCACTCGCCAGGGGAGTCGCGGAGGCGGTCCAGCGGGCGGTGCTCCCGGACCCGCCGCGAAGGATCGGACCCCTGACCGTCGCCGCCGGCTACACGGCGGCGCAGGCGGAGGCGCTGATCGGCGGTGATCTGTACGCGGTGCAGGACACCCCGTTCGGGGTGCGCGCGATCATCGGGGACGTACGGGGGAAGGGCGTCCAGGCCGTCGCCACGGTGTCCGTCGCGATCGGCGCGTTCTGCCAGGAGGCCGAGAACGCGCCCACCCTGGTGGAGCTGGCGCGGCGGATGGACGACGCGCTGGCCAGGGAGGCGATCCGGAGCGGCCGGGCGGGTTCCACGGAGGACTTCACGACCGCCGTGCTGGCCGAGGTGTCCGCCGACGGAGGGTCGGTGACGCTGGTCAACCGGGGCCACCCGCCCCCGTACCTGGTCCATGGCGGACGGTTCGAACGGCTGGACCCGGAGGTCCCGGAACTGCCGCTCGGTACGGGACTGGGCACGGCCGCCGTCGAGGCCGGGCCCGCCACCGTGGTGCCGTTCCCGGCGGGCGCCTCGCTGCTGTTCGTCACCGACGGGGTCACCGAGGCCCGCAACGAACGGGGTGTCTTCTACGACCCGGCCGCCTCACCCCGGCTGGCCCGGAAGTTCGGCGACCCGGACTCCCTGGTGGACGCCCTGACCAGGGACGTCGAACGCTGGATGGCGGGGGCCCACCACGACGACATGGCGATCCTGGTGGTCACCCGCCGGCGCGGTGGCACCCGTAAGGACAGCTCTTAGGTCTGCCGTCGGCGGGCTCCGGCGGGGCGGGCAACCGCTGGGTCTGTCGTCGGCGCGCGGTCTTCCGTGGGCAGTCTTCGGGGCTGTCGTCGTCGGGTTCCGGCGGGGGCGGGCAACCGCTGGGTTCGTCGTCGGCGCGCGGTCTTCCGTGGGCAGTCTTCGGGGCTGTCGTCGTCGGGTTCCGGCGGGGGCGGGCAGGCAGCTCCTGGGCTTGTCGTCGGGGCGGAGCTTCCCGCACGGGACACGGCCCTCAGGTCTGGCGTGGGCGGAGTCCGGCGGGGTGGGCAGCTCCTGGGGGTCGCCGTCGGCGCGGGGCTTTGCGCAGGGACGGGCCCTGAGGCCGGGCCCTGAGGCCGGGCCCTGAGGACGGGCCCTGAGGACGGGCCCTGAGGCCGGGCCCTCAGGACGGGCCCTCAGGTCTGCCGTCGGCCGGCTCCCGCCCCGCCGTCCCCCCATCCCGCCAGGGCGATGTCGGTCCTGGACGCGGCGTTCAACTTCCGCATGATGCGCGCCACATGGTGCTCCACGGTCCGGGTGGACAGCACCAGGCTCTCCGCGATGTCCCGGTTGGCGCGTCCCTGGACGACCAGACGGGCCACCTCCTGCTCGCGCGGGGACAGCTGGTCGCCGTAGCCGAGGCGGCCCCGGCGGTGGGTGGTGACGATGTCGTGGCGGCGCAGCAGCCGTTGGCAGCGGGCCACGTCCCAGCGGGCGCCCAGCTCCCGGTAGACCTCGTTCACCTCCTGCACGCCTGCGGCCGCAGACTCCCCGCGCTGGTCGAGCAGACAGCGCCCGCGGGCCTCCGCCGCCCGCGCCGCGTCGAAGGGGCGGCCGAGCCGGCGCCATCCGGCCTCCGCGGCGGCCAGCAGGGCGACGGCCTCGTCCGGCCGGTCCTCGGCCTCGGCGAGCAGCGCCCGGCACACGGTCAGCGCCGTCCGGGCGGCGGGCGCGTCGCGGTCCGTGATCCCGGCCGCGAGGTCGGCGACCAGCCGGTGGGCCCGCGTGGTCTGCCCGCTGCCGTGCAGGGCCTCCACGGCGACGGGTACCACCTCCGCGGCCCACATCCAGCCACCGGTCCGCTCCAGCCGGTGCAGAACCTCCTCCACGGCGTCGCACGCCTGCCCGGGCCGTCCGGCCTCCAGATGGATACGGGCGGTCGCGGCGGCGGACGCGGTGAGGATGAGGCCGGTGTCGTAGCGGGTGGTACGGGCGGCCTCCGCGAGGTCGTGGCGGGCCCGGGGGACGTCGCCGAGGACGTGCAGCGCGGTCAGCCCGCGCACCAGCATGGCCTCGGCGGTCAGGTCGGGTATCTCCTGGTAGAGCCGGGCGGTGTGGTCGGCGGCCGCGTGCAGACCCTGCCAGCGGCCCTCGTGCCAGGCGAGCACCAGGCGGGCGGTCTGGGTGAGCGCTTCCAGGTAGGGGCTGCCGTGGTCAGCGAGCCCTTCGGCGGCCCGGTCGAGGAAGGTGCGGGCCCGCCCGCCGTACCCGAGCGCGCTGGACGCGTGCGCCAGGTTGGCCCAGCCCCGGGCGTGGTGCGCGGCCTCCATCGCGGTTCCGGCCGGACCGTGCAGCGCCTCGGAGGCGGCCCAGGCCCGGGAGTCACCGAGCAGCATCAGCGCGGTGGCGCGGTTGGCGGCGACGGCGGCCCTGGCGACCGGGTCGGTGATCCGGTCGGTCAGCGCCTCGCCCCGGTCCAGCCAGTCCTGGTGGCGGCCGATGGGCCAGCCCTTGATCGAGGGGATGGCGGCGACCACCATGGCGCGGGCGGCGGTCTGCGGGTCGGACGCCTCCAGGTCGGGAATGGCGCGGGCGACCTCGTTGAGGCTGTCCAAGGCCCCGCCTTTCTGGTTGCGCAGGACGACGCTCAGGTGCAGCCGGATCTCACCGCGCAGCCGGGGCGGCGGGTCGTCCTCGTCCAGCACCCGCCGTACGGCGGCCACCACCTGCTCGCCCGCACGGGAAAGCTGCGCGGTACGGGCCAGTTTCGCGGCGGTGCGGACGCGGCCACCGGCGCGCGGGTCCTCGGCGACGGCCCGGGTGTAGAGGCTGGTCGCTGTGGCGTAGTCACCGGCGGTGGCCGCCCGGTCGGCCGCGGCGACGAGGCAGCGCAGGCTCTCCCGTACCCGCCCGGCCGCCCTGTACAGCCGGGCCAGGTCGGCCAGCGGCGGCGGGCCGTCGCCGCCCCGGTGCAGTGCGCGGGCGGCGCGCAGACTCAGCCGGGCCAGCCGTGGCCCGGACACCTGCGCCAGTGCGGCCCGGCGGTCCAGCGGGTGCCGGAAGGCGGGGTACGGCCCGTCGGCGCGCAGCACCGCCCGGCGTACGCACGCGTCCACGGCCGCCTCGGCCCGCCCGGGTGCGACATCCGCCACCTCGGCGAGCACGCCGACGGACACCGCCAGGCCGAGGACGGCCGCCGCTTCGACGATCCGCCGCGCGTCGTCGGTGAGCGGCGCGCACCGCTGGGCCAACTCCCGCCGCACGCGTGGGGGCACCCCGGCCTCTTGTACGGCGGCGAACACCGAGCCCGCCCGTGGACCGAACTCCCCGGCGGTCCACGCACTGCCGGCCGGGTGCGGACGGGTTTCTCCCGTGAGCCACGCGCTGTTCGCCGGGTGCGGACGGGTTTTTTCGGCGGTCGGGGTGCTGTTCGCCGTGTGTGTACGGGTTTTTTCGGCGGTCGGGGTGCTGTTCGCCGTGTGTGTACGGGTTTTTTCGGCGGTCGGGGTGCTGTTCGCCGTGTGTGTACGGGTTTTTTCGGCGGTCGGGGTGCTGTTCGCCGTGTGTGTACGGGTTTTTTCGGCGGTCGGGGTGCTGTTCGCCGGGTGTGTACGGGTCTCTTCGGCGGTCGGGGTGCTGTTCGCCGCGTGTGCTCCCGGGCTGTTTTCCCCCGAGGCCCGCGTACGGTCGGCTGTTTCCGGGCCGTCCCCTCCGGCAGTCCGGGTGTCGTCGGCCGTTCGTGGTTCGTGCTCTTCGGCGGTCAACGCGCCGCCCGCCGCGTGCGGACCCGGGCCGTGATTCCCCGAGGACCGCGTACCGCCGGCCGTCCCGGGGCTGCCCCCTCCCGTGGCCCGCGTACCGCTCACCACCCGTGGACCGCACTCTCCCGCGCCCCAGATCCCGCTCGCGCCCCGCGCACCCGGGTCGCCCTCTCCCGGAACGGCCCACGCGCCGCCCGCCGGCCCAGGACCGCACTCTTCGCCCGCCCGCAGCAGTGCCCCGGCGGCCCGCAGCAGTGCCCCCGCGGCTCCGGGCAGTCCGCCGGTCAGCTCGTGCACGAGCGCGCCGACGTCCTGCTGCTCGTCCGTCCGCCCCGACCGGTGCGCGTCGAGCCACCGCCGGACGAACTCCCCCGTCTCCTCGGGCGTCCAGGGCCGTACGACGATTTCCTCGACCCGTACCCACCCCGGCACGCGGACGCCGAGGACCGGCAGCCCGGGTGCGGCGTCCTCGGTGACGACCAACCGCAGCCGGGGAGGCATCGCGCCCATCAGGTGGTGGAGCAGGTCACGGGTCGCGGGGTCCGCGCGGTGTACGTCCTCCACGACCAGCACGGCGTCCCCGAGCGCCGCCAGCAGCGCCCCGACCGCGCGCGGCAGCAGCCCGCGCCGCACCTCCGGGTCGGCCGCCGACGCGGGTGGTGGTGGCAGCCGGTCGGCCAGCTCGGGTACGACGAGGCCCACGACCCCGGTCACCGGCGGCAGCGGCCGGTCGGGGTCGTCGGGCGGATACGGCAGCCCGGCCAGCGCGTCGGCGACGGGCCCGAGCGGCACCGTGTCCACCACGTCGGGACACACCCCGCGCACATGGGTCCACGTCGCGAATTCCGCCCCGCCCAGCACCTCGTCCACCAGCCGGGACACTCCTGTCCCGGCTTCCCCCCGTACCACCGCGAGGCTCCGTCCCTCCCGCAGCACTCCTCGCAGCCGCCGCGCCTCCTCGCTCCGTCCGACGAAGCCGCCTCCGCCTTCGTCGGCCGTCCGTCTGTCACGTCTCGTACCGAAGGAACGTTTCTCCACGGCTCCGCCTCCCACCACCACTCACCCCGGAAGCCCCGCCGCGCGTGCCGGCGCCCCGTTGGTCAGGCCCCGTGGCCCGGTCCTCTCTCGGGCGGGACCACGGCGCCCGTTGGGCAGGTGGTCTACCGGCCGGACGGCCGAGGACGCAATAGGGGTCCACTACCTACGCAATAACGGCGGTCCGCTCCGATCCCGGTCATGTGTCCCTGCCGCGGCCGGCCCGTCGGGACGGTACGGCTGTCGGCGCCACCGCCCGACGGGGTCCCGGACCCCCGCTCCCCACTCTTTGGGTAGTGCTACGGATTGCTGGGTTCCGCTCCCGTGACCGAAGCTCTGGGCGATCCGGCAACGCCACTCCCGTACACCGCGGTCCCTGGCCGGCAGGACCGGATGTACGGGGACGGCTGCTTCCCACGCAGCCGTCCGGCGTGGTCGGACCCGTGCCGCACGGAGCCCCACTCCGTGCGACACACCACCCCCACCCCATCGCCCGTGGACGCCGAGACCCTAAGGCACCCACGTGACCGCCACGGCCGGGCATTGTCATGATCCCGACACGGGACCGACAGCCCGGTGAACCGGCGGTCGCCCTCCGGACACGCGCCTCCCACCACTGCGGGGCGTGTCCGGAACCGACCAGGGCGATGGGTGCCGCCCTCCGGGTCCCGAGTCGGGCCCGGTCAGCTCTCAAGGGAGAAACCATGGAGTTCGACGCTCGCGTCAGACGGCGCCTGCTCGCCGTCGGCGCCAGTGCCGCCCTGCTCATCGGGGCCGCCTCGACCGCCGGGGCCACGGCCGCCCCCGTACCACCGGGCGGCGGTGGCGAAGGCCGCATCGTCGGCGCGGACCGTCCCGACGCGGTCGAAGGCTCCTACATCGTCACCTTCAAGAACTCGGTCGCCCGCGCCGACGTGCCCGCGTCCGCGAAGTCGCTGGCCAAGCGGCACTCGGGCAACCTGCGCTACACCTACACCGCCGCCCTGCGCGGCTTCGCGGTGAAGATGCCGGAGAGCCAGGCGAAGCAGCTGGCCGCCGACCCGTCGGTGGCCCGTGTGGAGGCCGACGGCGTGGCGTACGCGGTCGAGACCCAGACCAACCCGCCCTCCTGGGGTCTGGACCGGGCCGACCAGCGCGACCTGCCGGTGGACAAGAAGTACACCTACAGCACCACCGCCTCCAACGTGAACGCGTACATCGTGGACACCGGCATCCGCATGTCCCACCGTGACTTCGGCAACCGCGCGGTCAGCGGTTACGACTTCATCGACAACGACTCCAACGCCTCCGACTGCCACGGCCACGGCACCCACGTCGCCGGCACCGTCGGCGGCGGCTCGTACGGCATCGCCAAGGGCGTCAAGCTGATCGGCGTCCGGGTGCTCAACTGCCAGGGCAGCTCGGGCACCAGCTGGGCGCCGGTCCTCGCGGGCATCGACTGGGTCACCAAGAACGGTGTGAAGCCGGCCGTGGCCAACATGAGCGTCGGCGGCGGCAAGATCCAGTCGGTGAACGACGCGGTGACGGCCTCCATAGCCTCCGGCATCACCTGGGTCGTGGCGGCCGGCAACGACAACGACGACTCGTGCTCGTACTCCCCGTCCTCCACCCCGGCGGCCATCACGGTCGGAGCCACCGACAGCCGGGACGCCCGCGCCAGCAACTGGTCCAACGGCCAGGGCTCCAACTACGGGACCTGCCTGGACATCTTCGCCCCGGGCGACAGCATCGTCTCCACGTCCAACTCCGGCGACACCGCCTCCCAGACGATGAGCGGCACCTCCATGGCCTCCCCGCACGTCGCCGGCGCGGCCGCCCTGCTGCTCGCCGACCACCCGACCTGGACCCCGGCCCAGGTCCGCGACCAGCTGGTCGCGGACGCCACGTCCAACAAGGTCACCGACCCCCGCGCCGGCTCCCCGAACAAGCTGCTCTACACGGGCGCCGGCACCACCAACCCGCCCACCGGCAAGAAGTTCGAGAACACCGACGACTACCAGATCCGCGACAGGGCCACCGTCGAGTCGCCCATCTCGGTGACCGGAGTCACGGGCAACGCCCCCTCCAGCCTGTCCGTCACCGTGGACATCCGCCACACCTACCGCGGTGACCTGAAGGTCGAACTGGTCGCCCCGGACGGCACCGCCTACCTGCTGAAGAACTTCAGCGCCAACGACAGCGCACCCAACGTCCAGGGCACGTACACGGTCAACGCCTCCAGCAAGGCGGCCAACGGCACCTGGAAGCTCCGCGCCACCGACAACTGGACCTACGACACGGGCTACATCAACGCCTGGTCGCTCCAGTTCTGATCCGTACCACCTGACTGACCCACCCGCGCACGCACACGGCGCGGTGTGGCATGAATGCTGCCTCCCGCAGGGGCTGGTGCCGTCCCCGGCAAGTTTCGCCGGGGACGGCACCAGCCCATTCGTCGTGGCGGAACGGCGGAACGGCGGAACGGCGAAGCTGACGTGCCGTCATGCCGACGCGCCGACGCCCGTCACTGCTTCTCGCCGGGCTCCTCGCGCCGGGGCCTGCCCTGTAGGCGGGACTGCGACCGGAGTTGGCCGGCCTCGCCACTCGCCGACCCGGGCCGCGCGAGCGGTCCGTACCGTTTGCGGTAGGCGGTCCCCAGGTCGGCGGCGGCGTCACGGGCCAGGTCGGCGTCCAGTCCGGTCAGTGAGGCGAGTGACGCGAGGTAGATCTCGTCCGCCTCGGGCGACCGGGGAGAGTAGGCCCCGGGGCCGTCGGACGGAGCGGGACCTCCCGCCGGTACCGAATCGACGGCGCCGCACGCAGCCGACGGGGAATGGGCGGTGGCGGCGGTGGCCGAGAGACCCTGCCGCTCCAGCGGGGCGGGGGACTTCTCCAACTCCCGTTCACCGGGCGGCGCGTGCACCGGCATCGGCGCCGACCCCGACCTCGGCCCTGACACCGGCCCCGGCCCCGGCCCCGGCCCCGGGCCTGACACCGGCACCGGCCCTGACACCGACACCGGCATCGGAGGAGTTGCGGCAGATCCGGGATTCGGCCGCTCGGCCCCGGTATCGCCGTTTCCGGGGCCTTCCCGCTCTGCTTCGTCGGAGGGCTTGCGGCGGCCGATCTTCAGAAGCCATGGCGGTCGAGCCATGCGTCTGTCCTTTCTTCCAGTGCGGAGAAGAGCGCGTTCAACCGCGCGAGGAGATCGCGCCTGTACTGCAGCAGTCGGTACTCGACCAGTACGGGCAGTACGTCCACCAGCACGACGCGGGCGCACTCGGCGCGGTAGACGATCTCTGCCTGGAGCGACCACTCCACCTCGGCCCCGTACGCCCGGCGTTGCAGGGAACTCACAGGCGGTCGCGCCTTCTCTGACGCTTCAACTCCAGGTCGGCCAACGCGTCGTTCAGCAGGTCACTGTCCAGACCGGCGTTACGGAGAGCGTTGCGGCCGATGTTGTGCGCCTGGTTCATGGCTAGGACCGGAACCACGTCCTGGAGGACCACACGACGCGTCTCGTCGAGCAACCGGATTTCGAGGCGGTTCTGGGACAGGATGCTGACGGCGGCGTACCGCACCGCACCGACCGACTTCAGGGCGGTCTCGGCGACCTTGGCGATCGCCGCGACCATCGGGCCGTGTGCCACTCCGGCGGGGAGCATGGCGGTCAGAGTGTTTCTGCCTCCGTTGAAAGGAATGATCTCGTTGCCCACGACTACCTCTGGTTTCCTCATGGTCCGGCGTACGCCGACCCGCGCCTACGTGTGACAGGGGGGAGCGGAACAGAGCTGAGAAGAGCGGAAACGCGCAAGGCCGTGACGTGGGGGATGCCGTTTCAGCGATGGCTTGCGAGGCGGATGATTTTCTCTCGTGTGCCCAGCTGTTCCATGCGTAAAACGCGGTACGTGCGAGGCAGCCGTTTCGGCGACCCGGCCGCCTGGCGTCCGCGACGCGCGGACGCTGATCCGGACCCGGCTCCACGACACCCTCGCCGCACAGGCTGAGGACCAAGCCTCGTCCCGGCACGTAAGTGCCTGCCGACCGAGCGTGAAAGGCGGGGCTCGCGCCGCCGGGTGCCGCACCCGAACGGAAGGTGACGCCGGCATCGATCGCTCACCGAAACCGAGCGAGCCGCCGACGCCGCACTCCCGTACCGGTGTCGCTCACCCGTACGGTCTATGCGCGACCGGACAGTTCGACCAGGGCCCACAGGCGTCGCCCGTCGGCGCCCGTGTCGATGCCGCATTCCCGGAAGCCGAGTGCGGCGATGTCCCTCAGGAGCGATTCGTCGGCGGAGGCGGAAAGGGGAGCGGGGACGGGGGCCGGGGTCGGGCCGTGGCTGAGCACCAGGACCGCCGCGTGGTTGCGTTCGTCCGCCAGATGCACGCTGATGCGCGTACCGCCGTCCCGTACCGCCGAGTTGACGAGAAGCGTCACCGCGGCGATGACGGTGTCCTCCGCGAAGCCGTAACCCCACTGCCGCAGCGCGCCGACGATCCGGGTGCCCGCTGCCCCGGCCGTCCACGGCTGGGACTCCAACTGCCAGTTGCGGCAACGGCGGTTACGGATGCTGACCGGTTGGCGCGGTCCCGGTACAAGGCGTTTTCCGGGGGACGGCCGGGGCGGTTCCACCGGCTTCTTCGGCGGGGGCGGGGTCCTGGGCGGATAGTCCGGCCGAGGTGGTGTCGCCACGGGGCCTCCTGACCGGGGGATACGGACGCGGGCGGGGATCGCGACCATCGTAGGCGCGGAGACGCGGGGCCGTCCTGTCGTTCCTCGGCCAAGAAGCCGGGCTGTGCGGCGAAGGCCGACCCCGTCGGACGGCGTTGTCAGCGACGGTTGGTACAACTGCACTCATCGGCCCGCCACTTCTTCCACCGATGCTTCTGGAGTGTTCGCCATGACCACCGAGACCCACTTGCCGGAGCTCGACGGTCTGCCCGTGTTCGGCTTCCCTCCGGACGATCCGGCCACGGAACTTCCGGACCCGCTCTCGGTGGCCCGGCACATCTCGTACGGCCGGCGTGCGGCGGAGAAGCACCGGAGGGAGAAGTTCGACGACTTCTGCCGGAGCGTGGACACCACCCGGGTCCGGTCGCTGGCCGTCGGCCGCTGGGCCGACGCCTTCGGCTGTGGCCCCTACGAGGAGGTGGACGCCATCGTGGCGGCGAAGGACCGGCTGCCCGCGCCGCGTGCCCTGTTCATCGGTGACGGCGAGGCGATGCGGGCACCGCTTCACACCGCGCTCGGCGCGGCCGGGGTCGAGGTGGACGTCTCCGAGGTCCAGGACCCCGAGATGTGGGACGACACGGAGCACCGCTGCACAGCTGTGGCGGAGTAGCCGGTGCGCGCGCCTCTGCACGCCCCGGGCCAGGCTTCGGACCAGGACCCATGCCTGGCCGCCGCCCCCGGCCGGGAGCCGCGTCTGGTCGTGGTCGGCAACCCCCACAACCGCCGCGTGACCCTGTTCCAGGACGCCGTACGGGCTGCCGGACTGCCACCGGCCCGTGAGGTGGCCTGGCGCGAAGTGCTGGGCGGCCGGGTCGGGTTCGAGGCCGGGGAGACGGTACGGATCGACTCGCCCGGCGAGGACCCCGAGGTGTACCGACTGCTGCACGGCACCGACGACCCCACGAGGGTCGAGGGCAGCGCCCGCTGGTACGTGCGGTTCACCGCCGCCGCCCAGACGCTGGGGCGGGCCGCGAACACCGCCGGGGCGGATCTGCTCGACTCCTCTGACGACCTCGCCGTGCTCTTCGACAAGCGGCTCTGCCACGGCGTACTGGAACGGGCGGGCATCGCGGTGCCCGCCTCGCCGACCTCGGGCCCCGACGCGCCGGACGTGTCCGGCTGGGCCGATGTCCGCGCTCTGATGACCGGGGCCGGACTCCGCAGGGCGTTCGTCAAGATCGCCCACGGCTCGTCGGCCTCCGGGGTCCTGGCCGTCGAGACGGCGGGCCCCGGACGTGTGCGTGCCACCACGTCCGTGGAACTCGACGGAGCGGGCCGCCTGTACAACTCCCTGCGGGTGCGCCGCTACACGAGTGAGCGCGAGGTGGCGGCGATCATCGACACCCTCGCACCCGACGGGCTGCACATCGAACAGTGGGTACCCAAGGTGAGGTGGAACGGCCGCTCGGCCGATCTACGGGTGGTGGTCGTCGCGGGCCGCGCCACGCACGCGGTCGTACGCACCAGCGCCTCTCCCATGACCAACCTCCATCTCGGGGGGACGAGGGCGGATCTCGACGCGGTCCGCGCCGCGGTCGAGGCGTCCGGCGGCGGCTGGGCCACGGCCCTCGCGGTCTGCGAGGAGGCGGCAGACCGCTTCCCCGGGACCCACTGCGTGGGCGTCGACCTGCTGGCCGCCCCGGGCTGGCGGCGGTTCACCGTCTGCGAGGTCAACGCCTTCGGCGATCTGCTGCCGGGTCTCACCGGCCTTCCGGGCAGCGGCGCCGAGGGCCGGGACACCTACGGGGCACAGGTCGCCGCCCTTCGCGGCCGCACGGCCACCCGTACGCCCTCCAGGACGATGAACGACCGCGAAGGGCTGTGAAAAGGGACGGGAGGGACTGCGAACGGTCGTGAGCGACGGTGAACCGAGTGCCGCGAAACCCGGGGGACAGCCCGGCGGGCCGCGCCTGGCGGACGGAACGTCAGTCGATGTCTTCAGGGGTGAGGTCGGGGCGCAGGCGGTGCCAGGAGGGGTGGCGCAGGCGTCCGGTGCGGGTCAGGGTCGCGTACCGGACTTCGCCGACCAGCCGGGGCCGCACCCACCGGGCCCCGGCGACCGGCGGCCGCTCGGTGAACGGGCAGGTGTCGCTCGCGACGGTGTGGAGGAGGGAGGCGAGCGTGGTGCGTTCGGTGGTGCTCCAACCGGTGCCGACACTGCCGACGTAACGCAGTCCTCCGTCCTCCGCGTGGCGTTGGCCCATGAGGAGGGCGCCGGGCAGTCCCGTGAGGTGGCCGTGGCCGGGCAGCCAGCCGCCGACGACGATGTCCGCGGTACGGACGTGCCGGATCTTGATCCACGCACGTGAGCGGACTCCGGGCCGGTAGTGGGAGGTGAGGCGCTTGGCGAGGACGCCTTCCAGCCCGGCGGTCCGGGTCATCTCCAGCGCCTGGGCCCCGTGCCCGACGACCGCTGCCGGTGTCGACCAGGCGGCCTCGTCCAGGTCCAGGGATTCCAGGGTGGCGCGGCGTTCCGTGTAGGGGAGTTCGGTCAGGGCGCGGTCGTCGAGGAACACGATGTCGAACAGCATCAGGTGCGCCGGGACGCTCCGGGCCATGCGGGCGGCCCGGTCCGGGGAACCGGCCAGCCCCATCCGCGCCTGGAGCCGTTCGAAGTCGCTGCGGCCCTCCCCGTCCAGCGCGACGATCTCCCCGTCCAGCACGGCCGGACGGGCGCCCAAGGCGGTTGCCAGACCTGTGAGTTCGGGATAGGCGGGGGTGATGTCGGCCCCGGACCTGGACCGCAGCGACAGCGTCCCGTCGCCGGGCAGATAGGCCATGGTCCGTTGGCCGTCCTGTTTCACCTCGTACGCGAACAGGTCGTCCGAGGCGGCCGGGGGCAGCCCGCCGGGTGTCGCCAGCATGGGCTCGGTACGGGGGAGGGTGGCCATGAGATGGTCGCGCCCCGGTCAGGAGGCGCTGCGCTTCTTCGCGGGACGCTTGGTACCGGCGGTCTCCTCCGACGCGGTCGCCTTCTTCCCGGCGGCTGCCTTCTTCCCGGCGGTCTTCCGGGCCGTGCTCGTGGACTCACCGCCCTGGGTGGTCCTCTTCGCCGCGGGCTTACGGGGCCGCATCTCGTGCACGGTCGCGTCCCCGTCCCGGCCCTTGTCCTCGCCGCGGCCCTTCTTCGCCGCCGTGACCGAGGCGTTCAGGGCGGCCATCAGGTCGACCACCTTCCCCTGGTCCCGGTCCTCGTCCACAGCCGGCTCCGGGGGCTCCTTGCCCTCCGACTTCGCCGCGAGCAGATCCTCAAGGGCGTCGCGGTACGTGTCGCGGAATCCGGAGATGCTGTCCAGGGCCATGGTGTCGGTGAGCTGGACCGCCCGGTCGATCTCGTCCTCGTCCAGCTCCACCACCCGGGGCGTGAGCGATTCGGGGCTGCGGATCTCGTCCGGCCAGCGCATCGAGTGCAGCACGATCGCTCCCTCCCGCACCCGCAGCAGCCCCAGCCGCTCCCGGTTGTGCCACGCGAACTTCGCGACGGCCACCTTGTCCGAGCGCTCCAGGGCCCGGCGCAGCAGGGTGTACGGCTTCGCTGCGACCTGGCCGTCGACCGCGAGGTAGTACGAGTCCCCGATCCTGACCGGGTCGATGCTGTCGGCGTCGACGAACGCGGTGATCTCGATCGCCTTCGCCGTCGGCAGCGGCATCTCGTCCAGCTCTTCGTCGCTCACCGGGACGATCTCGTCGCGGCTGACCTCGTACCCCTTGCCGATCTCCTCCTGCGTCAGCTCCTGGCCGTCCAGCTCGCAGACCTTCCGGGTCCTCACCCGGCCACCGTCCTTCAGGTGCACCCGGTGGAAGTGGACGGAACGGTCCTGGGTCGCGCTGACGACCTTGATCGGGATCGTGACCAGGCCAAAGCTGATGGCGCCGGTCCACAGGGGCCTCGGCATGCCTACCTCCAGGCCCCCCTGGCGGTCCGACGGGCGGGGAAATCGGGCGGGGACGTCGTGGCGGGGAAGCGGCGAGCCGTACCCGCCGTCCGGGAAGGAGAACCGGTCCTGCGAGGACGGTGGGCGCGGCGGGACGTCTTCCCGTACTCCGATCCTCACGCCCCTTCCGCCCCACCGCATCCTGAGATCTCACGGCCTACAGGATTCCCGCACTGCGTGAAGCACCCTGGAGCCTCCCCGGGCAGTTCCGATCGGCTGCGCACACCAGGGATAAAGGCGACATAAAATTCGAACGCATGAAGGGGCGCTGCCAGGGCACACGTTGCTCTGGAGGTTGATAACTATGGTTCCCCTGCTTCTCGTACTTCTGCTCGCTCTGATCCTTTTCGGTGCCGGTTTCGCGCTGAAGGCCCTGTGGATCGTCGCCGTGATCGTGTTGGTCGTCTGGCTGCTCGGTTTCGTCGCGCGTTCCACCGGGGCCGGCGGCAGCCGAGGTCGCTGGTACCGCTGGTAAGGAGCGGCAGACAGTACCTTTCCCCCACGCGGTGTGGCCCCGGACCCAGGTCCGGGGCCACACCGCGTTCGTGCGTTTTGAGTGAAGACATGTGCCGTGTCACAGGAAAGGCACAGAAGCGGGGCAGGAGGTCTGTGTGCCAGGGTGGTCCGCCGTTCCGCGCAGGGGACCGCGCACCTCCAAATCGGCGGACCGCCCTGACACACCTGTCCTCACACACCGCGGCGGTCACATGAATGCGCCCTCACAGGAGATCGGCGAGGCGGTCCACCTGGTCGGGACCGAGGCCGTAGCAGTAGAGCATGACCTCGTCGGCGCCGAGATCGGCGAAGGCGGCGATCGCCTCACGAATCCCGGCCGGTGTGGTGAGCATTCCGTCCACCATCCGGTCGGCCGTGCCGGTGAACGTGTAGTACGCGTGCATGTTGGCCCGCGCGTCGTGGACCTGGTCGTCGGTGCCGAGCGCGACGTTGATCTGCGCGACGATGCGCGGTTCGCCGTCGCGGTCGTACTCCTTCCAGAACCTCCGGGCGGTCTCGAACAAGTCGCCCGCCCAGGAGGGTGCGGCGGCGGCGAGGAATCCGTCGCCCCAGCGCGCGACGCGTTCGATCGCGGCGGGCCTGAAGCCGCCGAAGAGCACTTCGGGGCCACCGGGCCGGGCGGGCGCCGGGCCGATCGGGCCGACGCCGTCGCCGTACGGTTCACCGGACCACAGCCGGCGCATCATCGCCATCTGCTCGTCCAGGCGTCGGCCCCGGGTGTGCTTGTCGACGCCCGTGACCTGGTGGTCGTCGTCCCGGCCGCCGATGCCCAGTCCGAGGACCAGACGGCCATCCGTCATCCGGTCCAGAGTGGCGGCCTGCTTGGCGAGGAGGGCGGTGTCACGCAGGGGCGCGAGCAGCACCTCGGTCTGGACACGGATACGGGAAGTGGCACCCGCGAGGACGGCGAGTGCGACCAGGGGTTCCGGGTTGTCGTAGACGAGCCGGTCGAGCAGGCCGAGCGTACTGAACGGCCCGGCGTCGGCGCGCCGCGCCCAGGTCAGCAAGGCGGCGGGGTCGCCGATGGGCAGGCCGATTCCGACATTCATGAAGAAAACCTCCGAAGGGAAGGGTCGACAAGGACTGCTGCCGCCCCTTCATCACCTCGGCGAGGTGGGACGCTCCCGCTCTGCGGCGTGCTCCTGGGGAACGTCTGATCGAAGTGCTCTCACTTTAGGAGGACCCGGTTTGACGGGACAAGTCGTTTCGGGATCGCCGGATCGCGGCCGCCACCACGGATGCGCCCGTGTACGGATGCGCCCGTGTTCGGAGTGGCTGCGAACGGCGGCGGGGCCGGTCCGGGGGATTCCGGATCGGCCTCCGTACGTGCGCTGTCGGGGCTCAGGCGGTCTTCAGGCCGGCGACGAACGTCGTCCAGGCGGTGGCCCGGAACACGAGCGTCGGGCCGTCGGTGGCCTTGGAGTCGCGGACGGGGACGATGTCGGTGAGGCCGTCGGCCACCTCCAGGCAGTCGCCGCCGCTGCCGCCGCTGTACGAGGACTTGTGCCAGGTCGCGACTTCGAGACAGTTACCGCCGCTGCCGCCGCTGTACGAGGACTTGTGCCAGGTCGCCGTGGACAGGTTGTGGTCTGAACTGCTGGTCTCCATGGAGATAATCCTCCGCCACCGACTCGATCGAGGCCAGGGAACAGGTCAAGGTCATGGTCGGCAGTCCGGCATCGGCTGAGCTGATCGTCACCGTTACGGTTCTCGGCGACGAGCCCGGTGATCACACGCAATCGCCGGTTCGAACTCCGGTTGGCCGAAACCCTGACAGCGGCTGTGCACCGGCATCAGCCCAAGGAAGGAAGAACCACCATGCCCGACAAGACATTGCAGATTCCCACCCCGGACGGACAGGCCGACGCCTTCGCCGCCTTCCCCGACCGTGGCGGGCGGCACCCAGGGGTGCTGCTGTACACGGATGCCTTCGGTGTCCGGCCCGTGCTGGAGGATATGGCCCGCGAGCTGGCCGGGCACGGGTACTACGTGCTCGTCCCCAACGTCTACTACCGGCACGGACCGGCCCCGGTGATCGAACTTCCCGACCACATCGGCGAAGAGTTCCGGCCCAAGGTCTTCGCCCAGCTGGTGCCCTTGATCGAGGAGCACACCGCCGAACGCGCCCTGCGCGACGCCGATGCCTATCTCACGTTCCTCACCAGCCGGCCCGAGGTCAGCGCCGGACCGGTCGCCGCGATCGGCTACTGCATGGGCGCCGCCTTGGCGATGCGCACCGCGACAGCCCACCCCGACCAGGTGGCCGCCGTCGCCGGATTCCACCCCGGCTTCCTGATGACCGACGCGCCCGACAGCCCGCACCGCCTCATCTCCGAACTCACCGCCGAGGTCCACCTCGGCCTCGCCGAGAACGACCTGACGCCCGAGGCCATCAGCGAACTCAACCAGGCCCTCGACGCCGCAGGCGTCGTCCACACCACCGAGATCTACCCCGATACGGTCCACGGCTTCACCATGGCCGACACCGAAGCCTTCAACCCTGCCGCGCTCCAGCGCCACTGGGACCGCCTGATTCCGCTCCTCGACCGGACCCTGTCGGACAGTTGAGGTTCAGGCGCGGCAAAGAACGAGGCTGACGGACACAGTGGCGGAGGCCGGTCCGGGGGATTCCGGATCGGCCTCCGTACGTGCGCTGTCGGGGCTCAGGCGGTCTTCAGGCCGGCGACGAACGTCTTCCAGGCGGTGGCCCGGAACACGAGCGCGGGGCCGCCGGTGGCCTTGGAGTCGCGGACGGGGACGACGTCGGCGAGGCCGTCGGCCACCTCCAGGCAGTCGCCGCCGCTGGCGCCGCTGTACGAGGACTTGTGCCACGTCGCGACTTCGAGGCAATTGCCGCCGCTGGCGCCGCTGTACGAGGACTTGTGCCACGTCGCCGTGGACAGGTCGTAGTCAGAACTGCTGCTCTTCATGGGCATAATCCTCCGCCACCGACTCGATCAGGGCCAGCGACGCTTCCGGTGACAAGGCGTCCGCCACCAACAGATCGTAGGTCAGTTCGTATGCCTTGACCGCTGCCGGATCGTCCAGCAACTGACCGGAACCGAGGCCATCCAGATACGCGAGCGGGGGCGCATCAGAAAAGGTCATCATTTTCAGGGAGCCCTCCATAGCCGCATGTCCGCCTGCGCTGAAGGGCAACACTTGCACGATGATGCGGCGCTGCCGAATGAGTTTCGCCAGATGACGCAGCGCCTCCGCCATCACCGCCGGACCGCCCGTCTTTCTACGGATCACGGCCTCGTCCAGCACCGCCCACAACATGGGACGTGTTGGGTCAGCCAGCAGGTCCGCCCGCTCCAACCGTGCCACTACCAACGCATCGATCTGGCTCTCGGGCGCGGTCGGCAGACCGCGCTGGAACACCGCCCGCGCGTATGCCTCCGTCTGCATCAGCCCCGGGATCAGCAGCGGCGAGTACTCCTTGATCGTCTCCGCGATCGCTTCCGCCTCCGCCGCCTCCGCGAAGTGGTCCGGGTACTTCGACTTCTTCAGCGCGTCGCAGTTCCGTACGAAGAAGCCGTCCGAGCCCAGCACCTCGTCCAGCTTCTGCGCCTGGTCCAACTGCATGCGTCGTGTACCTGCCTCCAGTTGTCCGATGAACGAGCCGCTGACGAACAGCGGATGACCGAGTTCTTCCTGGGAGAGACCGGCTTTTTCCCTTCTGTGACGGAGTTCGGCGCCGAGGAGGGCGCGCGGAGAGGAGGACGGGTCGAGTTTCTTGGGCCCCGGCATGACAACTCCCTGTGACACACGTGCGGTTGTTGGAACTGCGCCTCTTCCAGGCTAGCTGCGCGTTAGCCACTCTGGGTAGAGCTTGCGATTACTCAGAGTGGAAGGTGTGAAGGATGACCACCATGGAACGACGACAGGTAGCAGTCGGCAGAGTGCACGCGGCTGAGGAAGCGGTCGCGCGGCTGCGGGACGGACTCGCGGGGGTGGGCGTGACGTTGCCCTCGCTGCGGATCGACCCGGTGTCATGCGCGGGGAACGAACCGGCTCCGCTGGTCGACCTCGGCCGCTGCAATCTCGAAACGGCGCTGCGGCTGAGTGCCGTGCTTGAGGCGAAGGGAGTGGGTCATGGCGGCTGAGACAGTGCCTCCGGCCATCGGTTCGTACGTCGTGGACAGCCGCGACGGACGGGTGGGCCGGGTGATGGGCAGGGTCGGGCCCTGCGTGCAGTTGCGTCCACCGGGTGGGGGCGCGGAGTGGGACTGTCCACCGGAAGCCGTACGGGTGGCCTCGCCGGGGCTGGTGCTGCGGGCCCGGGTCAGGGAGCTCAACCGTGAGGGGCGACTGCCGTGACCGTGCAACGGTTCAGCCTGATCCACTGCCCGGTCGAGGAGTATCCGGAGCTGGACGATCCCCGGTACGACGGACTTCGGACGGCCCCGCCGCGGGGGTGCGCGGTGGACGACGCGGGGTCCTGGTTCGGACTCAGCTGCGAGCGGTCCGGGACGACCCTGCTCGACGCGGTCGCGGAGGTGTGCGCCGAGATCAGGGCCGAGCACGGGATGCTGATGAACGACCTCGGCATCGAGAAGCTGTGGGAGTGGTCCGGAGGCGGTACGGACGGATGGGGCGCCGAGATCGTCGGGCAGCTCCTGCTGATGGCCGCCGAACGCGGCCCGAAGCTCGGGTACAGCGTGGACGACCTGGTGCGGTTCCTGCGTACCGCCGCCGGGGAGACATGAGAGCGGCGCCCCTGTGGGGGCGCCGCTCCGCCTTAGGCGTCCGCCGGAGAACAACCTGCAGTTAAGCAGTGCGTTGACCTGCAGGTTTAAGCCCCAAAACCCACAGGTTAATCCTCGGCAAGCCCTTGGCCGTGTCGGATGGTGTGTGTCAGACGCCGGCCGGTTCCTTCGCGGGGGAGCCGGCGCCGGTGCCCGGGGGCGGGGAGGACGGGGGCGTGTCCGCCGCCGTCGGCGGCTGTTCCTGCGACACGTTGAACTCCGCCAGCAGGCTCTTGCCGAAGCCGAAGAAGTACGTGGCGAGGAAGCCGGTCAGATAGCCGACCAGCAGCCCGCCCGCGTAGATCGCGATCGTCGTGCCCAGGCCGTGGTTCCCGTCGATCAGCGGGAACAGCGCCCAGCCGGACGGGCCGATCGCCGTGGAGCCGACCGCGCTGCCGAGCTGGTTGAAGAGCCCCACGAACGCGCCGCCGAACGCCCCGCCCACGCACGCCGTGACGAACGGGCGGCCCAGGGGCAGCGAGACGCCGTAGATCAGCGGTTCGCCGACGCCCAGCACACCGGCCGGGAGCGCGGACCTGATGGTCTTGCGGATCGACTCGTTACGGGGGAGGCGGAAGTACACCGCGACGGCCGCGCCGACCTGACCCGCGCCCGCCATCGCCAGGATCGGGAGCAGGACCGTGTACCCCTGCTGTTCGATCAGCGTGGTGTGGATCGGGATCAGCGCCTGGTGCAGGCCCAGCATGACCAGCGGCAGGAACAGACCGCCGAGGACGAGACCCGCGCCCGCGCCGCCGTTGGACAGCAGCCAGTCGGCGCCGGTACCGATGGCGGAGGCGACCTCGCCCGCCACGTACATCAGGCCGAAGATCGTGACCAGGCCGGAGATCAGGACCGTGAGCGTCGGGGTGACCAGGACGTCCAGCGCCTCCGGGACCCAGCGGCGGCACCACTTCTCCACGTACACCGCGAGGACCGCCGCGCCCAGCGCGCCGAGGACACCGCCCTGGCCGGGGGAGAGCTTCTGGCCGAACGCGTCGATGTTCGCGACGCCCGGGAACACGATGATCGCGGCGACCGCGCCGCCCAGGATCGGGGTGCCACCGAACTCCTTGGCCGTGTTGAAGCCGACGAACACCGCGATCAGCGCCATGAACCCGGACGCCATGGCCGACAGCGCCGGGGTGACGGACGTCAGCCAGCCGAGGTTGACCAGCAGGCCGTTGATCCCGGCGATGATGCCGCAGCCGATCAGAGCCGGGATCAGGGGCACGAAGATGTTCGCGATCCGCCGCAGGAAGAGCTTGAACGGGGTCGCGTTCTTCGCCTTCCGGGCCGCCCGGATCGCGGCGCCCTGAGCCGCCAGTTCCTCGGCCGTGGCGGGGGCGGTGTTGGCCGGTGCTCCGGCGGGTGCGTCGGTGGAGGAGGGGGTGTCGGACGACGGCCCGGGGGCGGTCTCCCGGCCCTCCGCCACCAGTCGCTCGAACTCCGGGGTGACGCGGGCGACCGTGCCCGGACCGAGCACGATCTGGTACGTGTCGTCCTCGACCACACCCATGACGGCGGGCAGCGCCTTCAGCGCCTCGTCCTGCACGAGTGAACGGTCGCGCAGGCCGAGCCGGAGCCGGGTCATGCAGTGGACGACGGAGGTGACGTTCGACGCGCCGCCGACGAGCGGCAGGATCGCGGCGGCTGTCGCGCGGTTCTTGTCTTCAGTGGCCATGGTGCGTGGTGCCTTGCTGTGCGGGGAGTGCGTGGGTGGGGCAGGCGGGTCAGGTGGTGACGGGGCCGGTCGCGGCGGCGAGCGCGGCGCGCAGATGGCCGGACGCCTTGTCGAGGAGTTCGGCGGCGGTCGGACCGTCGACCTTTCCGAGGATGGCGAGAATGGCGTGCTTCACCTCGCCGTCGGTGGCGGACAGCGCGGTCTCGATCTCCTCGTCCGAGGCGCCGGTGGCCAGGGAGACGATGCGCCGGGAGCGGGCGCGCAGCTTCTCGTTGGAGGCGCGGACGTCGACCATGAGGTTTCCGTACGTCTTGCCGAGCCGGATCATCGTGATCGTCGAGATCATGTTGAGGACGAGCTTCTGGGCCGTACCGGCCTTGAGCCGGGTCGAGCCGGTGAGCAGTTCGGGACCGACGACGACCTCGACCGGGTACTCGGACGCGGCACCCAGCGCCGAATCGGCGTTGCAGGACAGGCCGATGGTCAGCGCGCCCCTGGCGCGGGCGTGCTCGACGGCCCCGACGGCGTACGGCGTACGGCCGGAGGCCGAGATGCCGATCACCGTGTCGTCGGCGGTGAGGCCGAGTCCGTCGAGGTCGGTGCCCGCGAGTTCCTTGCTGTCCTCGGCGCCCTCGACGGCCTTGAGCATGGCGGAGGGTCCACCCGCGATCAGACCGATGACCTCGGACGGATCGGTGTTGAAGGTGGGCGGGCACTCGCTGGCGTCCAGGACGCCGAGCCGGCCCGCGGTGCCCGCGCCCGCGTAGATCAGCCGTCCGCCCCGGGCCATCCGCTCGGCGGTGGCGTCGATCGCGGCGGTGATCTGCGGGAGGCGGTCGGCGACGGCGGCGGGGACGGTGCGGTCCTCGTCGTTCATGATCCGGGCGATCTCCCCCGTGGGGAGCCGGTCTATCTCCGCCAGCTCGGGACGGAACGCCTCGGTGGTGAGGGTGGCGAGCTGGGCACGCAGCTCGCCGTACTCGGCGGGACGGTGGTGCGCCGGGGTGCTCGTTCCGGTGTCGGGGTCGGTGGTCGAGGTCATGAGAGGTGCTCTGCTTTCTGCGTCACAAGTGCGGTGGTGCTGGTGAGGGTGGTGGTGCGGTGACTGTTGTTTGTGCGGGTGGTGCGGGTGGTGCGGGTGGTGCGGGGCGGTGCTGCGTTTCGGGTGGTGCCGGTGGTGAGGACGGGGCTCGGTGCTGGTGCTCGTGGTGCTCGTGGTGCTCGTGGTGCTCGTGGTGCGGTGAGGGTGGTGTCAGTGGGGGTGGATGGGGCGTGGTGAGAGTGCGGTGCGGCGAGGTGTGGCCGGGGTGCGTGCGGCGTGGGGGTCCGCGCGCACGGGCTCAGCGGTGGTTGCCGGTGTGGCGTGGGTTGTGACGGTGGGCCAGTGCCTCGTAGGAGGCGGACAGGGCGGGCGCGGCCGTCTCGTACGTACGCTGTGCGACGCCTATGAACAGGCAGTCCACGACCAGGAGCTGGCTCGTGCGGCTCGACATCGCCGCCGGGCGCAGCTCGCTCTCGCGGGCGGTGGAGGTGGTCAGGACGTGATCGGCGTACTGCGACACCGGCCCGTCGGGCCGGCCCGTGATCGCGACGGTCGTCGCGCCGTGGTCGAACGCGACCCGGAGCGGTTCGATGACGTCCACGGTGGAGCCCGAGTGTGTGATCGCGATGGCCACGTCACCGGAGCGGAGCTGCACGGCGTTGGTGACGGCGAGGTGCGGATCTGTGTGGGCGTGGGCGATCAGACCGATGCGGAGGAGCTTCTGCGCCAGGTCCTGGCCGACGAGGGAGGACGCGCCGACCCCGTAGATGTCGATCCGGCGGGCGGTGGACGCGGCGGCGACGGCCGCGCCGAGCTGCCCGGTGTCGAGGCCGGCGGCGGTGTCGGCGAGGGTCTGCTGCTCGTCGTACGCCAACTTCGTGACGACGTCCGCGATGGGGTCGTCCACCGCTATGTCGGCGGTGACGGCGGGGGCCCGGCCGGACTGCTGGTGGGCGGCGAGTCCGGCGAGGGCCAGGCGGAGGTCCCGGTATCCGGGGTAGCCGAGGAGACGGGCCGTGCGGACGACGGTGGCCTCGCTGGTGCTGGTGAGTTCGGCGAGACCGGTGACGGTGAGGGCGGCGCAGCCCGCCGGGTCCCCGGCGACGGCCTCGGCGACCCGCTGCATGGAACGGGTCATGGACGGTGCGAGCGTCCGGACCTTCGCCGCCAGGGCCGCGGGGGCGGGGGGCGAATCGCGACTGAAAATTTCCTTCACGTCATTGGTCACTCTTGAAAGATATTTTCGGAGACGGGAAGCGTCAACCCCCCGTCCGGGATCGGGACGCCCGGGTGCCGCGCGGCCCGCGACAGCGAGGTCCGGGACGGTACCGCCGGGGATCGCGCCGGGCAGCATTGGGCGTATGTCCGGTGGAAGGGCCGGGAGGTGGGGGGAGAATGGGGGTATGGAGCTGAACCCCTTGGAGCAGGCACTGCACCTGGCCCGCGCGCTCGTCATGGCCGACCTCGCGGCGGGAGACGTCACGGACGCCGAGATCGTCTCGCTGGTCGAGGACGCGGTGACGCATCGCCGCTGGTGGGTGGAGCAGTGGCCCGAGGGCGGCGCGTTCGTGGTGGGCCTGGTCGCCCAGGACGTGCAGGACGCGCTGCTGGAGCGGTACGGGCGCTGGCCGCTGTGCCCGGTGTGCGGCGAGGTGGACCCCGGCGGCCCGCACGCCCTTGAGGTCGAACCCGAGCTGGGCCCGGACCCGCACTGGGTCTGCGCCAAGTCGGCGGTCGCCGTGGCACCGGTCGGTCAGCTGGCGGGAGTGCTGCGCCGTTGACGGTCTACATCGACCCGCCGAACTGGCCGGGACACGGACGGATGTGGTCGCACCTGGTCAGCGACGTGTCGTTCGAGGAACTTCACCTCTTCGCGGCCACGATCGGCTGCCCGCCGCGCGCCTTCGAGCGCGACCACTACGACGTACCGGAGTCGCACTACTCCGACGCGATACGGGCCGGGGCGCGGCAGATCGGTTCCAAGGAGCTGGTCCGCCGGATCACGGACGCGGGTCTGCGTCGTCCGAAGCACCGCCCGGCGCCGGGCTGACCGCGCACACACCGGCCTCCGGGCCCGTGCCGGCCCTCGTACCCGTACCTGTGCCGGCCCCCGTACCCGTCGTAGCCGTACCCGTCAACGCGCCACGGCCGGTGCGCGCGGCCGACGCGGAGGAGGCCGCAGGTGCGCCCGCCACCCGTAGCGAGGGCCTTGCGTCCGACCGCTGCAACCGCAGGGAGAACACCACGGCCACCAGCGCGAGCACCGTCATCGCCGCACCCGCCCACGCGGTCGCGGCGAAACCGAAGTCCGCGTCGATCACCGCGCCGCCGAACCACGGCCCGCTGGTGTTGCCGAGGTTGAACGCGGCGGTTCCCGTCGCGCCCGCCAGGGTCGGGGCCGCGCCCGCGACGTTGAACAGCCGGGCGTTCAGCGCGGGGGCCGTGAAGAACGACGAGAGGCCCAGCAGGAACGCGAGCACGATCACGGCGGCCTGGTTCGACGCGAACAGCGCGATCGACACCAGGAAGACCGTCGACGCCGTGATCCCGGTCAGCAGCACCCCGAAGAGATGCGCGTCGGCGACCCGGCCGCCGACCACCGTACCGATCAGCGCGCCGATCCCGAACAGTCCGAGCACCGTCGGCACCCAGCCCGAGTCCAGCCCGGCGACATCCGTCAGCATCGGCGCGAGGTAGCTGAACGCGCAGAAGACACCGCCCGCCGCGAGCGCCGTGATCGCGATCGACAGCCATACCTGGCGGTCGCCGTAGATCGCCATCTCGCGCCTCAACCGCGGCTTGCGCTCGGGCAGCGGGATACGGGGGATCAGCGTCGCCACCCCGACCAGCGCCACGGCGGACGCCGCGCCCACCGCCCAGAACGCCGACCGCCAGCCGAAGTGCTCACCGAGGAACGCGCCCAGCGGGACACCCAGCACGTTCGCGATCGACAGACCGCCGATCATCACGGCCATCGCCCTGGCCCGCGAGTTCACCGGGACCATCGCGATGGCGACCGCGGCGCCCACGGCCCAGAAGCCCGCGCACGCGAAGGCGCTGACCACCCGGGAGACGAACAGCACTTCGTACGACGGTGCGAGCGCACCGCCCACCTGGCCGAGACCGAAGACGGAGATGAGCGCGATCAGCGTGGTGCGGCGAGGCAGCCGGAGAGTCGTCACGGCCAGCAGCGGGGCGCCGATCACCATGCCGATCGCGAAGGCGGATATCAGCAGTCCGGCCCGGGGGATCGACACGTTCATGTCGTCGGCGATGGGGGGCAGCAACCCCGAGAGCATGAACTCGCTGGTACCGAGAGCGAAGACGGAGAGACCGAGGATGTACACGGCCAGAGGCATACGGGACCGGCGAGCGGTGGAGTCGGGCATGACAGGTGCCAACAGTGATCTTGCCCGTTACATTCCCGGCCCGGGGACTTTTCGGCCGGGTCTGCCCCGCCCTGCCCTGCCCTGGCCCGAGCTGGGCCGGGCCGGCATGGACTGTCCTGTCCTTGACATGGCCTGTCTGCCCTGACGTAAGACGTTCTGGCCTGACATGGGACGTTATGTTCTGGGGTGAACTGTCTGGAACTGTCCTGAAGTGTTCCGGATTCGGTTTGTGCCCCGCAGGGATCAGCCGGGTGCTGTCGTGAGGAGGTCCAGTTCGGTGGTGAGGTTGCGGCGGGCCCGTGACTCCCACTCGGCCACGCCGAACGGGGTGCGGAACAGCCGGGGCAGCCCGAGGAGTCCGCGCAGCACGGCGGCGCGGCCGTCGCGGAAGGCGTCGTCGGGCACGAAGCCGTACTCCTCGCGGACCTGGGCCGCGTACAGCCCGTACTCCTTCGGACCCGACGCCAGGATCGCGAGGTCCGCGTCGCACAGCACCTCGCCGTTGGTGTCGCCGCCCGCCGGGTCGTGGGTGACGGTGAGCCGGACGAGGCGGGCGACCTCCGCGGTGGCCCGGGGGGAGAGGCCCGCCTCGGGGAGCGCGCGTTCGGCGAGTGCGGCGGAGCGCTCCTCGTTCTCGGACCGGTCGGGCCGGTAGACGGCGTCGTGGAACCAGGCGGCGAGCCGCACCAGATCCGGATCGGCCGCGTGCCCGGCGAGGGCGTCGACCCGGTCGAGGACCGTCCGCAGATGGTCGGTGGTGTGGTAGCGCCGCTGCGGTTCGGCCCAGCGCGCCAGGAGGTTGTCGGCGTACGGCAGCGGGTCGGGACCCTCGGCGTAGGGCGCCTCACCGCCAGATCCCTCACCGCCGGGTCCCCCACCTCCGGCACCTCCGGGTCCGTCACCGTCGGGTCCCCGCTCGCCGCCCCGGGCGGCGAGGAGCGCGTCCCGCCAGCGCCCGCGCAGGTCGTCGTGGGCCGGGGTCAGGACCGGGGCCGGCTGATCAGCGCTGTCACTCGTACGACTACCACCACTCATGGGTCGAGGCTAAGGGCTGTCCCGCGATCCGTGGTGGATCAGCGTGCGGCGTCGCACGCCCACCAGGAATTAGCGGACAGCCCTTAACGGTCCGGTGTCCGGAAAAACTCGCGCGCTTCGCCCGGAGGGTCCGCAGTACGGTCGTGCGATGAGTGATGAGGACGGCTACTTCGGAGTGAGTGTCGCGGCGACGTACGACGAGTCGTCGGCGGAGATGTTCGAGCCCACTGTCGTGGACCCGGCGGTGAGCGTTCTGGCGGAACTGGCCGACGGAGGTCGCGCCCTTGAACTGGGCATCGGTACGGGACGCGTCGCGTTGCCGCTGGCCGGCCGAGGAGTTCCGGTCCACGGCATCGAGCTGTCGAGGGCGATGGTCGACCGGCTGCGCGCCAAGCCGGGCGGCGACGCGATCGACGTGACGATCGGCGACTTCGCGACGGTGAGGGTGGACGGGACGTTCTCCGTCGCATACCTGGTCTTCAACACGATCATGAACCTGACGACGCAGGCCGAGCAGGTGGCCTGCTTCCGCAACGTCGCGGCCCACCTGGAACCCGGAGGCCGCTTCGTCATCGAGGTCATGGTCCCCGAACTGCGCAAGCTCCCCGCCGGTCAGGAGATCGTGCCGTTCCACGTGAGCCCGACGCGGTGGGCGTTCGACGCCTACGACGTCGCCACCCAGGCGATGAGTTCGAACTACGTCGAGGTTGTCGACGGCCGTGGCTCGTACCGGTCGATTCCGTTCCGGTACGTCTGGCCGGCGGAGCTCGACCTGATGGCCCAACTCGCGGGGATGCGGCTGCGCGACCGGTGGGCAGGATGGGCGGGGGAGCCCTTCACGAGTGAGAGCGAGCGACACGTCTCGGTGTGGGAGAAGCCCGCCGATGACTGAAGGCGACCGACGGCGGCTGACGGCGACCGAAGGCGGCTGACGGCGGCTGACGGTGGATCGCGTGGCCCCATGGCGGTGGAGGGTGCGCGGGCGCGTTGACCGAGTTCGTTGTTCGGGGTGTTCCAGGAAGTGCCCTCTGTTCCGCCGGCATTCCCTTCGGCGAGACGTGCGTGCGACGCGCTCACGATTGCGGTTGGCTGTGGCCATGACTGATACCCGTGATCCCGAACTGCCCGGCGTACTGCTCCGTACCGAGCGCGACGCGCTGATCCCGCTGCTCCGGGACGCCCCCGAGAGCGCGTTCGCCCTGCGCACCGCCTGCCCCGGGTGGACCGTGCGCCACGTCCTCGCGCACTGCGGTGCCGCGCTGAACCGGCTGGCGGAGAACCGGCTGGAACAGGGGGTGTTCACGCCCGAGTCCAACGACCGTGACATAGCCGAGCGCGCCGACTGGCCGATCGGCCGGGTGGTGGACGAGCTGGAGCGCGGGATGACCGAGGCCGGTCCGATGATCGCCGCCGCGGGCGGGGTGCTGGACCGGCTGGCGCTGGGGGAGTGGGTGCACGCCGGGGACGTACGCGAGGCGTTCGGGGTGGAAGGGGCGTACGCCGGTCCCGGCCTCGGGTACGCCCTCGGTCTGCTCACGGACGCCGCCGAGCGCCGCGAGACGCCACTGCTGATCGCACGACTGGACGGCCAGAAAGGCGAGTTGACCTTCGGCGTCGAGCGGGAAGGCCGACCGGCCGCGCGGTACGCCGGGGACGGGGCCACGCTGATCAGGCTGTACGCGGGTCGGCCGCTGGTCGGTACGCGGTACGAACTGGAGGGCGTACGGGAGAACGAGCTGATCGTCTTCGCGTAGGGCGTGGCGGATTTGGGGTGCGGGACGGGACGACCCGTGGCACGGGTCGTCCCGTCCGAGACGTCGGCCGGACACGGCCGACGTCTCGGACGGGCCTTCGATCGGCCGCCACGGCCGCTTGTACGCCGAGCCCGCCGATTTGAGTCGCCCGGCGCGATCAGTAGGTGAACGCGAGGCCGTGAGTGGCGGCGATCTCCCCGTCGGCGTGGCCTCCGTGGACCTTGACGGGATTGCCCGCGATGTTCCTGACCTTCAGGCTCGCCCGGAACCGGTCGCAGCCCCGCAGTTGGGACTTGGTGAGGTACAGGGTGTTCGCGGCGGAGAGGTGGTGCTTCGCGTTCGAGATGACCCACTGCGCCACGGGACCCTTGACCGGCGTCCCGCAGGCCACTCCGTCGGCTGTCTGCGGCTGGGCCTCGATCCATGTCTCGACCGATGTGCTGGTGCTCGTACCTCCGCCGCAGATCGTCGAGCCGGGCACACAGGCGGTGAGAGCGGCGTCCTGTAGGACGGCGATCCGGTCAGGACCCGTGGGCGTGACCGTGTAGCCGAGCGTCGTGGCCGTGACACCGGTCGGGACCACGGTGGAGTTGGCCTCGGGAAGCGTCCAACGCGCGTTCGTGGCGTACTGCGCGCGTGCCAGTTCGGCGCCCGCGGGCACGCGCATGGTGACGGTGCGCCCGTTCACGATGATGCTGGAATAGCTGACGATGGACAGTCGGCACCGGTACTGACCGGCGGTCGGGGCCTCGAACACCCAGCGCACGCTGGGCACCAGGGAGGTCTCACCGGGCGGCACGAGATTAGCGGCCCAGTACGAGCCCGCCTCGGTACCGGCGGGGAGCGCGCTGCCGTCGGCGTACCGGCAGCGGACGGCGAAGGTGTTGCCGATGTTGTCGCCACTGCTCAGCGGGGTGACGTTGGTGACCGAGAGGTTCCGCGACCAGAGGTAGGAACGCTCGCCGGCTGTCGCAGCGAATGTCAGCTCGGTACCAGGGATGTCCTTGTACTCGGCTGCCTTGCGGGTGACTTGAAGGTCGAAATCGGCGGACGCGGCGGGGGCCGCCGCTGTCGTCTGTGCCTGGGGCGATGCGGGCGGGGACGTCGCCGCCGTCGCTGTCGCCGTCGTGGAGAGCGTCGCTGTCAGCAGCGCGAGAACCGACGCGATTCGTAGGGGTCTCACAGGTGTCGTCTCCTTGTGGTCCGGAACCGGTGGACGGAGGTGCCCGTCACGAGCGCGAGCGGCTGGAACATTCGGTTTCGGGGGAAACCCGACGACCGGCCTCGGACCGGTAGAGCGCACGCAGTCAGTGAACACATGGTCGGATCAACCGTAAAGACCGATCGGGACACGCAACGGTGGGCGGTGCATTCGAAGCGAATGCACCGCCCACGGTTGTAATTCGCGCTTACGGCATTACGCCGCCCATGCAGACGGCGCCACGGTCGCCGAAGTAGGTGTAGGAGTTGTTCGTATTGCTGCTGGAACCCCCGGGGCTGATCGTCCCGTCCAGGATGTAGGAGCTTCCGCTCCAGTGGTAGACGACCGCGTTGACCGGCAGGTTGTTGACGTACGAGCCGATTCCGTTGTAGAAGCCGGTCTCGCCGAGGTGCGACAGGTATATGCACGCCTGCGTGCTCGTGGATGTGACGTCGAGGTCGACGAAGTTGGTGTCCTCGTAGAGGCACAGCTTTCCGGCCGGACAGCCGCCGACGGCCGAGGCCGAGGTCGCGGTCGCGGCCATTCCGCCCACCGCCATGGCCAGTGCGGCTACTCCGGTGGCGACCTTGCGCTTCCAGTTCATGGTTGAGCCTTTCGCGTTGTCGTTCCGTCACACGTGATCATCGTGAAGGTCAATGGCGAGGTTAATCGTGATGAATTGAATTGAACAGATGATCTTTCGGACACTCTGTCGAGATAGGCGGGGTTGACGGGTGGAGGAAATCCGTGCGAACGCCGACGGGATGGTTTCCGGATGTTTTCGTGGCTGTCGATGGGGGTTGGTGTCTCCGACAGGAGCCGACAGATTTCCTTTTGCCAGGGCCCGCTCCTGTTGGTCTCACAGGATTCCGGTTGAGATCGGTGTGGAAAGGCCCGCCGTCTCACATGGCGTGTGTGGCCGGTCCGGTCGTGCCGCGAACGCGCGAGGGCCCCGGTCGCGGAATGTTCCGCTTCCGGGGCCCGGTGGGGGCGTGCCGGCCTTCGGGGGCCGGTGGACGTGCCGGGCGCGTCCGATGTGGTTCTGACGCGGCCACCTGCCGTGGTCCTGACGCGGCCGCCCTCCGTGGTCCGGTGCGCCCGCCCGTCGGTGCCCTGTGCGGGCCGCCCGCCGTGGTCCCTACGCGGCGGCCTTGAAGCCGCGCAGCCGCAGCGAGTTGCCGACCACGAACACCGACGAGAAGGCCATCGCCGCCCCCGCGATCATCGGGTTCAGCAGTCCGGCCGCGGCGAGCGGCAGCGCGGCGACGTTGTAGGCGAAGGCCCAGAACAGGTTCGTCCGGATCGTGCCCAGCGTCCTGCGCGAGAGGCGGATGGCGTCCGCCGCCGCCCGCAGGTCGCCGCGTACCAGCGTCAGGTCACCGGCCTCGATCGCCGCGTCCGTGCCCGTGCCCATCGCCAGGCCCAGATCGGCCTGGGCGAGCGCGGCGGCGTCGTTGACCCCGTCGCCGACCATGGCGACCGAACGGCCCTCCGCCTGGAGGCGCTTGACGACCGCGACCTTGTCCTCGGGCATGACCTCCGCGTACACCTCGTCGATCCCGACCTCCGCCGCGACCGCGTCCGCCACCGCCTTGTTGTCCCCGGTGAGCAGGATCGGGGTCAAGCCGAGGTCGCGCAGCCTGCGGACGGCCTCGGCGCTGGTCTCCTTGACCGCGTCGGCGACCTCCAGGACCGCCCGCGCCTCGCCGTCCCAGGCGACCGCGATGGCCGTCCGGCCCGCCGTCTCCGCCGCGGCCTTCTTCTCCGCCAGCTCCGCGGGCAGGTGGATCTCCCACTGCGCGAGCAACCGCTCACGGCCGACCAGGACCGCGTGGCCGTCGACGACGCCCTGCACGCCGAGGCCCGCGACGTTGACGAAGTCCTCGGGGGTGGGGAGGGCGGCTCCGGTGCGTTCGGCGGCCCCGGCGGCGACGGCCTGGGCGATGGGGTGCTCGGAGGCGTGTTCCAGCGCCCCGGCCAGTCGCAGCACGTCGCCCTCGTCCGTACCGGTGGCGGTGTGGACGTCGAGGAGGGTCATCCGGCCGGTGGTGACGGTGCCGGTCTTGTCGAGGACGATCGTGTCGACGCGGCGGGTGGTCTCCAGGACCTCCGGGCCCTTGATCAGGATGCCGAGCTGCGCGCCGCGCCCCGTACCGACCATGAGGGCCGTCGGAGTGGCCAGCCCCAGGGCGCAGGGGCAGGCGATGATCAGTACGGCGACGGCGGCCGTGAACGCGGCCGTGACGCCCTCGCCGCTGAGGAGCCAGAAGGCGAGCGTGCCGAGCGCGAGCACGATCACGACGGGTACGAAGACACCGGAGATCCGGTCCGCGAGGCGCTGGGCCGCCGCCTTGCCGTTCTGCGCGTCCTCCACCAGCCGGGCCATCCGCGCCAGTTGGGTGTCGGAGCCGATCCGGGTGGCCTCGACGACGAGCCGGCCGCCCGCGTTGATCGTGGCGCCCGTGACGGAGTCGCCGGCGGTCACCTCGACCGGCACGGACTCGCCGGTCAGCATCGAGGCGTCGACGGCCGAGGAGCCCTCCACGACGGTGCCGTCGGTGGCGATCTTCTCGCCGGGACGGACCAGGAAGCGGTCCCCGACCCGGAGATCCGCGGTCGGTACGGTCACTTCCGCGCCGTCGCGCAGGACGGTGACCTCCTTGGCGCCCAGTTCGAGGAGCGCCCTGAGCGCGGCGCCCGCCTTCCGCTTGGAGCGGGCCTCGAAGTACCGCCCGGCCAGGATGAACGCGGTGACCCCGGCGGCGGCTTCGAGATAGATGTTCCCGGCGCCGTCGCTGCGGCTGATGGTCAGCTCGAAGGCGTGGGTCATGCCGGGCATCCCGGCCGTACCGAAGAACAGCGCCCAGAGCGACCACAGGAACGCGGCCGAGGTGCCGAGCGAGATCAGGGTGTCCATCGTCGCCGCGCCGTGCCGGGCGTTGGTCCAGGCGGCGCGGTGGAAGGGCCAGGCGGCGTACACGACGACCGGGGCGGCGAGGGTCAGCGACAGCCACTGCCAGTTCTCGAACTGGAGCGGCGGGATCATCGCCATCGCGATCACCGGTACGGCGAGCACGACGGCGGTGATCAGGCGCTGGCGCAGCGTGCGCAGCGCGGGATCGTCCCCGTCCTTGTCGTCGGCCCCGTCGTCCTCGCCGCTCTCGCCGCCATGTCGTCCGGCGGTCCGGTCGTCGCGCTCGGCCGTCGTCCGGGCCGGCCGCGGGGGGCGGGCGGTGTATCCGGTCGCCTCGACGGTGGCGATCAGGTCGGCCACGGAGACGTCCTCGCCCTGATAGCTGACCTTCGCCTTCTCGGTGGCGTAGTTGACGGTCGCCTCGACGCCGTCCATCCGGTTGAGCTTCTTCTCGACGCGGGCCGCGCACGAGGCGCAGGTCATGCCGCCGATGGCGAGCTCGACCTCTGCGACGGCGCCGTTACCGGTACTGGTGGTGGCGGTGTGCGCGGACACGGGTTCCTCCCTTGACCTCATGGTGTCGGTCGACTTCCGGCCGTCTGCCGTCCGTCGTGTCTGTCGACTCCGAGTGTTTCCGACTCCGGGTGCCGCTGACTCCGACCGTTGCCGCGATATACCCCTAGGGGGTATCAATCGCTGATCTCATGTATACCCCCCTCCCCTATGAACCGCAAGGTATGTCCGTCGCCGGGGTGATGATCGGGTGCGCCCGGACGCCCGGTGGGTATTCAGGCTCACGTATCTTCCAGTTCGCATTGAGGCTGCGCCTTCCGGCTACCGACCCGTAGGCTGGCCATTGGACTAGACCTATCGCTACAGCTATGGAGGAATGGGGTCCCATGAGCAACCGTGCAGTCCTGGAGGTGATCGCTCTCGACGCGGAGGACGCGGTCGCAGCTCAGGCAGGAGGTGCGGACCGCCTGGAGCTGGTCGCCGACATGGCGACGGACGGCCTGACCCCGCCCTGTGCGACCTTCGCGGAGATCCGGTCGGCCGTGGACATCCCCCTACGGGTGATGCTCCGGATCGTCGGCGGCTTCGCGCCAGGTGACATCGACGTACTCGTCGGGAGGACGCGGGAATTGCGCGCCGCGGGCGCCGATCAGTTCGTACTCGGCTTTCTCGACGCGGAGGGGCACGCGGACCTCGTCACCGTGGAACGCCTGGTCGCCGAGATCGAGGGCTGCCCCTGGACGTTCCACCGCGCGATCGACCGGTCCGCCGACCGTGACGCCGTGCGCAAGCAGCTCGCGGACCTGCCTGGCCTCGACACGTACCTCACCTCGGGTGCGGCGAACGGCGTCGACGACGGCATCCCGACACTGCTCGCGGAGGCGGCCCGTGCCGAAGCGGGCGAACCCGGCTACGAGCCGCAGATCCTGGTCGGCGGCGGCCTCCGCCTCGACCACCTGCCTCGCCTGCTGTCCGGGGGGATCGACGCCGTCCACATCGGCGGCGCGGCCCGCCGGGACGGCTGGTCGAGCCCGGTGGACGCGGCGGCGGTCCGGGAGTGGCGAGAGGCGCTGGACGCCTGAGCGAGATGACGCGGCGCCTTCCCGCGTACGGGTGTGGCGCGGTCGGTGCCCTGCGCAGGGGGTGTGACGCGCCCCTTGCCCCGCGTACGGGTGTGGCGAGGCCCCTGCCCCGCGTACGGATGGACGTACGCGGGGCAGGGGCAAGGGGCGCGGGTGTGTGCGGGACGGGGGGTACGCGGCGCGAGGTACAGGCGCGCGAGGTACGCAGGGGGCGCGAGGCGGTAGAAGCGCGCCCCCGCCTTCCCGCCGTTCCCCGTACAGGAAGCCCGCCCCGCGTCTTCAGCAGCGCCGGAACGGCGCTAAGGGCTGTCCCGCGATCCGTGGTGGATCAGCGTGCGGCGTCGGATGCGGTGCGTCGCCAGGCGGAGGGGCGTCCGCGTACTGGATGTACGGGGACGTTCCCACAACGCCGCGAGGCGCCGTAGCTGTCGTCGCACGCCCACCAGGGAGAACGGGACAGCCCCTAGCCCAGCCGCTCCGGCAACGGGCCCGCGTGCAGCACGGTCAGACCCGAGACCGCGCGGGTGAGCGCCACGTACAGCCGGCGCAGTCCGGTCCGCTCGTCCGGTTCGCCGTCGACCACCGCCGACGGTTCGTCCAGCACCACGTAGTCGTACTCAAGCCCCTTCGCCAGCGACGCCGCGACCAGCGTCAGCCGGGAATCGGCGGTCGTCTCCTGCCCGGGGGAGAGATACGGCAGGCCCGCCGCCGTCAACGCGTCGGCCAGAGCCGGAATCCGCGCGTCCGCAGCGATCAGCCCGACCGAACCCTCCCGCGTCAGCGACTCCCGGCACGCGGCGACCACCGCCGCGTCGAGCCCGGCCGGTTCCGCCACCGCCCGTACCGTCAGCGAACCGGGTGACTCACGCACCGACTCCACGGCCGCCAGCCCCGGTGAGATCGCCGGGAGCAGCCGCGAGGCGTACGCGATCACTTCACGCGGCACGCGGAAGCCCGCCGTCAGCTCCTCCACCACCGCGTCCGACTTCCCCAGATGCCGCAACGCCTCCGCCCAGCTCTCCGTCGACCACGGCGTCGTGCCCTGGGCCAGATCGCCCAGCACGGTCGCCGAACCGGTCGAACAGCGCCGCCCCACCGCCCGGTACTGCATCGGCGACAGATCCTGCGCCTCGTCGATCACCACATGGCCCAGCGAGTGCGTACGGGCCACCAGGTCGGTCGCCTCGTCGATCAGCACCGCGTCCGCCGCCGACCACTTCGCCGACTTCACGCCGCGCGCGGGCTTCCGCCACAGGATGGTCCGCTGCTCGTCCTCGGTGAGGACGCCGTCCGCGTGCGCCGCCAGGAACTCCGGCTCCGCCAGCAGTCGCAGCACCAGCTTCGCCGGGTCGACGGCGGGCCAGACCGCCTTCACCGCCGCCTTCACCGCCGGGGTGCGCGCCACCGCGTTCTGCACCCGGTCGTCCGGGGCCTCGCCCGCCTCCTCCATACGCACCAGGACCGCGTGCGCGATGCGCTGCGGAAGCGCCTCGTGGGCCGCGCCGTACCGCATGTCGCGGGCCAGCAGCTCGCGGACCATCTCCTCGACCTCGTACGCCGGTACCCGCCAGCGGCGCGAGCCGCGCACCACGACCACGGGCTCCGTCGGCATGCTCACGTGCGAGCGGATCGCCCGCCGCAGCACCTCCGCCATCCGGGCGTCCCCCTTGACGACGGCCGCCTCGGCCGGGTCCGTGCCGCGCACCTCGATGTGCGCGGTGACCAGGTCGTCGACGGTCGCCTGCTTCACCTCCAGTTCACCGAGGGCGGGCAGCACCTGCTCGATGTAGTGGAGGAACGACCGGTTCGGCCCGATGACCAGCGTGCCGGTACGGGCCAGCCGCTCGCGGTGCGCGTACAGCAGATACGCCACCCGGTGCAGGCCGACGGCGGTCTTCCCGGTGCCGGGACCGCCCTGCACACAGACCGTGCCGCCGAGCCCGCTGCGGACGATCTCGTCCTGCTCCGGCTGGATCGTCGCGACGATGTCCCGCATCGGGCCGACGCGGGGCCGCTCGATCTCCGCCTGGAGCAGCTTGCTGGTCCGCTCGGCCCCGGCGGGACCGGCCGGGTCGGTCAGGTCCTCGTCCTCGTACGCGGTGAGGTCCCCGCCGGTGTAGCCGAACCGGCGGCGCAGGGCGATGTCCAGCGGGTTCTTCCTGGACGCCTGGTAGAACGGCTGCGACACGGGCGCACGCCAGTCGATGACCATCGGGTCGCCCTGGGCGTCGTGGACGTGCCGCCGTCCGATGTAGAACTGCTCCCCCTCGGCCCCCTCGGCGCTCTCCGCGCCCACCGGGTGCAGATAGGTCAGGCGGCCGAAGAAGAGCGGGGTGTGCGCGAGGTCGGCGAGCGCCTTGACGCGGTCGTCCATCTGGGCCTGGAGGACGGCGGCGTTGACCCAGTTCGCGGTGACGTCCCGGATGTCGAGGGACTGCACGTCCTCGCGCATGGCGCGCAGGGCGGCCCGGGAGGCGGCGAGATGACCGCGCTCACGGGCCAGGGGATCGGTGGGGTCGGACGGTTCGGTGGGAGCCGTGTGCTCCGGGGGAGCCGAGGTGGTGGTGGTGTCGCTCTCTGCTTCGTGCGCGGGCACGGTGTTGCCTCCGGCTTTCAACGCGGGACGGCGGACCGCGACTCGCTTCCCGGCGCGGGCGGATCTCCGTACGGGCGGATTTCCGGTGGCTCGGGTGCGACGCGGTCCGCTCGGGGATCGATCACGTACGGCTGTGGCTGTCGGCCGGTTTCCGTCCGGCCGACGGCGCTCCCCCGGCGGCCGGCGTGGGCCGGCGCGCGGTACGGGAGGCGGGCAGACCCGCGATTGTACTGAGCGCGATGACCGGCGTCGAACGAATTGTCCGAAGGACCGGCGGGCCGACACGACGCCGTCCCGCCCGCCGCGTCCCTCCCGTCCTCCCCGCCGACCCGTAGGGCACGGAGTACGTCCCCCGTAGGGGACGGCGTGCGACCGGAGAGCTACGGCGCCCGCTCCGGGGTTCCGCCTGCGGATCGATGTCCTCACGGGCGGCGCGCAGGACCATGGAACACATGAGCACCGTAACCCTCGACCCCCGCAGGACCGGCTCCGCGCACGGCGCGACGGCGACCGCCGGTCACCCCCACAGCCACCGCGTCGGTGACGCGCTACGCGCCGTGAAGGTCTTCGTGAGCACCGCGTTCGGCGTGGTCGTGCTCGGCGAGTACGCGGAGGAGGCGGGCGTGCGCCGGGGCCACTGAGCGCCTGCCCCGTTTCCCCCGCCCCCGCCTTACCGGCTCAGCTGTCGGAGAGCAGTTCGTCCGCGTCCACGATCCGGTACGAATACCCCTGCTCGGCCAGGAACCGCTGGCGGTGCGCCGCGAAGTCCTGGTCGATGGTGTCGCGCGCCACCACCGAGTAGAACCGCGCCTCGTGCCCGTCCGCCTTCGGACGCAGCACCCGGCCGAGCCGCTGGGCCTCCTCCTGCCGGGAACCGAACGTGCCCGAGACCTGGATGGCGACCGTCGCCTCCGGCAAGTCGATCGAGAAGTTCGCGACCTTCGACACCACGAGCACGTGCAGCTCACCCTGGCGGAACGCCTCGAACAGCTTCTCGCGCTGGGCGTTGCTCGTCTCACCCTTGATCACCGGGGCGTCCAGATGCTCGCCCAACTCGTCGAGCTGGTCGATGTACTGGCCGATGACGAGGGTCTGCTCACCCTTGTGCTTGCGTACGAGCGCTTCGGTCACCTTCCGCTTGGTCGCGGTCGTCGCGCAGAAGCGGTACTTCTCCTCCGCCTCGGCGGTCGCGTACGCCAGCCGCTCGGAGTCGGTGAGATTGACCCGTACCTCGACGCAGTCGGCCGGCGCGATGTAGCCCTGCGCCTCGATCTCCTTCCACGGCGCGTCGAACCGCTTCGGGCCGATCAGCGAGAAGACGTCCGACTCGCGGCCGTCCTCCCGCACGAGCGTCGCGGTGAGCCCGAGCCGGCGGCGGGCCTGGAGATCGGCGGTGAACTTGAAGACGGGGGCGGGCAGCAGATGCACCTCGTCGTAGATCACCAGACCCCAGTCACGCGAGTCGAACAGCTCCAGGTGCGGGTAGACGCCCTTCCGCCGGGTCGTCAGCACCTGGTACGTGGCGATGGTGACCGGCCGGATCTCCTTGCGGGTACCGCTGTACTCGCCGATCTCCTCCTCGGTCAGCGAGGTCCGCTTCACCAGCTCGTGCTTCCACTGCCGGGCGGAGACGGTGTTCGTGACGAGGATCAGCGTGGTCGCCTTGGCCTGGGCCATCGCCCCGGCCCCGACCAGCGTCTTCCCGGCGCCGCAGGGCAGCACGACCACCCCGGACCCGCCGTGCCAGAACCCCTCGACGGCCTGCTTCTGGTACGGGCGCAACGCCCAGCCGCTCTCGTCCAGCTCGATGGCGTGCGCCTCGCCGTCGACGTACCCCGCGAGGTCCTCGGCGGGCCAGCCCAGCTTCAGCAGCGTCTGCTTGACCTGCCCGCGCTCGGAGGGGTGCACGGCGACGGTGTCGGGGTCGATCCGGGCCCCGACCAGCGGCGCGACCTTCTTCGACCGAAGGATCTCCTCCAGCACCGGCCGGTCGGTGGTGGTCAGCACGAGCCCGTGCACCGGGTGCTTGGAGAGGGTGAGCCGCCCGTACCGGTCCATCGTCTCCGCGATGTCGACGAGCAGGGCGTGCGGCACGGGATACCGCGAGAACTTCACGAGGGCGTCGACGACCTGCTCGGCGTCGTGCCCGGCGGCGCGGGCGTTCCACAGGCCGAGCGGGGTCAGCCGGTAGGTGTGGATGTGCTCGGGCGCCCGCTCCAGCTCGGCGAAGGGCGCGATGGCACGCCGACAGGCGTCCGCCTGCTCGTGGTCCACTTCCAGGAGCAGTGTCTTGTCACTCTGGACGATCAGGCAGGACACATGTACCTCCGAAGTCGGGATCGCCCGGTGGCGGGAGCGGGATCGCCTGGTGGCGGACCGCACACCCGCCGGGGTCCGGGCCTTGCCCCGGACGAGACGCCCGAAGGAGCCTCGGCACGCGCGCCGGGAGCGTGCGCGGCCACCTGTGTGGGACGTTCACGGGAAACGCACCAGTCTACCTCGGGGGCGGGGAGGTGGGGCGGGTGTGAGGGAGGGGCGGGCTCGCGGTGCCGGGCGCGGCGGATCACCGACCGGTTCCGCTCGGGACCTTCCACGCGACGAGATCTTCGACGAACTCGCTGTGGGAACGGTTGGACCCGTTGGGCGCCGGGAGAAGCCCCTCGGTGAGGGCCTTCGAGATGATCTCGGGACCGTCGCCTTCCCTGAAACGCGGACTGATGAGCTGGGCTTCCAGATCCTCCTCGGGCGTCCGACGCCGCCCTGTGTCCCGGCCGTGCCACTGCGCCGGAATCTTCCATGACGCCCTGTACAGCGGAAATGCCTCGGGAAACGAGGAGGAGCCATGCTTCCGACTCCGCTGCCGCCAGTGCGTAGACGGACGAGGCCGATCCGCTCGCCTTCGCGAGTGCCGCGGTGACCGCCCGCCGTGCCGTGTCGTAACCGGGGCCGGGACAGGCGTCCATGTCTTCGTGAACCGCGATGCCGACGAACTCGCCGGCTTTGAGTTTGGCCTTGCCCCGCGCCTTTCTCACCAACGTTCCCGCGGCCGTCGCGAGATCGGTGCCCGACTTCTTTCGCAGCCGCACCGGATCGGTGATCTCGGTGAGAGTGACGGCGGCGGCGAGGCCGGGATGGGCGGCCTTGATGAAACCCGCCGGCATGCGGCGGTCGTTGGCGCTCTCACCGGCAAGGACGACGATGCCGCGGCTCTGCGCACCGCGTATGTTCTTGTGCCTCACAGCTCGTCTTCCGTCAGGTCACCGCCGAGTACGCCTGAGAACCACAGTTCTCCGAGAGGCTGATCACCGGTCTCCTCGACGATCGCCTCGATCTCATCGGTGGTCAACGCCGGAATGATCGAGGCACCGTCCTCGTCCCGCTCAGCCGTTGGATGCCGAAGCTTCCGCCGTCGGACTCCCGGCCCGCTTTCTTGTCGACGACTCGGGCCTCATCACCCGAGATCGTGATGCGCCTCCCCTGCCCTGCCCCGGGTGCGCTTGAACGCGAAACTCTCCTGCCGTGACAGCGTGTAGGCATCACGGCTGTGCGGCGAGGACCGTCGCCGAATGGTCAGCGAGTACTCGTCCGGTGCCTTGGCACTTGCGTGAGTCGTCCAGTCGGCCTTGAGGTGGATCACCAGGGAGGTCGGGGGCCTTTCCCCGCCCCAGAACGCCATCTCGTCGAATCCGCCGCGCTCTTCCAGTGCGGGTTTCAGATCGGTTCGAATGATGGCGGCGAGAAAGTCGAACACCTTGAGGACGTTGGATTTACCCACACCGTTCGGGCCGACGAGGACAGTGAGCGGACCGAGCGGGATGGTCACGTCACGAAGGCTGCGGAAGTTCTCCACATGGAGTTCCAGAAGGCGGCCGGGCATGGAATGAACCTATCGGACGGCGGGTCGCAGGGGCGGGCGTGCGGCCGTGGAAAGACCACCCGGCGCCAGGGTAGACGCTCCGGCAGACAGCGGGCAGCTCCTCAACCTGACTTCGAGCCGGCGGTCCGAACAGAAGATGTGGGCCATCCTGAACGAGAACGTCATCAGGGCCGTGGTCGCAGGCCCGGACGGCATGGCCGACTGCGGTCCCGCGCTCGTCTTCTCGGCCCAGGCGTGGTCCGCCTTCGTCGGGACCGTCACCGGTCGCTAGGACCGTCCCGGCGGCGTTTGCCGACCAGGAGGCCCCGTTCTCTCGTCCTTCAGACGCGAGAGCGGGGTCTTCGCGTGGGGGTGTGAGTGCGTAGGTCGAGACAGGGCGTACGCGCGCTCGCGCGGTCGGCGTGGAGATGAGGAGCCTGTCGGGGTGGCCGGTAGCTGACACCGACGAGTGACATCACTAGGCAACGTCGTTTCACCGGCACTATCGTCAGGACATGACGATATGAGCCATGGAACGACGTCATTCGATGCTTGGAGGGACTGGCATGCTGCTGCGATTCCAGGTCACGAATCATGCTTCGCTGCTGGAGGAACAAGAGCTGTCCCTCGTCGCCGCCGATCGGCACCCGGAGCGGGCCGAGTGTCCGTCGCCGGGCGGCGGTGAGTTCGTGGTTCCTGTGGTCGCGGTGTACGGCACCAACGCCTCCGGGAAGTCGAACGTCATCGACTCCCTCGGCTGGATGCGATCAGCGGTCCTGTCCTCGTTCCGCCGCTGGGACCCCAGCGGCGGAGTTCCGCGTCGTCCGTTCGCGCTCGGTCATGGCGCGGCTGATCGGCCCAGTTCCTTCGCGGCCGACTTCGTCGTCGGCGGAGTGCATCATCAGTTCGGGTTCTCGGTCGACGACGAACAGGTCACCGAGGAGTGGCTGTACTACTACCCCGAGGGCCGGCAGCGCCGTCTGTACGAGCGAGGGGCGGACGGCGAGGTCGTTTTCGGCAGATGGCTCACCGGCCGACGAAAGCTGATCGCCGAACTGCTCAGGCCGAACAGTCTCTATCTGTCCGTCGCGGCGGCCCAAGGACATGATCAGCTCAGTGCGGTCTTCCGGTGGTTCCGGTCGGGCCTGCGGATGGCCACGGACCACGACTTCGCCCGGCGCCTCGATCACACGGTACGGCTCTGCCTGGAGGGACGGGACCGGCAGCAGCCACATCCCGTGTCGGACCTGCTTCGGTTCGCCGACCTCGGTGTGTCCGGGCTGGAGATCCAGGACTGGGACGAGAACGTCCGCGCGGATCACCAGCGGATCACGCAGGCGCTCCGGGAGGCGCTGGGTGACAAGGTCCGTGTGCAGGAGGACAGCAAACAGCGGATCAGGGTCGAGCACCGGACTGCTGAAGGCGTGTTTCCGCTCGACCTCGCGTACGAGTCGAGTGGTACGCGTACCTGGATCGGTCTCATCGGCCCCGTCGTCACCACATTGGCCGAGGGCGGGGTGCTCTGCGTGGACGAGCTCGACGCCCGTCTGCACCCCTATCTGGTCGATGCTCTCGTCGGCGTGTTCCAGTCCCCCGAGACGAACAGCGGGGGAGCGCAATTGATCTTCAGTACGCACGAGGCGGCACTGCTCGGACGCAACGTCCGTACCCAACTCTTCAGGGATCAGGTGTGGTTCACCGAGAAGGACCCGGACACCCTCGCGACGCGCCTGTTCCCGATGACCGAGTTCTCGGTGCGGGACTCCGCGGACAACCTGGAGAAGCGGTATCTGGGCGGGCGTTACGGGGCTGTGCCCCACTTGGACGACGATCTGCTGCGGGACATGGCCGTGGCATTCCGGCACGGGGGTGGCAGTGAAGCGGGGCAAACCGCTGAAGCGGGCGAAGGGCGTACGCCAGGAGCAGCGTAGGTTCCTCATCTACTGCGAGGGCGAACGCACGGAGGATCAGTACTTCAAGGGCCTGAAGGGGGAACTGCGCTCACTGCCCGTGTCCATCTGCATGGGCGGCAAACACGGCGAGCCCAAGACGCTGGTACGCGCGGCCGCCGCGCACAAGGAGCGGGCGCCCAGCTCTCCTCAGGACCGGTGCATGGAGTACGACGAGGTCTGGTGCGTGATCGACGTGGAGGCTCCCGCTCCGCATCCGGGACTGAAGGAGGCCCTGGAGCTCGCGGCGGGTCACGGAATCGAGGTGGCGCTGACCAATCCCTGTTTCGAACTCTGGCTCCTGCTGCACTTCACCGATGTGTCGGGGTACTGCACGTCGGACGGTGCGCAGCGGATGCTGGAAAGGCTTGGTGTCTGCGGATACACGGGTGATCGGAAGCACGTCGGCTACAACACGCTCCGCGACCGGTACGGTCAGGCCAAGGCGCGCGCGGAGGCGTTGAGGCAACGCGGCTCGAATCGGCACACCGAGAATCCATGGACCGATCTGGACCGGCTGGTGGAACTGCTGAGGCTGTCACGGCACCGCCCCGGCTGACGGAGTGCGGAGACCGGCCGGTCCGCCGGAGGAAGGCAGCCGTGCTCGGTTCGACACGGCAGTGCCCCTCAGGGCGCCCCCTCGTCCGCCAGTTCCGCGACACCCGTGATGCGGTGCAGTGGGTACGTGCGGACCTCGTCCGCCGTGTGGTCGTACGCCGTCACGAAGCCGCCCTCGACCCTGACCGGGGCGATCACCCGTTGGCTGGCCGCGCCCTCCGCGTTGACGTAGCCGATCCAGAGCGCCGATCCGGTCATGGCGGCGGCCTGGACCGTGGCCAGGGTCTCGGCCGGGGTCGTACGGGGGAGGGGCGCGTCGCCCGGTCCCGTGGGTTCCGACGCGGGGGTCTCCTTGCGGACGACCGTGGCCGCCGTGTCCCCGGCCCTGATCGCCCGTACCGCCGCGACCAGCAGCGTGTCGTCCGGGATCGGCGGGCCCTCCGGCACCGGAGCCGGGGGAGTACGCGGCGGGGTGCGGCGGGCTCCCGCGCGGGTGATCAGGACGTCGCCGTCGGCGGACTCGGCGGCCGGGGCGTACCCCATGTCGCGCAGCCCTTCGAGGAGGGACGACGGGTCGATGTACGAAGCCAGTACGGTCGGTGCGAGCCGGCGCAGCCGCAGGGGGGCCGAGCGCTTGTCGGCAAGGATCTCGTTCAGCACGGCCTCGTCGTCGCAGCGTACGTACGAGGACGCGGCGCCGATCCGCAGACGGCCGTGGCGGCGGGCCACGTCGTCGATGAGGTAACTCAGCGGCTGCGGCACGGCTGTCCGGCTGTGCGCGGCCAGGAACGCGTGGAGGTCCGATGCCGAACGGCCCGCGTCGAGTGCCCGGCGCACGGACCCCGGCGTGAACCGGTACACCGTCGCGCCCCCCTTCGACTCGATGTCCGCGAGCACCGACAGCGCCTCCGCCAGCGGGCGCTCCAGCGGGCCCGGGGCGACCGCCGTCAGGTCCGCCTGGAGCAGCACGTGGTCGAGGGGTTCCGGGATGAGCGGGGCCAGCCGGGCCGCGGCCTCGGCAGGACCCTCGGCGAGCAGCGCCCGGGTGTGGGAGGCCAGGGCGCCCCGGCCGGTGACACCGAGGAGTTCGGACTCGCTGAGCGTCCACAGGGCGAGCCGTGACCGCAGGTCCGCGGTGTTGCCCGCGCTCGCCGACGCGCCCGGGACGGCGGCGCGCAGCGGTCGTTCCCAGCGCAGCCGGGCGAGCAGGGACTCCGGGTCGGGCGCGGTGCCCGTGGGCAGGAGCGCGAGCAGCGACAGCACCCGGTGGCGCACCTCGGGCGCGGCGGAGCGGTCCAGCTCGGGGCCGAGAGTGGACAGCGCCCGCCCCTTCGCGTCCTGGCCGCCGACCAGTCCCGCCGCGCGGGTGGCGGGGAGCCAGGCCTCGACGAGACGTACCCAGCGGCGCTGGGCGGGGAGTTCGAGCCAGTCGTCGTACGCGGGCGTCGGGGCGTACCGCTCGTCGTTCTCCCCATCGGCGGCCAACAGCCCGGCCGCATACGCGAGTTCGATCCAGAACGCGGCGATGGGCTCGGACACGTCGAGTGCGGAGGCGGTCCGCTTCAGCTCGCGGACACTGAGCCCGCCGGCCCGCAGGGTGGCCGGGCCGCCGCCGTTCCACCCCTTCAGCAGCTCCTCGACCGTGGCCACCGCGGTGAACGCCTGACCTGCGGCGGCGCTGTCCACAGCCTGGGGATCGCGGGTCGCGGCCGCCACCACGGCGGGCGGCACCGGCTCCGGTACGCGGTGGGCGCGCCCGGCCCGCAGATGCAGCGCGGCCTCGCGCGGCAGCACGACCGTCCGCGTCGACACGGGCAGCAGCAACCCCCGGTCGCGCAGCCACTTCACGGGCGGGGTGGGGTTCGGGGTGACCTCCCCGTACGGCGGCCCCCACACCAGCCGGTCCAACACGGCCAGCGCCTCCACCGGGGCGGTGTCCAGGAGCGCGGCCATCCGCGTCCGGTCGGTGAACAGCCCGGCCAGCGCCGCAACGGCGGAGACCGGGTCGTGCGTGGCGGGCAGCCCGGCCACGGCGATGATCTCCTGGAGCCGGCCCGGCGACATCCCGGCCGTCGCCTCGGCCACGGTCGGGCCGAGACCGGTGGGCGAGGGGTGCTGCGGGGACGGCGACAGCAGCTCACGCGCGGTGCGCACGAGCCGCAGCCGGTCGTTCTCGCCCCAGACGAGGGCCTGCTCGCGCAGGGTGGCGAGGGACCGGGGCAGTGACTCCACGATGGCGGCCCCGGCCTCGCCGCGATGCTCGCCGTCGTCCTGCCCGTCGCCCGTGAGCAGCGTCAGCAGCGTCTCGTACGGGGATGGGTCGGGCGCCACGGCGAGCGCTTCCGCGGTCTGGAGCGCGAACTTGTCCAGGTGTTCGAGCGCGCGTACGACGGAGGCGCGGGTGCCCGCCCTGGTGGCGAGCTGCGTGATGTCGTTCGGCACCGGGGACAGCAGGTCGGGACGGGCACGCAGCAGCCCGGCCAACGATTCGTCGCCCCGGGCGCGCAGAGCTTCGGCGAGCGTCCGCGGTGGTGTGGTCATCCCCATCCAGCCCACGTTAGCCCCTGAACAGGCCCGAGGAGCGCTACCGTCGGGGCAGGGCCGGTAGAGGGGAACCAGCGGTGGGGATCGAGAGCGACCAGCTCGTCTACGACTATCTGAGCCGGGTCGGGGACCTGGCACAGCAGCAACAGCTGTCGTCCGGCGCCCGGATGAGGCTCGTCTCGACGCTGCGGACCGAGATCGACCGGCAGCGTGGGGCGCTCTCCGCGGACACCCCGGCGACGGTCCGGCGCATCATCGGAGGGCTCGGGGCGCCGGACGAATTGGTGGCGAAGGCCGCCGAGTCCGGGGACGGACGGGCGGCTTCGACGAACACGACGGCGGATGCCGCGGACACGGCGTACGCGGCGGACCCACCGGACGCGTCGCGTGCATCGCGTGCGCCGCGCACGCCCCGCGCGTTCCGTACGTTCCGCTCCGCGGGTCCGCCGCCGACGGCCGTATCCGCGAGTCCGTCACCCGCCGCCGAACCGCCGCGCGCGTCGCCCCTGTCACGACTGACACGCCCGTCCCCGGCACCTCACGCGCCCCGGACGGACGGGACGGATGGGGCGGCGAGCCGTGCGGACGGAGCGGACGGGACGGACGGGGTGGAGAGCGCGGACCGTGAGGACGGGCCCGGACGCGGCGGCACCTCAGGCCCCAGCGGCGGCATCCCGCGCCCCAGGCGAGGACCGCTCGGCATGGACGTGTTCCGCAAGGGCGTGCCGGACCCGTTCCGCAAGGGAGCGCCGAAGGCGCCGAAGGCGCCGAAGGACGACACTCCGGTGCCGGGCGGCGGCCCGTTGGCCTCCCCGCCGCACCTGGCCGGGATGGACGAGCTCGGTCCTTCCGGCAGCGAGGCCGACTGGTGGCGCGTCGAACCGGGACCGTTCGGCGGGGTCGGCGACAGCGTGCCCGGTTTCGTCGGGGGCGTGGAGATCCCGGAGATGTTCCGGCCGTGGTCCCCGGGGAGGCCGGACCGGGCGACCGACGACGGTGACGGCGACGACGACCGGGACGGGACCGGGGCCGACCGGGCCGCTCACGAGGTCGAGGACGAGACGGCGGAGTCGGCCGGGGCGGGCCGCACATCCTGGGCCAGAAGCCGTCTCCGGCTGCGCCGCCGCCGTACCGCTCCCGCCGCCGCGCCACGGGCCCGGATCTCCCACCCGCTGCTGCTGTTCGCCGCGGGCCTGCTGGTCGTCGGCGCGGTGATCGGTTCCTGGTTGGCCCTCGCGGGCGGCTGGCTGCTCGCGTACAGCTCCCGCAAGCTCTCCCGCGCCGAGGCCAAATGGGCGGCGATGGGTCTGCCCGGAGCCGTGGCCGCGGGCGGTCTGGTCTGGCTCTGGGGCCGTCTCGACGGCCGCTGGGGGACACCGGTCCCGGAGGACGGCACGGCGCAGGCGCTGTCCGACATGTGGCCGGTCCTGCTCCGCACGGCCGCGGTGGCCTCCGCGCTCTTCCTGATCTGGCGGGCGCGGAGGTCACGGGGATGAGCGGGGGCGTGTGCCGGACCGCCGGGTGCGGGCGTGTCACCGCGTGTCACCAGTGACACCGCGGCTCCGGGGTGCGGCCTGTTCGGGACCGCTCCGCGCGGAGGGATGCGCTCGGCCCCAGGCTCCGCGAGCGACCCACGCCCACCCTGTCGCCATGCCGGCCGTGACCATGCCAGCCACGACCATGCCGGCCACGACCATGCCGGCCGTCAGCCGTCAGCCGTCAGCCGTCACCATGCCGGTAGTCGGTCGCCGCCGTGACCATGCTTGCCGTCAGCCGTCAGCCGTCAGCCGTCAGCCGTCAGCCGTCAGCCGTCAGCCGTCAGCCGTCAGCCGTCAGCCGTCAGCCGTCAGCCGTCAGCCGTCAGCCGTCAGCCGTCACCACGCCGCCCATCAGCCGTCACTTCGTCAGATCGGCCCGCAACTCGTCCAGGATCTTGTCCGCCGCCGTGTACCCGATGCCCTGAATCCACAGCTGGTCGTCGACCGGGAAGACCTTGCCGTTCTTCACGGCGGTCATGTTCTTCCACAGCCCGCTGCCCGTGGTGGCCGTCTCCTTGGCCTTCGACGGGTCGCCGTACGTCGAGTGGAACACCACGTCCGCGTCCGCCAGGTCGATCTTCTCCGGGCTGACGTCGTACGAGAAGCCGTCCTTCGCCTTGTCCGTGATGGCGGGGCGGCCCAGGCCGATGTCGGCGAGGATCGTGCCGATGTAGTTCTTCCTGCCGTAGATGCGGATGTCCGCGCCCTCGACGAAGCGCACCATGTTCACCTCGGTGGCCGCCGCCTTCGCCTTGCCGCCCAGGGCCTCGGTGACCCGCGCGGTGTGCGCGGCGTACGCGTCGGTGACCTTCTTCGCCTCGGCCTTCCTGCCCAACGCGTCGGCGTGGACCTGGAAGTTCTCCTTCCAGGGGTAACCGGTGTTCTCCGTCATCACGGTCGGCGCGATCTTCTTCAGTTCGGCGTACTTGTCGCCGTGCCTGACCTTGCTGGTGAGGATCAGGTCGGGCTTGAGGGCGGCGATCGACTCCAGGTTCGGCGTCATCATCTCGCCGACGTCCTTGACGCCCGTGAGCCGGTCCTCGGGCAGGTAGCCGAGGAAGCCGCCCGCCGCGTCGGTGTGCGTGGCGCCGACCGGCTTCACACCGAGGGCCAGTACGGAGTCCAGCTCGGCGGTGTCGAGGACGACGACCCGCTTCGGCGCGTCGCTCACCGTCACATCGCCCATCGCGGTCCTCACGGTGTGCGTCGCGGCGGTGTCCTTGCCGGAGCCCGGTCCGCTGTCCGAGTCCGACGAACCACAGGCGGAGAGCGCCAGGGCGGTCGCCACGGCGAGCGAACCCGCGACGAGGGTACGGCGGCGCTTGCGCAGGAGTGCTGTCATGTCCGGGGTGCCTTTCCGGTAGGGGTGGGGGGCGCCCAGGGCGCCCCCGGGACGACGAGCGGGGAACCGGTCACCGGGTCCGGCACGACGACCGCCGACAGACCGAAGACCTCGCGTACGAGATCGGCGGTGACGACGTCCTCCGGCGGGCCCTCGGCGATGATCCGGCCCTCCTTCATGGCGACCAGGTGGTCGGCGTACCGGGCCGCCTGGTTGAGGTCGTGGAGCACGGTCACGACGGTCCGGCCACGGGAGCCGTCCGCCGCCGGGGAGGCCAGCTGACGCACCAGGTCCAGCACCTCCACCTGGTGGGCGACGTCGAGGTACGTGGTCGGCTCGTCGAGCAGCAGCAGATCCGTCTCCTGGGCGAGCGCCATCGCGATCCACACCCGCTGGCGCTGACCGCCCGACAGTTCGTCGACCGAACGGTCGGCGATGGCGGTGATGTCCGTACGTTCCATGGCGTCCGTCACCGCCCGCTCGTCCTCGTCCGACCACTGCTGCCACCAGTGCTGGTGCGGCTGGCGGCCCCGCGCGACCAGGTCACAGACGCTGATCGCCTCGGGCGCGACCGGGGTCTGCGGCAGCAGCCCGATCGACTGGGCGATCTTCTTCGTGGGAATCCTCGACAGCTCGGTGCCGTCCAGGAGGACGGCCCCGCCGCGCGGCTTCAGCAGCCGGCCCAGGGCACGCAGCGTGGTGGACTTCCCGCAGGCGTTCGGCCCGACGATGACCGTCACCCGGCCGTCCGGGACGGCCAGGTCCAGCTCATGGACCACCGTGCGGTCCTCGTAGGCGAGCGTGAGCCCGCGCACCGTGAGCCGGCTCGTCACGGCGGTCTGCGACGCGGACGTACGGGTCGGGGTCATGCGTTGCCTCCACTGCGGCCACCGTGACCGCGGATGATCAGCCAGATCAGATACGGGGCGCCGACCGCCGCCGTCAGCACACCCACCGGCAGCTCGGTGGGCGAGAAGAGCCTGCGGGCCAGCAGATCGGCGAGGACCACGATGAACGCGCCGAGCAGCGCCGAGCAGAACAGCGGGATCTGCGCGGTACGCGTCATCCGGCGGGCGATCTGCGGGGCGAGCAGCGCCACGAAGTCCACCGGCCCCGCCGTGCCCGTCGCCACGGAGGCCAGCACCACACCGAGGGCGACCAGCCCGAGGCGCACCCGGCCCAGCCGCACCCCGAGAGCCGTCGCCGTGTCGTCGTCCATCGACACCGTGCGCTGGGCGCGGGCCGCCCACAGCACGGCCGGTACGAGGACGAGCAGCGTCCAGCCGATGGGCGCCGCCTCGCTCCAGCCGCGGCCGTTGAGCGAACCCGTCATCCAGATCTGCGCCTGCTGGGCGACGAGGTAGTCGCCCTTCGTCAGGAACAGCGTGGTGACCGACCGCAGCGCGATGGCGAAGCCGATGCCGATCAGCACGAACCGGGTCGCGTGCAGACCGCCGCGCCACGCGAAGACGTACACCAGGGCGGCGGCCGCGATCCCGCCGACGACCGACAGGTACGGCAGCACTGTGTACGAGGTGACGCCGAACGTCATCGCGCCCACCGTCAGCGCGCTCGCCCCCTGGCTGATGCCGATGATGTCGGGGCTGGCCAGCGGATTGCGCGCCACGGTCTGGATCAGGGCGCCCGCGATCCCGAAGGCCGCCCCGACGAGCAGCCCGACCACCATGCGCGGCAGCCGCAGCGTCCCGACGACCAGCTCGTCCGGCGACGGCTGCCCGACGATCACCTTCACCACCTCGACCGGTGACACGAAGCTCTCGCCGACGCAGAGGTACGCGACGCAGACCGCCGCCAGCAGGACCACGAGCCCCGTCGCGGCCAGCGCCGCCCGCCGGTGCAGCAGGAACCGGCCGCGCCCGCCGACCCGTACGACGCTGTAACCGGTGGGCCGCACCGAGGGCCGCCGCACCGGGGACCGCGCGGACTGCGGTGACCGCGCCGGGGGCTCCATCGGCGACGGCGCCGGGGCAGGAACGCCGCTCATGCGGGCACCGCCTTCCGTCGTACGAGCGTGACCAGGAACGGCACCCCGATCAGGGCGGTCATCACACCCGCCGGCACCTCGCTCGGCGGGAACACGATCCGGCCGACCACGTCCGACACGAGCAGCATCACCGGCCCGATCAGGGCCGCCATCGGCAGCACCCAGCGGTGGTCGCCGCCCACGATCGCCCGCGCGATGTGCGGGACGGCGAGTCCGATGAACGCGATCGGTCCGGCCGCCGCGACCCCGGCGCCGGTCAGCACGGTCGCACCGATCCCGCCGACCACCCGGACGGTCGCCACCTTCTGCCCCAGCCCCTTCGCCATGTCCTCGCCCAGCGCCAGGGCGTCGAGCCCGCGCGCCACGGAGAGCACCAGCACCGTCCCGATCAGCAGGAACGGCCAGATCTGCCGGGCCACCTCGGCCTCCCGCCCGGCGATCGAGCCGACCTGCCAGAAACGGAACTCGTCCAGCGCCGACGCCTTGGTGGTCAGCACCGCCATGGTCACCGAAACCAGCAGCGCGTTGATCGCGGCGCCGCCCAGCGCGAGCTTCACCGGGGTCGCACCGCCCCGTCCCCGCGCCGCGATGGCGTACACGGCGACGGACGCGACGGCGGCCCCGGCGAACGCGAACCACACGTACCCGGTGAGGGTGTGGATTCCGGCGAACGCGATGGCCAGCACCACCCCCACCGACGCCCCCTGGCTGATGCCGAGGATGCCGGGGTCGGCGATGGGGTTACGGGTGATGCCCTGGAGCACCGTCCCGGCGAGCGCCAGCGCGGCACCGACCATCAGTCCGATGAGGGTGCGCGGCACCCGCATCTGCCGGATCACCTCGGCGGCGTCGGAGTGCCCACCGTGCAGCAGCGCGTCGAACACCGCGGACGGCGCGATGGACCGCGCCCCCACGGCGAGGCTGAGCAGGACGGCGAACAGCAGCGCCACGACGGCCGCCGCCGTCGCGAGAGCGCGTCTGGACAGGCGTGGTGGAGCGGCTGACATCGGAACCAATCGAGAACGAGCACGGACGTTACGGGCGGTCGGGCGGTAAGGGGCTGGGTGGTGCGGGCGCTGGGAGGAGGGGGCCGGCCCGGAGGCGCGGTGAGACGGCGGGGCGGCGAGGCGGCGGGGCGGCGGGACGGACAAGTCAAGTAAGGCTTGGCTAAGTGACTTGGCCAGTCTAAGACCGCCGCAGTGGAGCCGTTGGCCGGAGTCCCACGGCCTGATCCGGCCCTCCGTGATACGGGACGGTCCGGGGCACCCGCCCGAGCGGTGCCGGAGCGCAGGCCCGGCGGTGCCGGAGCCCGAGCCCGGCGGTGCCGGAGTCCCTGGCCGAGGTGGCCCCGGAGTCCCGCCGCGACTGCGGCGAAGTCCCTGGCCGAGGTGGCCCCGGAGTCCCGCCGCGACTGCGGCGAAGTCCCTGGCCGAGGTGGCTCCGGAGTCCCGCCGCGACCGTGGCGGAGTCCCTGGCCGCAGTGGCTTCCGGAGTCCTGCCGCGAACCGTGCCGGGACCCCGGCCGGAGTGACCCCCGGAGCCCCGCCGAGGCAGTGCCGAAGGCCCTGGCCGGAGTGGCCCCCGGTGCCCCGCCCCGACCGCGGAGTCCCTGGCCGGAACGGTCCCGGCGGCCCCGCCCCGACCGTGCCCGAGTGCCGCCGGGGCGGTGTCGGAGCGGTGCCGGACAATGGAGACCATGGCTTCCCACCAGCTGACGGTCGGCTTCGACCTCGACATGACACTCATCGACTCGCGCCCCGGTATCAAGGCCGCCTACGAGGCGCTCTCCGCCGAGACCGGGGCCTGGATAGACGCCGATCTGGCCATCAGCAGGCTGGGCCCGCCGCTGGAGATGGAGCTGGTCAACTGGTTCCCGGAGGACCGGATCGCCGCGACCGCCGCCCACTACCGCGCGATCTATCCCCTGCACGCGATCAAGCCGTCCCTGGCCCTGGCCGGTGCCAGGGAGTCCATGGAGGCGGTACGCCGGCTGGGCGGCCGGACGCTGGTCGTCACCGCCAAGTACGAGGCGAGCGCCAAGCTGCATCTGACCCATCTCGGCATCGAGCCGGACGAGATCATCGGCGGGCTGTGGGCGGAGGCCAAGGCGGAGGCGCTGCTGGCGCACGACGCGGGGATCTACGTCGGTGACCACACCGGGGACGTACGGGGAGCGCGTACCGCCGGGGCCCTGTCGGTGGCCGTCACCACGGGTCCGTGCGACGCGGACGAACTGCGGGCGGCGGGCGCGGACGTGGTCCTGCCGGACCTCATGGCGTTCCCGGACTGGCTGCGCACGCACCTGGCCGAGCGGCCGTGAGCCGTGCCAGTACCTGACGACCTCGCGCACGACGGCGTCGCCGCAGGTCAGCGGCTTGCGCCGGCGCGGCGCCCGAGCCGTTGACCCGCACGGACGCGGCGACGGCTCCTGTCGTGCACGAGGTCGTCAGGGCGGCGTGAACCCGTCCACGCGGGTACGCGTACGGGTGGTGGCGCCCCCGGCCGTCAGGTCCGTCCGGCGGCCCGCTTCGGCGACCCGGCCCACACCGAGCGCACCACGCCCCCGGCGGCGATCAGGAAGCCGACCCCCATCAGCATGCAGACCGCGTACGCGGCCGAGGGGAACGGGTCGGTGCCCAGGAACAGCGGTGCCACCGTGACCAGCGTGGCGACCGCGCCGACGAAGAAGACGATCGCGCCGATCCGGACCAGCCGGTCGCCGGGGCCCGTCGCGGACCGGGCGGGTGCGGTCCGCTGCCCGGACTCGTTGACTTTGGTTTCACGACTCACCCCGCCAGGGTAGTTCCCAGCGCGGGGAATCCTCCCGGCGCCGTCTTGTCACCAGCTTCTGGACCATTAGCCTTGGTGGCGGCGGGTCAAGGGACCCGCCGCACCGCTATTCGGAGCCGTTTCCCGGCTCTCCCGCGCACCGACGAGTACGAGGACGAGGACAGACGTGCCCACGGGTAAGGTCAAGTGGTTCAACTCGGAGAAGGGCTTCGGCTTTCTCTCTCGCGACGACGGCGCCGACGTGTTCGTGCACTCATCAGTGCTTCCGGCCGGGGTCGAAGCGCTCAAGCCCGGCCAGCGCGTCGAATTCGGGGTCGTGGCGGGCCAGCGGGGGGACCAGGCACTCTCGGTCACCATTCTCGATCCGACCCCGTCCGTCGCGGCGGCCCAGCGCCGCAAACCGGACGAACTCGCCTCCATCGTCCAGGACCTGACGACCCTGCTGGAGAACATCACCCCGATGCTGGAGCGCGGACGCTACCCCGACAAGGCGGCGGGCAAGAAGATCGGCGGGCTGCTGCGCGCGGTCGCCGACCAGCTCGACGTATGACCCGCAGGGCGCCCTGACCGGGTCCCGGCCGGGGCGCCCTCGCCCGCCGACCGAGCGGGTCCACCCGGACCTGTCGGCCGTACGGGCCGCCTGCCCCGCCGTTCGTGCCGGGCTGCCCTGACTCGTCGATCGTGCCCGGCTGCCCAGGCCCGTCGACCGTACGGCCGACCGCCCTGCCCTGATCCGTCGACCGTGCCGTCCTGCCCTGATCCGTCGACCGTGCCGGGCGCGCCGACCCCCCGGTGACGCCAGGGCGGGCCGGTCAGCCGTACGTCAGCGCGTCCGGGCCGAGGGGCGGGACCAGCCCCTCGGCCGCCGCACGGGTCAGCAGTCCCCGGATCGCCGCGTAGCCGTTCTCGCCGAGGTCGGCCGTGAACTCGTTGACGTACAGGCCGATGTGCTGGTCCGCGACGGCCGGGTCCATCTCCTGCGCGTGCTCCAGGACGTACGGGCGGGACGCCTCCGGGTCGTCCCAGGCCATCCGTACCGACGTGCTCACCGAATCGGCGAGCAGCCGCAGTGTCTCCCCGCCCAGCGACCGCTTGGCGATGATCGCGCCCAGCGGGATCGGCAGCCCGGTCGTCGACTCCCAGTGCTCGCCCATGTCGGCGAGGCTGTGCAGCCCGTAGTCCCGGTACGTGAACCGGGCCTCGTGGATGACGAGCCCGGCGTCCACCCGGCCGTCGCGCACGGCGGGCATGATCTCGTCGAACGGCAGCACGACGATCTCGCCGACCCCGCCCGGGACGGCCTCCGCCGCCCACAGCCGGAACAGCAGATACGCGGTGGAGCGCTCGCTCGGCACGGCGACGGTCCTCCCCGTCAGGTCCGTCCCCGGCTCCCTGGTCAGGACGAGCGGGCCGCAGCCCCGGCCCAGCGCCCCGCCGCACGGCAGCAGCGCGTACTCGTCGAGGACCCAGGGCAGCACGGCGTACGAGACCTTCAGGACGTCGAGTTCACCGCGCTCGGCCATGCCGTTGGTGACGTCGATGTCCGCGAAGAGGACATCGAGTTCGGGTGCGCCGGGGACCCGTCCGTGCGCCCACGCGTCGAAGACGAAGGTGTCGTTCGGGCACGGCGAGAACGCTATCCGCAGCGGGTGGTCAGTCGCGGTCATCAGTGATCCAGCCTTCCAGTACGGGGGTGAGCCTCCCGAACGCGTCGGTGAGCGCGGTGAGCGCGTCGCCGATGCGCCAGGCCGCCCGGTCGCGCGGCCCCACGGTGTTCGAGACGGCCCGGATCTCCAGCACCGGCACGCCGCCGAGCCGGGCGGCGGCCTCGGCGACGCCGAAGCCCTCCATGGCCTCGGCGACCGCCCCGGGGTGCGCGGTCAGCAGGGCGGTGGTGCGGGCGGCGCTGCCGGTGACGGTGGAGACGGTGAGCACGGGGCCGGTCGTGGCCCCGGTGGCGGCGGCCACGGCCCGGACGAGGTCCGGGGGCGGCGGGAACCGGTCGCGGCCGAAGCCGAGGCCGGTGACGGGCACGAAACCGTCGGGGGTCTCCGCGCCCAGATCGGCGGCGACGATGTCGCTCGCCACGACGAGGGTGCCGAGGGGGGCGGCGGGCGCGAAGCCGCCACCGATGCCGGCCGAGACGACCAGGCGGTACGGGGCCGACGCGGCGTCCGGCGTCCCGGGCGCCGCCGCCGACGCGAGCCCGAAGGCGGTCGCGGCGGCCGCGGCGGCCGGTCCCGCACCGGCCGCGAGGACGTCGAAGGGGCCGGCCCGGTGCAGCTCCGCGCCGGGCACGGCGCGTATCGCGCAGGCGCCCCCGAACGCGCGTGTGACCGCGTCCCGTTCGGCCGGGACAGCGGTCACGACGAGCACACGCACGGATCGGTCCTCCGGGGCCGGACGACCGGCGGTCAGGACTTCGGGCGGCCGGTGGGCCGGGGTTCCGGGGAACCGGGCTTCGGGAGACCGGGGTCCGGGGGACCGGGAGGTCAGGAGGCCTTCTCGAAGTTGAAGTGCCAGACGCCGGCGAACTTGCCGTTCTTGGTCTCGACGACGCTGACCCGGGTCTTCTTCGAGGGCTGACCGCTCTGGCTGGAGAAGAAGGCGCTGCCCGAGATGGTCCGGTAGGTCTTCTTGTACGGCTCCTGCTCGGCCTGCTGGCCGTCGATGAAGAGCATCCAGCCGTTGTCCGCGATCTCGGGGTCGACACCGAAGTGGACCCTTTCCTCCATCCCGAGCTTGATGGTCTTGCCCTCCTTCTTGGCGAGGCAGCTCTGCGCATCGCTGTCGGAGAGGACTTTGCCGTCGTTGTAGCAGGCGGCCTCGGAGTGCACGGAGTCGCCGCCGACCGTCACGGTCGCGATGGGCGTCGGCTTGTCGCAGGCGGAGAGGACGAGGAGTCCCGCGGACACGGCACCGAGAGCGACGCCGATTCGACGGCCCTTACCGGAGAAGAACGCAACGGTCATGGGCCGAAGGTTATCGGTCGTCCCGTCTCACGCCACGCGGGGGTGGTGCGAGCCGCGCCGGGCGATGCTCAGGAGACCTCGTACGGACGTCACCGCGCCCAGCACGAGCAGCCCGGCGGCGACCGACATGCCCAGTACGCCGTTGAGGGGAAGCGCGATGCCGATGGCGCCGCCCACCACCCACGCCATCTGGAGCGCGGTCTCCGACCGGGCGAACGCCGAGGTCCGTACCTCCTCCGGCACGTCCCGCTGGATCACGGCGTCCAGCGACAGCTTGGACAGGGCCTGGGTGAAGCCCGCGACCGCGCCCAGCACGGCGACCAGGACGGTGTTGAAGAACAGGGCCGCGAGCACGGCGGAGACCAGGGCGAGCCCCAGCACGGCCGCCATGATCATCTCCGGGCCCCGGGCCCGCAGCCAGGAACCCACCGCCGTGCCGACCGCGTTGCCCGCCCCGGCCGCGACGCCGACGATGCCCAGGGAGACGGCGGCGCTCTGCCCGGCGAGCGGGTGCTCGCGCAGCAGGAACGCCAGGAAGAAGATCAGGAACCCGGAGAGCGCGCGGTGCGCTGCGTTCGCCTGGAGTCCGTGCAGCACCGAGGGGCCGACGGACCGCAGCCCGAGGGGCTTCGGCCGCATCCTGCGGGAGCGGACCCGGCCGCTCCCCGTGTCGGATTCCGCCGCGCGGGCTTGTTCGCCCGGTGGCGTGCTTCCGCCGTGCGGCAGCGCCAGCTTGGCCCGGCGCTCGCCCTTCGCCGAGTCCACCTTGGGCGGCAGGGTGAAGGCGAGGACGGTACCGCCGAGGAAGATCGCGCAGGCGCCGTACAGCGGCCAGGCGGAGCCGAAGGACTGGAGCCCGGCCCCGATCGGGGCCGCGACACCGGTCGCCAGCAGTCCGGCCAGGGTGACCCGGGAGTTGGCCTTCACCAGGGAGAACCGTGGTGGCAGCAGGCGTGGCACGACCGCGCTGCGGATGACCCCGTACGCCTTCGACGAGACCAGCACGCCCAGCGCCGCCGGATACAGCTCCAGACCGCCGGTCGCGACCGCGCCCGACATGGTGAGGGCGAGCAGCGCGCGGGCCAGCATGGCGCCCGCCATCGCGGCCCGCCGGCCGTGCGGCAACCGGTCCAGGAGCGGGCCGATGACCGGTGCGAGCAGGGTGAAGGGGGCCATCGTGATGGCGAGGTAGAGGGCAACCCGGCCCCGGGCCTCGTCGGTCGGTACGGAGAAGAACACCGTCGAGGCGAGCGCGACCGTGATCATCACGTCGCCCGCGCCGTTCACGGCGTGCAGCTCGATCAGCTTCCCGAGCCCGGACTCCCCGGCACCGTGCGCGTGCGTCGCCCGCCGGATGCCCCTCGCGGTGCCCGTGAACGGACGGCGCAGGGCATGACCCGTCGACCGTCCCGCCCTGCGGAGCGGGCCCGGCCGATCGGACGACCTGGTGATGGCCACCTCGTCATAGTGCCCCAACACCTGCCGAAGCGAACGCACTCGGGCGCATGGCGTGGCACACGGCGGCTGCCGGGGCGGTGAGCGAGCTGCGCGCATGGAGCGCACGTCGGGTGCGCGTGGGGCTGAGGGGGACGGTGGTGCGGGCCTCGCCACGCGGTCGGGGCGGTCCGGCTGGGTGGCTCGCTCCGGCGGCTCGGGTCGGGTAACTCGGACGGGGTGGCCCGGGTCGGCGGCTCGGGCGGGATGGCTCGGGTGGGGTGGCTCGCCCCGGTGGTTCGGGCCGGGTGGCTCGGACGGGGCGGGCGACGCCGTCGGCACGGCGCCGGGGTGGTGGCGATCCCGGTGTCCGTGCCGGTCCCCGGTGACCGTGGCGGGAATGTGTAGTGCCAAGGCGGGCGCGTCCGGGATACGGCGAGGACACGACCTGGTCACGGCGAGGACACGGACCGGACACGGCCCGGCGCCGAAGCGGCTCGGCGCGTCTTCGTCCCCGGGGCGGCGGTATCCGTCCCGGCCCGGTTCGTACCTGCTCGGGCCCGGTCCCCGGGCGGTCCCGGACCGGTTCGCGGCCCGTTCGCGCGGCCACGTTCCGGACGGGCAGGTGGGCGGGGAGCGGCGGAGAGGGTAGCGTGCCTAACGCGCCACCGACGGTTGTTCTTGGCCGCGCGACTCTCAGCGACCCCGCAGAATGGGTGGCAGAAGGCGTGCCCGAGACAGACACAACGGGTGTGGACGTCGAAGCGGCCCCCAGGTCCGCTCCGCTCGCATCCGTCGTGGCCGCGAATGGATGAGCTCTGGCGCGCTCGTGAGACGGCGTATGGAGAGAAGCGAGACCTGTGAGTGCTGCTACGACGCGAAGCCGTACTGCGCGTACCCCTGCCCCCGACCGCCTGTGCGCCGAAGCGGTAGACCTCGCCCGAGCGGCGGCCGAGGAGGCCGCCGCGCCCGGAGTGGTCGGCGACCATGTGTCCCTGGTCTCCGAGGGGGACCGGGTCGTCACCCACTACTTCGAGTGCGAGGACCCCGGCTACCGGGGCTGGCGCTGGGCGGTGACGGTCGCCAGGGCCTCCCGCGCCAAGCTCGTCACGCTGGACGAGACGGTTCTGCTGCCCGGCCCCGACGCGATGCTGGCCCCCGAGTGGGTGCCGTGGAGCGAGCGGCTGCGCCCGGGTGACATGGGCCCCGGCGATCTGCTGCCCACCGAGGCCGAGGACCTGCGGCTGGAGCCCGGATACACGGGCGGCGACGAGCCGCCGCCGAACTCCGTCGTCCCCAAGGTGTCCGGCGAACTGGCCGACCTGGTCGAGGCGGAGGACGCGGAGCTGACCCTCCGCCCCGGGCCGGGCGCCGAACCCGACGCGACGAAGCGCGGCTCGATCGCGGCGGTCGCGGACGAGCTGGGCGTACGCCGGGCACGGGTGCTGTCCCGGTACGGGCTCCACACGGCGGCCGACCGCTGGGACGAGGCGTTCGGCGCCAAGACCCCGATGGCCCAGGCGGCGCCCGCCCCCTGTGTCTCCTGCGGGTTCCTGGTGCCGATGGCGGGCTCGCTGCGGCAGGCGTTCGGGGTGTGCGCGAACGAGTTCAGCCCGGCGGACGGGCACGTGGTCTCGCTGGCGTACGGCTGCGGCGGCCACTCCGAGGCCGCGGTGATGCCGACGCCCCCGAGGCCGGCCCCGCACGCCCTGGACACCCTGCGGGTGGACGAGTATCCGCTGCGCCCGGCCCGTGACAGCGGATCGGTGCCGTCGGACCCGGACAGCCCCGCGGACGACCTGGGTCACTCCTGATCCGGATCGGGCCCGACAGCCCTGCGGACGGCCGGGTCACTTCCGACCCGGCCGGACCGGCGGGGCGGGCCTGACGGTCCTGCGGACCGTACGGGGCCCGAGGTCCCGGGCCCCGGGGCACTCCTGACCCGGCCGTCCTGAAAGCCCCAAGCCTGACGGTCCGGCGGGCTGTACGGGGCCCGAGGTCCCGGGTCCCGGAGCACTCCTGACACGGCCGTCCCGGAAGCCCCAAGCCTGACGGTCCGGCGGGCTGTACGGAGCCTGAGGTCCCGGGCCCCGGAGCACTCCTGACACGGCCGTCCCGGAAGCCCCAAGCCTGACGGTCCGGCGGGCTGTACGGGGCCCGGGGTCCCGGGTCCTGGAGCACTCCTGCACCCTTCCGGCCGTCCTCCTGGAAGCCCCATCGGGCGGTCGTCGCGCGGTGAAGCCCTCGTGCCTCGTCGCGCGGCGGATCTCGGCGCGTGGGCGGTGCACGGCGGCCCGGAGCGCGGCGGCTCGTCGTGCGGCCGCTCGGTGCGCGCGGGCGGACCGGTATGTGGTGATCGCTCCGCGCGCCACGGGCCCGTATTCGGACCCGCTCGGTGCCGCGTGCCCGTACCGGACCCGCTCGGTGCCGCCTGCCCGTACCCGCCCTGGCTCCCCGCACCCGCCCCGCTCACCCCCGTCCCCGTCTCCCGTGCCCGCGCCTAGGGGCCGCCACCTGCCACTCCCGCCCTGCCTGCCCTGCCTGCTCCTCCCGCACCTCCCGTACCCGCCTCTCCCGGCGCCCGCGACCCCGTCCCGGGCCCGTGCGGAGCGGACCGTGCGACCGGGTCCCGCCGCGCGCGGTACGTTCGGGCGCACACTTGGCGGCACGGGTACCGCCCGCGCGGCACGCGGACGGGGCCCGCGCACGGCAAGCCGCACCGGAACAGAGGGAGTCGAAGCGTGAGCATGAATGCGACCGAGGGGGCCGATCCGTTCGGGACGGCACGGCTGCGGCGCGGGGTGCTCGACGCCTGGGGCGCCGGTCCCGCACGGTTCCGTGAGGACGCCAACGCGGAGGAGGACCTCGCGCTCGGCGGCTACCGGGACCGGCTCGTCGTCGAGCTGGCCCAGAACGCCGCCGACGCGGCGGCCCGTGCCGGGGTCCCCGGCCGGCTCCGCCTCACCCTGCACCCGGCGAACGGGCCCGACGACCGGGCCGTACTCGCCGCCGCCAACACCGGCGCCCCGCTGGACGCCACGGGCGTCGAATCACTCAGCACGCTGCGCGCCTCCGCCAAACGCGAGGGCCACGAGACGGCCGTCGGCCGCTTCGGCGTCGGCTTCGCCGCCGTCCTCGCCGTCAGCGACGAACCCGCCGTCATCGGCCGGCACGGCGGCGTCCGCTGGTCGCTCGCCGAGGCCCGCGACCTCGCCCGGGGAGCGGCCACCGGCAGCCCCGGACTCGGCGACGAACTCCGCCGCCGCGACGGCCACGTACCCCTGCTGCGCCTCCCGCTGCCCGCCGAGGGCACCGCACCCGACGGATACGACACCGTCGTCGTCCTCCCGCTGCGCGACGGCGGCGCCGAGGACCTGGTCGAGCGGCTGCTCGGCGCGGTCGACGACGCCCTCCTGCTCACCCTCCCGGGACTGGACGAGGTCGTACTGGAAACCCCCGAAGGGGTACGGACGCTGCGCCGTTCGGAGCACGGCCCGTACATCCACGTCGACGACTCCGCGCACGGTACGAACCGCTGGCGCACCGTCACCCGCCACGGCGCCGTCGAACCCGCGCTGCTCGCCGACCGGCCCGTCGAGGAACGGCTGCGCCCGCACTGGTCGGTGACCTGGGCCGTGCCGGTCGCCGAGGACGGCGCCCCGCGCCACCCCCGTACCGCACCCGTCGTGCACGCCCCGACGCCCACCGACGAACCCCTCGGCGTACCCGCGCTGCTCATCGCGTCGCTGCCGCTCGACACCAGCCGGCGCCACCCCGCGCCCGGACCGCTGACCGACTTCCTGGTGGCGCGCGCCGCCGACGCGTACGCCGAACTGCTCGCCGCGTGGCAGCCGGTGACCGTCGCCACCATCGACCTCGTGCCCGGACCGCTCGGCAAGGGCGTGCTGGACGGGGCACTGCGGGCGGCGATCCTGGAACGGCTGCCGCGCGTCGCGTTCCTGGAGCCCGCCGCACCCCGCGATCCGGCCGCCGAACCCGAGCGCTGGGACGACTGGGAGCCGGGCGCGCCCCGGGAGACCCCCACCGCCCTGCGGCCCGTCGAGGCCGAGGTCGTCGAGGGCGTCGGCGCCGAGACCGTACGGGTGCTCGCCGAGGTCCTGCCCTGTCTGCTGCCCGCCGGGCTCGAACGCCGCGCCGAGCTGCGCACCCTCGGCATCGCCCGGGTGCCGCTGACCGAGGCGATCGACCGGCTCGCCGGGCTGGAACGACAGCCGGACTGGTGGCGGCGGCTGTACGACAGCCTCGCGGGCGTCGACCCCGACCGGCTCTCCGGACTGCCGGTGCCGCTCGCCGGGGGCTCCGGTACGGCCTCCGGCGAGCGGGCCGAGGTGTCCGCCGATGACGAGGGTCCCGGGGACGAGGGTCCCGGAAGTCGTGGGGCGGCGGTCCCGCGCACCGCGATCGGCCCGCGCCAGGTGCTGCTGCCGCTGCCCGACGGGCTGACCGGACCGGTCCTCGAACGCCTCGCCAGGCTCGGCCTGAAGGTCGCCCACCCGGACGCGGCCCATCCGCTGCTGGAGAAGCTGGGCGCGCTGCCCGCCACCCCGCGGGCCGTGCTGACGACCCCGCAGGTGCGGGCGGCCGTCGCCGGATCGATGGACGCGGGCGAGATCTGGGACGAGGACGCGCTGGACGCCGACGAACTCGCCGACACCGTCCTGACGCTCGTCAGGGACGCCCGGATCGAGGCCGGTGACGAACCCTGGCTCGGCGCGCTCGCCCTCCCCGACGAGGACGGCGAACCCGCACCGGCCGGCGAACTCGTGCTCCCCGGAAGCCCGTTCGCCCGGATCATGCGCGAGGGCGAACTCGCCTTCTGTGACGAGGAGCTGGCCGAACGCTGGGGCGAACAGCCGCTCACCGCCTGCGGTGTGCTGGCCGACTTCGCGCTCGTGCGGACCACCGACGTGGTCCTCGACCCCGACGAACTGGAGCCCAGGGACGGCGACTTCGCCGAACCCGACGACGCCGGCCTGCTCGACGCCGTCGACGTGTGGTGCGAGGACGTGCTCGACCAGCTGCCCGACACCCCGGTACCGCCGGTCGTGACCGAACTGATCGCCGTACGCGACCTGGACCTCGTCGACGACGACGCCTGGCCGCAGGCGCTCGCCATGCTCGCCCGGCCGCCGCTGCGGGACGCGCTCACCCAGCCGGTACGGGTGCTGCTGCCGGACGGCACGACCCGGTCCGTGCGCCCGTACACCGCCTGGTGGCTGCGCGACCACCCGGTGCTCGACGGCCGCCGCCCGGCGGGACTGCGCGCTGCGGGCGGTGACCCGAGGCTGACCGGGCTCTACGACGCCGCCGACGCCACCGGATTCGACGACGGACAGGTGCTGCGCGCCCTCGGCGTACGGACCTCGGTCGCAGCCCTGCTCGACGAACCGGGTGGCGCGGCCGAATTGCTGGGGCGGCTGGCGGACCCGGACCGCCCGGTCGGAGCCGTACAACTGCACTCGCTGTACACGGCGCTGGCCGAGCTGGACCCCGAACAGGTCACGCTGCCCGACGAGTTGCGGGCGGTGGTCGACGGTGAGGTGCGGGTCGTCGACGCGCGGGACGCGCTGATCGCGGACGCGCCCGATCTGCTGCCGCTGACGGGCGGGCTCCCGCTGCTGCCGGTGGCCCCGGCCCGCGCGGCCGAACTGGCCGAGCTGTTCCAGGTGCGGCGGCTCGGCGAGACCGTCGAGGCGGAGGTCTCGACGGAGGGCGAGGAGCACAGGGTGCCGGAAGCGGTACGGCTGCTGCTCGGCGCGGGCACTCCGGACACCTATCTGGAGCATGGCGAACTGCGCGCGGGCGGAGTGGAGTTGGACTGGCGCCGCACGCCGGACGGGACGGTGCACGCCTCGACCGTGGAGGGAGTCGCGGCGGGGCTGGCCTGGGCGGCCGGGCAGTGGCCGCGCCGCTTCGAGGTGGCGGCGCTGCTGGAGGACCCGTCCCGGACGGAGGAACTGGCGCGGGACCGCTGGTTCGACTGAACGCGGGCCGGTGGGACGCGCGGCGTCGGGGGAGCGGACCGGGAGGAGGCCGGGGAGCGGGTCGAGCCGCGTTCTCCGGCCCCGGTCCGCCTGTCTGTCCGGCGGGGGCGCCTCGGGCGCCGGCGCCGGGAATGCGGATGAGTCATGAGATCCGCGAGGAAACGCCCATTCCTGTGCAACCTTTTCCGGGCCGCCGTGGTCTCGTCGGTCGAGTCAGCGGACTCGTTGACCACGACGGGCCTTCCGGGGCGAACTCCACATCGCTCAGGGGCCGTTCTCCCATTGAGGACACACATGAATATCCGTACCACTGTCGCCGTCGCGTCAGGCGCCCTCGCCCTGTCCGTGCTGGCCGTGCCGAACGCGCAGGCGCTCCAGCCGTCGCCGTCCGACGCCACCCCGACCGGTTTTGCCGCCGACCACGGTCGCTCCCTGTCCGCTCCGCCCGCTGACGGGGCCACCGACACCGTCATCAGGATCATCCTGCCCGACCTCGCTCCCGGGAGCGAGGTCCTCCGGAAGGTGAACATATGCCGACCGGACGGGAGCATCACGCGGTTCGTCGTCAACCAGTCCGGTGACAACAACGACAGCATGTACCGCTTCAGGGTCCGGGCCGGCCACGGGAAGGCGGAGGATGTCCGGAAGCCGGGCACATCCCCGATCTCCGCGTGCATCTTCCCACCGGCCCGTACCGGCATCCCGGGTGATGCCTCCGCCGGCCTGAAGTAGGCCCCCGCAGCACGCTCACACGCCGAAGCGGCGGCCGATCAGGCGCCAGACCAGCTCCAGGACGGCCGCCGCCGCCACCGAGACCCCCACCGCCGCCCACGGCACCGTCGTACCCACCAGCTTCAGGGCGAAGAACGTCTGGAGCCACGGCACGGCCAGCACGATCAGGAACGCCACCCCCATCGCCAGCACCAGACAGATCCGCCACCAGGTGTACGGGCGGGCGATAATCGCCAGTACCCACATCGAGACCAGGAACAGCGTCAGCGTCGCCGCGCTGGTCTCCGCGTCCAGCGCGTCCGGGCCCGTGTAGTGGTGCCGGGCGAGCAGATACGTGAGGAACGTCGCCACGCCCGCGATGACGCCCGACGGGACCGCGTACCGCATCACCCGGCGTACGAAGTGCGGATGCGCCCGCTCCTTGTTGGGCGCGAGGGCCAGGAAGAACGCCGGGATGCCGATGGTGAGCGTCGACAACAGCGTCAGATGCCGGGGCAGGAACGGGTACTCGACCTGGAAGCAGACCACCAGGACCGCCAGCAGCACCGAGTACACGGTCTTCGTCAGGAACAGCGTCGCGACCCGGGTGATGTTGCCGATCACCCGGCGGCCCTCGGCGACGACGGACGGCAGGGTCGCGAAGCTGTTGTCGAGCAGCACGATCTGCGCCACGGCCCGTGTCGCCTCCGATCCCGAGCCCATCGACACCCCGATGTCGGCGTCCTTCAGCGCCAGCACGTCGTTGACCCCGTCGCCCGTCATCGCGACCGTGTGGCCGCGCGACTGGAGGGCGGCGACCATGTCGCGCTTCTGCTGCGGGGTGACCCGGCCGAAGACCGAGTTGTCCTCGACGGCGGCCGCCATCTCGTCCCGGTCGCCGGGCAGCCGGCGCGCGTCCATCGGGTGTTCGGCGCCCGCCATGCCGAGCTTCGCGGCGACCGCCCCGACCGACACGGCGTTGTCACCGGAGATGACCTTCGTGCTGACCCGCTGATCGGCGAAGTAGGCGAGGGTGCGCCCGGCGTCCGGCCGCAGCCGCTGCTCCAGGACGACCAGCGCGGTGGGTACGGCTCCTGCGGACACCTCGTCGGCCTCCAGATCGCCGCGAGCCCTGGCCAGCAGCAGCACCCGCAGCCCCTGCTCGTTCAGCCGCTCGATCTCGGTGAGGGCGTCGTCCCCGTCCGACAAAAGCACGTCCGGGGCGCCGAGCAGCCAGGTCGAGTGCTGCCCGTCGGACTCGTCGAACTCGGCGCCGCTGTACTTGCGGGCCGAGGAGAACGGCAGCGAGTGCGTGCAGCGCCAGCCCCCGGTGGCCGGGTAGGCGTCGATGACGGCCTGGAGACTGGCGTTGGGCCGGGGGTCGGCCGCGCCGAGCGCGCCGAGCACCCGGTGCACGTACTCCTCGTCCGCGTCGCCCAGCGTCCGCACCTCGCTGACGTCCATGCCGCCCTCGGTGAGGGTGCCCGTCTTGTCCAGACAGACCACGTCGACGCGGGCCAGCCCCTCGATCGCGGGCAGCTCCTGGACCAGGCACTGTTTGCGGCCGAGCCGGACGACACCGATCGCGAAGGCCACCGACGTCAGCAGGACCAGGCCCTCGGGGATCATCGGGACGATGCCGCCGACGGTCCGGGCGATCGACTCCTTGAGGTTGTGCTCCTTCACCACGAGCTGGCTGATGACCAGACCGATCGCGGTCGGCACCATCATCCAGGTCACGTACTTCAGGATGGTGCTGATGCCGGTGCGCAGCTCGGACCGGACGAGGCTGAAGCGGGACGCCTCCTCGGCGAGCTGCGCCGCGTACGCCTCGCGGCCGACCTTGGTGGCGGTGAACGCGCCGCCGCCCGCGACGACGAAGCTGCCCGACATCACGGTGTCGCCACGCCTCTTCAGGACCGGGTCGGCCTCTCCGGTGAGCAGCGACTCGTCGATCTCCAGGCCGTCCGCCTCGGTGAGTTCGCCGTCGACCACGACCTTGTCGCCCGGTCCCATCTCGATGACGTCACCGAGGACGATCTCGGAGGTGGAGATCTCGGTGGCGGTGCCGTCGCGCCGGACGGTGGGCTTCGCCTCGCCGATGACGGCCAGTCCGTCCAGGGTCTTCTTGGCCCGCCACTCCTGGAAGATCCCGATACCGGTGTTGGCGATGATCACGAAGCCGAACAGGCTGTCCTGGATCGGCGCGACGAACAGCATGATCAGCCAGAGCACGCCGATGATCAGGTTGAAGCGGGTGAAGACGTTGGCGCGGACGATCTCGGCGACCGAACGCGAGGACCGTACGGGTACGTCGTTGACTTCTCCCCGGGCGACCCGCTCGGCGACCTCCGCCGTGGACAGCCCCCGGGCCCGCTCGGTGGACTCCGGCAGCGCCATCGGATGCACCGGGTCCAGCTCGGAACCGGCGTCGATCATCACCGGCCGGGAGGAACCGTCCGACGAGCCGTGACCGGACGAGCCGTGACCGGACGAGCCGTGACCGGAGGAATCGTGACCGGACGGATCGTGGTCGGAGGAATCGTGACCGGACGGATCGTGGTCGGACGAGCCTTGGCCTGACGGCTCGTGGCCGGGCCGCTCGTCGGCAGGCCGTACATGAGGGGAACCGGACGGGGGATCGGAGGGTCCGGAGGGGTTTCCGGGGTCCCCGGAGCCTCCTGAGGAGTCAAGTGCCCGCTGCGTCATGGTTCCGACCGTACGGGCGGAACGCCCCGTTCACCCCCCAGGGGTGCTGTTCCCGGCCTCCGCACCGGCCCCGGTCGCCGAAGCCGCGGCCCGCTTGAGCGCCGCGTCCCGCCCCCGTACGTACCAGATGCCGATCAACCCGAGCCCCGCGCCGGCCAGGCAGGTCCACACCCACCAGGTGTGCCCGTGGTCGTCGAACCAGCCGTAGAAGGGGAGTTGCACGAGGAAGAGGACGAACCAGAGGATCGTGCCGCCCGTGATGGTGGCGACGACGGGCCCCTCCAGGGGCTCGGGTGCCTCGTGTTTCGGTGTCCACTTCGCCATGCGGTCAGTGTAGGCGTCGTGCACTCAGGGGCTGTCGGGGCAGGTGACGCAAGGGTCTACGCGCGGAGATAGCGATCTTCGCCTTATGTATTCATACTGAACACGCTTATGGATGACTCGATTCATTCGTGTGAACATCCAAAGTTGACTGATTTTCTTCTTCCCCGCGGCTCCCGCGCGTGTCATCGCCCGTACGCCCCCGTATCGACTGAGGTCATCCATGTCCCCCTCGGCCACCGCTCCGGTCGACGCCAAGCAGCCCTCGGCTCCGGAGCCGCACGGCGGCCTGGACCGTTTCTTCAAGATCTCCGAGCGGGGGTCGTCGGTCGGCCGCGAGATCCGTGGCGGACTCGCCACGTTCTTCGCCATGGCGTACATCATCGTGCTCAACCCGATCATCCTGGGCAGCGCGAAGGACATGTACGGGCACCAGCTCGACGGCGGCCAGCTGGTCACCGCGACAGTGCTGACCGCGGCGTTCTCCACGCTCCTGATGGGCGTCATCGGCAACGTGCCGATCGCGCTCGCCGCCGGGCTCGGCGTGAACACCGTCGTCGCCCTCCAGCTCGCCCCCAGGATGAGCTGGCCCGACGCGATGGGCATGGTCGTCCTCGCGGGCATCGTCGTGATGCTGCTGGTGGCGACCGGGCTGCGGGAACGCGTGATGAACGCCGTACCGCTCTCGCTCCGCAAGGGCATCGCGATCGGCATCGGCCTCTTCATCCTGCTGATCGGCCTGGTCGACTCGGGATTCGTCTCCCGTGTCCCGGACGCCGCCCACACCACCGTCCCGCTCCAGCTCGGCAACGACGGACACCTCAACGGCTGGCCGGTCCTGGTCTTCGTGCTCGGCGCGCTGCTCACGCTCGCGCTGATCGTCCGCAAGGTGCCGGGCGCGATCCTGATCTCCATCGTGACGATGACCGTCGTCGCGCTGATCATCAACGCGGTCGCCGACCTGCCCGGCGAGGCGTGGGGCCTGACCGTCCCCGAGTGGCCCGGCAATCCGGTCGCCACTCCGGACTTCGGGCTCATCGGCCGGCTCAGCCTGTTCGGCGGCTTCTCGAAGGTCGGGGTGCTGACCGGCATCCTCTTCGTCTTCACCGTGCTGCTGTCCTGCTTCTTCGACGCGATGGGCACCATCCTCGGTGTCGGTGACGAGGCGAAGCTGATGGACAAGGACGGCAACTTCCCCGGTATCAACAAGGTGCTGTTCGTCGACGGCATCGCGGTCGCCGCGGGCGGCGCCAGCTCCTCGTCCGCCTCGACCTGCTTCGTGGAGTCCACGGCCGGTGTCGGCGAGGGCGCGCGGACCGGCTTCGCGAGCGTGGTGACCGGGCTGCTCTTCACGGTGGCGCTGTTCCTGACACCACTGGCCACGATGGTCCCGTCGCAGGCGGCGACCCCGGCGCTGCTGGCGGTCGGTTTCCTGATCCTGTCGGGCTCGGTGCGGGACGTCGACTGGAGCGACTTCACGCTGGCCATCCCGGCGTTCCTCGCCATGCTGATGATGCCGCTCACCTACTCGATCACCAACGGCATCGGCATCGGCTTCATCGCCTTCTGCGCGCTGCGGCTGGCGGCCGGCCGCGGACGCGAGGTCCCGGCGGCGATGTACGTGGTGTCGGCGGTGTTCGTCTTCTACTACGCGATGCCGGCGCTCGGCCTCACGTGATCCCCTCACCCCCACGGCCGACCCGGTCCGCCGGGTCGGCCGTCGTTTCCCGCGTTTCCCGCGCGCCCCGGGGTCGTCCGGGCCCCGACGCGTCCTGGGGTTTCCCCGTTCCGTCCGCGACCACGTCCCCGTTCTCCCGCGCCTCCCCCTCCCGGCGTTCCTGTCGCCGGGCCCCGTAGAACTCCTCCGTCTTCTCCACGGCCGCCTGGAAGCGCTCGTCGAAGTCGTCGCGAACGAGCGTCCGGACCACATAGTCCTGGACGCTCATCCCACGTGTGGCGGCGCGTCGGCGGAGCCGGTCCAGGAGCTCACCGTCCACCCGAAGGCTGAGCACTGTCGATCCCATGCCATGCAGGCTCGGGCCCCGCATGGCGATTCGTGTCACTTTTCGGAGCCGTCTCACTCGTTTGAGTGACCGGTTTCTCGCGCGAATACCACCGGGTGGTCTTTAGGGTAGGTAATGAGTTACGCTAACAAACATGCCTGACCTGATCCACGACGGTGCCAGTGCCGCCGCCGTGAGCTCCCTTCGCTCCGCCGTGATGCTGCTGGGCCGGCGCCTCAAGCACCAGCGTGTCGACGAGTCGCTGAGCCCGACCGAGATGTCGGTGCTCGGCACCCTCGCCCGCTGCGGTTCGGCCACCCCCGGTGAGCTGGCCCGCAAGGAGCACGTACAGCCGCCGTCGATGACCCGCATCGTCGCCCTGCTCGAAGCCAAGGGACTCGTCAGGCTCGAACCGCACCCAGATGACCGTCGGCAGAAGATGGTCAGCCAGACCGAGCAGGCGGAAGCCATGCTCGAAGAGAGCCGCCGCAAGCGGAACGCCTGGCTGACGTCACTCGCCGAGGGCCTGGACGAGGACGAGTGGGAGAAGCTGCGGACCGCCGCGCCCGTGCTGGAGAAGCTCGCCCACCTGTGACGCGCCGGGCGGCGCCGCTGCACAGCCGACGCCGCCTCCACCGTCACGTCCTCGTCAGCCGACGAAACGTAGACGCCGAGGAGGCGAACCCTTTTGAGTACGGGACCCGGAGCAGACTCCGCCCCCGCACCGACTTCCACCCACGAGAGCAAGCCCGGCGGGACCTTCTCGTCGCTGAAGATACGTAACTACCGCCTGTTCGCCACGGGCGCCGTGATCTCCAACACCGGCACCTGGATGTCCCGCATCACGCAGGACTGGCTCGTGATGAGCCTCACCGGCTCCGCGACCGCCGTCGGTATCACCACAGCGCTCCAGTTCCTGCCCATGCTCCTCTTCGGTCTGTACGGCGGCGTCATCGCCGACCGCTACCCGAAGCGCCAACTGCTGCTGATCAGCCAGGGCGCGCTCGGACTCTGCGGCATCGCACTCGCCGTACTGACCCTCTCCGGTCAGGTCGAGGTCTGGCACGTCTATCTGATCGCCTTCCTGCTCGGCCTGGTGACCGTCGTGGACAACCCGGCGCGCCAGTCGTTCGTCTCCGAGATGGTCGGTCCCGCGCAACTGCGGAACGCGGTCAGCCTGAACTCCGCGAACTTCCAGTCCGCCCGGCTCATCGGCCCCGCGGTCGCGGGCGCCCTGATCACCACGGTCGGCAGCGGCTGGGCCTTCATGTTCAACGGCCTGTCGTTCGCCGCGCCGCTCGTCGGCCTGCTGATGATGCGGACGAACGAGCTGCACAGGACGGTCGTGGTGCCACGCGCCAAGGGACAGCTCCGGGAGGGGCTGCGGTACGTCTCCGGACGCCCCGACCTGCTCTGGCCGATCGTCCTGGTCGGCTTCGTCGGCACGTTCGGGTTCAACTTCCCGATCTGGCTGACGGCCTTCGCGGACGACGTCTTCCACGGCGGCGCCGGGATGTACTCGTTCTTCAACATCCTGATGGCGGCCGGTTCCCTCGCCGGGGCCCTGCTCGCCGCCCGCCGCCGTTCCTCGCGGCTGCGGATGCTGGTGGCCGCCGGTACGGCGTTCGGTCTCCTGGAGATCACCGCGGCCTTCGCACCGACCGTCTGGCTGTTCTCACTGCTGCTGGTCCCGGTCGGAATGCTGGGCCTGACGACCAACATCAGCGCCAACACCAGCGTGCAGATGGCCGCCGATCCGGAGATGCGCGGCCGGGTGATGAGCCTGTACATGATGGTCTTCGCGGGCGGTACGCCGATCGGCGCCCCGCTCGTCGGCTGGCTCAGCGACACCTACGGCGCCCGCGTCGGCTTCGCCTCCGGCGGACTGCTCTCGGTGCTCGCCGCGCTCGGGGTGGGCTTCATGCTGGCCCGCGTCGGCGGCCTCCGGCTCAAGGTCGACATGCGCCAGGGCCGCCCACATGTGCGGTTCGAGCAGCGCGAACAACTGGCGACGGCGGCCTGACGGACGCGGACGGACGCGAACGGACGCGAACGGACGCGAGTGAACGCCTGACGGACGCGAACGGAGGAGGCGTACGGTCCGGCGCTCCGCAGGCCCCCCCGACAGGACACGGCCCCGGCCCGGTGCGAGACCCGCACCGGGCCGGTCGTCGGCCATCTCGATCCTGTCAGTCTCCATGACGGTCATCGTGGCGCTCCTCCCCGCTGCCGCCTGAGTGCGTGCAGCCGCGCGTTTCAACGATACGCACGGTGACCAGGACCCGCCGGTACGCCGGTTACGGTGCGACACTCGCCGCATGAGCCCGCCGAGACTCTTCGTGGCCGTTCTGCCGCCCGCCCACGCCCTCGACGAGCTGCGCAGGACCGTCGCGCCGTTGCGCGCGCTTCCCGGCGGCGACGCGCTCCGCTGGACCGACGCCCCCGGATGGCACTTCACGCTCGCCTTCCTCGGCGGGGTGGACGAGGAGCTGATGACCGAGCTGCACGAGCGGCTGGCGCGGGCCGCCCACCGCACCGAACCCTTTCCGCTGCGGATCGGGGGCTCCGGCCGGTTCGACGGCCGGGTGCTGTGGGCCGGGGCCGACGGCGGGCTCGACACGCTCGGGCTGCTCGCCGCCCGCGTCGACGCCGCAGCCCGCCGCACCGGGCTGCCGGTGGAACCGGGCCGCTCACACACGCCCCACCTCACACTCGCCCGCGGCCGGGCCCCGACCGATCTCCGGCCGTACGTCACGGCCCTCGGCGCCTTCCGGGGCACCCCATGGCAGGTCACCGGGATCTCCCTCGTACGCAGCCACCCGCCCGTGGGCGGCGTGCCCGGTGCGCGGCCCGCGTACGAGGTGGTCGCGGGCTGGCCGCTGGGGCGCTGAGCGGTGCGGCTACGCTCGACGGGTGGACCCGAAGACAAGAAACCGCGTCATGGCCCTCGTACTCGTGCTGATGCTGGCCGTCGTGGCCGTGGCGGCGGCCGTCGGCGGCTGACGGCCGACACCACGGCGGTGGCACCACGGCCGTCGGTGGCCGGCACCACGGCTGCTGACGGCCACCCGGGCGAGCGGTCCGGAGCCGGGCCCGGGGACGCTTGCTTCGAGTGGACTCCAAGGCGTTGGCTTGGTGTCCATGAAGTACACGCAGCTCGGACGCACCGGACTCAAGGTCAGCCGACTCGTCCTCGGCACAATGAACTTCGGTCCTCTGACCGATGAGGCCGACAGCCACGCGATCATGGACGCCGCGCTCGACGCGGGCGTCAACTTCTTCGACACGGCCAACGTCTACGGCTGGGGCGAGAACAAGGGGCACACCGAGGAGATCCTCGGCACCTGGTTCGCCAAGGGCGGCGACCGGCGCGACAAGGTCGTCCTCGCCACCAAGGTCTACGGCAACATGGCCGCCGACGGCGACGCCTGGCCCAACCACGACAAGCTCTCCGCCCTCAACATCCGCCGGGCCGTCGACGCCAGCCTGAAGCGGCTGCGGACGGACCACATCGACCTGTACCAGTTCCACCACATCGACCGGTCCACCCCGGTCGAGGAGATCTGGCAGGCCATCGACGTACTGATCCAGCAGGGCAAGATCCTCTACGCCGGTTCGTCCAACTTCCCCGGCTGGAAGATCGCCCAGACCAACGAGACCGCCCACCGCCTCGGCTCGTACGGACTGGTCAGCGAGCAGTGCCTGTACAACCTCGCCGAGCGCCGCGCCGAGATGGAGGTCATCCCGGCCGCCCAGGAGTACGGCCTCGGAGTCATCCCGTGGTCGCCGCTCCAGGGCGGGCTGCTCGGTGGTGTGATCCGCAAGGAGAAGGACCGTGAGGGCGGCGGGGGCCGCTCGGCGACCGGCCGGTCCGCCGACGCGCTGGCCAACTCGGCCGTACGGGAACGAATCCAGTCGTACGAGGACCTGCTCGACAAGCACGGTCTGGCACCCGGCGAGGCGGCGCTCGCCTGGCTGCTGACCCGGCCGGGCGTGACCGGGCCGATCGTCGGACCGCGTGTGAAGGAGCAGCTGGACTCCGCGCTGCGCGCCGTCGAGCTGGAGCTGTCGGACGAGGTCCTGACCGGGCTCGACGAGATCTTCCCGGGCCCCGGACCGTCTCCGGAGGCGTTCGCCTGGTGACGCGCCGCCGATGAGCGCCCCGGCCCGCCGGGAACGCCCGGACGCCCGGTCGGCCGCGCCCCGCACAGGGGGCGCGGCCGACCGGGCGTCGTACGGTGCGTGACACGCCCGTTCCGTACGCGGGGCCTGTACGCAGGGTCTGTACGCGAAGTGCGTCATGCGGCCCGTCGGCGCCCGTGCCGTGACATCGCGCCCCGGTGTGCGTACCGCGTCCCCCAAGAGGTCACCGCGCCCGTGCCCTCACCGCCGCGCGAACCGGTCCAGGGCCGCCAGCACCGCGCGGCTCGTCGCCGGCCCGCCCAGATGCCCCGCGTCCTCGATCACGGTCAGCTCCGCGTCCGGCCAGGCGCGGACCAGCTCCCAGGCGGTGGACAGCGGGCCGCCGAGGTCGAAACGGCCGTGCACCAGCGCACCCGGGATGCCCGCCAGCCGCCCCGCGTCACGGATCAGCGCGCCCTCCTCCAGCCACGCGCCGTGCGAGAAGTAGTGCGTGCAGATCCGGACCAGCGCCTGCCGCGCCGGACCCGGCCGGCCGCTGTACGGGGCGGGGCCCGTGTACGTCTCCTGGGAGAGCACCGCGTCCTCCCAGGCGCACCAGTCGGCGGTCGCCCGGTCCCGCACCGCCGCGTCGGGACTCTCCATGAGCCGGGCGTACGCGGCGGGCAGCTCGTCGTCCCGCACGCCCTCCGGCGCGCCCGCGCGGAACCGGTCCCACGCCTCCGGGAAGATCCGCCCCACGCCCCGGTACAGCCAGTCGGTCTCGCTGCGCCGGGTCGTCGTCACCGCCGGGATCACGATCTCCGAGACCCTTTCCGGGTGCCGCTCGGCGTACGCGAGGATCAGCGTCGACCCCCAGGAACCGCCGTACAGCAGCCAGCGGTCGATGCCCAGACGGACGCGCAGCCGCTCCATGTCGGCGATCAGATGGTCCGTGGTGTTGACGCTCATGTCGGTGGCCGGGTCGCTCGCGTGCGGGGTGGAGCGCCCACAGCCGCGCTGGTCGAAGAGGACGACCCGGTACAGCTCGGGGTCGAAGTGCCGCCGGTGGTGCGGGGTGCAGCCGGACCCGGGGCCACCGTGCACGACGAGGGCGGGCTTGCCGTCCGGGTTGCCGCAGACCTCCCAGTGGACGAGGTTGCCGTCACCGACCGCCAGCATCCCCTGGTCGTACGGTTCGATGGGCGGGTACATCTCGTCGGGCCGGCGGTCCACGGTCTGGTCTCCCTTGTTCGGTCGGACGCCCAGCGTACGAGCGCGCACCCGGTCCCCGCGCCCCGCTTTCCGGGCGGCGTAGCCTGGGACGGTGACCGCCATTCCGCAGGTACTCGCCGTACTCGACGGCCTGTTGACCGCCGCAGCCCCGGACGCCCGTGGCGCGCTCTGGCAACTGGCCGAGCAGGGACGGGAGTTGGACGCCAATTTGGTACGGCTGCCGCCGGGCGCCGAGGTCGGTGAGCATCAGGAGGACGTGCTGGACGTGCTCGTGGTGGTCATCGCGGGCAGTGGCCGGATCGGCATCGGTCCCGACGCGGTGACCGCCGTCCCCACCACGGTGGTCTGGCTGCCGCGCACCTCGCGCCGCGCGGTGACGGCGGGCCCGGACGGGCTCGCCTATCTGACCGTCCACCGCCGCCGTCCCGGGCTCACGATCGCGTCCGCCCCGGCCTCGGGGCGCGCCCCGGCGCCGCTGTACGAGGGGGGCGAGCCGCCCTGCATGCTGGACCGGGTCTGCCCGGCCTGCGGGAGGCTCCCGCAGGAGTCGGCGCCGAAGTTCTGCAGCGAGTGCGGGGAGCGTTACCCGGACCGCTGAGCGTCGGCCGGAGCGGGCCGGCCGTGGCGGTCGCGCGCCGCGTACGGGCCGCCCGGCGACCATGGCTGGCGCGTCGCGTCCGCGAAGGAGCCCGTCGGCTTGTGTTCGCCGGCCGGGCCGTGACGGGTGCCGTCGTAGGTGTCCGCGTGGATGTCGTACGCCGTCGGGTGCGAGGCCGGCAGCAGGGGCGAGCCCGGTTCGTCGAGGTCGGCGACGGTCTTGCCGAGGAGCCCGTCGAAGCGGTCGCACTCGGCGGCGAACGGGGCGTCGGTCTCGGCTCGTACGTCGGGGATGACGGGCAGCAGTACGGCGCGGACGCCCGGGTCGCCGGCGCGGCCCATGGTCATGGAATCGCCGACGAACAGGAATCGCATGCCGCGATCATCTCCGATCGGTGACCGGGCCCGTGACGTGACGGTGGAGACTGGGCGCATGCGTTCGTACCCGATTGCCTCCGGAGCCGCCGCGCTGTTCCTCCTCGCGGGGGCGGGCGCGGCCCCGGCCGTCGCCGAGGGTCCGGGCCCCGCCGACCGGAGCTTCACCATCGAGGACCCCCGGATCACCGAGTCCAGCGGGCTCGCCGCCAGCCGTCTCCACCCGGGCGTCTACTGGACGCACAACGACAGCGACGACGGCCCGTACGTCTTCGCCGTGGACTCGCGGACCGGGAAGACCGTCGCGACGGTCACCATGCTGGGCGTGGGGGAGCCGCGCGACGTGGAGGCGATATCCATCGGCCCCGACGGCAATGTGTACGTCGGGGACATCGGTGACAACCTGGACGGCACCTGGGACCACGTCTGGATCTACCGCTTCCCCGAGCCGAGGGAACTGAAGGACACCACGGTCCGGGCCACGCAGTTCGTCGTGCGGTACGCGGACGGGCCGCGCAACGCGGAGGCGCTGATGGTCCACCCGCGCACCGGCCGGGTCTACATCGCCTCGAAGAACGAGGACGGCGGCGGGCTCTACGAGGGCCCGGAGCGGTTGACGACCGGCTCCGCCAACGTGTTCCGTCGGGTGGGCGAGGTGCCGTGGGTGACGGACGGGGCGTTCTCACCGGACGGTACGGAGCTGGTGCTGCGCTCGTACTTCAGCGCCCGGGGCTACGCGTTCGAGAACGGGCGGCTGGGCGCCGACCACCGGATCGCCGCGCCGTTCCAGCGGCAGGCCGAATCGGTGACGTACACGGCCGACGGCACCGGGCTGATGTTCGGCTCGGAGGGGAAGCGGAGCGGTGTGGTGCGGGTGGATGTGGAGGGCGGTGCGAAGGCCGGGGGGAGCGATGGGGCATCATCACCGTCGTCGCGCGCGTCCGGAGCGGCGTCCCCGGACGGCGGCGGCGGGCGGGGCGGTGCGACGACGGGTGTGCTCGTCCTCGGCGGCCTGGCCGTGCTGGTCTTCGGACTGAGACGTCGTGGGGGAAAGAAGTGAGCGGTGGCCGGAGCGCGGGAACGCCAGGGCCCCGGAAGCGGTGACAGTGGAGGGGTCGGAAGCGGTGGTTACGGTGGACATGGGTGGGCGAACGGTGGCGGGCGACGGGCCCGAGGACTTCTCCACGGCGCGGCTCGACGCGCTCGCGTTGCGCGTCGAGCACGCCGACGAGATGGCCGCGGTCCTCGCCGACCCGGCCCTGCACACGTACATCGGCGGCAGCCCGGCCGGGCCGGACGAGCTGCGGGCCCGGTACGTCCGGCAGACCGCCGGTTCGCCGGACCCCTCGGAACGCTGGTGGAACTGGGTGCTCCAGGTCCGTGACGAGGGCCGGCTGGCCGGATACGTCCAGGCCACGACGGTCGGCTCACGGGCGGAGATCGCCTGGGTGATCGGCACCGGATGGCAGGGCAACGGCTACGCGAAGGAGGCCGCGGCCGGGCTCGTCGCGCACCTGCTGGAGGAGCGGAACGGAATCCGTACCGTCATCGCGCACATCCACCCGGACCACGGGGCCTCGGCGGCCGTGGCCGCCGCCGCCGGGCTCACGCCGACCGACGAGTGGGAGGACGGCGAGCTGCGCTGGCGCCGGGGTCCGGCCTGAGGCTCCCCGGGCACGCCCGGTGTGCGTACGGGCGGGTGCCCGACGGCCGGGGCGCGGGGCTCAGCCCCGGGGCCGTCCGGTCCGCAGCAGCTCCTCGACGTCCAGGGTGACCTCGGCGCCGATGGAGGCGGGCAGGACGAGCTTCTGGCCTGCGGCGTACACCTCGTGTCCGGCGTAGTCGCTGCTCATCGGCTCGGTCAGGACATGCAACCGGGCGTGTTTGCGGTTGACGATGACGTAGACCGGGATCTTCGCCTCCGCGTAAGTGGCGACCTTGTTCCGCAGGCCGTTGTTGTAGTTGCTGGAGGTGACCTCCAGCACGAGACGGAAGACCGCCGGGTCGTAACAGCCGTTTTCGAGCAGGTGTTCGTCGAGATCGGCGTCGACTAGGGAGAGATCGGGGATGGCGTAGTCCTCGGGGCCGCTCGGCAGCCATACGCCGATCCCCTGGAGGACTCGGGACTCTTCGGCGTGGAGGCCGGCGGCGATGAATGGGATCATGAGTGTGGTCAGTACGTCGGCGTGCGAAGCGTTCGGGGGTGGGGCCACGGTGATGACGCCTCCGATGATCTCGACGCGGTAGCCCGGATGTTGCCGCGTGAGCCTGTTGGCCGTATCGAGCAGGGGTTCCGGCTCGTCGTCACAGGGATGCTCGACCGCTGCTGCGGACATTGCGGACCTCCCGGGTGGCTGTCGTCGAGAACATCATCGTAGGACCGACGCCCGTGCGTGTCCCGGATGCGGGCCGCACACCCTGTCGGGTGGCGGCAGAAAGCCCCGGGTGACGCCTGCGCGTCCGCCCGGGGCCCCTTCCGTGAGTGTGACCGTTACAGCTTCCCGATCACGTGGTCGACGCAGGCCGTCAGCGCCTCGACGTCCGCCGGGTCGATCGCCGGGAACATCGCCACCCGGAGCTGGTTGCGGCCCAGCTTGCGGTACGGCTCGGTGTCGACGATGCCGTTGGCGCGCAGCACCTTGGCGACCGCGGCGGCGTCGATCTCGTCCGCGAAGTCGATCGTGCCGATGACCTGCGAGCGCTTCGCCGGGTCGGTGACGAACGGGGACGCGTACTTGGAGTCCTCGGCCCAGCCGTACAGGTGCGTGGCCGAGGTGGCCGTGCGGCGGACGGCGAAGTCCAGGCCGCCCTGGCTGTTCAGCCAGTTCAGCTGCTCGTTCAGGAGGAAGAGCGTGGCCAGGGCCGGGGTGTTGTACGTCTGGTTCTTCAGCGAGTTGTCGATCGCCGTCGGCAGCGAGAAGAACTCCGGGATGTGCCGGCCGGACGCGTGGACACGGGCCGCGCGTTCCAGGGCCGCCGGGGAGAACGCGGCGATCCACAGGCCGCCGTCGGAGGCGAAGGACTTCTGCGGAGCGAAGTAGTAGACGTCCGACTCGGTCACGTCGACGGGCAGGCCGCCCGCGCCGGACGTGGCGTCGACCAGGACCAGCGCGCCGTTGTCCGCGCCCGCGATCCGCTTGATCGGGGCCGCGACACCGGTCGAGGTCTCGTTGTGGGTGAGGGCGTAGACGTCGACGCCCGCCTCGGCCACCGGCTCCGGGTGGGTGCCCGGGTCGGAGGAGATCACGGACGGCTCACCCAGCCACGGGGCGAGCTTGGACGCCTTGGCGAACTTCGAGGAGAACTCGCCGAAGGTGAGGTGCTGGGACTTCGACTCGATCAGACCGTGGGTCGCGATGTCCCAGAAGGCGGTCGAGCCGCCGTTGCCCAGGATCACCTCGTACCCCTCGGGGAGGGAGAAGAGGTCGCGCACGCCGTCACGCACCGAGCCGACCAGGTTCTTCACCGGGGCCTGGCGGTGGGACGTGCCGAGAAGAGACGTACCGGTGGCGGCCAGCGCGTCGAGCGCTTCCGTCCGCACCTTGGAAGGACCGGCGCCGAAGCGTCCGTCGGCGGGCTTGATGTCAGCGGGAATCTGGATATCGGCCACGAGTCGGAGCGTAGCCGTTCAGGCGGACGGCCGAGGGGTTTGTCCGTCGGATGAGACACGCCAGGCTGGGGGCGGTACGGGCGGTGACGAGACGCGACCGGCCGACGGGCGAGGCGGGGGCAGGGACGGTGACGGGTGCGCGGCCGCTCGGCGCGATGCGGTGGTACGGGCGGTGGCGGGCGCGCGGGGTGGTGGCGGTACGCGCGTCCGGGCGGGGTGGTGCCCGGACGCGCGCGGTGGCCGACGACCGGCCGGGCGGGGACGGCGCCGGGTACGCGCGACCGGGACGGCCGGACCGTGTCCGTCGCGCGTCTCCCGGTACGACCCGGCCGGTTCGGGCTTGTTCGGCCCCTTCGCCCCGGGAGCGGGCGTCCGGCGGCGGTACGGGGTCCGTGGCCCGGGGCCAGGGAGAGGCGCTACCGGGTCAGGACAGCGGCTCCGGTGTCCTCGCCGCGTCGACGGCCGCCACCTCGGGTGGTGCGCCGGGGGCGTACCCGGCGGGCGCGGCGGCGGCCGCGGCGCGGGCCGTCGACAGGGCGTGCAGATGCTGTACGAGCGTGATCAGCACGTACTTGCTCGACGACCGGTCCCGCGCGTCGCACTCCACGAGCGGTACGTCGTCCCCGAGGTCCAGCGCCTCCCGGATCTGCTGTTCGGTGTGGAGCGGGCCGCCGAAGTCGTTGCAGGCGACGATGAACGGCGTGCCGTGGTGTTCCAGCCGGTCGATGGCGTACCACGAGTCGGCGAGCCGCCGGGTGTCGACGAGCACGACGGCACCGAGAGTGCCGGAGAACAGCCGGTCCCACAGGAACCAGAAGCGTTCCTGTCCGGGCGCGCCGAAGAGGTACAGCACCGAGCGTGCGTCGAGTGTGATGCGGCCGAAGTCGAAGGCGACCGTGGTGGACGTCTTCGACTGGACGCCGTCGAGGTGGTCGACGGCCTCCCCCGCGCGGGTCATGGTCTCCTCCGTGTTGAGCGGACGGATCTCGCTCACGGATCGGACCATGGTGGTCTTGCCGACCCCGAAGCCGCCGACGACCACGATCTTCAGACCGTTGTCGGCCGTCGCCCTCAGGGTGGCGCGGTCAGAGATTGCGGAGTCCAACGAGCACCTGCTCCAGGATGTCGGGGTCGGGGAGCCTGTCCGCGACCCGGGCCGTACGCGGGTGACGGGCGCTGATCCGGCCGGTGTCGAGCAGATCGCAGAGCATGATCCGCACGATGCTGACCGGGAGCCCGAGGCTCGCGGAGATCTCGACGACCGCGGTGGGGTGGTCGCACATCCGCAGGATCGCGACGTGCTCCGACTGCATGCCGGGGGTCGGCTCGCACTCGGCGACCACGAGTGTCACCAGGTCCCACGCGGCCGAATCGGACCGGCTACGGCCACCGGTGAGGGTGTACAGCCGGTCCGGGTCGTCGTCCCGCCCGGGGCGGTGGCGCGGGCCCGTCATACGCCCGCGGCCGTGTCGGCGGCGGACGGCGTGCGCGGCGGGGCGCTGAGGTGTTCGCCGAGCTGTTCGACGAGTTCGCTCATGTTGTGCCCGACGAGGCCGACGTCCGACTCCTCGGACGCGACGACCGCGAGGTGGGCGCCGGCGCCCGCCTCGACGATGAACAGCACCCCGCCGTAGAACTCCGTCATCGCGGACCGCACACCACCGCTGCCGTCACCGAACTCCACGGACGCGCCGTGCGACAGGCTCTGGATGCCGGCGGAGATCGCCGCGAGCTGGTCGGCCTGGTCGACGGAGAGTTCCGGTGTGCGGCACAGCTTGAGGCCGTCTCGGGAGAGGACGAGGGCGTGGCGGGTGCCGGGCGTGCGCTCAAGCAGCCCCTCCAGCAGCCAGTTGAGCTTCTCGTCGGTGGTCGCGGTCATGGGGTGTTGCCTTCCGGGTGCGGGGACTTGGCCCGTACGGCCTGGCGGAAACTGCTGAAGCGGTCCGCCTGGGTCTTCGGATCGGACGTACGGGGCCGTGAGGGTTCGTCGGAGTCGGGGGAGCCCGCCGCGGCGGCGTTGCGGGACTCCGCGGCGGCGAGCGTCCGGCCGCGGCGGCGCTTGGGCAGGCCGCTCTCGCCGAACCGGGTCGGGATGCCGGTGGTGGTGTCGGAGGACGTGTCCGCGGGGGGCGCGGTCTCCCCGGACCACTCGGTGGGGGCGCCGCTCGCCGAGTACGGGGAGGCCCCGGGGTACGAGGAGGTCGCGGTGTCCGTGGTGGACGAGGTCTTCGGGATGTACGGGGAGTGCGGGAGGTTCGTGGGGTGCGAGGTGTCCGCCGCCTTCGCGGCCGCCTCCGTGGCGGCCGTCTCGTGGGTGGGCTCCGGCTCCAGGGCCGCACGCCCCGCCGCTGTCGGTGACGCCGTGAGGGCGGGTACGGGCGCGGGCGTGCGCGCGATGAGCTCCTGCGGGAGCATCATCAGCGCGCCCGTGCCGCCGCGCGCGGACGGCCGGTACGACACGGTGAGGCCGTGCTTGCGCGACAGCCGGCCGACGACGGCGAGACCGAGGCGGGTGCCGGAGAGGGCGCCGAGGTCCTGGTTCTCCGAGGACACGGCGTGCTCGGCCCGGCGGAGCTGTACATCGCTCATCACCAGGCCGCTGTCCTCGACGGTGATCACGATACCGGCGGGGACCTCTTCGACGTACACATGCACTTCGGCGGTGGGCGGCGAGAAGTTGGCCGCGTTGTCGAGCAGTTCGGCGAGGGCGTGCATGACGCCCTCGGCCGCGTGGCCCGCGATGGCCACATCGCTGGTCGAGTGCAGACGGACCCGCTGGTAGCCGCCGATCCGGCCCATCGCGCCGCGCAGGATGGACTCCATCACGATGGGCTTCGCCCAGCGGCGGCCGGACCGGGCGCCGGTCAGCACGGCGATGGAGTCGGCGAGCCGTCCCGCCTGGGCGGTGCGGTGGTCCAGGTGCAGCAGATCACCCAGCACGTCCTCGGCGGTGTGCCGGTGCTCCATCTCGCGCAGGTCGGCGAGCATGCTCGTGGCCAGGGCCTGCATGCGGCCCGCCGCGTTGGCGCAGGAGGCGATGGCGGCGGAGCGCTCGGTCTCGGCGCGGGTGGTGCGGGCCCGCGCCCGTTCGGCCTCGATGGTGAGCCGCGCGGTCTCCTGAGCGGCTTCCTCCGCGATCCGCGCGACCTCGGCGGCGGCGGCCTCGGCGATACGCCTGGCCTCGGCGGTCGCCTCGGCGTTGACCCGGGCGGTCTCGGCCGACGCGGCCGCCCTGATGCGGGCGGTGTCGGTGGTGAAGCGCTGCGCCTCGACGGCGGAGGCCGAGACGAGGCGCGCGCTCTCCGCGGTGAAGCGCTGCGTGTCGGCGGCGAGCTTGGCCCGCAGGGCGCGCGAGGTGCGGACGGTGTGGACGGTGACGGCCATGGCCACCGACAGGAGCGCGGCGGCAGAGCCCGCCCCCCAGGTGAGTGTGGTCCGTATCGAGACGGGGGCGGCGAGTACCGCCCACAGACACAGGGAACCGGTGACGGCCGCCGTGACCAGCAGGGCCAGCGCGGTCGGCCGGAATGAGGGGCGCAATCGGAGTCCTCGGGAGCGGACGGGACGGGACGGGGCAGATCGGGTGGTTCGGTACAGGGAGGGTGAAGCGCGATATCCGGAGCTGTTAATTCACGATCAAGTGGTGGTCACTATAGGAGAATTGACGAACCGTTTGGGTGATTCCCATGGTCACTTCCGTTCAACGAGGGATCTGCCTTCATCGTTTTGGCAAAGTGTGGCTGAAAAGCATCGAACCGTTTTCCGTGACTTCCACCGAATTTCCGGCGTATGAGGTCCGGGCGGAACCGGTGGTCGCGGCCGGGGGACGGCATCCTGAAGTCATGCCCGAATCGGATGGCCCGCAGCGACGACTCCCCTCGAAACCGAACGCGCCGATCCCGCCCGCCCCGCAGACCTCGCCGAGCGCGAGGAGCGGACGTGCCGCGCCGGTCACGCCGACCGCGCGGAGCGCGCCGGTCACGGGGGCGTCCGGGGCGTCCGGGCCGACCGGGATGTCCGAGACCGACCGCACCGCGCTCGCCCGGTCGCTCCGCGACGCCGTGCGCGGTGAGGTGGAGTTCGACGCCACCGCACGGGCCCTGACCACGATGGACGCCTCCAACTACCGTCGCGTGCCGCTCGGTGTCGTGGCCCCGCGCGACGCCGACGACGTGGCCGCCGCGCTCGCCGTCTGCCGTGAGCACGGGGTGCCGGTCGTGCCGCGCGGCGGCGGCACGTCCATCGCCGGACAGGCCACCGGGACCGGCGTCGTCCTCGACCTCACCCGCCATCTTCGGTCGATCGTGGCACTGGACGCCGAGACCCGTACCGCCGTCGTCCAGCCGGGCGTGGTCCTGGACGACCTGCGCGCCGCCGCCGCTCCCCACGGGCTCACCTTCGGCCCCGACCCCTCGACACACAGCCGCTGCACCCTCGGCGGCATGATCGGCAACAACTCCTGCGGCTCGCACTCCGTCGCCTGGGGCACCACCGCCGACAACATCGGTGAACTCTCCGTCGTCCGCTACGGCGGCGGCCCCGCGCACCGGATCGGCCGGGGCTGGGGGCCCGGCGCGCCCGCCGGCCTGCGCGAACTCGTCGACGCCAACCTCGCGCTCCTGCGCACCGGCTTCCCCGACCTGCCGCGCCGCATCTCCGGCTACGCGCTCGACGCCCTGCTCCCGGAACACACCTCAGGACCCGCCCGCGAGCACGCCCCGGGGGACGGGACCGGGCACGCCCCGGGCCGCCCCGCCGAGCGCGGTCCCGACCTCGCGCGGGCGTTCTGCGGCAGCGAGGGCACCCTCGGCGTGGTGACGGAGGCGACCGTACGGCTCGTCGCGACACCCCGGCACCGGGCCCTCGCCGTCCTCGGCCTCCCGGACGAGTCGGCGGCGGCCGACGCCGCGTACGGCCTCCTCGCCCACCAGCCGCTCACCGTCGAGGGCATGGCCGCCGACCTGGTGCGCGAACCGGCCGGGCTGCCGCGCGGCGGGGCCTGGCTGTTCGTCGAGACGGGCGGTGACACCCCCGCCGAGGCGCGCGCACACGCGGAGCGGGTGCTGCGGGCGGCGGACGCGCTGGACGGCGCCGTCGTCACCGACCCGGCCGAACAGCGCGCGCTGTGGCGGATCAGGGAGGACGCGGCGGGCACCGCGACCCGGATGCCGGACGGTTCGGAGGCGTGGCCCGGCTGGGAGGACTGCGCCGTGCCCCCCGTCCGGCTCGGACCGTACCTCCGCGAGTTCCGCGCCCTGCTCACCGAACACGGGCTGCGCGGCGCCCCGTACGGGCACTTCGGCGACGGCTGCATCCACGTCCGGATCGACTTCGACCTGCTGACCCCGCCGGGCGTCGCCCGCTTCCGCCGGTTCTCCGAGGACCTGGCCACGCTGGTGGTGGCGCACGGCGGGTCGCTGAGCGGGGAACACGGCGACGGGCAGGCCCGCGCCGAACTCCTGCCGCGCATGTACGGGGACGAACTGGTCGCCCTCTTCGGCCGGTTCAAGGACCTGTGGGACCCGCACGGCGGCATGAACCCCGGAATGCTGGCCCGGCCGGCCCGGCTCGACGAGAACCTGCGCTTCGACGTGCTGCCGAGACGCCCGGTGGACGTCGCCTTCGGCTACCCGCACGACGGCGGCGACTTCACGGCCGCGGTCCGCCGCTGTGTGGGCGTCGCCAAATGCCGTACGACGGAGGCGGCGGGCGCCGACGTGATGTGCCCGTCGTTCCGGGCGACCGGCGAGGAGGCCCACTCCACCCGGGGCCGGGCACGGCTGCTGCACGAGATGCTCGCGGGCGAGGTGATCACGGACGGCTGGCGCTCGGAGGAGGTACGGGACGCGCTGGACCTCTGCCTCTCCTGCAAGGGCTGCCGCAGCGACTGCCCGGTGGGCGTGGACATGGCCACCTACAAGGCGGAGTTCCTGCACCACCACTACGAGGGGCGCCGCCGCCCCGCCGCCCACTACGCGCTGGGCCGGCTGCCGCGCTGGCTGCGGATCGCGGCGCCCCTCGCGCGCCCGCTGAACGCGCTGGCGCGGATACGGCCCCTCGCGGCGCTCGCCCGGCGCGTGGCCGGGATCGCGCCGGAACGCGGCATTCCGCCGCTGGCGACGGAGACCTTCCGGCACTGGTTCGCGCGGGAACGGGAAGGGGGACGAGAATCGGGAGCGCCCGCCGTACGGCCCGAGGCCGCCGTACGGCCCGGGTCCGCCGCACCTCACGGGTCCGCAGTGCCTCCCGCGGCGTCTGTACGGCCTGCGGCTGTCACGCCTCCCGGGCCCTCCCGGCCTCCCGCCTCCTCCGTGCCCCCGGTGCTGCTCTGGCCGGACACCTTCACCGACCATCTCTCGCCGCAGGTCGGACAGGCGGCGGTACGCGTTCTGGAGGCCGCCGGGCGCAAGGTCACGCTGCCGGCCACCGGGGTCTGCTGCGGCCTCACCTATGTCTCCACCGGCCAACTCGACCAGGCGCGAGCGGTGCTCCGCCGCACCCTGGACCGGATGGCCCCCGACCTCGGCCTCCCGCTGGTCGTCCTCGAACCGAGCTGCGCCGCCGCCCTCCGCGCGGATCTGCCGGAACTCCTCCCCGACGACCCCCGGGCCGCACAACTCGCCGCTTCCGTCCGGACCTTGGCGGAGTACCTGGCCGAGTACGCCCCCGACTGGACGCCACCCCGACTGGACCGCGAGGTCGTGGGTCAGACGCACTGCCACCAGCACGCGGTCCTCGGTGACGCGGCGGACCGCGCGTTGCGCGAACGAATGGGTCTGAACGGTGAGTTGAGCGGCGGATGCTGCGGACTCGCCGGGAACTTCGGCTTCGAGCGCGGGCACTGGGACGTCTCGGTGGCCTGCGCGGAGGACCGGTTGCTGCCCGCCGTACGCGCGGCCGGACCCGGTACGGAACTGCTCGCGGACGGCTACTCCTGCCGCACCCAGCTCGCCCAGCTGGGCGGCCACCGGGCCCGCCACCTCGCGGAGTTGCTGGCGGAGGGACTGGAGGGGGAGTAGGTCCGGGCGGGACTTCCCCACCCGTGCGCCGGTGCCCCGAAGGGGGCGTGGATGTGCGGGTCAGCCGTCCGGCACCCGGCTGGACCGGGCGTCGGCCTCCGCCTCGGCCTCCGCCTCCGCCTCCGCCTCCGCCTCCGCCTCCGCCTCCGCCTCCGCCTTTGCCTCCGCCTTTGCCTCCGTACCGACGATCTCGCGGGCGAGCGCGGCGAGGGCGGGCAGCGCGGGATGGCCGGTTCCGGTCCGGCGGGCGAGCAGGACGGGGACGGGCGGTGCGTCGTCCAGCGGCCGGTAGACGACTCCCGCATGGGGATGCACGGCCGCCGTGGAGGCGGTGGACACCCCGGCGCCGCGACCGGCCGCGACGGCGGTCAGCCAGTCGTCGGTGTTGGCGACGGTGAGGACGGCGGCCGGCCCGGCGAGCGGCGGCCAGAGGCCGACGGTCGTGGTGCCGGACACGGTGTTCAGGATCACCGTCCCGGTCGCCAGGTCGGCGAGGGAGAGCGAGGCGCGCCCGGCCCACGGCCCGTCGGCGGCGACCGCCGCCACCCGGCCCTCGCGGAACAGCACGTCGGCGACCACCCCGGGCGCCTCGACGGACCCGCGCAGCAGGGCGGCGTCGACCTCCCCCCGGGTGAGCCCCGCGGTGCGGTCGTCGATGCGGAGCAGTTCCAGCGCGGTCTCCGGGTGCCGTTCCCGCCAGGCCCGGAGCAGTGGCGTGGTGTACGGGCCGAAGGCCGACCAGGCGTGCCCGAGCCGTAGCGGCCGGTGGCGCAGCCGGTCCACGTCCAGCGCCTCGTCGAAGGCGGTGACCACGGCGGTGGCCTTGTCGCGGAGGTCGGCGCCCTCGGCGGTCAGTTCGAGGTGGTGGGTCGAACGGTCGACGAGCAGGATTCCGAGCCGCTGTTCCAGCGCGGCGAGGGTGCGGGAGACCGCGGGCTGGGTGAGGCCGAGACGGGCGGCGGCGCGGGTGACGGAGCCCGCCTGGGCGATGGCGAGGAAGACGCGGAGATGCCTGATCTCGATGCCGCGTTCAGTGCTCATGCGATCTGAGCATAACGGCAGGCCGATCAGGCATTTCCCGTGTCGCGCGGAGGTCTCTACGGTAGGGGGTGGGTACACGCGTCACGCGGAACCGCGGATTCAGCACTCGGGGGCATTGAGGGAGAAAGGTCACGAGGTGGGCGAGGAGCGCAGCACGCCGCCGTCGACGGCGGCCGTCGTACCGGAGGCGGGGACGGTCTCCGGACCGGGGGCGGCAGCGGCGGTCGCGGCCGTCACGGTGCCGGAGGCGGTGGCCGGTCCGAGCGGTGCGGGACCGGGCGGCCCGGACCGCGGCGGCCCGGCGGCGACCGGCGTCGGGCCGTCCGGTTCCGCAGCGGCCGGCCCCGAGCCGTCAGGCCCCGCAGTGTCCGGTTCCGCGCCGGCCGGTGCGGCGCCGACCGGTCTCCAGGGCCGGAGGGCGGCGCTCGGTTCGGTCGCCCTGGTGGTCGCCGGCGCCCTCTCCGTACAGTTCGGCGCGGGCCTCGCCGTGCTGCTGATGCCCCGTGCGGGAGCGCTCGGCGTGGTCACGCTCCGGCTGGCCGTCGCCGCGCTCGTCCTGCTGGCCGTCTGCCGGCCGACCCTGCGCGGCCACTCGCGCGCCGACTGGGGGACGGTCGTCACGTTCGGCATCGCGATGTGCGCGATGAACACGCTCTTCTACCAGGCGTCCGCCCGCATCCCGCTGGGCGCGGCGGTCACCCTGGAAGTGCTCGGGCCACTCGTCCTCTCGGTCGTGGCCTCGCGCCGACCGGTCAACTTCGTCTGGGCGGGTCTCGCGCTCTGCGGCGTGGTCCTGCTGGGCGGCGGCGGATTCGACCGTCTCGATCCGGTCGGCGCGGCCTTCGCCGTGGGCGCGGGCGCGATGTGGGCGGTGTACATCCTGTTCAGCGCCCGCACGGGCAGGCGCTTCCCCCAGGCGGACGGGCTGGCCCTCGCGATGATCGTCGCCGGGCTCCTCTCCCTGCCGCTCGGCATCATGGAGTCGGGTTCGAAGATCATCGTGCCGTCCACGCTGGGGCTGGGCGCCCTCGTGGCGCTGCTCAGCTCGGTGCTCCCGTACACCCTGGAGCTCATGGCGCTGCGCAGGCTGTCCGCGTCCACGTTCGCCGTGATGATGAGCCTGGAACCGGCCGTCGCCGCCATGGCCGGGTTCCTGATCCTGGACCAGGCCCTGTCCACCACCGACGCCCTGGCCATCGCGCTGGTCATCGCGGCGAGCCTCGGTGCGGTACGCGGTCAGATCGGCGGCCGTGGCGGTGGCGGTGGCATACGGAAGCGGAGGCGGAACCGCGGTCGCGAGCGACCGGTGGTCTGAGGCGCGGGCCCGAGCCAACGGTGGACTGAGGAGTGGTGTGAGGCACGGGCCCGAGCGATCGGTGGTCTGAGGCACGGGCCCGAGAAAATCATGCAAGCGCGCTTGCTTGTTTCTGGGCCCGCTGCCATGCTCCTGGGCACGCCGCATTCCACGTCACGCCCTCAGGGAGCGCACCGTGTCCGATGCCTCAGCCGTGCTCGACGATCTGCGCGCCGAAAGTGCCGAACTCGACCTGATCGTCGGAGGGCCGAGCCCGGCCGTGTGGGCCTCGGCGACCCCCGCGCCACGCTGGACCGTCGCCCATCAGATCGCCCACCTGGCGTGGACCGACCGGGCCGCGCTGCTTTCCGTGACCGACCCCGAGGCGTTCCGCGCGGAGGCGGAACGGGCGGCGGCCGACCCCGGGGGATTCGTCGACCGGGGCGCCGACGAGGGCGCCCGGCTCGCGCCGGATGTGCTGCTCGCCGGGTGGCGGGAGGGGCGCGACCGGCTCCAGGAGGCGCTGAGGAGCGCGCCCCCGGGTGGCAGACACCCGTGGTACGGGCCGCCGATGAGCGTGGCGTCCATGGCGACCGGGCGGCTGATGGAGACCTGGGCACACGGTCAGGACATCGCCGACGCGCTCGGGATCGTCCGGGAACCGACCACCCGGCTGAGGCATGTGGCACGGATCGGGGTGCGCGCCAGGGACTACGCGTTCCTGGTACGCGGGATCGAGGCGCCCACCGAGGAGTTCCGCGTCGAACTCATCGGGCCCACGGGCGAGTTGACGACGTACGGTCCGGAGGGAGCCGGTCAGCGTGTCACCGGGCCGCTGTACGACTTCTGCCTCCTGGTCACCCAGCGCGCCCACCGCGACGACCTCGCCGTACGCGCCACGGGCGCCGACGCCGACCGGTGGCTCGACATCGCGCAGGCGTTCGCCGGACCCGCCGGTCCCGGACGTCCCCGCAGGGCGGACAGGTGACCCGCCGACCGGCCCGGCCCGGCGGACGTATGCCGGGCAGACCGCTGCGGATCGGCAATGCCTCCGGTTTCTACGGCGACCGCTTCGACGCCATGCGCGAGATGCTCACCGGCGGCCCCCTCGACGTGCTGACCGGCGACTTCCTCGCCGAGCTGACCATGCTGATCCTCGGCCGCGACCGACTGAGGGACCCGGCCCGTGGATACGCCACCACCTTCCTGCGCCAGCTGGAGGAGGGACTGGGGCTCGCCCAGGACCGTGGCGTGCGGATCGTCACCAATGCGGGCGGCCTCAACCCGGCCGGGCTGGCCGACGCCGTGAGGGAGTTGGCGGACGAGGTCGGTGTACGGGTCCGGGTCGCCCACGTCGAGGGCGACAGCCTCCCCGTGCCCGAGGGATTCCTCACCGCCAACGCCTATCTCGGCGGCGCCGGGATCGCCGCCTGTCTCAGGGCGGGGGCCGACGTGGTCGTCACCGGGCGGGTCACCGACGCCGCCCTCGTCACCGGCCCCGCCGCCGCCCACTTCGGCTGGGGACCGGACGACCACGACGCGCTCGCCGGGGCCGTCGTCGCCGGACACCTGCTGGAGTGCGGCACCCAGGCGACGGGCGGCAACTACGCCTTCTTCCGCGACCATGACGACCACCACGCCCACGCGGCCCGGGGCGCCCACGCGGACCACCGCGTCCACGCGGACCACCGCGCCCACGCGGACCGGGGTGCCCACGCGGACCACCACGCCCATGACGACCACCACGCCCACGCGGCCCGGGGCGCCCACGCGGACCACCGCGCCCACGCGGACCGGGATGCCCACGCGGCCCGGGGCGCCTATGCGGACCGGGATGCCTATGCGGACCGGGACAGTCACGCGGACCAGGACGCCCCCCGCCGCCCCGGCCTCCCCGCCCCAGACCTCCGCCACCCCGGCTTCCCACTCGCCGAGATCCACTCCGACGGGTCCTGCGTCATCACCAAGCACGACGGCACGGGCGGGGTGGTCGACCTCGGCACGGTCACCGCCCAGCTCCTCTACGAGACCACGGGCGCCCGGTACGCCGGACCGGACGTGACCGCCCGGCTCGACACCGTACGGCTCACACCGGACGGCCGGGACCGGGTGCGCGTCCGCGGGGTGCGCGGCGAGCCCCCGCCCCCCACGCTCAAGGCCGGGCGCTGCCGGCTCGGCGGCTGGCGCAACGAGGTCGGGTTCGTGCTCACCGGGCTCGACATCGAGGCCAAGGCCCGCCTGGTGCGGGAACAGTTCGCGGACGCCCTCGCGCGCACCGCCCGTCCACCGCGTGACGCGCGGTGGGAACTGGTCCGTACCGACCGGCCCGACGCGGCCACCCAGGAGACCGCCAGTGCGCTGCTGCGGCTCGTCGTCCGGGACCCGGACGCCGACGCGGTCGGCCGGTCGGTGTCCGGGGCCGCCGTGGAACTGGCCCTCGGCAGCTACCCCGGCTTCCATCTGACCGCCCCGCCCGGCAGAGGCGCCCCCTACGGGGTGTTCGAGGCCGACCACCTGCCGGCCGGGGAGGTCGAGCACATCGCCGTACTCCCGGACGGGCGCCGGGAACGGATACCACCTCCCGTACACACCCGCGTACTCGTACCCGTCCCACCACCCACGCTCCCCGATCCACTCCCCGAGGCGTACGCGGACACCCGCCGCGCCCCTTTCGGACGGGTCGTCGGGGCCCGCAGCGGCGACAAGGGAGGGGACGCCAACATCGGCGTCTGGGTCCGCACCGACGACGCCTGGCGGTGGCTCGCCCACGAACTGACCGTCGAGCGGCTGCGGGAACTCCTCCCGGAGACCGCCGGACTCACCGTCGTACGCCATCTCCTGCCGAACCTCCGCGCCCTGAACTTCGTCGTCCACGGGCTCCTCGGCGAGGGCGTCGCGGCCCAGCACCGGTTCGACCCGCAGGCCAAGGCGGTGGGGGAGTGGCTGCGCTCCCGGTACGCCGACATCCCCGTACGGCTGCTCCAGGACGCCCACGCACCGGAGGTGAGCCCATGACCGTCCTCCCCACCGCACTCGACCCCACCGATCCCGAGTACGGGGCCAACCGCGCCGCCATGCTCGGCAAGCTCGCCGCACTCGACGCCGAGCACGCCAAGGCGCTCGCCGGTGGCGGCCGGAAGTACACCGACCGGCACCGCTCGCGCGGCAAACTCCTCGCCAGGGAACGGATCGAGCTGCTGGTCGACCCCGACACACCGTTCCTCGAACTGTCGCCGCTGGCCGCCTGGGGCAGTGACCACACCGTGGGCGCCTCGCTCGTCACCGGCATCGGCGTCATCGAGGGCGTCGAATGCCTGATCACCGCCAACGACCCGACCGTGCGCGGCGGGGCCTCCAACCCCTGGACCCTGAAGAAGGCCCTGCGCGCCAACGAGATCGCCCTCGCCAACCGGCTGCCGTGCGTCAGCCTCGTCGAGTCCGGCGGCGCCGACCTGCCCTCGCAGAAGGAGATCTTCATCCCGGGCGGGGCGCTGTTCCGGGACATCACACGGCTCTCCGCCGCTGGAATCCCCACCGTGGCCGTCGTGTTCGGGAACTCCACGGCGGGCGGCGCGTACGTGCCCGGGATGTCCGACCACACCGTCATGATCAAGGAACGCTCGAAGGTGTTCCTCGGCGGACCGCCGCTGGTGAAGATGGCGACCGGCGAGGAGAGCGACGACGAATCGCTCGGCGGCGCCGACATGCACGCCCGCACCTCCGGGCTCGCCGACCACTTCGCGGTGGACGAACCGGACGCGCTGCGCCAGGCACGGCGGATCGTCGCCCGCCTCAACTGGCGCAAGGCGCACCCCGGTCCGGGCCCCGCCGAGCCGCCGAAGTACGACGAGGACGAGCTGCTGGGGATCGTGCCCGGCGACCTCAAGGTGCCGTTCGACCCGCGTGAGGTCATCGCCAGGCTCGTCGACGGCTCGGACTTCGACGCGTTCAAACCGCTGTACGGCACCAGCCTGGTCACCGGCTGGGCCCGGCTGCACGGCTACCCGGTCGGCATCCTCGCCAACGCCCGGGGCGTGCTGTTCAGCGCGGAGTCGCAGAAGGCCGCGCAGTTCATCCAGCTCGCCGACCAGCGCGACATCCCGCTCCTCTTCCTCCACAACACCACCGGATACATGGTCGGCAAGGAGTACGAACAGGGCGGCATCATCAAACACGGCGCGATGATGATCAACGCCGTGGCCAACTCCCGGGTCCCGCACCTGTCGGTCCTGATGGGCGCCTCGTACGGTGCCGGGCACTACGGCATGTGCGGGCGGGCCTACGACCCCCGCTTCCTCTTCGCCTGGCCCAGCGCCAAATCCGCCGTCATGGGCCCGCAACAGCTCGCGGGCGTCCTGTCGATCGTCGCCCGCGCCTCCGCCGCCGCGAAGGGACAGCCGTACGACGACGAGGCCGACGCCGGACTGCGTGCCATGGTCGAGCAGCGGATCGAGTCCGAATCGCTGCCGATGTTCCTCTCCGGGCGGCTGTACGACGACGGGGTCATCGACCCCCGCGACACCAGGACCGTCCTCGGGATCTGCCTGTCCGCGATCCACACCGCACCGATCGAGGGCGCCCGCGGCGGCTTCGGCGTCTTCCGGATGTGAGGACCGAATGATCGGAACCCTGCTCGTCGCCAACCGGGGCGAGATCGCCCGCCGGATCTTCCGCACCTGCCGCGCCCTCGGCATCGCCACCGTCGCCGTGCACTCGGACCCGGACGCCGACGCCCCGCACGTCCGGGAGGCGGACGCGGCCGTACGGCTGCCGGGCGCCGCCCCCGCCGACACCTACCTCCGCGCCGATCTCCTCGTCCGGGCCGCCCTGGCGGCGGGCGCGGACGCCGTCCACCCCGGCTACGGATTCCTCTCCGAGAACGCCGCGTTCGCCCGCGCCGTGGCGGACGCCGGACTCCTCTGGGTCGGGCCGCCCGCCGACGCCATCGCGGCGATGGCGTCCAAGACCCGGGCCAAGGAGCTGATGGGCGCGGCGGGCGTACCGCTGCTCGCGCCGGTCGACCCGGGCACCGCGACCGCCGACGACCTGCCGCTGCTGCTGAAGGCGGCGACGGGCGGCGGCGGACGCGGTATGCGTGTCGTCCGCGAACTCCCCGAACTGGCAGGTGAGTTGCGGGCGGCCACGGCCGAGGCGGTGGCCGCCTTCGGGGACGGGGAGGTGTTCGCCGAACCGTACGTGGAGCGCGGCCGGCACATCGAGGTCCAGATCATGGCGGACGCGCACGGCGGGGTGTGGACGCTCGGCACCCGCGACTGCTCCCTCCAGCGCAGACACCAGAAGGTCATCGAGGAGGCCCCCGCCCCCGGCCTCACCGACGAACTGCGCGCCCGGCTGTACGGGGCGGCCGTGACGGCGGCCCGCACGGTCGGCTACCGGGGCGCGGGCACCGTCGAGTTCCTGGTGTCCGCGGGCAAGGACCCGTACTTCCTGGAGATGAACACCCGCCTCCAGGTCGAACACCCCGTCACCGAGGCGGTGTTCGGGATCGACCTGGTCGCCCTGCAACTGCGTGTCGCGGAGGGCGGACCGCTGCCCGCCGCCGAACCGCCGCAGCCGAGCGGACACGCGGTCGAGGCCCGGCTGTACGCCGAGGACCCCGCCCACGACTGGCGGCCCCGGGCCGGGACCCTGCACACCCTCGACGTACCGGAGGGCCCGGGGGTGCGCCTGGACGCCGGGTACACCGACGGCGACACCGTCGGGGTGCACTACGACCCCATGCTCGCCAAGGTCGTCGCGCACGCGCCGAGCCGCGCCGAGGCCGTACGGCTGCTGGCCCGCACCCTGGAACGCGCCCGTGTCCACGGACCGGTCACCAACCGCGAACTGCTCGTACGCTCCCTGCGCCACCCCGACTTCGCGGACCCCACCGGGGCCCGCCTCGACACCGGCTTCTACGGTCGCCACCTGGCCGCGCTGACCACCGCCCCCGACCCACGGGAGCAGCGCCTCGCCGCCGTCGCGGCGACGCTCGCGGAAGCCGTCCGGCCCGCCGCCGACGCACCGGGCCCGGCCCGTCTCGGCGCCTGGCGCAACGTCCCCTCAGGGCCGCAGACCAAGCGCTACCGGAGCGAACCCGACGCCACCGAGCACGAGATCGCCTACCGCACCACCCGCGACGGCCCGGCCCCGGAATCCGGCGCCCGGGTCGTGCGCGCCCGCCCGGACCGTGTCAGCCTCGAAGTGGACGGTGTGACACGGCACTTCGCCGTCGCCGCGCACCACGACCAGGTGTACGTGGACGGTCCCGCCGGCTCGTACACCTTCACCGCCCTGCCCCGCTTCACCGATCCCGCCACCCACACCGCCCCCGGCTCCCTGCTCGCCCCCATGCCCGGCACGGTCGTCCGCCTCGCGGACGGACTCGTCACCGGGGGCGCCGTGACCGCCGGGCAGCCGCTGATCTGGCTGGAGGCGATGAAGATGGAGCACCGCGTCCTCGCCCCCGCCACCGGCACCCTCACCGCCCTGCACGCCGAGCCCGGCCGCCAGGTGGAGGTCGGCGCACTGCTCGCCGTCGTACAGGAGAACGCCCAGGAACCCGCCGCACCGGAGGAGCACTCATGAGCACCGTCCCCGGCACCACCCCCCTCGGCACGACCTCTCACGGCACCACCGCACCTCACCGCACCGCCCCTCACCGCGTCACCGACCCCGTCGGCCCGGCCGTCCTCGAAACCGAGGAGCACCGGGCCCTGCGCGCCGCCGTCGCCGCCCTCGGGAAACGCTACGGACGCGACTACCTGGCCACCGTCGTCAGCGCGGGCGGCCACCCCCACGAGCTGTGGACCGAGGCCGCCCGGCTCGGCTACCTCGGCGTCAACCTTCCCGAGGAGTACGGCGGCGGAGGCGCCGGCCTCGTGGAACTCTCCATGGTCCTGGAGGAGTTGGGGGCGGCCGGCTGCCCGCTGCTGATGATGATCGTCTCCCCGGCGATCTGCGGCACGGTCATCGCCCGCTTCGGCACCGACGCCCAGAAGCGCCGATGGCTCCCCGGACTGGCGGACGGAAGCCTCACCATGGCCTTCGGCATCACCGAACCCGACGCCGGTTCCAACTCCCACCGCATCACCACCACCGCCCGCCGGGACGGGGACGACTGGCTGCTCACCGGCCGCAAGGTCTTCGTCTCCGGTGTCGACATCGCCGAGGCGACCCTCGTCGTCGGACGCACCGAGGACGCCAGGTCCGGCAGGCTCAAGCCGTGCCTGTTCATCGTCCCGCGCGACGCACCGGGTTTTCACCGCAACCGGATCGACATGGAACTCCAGGCACCGGAGAAGCAGTTCGAGCTGGTCATCGACGACGTGCGGCTGCCCGCCGACGCCCTGGTCGGCGACGAGGACGCGGGCCTCCTCCAGCTCTTCGCCGGACTCAACCCGGAACGCGTCATGACCGCCGCCTTCGCCCTCGGCATGGGCCGCCACGCCCTCGGCCGCGCCGTCACGTACGCCAGGGAACGCCAGGTGTGGAAGACACCCATCGGCGCCCACCAGGCCATCGCCCATCCGCTGGCCCAGGCCCACATCGAACTGGAGCTGGCCGGGCTGATGACCCGGAAGGCCGCCACGCTCTACGACCTCGGTGACGACATCGGCGCGGGCGAGGCCGCCAACATGGCGAAGTACGCGGCGGCCGAGGCGTGCGTCAGGGCCGTCGACCAGGCCGTGCACACCCTGGGCGGCAACGGCCTCACCCGCGAGTACGGGCTGGCGTCCCTGGTCACGGCGGCCCGGGTCGCGCGCATCGCACCCGTCAGCCGGGAAATGATCCTCAACTACGTGTCCCACCAGACCCTCGGCCTCCCCAAGTCGTACTGACCGGAGCGCACCGCCCCGCACCACGCCGAGCCCCGTTCCGCCGAGTCCCGTACCGTCGGCCCCCGTACACCGCGAACCGCGCGAGCGCGAAAGGGAGGACCACCCGTGACCCTGTCCGTCCCGTCCCACGACCGGGGCGTCACCACGCTCACCCTCGACTCCCCGGCGAACCGCAACGCGCTCTCCGCGCGGCTCGTCGGGGAGTTGTCCGACGCGCTCGACGCGTGCGCGGGCGACGACACCGTGCGGGCGGTCGTCCTCACCCACACCGGCAACACGTTCTGCGCGGGCGCCGACCTCGGCGCCCCGCCGGACCCGGCCGCGTTCGTCGCCCTGCTCCGGCGGATCGTCGAGCTGCCGAAACCGGTGGTGGCGCGCGTCACCGGGCATGTGCGGGCGGGCGGGCTCGGTCTGCTCGGCGCCTGTGACATCGCGGTGGCGGGTCCGGACACGACGTTCGCGCTCACCGAGTCCCGGCTCGGCCTCGCCCCGTCCGTGATCTCCCTGGTGCTGCCCGCGCGCATGGACCCGAGGGCCGTCGGCCGCTACTACCTCACCGGGGAGCGGTTCGACGCGGCGGAGGCCGCCCGCACCGGGCTCGTCACGATCGCGGCGGACGACGTGGACCGGGGACTCGTGCCCGTACTCGAAGGACTGCGCAGGGCCTCGCCGCAGGGGCTCGCGGAGTCGAAGCGGCTGGCCACCCGGGCCGTCCGGGACCGCTTCGACGCGTACGCCGACGAACTCGTCGGCCACTCGGCGTCGCTCTTCGCCTCGGACGAGGCACGCGAGGGCATGACGGCCTTCTTCGAGCGGCGGGACCCGGCATGGACGCTGTGACACCACCGGACGGACCGGCCACGGCCCTCGACGCACCGCAGGAACGGCCCACCGGCAAGGCGCCCAAACAGGACCGCAGCCGGGCCACCCGGCAGCGGCTGCTGGAGGCCGCCGTCGCCTGCCTCGCCGAACACGGCTGGGCGGGTTCCACGGTCTCCGTCGTCGCCGAACGCGCGGGCGTCTCGCGCGGCGCGGCCCAGCACCACTTCCCGACCCGCGAGGACCTCTTCACTGGGGCCGTCGAATACGTCGCCGAGGAGCGCTCCGCCGCCCTGCGCGCCCTGCCCGTGCAGGACCGGCCGGCGGTGGTGGCCGCCCTCGTCGACCTCTACACCGGCCCGCTCTTCCGCGCCGCGCTGCATCTCTGGGTCGCCGCGTCCGACGAGGACCAGCTCCGCCCGAGGGTCACCGAACTCGAAGCGCGGGTCGGCCGGGAGACGCACCGCATCGCGGTCGGACTCCTCGGCGCGGACGAGACCAGGCCCGGGGTGCGCGAGACGGTCCAGGGCCTGCTCGACATGGCCCGGGGCCTGGGCCTCGCCAACCTCCTCACCGACGACACGGCCCGCCGGCGCGGGGTGGTGGCGCAGTGGGCGGAGCTGGTGGACGGAGCACTGGGCCCGGCGGTACGGGGCCCGGACGCCCCGCCCGCCACCGGCTGAGCGGTGGGCGGCAGGCGGCAGGTTTCCGCGGGTGCCGGGTGCCGGGTGCCGGGTGCCGGGTGCCGGGTGCGGGTACCGGACGCCGTCCGGTTCTACGCGGTCTCGCCGTGGCCCGGGATCTCCCCGTGGCCCTCGATCTCGCGCGGGTCACGGCTCCCGGGACCGACGTACCGCGCCGAGGGGCGCACCAGCCGTCCCGTCCGCTTCCGCTCCAGGATGTGCGCCGACCAGCCCGCCGTGCGGGCACAGGTGAACATCGACGTGCACATGTGCGCCGGGAACTCGGCGAAGTCCAGCACGATCGCCGCCCAGAACCCGACGTTCGTCGTCGGCACCCGGTCCGGGCCCGAGGGCCCTCCCCACGTACGCCCCGGACCCTCCCCGCGCACTGTTCGACCGCTGCGGGAAGATGGCCCCGTGCCCAACGCAGACGCCGCAGATCCCTCGGACGTGACTTCGTCCGCTCCGTCTTCTCCCGGGATCTCCCCCGGTTCCCCCGGAGCCCCTTCCGGGCCGTCCTCCTCCGCGTCCTCCCCGGGTCCGACGCCTTCCCCCGAGTCTTCCCGGTCGACCGCCGACCCGGCCGTGATGCGCGAGCAGTACCGCTCCGAGGACCTCACCGAGGACGCGCTCGCCCCCGATCCGATGGAACAGTTCGCCCGCTGGTTCCGCCAGGTCGCCGGGGGCGGCGCCCTCCACGAGCCGAACGCGATGGTGGTCTCGACCGCCACCCCCGGGGGCCGCCCGTCGTCCCGCACGGTGCTGCTGAAGCAGTTCGACGCCCGGGGCTTCGTCTTCTACACGAACTACGGCTCACGCAAGGGACGCGAGCTGGCCGCCAATCCGTACGTCTCGCTGCTCTTCCCCTGGCACCCGATGGCCCGCCAGGTGATCGTCACGGGCACCGCCGCGCGGGTCGGCCGGGGCGAGACCGTCGCGTACTTCCGTACCCGCCCGCATGGCTCCCAGCTGGGTGCCTGGGCCAGCGACCAGTCGGCACCGATCGGCACCCGCCGTGAACTCGTCGAGCGGTACGAGGCACTGGCGACCCGCTACCCGGAGGGCGAACAGGTCCCGGCGCCGCCGGAGTGGGGCGGCTTCCGCGTCGTACCGGACGCGGTGGAGTTCTGGCAGGGGCACGAGAACCGGCTGCACGACCGGCTGCGGTACGTGCGCGAGGGGAACGGCTGGCGGCTCCAAAGGCTCTGCCCGTAGTCCGGCTCTGCCCGTGGTCCGGTTCTGCCCGTAACCCGGCTCTGCCCGTGGTCCGGTTCTGCCCGTGGTCCGGTTCTGCCTGTGCTGCGGCCCCGCCCGTGACACCGCCTGCCCGTGCCGCCGCTCCGAGGGGCCGGCGGCACCGGGAACGCAGAAACCCGCGGGCTCTGGTTCCTCCTTGCGGAGGAGCCGGCCGGACTTACCGGCGAGCCCGCGGGCGGTGACTGCATTGGGTTTCGGCAGACAGCCTGCCGAGGTGCACAAGAGTGCGACAGCGAGCCGTCAGCCCGCAGTCACCTCACGAGTCCGAGAAGACTGCACTTCCGGATCACCTCCTTTCAACGTGTACCCACACCATAGGAACCGCCTCCGCGCGCACACAACCGATTTATCAGAAGTGTTTCTGACGCCCCCCGGGCCGGACGACGGCCTCCGTCAGGGCCGGGCGACCGGGCGCACACGACGGAGGCCGGCACCGGCCTCCGCCCCCGCTCCACGTCTGCCGTGACTCCTACGACCGGTAGAAGATCCGGTCGCGGTACTTCGTCATGACCCGGCCGTTCCACTCGTGGCCGCCGTCGACGTTCCCGGACCGCAGCAGCGGCGGTTCGATGCCGCGGGCCACCAGCTGTTCGGCGGCGGCGGCCATCATGGCCTGCATCAGGGCACTGGTGACGACGGTCGACGCGGGCGCGAACGGCGCCTCGATGCCCTCGGCCGTCAGTTCCGCGTCCCCGATCGAGATCTTGCTGTCGAGGACGATGTCGCAGTGGTCCTTCAGGAACCCGCCCGAGGTGTGCCGGGAGCGGGTGTTGTCCGCGTACGCCACCGATGTGACACCGACGACCTTCAGCCCGAGGGCGCGGGCGTTGATCGCCATCTCCACCGGGAGCGCGTTGCGCCCGGAGAGCGAGATGATCACCAGCACGTCGCCGCGCTCGGCGGGGCTGGAGTCCAGCACCGCACCGGCGAGACCGTCGACCCGCTCCAGGGCGGAGCCCAGGGTCGCGGGCATGACGTCGACGCCCAGCGTGCCGGGTACGGCGAGCAGGTTCATCAGGGCGAGTCCACCGGCCCGGTAGACGACGTCCTGGGCGGCGAGCGAGGAGTGCCCCGCGCCGAACGCGAAGAGGCGTCCGTCCGCCGCGACGGTGTCGGCGATCGCGGCACCGGCGGCCGCGATGTTGCCGGACTCCTCGTCGCGTACTCGCTCAAGCAGGCCGATCGCCGCGTCGAAGAACTGACCGGCCAGCTTGCTGTCGCTCATGTATGGAGACCTTTCCGGCGGTGGGCTATGGGGGTGGGTGTCCGTACGGTGTTGATCAGGGGCGGTCCGTGCCGCGATCACGTTGCGGTCTGGACCAGCGACCTGTCAATACCGCCTCGGGGACCGGTCGCGACCGCCCGGCTGCCGACGGAACACGGTTGTCGGCGTCATGAGTAAGAATTGAGCCAGGGCCATCGCACGATTTCATCGAGGGGCACGTATGTCCGGACTGATCGACACAACGGAGATGTATCTCCGCACCATCCTCGAACTCGAAGAGGAAGGCGTGGTCCCCATGCGCGCCCGGATCGCTGAACGGCTGGACCAGAGCGGTCCGACGGTCAGCCAGACGGTGGCGCGCATGGAGCGTGACGGCCTGGTCGGCGTCGCGGGAGACCGCCATCTCGAACTGACGGAGGAAGGCCGCCGACTGGCGACCCGCGTGATGCGCAAGCACCGGCTCGCCGAGTGCCTGCTCGTCGACGTCATCGGACTGGAGTGGGAACAGGTCCACGCGGAGGCGTGCCGCTGGGAGCACGTGATGAGCGAGGCCGTGGAGAAGCGGGTGCTGGAGCTGCTGCGGCACCCGACGGAGTCTCCGTACGGGAATCCCATCCCGGGCCTGGAGGAGCTGGGTGAGAAGACCGAGGCCGATCCGTTCCTGAACGAGGGCATGGTGAGCCTGGCCGATCTCGACCCGGGCATCGAGGGCAAGACCGTCGTGGTGCGCCGGATCGGCGAGCCCATCCAGACGGACGCCCAGCTGATGTACACGCTGCGACGGGCGGGCGTGCAGCCCGGCTCCGTGGTCAGCGTGACGGAATCCGCGGGCGGAGTCCTGATCGGCAGCAGCGGTGAGGCGGCGGAGCTGAACTCCGAGGTCGCCGCGCACGTCTTCGTCGCCAAGCAGTGAGGGACGGTGCGGTGCGGTAGCGGCCAAGCGCACCGGCCGCTCCCGCATCGGACCACCCTCCCCGTCTCCACTCGCGCCCCCGCCGACCCGGTTCCGCACTCCCACCGGCTCCGGACCCGCACCCGCACTTCCACCCGAGGCCGCAGGCATCGCCTGCGGCCCACGCCGCCCCGGAGTACGCCTGCGGCCCCCTCGGCGAAGGAGAGCCGCTGAACCGCGGCCACCACGTGTCGATTTCCGGCCGCAAGGGCAGCGCTCGGGCGAATGCCGTGCCAGGCTGTCGCTGACGCACTGCATATGACCTGAGGACGACGGCCGGCCGGGCCGCGCGATCGGGGAGGGGGCAGGGAATGCGCCGGTCGTACTGGCACACGCGGCAGTGGCACACGCCGCACCGGCACAAGCCGCGACGACTCACGAGGCACCGGCACACGCGCCGGCAGGTGGCTACCCGGGGCCACGCCGCCCTGGTCCCCCCGGCCGTCGACGTCCCCCTGCGCCGGAGGCCCGTGAGCGCGGGAGAGGGCCCCGGCACCGCACGGCGCCGGGGCCCGTCCTCCCCGTGGCTGACCTGGAGCCCCGAGCTCTCAAGGCCAATCCCCTCGGACCGTCGTCCCCGAACGGTCCGCCTCCCGCAGAAGATCTCCCCTCGCCGACCGTCGCCAATCCTTGGGCGGTGTCACTCGAACGAGGGGTGTTGGTGAGCAGACCTCGGCCTTCGAATTTTTGTTCGATAGTCTGCCGTGACGCGTTCACGTGGTGACCGAGAACCAGAAGGGGGTGCCAGGACAGATGGTGCGGCGCATCGATGTGACCGGGACCGGGGGCGTACGCCTCGCGGCCTGGGAGTTCGCCGATCCGCCCAAGGGACCTGCGGAGGGTGGGCGCGCGCCCGGGATCTTACTGCTCCACGGGCTGATGGGCCGGGCCTCGCACTGGGCGGCCACCGCCCGCCGGCTCTCCGACCGGTACCGTGCGGTGGCCCTGGACCAGCGGGGCCACGGCCGCAGCGAGAAACCCGCCGAGGGTCCGTACGACCGTGAGGCGTACGTGGCCGACGTGGAGGCGGCGATCGAACAGCTCGGGCTCGCCCCGGTGATCCTCATCGGGCACGCGATGGGCGCGCTCACCGCCTGGCAGCTCGCCGCGAAGCGCCCCGACCTGGTCCGGGCCGTGGTCATCTGTGACATGCGGGCCACCGCGCTGGGAGCGGCCTCCCAGCGGGAGTGGGAGGACTGGTTCAAGACCTGGCCGGTGCCGTTCGCGACGCTCGCCGACGTACGGAAGTGGTTCGGCGAGGACGACCCGTGGGTGGAGCGGCCGAACCCGGCGCGCGGCGACTTCTACGCGGAGGTGATGGCCGAGCGGGCGGACGGCTGGCGGCCCGTGTTCTCACGCCGCCAGATGCTCAGGACCCGGGCGACCTGGGTGTACGACGCGCACTGGGAGGAACTGGCCGGGGTGCGCTGCCCGACGCTGGTGCTGCGCGGACTCGACGGCGAGCTGGGACGGGCCGAGGCCCAGGAAATGGTGCGGGTGCTGCCACGCGGGCAGTACGCGGAGGTGGTGGACGCGGGTCACCTCGTCCACTACGACCAGCCGGACGGCTGGCGCGCGGCGGTCGAACCCTTCCTGGAGCAGTTCGCCGAGGACCCGGCCGAGACCGAGGACCCCGCCGGGACCGAAGTCCCTGCCGGGACGGATGATCCCGTCGGGACCGAAGTCCCTGCCGGGACGGAGGCTTCCGCCGGGACGGATGATCCCACCGGGACCGCCGTCCCGGCCGGGACGGACGACCCTGCGGCGCCGAGGACCCCGCCGAGACCGAGGAATCCGTCTCCCCATGACGTGACCCCGGCGGACAGTGCCCGCCCGACCCCGTAGCCCTGGAGCACCGCGACTCCTGTCCCCGTAACCCCTTGGCTGCGGACCCGCACGTGTCCGAAGCCCACGACCCCCAAGCGGCACGTGTCCGAAGCCCACGACCCCGAAGCGGCACGTGTCCGAAGCCCGCGACCCCGAAGCGGCACGTGTCCGAAGCCCACGACCCCGAAGCGGCACGTGTCCGAAGCCCGCGACCCCGAAGCGGCACGCGCCCGAAGCCCCACGACCCCGAAGCGGCCAAGCCCACGACCCCGAAGCCGCCACGCCCCGCGCCCCCGCCCCCGCGACCCCGAAGCCGCCAAGCCCCGCGCCCCACGACCCCCGTGCCCCTGGAGCCCCGCAGCCCCCTGACCCCGTACCCCCGAAGGAAGCCCCGTGCCCCTGGTCCGCCGACCGGTCAGCCCTTGCTGACCGCGGCCAGGATCTCCGGCAGCCGGTCCGCCGTGCGCGGGGCGGCCAGCCGCAGCCCCGCCCAGCCGATCAGCGTTCCGTAGCCCGCCCCCACCGGCAGGATCAGCCACAGCCAGCCGTGCCCACCGCTCAGATGCAGCCAGATCGTCAGCGCGATCAGCGGCGCGGACAGCACCGCCGCGAAGAGCATCCCGCCGAAGATGCTGATCGAGGCGATCCCGGCCTGTCCGGGCGCCACGCTCTTGTGCGCGCCGTCCTGCGGGATCGAGTACGCGAAACGGGCCGAGGCCACCGCACCCAGCCCGAGCATCGCGCCGAGCAGCGCGAGCGACAGGCCCATCACCTCGGGCAGCGCCTTCCAGTTCCCGACGACCGCCGCCGTCACCACGGTCACCAGGACCGAGTAGGGCACGGTGACCACCAGCAATGCCAGGGCGCGCGCCCGGAGTTCGAGATAGGCGTCCCGGGCCGACGAGATCGTCAGCGACACCATCCAGAAGGCGGACGTGTCCTGCCCGAACTGGTTGTACATCTGGGTGCCGAGCATCCCGGCGGCGAAGCACGCGAAGTAGACCGAGCCATGCTCCTGCACCGCGTTGATCACCGGCACGATCAGACCGACCGCGAGGGACGTCACCCAGGCCGCCTTGGTCTTCGGGTCGCGGACCGCGTACCGCAGACTGCGCTGCATCACCGTGCCCGTACGCCCCTCCGGCAGCAGCTTCCAGAGCCCGCCACCGCTCCTGCCGGACCTCGCGCGCTCCGGCTGCGACGCGGCGGCGAGCGTCGAGCCGTCCGGGGCCGTCATCAGCTTCTCCAGGCTGCGCTGCCACAGCCACACCGCGCACACCAGCGCCGCCACGGCCAGCAGCGACTGCGCCACGGCCTGCCCGTACGCCCCCTTCGACGCGGAGTCCACCGCCCCGAACGCCGAGGCCGGCGGCACCCACCGCAGCACGGCCGCTGCCGGGTCGAGGGAGGCCAGCCCGCCCGCCGCGCCGAGCCGCTGCGCCCCGTAGTTGACGAACTGGATGCCCACCGCGATCACCAGACCGCTCAGAACCGCCAGATCGCGGCCCTTGCGCGAGGTCAGCAGCCGGATGTTGCCCGCCGCGACGGCCCGCGCGAGCGCCACGCAGACCAGCAGCGCCAGCGGTACGGCCACCACCGCGAACACCGCACCCGCCGCGCCGTGCGCCAGTGCGATCGCCGAGCCGACCGCGAGGGAGAGCGTGAACAGCGGACCGAGGCCGACCAGCGACGCCGTCAGCAGCGCCACGATCAGCGACCGGGGCCGCAGCGGCAGCATCACCAGCCGGGTCGGGTCCAGGGTCTCGTCACCGCTAGGGAAGAACAGCGGCATCACGGCCCAGCCGAGCGCCAGCACCGCCACGAGCAGCACCACCAGCGCGTCCGCGTGGGCGTGGCCGCGCAGCAGCACGAGACCGGTCAGCTGGAGCGCGGTGAACAGCAGGGTGACGACGACACTGGTGACGTACGCGGCCCGGCGCCCGGACGACTGCCGCAGCCCGTTGCGCAGCAGCGCCAGCTTCAGCCGTACGAAGACGGGGGTCAGCCCCTGCGCCCCGGCCGGGCGCGCGCCGGGCGCGGTGGCGGGAGCGCCCGCGGGGAGATCGGTGACGCTCATCGGTCGCCGCCCAGCCAGTCGAGCGAGTCCCCGGTGTCCCGGCCGCCCGCGCCGACGAGTTCGAGGAACGCCTGCTGCAACGAGGGCGCCTCGCCGCGCACCTGCGCCAGCGTGCCCTGGGCCCGGATGCGGCCGGCCGCCATGACGGCCACCCAGTCGCACAGCGACTCGACCAGTTCCATCACATGGCTGGAGAAGATCACCGTCGCGCCCGAGCGGGTGTAGCGCTCCAGGACGCCTCGGATGGTCTGCGCGGACACCGGGTCCACACCCTCGAACGGCTCGTCCAGGAACAGCACTTCCGGGTTGTGCAGCAGCGCGGCGGCGAGCCCGATCTTCTTCCGCATGCCGGTCGAGTAGTCCACGACCAGCTTGTGCTGGGAGCCCGCCAGATCCAGTACGTCGAGGAGCTGGGTGGCCCGCTTGTCGACCTCCTCACCCGGCAGCCCACGCAACCGTCCGTTGTACGCGAGGAGTTCGCGCCCCGAGAGCCGTTCGAAGAGCCGCAGCCCCTCCGGCAGCACCCCGATCCGCGACTTCACCTCGACCGGGTCCCGCCACACGTCGTGCCCGGCGACCTCGATCCTCCCCATGTCCGGCCGCAGCAGCCCGGTCACCATCGACAGGGTGGTGGTCTTCCCGGCGCCGTTCGGCCCCACCAGCCCGACGAACCTGCCCGCGGGCAGTTCCAGGTCGATGCCCGCGACGGCGGTCTGCTCACCGAACCGCTTCCACAGCCCCTCCACGCGGACGGCGGGCGGCGCCACCCGCGCCCCGCCCGCCGCGTCGGCGCCGCGTTCGCCGCCCGCCCTGTCCGCTCCGTATGCCTCTGTCCGGTCCGACATGGTGCACAGCCTTTCGAAGTCCCCGTATCGGGGCCAGCCTACGAAAGCCTGGTGCGCGCGTCGGCGGCGTCCCTTCCGCAGGCGTACGCGAGCGGGCTGATCAGCTCCACGGCGTCCGGCAGCCACCGGTTCGCCTGGGAGGGGCGGCGGGCCCACTGCACCGCGCCCCGGCCGCCGACCCGGGTCGGCGGGGCCACGACGTAGTGGCCCGTACCCCGCCCGACCAGCCCGATCGCATCGGCCGACCAGCCCAATTCCCGTGCCAGACCGGCCGCCTTGTCGGCCGCGCCCGGCAGCACGAAGAAGCACATCCGGCGGTCCGGCGTGCGGGTGACCGGGCCGAGCGGCAGCCCCAGCCGCTCCATCCTGGCCAGCGCGAGGAACCCCGCCGACTCCGGCACGTCCAGCACGTCGAAGGCGCGGCCGGTCGGCAACAGCACACAGGCGCCGGGGTGTTCGGTCCACATCCGGCGGACCGCCGCGGCGCTGCCGGTGGCCAGCCCCGCCCAGTCGGCCCCGGCGGGATGCGCGCCCGGCGAGGCGCAGCCGAGATCGCCGCACGAGCAGTGTTCCGTACCGCCCACGGTCTCCAGCCAGGTGCCCGCGCAGACGTCCCAGTGCCGCTCCTCCGTGTACCGCACGGCGGCGGCCAGCTGGAATTCGCCCCGCTGCTGGGGAACGGTGTGCCGGGGGACCGGGCCGGCCTGCGTGACTGTGATCAGCTTTTCCACGAACAGCTCAACTCCCGGGGTCACGGGGGGTTACGGTCGCGCCCGGGGTGTCAGGAGGGCGCACCGGTCCAGCACGCGGGGCGCACGGGTGCATGGCCGGGGGCGCGCGTGAGGTGGAGCGATGGTGGCTGGGTACCCACTTCCGGGGGAACGGGCACGACGAACGTGCTGAATGTACGCATTCCTTGTCCAACAGCCGGGCAGTGATCCCCTCCATCGATCACTGCGGCCCAGGGGGAAACATGGCAACAAGGCCTCTCGTCGCCCGCCAGCCGAACGAACGGCTCCAGGCGCTCATCCAGGAAGCCGGATGTTCCAACGCGGGTCTCGCCCGCCGCGTCAACATGGTCGGAGCGGAGCGCGGGCTCGATCTCCGCTACGACAAGACGTCCGTGGCCCGCTGGCTGCGCGGGCAGCAGCCACGCGGCCGGGCGCCGGGCATCATCGCCGAGGCACTGGGCCGGAAGCTGGGCCGCACGGTCACGATCGACGAGATCGGCATGGCCAACGGCAAGAACCTGGCGGCCGGCGTCGGTCTCCAGTTCGCGCCGACCGTACTCGGCGCGATCGAGCAGGTCTGTGAGCTGTGGCGCAGCGACGTCGGCCGTCGCGACTTCCTGTCCGGCTCGTCGGTCGCCTCGTCGGCGCTGGTCGAACCCAGCCGCGACTGGCTGATCACGGGCGCGGACCCGCAGGTCGCGCGGACGGCCGGGGCGCGGGTCGGGCGGTCGGACGTCGAGGCGGTACGGGCGATGACGGCCGCCCTGGTCGACCTCGACCACCGGTACGGCAGCGGACACGTCCGGCCGGTCCTGGTGCACTACCTCAACAGCGTGGTCTCCGGGCTGCTGTCCGGCGCGTACCGGGAGACGGTCGGCCGGGAGCTGTTCGCGGCGGTGGCGCGCCTGACCGAGCTGGCCGGTTACATGGCGATCGACACCGGCCAGCCGGGGCTCGCCCAGCGCTACTACATCCAGGCCCTGCGACTGGCCCAGGCGGCGGGCGACCGGGCGTACGGCGGCTATGTGCTGGCCGCTTCGATGAGCCATCTCGCGGCCCAGCTCGGCAACCCGAGGGAGATCGCCCAGCTGGCCCGCGCCGCCCTGGAGGGGGCGCGCGGCCGGGTGACACCACGGGCGGAGGCGATGTTCCACGCGGCCGAGGCCCGCGGTCACGCCCTGCTCGGCGACGCCCAGACCTGCCGGCTCGCCGCGGGCCGGGCGCTGACCGCCCTGGAGCACGCGGACCCGGAGAAGGGCGACGACCCGGACTGGATCGCCCACTTCGACCACGCCTACCTCGCCGACGAGCTGGCCCACTGCCACCGCGACCTCGGACAGGCGGAGGAGGCGGCCCGGCGTGCCTCCGAGGCCCTGGCGGGCCTCCCGGAGTCCCGGGCCCGCCGCCGCGGGATCGGACTGGTCCTGCTCGCCACGGCCCAGGTCCAGCGGCGCGAGGTGGAACAGGCCTGCCACACGGGCACCGAGGCGATGGAACTCCTGGCCACGGTCCGCTCCAGCCGGGGCGCGGAGTATCTGGAGGACCTTCAGCAGCGCCTCGTGCCGTACGGCGACGAGCCCGCGGTCCGCGAGTTCGGCGCCAGGATGGAGTTGCAGGCGGCCTGAGACCCGCCCGCGGGGTCGCCTCGCGGATCTTCCGAGCGCACTCCGTCCGATCCGATTCCCGGATTCCGGATGTGGTGAGCCGGGCCCGCGGCGCCCGCCACCAGCGGCTTCACCCGACCGTGCGGCCCCGGCGCGCGCCTCGTGCCCGCCTGGAGGCGGCGGGCGACGCCACGCGCGTGGCACAGCGCCGCGACCACCCGATAGCGTGAGGTGACGATTCCGTAGGTTCACATGTAGGAGTCCCGGTGACGCAGAGCGGTCAGGGCGACGAACAGCAGCACCCTGCTGTACGGCCCGCGCACGAAGGTCTCGTGCTGCCCGCAGAGGGTGGCGACCCCTGGGCGGCTGGAGGAACCGCAGACCGGACCGGGCCCGCGGGCGGTCAGCCGTGGGGGCAGCAGCAGTCCTGGCCGCAGGAGCCCGGACCCGAGCAGGGCGACCGGCAGCAGTACGCGCAGCAGCCCCCGTACGCACAGCGGCAGCCGCGGCAGGACCAGTTCCAGCGGCCCGGACCGGGGCATGCCCAGCCGCTGCCGCCCGCGCAGGGCCAGCCGCACGGAGCACAGCCACCGCACGGAGCACAGCAGTCGTACGGGGGCGGGTCGGCCGTGCCGCCGGGGCGGCAGCCGTACGGGAACCAGGCCCCTCCTCAGCCGTACGGGGGTCAGGCCGGGCCTCAGCCGTACGCCCAGCCGCTGCCGCCCGAGGCCGGGCAGCCCGGCGGCCAGGACGCCGACGCGACCCAGTTCATCGCGCCCGTGCCCGGCGGCGTACCGCCCGAGAGCCCCGCTGAGGCCACCCAGTTCCTCCCGCAGGGGTCGGCGCAGCCGGGCGGACCCTCCGACGCGGACGCCACCCAGTACATCCCCCCGGTACCCGGCGGCGCCCCGTACGGCATCAGGCCCGGGACGCCCGGCGACCGTCCGCCGCCCGCCGAGTTCGACAGCCTGTTCCGCAGCGACGAACCGTCCGGCGGCACCCAGCAGTTGCCCCGGTTCGACCCGGTCGGGCAACGGCCGAAGCCGCCGCAGCAGCCCCGGCAGGCGTACCAGCAGGCCGCCGCCCCCGACGCGGAGCCGCCGCAGGGCCGGGCCGCGCAGCGCAAGAAGCCGAGGCACATCCCGCTGATCATCGCCGTCGTCGTCGGCTGTTCCGTCGTCGGGCTCGGCGCGGGCGCCCTGTTGAGCGGCGGCGAAGACACCTCGGACAACAAGCAGCCGGTGGCGTCCGCGAGTTCACCCGCGTCGAAGCCCGCCGAGAAGGCCGCTGACCCGGCCGAGTCGCAGGCGCAGGCGCTCGACAAGCTGCTCGCCGACAGCAACAGCAGCCGGGCGGCGGTGATCGGCGCGGTGGAGAAGATCAAGGGCTGCCAGGACCTGGACCGGGCCACCACCGATCTCCAGGGCGCGGCCGAGCAGCGCCGCGAACTGGTGACCCGGCTGGGGGACCTGACCATCGACCAGTTGCCCGAGCACGGCGCCTTGGCGTCCTCGCTGACCAAGGCGTGGGAGGCGTCGGCGTCGGCCGACGACCACTACGCGGCCTGGGCGGGACAGGCCAAGAACAACGGCAAGGTGTGCAAGCACGGCAAGGCGCGGCAGACGTCCGAGACGGCCGAGGCGAACCGCGCCAGCGGCGAGGCCAGCACGGCCAAGCAGCGGGCGTCCGGACTGTGGAACACCATCGCCGACAAGTACGGCCTCACCCGCCGGGCCCCCACCCAGCTCTGACCGGGTCCGGCCCGGACGCCGGCGGGGTGCGCGGGGGAACGGGTGCGTCGGGGCGTGGAGGGGGCGCGACGCCTGCCGTCCGGGCCCCCGGGACCCCGTACCCCCGCCCCTCACCCCGCCGGCCGGGCGTCGGACAGCCGGGCGTCGGACAGGGTCTCGGTGACGTCCACGAACCCCTTGCGCTGGGCGACCAGCCGCCCGTCCCGGACGATCTGGAACGTGACGTGCCGGTTCACGATGCGGGGGTACGCGGACGAGCCGAGCAGATCACCGAAGCCCCACCGCAGTACCGGGGTCAGGCCCCCGGTGTCCACCTCCGTGCCCCGGTTGAGGGCCGTCGCCACCCGGCCCGCGGTGATCCGGGGCTCGTCCAGCGCCTCCACGACCGCCTTCAGCGCGGTGTACGCGATCCACGTCGTCTGCACCCCGGTGTCGTCCGGGTCGATCCGGTCGTCACCGAACGCGTACCCCTGGATCACCTGCCGCATCGCGTCCCAGCGCGGATCGCCCGACTCCGGGTACCAGCCGGTGAGGTACGCCCCCTCGAAGGGGCTGTCGCGCCCGCCCGTACGGTCGATGAGCGGCTGGCCGACGCTGCCGAGCACCGAGGAGATCCGTACCCCCGCGCGCTCGGGGCCGAGCCGCCGGAACGAGTCGAAGAACGTCTCCGTGCGCTCCCCGAGCACCGCCGTCACACACCCGCCGGGCGCCCTCCTGAGCGCCGTCGCGGCCGGTTCCTCGTAGGACGTGGCGTCCTCCGGGGCCTTGATGTCGGCGGACGCGGGCCGGTGGGCCTCCGCGAGGCCGGTGTTGAGGAGGGCGGCCAGGCCGTCGCCGCCCACCGTGTCCGGGCGCACCAGCGAGACCCGCTCGCAGACGCGGGCGAGCTGCTTGCCGTTGCCCGCGAGCAGCGCGGACTGGCCGCCGTTGACCGGGTACGACAGATAGCTGGTGAACTCCTCGCCGGAGGCGCCGTAACCGCCGATGTACGGGATTCCGGCGGCCTCCAGCGGGGCCATGAACGCCCGGCCGTGTCCGCTGTACGAGCCGACGACCGCCACCACCCGGTGGTCGACCGCCTGCCGGGCGCAGTTCGCCGCGCCCAGCGAGGTGTCGCCCTCGTCGCAGGTGATGACGCGCAACTCGTGCCCGTCGATGCCCCCGCGCCGGTTGATCCAGCGGGCGTAGGCGTCGGCCATGGCGGGCATGCCCGCCATGTTCACCGTGGCCGGTCCCGCCGTGCCCTCGGGTGCCCAGGTCATCACGGTGAGGGGCTCCCTGGAATCCCCCGGGTCACCAGGGAGCACCCCGCAGCCGGTGAGCAGCGAGACCCCGGCCGCCGCCGCGCACAGGAGGCGCCGGTGGCGGGGGCGGGGGGAAGAGGGGTGTCGCCGTCCGGTCATGGGCCCGCACGTTTCCGCGTCCGGAGTAACGTGGGAGTGTGAGCGGGGCAACAATCGATGACGCCGTGGTGAATTACGGGGGCGGCCCCGCACCCGGCCCGCTTTTCCCCTCCCGCCGGGCGGAACCGGGGGCCGTGCGCCCCGGCCGGCGGAGAACGTACGATCGACAACCGTGCAGCAAGGTTCGGAGAACTCTTCCCGTCGAGGGCGTCGCTCATCCACCATGGGTTCCATGTCGCTCAACGATGTTCCGTGGTGGCGCTGGCGCAGCAACGTGCGCTCGGCGCTGCACATGCTCTCCGACCCCGTCTTCCACCAGGAGTGCTGGCTGTCCGGCCGGGAGGGGTACGGCGATGTCACCGACGCCGTGTACCGCCTGGTCGAGGACACCTGGCTGGACAACTGGTCGGCCGAGAGGTACGTCGGGACGATCTTCCGCGACTCCGGCGAGTCCGCCCTCGTGGACGTCGCCGTGCTGCGGGTGCTGCGCATCATGCACCAGGTGGGCGCGGACGCTCCCGTATCGGCGTATCTGGAGCATCACGGCTGGCCGGAGGCCGTACGGGCGGCCCGCGAGGCGCATGTGCTGCTCGCCACGAACGACGGCGAGGACCCGGACGTCCCACCGCGCTCGCTGGACGTGCTCCGCATCATGACCAGAACCGGCTGACCGCCGGGCGGTGTGGCACTCTACGAGGATGACCGCGCCGCAGCCTGCCGACTCCGCCATCCCCGCTCGCACCGCCGACTCCGCCGCCGCCGAGCAGTACGTCCTCATCCTCTCGTGCCCGGACAAACAGGGCATCGTGCACGCCGTGTCGAGCTACTTGTTCATGACCGGCTGCAACATCGAGGACAGCCAGCAGTTCGGGGACCACGACACCGGCCTGTTCTTCATGCGCGTCCACTTCTCGGCGGACGCCCCGGTCACGGTGGAGAAGCTGCGGGCCAGCTTCGCCGCGATCGGCGACTCGTTCCGGATGGACTGGCAGATCCACCGGGTCGCGGACCGGATGCGGATCGTGCTGATGGTCAGCAAGTACGGGCACTGCCTCAACGACCTGCTGTTCCGGTCCCGGATCGGGGCGCTGCCGGTCGAGATCGCGGCGGTGGTCTCCAACCACACGGACTTCGCCGAGCTGGCCGCCTCGTACGACATCCCGTTCCGCCACCTTCCGGTGACCAGGGACACCAAGGCGGAGGCGGAGGGACGGCTGCTGGACCTGGTGCGCGACGAGGACGTCGAACTCGTCGTCCTGGCCCGCTACATGCAGGTGCTCTCGGACGACCTGTGCAAGCAGCTGAGCGGCCGGATCATCAACATCCACCACTCGTTCCTGCCGAGCTTCAAGGGCGCGAAGCCGTACCACCAGGCGCACGAGCGCGGGGTGAAGCTGATCGGCGCGACCGCGCACTATGTGACGGCGGACCTCGACGAGGGCCCGATCATCGAGCAGGAGGTCGAGCGGGTCGGCCATGACGTCACGCCGGACCAGCTGGTCGCCATCGGGCGCGACGTGGAGTGCCAGGCGCTGGCGCGTGCGGTGAAGTGGCACGCGGAGCGGCGCATCCTGCTCAACGGCCGCCGCACGGTGATCTTCGCCTGAGGGTCTGACGCCCTGAGGCTCTGACGCCGTGACGCCGTGACGCCGTGAGGCTCTGACGCCGTGACTCCCTGACGCGCCCTGGTGCCCGACGCGCCCTGGTGCCTGACGCGCCCCGGTGTCCGGCCGCCCGCCGCCCGGCGGTTCGCGGGCGTGCGGGCGTGCGGGCGAGTGGGCCGGTACCGGGAGAGGGACGGCCCTCAGAGACGGCTGAGGGAGGCCGCGGCGAACAGCACGTCGCTGATCGCCTCGCGGTCGCCTTCCTGGCCCGCCGCCGCTTCCACGGGTGACACATGTCCCGCGACCAGTTGGCAGAACTCCACCCCGTCGAGCGCGACCTGGGCGACCGCGTGGTCGGGTGAGCCGGGTCCGGCGGACGCGGTGGGCGAGTCCAGGGGGATGTACCAGTCGCCGCCGCCCGAGCCCTCGATCTCCAGATGGATCGAGCGGCCCGGCGCGTCGGCGGTGCCCGGTGGACGGGCGGGGCCCGCGAGCCCGACCCGGCGGCGCTCGGCGAGGGCGCCGGGGAGCATGCGCGCCGCCAGGTCGATCAGCCGGTGGAGATGGGCGGCGGACGGGGCCTCGTACGGATACGCCACCGCGTCCGCGATGTCACCGGCGTGCACCCAGCACTCGAAGGCCCGCTCCAGCAACGCGTCCTGGAGCGGGAGGGCGAAGTCCCCGTACGGGACGGAGAGACCGTCGACGTTCCGGGCGGCGAAGGAGACCGTGCGGATGAGCGCGTGGCTCTGGTCGCGCCAGGGCTCGCGGACGGTGCGGGTCGGTGGACGGCGCACGGCCGACCAGTACGTCTCGGTTCGGGTGGTCGGGCTCAGCGGTATCTCCCGGGCGCCGTGACCGGGGCGGGCGGGCCCGGCCAGAGAGATGAGCGGGTCGTCGAGGCCGAGGGCGGCGCTGATCAGTCCGTCGACGGTCATCAGATGGCCGATGACTCCGGCGACCGTCGTCCGGCGGGTCGCCTCCTCCCGGCCGTCGAACCACCTCAGCCGGACCGGGGCGTGCCACTCGCCGTCGCCGATGTCCCGCAGCAGGGAGTCGAGCCTGGCGGTCTCGGCGTCGTACGGCGCGGCCCAGTCGGGCACCGGGATTCCGGCCGGCCGACGGCTGAGGCAGCCTTCGAGCACCCGGTTGCGCAGCATCGGGTCCAGGTCCAGGCTGCGGTCGATGTGCAGCAGCCCGACCGCGTCCCGCAACCGCAGGGCCTCGTCGGCGCAGGGGGCGCACTCGGTGAGGTGTTCCTCGACGGCCTCGGTCTCCTCGGCGGAACAGGCGGCCAGCGCCCAGGCGCCGAGCAGCGACTTGAGTACACGATGGGAGAGGGCCGGGACGGGCGGTGCCAGTGGTGCCACGGGAGGATTCGGTTCCGGTGTCGGAGGTGCGGGTGCGGGCGGTGTGGGAGGGGTGCGGGGTGTGAACGCGGGTGGTTCGAGGTCGTCCGCCGGGGTCCGTGGAGCGGGTATCCGCAGACCCCGCCACCACTCGTGGTGGAGCCTGCCGTCCCGCCCGCCGTCCTCCGGGCCGCCGCCGTCCTCGCGATCGTCGGACCGCGGGTCGTCGGACCGCGGGTCGTCCGGCCTCGGGTCGTCGTGGTCCGTCACAGGGAGCGCCCGTATCCGGGCGGCGACGAACCCTCCAGCGGGCGGCTGTTCGCGGTGGACAGCAGCTGGAGGCCCAGCCGCAGCCGCCGCCGGGCCTCGTCCTCGGTGATGCCGAGGTCGGCGGCGGTCTGCCGGTAGTCCCGGCGCTGGAAGTACGCAAGCTCCAGGGCGGCCCGCAGCGGTGACGGCATCGAGGTGACGATGTAGTCGGCGCGCGCCGACGCGGTCGCTCTGCGCACCTTCTCCTCCAGCGCGTCCAGCTCCCGCGGGTCCGCTTCGCCGCCGACCTGCCGGTGCGCGGCGGCCTCGGCCATGCGCAGCCGCTGGACGGCCTGGCGGTGGGTGAGCCGGGCCACCCAGGCGCGCATCGAGCCCTGCTTCGGGTCGTACGTCTCCGGGTTCTCCCAGACGTGACCGAAGACCTCGCGGGTCACCAGGTCCGCGGCGGCCTCGTCGTCGAGGACCAGGTGGGCCTGGCTGTGGACGAGCGAGGCGAACCGGTCGTACAGCTCGCCGAGCGCCGCCGCTTCGCCACGGGCCAGCCGTTGCTGCATCCTGCGGTCCCAGCGAGGTGGTGAGTCCATCGGCATAAGCCCCCCTGCCTCAGATCCGAGCCCCTCGTCCCCCCGAATGTAGTCGGCGGTTGTGACACCGCACGCACCTTTGCACCAAGTACGTCCCTACGGAGCCCCGGGATGGTAGGGGAGCGCGCACCGGACGGTGTCCCGCGTCCGGCGGGACCGGGTCCGACGTGATCACTTCTGTGTGAAGGGCGCCGAGGCTTCCGGAACGGGGCCGGGGCCCTCCGGGGCGCCGGGGGAAGTCGGCGGGGGTGCTGATCCGCGGGGCTCTCGCGCCGGCCAGGGGGCGGAGCAGCGGTGGAACGGCCCCGGTAGGCCGTTCCTCGTGCCCTGCCCGCTTCCGGGCAGATCAACCGCACATGTCTGAGGCGAAGTTGCGATCGGGCCGGGCCGAATGCCGCATTCTTCGCACCAGGTCGGCGTGCTGTTGACGTCCCGTCAGAAGCGCGGGTCCGGCCGCTGTTCGTGATGACCTACGTGTGAAAGTCGTGCACATCATCTGCAGAGTGTGAAGGTCTTGACGCGTTCTGATCACGTGTGCGAAAGTCGGCGCGCCGTGAGGGATTTCCGATACTCCGCATCAAGTCGCACATCGAACTCCACGGCAAGCTCCTTAGCGGTTTTCCCTTTTCAGCAGTGTCCGTGGTGCCCCCTGCTCCTGGGTCCGTCACCACCAGAACCAACGCACCGACCCGACGCAACGCACCGCCCTGCCCGGCCACTTCGGCCTGGCCGCTCGCGCCACCACGTACTGCTGACACCACCGAGCTCCGAGGACCCGAGGAATCACCATGGGCAAGATCGCCGTACTCACGAACGACCTGCAGGCCGACGTCGTCCACAAGACCCCTGAGCGCACCGCGGCGATGGCGGATGCCCAACCGGTCTTCGTGAAGTTCCTGGACGCGATGCGTCAGCGCGGACACGGCGTCTATCACCTGCAGTTGGTGAACCTGCCGGACGACCCGAACGTGGAGCGCGACCTCGACGGCACCCTTCCCCTTCAGCGCGGCAGCGCCGGCGCGGCCATCCTGCACGACTTCACCGCCCCGACGGACGTGGTCGTGGAGAAGAACAAGGACAGCGGCTTCTACGAGACCGAGCTGCACGACCTCCTCCAGAAGGCGGGCGTCGACACGGTGCTGGTGACCGGCCTGCAGACCCAGATATGCGTCCAGACCACCGCCGCGGACGCCTTCTTCCGCGGCTACAACATCTGGGTTCCGTCCGACTGCGTGGTCTCCGGTGACCCCGAGGCGCGCGACCGGTCCCTGGAATGGCTGCGCGGGTACTGCGCCACGGTCGCCGACTCGGCCGAGATCCTGGACACCCTCGACACCCGGGGCGAGCTGCCCCGCAAGGTCGTCAAGATCCTTCCGTAGTCCCTTCGTTCCGCAGCTCGCACCCCCACGAACCGCATGCCCTGAAGGGACCACGGATGACCACCCCGGCAGCCGACCTCGGCGAAATCGTTCTCGACCACGGAAGCGGGACCCAGCTCAGCCATGAGCTGGTCTCTCTCATCGTGGAAACCCTCGGCGACGTCTACATCGGCGAGATGGAGGACAGCGCCATGCTGCCCTTCCCGGGCGGTCAGATGGCCATGACCACCGACTCGTTCGTCGTCGACCCGCCGTTCTTCGGCAACGGGGACATCGGGAAGATCGCGGTCTGCGGCACGGTCAACGACCTCGCCGTGGTCGGCTCCAGGCCGTTGTACCTCACGCTCGGCATGATCCTGGAGACCGGGCTGCCGGTCTCGCGGCTGGTGCAGGTCCTCACCTCCATCAGGGAGACGGCTCGCGAGGCGGGCGTCCAGATCGTGTGCGGGGACACCAAGGTGGTGCGCAAGGGCGAGGCGGACCAGATCTACCTCAACACCGCCGGGGTCGGCGTGTTCGAGCGGTCGCCGCTGCGCATGCGGAACGTCCGGCCCGGCGACCGGGTCATCCTCAGCGGCCCCATCGGCAACCACACGGTCCACCTGCTGTCGATCCGCGAGGGACTGGGCTTCGAGCAGCGCGTACTCAGCGACTGCGCGCCGGTCAACGGCATGCTGGACGAGCTGTTCGCCGGTGTCGGCGAGGACGACGTGCACTCGGTGCGCGACGTCACCCGGGGCGGACTGGCGGCCGTGCTGCAGGAATACTCCGAGGCCGTCGGACGCACCATCAGCATCGACCAGGCCGCCCTGCCGATCCAGTTCGAGACCGTCATGGCGATGGACATGCTCGGGATCAACCCGATCCACTCCGCCAACGAGGGCTGCGTCTGCCTGTTCGTCGACCCGTCGGCCGAGCAGTCGGTGCTGGACACGCTGCGCTCCCACCGTTACGGCTCGGGCGCGGTGACCATCGGCGAGGTCACCGAACAGGCCGACGCCCAGGTGCTCCTGCGGGACGCGGACGGTCGCGTCACCGTGGTCGAGGAGCTTCAGGGCGCCGAGCTGCCCCGGCTCTGCTGACCCCGCCCGGATCATGGAAGAGACACCACTCACGAAGCGCCGGAGCATCCGGGTCACCGGCGTGGTCCAGGGCGTCGGCTACCGGCCGTTCGTCTACAAGGCGGCCCACGCACTCCAGTTGACCGGATGGGTCCTCAACGATCCGGAAGGCGTGCTGATCGAGGTCACCGGACCGGCCGGTGTGCTCGACGAGTTCGCCGGGCGGCTGAGCGAGCAGGCACCCCCGCAGGCCCGCGTCACCTCGGTGCGTGTCGAGGAACTGCCACTGCCCGCGAGGCTCCCGGAGAACTTCGTCATCCGGGAGAGCGTGCGCAGCGGAAGCAAGAGCACCATCGTCCCCGCCGACGGTCACGTCTGCGCGGACTGCCTCGCCGAGATGCGCGACCGTACGGACCGCCGGTACCGCTATCCGTTCATCAACTGCACGAACTGCGGTCCGCGTTACTCCATCGTGCGGGCGCTGCCGTACGACCGGGCGCAGACCACGATGTCGGCCTTCACCATGTGCCCACCGTGCGCCGGGGAGTACGCGGACCCGCTGGACCGGCGCTACCACGCCCAGCCCAACGCGTGCGGGGACTGCGGCCCCGAGCTGCTGCTCGCCGACGCCGCAGGTGACGTACGGCGCGGTGAGGACGCCCTGTCCGCCGCCGTACGGGCGCTCGTCGGAGGGGGCATCGTCGCCGTCAAGAGCGTCGGCGGCTTCCACCTGGCCGTCGACGCGCGCGACGCCGGGGCGATCGACCGGCTGCGGGCGGGGAAGCGGCGCGACTCCAAGCCGTTCGCGGTGATGGCGCGCGACCTGGACACCGTCGCCGGGTTCGCCGAGTTCAGTCCGGCCGAAGCCGGTCTGCTCAGCTCGTCGTCCCGCCCGATCGTCCTGGTGCGCAAACGGCCGGGCGCCCTGCCCGAGGCCATCGCCCCCCGCAACCCCAATCTCGGGGTCATGCTCCCCTCGGCCCCGCAGCACCACCTGCTGGTGGACAGCGCCGGGCTCGGCGCGCTCGTGATGACCAGCGGGAACATCTCCGGTTACCCGATCGCCTACCGCAACGAGGAGGCGCTGGAACACCTCTTCCGGATCGCCGACCTGGTGCTCTACAACGACCGGGACATCGAGACCAGGGTCGACGACTCGCTGGTGCGGCACTCGGTGCACGCCGGGCTCGACCGGCCGCTGGTCAGCTTTCTGCGCAGGGCGCGTGGTTACGCCCCGTACCCGGTGGAGGTCGGCGTCGAACTGGTGCCGCTGGTGGCCTACGGCGCCGAGCTGAAGACCACCGTGGCGCTGTCGAGCGGCACGCGCGTCCACCTCAGCCAGCACATCGGCGACCTGAAGAACGACGAGACCTGGGAGTCGCACCAGCAGACCGCCCGGCATCTCGCCCACCTCCACGAGCTGACGCCCCGGCACGCGGCGGTGGACCTCCACCCGCAGTTCCGCGCCACCCGGCTGGCGCTCCAGGAGCGGGGCGGATCGTTCGGAGAGGTGGTCCAGGTGCAGCACCACCACGCGCACATGGCCTCCTGCATGGCCGAGAACCGGCTCACCGGGACCACCCTCGGTGTGATCTTCGACGGAGCCGGCTACGGCGAGGACGGCACGACCTGGGGCGGCGAGTTCCTGCTCGGCACGTACCGCGAGGTCCGCCGTGTCGCCCATCTGCGCACCGTTCCACTGCTCGGGGGCGACCGCGCGGTGCGGGAGCCGATCAGGACCGGCTTCGCACTGGCCCTGGACGCCTTCGGCGACACCGATGCCGCCGGTGCCGCCTTCCCGGTGCTGGAAACCCTCGACGACCAGCAACGTCACGTCTTCGCGACCATGGCTCGGCGCGGGGTCAACGCCCCGCCGTCGTCCAGCATGGGGCGGCTGTTCGACGCCGTCGCGGCTCTGCTCGACGTCACCACGCACGCCGAGTACGAGGCACAGGGGCCGATCGAGCTGGAGGGGCTGCTCGCGCGGGACCTGACGATGTCCGGTCCGGCGGAGCGCTACCGGTTCGGCGGCGGCACCTCCGCCGGCGCGACGGAGATCGATCCACGCCCCGTGGTGCGGGCCATCGCCGCCGACCTCGCGGCCGGTGCGGACACCGCCACCGTCAGCCGGCGCTTCCACTCGGGAGTGGTCGACATGGTCGTCGAACGCTGCCGGGCGGTACGGACGGACACGGGCGGTCGGGCGACCGGTCAGGTGGTGCTCTCCGGAGGCGTCTTCCTCAACGAGTTCCTGCTGGTCAACTGCATGGTGGAGCTGGGCCGCGCGGGGTTCGACGCCTACTGCCAGCAGCAGGTGCCCACCAACGACGGCGGTATCGCCCTGGGACAGATCATGGTGGCCAACGCCCGGCTGACGGCGGAGAGCGCGGAGCCGGCGCGATGACACGACCGCACGGGCACATCGTCGTCCTGCACCGCTGGCGCGACCGGCACGCCCACTACGCCGACTACCTGGACCACGACGCCTACCGGGTCAGTTACGTGACGACCCGGCTCGGCCTGGCCTCCGTCCCGGCCGCCGCGGCCGCAGTCGCCGAGGTCTCCGCCACCGACTCGCTGGCCGAGACCACGGCCGCGGTGGCCGCACTGGCCGAACGGCTCGGTCCGGTACGGCGCCTGGTGGCCCTCAACGAGGGCGACCTCGACACGGCCGCGGCGCTGCGGGCCGGGTTCGCCCTGCCCGGCCAGTCCGCCCAGGAGCTGGAGCGGTTCCGGGACAAGCTCACGATGGTCACCCTGGTGGACCGGGCGGGGATCGCGGTCCCCCGCTACGGCGACGCGGTGAGCCGGGAGTCCGTACGGGAGTTCGCCCGGAGCAACGGCTGGCCGGTGGTGGTCAAGCCGCGCCGCGGCACCGCGAGCCGTGGTGTGGCGGTACTGCGCGGCCCGGCCGACCTGGACGCGTCCGCGCTGTTCGACGGGGCATCCTCCGAGTCCCGCATCGCGCAGTCCTTCGTCGCCGATCCCGTCTTCCACGTCGACGGGCTGTGGACCGGGTCCGCACTGGGGCCGTGGCGCGCGTCGCGTTACGTCAACAGTTGCCACGACTTCACCGAAGGGGCCTTCCTCGGCTCGGTCGAGGTCGACGAACCCGAACTGCTGCCCCCGCTCGCGGACTTCACCGCGGCCGTCGGCGAGGCCCTGGGGGAGGGGCGGCCCTGGGTCTTTCATCTGGAGGTGTTCGTGGGCTCCGGTGAGGACGGCGCCCCACGGCTCACATTCCTGGAGGCCGGGGCCCGGGTGGGAGGCGGCGAGATCCCCTTCGTCTGGCGGGAGGTCCACGGCCTGGACCTGATGGCCGCCGCCGCGGACATCCAGATGGACCGCCCGCCGGCCGTGCCCGCCACCGGCTCCGCTCCCGGAGGCACGGCCGGATGGCTGTTGCTGCCCATGCCCGTTCCGGCGCCCTGCCGGGTGGTCGAGGTGACCCGGGTGCCGGACCTCACCGGCCCGGAGTCCGGCCCGTACGCGCGGGTGGTGCCCGAGCCGGGCACCGTGATCCCGCGGACCGGTGGCTACGAGCACGTCGCCGCCCGCTTCCGGTTCCGCGGCTCCTCCAGCCGCGAGGTGGAGGCGGCGATCGAGAAGACCGCCGGGGCCTTCACCGTCCGTTGCGAGTCCCTGCCGGTCCCAGCACCACAACCAGCGAAGGAAATGTGAGCGTCCGATGAGTGAGCCCAGGAGCCATCTCATAGTGGTGGGCAGCCGGTTGAAGGCGTACCGCGAGTACGCGATGGCCTCCCTGGCCCGGCGGTACGACATCGCTCTGGTGACCTCGCAGGAGGTCACCTGGGAGAAGTCGTACGTCTCCGCCTACCGGACGGCCGACACCACCGACGCCCACGCCCTGCGCGGCGCGGTCGAGGACCTCCTCACCGTGACACCCGCCGGAACCGGACTGTTCACCTGGGACGAGCTGTCCCTGATCGCCACCTCCGAGGTGGCCGAACAGCTCGGCCTGCGGCATCTGTCCGCGTCGGCCGCCACCGCCTGCCGCGACAAGTACGCCGCCCGAGGGCTGCTGGACCGGGCCGGACTGCCGGGCGTGCGGCACCGCCTGGCGCACTCCGTCGAGGAGGCGTCCGCCGCGGCCGCCGCGATCGGCTACCCCGTGGTGCTCAAGCCGCGCTCACTGGCGGGCAGCATGGGCGTCACCGTGGCACGCGACGCCGCCGAACTGCGGGACGCCTACGCCGCGGTCGTCCGCACGACGTTCCCGGGAATCCGTACCGAGGCCGGCGTACTGGTCGAGGAGTACCTCCAGGGCCCCGAGATCAGCGTCGACAGCTGTGTGGTCGACGGCGAGGCCGAACCGGTCTTCGTCGCCCGCAAACGCCTCGGCTTCCATCCCGCCTTCGAGGAGGTCGGCCACCTGGTCGGCCCGTGGCGCCACGAGCCGTGGGCCGCCGAGGTGGAGGACCTGGTCAAGGCGGCACACCGGGCGCTCGGCGTCGAGCTGGGCCTCACCCACACCGAGATCCGGCTGACCCCCTCCGGCTGCCGGCTGATCGAGCTCAACGGCCGTCTCGGCGGTGACCTCATCCCGCACCTGGGCGCACTGGCCACCGGGATCGACCTGCCGTCGGCCGGTGCCGCGCTGGCGTCCGGGGCGCGGCCCGACCTCGCCGCGGCCCACGACCGCTGGGCGGAGGTCCGCTTCCTCTACCCCGCGCACGACGGCGTCCTGGAGCGGCTGGAGCTGGGCGGAGCGGCCGAGGTGCCGGGGGTGGCGGAGATCATCACCCTGGCCGGACCCGGTGACGAACTGCTGCTGCCGCCGCAGGCCCTCACCCCGCGTACCGCCGCGGTGATCGTCGTGGGCGACGACGCGGCCGGATGCACCGCGGCCCTGGACCGCGCCGAGGCGGAGGTGGTCCCGGTGCTCCGCGGCTCCGCGCTGGACGGACTGGGAGCGCTGCTGGAGAACCCGGTCACCCGCCGCTACCTGGCGCTGGAGAACGGCCTGGAGAACATGGTCGTTCCCGAGCTGCGCAACGACTGGAACAGCTACGGAGCGGGGGGCGGAAAGGCCCTGAACCGGCCGGTGTTCCTGGCGACCGCGGACCGGCTCGGCCTGGAGGCCGACCTCAACGGACTGTTCGAGCTGCTGACGACCATCCCCGACCGGCTCTTCGGCGGTGACCGCCGGGCGTTCGCCGAAGCCGTGGGCATGACGCCCACGCAGATCGACCTGGTGACGCGCGGCGCGGGCCTGCGGATGCCCGCGATGTCCCGGGCCGACATGTACCGCGAGCCGGGCGGGTTCAAGCTGATGGAACTCAACACCGGCAGCTCGCTGGGTGGTTGGCAGATGGGGGAGTTCTCCCGGCCGGCCGGCCGCAACAAGGCGTTCCGCGACTTCACCGACTCCGAGGGTCTGGTCCACCCGGACCCCGTCGGACGGATCGCCGACGTCCTGCGCGCCGAGGCGGCCGACGCGGGCTTCGAACTCCCGGCCCGTCCGGTGCTGGCCCTGACCGAGTGGCCCGACGGCTACGACCACACCAAGCCCTGGCTGGACTTCGTGGTGCCCGACTGGCTGCGGCACGGGTTCGACACCGTCGTGTGCAGCCTCGCGGAGTTCGACTACCGCGACGGCGTGCCGTACATCCACGGCCGCAAGGTGGACGTGGTCTACCGGATCTTCCTGCCCGGCGAAATGGCCGACGAGCAGCGCAGCCACGACCTGGTCGACCCGCTCCTGGACGCCGTCGGACAGGGGCACACCTTCCTGTTCGCCGGACTCGACTGCGAGCTGTACGGCAACAAGGGCAGCCTCGCGATGCTCAGCGACGAGCGCAACCGCGACGCCTTCACCGCCGCCGAGCACGGACTGATCGACCGCATCCTGCCGTGGACCCGCTTCCTGCGGGACGAGTCCGTGCGGCGTGACGACGCGGACGTCGATCTGCTGCCGTATGTACTGGCCCACAAGGACCGGCTCGCGCTGAAGCCCACCCTGCTGTACGGCGGTGTCGGTGTCGTCCCCGGCTGGTCGGTGGACCAGGAGGAGTGGGAGAGGCACGTGCGCGGCGCGGTGGACGGCCCGTACGTGGTCCAGGAACGCGTGCTGCCGGTCGCCGAACGGTTCGTCGCCGAGGACGGCCGTGGATTCGAGCGGATGGTGGTCGCCTACGGCGTGCTCATGGTCGGCGGCGCGTACGCCGGCATGCTGGTGCGCGGTACCCCCGACCCCCGGGTCGGCATCGTCAGCATGTCCAACGGCGCCCAGATCGGCTGCTGTTACCACATCGAGGACGACGCCGCGGGCGCCGAGGCGGTCGCCGGGGTCCAGGAGTGACGGAGTCGACGGACGGGACCGGCGTGAGGTCCGGACGGTTCGGCGGGCTGTGGCGCGACCGGGAGTTCCTCAAGCTGTGGACCGGCGAGTCCGTCTCGCAGATGGGCGCCCAGATCACTCAACTGGCGCTGCCGCTCGCCGCCGTCTACCAGTTCGAGGCGTCGTCGTCCCAGCTGGGACTGCTGAACGCGGCGAGCTTCGCACCCTTCCTCGGCGCCACGCTCTTCATCGGGGTCTGGGTCGACCGGCGCCGCCGTCTGCCGTTGATGATCTGGAGCAACGTCGGACGTGCCCTGCTGGTGGGCAGTGTGCCGCTGTGCGCGGCGCTGGACGTGCTGAGCATCGGATACCTGTACGTCGTGGCGCTGCTCATCGGCGTGCTCACCGTGCTCTTCGACGTCTCCTACCAGTCCTATCTCCCCTCGCTGATCAGACGCGAGCAGTTGGTGGAGGGCAACAGCAAGCTCCAGGCCACCAGTTCGCTGGCCCAGATCGGCGGCCCCGGACTGGCCGGTCTGCTGGTCGGCTGGCTCACCGCCCCGGTCGCGCTGCTGGCCAACGCGTTCGGCTACGTGGTGTCCGTCGCCGGTCTGCTGGCGATCCGCCGCCCCGAGCCCGCCCCGGCCGTGCCCGTACAGCGCGTCTCCACCGCGCGCGGAATCGCGGAGGGCCTGCGGATGGTGTTCCGCAACGCGCCCATCCGGGCGATCGCCCTGGAGGCCGGGACGTACAACCTGTGCTGGATGTCGCTGCAGACGCTGTTCGTGCTCTACGCCGCGCGGGAACTCGGCATGGGGCCGGCCACCATCGGCCTCGTCCTCGGGATCGGAGCGGTCGGCTCACTGGTGGGCGCGGTCTGCGCGAGCCGGCTCAAGGACCGGCTGGGACTGGGCCGGGCGGTCATCGCCGAACTGGTGCTCTGCTGCGCCGCGCCCGTGCTGGTGCCGCTGGCGCCCGGCGCCGGCCCGCTGTCGTACACCATGTACGTCACCGCCTTCGCCTGCTGCGGCATCGGCTCGACCATGTCGACCATCCATGTGGTGAGCCTGCGCCAGGTGATCACACCGGACCATCTGCTCGGCCGGGTCAACGCCGGCTGCCGGTTCATCGCCTGGGGGCCGCTGCCGCTGGGCGCGCTGATCGGCGGGTACCTCGGCGACGCCGTGGGGCTGCGCCCCGCCCTGTACATCACGGCGTTCGGATTCCTCTTCGCCCTGCTGTGGGTGGTGTTCTCACCCGTCCCGGCGCTGAAGGACTTCCCAGCGGGACCACCGCCGGAGCCCACCACCACGGCCTCCGGGCCTCCGTCCGACACCGGGGCCACCGACTAGGAGCACCCCTTCCGGCGCTCCCCCTGCCCACCGCCCATGCCGTCGTCCGCCCTATCGCGTAGGAGATCACTCGTGACCACGAACGTGCCTGGTCCGCTGTACCAGCCCGCCGGGACCGCCGCAGGACTGGAGAGCGTACGGACCCTGGTGAACACCGCCCTGGACATCCTCCAGGAGGTCTCCGCCGCGCGTCTGGGACCGGTGGCGCCCGGCGGCCCGGAAGGCGCCCGCGCCGCCGCCGGCCGAGCGCTGGCGGGCCCGCTCCTGCCGGAGGAGGGCGGCGACCCGGCCGCCGTGCTGGCGGAGCTGATCCGGCCCTACGCCCAGTGGTCGGTGGACATCACCCACCCGGCGGCGCTGGCCCGGATGCAGCCACCGCCCGCCGACGTGGCCGTCACCGCCGAGCTGGTCACCGCCATCCTCAACCAGTCCCTGCACGCCTGGGAGAGCGGACCCTTCGCCCTGGAGCTGGACCGCTGGGTCATCGCCCAACTGGCCGAACTGGTCGGCTACGACGCCTCGGAGGCGGGCGGCGCGCTCACCCCGGGCGGCAGCGTCTCCAACCTCATGGCGATGACCATGGCCCGGGACACCACCCTGGCGGAGAAGACCGGCGACTACCCCTTCGCCGGGGGGCTGCGCCGGCTCGACGTCCAGCCGGTCGTGCTGTGCCCGGCGGGTGTGCACTTCTCCGTCGAACGCGCGGTGCGCCTGCTGGGCCTGGGCGAGGAGCACATCATCACCGTCCCGGTGGACAAGGACGGCCGGATGATCCCCGAGGAGGCCGACCGCGTTCTCACGGAGCTGCCCGCCGACCAGGTCGCCGTCGCCCTCGTGGCGGTCGCGGGCTCCACCGACCTCGGCATCGTCGACCCCCTTCCCCGGCTCGCCGAGATCGCCCGGCGCCACGGCGTCTGGCTGCACGCCGACGCGGCCTACGGGGCCGGCGCGCTGTTCTCCCCCCGGCTGCGCGGCATGCTCGACGGGCTGGCCGAGGCCGACTCGGTCACCGTCGACCTGCACAAGTTCGGCTGGGCCCCGGCCTCCTCGGCCGTCCTGCTGGTCCGCCGCGCCGAGACCATGCTCTCGTTCGGCCTCCAGCCCACCACCTGCCTCAGTGCCGACGACGACACCTGCGCCGGGTTCATCGGACTCCAGAACACCTCCCTCCAGACCACCCGGCGGGCGGACGCCCTCAAGATCGCGGTCACCATGCGGACCCTCGGCAGCAAGGCCATGGGCGCCATGGTGGACACCTGCCACGACCTCGCCCGGCACGCCGCGGCCTGGATCGACGCCCAGCCGCGCCTGGAACTCGGCACCGAACCGCCGCTCACCGCCGTGCTGTTCCGCTACCTCCCCGATGGCGGCCTGGACACCGACGCCTTCAACGGCGCCCTGCGCCGCCGGGTCATGGAGGAGGGGCGCGCGCTCATCGCGCGTACGCACATCGCCGACGGGTCGGGCGGCAGCAGGGTCTTCCTCAAGCTGATGCTGCTGAACCCGGAGACCACGACCGGCCAACTCGACGCCGTGTGCGAGGAGGTGCTGGCCATCGCCACCGAGATGGAGGCCGCCGCACTGCGGACCCCGGCCCGGGGAGCCGGCCCGGCCGGCTCCTGAGCGGCACCGGTCCCACGGAGAGACGTCCCCGAGTCCCCAGTCCAGCTCGAAGACCAGCGGAGAGAGAGCGGCGATGCCCGAGGTGAACGACCCGCGTACGCGCCCCGGCCGCGTGCCCGGCGACGGGACCGGCCATGGCTCCGGCGCGCCGGACCGCGTGCGCGAATCCATGCGGGTGCTGCCGCGCCCCTTCGCCGTGCCGCTCACCCTGCTGACCGGCCGCCCGTACGCCGGTCAGCGGGCGGTCCACTTCACACCGACCCGCCATCTGGTGAACGCCGTCATGTCGATCGCCTGCGGGGTGGCCCTCAGCGGGACCGCGCTGTGGGCGGCGGGCTGGCTCCTGGTCCTGCTGCTGCCCGGGTGGGCGATGACCCTGCACGGCGCCCGGAACCTGCGGATGATGGTCTACCACCAGTGCGCCCACCAGAACATGTGGCGGCGGCGCGGCGCCGACGCCGCCCTGGGCCGGTTGCTCGCCGCCGTGCTCCTGGTCCAGGACTTCGGCCGGTACAGCGTGGAGCACGTCGGCGACCACCACGCCCTGCATCACATGACGCGCCGCGATCCCACGGTCCAGGCCGTCCTGATCAGCCTGGAACTGCGCCCCGGGATGTCCCGCCGCCAGATGTGGCGGCGGATGCTGGGGAAGGTCTTCTCCCCCTGGTTCCACGCCAGGTTCCTCACCGCCCGGTTCCGCTCGTACTACTCCTTCGCGAGCACCGGCGGGCGCGTGGCGTCCGCGGCCGGCCTCGTCACGGTCGCGGCGCTGGCCACCTGGCTCCACCTCTGGCTCTTCGTACTGCTGGCCTGGGTACTGCCGATGACGGTCCTCTTCCAGATGAGCAACGTCCTGCGGCTGTGCGTCAAGCACACCTTTCCCGCACCGGACCGGACCGTGCGCCGGGGCAAGGCGTACTTCGCCGGCCTCACCAACGCCATCTTCATCGGCGAGGCGGCCCCCTCGCCGGAACTGCCACGGCCGCGCCGGTACGCGGCCTGGGCGCGCTGGTGGACGCGGATGCTGCTGATCCACTTCCCCAGCCGGTACCTGGTCCTCACCGGCGACACCGTGGTCCACGACTTCCACCACAGGCATCCGATGAACAAGGACTGGGCGAACTACATCTTCGCCCGCGAGGAGGACCACCGCCGTGGCAGTCCCGGCTGGCCCGACTACCACGAGGTCTGGGGGCTGGTCGCGGCGATCGACCTGGTCTTCGACTCGCTCCGGGAAGCCGACCCGGAGGAGTACCACCCCGACCGGATCACCGAGGTCAACCACCGTGAGCTGTTCATGGCGTTCGACGACTGACCGCCGCGCCCGCCCCGATCCGACCCAGCCACCGTCCCACCCCGTGAGCACCCGTCCCCAGGAGGAATGGAGCCGATGATCACGATTCCAGGGCAGAGCGGACGCCTCGTCATCCTGGGCGTCGCCGAGAGCGATGCGCACGCCGTCGCCAACCACCTGATCACCATGCAGTTGCGGGACCACGGCTTCACCGTGGTCAACCTCGGTGTCTGCACCCCGCTGAGCGACTTCGCCGACGCCCTGGACCGGCACCCCCAGGCCGAGGCCGTCCTGATCGGCACCCTCAACGGCCACGCCCACCAGGACCTCAGGGCCCTGCCGGAGCTGCGCGCCGCCGGGCGGCTGAACTGCCCCGTGGTGGTCGGTGGCAACCTCTCGGTCGGCAGCCACAAGGACGACGCCGACGAACGGCGACTGTACGACCTGGGCGTCGACCACCTGCTCTCCGACGCCGGCGAACTCGTGCTGCTGCTCGACAGGCTCCACGCGACGATGGCGGCCGAGTCGCGGAATGGCTGAACTGAACGGCCTCGAACTGGCCCCGGAGGTCGCCGCCGCCCTGCCCGGCTGGTCCGACATCCTGACGTATCTCCAGGACGCCCGGCGTCCCTTCGTCGTCGACGTGCTGCGCGCCGCCGACGCCGCCGGCCGCCCGGCCGTCCAGCCGCGCTGCGGCGTCGGCGGGCACGAGGAGATGCTGGCGCTGCTGCGTGAACTCGAACCCGCCGGGCCCGACATCCTCTCCGTCACCATCGACGCGCACACCCGCCTGCGGAAGTTCGACACCGCCCGCGAGCTCATGCTCGACAGCCCGGCCGACCTCAACGGCTACCCGTTGGTGTCGCACGGCTGGCGGCGGGGCCGGGAACTCGGCGAGGCCGTCCACGTCCCGCTGGAGGTCCGGCACGGCTCGCCCGACGGCCGTGACCTGTTCGCGGTGTCGATCGCCGCCGGAATCACCTCCTTCGAGGGCGGCGGCATCGGTTACAACCTGCCGTACTCCAAGAACGTGCCGCTCTCCCGGTCGCTGCGGGCCTGGCAACAGGTGGACGCTCTGTGCGGCGCCCTCGCCGCGTCCGGACTGATCATCGACCGCGAGCTGTTCGGCACCCTGACGGCCGTACTCGTCCCCCCGTCGGTCAGCCTCGCCATGACGATGCTGGAAGGGATCGCGGCGGTCCGGGAGGGCGTCCGCTGTCTGTCGGTCTCCTATCCGCAGGGCGGCGAACCGCACCAGGACATCGCGGCCCTGCGCGCCGTCCGGACGCTTTCGCGCCGCTACCTCGGGACGGCGGTCGAGGTGTACCCGGTGCTCCACGAGTTCATGGGGGTCTTCCCGGCCACCCCCGAGTTCGCCGGGCTGCTGATCCTCCACGGCGGCCTGACGGCCCGGCTCGGCGGCGCGACCAAGGTGATCAACAAGACCGTGCAGGAGGCGTACGGCATCCCCGACGCCGGCGCCAACGCGAACGGTCTGCGCATCGCGGCGCTGGGCGCCTCGCAGCTGCTCGACTTCGTCCGCGTCGACGAGGACCGCGTCGCCGAGGAACAGCACTGGATCGAACGGGAGGTCGCCGAGATCATCGAGCCGGTGCTCGCCACCGGCGCGCTGTTCGACAGCATCGACGCGGCGTTCCGCGCCGGCCGCCTGGACATCCCCTTCAGCGCCAGTGTCCACGCCCGCTCCCAGGTGATCCCCCGACGCGACCGCACCGGTGCCGTCCGGTACGGCGACAGCGGGGGCCTGCCGTTCTCCGGCGCCGTGCTCCGCCGGCAGGCCGACCTGCTCAGGGAGCCGGAGGGCACCCGGCCCCGCACCCGCATCGAAGCGGCCACCGCCGACATCCACTACTTCCCGGACCTGGAGAACGCCTTCCGTTCCGGCTGCTCCCCCTACCGTTCACAGCCCTGATCGAGGTACTGATGACAACCGAGAACCCGACCGTCCCCCAGCCGACCGGCCCGCGTCCTGCCACGCCGGACCCGCAGAAGGGGGCCCGGGTCGTCGCCGACGACCGGGCCCATCTCTTCCACTCCTGGGCCGCCCAGGGCAATCTGGCCCCGGTGCCCGTGGCGGGTGCCTCGGGGCGGTACTTCTGGGACTACTCAGGGAAGCGCTACCTGGACTTCTCGTCCCAGTTCATCAACCTGAACATCGGGCACGCGCACCCCAAGGTCGTCGCGGCGATCAAGGACCAGGCCGACGAGATCTGCATGATCGCCTCGACCTTCGCCAACGACAAGCGCGGTGAGGCGGCCCGGCTGATCGCCGAGCTGGCGCCCGAGGGGCTCGACCGGGTCTTCTTCACCAACGGCGGGGCGGAGGCCAACGAGCACGCGGTGCGGATGGCCCGCATGCACACCGGCCGTCCCAAGGTGCTGTCGGCCTACCGTTCGTACCACGGCGGCACGTCGACGGCCATCAGCCTGACCGGTGACCCCCGCCGCTGGGCCAACGAGCACTCCGGCAGCGCTTCGGGAAACGTCGCGCACTTCTTCGGCCCGTACCTCTACCGCTCACACTTCCACGCGGCCACCGAGGCCGAGGAGTGCGCGCGGGCCCTCGCCCACCTGGAGCAGGTCATCGCCTTCGAGGGCCCTTCGACGATCGCCGCGGTCGTCCTGGAGACCGTCGTCGGCACGGCGGGCATCCTCGTACCGCCGCCCGGCTACCTCCAGGGCGTCCGTGAGCTGTGCGACCGCCACGGCATCCTCTACATCGCCGACGAGGTGATGTCCGGCTTCGGGCGCACCGGCGCGTGGTTCGCCGTCGACCACTGGGACGTCGTCCCCGACCTCATCACGTTCGCCAAGGGGGTCAACTCCGGCTACGTCCCGCTCGGCGGCGTACTCCTCTCCGACGCCGTCCACGAGACCTTCCGTGACACGGTCTACCCCGGCGGCCTCACGTACTCCGGGCATCCGCTGGCCTGTGCCGCCGCCGTCGCCACCATCACCGCGATGAAGGAGGAGCGGATCAACGAGAACGCCACACGCGTCGGCGAGGAGGTCATCGGCCCCGGCCTGCGGCAGATCGCGGAGAACCACCCGTCGGTCGGTGAGGTGCGCGGCCTGGGCGTCTTCTGGGCGGTGGAACTGGTACGCGACCGCGAGACCCGCGAAATGCTCGTTCCGTACGCGGCGGGAGGCGCCCTGACGCGCCCGGTGGACGAGGTGGTCGCCGCCTGCAAGGAGGGCGGCCTGTGGCCCGTCTACAACTTCAACCGCATCCACGTCGTCCCGCCGTGCAACATCACCGACGACGAGGCGCGTGAGGGTCTGGCGATCCTCGACGGAGCGCTCTACGCCGCCGACAAGTACGTCGGCTGACGGGAGGCGCGTCGGTGCCGGGGCGCGGCCACGCCCCGGCACCGACGCGCGAGCCGCCGGACCCGAGGCGGACGCCCCGAGGTGAATGCCCCGCGCCATGCCCCGCGCCATGACCCGCGTCACCGGACCGGCCGGTGACCTTACGGCCTCGCGGTTCGGTCGGGAAGGGGTGTTTCATGGAGGTGTGGTGAGGGCAGCCGCGAGGAGAAGTGCAAACTTCCGGGACGGGGAATCCGCGGACGAGAGGTCCAGTCGCGTGACGCTGAAGGTGGACGAGACCGAGCACGGCGCGTGGACCGTGCTGCACATCCGCGGCGAGCTGGACCTGGCGACCTCTCCCGCCGTACGGCAGTCCGTCCACGAGGTGGTCGCGAGCGGCCGGCACGACGTGGTGGTCGACCTCGGCGAGGTCTTCTTCTGCGACTCCAGCGGGGTCGGCGAGCTGATCGCGGCCCGCCGTCTGATGCGCTCCTGCGGCGGACGGCTGCGGCTGATCCTCCCGGACCGGGGCGCGGCCGACGGCTCCCACGTCAATCGCGTGCTGAACGCCCTCGGGGTGCGCCGGCTGTTCGACGTCTACCCGGACACGACGGCGGCCATGGACGAGCGGGCGCAGCCGCTCTCGGCCTGAGGTGATCGATCCGGCGGCGAGGGCCGGGGACGGGCCGTGGACGCCCGTACCGTACCCGTCGACACCCCGTCCGTACCCGTCCGTGTCCGTGGAGCGCGTCCGCCGACGGCCGCCCGCCGCCCCTGTCGCGTGGAACCGGCCGTCGTGCCCGAGCGCCGGCGCCACCACCGGGAGCCGGACGACCGATTGAGGCCCAGTTCGTAACAATGAGCGGGGGCTCATCGGTGACACAGGAAGCTGTCGGCGTCGTACGCTCCCCGCATGGACAGCGCAGAGTACGAGCGCAAGATCGCCTTCCGCTTCGCCGCCTTCGACCAGGACGGCAACGGCTGTATCGATCGTGCGGATTTCAGTTCGGCCGCGGCCCGTCTGCTCGCGGAATTCGGTACGACGGCCCGTTGCGACAGGGGCCAGGCCCTCTACAGCGGGGCGGAGGCGTTCTGGCAGGGCATGGCGGGGATCGCCGATGTCGACGGGGACCAGCGCGTCACCCGTGAGGAGTTCGTGGGCGGCGCCGTGAAGCGGCTACGGGACAGCCCCGAGCGCTTCGCGGAGATCGCCCGCCCCTTCCTGCGCGCGGCACTGGCCGTCGCCGACAAGGACGACGCGGGCGGGGCGTCGGTGCCCGCGGTGGAGCGGGCGCTGCGGGTGCTGGGCGCGAGCCCCGAGATGGCGGGGGTCGCCGCCCGGACACTCGACGCCGACCAGGACGGCCGGATCACCGAGGACGAGGTGGTCGCGGCGCTCGCGGTCTACTTCACGGTGGTCGAGCCGGACGCGTGACCTGACCCGACAGGGCCCGGCTCTCCGCCGGGCCCGGACGTCTCCTGGGCCCGAACCTGTTCCGGACCCGACCCTCCCGCCCTCCCGGGCCCGCGAAGGAGCCGCGGGCCCACCCGGCCCGGCCCGGCGTCGATGTCGGCTCCGCGCACCGGTCATCACGTCGGCGGCGACGGAGTGCGTCAGCCCGCGCGGGCGCCTACGGCGCGGTCGTGGGGCGTCGGGCCTGAGTGTGCCGCACGGCACGGGACCTCCGTGGGGTCCCGGTGTGACAACGGGTACCCGTCACCACGTCAGTTCTGCCCACACCACTTTTCCCATCGGGCGATCGTCGGTTCCCCAGCGGGCAAGGCGTTCCACGATGAGCAGCCCCCTGCCGCGGTCACGGACATCGCTCTCCGGGCGAAGACGCGGTCGGCGGCGGACGGGGTCCTGGACCTCGACCCGTACGCGATCGGGCTCGGCCTCGATGGCGACACACAGCGAGTCACCGGGTTCGGTGCCGTATCTGACGCTGTTCGTGACCAGTTCGGACACGACCAGCTCGACGTCGTCGACGCGGTCGGGGCGGATTCCGGGCGCCTGCCAGGCCACGACTTCGCGAGCGTAGCGGCGGGCGTGCGCCACGGATTCCGGATGGCCGGCGAAGACCGCCTGTGGGGGTGGGCCGGGGATCGGATAGGGGGATGCCGAAGCTTCAAGCGCTGTCACTGTGCGTTCCTCTCGGAGCCGTTGCACGCTCTGTGCTAGGCCAGAACGTAGCGTGACCTAGGACAGAGTGCCAGGCATTCTCGGGGGTATCCGCACAAGGTGTGACCTAGTACAGTCGTGTTGACCTAGGACAGAGAGGAAGCCGTGTCAGAGACCCAACCGCCCTACATGCAAGTGGCCGAGCGCATTCGGCGGCGCATTCTCGACGGGGTGTTCGCGGAAGGGATGAAGCTGCCGCCGGTCCGAGAGCTGGCCAAGCAGGAAGGGGTGGCCGTCGCCACTCTCGGGCGCAGCCTTGATCACCTTCAGGTGGAGGGGTACATCACGACGTCCCGGAGAGGGACCTTCGTGGCCGACGCGCCGTCGGTCGCTCCCAGCGCGTACGACCGGATCAGCCGCGTTCTGCGGAGCGGTTCGGTTCTCGGTGACGGTGAAACGATGCTCGTGACCGACGCGGACCTGGTCGTGCCGCCCGTCTACGTCGCCGACATCTTCGACCTGGACCCGGGTGACCAGGTGGTGCGTCGGCAGTGGCACACCGGCAAGGGCGCGCAGCGCCTGATGCTGGCCGTGACCTGGTACCCGGCCCAATTCGCCGCCCTGGTGCCGGACTTGCTCTCCACCGCGCCGGGCAAGGGAACCGGTCTGCTCCCGCGCATTCAGGACGCCACCGGGCGCCGTGTCACGGCCGGGCGCGACGACGTGCACGGCAGGGACGCCGACGCGCGTGAGGCCTCGTTCCTCGGGATTCGGCCGGGGTCCCCGATCCTGGCCGGGGCGCATCGGCTCTGGGACGACGAAGGTGTCATGGAGTACGGCGAGTGGTGCCTCCCGTACCGCCTCGTCATCGGTTACGAGTACGGCATCGACGCGGCCCCTGATCGGGACCGGACCACCTGAGCTGTCCGACCCCGGACTCCGGACGCGCGGTCGATTTCGGCGCCCCGGTGACGTAGAAGAGCCCTGAGCCTCACGCTGTGGAGTTACGCAGCGCAGTCGGTGGGCATCGAGACCGGGTTGTGTCCTCTGCGTGATTCGTCACGGGCCGGAGTCGGTGTCCGTTTCGGGTACTCTCCGTGGGATGCGAGTGGTTCTGGAACCGAGCGATCCGGATGTGGCCCCTGCGGCGACTCCGATCCGGGAACGCTGTCCCGCTCGCGCCTTGGGGAGAAGCGCCGGACCGGTACGGAGATCGATTTCCGTGACGGTGGTGCGTCCCTGTTCGACTCTCCGCGACGCGCGTCGCACAGTATGCACCCGGCGTACTCCTTCGCGCTGGAATATGCCCGAAGCGCTTGTTGCGGTGACTGTACGTCAACCATGCTGTCGCGTAAGGGAATCACGTTCCGTGACCCTGAGGAGACGCGAGGCGATGTGTCCGCCGGTTCGGATGGTGTGAGCGGTGCAGGTGCTTCAGGTGCAACTTGAGATCGGGGCCGATCCCGCAGAGGTCGGGCGGGCTCGTAGATGGGCGCGGTCGAGGCTGGTCGGTTCCGGAATAGGGGACGACGAGCCGCTGGCCGAGACGCTGATCCTGCTGATCTCGGAACTCGTGACGAACGCGGTCGTCCACACCGGCTGCCCGGCCGTGCTGCGGATGCTGTTCGGCTGTCCGGGGACGCCGGGAGCGGCCGAGACCGTACGGGTCGAGGTGGCCGACGTCAGCTGCCGCCCGCCACGTCAGCGGCATGCCGAGGGCGACGACACCAATGGGCGGGGCCTGGAGCTGGTCGACGGCCTCGCCGACCGCTGGGGCTGGCAGCCGGAGGGCGTCGGCAAACGCATCTGGTGCGAGGTCGACCGGGAGGCGCCGGAAGCGCGGAAGCGGACGGACGTCCGTGGCGCGCACGGCGGTGGCGGAGCGTTCGAGGTGGCCGGGCCGCCGGTCGCGTACGGGCCGACGCGCGCCGTCACCCACAGCGTCTGACGGCGAGCGGGCGGCGGCCGGGTGGCGATCGGGTCGCGACCGGGTCACGTTCGGATGTCCGGGGCCGGGTCGCGATCGGATGGTCCGGGGCCGGGAGAGGCCGCGGACCGGGAAGGCCCACGGACCGGTAGGGGGCCGACAGGGGCCGGCCGGGCGCTGGCGATGCCGCTTCCGCCCGCTCCGCCCCCGCCCGTCCCCGACCCTCAACCCGCCTGTCGGTCCGCCGTCGCGCGGAACGTGCGGCGGTACACCGTCGGCGGCACGCCCAGCGACGCCTGGATGTGCTGGCGCAGTGACGTCGGCGTACCGAAGCCCGCGTCCCTCGCCACCCGGTCGATGGAGAGGTCCGTCGACTCCAGCAGTTGCCGCGCCCGCTCCACCCGTTGCAGGACCAGCCACTGACCGGGGCTGATCCCCACCTCCTCGCGGAACTTGCGGGTGAACGTCCGGATGCTCATCGACTCCTGCTGCGCCATGTCCCGCAGCTGTATCGGCCGGTCGAGCCGGTCCAGCGCCCAGGCCCGTGCGGTGGTCGTGGTGGCGGACCGCGGTTGCGGGACGGGGCGCCGGATGTACTGCGCCTGCCCGCCCTCGCGGTGCGGCGGTACGACGGTGTGGCGTGCGACGTCGTTGGCCACGGCGGTGCCGTGGTCGCGGCGCACGATGTGCAGACAGAGATCGATCCCGGCGGCCACCCCCGCCGACGTCAGCACGTCACCGTCGTCGATGAACAGGACGTCCGGATCGACCCTCACCTTCGGGAACAGCTCCTGGAAGTGGTCGGCGAACGCCCAGTGGGTGGTGGCGGGGCGGCCGTCGAGACGCCCGGCGGCGGCGAGCACATAGCTGCCCGTGCAGATGGACACCATGCGGGTGCCCGGCCTGATGTACGCGAACGCCGCGGCCAGTTCGTCGGTGAGCACGCCGTGCGTCCGCACCGGCCCGAGTTCGTTCGAGGCCGGGATGATCACCGAGTCCGCGGTGGCCAGGGCCTCCGGGCCGTTCTCCACCACGATCGTGAAGTCCGAGTCGGTGCGGACCGGGCCCGGCGGACGAATGGAACAGGTCACGACTTCGTACAGTTTTCGACCCTCGTCGTGCGACTCCACACCGAACGATCTGCCGAATATCCTCTGAGGGATGCCCAGTTCGAACAGGAGCAACCCGTCGAGGGCCAGGACGACGATTCGATGCGGCATGGCGGACTCCCTCCGGTACTAGCTGGTATAGACCTTAAGCTGATACATGTCACCGGTGTGAGGGATAAACCGAGACAGAGCGACGGCATTCCCGGGCCGGCCCCCGATGGGGAACCCCGCGCGGTATCGAGCGCGGTATCGACCGCGGGACACGGTGTGACGATCGGTGCCGGGCCGGTGGTCGTGCCCGGCGGTCCCGATGGGAACGCGGCGCCCGGCGGTCCGGGCCGGAACGTGCCGCCCGGCCGTGTCGCGGTCGAGCGAACTGGCGCGGCCCTCCTGCCGCCGGAGCCGGGGCGGTTCGGCGGCGAGCTCTGGAACCGTAACTTCCGGCTCTTCTTCATCGCCCGTACCGCCGCGCTCTTCGGCGACGGCATGATTCCCGTGGCACTCACCGCGGGCCTGCTGGGCGCCGGGCGCCCGGCCTCCTCCGTGGGCTACGCGCTGGCCGCGTGGATGGGGCCGCTCGCCTTCTTCGTGCTGTTCGGCGGCGTACTCGCGGACCGGTTCACCCCCCGCCGCATGATGATCATCGCGGACGTGCTGCGGCTGGTCGGGGCCTCGCTGCTCGCGGTGACCTTCGCGGCCGGCGATCCGCCGCTCTGGTCCGTGTACGCGCTCAGCTCGGTGGCCGGTGTCGGCGCCGCGCTCTTCCAGCCGGGGGTCGCCTCGACCGTGCCCCGGGTGGCGGGTGACGTCCAGCGGGCCAACGCCGTGCTGCGGGTCTCCGAGGCGCTGATGACGATGGCGGGTCCCGCGTTCGCGGGGGTGCTCGTCGGTCTGGCGAGCGCCGGTGCGGTGTACGCGGCCAACGCGTCGACCTTCGCCGTGTCCGGCGTCTGCCTCTTTCTGCTGCGGCTCGCGCCCGCCCCGGCCGACACCGCCGTGCGGGGCACGATGGTCGCCGAACTGGTCGGCGGGTGGCGCGAGTTCAAGGCCAGGAGCTGGCTGTGGGGGGTGATCGCGATCTGGACGGTGTACGGGTTCACGGTCCTCGGCCCGATGCTCCCGCTCACCGCCGTCCAGGTCACCGAGACCCACGGGTCGGGGACGTACGGCGCGATGATGGCGGTCAACGGAGCGGGCAGTGTGGTCGGCGGCCTGCTCGCGCTGCGTCTGCGGCCACGCCGCCCGCTGGCGGCCGGGGCGATGGCCCTGTCCGGGGTCGGGGTGAACCTGGTGGTGCTCGGACTGGGGCTGCCGGTGCTCGCGCTGGGCGCGGGGCAGTTCGTGGCGGGCGCGGTGTTCGCGTTCTGGCTGGTGATGTGGTCCACGACGGTCCAGACGCATGTCCCGCCGGAGGCCCTGAACCGGCTGCACGCCTACGACGTGGCCGGTTCCCTGCTGATGCTGGCGGCCGGCCGGGCGCTGGCGGGACCGGTCGCCGAGGCGGTGGGCACGTCGGAGGTGCTGCTGGCCGGTGCGGTGATCAATGTGCTGGCGGTGACGGTACTGCTGGTGGCCCGCCCGATCCGGCGGTTGGAACGGGTGGTGTGAGGAGGCGGGGCGGCCGGAGTGGGTCGGGTGGCCGGAGTGGGTCGGGTGGCGTGAGGGCGCGGGGCGGCCGGAGTGGAACGGGCGGCGTGAGGGGGAGGGCGGCCGGAGTGGGGCGGGACGGCGCGTGAGGGGGCGGGGCGACAGGAGCGGGTCGGGACGGCGCGGAGGGGACGGGCGCGGTGGGAGGCGGGGAAGTGATGCCGGGGGAGCGGTGGCACGGGGTACGGGAGCTGTGCGGGTGCGCGCGGCGGCGGCCGGGGCGGCGGTCCTGACCGTGGCGGCCGGTCTCGGTGTCCGCGCGGTGGCGGGCGGTGACCTCGCCAAGTACGCCGGGGACGCGCTCTACACCGTGCTGATCCACATCTTGGTGGTGCTGATCGTGCCCCGGGTGCGGCCGGTCACGGCGGCCGGGGTCGCGCTGATCTTCAGCTGGGCGGTCGAGCTGCTGCAACTGACCGACCTACCGGCGTGGTTGGCCGAGCGGAGCGTGGCGGCCCGGTTGGTTCTCGGCTCGACGTTCAATGCCCCGGACCTCGCCTGGTACGGGGCGGGCGCGGCTCTCGCCTGGTGCGCGCACACGGCGTGCGCGCGGGTGGTGGCCCGGGAGCCGTGAGCGCGTCCCGTGCGCCGCGTGCACCCGGGTGGCCCGAAACTTTCGAAGCATGTCCCTCCGGCCACTCGTGGTGGACCGGCCGCCGCCGGATGCTGAGTGACGTGATCAAGTCAACCAACAGCACCGCCGAGCAGGACGACGACCGACCGGTCGTCACCGGCCCGGACCACCCACCGACCTCCGCGGCAGCTGAGACCACCGTTCCCCAGGCGGGCCCGCACGGGACTGCCGCTCCGCACGCGGCCGCCGCCGCTTCGGCCGGTACACGCGCGACCCCGGCCGGACCCCGCGCCGATGCGGCCGGACCGTGTGCGGCCCCGGCTCCTTCGGACGGCCGGCGCGGGGCCGCCGCCCCTCCGGCCGTTCCGCACGCGGCCTCCGCCCCTCCGGTTGGCCCGCGCCCCCGTTTCCGCGTCCACCGGGCCTGGATCGTCGCCGCCGTCGGCTTCCTGACGATCGTCGGCGCCGCTGCCTTCGGCTCGCTTCCCGGTCTGCTGATCGATCCGCTCCACACGGAATTCGGCTGGTCGCGCGGCGAGATCGGCCTCGCCATCTCCATCGACATGGCGCTCTACGGCCTCACCGCCCCCTTCTCCGCCGCGCTGATGGACCGGTTCGGCATCCGGAGGGTCGTGGTCGGCGCGCTGAGCGCCATCGCGGCGGGCGCCCTGGCCAGTGTGTGGATGACGGCCGCCTGGCAGCTGATGATCTACTGGGGGCTACTCGTCGGCCTCGGCACCGGGTCCATGGCGGTGGCGTTCTCCGCGACGATCACCGACCGCTGGTTCGTCGCCCGCCGGGGCCTGGTGACCGGCATCCTCACCGCGGCGGGTGCCTCCGGCCAACTCGTCTTCCTGCCGCTCTGCGCCTGGATCGTGGATCAGCACGGCTGGCGACCGGCGTCGGTCACCGTCGCTCTCGCGGCGCTCGCCGTCGTACCGTTCGTCTGGCTGCTGATGCGCGACCACCCGGCCGATGTGGGCATCGCCCCGTACGGCGGTACGTACGTGCCGAAGCCCGCGCCCACCCGGGGAGCTGTGTCCCGCACCTTCCGGGTGCTCCGCGACGCCGCCCGCACGGGACCGTTCTGGCTGCTCGCGGGCTCCTTCGCGATCTGCGGTGCCACGACCAACGGACTGATCCGTACGCACTTCGTGCCGTCCGCCCACGATCACGGCATGCCGATAACCGCCGCCGCCTCACTGCTCGCGGTGGTCGGTGTCTTCGACATCGTCGGCACGATCTTCTCCGGCTGGCTCACCGACCGCTTCGATTCCCGCCGGCTGCTCGCCGTCTACTACGCGCTGCGCGGCATATCGCTGCTCTTCCTGCCGCTGCTGCTGGCCCCGACCGTGGAACCGCCGATGATCTTCTTCATCGTCTTCTACGGCCTGGACTGGGTCGCCACGGTCCCGCCCACCCTGGCGCTGTGCCGGGCGCACTTCGGGGCGGACACCGCGATCGTCTTCGGCTGGGTGCTCGCCTCGCACCAGGTGGGTGCGGCGGTGGTGGCCCTGCTCGGCGGTCTGGCCCGGGACGCGTTCGGTTCGTACGACCTGGTCTGGTACGCGTCCGGCGCGCTGTGCGCCACCGCCGCGCTGATGGCGCTGGTGATCCGGCGCAGACCGGTCGTGCCGGTGCCACCGGTGGCGTGACCGGCGGACGTCGTCGGTCACGGCACCAGCGGTACGGTCACGGCACCAGCGACGCGGGTGCGCGGCACGCGGTCAGCTCGACGGCATGAGGACTTCGTCGACGGTGTAGACCTTGGCGTTCGACGTCTTGAGGTTGCCGCAGTCGATCTTCGCCTTGTCGTTGACCTTGAACGAGGTGCCGGAGCCGGAGGTGGTCAGGGAACCGCCCTCGTCGGTCTTGAAGCTGCCGTCGTGGAGCTGGCTCGGTTTCACGTCCTCCTTCACCCAGTGGTACGAGATGATCTTCTTGAGGCGTGCCGTGTCCTTGAGGAGCTTGTCGACCTGGGCCTTGCCCAGCTTGTCGAACGCCTTGTCGGTGGGGGCGAAGAGGGTGCTGTCCTTCGCCTTGTCGAGCGTGTCGCTCAGTCCGGCCTTCATCACCGCCTTGTTCAGCGTCGACAGCTCGGGGTTGTGCGCGAGGGCTGTCGCGACCGGCTCCTTGGCCATCTCGCTGACGCTGCCCCGACCGCTCTTCGGCAGGGCCGAGCACCCCGGGCCGAACGGCTTCGAGTCGTCCGGAGCCATGGAGGCACTCGAACTGGCGCTGGCGCTCGCGCTGGTGGACGGGCTCGGCGATGCCGTGTCGGCGAACGCCGTGGGCGCGAGGGTGCCCAGGGTCACCGGAAGGGCCACTGCGGCCGCGACGGCCAGAGCGGTGGTGCGGAAGCGGGGAGACTGCATGTCAAATCCTCTTCCTGACGGGAGTGGGGTCCGGTTTCGTCTCCGGAACGAGGGGCAGCCGCGTCGGCTCCCCTGGTGCGGCCGGGCGGGGACAGGGCCGTACTCACCTGCCGGGCGCCGCGTGATCCTGTTGTCGATCAAGCCACTCACCCAGTTAAGCGCGATACCGCCGACACGGCATCTCGAAACCGCGTCCGCCGCCGGCCGGGTAGCCGTGTCCGCCGCCCCGCCGGGGAGGTGCGGGACGGGGCCGGGTGTGCGGGACGGGTCAGCTGGTCGCCGCGAGCCGCTTGGCGATCTTCCGGGCGTCCAGGGCGATTTCGCGGAGCATGCCGCTCAGCGGGTTGGTGAACCCGGTGAAGTACAGCCCGGGTGCCTGCTTCGGCGTCCGGCCGCCGCGCACCACCGGGCGCCCCTGGGCGTCGAGTACGCCGAGGTGACCGACCAGCCCCTCCAGGGACCGGTGGTACCCGGTCGCCGCGATCACCACGTCCGGTGTGATCCGGCTGCCGTCCGCCAGTACCACGGCGTCGCCCTCGAAGGAGTCGACCGCGCCCACCGGCTCCACCCGGCCGCCCCGTACCGCCTTGATCAGGCCCACGTCCTGGACCGGGATGGCGCCTTCGGTCACCCGGGAGTACAGGCCCGTCCGGGGCCTCGGAAGGCCGTGCGCGGCGAGGTCCGGTACGGCGACCCGGCACATCAGGCCCGCCGCCCCGTCGACGAGGCGGACCGGCAGCCTGCGGGCGAGGATGCCGGTCGCCTGGGCCGGCCAGCCCGCCGTGGAGCGGCGCACGATGTGCGGGACGGTGCGGACCGCGAGCCGTACCCGGGAGGCGCCGCCCTCCACCAGGTCCACCGCTATCTCGGCCCCGGTGTTGCCGACGCCGACGACGAGGACGTCCTTGCCCGCGTACGGGGCGGGTGCGTGGTACGCCGACGCGTGCGCCAGCTCCCCGGTGAAGGTGTCGCGGCCGGGCCACTCGGGGACGCGCGGGGTGTGGTTGTGGCCGGTGGCCACCACGACGGCCCGCCCGGTCAGCTCGCGCCCGCCCGACGCGCTGAGCCGCCAGAGACCGTCGACGGGGTCGATGCGGGAGACCTCGACGCCGGTCACGACCTCCAGTTCGTGATGGTCGGCGTACTTCTCCAGGTAGCGCACCACGTCGTCCCGGGACACCCACCGCCCGAAGGAGCGCGGCATCGGGAGCCCCGGCAGCGCGGACCAGCGGCGGGTGGTGTGGAGGTGCAGCCGGTCGTAGTGGCGGCGCCAGGAGGCCCCGACGCTCCCGGACTTCTCCAGCACGATGGCCCGTACGCCCCGTTCGCGCAACGCGGCGGCGGTCGCGAGACCACCCGGGCCGCCCCCGACGACGTAGACGGGCTGACTCCCGGTCATGCCGGTCGAGGAGGCGGAGGAGGAGCGGGCTATGTCGGGCATGGTTCCTGAGCGTAGTCGTGCGCTCACTTGATGGGTCTCGGACAAGCTGGGAAATCGGTTGCGAATTGATCACGGCACGGGGGCGGGTGCGGGGCGCGTCATGAACCGGCCCGCGACCGCCCCCTCCCGGGAGCGTGTCCTATCGGCTCCGCCACGGGGTCGGCCGATGCCACCCGGTGGAGTACGGATCGCCTGATTCCCCTTTCACCGTGATCGCGTTCCCCGCGATCGCGGCAGGACCGTCCGGACTCGCCGGGTCCTCGATCGACGCCTCGCTTTTTCCGGGGAAAGGAATGCCGTCGGCGACGGCTCTTCCCGCTCCACCGGCCGCCATGACGATCAATACCGCCGCCGTTCCCCAGCGAAGTCGGTCGCGCGTGCGGCACTTCATCGGAATCCCCCCGTCGTCGTCCGTCTTATGAGCATGACGCGATCGGACGGAATGGGCTACGGAGAGTGATCCGGCTCTCTCCTCTCCGGAAGGAGCAACCATGTGTATGGGCAAGGCGGTTCGGTGCGTTCCCGCTCTCCGTCCCGGAACGGACCGCGCCGGAAAGCGATCCGCCGCCGGGGGATCACAGGCCGCCGCTCATACGTCGTACGTGTACAGCTCGGCGTTGATCGAGCTTCCCTTACCGGTCCGTCGAGCTGTGAACTTCGCAATTCCTGGAGCCTGGCCGGACGGCATGTCCTGGGGACGACCGGGCCGCCGCACGCCGTCGCGCCGGGCGCCGCCGGTCCCGCCCCTGCGAGGAGCGGCGCCCCGCGCGCTCTCACAGCCCCGGCGCGCCCCAGACCGGGAACCAGCGGGACAGGTCCTTCTCGATCCGCAGGTCGTCCCCCAGGACCGCCCTGACCTGGAGTTCGCGCTCGTTGTCACGTTTCTCGACGTCACCGGGCAGCGGCGCGAAGGGGTAGAACGTGCCGCGCTTGTAGAGGTAGACCAGCGCCAGTGCCCGCTGTTCGGCGTCGCGGAAGCCGATCAGCGAGCAGAGCAGGTGAGGGCCGTAACCGCCGTCCTGGAGCAGGGTGTTCACCGCGTGCAGGTCGTTGACCAGCCCGGCCGTGTCCTCGGGGGGCTGGCTGGCCAGCAGCCAGGTGTAGCCGTACGAGTCCTGGCTGAACTCCACCGGGACGCCGCCCCGGCCGGTGTCCGCGTCGAGGAGTTCCCGTACGTCCTGCTGGACGCGCGCGAAGCCGCCGCCCTCCACGCCCGCGAAGCACACCGACCCCAGACCGGTCGGGGTGAAGCCCGCGCCCGCCTGGAGGGTGAGGGCGGCGGACGGCACGGCGAAGAGCTGGTCGAGGTCGGGGCGGACCGGTTTGCTGCGGCCGAGGATGGTGTCGAGAAGGCCCACGGGGGCTCCTTACGTGCGGGGACCGGCCGGCCCGCGCGGTGCGGCTCGGGGGCCGGGCGGGCTCACGGGCGGGACAGGTCGGCGGAGATGCGCGCGAGCTGGTCGAGGCGCTGTTCGAGGGTCGGGTGCGAGGAGAGCAGTCGGCTCAGGCTCTCCTTGGAGGAGAAGGCGGGCACGAAGTAGAAGGCGTTGTACGGCTCCGCCTTCCGCAGGTCCTCCGTCGGTATCCGGGACATCTGGCCGCTCACCTTCGTCAACGCGGAGGCGAGCGCGGACGGACGCCCGGTGAGGAGGGCGGCGGTGCGGTCGGCGGAGAGCTCGCGGTAGCGCGACAGCAGCCGGGTGAGCAGGAAGCTCAGCGCGTACACCACCGCGCTGATCAGCGGGATCAGCATGATCGCGATGCCGATGGGGTCGTTGTTGCGGTTGCTGCGCGACAGGCCGCCCCAGAGGGCGACCCGGGTGATGATCCCCGCCAGCACCCCCAGGAACGAGGCGATCGTCATGACGGCCACATCGCGGTGGGCGACGTGCGACATCTCGTGGGCGAGGACGCCCTCCAGTTCCTCGGGCTCCAGTCTGCGCAGCAGACCGGTGGTGGCGCAGACGAGGGCGGTGCGTTCGCTGCGGCCGGTGGCGAAGGCGTTCGGCACATCGCTCTGTGAGATCGCCACCCGTGGCTTCGGCATGTCGGCCAGGGCGCAGATCCGGTCGATGGCGCCGTGCAGTTCCGGGGCCTCCTCGGGCGTGACCTCACGGGCGCCCATCCCGAAGGCGGCGATGCGGTCGCTGAACCAGAACTGCGCGATGAAGATTCCGCCGGTGATGACGAGAATGATCGGCCAGGACCCGCGCAGCACCGCCAGGAGTACGCCCACCAGCACCACGTACAACAGTCCGATCAGGAACATGGTCGTCACCATGCGCGTGGTGAGACCTCTGTCCTGGGCATAGCGGGTACGGGTTCGTGCCATGGTCTCCTCCAGTCACCCCCGGTCGTCGCTGCTTCCCGCTCCGTGATCCACCGCTCGCGACCGCCTCCGCTCCTTCTTCCGTCGTCTCTCCACCTTCCCTCCATCTTGCTCCTCTTTCCCGTTCGAACCGGATAAAGCGGGTGCGAGGCCGGGGGAGGGGGTGAGGGGCGGGGCGCGAGGGGCGCGGGGATGCCGGGCCGGGCGGGCGCGGATGCCGGGCCGGGCGGGCAGGCGGGCATGAGACGGGCGGGCCCATGAGATACGCCGACGGCGGACCACAGGGGTGTGGTCCGCCGTCGGCGAGACAGGACGTGGGTGTGAGGGTGGGGGGCCCGGGCGGGCGTACGGCCCCGGGGCGCGCGGTGGGTGTCCGGGGTGGGGCCTACTTCGCCGGCTTCTTGCCGGTGATGCCCAGATGCACCAACAGGGCGAGATTGGGGCGGAGTTCGTTCTGCTTTACGCCCCAGGTGGAGAAGCCCTTCTGATGCGAGGCGACCGCGGCCAGCATCGCGACCAGGGAACCCGCCATCGCCGCGGGGCTGACGTCCTTGTCCACCTTGCCCTTGGCCTGGAGGTCCTTCACCGCGTCGGTGAGGGAGCCGGTGACCGAGTTGAGGATCTTCATACGGATCTTGTAGAACCGTTTGTCGCCCTCGGCCGCGCCCAGATCGATCACCCGGAGGATCGCGTCGTTGCGCCGCCAGAAGTCGAGGAATCCGTCGACGAGTTCTTCCGCCGTGACGCGGCCCGCCTTGCCGACCCAGGAGCGTCCGGCGACCAGTTCGGTCAGTCCGGTCCCTTCCTTGGCCATTTCCTCGGCGATTTCGAGAACAGCGCCCTCCACATCGGGGAAGTACTGGTAGAAGGTCGCGGGTGAAGTCCCCGCCTTCCGGGCCACGTCGATGACTTTGACGTCCCGGTAGGGCGAGGAGCTGAGCATCTCGCTGAGGCAGTCGAGCAGCTTCTGCCGAGTCGCCTGACCGCGTCGACCGGCCACGCGGCCATCGACGGTGCGTACTTGTCCTGTCATGCCGTCAGCTTACCGAGGGGTGATCGGAGCGCGATTCGGCCGACTGCAAATGGGGAACGCCGCCGGAATTCAACGGGTCGGAACGGCATCCGCCGGTACTCCGAAGGGTGCGCCGGGAATTCACCGGGGGATTGCGGATGGTGTCACTCGTGGTGTTCGCCGGGTTTCGTTCCGGAGTGGGGGAGGGGCGGGAAAGGCGCGTCGGGCGCTCGGCCGGATGCTGTCACCGGAAGGCCTCCGCAGGGCGGAAGGGAAAGTGTTATCAACAGCCTGTGGACAAGATCCGTGGACAACTTCTGTCCGCCCTCGCCCGTGAAGCATCCACGTGGTGCCCGAGAGTGACCGCGTGTGTCCCGATAGCGTCGCAAACGTTTCATATCGCCCGCCGAGGCGCGCCGCCCGGCCCTCAAGGTTACGTTGGGTGTGACGGGCGTCACCGCCAGGGGCAGCTCTCAGGGAAGGACCCGGATTCCATGGCCGCATTCGCGCGGTCCGCGCCGTGCTGGGCGGATGTGCAGCTCCCCGACCTCGAAGCGGGCAAACGTTTCTACGGTGGCCTCTTCGGGTGGACCTTCCGGCAGGGCGAGGGCCCCTACGCCGACGCGCACGGCCGGGGCGACGGCAAGCTGGTCGCCGCGCTCGCCGCCAAACGGGACGGCAGACTGCCGACCGCCTGGGGCATCTACTTCGCCACCGACGACATCGCCGACTCCGTCGGCCGGATCAGGGCGGCGGGCGGCCAGGTGATCACCGAGCCGGTGCGCGCCGGGCGGGCCGGGGTGCTCGCCCAGGCGGCAGATCCCGGCGGCGCGGTCTTCGGACTCTGGCAGGCCGGGGAGCGCGAGGGTTTCGAGAAGCAGAACGAGCCCGGCTCCTTCTGCTGGACCGAGGTCTACACCCGGCAGAAGGACCGCGTGGACCCCTTCTACGAGCAGGTCTTCGACTTCCGCTCCACCGACCTCGACGCGCGGGACACGGCAGACCCCGGCGGCGGGGTGGGCATCGACTTCCGCATGTGGTCCCCGGCGGGCACCGAACCCGGCCCGGACACCGCGGTCGGCGGGCGCGGTGTCATCACCGACGCCTTCCCCGCCGAGATGCCCAGCTACTTCCTCACCTACTTCGCCGTCGCCGACTGCGACGCCGCTGCCGAGAGCGCGGTCCGGCTCGGCGGCCGGGTCACCGCGCGCCCCTTCGACATCCCGCACGGCCGGATGGCGGTGCTCCACGACGACCAGGGCGCCTTCTTCGCCGTACTCCAGCCCCCGGCGTCCTGAGGGCGGGCAGCGGCCTCCTCCGCGACCGGGAGTGGATCAGCGAGCGGAGTCGCGGAACGGCTGGAGCCCGCTCCCTGTCGGGAGCGAGCGGATTCGGGGAACGCCTGGAGCCCGCTCCCTGTCGTGGGGGAGGCCGATAGTGACGGAAGTGGTGTGAGACACCCCGGTTCGCCCCCGGGTTCGCAACCAGGGACTTCGCCAGGAACAATCGGGGTGCGCACCGCCAGGTGGTGCCCAGTGGTGAGACGCTGCACATGGCGGTATTTGGCGGACTTCTGTTCCTGGGGTCCGTACGGGGAGGTGGCAGGCAAGTGGAGCAGCTGACGCAGCACGACCCGAGGCGGATCGGCCCGTTCGAGGTGCTGGCACGACTCGGAGCCGGTGGCATGGGCCTGGTCTATCTGGCCCGCTCGGCGTCCGGCCGACGGGTGGCGATCAAGACCGTGCGTACGGAACTCGCCGAGGACCAGCTGTTCCGGGTGCGCTTCACGCGCGAGGTGGAGGCCGCCCGCGCGGTCAGCGGCTTCTACACGGCCGCCGTGGTCGACGCCGATCCGCGCGCCGCCGTGCCCTGGCTCGCCACCGCCTACGTGCCCGCCCCCTCGCTCGAAGAGATCGTGAACGAGTGCGGCCCGATGCCCACGCAGGCGGTCCGCTGGCTGGCGGCCGGTATCGCCGAGGCCCTTCAGTCCATCCACGGCGCCGGGCTGGTCCACCGCGACCTCAAGCCGTCGAACGTCCTGGTGGTCGAGGACGGTCCGCGCGTCATCGACTTCGGCATCGCGTCCGGCGTCTCCAACACCCGGCTGACCATGACGAACGTCGCCGTCGGCACCCCCGCCTACATGTCGCCCGAGCAGGCGCGCGACTCGCGCAGCGTGACGGGCGCCAGCGATGTGTTCTCGCTGGCGTCGACGCTGGTGTTCGCCGCGACCGGCCACGCGCCGTTCCACGGCGCCAACCCGGTCGAGACGGTCTTCATGCTGCTGCGCGAGGGCCCCGACACGGAGGGCATGCCCGAGGACCTGCGCCCGCTGATCGAGTCCTGCATGCTCATGGACGCCACCCAGCGGCCCACCCCCGCCGATCTCCAGGCCCAGCTCGCCCCGCACCTCTTCGGATCGGGAAGCGACGACAGCGGCACGGCGTCGGCCTGGCTGCCGCTGAGCGCCACCGCGATGATCGAACGCCGCCGGGGCGGAGGCCGCGCGGCCGTACCCGCCCCCGTGGCCGTACCGCCGCCTCCCTCCCGGCCGCCGCTGGTCGTCCCCGACTGGGACGGAGGCGCGGGCGGCAGGCACGGCGGCTCCGACCTCCGCTCGCCCTCGCCGGGCCGGGCACCCTCGCTCGACGGCGGCGGTCCGGTCCGGCTGCCCGGCGCCAAGGTGCCCATCGGCCCCGGCCCCCGGGCGGCCGACATGCGCGCCGCGGCCACCCCCGACACCGGTCCCGCCACCGGCTGGGTGCGCCCGCCCGCCGGGGCGGACGGCACCCGGCACCCGGCCGCGACCACCCCGATGCCGGCGCCCGCCCCCGTCCCCTCCCCGGCTCCTGCCCAGCGGACGGCCGCCCCGGACCGCTGGCGCCCGTGGCGGTTCCGGATGTCCAACGACGTCTGGGGCACCCCCGTCGTCGTGGGCGACCTGCTGTACGTGACGTCGTTCGAGGTGCACGCGCTGGACGTCGGAAACGGGCGGCGTCAGTTCAAGACCCGCGACGTCGCCTGGTCGATGGCCGTCGACGGCGGTCGCATCCACGCCTCCGACGGCCCGTCCCTGTACGCCCTCGACGCGCTCACCGGCGCCGAACGCTGGCGGCTCCGGACCGACGCCTGGGTGTACGCGCTCCGGGCCGACCGGGGCACCGTCGTCACCGCCACCCGGGGCGGCGGCGTCCAGGCGTGGGAGGCGTCCAGCGGCGAGAAGCTGTGGGAGACGACCGGCGCCCAGACCGACTTCGAGACGGCGGAGGCCGGACCCACCGTCCACGAGGGCACGGTGTACGTGTGGCAGGACGCCCGGCTGCGCGCCCTCGACGCGCGTACCGGCATCGAGGGCTGGTCGTACCCCATCGGCGACGCGGCCTCCTGCGGGGGAGTGCCCGTCCGGGTCACCCCCGCCCCGGACGGCTGTGTGTACGTCTGTGCGGGGACCCGTGTCCTCGCCGTCGACACCGCGTCCGGCCGGGTGCGCTGGCACTTCGAGGCACCCGCCGTCTTCCTCTCGCCGCCCGCCTTCGCGCCGGGTCCCGCCGTCACGGGCGGCGGGGTCTACCTCGCCGACTACCTCGGCACGGTGTACGCGCTCGACGCGGCGACCGGCAAGGACCGCTGGCGCATCGCCACCGAGGCCCGCCAGTCCGTCGAACCGGTCCTGGTCGCCATGGGCAACGTCCACGTCGGCAGCGGCTGCGCGCTCTACACCCTGGACGCGGTCACCGGCACCCCGAAGTGGCGGTTCGCGGCGGGCGGCGAGGTGGTGGGCGCCCCGGTCGTCGCGGACGGCCGGGTGCACTTCGGCTCCGCCGACCACGTGCTGTACACGCTGGACGCGGCGGGCGGCCAACTGCGCTGGAAGCTCGCCACGGGCGGTGAGATCACCGGATCACCGGTCGCACGGGCCGGGGTCGTGTACGCGTGCAGCAAGGACCGTTGCGTGTACGCGCTGGACGCGCTGAAGGGGACGGGCACGGGGAACCGGGCCCACACGTAGGGCCCGCGCTCCCCCCTCGGCCCGATCCCCTCGACCCCATCCCCTGGGTCCGGTCTTGGCCCGGTCCCCGGCGGCCCAGACGGTCAGACCCGGTCCGGACCGCCCGGCCCCCGCCGGTCGTCCGGGCCCCGGTCCGGTTCCGCCGGACCCGCCGCCCCGGTCGTACCCGCCGCACCGGCCGCGCCGGTCGGGCCCTCCGGTTCCGTCCACGGATAGGGGTCCGTCTCGGGCTCCGGATACGGGCTCGTCTGCATCGAGGGCCCCGGCTCACGCGTCGGCGGCCACACGTCCGGGTCGTCAGGACCGGGATACGGCTCCGGCTGCCGGTCGGCAGTCCCCGTACCGCCACGGCCGTGACCGGCGCCGCGCCCCCGTACCGCCCGGCGCCCCGACATCAGTGCCGCGCCCAGCAGGAGCAGCACCCCGCCGGCCGCCGCGCTCGCCACGCCCGTCCGGAGCCCCGAATCGTCGGGACCGACGGACAGACTGCCCGCCGCCTGGCCCTGACGCACCATCCACAGCACCGTGAAGGCCAGCACGATCACACCCGCGATCACCACCAGCAGGCGTGACCGCAACAGCACCCCGGCCAGCGTCACCACCGCGGCGACGATGAACGGCAGCAGGATCGAGACCATCACCCCGGAGTGCGCGTGGGTGATGCCGGTGCCGGTGAACAGGTCGGACACCCGGTAGTCACGGCCGAGCCGGCCGTCGTACCAGTACCGGAAGGGACTCACCACGGCCCCCGCCGCTCCGATCAGAGCGACGATCGAGCCGAGAACATTGCGGATCATCAGGCCTCCTGCGTCGGCCCCTGAGTGCGGACCGGCATATAAGCGGATCAACGCGGCTCTCCGAACGACGCTACGCCCGACGAGTGACCCCCGCCACCAGACACCGTCCGACCCGGGCCGGGGGCGCCGGACGGAGTGTGCGCTACGGTGTCGCGCGTTCGTTCGGCAGCAAGGCCGACATCGGACAACGACGTCAACAGCAGGGGGGCTGCGTCAATGATGCGGCGACGTATGAGGTTCGCGGGAGTTCTGCTCGTGGTGGTGCTCGCGCTCACCGGATTCCAGACCTCGTCACACAGCGGCAAGAGCCGCGGTGGCAAGAGCCGCAGCGGCAGCGGCAGGAGCACCAGCAAGCACAAGGGGTCGAGCGGCAGCAGCGGTGGTGGCTGCTCCAACTCGAAGAAGAACAACAGCGACTACCACGGCCACGGCACCGACAACTACGGTTCCACCGGCGGTGGTACGAGCGGTGGCACCACCAGCGGCACGATGTCCGACACCACGGAGACGGCCGGCCCGGAGCCCGAGACCTCCGTCGTGGACTGTGTGAGCCCCGGCAAGGGCAGGCGCAAGGCGGACACCACGTCCACCGTCCGGCTCACCGCCCGCGGGACGGGCTCGCACACGTACGAGGTCGACGTCACCTTCCTCGACGCCCACGGCGTCTACGTCGACAGCGGCGAGGCGGAGGTGCGGCTGGACGGCGGCGACACCAGAACCCTCTCGGTGCGGATGGACAGCCCGTCGCGGGTGTCCCGGGTGAAGAAGTGCGCGGTCACGGCCACGTACGTCTCCTGAGGCGCGTCCCCGGTACCGATCGGTCGCGTACGTCTCCTGACCCGTGTCCCCCGACACGGGTCAGGAGACGTACGCCGGTCCGCGCCTCCGCCCCCGTGGCCCGGCCGCACGGACGTCCGTGCGCGGGCCCGGAAGCGCGGCGGCCGCGACGGCTCCCCCTCCGCGCCGCCGTGGCCGTTCCCCGCCCCCCGTCAGAAAGGTCTACAGAGCTTCGCCACCGGTCATGTGGCTGTCCTGGGTCTTGAGCACGGGCTCACCGGTCATATGACTGTCCAGCGGCTTCACGTCGAACTTCGGCTTCCCCGGCAGCGGCGTGCCCACCGGCAGCGGCTGCTCCACCGGCTGGCCCGTCATGTGGCTGTCCTGGGGCGTGACGTCTCCGACGGTCCCCGTCTTCGGTGCGGGCACCTGTATCTTCTCGTCGCTGCTCATATGCGGAACTCCGTTGCTCGGTGCGTGCTGGTCGGCGTAGCCCGTCCGGCTGCTCCCCCGTTGGCCGCCGGACGGGCCCCTCGGAGCCGTTCACCTTAGTGCGCGGCCTCGCGGTCGACTCGTCTGCCCCCCGACGCGACGCATCGACTGACAGAAGAGTGCACCGACGCGATAAACGAACGATGAACGTCCTCTCAGCGCCCGGTCCACCACCCGGCTCGGCGCCCCGGTCCACCACCCGGCTCGGCGCTTCGACCGGCGCCCAGCGCTTCGGTCCAGCGCTTCGGTCCAGCGCCTCGGTCCAGCGCCTCGGTCCAGCGCCTCGGCTCAGCGCCTCGGCTCAGCGCCCCGGCGCCATCGCCGTCGGCGGCGCCGACGCGAGCAGCCGGCGCACGGTCTCCGCCTCCGCGGACTTCAGCCGCTCGAAGATCGCCAGCGCGTCCCGCCAGCACACGCCGGCCCGGTCGCCCTGGCTGATGCCCTGGAGCGCCTTGCCCAGCACGGTGAGCACGTTGGCCCGCCGCCACTCCCCGCCGATGTGCAGCAGCACGGCCAGGGCCTGCTCCGCGTGGGCGGCGGCCAGCGCCGGCTGGTGGACGGTGAGGTGGATCTCGGCCAGCCGGAAGAGGGTCATCCCCTCCCACAGCCGCTGACGGCTCTCACGGAACACGGTCAGCGCCTCGGAGAGCCGGTCCTGGGCCTCGTCCTGCCGCCCCGCGCGGGACAGCGCGAGCCCGAGCGCGTAGCGGCCGTTGGCCAGACGCAGGGTCAGGCCCATCCGGTTGTAGAGGGCGACGCCCCGCTCGGCGAGGCCGACGGCGCTCGTGGTCCGGCCGATGGCCAGGTGCACCCGGGACAGATTGCAGAGGGCGCTGGCCTCGCCCGGCCGGTTGTCGTCGGCGCGGAACGCGGCGATGGTCTGCTGGAGATAGCTCTCGGCGGCGTCGAGCTGGTTGCGGTAACCGGCGATGATCCCGCGCTCGTTCGGCGCGTTGCAGCTCGTCCACGGGTCCTCGGCCTCCGGGGTGAGCAGCATCGCCCGGCGCGCCTCGTCGTCCGCCTGGTCGAAGCGCCCCGCCGTGGAGTGCACCTGGGCGAGTGTCGTGCGGGCGCGCGCCTCCGAGCGGGGGTCGCCCGCGGTGGCCGCCGCGTCCCGCACGGCGGTGGCCGCGGTCTCGAACTGCCGTGAGTTGGCGCCCGATTCCGCCAGGTCCTTGGCCGCGAGCAGCAGGTCCACCGCGCGTCGGAGGGTGCTCGCCGTGAGGGACTGCTGGACGCAGGCGAGCAGGCAGTTGGCCTCCGAGTAGAGCCAGTCGAGCGCCTGGCCGTGCTCGGCGAACGAAAGGCCCGGGTACGCGGTCGGCTCCAGATGGTCCACCGTGCGGTCGCCCGGCCGCTCGATCGCGTACACCCCGGCCGCGGTGGCGAGGTAGAAGTCCAGCAGCCGAGAGAGCGCCGACTCCCGTCCCTGGACCGGGTCCTCGTCACGTTCCGCGCAGGAACGGGCGTAGAGGCGGACCAGGTCGTGGTAGCGGTAGCGGCCGGGGGCCGCCGATTCCAGCAGGCTCGTGTCGATGAGCGCTTCGAGCAGGTCCTCGGCCTCCTGCGGTGCCAGGTCCAGCAGGGCCGCGGCGGCGGCCAAAGAGATGTCCGGCCCGTCCGCCAGGCCCAGCAGACGGAAGGCGCGGGCCTGCCCGGGCTCCAACTGGCCGTATCCCAGCTCGAAGGTGGCCTTGACCGCGAGGTCGCCCGCCTGGAGCTCGTCGAGCCTGCGGCGCTCGTCGGCGAGCTTCGCGGCCAGCACCGACACCGTCCAGGTGCGGCGGGCGGCCAGCCGGGAGGCGGCGATCCGGATGGCCAGCGGAAGGAAGCCGCAGGCGGCCACCACGTCGAGGGCCGCCTCGCGTTCGGAGTTGACCCGCTCGGTGCCGACGATCCGGGTGAACAGCTGAAGGGCCTCGTCGGGGGACATGACGTCCAGGTCGATGAGGTGCGCGCCGGCCAGGTCGACCATCCGGACCCGGCTGGTGACCAGGGCCGCGCAGCCCGCCGTGCCGGGCAGCAGCGGGCGGATCTGGGCCGCGTCGTGGGCGTTGTCCAGGAGGACCAGGATGCGGCGGCCGTCCAGGGTGGAGCGGTAGAGGGCGGCGCGTTCGTCGAGGGTTTCCGGGATCGCCGACTCCGCGGTGCCCAGGGCCCGCAGGAACGAGCCGAGCACGGTCTCCGGTTCGGCGGCCCGCGCCCCCGCGCCCTGGAGGTCCACGTACAACTGCCCGTCGGGGAAGTGCGGTCGGGCCTGGTGGGCGACGTGCACGGCCAGGGTCGTCTTGCCGACCCCGCCTATGCCGGCCAGCGCGGACACGGCCATCACGGAGGTCTCGGCGGCGGCGAGCCGGGCGCCCAGCTCGCGCACGACGGACGAGCGCCCGGTGAAGTCGGGCACGGTGGCGGGCAGTTGGGCCGGGCGGACCGGGGCCGGCGCGCTGTCCTCGGGATCGCCCGCGCGGGCCAGTCCCTCGTCGGCCTGGAGGATGCGCTGCTGGAGCTGGGCGAGCCCGGGGCGCGGATCGACGCCCAGCTCGTCGGCGAGCAGCCTGCGGGTGTCCGCGTACACCGCCAGCGCCTCCGCCTGCCGTCCGCTGCGGTAGAGCGCCACCATCAGCAGCTCCCGCAGCCGCTCCCGGAGCGGGTGCGCGGCGGTGAGCGCGGTCAGCTCGGACACGGCCTCCGCGTGCTGGCCGACCTCCAGGTCCAGGTCCAGGCGCGTCTCGGTCAGCTGGAGGCGCCACTCCGCGAGCCGGGTCCGCTGGTTCTCCGCGTACGGGCCCGGTACGGAGGCCAGCGGCTCACCGGCCCACAGCCCCAGCGATTCGTCGATCAGCGCACGGGCCCGCTCCCGGTCCCCGCGCGTCCGCGCCTTCTCCGCCTCGGCCGCCAGCTCCTGCGCGTGTACGAGGTCCAGGGCCGCCGCGTCCCGGCCGACCCGGATCGCGTACCCGCCCGACTCGCTGACCAGGGTGTCCGGATCGAGCACCTTCCGGAGCCGGGAGGCGTACGTCCGTACGGCGGCGAGCGCCTGGGACGGTGGCTCCTCGCCCCAGATGGCGTCGATGAGTTCGGAGGCGGTCGCCGTGCGGCCGTCCCGCAGCAGCAGCGCGGCCAGCAGCGCCCGCTGCTGCGGCGAACCGGACGGCAGGGCCTCGTCGCCGCGCCACGCCCGCACCGGCCCGAGCACGGCGAAGCGCAGCCCGGCGCCGGCCGTCGGTCGCGGGGCCCGTTGCCCCGGAACACGCGTGCTCGGCCCGGTGTCACGGTCCATTGCTGCCCCCTGTCCTGCTCCTGCGCGCCACTCCCGCACGGGCCGTGCGGTCCGCACGGCGTCGTACGCCCACCGCTGTGTTCCCTGCTCCGTGCCGGCCCCGGCCGCTCGCCGCCGGGCGCGCGTACGCCCGGATGGTGCGGCGGCACTTGGTATGGCGCTCAACAGTCTGCCTTGTTCCGGGTGGACACGTCAGCAGCGGGTGACTCTCTGCACAAGCCCTCGACAAGGAACGGGGGCTCCGGACACCGGAAAAGGCAGGAGCCCCGTTCCCCGCCGAGGCGGAGGAGCGGGGCTCCTTGGGTACTGCAGCCGGCCGCGATCGGCCGACCCGGGCAACTAGGCCGGGGTGACGTTCTCAGCCTGGGGGCCCTTCGGACCCTGAGTGACGTCGAAGTTCACGACCTGGTTCTCCTCAAGGGAGCGGAACCCGGACGCGTTGATCGCGGAGTAGTGGACGAAGACATCCGGGCCGCCGCCGTCCTGGGCGATGAAGCCGAAGCCCTTTTCAGCGTTGAACCACTTGACGGTTCCGGTAGCCATAAGCCCTCCTTGGGCCAAAGGGTTGCCCTGCTCCAGAACCTGCAAAGAAGTCTGAAAACTACAAAAGCCTGCGGGTTACATGCTCCGCAGGCTCTGTACTGCAAGGGAAACCAAACTGCAACTTGCGGCGAGCCTAGCACGCAGGATGTGGGGAGCGGTAGAGGGAAAGATCACTTCACCCGAATGTTTGACAGCCCTGCCGATGGCCTGGGGAAGAAGGGCTCACGACGGCCTTCGGGGACCTCCCGGAGGGTGGCCCGCCCGCCAGGGATTACGGGACGGCCCGAAGGCCCCGATGGTGCCGGCCGGCCCGCGCGGGTCTAGCCTCGCGATGTGGACAATTCAACCGTCTTTACCGCACCAGGCGCCCAGGGCGACGACAGCCGCATCCGGCCGCGCGTGGGCCACATCCAGTTCCTGAACTGCCTCCCCCTGTACTGGGGCCTGGCACGGACCGGAACGCTGCTCGACCTGGAGCTGTCGAAGGACACCCCGGAAAAGCTCAGCGAGCAGCTCGTCCGCGGCGATCTCGACATCGCCCCCGTCACCCTGGTCGAGTTCCTGCGCAACGCCGACAAGCTCGTCGCGTTCCCCGACATCGCCGTCGGCTGCGACGGGCCCGTGATGTCGTGCGTCATCGTGTCCAAGGTGCCCCTCGACCGCCTGGACGGCGCCCGGGTCGCGCTCGGCTCGACCTCGCGGACCTCCGTACGGCTGGCCCAGCTGCTGCTCGCCGAGCGGTACGGGGTCGCCCCCGACTACTACAGCTGCCCGCCCGATCTCGGACTGATGATGCGCGAGGCGGACGCGGCCGTGCTGATCGGCGACGCCGCGCTGCGCGCCTCGCTGCACGACGCTCCCCGGCTCGGTCTCCAGGTCCACGACCTGGGGCTGATGTGGAAGGAGTGGACCGGACTGCCGTTCGTCTTCGCGGTCTGGGCGGCCCGCAAGGAGTACGCGGCCGACCACCCCGGGATGGTGCGGGAAGTGCACCGGGCGTTCCTCGCCTCCCGTGACCTGTCGCTGGAGGAGGTCACCAAGGTGGCGGAGCAGGCGGCGCGCTGGGAGGTCTTCGACGCGGAGGTGCTGGAGCGGTACTTCACCACGCTGGACTTCCGGTTCGGTCCCGATCAGCTCAGGGGCGTACGGGAGTTCGCGCGCCGGGTCGGTCCGACGACCGGATTCCCCGCGGACGCGGACGTGGAACTGCTCGCCGGCTGACCGCGGCGCCACGCGTCGGGGCGGGGTCCCGCGTACCGGCCGGGCAATAGGTGAATCCTGTACTTCCCGAGGCGAGTTGTGACGCCGGTGCATATGTTCGGTTCGGGTGTTCGGTACGTATGTTCTGTGCCGTTCATCGGCCTTCCGGTCCCATTCATCCGGCGCCGGTATCCTCCGGCCCGCTCCGGTGAATGCCGTGAATGCCCGCCCCGTCGGCGGTCGATTAGCGCACGGCCTCCGGAACGCGTCCCCGCCGGTCACCGGTCCGGCCCCCGGTATCGATCGGTTGGACGACGTATTCGCGCCTTTTACTGTGTCGAAAGCCTCCGTTCGTTCCCTTGGGGGTGAAATCGGCGGATGGTTTCCCTGTGACCCCGTGAGCCTTGCGCCTAGGCTTCGGTCGGATGTCCGGAGGTCGAGGGGGAGCCCATATGCAGCCGCTGGAAGCAGGTGACCCGCGCACCGTCGGTGCCTATCGACTGCTCGGCCGACTCGGTGCGGGCGGCATGGGCCGGGTTTATCTCGGACGCAGTGCGGGCGGCCGCACCGTCGCGGTCAAGGTGGTCCATCCGCATTTCGCGCTCGACGAGGAGTTCCGCGCCAGGTTCCGCCGCGAGGTGGAGGCGGGCAGACGGGTCGGCGCGCAGTGGACGGCGGCGGTCCTGGACGCCGATCCGGACGCCCCGGTGCCCTGGGTCGCCACCGGCTACGTGGCCGGTCCCGCGCTCTCCCAGGCGGTCACCGAGCACGGCCCGCTGCCCGAGTACGCGGTACGGACCCTGGGCGCCGGGCTCGCGGAGGCGCTGACCGCCGTGCACGCGCAGGGCCTCATCCACCGGGACGTGAAGCCGTCCAACGTACTGCTGGCCCTCGACGGTCCCCGGCTGATCGACTTCGGCATCGCCCGCGCCACCGACGCCACCGCCTCGCTCACCTCCACGGGCGTCTCGGTCGGCTCGCCCGGCTACATGGCACCGGAGCAGATCCGCGGCCAGGACATCTCCGGCGCGGCCGACGTCTTCTCGCTCGGCGCGGTGCTCGTGTACGCGGCGACCGGTTCGGCGCCCTTCCTCGGCGACTCGTCCGCCGTACTCCTCTACAAGGTGGTGCACGAGGAGCCCGAGCTGGCGGAGCTGGAGGGCGGGCTGCGGGAGGCGATCGCCCGGTGCCTGGCGAAGGACCCGGCGGACCGGCCGTCCCCGGCCGAGCTGGCCCGGCAGCTGGCGCCCGGTGGCGCGGGCCCCCTGGTGGCGGGCGGATGGCTGCCGGGGCAACTGGTGCGGGAGGTCAGCCGGGCGGCGGTGGCACTGCTGGACCTGGAGCCCCGGGACGAACCGGAGGGGTCGGGGCCGGTGTCGTTCAGCAGCCCGGCGGTGGGTGGTGCGGTCGGTGCCCGGCCGGGTGATCCGGTGGGCGGCGGACCCGGTGACCTCGGACCGCGCGAGTCCGGGCCGCCTCCCGGTCCGCCGTCCGCCGGCCGGGACCCGCGGACCCCGTATCCGTACCCGTACCCCGCGCCCTCCCCCTACCCGGCCGCCTTCCCGCTGCCGCCGTCGGAACTCCCGTCGGCCTGGCCGGACGACGACTCGCTGACCGGCGGGGTGTGGTACACCGGCCCCCGGCCGGACGGTTCCGGCCGCCCGACCCCCTCCGACCGCGACCGGGACCGCGGACGCAGGCTGAGCTGCACCGTCACCCTCGCCGTGGCGAGCGCGCTGGCCGCCGTGACCGTGGCCGGGGCCTATCTCTCCGGGCTGCTGCCCGGCACCGGGGAGGACGCGGGCGAGCGCAACGGCGGCGTCGCCCAGCCCCCCGCCGCCACCTCGCCCGACGCCACCGCCGACCCGCACGGCGGCCCCGCCACGACGGCGTCGGCCCCGGCGGGCGGCGCCGACCAGGTGACCGAGCTGCCCGAGAGGTTCGTCGGCACCTGGAAGGGGCCGACCACCGAGCGGACCGGCGCCCCGCACGGCATGCTCACCGTGGTCTTCACCGAGGGCAGGAAGGGCACCGACGTCGTCCGGCTGACCCAGTCCGTCTCCGCCCTCGGCACCGAGGTCACCTGCCACAGCATCGGCAGGCTCAGCTCCGCCACCCGCACGAAGCTGAAGGTGCGCGAGCGCGTCGACCCGGACCGCGCGGGCTCCACGGACCTCTGCACCGCCGACGACGCCGACCTCACCTTCGCCCTCACCGACGAGGGCTCCCTCCACTACCAGTCCGAGGAGGAGGGCGCGGGCCTGCCGCGCGGCACGCTCACCCGGTCCGCCCACTGACCCCGACCGGAGCTGGCGTACGCTGGCTCGGACCGCAGATCCGTTGAAAAACCGCCGAAAGGTGACAGCCCGGTGACCGAGAAGGCCGACCTTCAGCCCATCCTCGACCGCGCCGCCGGGGGTGGACGGATCACCCCGGAAGAGGCACTCGACCTCTACCGCTCGGCGCCGCTGCACGCCCTGGGCGCCGCCGCCGACGCGGCGCGCCGTCTGCGCTACGCCGGTACGGAGCACATCGCGACGTACATCATCGAGCGGAACATCAACTACACCAACGTCTGCGTCACCGCCTGCAAGTTCTGCGCGTTCTACGCCGCCCCCAAGGACACCGGCAAGGGCTGGACCCGCGACCTCGACGACATCCTGCGCCGCTGCGCGGAGACCGTCGAACTGGGCGGCACCCAGATCATGTTCCAGGGCGGGCACCACCCGGACTTCGGGGTGGAGTACTACGAGGAGCACTTCTCCGCGATCAAGAAGGCGTTCCCGCAGCTGGTCATCCACTCCCTGGGCGCCTCCGAGATCGAGCACATGGCCCGGATCTCCGGTGTCTCCGCCGAGGAGGCCATCGAGCGCATCCACGCGGCGGGCCTCGACTCCTTCGCGGGCGCGGGCGCCGAACTGCTGCCCGCCCGGCCGCGCAAGGCGATCGCCCCGCTCAAGGAGTCCGGCGAGCGCTGGCTGGAGATCATGGAGACCGCGCACCGGCTCGGTGTCGAATCCACCTCCACCATGCTCATGGGCACCGGCGAGACCAACGCCGAACGCATCGAGCACCTGCGGATGATCCGTGACACACAGGACCGCACGGGCGGCTTCCGCGCGTTCATCCCGTACACGTACCAGCCGGAGAACAACAAGCTGAAGGGCCAGACGCAGGCCACGCTCTTCGAGTACCTGCGGATGATCGCCATCGCCCGGCTGTTCCTCGACAACGTCGCGCACATCCAGGGTTCCTGGCTCACCACCGGCAAGGAGGTCGGCCAGCTGTCGCTGCACTACGGCGCGGACGACCTCGGCTCGATCATGCTGGAGGAGAACGTCGTCTCTTCGGCCGGTGCCAAGCACCGCTCCAACCGGCTGGAGATCATCGACCTGATCCGCAAGGCGGGCCGCGTCCCCGCGCAGCGCGCCACGACGTACGAGCACATCGTCGTCCACGACGACCCGGCGAACGACCCGGTCGACGAGCGCGTCGTCTCGCACATCTCGTCCACGGCGATCGAGGGCGGCACCGCGCACCCCGAGCTGAAGCTGCTGAACGCCAACTGAGGCCGCCTTGTTGCTGATCCACGCCGCCGACGCGGTGCTCGGCGCTCCTGATGCCCCCGAGGGCTCGGACGCGGTGGCCGTGAGCGGCGGCGCGGTCGTCGCCGTCGGCCCGTACGCGGAACTGGCCGCCGCCCACCCGTCGGCCCGGGTGCGGCGCTGGCCCGGCCTGATCACGCCGGGGCTGCTGAACGTCCGGGCCGGGGCTCTGCTGGAGGCCGCCTACCACCCGGACCCGCGCGAGGCGGACATCCTCGGCACCGCCCCGCTGACCGGTGACGCGCTCGCCGCGCTCACCATGGACGACACCCGCTGGGGCGCCGGCGCGCGGCGCGGGGTGCAGCGGATGCTGAGCCACGGCACGACCGCCGTCGCCGCCACCTTCACCAGACCCGCCGTGCGGACGGCGGTCGCCCGAGCGGGCCTGCGCGTCCACGCTCCCCGTACGCCTCCGCACGGGGCCGCCGCGGCGCCCGTCGCGTCCGACCTCGACCCGTTCGCCGCCGTACGGGAGTGGCGGGACGCGTTCGCCGGGCCGCTGACCGTGGGCGGGGCCGCGGATCTCGCGGTCTTCGCGGTACGGGGCGGGGCGGATGCGGGTGAGGGCAGCAGATGCGTGGCGACCGTGCTCGGCGGGCGGCTGGTGTACCGGAGCTCCTGACCGGGGCGGGTGCCGGGGGCCGGACACGAAGCACCGGCCGGGACGGGTGGGTACGGGTCCGGCGGGCCGATCCCGGGAACACCGGCCGGAGCGGTTGAGTACCGGGCCGGGCTCGGGCCGAAGGCACCGGCGGCCCGGCACCGGCGCCGGGTCACGGGACCGCTGGGCCGCTCCGGTACGAACCGCCGGAGGTGTACGGCCAGGCGTCGGCCACGCACCCCTCCGGACCGTCACCGAGTGCCGCCGGACCGGAAAGGCCGAAGTCGGTCCTTCGACCGCCGCGGGCCGGCACCGGACGGGCTGCTTGAATGGACGGGTGACCCGAGCATCCCTGGACAAGCAGCCGCACGAAGTCGCCTCGATGTTCGACGACGTGGCGGCGAACTACGACCTCACCAACGACGTGCTCTCACTGGGCCAGGACCGCGTGTGGCGCAAGGAGGTCGCCAAGGCGGTGAACGCCCGCCCGGCCGAGAAGATCCTCGATCTGGCCTCGGGCACGGCGACCTCGTCGCTGCCGTTCGCCGCGACCGGCGCGTACGTCGTACCGTGCGACTTCTCCCTCGGCATGCTCCGGGAGGGCAAGAAGCGGAACTCCTGGCTGCCCTTCACGGCGGGCGACGCCACGAAGCTCCCGTTCCGCGACGAGACCTTCGACGCGGTGACGATCTCCTTCGGCCTGCGCAACGTCCAGGACACGGACGCGGCGCTGACCGAGCTGTACCGGGTGACGAAGCCCGGCGGCCGGGTGCTGATCTGCGAGTTCTCGCAGCCGACCTGGGCGCCGTTCCGTACGGTGTACACCGAGTACCTGATGCGCGCGCTGCCGCCGGTCGCCCGGTCGGTGTCGTCGAACCCGGACGCGTACGTGTACCTCGCCGAGTCCATCCGGGCCTGGCCCGACCAGGCCGGACTGGCGGCCCGCCTCCAGAGGGCGGGCTGGTCGAAGGTCGCGTGGCGCAACCTCACGGGCGGCGTGGTGGCGCTGCACCGGGGCGTACGACCCTGACGGGAGCGCCCTTCCGCGCCGAACTCCGTTGACGGGAACCGCCGAACGGGGATGATGTGTCCGTCGCTACGACACACGTCTTCCCCGTTCGCCCGCGCCGCCGGTACCGTCCCCCTTCCGTACCGCCCCGGCCCACGCCCTGTCGCGGAGTTCTCATGCCCTCGTACTGCCCCTACTGCGGAACCTCGGCGCCGGACGAGGCGCGCTTCTGCATGAAGTGCGGACGCGAACACCCGCGACCGGCCGAGCCGCGGCAGGCGCCCGTACCGCCCGCCCTCCCCGCTCCCCCCGCGCTCGCGTCCCCGGCCCTCCCACCGTCTCCGCCGCTCTCTCCGTCGGCCCCGCCTTCGGACGCGCAGGCCGGGAGTCATACGCCGTCCCCGTCCCCGCCGCCGTCCCCGCCCTCCGGTCACATACCTCCGCCCCCGCAGGCCCCGCCCCCGCCGGCCGGACCGCCGCAGCCCTCTGCGTTCGGGCTGTTCCTCGGCCGGGCGTTCCGCGGTGACTGGGCGGGCTCGCTGAAGGCGGCGGCCTGGCCGACCGGACTTCTCGTCGCGCTCGCGGTGGTGCTCGCCTTCCCGTCGTACGGGCAGGACGACCACGTCGTCGGCTGGAGCGACCGGATGCGGATGGCGCTGGCGGTGCTTCTCCAGGCGGTCGGCGGCAGCTTCTCGATGAAGGCCACGCAACCGCCCCGACGGTACGGCTCCGACTCCGGGTCCGGTTCCGACTTCGGCTCGGACTTCGGCTCGGACTTCGGTTCCGGCTACGGCGGTTCGAGCCCCTTCGACGGCACCGCACAGCCGGGTCTCGCGCTCTCACTGGTCCCGCTCACCGTCACCGTGCTGTGGTTCGCCGCGCTGGTGATCGCCGCCAGGTCGGCCCGCAGACAGCGTGGCGGGCTGGAGGCGGCGGTCCGCATCAGCCTTCTGACGGCCCTGGCCGTGCTGCTCCTTGCCCTGTTCGCACAGCCCGACATCAAGAACGTGTCCGTCTCGTCGTCGCCGCTGCTCGCGATGTTCGGCGCGCTCGTCACCTCACTGGTGGTCACCGGTGCCGTACTCCAACGCGACGACCTCGCCGGGTGGTTCGCGCGCCGGCCGGGCGCCCGGTTCCTGGCACGTGCCGCGGGCGCCGCGCTCCGGGCACTCGGGGCGGTGCTCCTGCTGTGCTCCCTGATCGGGTTCGTCTCGTACGCCTGCGCCGACGGTGTGTCGGGCAAGGAACTGCTGTTCGCGCTGGCGGTGCTGCCCAACATCGGGCTGCTGGTGCTCGGGGTGAGCTGGGGCGCGTCGATCGAGTACGCCGTGCACGGGTGGGGCGCCTGGATCGGCCTCGGTTCGGACGGTGAGTCCTTCGGCCTCTCCGAGCTGGGCGACACGGTGAACGGCTGGGCGGTGACGGGAGCGGTGGCCACGGGAGTGGTATGCGCGCTCATCGTCGGTACGACGGCGGCGCGGCGGTGTGCCGACCGGCGTGAACAGGCCCTCGCCGGGGGGCTGTTCCTCGCGGCCTTTCTGCTGCTGTGCGGGATCGGCGGGGCCACCATGAAGCTCACCGGGATCTCGGCCACGGGCCGGTCGAGCGGGACCGTGGCCGAGGTCTCGGTCGGGGTCGGTGTGCCGGAGTCGCTGCTGTTCGGCCTGCTGTGGGTGGGCGGCGCGGTGCTCGTGGGCCCGTACGTCCAACGCGTGCTGTCGGGCGGTACGAGGCAGGCCCCGCCGACGGGTTACCCGGCGCCCGCCACGGGACACCCGGCGCCGCCCTTCCCCGCGGCCCCGGCCGGCCCGCCCGCTCCCGACCCGTCCGCTTCCACGCCGGTCGCGTACGCCTCGTCGTTCCCGGCCCCGCCCACGCAGCCCGTACGCCTCTACCCACCGTCCGCGACGCCCTCCACGCCCACCGGAGCCCGTAACCGTCCGGTCCTGGTCTGGACCGTCACGCTCGTGGTGGCGTTCGTCATCGGGGGTGGGGTGGCGGCCGGGGTGATGCTGCTGAAGGACGACGGTTCCGACGGAGCGCCGCAGGACAACAGGCCCGGCACCAGCGCCACCGACACCCCGGGCGACCCGTACGAAGACCCGGACGACGGCGACGCGTACGAGGACGACGACGCGCCGTACGACGACCCGGACACGGATGTCGGCGACGACACGGGCGTGGACGAGGTCCGGGCCCCGGCCGCCGCCCCGGTCGTACCGCGGAGCGTCACCGCCGAGGCGGCGGCCTTCAGCTCGGCCGGCACCGGCTGAAGGCCCCCCGGCTCGCGCTCACCTCACCCGGATGGGAAGTCCCCCACCTCGGATCGGAAGGCCCCCGGATCGGAACTCACCCGGTGAGCGCGAGCCGGTAGCAGTGCGCCCGCTGCCCCGCCTTCGGGGTGGTGAAGGTCTCGGCCAGTCGCATCCCCAGCCGCAGGGCCACCGCGATCGACCGCGCGTTGTTCGAGTCGATCATCGCGACGACCTCGGGCACCCCGGCCGCGCGTACCCGCTCCAGCGTGGCGCGCGCGGCGGCGGTCGCGTACCCCCGGCCCCAGGCCGCCCGGCCCAGCCGCCAGCCGATCTCGATCTCGCCCACCGGCCCGAACGAGGTGTGCGGCCACGGCTGAGCGCCCGTGAAACCGAGCACGTCTCCGCCGTCGTCGAGGACGGTCCACAGGCAGTAGCCGCGTTCGGCGTCGTGCCGCCGCTGCCGGGCGGTCAGCTCCTCGTACACGGAGAACTCCGACGACCGGCCGCCGAAGAACTCCATGACTTCCGGGTCGTCGAAGATCCGGTGCCAGACGAGCGCGTCCTCGTCGGTCGGAACACGCAGTTGTACGGAGGGGACGGCAGGAGGCGCGATCGTCATCGGGGCAGCCCTTCGGATGGTTGGTCGGCACACCCCCATAGACTGCACGGGACATGTGCCGCGCGGCACGCGAATTCGAGTCTTCGGGAGATCCGACCGTGACCGAGCCCCTCTCCGAACACAGCGCGGATGTGATCGTCGTCGGAGCGGGCCCAGCCGGCTCCACGACGGCGTACTACCTCGCGAAGGCAGGACTGGACGTCCTCCTCCTGGAGAAGACGGCCTTCCCCCGGGAGAAGGTCTGCGGCGACGGACTCACCCCGCGCGCCACCAAGCAGCTCGTCTCCATGGGCATCGACATCTCCGAAGAGGCCGGCTGGCTGCGCAACAAGGGACTGCGCATCATCGCGGGCGGTGTCCGACTTCAGCTGGACTGGCCGGATCTGGCCTCCTACCCGGACTACGGGCTGGTCCGCAAGCGTGACGACTTCGACGAGCAACTGGCCCGCCAGGCGCAGAAGGCGGGGGCGCGGCTGTACGAGCGGTGCAACGTCGGCGCACCGATCGTCGACGAGCGCACCGGCCGCATCACGGGTGTCAACGCCAAGATGGGCGAGGAGAAGACCCCGGTCACCTTCCACGCCCCGCTCGTCGTCGCCGCCGACGGCAACTCCACCCGGCTGTCCCTGGCGATGGGCCTGCACCGCCGCGAGGACCGCCCGATGGGCGTCGCGGTCCGTACGTACTTCACGTCACCGCGCCACGACGACGACTACCTGGAGTCCTGGCTGGAACTGTGGGACCGCCGAGGCGCCGAGGACCGGCTGCTCCCCGGCTACGGCTGGATCTTCGGCATGGGCGACGGCACGTCCAACGTCGGCCTGGGCATCCTCAACTCCTCGTCCGCCTTCAAGGAGCTGGACTGGCGCGAGGTCCTGAAGGCGTGGTGCGCGTCCATGCCGGAGGACTGGGGCTACACCCCGGACAACATGACGATGCCGATCCGGGGAGCCGCGCTCCCGATGGCCTTCAACCGCCAGCCGCACTACACCAAGGGCCTGCTGCTCGTGGGTGACGCGGGCGGCCTGGTCAACCCGTTCAACGGCGAGGGCATCGCGTACGCCATGGAGTCGGGCCAGATCGCGGCGGACGTCATCGTCCAGGCCCACGCCCGAGCCACCCCGGCCCAGCGCGAACTGGCCCTCCACAACTACCCGAAGATCCTGAAGGACACGTACGGCGGCTACTACACCCTGGGCCGCGCGTTCGTGAAGCTGATCGGGAACCCGAAGGTGATGAAGCTCGCGACGCAGCGCGGCCTGACGCACCCGATCCTGATGAAGTTCACCCTCAAGATGCTCGCCAACCTGACGGACCCGACAGGCGGCGACGCGATGGACCGCATCATCAACGGCCTGACGAAGGTGGCCCCGAACTCCTGACGGACGACGGGAGAGCCCCGGCCGGTGAGCCCGCCCCTGTCCGGCATGTGACGGGGCGGGCGGACGGGTCATCCGCCTGCGGTAGGGACGTTGCTGGGGCTGTCGGATGACCGGAAGCACCTGGAGTACAGGCTGACCTCAATCAGTGCTTCGTGCCCGTCCAGCCCTTTGAGCCAGGTCACTTCGAGTTGACTGCGCGTCGTCGGATGAACGGCCAGGATCTCCAGGTTCCTGTTCGCGCTGCTGTCTTTTCCTTCCTTCTCGATCTTCCACCCCTGACGGGGAAGCTCACGACTGAGATTGGCCATGCCTTTCTCCAGAACGGTGTTACTCACGCCGTACATCGACCAGGGGTGCCGGACCCTGTAGTAATCAGCGGAATCTGAGTCATCACATGGACTGACGTTGGGCCCCGGCTCCGTCACTTTTCCGTTGGTGCCCATCATGTCCAACACCTTGCTCGACAGCGAGGCGATCTCGCCCTTCACGTCCTGTGTTCTGCGTGAGTCGGGCTCGTAACCCAGCGACTTCTTACCCTCGTTCATCGATGAACATCCCATGCAGAGCATAAAAATAATTGCGGACAGAGCGACTTTTCCTACTTTTGTCGCTCCTCTCGGGACGGGTGGCAGGATTCTAATCCAGAATGACATCCTTGTACCTTCCTGTGACGACCCGGGCTTGGTTCTTCAAGCTGAGGGACGCTTTTTGGCCTTCGAAACTCCAGAAGCCGCCGTGCCCGTCCGAGTCGTTCTTCATGACGTTCCCACCGAACCGTTCATCAGTCGGAATGACTCCGTTGTCACCGAGCCCCACGAGCCGCCCCCCTTGCCGGACGATCTGATCGTCCCCGGGGCCGCCCATGGCCCACACGTGCTTGGCTCCGACGCCCAGGTCTGCGGCACGGTCGGCCTGTACCCCTGGGCTGCCGATGACGAGGACGTCGTCGGCGATGGGGCCGTCCTTCCAGCTCCCGGACTGCGCGGCGACTCCCACCACGGTGCTGCCGTAGCTGTGTCCGATGATCGTGGTGTGGGCCGCCTGACCGGTGGCCTGTTGATGAGCCACTCGACTTCCATCGAGGAATTGACGCAGCACCGGGCCGCCTTCCTCCGCGTACTGGCCGCGGGTGGCTTCCGGCAGAACACTGTCCGGCGCGTTGTAGTCCAGCCAGGTGATGGTGGCGATTTCCTTGCTGGGAGCCATCCTGTGGCTCTCCGCCCACAGCTTCTCGGCTCGCCCGAGATCCCCGTGACCGTCGCCCTTGCCGATGGTGTCGATTCCGGCGTGGGTGCCGGGCACGTACGCGGCCGTGTGATCGGCCGTATCGGGATTGCCGTTCGCAAGGATGATCGTGCCGTCCCCCTTCCCTTCGGTATCGAATCCCAGGAGGTACGCCTCGGGAAGCCCTTCCTCGCCTGTGCGATCGAATCGCTCCTGGAGGGCTCGCATCCCTTTCATGCGTTGCTCCAAGCTCGCCTTCTGCTCCCCGTACTTGTCGTTCCACCGTGCCCAGGCGACAGTCTCGACAATGGCCGGGTAACTTCCGTTGACGTTGCGGGTGTATTTCGTCGGCTCCGGCGGGATGGCGTCCAGTGCCAACTGATACTGGGCTCCGGTTTCCGCGAGCACCATGCGGTTGGCTTCGTCCCGGACTTCTGCCGGAAGTCCGTTCAGGGCTCCCACGGAAGCGGGATGCGTGGAAATGTAGTCGGCCCGTTGTTCGTCAGAAAGGTCATTCCACCACTTGGCGTTCTCTTCCGGTGAATTGCCTTCAGGGGGCGTGCCGATGGTGCCGAGGTAGTGCTCGGCACCCTTGAGGACGCCTTCGGTGTCCTTCCGCACGTCCACCCAGTCCCGGTCGGACACGGTCAGGTCGTCGTCGGCCGTCAGCGCACGCAGCTTCGGCGCCCACGCGCTGTCGACCTCGGCGGCCTCCTTGATCGCGGCCGAGATCCGGTCCGCGTACCCCTGCGCCCTGGCGTAGTACGGGTTCGGGTCGAAGCCCGCCGCCTGACGGTAGATCGCGGCGGAGGCCGGGTCCGTCGCGCCGTGTGCGTTGCCGGCGGCGGGGAACGTACCGTCGACCTTCGTGTCTCCCGCCGGATAGCCGACCGACCCGTCGGAGTTCACGGAGAAGTCGGCGGCGTGGGCCTCCGCCACCGCCGATTCGAGCTTCTTCTTCGCCGCCGCCATGTCGTAGGCGAATCCGTTGAGCGCCGCGCTGATGAGGCCGCACTCCACCTGGACGTAGTGGAAGTTCTCGGACAACTGCCCAAGCTGTACGAGGGCGGCTCCGGCCGCCTCACCGCTGACCGCCTCTCGCATGGCGGCGGCGATCTCGTTGTCGATGCGATCCTTGGCCGCGCTGGCCATGTCACTCGTCGCGCGGTACCCGTCGGCGGAGTCCTCGAAGGCGGACGGCACGAGAGCTTTGAGCGTCGGGTAGTCCATGGCTGTGTATCAACGCCCCCTGGCCTGGCCGCCGAGGGCGGGCGTTTCCTCGTACGAACTCTTCAGCTTGCCGATCTCGGCCTCGATCGATGCATCCGTCTCCAGCTGATCATTACCTGTTCTCATCAGTACGACTTGAAGATCGGCGCACCTTCTGTCCACGCTCCTGACGTAGCGCTGCCAGGAATCGTGAACACTTCGCTGAGCTGCCGCACTTGAGCAACTGAGGCTCTCGCCCAACCCTGCCTGGCCTTCCTCCAGTTTCACCAGCGCCTTGCCGGTGGCTCCCCGAAGCGAGCCGACCCCGTTCCCCGCCGCGGTCCATGCCGGCCTGCTGGACTTCAGATCGGCGGAACCCCCCTGCCCATCGGTGCCATTGGCGCTGTCCAGGCTCATGCGAGCGGCGGCACCCTGTTTGAGCTGAGCCCACTCCTCCGCGAACGTCATCCTTCGGACCCTCCCGTTTCGCATCACATGGCACGCGACGAGACCGACGCCGTCCACCGCACACGAAGCAACTTCTCCTGAAGACGTGGACCGGTTTTCGGGGTTCGGCGGTTCGGCGGTGGCCCGTGCTGTCGTCGATGACGAGCACGGTAGTGGGTGATGTTCCGCGTCTCGTCCGCGTGATCCGTCATGAGTGCTGAGTACGGGTACTCATGTGCTGCTCGGTCGGGCCACCCGCTGTCCGCCGGCCGGAGAACACCCGGCGAGCGATGCCGTGGACACGACTCCGCCCGTCGGCCATGGAGCGCGGACGGGCGGAAAGGGGGGCACGGGTGGGAATGTCACGACCATCCGTGCTCGGTGAGTTCATCGGCGCCCTTGAGGTAGCCGTAAAGGCCCGCCGCGGGGTACTCGATGATGTCCTCGGGGAGGGCGTCGACCGGGAACCACGTCAGCGCGAGGCACTTCTCGGGCTCGCGATTGACCGGCTCGCCGTTCCACTCGGTCGCGAGGAAGAACAGGCCGATCCGCTGGACCGCCTCGCTCTGCCTGTGGTGGACGGTGTGGACGAGCCGCAGGTGCTCGGGGTCGACCTCGACGCCGGTCTCCTCGCGCAGTTCGCGGGCGGCGCCGACCGTCAGTGGCTCGCCCTGGTCGAGCTTGCCGGAGGGGGCGTGCCACCGTCCGTGGCCGTACGGCCCGCCGCGTTGTGACAGGAGGACCATGTCGCCGTCGCGGAGGATCACGTGAGTGTCGATGACGGGGGCTGCGGGCGCGGGGCTCATGGGTTCACCGTGTGGTCGTCGGAACTGTCGGGGCCGCTTCGGACGCTATCCCTGTCCCCGGGCAGCGCGTCGGCGATTCGGCGCGCTACGTCCTTCGGGGTGACCGCGGCGGAGTCGGTCACGAGCACCTGTTGTACGCCCAGGGTTGTGAGGGTCCGCGCCGCGCCCGAGATCGAGTTCGTCCCCTGACAGCGAGGCGTGGCAGTGGGCTGCGGCTCGTGGGACGACGGAACAGGTCAGGCGCCGCCGAGCGTGACGTACGTCAACGGCCGCACGTGCCACTCGATCTGGCCTCCGTCCCGTAACCCGAGGAGAAATCCGCAGGGTTCGTCGCGATGCAGTGCGGCGAGCGCGTGTACCCAGACCTCTGATTCCGCCTGGCGACGGGCGTGGGCCAGGTCGTGGGACGAGAGGCCGAGGGGTTCGCCCGTGTGGAGTTGGGTGCGGATGGTGCGAATGGCTTCGTGCGGTGTGGCCGTGACGTGGCGGGCGACCGGGTCCGGGTCGTCGTCGGTCGCGGGCCTGATCCGCAGGGCCTCCAGAAGGTAGCCCTTCTGGCCGTTCGACTCCGTGGGGGAGAAGGAGCGCCCTTGGGGAGGAGGGGGTGTAAGCATGGTCGACCGTCCGATCGCAGCGGCGGGTACCTGCTTGCTCCCTGGCGTGCGGGACGAGCGGCAGGGAGGTCGCAGCTGAGATTTGCACATCAACGTGCCTGTAGGCAGCGGAAGTTGAGCCGTACAGTCTGTTGTCCGTTGGTGGTCGGGCAGACCTGACGACATACGGTGACCGTAGCGTCACAGCCCATGTCGTCGCAACAGTGGGCCGTCCCAAAGTTGCGCCGTGCTGCGGGGGTGATCCAACCTGAGATTGGTGCCGGGGGGCGCGAAACGGCAACGGCTGCCCGCTCTGAACGAACGGACAGCCGAGTTCTGTGATGTGCGCGATGGTTGAGGACGGCGAATAAGGAGCATTCGCGGGAGCGGTCAGACCAGGTGGTCGAACTCTCCGGCCTTCACGCCGAGCACGAACGCGCGCAGCTTGGCAGCGCTTGTCGTGACGATCACGTCAGGATCGTCACTTTCGCGCAACTTGATCACGCCGCCAACAGGCGCCAGCTCGATGCAGCTCTGATTGTCGTCCGGTCCTGAAAACGAGGATTTCTGCCATTTGATTGCATCGGTCATGGCGTTGGCTCACATTTCCTGTGCGATGCGTTGGATGAAACGGTCCGACTCCTCCGTGTCGAGGGAGATCGACCCGACGGAGTCAAGTAGCTCTCGGTACCTGATGAGTTGAGCCTCCGCGTCCAGGAACCCCGCGCTGAAGGCGCTGTCGATCTGGACTGTGTCGAGCGCCGGAATGACGGCTCCCGCATACATCATCGAGTGCACCGAGCTGGTGATCTGTGTCGAGAAGGGAATGATGCGAATCGTCACTGAAGGCCAGCTCGCGACCTCGTGCAGGAAGTCGAGCTGTTCCCTCATGGTCGTGCTGTCGCAGTACCGCATCCGAAGTGCGGCCTCATGAATGAATGCTTCGAACGGCGTCGGCGCGGGGCGATCGAAGATATCGCGGCGCCTCGTGCGATGTTCGACGCGAGCGTTCAGTTCGGTGACTGGGAGGTCGGATACGCCGCTGCGGATGAGGTCACGTGCGTATCGCTCGGTCTGGAAGATCCCTGGCACGTGGAGCATCTGAATGGTGCGGATATGAGTCGCATGGTGCTCCAGCTCGGCCAGATCCAGGAAACCGGGCGAGAGTATGCCGCGATACTCGTCCCACCATCCCTTGCTGCGCTCCTCGGCCATACTCGCGAGCGCATCGACCAGATGCTTGTCGTTCGCCGAGTAATGCGCGGCAAGTCTGCGGACACGCTGATCGCTGACGCCGTAGCGGCCCGACTCGATATGGCTGATCTGGGCCCGCTCGCCACCCAGATACGCGGCGGCTGCGCTTCCGGACAGGCCGGCGCGTTCCCGCAGCTTGCGAAGCTCCGCGCCCAAGCGCTTCTGGCGGGCGGTCGGGTAGCTCCTCGGTGGCATCGACACCTCTCCTTCGTGCGGGTATGAGTGTGCCGCGTTGCCGGGCCGCTGGTCCACTCGTACGGGTGGGACGGTCGTCACACTGTTGCGCCGTCCCACTGTTGTGCCCTAGCTTCGGAATGCGCTGCACAGCATGTCGGGGATACCCGAAGTGCGCTCGCCCGTACGCCAGTTGGGTGCGTATAGGGCGGTCCATGCCACGGATGGCAGCGGCGCGTGAGACCGATCCGCGTAGGGAGACCACGACATGACCTCCGTATCCGCCCAGCCCCGTTCGACTCCGCCCCTTCCGCAGCGTGGCGCGCGATACCGCCTCGTCGTGCCGAACACCTCCGTCGCGCCCCGGATCGTGCGCGACTTCCTCGGCTTGCTGTTGCGTTCCACCGGACACCCGACGCTGGCGGACGACGCTCGTCTCTGTGTGAGCGAGGTCGTCACCAACGCGCACCGCCACACGCGTTCGCCGCTGATCCGGGTCGGGGTCGCGGTCACCCGACGACAGGTGACGGTGTACGTCACGGACGACGAGCCGGGTGCGCTTCCGGCGCGGCGCGGGGGTGAGGCGGTGGGGGCCGTGGAGGACGAGGGCGGCCGGGGACTCTTCCTCCTGAGCGGCCTCGCCGCCCGGTGGGGCGTCTCGTCCCACAGCGGGGACGCACTCGCGGTGAAGACGGTCTGGTTCACGCTGGCCGAACCACACCCGGGCGTACCCGCCTGAGAGGAAGGTCCCGGGTCCGCCCGCTGCCGTTCGGAACGTCGACCGGCCTCTGTCCGGACGTGCGCGGTGCGGTGGGGGTGAACCTGGTGCACCTATAAGGCTGTTGCGGCGGCGCGACTTCAAGCACCTCGGGGATCGTGGGGTGGTCGACGCAGGCGTGGTGGGCGAGGGGGAATGGTCGTATGGTCATGAGGCGGTCTGCTCCGTGGCACAGGTCGGCGGTACTGGCCGCCCTGATGCTGGCCGCCCTCACCTTCAACACGGCGGAGAACCTGCCGATCGGTCTCCTGGAACTCATCTCCGATGACCTACGGGTATCCCTGTCGGCGGTCGGCTACCTGGTCACCGGTTACGGCGTGACGGTCGCCGTGACGTCCTTGCCGCTGGCCCACATCACGCGGGCCGTGCCCCGACGGCACGTACTCACGGGACTGCTTCTCGCGCTCGTCGTGTCCAGTCTGGTCGCGGCGCTGGCCACGGCCTACTGGCTGCTGCTCGTGGCGCGGTTGCTGACCGCGCTCGCCCAGGCGCTGTTCTGGGCCGTGATGGGGCCGGTCGCGGTGGGCCTCTTCCCTCCCGAGGTCCGTGGACGAGTGGTGGGGGCGCTGTCCGTCGCCGGTTCGCTCGCCCTCGTGGTCGGCGTCCCCGCCGGGACCTGGCTGGGACGATGGAGCGGCTGGCCGGTGCCTCTCGCGGTACTGGCGGGGCTGGGGCTCATCTCCCTCGTGACGATCGCCGTCCTGCTGCCGACCTCGCGTCCGGAAGAAGGGCGCGCGGCCTACGGAGCCGACCCCGACCCCCGCCGGTTCGGGACCGTGCTGGCGGCCGGGGCCCTGTCCGCCACCGGGGCGTTCGCCGGATACACGTACATCGTGAAGTTTCTGGGCGCGGTGGGCGGCTTCTCCCAAAACGCGGTCGGTGTCCTGTTCGTGGCTTTCGGTGTCGCGTGTCTGGCCGGGGTGAGCATCACCGGGGCGCTGCTGGACCGCTTCCCGGACTCCGTACTGACCGCCGCGGTGGCCACGCAGGCGGTGGGGATGCTCGGCCTGTACGCGGCCGGCGGGCGTCCGGTGGCAGCGGTGGTGTTCCTGGTACTGATGGGCGGCGCACTCGGTCCGGTTTTCATGGCCACCCAGAACGAGATGCTGCGTTGCGCACCAGGCCGTACGGACATGGCACTCGCGGCCAACTCCGGTGCCTACAACGCCGGTATCGCGGCTGGCGCCGGGCTCGGGGGACTGGTCCTGTCGCTCACCGGCGTGCGGGGCACCTGCCTCATGGGCGGTCTGCTGACCGTCGGGGCCTGCGCGGTCCTGCTGGGGGAGCGGCTGCTGCCCGGGGATGTTGCGGGAAAGGCCCACCCGGGTGAGGAGTGACGCGCGGGCGAGGACGGAGCACGGCGCCGAGGACGACACGGCGGGTGAGGCGTGCGGGAGTACGGCGGTCGTGGTCGCTCCCGGACCTCCGCGCGTCCGTTCACGATCGTCGCCCGTGGTGTCCCGTACGGGCGCGGACACGGCGAAGGGCCGCCGTTCCCGAGCGGGGGAGCGGCGGCCCTTCGTCTGCCGCGTGACCACCGGACATGCCTGGGTGGGGCCGGTCGCGGGGACGCGGGTGTGTGCTTGTGAATCAGAGAACGCGGATGAATCAGAGAACGCGGACCGCGCCCGACGGACGGTCGTAGTCCAGGGAGCGCAGCACCACACCGGTCGAGGAGTTCTGCGCGCCGACGAACTGGCCGCCGCCCACGTAGACGGCGACGTGGTACGCGTTGCCCGCGCTGCCCCAGTACAGGATGTCGCCCGGCTGAAGGTTGCTCAGGGAGACCTGGGTGCCCGCCACCGACTGGTTCTGCGAGACGCGCGGCAGGTCGATGCCGACCGTGCGGAACGCGGCCTGGACCAGGCCCGAGCAGTCCCACGAGTTGGGGCCGGTGCCGCCGGGCACGTACGCGTCGCCGACCTGCGCCTTGACGAAGGAGACGATGGAGGCGGCGGAGCCGGTGGCGTTGGACGACTTCGACGAGGAGGGCGACGAGGCCGTCGTGGCGTGCGTGGCGGAGGAACCGCGCGACGTGGACGGCGAGGAGACGCTGAGCGTCGTACGCGCCGTGGAGCGGGAGGCGCGCTGCTGGGCGGCCTTCTCCTTGGCCTTGGCGGCCGCCTCGGCCTTCGCCTTGGCCTCCGCCTTGCGGACGGCCTCGGCCTTGGCCTTCTTGGCGGTCTTCGCGGCCTGGTCGGCCGCGGCGTCCTCCTGGGCACGGGCTTCCAGGTCGAACGCGACCTGCTGGGTCGCCTGCGCGGACTCCGCGACGACGGTGGAGAGGCCCGAGGTGATGGTGGGCATCTCGATGGTCTGGGTCACCGGCTCGGCCTGGGCCGGGCCCGCGGCGCCGGCCACTGCGATGGTGCTGAGGACGCCACCGGCAACTCCGGCACGCAGCGCCGTCTTCGAGGCGTTTCGGCGCGGCTTCCGGTGGCTGGGTATGAGAGCGGTGTGGGACATGGGTACAACCGCTATCAGGGCTTTCGGGGTTCCTTCAAGAAACGTGTGTTGCGACACAGTCACGTTCGGAATTGGTGAATCCGCTTCCTGACGGGCCTTATTGACGCCGTAACGGGCAAATCGGGCGCGGGTGATCACTGCCGTGATCACGGTCTTTCGGTAATACGTCCGAATTGCCCGCCGCCTACCATCCGTTCACATCGATGGCCAAGCCCGCTTTTGTTGAAGCCTCAATGGAGTGACGCAGGTCACAGGGTGATCGGCGGCTCGCGAGGGGAGCGGGTGGCCGGATCGCGTCGCTCTCCCGGGGTGCCGCCGGAGCGGGCCCCGAGCCGACCGGTGACGGAACCGTATGTCCGGTGGATCGTGAATGCGGGCACATGTCCCGTTCGGTCCGCCGGGACTCTCCCGTGAACCGCCCCCGGCTGCGGCGCCGTTCAATATCACCCGAGCGCGTCCAGCTCCAATTTGCGTGCAGCCACCATCTCTTGATACTGCAACACCCCTTTGACCAGCGCCTACGAGGTCGGATGTCACGTCTGGTGATCACTCGACCGCTTCGCGTACGAAGATCACCGCTCATCCGACTTCATGATCGTTCGTCAGGTGGTGGAGATCACAAAGACGTTGTCGCACCCCGTGTCGCAGATCACAGGACGGCGGGCATAGGATGCGGGGCAGTCGGGCTTGTGAACTGCCTCACATGTACACGATCTTGGTGAGGTGGCGAGCCGGTCGCCCGATGCGGTCCAACGGTCAAGGACGACTGGAAGGAGCGAGGAGCGTGAATGCCTACGCGCCCATCCTCGTGCTCGGCGCCCTCGGGGCAGGGTTTGCGATCTTCTCCGTGGTCATGGCCACGCTTATCGGCCCGAAGCGGTACAACCGAGCAAAGCTCGAAGCGTACGAGTGCGGTATCGAACCCACACCCACCCCGGCCGGAGGCGGCCGCTTTCCGATCAAGTACTACCTGACGGCGATGCTCTTCATCGTCTTCGACATCGAGATCGTCTTCCTCTATCCCTGGGCCGTCACCTTCGACTCCCTGGGGATGTTCGGGCTCGTCGAGATGCTGCTCTTCGTGCTCACCGTCTTCGTCGCCTACGCGTACGTATGGCGTCGCGGCGGCCTGGAATGGGACTGAGGGGCTGAGGGGCACACCATGGGACTCGAAGAGAAGCTGCCCAGCGGCTTCGTGCTGACCACTGTCGAGCAGGCGGCCGGCTGGGTACGGAAATCCTCCGTCTTCCCGGCCACCTTCGGCCTCGCCTGCTGCGCCATCGAGATGATGACGACCGGAGCCGGGCGCTACGACCTGGCCCGTTTCGGGATGGAGGTCTTCCGCGGATCACCGCGGCAGGCGGACCTGATGATCGTGGCGGGGCGGGTCAGCCAGAAGATGGCGCCCGTCCTGCGGCAGGTCTACGACCAGATGCCGAACCCCAAGTGGGTCATCTCCATGGGGGTTTGCGCGTCATCGGGCGGGATGTTCAACAATTACGCCATTGTTCAGGGTGTCGACCACATCGTCCCGGTGGACATCTATCTGCCGGGCTGCCCGCCGCGTCCCGAGATGCTGATCGACGCGATCCTCAAGCTCCACCAGAAGATCCAGGGCTCCAAGCTCGGGGTCAACGCGGAGGAGGCCGCCCGCGAGGCGGAGGAAGCGGCGCTCAACGCGCTCCCCCTGATCGAGATGAAGGGGCTGCTGCGGTGACCGACGAACAGAGCGGCAACGCCGTACCCGCGCCGCGCGACGCGTCCGGTGAGGTCATCCGCGTACGCAAGGGCATGTTCGGCGCCAACAACGGCGGCGACACCTCCGGCTACGGCGGCCTCGTCCGTACCGTCACCCTGCCGGGCGCCACGCCCCGCCCGTACGGCGGCTGGTTCGACGAAGTGGCCGACGAGCTCGAAGGGGCCCTGGAGGAACAGGACCTGCTGCCCGCCCACGCCATCGAGCGGACCGTCGTCGACCGTGGCGAGCTCACCTTCCACATCGCCCGCGAACACCTCGTCCAGGTCGCCAGGACCTGCCGCGACGACCCGGCGCTGCGCTTCGAACTCTGTACGGGGGTCAGCGGCGTCCACTTCCTCGGTGACAAGGGCCGCGAACTGCACGCGGTCTACCACCTGCGGTCCCTCACCCACGGCCGGCTGATCCGGCTGGAGGTGTCCGCCCCCGACAGCGACCCGCACATCCCGTCGCTCGTCGCGGTCTACCCGACCAACGACTGGCACGAGCGCGAGACCTACGACTTCTTCGGGCTCGTCTTCGACGGGCACCCCGCCCTCACGCGGATCATGATGCCGGACGACTGGCAGGGCTTCCCGCAGCGCAAGGACTACCCGCTCGGCGGCATCGCCGTCGAGTACAAGGGCGCCCAGATTCCGGCTCCGGACCAGCGGAGGTCGTACTCCTGATGACCACTCCCCACGCAACGCCCCGCGCTACGACCGAGGGGACTGTATATACAGTCACCGGCGGCGACTGGGACGAGGTCGTCCAGTCCGCCGCCAAGGCCGACGACGAGCGCATCGTCGTCAACATGGGCCCGCAGCACCCCTCCACGCACGGCGTGCTGCGGCTCATCCTGGAGATCGACGGCGAGACCGTCACCGAGGCCCGCTGCGGCATCGGCTACCTCCACACCGGCATCGAGAAGAACCTCGAATTCCGGAACTGGACCCAGGGCACCACGTTCGTCACGCGCATGGACTACCTGACGCCCTTCTTCAACGAGGCGGCGTACTGCCTCGGCGTCGAGAAGCTGCTCGGCATCGAGGACCAGATCCCCGACCGGGCCACCGTCATCCGCGTCCTGCTGATGGAACTCAACCGGCTCTCCTCGCACCTGGTGTGCATCGCCACCGGGGGCATGGAGCTGGGCGCCACGACGATCATGATCTACGGGTTCCGCGACCGGGAACTCGTGCTCGACCTCTTCGAGCTGATCACCGGGCTGCGCATGAACCACGCGTTCATCCGCCCCGGCGGCCTCGCCCAGGACCTTCCGCCGGGCGCCGTCGACCAGGTGCGCGAGTTCGTGCGGACCATGAAGAAGAACCTGCCGGAGTACGACGCGCTCGCCACCGGCAACCCCATCTTCAAGGCCCGGATGCGGGACGTCGGCTACCTCGACCTCACCGGCTGCATGGCGCTCGGCGCCACCGGGCCGGTCCTGCGCTCCGCCGGGCTCCCGCACGACCTGCGCAAGACCGACCCGTACTGCGGATACGAGACGTACGACTTCGACGTCCCCACCGCCGACACCTGCGACGCCTACGGCCGCTTCCTGATCCGGCTGGAGGAGATGCGCCAGTCGCTGCGGATCGTCGAGCAGTGCCTGGACCGCCTGGCACCCGGCCCGGTCATGGTCGCCGACAAGAAGATCGCCTGGCCCGCGCAGCTCGCGCTCGGCCCGGACGGACTCGGCAACTCCCTCGACCACATCAAGAAGATCATGGGCACCTCCATGGAGGCCCTGATCCACCACTTCAAGCTGGTGACCGAGGGCTTCCGGGTCCCGGCCGGACAGGTGTACACGGGCGTCGAGTCCCCCAAGGGCGAACTCGGCGTGCACGTCGTCTCGGACGGCGGCACCCGGCCCTACCGGGTCCACTTCCGCGACCCGTCCTTCACCAACCTCCAGGCCATGGCGGCGATGTGCGAGGGCGGCCAGGTCGCCGACGTCATCGTCGCCGTCGCGTCCATCGACCCCGTGATGGGAGGCGTCGACCGGTGACCGCAGCGAACAGTGAAGTCAGCCTGGGGATGCCGCAGCTCCCCGCCCCCGCCTACCCGGCCGAGGTGCGCGCCAGGCTCGAAGCGGACGCGCGGGAGGTGATCGCCCGCTACCCCGACAGCCGCTCCGCGCTGCTGCCGCTGCTGCACCTCGTGCAGTCCGAGGAGGGGTACGTCTCCCGCACCGGCATGGCGCTCTGCGCCGAACTCCTCGGCCTCACCACCGCCGAGGTCACCGCCGTCGCGACCTTCTACACGATGTACCGCCGCAGGCCCGGCGGCGACTACCAGGTCGGCGTCTGCACCAACACGCTCTGCGCGGTGATGGGCGGCGACGCCATCTTCGACCGGCTGAAGGACCACCTCGGCGTCGGCAACGACGAGACGACCGAGGACGGCAAGGTCTCCCTCGAACACATCGAGTGCAACGCCGCCTGCGACTACGCGCCCGTCGTGATGGTCAACTGGGAGTTCTTCGACAACCAGACACCGGAGAGCGCCCAGCGGCTCGTCGACGACCTGATCGCCGGCCGGACCGTCGAACCCACCCGCGGCGCCCCCCTCTGCACGTACAAGGAGACCGCCCGCATCCTGGCCGGTTTCCCCGACGAGCGCCCCGGCGCCGTCGAGGCGACCGGCGGCGCCGGACCCGCCTCGCTCGTCGGACTGCGGCTCGCCAAGGGCGAGGAGGCGAGGCCGCACGTGGTCTCCCCGCGCGGCGCCGCCCCCCACGGGGTCCAGCCGCACGACCCGTCGCCGTCCGAACACCTCAGCTCGCACGACGCACCGCAGCAGACCTCGGCGTCCGACCCGGACAACCCGGCCGGACCCACCGCCGAGGAGGGGGAGTGATGACGTTGACCGCCGAAATCAACGAGAACGGGACCAGCCCCGAAAAGCTCCTGTCCCCGGTCCTCTCCGCCTTCTGGGACCAGCCGGAGTCCTGGACCCTGGACACCTACCGGCGCCACGAGGGGTACCAGGGACTGCGCAAGGCCCTCGCCATGACCCCCGACGACCTCATCGCGTACGTCAAGGACGCCGGACTGCGCGGCCGGGGCGGCGCCGGCTTCCCCACCGGGATGAAGTGGCAGTTCATCCCGCAGGGCGACGGCAAACCGCACTACCTGGTCGTCAACGCCGACGAATCGGAGCCCGGGACCTGCAAGGACATCCCGCTCCTCTTCGCCAACCCGCACTCCCTCATCGAGGGAATCGTCATCGCCTGCTACGCGATCCGCTCCTCCCACGCCTTCATCTACCTCCGCGGCGAGGTCGTGCCCGTACTGCGGCGGCTGCACGAGGCCGTGCGCGAGGCCCGGGAGGCGGGCTACCTCGGGACCGACATCCTCGGCTCAGGGCTCGACCTCGAACTCACCGTCCACGCGGGCGCGGGCGCGTACATCTGCGGTGAGGAGACCGCACTCCTCGACTCGCTCGAAGGGCGGCGCGGCCAGCCCCGGCTGCGGCCCCCCTTCCCCGCGGTCGCCGGTCTGTACGCCTGCCCCACCGTGGTGAACAACGTCGAGTCCATCGCCTCGGTTCCCGCGATCCTGAACCGCGGCAAGGACTGGTTCAGGTCGATGGGCAGCGAGAAGTCCCCCGGATTCACGCTGTACTCGCTCAGCGGGCACGTCACCAGCCCCGGCCAGTACGAGGCCCCGCTCGGCATCACCCTGCGCCAGCTGCTCGACATGAGCGGCGGCATCCGGGCCGGGCACCGGCTGAAGTTCTGGACCCCCGGCGGCTCGTCCACCCCGATGTTCACCGACGAACACCTCGACGTCCCGCTCGACTACGAGGGCGTCGGCGCCGCCGGCTCCATGCTCGGCACCAAGGCCCTCCAGTGCTTCGACGAGACGACCTGCGTCGTACGGGCCGTGACCCGGTGGACCGAGTTCTACGCCCACGAGTCCTGCGGCAAGTGCACCCCGTGCCGCGAGGGGACGTACTGGCTCGTCCAGTTGCTCCGCGACATCGAGGCGGGCAAGGGCAGGCCGGACGACCTCGACAAGCTCAACGACATCGCCGACAACATCAACGGCAAGTCCTTCTGCGCCCTCGGCGACGGCGCGGCCTCGCCGATCTTCTCCTCGCTGAAGTACTTCCGCGAGGAGTACGAGCAGCACATCACGGGCAAGGGCTGCCCCTTCGATCCCGCCAAGTCGACCGTCTGGGCCGACGACAAGACCGCTCACCAGGGGGTGAACGCATGACAGTCACCACGAGTGCGCCCTCCGGGGGCGGCGAGGCGGCCGTCCCGCCGGAAGACCTCGTCACGCTGACGATCGACGGCATCGAGATCAGCGTGCCCAAGGGCACCCTGGTCATCAGGGCCGCCGAACTCCTCGGCATCGAGATCCCGCGCTTCTGCGACCACCCGCTCCTCGACCCGGCCGGCGCCTGCCGCCAGTGCATCGTCGAGGTCGAGGGCCAGCGCAAGCCGATGGCGTCCTGCACCATCACCTGCACCGACGGCATGGTCGTCAAGTCGCAGATCACCTCCCCGGTCGCGGAGAAGGCCCAGCGCGGGGTGATGGAGCTGCTGCTCATCAACCACCCGCTGGACTGCCCCGTCTGCGACAAGGGCGGCGAGTGCCCGCTCCAGAACCAGGCGATGTCGCACGGCGGCGCCGACTCCCGGTTCGACGGCAGGAAGCGCACCTTCGAGAAGCCCGTGCCGATCTCCACCCAGGTGCTCCTCGACCGCGAACGCTGCGTTCTCTGCGCCCGCTGCACCCGGTTCTCCAACCAGGTGGCGGGCGACCCGATGATCGAACTGATCGAGCGCGGCGCGCTCCAGCAGGTCGGCACGGGCGAGGGCGACCCGTTCGAGTCGTACTTCTCCGGCAACACCATTCAGATCTGCCCGGTCGGCGCGCTGACCTCGGCGGCGTACCGCTTCCGCTCCCGCCCGTTCGACCTCGTGTCGTCGCCGTCGGTGTGCGAGCACTGCGCGGGCGGCTGCGCGACCCGCACCGACCACCGGCGCGGCAAGGTCATGCGGCGGATGGCGGCCGACGATCCCGAGGTCAACGAGGAATGGCTCTGCGACAAGGGCCGCTTCGGGTTCCGTTACGCGCAGAAGCCGGACCGGCTGACCACCCCGCTCGTACGCAACGGCGACGGCGTCCTGGAACCGGCGAGCTGGCCGGAGGCCCTGGCCGCCGCCGCGCGGGGGCTGGCGGCGGCGCACGGCAGGACCGGTGTGCTGACCGGCGGCCGGCTGACCGTCGAGGACGCGTACGCGTACAGCAAGTTCGCCCGGGTCGCCCTCGGCACGAACGACGTCGACTTCCGGGCCCGGACGCACAGCGCCGAGGAGGCCGACTTCCTCGCCGCGAGCGTCGCCGGGCGCGGCCGGGACCTCGACGGCACCGGAGTCACCCACACCTCGCTGGAGAAGGCCCCGGCGGTGCTGCTGGTCGGCTTCGAGTCCGAGGAGGAGGCCCCGGGCGTCTTCCTGCGGCTGCGCAAGGCGCACCGCAAGCGCGGACAGCGGACGTTCGCCCTCGCCTCGCACGCCACGCGCGGTCTGGAGAAGGCGGGCGGCACCCTGCTCCCCGCCGCCCCCGGCACCGAGACCGAGTGGCTGGACGCGCTCGCGGGCGGCGTCGGCCTGGAGGGCAAGGGGGCCGAGGCAGGCGAGGCGCTGCGCGCCGGGGGCGCCGTGATCGTGGTGGGTGAGCGGCTGGCCGGGGTGCCGGGCGCGCTGACCGCCGCCGTACGGACGGCGACCGCGACCGGCGCCACGCTGGTGTGGATTCCGCGCCGGGCCGGGGAGCGGGGCGCGGTGGAGGCGGGCGCGCTGCCTTCGCTGCTGCCCGGCGGCCGTCCGGTGACCGACCCGGGGGCCAGGGCCGAGGTGGCCTCCGTGTGGGGGGTCGCCGAACTCCCGGCCCGGTTCGGCCGCGACACCGGCCAGATCGTGGAGGCGGCGGCCACCGGCGAACTGGGCGCGCTGCTCGTCGCCGGGGTCGAGACCACGGACCTGCCGGACCCGGCACGCGCCCTGGAGGCGCTGGACCGGGTCGGTTTCCTGGTCTCGCTGGAGCTGCGGCCCAGCGAGGTCACCGAACGGGCCGACGTGGTGTTCCCCGTCGCGGCCGTCGTCGAGAAGCCCGGCACCTTCCTCAACTGGGAGGGCAGGGCCCGGATGTTCGAGGCCGCGCTGAAGCCGGAACAGATGACCCGCAGGCTCGCGCCGAGCGACGCCCGGGTGCTGCACATGCTGGCCGAGGCGCTCGACGTGCGGCTCGCGCTGCCGGACCTGCGGTCCGCCCGGCGGGAGCTGGACCGGCTCGGCGGCTGGGCGGGCGCCCACGCCGAGGGGCCGTCCGAGTCCGCCAGGCCGCTGCCCAGGCCCGGCGACGGCGAGGCGGTCCTCGCGGGCCACCGGATGCTGCTCGACCGGGGCCGGTTGCAGGAGGGCGACGAAGCGCTGGCCGGGACCCGGCACGCGGCCGTCGCGCGGCTCTCCGCGACCACGGCCGCCGAGGCCGGGGTGAAGGACGGCGACCTGCTGGCCGTCACCGGCCCGACGGGCGGCGTCGAACTCCCGCTGAGGGTCACCGACATGCCGGACCGGGTGGTCTGGGTGCCGCTGAACTCCGCCGGGCGGGGCGTACCGGCCGACACCGGCGCCCGACCCGGCGGCCTGGTCCGGATCGGCCCCGCCGCGCCGGACACCCACGTCGTCACATCGGAGGTACGAGGGTGACTGGCCTCGCTCTACTCGCGACGGCACCCGACAGCGCCGTACTCGCTGCCGAGGACCTGTCGATGTTCGGCACCGACCCCTGGTGGCTCGTCGTCGTCAAGGCGGTGTTCTGCTTCGCCTTCCTGATGGTGACCGTGCTGGTCGCCATCGTCTGGGAGCGCAAGGTCGTCGCCTGGATGCAGCTGCGCATCGGGCCCAACCGGCACGGGCCCTGGGGCATGCTCCAGTCCCTCGCCGACGGCATCAAGCTGATGCTGAAGGAAGACCTTGTCGTCAAGCGGGCGGACAAGTTCGTCTACGTCCTGGCGCCGATCGTCGCGGCCGTGCCCGCGTTCATGGCGATCGCGGTGATCCCGTTCGGTCCCTCGGGCAACGAGGTGTCGATCTTCGGCCACCGCACGGCGATGCAGCTGACGGACCTGCCGATCGCGATGCTCTACGTCCTCGCGGTCGCCTCGGTCGGCATCTACGGCATCGTCCTCGCCGGCTGGTCGTCCGGATCGACGTATCCGCTGCTCGGCGGGCTCCGCTCGTGCGCGCAGATGATCTCGTACGAGATCGCGATGGGCGCCGCGTTCGCCTCCGTCTTCCTCTACTCCGGGTCGATGTCGACCTCGAAGATCGTGGAGGCGCAGGCGGACCGCTGGTACATCCTGCTGCTGCCCGTCTCGTTCATCATCTACATCGTCACGATGGTCGGCGAGACCAATCGCGCCCCGTTCGACATGCCGGAGTCCGAGGGCGACCTGGTCGGCGGCTTCAACACCGAGTACTCGTCGATCAAGTTCGCGATGTTCATGCTCGCCGAGTACGTCAACATGGTCACCGTGTCCGCGGTCTCCGCGACGCTCTTCCTGGGCGGCTGGCGGGCCCCGTACCCGATCAGCACCTTCTGGGAGGGCGCGAACCACGGCTGGTGGCCGATGCTCTGGTTCGTCGTCAAGGTCCAGCTGCTGCTGTTCTTCTTCATCTGGCTGCGCGGCACCCTGCCCCGCGTCCGTTACGACCAGCTGATGAAGCTCGGCTGGAAGGTCCTCATCCCGGTCTCCGTCGTCTGGCTGATGCTCGTCGCGACCATGCGGGCGCTGCGGAACGAGGGATACGACTTCACCCGGATCGTGCTGTACGTCGCCGGTGTCGTGATCGCGATCCTGCTGATCTCCGCCGTCGTCGACGTCTTCCGCGACCGCCGGGCGAAGGCGACCGCGGCGGAGGAGGAACCGGAGCCCGCGTTCGACCCGATGGCGGGCGGGTTCCCGGTGCCGCCACTGCCCGGACAGACCCTTCCGCCGGTACCGCGCCGCAGGCCACGTCGCGAGCGGGAGCTCGTTGTCAGTGGTGGGGCGGATACTCACAGTGACGGAGAAGCGAGTGACGGAAAGGAGGCCGGCGATGCCTGAGTCAGCTGCGTCATCCGGATTGCCGGAGCCCACCGGGTCCTCAGGGTCCTCGGGGTCCTCGGGGGACAGGTTCCTGAACCCCGTGGCCGGTTTCGGCGTGACCTTCAAGGCCATGTTCAAGAAGCGGCTGACCGAGCAGTACCCGGAACAGCAGAAGGTCACGGCGCCGCGCTTCCACGGCCGGCACCAGCTCAACCGTCATCCGGACGGCCTGGAGAAGTGCATCGGCTGCGAGTTGTGCGCCTGGGCGTGTCCGGCGGACGCGATCTACGTCGAGGGCGCGGACAACACCGAGGAGGAGCGCTACTCCCCGGGCGAGCGGTACGGCCGCGTCTACCAGATCAACTACGCCCGCTGCATCCTCTGCGGGCTGTGCATCGAGGCGTGCCCCACCCGGGCGCTCACGATGACCAACGAGTTCGAACTGGCCAACACCAGCCGCGAGAGCCTGATCTACACCAAGGACGAGCTGCTCGCCGGCCTGGAGGAAGGCATGGTCGACAGCCCGCACGCGATCTTCCCCGGGATGGACGAGCAGGACTACTACCGGGGCGTGGTCACCGAGGCGGCACACGGCACGGAACGCCAGACGGCGGTGACCAAGGGCGAGAAGCCCGACGAGCCGCGGGACGCGGTCCCGGGCGTTCGCGCCGAGGACGAGAAGACGGTCCGTACCGGGGGGGTGGGCGCATGACCGGCCTGGCCGCGGCCGCCTCCACCACCTCGACCGGCGAGGCGGTCCAGTTCTGGGTGCTCGGCACGGTCGCCCTGATCGGCGCCCTGTTCACCGTGCTGATGAGGAGGGCCGTCCACAGCGCGCTCTCGCTCGCGGGGACGATGATCGTCCTGGCGGTGTTCTACCTCGCCAACGGCGCCTATTTCCTAGGTATCGTGCAGATCATCGTCTACACCGGCGCGATCATGATGCTGTTCCTCTTCGTGGTCATGCTCGTCGGCGTCACGGCGGCGGACTCGCTGAAGGAGACCATCAAGGGCCAGCGGTGGCTGGCCGCCGGATGCGGCATCGGCTTCGGCGTGCTGCTGATCGCGGGCATCGGCAACGCCTCGCTGAACAGTTTCAACGGCCTCGGCGGCGCCAACGCCGCGCACGGCGGGAACGTCGAGGGACTGGCCAGCCTCATCTTCACCAGGTACGTCTTCGCCTTCGAGATCACCGGCGCCCTGCTCATCACGGCGACCGTCGGCGCGATGGTGCTCACGCACCGGGAACGCACCGAACGGGCCAAGACGCAGCGGGAGATGTCGCAGGAGCGCGTCCGCGGCAAGCACCTCCCGCCGCTGCCCGCCCCCGGTGTCTACGCCCGGCACAACGCGGTGGACATCGCGGGCCTGCTGCCGGACGGCACCCCGTCCGAGCTGACCGTCATGAGCACGCTGCGCGAGCGCGGCCAGATCCGGGACGTGTCGCACGAAGCACTCGCCGACCTGAAGGCGCTGGAACAGCGCTCCGAGGAGCGGCTCGGCCGTGACCAGGAAGAGGAGGTCACCAAGTGAACCCGGTCAACTACCTCTATCTCGCGGCCCTGCTGTTCACCATCGGCGCGGCCGGGGTGCTGATCAGGCGGAACGCGCTCGTGGTGTTCATGTGCGTGGAGCTGATGCTCAACGCCTGCAACCTCGCGTTCGTCACCTTCTCCCGGATGCACGGCAACCTCGACGGGCAGATCATCGCGTTCTTCACGATGGTCGTCGCCGCAGCCGAGGTCGTGGTCGGGCTCGCGATCATCGTGTCGCTGTTCCGTTCCCGCCACTCGGCCTCGGTCGACGATGCCAGCCTGATGAAGCTGTAAGGGGCCGCTGGACACCATGGAGAACCTGATCGCGCTGCTCGTCGCGGCGCCTCTGCTCGGAGCGGCCGTGCTGCTCTGCGGCGGTCGACGGCTCGACCGCGTAGGACACTGGCTCGGCACCCTGTTCGCCGCCGCCTCGTTCGTCATCGGCGTGGTGCTCTTCGCCGGGATGCTGGGGGACGAGGCCACGGCCCGCACCCTGCGCCAGCACCTGTTCAGCTGGGTACCGGTCGAGGGGTTCCAGGCCGACGTGGCCTTCCAACTCGACCAGCTGTCGATGACGTTCGTGCTGCTGATCACCGGTGTGGGCACCCTGATCCACATCTACTCGATCGGCTACATGGAGCACGACGAGCGACGCCGTCGCTTCTTCGGCTACCTGAACCTGTTCCTCGCGGCGATGCTCCTGCTGGTCATCGCCGACAACTACCTGCTGCTGTACGCCGGGTGGGAGGGCGTCGGCCTGGCGTCGTACCTGCTCATCGGCTTCTGGCAGCACAAGCCGAGCGCGGCCACCGCCGCGAAGAAGGCGTTCCTGGTCAACCGGGTCGGCGACATGGGCCTGTCGATCGGGATCATGCTGATGTTCACCACCTTCGGCACCTTCGCCTTCGGGCCGGTGTTCGCCGCCACCGGCGACGCGAGCGAGGGCAAGCTGACGGCCATCGGCCTGATGCTGCTGCTCGCCGCCTGCGGCAAGTCGGCCCAGGTCCCGCTCCAGTCCTGGCTCGGTGACGCGATGGAGGGCCCGACCCCGGTCTCGGCCCTCATCCACGCCGCCACCATGGTGACCGCGGGCGTCTACCTCATCACCCGCTCCGGCGCGATCTTCAACGGCGCCCCCGACGCCCAACTGGCCGTCGTGGTCGTCGGCGCGGTCACGCTGATCTTCGGGGCGATCGTCGGTTGCGCGAAGGACGACATCAAGAAGGCCCTCGCCGGTTCGACGATGTCGCAGATCGGCTACATGATCATGGCCGCCGGGCTCGGCCCGATCGGCTACGTCTTCGCGATCATGCACCTGGTCACCCACGGCTTCTTCAAGGCCGGACTCTTCCTCGGCGCCGGTTCGGTCATGCACGGCATGAACGACGAGGTCGACATGCGGAGGTACGGCGGCCTGCGGAAGTACATGCCGGTCACCTTCGTCACCTTCGGCCTCGGCTACCTGGCGATCATCGGCTTCCCCGGTCTGTCCGGATTCTTCTCCAAGGACAAGATCATCGAGGCGGCCTTCGCGAAGGGCGGCACCGAGGGCTGGATTCTCGGCGGGGTCGCCCTGCTGGGCGCCGCGATCACCGCGTTCTACATGACGCGCGTGATGCTGCTGACCTTCTTCGGCGAGGAGCGGTGGCGTCGCGCGGCGACCCCCTCACCCGCCGAACCGGACGTCGAGCCCGCCGCCGAGACCCGCGGCGAGCACACCGAACCGCACCCGCACGAGTCCCCGAGGTCGATGACCATCCCCATGATCGTCCTCGCCTTCGGATCGGTGTTCGCCGGAGGGTTCTTCTCCATCGGCGACCGGTTCCTGAACTGGCTGGAACCCGTCACCGGGCACGACCACGGAGACGCCCCGGTCAGCGCCGCGACCGTCACCACCGCCACCATGGTGGTGCTGGTCATCGGCGTCGGCATCGCCTGGGCGATGTACGGCAGGCGCCCGGTGCCCGCCGTCGCCCCGCGCGGCTCGCTGCTCACCCGGGCCGCCCGCCGCGACCTCCTCCAGGACGACTTCAACCACGTGGTCCTGGTACGCGGCGGCGAACACCTCACCCGCTCCCTGGTCTACGTCGACCACACCCTGGTCGACGGTGTCGTCAACGGCACGGCCGCCTCGTTCGGCGGACTCTCCGGCCGGCTGCGCAAACTGCAGAACGGCTACGTCCGCTCCTACGCGGTCTCGATGTTCGGCGGTACGGCGGTCGTCATCGCCGCGACCCTGCTGATGAGGACGGTCTGATCACCATGTCCTTTCCTCTCCTGACAGCGACGGCGGCGCTCCCCGCGATCGGTGCGGTCGTCACCGCCGCCGTCCCGGCCGCACAGCGCACCGCCGCCAAATGGCTGGCACTGCTCTTCTCGCTGGCCACCCTCGTCCTGGCGGCCGTCGTGCTCGTCCGCTTCGAACCCGGCGGCAGCCGCTACCAGCTCACCGAATCGCACGCCTGGATCAAGGACTTCGGGGTGCGGTACGAGCTGGGGGTGGACGGCATCGGGGTGGCGCTCCTCGCGCTCACCGCGCTGCTGATCCCGTTCGTGATCCTGGCGGGCTGGCACGACGCCGACCCGCGGACCGAGCCCACGGCGGGCTCCGCCCCGGTCAAGGCGTCACGCTGGCGGCCCACCCAGGGTTTCTTCGCGCTGATCCTGATGACCGAGGCGATGGTGATCCTCTCCTTCGAGGCCACCGACGTCTTCCTCTTCTACATCCTCTTCGAAGCCATGCTCATCCCGATGTACTTCCTCATCGGCGGCTTCGGGGACCGGGCGCACGCGGGCACCGACGAGCACGCGGCGGCGCAACGCTCGTACGCCGCGGTGAAGTTCCTCCTCTACAACCTGGCCGGCGGGCTCCTCATGCTCGCCGCGGTCATCGGGCTGTACGTCGTCGCGGGCAGCTTCTCGCTCTCCGAGATCGCCGAGGCACGGGCCAACGGCTCGCTGTCCATGGCGACGAGCACCGAACGCTGGCTGTTCCTCGGCTTCTTCTTCGCCTTCGCGGTGAAGGCGCCCCTCTGGCCGCTGCACACCTGGCTGCCCAACGCCATGGGCGAGGCGACCACCCCGGTCGCCGTGCTGCTCACCGCGGTCGTCGACAAGGTCGGCACCTTCGCGATGCTCCGCTACTGCCTCCAGCTGTTCCCGGAGGCCAGCAAGTGGGCGACACCGGTGGTGCTGGCGCTGGCCCTGGTCAGCATCGTCTACGGGGCGCTGCTCGCCGTCGGCCAGCGGGACATCAAGCGGCTCATCGCCTACGCCTCGATCTCGCACTTCGGCTTCATCATCCTGGGCATCTTCGCGATGACCAGTCAGGGCCAGTCCGGCGCCACGCTGTACATGGTCAACCACGGCATCTCGACGGCCGCCCTGATGCTGGTCGCCGGATTCCTGATCACCCGGCGCGGTTCGCGGCTCATCGGTGACTACGGCGGAGTGCAGAAGGTCGCCCCGGTGCTCGCGGGCACCTTCCTCATCGGCGGTCTGGCCACTCTGTCACTGCCCGGACTCGCCCCGTTCGTCAGCGAGTTCCTGGTCCTGGTCGGCGCGTTCAGGGCCTACCCGGTGGTCGGCATCATCGCCACCGTGGGGATCGTGCTCGCCGCGCTCTACGTCCTCGTCCTCTACCAGCGGACGATGACGGGCCCGGTCACCGCCCGGGTCGACGGCATGGCGGACCTCAAGGTCCGTGAGCTGGTGGTGGTCGTCCCGCTGATCGCTCTGCTGATCTTCCTGGGCGTCTACCCGAAGCCGCTGACGGAGATCGTCAACCCAGCGGTGAAGCACACCATGTCGGACGTACAGAAGAAGGACCCCCAGCCCGAGGTGGAGGCCGCCAAGTGAGCGCAACAGCTGTCCACAGTCTGTGGACGACGGCGGGCGGGGTGACATCGGCCGCCCCGGACGAGAAGTTCACGGCGCCGACCATCGAGTACGCCCAGCTGACACCGGTACTGATCGTGATCGGCGTCGCCGTTCTCGGGGTGCTGGTCGAGGCGTTCGTACCACGCAGGGCCCGCTACCACACGCAGGTCTTCCTCACCGTCGTCGCGCTCGCCGCCGCGTTCGCCGCGGTGGTCGGGCTCGCCGTCGGGGGGTACGGCACGACGAAGGCGCACATCGCCGCGATGGGCGCGGTGGCCGTCGACGGACCGGCGCTGTTCCTCCAGGGCGTCATCCTGCTGACCTCGCTGGTCGCGGTCTTCACCTTCGCCGAACGCCGGCTCGACCCGGAGTCGCACGGCAACCGCGTCGACTCGTTCGCCGCGCAGGCCGCGTCGATCCCCGGCAGCGACAGCGAGAAGGCCGCCGTCCGGGCCGGGTTCACCACCACCGAGGTCTTCCCGCTGGTCCTCTTCTCCGTGGCGGGAATGCTGGTCTTCCCGGCGGCCAACGACCTGCTGACGCTCTTCGTCGCGCTGGAGGTCTTCTCGCTCCCGCTCTACCTGCTCTGCGCCGTCGCCCGCCGCAAGCGGCTGATGTCGCAGGAGGCGGCGGTCAAGTACTTCCTGCTCGGCGCCTTCTCCTCGGCGTTCCTGCTGTTCGGGATCGCCCTGCTGTACGGGTACGCGGGCTCCGTCTCGTACGCCACGATCGCCGACGTCGTGGAGGGCTCGGTGCAGAACATCGACCCGGCGCTCGCCGACACCATGGGCAACGACGTGCTGCTGCTCATCGGCGGCGCGATGATCCTGACCGGACTGCTGTTCAAGGTCGGCGCGGTGCCGTTCCACATGTGGACCCCGGACGTCTACCAGGGCGCTCCGACTCCGGTCAGCGGTTTCATGGCCGCCGCCACGAAGGTCGCCGCCTTCGGCGCGCTGCTGCGCCTGCTGTACGTGGTGCTGCCGGGCCTCACCTGGGACTGGCGTCCGGTGATGTGGGGCGTCGCGATCGCCACGATGCTGGGCGGTGCGGTCGTCGCCATCACCCAGACCGACATCAAGCGGCTCCTCGCGTACTCCTCCGTCGCGCACGCCGGGTTCATCCTCGCGGGCGTGATCGCGGCCACCCCGGCGGGCATCTCGTCGGTCCTCTTCTACCTCGCCACGTACTCCTTCGTGACGGTCGGCGCGTTCGCCGTCGTCACCCTGGTGCGCGACGCGGGCGGCGAGGCCACGCACCTGTCGAAGTGGGCGGGGCTCGGGCGGCGCTCCCCGCTGGTCGCCGCGGTCTTCGCGGTGTATCTGCTGGCCTTCGCCGGTATCCCGCTGACCTCGGGCTTCGCCGGAAAGTTCGCCGTCTTCAAGGCGGCGGCGGAGGGCGGGGCGAGCGGTCTCGTCGTGGTCGGTGTGATCGCGTCGGCCATCTCCGCGTTCTTCTACCTCCGGGTCATCGTGCTGATGTTCTTCAGCGAGCCGAAGGCGGACGGCCCGACGGTCGCCGTCCCGTCCCCGCTGACGATGACGACGATCGCGGTCGGCGTGGCGGTCACGGTGGTGCTGGGTGTGGCCCCGCAGTACTTCCTGGACCTGGCGAGCCAGGCCGGGGTGTTCGTGCGGTAAGCGGTAAGCGGTAGCGGTACGCGGTCGGCGGTGAGCGCCGGCCGGTACGCGGTACCGGGACACGGGATCGGTGATCGCCGGGCGGCCCTGGAACGGGCGGCCCGGCGATCACCGTTCTCCGGACCGGGGAAGAGGGGATCGGGGCAGGTCCGGGGCAGGGTGGCGGCGGCCGGAATGTCAAGGGTGGCGAGGTGTTGTCACAGGCGGCGCCTATCGTGGGCGGCGGACAGGCAGGGCCGAGGCGGTACGGATCTCCAGGGACAGGACGATGGACGGGACGATGAGCGAGCTGGCCGGAAGCGCGGTGGCCGGGGGCGAGGTGGCCGAGAGCGACGCGGTGCGGACGCTGCACCGGGTGTTCGGTTACGAGACGTTCCGGGGCGAGCAGGAAGCGGTCGTCGACCATGTGGTGGCCGGCGGCGACGCGGTCGTGCTCATGCCGACCGGTGCCGGGAAGTCGCTGTGCTACCAGATCCCGTCGCTGGTCAGAAGCGGCACCGGGATCGTGATCTCGCCGCTGATCGCCCTGATGCAGGACCAGGTGGACGCCTTGCGCGCGCTCGGTGTGCGGGCCGGGTTCATCAACTCCTCGCAGGACTTCGACGAGCGCAGGTCGATGGAGGCGCAGTTCCTCGCGGGCGAGCTGGACCTGCTGTACCTGGCCCCGGAGCGGCTGCGGCTGGACGCCACGCTGGGGCTGCTCGCCCGGGGCGAGATCTCCGTCTTCGCGATCGACGAGGCGCACTGCGTCGCCCAGTGGGGCCACGACTTCCGGCCGGACTACCTGGCCCTGTCCGTGCTCGGCGAGCGGTGGCCCGACGTACCCCGGATCGCGCTCACCGCGACCGCCACGCACGCCACGCACCAGGAGATCACCCAGCGGCTGGGCATGCCCGACGCGAAGCACTTCGTGGCGAGCTTCGACCGGCCCAACATCCAGTACCGCGTCGTACCGAAGGCCGACCCGAAGAAGCAGCTGCTCACCTTCCTCAAGGAGGAGCACGCCGGGGACGTCGGCATCGTCTACTGCCTCTCGCGGAACTCCACGGAGAAGACCGCCGAGTACCTCTGCCGCAACGGCATCGAGGCCATCCCGTACCACGCGGGTCTGGACGCCGGGACCCGCAGGCGTCACCAGGCGCGGTTCCTCCGTGAGGACGGTCTCGTCGTCGTCGCGACGATCGCGTTCGGCATGGGCATCGACAAGCCGGACGTCCGGTTCGTCGCCCACCTCGACCTGCCGAAGTCGGTCGAGGGCTACTACCAGGAGACCGGCCGCGCGGGCCGTGACGGACTGCCGTCCACGGCCTGGATGGCGTACGGACTCCAGGACGTGGTCCAGCAGCGCAAGATCATTCAGGGAGGGGAGGGCGACGAGGCGTTCCGCCGCAGGGCCGCCGCCCACCTCGACTCGATGCTGGCGCTCTGCGAGACCGCGCAGTGCCGCCGCGCCCAGCTCCTCACCTACTTCGGGCAGGAGCCGCGGACCACGGCCTGCGGCAACTGCGACACCTGCCTCACCCCGCCCGAGACCTGGGACGGCACGGTCGCCGCGCAGAAGGTGCTCTCCACCATCGTGCGGCTGAAGCGCGAGCGCGGGCAGAAGTTCGGCGCGGGACAGATCATCGACATCCTGATGGGGCGCAAGACCGCCAAGGTCATCCAGTTCGACCACGACCAGCTCTCCGTCTTCGGCATCGGCGAGGAGCTGACCGAGGCTGAATGGCGGGGCGTGGTGCGGCAGTTGCTCGCCCAGGGCCTGCTGGAGGTCGAGGGCGAGTACGGCACGCTGGTGCTGACCGGCGACAGCGCGTCCGTGCTCGGCCGGGAGCGGGAGGTGCGGCTGCGCAAGGAGCCCAGGACGCTCACGACCCGGGCCCCGAAGAGCGAGCGCAAGGCCAGGTCGGCGGCGGTCGTCGCCGACCTGCCCCCGGAGGCCGTCCCGGTCTTCGAGGCGCTGCGGACCTGGCGCGGCGCCCAGGCGAAGGAACAGGGCGTCCCGGCGTATGTGATCTTCCACGACGCCACACTGCGCGAGATCGTCGCCCTGCGGCCCGCCTCGGTGGCGGAGCTGGGCGGGATCAGCGGCATCGGTGAGAAGAAGCTGGCGACGTACGGGGAAGGGGTGCTCGCGGTGCTGGCGTCGTTCGACGGGGCGCCGGGTGGGGATGCGGACGCGGGCGTGGGCGCGGACTCGATGGATGCCGCCGGGGGACCGGTTCCGCGGAGCGTCCCGGCCGCCGACCCCGCCCCCGCCGCGGCTGCCCCGGCAGCCGCCGACCCGGTGGTGGTTCCGGCGCGGGCGGGCGGAGACCCGGCTGCGAAGCCGGCGCGGGTCGGGAGGGCCGCCGGTCGTGGGGCCGACGCGTACGACGGGGCGGACCACCTGGGCTGGGACGAGGAACCTCCCGAGTACGAGTGAGTCGTCCGGGCCGGTCCGGGCGCCCGAGCCGAAACCGGGGCCCTGGGCGCTCGGACGCCCCGCCTGTGCGGGGATGGCCGGGGGCGGATCACGCCGACTCTTTCCGGGCCCGCCGCCCCGCGCATGCCGTAATGATCCCGGAGCCGGCCGGCCCCGGTCCCGGCCGGTCATGCGGTCGCGGTGGCTCCTCTCGCCGCGTAGGCGCGTACGTCCGCGTCCGGGTCGGCGGTCGCCGAGGCGAGGGCCGACCTGGCCGGTGCGTGGGCCGGGTGGCGGAGCAGGGCGAGGACCGCGGCCTTGCGCACATCGGCGTTCGGGTCGTCGAGAGCGGCGGCCAGCGCGGGTACGGCCACCGCCGGGTCGGCGGCGGCGAGCGCGGTGGCGGCGCCCGCGCGGACCTGCCACGCCCGGTCGGTCAGGGCGGTGACGGCGGCGGTGGCGTACGGCGCCGGGCACCCCGTCGCGGCCAGCGCGGCGAGCGCGGCGGCCCGGACCAGCGGGTCGTGGTCGTCCAGGAGCGGCGCGAGCGGGCCGGGGCCGGGGGAGCGGACCGCCGCCAGACCCTTCGCGACCGCCACCCGCACCTCGCGGGACGGGTCGGCGGCGGCCCCCGCCAGTTCGGCGGTGGCGTCGACGGAGACGAGGGCGCGCACGGTGTGCGTCCGGACCTCGGCGTCGGGGTCGGTGAGCGTACGGGCGAACAGGGCCGCGTGGCCCAGGCGCAGCGCCCGCAGCGCGTCGAGCGCCGCTGCCCGTACGACGGGATCGTCCGAGGTGAGCGCGGTGACCAGCGGTGCGCGCAGGGCGGGTTCGGCCGGCAGTACCTCGACCAGTTCCCGGAGTGAGGCCGCCGCCGCTGCCCGCACGGACGGCGACCGGTCCGAGAGCGTGGCCGCCAGCGCGGGACCGGTGCCCGTCGGGTTCGCCTCGGTGAGCGCGGCGACGGCGGCCCGGCGGACCGAGGGATCGGGGTCGGCGAGATACGGGGCGAGGGCGGCGAGATCCGGCTGTTCCTCGGCCAGGGCCAGCAGTTCGAGGATGCGCGGGGAGGGGGCGGCGTCGAGGTCCTGGTCGGTGGTCCCGGGCCCGCGCCGGTCTTCCGGGGGCGCCGGAGGCGGTGTGCCGTGGGTGTCGCCCGTGGCCGGGCGGTCCCCGAGGTCCGCCGACGCCGTGCGGTCGCGGGTGCCCGCCGTCGCCGTGCGGTCCGGGACGATCTCGCCCAGGTGGCGGGGTTCGCCGCCGACGGGGCTGAACTCGTCCACCGGTACGAGGTACGGCTCCACCGGCCGCGCCGTGAACTCCATCGTCCCGACCGGTGACTTGCGCAGGTCCAGATGGTGGAGCCAGCCCTCGTCGTCCCGCCCCGGATGGTCGGTGCGTTCGTGGTAGAGCCCCCAGCGGGACTCCGTGCGGGCGAGCGAGGAACGGGCCGCCATCTCCGCGCAGTCCCGGATGAAGGTGACCTCCGCGCACCGCATCAGCTCGTGCGGGGTCGTGGCCCCCATCTCCGCGATCTCGCCGCGCATCCGCTCGAACGACTCGACGGCGATGGAGAGCCTGGCGCCGGACTTCGGCGGGGCGACGTAGTCGTTCACGAAGCGGCGCAGCTTGTACTCGACCTGCGGTTGCGGCGGGCCCTCGGGGTTGCGCAGCGGACGGTAGACGAGTTCGTGGGCCGCCCGCAGCTGGTCGGGCGGCAACTCGCCCTCGTACACCGTGAACCGCGCGGCGTCCGCACCCGCCAGATCGCCGAAGACGAACGCGCCGATCATGTAGTTGTGCGGTACGCAGGCGAGGTCACCGGCCGCGTACAGGCGCGGCACGGTGGTGCGGGCGTGGTCGTCGACCCGTACCCCGGACGCGGAATGGCCGCCGCAGAGGCCGATCTCCGAGATGTGCATCTCGATGTCGTGGGTGCGGTAGTCGTGGCCCCGGTTGGCGTGGAAGGTGGCACGGGTGGGGCGTTCGGTGGTGTGCAGGATCGTTTCGAGAGCGGCGACCGACTCCTCGGGGAGATGGCTCAGCTTCAGATAGACCGGGCCCCGGTCGGAGGCCAGTTCCTCGGCGAACTCGGCCATCATCTGCCCCGACCAGTAGTCGGAGTCGACGAAGCGTTCGCCGTGCCGGTTGACCTGGTAACCACCGAACGGGTTGGCCACGTAGGCGCACGCCGGACCGTTGTAGTCCTTGATCAGCGGGTTGATCTGGAAGCACTCGATGCCGGTCAGTTCGGCGCCCGCGTGATAGGCCATGGCGTAGCCGTCGCCCGCGTTGGTGGGGTTCTCGTACGTACCGTAGAGATATCCCGAGGCGGGCAGCCCGAGGCGTCCGCAGGCGCCGGTGGCGAGGATGACGGCTCCGGCGCGCACGGTGACGAAGCGGCCGGTACGGGTGTTGAAGCCGGCCGCTCCGACGGCCCGGCCGTCGTCGCCGGTGAGGACGCGGACCGGCATCACGCGGTTCTCGATCCGGATGCGTTCGCGCATCTCGCGGCGGCGCAACTGCCGGTACAGGACCTTCTTGACGTCCTTGCCCTCCGGCATCGGCAGCACGTACGAACCGGAGCGGTGCACCTGGCGCACGGCGTACTCGCCGTGTTCGTCCTTCTCGAACTTCACGCCGTACGACTCCAGCCGGCGCACCATGTCGAAGCCGCGCGTCGCGGTCTGCCGGACGGTGGACTGGTCGACGATGCCGTCGTTGGCGCGGGTGATCTCGGCGACGTAGTCGTCGGGTTCGGCCCGGCCGGGGATCACGGCGTTGTTGACCCCGTCCATGCCCATGGCGAGGGCCCCGGAGTGGCGTACGTGGGCCTTCTCCAGGAGGAGGACGGAGGAGCCGTTCTCGGCGGCGGTGAGCGCCGCCATGGTGCCGGCCGTGCCGCCCCCGATGACCAGGACGTCACAGCTCAGTTCCTCGGCGTCGGTGAGGGCGGGGATGCGCACGGTCGGGCCTTTCACTGGGGCTCCCGGGACGGGGGCGGCGGAGGGGGAAGGGGAGGAGACGCCGGCGAGGTCGGGACGGGGGGTGGGGCTTCCGGAGCCGTGGAAGGTGCGGTTCCGGAGGCCGCGGTCGCCGGGGCTCCGGGGAGCGCCGAGGTCAGCGACGCGAGGACTTCGCGGCGCAGGGCGACGGTCGCCGGGTGGCCGTGCGCGGCACGTTCACGCGGACGCGGTACGTCGAGCACCCGGCCCGTGGAGAGCAGCGCGACCCGGTCGCCCAGGAACACCGCCTCGTCCACGTCGTGCGTGACGAACACGACGGTGGCGCCCGTGCCCCGCCACACGTCGACCAGCAACTGCTGCGTGGCGGCCCTGGTCTGCGCGTCGAGCGCGCCGAACGGCTCGTCCATCAGCACGGCCCGGGGTTCGGCCACCAGGGCGCGGGCGAGCTGGACGCGCTGACGCTGCCCGCCGGAGAGCCGGTGCGGCGGCTTCGCGCCGTGACCGTCCAGGCCGACCCGGGTCAGCCAGTGTTCGGCGCGCTCCCGGCGCTCAGCGCGGGCCACGCCCCGGATGGCGAGGGGGAGTTCGACGTTCGCCCGGACCGTGCGCCATGGCAGCAGCGCGTCGTCCTGGAAGACGAGCGCCCGGTCGGCGTGCGGTCCGGTGATCGGCTCGCCGTCCTGGTGGACCTCGCCGTCGAGCGCGGGCAGCAGCCCGGCGAGGGTCCGCAGCAAAGTCGACTTCCCGCAGCCGGACGGGCCGACGACGGTGAGGATCTCGCCCGGCTCGACATCGAGGCCGATCCGGTCGAGCACCGGCACGGAACCCCGGCCGACGGCGGCCCCGCGCAGGGTGAGGCGGACGCCGCGGGGGCCGGTGCCGGTGCCCTTCACCGTGTCCGGGGTGCCGGGCCCGGACCTGCTTCCGGATACGGCTCCGGGCCCGGTCCCGGCTTCGGCGTGGGAACCCGCCGTCGGACGCGCCGCGCTGTTCATCGTGTCCGCCATGCTCCCCGTCGTGCTTCCCGTCGTGCTCTCTGTCGTGTTCTTCGTGTTCTTCGTGGTGGTCCTGGTCATGGGCGCACCCGCTCCTGTGCGGTACGTACCGGGAGCCGGCCCTCGGCCGCCGGGGCCGGCACCGGGACCGGGGGTACGGCCCGGCGCCGTACGGGGGCGGCCGGGCGGCTCTCCGTACGCGGCAGCCACCGCGTCAGCCGGCGGCCCAGCAGTTCCACCGCCGTCGAGGTCAGCCGGCCCAGCACACCGATCGTGACCATGCCGACGAAGACCCCCGGATAGTCGACGACCGTGTAGTCCTGCCAGGTGCGGTACCCCACCCCGTACTCGCCGGAGATCATCTCCGCCGAGATCACACAGATCCAGGACACCCCGATGCCGACCGAGAGCCCGCCCAGGATGCCGGGGAGCGCGCCCGGCAGCACCACCGAGGCGAGCACCCGCCACCGGCCGCCACCCATCGTCAGGACCGCCTCCTCCCACACCGGGGTCAGCGCGCGCACCGCGTGCCGCGTCGAGACCATGACCGGGAAGAACGCCGCCGCGCAGGTGATGAAGACGATGCCCTGCTCGTTGCTGGGGAAGAGCAGGATCGCCACCGGCACCAGCGCGATGGCGGGCACCGGGCGCACCACTTCCAGGACCGGGTCGAGCAGATCGGCCGCCAGGGCGGACCTGGCGATGGCCGTGCCGACCACGATCCCCAGGACGGAGGCGAGCGCGAAACCGGTGACGATCCTGCTCAGACTGTCGGTGACGTCCTGCCAGTACGTGTCGTCGCCCAGCCGGTCGCCGAAGGCGCGGGCGATGTCGACGACGGTCGGGAACTGCTCGAACCGCAACCACAGACTGACGTCCAGGGCGGTGAGCAGCTGCCACAGCCCCAGCGCGGCCAGTACGGACAGGACCCGCCGTACGAACGACCATCGTACGAACGACCGCCCTGCGAACGAGCGCCTGGCCAACAGCCGCCCCGCGAACGGCCGCCCCGCCAGCGGCCTGCGCGCGCTCATGAGGCGGGAGCCCCGGCGACGGCCAGTGCGGTGGCGTAGGGGACGACACGGGAGCCGGGCCGCCCCGCCAGGTACGCCCGCGCCGCCGACTCGGTGACGTACGGCCGAAGTTCGGAGCCGTCCGCGACCCAGACCGCCCGGTCGGCGAACCAGAGCGTGCCCGTCGTCGCGTCGTGGACGTACGCCGCCCGCACCTCGTCCCGGTGCGCGGCGACGTACCGCAGCAGTTCGGCCGGTGTGGCGAACGACCGCGTGGTGTCCGCGCCCTTGAGCCAGACCTCGCCGCGCGCGGCGGGCGGTCCCGCGGCGAGCGCCGTGGCGTAGGCGGAGCCGTACACCTTCTTCACGTACCGGTCGTCGACGAACGCGTCCACGTCCACCTCGTCGACCAGCTCCGCCGAACGCAGCACCGGTACGTCCGCCTTCAACGCCGCCACCAGGGACGGTTTCAGCGTCGGGTCGAACGTGGCGATGCCCTGTGACCCGTTGTAGAGGTGGACGACCTCGGCGGGCAGCCCGGTCTCCTTAGCCACCGACTCGGCCGACGCCACCGGGTGCCGGCGCAGTTCGTCCGTCGCGCGGCGCTGCGCCCGCAGGAAGTCCTCCAGCACGGCGGGCCGCCTCTTCGCGAAGTCCTCACGGACGGTGACCCCGTGGAAGGTCGGCAGGTCCAGCTCCGCGCCGTCGTACAGCGCCTTCGCCCGGCCCTGGAAGGCCAGCAGCCCCGGCCAGGCCACGAACTGCGACAGTGCGTCGGCGCTGCCCGCCTGGAGCGCCGAAGCGCCCACGGCGGGCTGCTGGTTGAGCTTGCGGATGTCCTTGTCCGGGTCGAGCCCGGCCTGTCGGAGGGCGCGTACGAGCGTGCCGTCGGCGGCCGATCCGATGCTGGTGGACACCTTCGCGCCACGCAGGTCCGTCAGCGAGGCGAGCTTCGAATCCGGTGCGGTGACCACGGTGTTGAGGCCGCCGCGCAGGTTGTAGCCGGTCACCGAGACGAGCTTGGTGGGGCGGTGCAGCTGTGCGCCCCGGGCCGCGTTGATCAGCAGCGGGAAGTCGCCCATCGAACCGATGTCGATCTTCCCGGCGGTCATCTGCGCGGTGATCGGGGCGCCGGTCGCGTAGTCCTGCCATTTCACCCGGTACGTGTGTCCGTCACGCGCGCCCCGGGCGCGCAGCTCCTCCTCGAAGTAGCCGAGGGAGCGCAGCAGGGTGCCGGCCGTGACGGTGTTGATGGTCCTGGACTGGTAGCCGACGGTCACCGTGACCGTGTGTCCGCCGTCCGCGCCCGCCTCGCCGCCGCAGCCCGTCGCGAGGGGGACCAGCAGGGCGGCGGTGAGCAGGGCGCCGGTGCGGGATGCCGTGCGTCGCATGGGGGTGGGGGCCTTTCACCTGAGGAGGTAGGGCATGTTGACCGTGACCGCGTCGGTGGGGCACCGGGCCGCGCACGGGCCGCAGTACCAGCACTCGTCGACGTGCATGTACGCCTTGCCGCTGTCCGGGTCGATGGCGAGGGAGTCGAGCGGGCACATGTCGACGCAGAGCGTGCAGCCGTCGATGCACTTCGACTCGTCGATGGTCACGGGCACGTCGGCCCGCTGGGGTGCCAGAGGCATGGCGGTCTCCAGGGAAGGGGTCGGGGAGGGTTCGGGAAGCGGCGGGGCGGCGGGGCCCAGCGGTCCGGGATACGGGACACGGGAGGCGGGGTCCGGTCTCCCGCGTGGCGTCAGGCGGGGGCCGCCGCGCGGTGGAGGAGGGCGCTCATGCTGATGCGGTCACCCCGGAAGCGGATGAACTCCAGGTCGACGGGGCGTCCGTCGGAGAGATGGGTGAGGCGTTCCAGCATCAGCACGGCGGAACCGCGCGGGGTCTCCAGGACGGTCGCGGAGTGCGCGTCGGCGTTGACGGCCTCCAGGGTGATCTCGGCGGCGCCGAGGGTCCGGCCGGTGAGCGATTCCAGCAGCCGGAACACATCGGTGTTCTCCAGGTCGCTGCCGAGCAGTCCCGCGCCGATGTCCATCGGGATGTAGGTGAGGTCGAGCGAGAGCGGCAGGCCGTTCAGCAGCCTGCGCCGCTCGATGTAGAGCACGTCGGTGTGCTCGGCGATCCCGAGCCGGCGGGCGACGGGTGCGGGCGCGGGTACCGGCCCGACCGTACGGACCTCGTTGGTGACCCTGCCGTGCTCACGCAGGGTCTCCGCCAGGCCCTGGAGCCGGTCCAGGCCGTGCGGGTACTTCTCGCAGACGACGACCGTGCCGACCCCCGGCTGCCGGTCGACGAGCCCTTCGGCGCGCAGCAGGTCGAGCGCCTGACGGACGGTGTTGCGGGAGACCCGGTAGTCGGCGCCGATGATGTCCTCGTACGGCAGGACGCCACCCGGGAAGCCGCCCGTGCGCACCTGGTGGCGCAGCAGGTCGGCGAGGAGCCGGGCACCGTCCGCGCGCAGCCGCCGGCGGCGGGCGGCGGCGACGGGCACGGTGTGCTCGCGGATGCGTTCGGGTGGCATGGGGTGGACCATACCGACGCTGTCCCGACGGTGGTGTTGCCACAGTGTTGCGCCACTGACGGACCCGCGCAGCACCGCGCTGACCTGCGGTTGTGCCCGGCCGAGGAGGCAGATCCGCCACCAGGTCCGCCACCGCGTCCGCCACCGGGTCAGCCATCAGGTCCGCCACCGCACAGAGGCCGCCTCCCGGCCGGTTCAGCGTTTCGGCAGTCCCCGCGCGCCGTCGGTGCAGCCGTCCCACCAGGCGTCGGACAGCTCGTCGAGCGGGGCGCCGTCCGTCTCCGCGTGCTCGCCGCACTCCGCCTCGGCGGCGGCCCGGCTCACCGCGTCGCCGCCCGAGAGGTGGATGCGCGGGGTACCGGAGCCGTAGCGGTAGCCGTCGGCGTACGTACGGAAGCCGTCAGGACCCGCGTACTGGGCCAGCACCGCGCCGACCACCAAGGTCAGCGCGGTGGCTCCCAGCGCGGCGAGCACGGTGTTCCGTACCGAGCGGCGTGTCATGACGACGGGACGACGCGACCGGTCACCTCACCGAGACCGACCCTCGTGCCGTCCGGGCCGGGCGCCCACGCGGTCATGGTCACGGTGTCGCCGTCCTCCAGGAACGCCCGCTTGCCGTCGGGGAGTTCCAGCGGGTCGCGGCCGTTCCAGGTGAGTTCCAGGAGCGAGCCGCGCTGACCGGCCTCGGGTCCGCTGACCGTGCCGGAGCCGTAGAGGTCGCCGGTGCGCAGCGAGGCGCCGTTCACCGTCATGTGCGCGAGCTGCTGGGCGGCCGTCCAGTACACGGAGGCGAACGGCGGTTCCGTGACGACCTGTCCGTTGATCGCGACCGAGATGCGCAGGTCGAAACCGCCGGGCTTGTCGGCGTCCGTGTCGTCCAGGTACGGGAAGAGCGGGAGGTCCCTGGCGGGCGGGGCGACCCTCGCGGTCTCCAGTGCCTCCAGCGGGGTCACCCACGCCGACACCGAGGTGGCGAACGACTTGCTGAGGAAGGGGCCCAGCGGGACGTACTCCCACGCCTGGAGGTCGCGCGCCGACCAGTCGTTGAGCAGCGACAGCCCGAAGACGTGCTCCTCGAAGTCGCCCAGCGGGACCGGTGCGCCCCGCTCGGACGGCACTCCGACGACGAAGCCGACCTCCGCCTCGATGTCCAGCTTGACGGACGGTCCGAAGACCGGGGCCGGGTCGGCCGGGGACTTGCGCTGCCCGGACGGGCGCACCACGTCCGTGCCGGAGACGACGACCGTCCCGGCCCGGCCGTGGTAACCGATCGGCAGGTGCTTCCAGTTCGGCGTCAGCGGCTCGCCGTCCGGGCGGAAGATCCGGCCGACGTTGGTGGCGTGGTGCTCGCTCGCGTAGAAGTCGACGTAGTCCGCGACCTCGTACGGCAGATGCATCGTCACCGACTCCACCGGGTACAGCAGCGGCTCGATGTCCGCACGGTGCGCGGGCACCGTCACCCAGGCGGTCAGCGCCCGTCGCACGTCACGCCAGGCGGTGCGGCCCGCGGCGAGCAGCGGTGTCAGGCTGGGCCGCGCGAGCAGTCCGGCGTAGGGCGAGCCCAGTGCGCGGGCGGCGGCCCCGGCGTCCAGCACGTGGTTGCCGACGCGGACGCCGACCCGGCGGTCGTCGGGGTGGTCGGGGGTGGAGAACACACCGTACGGAAGGTTGTGCGGACCGAAGGGATCGCCCTCGGCCAGATCGAGCGGGCTGCTCTGCTCGGACATGTGTTGCTGCCTCGCTTTCCAGGTCGCTTGGGGGACACGTTACGTCGGCGCGTCCACGGGCGGACGGCGCCCCAACTGCGGTCGGCGCCGGGAGCGTTCCGCGCCCCTCGGCGGGGGCGTCACACGCGCCCCGACCGCCGCCTCCGTCCCTCTCCCCGTTCTCAGCCCGCCGTACGCGGAATCCGGCGTTCCCAGGTGCGGTGGAAGACGATCTCGCCGCCGTCCTTGCACACCACCTCATCGGTGGTGACGAAATCGTCCGCGTCCGCGCTGATCTCGGAGCGCGTCAGGACCTCCGTGTCCCACGCCAGGTCCGGCCGGTGCAGCCGGACCGTCCAGTCGGAGCGGGTGCGGGCCGACAGCGGGTCGTCCTCCTGGATCGTGTACGTCTCCAGCGCGTCCTCGGTGAATTCGAGACCGTCCGGGTAGACGCGGGTGCCGCCGTACCGGGGGTCGACCTCCAGTCGCCACTCGCCCCTGGCGACATCGCGGACCACCAGCCGCTCGGGGCGCTCCTCGTCGAGCGTGGCCGGGTAGGAGACGCCCAGCGGCTCCGACTGCTCCGGCTCGTCGAACGAGAGGGTGCCCGCCGGGTGGTCGTGGTCGGGGCGGCGCACCGGGAGTTCGACGAAGCTGCCCTCCGGTACGAGGGTGAAGCCCGCCGACCCCGGCTGCGGCCAGATCCACGGCCAGTACGAGGAGGAGACCGCGACCCGGATGCGGTGGCCGGGCGGGAAGGTGTGCCCGATGCCGTTCAGCTCGAAGGTGACGTCCTCGGTGATGTCCCCGGCGGGCCAGTCCTCGGACCGGTCGCGGCCGTGCCGCGCGGAGAGGTTCAGCGCGCCCCGGGTGACCAGCGTCGACGAGCCGTCCGGCGCCACGTCGCAGAGCCGGGCGACGGCCTGGCCGCGCGGCACGTCCATCCGGACGCGGAGCCCGACCCTCGGCCGGCCCAGGATCTCGATCGGCAGGTCCTCGACGGGGAACTCGAACGACACCGACCTGGCGTCCTCCTCGCGCTGGTCGGGCGGCAGATCGGCCTGGTTGCCGAAGGGGAAGAAGCGCCCGGCGTCCACCCCGGTGTGCTGCGGCGAACGGACGGTCAGCGGGGCGCCCTGGAGGGCGTACACGACCGGCGAGACGTTCTCCGACGGCCAGGACGTGTCGCCCACCCACCGGCCGGGGAGCGTGTCGTACACCGTGGCGGGCCGGTGCGACTCGCTGATCCAGGAGCGCAGCAGCGGTTCGTCCATCACCCCGGTCTCCTCGCCCTTGAGGTGCTGGTCCCACCAGCGCAGGGTCTCCTGGAGGAAGCCGATCGCGGGCCCCGGCGGCAGCCCCCGGTCCGGGTACTGGTGCGACCACGGCCCGATCAGCCCGCGCACCTTCCCCGGGTCGAGGTGTTCGACGAGCCGCAGCACGGTGTCGCGGTACGGGTCGTGCCAGCCGCCCACCGCGAGGACGTGCGCCTCGATCGCGCCGTAGTCCTCGCAGACGCTGCCGTGCCGCCAGTAGGCGTCACGGGTCTGGTGCGCGAGCCAGGTGTGGATGAACGGGTCGACGGACTCCAGCCGCTCCAGCCACATGTCCCGCCAGCCCTCGCCGACGTGCGCCGGGTCCGGCGGGCGGCAGACGAAGGCCAGCATGGTGGCGGCCCAGGCGTGCATGTCGACGGCGAGGACCGAGCCGCCCATGTAGTGGACGTCGTTGTCGTAGCGGTCGTCGGTGGAGCAGACGGTGACGATCGCCTTCAGCGGTTCCGGGGCGAGCGCGGCGAGCTGGAGCGAGTTGAAGCCGCCCCAGGAGATGCCGAACATGCCGACCCGGCCCGAGCACCACTCCTGCCGGGCGAGCCAGTGGATGACGGCCACCCCGTCGGCCAGCTCGGTGGAGTCGTACTCGTCGCCGGGCAGCCCCTCGCTGTTGCCGTGGCCCCGGACGTCGACCCGCACCGAGGCGTAGCCGTGGCCCGCGTACCAGGGATGGCGTTGCGCGTCGCGCGGGGCCGTCCAGTCGCTCAGCCGGTACGGCAGGTATTCGAGGAGCGCCGGTACGGGCTCCTCGGTGACCGGACGCCAGATCCGGGCGTACAGCCGGGTTCCGTCCGGCAGCGGGATGCGGATGTCCTCGCGGACCGTCTCGTACGGGAACGTCGTGCGGATGAGCATGGGGGTACCTCAGTGGACGGGGTGCATGGTGCGCCTGAGCCAGGGTGCGGCGGCGATGACGGCCACACCGGCCACCACCGCGACGGCGCCATTGACACCGAAGTAGGCGGGGTTGGACACCTCGCCGTACAGCTTCACGATCTGTGCCTGAATGCCGTTGGCGAGGGCCAGCGAGAGGAACCAGAGGGCCATCGTCTGGCTGGCGAACGCCTTGGGGGCGAGCTTGGTGGTGGCGGACATGCCCGAGGTCTCCAGCAGGATGTCGCCGAGCCCCAGCAGCAGGTAGGAGCCGACGATCCACCACGCGGCCATCCGGTACGTGCCGTCGGCGTGCCCGGACGTCGGCAGGACCATCAGCAGGAACGAGAGCCCGCCGAGCACCACCCCGAACGCGATCTTGTTGGAGGCGTGCGGCTGGCGGGTGCCCATCCGGGCCCAGACCGCGGCCACCACGGGAGCCAGCGCGACCTCGAAGGCGCCCAGCGCGGAGGCGTACCAGCTGGCCGGGAAGTGGAAGCCGAAGATCTCCGTACGGGCGTTCGTCGACGCCAGCAGCATCATCGTCGAGTACGCCTGGAAGAGGATGAAGTTGAAGACGACCGAGGCCAGGAAGAGCACGACGTACGGCCGCAGCCTGCCGCGCTCCTCCGAGGTCACCCGGGGGCTCCGGAACATCACCACGAAGTACACGATCGGCGCGATCACCGAGATGAGGGTGAGCGCGTCGACGAAACGGTCCATGGTCAGCCATCCGGCCAGCGCGAGCGCGGTGGCGAGGGCGGCGACCACGACGGCCCCGACGACGATCAGCCGCACGGCGCGGCGCATCGGGGCGGGGGCGAGGGCGTACTCGGCGTCGCGCTTGCGTCCGGCCAGGTGACGGCGGCCCAGCACGTACTGGATCAGGCCCAGCGTCATGCCGACGGCGGCGGCCGAGAAGCCCCAGTGCCAGCCCTGGTGGTCACCGAGCCAGCCGGTGATCAGCGGGCCGAGGAACGCGCCGATGTTGATGCCCATGTAGTAGAGGGCGAAGCCGGCGTCCCGGCGCTCGTCCTCCGTGCGGTAGAGCTTGCCCACCATGGAGGCGACGTTCGGTTTGAGCAGCCCGGTCCCGGCGCTGATCAGACCGAGGCCGACCCAGGTCATGGTGGGGGTGGGCACGGCCATCGCGTAGTGGCCGCAGGCGATGAGGATGCCGCCCCAGAGGACGGCGCGGTACGAACCCAGGATGCGGTCGGCGAGCCAGCCGCCCGCCACCGAGACCAGATAGACCAGCGTGCCGTACGCGGCCGACACGGAGGCCGCCGTCCCGGGGTCGAAGCCCATGCCGCCGTGCGCGACGGTGTCGGCGAAGTAGAGGACCAGGATCGCCTGCATCCCGAGGAACGAGAACCGCTCCCAGACCTCCAGGCCCGACAGGGTCAGCAGACCCCGTGGCTGGCCGAGGAAAGCGTGGTCGTCGCCGGGCGGTGGCCCGGCGGTCCCGATGTCGTCTGTGGTGGGGGACAAAAGCGCAACTCCTGATCGTATGAGCTGATCTCGAACATACCGGCGGTGGCGGGAAGGCGCCCACGGTGATCCAGAGGGGACCGGATACGCTGACTTGAGTGATGACAGCGACACATCGACATTCCGTGTGATCGTCAGCAGACAGGAGATCCCCTCGTGACCGTCGTCGGGCCGTTCGGGCTGAGCGTGCGGGACCAGGCACTTGAGGCCGATGTCCAGGCCGGTTTGGCTGCTGTCGAGGCGGGACTGCTGGCTGCCACCAAGAGCGACGTCCCGTTCATCACGGAGGCCGCGCAGCACCTGGTCCGCGCGGGCGGGAAACGGTTCCGGCCGCTGCTGGCGATGCTCGCGTCCCACTTCGGCGACCCCGACGCACCGGGTGTCGTGCCCGCGGCCGTCGTCGTCGAACTGACGCACCTGGCGACGCTCTACCACGACGACGTGATGGACGAGGCCGAGGTCCGCCGCGGCGTCGACAGCGCCAACGCCCGCTGGGGCAACTCGGTCGCCGTGCTGACCGGCGACTTCCTCTTCGCGCGCGCCTCACACATACTGGCCGACCTCGGTCCGGAGGCCGTCCGGGTCCAGGCAGAGGCGTTCGAACGGCTGGTGACGGGCCAGATCCTGGAGACCGCGGGTCCGCGCGACGGGATCGACCCGGTCGAGCACTACCTCGATGTGATCAGCGGCAAGACCGGTTCGCTGATCGCGGTGGCCGGACGGTTCGGCGCGATGATGTCGGGCGCCGACGAGTCGGCGATCGACATCCTCACCCAGTACGGGGAGCGGCTGGGCGTCGCCTTCCAGCTCGCCGACGACGTGCTCGACATCGCGTCCGACTCCCACGAGTCCGGCAAGACCCCCGGCACCGACCTGCGCGAAGGCATCCCCACCCTGCCCGTGCTGCATCTGCGGGCGCACGCGGCGGTGGGCGGCGGGCCCGACGACCTGGCGCTGGTGGCCCTGCTCGACGGCGACCTCACCGATGACGCCAGGCACGCCGACGCGCTGCGCGGACTGCGCGCGCATCCGGCGCTGGAGCAGGCCAGGCGGGACACCGTGCGGTACGCCGAGGAGGCGCGGGCGACGCTGGCGCCGCTGCCCGAGGGCTATGCCAAGGCCGCGCTCGAAGAGCTGTGCGACGCCGTGGTGCACCGCGCGGGCTGACGGCCCGATGCGAGGACGCGCGACCGCCGAGGTCCGCCGCCGGTGTGTGACCGCGGGCGTCCCCTACTGGACGGGGAACGGATCGGCGTCCGGTGTCATACCCGAGCAGTACGTGAGTTGATCCCGGGGGCTGACGCTTTTCCCCGCTCGATTTGGTCGGATGGAGAACAACCACTCCGGACCATATCGGGTGAGAATGGCGGCGCGGGGTGGACCAGTGCAACGGGGACGGAAGCCGCCGACCACGGAGGTAGAGCACACAATGGCACCGAACGACAGCGTGGAGACCACCGGTACGGCCACGGACCGGGCCGCCGACACGGTCACCGGCCCGGTCAGGACGCGGCGCAAGGCCGTGCGGTACGTCGTGCCGGTCGCGGTGGCGGGAGTGGCGGCGGCGACGATCGGGCTGGTCCCGGCGCTCGCGGATTCCGGTGACCCGGAGCTGCCCACGATCAGCGCGCAGGAACTCGTCGAGAAGATCGCCGCGTCGGACACCCAGCGGCTCTCCGGCATGGTGAAGGTCAGCACCGACCTCGGCATCCCGTCGCTGGACGGGCTCGCGGGCGGGCTCCTCCAGGGCGGGGCCGGGAGCGGGGGCGACGGTTCGAGCGCCGCGCCGGACGCCAAGCTCACGGAGCTGGCCTCGGGCACGCACACCCTGCGGATCGCCGCCGACGGACCCGACAGGCAGCGGGTGTCGATCCTGGAGAAGACCGGCGAGTACAGCCTCATCCACAACGCGGGCCAGGTCTGGGCGTACGACAGCGGGAGCAACGAGGCGTACCACGCCACCGCCCCCACCGCCGACCGGGCGGGCGGCGCAGGACACGGCGGGAAGCACGCCGTTCCGGACGGCGTGCCGACCACCCCGAAGGCGTTCGCCGAGCAGGCGCTGAAGGCGGCGGACGACACCACGTCGGTCACCGTCGACGGCACGGCGCGGGTCGCCGGGCGGGACGCGTACCGGCTGGTGATCAAGCCCAAGGGCTCCGGTTCGACGATCGGCGCGATCAGGGTCGCGGTGGACGCGAAGACCGGTACCCCGCTGAAGTTCACGCTCAGCGCGAGCGACGGCGGCAAGGCGGCGGTCGACGTCGGCTTCACCAAGGTCGACTTCGGGAAGCCGGACGCCTCCCAGTTCACGTTCACCCCGCCCAAGGGCGCCAAGGTGACCGAGGCCGACGGTCCGAAGACCGGCCGGCAGGACGACAAGGCGGACGAGAAGGCGGTCGGCAAGGCGCTCAAGGACCTGACCGGGCTGGGCGGCGGCGACCTGACGAACGGCCAGGGGCTGAAGGTCGTCGGCGAGGGCTGGACCTCGGTCGCCGAGATCACGGCGCCGGGCGTCGAGGGACTGGCCGGGGCCACCTCCGACGACGTACCGGCCGAGGCGGGCCAGTTCCTCGACGCGCTCGGCGACCACGTCAACGGCACGTTCGGCTCCGGCACGGTCTTCAAGACCCGTCTGGTGAACGCGCTGGTGACGGACGGCGGCAAGGTGTACGTCGGTGCGGTGACCAAGGACGCGCTGGTGAGGGCGGCCGACGAGGCGCGCTGAGGCCGCCGGTCGTCCCCGGCGGGCGCGGGCGGGCCCAGGACCGTTCCGCCCCTCCGCCGTTCCCGTTCCGCGTGACCGCCCCGCCCCGCCGTGCGCACCGCGCGGCGGGGCGGGGCGTCGACCGATCCGATCCATGGGGGACCGCATGACCGCCGAACCCGCCGAACCCGCCGAACCCGCCGAACCCGCCGGAACGTCCGGGCCCGGGGAACTCTCCCGAACATCCAGCCCCGGGGAGCCGTCCGGAACGTCCGGTCCTGGGGGACCCGCCGCACCCGTGGCGGCCGTGATCCGTACCCGTGGCCTCACCAAGCGCTACGACGCCGACCGGCTCGCCGTCGACGGTCTCGATCTCGACGTCCCGGCGGGCAGCGTCTTCGGGTTCCTGGGCCCCAACGGCTCCGGGAAGACCACCACCATCCGGATGCTGATGGGCCTGATCGAGCCGACCTCCGGCACCGCGCACGTGCTGGGCCTGCCCATGCCCGGCGCGGCCCGTACCGTACTGCCGCAGGTCGGCGCGCTGATCGAGGGACCCGCGCTGTACGGGCACCTCACCGGCCACGACAACCTCGTACGGTACGACTCCGCCGATCCCACCGCCGACCCCCGCACCCGACGCGCGCGCGTCGCGACCGCACTGGACCGGGTCGGGCTCGGCGCCGCGGCCGGGAAGAGGGCCAGGGCGTACTCGCTCGGCATGAAACAGCGCCTCGGCCTCGCCGCCGCGCTGCTCCGGCCCCGGCGCCTCCTCGTCCTCGACGAACCGACCAACGGGCTCGACCCGCAGGGCATGCGTGAGATCCGCGCCCTCGTCCGGGAACTCGCGGCGGACGGCACCACCGTCTTCCTCTCCTCCCACCTCCTCGACGAGATCGAGCAGCTCTGCACCCACGTGGCGGTGATGGCGCGAGGCAGGCTGATCACCCAGGGACCGGTCGACGCCCTCGCGGCGGGCGGCCGGAGCCGGCTCGCCGTCACCACACCCGATCCGGCGGACGCCGTGCGCCTCCTCAAGGAACTCGGCGTCACGGACGTCGTGGCCGACGGCGACCGGGTGACCGGTGAGGCCCCGCGAGGCGACGTCGAACTGGCCGACCTGAACGCCGCGCTGGTCCGCGACGGGGTCCGCGTACGCTCCTTCGGCGTCGAGCGGGCCTCCCTGGAGGACGCCTTCGTCGCGCTCACCGGAGAGGGATTCGATGTCGCGGGCTGACCTCGTACACAAGGACCTCCCGCACGGGCCGCGCAATCCGCTGTGGACGTTCGGCATCCTCCGTTCCGAACTCGGCACGACGCTCCGGCGCGGGCGCACCCTCGCCCTGCTCGGAGTGCTCGCGGCCGTACCCGTACTGATCGGCGTCGCCGTGCGGATCGAGACCGGTGGCGGCGGGTCGGCCGGGGCGGGTGGCGCCGGCCCGGCCTTCTTCGGCCAGATCACCAACAACGGCCTCTTCCTGGTCTTCGCCGCACTCGCCGCGACGCTCCCGGTCTTCCTGCCGATGGCGGTCGGCGTCGTCGCGGGCGACACGATCGCGGGCGAGGCGGGCGCGGGCACCCTGCGCTATCTGCTGGTCGCCCCGGCGGGCCGGACCAGACTGCTGCTGACCAAGTACGCCGCCACGCTGGCCTTCTGCCTGGTCGCGACCCTGGTGGTGGCGGTGTCGGCCCTCGTCGTGGGCGCGCTGCTCTTCCCGGTCGGTGACGTCACGACGATCTCCGGGACCCGGATCGGTTTCGGGGACGGGCTGCTGCGGGCGGGGCTGATCGCGGTGGTGGTGGCCGCGTCACTCAGCGGCTTCGCGGCGCTCGGGCTGTTCGTGTCGACGCTCACCAACAGCGGAATCGCGGCGATGGCGGCGACGGTCGGGGTGCTGATCACGGTGCAGATCCTGGACACGATCCCGCAGCTGGGCGGGGTCCACCCGTATCTCTTCCCGCACTACTGGCTGTCCTTCTCGGACCTGCTGCGGGAGCCGGTCTACTGGGACGAGCTGACGAAGAACCTCGGCCTGCAAGCGGTATACGCGGCGGTGTTCGGTTCGGCGGCCTGGGCGCGCTTCACCACGAAGGACATCACGGCCTGATCCGGACGGCCCTCGCGCCGCCGGCCGGGCGAGCCGTCCCCCGATCGGCTCGTCGCGGCACGAACGGCACGAACGGTACGGACGAGAACGAAGCGACACGCAACGTTCCGTCTCCACAGGAGCATTGTTCGACTATTGGCGACGCGCTGTCAACAAGGATCGATTCGGGGCGCCCTATGCTCGCCGAATGATCACATCGCCGAGTTCCCTGCGCCGCAGCGAACGGTCACGGCGGGCGACCCTCGACGCCGCCCTCGAACTGTGCGCGGAGAAGGGGTACGGACGCCTCACCGTCGAGGCCATCGCGGCCAGGGCGGGCGTGAGCAAGAAGACGATCTACCGCTGGTGGCCGTCAAAAGGGGCGGTGATCCTGGAGGCGTTCACCGAGGCGCTGGTCGGGGCCACCCCGTTCGTCGACACCGGGGACATCGCGGCCGATCTGCGTACCCATCTGGCGAGCGCGGTGAATCTGATCTCGCTGCCGCCCTTCGGTCCCGCGTACGCCGGAATCCTCTCCGAGGCCGCGCACGACCGGACACTCGCCGAAGCGCTGCGCGAACAGCTGGTCGACCCCCGGGTCGACGCGGCCATCGCCCGCCTGCTCACCGCCCAGGAACAGGGCCAGGTCCCCCCGGGCGCGGACCTCCCCCTCGCGGTGGAGATGCTCTACGGCCCGCTCTACTACCGCCATGTCCTGAGCAAACCGATACAGGACGAGCCGGAGATCGCGAAGCTGGTGGACCACGTGCTGCGCGCCCTGGACGCCACCGCCTGAGTGCCCCGCCCCGGACGCCGGGTCTCGCGTCGACGGATGTTCCGCTGGCGGCGTTCTCGGCGATTACGCATGGTAGGAAGCCGAATGCTCCTGCGATACTTCACGCACTGGCCACCGCGCTGAAGAGTGTCGACGAGGAGACCGCGACGATCTTCAGTGAGCTCACCGAACTCGGCCTGGGAAACACCCCGGCCGCTCAGGTCTGGAGGGACCTCATGGCTGTCGACCTCTCGTTCTTCCGCTCCGAAACCTCCCAACGCCTACGCTCCGAAGGCAGGGTGGAAGGCCAGGCCGAAGCCGTCCTCCTGATTCTGGACCGCCGCGGCCTCCCCCTCACCGACGAAGCGGTCCACCGCATCCGCACCTGCACCGATCCCGACACCCTCCACCACTGGCTCGAACGCGCCATCACCGCCACCACCACCGAGGAGCTCTTCGCCCAGGAGTGACCCACCGGACGGGAATCCGTCAGCACGGTGCGGCCGTTGTCGGCGGTTCGGTTGGAACTGGGGTGGATTCGGAACCGGTCCGACCGGGGGACGGTCTATCGCTGTACGGGCCAGGTACCCGCAGCGTAGAGGGGAAGACGACATGTGGCACATGCTCAGCGAGTGCGACCACGAGTGGATGCGGTGGAGTGGTAAGCAGCGTTGCCGTAGGTGTGGCATGACGCAAGGCTGACCCGGAGCCCGGAGCCCGGAGCCCGGAGCCGGGATCGGGATCGGGAGTCAGCGCGCCAGGGCGTCGAAGTAGGTCCGTACCGCCTCGCTGTCCGTGGCCGTGGCGAGCAGGGCCACATGGTTGTCCGGGCGGACCAGGACCAGTGCGGGGACGTGGCCGCCGGTCGCACCGTAGGCGGCGTGGGCGTGGCCCGCCTCGTCCAGCAGTGTGCGCGGGTGGGGCGGGACCCGGTCGGCGGGGTGGGGCGGGGAGGGGATCAGGTAGGTCCGCACCGCCTCGCCGTGTTCCGTCTCCGCGTGCCGCAGCGCCCGCGCCGACTCCGCCCCGAATCCGAGCAGCGTGAAGTGCGGACCGGCGAACGCCTCGAAGAGGCGGGTCGGTTCGCCCGTGGCGGCGTCGCGGCAGGGCGCGTCGGGGGCGCGGTCGCCGGGGCGGAGTGCGCTGGTTCCGGCCGGCGTACCGGGGCCGCCGGGGGACAGGGAGCTCCAGCGGTAGCCCCGGTCCAGCCCGCTCGTCTCCCGGGAGACCGCCGCGTCCAGCCCGCCGCCCGGCTCCTTGATCGCGTCCAGCGTGGCGCGCAGTCGGTCCGATGCGAGGTCCAGCGTCCACGCGGCGACGGGCAGCCGCTCCTCCTCGTACGTGTCGAGCAGGGCGGCCCCGGACCGGCCGGTCGCCACGCGGGCCAGTTTCCAGCCCAGGTTGAACGCGTCCTGGATTCCGGTGTTCATGCCCAGTCCGCCCGCGATCGAGTGCACGTGCGCGGCGTCGCCCGCGAGGAGGACGCGGCCCACCCGGTAGCGGTCCACCATGCGTTCGTTGCCCCGGTCGGTCGAGAGCAGCGTGGCGTCGGTCAGGCACGTGCCGGGGAGGCCGGTGTACCGGGTCAGCAGGCGCCGGAAGCCGTCCAGGGAGGCAGGCAGCGGGGCGCCGTCCGCCGCGTACTCCGGTACGGACTGGAACCACCAGCCCGACCCGGTGCCGGGGATCGGGCACAGCAGCACGGCGCCGTCCTCGTCGAACCACTGGTGCCAGTGGTCCCGGTCCGGGCCGGTCAGCTCGACGTCCCCGCAGACCATCAGCTGGTCCTCGGACGTCTTCCCCTCGAAGGAGAGGCCGAGCAGTTTGCGTACGGAGCTGCGAGCGCCGTCGCAGCCGACGAGGTGGCCCGCCCCGATGGTCGTGCCGTCGGCCAGCTCGGCCGTCACCGAGTTCCCGTGGTCCGCGATGGCCACCAGTTCGGCGTCCAGTTCGACCCGTACGCCGTACCGCGCGAGACGGTCGCGCAGGATCTCCTCCAGCCGCCACTGCGCGATGAGCCACGACCGGTCGTACGGGGCGTCCGGGGTCGGCGCCGAGCCCTCGTACGGGTCGGTGTCGGTGACCGGTGTCCGGTTCCGGTACTTGCGCATCGGCAGCGGCGCCGAACCCGCCGCCAGCACCTCGTCGATGACGCCCAGGTCCGCCAGGACCTCCATCGAGCGCGGGTTGGGTCCCTTGGCGCGGGAGGCGCGCGGGAAGCCGGCGGACCTGTCGATGATCCGTACGCCGACGTCCCGGCGGGCGAGGTCGAGCGCCAGGATCAGTCCGGTCGGTCCCGCGCCCACGATCAGGACACTGGTCATGTGTGCTCCTCGGTCGATGTGTTCCGTCGTCGACCAGAGAAACGTAACCGAGTTAAAAAGACAACTGAGTAACGATCGTTAGGTGTCGTCCGTCGTCGGACCGACCGCCGCACCGGCACCCGCACCCGGCCGGGCGGAAGGAGAAGGCGGGGGAGAAGGCCGCGGCTGCGGACCGACCGGCGCGTTCGAGGCTGCCGGGACATCCAGAGCCCGCCGCGCCGCCACCGCCGCCGCCCTCGTCCGCCGCGCCGTTCGGAACGCGTCCCACGTCAGCAGCGTGAGCGCCAGCCACACCAAGGAGAACCCGGCCCACCGCTCCAGCGGCATCGCCTCGTGGAAGTACACGATGCCCAGCAGGAACTGGAAGACCGGCGCCAGATACTGGAGCAGCCCCAGAGTCGACAGCGGCACCCTGATCGCCGCCGCGCCGAACAGGACCAGCGGTACGGCGGTGACGACCCCCGTCGCCGCGAGGAGCGCGGCGTGCCCCGCGCCCGCGGACACGAACGTCGAGTCGCCGCGCACGCCGATCCACACCAGATAACCGAGCGCGGGCAGGAACAGCACCGCGCTCTCGGCGGTCAGTGACTCCAGGCCGCCCATGTCGACCTTCTTCTTCACCAGCCCGTACGTCGCGAAGGAGAACGCCAGCGTCAGCGAGATCCAGGGCGGCTGCCCGTACCCGATCGCCAGCACCAGCACCGCCGCGACCCCGACGCCGACCGCCACCCACTGCGTGGGGCGCAGCCGCTCGCCGAGCAGCAGAACACCCATGGCGATGGTGACCAGCGGATTGATGAAGTAGCCGAGCGACGCCTCGACCACATGGCCGTTGTTGACCGACCAGATGTACAGACCCCAGTTGACCGAGATGGTGAGCGCGGCGACCGTGATCAGCCCCAGTTTCCGGGGCCTGCGTATCAGCTCACCGACCCACGCCCAGCGGCGCAGCGCCAGCAGCGCGACCCCGACGACCGCGAGTGACCACGCCATCCGGTGGGCCAGGATCTCGATCGCGCCCGACGGTTTCAGCAGCGGCCAGAAGAGCGGGACGACGCCCCACAGTCCGTACGCCCCGACACCGGACAGCAGTCCGGCCCGCTGTTCCTTGATCCCTGTCACGGGCCCCTCCCGGCATGCGTGCGCCGACCGCTCGGTTCGCGCGGCCGACTGCACGAAAGGTAACGCCGGGAGGGCGTCCAGTCATAGCCGTATCCGGTGGACGGTCATGACGTGGGGTGGTGAGTTCCAGCGCCGCGTGGCCGACGACGGGGACGAGGACCCAGGCAGCTCCTCCGAGCCGTACGCCGACGAGCTGACGCGGTCGGAGGCGAGCACCCCGAGCGCGGACCGGGCGCCGCCCCGCTGCCGTGCGCGGTGCGGCGCCCGGGTCGGGGCGGGTCGGGGGACCGTCAGCCGACGACCGTCCAGGTGTCGTTGCCCGCGAGGAGCGTGGCGAGGTCGCCCTTGCCGCCACGGTCGACGGCGGCGTCGAGCTGGTCGGACATCAGCGTGTCGTAGACCGGCCGGACGACATCGCGGAGCACCCCGATGGGGGTGTGGTGCAGGGTGTCCGGGTCGGCGAGCCGGGACAGCGCGAACGCGGTGGTGGGCGAGGTGGCGTGCGCGTCGTGCACCACGATCCGGGACTCGTTCTCCGGGGTGACGGCCACGACCTCCAGGTCCCCGGTCGCCGGGTTCCGTACGACGCCCTTGGAGCCCTCGGCGCCGAAGCGGATCGGCTGCCCGTGCTCCAGCCGGATCACCGCCTCCTCCGCCTGCTCCTTGTCCTTCAGCACCTCGAAGGCGCCGTCGTTGAAGATGTTGCAGTTCTGGTAGATCTCGACGAGGGCCGTGCCGGGGTGGTCGGCCGCCTGCCGGAGCACGCCGGTGAGGTGCTTGCGGTCGGAGTCGACCGTGCGGGCGACGAAGGACGCCTCCGCGCCGATGGCCAGCGACACCGGGTTGAAGGGGGCGTCGAGCGAGCCCATCGGGGTCGACTTGGTGATCTTGCCGACCTCGGAGGTCGGGGAGTACTGGCCCTTGGTGAGCCCGTAGATCCGGTTGTTGAAGAGCAGGATCTTCAGGTTCACATTGCGGCGCAGCGCGTGGATGAGGTGGTTGCCGCCGATGGACAGCGCGTCGCCGTCCCCGGTGACCACCCAGACGGACAGGTCCCGCCTGGAGGAGGCGAGCCCGGTCGCGATGGCCGGGGCGCGGCCGTGGATGGAGTGCATCCCGTACGTGTTCATGTAGTACGGGAACCGGGAGGAGCAGCCGATGCCCGAGACGAAGACGATGTTCTCCTTCGCGAGCCCCAGTTCGGGCATGAAGCCCTGCACGGCGGCGAGGACGGCGTAGTCACCGCAGCCGGGGCACCAGCGGACCTCCTGGTCGGACTTGAAGTCCTTCATCGACTGCTTGCCCTCGGCCTTGGGCACCAGCTGCAGAAGCTCGTTCGTGTCAGGCATCGATGACCTCCTGAAGGGCCGTGGCCAGTTGCTCGGCCTTGAACGGCATGCCGTTGACCTGGTTGTAACTCCGGGCGTCGACCAGGTACCTCGCCCGGATCAGGGTGGCGAGCTGGCCGAGGTTCATCTCGGGCACGACGACCTTGTCGTAGCGCTTCAGCACCGCGCCGAGGTTGGCGGGGAACGGGTTGAGGTGGCGCAGATGGGCCTGGGCGATCGGCTGCCCGGCCGCCCGCAGCCGCCGTACCGCCGCGGTGATCGGCCCGTACGTCGAGCCCCAGCCCAGCACCAGGGTGTTCGCGCCGCCCGTGTCGTCGACCTCCAGGTCCGGGACCTCGATGCCGTCGATCTTGGCCTGGCGGGTGCGGACCATGAAGTCGTGGTTGGCGGGGTCGTACGAGATGTTGCCGGTGCCGTCCTGCTTCTCGATGCCGCCGATGCGGTGTTCGAGACCGGGGGTGCCGGGCACGGCCCAGGGGCGGGCGAGGGTCCGCGGGTCGCGCTTGTAGGGCCAGAAGACCTCGGTGCCGTCGGCCAGCTCGTGGTTGGGGCCGCTCGCGAACCGGACGCGCAGATCGGGCAGGGAGTCGGTCTCCGGGATGCGCCACGGCTCGGAGCCGTTGGCGAGGTACCCGTCCGACAGGAGGAAGACCGGGGTGCGGTAGGTCAGCGCGATCCGGGCCGCGTCGACCGCGGCGTCGAAACAGTCCGCCGGGGTCCTCGGCGCCACGATCGGCACCGGGGCCTCGCCGTTGCGCCCGTACATCGCCTGGAGCAGATCCGCCTGCTCGGTCTTGGTCGGCAGACCGGTCGAGGGGCCGCCGCGCTGGATGTCCACGATCAGCAGCGGCAGCTCCAGCGACACCGCGAGACCGATGGTCTCCGACTTCAGCGCCACACCGGGACCGGACGTCGTCGTCACCGCGAGCGACCCGCCGAACGCGGCGCCGAGCGCGGCCCCGATCCCGGCGATCTCGTCCTCGGCCTGGAACGTCCGCACACCGAAGTTCTTGTGCCGCGACAGCTCGTGCAGGATGTCGGAGGCCGGGGTGATCGGGTACGAGCCCAGGTAGAGCGGCAGATCGGCCAGCCGGCCCGCCGCGATCAGACCGTAGGACAGCGCCAGGTTCCCGGAGATGTTGCGGTACGTGCCCGTGGGGAACGCCTGCGTCGCCGGGGCGACCTCGTACGAGACCGCGAAGTCCTCGGTGGTCTCGCCGAAGTTCCAGCCCGCCCGGAAAGCGGCGACGTTCGCCTCCGCGATCTGCGGCTTCTTGGCGAACTTCGTCCGCAGGAACGCCTCGGTGCCCTCCGTCGGGCGGTGGTACATCCACGACAGCAGCCCGAGCGCGAACATGTTCTTGCTGCGCTCGGCCTCCTTGCGGGGGAGCCCGAACTCCTTCAGCGCCTCGATCGTGAGGGTCGTCAGCGGCACCGGATGGACGTTGTACGCCTCCAGCGACCCGTCCTCCAGCGGACTGGTCGCGTAACCGACCTTCGCCATCGGACGCTTGGTGAACTCGTCGGTGTTCACGATGATGTCCGCACCGCGCGGCACATCACCGATGTTCGCCTTCAGCGCGGCCGGGTTCATCGCCACCAGGACGTTCGGGGCGTCGCCCGGGGTGAGGATGTCGTGGTCGGCGAAGTGCAGCTGGAAGCTGGAGACACCCGGCAGGGTGCCGGCGGGGGCGCGGATCTCGGCGGGGAAGTTCGGCAGCGTCGACAGGTCGTTCCCGAACGACGCCGTCTCCGACGTGAAACGGTCGCCCGTGAGCTGCATGCCGTCACCCGAGTCACCCGCGAAGCGGATGATGACCCGGTCCAGACGACGGACCTCCTTCTCGCCCGTGCCCGTGTGCGCCGGACGGGGCGCACGCTGCTCTCCGACCACAGTCTCGCTGGCGTCATCGGCCTGTTCGGCCGGGCTACTGACCTGGCTGGTCACTGAACTGGACCTCCCTCGGGGCGGCGGCTCGGGGCCGGCCGGCCCACCGGCGGTCCCCGGCCCACCCTACGTCGGTAAGGGTCACCTTCCCCGGACCGATCATATGGTGGACGTGTTTTTGAGACGAACGATCACCCAGGTTTGCCGTGGTTTGTCCACCTGCCGTTCTCTTCTCGACTGCTCCGTCCGCTCATTCTCCGGTCCTGGGTCCCGCGTCCCACTGGATGCTGACAGAGAGTCGGCCGTTCAGGAGTTCAGATAGGTGAGAACAGCGAGAACACGCCGGTGATCCCCGTCACTGGGCGAGAGCCCCAGCTTCAGGAAGATGTTGCTGACGTGCTTCTCCACCGCACCGTCGCTGACCACCAGCTGCCGGGCCACCGCGGAGTTCGTCCGCCCCTCGGCCATCAGACCCAGGACCTCCCGCTCCCGGGGGGTGAGATTGGCGAGCACGTCCTGTTTACGGCTGCGCCCCAGCAACTGCGCCACGACCTCCGGGTCCAGCGCGGTGCCGCCCTGTGCGACCCGCACCACCGCGTCCACGAACTCCCGGACCTCGGCGACCCGGTCCTTCAGCAGATACCCCACGCCCCGGGTGCTCCCGGCCAGCAGCTCGGTCGCGTACTGCTCCTCGACGTACTGGGAGAGGACCAGCACCCCGATCCCGGGGTGGTCCCGCCGCAGTCGCACGGCGGCCCGCACCCCCTCGTCGGTGTGCGTGGGCGGCATCCGCACATCGGCCACCACCACATCGGGCAGCTGCCGCTCGGCCGCCAGGTCGGCGATGGTCCTGAGCAGCGCCTCGGCGTCCCCGACCCCCGCGACGACATCGTGCCCGAGATCGGTCAGCAGCCGGGTGAGCCCCTCCCTGAGCAGTACCGAATCCTCGGCGATGACGACGCGCACCCTGTCCTCCACGACGCTGTTCCCCCCACTGTTGATGTATGTCCCGCCCTGATCCCCACAAGCATCCCAGCAAGGGGGCGGGCACAGGGCGGGGAGGGGGCCGGGGAGGCGGAGAGATGCCCAGGATGTGAGGGTGCGCCCTCAGCCGCGCCACGGCAGCTCGGCCGTGATCCTGGTCGGGCCGCCGACCGGGGAGTCGACGACGAGGATGCCGTCGACCGCGTCGAGCCGTTCCGTCAGACCGGCGAGCCCGCTGCCCGCCGAGACGTCCGCGCCACCCCGGCCGTTGTCGGTGATCTGGAGCATGAGCCGGTCCGCGGCCCGCCAGACGTCGACCGTCGCCCGGGTGGCGTGCGCGTGCTTGCTGACGTTCTGGAGCAGTTCCGAGACGGTGAAGTACGCGATGCCCTCGATCGCCTGCGCGGGGCGGGCGGGCAGGTCCACCTCGACGGTCACCGGGACGGTGCAGCGGGAGGCCACGGCGGAGAGCGCGGCGTCGAGTCCGCGGTCGGTCAGGACGGCGGGGTGGATGCCCCGGGCCAGGTCACGGAGTTCCTGGAGGGCGACCTTGACCTCGCCGTGGGCCTCGTCGACCATGCGGGCGGCGGCCTCGGGGTCCTCGGTCAGCTTCTCCTTCGCCAGCCCCAGATCCATCGCGAGGGCGACGAGGCGGGCCTGTGCGCCGTCGTGCAGATCGCGTTCGATGCGGCGGAGGTCGGCGGCGGCGGTGTCCACGACCACCCCCCGGTCCGACTCCAGCTCGGAGACGCGCTCCGCCAGCCGGGACGGGCCCAGCAGCCCGTACACCATCAGCCCCTCCACGGCCGCGAGACCACGGATCGTCCCCGCCCCGAAGAAGACGAGCACCAGCCCGGTCACACTGGTCGCCGCCACTTCCAGGGGCGAGTCGAGGAAGACCTGGTGGGTCCTGTCGCCGTACAGCTGGATGCCGCCCGTGCCGGCGTACGCGGGGAAGGTCCACCGCCACAGCGGATAGGTGAAGGCGGCCCAGCCCGACGCCCACAGAGTCACCGAGACGCAGAACGCGAAGACCGTCCACGGCAGGTGCAGCAGCGCGTAGAGCAGGTGCCGCCAGGACACCCCGCTCTTCAGCATCGCGCCGACCCATGACATCAGTCCGCCGGTCTTCCCCCGTACCGGCGCCGGGTCCGCGACCTCCAGACCGAGCAGCGCCCGCGCCCGCGCCCGCTCCAGCGCCCCCAGCCCCCGGCACATGGCCAGACCCACCGCGAGGATCGGAACCCCCAGGAAGGTGATCGCCATGCCGATGCCGAGCGAGGTCATCGAGACCGCGAAGCCGAACGACGCGATGCTGATCGGCAGGCTCAGCAGCAGATGGAGGAACGCGCGCCAGGTCCTGCCCTCGAAGGGCGCACGCAGCGCCGGCGGGAGGAAGTGCCTCGCCGGGGGGTTTTCCCGGGAGCCGAGGCCCGATCCCTGGTGATCCCGCGTGTCCGGTCCGTATGCCGTGACCATGGGTTCCGTCCGTTTCATCTCAGCGGGCCGAAGCCGCCGTCCCGACCGGGATGGCAACTGATACATCAAGAGTGCTGTTTCCTGGAGACCCGCACCATGAGGACGGTCTCCCTCTTCGACCGGGGGTTTTCCCCACCCCGGGACCATGCCGGGACCATGTTCGGCCCGCTCCGGGACCACGTCGGGACCACCCCGGGCCCTGCTCCGGGGGCGGCCGTGGTGCCCGAGGGGTTCGTTCCGCGGCTGTCACGTCGTGGCGCGTAGTGAGGCGTCATGGCGCGCCGTGAGGGTCGTGACGCGCCGTCTCACCTCTCGCCGCGTCGCCTCTCCCCGCGCCTCACCGTGCCGGTGCGGTGGCGTGCCGGTCGCGCCAGGGCAGCTCCGCGGTGACCGTCGTCGGCCCCCCGGCCGGTGAGTCGACGACGAACACCCCGTCGACGGCGCCCAGCCGCTCCGCGAGGCCCGACATCCCCGTACCGCCGTCCAGGCTCGCGCCGCCCTTTCCGTCGTCGGTCACCTGGATCAGCAGACGGTCGGCCGAGCGCCACACATCGACGGCCGCCGCCCGTGCCCGGCTGTGTTTGCTGACGTTCTGGAGCAGTTCCGAGACGGTGAAGTACGCGATGCCCTCGATCGCCTCGGCGGGCCGCCCCGGCAGGTCCACCGCCACCGTCACCGGGACGGTGCAGCGGGAGGCGATGGCGGAGAGCGCGGCGTCGAGTCCGCGGTCGGTGAGGACGGCGGGGTGGATGCCCCGGGCGAGATCGCGGAGTTCCTGGAGGGCGACCTTGATCTCGCCGTGGGCCTCGTCGACCATGCGGGCGGCGGCCTCGGGGTCCTCGGTCAGCTTCTCCTTCGCCAGCCCGAGCCCCATGGCGAGGGCGACGAGGCGGGCCTGTGCGCCGTCGTGCAGATCGCGTTCGATGCGGCGGAGGTCGGCGGCGGCGGTGTCCACGACCACCCCCCGGTCCGACTCCAGCTCGGCGATCCGCCGCTCCAGCTCGTCCGACGGCGAGAGCAGCCCCCGGACCATGCCCCGGTCGGCGTTGCTCAGCAGCCGCGCGGTGAACGGCAGCACCGGCCACAGCACGAAGAGGTTCACCATCGTCACGACGAACGTCAACACGCCCCAGGGCAGTCTGACGAACGAGTACAGCACCGATCGCCACCCCACCGGGTCCTTCAGGCTCGACCACAGCCAGGGCAGGAACCCCGGCTCCTTCCGCCCCAGCGCCATCGGACTCGGCTCGTCGACCCGCACCCCCAGCAGACGCCGCGCCCGCCGCCGCTCCAGCCCGCCGATCCACCGGGCGCCCTGGAGCCCCAGGGCGAGCAGTGGCAGACCGATCACCGTGACCGCGAGTCCCACGCCGACGCCGATCATGAACACTGTGTAAACAAAACCGACGACCGCCATCGGGAGATCGATCAGGAGATGCGAGATCTCCTTCCAGGTCCACCGGTCGAGGGCGAAACGCGCGGGCGGCGGCCGGTCGTTGTCCGGCACCTGGGGGCTCATGGTCATGGGTCCAAGCCTGCCCCGGCGGGACGGGGGCGCGCCATGGGGGCCGTGGGTGGGGGCGGAGTGGGGATAACCCCACCTGAGAGCCCGACGTCCCGCGACCCGGCCCGCGGCGTCGCGGTCGGTCAACGACGCTCCGCGCCGAATCCCTCCTCCCGCCCCGCAATCAAAGCCGGGCCTTGCAATCAAAGCCGCAGGACACCGCTCGCTGACCCACTCCCCATCACGGGGGAGGTCGTTACCGTCTCTTTAACAGGGCCTAGACTCCCGTGCGTACAGATCGTCGAACATGTTGACCATGTCGACCGTGGCCACCGGATCGACCCTGGTGACCGGAACGAAGCGGGTTCGAGGGAGCGAGGGGCGGACATGGCAGCTGTGACGGACCTGCCGGGGCCGACCGATCTCGGGGGCGCGTTCCGGATCACGGACCTCGCGACAGGCGCACCCCATGCCCCGGAGTTCGCGACGGGCGCGTTCCGGTCCCCGGGACTCGCGGCGGGCGCTTCCGGGTCCTCCGACTACTTCCACAGCTACTCCGTGGTGGGGCTGCTCGCCGTCGTCGGCGTGCTGTTCGTCGCCGTCGCCTTCGGGGCCGGGCGACTGCTGCGGCCCGTGGTGCCCACACCGGAGAAGCTTCTGACGTACGAGTGCGGCGTGGACCCCGTCGGCGAGGGCTGGGCACACACCCAGGTCCGCTACTACGTCTACGCCTTCCTGTACGTGGTCTTCGCCGTCGACTCGATCTTCCTGTTCCCCTGGGCGACCGTGTTCGCGGCGCCCGGATTCGGCGGGACGACACTGGTCGAAATGTTCATCTTCCTCGGTTTCCTGGCCGTAGGACTGCTCTACGCATGGAAGAAGGGCGTCCTCGAATGGGCGTGACGAGTCGACCGACCCCCGAGCCACGGCCCGGCCGGCGGACCGAGGCCCCGGGCGGTACCCGGCCCGAACCGGTCCCGCTGCCCGAACCCAAACGCCTCGGCGTGCTGTCACGCCTCGCGCCCGAGCCCATGAAGGTGGTCCTCAACTGGGGCCGCCGCTACAGCCTCTGGGTCTTCAACTTCGGGCTCGCCTGCTGTGCCATCGAGTTCATCGCCGCGTCCATGGCCCGGCACGACTTCATCCGGCTCGGCGTGATCCCGTTCGCGCCGGGCCCCCGGCAGGCGGACCTGATGATCGTCTCCGGCACGGTGACGGACAAGATGGCCCCGGCCGTGAAGCGGCTGTACGAGCAGATGCCCGAGCCGAAGTACGTCATCTCCTTCGGCGCCTGCTCCAACTGCGGCGGCCCGTACTGGGACTCCTACTCCGTGACGAAGGGCGTCGACCAGATCATCCCGGTCGATGTGTACGTACCGGGCTGCCCGCCCCGCCCGGAGGCCCTGCTCCAGGGCATCCTCAAGCTCCAGGAGAAGATCGCCCGCGAGTCGCTGGGCGAGCGGTACGCGACGGGCGGCGGCGGTCGGCCGTCCACCGCCGCGCTCCGCAGCGGCCTGGTCGCCGCCCCGGAGAACCCGGAGAACCCGGAGAACCCGGAGAACCCGGAGAACGCGGAGACTTCGCGGACCCCGGAGAATCCGCAGACCCCGCAGACCCCGGGGGAGGAGCGGAAGTGACCGCCGCGGAGACGTACGACCGGCTGCCCGACGCCGTCACCGAGATCTTCGGCGAGGAGGCCACCGCCGAGCACGCCTTCGACCTGCTCACCGTCGACGTGCCCGCGTCGGCCTGGATCACCGCACTCGAAACCGCCCGCACCACCCTGGACTGCGGTTACTTCGACTGGCTGAGCGCCGTCGACGAACCCGGCACCGGCTTCAGGGTCTGCGCCCATCTCGCGGCCCTGCACGGAGGCGGGGTCCGGCGGCTGCTGGTCCGCACGACCGTCCCGCACGAGGCGCCGACCCTGCCCAGCGCGATCGGTGTGTACGCGGGCGCCGCCTGGCACGAGCGCGAGACCCACGAGATGTTCGGCGTGGACTTCACGGACCACCCGCATCTGGTGCCGCTGCTGCTGCCCGAGGGCTTCGAGGGCCACCCGCTGCGCAAGGACTTCGTCCTGGCGGCCCGGGTCGCCAAGGCATGGCCGGGAGCCAAGGAGCCGGGCGAGTCCGAGCACGGCGGCCCCAAGCGCCGGCAGATGCTGCCGCCCGGGGTCCCCGACCCGAACGAATGGGGCCCGCTCAAGGGTCAGCTCCCGCCCGCCCCGGCCCGTCCGGCCCGCGCCGCGCGCGCGGCGGGCGACCGCCCGGCGCGCAGGACCCGCAGCGTGAGCGAGGGATACGCGAGCCGGCCGACGGCGGAGTCCCCGGGCACCACGCCGGGAACCGGCGGCACGGCCGCTCCGGAAGGTACGACCCCGGCTTCCGTGCCGAACCCCCCTCCTGCTACTGCCCCTGCCCCTGCCCCTGCTTCCGCCCCGCGCCGCGCCCGCAGCGCGTCCCAGGGTTCGGCGAGCCAACGCCCGGATTCCCGTCCGGCCGGCGAGACGCCCCGTCCGGCCGACGAGACGCCCCGGTCGGGCACCGCACCGGAGGGCGCATCGTCCGACGCGGCCCCGAAGGACGCACGGGCGGCGGACGGGACGACACCGGCGGCGGATACTTCGGCGCCAGGGAAGGACGCCGCGCCCGAGGCACGGAGCGCGGACGCCCCCTGGCACCACGCACGCCCGGCCTTCGAGGACACTCCCGCACCGGGGACGGCGGTACCGGGGACGGCGACGTCGGGTGGTGCTCCCGCACCGGAGACGGCGATCCCGGAGACCGCGACGTCGGGTGCTCCCGCGCCGGGGCCCTCCGAGCCCGAGCCCACCAGCGCAGAGCCCGAGTCCACCGAGTCCGGGCCCACCCGGCCGAAGTCCACCGAGCCCGAGCCAGGCTCCACCGGGTCCGAGCCCGGCTCCACCGGGTCCGGCTCCGCCGAGCCCGAGCCCGATTCCTCCGGCTCCGGCTCCGGCTCCGCCGAGCCCGACCGCACCGAGCCCGACCGCACCAAGCCCTCCGAGGAGTCCGGTCCCACCGCGTCCCCCGGACCCGAGGCGTCCGTAGACCGTCCTGACGGAGGCGATCCCGCGTGAACGACGTACTCGACGTCGCCATCCGGCTCATCATCGTCTTCGCCGCGTTCCTCGTTCTCCCGCTCGTCGTCGGGCAGGCCGAGCACAAGGTGATGGCGCACATGCAGGGCCGGCTCGGCCCCATGTACGCGGGCGGCTTCCACGGCTGGGCCCAGCTCGTCGCGGACGGGGTGAAGTTCGCGCAGAAGGAGGACATCGTCCCGGCCGACGCGGACCGCAAGGTCTTCCAGCTCGCGCCCGCCGTGGCCCTCCTCCCGTACCTCCTGGTCGTCCTCGTCATCCCGATCGGTCCGCAGGAGGGCGCGGTCGGGCAGGTCATCGACGCGGGCGTCTTCTTCGTGCTCGCCGTGATGGGCATCGGGGTGCTCGGCTCGTTGATGGCGGGCTGGGCGTCGGCCAATAAGTTCTCGCTGCTCGGCGGTCTGCGTACCGCTGCCCAACTGCTCGCGTACGAGCTGCCGATGCTTCTCGCCGCCGCCTCGGTGGCGATGGCCGCCGGCACCGTCTCGCTGCCCGGCATCCTCGACTCCTTCGAGTGGTGGTGGCTGCCGTGGCAGCTCATCGGCGCCCTCGTGTTCTTCGTCGCCGGTCTCGCCGAGTTGCAACGCCCGCCCTTCGACATGCCCGTGGCCGACTCCGAGATCATCTTCGGCGCGTACACCGAGTACACCGGTCTGCGGTTCGCCCTGTTCCTGCTCGCCGAGTACGCGGGCATCGTCGTCCTGTGCGGTCTGACCACCGTCCTCTTCCTCGGCGGCTGGCACGGTCCGTTCGGCGAGGACGGGCTGGGCTGGGTGTGGACCCTCCTCAAGACCGCGATCCTCGCGTTCGTCGTCATCTGGCTCCGCGTGACGTATCCCCGGCTGCGTGAGGACCAGTTGCAGAAGCTCGCCTGGACCACGCTCATCCCGCTCGCTCTCGCGCAGATCGCGCTCACCGGCATCGTGAAGGTGGCGATCCAGTAATGCCCCCGATCCCCGGCTCCGGCCTGGCCAAGGGCCTCGCCGTCACCCTGCGGACGATGACGAAGCGCACCGTCACCGCGCAGTACCCGGACGTGCAGCCCGAACTCCCGCCCCGTACCCGTGGCGTCATCGCGCTGTTCGAGGAGAACTGCACGGTCTGCATGCTCTGCGCCCGTGAATGCCCCGACTGGTGCATCTACATCGACTCCCACAAGGAGACCGTGCCCGCCGCCGCCCCCGGCGGCCGTGAGCGCAGCCGTAACGTCCTCGACCGCTTCGCCATCGACTTCTCCCTCTGCATGTACTGCGGTATCTGCATCGAGGTGTGCCCCTTCGACGCGTTGTTCTGGTCCCCGGAGTTCGAGTACGCGGAGACGGACATCCACGAGCTCACCCACGAGCGGGACAAGCTCCGCGAGTGGATGTGGACCGTGCCGGAACCGCCCGCGCTCGACCCGGGTGCCGAGGAGCCGAAGGAGGTCGCCGCCGCCCGCAAGACGGCGGAGAAGCTGGCGTCCCAGCGCGCGCAAGAGACCCGACAGGCCGAGGAAGCGGAGCAGGCCCGACAGGCCGAGAGGACAGAGCGGACGGAGCAGACGGAACAGGCGGATCGGGCCCAACAGGCCGGGCCCGGGACCACCGGAACGGTCCGCCCCGACAGCGCCGACACCGACAGGCCCAGCACCGACAGCCCCAGCACCGACCACTCCGGTCCCGACAGTCCGAAGGAGGGAAAGGAGTGACCCTCGCGACTGCCGTGAGCCACCCCGGCTTCCTCTCGCCGACCGGTGTCGAGATCGCCTTCGTCCTGTTCGGCATCGCCACCCTCGGCGCGGCCCTCATCACCGTCACGACCAAACAGCTGGTGCACGCCGCTCTCTGGCTGATCGTGGCGCTCGGCGGCCTCGCCGTCGAGTACCTGCTGCTCACGGCGGAGTTCATCGCCTGGGTGCAGGTGCTCATCTACGTCGGTTCCGTCGTCGTCCTCCTGCTCTTCGGCCTCATGCTCACCAGGGCCCCCATCGGCCGCTCGCCAAACGCCGATTCGGAGAACCGGTGGGTCGCCCTCGGGGTCGCCGTGGCCGCCGCGGGCACCCTCGTCTGGGTCGTCGTGGACGCGTTCCGCACCACCTGGATCGACCTGGACGGACCGGTCCAGGGCTCGACGAAGGTGTCCGGGGAGTTCCTGTTCCGGCACTGGGTGCTGCCGTTCGAGGCGCTGTCGGTCCTGCTGCTCGCCGCCCTGGTGGGCGCGATCGTCCTGTCCCGCAAGACCCGGACAGACAAGACCCGGACCGACAAGACACGGACCCACAGGGCCCGGACCGACAAGGCCGGGTCCGACAGGAACCAGGCCGGCAGAGCCCAGTCCGGCCAGAACCGGAACGGCGGAGCCCCGGACACCGGCACCCGGGACAGCCAGGCCGGCACGGCCCCGGACACCGGCACCCGGGCCCGCACGAACCGAGAGGGCCAGCGCTGATGCACCTCGCCTATCCCGCCGTGCTCGCCGCCCTCCTCTTCTGCGTCGGGCTGTACGGAGTGCTCGCCCGGCGCAACACGATCCTGATCCTGATGTCCGTCGAGCTGATGCTCAACGCCGTCAACCTCAACCTGGTCGCCTTCGACGTCTGGCTCCACGACGCCCTGCACTCGGGCCAGGCCCTCACCCTCTTCACCATCGCCATCGCCGCGGCCGAGATCGGCATCGGCATGGCGATCGTCCTCGCGGTGTACCGCAACCGTGGCAGCTCGGACATCGACCGGCTCCGCGACACCGCTGAGACCGACGCCGCCGAGGACCTTCCCGAGGACGACCCCGACGACGAAGATCCCGACGACGACGCAGACCCTGACGAGGCCGAAGGCGCGGGCACCGAAGACCCCGCCTCAGCGGCACGGAAGGCAAAGAAGGCAGAGGCCACCGCGTGACCACCACGACCCTCGCCGTCCTCGTCCCCCTCCTTCCCTTCCTCGGCGCGGCCGCCGGTCTCCTCCTCGGCAGGACCGCCCCCGGTTTCGTACGCCCGCTCGCCGTACTGCCCACCCTCGCCGCGGCCGTCCTCGCCGTGGCCGTCGCCGTGCGCCAGGGCGGCGGCCGGGCCGTCGACGCCGCGACCCAGCTCACCCCCACCGGCTCGGTCCCCATCGACCTCGCCCTCCACCTCGACGGCTTCGCCGTCCTCGTCGCCGCTCTCGTCGGACTCGTCGCGACCTGCGTGCAGATCTACTCGATCGCCTATCTGCGCGACGACCCCCGCTACCCCTCGTACGCGGCCCTCGTCTCCCTCTTCACCTCCGCCATGCTGCTCGTCGTCTACTCCGGCGACCTGATGGTGCTGCTGGTCGGCTGGGAGGTCATGGGCATCTGCTCGTACTTCCTCGTCGGTCACTACTGGGAAACGCCTGAGGCCCGCGCCGCCTCCCTGAAGGCGTTCCTGGTCACCAAACTCGGCGACGTCCCCTTCCTGATCGGTCTGTTCGCGCTCGCCGCGGACACCGGCACCTTCCGGATCACCGGTGTCCTCGACGCCGTCACCACCGGCGGACTCGACCACCCCACCCTGATCGCGCTGCTGCTCCTCGCGGGTGTCGCGGGCAAGTCCGCGCAGTTCCCCCTGCACACCTGGCTGCCCGACGCGATGGCCGGCCCGACCCCGGTGTCCGCCCTGATCCACGCCGCGACGATGGTCGCCGCCGGCATCTACTTCGTGGCCAGGCTGCTGCCCGTCTTCGCCGCCTCCGGCGCCGCCCTCGTCGTCCTCTCCGTGATGGCCGCCGTCACGATGATCGGTTCGGGGCTCGCCGCCCTCGCCCAGGACGACATCAAACGCGTCCTGGCCTACTCGACCATCGGGCAGCTCGGCTACATGTCCGGCGCCCTCGCCGTCGGCGACCGGGGCGCCGCCGTCTTCCACCTCATCTCGCACGGTGCCTTCAAGGCCGTCCTCTTCCTCGCCGCGGGCGTCGTCATCCACGCCGCCGGGACCAACTCACTGGCCGCCATGTCCCGTATGGGCGACCTCAGAAAGCGGATTCCCGACGCCTACTGGACGATGACCGTCGCCCTGCTCGCGCTCGCCGCCATCCCGCCGTTCGCCGGCTTCTTCTCCAAGGAAGCCGTCCTCGTCGCCGCCGAGCACACCGCCCTCGGAGACCGGCACATCGCCCCGGCCGCCGCCGGCTGGACGATCCTCGTCGCCGGACTCGCCGCCGCCGTCCTCACCGCCGGGTACGCCACCCGGCTGTGGCTCCTCGCCTTCCGGGGCCGCGGCGCCGAGGCACCCGACCACGGCAGGCAGCCCGTCGCCATGACCACCGTCCTCTGGGTCCTGGCCGTCCCGACCATCGGCCTCGGCCTCGCCGTCGGGCCGATCGGCGACTGGTTCGACGGACACAGCCTCACCCCCTCGCTCACCACCGGCGTCCTCTCCACCGGTGTCGCGCTCGTCGGCGGACTCGTGACCTACGGCGCCTGGCGGCACACCACCGCCCTCGCCGCCCGCACCCCGATGGGCGCCGTCGTCGCCCGCCCCGACCGGGAACCCGCCCTCGTCGAGGCCGAGGCCATGACCACGCACGCCGCCGTCTACGGCCACATCGCGGACGCCCCCGACCCCGCGGACCCCGGCCGGCTCCTCCTGGGCCCGCTCCACCGCCACGCGGCCACCGGCTTCCACCTCGACGGCGTCTACCAGGTGCTGTTCGTCCGCCCCATCCAGGCCGCCGCCCGCCTCGTCCGCTTCCTGGACCGCGAGGTCGTCGACACCTATGTACGCGGCACCGGCACGGGCGCCCGCCGGCTCGGCACCGCCGTCCGCCGCGCCCAGACCGGCAATGTGCAGAGCTACCTCAGCGCGCTGCTCACCGGCTCCCTTGTCCTGGCGATCGCCGCCGTCGTCTTTGCCCATGTCAACGCCGGGTCGTGAGCCGTGATCGATATCAGCGAATCAGTGATGCAGTTCCTTCTCGCGTTCGTCGTCGCCGGCCCGCTCATCGGCGCGGTCGCCGTGCTCCTCCCGGCCCCGCCCGGGCTCAAGGGCAAGAACCCCGACCAGGCCGCGCTCCGCCACGGCGTCACCGTGACCGGGGTGATCCTGCTCGCCGCGATCGTCCTGGCCATCGGCTTCGACCACGACAACCCGTCGAAGATGCAGGCCAACACCGACATCAACTGGATTCCGGCGCTCGACGTCCGCATCCACCTCGGCATCGACGGCATCTCGCTCCCCCTTCTCGTACTGACCGCGCTGCTGACCTTCCTCTGCGCGCTCCACAGCTACTTCAAAATGCCCGCGGGCCCGTCCCCCCGGGCCTTCGTCGCACTCGTCCTGGTCCTCGAATCCGGCACCCTCGCCACCTTCGCCGTCCTCGATCTGCTCCTGTTCTTCCTGGCGTTCGAGATGGTCCTCATCCCGATGTACTTCCTCATCGCCCGCTGGGGCGGTGCCCAGCGGCAGGCCGCCGCCTGGAAGTTCGTCCTCTACACACTGCTCGGCTCGGTCGTCATGCTGCTGGGCCTGCTCCTCATCGGGCTGAAGAGCGGCACCTTCGACATGGTGGCACTCGCCACTGACAACGGCCGTGGACTCACCTCGTCCGTGCAGGTCATCGCCGTACTGGCGGTCGGGATCGGGCTCGCCGTGAAGACCCCCATGTGGCCGCTGCACAGCTGGCTCCCGGACGCGCACACCGCCGCCCCCACCGTCGGCTCGGTCCTCCTCGCGGGCGTCCTGCTGAAGATGGGGACGTACGGATTCGTCCGTATCCTGCTCCCGATCGCACCCGACGGGATGCACACCTTCGCGCCCTACCTCGCGGCCTTCGCGGTCGTCGGCATCATCTACGGGTCGCTCGCCTGCCTGGCGCTCGCCCGCAGCGGTTCCAAGGGCGACCTGAAGCGGCTCATCGCGTACTCCTCCGTCGGCCACATGGGCTTCGTCCTGCTCGGCATCGCGACCATGACCCCCACCGGGGTCAACGGCGCGCTCTTCGCGAACATCGCCCACGGCCTCATCACCGGGCTGCTCTTCTTCCTGGTCGGGGCCATCAAGGACCGGTACGGCACCGCCGACCTCGACACCCTCTCCGGCGCCACCGGGGCCGCCCTCTACGGCCGCGCCCCCCGCCTCGGAGCCCTCCTCGCCTTCGCCGCCGTCGCCTCGCTCGGCCTGCCGGGACTCGCCGGGTTCTGGGGCGAGATGCTGACCCTGTTCGGCGCCTTCGACCCCGCCGAAGGGCTCAGCCGCCCGGCCTTCCGCACCTTCATGGCGATCGGCGCGTTCGGCACCCTGCTCACCGCCGCGTACATGCTCATCGTGGTGCGCCGGATCTGCATGGGCGAGAAGGACGGGAAACGGGAGGAGCCACACCGACCGGCCGACGTGCAGACGTACGAATTCGCCGCCTGGACCCCTCTCGTCGCCCTCACCGTCCTCGCCGGACTCTGGCCCGCGGTCCTCCTCGGCCTCACCGACCCGGCCGTGCAGAAGCTCCTCGCAGGAGGCAAGTCGTGACCGCAGCCGTCGTGACCACAGCGGCCCAGAACGCCCCGGGCCTCGTCCGGGCGGCGGCCGAGAACACCCCCGACCTCGTCCGGGCGGCGGCCGGGAGCATGCCCAGCCTGGTCCAGTCCGTCGACTGGCTCGCCATCGCCCCGCCCGTCGTCGTCGCGGCCGTCGCCCTCGCCGTGCTCGTCGCCGACCTCTTCGTACCGCGCCGGAGCAAACCGCTCCTCGGCTACGCCACCATCGCCGGACTGGTCGCGGCCCTCGCCCTGCTCGTCCCGATCCGGGCCGGCGACCGCTCCACCTTCTGCCTCACCACCGACAGCCACGCGTGCAGCTACACCGCCGACCACTTCACCCTCGTCATCCAGGCCCTGGTGCTCGGCGGCGCCCTGCTCACCGCGCTGCTCTCGCTCGCCGACACCCGCAAGCTCCCCGCGGGCGAGTTCTGGTTCCTGCTGCTGTCCTCCGCGGCCGGCGCCGCGCTGCTGCCCGCCGCACGCGACCTGGCCACCCTCGTCGTCGCCCTCGAAGTCGCCTCGCTGCCCGCGTTCGCGCTCGTCGGCATCAAGCGCGGCGACCGGCGCTCCTCCGAGGCCGCGCTGAAGTTCTTCCTCTCCTCCGTCGTCGCCACCGCCGTGACGCTGCTCGGCGTCAGCTTCGTGTACGCGACGACCGGCACCGTCCACCTCACCGAGATCGCCGGCCGCCTGGACGACGTGCCCGGCCGGTTCGAGACGCTCGCCGGGGCCGGCGTCGTCCTGACCCTCGTCGGATTCGCCTTCAAGACGGCCGCCGCCCCCTTCCACTTCTGGGTCCCCGACACCTACGTGGGAGCACCGCTGCCGGTCGCCGCCTATCTGTCGGTGGTCGGCAAGGCGGTCGGTTTCTCCGGACTGATCCTGGTCACCGTGATCGCGTTCCCGTCGTACGCCGATGTCTGGGGACCGGCCCTCGCCGTGCTCGCCGCGCTCACCATGACCATCGGCAACGTCGCGGCACTCAGGCAGTCCGCCGACCGCGCCCGCAGCGCGGTACGGCTGCTCGCCTGGTCGTCGGTGGGGCAGGCCGGCTATCTGCTGGTGCCGATCGCCGCCGCCGCGTACTCCAGCGACGACCAGATCGGCGCGACCGTCGCGTACGCCCTGATGTACGCCGTGGTGAACCTCGGCGCGTTCGCGGTGGCCGCCCTCGTCGCCCGTACCGCCCCGGGCAACCGCCTCAGCGACTACCGGGGCCTGTACGCCACCCGGCCGGTGACCGCCCTGGTGATGGGGTTCTTCCTGCTCTGCCTGGCCGGGCTGCCGCCCGGCATCATCGGCCTGTTCGCCAAGGTCACGGTGTTCTCCTCGGCCGTCGACGCGGGCCTCGGCTGGCTCGCGGTCGTCATGGCCGCGAACGTGGTGATCGGTCTCTACTACTACCTCCGGTGGACCGCGACCCTCTTCCGCGCCCCGGCCGACGAGCCCGACGGAGCCCCGGCGGTCCCGGCCCCGGTCGCGGCCCCCGCCGCCCCGGACCGGCTCCGCGCACCGGCCGCGCTCACCACGGCGATCGCCCTCACGGCCGTCGTCGGCGTCGTGCTCTCGGGTGCTCCCCAGCTGGTACTGAGGTTCGCGGCGATCGACCTTTTCTGATCGTTTCCGACCGCTGCTGATCCGCTCCGCAGCGCCCCGGAGATCGGTTTGCCGTGGCCGGCTCTCCCGGTGCATGGTCATGGCTGCACATGCCCCCCGGGCGGGACGGACGACTCGGAACGGGCGACGGACGGCCCGCGACGGCGGGCCGACACAGAGGAGAGAGAAGCAGTGCTGAACGGGTTCAAGGACTTCATCCTGCGCGGAAACATCATCTCGATGGCCATCGGTCTGGCCGTCGGGGCCGCGTTCACCGCAGTCGTCAGCGGATTCAGCACCGCCTTCATCACCCCGCTCATCGGCCTCGCCACCGGCTCGGTCGGCGACTTCAGCGCCGCCACCTTCTCGGTGGAGGGCGCCGAGTTCCCGTACGGGAAGTTCCTCGCCGCCGCCATCGCCTTCCTGATCACCGCCGCCGTCCTCTACTTCGGCGTCGTCGTGCCCATGACCAAGGTGCAGACCCGCTTCGCGAGCGCCAAGAACGAGAAGGTCGACATCAAGGCGGCCCTGCGCGACTGCCCGCGCTGCTACGCCGAGATCCCCTCCGTCGCCTCCCGCTGCTCGCACTGCACCAGTGACGTCGACCCGGACCTGGAGGCCCTGGCGCTCGCCGGGCTGCCCGCCCCGCGCCCCGGTGCCACCCCGGCGGACCGCGCCGGCGCGACCACGAACGACAGTTCCGGAACGACCACGGCCGACCGCCCGGACGCCGCCACGGCCGACCGCCCCGAAGCCACCGCGGTCCACCGCTCCGACACCGATCAGCGCGCCGACAGCGCCCAGCGCTGACACCCGTACGGCCCACGCCCCGGCCGCGCGCACAAGGGAACTAGCTCTCCTCGTCCGGCGTTGACCAGTACGGGAAGCTCCACTGGAGAGTGGAGCACCCGAGCAAAAGGGTCCCCCTGCCGCACCACTTGGAGGGCGTACCGTGCACCGCCGGCACAATGGGCTGAAGACCGCCGTTCTCCTCGGGGGCCTGTCCGCACTCATCATCGTCATCGGCGGCCTCTTCGGCCGTACGGGTCTGCTCGTCGCCCTGCTCGTCGCGCTCGGCACCAACGGCTACGCCTACTGGAACAGCGACAAGCTGGCACTGCGGGCCATGCGGGCCCGACCCGTCGGCGAGTTCGAGGCGCCCCAGCTCTACCGCATGGTCCGCGAGCTCTCCACCGAGGCCCGCCGGCCCATGCCCCGGCTGTACATCTCCCCGACCCAGGCGCCCAACGCCTTCGCCACCGGCCGCAACGCGCGCAACGCCGCCGTGTGCTGCACCGACGGCATCCTGCAGATCCTCAACGAGCGGGAACTGCGCGGTGTCCTCGGCCACGAGCTGAGCCATGTGTACAACCGCGACATCCTGATCTCCTCCGTCGCCGGAGCACTCGCCTCCGTCGTGATGTTCCTGGTGAACTTCGCCTGGCTGATCCCGATCGGCCGGTCCGACGACGACGACGGCCCCGGCATCTTCGGCATGCTGCTGATCATGATCCTGGGCCCGCTCGCCGCGTCCGTCATCCAACTGGCCGTCAGCCGCTCCCGGGAGTACGAGGCGGACGCCTCCGGCGCCCAGCTGACCGGCGACCCGTTGGCACTGGCCAGTGCCCTGCGTAAGCTCGACGCGGGCACGAAACAGCTCCCGCTGCCGCCCGAGCCGAGGATCGAGACCGCGAGCCACATGATGATCGCGAACCCGTTCCGTCCCGGCGAGGGCATGGCCAGGATGTTCTCGACCCATCCGCCGATGGCGGAGCGCATCGCCCGACTCGAACAGATGGCAGGTCACCGCCCGTGAAGACGATTCTGAACGTCGTATGGCTCATCCTGTGCGGCTTCTGGATGTTCCTCGGCTATCTGCTCGCGGGCGTGCTCCTGTGCATCACGATCATCGGGATTCCGTTCGGCCTCGCCGCCTTCAGGATCGGGATCTACGCCCTCTGGCCGTTCGGTCACACCGTCGTCGACCGCCGGGACGCGGGCGCCGCCTCCTGCGTCGGCAATGTCCTGTGGCTGATCCTCGCGGGCTGGTGGCTGGCGATCGGCCACATCGTCACGGGCATCGCCCTGTGCGTCACGGTCATCGGCATCCCGCTCGGCATCGCGAACTTCAAGCTCATCCCGGTGTCACTGCTGCCCCTCGGCAAGGAGATCGTCCCGACCGACCGGCCGTTCGCCGCACGCTGACAGCTGTCCCCGGGCACCCCCGCGAGGCCGCGCGACCCCGGTCCTGCGCCCGGCTCAAGGCATCACCGGGCAACCGTCCCCACCCCTTCGGCGTCCTGGATAGCAGGACAGGCTGAAGGGTAGGTTCGCGGGCATGAGCATCATTGGTTGGATCATTCTCGGGCTGCTCGCGGGACTCATCGCGAAGCTCCTGCTCCCGGGCCGGGACCCCGGCGGCATCATCGGCACCACCCTCATAGGCATCGTCGGTGCCTTCCTCGGTGGCTGGATCTCCTCGCGCTTCCTCGACCGCCCCATCTCCAAGGACTTCTACGACAGCGGGACATGGCTCTCCGCCATCGGCGGCTCCCTGGTCCTGCTGATCCTCTACCGGTTGCTCTTCGGCAACTCCCGGGACCGCCGCTGACCCGTTCGCGGCTCCCCTCTTTTCCCTACCGCCCCGACATTCCCCATCGCCCCGACCCGGCCGCGCCGGTCTCGCGCAACGTCAGATTGAGCCGGCCGGCCATCGGACCGGACGCGGGACCGGCCGTGCCGGCCAGGACCTTCGGCACCCCGTGGAACGCGTACCGAGAGGGCCCGCCGAAGACGAACAGATCACCGGAGACCAACTCCACGTCCGTGTAAGGCCGCCCGCGGTTCTCCGTGTTGCCGAAGCGGAAGACACACGTGTCGCCGAGGCTGAGCGACACCACCGGAGCGTTCGACCGCTCCTCCTTGTCCTGGTGCATCCCCATGCGCGCCGCGCCGTCGTAGAAGTTCACCAGCGCGGTGTCCGGCTCGTACGGACCGGTCGCGATGCCCGTCCCCTCGTACGCCTCGGCCACCGCCGCACGCCCCAACGCGCCGAGCCGGTCGGGGAAGGCCGCCACCCGGGCGCCGTTCACATCATCGGCGGTACGGCTGTACCGGTACGGCTGCCAGTGCCATCCCAGGCACACCGTCCGCACCGACATCACCCCGCCACCCGGCAGCGCGGTGTGCCGCAGAGGTACGGGACCGCGCGCCCAGTCCCGGCACGCCTCGACCAACTCCCGCTGGCACTCCTCGGAGAGCCATCCCGGCACATGCACGGCCCCGGGCGCGACAACGGTCCGAGGGCGCTCCGGAAGCGGAAAGAGCCCGTCCTGGGGCCGCCACGACGGACGGGACGGGGCGTCGTCCTGCGGCATGACGTGTTCCCGGCCCGTCAGCGGGCCACGAGGGCGCCTTCGAGCCCCAGCAGCCGCTCCTTGCTCGCGAGACCGCCCGCGTACCCGCGCAGCGCCCCGTCCGCACCGATCACCCGGTGGCACGGCCGCACGACGAGCAGCGGATTGCGCCCGATCGCGGTCCCCACGGCCCGCACTCCGGCCCCGGACACACCGACCTGTCCGGCGATCTGGCCGTACGACACCGTCTCGCCGTACGGGACGCTGTCCAGCGCTGCCCACACCCGCCGCTGGAAGTCCGTGCCCCGGCCCTCCGCACGGGTGAAGTCGAAGCGGGTCAGCCGCCCCTCGAAGTACGCCCGCAACTGCCCGGCGATCCCGTCGAACACCCCGGGCACCCGCAGCCATCCGTCCTGGACGACCGCGCCACCCTTCTGGCCGGGCAACGAGAGGGAGACCAGCGCGACCGGGCCGACGGAACCGGCGGCGGGCTCCTCGCCGACCAGCAGCAGTTCACCCAGCGGGCTGTCGACCGTCGTGTACAGGGTGGTCATGGCGTCGTTCCTCTCTCGTCGGCCGCGGACCGGCGGACTCTCCGAACCGCGGGGCACATCCTCCGTACCTCAGTCTGCGCCCCGCACCGTCCGACAACTGGCGGTATTCGGACACCGCGTCCGGACCTGGACCCGGACGCGGGGAGGGGAGCGTCGTGACGACGCTCCCGCCGCGCCGGATTCCCCGGACTCCCCGACCGGATCGAGCCGGGTACCCCGGCCCCGCCCGGCCCCGGCGGAAGACCTGGTGCCGCTCCCGGCAGGCCCTGCCGGTCACCGCCCTAGCGGTAGTTCACGAACTGCACGGCGAAGTCGAAGTCCTGGCCCTTCAGCAGCGCCTGCACGGCCTGGAGGTCGTCGCGGCTCTTGGAGCTGACCCGCAGCTCGTCGCCCTGGACCTGTGCCTTGACGCCCTTCGGGCCCTCGTCGCGGATGATCTTCGCGACCTTCTTGGCGTTCTCCTGGGAGATGCCCTCCTCGATCGTGGCGAAGATCTTGTACTCCTTGCCGGACAGCTGCGGCTCACCCGCGTCCAGCGACTTCAGCGAGATGCCCCGCCTGATCAGCTTGGTCTGGAAGATGTCGAGGATGGCCTTCACGCGCTCCTCGCCGTTGGCCTCCATGAGGATCTTCTCGCCGGACCAGGAGATCGACGCGCCCGTGCCCTTGAAGTCGTAGCGCTGGGAGAGCTCCTTGGCGGCCTGGTTGAGGGCGTTGTCGACCTCCTGCCGCTCGACCTTCGAGACGATGTCGAAACTGGAGTCGGCCATGACGTGTGGCTCCTTGTATCAGGGTGCTGGGACGAAAATTCTGAGATCGGTCTGACGGCGGTGCCGCGAAGCACGCGGCGCCTTCCGGGCGGCCGCGGTCCCCGCGGACACCGCCCCGCCGACCAAAGCCTAGCCACCCGCACCCGCTCCGGCCGCTGATCAATCCGGTGGTGGACCACCCCCGGGCATCAGGTATCGTTTACGTCGTTGCCACGGAAAACCACCGCGAGGTGGGGCTCCCGGCAGCAATCCCTGGCGGTGTGCCCGAGCGGCCAAAGGGAGCAGACTGTAAATCTGCCGGCTCAGCCTTCCCAGGTTCGAATCCTGGCGCCGCCACATCGAGCAAGGCCCCTGTCCTCGGACAGGGGCCTTCTTCGTTTCTCCACCGATCTGTCGGCTCCGCCGTTGTTAAGGGCTGTCCCGCGATCCGTGGTGGATCAGCGTGCGGCGTCGGATGCGGTGCGTCGCGAGGCGGAGGGGCGTCCGCGTACTGGATGTACGGGGACGTTCCGACAACGCCGCGAGGTGCCGTAGCTGTCGTCGCACGCCCACCAGGGACTGCGGGACAGCCCTTAGGCTCGGGCGCATGGAATCTGTGCTGGTCAGTGCGTGTCTGCACGGGGTGCCCTGCCGGTTCGACGGGCGGGGCAAGGCGTCGGCCGAGGTGGCTGCCGCGGTGGGGGAGCGCAGGGCCGTCGTCTTCTGCCCCGAGGTGGCCGCCGGGCTGCCCACGCCGCGTCGGCCCGCCGAGATCGTCGGGGGCGACGGTCATGACGTGCTGGACGGGCGCGCCCGGGTCGTCGACGACATCGGCGCGGACGTCACGGCGGCGTTCGTGGACGGGGCCCGGCGTGCCCTGGACGTCGCGACCAGGGCCGGGTGCGCCGAGGCCCTGTTGATGCCGCGCAGCCCGTCGTGCGGGCGGGGCACGGTCCATGACGGTACGTTCGCCGGGGCCCTGCGCGAGGGCGACGGGGTCACCGCCGCGCTGCTGGAGCGCCACGGCATCACCGTCCGGCCCGCCCCGGGCGTCTGACGGCCGGAAGGCGGGCGTACGGGCCCGGGTCAGTTCCCCGCGACGTCCTTCACCGCGACCGGCACCGGTACATGGCCGGAGACGAGTTCCAGCGTCAGACCCGCCGTCGCCGGGGTGTCCAGCAACTCCGCCAGCACCGCCGCCACATCGTCGCGCGGCACCGGCCCGCGGCCCGTGGCCGCCGCCAACTGGACCTGGCCGGTGCCCGCGTCGTCCGTCAGCATCCCCGGGCGCAGGATCGTCCAGTCGAGCGCGGTCCTGGACCGTACGTCCTCCTCCGCGGCGCCCTTGGCCCGCAGATACACGTCGAAGGCCTCGTCGCCCCGGTGCCCGGCGTCCGCGCCCATGGAGGAGACCAGGACGTAACGCCGTACACCCGCCCGCTCCGCCGCGTCGGCGAGGAGAACCGCGCCGCCCCGGTCCACCGTGTCCTTGCGTTCCGTACCGCTGTTCGGGCCCGCACCCGCCGCGAAGACCACCGCGTCGGCTCCCCGCAGCGTCTGCGCGGTCTCCGTGACGGACGCCGACTCCAGGTCCAGGACGACCGGTTCGGCCCCCACCGCCCGGAGGTCCTCGCTCTGGCGCGGATCGCGGATGACGCCCGCCGCCTCGTGCCCGCGCGCGGCGAGCAACCGCTCCAGCCGCAACGCGATCTGACCATGTCCACCTGCGATGACAATGCGCATAATCACGACCGTACGCCGCACCACGCCACCATGCCCGCGATCCGCGCCCCGCCCCACCCGTTCAGGCCCCCGCCCGTTCAGTCCCCACCGTTCAGGTTCCCCGCCCGTCCGGGCCGCGTCCCGGCTCCCGGCCGGCGTCCGGGCCGCCCTGGCGCGGCAGGCCGAGCGCCGTCGCGGCGTCCGCGTCGCAGAACTCCCGTACCGCACTGGTCCGCGCCACCACCCGCCCCCGGTGCACCACGATCCTGCTGTACGCGAGCGACAGCGCGCCCGAGATCCGTTCCCCGCGCACCGCCAGCAACTCGGCCGGGAATCCCGCCTCCAGCCGCAGCTCCGGCAGCCCCATCACCTCCCTGGCGACCGAGGACACCGCGTCGTACGCGTGCTCGGCCCGCATCCCGCTCTGGGAGGCCAGCAGATAGGCCGCTTCCAGGGGATCTCCGCGCCCCACCGGATTGGTGACGTCCCGTAGCGCGCCGCTGCCCGCAGCCACCCGTACCCCCGCCGCCCGCAGCAGGCGTACCGGTGCCACGCCCCGGCGCTCCGCCCCGTGGCAGCCGCCCTGCGGCAGACAGACCACCGACACATCGGTGGCCGCGAGCTGGTCGGCCGCCAGCGCCGCCGCCTCCTGGGAGAGGTGGGAGAGCCCCGCGCAGGGGCCGACGGACACGGCGGGGCGCAGTCCGTCCGACATCGCGGCGAGCCGGGCGAGCCTCGCCGGATCGTCCCCGTCCGTGTGCAGATCGACCGGGCAGCCGTGCTCCGCCGCGACCGTGAGGACGGTCTCCACGTACCCGTCGGGGTCGGGGTCGAGGTCCGGGCAGCCGCCCACCGCGCCCGCCCCCATCCGTACCGCGTCCCGCAGCATCGCCAGACCGTCCGCCCCCGCCACCCCGGTGAGCAGCCGGGGCACGGCGACGGCGGTCAGATCGACCAGTCCGCGCAACGACCGCCGCGCCTGGAGAACCGCCTCCAGCACCGACAGGCCCTGGACGTCCCCGATCCGCACGTGCGAGCGCAGCGCGGTGGCGCCGTGGCCCAGCTGGAGGAGGGCGGCCTCGGTGGCGCGGCGCTGGACGTCCTCGGGGCGGTTCGGGACGGGAAGTGGCCCGGCCGGGCCCATGTCGTCCGCCCCGGTGCGGCCCGGTTCCGTACCGGCCGGTACGGAACCGTCCGGCCGGGCACCGTCCGCCGTCAGCGCCGTGTCGCTGTGGGCGTGCGGTTCGGCGGGGGCGGGCAGCAGCAGGTGGCCGCGCAGATCGAGCAGGTCGGTCCCGGCCCGCACCCCGGACAGGCTGCCCGGGGTGCCGACGGCCTCGATGCGGCCGTCCCCCAGCCGTACGTCCACGATCCGCCCGTCGGCCAGCCGGGCACCGCACAGCACCAGCGAGGGCCCGCCGTCCGGCTGTCGTGGCGGTCGGCTGTCGGGCATCGCGCTCCTGAGGGGGCCGAAGTCACATGAGATGCGTCGGGCCGACCCTAGGGGCCGCCGCGGTCCGCTCCGAGGAAGAGCGGAGGACGGGGCGAATAGTCGTACCGGTGCGCCCTCAGGTGGCGTACGGGGCGGGTGTGACGGGCTCCGCACCCGCCCGCCCGGTGGGGCGCCGGTCCGGGCGCCGAGCGCCGGTCAAGGAGGGGCGGACGAACCGCCCGAGGAGGTGCGCCGGGAGTGCGTCAGGGAGCGACAAACGCTGATCAAGGGCCTGACGGGCGTGCTGTCCCGGGGGACGTGCCGGAGCGATCACGGACGTGGCGGGGGCGGGCGAAACGGATTTGGGCGATCGGCGATCGACCGTGTAATGTCTTCATCGCTCGCCCCAATAGCTCAGTCGGTAGAGCGTCTCCATGGTAAGGAGAAGGTCTACGGTTCGATTCCGTATTGGGGCTCTGGTGAAGGGAACCCTCGTCCTCGGGCGAGGGGACCTGACATCAAAGCGGTGTAGCTCAGTCGGTAGAGCAAGCGGCTCATAATCGCTGTGTCACCGGTTCAAGTCCGGTCACCGCTACTCACGGTAGCCGATTGCGGGGTCGGTCCTTCGATCGGCTACTCTTTTTTTGCGTTCATCCGTCCACCGTCCGTCCAAGGAGCACTCACGTGGCTGCCACCGACGTCCGCCCGAAGATCACGCTGGCCTGCGTGGAGTGCAAGGAGCGGAACTACATCACCAAGAAGAACCGGCGTAACAACCCGGACCGTCTTGAGATGAAGAAGCACTGCCCGCGCTGCAACTCGCACACGGCGCACCGCGAAACACGCTGAAACAGGCTCGTACACGAGGCCGTCCCCACTGGGGGCGGCCTCGTGTCGTTGTACCACTGGCCCATCGGCCCATTTGTTGTTGATCAGGTTCGTTTTTGATCAGGAGGTAGCGAGCTCATGGCGCTCGACCAGTCCTTCGTGGGGCGGACCTATCCGCCCACCTCGCCGTACGAGGTCGGCCGGGAGAAGATCCGCGAGTTCGCCGAATCCGTGGGCGACACCAATCCCGCCTATCTGGAGCGGGAAGCAGCCGAGGCGCTCGGGTACCCCGATGTGATCGCGCCGCCCACCTTTGTCTTCTCGATCACCTTCAAGGCCGCCGGGCAGGTCGTCCAGGACCCGCAGCTCGGTCTGGACTACAGCCGGGTGGTGCACGGCGACCAGAAGTTCGCCTACGCCCGGCCGGTCAGGGCGGGCGACCGGCTGACGGTCACCTCGACCATCGAGACCATCAAGTCCCTGGCGGGCAACGACATCCTGGACATCCGTGGCGAGGTCCACGACGAAGCGGGCGAACATGTCGTGACCGCGTGGACGAAGCTGGTGGCGCGCGCCGCCGAGGAGGCGTGATGACGGCGAAGATCGCTTACGAGTCGGTCGAGGTCGGTACGGAGCTGCCCGCCGGTTCCTTCCCGGTGACCCGCGCGACGCTCGTGAAGTACGCGGGCGCCTCCGGTGACTTCAACCCGATCCACTGGAACGAGCGGTTCGCCCGCGAGGTCGGACTGCCGGACGTGATCGCGCACGGCATGTTCACCATGGCCGAGGCGATCAGGGTGGTCACGGACTGGGTCGGCGACCCGGGAGCCGTCGTCGAGTACGGCGTCCGGTTCACCCGGCCCGTCGTGGTGCCCGACGACGACAAGGGCGCCCTGATCGAGGTCAGCGCCAAGGTCGCCGCCAAGCTGGAGGAGAACCGGGTCCGGGTGGACCTGACCGCCATGAGCGCCGACAAGAAGGTACTGGGCATGTCGCGCGCCGTCGTCAGGCTCGCCTGAGCCGCGCCCGCTCCGTGGACGTGCCGGGCCGGGAGCGAGGCTTGCGGCCGGTGGCGGTTGATCGCCGCCCGTCCCGGTCACCCGGCCCGCCCGGTCCGTGGCCCCGCCCGAGCGGCGGGGCCACGGACCGTACTCTTGTTCCGTGCAGGAACTCCACGACGCCCCCCTCGCCCCTCTGACCACCTTCCGGCTCGGCGGTCCCGCCACCCGTCTCCTCACGGCGACCACCGACGACGAGATCGTCGACGCCGTGCGGACGGCCGACGAGAGGGGCACCCCCCTCCTCGTCATCGGCGGCGGCAGCAACCTGGTCATCGGCGACAAGGGCTTCGACGGCACCGCCCTGCGCATCGCGACCAAGGGCTTCGGGCTGTCCGGCACCACACTGGAGCTGGCCGCGGGCGAGGTCTGGACGGACGCCGTCGCGCGCACGGTCGACGCCGGCCTCGCGGGAGTCGAATGCCTCGCGGGGATTCCCGGTTCCGCCGGTGCCACCCCGATCCAGAACGTCGGGGCGTACGGACAGGAGGTGGCGTCCACCCTCACGGAGGTCGTCGCCTACGACCGGCACACCCGCGAAACGGTCACCCTCACGAACGCGGACTGCTCCTTCTCGTACCGGCACAGTCGCTTCAAGTCCGAACCCGACCGTTTCGTGGTGCTGCGTGTCCGCTTCGAGCTGGAGGACGCGGGCGGTCTCTCCGCACCCCTGAAGTACGCCGAAACGGCCCGTGCCATGGGCGTCGAGCAGGGCGAACGCGTCCCCGCGTCGGCCGCCCGGGAAACCGTCCTCCGGCTCCGCGCGGGCAAGGGCATGGTGCTGGACCCGGCCGACCACGACACCTGGTCCGCCGGCTCCTTCTTCACCAACCCGGTCCTGACGGACTCGGAGTACGACACCTTCCTGGTCCGCGCCAGGCACCGTCTCGGCCCCGACGCGATGCCGCCCGCCTTTCCCGCGGGGGAGGGCCGCACCAAGACCTCGGCGGCCTGGCTCATCGACAGGGCGGGCTTCACCAAGGGGTACGGCGCGGGTCCGGCCCGCATCTCCACCAAGCACACCCTCGCCCTCACCAACCGGGGCGCGGCCACCACCGAGGATCTGCTGGCACTGGCCCGCGAGGTCGTCGCCGGGGTGCACGACGCGTTCGGCGTCACCCTCGTCAACGAACCGGTGACGGTCGGCGTCGGGCTCTGAGGAGCTGTCCCGTCCGGATCACGCCGGGTCACCCCCGGATGGGGGCGGCACCGGCGACGTCGGTGCGCCACCCCCACGGCCCTCGGCACCGGCGACCTCAGCGCGCCACTCCCACGGCCCGCCGCACCGCCGCCGGATCGTCGGCCAGCGCCAGCATCGCGTGCGCCACGTCCGCGCGCGAGATGGTCCGCCCGGCACGCGGATTGCCGCCGGTCACCTTCCGGTACACACCCGTCAGCGGCCCGTCCGTGAGCTTCGGCGGGCGCACCACCGTCCAGTCCGTTCCGCTGTCCGCCAGATCCGCCTCCATCCGGGCCAGATCGGCGTACACGTCCTTGAGGAAGAGACGGAGCAGTTTCCGCACCGCCCGGTCCAGCACCGGATCGCCGGCCGACCCTCCCAGCGGCGCGGCGCTCACCACCACCAGCCTGCGCACCTTCTCCGCCTCCATCGCGCCCAGCACCGTTCCGGTCAGCCGCTGGGCGACCCCGTGGTCCTTCCGGCTGCGGGCCCCCAGCCCGGACAGCACCGCTTCCCGCCCGGCGACCGCCTCCCGGACCGCGTCCGGATCGTCCAGCCGCTCCACCGCGTGCACCTTCACGGCGGAGAGCGGGACCGGCAGCCGCGCCGGATCACGGACCACTGCCGTCACCTCATGGCCCGAGGCCACCGCCTGACGCACGATCTCCTGGCCGATGCCGCCGGTCGCGCCGAAGACTGTGAGCCTCATCGTGGGATCTCCTCAGGATCGTCAGGTGGGTGAGCGTTCACTCACCTCTAGGGTGAGTGGATGATCGTCCACCCGTCAAGGAGCGTCGGAGCGCCCATGCAGCAGCAGAGCCAGGAACGGCCGGCCCGGGTCCGCCTCATCGACGCGGCACATCGGCTGATGCTCACCATCGGACTGGCCCGCACCACCACGAAGGAGATAGCCAAGGCCGCCGGATGCTCGGAGGCGGCGCTCTACAAGCACTTCACGGGCAAGGAGGAACTGTTCGTCACCGTGCTCAAGGAGCGGCTGCCCAGGCTCAGCCCCCTCCTCGAACGGCTGGCGGACGATCCGGGCGGGGAGCGGACCGTCGAGCAGAACCTCACCGAGATCGCCCGCCAGGCCGCGCTCTTCTACGCGCAGAGCTTCCCGATCGCCGCCTCGCTCTACGCCGAACCCCGGCTCAAGAGCCGCCACGACGACGCCATGCGTGAACTCGGCACCGGGCCGCACCTGCCCATCCAGGGGCTCGCCGCCTACCTCCGGGCCGAGCGGACGGCGGGCCGCATCGGGCCGGACGCCGACCTCTACGCCGCCGCGTCACTGCTGCTGGGCGCCTGCGTCCAGCGCGCGTTCGCCTACGACGCCACCGCGACGGCCGGCCCTCCGCAGTCCCTCGACGAGTTCGCCGCGTCCCTGGCCCGCACGTTGCTGCGCGGGATCAGCTGACGCCGGGAGCGGCGCCGGTACCGTGACCGCCGTCCAGCCACCCGTCGATCCCCGCCAGCATCGACGCCCGTGCGTCGGAGGGCGCCGCCGAGCCCCGTACGGACTGCCGCGCCAGCTCGGCCAGCTCCTCGTCCGTGAAGGCGTGGTGCTGCCGTACCAGCTCGTACTGCGCCGCCAGCCGTGAGCCGAACAGCAGCGGGTCGTCCGCGCCGAGTGCCATCGGCACCCCCGCGTCGAACAGTGTGCGCAGCGGCACGTCGGCGGGCTTCTCGTAGACCCCCAGCGCGACGTTGGAGGCCGGGCACACCTCGCAGGTCACCCCGCGCTCGGCCAGCCTGCGCAGCAGCCGGGGGTCCTCGGCGGCCCGCACCCCGTGTCCGATCCGGGCCGCGTCGAGATCGTCGAGACAGTCCCGCACACTCGCTGGCCCCGCCAGCTCGCCGCCGTGCGGAGCCGCCAGGAGACCGCCCTCCCGGGCGATGGCGAAGGCCCGGTCGAAGTCACGGGCCATGCCCCGGCGCTCGTCGTTGGACAGTCCGAACCCGATGACGCCCCGGTCGGCGTACCGCACCGCGAGCCGGGCCAGCGTCCGCGCGTCCAGCGGGTGCTTCATCCGGTTCGCCGCGATCACCACCCGCATCCCGAGCCCGGTCTCGCGCGACGCGCTGTCCACCGCGTCGAGGATGATCTCGATCGCCGGGATCAGACCGCCGAGCAGCGGGGCGTACGAGGTGGGGTCGACCTGGATCTCCAGCCACCGGGAGCCGTCCGCCACGTCCTCCTGAGCGGCCTCGCGCACCAGGCGTTGTATGTCCTCGGGAGAGCGCAGACAGGACCGTGCGATGTCGTAGAGCCGCTGGAAGCGGAACCAGCCGCGCTCGTCCGTCGCACGCAGCTGGGGCGGCTCGCCGCCGGTCAGCGCGTCCGGCAGCCGCACCCCGTACTTGTCGGCGAGTTCGAGGAGGGTCGTGGGCCGCATCGACCCGGTGAAATGCAGGTGCAGGTGGGCCTTCGGCAACAGCCGTACATCGCGCTCCATTCCAAGATCCTGCCGCACTCGCGCACCCTCGCGGTAGCCGGTTTCCCGATCGAGTCCGTCGTCGAACAAAAAAGTGACCCCCGGCCGGGTCGCCGGGGGTCATCTCTTCCGTGTGAACAGCGGGTCAGTCGCGGGCCTCGCCCAGCAGCTTCTGGAGCCGCGAGACGCCCTCGGCCAGGTCCTCGTCGCCCAGCGCGTACGACAGCCGCAGATAGCCCGGCGTGCCGAACGCCTCGCCCGGTACGACGGCCACCTCGGCCTCGTCCAGGATCAACGCGGCCAGCTCGACCGACGTGGCCGGGCGCCTGCCGCGGATCTCCTTGCCGAGCAGCGCCTTCACCGACGGGTACGCGTAGAACGCGCCCTCCGGCACAGGGCACAGCACGCCGTCGATCTCGTTGAGCATCCGCACGATGGTCCGGCGGCGGCGGTCGAAGGCGGTCCGCATCTCGGCGACCGCGTCGAGCGGGCCCGCCACCGCGGCCAGGGCGGCGATCTGCGCCACGTTGCTGACGTTGGACGTGGCGTGGGACTGGAGGTTCGTGGCGGCCTTCACGACGTCCTTCGGACCGATCAGCCAGCCCACCCGCCAGCCGGTCATCGCGTAGGTCTTGGCGACCCCGTTGACCACGACGCACTTGTCGCGCAGCTCGGGGACGAGCGCGGGGAGCGAGGTGAACTTCGCGTCGCCGTAGACCAGGTGCTCGTAGATCTCGTCGGTCAGCACCCACAGCCCGTGCTCGACGGCCCAGCGGCCGATCGCCTCGGCGTCGGCCTCGCTGTAGACGGCGCCGGTCGGGTTGGAGGGGGAGACGAACAGCACGACCTTCGTGCGCTCGGTGCGCGCGGCCTCCAACTGCTCGACCGAGACCCGGTAGCCGGTGGTCTCGTCGGCGACGACCTCGACGGGCACCCCGCCGGCCAGCCGGATCGACTCCGGGTAGGTCGTCCAGTACGGGGCCGGGACGATGACCTCGTCGCCCGGGTCGAGGATCGCGGCGAACGCCTCGTAGATGGCCTGCTTGCCGCCGTTGGTCACCAGGACCTGGGAGGCGTCGATCTCGTAACCGGAGTCGCGCAGCGTCTTCTCTGCGATGGCGGCCTTGAGCTCGGGAAGCCCGCCTGCCGGGGTGTAGCGGTGGTACTTCGGGTCGCGGCAGGCATCGGCCGCGGCGTCGACGATGTAGCCGGGGGTCGGGAAGTCGGGCTCACCGGCGCCGAAGCCGATCACCGGACGACCGGCGGCCTTGAGTGCCTTGGCCTTGGCGTCGACGGCGAGGGTCGCGGATTCGGAGATCGCACCGACGCGGGCGGAGACCCGGCGCTCGGACGGAGAAGTTGCAGCGCTCATGTGCCCCATGGTCCCAGACGGGGAGCGACCGCGGCACGGGGGTTTCAGGGACCGGACAACCCGGGGACAAGCGGCCGACAACGGGCGTCGGCGCGGGGGCCGGGGGCGGGTCCGGAACCATCTGTTCGACGTTCGGCCGCTGAACACGTACACTCACCTGTCGTTGGCCTTCACCAGCCACGCTGTTGATGCACCGGGAGCACCGGAGCGGATGCGGTAGATTGGTGGAAACCACAAAGGGTCGTAGCTCAATTGGTAGAGCACTGGTCTCCAAAACCAGCGGTTGGGGGTTCAAGTCCCTCCGGCCCTGCTACACGCGTCTTCGCCAGGATGCGTGCGCATGTACGTACTTCAATGCACTGCCGTGCGGCTTCACCGGGCGCGGCACGGCCACGACCCGGAATCAGGTGAGTAGCGTGACGGACGCCGTAGGCTCCATCGACATGCCTGATGCCGAGGATGAAGTCCCCGAGTCCCAGAAGCGGCCTCGGAAGGGCGGGAAGCGCGGAAAGAAGGGCCCACTGGGCCGTCTCGCGCTGTTCTACCGCCAGATCGTCGCCGAGTTGCGGAAGGTCGTCTGGCCGACCCGCAACCAGCTGACGACGTACACCAGTGTGGTGATCGCCTTCGTCGTTGTCATGATCGGTATCGTCACCGTGCTTGACTTCGGTTTCCAGCGGGTCATCAAGTACGTATTCGGCTGATCCCGCGGAGGGCGCCTGACCGGCGCCCCTTTCGCATGTTCCACCCATTTGTATCCAGGAAGAAGCAGCCATCGTGTCTGACCCGAACCTGAACGACGCCCGCGAGCCTGAGGCAGGCGCCGTCGAGTCTGCCGAGGACGAGCTCGACATCGTTGAGGCGAAGGACGCTGTGGAGCCGGACCAGGCCGAAGCTGCCGACGTCGCCGCGGGCGAGCCCGCCGAGCAGGCCGCCGTGCACACCGAGGCTGAAGAGGCCGTCGAGTCCGCCACGGACGAGGAGTCCGTCGCCGACGAGGACGGGTCCACCGACGTGGAGTCGGCCGAGGACGCCGCTGTCCCGGAGGACGCCGATGTCTCCGAGGATGCCGACGTGGCCGAGAGCGCGGACGCCGAGCCGGTGGCAGAGCCGGTCGACGCGGTCACCGCGCTCCGCGAGGAGCTTCGTGGTCTCCCCGGCGAGTGGTACGTCATCCACACGTACGCCGGTTACGAGAAGCGTGTGAAGGCCAACCTGGAGCAGCGCGCCGTCTCGCTCAACGTCGAGGACTTCATCTACCAGGCCGAGGTGCCCGAGGAAGAGATCGTCCAGATCAAGAACGGCGAGCGGAAGAACGTCCGTCAGAACAAGCTCCCGGGATACGTCCTGGTGCGCATGGACCTGACGAACGAGTCGTGGGGCGTGGTCCGCAACACCCCCGGCGTCACCGGTTTCGTGGGCAACGCCTACGACCCGTACCCGCTGACCCTGGACGAGATCGTCAAGATGCTCGCGCCGGAGGCCGAGGAGAAGGCCGCCCGCGAGGCCGCCGAGGCCGAGGGCAGGCCGGCTCCGTCCCGCAAGGTCGAGGTCCAGGTGCTGGACTTCGAGGTGGGCGACTCGGTCACCGTCACCGACGGCCCGTTCGCGACGCTCCAGGCGACGATCAACGAGATCAACGCCGACTCGAAGAAGGTCAAGGGCCTCGTCGAGATCTTCGGCCGCGAGACTCCGGTCGAGCTGAGCTTCGACCAGATCCAGAAGAACTAGTGCCTCTCCCGGCAAGCTTTGCCCTGTCGCGTCGCCCAGCACTTCCCCGAGCTCTCGGCTTCGCTCGATCAGGGGAGGCCCCGTCCTCGCCGTGTCGGCCAAAAGCCCTGGTAGCCCTTCCCCCAAGGTCTTGAGGACCAGGGAGGACCCCCTCCAGGACTTCCGGCCGCCTTGCGATCGCACGCGCCGGACGACGCTCCTTGACGGGCAAACCTTGCCGGTCACGGCACCAGCCCCCTCGACGGAGGAACCGGTGGGTTTCACGCCCTCCGGTCATATGCCTGACCAGCAGGTCAGACCGGCTTCACGGCCTGTCTGACCTGCTCGGTTTTTGGTCGCGCAGCCATACCCGTTATCGTTGTGCGGTATGCCTCTGTCCGGATGACCGGACGGCGGCGAAAAACTCTCACTAGGACCCGGAGAGAGCAATGCCTCCCAAGAAGAAGAAGGTCACGGGGCTCATCAAGCTCCAGATCCAGGCCGGTGCGGCCAACCCGGCTCCGCCGGTCGGTCCCGCACTGGGTCAGCACGGCGTCAACATCATGGAGTTCTGCAAGGCCTACAACGCCGCGACCGAGTCGCAGCGTGGCATGGTCGTGCCGGTGGAGATCACGGTCTACGACGACCGTTCCTTCACCTTCGTCACGAAGACTCCGCCGGCCGCCAAGCTGATCCTCAAGGCCGCGGGTGTGGACAAGGGCTCCGGCGAGCCGCACAAGACCAAGGTCGCCAAGCTGACGGCCGCCCAGGTCCGCGAGATCGCCACGACGAAGCTTCCCGACCTGAACGCCAACGACCTCGACGCCGCGTCGAAGATCATCGCTGGCACCGCCCGTTCCATGGGCATCACGGTCGAAGGCTGACTCAGCCCCGTAGACCGACAGTGGTAGGACCAAGCGCTGGTCCGCACCACGACTCCCCACCTGAAACCACACAGGAGCAGAAGTGAAGCGCAGCAAGACTCTCCGCGCTGCGGACGCCAAGGTCGACCGGGAGCGCAACTACGCCCCGCTCGAGGCCGTCCGTCTCGCCAAGGACACCGCCACCACCAAGTTCGACGGCACCGTCGAGGTCGCCTTCCGCCTGGGTGTCGACCCTCGCAAGGCCGACCAGATGGTCCGTGGCACCGTGAACCTGCCGCACGGCACCGGCAAGACCGCCCGGGTCCTGGTCTTCGCGACCGGTGACCGTGCTGCGGCCGCGGAGGCCGCGGGCGCCGACATCGTCGGCGCCGACGAGCTCATCGACGAGGTGGCCAAGGGCCGTCTGGACTTCGACGCCGTCGTCGCCACCCCGGACCTCATGGGCAAGGTCGGCCGTCTCGGCCGTGTGCTCGGTCCGCGTGGTCTGATGCCGAACCCGAAGACCGGCACCGTCACCCCCGATGTCGTCAAGGCTGTCAACGACATCAAGGGCGGCAAGATCGAGTTCCGCGTCGACAAGCACTCGAACCTGCACTTCATCATCGGCAAGGTCTCCTTCGACGAGACGAAGCTGGTCGAGAACTACGCCGCGGCACTGGACGAGATCCTTCGTCTGAAGCCGTCCGCCGCCAAGGGCCGTTACATCAAGAAGGCGACCCTGGCGACGACGATGGGTCCTGGCATCCCGCTGGACGCCAACCGCACCCGCAACCTCCTCGTCGAGGAGGACCCGGCCGCCGTCTGAGCCCCCGCGCTCACCCGGTAGCCGCGTCGACACGCGTGTACGACGGGCCCCGCAACCTTTCGAGGTGCGGGGCCCGTCCTCGTATCCGTACGGGGTAGTCGTACGGATAAATGACTGTCGGAGCATTGCGTTAGCGTGATCCCGACAGACAACGAGGGGTGGAGCGTTCATGAGCACGAAGACGGTACGACGCGTGGGGGCCACGGTCGCCATGGCGGCGATGCTGACCTCGGTGGCGGCCTGCGGCGGCTCCGACGACGGCGGCAGCGGCAAGAGCGCGGAGAAGAAGGACAACGGCGGCGCCGTGGCGAAGGTCGACCCGATCGCCGCCCTGCGGACCGTCCAGAAGAAGACCAACGGCGCCAAGTCCGCCAAGGTCGAGGGCACCACGGTCATGGGCGACACCATGTCGATGACCCAGTCCGGCTCCCTCGACTGGACGGACGGCGTCACCGGCAGCATGACCATCAAGTACACCGGCGGCTCCATGGCGGACTCCATGAAGCAGCTCGGCGGCGACGGCACCATGCAGGCCAGGTACTTCAAGGACGCCTACTACGCGAACATGGGCGAGGCGTTCGCCAAGCAGGCCGGCGGCAAGCACTGGATCCGGTACGCGTACGACGACCTGGCCAAGGTGGCGGGGGCGTCCGGCGAGGTCATGAAGGACCAGATGCAGAACGCCACCCCCGACCAGGGGGTCAAGGCGCTGCTCGCCTCGGGCGATGTGAAGAAGGTCGGCCAGGAGGACGTACGGGGCGTCTCCGCCACGCACTACTCCGGCACGGTCGACGTGGCCGAGCTGACCGCGAAGAGCACCGCCCTGAGCGCCGAGCAGCTGGCGGAGTTCAAGAAGCAGCTGACCGACGCCGGAGTGACCACCGAGCAGGTCGACATCTGGGTGGACAAGAACGACCTCCTGGTGAAGAAGATCGAGAAGGGCATGATGAAGACCGGAGAGCTGAACTCCACGGTCTTCTACAGCGACTACGGCGTCAAGGCCGCCGCCGAGCTGCCGCCGACCGGTGACACGGTCGACTTCGCCGAGATGATGAAGCAGGCGCAGAGCGGATCGGGCGGCTCGTAGTCCTCCACCGGTTCCGCTTCCGGCAGGTCCTGCGAATTCCGCCCCTGCCGGGCGGTCCGGGCGGTCCGGACGGTCCTGGCGGACAGCGCCGGATCACGGTGCCGGCCGCCCGGTCCAGGACGGATTTGCCCGACGCGACCCCGGTCGCGTACTCTTCGACAGAAGCCAAAGACCGCTGGTCGTCGCTGTGCACTCGCAAGAGGAATCAGTGACCGAAGGTTCCGTTGAGCACGGACGACCCGCGCAGGTGACTGTGGAAAGCTCCCCGACTTGTCGGGTCGAGCTACGCCCCGTGCACCTGTGCCGGGGCGTTTCGTCTTTTCCGGCCCCTTCTGAGCGGTCCTCATCATCCGGAAGGAGGCCGACGCTCATGGCAAGGCCCGACAAGGCTGCCGCGGTGGCCGAGCTGACGGACCAGTTCCGCAGCTCGAACGCCGCGATGCTGACCGAGTACCGGGGTCTCACCGTGGCTCAGCTCAAGGAGCTGCGCCGTTCGCTCGGTGAGAACGCCCAGTACGCCGTGGTGAAGAACACGCTGACCAAGATCGCGGCCAACGAGGCCGGGATCAACACGCTGGACGACCTGTTCTCGGGTCCGACGGCGGTTGCCTTCATCACCGGTGACCCGGTGGAGTCGGCGAAGGGTCTTCGTGACTTCGCCAAGGACAACCCCAACCTCATCATCAAGGGCGGTGTCCTTGACGGTAAGGCGCTGTCCGCGGATGAGATCAAGAAGCTCGCGGACCTCGAGTCCCGCGAGGTTCTGCTCGCCAAGGTGGCCGGTGGAATCAAGGCGTCGATGGCCAAGGCCGCGGCGACGTTCCAGGCCCCGCTGTCGGAGTTCGTCCGCACCGCGGACGCCCTTCGCGCCAAGGTCGAGCAGGGCGGTGCCGGTACGCCGGCTCCCGCCGACGCCGAGGTGGCGGAGTAACCCTCCGCCCTCCGGCTCGGAGCGGGCCCGTACGCCCGCCTTCATGTACACCCGGCACCTGCCGACTTAGTGGAAGGACGCCATCATGGCGAAGCTGTCCCAGGACGACCTGCTCGCGCAGTTCGAGAACCTGACCCTCATCGAGCTCTCCGACTTCGTGAAGGCATTCGAGGAGAAGTTCGACGTCAAGGCCGCCGCCCCGGTCGCCGTCGCCGCCAGCGGTGGCGGTCCCGCCGCCGCCGAGGCCGCTGAGGAGCAGGACGAGTTCGACGTCGTCCTCACCGCCGCCGGTGACAAGAAGATCCAGGTCATCAAGGTCGTGCGTGAGCTGACCTCGCTGGGTCTCAAGGAGGCCAAGGACCTCGTCGACGGCGCCCCGAAGCCCGTCCTCGAGAAGGTCGCCAAGGAGGCCGCCGAGAAGGCCGCCGAGTCCCTCAAGGCCGCCGGCGCCTCCGTCGAGGTCAAGTGACCCTGCGAGTCCTCTGACTCGTTCGGACCAACCCCGCTGTGAGGCGGGGCGTCACATCGCGAAGGGCGATCACCCATCCGGGTGGTCGCCCTTCGGCGTGCCCGAAGAGGGTGCCTTGAACTTCCTCCGTTGACGAGTATGGTGATCTTCGCCGTGCCCATCTTGGGGCCGCCGGCCGACGCGCAGGGGTGGTCGGCGAGCGGGCCGGGGGCGCTGTCGGGGGCCGAGGGGGCCTTGACGAACCGCGCGTGGCGCGCAATTCTCAGGACGCGTCGTCACATCGATCCGAATCCGAGGCATGGATCGTCGGCGAAGAGGGCAGTAAAGGAATGCGCACCCCGCGCGAAGGCTAGTCATAGGTGTTGAGAACAAGCTGTTGCGAACAACGTGGGTCTCTGAGAACCCCGACTGGACATCAGTGAGCCGAGTGGCTACACTGACCCTTTGCGCTGCCTGTTAGCTGCCTCCTGCCCGTCACCAGGGGCATACCTGTCTTGAGCACCGTGGACCGATCTCCCTCACCTGGGACTTCTCTCCCCGTGCCCAACGATGGGACCGGTACGCGCGTAGTGAGTCCGAGCCCTCGGAAGGACCCCCTCTTGGCCGCCTCGCGCAACGCCTCGACCGCGAATACGAACAACGGCGCCAGCACCGCCCCGCTGCGCATCTCCTTTGCAAAGATCAAGGAGCCCCTCGAGGTTCCGAACCTCCTCGCGCTGCAGACGGAGAGCTTTGACTGGCTCCTCGGCAACGCCGCCTGGAAGGCTCGCGTCGAGGCTGCTCTGGACAGTGGACAGAACGTCCCCACCAAGTCCGGCCTGGAAGAGATCTTCGAGGAGATCTCGCCGATCGAGGACTTCTCCGGGTCGATGTCGCTGACTTTCCGCGACCACCGTTTCGAGCCCCCGAAGAACTCGATCGACGAGTGCAAGGAGCGCGACTTCACGTTCGCCGCCCCGCTCTTCGTCACCGCGGAGTTCACCAACAACGAGACCGGCGAGATCAAGTCCCAGACGGTCTTCATGGGCGACTTCCCGCTCATGACCAACAAGGGCACCTTCGTCATCAACGGCACCGAGCGTGTCGTCGTGTCGCAGCTGGTGCGCTCGCCGGGTGTCTACTTCGACTCCTCCATCGACAAGACGTCCGACAAGGACATCTTCTCCGCCAAGATCATCCCGTCCCGGGGTGCCTGGCTGGAGATGGAGATCGACAAGCGCGACATGGTCGGTGTCCGCATCGACCGCAAGCGCAAGCAGTCCGTCACCGTTCTCCTGAAGGCTCTCGGCTGGACGACCGAGCAGATCCTGGAGGAGTTCGGCGAGTACGAGTCGATGCGCGCCACCCTGGAGAAGGACCACACCCAGGGCCAGGACGACGCGCTGCTCGACATCTACCGCAAGCTCCGCCCGGGCGAGCCGCCCACCCGCGAAGCCGCTCAGACGCTGCTCGAGAACCTCTACTTCAACCCGAAGCGCTACGACCTCGCGAAGGTCGGCCGCTACAAGGTGAACAAGAAGCTCGGCGCCGACGAGCCGCTGGACGCCGGCGTTCTCACCAGCGACGACGTCATCGCGACCATCAAGTACCTGGTCAAGCTGCACGCCGGTGAGACCGAGACGGTCGGCGAGTCCGGCCGCTCGATCATGGTCGAGACCGACGACATCGACCACTTCGGCAACCGTCGTATCCGTAACGTCGGAGAGCTGATCCAGAACCAGGTCCGTACGGGTCTCGCCCGTATGGAGCGCGTCGTGCGCGAGCGCATGACCACCCAGGACGTCGAGGCGATCACGCCGCAGACCCTGATCAACATCCGGCCGGTCGTCGCCTCCATCAAGGAGTTCTTCGGCACCAGCCAGCTGTCCCAGTTCATGGACCAGAACAACCCGCTGTCGGGTCTGACGCACAAGCGTCGTCTCAACGCCCTCGGCCCGGGTGGTCTCTCCCGTGAGCGGGCCGGCTTCGAGGTCCGCGACGTGCACCCGTCGCACTACGGCCGCATGTGCCCGATCGAGACGCCTGAAGGCCCGAACATCGGTCTGATCGGCTCGCTGGCCTCCTACGGGCGGATCAACGCGTTCGGCTTCATCGAGACGCCGTACCGCAAGGTCGTCGAGGGCGAGGTCACCGACGATGTCGACTACCTGACCGCCGACGAGGAGGACCGCTTCGTCATCGCGCAGGCCAACGCGCCGCTGACCGAGGAACTCCGGTTCGCCGAGTCCCGCGTGCTGGTCCGCCGCCGTGGCGGCGAGGTCGACTACGTGCCCGGCACGGACGTCGACTACATGGACGTCTCGCCGCGCCAGATGGTGTCCGTCGCGACCGCGATGATCCCCTTCCTGGAGCACGACGACGCCAACCGTGCCCTCATGGGCGCGAACATGATGCGCCAGGCGGTGCCGCTGATCACGTCCGAGGCGCCGCTGGTCGGCACGGGCATGGAGTACCGCTGCGCGGTCGACGCCGGTGACGTCATCAAGGCGGAGAAGGAGGGTGTGGTCCAAGAGGTCTCCGCGGACTACATCACCGTCGCCAACGACGACGGCACGTACACCACGTACCGCATCGCCAAGTTCTCCCGCTCGAACCAGGGCACCTCGGTCAACCAGAAGGTCGTCGTCAACGAGGGCGACCGGGTCATCGAGAGCCAGGTCCTCGCCGACGGGCCCGCCACCCAGCAGGGTGAGATGGCGCTCGGCAAGAACCTGCTCGTGGCGTTCATGCCGTGGGAGGGTCACAACTACGAGGACGCGATCATCCTGTCGCAGCGCCTCGTGCAGGACGACGTCCTCTCCTCGATCCACATCGAGGAGCACGAGGTCGACGCCCGTGACACCAAGCTCGGCCCCGAGGAGATCACCCGGGACATCCCGAACGTCTCCGAGGAGGTCCTCGCCGACCTCGACGAGCGCGGCATCATCCGGATCGGTGCCGAGGTCGTCGCCGGTGACATCCTCGTCGGCAAGGTCACGCCCAAGGGCGAGACCGAGCTGACCCCCGAGGAGCGTCTGCTCCGTGCGATCTTCGGCGAGAAGGCGCGCGAGGTGCGCGACACCTCGCTGAAGGTCCCGCACGGCGAGATCGGCAAGGTCATCGGCGTCCGCGTCTTCGACCGCGAGGAGGGCGACGAGCTGCCGCCGGGCGTGAACCAGCTGGTCCGCGTCTACGTCGCGCAGAAGCGCAAGATCACCGACGGTGACAAGCTCGCCGGCCGCCACGGCAACAAGGGCGTCATCTCGAAGATCCTCCCGATCGAGGACATGCCGTTCCTGGAGGACGGCACCCCGGTCGACATCATCCTCAACCCGCTGGGTGTCCCGTCCCGGATGAACCCGGGCCAGGTCCTGGAGATCCACCTCGGCTGGCTCGCCAGCCAGGGCTGGAAGGTCGAGGGCAACGAGGAGTGGATGGAGCGGCTCAAGACGATCGGCGCCGACGACGTCGCTCCCGGCACCAACGTCGCGACCCCGGTCTTCGACGGTGCCCGTGAGGACGAGATCTCCGGTCTCTTCGAGTCCACCATCCCGAACCGCGACGGCGACCGCATGGTCCTCCCGTCCGGCAAGGCCCGGATGTTCGACGGCCGCTCCGGTGAGCCGTTCCCGGAACCGATCTCGGTCGGTTACATGTACATCCTCAAGCTCCACCACCTGGTCGACGACAAGCTGCACGCCCGCTCGACCGGTCCGTACTCGATGATCACCCAGCAGCCGCTGGGTGGTAAGGCTCAGTTCGGTGGACAGCGCTTCGGAGAGATGGAGGTGTGGGCGCTGGAGGCTTACGGCGCCGCCTACGCCCTCCAGGAGCTGCTGACCATCAAGTCCGACGACGTGACCGGCCGCGTGAAGGTCTACGAGGCCATCGTCAAGGGCGAGAACATCCCCGAGCCCGGCATCCCCGAGTCGTTCAAGGTGCTCATCAAGGAGATGCAGTCGCTCTGCCTCAACGTGGAGGTGCTGTCCTCGGACGGCATGTCCATCGAGATGCGCGACACCGACGAGGACGTCTTCCGCGCGGCGGAGGAGCTCGGTATCGACCTGTCCCGGCGCGAGCCGAGCAGCGTCGAAGAGGTCTGACGGGTTGGCCGGCCGGATCGTCCGTTGATCCGGCCGGCTCTCCCCGGACCCGTTCAGACCATTGCTGAAGTGCCCCATTTTCTCGCTGCGGCGAGGGGGCTCGAACCCCCGAAAGAGGGATTGACGACAAGTGCTCGACGTCAACTTCTTCGACGAGCTGCGGATCGGCCTTGCCACCGCGGACGACATCCGGACCTGGTCGCACGGCGAAGTGAAGAAGCCGGAGACCATCAACTACCGCACGCTCAAGCCCGAGAAGGACGGACTCTTCTGCGAGAAGATCTTCGGCCCCACCCGGGACTGGGAGTGCTACTGCGGCAAGTACAAGCGTGTCCGCTTCAAGGGCATCATCTGTGAGCGCTGCGGCGTCGAGGTCACTCGCGCCAAGGTGCGCCGCGAGCGGATGGGCCACATCGAACTCGCCGCCCCGGTCACCCACATCTGGTACTTCAAGGGTGTCCCGTCGCGTCTGGGCTACCTCCTCGACCTGGCGCCGAAGGACCTCGAAAAGGTCATCTACTTCGCCGCGTACATGATCACGTTCGTGGACGAGGAGCGCCGCACCCGCGACCTGCCCTCGCTGGAGGCGCACGTCTCCGTCGAGCGTCAGCAGGTCGAGAACCGGCGTGACTCCGATCTGGAGAACCGCGCCAAGAAGCTTGAGACCGACCTGGCCGAGCTGGAGGCCGAGGGCGCCAAGGCCGACGTGCGCCGCAAGGTGCGCGAAGGCGCCGAGCGCGAGATGAAGCAGCTGCGCGACCGTGCGCAGCGCGAGATCGACCGTCTCGACGAGGTGTGGAACCGCTTCAAGAACCTCAAGGTCCAGGACCTGGAGGGCGACGAGCTGCTCTACCGCGAGCTGCGTGACCGCTTCGGCACGTACTTCGACGGTTCGATGGGCGCCGCCGCGCTGCAGAAGCGGCTGGAGTCCTTCGACCTCGACGAGGAGGCCGAGCGCCTCCGCGAGATCATCCGTACCGGCAAGGGCCAGAAGAAGACCCGCGCGCTCAAGCGCCTCAAGGTCGTCTCCGCGTTCCTCCAGACGAGCAACAGCCCCAAGGGCATGGTGCTCGACTGCGTGCCGGTCATCCCGCCGGACCTGCGTCCGATGGTGCAGCTGGACGGTGGCCGCTTCGCGACCTCCGACCTGAACGACCTGTACCGCCGCGTGATCAACCGCAACAACCGTCTGAAGCGTCTGCTCGACCTCGGTGCCCCCGAGATCATCGTGAACAACGAGAAGCGGATGCTCCAGGAGGCCGTCGACGCGCTGTTCGACAACGGCCGCCGCGGCCGTCCGGTCACCGGCCCCGGCAACCGTCCGCTGAAGTCCCTCAGCGACATGCTGAAGGGCAAGCAGGGGCGTTTCCGCCAGAACCTGCTCGGCAAGCGTGTCGACTACTCGGCGCGTTCCGTCATCGTCGTCGGCCCGCAGCTCAAGCTGCACCAGTGCGGTCTGCCCAAGGCCATGGCGCTGGAGCTCTTCAAGCCGTTCGTGATGAAGCGCCTGGTCGACCTGAACCACGCGCAGAACATCAAGTCGGCCAAGCGCATGGTCGAGCGTGGCCGCACCGTCGTGTACGACGTCCTCGAAGAGGTCATCGCCGAGCACCCGGTGCTGCTGAACCGCGCGCCCACCCTGCACCGCCTCGGCATCCAGGCCTTCGAGCCGCAGCTGGTCGAGGGCAAGGCCATCCAGATCCACCCGCTCGTCTGCACCGCGTTCAACGCGGACTTCGACGGTGACCAGATGGCCGTGCACCTGCCGCTCTCCGCGGAGGCGCAGGCCGAGGCCCGCATCCTGATGCTGTCCTCGAACAACATCCTGAAGCCGGCCGACGGCCGCCCCGTCACCATGCCGACCCAGGACATGGTGCTGGGCCTCTTCTTCCTCACCACGGACGAGGCGGAGCGCGAGGTCGTCGGCGCGGGCCGGGCCTTCGGTTCCACCGCCGAGGCGATCATGGCGTTCGACGCCAAGGAGCTGTCGCTCCAGGCGAAGGTCGACATCCGCTTCCCGGTGGGCACCATCCCGCCGCGCGGCTGGACCCCGCCGGCCCGTGAGGAGGGCGAGCCCGAGTACCAGCAGGGCGACACCTTCCGGCTGCGGACCAGCCTGGGCCGCGCGCTCTTCAACGAGCTGCTGCCCGAGGACTACCCGTTCGTCGACTACTCGGTGGGCAAGAAGCAGCTCTCCGAGATCGTCAACGACCTGGCCGAGCGCTACCCCAAGGTCATCGTGGCGGCGACGCTCGACAACCTGAAGGCGGCGGGCTTCTTCTGGGCGACCCGCTCCGGCGTCACCGTGGCCGTCTCCGACATCGTGGTCCCCGAGGCCAAGAAGGCGATCGTCGCGGGCTACGAGGCGCAGGACGAGAAGGTCCAGAAGCAGTACGAGCGCGGTCTGATCACCAAGGACGAGCGCACGCAGGAGCTCATCGCGATCTGGACCAAGGCGACCAACGAGGTCGCCGAGGCGATGAACGCGAACTTCCCGAAGACGAACCCCATCTTCATGATGGTCGACTCGGGTGCCCGAGGAAACATGATGCAGATGCGTCAGATCGCGGGTATGCGTGGTCTGGTGTCGAACGCGAAGAACGAGACCATCCCGCGTCCGATCAAGGCGTCCTTCCGTGAGGGCCTGACCGTGCTGGAGTACTTCATCTCCACGCACGGTGCCCGTAAGGGTCTGGCGGACACCGCCCTGCGTACCGCCGACTCGGGTTACCTGACCCGTCGTCTGGTGGACGTCTCGCAGGACGTGATCATCCGCGAGGAGGACTGTGGCACCGACCGCGGCCTCAAGCTGAAGATCGCGGTCAAGGGGACCGACGGCAGGCTCCGCAAGACGGACGACGTCGAGACCTCGGTGTACGCCCGCATGCTCGCCGAGGACGTCGTCATCGACGGCAAGGTCATCGCGCCTGCCAACGTCGACCTCGGTGACGTCCTGATCGACGCCCTGGTGGGCGCCGGCGTCGAGGAGGTCAAGACCCGTTCGGTCCTGACCTGTGAGTCCGCGGTCGGCACCTGTGCCTTCTGCTACGGACGCTCGCTCGCCACCGGCAAGCTGGTCGACATCGGTGAGGCGGTCGGCATCATCGCCGCCCAGTCCATCGGTGAGCCCGGCACCCAGCTGACGATGCGTACCTTCCACACCGGTGGTGTGGCCGGTGACGACATCACCCAGGGTCTGCCCCGTGTCGTCGAGCTCTTCGAGGCCCGTACGCCCAAGGGTGTCGCCCCGATCTCGGAGGCGGCCGGCCGCATCCGTATCGAGGAGACCGAGAAGACCAAGAAGATCGTCGTCACCCCGGACGACGGCAGCGAAGAGACGCCCTTCCCGATCTCGAAGCGGGCCAAGGTCCTGGTGCGCGAGGGTGACCACGTGGAGGTGGGCCAGAAGCTCACCTTCGGTGCCACCAACCCGCACGACGTGCTGCGCATCCTCGGCCAGCGCGCGGTCCAGGTCCACCTGGTCGGCGAGGTCCAGAAGGTCTACAACTCGCAGGGCGTGTCGATCCACGACAAGCACATCGAGATCATCATCCGGCAGATGCTGCGCCGTGTGACGATCATCGAGTCCGGCGACGCGGAGCTGCTGCCGGGCGAGCTCGTCGAGCGGTCGAAGTTCGAGACCGAGAACCGTCGTGTGGTCACCGAGGGCGGTCACCCCGCCTCCGGCCGTCCGCAGCTGATGGGTATCACCAAGGCCTCGCTCGCCACCGAGTCGTGGCTGTCGGCGGCGTCCTTCCAGGAGACGACCAGGGTTCTGACCGACGCGGCGATCAACGCCAAGTCGGACTCCCTGATCGGCCTCAAGGAGAACGTCATCATCGGTAAGCTCATCCCGGCCGGTACGGGTCTGTCCCGCTACCGCAACATCCGGGTCGAGCCGACCGAGGAGGCCAAGGCCGCGATGTACTCGGCCGTCGGCTACGACGACATCGACTACTCGCCGTTCGGCACGGGCTCCGGCCAGGCCGTCCCGCTGGAGGACTACGACTACGGTCCGTACAACCAGTAAGCGGGTCGCTCGAACCGAGGGGCGGTCACTCCGTTGTGCACGGGGTGGCCGCCCCTCGGCGTTGTGGAACACCGCCGTTCGCGTGTGGAATGCGTCACTTCCGTCCGGCCCGGTGTCGGCCGGCGAGTCGGCGCCCACGGGGGTGTCGGGGTCCGTACGGGCCCTGAGGGGCCTTGTGGGGGCTCGGAAGGGGCACCGCCGTGGTCGGAGGAGGTCCCGGACAAGCCGGACAGCGCTCGCGGCGTGTCGTGGTGGACGCCATTTGTTTTGACCGGAGTCCGTGAGGTAGGTACGCTCAGACCTTGTGCCTGGGGTGTGCCTGGGCTCGTGCGCGTGTCCTCAGCCGCATCGCGAGCCTGTCAGTGGCCATCGCAATCTGCGCCTTTCCCGCCCTCGGGCAGGAGTCCGCAGTATTCGACACACCCGACCGCGTGGGTCGGAGATGTTCCAGGTTAGTTTCACGAACGGCACACAGAAACCGGAGAAGTAGTGCCTACGATCCAGCAGCTGGTCCGGAAGGGCCGGCAGGACAAGGTCGAGAAGAACAAGACGCCCGCACTCGAGGGTTCGCCCCAGCGCCGCGGCGTCTGCACGCGTGTGTTCACGACCACCCCGAAGAAGCCGAACTCGGCCCTCCGTAAGGTCGCGCGTGTGCGTCTGACCTCCGGTATCGAGGTCACGGCCTACATCCCGGGTGAGGGACACAACCTGCAGGAGCACTCCATCGTGCTCGTGCGTGGTGGCCGTGTGAAGGACCTGCCTGGTGTTCGTTACAAGATCATCCGTGGTTCGCTCGACACCCAGGGTGTCAAGAACCGCAAGCAGGCCCGAAGCCGCTACGGCGCCAAGAAGGAGAAGTAAGAATGCCTCGTAAGGGCCCCGCCCCGAAGCGCCCGGTCATCATCGACCCGGTCTACGGTTCTCCTCTTGTCACCTCGCTGATCAACAAGATCCTGCTCAACGGCAAGCGTTCCACCGCCGAGCGGATCGTGTACGGCGCCATGGAAGGCCTCCGCGAGAAGACCGGCAACGACCCGGTCATCACGCTGAAGCGCGCGCTTGAGAACGTCAAGCCCTCGCTCGAGGTCAAGTCCCGCCGTGTCGGTGGCGCCACCTACCAGGTGCCGATCGAGGTCAAGCCCGGTCGCGCCTCCACCCTCGCGCTGCGCTGGCTGGTCGGTTACTCCCGCGCCCGTCGCGAGAAGACCATGACCGAGCGCCTCATGAACGAACTGCTCGACGCCTCCAACGGCCTCGGCGCTTCGGTCAAGAAGCGTGAGGACACGCACAAGATGGCCGAGTCCAACAAGGCCTTCGCGCACTACCGCTGGTAGTCGTACCCACATCGAGACCGAGAGAAGACTGAGCCTTATGGCCACCACTTCGCTTGACCTGGCCAAGGTCCGCAACATTGGGATCATGGCCCACATCGACGCGGGCAAGACGACGACCACCGAGCGCATCCTGTTTTACACCGGTGTGAGCTACAAGATCGGTGAGGTCCACGACGGCGCTGCCACGATGGACTGGATGGAGCAGGAGCAGGAACGCGGCATCACGATCACGTCGGCCGCGACGACCTGTCACTGGCCGCTCGAGGACGTCGATCACACCATCAACATCATCGACACCCCGGGGCACGTCGACTTCACGGTCGAGGTGGAGCGTTCGCTCCGCGTCCTCGACGGTGCCGTCACGGTGTTCGACGGTGTCGCCGGTGTTGAGCCGCAGTCCGAGACCGTCTGGCGTCAGGCGGACCGCTACGGCGTGCCGCGCATCTGCTTCGTCAACAAGCTCGACCGCACCGGCGCCGACTTCCACCGCTGCGTCGACATGATCAAGGGCCGCCTGGGCGCGACCCCGATCGTGATGCAGCTGCCGATCGGTGCCGAGGCCGACTTCACCGGTGTCGTGGACCTCGTCACGATGAAGGCGTTCGTCTACTCCGCCGAGGCGGCCAAGGGCGAGGCGTACGACATCCTCGACATCCCGGCCACGCTCACCGAGGCCGCGGCCGAGTGGCGTGCCCAGCTGCTGGAGACCGTCGCCGAGAACGACGACGCGCTGATGGAGCTGTACCTGGAGGGCCAGGAGCCCACCGTGGAGCAGCTGTACGCGGCGATCCGCCGCATCACCATCAACTCCGGCAAGGGCGGCGACACCACGGTCACCCCGGTGTTCTGTGGTACCGCGTTCAAGAACAAGGGCGTCCAGCCCCTGCTCGACGCGGTTGTCCGCTACCTTCCCTCCCCCCTGGACGTCGAGGCCATCGAGGGCCACGACGTCAAGGACCCGGAGGTTGTCGTCAAGCGTCAGCCGTCCGACGACGCTCCGCTGTCGGCGCTGGCGTTCAAGATCATGAGCGACCCGCACCTGGGCAAGCTCACCTTCGTCCGGGTCTACTCGGGCCGCCTGGAGTCCGGCACCGCGGTGCTGAACCCCGTCAAGGGCAAGAAGGAGCGCATCGGCAAGATCTACCGCATGCACGCGAACAAGCGTGAGGAGATCGAGGCGGTGGGCGCCGGCGACATCGTCGCCGTGATGGGCCTGAAGCAGACCACCACCGGTGAGACGCTGTGCGACGACAAGAACCCGGTGATCCTGGAGTCCATGGACTTCCCGGCGCCGGTCATCCAGGTCGCCATCGAGCCCAAGTCCAAGGGTGACCAGGAGAAGCTGGGTGTCGCCATCCAGCGCCTCTCGGAGGAGGACCCCTCCTTCCAGGTGCACTCGGACGAGGAGACCGGCCAGACCATCATCGGTGGTATGGGCGAGCTCCACCTCGAAGTGCTCGTCGACCGCATGAAGCGCGAGTTCCGCGTCGAGGCGAACGTCGGCAAGCCGCAGGTCGCGTACCGCGAGACGATCCGCAAGACCGTCGAGCGCGTGGACTACACCCACAAGAAGCAGACCGGTGGTACCGGTCAGTTCGCGAAGGTGCAGATCGCGATCGAGCCCATCGAGGGCGGCGAGGCGTCGTACGAGTTCGTCAACAAGGTCACCGGTGGCCGTATCCCCAGGGAGTACATCCCCTCGGTGGACGCGGGCGCCCAGGAGGCCATGCAGTTCGGCATCCTGGCCGGGTACGAGATGACTGGCGTCCGCGTCATTCTTCTCGACGGTGGTTACCACGAGGTCGACTCCTCCGAACTCGCGTTCAAGATCGCCGGTTCGCAGGCCTTCAAGGAGGCCGCGCGCAAGGCGTCCCCCGTGCTCCTGGAGCCGATGATGGCCGTCGAGGTCACCACGCCCGAGGACTACATGGGCGATGTCATCGGCGACATCAACTCCCGCCGTGGCCAGATCCAGGCCATGGAGGAGCGCAGCGGCGCTCGCGTCGTGAAGGGCCTCGTGCCCCTCTCGGAGATGTTCGGCTACGTCGGAGACCTCCGCAGCAAGACCTCGGGTCGCGCAAGCTACTCGATGCAGTTCGACTCCTACGCCGAGGTTCCGCGGAACGTCGCCGAGGAGATCATCGCGAAGGCCAAGGGCGAGTAACTCTCCCGAGCTCACGCTTTAGGCTTGTCACCGGAGCCTGGTAGGGCATTCACCGCAGCGCGCGAGCTGTGCGGTGTGCGCCCCCGGCCCCGGCATCCCAGCAAAGATCACCTGGCGCCGATGAAGCAAGGCGTACAGAACCACTCCACAGGAGGACCCAGTGGCGAAGGCGAAGTTCGAGCGGACTAAGCCGCACGTCAACATCGGCACCATCGGTCACATCGACCACGGTAAGACGACCCTCACGGCCGCCATTACCAAGGTGCTGCATGACGCGTACCCGGACCTGAACGAGGCCTCGGCCTTCGACCAGATCGACAAGGCTCCCGAGGAGCGCCAGCGCGGTATCACGATCTCGATCGCGCACGTCGAGTACCAGACGGAGTCGCGTCACTACGCGCACGTCGACTGCCCGGGTCACGCGGACTACATCAAGAACATGATCACGGGTGCGGCGCAGATGGACGGCGCCATCCTCGTGGTCGCGGCCACCGACGGCCCGATGCCGCAGACCAAGGAGCACGTGCTCCTGGCCCGCCAGGTCGGCGTCCCCTACATCGTCGTCGCGCTGAACAAGGCCGACATGGTGGACGACGAGGAGATCCTGGAGCTCGTCGAGCTCGAGGTTCGCGAGCTGCTCTCCGAGTACGAGTTCCCGGGCGACGACCTTCCGGTCGTCAAGGTCTCGGCGCTCAAGGCCCTTGAGGGCGACAAGGAGTGGGGCCAGACCGTCCTCGACCTGATGAAGGCCGTCGACGAGTCCATCCCGCAGCCCGAGCGTGACGTCGACAAGCCGTTCCTGATGCCGATCGAGGACGTCTTCACGATCACCGGTCGTGGCACCGTCGTCACCGGTCGTATCGAGCGCGGTATCCTCAAGGTCAACGAGACCGTTGACCTCGTGGGCATCAAGCCGGAGAAGACCACCACCACGGTCACCGGCATCGAGATGTTCCGCAAGCTGCTCGACGAGGGCCAGGCCGGTGAGAACGTCGGTCTCCTTCTCCGTGGCATCAAGCGCGAGGACGTCGAGCGCGGCCAGGTCATCATCAAGCCGGGCTCGATCACGCCGCACACCGAGTTCGAGGCCCAGGCCTACATCCTGTCGAAGGACGAGGGTGGCCGTCACACCCCCTTCTTCAACAACTACCGCCCGCAGTTCTACTTCCGTACCACGGACGTGACCGGCGTCGTGACCCTTCCCGAGGGCACCGAGATGGTCATGCCGGGCGACAACACCGTCATGTCGGTCGCGCTGATCCAGCCGATCGCCATGGAGGAGGGCCTGAAGTTCGCCATCCGTGAGGGTGGCCGGACCGTGGGCGCCGGCCAGGTCACCAAGATCGTCAAGTAAGTACCTCCGTACTCGCTGACTGTCTGACCTGGTAGCTCCGCACAGAGCACCACGAAGGGCCCCGTCCCACCGCGTGAGCGGTGGACCGGGGCTCTTTCGCATGGTGTGTCCCGCCCGGGTCGGGGTCCGGCCCCGGCGCCGGGTCAGGGGCGCCAGAGCCAGGGGAGCGCGTCCGGTCCGAGACCCACCACGGTCGGCCGTCCGTCGCGGACGTCGTCGCTGTCGCTGTCGGCTAGGTGGAGCGTGGGGCCGTCCAGGGCGACGGGCCCCCCGGTCCGTACGGAGAGACCCGTGTCCGTACGGAGTTGGACGAGGCCCCGCGAGGTACGGCCCAGCAGCACCTGCCCCCGGGTCGCGGCGGCGGCGGTCACGGGGCCGTACCCGTCGAACCCGATCATGTCCACGGCCGTACCCCCGCGGACCGTGGTCAGCCGGGCCTTCGCCGCCGGCCGGTAGAACAGCTCGACCGATCCGTCCGGGGCGGGCAGCGCGGCGGGGCCGTCCCCGGGCACCGGCACCCCGGCGATCGGGGGCCGGGCGTACACCTCGCCCGCGGCCGTCTCCTGCGCCCAGTGGTGCACCGCGTCCCGGCCCGCACCGTACAGGTGGACGAGCCCGCCGCTGTCGACGACCGGGGTCAGCCCGTCCTGGACGGCGGCGCCGCCGAGGTCGCGCCACACGCCCCACCGGCCGGCCCGGTCCCGTACCCGCGTAACCACACCCATGTCGGCGTTCCGCACGAAGAGATGCACCCGGCCGTCGGGCGCGGTCACCGCGACCGGCACCCCGATCCGCCGGCCCCGGTCCTGGTCCGGCTCAGGATTGCCGAGCCCGCGCCAGGCGAGGAACGGGCCGCCGGGGAAGCGCTGTTCCAGCAGGACGATCTCCCGCCTGTTGTCCGAGCCGTGCCCGGCGAGCGCCGCGAACCGCAGGCCGAACAGCAGCCGCCGCCCGTCCGCGAGCGCGGCGCCGCCCAGCACCGGGGCGAGCGGGCCGCCACCGAGATCGTCCGGCGGCCCCCAGACGCCGTTGCCGGGCGCGGTCTCCCGCCACCGCACGGCCCGCAGCCCGAGCACTCCGTAGGCGGCGAGCCGCCCGTCCGGTTCGGTGGCCACGACGGTGCGGGGCCCCGGATAGCGGTGGTGGGTGGCGCGGACCCAGCCCTTCTTGTTGGTGAGGGGCCGGTCGCCGCCGACGTTGTAGTCACCGCAGCCACCCGGGTTGCCGCACTCCCAGTCGGCGTCGCCGCCGTACGGGACGAGGTGCGCGGCCTTCTCCGTGAGCACATCGTGCGGGAGGTTCTTGGGCCAGTGCCGGTTGTAATACCCCCGGAACGCGGTGACCACGAACCCCGGAACGCCTTCCCCACGAGCGGCGGACCGCGCAACCCACCGGATCATCGCGGCCCAGGCGAAGGACGCGGTCGCGGTGTGGTCCGCGTGATCGGAGTAGCCGCGCTGCTCACTGTCCTTCCTGCGGACGGCGTCGGTGCTGTGCTGGATGTCCGGGTCGGGGTCCAGGGTGTGCACGACGGTGGGCCGGTACTCCTCCAGCAGTGCGACGAGCACATCGATCAGCCCGTCGTAGGTGTACGCGCCCGGCCGCCGCAGCGGGGAGTCGTCGGCGACGACGGTACGCAGGCTCAGCCCGCGGTCCTCCCAGAGAGTGGGCAGCCCCAGCTTGCCGCGGCGGCTGTGCATCGCGGTGTTGAGGAAGATCAGCTCGACCCGGCGGACGCCGTTGGTGAGGCTGTTCAGCTCGGCGCGGTGGCCGCCGTGCAGTTGGACGACGGACTTCTGCCAGCCGGTGAAGCGGGGAAGCCCGATCAGGGTGGCGTACGCCTGGCGCAGCCCCTGGTGGCGGGCGGAGGAGTACGCCCCCTTGTCGGGAGTGGGTTCGGCCTTGCCGGGGGCCTTGTTGACCCCGTCCGCCTCCCCGGCCGTGAGGTACACACAGACCAGCGGCGTCCCGGCGTCCAGCGCGCGCTGTGTGTCCGGGTTCATGAAGTAGAGGTCGTCGTCCGGGTGGGCCAGGATCTGCATCAGCCGGGCCCGTCGCGAGCTGCTGATGGTGAGGCCGGGTGCCGGATCGGCGGCGGGGTTCGGCCGCCGGGGAGCGGGTACGGAGCAGCCGGCGACGGACGCGAGGCCGAGCACGGACCCGGCCACGACGACACTGCGCCGCGGTATTCGAGCGGACCCTCGTCCGCCTCCGGTACCGGCGCTGGATATGCCGCCGCCGGTCGCGCTCCGCGCAGATCTGTCCGTCACGCCGCGTACTCCGTCCGCTGTCCCCGCAGCGGGCGGATGGGGGAGTGCCTGCTCTGCCCTGTGCTGCCGCTGTTCGCTGTCGCTGTCGTGGTGCGCGCGAACCGTTCCCGAGCCGGCTCGCGCGGATGACTAGACGGGGAGGCGGGCGGGTGGGTTGCCTGCGTGCCGGACGCGGTTGACCAGGGAGGGAGGAGATGGGGACGGCCCCGCCCCCGGGCGTGGTGTGTCCGGGGGCGGGGCCGGTTACGGGTCGGTGTGGGTCAGTGTTGGGTGAAGAGGTCTTCGGTGGTGGTGGCGGTGATGGCGCGTTCGAGCCAGTGGTGGAGGGTGTCGGGATCGGTGCAGGTGCGGATGCGGTGGACCGCTTCGTCGGTGAGGAGGAGGCCGCGGCGGTCCAGGATCAGCAGCACGGCTTCTGCCTGACCTTCCACCCTGCCTTCGGCTCGGCCTTCGGCTTTACCTTCGGAGCGTAGGCGTTGGGAGGTTTCGGAGCGGAAGAACGAGAGGTCGACAGCCATGAGGTCCCTCCAGACCTGAGCGGCCGGGGAAGGCCGATGCCCATGAGGAGATGGCCCCCGCTCCTGGAGTAGGGACGGGGGTCGGTGTGGGTCAGTGTTGGGTGAAGAGGTCTTCGGTGGTGGTGGCGGTGATGGCGCGTTCGAGCCAGTGGTGGAGGGTGTCGGGATCGGTGCAGGTACGGATGCGGTGGACCGCTTCATCGGTGAGGAGGAGGCCGCGGCGGTCCAGAATCAGGAGGACAGCTTCGGCCTGGCCTTCCACCCTGCCTTCGGCTTTGCCTTCGGCTTTGCCTTCCGCTCGGCCTTCGGAGCGTAGGCGTTGGGAGGTTTCGGAGCGGAAGAACGAGAGGTCGACAGCCATGAGGTCCCTCCAGACCTGAGCGGCCGGGGTGTTTCCCAGGCCGAGTTCGGTGAGCTCACTGAAGATCGTCGCGGTCTCCTCGTCGACACTCTTCAGCGCGGTGGCCAGTGCGTGAAGTATCGCAGGAGCATTCGGCTTCCTACCATGCGTAATCGCCGAGAACGCCGCGAGCGGAACATCCCGCGCTGCCACCGACGCATCCGTCACCACCGGCACATTGTGCGGACCCAGCACCAGCGGACGCACCAGCAACGACGGCCACTGCGGCGGACCGATCCGGAACGGACCCTGCGCCCACAACGCCGTCGCCTCGTCCTGACACACCACCAAAAGCACCGGACCCAGCCCGTACTTCGCCCGCAGATGCGCCAGGTAATACGCCCAGCTGCTCTCCTTCGCCACATCCCTGCGCCCCTGCGCCTCCACCGCCAGCAGATACCCACCCCCCTCCGCCGTGTCCACCCGCAACAACGTGTCCAGCCGCCGTTCCAGCGGCTTCAGCTCGGTGAGATCCGTCGGCAGCAACGACACCGCCACCGGATCAGGAAAAGACACACCCAACGACCTGAACGTCCGAGTGAAAATACCCGGATCTTCCTGAAAGATCCGATGCATCGCCTCATGTGAGGAATTGACCATGCACCAAACGCTAAACGCCACAGACCCCTGGCATATGCCAAAACGGTGAATACTCACCCGATGGTGTGATGTATGTGCTTTCGGCCGCCCCCGAATTCGGCGGTGTGGTCCACCGGGGCGCGATCCGTAGCGACCCGGTGGAGGCAGGGTTACGGAGCGAGATCGAGTTCCGCCCATACGGTCTTGCGTGGCACCGGCCCCGGCGTCACGCCCCAGCGGTCGGCCAGCGCCTCGACGATCAGCAGTCCCCGGCCCGATTCCGCGTCCTCGGCGACCGTTCCCGTCGTCCCCGGCGCGGGCGGAAGGTGCTCACCCCGGGCGTCGGAGACCTCGATCCGCAACAGCGTTTCGTCGCGCACGCGGAGGCTCAGCCGGAAGTCCCGGCCCGGTACACGGCCGTGGATCGTGGCGTTGACGGCCAGCTCGGCCACGATGTGCGCCGCGGAATCCGTCGGCAGTCCCCAGCAGCCCAGATGGGCCGTGGTGAGCAGTCGGGCGAGTCTGGCGCCCCGACGGGTGGGGGAGAGCAGCACGGTGAACTCGTGGGTGAGAACGGAACGTCCGGTTCGGGTGATTTCTTGATTCACGTTACGCAGAGTGGTCGCTCCGTGCCTACTCTGAACAGGGGTGAGGTGAGTACGGGCAGTCACTGTCCAGTCGTCTTTCGGCCCTGTCCAGTTGGGTACGGCGTCCAGTTCTGTGGCACACGTGGGAGGCAGGTGTCGGTATGAGCGGAGAAGAGAGCAGGTCGTACGGAACGAACGGCGGAGACGATCCCGATCGGGATCTCGGTCTGGACGCCGACTCCGCCGCCGTGATCACCGCGGTGGGGCGGCAGGTGAAGCTGTGGCGCGAGGCGGCGGGGCTGCGCGCGACGGAGTTGGGTGCGGCGATCGGGTACGGGGAGAACCAGGTCTACAAGGTGGAGGCCGGCAAGCGCATTCCGAAGCCGGAGTTCCTGGACCGGGCGGACGAGGTCTTGGGGGCGGGCGGGAAGCTCTCCGCCATGAAGAAGGACGTGGCGGAGGCGCGGTATCCGAAGAAGGTCCGCGATCTGGCCAAGCTTGAGGCGAACGCCGTCGAGATGGGGGCCTACGCCGGCAATGTCGTACACGGTCTCTTGCAGACCGAGGAGTATGCCCGTGCCCTGTACGGGGAGCGGCGGCCCGCCTTCGCGGAGGAGGAGGTCGAACGCCTGGTGGCAGCCCGTATGGCCCGCCAGTCGGTGTTCGAGCGACAGCCCGCACCCCTGCTCACGTTCGTCCAGGAAGAGGCGACGCTGCGGCGGCCGACGGGTGGCAGGGCCGTGTTGCAGCGCCAGCTTCAACACCTGCTGGATGTAGGCGCGTTGAGGCATGTCGAGATTCAGGTCATGCCGACGGAGGCGGAGGAGCACGCGGGTCTGGCGGGTTCCCACCGGGTGCTTAAGCTGAACGACGGTACGACTGTCGGGCACAACGAGGTTCAGCTCACCAGTCGGCTGATCACTGATCCCAAGGAGGTCCAGATCCTTGAGATGCGGTACGGCATGATCCGGGCCCAGGCGCTCACACCTCGGTTGTCGCGGGCCTTCATCGAGAAACTGCTGGGAGAAACATGAGTGTGGAGTCCTCGGCCGGACACGCTTCCGGGCTGATGTGGTTCAAGAGCAGCTACAGCACCAACGACGGCCCTGATTGCGTCGAGGTCGCGGCGGCCGCGAGTGCGGTGCGGGTGCGTGATTCCAAGGTGGTGTCGGGTCCGCAGCTCGGGTTCGCGCCTGATGCGTGGGCGGATTTCGTTGCGTACGCGTCCGGGCGTTGAGCCCGCAGGGGAGAAACGTGAGTGGCAAGCACTCGGCCGGAGACGTTTCCGGGCTGATGTGGTTCAAGAGCAGCTACAGCACCAGCGACGGTCCTTCATGCGTCGAGGTCGCGGCGGCCGCGAGTTCGGTGCGGGTGCGTGATTCCAAGGTGGTGTCGGGTCCGCAGCTCGGGTTCGCGTCTGATGCGTGGGCGGATTTCGTCGCGTACGCGTCCGGGCGCTGAAGCGGGAGGGGCGGGCCGGGGCGTCTCCGTGGTGAACCGGGGCATCGGGGGGCGGCGGCGGCCTCGCGCCGCCCCCCTGCCGCAGTCGGAGCGCGCCCGCGTTTGACCGGTCGACCGCTGGGGGTAAGATCCCTGGCCCGATTGGCCAGCGTCACGTCCCGTATGGCACACTGACCAGGTTGCTCGGTTGAGTGTCAATGCTGCGCGCCTCCCGCCGGGAGGACCGGAAGCGAGTCCCACAGTACTCGTCGATCCCATGCGGATCGGACGTACGGGAATCTTCCGGGAAGTGTCAGCAGGGCGCAGACCAGGCACCCGGTGGCCGCATCCGTGTTCGTACCTGCGGATGCAGTTCGCCTCCGACCAGCTCTTCACCGAGCGCGGCGCGGCCCTTGGGCCCGCAAACCCTTGGCTGGGAAATCCTTCGGGAGATCTCCGTGGAGGGGGAGCGACACACCCGACCGCGTGGGTCGGAGTCGGAGTCGCAGGACACCCGGGTTCCAGAGCGTGACGAGAGAACAGGACTACAAAGTAGCCATGGCGGGACAGAAGATCCGCATCCGGCTCAAGGCCTACGACCACGAGGTCATCGACTCTTCGGCGAAGAAGATCGTCGAGACGGTGACCCGCACTGGTGCGTCGGTCGCAGGCCCGGTGCCGCTGCCCACTGAGAAGAACGTGTACTGCGTCATCAAGTCGCCGCACAAGTACAAGGACTCGCGCGAGCACTTCGAGATGCGGACGCACAAGCGCCTCATCGACATCCTCGACCCCACGCCGAAGACGGTTGACTCGCTCATGCGCCTCGACCTGCCGGCGGGCGTCGACATCGAGATCAAGCTCTGAGGTGACGCGCGAGATGACCAAGAACATCAAGGGCGTCCTGGGCGAGAAGCTCGGCATGACCCAGGTCTGGGACGAGAACAACCGGGTCGTCCCGGTGACCGTCGTCAAGGCCGGGCCGTGTGTCGTGACCCAGGTCCGCACCAATGACAGCGACGGCTACGAGTCGGTCCAGATCGCCTTCGGCGAGATCGACCCGCGCAAGGTGAACAAGCCCCTCAAGGGTCACTTCGCCAAGGCCGACGTGACTCCGCGCCGCCACCTGGTGGAGCTCCGCACCCCTGACGCCAGCGAGTACACGCTGGGCCAGGAGGTCACTGCCGAGGTGTTCGAGTCCGGCGTCAAGGTCGACGTCACGGGCAAGAGCAAGGGCAAGGGCTTCGCCGGTGTCATGAAGCGTCACAACTTCAAGGGCCTCGGCGCCGGTCACGGCACCCAGCGCAAGCACCGCTCCCCCGGCTCGATCGGTGGCTGCGCCACCCCTGGGCGTGTCTTCAAGGGCATGCGCATGGCGGGTCGTATGGGCAACGAGCGGGTCACCACCCAGAACCTGACCATCCACGCGGTTGACGCGGAGAAGGGTCTGCTGCTCATCAAGGGCGCGGTCCCCGGTCCGAACGGCGGCCTCGTCCTGGTCCGTACCGCGGCCAAGGGGGCTTGAGGTAATGAGCACCATTGACATCCTTTCGCCGGCAGGCGACAAGGCCGGTACCGTCGACCTCCCCGCGGAGATCTTCGACGCCAAGACCAGCGTTCCGCTGATCCACCAGGTCGTTGTCGCACAGCTGGCCGCGGCCCGTCAGGGCACGCACAAGACCAAGCGTCGCGGCGAAGTCCGCGGTGGCGGCCGGAAGCCGTACCGCCAGAAGGGCACCGGCCGCGCCCGCCAGGGCTCGACCCGCGCGCCGCAGTTCGTCGGCGGTGGCGTCGTCCACGGCCCGCAGCCGCGTGACTACTCGCAGCGCACCCCGAAGAAGATGAAGGCCGCCGCCCTCCGCGGTGCCCTCTCCGACCGGGCGCGTCACTCCCGCATCCACGTCGTCACCGGCGTGGTCGAGGGTGGGGTTTCCACCAAGGCCGCCAAGACGCTGCTCGGCAAGATCTCGGAGCGCAGCAACCTGCTCCTGGTCGTCGACCGCGCCGACGAGGCCGCGTGGCTGTCCGCACGCAACCTGCCCCAGGTGCACATCCTGGAGCCGGGCCAGCTGAACACGTACGACGTGATCGTCTCTGACGACGTGGTCTTCACCCAGGCCGCTTTCGAGTCCTTCGTGTCTGGCCCCCAGACCGCTGAGACCGAAGGGAGCGACGCCTGATGAGCGAGGCGACCGTTACCAGCAAGACCTTCACGGACCCGCGCGACGTTCTCGTCAAGCCGGTTGTCTCCGAGAAGAGCTACGCGCTGCTCGACGAGAACAAGTACACGTTCATCGTCGCGCCCGGCACCAACAAGACCCAGATCAAGCAGGCCGTCGAAGCGGTCTTCTCGGTCAAGGTCACCGGGGTCAACACGATCAACCGGCAGGGTAAGCGCAAGCGCACCAAGACCGGCTTCGGCAAGCGCGCCGACACGAAGCGCGCCATCGTGACCCTCGCCGAGGGCGACCGTATCGACATCTTCGGCGGCCCGACCTCCTGACGGGGGATCGGATCGTTGAGAAGTCCGGAATCTTCCGAGGACTGAGAAATGGGTATCCGCAAGTACAAGCCGACGACCCCGGGCCGTCGTGGCTCCAGCGTCGCCGACTTTGTCGAGATCACGCGGTCCACGCCGGAGAAGTCGCTGGTCCGCCCCCTGCACAGCAAGGGCGGCCGTAACAACGCCGGTCGTGTGACCGTTCGCCACCAGGGCGGCGGCCACAAGCGCGCCTACCGGGTGATCGACTTCCGTCGTCACGACAAGGACGGTGTGCCGGCCAAGGTCGCGCACATCGAGTACGACCCCAACCGCACCGCGCGCATCGCGCTCCTGCACTACGCCGACGGCGAGAAGCGCTACATCATCGCGCCGCGTGGCCTGTCGCAGGGCGACCGTGTCGAGAACGGCCCGGCCGCCGACATCAAGCCCGGCAACAACCTGGCGCTGCGCAACATCCCGGTCGGTACGACCATCCACGCCATCGAGCTGCGGCCCGGCGGCGGCGCGAAGTTCGCCCGTTCCGCGGGTGCCTCCGTGCAGCTGCTGGCGAAGGAGGGCACCATGGCCCACCTTCGTATGCCGTCGGGTGAGATCCGCCTGGTCGACGCCCGCTGCCGCGCCACGATCGGTGAGGTCGGCAACGCCGAGCAGTCGAACATCAACTGGGGCAAGGCCGGCCGCATGCGCTGGAAGGGCGTCCGCCCGACCGTCCGCGGTGTCGCGATGAACCCGGTTGACCACCCGCACGGTGGTGGTGAGGGCAAGACCTCCGGTGGACGTCACCCGGTCTCGCCGTGGGGTCAGAAGGAGGGTCGTACTCGCTCGCCGAAGAAGGCGTCCAGCAAGTACATCGTCCGCCGCCGCAAGACGAACAAGAAGCGCTAGGAGCGGGTTTAGATGCCGCGCAGTCTCAAGAAGGGGCCCTTCGTCGACGGCCACCTCATCAAGAAGGTGGACGTACAGAACGAAGCAGGCACCAAGAACGTCATCAAGACCTGGTCCCGTCGCTCGATGATCATCCCGGCCATGCTGGGCCACACCATCGCGGTGCACAACGGCAAGATCCACGTCCCGGTGTTCGTCACCGAGTCCATGGTCGGCCACAAGCTCGGCGAGTTCTCGCCGACTCGCACCTTCCGCGGCCACGTCAAGGACGACCGGAAGTCGAAGCGCCGCTAAGGCGGGGTGGAAACGACTATGACTCACACCGAAGGGACAACCATGGAAGCCAGGGCCCAGGCGCGGTACATCCGCGTCACGCCCATGAAGGCCCGCCGCGTGGTGGACCTCATCCGTGGCATGGACGCCACGGAGGCTCAGGCGGTCCTGCGTTTCGCCCCGCAGGCCGCGAGCGTGCCGGTTGGCAAGGTGCTCGACAGCGCCATCGCCAACGCCGCACACAACTACGATCACCCGGACGCCTCTTCGCTGGTCATCAGCGAGGCCTACGTGGACGAGGGCCCGACCCTGAAGCGGTTCCGTCCGCGTGCTCAGGGCCGTGCCTACCGGATCCGTAAGCGGACCAGCCACATCACCGTGGTCGTCAGCAGCAAGGAAGGAACCCGGTAATGGGCCAGAAGGTTAACCCGCATGGGTTCCGGCTCGGCATTACCACGGACTTCAAGTCCCGTTGGTACGCCGACAAGCTGTACAAGGACTACGTCAAGGAAGACGTCGCCATTCGTCGCATGATGACGAAGGGCATGGAGCGGGCCGGTATCTCGAAGGTCGAGATCGAGCGCACCCGCGACCGCGTCCGCGTTGACATCCACACCGCCCGTCCGGGCATCGTCATCGGTCGCCGCGGCGCCGAGGCCGATCGCATCCGCGGCGAGCTGGAGAAGCTGACCGGCAAGCAGGTCCAGCTGAACATCCTCGAGGTCAAGAACCCCGAGGTGGACGCTCAGCTGGTGGCCCAGGCCGTCGCCGAGCAGCTCTCCTCCCGTGTCTCCTTCCGTCGTGCCATGCGCAAGAGCATGCAGAGCACGATGAAGGCGGGCGCCAAGGGCATCAAGATCCAGTGCGGCGGTCGTCTCGGCGGCGCCGAGATGTCCCGCTCGGAGTTCTACCGCGAGGGCCGCGTGCCCCTGCACACGCTCCGCGCGAACGTCGACTACGGCTTCTTCGAGGCCAAGACGACCTTCGGCCGCATCGGCGTGAAGGTCTGGATCTACAAGGGCGACGTCAAGAACATCGCCGAGGTCCGCGCCGAGAACGCCGCTGCCCGCGCCGGCAACCGTCCGGCCCGAGGCGGCACCGACCGTCCGGCCGGCCGCGGTGGCCGCGGTGGCGAGCGTGGCGGTCGCGGTCGCAAGCCGCAGCAGCAGTCGGCTCCGGCTGCCGAGGCCCCCAAGGCCGAGGCTCCCGCCGCTGCCGCTCCGGCTGCTGAGAGCACCGGAACGGAGGCCTGACCGAAATGCTGATCCCCCGTAGGGTCAAGCACCGCAAGCAGCACCACCCGAAGCGCAGCGGTATGTCCAAGGGTGGTACGCAGGTTGCGTTCGGCGAGTACGGCATCCAGGCGCTGACCCCGGCGTACGTGACGAACCGCCAGATCGAGGCAGCTCGTATCGCGATGACCCGCCACATCAAGCGTGGCGGCAAGGTCTGGATCAACATCTACCCGGACCGCCCCCTGACGAAGAAGCCCGCCGAGACCCGCATGGGTTCCGGTAAGGGTTCTCCCGAGTGGTGGATCGCGAACGTCAAGCCCGGTCGGGTGATGTTCGAGCTGTCCTACCCGAACGAGAAGATTGCTCGTGAGGCGCTCACCCGCGCTGCTCACAAGCTTCCGATGAAGTGCCGGATCGTTCGGCGCGAGGCAGGTGAGTCGTGATGTCGGCCGGTACCAAGGCGTCCGAGCTGCGCGAGCTGGGCAACGAGGAGCTTCTCAACAAGCTTCGCGAGGCCAAGGAAGAGCTGTTCAACCTCCGCTTCCAGGCGGCGACCGGACAGCTCGAGAACCACGGCCGGCTCAAGTCCGTCCGTAAGGACATCGCCCGGATCTACACCCTGATGCACGAGCGTGAGCTGGGCATCGAGACGGTGGAGAGCGCCTGATGAGCGAGAAGACTGTGACTGAGACCAACACCGACCGCGGATTCCGCAAGACCCGTGAGGGTCTGGTCGTCAGCGACAAGATGGACAAGACCGTCGTCGTCGCTGTCGAGGACCGCGTCAAGCACGCCCTGTACGGCAAGGTCATCCGCCGTACGAACAAGCTCAAGGCCCACGACGAGCAGAACACCGCCGGCGTCGGCGACCGCGTCCTCATCATGGAGACCCGGCCGCTGTCCGCGACGAAGCGGTGGCGCATCGTCGAGGTCCTCGAGAAGGCCAAGTAATTCCTGAGGGGTATTCCCTCGGGCAGGTTCCGCCAGGCTCGGTGGGGCCGCGTGCGCGTGACGTACGCGGCCCCGCCGGGAACCGGCAGACGATCAGGAGACAGACGTGATCCAGCAGGAGTCGCGACTTCGTGTCGCCGACAACACGGGTGCGAAGGAAATCCTCACCATCCGTGTTCTCGGCGGTTCGGGTCGCCGCTACGCGGGCATCGGTGACGTCATCGTGGCCACCGTCAAGGACGCGATCCCCGGTGGCAACGTGAAGAAGGGTGACGTCGTCAAGGCCGTCATCGTTCGCACCGTCAAGGAGCGTCGTCGTCAGGATGGCTCGTACATCCGCTTCGACGAGAACGCAGCCGTCATTCTGAAGAACGACGGCGACCCCCGCGGCACCCGCATCTTCGGCCCCGTGGGCCGGGAACTGCGCGAGAAGAAGTTCATGAAGATCATCTCGCTCGCGCCGGAGGTGCTGTAAGCATGAAGATCAAGAAGGGCGACCTGGTTCAGGTCATCACCGGTAAGGACAAGGGCAAGCAGGGCAAGGTCATCGTGGCCTACCCCACGCTCGACCGCGTCCTCGTCGAGGGTGTCAACCGGGTCAAGAAGCACACCAAGGCCGGTCAGACGGCTCGCGGCTCGCAGACCGGTGGCATCGTCACCACCGAGGCCCCGATTCACGTCAGCAACGTACAGCTGGTCGTGGAGAAGGACGGCAACAAGGTCGTCACCCGCGTCGGCTACCGCTTTGACGACGAGGGCAACAAGATCCGCGTTGCCAAGCGGACCGGTGAGGACATCTGATGACTGCCACCACTGCGCCGCGTCTCAAGACGCGCTACCGCGAGGAAATCGCCGGCAAGCTGCGTGAGGAGTTCTCCTTCGAGAACGTCATGCAGGTTCCCGGTCTGGTCAAGATCGTGGTCAACATGGGTGTGGGCGACGCCGCCCGCGACTCCAAGCTGATCGACGGCGCCGTGCGCGACCTCACCACGATCACCGGCCAGAAGCCGGCCGTCACCAAGGCCCGCAAGTCCATCGCGCAGTTCAAGCTGCGCGAGGGCCAGCCGATCGGCTGCCACGTCACCCTTCGTGGTGACCGGATGTGGGAGTTCCTGGACCGTACGCTGTCGCTCGCGCTGCCGCGTATCCGTGACTTCCGTGGTCTGTCGCCGAAGCAGTTCGACGGCCGCGGCAACTACACCTTCGGTCTCACGGAGCAGGTCATGTTCCACGAGATCGACCAGGACAAGATCGACCGGGTCCGGGGCATGGACATCACCGTGGTCACCACGGCGACCAACGACGACGAGGGTCGTGCCCTCCTTCGTCACCTCGGCTTCCCGTTCAAGGAGAACTGACCGTGGCGAAGAAGTCCCTGATCGCTAAGGCCGCCCGCAAGCCGAAGTTCGGCGTGCGCGGGTACACCCGTTGCCAGCGCTGCGGCCGGCCCCACTCCGTCTACCGCAAGTTCGGCCTGTGCCGCGTGTGCCTTCGTGAGATGGCTCACCGTGGCGAGCTGCCGGGCGTGACCAAGAGCTCCTGGTAATTCTCCTTCGCCCCTCGGGCGTTGAGGATTCCGGAAGCTCTCGGTAAGCATCTGGTCGGCAGGAGCCCCGCCCCGCATGCCGTAGGCTTGCAGGGTTGGGCGCCTGCCGCCCTGACCGACTTACTACGCCGTAGGTCCCCGCACCGCACCCGTCCCGCCACTGAGTGGGGAGAGGGATGGCGCATACAGGAAACCCCGGCGAGAGAGGCCGAAGGCCAATTCATGACCATGACTGATCCCATCGCAGACATGCTCACGCGTCTGCGTAACGCGAACTCGGCGTATCACGACTCCGTCCTGATGCCGCACAGCAAGATCAAGTCGCACATCGCGGAGATCCTCCAGCAGGAGGGCTTCATCACCGGCTGGAAGGTCGAGGACGCCGAGGTCGGCAAGAACCTCGTCCTCGAGCTGAAGTTCGGCCCGAACCGCGAGCGCTCGATCGCCGGCATCAAGCGGATCTCGAAGCCGGGTCTGCGTGTCTACGCGAAGTCCACCAATCTGCCGAAGGTCCTCGGCGGCCTGGGCGTGGCGATCATCTCCACGTCCCACGGTCTCCTGACCGGCCAGCAGGCCAGCAAGAAGGGCGTAGGTGGGGAAGTCCTCGCCTACGTCTGGTAGTCGGGAACGGAGGAAAAGCTAATGTCGCGAATCGGCAAGCTCCCCATCCAGGTTCCCGCCGGTGTGGACGTCACCATCGATGGCCGCACGGTCGCCGTGAAGGGCCCCAAGGGCTCCCTCTCGCACACCGTCGCCGCGCCGATCGAGGTCACCAAGGGTGAGGACGGCGTTCTCAACGTCACCCGCCCGAACGACGAGCGTCAGAACAGGGCTCTCCACGGCCTGTCCCGCACGCTGGTGGCGAACATGATCACCGGTGTGACCCAGGGATATGTGAAGGCGCTCGAGATCAGCGGTGTCGGTTACCGCGTCCAGGCGAAGGGCTCCAACCTGGAGTTCGCCCTGGGCTACAGCCACCCGGTCGTCGTCGAGGCTCCGGAAGGCATCACCTTCAAGGTCGAATCGCCCACGAAGCTTTCGGTCGAGGGCATCGACAAGCAGAAGGTCGGCGAGGTAGCCGCCAACATCCGCAAGCTGCGGAAGCCCGACCCGTACAAGGCCAAGGGCGTCAAGTACGCGGGCGAGGTCATCCGCCGCAAGGTCGGAAAGGCTGGTAAGTAGCCATGGCATACGGTGTGAAGATCGCCAAGGGCGACGCGTACAAGCGTGCCGCCATCAAGCGCCGCCACATCCGCGTCCGCAAGCACATCTCCGGTTCGCCGGAGCGGCCGCGCTTGGTTGTGACGCGTTCCAACCGCCACATGGTCGCCCAGGTCATCGACGACATCGCGGGCCACACGCTCGCGTCGGCTTCGACCCTGGACTCGTCCATCCGTGGCACCGAGGGTGACAAGAGCGCCCTGGCCAAGCAGGTCGGGGCCCTGGTCGCCGAGCGTGCCAAGGCCGCAGGCGTCGAGGCCGTCGTGTTTGACCGCGGTGGCAACCAGTACGCCGGGCGGATTGCCGCTCTGGCTGACGCCGCCCGTGAAGCCGGGCTGAAGTTCTAAGCCCCGGTTCCTACGCACAGCGGACGTAACAGAGAGAGGTAATTCCAATGGCTGGACCCCAGCGCCGCGGAAGCGGTGCCGGTGGCGGCGAGCGGCGGGACCGGAAGGGCCGTGACGGTGGCGCCAGCGCCGCCGAGAAGACCGCGTACGTCGAGCGCGTCGTCGCGATCAACCGCGTCGCCAAGGTTGTGAAGGGTGGTCGTCGCTTCAGCTTCACCGCGCTGGTCGTGGTGGGCGATGGTGACGGCACCGTCGGTGTCGGATACGGCAAGGCCAAGGAAGTTCCCGCGGCCATCGCCAAGGGCGTTGAAGAGGCCAAGAAGAGCTTCTTCAAGGTTCCGCGCATCCAGGGCACCATCCCTCACCCGATCCAGGGCGAGAAGGCTGCGGGCGTCGTTCTGCTCAAGCCGGCTTCCCCCGGTACCGGTGTGATCGCCGGTGGCCCGGTGCGCGCCGTCCTCGAGTGCGCCGGCGTCCACGACATCCTGTCGAAGTCGCTCGGTTCCTCGAACCCGATCAACATCGTGCACGCGACCGTGGCGGCCCTTCAGGGCCTGCAGCGTCCCGAGGAGATCGCGGCCCGCCGCGGTCTGCCCCTCGAGGACGTCGCTCCCGCGGCTCTGCTCCGTGCGCGTGCGGGAGCGGGTGCGTAATGGCTCGCCTCAGGATCACGCAGACGAAGTCGTACATCGGCAGCAAGCAGAACCACCGCGACACCCTGCGTTCGCTCGGGCTCAAGCGCCTGAACGACGTGGTCGTCAAGGAGGACCGCCCCGAGTTCCGCGGAATGGCTCAGACCGTCCGCCACCTCGTGACGGTTGAGGAGGTCGACTGACATGGCGGAGAACAGCCCGCTGAAGGCCCACAACCTTCGGCCCGCCCCGGGCGCCAAGACCGCCAAGACCCGTGTGGGTCGTGGTGAGGCGTCCAAGGGTAAGACCGCCGGTCGTGGTACCAAGGGCACCAAGGCCCGTTACCAGGTTCCGGAGCGCTTCGAGGGTGGGCAGATGCCCCTCCACATGCGTCTCCCGAAGCTCAAGGGCTTCAAGAACCCGTTCCGCACGGAGTACCAGGTCGTGAACCTGGACAAGCTCGCGACGCTCTACCCCGAGGGTGGAGAGGTCACGGTGGCCGGTCTGGTCGCCAAGGGCGCCGTGCGCAACAACCACCTCGTCAAGGTCCTTGGCCAGGGCGAGATCTCCGTGGCGCTGCAGGTTTCGGTTGACGCCGTCTCCGGCTCCGCCAAGGAGAAGATTGCCGCCGCGGGCGGCAGCGTCACCGAGCTCGTCTGAGACAACTCGGACAACTCGATGGACTGAACATCCGACCGGGGATGCCTCTCATATGGGGCATCCCCGGTTGGTCGTTCCTAGGGGGGCATGGTCGCCGGTAAGGTGGCGTCCGTTCTTGCTGTATTACGCCTGGGGGACATCCCCCGGACTCCCACTGATCCCGTATTCGTCGATCCTCAAGACCCGCCTCTGACGCTTTGCGCGGGGGTCGCAGGAGGCACCGTGCTCACCGGCTTCGCCCGGGCGTTCAAGACGCCCGACCTGCGCAAGAAGCTGCTCTTCACGCTCGGCATCATCGTGCTCTACCGGCTCGGGGCACACATCCCGGTCCCGGGAGTGAGCTACGAGAACGTCCAGACCTGTGTTGATCACGCCAGTAAGGGCAACAACAGCCTCTTCGGCCTGGTGAACATGTTCAGCGGTGGTGCACTGCTGCAGATCACGATCTTCGCGCTCGGCATCATGCCGTACATCACGGCCAGCATCATCCTTCAGCTGCTGACCGTCGTCATCCCCCGGCTGGAGGCCCTCAAGAAGGAGGGTCAGTCCGGTCAGGGCAAGATCACGCAGTACACGCGTTACCTGACGGTCGCGCTCGCCATCCTCCAGGGAACCGGCCTGGTGGCGACCGCCCGCAGCGGCGCTCTCTTCAGCGGCTGCCCGGTCGGCGACCAGATCGTCCCCGACAAGTCGATGTTCTCGACGGTCGTCATGGTCATCACGATGACCGCGGGCACCGCCGCCGTCATGTGGCTCGGTGAGCTCATCACCGACCGCGGCATCGGCAACGGCATGTCGATCCTGATGTTCATCTCGATCGCCGCCAGCTTCCCCGGCTCGCTGTGGGCCATCAAGGAGAGCGGCAAGCTCGCCGACGGCTGGATCGAGTTCGGCACCGTCATCCTGATCGGCTTCGTGATGGTGGCCCTCGTGGTCTTCGTCGAGCAGGCCCAGCGCAGGATTCCGGTCCAGTACGCGAAGCGCATGATCGGCCGTCGTTCCTACGGGGGTACATCGACGTACATCCCGTTGAAGGTCAACCAGGCGGGCGTGATCCCCGTGATCTTCGCTTCTTCGCTGCTCTACATCCCGGCCCTGGTGGTCCAGTTCTCGAACTCGACGGCCGGCTGGGCCACGTGGATCAAGGACCACTTCGTCAAGGGTGACCATCCGTACTACATCGTCACGTACTTCCTCCTGATCGTGTTCTTCGCATTCTTCTATGTGGCGATCTCGTTCAACCCCGAGGAAGTCGCCGACAACATGAAGAAGTATGGTGGCTTCATCCCGGGTATCCGGGCCGGTCGACCTACTGCCGAGTACCTGAGCTACGTGCTCAACAGGATTACTTGGCCGGGCTCGCTGTACTTGGGCCTGATCGCTCTGGTGCCGACGATGGCGTTGGCAGGCTTCGGGGGCGCGAACCAGAACTTCCCGTTCGGCGGGACGAGCATCCTGATCATCGTGGGTGTGGGTCTGGAAACCGTGAAGCAGATTGAGAGTCAGCTCCAGCAGCGCAATTACGAAGGGTTCCTCCGCTGATGAGAATCGTCCTCGTCGGGCCGCCCGGTGCCGGCAAGGGAACGCAGGCCGCGTACCTTGCCAAGAACCTGTCGATTCCGCACATCTCAACGGGCGACCTCTTCCGCGCCAACATCAGCCAGGGCACCGACCTTGGCAAGCAGGCCCGCGCCTTCATGGACGCGGGGCAGCTGGTGCCGGACGAAGTCACCATCGCCATGGCCAAGGACCGCATGTCGCAGTCGGACGCCGTGAACGGCTTCCTGCTCGACGGTTTCCCGCGGAACGTGGGACAGGCCGAGGCGCTGGACGAGATGCTGAAGAGCGAGGGCGTACAGCTGGACGCCGTGCTCGATCTGGAAGTCCCCGAGGACGAGGTGGTCAAGCGCATCGCCGGCCGCCGCATCTGCCGCAACGACAGCGCGCACGTCTTCCACGTGGCGTACAACAAGCCGAAGACCGAGGGTGTCTGTGACCTCTGCGGCGGCGAGCTGTACCAGCGGGACGACGACAGCGAGGAGACGGTACGGACCCGGCTGGAGGTCTACCACACGCAGACCGAGCCGATCATCGACTACTACCGGGCCCAGAACCTGGTGGTCACCATCTCCGCGCTCGGCAAGGTCACCGAGGTGACCGAGCGGGCCATGGTGGCTCTCAAGAAGTCCGACGAGGTCTGAGCAGAACCCGTCACCTGTTTCATCACGGTCGGCCGCGGCGCCCGAGGGCGCCGCGGCCGACCGTTTGCGCCGTATCGTTGAGTACGCCGCAGCCGTCACCGTCCGATGCAGAGAGGCGCCGCGCACATGGTGCAGATCAAGACCCCCGAGCAGATCGCGAAGATGCGCGAGGCGGGGCTGGTGGTCGCCGCCATTCACGCCGCCACCCGTGAGGCGGCCGTGCCCGGCGCCACCACCCACGACCTCGACCAGGTCGCCCGCAAGGTGATCGCCGACCACGGCGCCACGTCGAACTTCCTGGGCTACGGCGGCTTCCCGGCGACCATCTGCACCTCGGTGAACGAGGTCGTCGTGCACGGCATCCCGGACGAGAAGACCGTCCTGAAGGACGGCGACATCATCTCGGTCGACGCCGGCGCGATCATCGACGGCTGGCACGGCGACGCCGCGTACACCGTCTTCGTCGGCACGGGGCACGCGCCGGAGCTGATCGAGCTGTCGCGCGTGACCGAGGAGTCCATGTGGGCCGGGATCGCCGCGATGAAGTCGGGCAACCGGCTCGTCGACATCTCGAAGGCGATCGAGTCCTACATCCGCCGCCAGCCCCGCCCGGCGAGCGGCAAGTACGGGATCATCGAGGACTACGGCGGCCACGGCATCGGCACCGAGATGCACATGGACCCGCATCTGCTGAACTACGTCTCCCGCAAGCGCGGCAAGGGCGTCAAGCTGGTCCCCGGCCTCTGCCTGGCCATCGAGCCGATGGTGTCGCTGGGGACGGCGCGGACCGAGGTGCTGGAGGACGACTGGACCGTCATCACGACGGACGGCAGCTGGTCCTCGCACTGGGAGCACTCGGTGGCCATCACCGAACAGGGCCCGCTGGTCCTGACGTCCCCGGACTGCGGTCGCGCGAAGCTCGCGCAGTACGGGATCGAGGCGGCGCCGGAGCCGCTGGGCTGAGGCCGGGGCGGGCGGAGTCCGCGCGGCGGTCCGAAGCCTGTGAGGCGCTTCGGCGCGATCCGCGAGGGTCGCAGGGGGAGGGGTCGGGATCGAGGTGGCCCCGAATCCGCTGGGCTGAAGTCGGGGCGGGCGGAGTCCGCGCGGCGGTCCGAAGCCTGTGAGGCGCTTCGGCGCCGATCCGCGGGGGGCGCGCGGGGAGGCGTGGAGGTGGGACGTGTCGGGGATGCGCGGGGGTGTCGGACGTCTAAGGATCACCGCAGGTGGGCACACTCCTCGGATTCGTCTTTTCGATCGGGCTGTCGTAGACTGACGCGTCGGCTCTCGTGTATCCGTGTGTCCGCACTCGGCAGCGAGATTCGATCAAGGTAGCCGATTCGAAAGGCGAAGCGTGGCCAAGAAGCAAGGTGCCATCGAAATTGAGGGCACCGTGATCGAGTCCCTCCCGAACGCAATGTTCCGGGTGGAACTCCAGAACGGTCACAAGGTCCTCGCGCACATCAGCGGCAAGATGCGGATGCACTACATCCGAATCCTTCCCGATGACCGGGTCGTGGTGGAGCTGTCTCCGTACGACCTGACGCGTGGCCGGATCGTCTACCGGTACAAGTAGATCTTGCCCGCATCCCGCTCCGGCGGGGTGGTGGCACTGACCCGGAGAACCTGACATCCCATGAAGGTCAAGCCGAGCGTCAAGAAGATCTGCGACAAGTGCAAGGTGATCCGCCGCCACGGCCGGGTCATGGTCATCTGCGACAACCTGCGCCACAAGCAGCGCCAGGGCTGACGCACGACCCCCTGCATCTCGCAGCACTTCGCGCGACGCACGTAATTCGTACATACGCAGAACCCGTCCAAGCCACGGCTGACGGCACCTCCGGCGGGGGCCGGGGACCCGGGCGTACCACCTCCCTTTCGAGGAGAGGTCGGCGGCCGGGAGCGGTTCTGCGGAAGACCCCCGATATTCAACAGGAGCCATTGAATGGCACGCGTTTCAGGTGTTGACATCCCGCGCGAAAAGCGCGTGGAGGTTGCCCTCACCTACGTCTTCGGCATCGGCCGCACCCTGGCGAAGGAGACTCTCGCCGCCACCGGTGTGAACCCCGACGCCCGCGTCCGTGACCTCGCGGAAGAGGATCTGGTCAAGATCCGCGAGTACGTGGACGCCAACCTCAAGACCGAGGGTGACCTTCGTCGCGAGATCCAGGCCGACATCCGCCGCAAGGTCGAGATCGGCTGCTACCAGGGTCTGCGCCACCGTCGCGGCCTCCCGGTCCACGGCCAGCGCACCAGCACCAACGCGCGTACCCGCAAGGGCCCGCGTCGCGCCATCGCCGGTAAGAAGAAGCCGGGCAAGAAGTAGTCCTCAGCGGACGCACTGCGGCCTCCTGAGGGTCTTCCCTCAGACCTCCGCAGCAACAAGCGGTCTTCGCTGTAGGACCGACCACCTCCACGCAGGAGTAAAGACATGCCCCCCAAGGGACGTCAGGGCGCAGCCAAGAAGGTGCGCCGCAAGGAAAAGAAGAACGTCGCTCACGGCCTCGCGCACATCAAGAGCACGTTCAACAACACGATCGTCTCGATCACGGACCCCGCGGGCAACGTGATCTCGTGGGCCTCCGCCGGTCACGTCGGTTTCAAGGGCTCGCGCAAGGCCACCCCCTTCGCCGCGCAGATGGCCGCCGAGTCGGCCGCCCGCCGCGCGCAGGAGCACGGCATGCGCAAGGTGGACGTCTTCGTCAAGGGTCCCGGCTCCGGCCGTGAGACCGCGATCCGCTCCCTCCAGGCCACCGGTCTTGAGGTCGGCTCGATCCAGGACGTCACCCCGACGCCGCACAACGGCTGCCGTCCGCCCAAGCGTCGCCGCGTCTGATCCGTACCACCTGTCCGGGCACCGGGCCGGCCGAGTGATCGGCCGCCGGGCGCCGGAACAGCTGATCGTCGGGTCCCGCTCGAAGTAGCAGCGGGCCCGTCGGTCCGGGCGGCACGTCCCTTTCGGGGCGGGCCGCCCGTACCCTTGTAGTACCTACGGCGTCAAATAGTGGGCGCCGAAGATTCTGGAGGCCATTCCTCATGCTGATCGCTCAGCGTCCGTCGCTGACCGAAGAGGTCGTCGACGAGTTCCGCTCCCGGTTCGTGATCGAGCCGCTGGAGCCGGGCTTCGGTTACACCCTCGGCAACTCCCTGCGTCGTACGCTCCTCTCCTCGATCCCGGGTGCGGCCGTCACGTCCATCCGTATCGACGGTGTCCTGCACGAGTTCACCACCGTGCCGGGCGTCAAGGAGGACGTCACCGACCTCATCCTCAACATCAAGCAGCTGGTCGTCTCCTCGGAGCACGACGAGCCGGTCGTGATGTACCTGCGCAAGCAGGGCCCCGGCCTGGTCACCGCCGCGGACATCGCGCCGCCCGCCGGTGTCGAGGTGCACAACCCGGACCTGGTCCTGGCCACGCTGAACGGCAAGGGCAAGCTGGAGATGGAGCTGACCGTCGAGCGCGGTCGCGGCTACGTCTCGGCCGTCCAGAACAAGCAGGTGGGCCAGGAGATCGGCCGGATTCCGGTCGACTCGATCTACTCGCCGGTGCTCAAGGTCACGTACAAGGTCGAGGCGACCCGTGTCGAGCAGCGCACCGACTTCGACAAGCTGATCGTCGACGTCGAGACCAAGCAGGCCATGCGTCCCCGTGACGCCATGGCGTCGGCCGGTAAGACCCTGGTCGAGCTGTTCGGTCTGGCGCGCGAGCTCAACATCGACGCCGAGGGCATCGACATGGGCCCGTCGCCGACGGACGCCGCGCTCGCCGCCGATCTGGCGCTGCCGATCGAGGAGCTGGAGCTCACGGTCCGGTCGTACAACTGCCTGAAGCGCGAGGGCATCCACTCGGTGGGCGAGCTCGTGGCGCGCTCCGAGGCCGATCTGCTCGACATCCGCAACTTCGGTGCGAAGTCGATCGACGAGGTCAAGGCGAAGCTGGCCGGTATGGGCCTGGCGCTCAAGGACAGCCCGCCCGGATTCGACCCGACCGCCGCCGCCGACGCCTTCGGCGCGGACGACGACGCGGACGCCGGTTTCGTCGAGACCGAGCAGTACTAGTGCCGCCTTCCGGCAAGCTTCGCCCCGTCGCGCCGTCCAGCACGCACGGTCGCCGCGTTGGCCGAAAGCCCTGGTAGCTCTTCCCCCAAGGTCTTGAGGACCAGGGGGACCCCCTCCAGGACTTCCGGCCGCCTTGCGATCGCACGCGCCGGACGACGCTCCTTCGGGGCAATCACTGCCGGGAGCGGCACCAGTAGGACGAGTTCTGGGGCGGGGGCCCGCGTCGCGCGGGTTCCCGCCCAGCACTTCCGGGGGGCAGCCGCCTCACGGGAACTGACACCGGTACCTGATACGGCCGGTGCAGCACACAAGGAGAAACACCATGCCGAAGCCCGCCAAGGGTGCCCGTCTGGGCGGCAGCGCCGCGCACGAGCGTCTGCTCCTCGCGAACCTCGCGAAGGCACTGTTCGAGCACGGCCGCATCACCACGACCGAGGCCAAGGCCCGCCGGCTGCGTCCGGTCGCCGAGCGCCTGGTCACCAAGGCCAAGAAGGGCGACATCCACAACCGTCGCCTGGTGCTCCAGACGATCACGGACAAGAGCATCGTGCACACGCTCTTCACCGAGATCGCCCCCCGGTACGAGAACCGCCCCGGTGGTTACACCCGTATCACCAAGATCGGCAACCGTCGTGGCGACAACGCCCCGATGGCCGTCATCGAGCTGGTCGAGGCGCTGACCGTGGCGCAGGCCGCCACCGGTGAGGCCGAGGCCGCGACGAAGCGCGCGGTCAAGGAGGACGCCCTCAAGAAGGACGCCGCTCCCGTCGAGGACGCGAAGCCGGTCGAGGACGCGAAGCCGGTCGAGGACGCCAAGCCCGCCGACGACGCGGAGTCGAAGGACGCCTGAGCGTTCCGAGATCACAGGACGGGCCCGCATCACCCTTCGGGGCGGTGCGGGCCCGTTCCGCATGGGGCGTCATGGGGCGGTACGGCGGCGGCTTGAGAGGATCGTTGGGTGAGTGACGAAGTGGGGCCCGGCCTGGTCCGGGTACGGCTGGACCTTTCGTACGACGGCCGGGACTTCTCCGGGTGGGCGAAGCAGACGAGCAGGCGGACCGTGCAGGGGGACATCGAGGACGCGCTGCGGACCGTGACGCGGTCCTCGCGGACGTACGAGCTGACGGTGGCCGGGCGGACCGACGCCGGAGTGCACGCCCGGGGACAGGTGGCGCACGTCGACCTGCCGGCCGAGGTGTGGGCCGAGCACGGTGACAAGCTGCTGCGGCGGATGGCGGGGCGGCTGCCGCAGGACGTCCGGATCGGTCGGATCGCCGAGGCGCCCGCCGGATTCAACGCGCGGTTCTCGGCGCTGTGGCGGCGGTATGCGTACCGGGTCTCGGACCGGCCCGGTGGGGTCGATCCGCTGCTGCGCGGTCATGTGCTGTGGTGCGACCGGCCGTTGGACGTGGACGCGATGAACGCGGCGGCGGCCGGGATGACCGGTGAGCACGACTTCGCCGCGTACTGCCGCAGGCGCGAGGGCGCGACGACGATCCGTACGCTCCAGCGGCTGAGCTGGGAGCGGGATGAGGTGTCCGGGATCATCACGGCGACCGTGCGGGCCGACGCCTTCTGCCACAACATGGTGCGGGCGCTGGTGGGCGCCATGCTGTTCGTCGGCGACGGGCACCGGCCGGCCGGGTGGCCCGCACGGGTGCTGGCCGCCGGGGTGCGGGACTCCGCGGTGCACGTGGTGCGTCCGCACGGTCTCACGCTGGAGGAGGTCGCCTATCCCGCCGACGAGCTGCTGGCCGCGCGGAGCAAGGAGGCCCGCAACGTGCGGTCACTGCCCGGTGGCGGCGGCGGTGGCTGCTGCTGACGCCTGGGCCTCGCCGCGGTGGTGGATCTGGCGGACGGTGAAGTCCGTCAGATCGTCGCCGACGGTGAAGACGCCCTGGTCGCCCTTGCTGACGCTCTTGCCGCTGACGAAGCCGCTGACCGCGAAGTAGGCGTACCGGCCGTAGGAGTTGGCGGTGCGGCGGCAGACCGCGCCGCCCCGGCAGAAGGTGGGGACGCCCGCTCCGCTCAGTGAGGCGATGCCGCCGGTGGCCTCCTCGGCGGCGCGCTTGGCCTTGTCGGCGGTCGCGAAGACGGCCACGCCCACGGTGACGGCGACGCCGTCCTTGTTGTACGTGGCGCGGATGACCTGGTCGCAGCCGTGTGCGACGAGGACGGTGCCGAGGTCGCCCTGGGTGGCCGTGGCGCAGTTCGTGACCCGGTTCGTGGCGCCCTTGAGGTAGACGCGGTCGCCCATGGTGAGCTTCCTGCCGGGGAAGAGGGTGTCGGCGCCGAGCGGTGCCTTGTCCTTGCCGGCGCTGGAGATGAAGTCCATCGGGTTCGGCGGGGGGAGCGGGGCGACCGACGAGAACGACGGTTCGGGGCCGGTGGGCTCGGCCGGCAGGTCGGCGGGCGAGGGCAGCGCGCTCGCGTTCCTGCCCGAAGCCCCGGAGTCGTCGCCGTGGGCCGAGATGACGGCGGTCGCGACGATCGCCGCCACCGCGGCCGTGGCGAGCGCCCCGCCGCCGATCATCAGCCACTTCCTGCGCCGGGCGCGGGCCGCCGACTCCTCCGCGAGCGCCGCCCAGTCCGGGGTCTGTCCGCCCCCTGGCCCCCAGGAGGGCCCCCCATCCCCAAAGCTCATGCGGCGCATCCTAACGACCTCGCTCAGGGGCCGGGCCGTCATGCTCCGTAATCCGGTTGGGCGAACGCTTCCCGGGCCGTGACAATGCTCGGTATGGGACATCTTGAGGCGGGTCATCTGGAGTACTACCTACCGGACGGGCGGGTGCTGCTCGGCGACGCGTCGTTCCGGGTCGCGGACGGCGCGGTGGTCGCCCTGGTCGGGGCCAACGGCGCGGGGAAGACGACGCTGCTGCGGTTGCTGGCGGGGGAGCTCCAGCCGCACGGCGGTTCGGTGTCGGTGAGCGGCGGGCTCGGTGTGATGCCGCAGTTCGTGGGGTCGGTGCGGGACGAGCGGACCGTCCGGGACCTGCTGGTGTCGGTCGCCCAGCCCAGGATCAGGGAGGCGGCGCGGGCGGTCGACCGGGCCGAGGAGCTGATCCTCACCGTCGACGACGAGGCCGCGCAGATGGCGTACGCGCAGGCGCTGAGCGACTGGGCGGAGGTGCGCGGGTACGAGGCCGAGACGCTGTGGGACATGTGCACGACGGCGGCGCTCGGTGTCCCGTACGAGAAGGCGCAGTGGCGTGAGGTGCGCACGCTCAGCGGCGGTGAGCAGAAGCGGCTGGTCCTGGAGGCGCTGCTGCGCGGGCCGGACGAGGTGCTGCTGCTCGACGAGCCGGACAACTATCTGGACGTGCCGGGCAAGCGGTGGCTTGAGGAGAAGCTCAAGGAGACCCGTAAGACCGTGCTGTTCGTCTCGCACGACCGGGAGCTGCTGTCCCGGGCCGCCGAGAAGATCGTCAGTGTGGAGCCGAGCCCGGCGGGCTCGGACGTGTGGGTGCACGGTGGCGGATTCGGTACGTACCACCAGGCGCGCAAGGAGCGGTTCGCCCGCTTCGAGGAGCTGCTGCGGCGCTGGGAGGAGGAGCACGCCCGGCTGAAGGCGCTGGTCCTGCGGTTGCGGCAGCAGGCGGCGAACAGTCCCGACATGGCGTCGCGCTACCGGGCGATGCAGACCCGCTTCAAGAAGTTCGAGGACGCCGGGCCGCCGCCGGAGCCGCCGCGCGAGCAGGACATCAAGATGCGGCTGCGGGGCGGCCGGACCGGGGTGCGGGCGGTGATCTGCGAGGGTCTTGAGCTGACCGGGCTGATGAAGCCTTTCGACCTGGAGATCTACTACGGGGAGCGGGTCGCCGTCCTCGGTTCGAACGGTTCGGGGAAGTCGCACTTCCTGCGGCTGCTGGCGGGGGACACCTCGGTCGCGCACACCGGGACGTGGCGGCTGGGCGCCCGGGTGGTGCCGGGGCACTTCGCGCAGACGCACGCGCATCCGGAGCTGCTGAGCAGGACGCTCGTCGAGATCCTGTGGTCGGAGCACGCCAAGGACCGGGGCGGCGCGATGTCCGTGCTGCGGCGGTACGAGCTGGAGCGGCAGGGGGACCAGGCGTTCGAGAAGCTGTCCGGCGGACAGCAGGCGCGGTTCCAGATCCTGCTGCTGGAGCTGGCGGGGACGACGGCGCTGCTGCTGGACGAGCCGACGGACAACCTGGACCTGGAGTCGGCCGAGGCGTTGCAGGACGGCCTGGAGGTGTACGACGGGACGGTGCTGGCGGTCACGCACGACCGGTGGTTCGCGAAGTCCTTCGACCGGTACCTGGTCTTCGGGTCGGACGGGGTGGTACGGGAGTCGACGGAGCCGGTGTGGGACGAGCGGCGGGTGGTCCGGGCCCGCTGACGTGGGCGTGGCGTGACGGACGGGCCGTGACGGGCGGGCCGGGCGGCGCGGGGGGCCGTTTTGACCCGCGTGGGGGAGCAGCGGTAGCCTTCTGGTTTGTTATGCGTATTGGCTTGGTCGTTCTCACGCGAGGGGCCCTTACGCCGGTCCACCGGGCCGATGACCAGCGGCAAGCACTCGGGTTGCGTCCCCGATGTGCGGTCTAGGCTGTCGATCGTCCGGGTGGCCTTGTCAGGACTCACTCACTGAAGAAGCGAAGGCTACGACCGTGCGTACGTACAGCCCCAAGCCCGGAGATGTGACGCGCCAGTGGCACGTCATCGACGCGCAGGACATCGTCCTGGGTCGTCTGGCGACTACGGCAGCGAACCTCCTCCGAGGCAAGCACAAGGCGATTTACGCCCCCCACATGGACATGGGCGACTTCGTCATCATCATCAACGCCGAGAAGGTCCACCTCTCCGGCAACAAGAAGACCCAGAAGATGGCGTACCGCCACTCCGGTTACCCGGGTGGTCTCCGCTCCGTCCGTTACGACGAGCTGCTCGCCAAGAGCCCCGAGAAGGCCGTCGAGAAGGCCATCAAGGGCATGATCCCCAAGAACACCCTGGGTCGTCAGATGCTCTCGAAGCTGAAGATCTACGCGGGCGACCAGCACCCGCACGCTGCCCAGCAGCCGGTCCCGTTCGAGATCACCCAGGTCGCGCAGTAGTTTCCGGCCTCCCCCCAAAGACGTAAAGAAAGATCTGAGGAGAATCGTGGCCGAGACCACTGTTGAGACGACCACCGAGGACGTGGCGGGCACCGAGGGCGAGGAGACCTTCGCGGAGGTCACCACCTTCGAGTCCGAGGTCCCCGTCGAGGGCGAGTACACCAGCGAGTCGCTGGCGTCCCGCTTCGGCGACCCGCAGCCCGCGGCCGGCCTCGGCCGTCGCAAGAACGCCATCGCCCGCGTCCGGATCGTCCCGGGCACCGGCAAGTGGAAGATCAACGGTCGCACCCTTGAGGACTACTTCCCCAACAAGGTGCACCAGCAGGAAGTCAACGAGCCCTTCAAGGTGCTCGAACTCGACAACCGCTACGACGTCATCGCCCGCATCTCGGGTGGCGGCATCTCCGGTCAGGCCGGTGCCCTGCGCCTCGGCGTGGCCCGCTCGCTGAACGAGGCGGACGTGGACAACAACCGCGCCCCGCTGAAGAAGGCCGGCTTCCTCTCCCGCGACGACCGTGCGGTCGAGCGCAAGAAGGCCGGTCTCAAGAAGGCCCGTAAGGCCCCGCAGTACAGCAAGCGCTAAACCGCCTGCTCATCCGCGTTACACGCCCGCCCCGGCGGCACACTCTGTGCCGTCGGGGCGTTCGTTTATCGACCCCCGTAGGCGTATAACGGCATAAGACGTTCATAGACTTGCCACGCCTCGCCTGCTTTGGCTTGCTTTCTTTTTGGGTTTTCGGAGCATTTTCGGAGGACACCAGTGGGACGACTCTTCGGCACGGACGGCGTGCGCGGTGTCGCCAACGCGGATCTCACGGCCGAGCTCGCGCTCGGTCTGTCGGTCGCCGCGGCGCACGTACTCGCCGAAGCGGGCACGTTCGAAGGCCATCGGGCCACAGCGGTGGTCGGACGTGACCCCCGCGCGTCCGGGGAGTTCCTGGAGGCCGCCGTCGTGGCGGGTCTCGCGAGCGCGGGCGTGGACGTGCTGCGCGTCGGCGTGCTGCCGACCCCCGCCGTCGCCTATCTGACCGGGGCGCTGGGCGCGGACCTGGGCGTGATGCTCTCCGCCAGCCACAACGCGATGCCGGACAACGGGGTCAAGTTCTTCGCGAGGGGCGGTCACAAGCTCCCCGACGAGCTGGAGGTCCGGATCGAGACGATCTACGACCAGCACCGCACCGGTGCCCCGTGGGCGCGGCCCACCGGCGCCGGGGTCGGCCGGGTGACCGACTACACCGAGGGCTTCGACCGGTACGTCGCCCACCTCATCGGGGTCCTCCCGAACCGGCTCGACGGTCTGAAGGTCGTCCTGGACGAGGCGCACGGCGCCGCCGCCCGGGTCTCGCCCGAGGCATTCGCGCGGGCCGGCGCCGAGGTCATCACGATCGGCGCCGAGCCGAACGGGCTGAACATCAACGAGGGCTGCGGCTCCACCCACCTGGCCCTGCTGAGGAACGCCGTCGTCGAGCACGGCGCCGACCTCGGCATCGCGCACGACGGTGACGCCGACCGCTGCCTGGCCGTGGACGGCGCGGGCGAGGAGGTCGACGGCGACCAGATCCTGGCCGTACTGGCCCTCGCCATGCGTGAGGCCGGGCAGCTGCGCAAGGACACCGTCGTCGGCACGGTGATGTCCAACCTCGGTTTCAAGATGGCGATGGAGCGGGAGGGCATCCAGCTCGTCCAGACCGCCGTCGGTGACCGTTACGTCCTGGAGTCGATGAAGGCCGAGGGGTACGCGCTGGGCGGCGAGCAGTCCGGCCACGTGATCGTCCTGGACCACGCGACGACCGGGGACGGCACGCTGACCGGTCTGATGCTGGCGGCCCGGGTGGCCGCCACCGGCCGTACGCTCGCCGATCTGGCCGGGGTGATGGAGCGGCTGCCGCAGGTCCTCATCAACGTGCCCGACGTCGACAAGTCCCGCGTCGGCACGTCGTCGGAGCTGGCGGTGGCGGTCGCCGAGGCGGAGCGCGAGCTGGGCGCCACCGGCCGCGTACTGCTGCGCAAGTCGGGCACCGAGCCGCTGGTACGGGTGATGGTCGAGGCCGCCGACATCGAGCACGCCCGCTCGGTGGCCGAGCGGCTGGCAGATGTGGTGAAGTCCGCCCTCGGGTAGTGGGCTCACGGCCTCCCCCACGACAGGGAGCCCGCGACACCGCTCGCGGCTTCGTCGGGGGGAGGTCGGCACCGGCCGCCCGGCGGCCCCCGGCGGTGCGGTGATCCGCGCCGGGGGGCCGCCGGGCGGCTCCGTCATCCCGCCCGGCCGCCGCGCCGGGTGAGCGCCCACAGGCCCTTCTGGGCCAGCAGCGTCAAGGTGCCCGCGAGGACGATCCCGCCCAGGTTCGCCAGCAGCTGCGCGCCCGATCCCCAGGTCTGCTGGAGATCCTGGTAGCTGAAGGCCACCGCCGCGTTCGCGGCTGCCGGGACCGTGGTCACCGAGATCGCCACACCGATCAGCGCGCCCGACTTGGCCGAGGTGAGGGAGAGCGTCCCGGCGATGCCCGCCAGGAGCGCCACCACGAACGAGATCCAGTCCGGCTGCCAGATGAACGATGTGTTCGGCCGGTCCGCCTCCACCATGGCGGCCGTGAAGAGGCCGAAGGAGTTCAGCAGCCGGGCGAACCCCGCGGTCAGCGCCACGGCCACCGCGAAGCCGCCGATCAGCGCCCAGAACGACCGCGCCACCAGGCGCGGGGCGCGCTGCACGATCGCCGTGGACATCCCCGCCAGTGGGCCGAACTCCGGTCCCACCGCCATCGCGCCCACGATCAGGACCGCGTTGTCGAGCATCACACCGCAGGCCGCGAGCATCGTCGCCAGCGACAGGAACGCGACGTAGGTGACGCTGAACGCCGACTCCTCGTGGGTGACCTCCGTCAGCTCCTCCCACAGCACCGCGTCCGAGCTCTCGCCGGGCGCCGCCGCCTCGGCCCGGTCCGCGTCTGCGGAGAGCGTCAGCTCCAGGCTCTCGGCGGTGATCGCCCCGGTCCGGCCGAGCCCGAGCCCGCGCAGCTCCCCGATCAGTTCGTCGGCCGCCTCGCGCGCGACGTCGCAGAGCACCACGTCACCGGCGGGTGAGCGCGCGGCGCCGGGCAGCACCACCAGGTGCGCGGTACCGGTGGCCTGCTCCAGGAGACGTACCACGTCGTCCGTGAGCCCGGTGGGGACGATCAGACGCAGGTGCAGCACACCGCTCCTCGATGCTCGGGCCGGCGGTCAGAGTTTGCGCAGGGACAGCCGCTGGACCTTGTGGTCGGGGCCCTTGCGGAGCACCAGGGTGGCACGGCCCCTGGTGGGCGCGACGTTCTCCAGCAAATTGGGCTTGTTGACGGTCCGCCACATCGTGCGGGCGTAGTCCAGCGCCTCTTCCTCGGAGACCTGGGTGTACTTGCGGAAGTACGAGAACGGGTTCTGGAAGGCGGTCTCGCGCAGCGTCCGGAACCGGTTGAGGTACCAGGTCTCGATGTCCTCGGGGCGCGCGTCCACGTACACGCTGAAGTCGAAGTAGTCGGCCAGCCCGACCCTGGTCCGGCCGTCCTTGCCGGGCAGCGCGGGCTGGAGGACGTTGAGCCCCTCGACGATCAGGATGTCCGGGCGGCGCACGGTCAGCCGCTCGCCCTCCACGATGTCGTAGATCAGGTGCGAGTAGACGGGCGCGGTCACCTCGTCCTTGCCCGCCTTGATGTCGGCGACGAACCGGGTCAGGGCGCGGCGGTCGTACGACTCGGGGAAGCCCTTGCGGGACATCAGTCCGCGCGCCCGCAGCTCCTTCATCGGCAGCAGGAACCCGTCCGTGGTGACCAGCTCCACCCTCGGGTGTTCCGGCCACCGCGCCAGCAGTGCCTGGAGGAGCCGCGCGACGGTGGACTTGCCGACGGCGACGCTGCCCGCGACCCCTATGACGAACGGGGTGCCGCGCTGCTCGCCGTGGCCGCCCCCGGCGTCGCCGAGGAAGGTGTTGAGGGCGCCGCGCAGACCGGAGGTGGCCTGGACGTAGAGGTTCAGCAGCCGGGACAGCGGCAGATAGACGTCGCGTACCTCGTCGAGGTCGATGACGTCCCCGAGCCCGCGCAGCCGCTCCACCTCGTCGGCGGTCAGTGGCAGCGGGGTCCGCTCGCGCAGGGCGCTCCACTCGGCACGGGTCAGGTCGACGTACGGCGTCGACGGGTGCTCGGCCCGGCGGTGGGTGGTCCGGTGCGACGAAGTGATCACGGATTCATTGTCGCGGGAGTTGCCCCGCGATGGGGGGTGGGCTCGGTCACGTGGCGCAAGGGCGGTGGCCGCGGCCTGCGGCGGTCAGGCGGCGCGGTCGCGTGGTGCCGGGGCGGCGCCGTCCCTTCTGCGACGATGCGAGCGGTGAGGGACGTTCGTACGGAAAGGCAGTGATATGTGCGGAATCGTGGGGTACGTGGGCGGTCAGCCGGCGATCGATGTCGTCATCGCCGGTCTGAAGCGCCTGGAGTACCGGGGTTACGACTCCTCGGGCGTCGCCGTGCTCGCGGACGGGGAACCGGCCGTCGCGAAGAAGGCGGGGAAGCTGGCAAATCTGGAGAAGGAGCTGGTCGAGAACCCGCTCCCGGCCGGGACCACCGGCCTCGGGCACACCCGCTGGGCCACCCACGGCGGCCCCACCGACGCCAACGCCCACCCGCACCTCGACAGCGCGGGCCGGGTCGCCGTCGTGCACAACGGGATCATCGAGAACTTCGCCGCGCTCCGCACCGAGCTGGTCGGGCGCGGTCACGCCCTGGCCTCCGAGACGGACACCGAGGTCGTGGCGCATCTGCTGGCCGAGGAGTCCTCGTCCGGGGCCGGCCCGGCGGAGGCGATGCGGCGGGTGTGCCGACGGCTGGAGGGCGCGTTCACGCTGGTCGCCGTGTTCGCCGACGAGCCGGACGTGGTGGTGGGGGCGCGGCGGAACTCGCCGCTGGTGGTGGGGATCGGTGAGGGTGAGGCGTTCCTCGCGTCCGACGTCGCGGCGTTCATCGCGCACACCCGGTCGGCGATCGAGCTGGGCCAGGACCAGGTGGTGGAGGTGCGCGCGGACGGCGTCACGGTCACCGGCTTCGACGGGCGGTCCGCCGGGACGCGCACGTACCACGTCGACTGGGACGCCTCCGCCGCCGAGAAGGGCGGGTACGACTACTTCATGCTCAAGGAGATCGCCGAGCAGCCGAAGGCGGTGGCGGACACCCTGCTCGGCCGGATCGACGGGGAGGGCGTGCTCCACCTCGACGAGGTGCGGATTCCGCCGAGCGTGCTGCGCGAGGTCGACAAGGTGGTGATCGTCGCCTGCGGTACGGCGTTCCACGCGGGGATGATCGCCAAGTACGCCATCGAGCACTGGACCCGCATCCCCTGCGAGACCGAGCTGGCCAGTGAGTTCCGCTACCGGGACCCGATCCTGGACCGGAGCACGCTGGTCGTCGCGATCTCCCAGTCCGGCGAGACGATGGACACCCTGATGGCGCTGCGGCACGCCCGCGAGCAGGGCGCGCGCGTGCTCGCCATCTGCAACACGAACGGTTCGACGATCCCCCGCGAGTCCGACGCCGTGCTCTACACCCACGCGGGGCCCGAGGTCGCGGTGGCGTCGACGAAGGCGTTCCTGACCCAGCTCGTCGCCTGCTATCTCGTGGCGCTGTATCTGGGCCAGGTGCGGGGCACCAAGTGGGGCGACGAGATCCGGACCGTCGTGCGGCAGCTCTCCGAGATCTCCCAGCAGGTCGAACAGGTGCTGGAGACCATGCGGCCGGTGCGCGAGCTGGCCCGTTCGCTCGTCGGCCACGACACGGTCCTCTTCCTCGGCCGGCACGTCGGCTACCCGGTGGCGCTGGAGGGCGCGCTGAAGCTGAAGGAACTCGCGTACATGCACGCGGAGGGGTTCGCCGCCGGTGAGCTCAAGCACGGGCCGATCGCGCTCATCGAGCCCGGACTGCCGGTCGTGGTGATCGTGCCGTCACCGCGTGGGCGGTCGGTGCTGCACGGCAAGATCGTCTCCAACATCCAGGAGATCAGGGCGCGTGGTGCCCGCACCATCGTGATCGCGGAGGAGGGCGACGAGGCGGTCGTCCCGTACGCGGACCACCTCATCCGCGTCCCCGTCACGCCCACGCTGCTCCAGCCGCTGGTGGCGACGGTGCCGCTCCAGGTCTTCGCCTGCGAGCTGGCGACGGCGCGCGGCAACGAGGTGGACCAGCCGCGCAACCTGGCGAAGTCCGTGACCGTGGAGTGACGGCGCCGCCCACGGCCGGCGGCCCGTCTCCCTATCGTGGGCGAGGATCTGAGGGAGCGGGCGAGCAGTGAGGACGAGTACGTGATCATCGGGGTCGGGATCGACGTGGCGGAGATCGAGCGGTTCGGCGCGGCGCTGGAGCGTACGCCTCAGTTGGCGGAACGCCTCTTCGTGGAGACGGAGTTGCTGCTGCCGAGCGGGGAACGGCGGGGCGTCGCCTCGCTGGCGGCGCGGTTCGCCGCCAAGGAGGCCGTCGCCAAGGCGCTCGGCGCCCCGGGCGGACTGCACTGGACGGACGCGGAGATCTGGGTGGAGCGGACCGGACAGCCCCGATTGCGGGTACGCGGCACGGTGGCGGCACGCGCCGCCGAACTGGGTGTGCGGCACTGGCATGTGTCGCTCAGCCACGACGCGGGAGTGGCGTCGGCAATGGTGATCGCGGAGGGTTGAGCGTATGCGTACTGCCTACTGTGTGGAAACCGTACGGGCCGCCGAGCGCGCCCTGATGGCACGACTGCCGGAAGGGGCGCTGATGCGGGCCGCCGCGGCGGGGCTCGCGGCGGCCTGCGCCGATCTGCTGCGGCGCGGCGGCCGGGTGTACGGGGCCCGGGTGGTCCTGCTCGTCGGCAGCGGTGACAACGGGGGCGACGCGCTGTACGCCGGGGCCGCGCTCGCCAGGCGCGGCGCGGGTGTGCGGGCGGTGCGGACGTCACCTGGGCGTGCCCATGAGGGCGGGCTCGCGGCGCTGCGCGCGGCGGGCGGGACGGTGGAGGCGGTGGACGCGGCCGGTCCGGTGGGAGCGGGTTCGTCGGGTGTCACGGGTGCGGCGGGGGCGGGCGACGGGGACGCGGACTCCGTGGCGCGGCGGTTCGTCGCCGGGCTCGGGCGGGTCGATCTCCTCGTCGACGGCATCACCGGCATCGGCGGCCGGGGCGGGCTGCGGGCGGAGGCCGCCGCACTGGTCAGGGCCTTCGGGGCGACCGGGGCGCCCGTCGTCGCGGTGGACCTGCCGAGCGGGGTCGACGCGGACAGCGGGGAGGTGACGGGGGCGGCGGTGCGGGCCGACGCGACGGTCACCTTCGGGGCGTACAAGCCGGGGCTGCTCGTCGACCCGGGTGCCGAGCGGGCGGGCGCGCTGCGGCTCGTCGACATCGGGCTCGGGGCGGAGCTGCCCGAGGTGCCGGACCTGGAGGCGTTGCAGTACGCGGACGTGGCGGCGCTGCTGCCGGTGCCGACCGGCGAGAGCGACAAGTACCGGCGCGGGGTCGTCGGGGTCGTCGCCGGTTCGGGGCGTTACCCGGGCGCGGCGGTCCTCGCCGTCGCGGGCGCGCTGCGGGGTGGCGCCGGGGCCGTGCGGTACGTCGGCCGGGGCGCCGACGCCGTGATCGCCCGGTTCCCCGAGGTCCTGGTCCACCCCGGCCCCCCGTCGGAGGCGGGCCGGGTGCAGGCATGGGTCGTCGGGCCCGGGATCGGTGACGGCACGGACGCGGTGTCGGCGCTGTCCGACGTACTGGCCGCCGAGGTCCCGGTCCTGGTGGACGCGGACGGGCTCGGGCTGCTCGACGCCGACGCCGTGCGGGCCCGTACCGCGCCGACCGTCCTCACCCCGCACGCGGGGGAGGCCGCCAGGCTGCTCGGCGTCGACCGGCGGGAGGTGGAGGCCGGGCGGCTCGCCGCCGTACGGGAACTCGCCGCCAGGTTCGGCGCCACGGTCCTGCTGAAGGGCTCCACGACGGTGATCGCGGCCCCCGGCCCGCACACCCCGGTACGGGTCAATCCGACGGGTACCTCCTGGCTGGCCACGGCGGGCAGCGGCGATGTCCTCTCCGGGCTGACCGGCTCCCTGCTCGCCGCCGGACTGACGCCCCGCGACGCGGCGTCGGCGGGCGCCCATCTGCACGGCCTCGCGGCCCGGCACGCCTCCGAGGGCGCCTCGATCGCCGCCCTGGACGTCGCGGACGCGATCCCGGTGGCGTGGCGGGACGTCGTACGGGGCTGACGCGGGGCGGGCACGTGGGGCGGGTGCGGGTGCGGGGGCGGGGGCGTCGGCCGTGGCGGACGGCGGCCGTCCGCCGTGGCATGGCGGGACCCGTGCGCCTGTCCCATCCTGGACAGCAGGAACATCTGAGGAGTGATGGCTGTGAGCGGTGACGGCGTACGTGTGAGGCGGGTGTACGACCCCCAGGAGAAGAGCGACGGCACCAGGGTCCTCATCGACCGGCTGTGGCCCCGGGGCGTCTCGAAGGAGCACGCCGCGATCGACGTGTGGGCGAAGGAGGTCACCCCGTCGCGCGAGCTGCGCTCCTGGTTCCACGACGACCCCACGGACGAGCGCTACGACGGGTTCGTCGACCGCTACCGCGCCGAACTCGCCGACCCCGTCCACGTGGAGGCAGTGGACGAGCTGCTGGACATGCTGCGCGAGAAGAAGCCGGTGACGCTCGTCACAGCCGTGAAGGACGTCCCGCGCAGCCATGTCGCCGTCCTCGTCGACCACTTGCGACACGAGTTGAAGCACCGCTGAGGCGTCACCGAGGCATGTCCGAAGCCTGTGCGGGCCACCGCCGACGCCCCGTCGGAGGCCGCACCCGAAGGGCCCGTCGGCCGATTCTGAGACACTGGGCGCGATGAACGAGACAGCACCACTGAGAGCCCGCGCCGAGATCGACCTCGCAGCATTGCGCGCCAACGTGCGTGTGCTGCGCGCCCGAGCGGCAGGTGCGGGGCTCATGGCCGTGGTCAAGTCCGACGCGTACGGGCACGGCGCGGTGCCCTGCGCGCGGGCCGCGCTCGCGGCGGGCGCGACCTGGCTCGGCACCGCCACTCCGGAGGAGGCGTTCGCCCTGCGGGCGGCCGGTATCGGCGGCCGGGTGCTGTGCTGGCTGTGGACGCCGGGCGGGCCCTGGCGGCAGGCGATCGAGTCCGGCATCGACGTGTCGGTGAGCGGGATGTGGGCGCTGCGCGAGGCCGTGGCCGCCGCCACCGACGCGGGCGTCGCGGCCCGGGTGCAGCTCAAGGCCGACACCGGCCTCGGGCGCAACGGCTGTCAGCCCGCCGACTGGCCGGAACTGGTCGCCGCCGCCCGTACCGCCGAAGAGGCGGGCACCATCCGGATCACCGGCCTCTGGTCGCACCTCGCCTGTGCCGACGAGCCCGGACACCCGTCGATCGACGCCCAACTGGACGTCTACCGGCACATGGTGGCGTACGCCGAGAAGGAGGGCGTGGAGCCCGAGGTCCGGCACATCGCCAACTCCCCGGCGCTGCTGACCCGGCCCGAGACGCACTTCGACCTCGTACGCACCGGGATCGCCATGTACGGCATCTCGCCCAGCCCCGAACTGGGCACCCCCGCCGACTTCGGACTCCGCCCGGTGATGACGTTCGCCGCGTCGATCGCCCTGGTGAAGCAGGTGCCCGCCGGGCACGGGGTCAGTTACGGGCACCACTACACGGCGTCCGACGAGACGACCCTCGGCCTGGTGCCGGTCGGATACGCGGACGGCGTCCCGCGCCACGCCTCCGGCCGGGGCCCGGTGTTGATCGGGGGCGTCAGGCGGCGGGTGGCCGGACGGGTCGCGATGGACCAGTTCGTCGTCGACCTGGGCGGTGACGTCGTGCCGGTCGGTTCGGAGGCCGTGCTGTTCGGCCCGGGGGACCGGGGCGAGCCGACCGCCGAGGACTGGGCGAGGGCGGCGGACACGATCGCGTACGAGATCGTGACCCGGATCGGTACCCGGGTGCCGCGCATTCATCTGAACGAGGACCCGGCCGACGACAGGTGTCCGGCGCCCGGGGACGACGGGCACCGGGCCCGCGCGTAATCGGACACGGCTGAAGACACGGATCAGGAGCGCGGCACGGTGAGCGAGAGCGGAGCCGCGGGAGCGGCGGGAGCGGCGGAAACGGTCGCCGCGGCGATCGGCTGGCGCCGGGCGGGCGGAATCGCCGGGGCCGCGATAGGCGTGCTCGCCGCGGGCGCGGCGGCCGGGGTCGCCGTCGAGCGGCTGACCGTGGGCCGGGGGATGCGGAAGAAGGCCCGGCTGGCGCTCGACGCGTCGGGGCCTTACGGATCGCTGCGCGGACTGCCGGGCCGGGCCGTCGCGGACGACGGGACCGAGCTGTACTACGAGGTCGACGAGGTGGACCGGGCTGTCCTGGCCGACCGGGCTGCCGCCGGGGCCGGGAGTGTGGCAGGGGTGGGGGCAGGGGCAGGGGCAGGGGCAGGGGCAGGGGCAGGGGCAGGGGCAGGGGGTGGCGGGACCGGAGCCGGGGGCGCGGATGTGGCCGGTGAGGTGCCCGGTGCCGGCCTCGGGCCGCGTCGGCGGCGTCTCTTCGGCGACAGGGTGCCCGCGCCCGTCACCGTCGTCTTCAGCCACGGCTACTGCCTCGGCCAGGATTCCTGGCACTTCCAGCGGGCGGCGCTGCGCGGCCTGGTGCGTACGGTCCACTGGGACCAGCGCAGCCACGGGCGTTCGGAGCGCGGCCGGGCGCAGGCCCGGGGCGTGCCGCTCGGGATCGACCAGCTCGGCCGCGATCTGAGGGCCGTCATCGACGCCGCCGCCCCCGAGGGCAGGCTGGTGCTGGTCGGGCACTCGATGGGCGGCATGACGATGATGGCGCTCGCCGACCGGTTCCCGGAGCTGATCCGTGAACGGGTCGCCGCGGTCGCGTTCGTCGGGACGTCCAGCGGGAAGCTCGGTGAGGTCAACTTCGGGCTGCCGGTGGCGGGCGTGAACGCGGTACGGCGGGTGCTGCCCGGGGTGCTGAAGGCGCTCGGTTCGCAGACGGAGCTGGTGGAGCGGGGGCGGCGGGCGACCGCGGACCTCTTCGCGGGGCTGGTCAAGCGGTACTCGTTCGGGTCTAAGGACGTGGACCCGGCGGTGGCCCGGTTCGCGGAACGCCTCATCGAGTCGACCCCGATCGACGTGGTCGCGGAGTTCTACCCGGCGTTCACCGAACACGACAAGAGCGCCGCGCTTCCCGTGTTCGCGGGGATTCCGGTACTGATACTGGCGGGTGACAAGGACCTGGTCACGCCCAGTTCGCACAGCGAGGCCATCGCGGAGGTGCTGCCCGACGCGGAGCTGGTGCTGGTCCCGGACGCCGGGCACCTGGTGATGCTGGAGCACCCGGAGACGGTGACCGACCGTCTCGCGGACCTGCTCGTACGGATCGGGGCCGTACCGCCAACGACTAACGTTGGCGGGCATGGAAACACCCCACAACAGCCCGGCGGCTGAGACCACCGGAACCACCGAAACCTCGGGAACCACCGCAACCTCGGGAGCGACGGGAACCTCGGGAGCGACGGGAACGACGACCGGAGCCGCCGGAGCCGCCGGAGCCGTTGCGGCCGAGGCCCGGCTCGACGTCACGTCCCCCGAACAGATGCTCGCCCTCGGCCGCCGGATCTCCGGAGTGCTGCGCCCCGGCGATCTGGTGATGCTCACGGGAGAGCTGGGCGCCGGGAAGACGACGCTCACCCGGGGGCTCGGCGAGGGCCTGGGCGTGCGCGGCGCCGTGACCTCGCCCACCTTCGTGATCGCCCGGGTGCATCCGCCGCTGGGCGACGGTCCGGCGCTCGTCCACGTCGACGCGTACCGGCTGGGCGGTGGGCTCGACGAGATGGAGGACCTGGACCTCGACGTCTCGCTGCCGGAGTCGGTGGTGGTCGTGGAGTGGGGCGACGGCAAGGTCGAGGAGCTTTCGGACGACCGGCTGCACGTGGTGATCGACCGGGCGGTGGGCGACACGGACGACGAACGGCGCTCGGTCACGCTGACCGGGATCGGTGCGCGCTGGGCGGGGCTGCGGGCGGATCTGGGGGAGGCGGGGGCGGGGACGGAGCTTCCCCGGGGCGGCGAAGACCGCTGACGGGACGGCCGTGGCCAGGCTCGGGTACCACTTTCCGGCGTTCTTTCCGACGTTGTGTCGGGAAAATGTTGCGCCGGGCGGGACGGGCATGGTCGGATGGGGAGCGAGACATGGTTAGGTCCGCCTAACCACGCACTCCAGAGAAGTCCCAGGAGGCATCCATGCCGACGTCCGAGCGTGAAACGCGACCGCAGCCGCCGTCGCCGTCGACGGTGTCGATGAAGGATCTGCTGGCCTCGTGCGTCGCGGCCGCGGCGGTCTCCACGCCGCCCGCCCGCCAGGACGGCCAGGAGCAGGGGCAGTCGACCGAGCCGCGACGGCCGGAGCAGCGGCGGCAGGGGCAGCCTGCGGAGCAGCAGCGGCCCGTCGAGCGGCAGCCGGTGGTGCGGCCTCCGGCGCAGCGCGAAGCGGCCTGAGCGGGGTCGTCCGAGCGGCGCCGTACCGACGGGGAGGGCGCGGACACGCAGGTCGCGGTGCCCGGTGCCGGGGCCGTACGAGAGGTGACCGTGCCGTCGCGGCCGGTCCGCGGTCGGCTCGCAGACCGTCCGTCCGGCCGTCTTTCCGCCCGCCCGCCTGCCTGGCCGGCCGCCCGCATGGCCGCACGTCCGCCCGCACGGCCGGCCGTTCTTCCGGCCCTACGGAACGACGACGACCTTCGCGCCGACCGTCGCGAAGGTCCACATCGCGTCCCCGTCGGCGCGCGCCATCCGTACCCCACCGGTCTTGAGGCCCGGGTTCGGGCTCGGCATCGAGCCGTCCAGAGCCGCGCTGAACCCCACCGACACACTGTCCGCCGTCGCGAACCGCACCACGTGCTCGATCATCACGCCGTCCGAGCCCTTGATGGTGTCCGAACGCGAACTCACCTGGTAGGTACCGGGCGCCGGATTCACGGAGCTGGGCATGACGGCGAAGGTCCGGAGCGGCTTGTCCGTCACGTCCACCAGCCAGACGCGCCGGTCCGCGAGCGCGTACACGACCCGCTTGCCGGTTCCGGAGTCCGCGGGGACGGCGAGCGAGGGCCGCGGCGAGGTCTCCGGCGGGACGCCGGGGTGCGCGGAGGCGCTGCTGGAGGGCTTCGCCGCATTGGGCGCCGCCACCGAGTCGGGGGCGTTCGCCGACGCCTGGTAGGCGAGGAAGCAGACCGCGGCGACCGCCGCCGCGGTGAGCCCGGCCACGATTCCCGAGCTTCCCCTTGCCACCGTGCGTGCCCCTTTCGTCCTTCGTTGTCATGTTGCGTGCGAGCGGTGTACGGAGAATGTCCTGGGGCGACGTGCGGCACGCGGACGTGCCGGGCGCCGTCACGCCGGTACGCAGGCGATGGCGTCTGTCGTACAAGCGACGTAACCGCCGGTCCTACAAGCGTTTACGTCGTACTCCGCATACCCGGTGACGGTAGCAGCAGAGGCACCGCCGCACGGGACGCCGTGCCTCGGTGGGCGGAGCATGCCCCCGTCGGCGGAGCCGTAGGCTGTTTGTGTGCTCTTGCTCGCCGTGGATACCGCCACCCCCGCCGTCACCGTCGCCCTGCACGACGGGACATCCGTCGTCGCCGAATCCGCCCAGGTCGATGCCCGAAGGCATGGGGAGCTGCTGCTGCCCGCTGTCGACCGGGTCCTCGCCGACGCCGGACTGGAACTCGACGCGGTGACGGACGTGGTCGTGGGCGTCGGCCCCGGTCCGTACACCGGTCTCCGTGTCGGTCTGGTGACGGCCGCCACCTTCGGCTCCGTGCTGGGCGTCCCCGTGCACGGGCTGTGCACGCTGGACGGTCTCGCGTACGCGGCCGGTCTGGACGGCCCGTTCGCCGTCGCGACGGACGCGCGCCGCAAGGAGGTCTACTGGGCGCGGTACGAGGACTCCCGTACCCGCGTCGGGGAACCCGCCGTCGACCGGCCCGCCGAGATCGCCGAACGGCTGGCCGGACTGCCGGTCGTCGGGGCGGGGGCGGCGCTGTACCCCGAGGCGTTCCCGGACGCGCGGGGACCCGAGTACGTGTCGGCCGCCGCGCTCGCCTCCCTCGCCGCCGAGCGCCTCGCGGCGGGCGCGGACTTCCTGCCGCCGACGCCGCTCTACCTCCGCAGGCCCGACGCGCAGGTCCCGAAGAACTACAAGGTGGTCACCCCGAAGTGACAGCCGTGCCGAAGCCGGACAGCGAGCGCGGCGCGGGCGGCGCCGGGGACGCGAAGAGGTCCGCCGTGCTGCGCGAGATGCGCTGGTGGGACATCGACGCGGTGCTGGAGCTGGAGGCCGAGCTGTTCCCGGAGGACGCCTGGTCGGCCGGGATGTTCTGGTCGGAGCTGGCGCACGCGCGCGGCCCGCACGCCACCCGCCGCTATGTCGTCGCCGAGGAACCCGCCACCGGCCGCATCGTCGGCTACGCCGGTCTCGCGGCGGCCGGGGACCTCGCCGACGTGCAGACGATCGGCGTCACCCGCGCCCACCGGGGCAGCGGCCTGGGCGCGGAACTGCTCACCGATCTGCTGAAACACGCCACGGCCTTCGAGTGCGCCGAAGTGCTGCTCGAAGTCCGCGTCGACAACACCCGCGCGCAGAAGCTCTACGAACGCTTCGGCTTCGAACCCATCGGCTTCCGCCGCGGCTACTACCAGCCGGGCAACGTCGACGCGCTCGTCATGCGGCTGACCGTACAAGGAACAGAGACTGACTGATGGCTGACGAACCGCTCGTACTCGGCATCGAGACCTCCTGCGACGAGACCGGCGTGGGCATCGTCCGGGGCACGACGCTGCTCGCGGACGCCGTGGCGTCCAGCGTCGACACGCACGCCCGCTTCGGCGGGGTGGTGCCGGAGATCGCCTCCCGGGCCCATCTGGAGGCGATGGTTCCCACCATCGAGCGCGCCCTGAAGGACGCCGGGATCAGCGCCCGCGACCTCGACGGCATCGCCGTCACGGCGGGCCCCGGGCTGGCGGGCGCGCTGCTCGTCGGTGTCTCGGCGGCGAAGGCGTACGCGTACGCGCTGAACAAGCCGCTCTACGGGGTCAACCACCTGGCCTCGCACATCTGCGTCGACCAGCTGGAGCACGGCCCGCTGCCCGAACCGACGATGGCCCTGCTGGTCAGCGGCGGCCACTCGTCGCTGCTGCTCGCGCCGGACATCACGGCCGACGTACGGCCGCTGGGCGCCACCATCGACGACGCGGCGGGCGAGGCGTTCGACAAGATCGCCCGGGTGCTGAACCTCGGCTTTCCCGGCGGCCCGGTCATCGACCGGCTCGCGAAGGAGGGCGACCCGAAGGCCATCGCGTTCCCGCGCGGGCTCAGCGGGTCGCGCGATCCGGCGTACGACTTCTCGTTCTCCGGACTGAAGACGGCCGTCGCCCGCTGGATCGAGGCGAAGCGGGCGGCGGGCGAGGAGGTGCCGGTACGGGATGTGGCGGCGTCCTTCCAGGAGGCCGTCGTCGACGTCCTGACCCGGAAGGCCGTGCGGGCCTGCAAGGACGAGGGCGTCGACCATTTGATGATCGGCGGCGGGGTCGCGGCCAACTCGCGGCTGCGGGCGCTGGCGCGGGAGCGGTGCGACCGGGCCGGTATCCGGCTGCGGGTGCCCCGGCCCGGACTCTGCACGGACAACGGGGCGATGGTCGCGGCGCTCGGCGCGGAGATGGTGGCGCGGAACCGGCCGGCGTCGGACCTGGAGCTGTCGGCGGACTCCTCCCTCCCGGTGACCGAGCCGCACGTGCCGGGCCATGACCACGGTGAGGGGCACGGTCACGGCGGGGAACACGGTCACGGACACCGCCACGCCCGGACCGGGGCTGCGAGCCACGATCACGTCCACGAGATCAGCAAGGACAACCTGTACTCATGAACGGCGCGTCCGGCGCGAGTGCGCCACCCGGCGCGAGCGGAACCACCGTCGCGCTGATGTGGGAGGCCCGCGCCGTGCCCGGCCGGGGCGCCGAACTGCTGGAGTGGGCCAGGGCCAGGGCCGCTGAGCTGGCCCACGAGCCGCTGCGCTCCGAACTCCTGCGGGCCCCGCAGGACCGGGTGCTCGTGCTGACCTGGTGGCGGGCGGCGTACGGCGACGAGCTCCCGGAACTGCCCGAGCCGGACGCCGGTCTGATCACCCGGCCGGTCCACCGCTGGCGCTTCGAGTCCCTGGGTGCGCCCGCGCCGGAGGCCACCGGCCCTACGGCTGCTCCGGAGGCACCGGCTGCTCCGGAGGCACCGGCTTCTCCGGAGACACAGGAGGCTCCGGCTTCTCGGGACGCTCCGGAGACACGGGAGAATCCGGACGCTCCGAAGGCGCCGGGGACCACCGCTCACCCGTCCCCCGGAGCAGCAGACCGGTGATGATCGCGTCGAGTTCGTCCGCCACCGAGTAGTCGGCGGCGTACTCGCGCCACCGGTCCTTGATCTCGGTCAGCCGGGGCAGCGCGGCGGCGTCCTCCTCGGTGATCATCTCCGGGAAGTACCGCTTCTGCGGAGGGTGTTCGGCGCGGTGCGCGGCGGATCTGCGGAAGACCAGGTCGCCGTAGACGTAGTGCCAGATCGTCCGGTAGAGGCGGACTGCCCGGCCGGGTGTGAGACCGCAGGCCATGGCGGAGTCGATGATCTCCTCCACCATCCACAGCGCGTCCTTGTCGGTGAGCTCACCCAGCGCCAGGATGTCCAGCACCCACGGCACCTGTCCCAGCACCTCGTGCATGTGCAGGGTCACGGCGAGCAGCCGCTCCCTCGGCTCGGCCGGCAGCTCGGGGCGCGGGAGGGCGGCGGCGGTTCCGGACAGGGTGAGCATCAGCAGCTCGTCCTTGTCCCGTACGTAGTGGTAGAGCGCCATCGGCGTGCTGCCGAGCTCCTTCGCCACCCGTCGCATGCTCAGGGCGCCGAGCCCTTCTTCCTCGATGATGCGCCGCGCGGTGGCGACCATCGCGTCCGGGTCGAGCCTGCGCGGGCGGCCCACGGAACGCTTCTTCTCTGTGCCTGACACCTGGGCATTCTCTCCCCCTCCCCTCGGACGAGGCCGTCCTTCCCCCCCAGGTGAGGCGGTCCGCCTTCCTGCGACGAGACCGTCCGGCTAGTTTCTATACGCGTATAGTATTCACTTGTCGGGTGCTGGACCGAATGACGACAAGGGAAGGGGATGCCGTGAACGATCAAGCGCGGCAAGTGCGTTGGCTGCTGACCGTGGCCCTCACCGTGCAGTTCCTGGTGGCGCTGGACATGTCCGTGGTGAATGTCGCGCTGCCGGACATGCGCCAGGACCTGGGCTTCACGCCCGACGGGCTGCTCTGGGTCGTGAACGCCTATGCGCTGACCTTCGGGGGCCTCCTGATGTTCGGCGGGCGGCTCGCCGATCTGATCGGCAGCCGCCGCGTCCTGACGGCGGGCCTCGCCCTGTTCGGCGGTGCGAGCCTGGTGGGCGGCCTCGTCCGGACACCGGGCGGACTGATCGCCGCGCGCGCGGTCCAGGGGGTCGGGGCCGCCGCGCTCGCCCCCGTCGCCTTCGCCCTGATCGCTCTCGCCTTCCCGGCCGGACCCGCGCGCTCCCGCGCCCTGGGACTGTGGGGCATGGCGGGCGCGGCGGGCGGCGCGGTCGGGGTGCTCGCCGGCGGGCTGCTCACGGACGCGGCGGGCTGGCGCGCGGTGATGCTGGTCAACGTGCCGATCGTGGTGTTCGCGCTGGTGGCGTCCCGGTGGACCGGCCTGAAGGGCGGGGCCGCGCGGACCGGTGCCCGTCTCGATCCAGGTGGCGCGCTGCTGGTGACCGCGGGCATGACCGTGCTGGTCCTGGGGCTCGTGAGGACCGCCACCCACCCGTGGGGCTCGGCGGCCACCCTGGGCACACTCGGCGCCGCCGCGCTGCTGCTGATCGCGTTCGCCGTGGTCGAGTCGCGCGTGCGGTCCCCGCTGCTGCGGCTCGGGCTGCTGAGGGGACGGCCGGTGTTCGCGGCCAACCTCTTCTGCCTGCTGCTGAGTTCGGGGCAGTTCGCGTCGTTCTACTTCGTCTCGCTGTTCATGCAGCAGTCACTCGGTTACGGGCCCACGGCCACCGGAGCCGCGTTCCTGCCGTTCTGTGTCGGCGTCGTCGCGGGTTCGCTGCTCGCCACCCGTGCGGTCGCCGTGCTCGGCGTCCGGCGGCTGCTGGCGACGGGCGGCGCGCTGGCCGCGCTGGGCATCGCCCTGTTCGCGGCGACCGCACGGGCGGACGGCAGCTTCCTCTACTCCGTGCTCGGCCCCTCGCTGGTCGCCAGCGTCGGCGTCGGCATGTGCTTCGTACCGCTCGGCACCGCGGCCACGACCGATGTCGCGGTCGCCGAGACGGGCATGGCGTCCGGGCTGCTCAACACGTCCCGCCAGATCGGCGGTTCGCTGGGACTGGCGATCCTGGTGACCGTCGCGGCCCAGGTCACGGACGGCGGCACCGGCCCGGCGGACCTGGCGTCCGGATACGCGGCGGCCTTCTGGGTCTGCGCCGGCCTGCTGGCGGTGGGAGCGCTGGCGGCCCTGCTCCTGCTCCCGGCGCGGGACACCCGCCGGGGAGCCGGGGAGGCGGCGCCGGACCGGGTGGCTGACGCGGTGACCGTGCGGGAGGGCGCTCCGAACGGTGTCGCCGAAGGCGCCGACCCGGGGCACATCCGCCCGGCACACGAGTGAGCCCGGCCCGCGGATGGGCCTGGCGTGCGGGCGAGTCCGGCGTACGGGCGAGGAAGGGGCGCGACGCATGAGCGCGGACGGGGCGGCCGGGTCCGGCGACCGCTGCCCCGGCCGCGCGCCGCCCCCGCACCTCCGTCGGCCGCGTCCGCGCCGAATGCCCCACGAACGCCCGCCGGGCGCCCGCCGGATGCGAGCCATGGTTGCCGCGAAGGTCCGGGAGGGGAAAAGCGGCCGGTGGCGCGGTCGGTAGTCTCTGCCCATGTCTCGCCGACCACTGCCGCCGCCTCCGCCGCCCGTGGGCATCCGTTCCTGGCCCGACCGGGAGGCGCTGCTCACCGACCGGGCGGTCGTGCTGCGGGAGTTGGTCAGAATGTACGTGGGGGCGGGGCGGCTCTGGACGCTGTGGCTGTCGGCCGCGCTGTGCGCGCTCGGCTGGTCGCTGGTGGGGACGGCGATCGTCTCGCTGGAGGAGTCGTACGACATCATCACCATCAGCCTCGGGCTGATCTGTGTCGGGCTCGGCGCCTGCTTCATGGTGCCGTCGGTCGCCTTCGTGGTGGCCGGTCTGCGCGAGGACCGCGAGGTCCGGCAACTCCTGGACGACTGGGGTGGGTTGGACCGGGACCCGGAGGCCGACACGGCCTTCCACGCCCACCGGGTCGGCCTCGTCCGGCTGCTGTCCTCGTACGCCCTGTGCGCGCTCGGGCTGTATCTGTGCGTGACCGTCCCGGCGGGCGCCGAAGCGGGCGAGAAGACCTACGGAATGGTCGCCCGAGACATGGGATTCGGGGTCATCGCCTGGCTGACCGGGCTGATAGGCGTGGTCAGGGCGCTCGCCCACCGCCGTTGGGTGGCGCGGGTGCTGGTCGGCGGGCCGGCCGTACCGCTGATATCCACCGGGGGCGGCGCCCACCGCTGACGCCGCGTGGGGCCGCCCGCCGATGTCCGGCCTATCCTGGCGGGGTAACGGACCACGCACGGGGGAGGGTGGCACATGGAGTGGTACTGGTGGGTACTCATCCTGTTCTGGACAGGCGGTTTCGGGTGGGCGGTCGACAACGTCCGTACCGCCCTGCGCAACCGGCACACGCGCAGGCTTGAGCTGCTGGAGGCGGACAAGGAGGAGCGGCTGGCCGTCGAGGCGGCGCAGCGGCCGCCGGAGCCGGTGTGCGGCTGCACGCACCATCTCGCCAAGCACGACAAGCAGGGCAAGTGCCATGAGCGGGTCGAGGTGCCGACGGCCTGGGACGAGAAGAAGAAGCCGGTCCGCTTCGAGTCGGGGCAGTGCAACTGCCAGCAGTACGTGGGCCCGCAGCCGCTCTCCCAGGTGTACGCGGACGAGCTGACGGACCTGGCGTAGTCCGGGGCGGGTGCGGCCGGCGCTCGCGGGCACGGTCGCCGGGGCGGCCCGCCGCCGGGGCGGCGCACGGACCGCCGGAGCCGGTGCGCGCCGCGCGCCCGTAGCCGCCCTCACCCGTAGCCGCCCGCCCGTACCCGCACGCACCCGGTGACCGCGGGCACCGGCCGTCGGCCGCCGCCTCAGACCGGCAGGCTGCCGGGTCCGTTCAGCGGGTGGCCCAGCAGCATCGTCGGCGCGTCCGCGACCCTGGTCAGGAACACCGTGGCCGAATTCGGACCCCGTAGCTTCATCCTGCGGCGCAGCTCCTCCGGTTCGACGGCCGAGCCGCGCTTCTTGACCGTGAGCGTGCCCACCTCGCGCTCCCGCAACAGGGCCTTCAACCGCTTCACGTTGAAGGGAAGTTGATCGGTGATCCGATATCCGGTGGCGTACGGGGACTCGTAGGGCTCGTCGCTGGTGACGTACGCGATCATCTCGTCGAACAGCCTGCCGCCGCACCGCTCCACGACGTCCGCGACCAGATGGGCCCGGATCACGGCGCCGTCCGGCTCGTACAGATAGCGTCCCACCGGGCCGACCGGCGGAGCGGGCAGCGGGGCGGCGGCCCACAGGCCGGCCCGTGCCGGGAGCAGGGTCGCGCGGTACGAACCGGGTGTGAAGCCCTCGCCGAACCAGAGCACCGCCTCCTTCACGTCACCGGCGTCCGAGATCCACTCCGCCTCGGCCTGCGGCGCGATGGCCTCGTGCGGGATGCCGGGCGCGATCTTCAGCGCGGCGCGCGGCGCCCCGAGGGCCGTGCCGACCGCCCAGGACAGCGGCGGCGAGTACGCCTCCGGGTCGAAGATCCGGCCGCGCCCGCCGCGCCGGGCCGGGTCGACGAAGACCGCGTCGTACGCGGTGGTGTCGGTCTCCGTGACATCGGCGCACCGCACCTCGATCAGCCCGTCCAGACCGAGTGCGGTGGCGTTCGCCCGTGCCACCTCGGCGGTCAGCGGGTCACGGTCCACGGCCAGTACCCGGATGCCCGCCCGGGCGAGGGCGATCGCGTCGCCGCCGATCCCGCAGCACAGATCCGCCACCGTGCGCACCCCCTGCTCCGCGAACCGCCGCGCGCGATGGGCGGCGACCGAGGTGCGGGTCGCCTGCTCGACGCCGTTCGGGGTGAAGAACATCCGGTACGCGTCCTCGGCGCCGAACTTCGCCGCCGCCCGCTGCCGCAGCCGCGCCTGGGCCAGCGCCGCGGAGACGAGCGGGGCCGGGTGCGCGCGGCGCAGCCGGGTCGCGGTGGCCAGCTCCTGGGCGGGGTCGTGCGTCCGCAGCTCGGCCAGGAGCGCCGCCCCCTCGGGGGTGCGCAGGGCGGCGAAGGCGGCGAGGGGGTCGGGAGCGTCGGGCGTACCGGCCGGGGGGAGAGCGTTCACCCGGCCCATTGTGGGCCAGCCCCGGTGTGAGCCAGGCGGGGGACCGGGTGGGCCCGGTCGCGGTGTCGGTACGGAATGACGGAGCGGCCCTGGCAGGATGCGGCGCCATGCAGCTTGTACGACAAAAGGATAAATTCGCCATGAAGAGGCACAGACCGGGCTCCCGCCGGCGTGCGGGGGGTGGCCGGCGTGTGCCGGGTACGCTCCGACGCCGGCCGGCGCTCTCCGTCCTGGCCGCGCTCCTGGTCGCCGCGGCGGGCTCCGGATGCGCCGCCGGAGCCGGGAGCAACGGCGCCGACGGGCGGGCGGTGGAGCCACCGCCCGCCCGTCCCGGCGCCCGGGCCGGGCAGGCGGACCCCGCCCGCGCCCTCACCGCGTACGCCGAGAGGATGAAACGGGCCCAGGCCGCGCGCGTCGCGGCGGCCCGGAAGTGGGGACTGGCCGGTACCCCGCTCGTCGCCCCCGCCCCGCCCCTGGAGAAGCCCCGCATCACCAGCCGCAAGGGCTTCGAGGTCGAGGACGACGCCTCGCTGCCGCCCGTCTTCACCACCGTCCCGACCACGGAGCGGATCGTCTTCCTGACGATGGACGACGGCGCCGAGAAGGACCCCGAACTCCTGCGGATGATGACGGAGTTGCAGATCCCGTACAGCGCCTTCCTCAGCGACTACGAGGTCAACGACAACTACGGCTACTTCCGGGACGCGCAGCGCCGGGGCGTCACCATCAACAACCACACCCTCAACCATCCCTACCTGCCCGGCCTTTCGTACGCCGCGCAGAAACGTGAGATCTGCGGCCAGCAGGACATCATCGAGAAGCAGTTCGGCAAGCGCCCCACGCTGCTGCGGCCGCCCTACGGCAACTACAACCGCGCCACCCTGACCATCGCGAAGTCCTGCGGGATCAGGGCCGTGCCGCTCTGGGCCGAGGAGGTGTTCCCCGACCACATGGAATACCGGGAGTGGGACCGGGACCTGCACCCCGGCGACATCATCCTCACCCACTTCCGCGGGCGCGACGAGTGGAAGGGCAGCATGCCCGACCTGATCCGGCAGGTCATGAAGATCGTCACGGCGAAGGGCTACGCCGTGGCGAAGCTGGAGGACTACGTATGAGATCCGCCACGGGGACATCGGGTGCGAGGTCATCCGGTGCGAGGGGGGCCGGTGCGGCAGGGCCCCGCGTGACGGGGGCCGGTGCGAGGGCGTCCGGTACGACGGAATCCGTCACGGGGAACGCCGGATGAGGCGGGCGCACCGGCTGCTGGCCGGGCTGCTGGTGGCCGGTGCGCTCCTCACGGCGGGTTGCGCGCAGTCGGTCGGCCCGATCGAACGGCTGGCCCGCAGGGCGGCCCAGGAGGCGCACCCGGGCCGTCCCGGGACCGGGACGGCCCGGGGCGGGCCGGGGCTCCCGGCGTGCCGGTACCACCGCACGGAACGGCCCGGCCGGTTCACGCGTTGCCCTCATGGGGGCGACGGCCGTACCGGAGACGGGAGCGGCGCGCCGGGGGGAGCCCGCACGGGGCCCGCGCCGACGCCGACGGCCAGGGGCGGACGCGGCTCGGCGGTCCGCACGGCAAGCCGGACCCAGGGTCGAACACCCGACCGGGGGCACTGACGCCACGCGCGAGAATTGGCACTCCGCTTGACCGAGTGCTAACCGCGGTCATAGTCTCACTTCTGGCACTCCCCACTGGAGAGTGCCAGCAGGATTGCGCGACAGGACAGGTCCGGCACCCGCGACGACGGATCGACCCTGGTCGCCCACCCAAGACTGTTAAACCCCGTGAGATCTCCGAAGGGGGAGACCGGATCGTGTCGACCGCCAGCTCCAAGGTTGCGATCAAGCCGCTCGAGGACCGCATTGTGGTCCAGCCGCTCGACGCCGAGCAGACCACGGCCTCCGGCCTGGTCATTCCGGACACTGCCAAGGAGAAGCCCCAGGAGGGCGTCGTCCTGGCCGTGGGCCCCGGCCGCTTCGAGAACGGCGAGCGTCTGCCGCTCGACGTCAAGACCGGTGACGTCGTGCTGTACAGCAAGTACGGCGGCACCGAGGTGAAGTACAACGGCGAGGAGTACCTCGTCCTCTCGGCCCGCGACGTTCTCGCGATCATCGAGAAGTAGTTCACCCACGTTTGCTTCTGTTCTGCGCCCCTGGCCCCCTGCGAAGTATCCAGCCGGGTGGTCGGGGGCGCAGTTCGTTTGAGAGGACAGAAAACAGCCCATGGCGAAGATTCTGAAGTTCGACGAGGACGCCCGTCGCGCCCTTGAGCGCGGCGTCAACAAGCTTGCCGACACGGTGAAGGTGACGATCGGCCCCAAGGGCCGCAACGTCGTCATCGACAAGAAGTTCGGCGCTCCCACCATCACCAACGACGGTGTCACCATCGCGCGCGAGGTCGAGCTCGACGACCCGTACGAGAACCTGGGCGCCCAGCTGGTGAAGGAGGTGGCGACCAAGACCAACGACATCGCGGGTGACGGCACCACCACCGCCACCGTGCTGGCCCAGGCGCTCGTCCGCGAGGGCCTGCGCAACGTCGCCGCGGGCGCCTCGCCGGCCGCCCTGAAGAAGGGCATCGACGCCGCCGTCAAGGCCGTGTCCGAGGAACTCCTCGCGACCGCCCGCCCGATCGACGACAAGTCCGACATCGCCGCCGTGGCCGCGCTCTCCGCGCAGGACACCCAGGTCGGCGAGCTGATCGCCGAGGCGATGGACAAGGTCGGCAAGGACGGTGTCATCACCGTCGAGGAGTCCAACACCTTCGGCCTGGAGCTGGACTTCACCGAGGGCATGGCCTTCGACAAGGGCTACCTGTCCCCGTACATGGTGACCGACCAGGAGCGTATGGAGGCCGTCCTCGACGACCCGTACATCCTCGTCCACCAGGGCAAGATCGGCTCGATCCAGGACCTGCTCCCGCTGCTGGAGAAGGTCATCCAGGCGGGTGGCTCCAAGCCGCTGCTGATCATCGCCGAGGACGTCGAGGGCGAGGCCCTGTCGACCCTGGTCGTCAACAAGATCCGTGGCACCTTCAACGCCGTTGCGGTGAAGGCCCCCGGCTTCGGTGACCGCCGCAAGGCCATGCTCGGCGACATCGCCACCCTCACGGGCGCGACCGTCATCGCCGAGGAGGTCGGCCTCAAGCTCGACCAGGCCGGTCTGGACGTACTGGGCTCCGCCCGCCGCGTCACGGTCTCCAAGGACGACACGACCATCGTCGACGGCGGCGGCAACTCCGCCGACGTCACCGGCCGCGTCAACCAGATCAAGGCCGAGATCGAGTCCACGGACTCCGACTGGGACCGCGAGAAGCTCCAGGAGCGCCTCGCGAAGCTGGCCGGCGGCGTGTGCGTGATCAAGGTCGGCGCCGCCACCGAGGTGGAGCTGAAGGAGAAGAAGCACCGTCTGGAGGACGCCATCTCCGCGACCCGCGCCGCGGTCGAGGAGGGCATCGTCTCCGGTGGTGGCTCCGCTCTGGTGCACGCCGTCAAGGTCCTGGAGGGCAACCTCGGCAAGACCGGCGACGAGGCCACCGGTGTCGCGGTCGTGCGCCGCGCCGCCGTCGAGCCGCTGCGCTGGATCGCCGAGAACGCCGGCCTTGAGGGTTACGTCATCACCTCGAAGGTCGCCGAGCTCGACAAGGGCCAGGGCTTCAACGCCGCGACCGGCGAGTACGGCGACCTGGTCAAGGCCGGCGTCATCGACCCGGTCAAGGTCACCCGTTCCGCCCTGGAGAACGCCGCGTCCATCGCGTCGCTGCTGCTCACGACCGAGACCCTGGTCGTCGAGAAGCCGGCCGAGGAAGAGGCCGACGCCGGCGGCCACGGCCACGGGCACTCGCACTAGCACGGTCCGGTCTTCCGCCGGGTCCGGGGCACGCGAGCCCGCCGCCCCGGACCCGGCGGGACGGCCGACGGCCGAGGCCCGGCACCCCCTCGTCGGAGGGGGTGCCGGGCCTCGGCCGTTTCCCGCCGCTCCCCGGTCCGGGGCGGGCTCGTGTACCGCCCGTACCCACGGACCACATGTCGCCGAGGGCCGTACCCACGGCTCACCGGGGGCCGTACTTGCGGCCCGTCCTCGACGTCACACCGCCGAGCACCCCGCGGGGCGCCACCTTCGCCAGCCCCATGAGGACCTTGTACCGCGCGTCCGGGATCGACACCGTCCGGCCGCGGGCCAGATCCGTCAGCGCAGCCGCGACCAGCTTGTCCGCGTCGAGCCACATCCAGTCCGGGATGTTGTCCGTACCCATCCCGGCCCGCTCGTGGAACTCCGTCCGGACGAAACCTGGGCACAGCGCCATCAGCCGCACCCCCGACCCGGCCAGGTCCTTCGCCACGCCCTGGGTGAACTGCACCACCCACGCCTTGGACGCCCCGTACGTGCCCCGTGGCAGGAACGCCGCGACCGAGGCCACATTGACCACCCCGCCGCGCCCGCGTTCCCTCATCCCCTCCGCGGCGGCCGAGGTCAGCCGCAGCACCGCCTCGCAGTGCACCTTCAGCATCGTCAGCTCATCGGCCATCGGTACGTCCAGGAAGCGGCCCTTGTTGCCGAAACCCGCGTTGTTCACCAGCAGGTCGACCGGCTGCCGACGGTCCGACAACCGCGCCTCCACCGAGGCCGTCCCGTCCTCCCGGGAGAGGTCCGCGGTCAGCACCTCGGCCTCGATGCCGTGCCGGTCGTGCAGTTCGGTGGCCTGGTCCCGGAGCCGTTCGGTGTCGCGCGCCACCAGCACCAGATTGTGTCCGTCGGCCGCGAGCCGCCGTGCGAAGGCGGCGCCGATGCCCGCGGTCGCGCCCGTGATCAGTGCAGTCGTCATACGCGGCACGTTAGTGCCCGAATCCGACCCGCTCCCACCCGGCCGTCGCCGGCCCCGCCACATACTCGCGGGCCTTGCGCAGCGGCACGGGGTGCAGTGCCTCCTCGGCCGCCAGGAGGCGCGGCAGCAGTGCGCGCTCCGTCGTCACCGCCCGGAACTGGAGCGCCACCGTCACCTCGTGCTCCGGCCTCCGCACGACCTCGATCGGGTCCCCGGCCCGGATCTCGCCCGGCGTGACGACCCGGAGGTACGCTCCGGGCGCGGCCCTTCCGGTGAACCGCTTCATCCAGCCCGGCTCGTCCAGATGACCCGCGAACGTGCGGCATGGAATGCGGCCGGAGGTCACCTCCAGGACCAGGTCCCGGCCGATCCGCCAGCGCTCGCCGATCCTCGCCCCGCTGACGTCCAGACCGCTCGTGGTCAGATTCTCGCCGAACGTGCCGTTCGCCAGCGGACGACCCAACTCCCTTTCCCAGAAGTCGAGTTCTTCGCGGGCGAAGGCGTACACCGCCTGGTGGGTGCCGCCGTGGAAGCGCAGGTCGCACACCGCGTCCCCGGCCAGTCCGCTGCCTCCGACGCCCTCGGGGCCCGGTTCGGCCACCCGTACGGGCCCGTCGGCCGGGCGTTTGTCGATCCCGGTGCGACCGCCGGGGGCGTTGGTGTGGCCGACCGCCTGTGCGCGGCCCACGTTCACGGTCAGCACCTTCATGAGCGTCATGACCGTACGTTATCGAGCCATGGCTCAAAGTTGCTCATCGGAAATTCGCGTCCGCCCCAAGCATCGCTTATGTTCAAAGGGTGATCGAAGCCCGTCATCTCCGCGTTCTGCGCGCGGTGTCGACCTCAGGTTCCTTCTCGGCCGCCGCGCGCGAGCTGGGCTGTACGCAGCCTGCCGTCAGCCAGCAGATGAAGGCCCTGGAGGCGTCCGCCGGCACCGCGCTGCTGATCCGAACGGGCCGCGAGATGCGGCTCACCCAGGCGGGTGAGGCCCTGGTGCGGCACGCGTCGGGCATCCTCGCCGGGCTCACCGCCGCCGAGGAGGAGGTCGCCGCGATCGCCGGGCTGCGGGCCGGACGGGTGCGGCTCGTCTCCTTCCCCAGCGGCAGTTCCACCCTGGTCCCCGGCGCCCTCGCCGCCCTGCGCGCCGACCACCCCGGCACCCGGGTCTCCCTCGTCGAGGCCGAACCGCCGCGCTCGGTCGAGATGCTGCGCGACGGCGACTGCGACATCGCGCTGGCGTTCCGGTACGGCTCCACGGGCACCGAATGGGACGACCTGGTCGTCCGTCCGCTGCTCACCGACCGGTTGATCGGCCTGGTCCCGGAAGATCACCGGCTGGCGGACACGGGCACCGTCGGCATCGCCGAACTGGCACAGGAATCCTGGATCGCGGGCTGTCCGCGCTGCCGCCGGCAGCTCGTCGAGGTCTGCGAGGAGTCCGGGTTCGAGCCCCGCATCGACTTCGCGACCGACGACTACCCGGCGGTGGCCGGCCTGGTGGGGGCGGGCCTCGGGGTGGCCGTGCTCCCGGAGCTGGCGATCGAGTCCGTACGCCCCAAGGGGGTGCGCACGGTCATGGTGGAACCGGCCATCGAGCGGGAGATCGTCGCGCTCACCCTCCCGGACCTGGCCCGGGTCCCGGCGGTGGCCGCCACACTGGACCGGCTGGAGAAGGCCGCCGCGCGCTGACGCCGACGGCGAGGAGGCGGACGTGTGGGCGGTCCGGGGCCCGCTGCTCCCGGACAGGGATACGCGGCGCATCGGCCCTCGTCCTTCGCCCCGTATCCCGTACTTCGCTTCTCGTGCTTCGCGAAGTGGGCCGGGCAGGGCGCGGCCGGGGCGCGATGGATCGTCCTTCGGCCCTCATCCCCGTTACTTCACGTGGGGCGGGCGCGGCCGGGCGGAGGCGCGGCATGGCGTACGTGAGCCGGCCGGGCCACCGGAACCCGCAGGAACGGGTTGTGGCGGTCCCTGCAGCCCCGGAGGAAGAACGGTTCGCGACAGATCCCGCAGGAACGTTTCTTCGGTTGCCTGTGAGGCGTACGGGTCAGCCGTGACCCGACGCGACGGCCACCCCGGAAGGCGCCGAGGCCGCGATCGCCCGGTTGCGGGCCCGGCCCATCAGCTCCTCGCGTTCGTCCTCGGTCAGGCCGCCCCACACGCCGTAGGGCTCCCGCACGGCGAGCGCGTGCGCCGCGCACTCGGCGCGTACGGGGCACCGCATACAGACCTCTTTCGCCGAGTTCTCGCGCGCGCTGCGCGCGGCGCCGCGTTCACCCTCGGGGTGGAAGAAGAGTGAGCTGTCGACCCCTCGGCAGGCGGCGAGCAGCTGCCAGTCCCACAGGTCGGCGTTGGGTCCGGGAAGGCGGGAAAAGTCTGCCATTGCTAGTCCCCTCGAAACCGTGCTGAGTCGGAGACGGCCCGCAGGCCGTCCTTTGAGCCTCGCCATGACCGTACAACTACGGTGTAAGTAGATGTAAATATGACTGTTTGCGAATTTAGCCTCAGACACTACAGAAAGGAAAGAAAACCCGCCAAATGGGGTAAATTTCCTTGGGAAGGTTCTGTTGACGATTGGATGATCCGCGCCACTCTCCTCCGTAGGCGGTCCCTCACGTAGAGTGCCGAACCCGGCGGACCTACCCGTAACTCTTTCGAGTGACCGTCGTTGAGAGTGCGGAGGCGGTTGGTGGAAAAAGCCCTCGGGCAGATGTCCGAGAGTGTCAACCGCACAGGTGACGACTTGTACACAGCCTGGAGGCTCAAGGTGACGCACATCAGCTGCGGAGGGCGGTCATGACATCCGTCCTCGTCTGCGACGACTCCCCGCTTGCCCGAGAGGCGCTCCGCCGCGCGGTAGCGACCGTGCCCGGTGTCGAGCGCGTGACGACGGCGGCCAACGGCGAGGAAGTCCTCCGCCGCTGGGGTGCCGACCGCTCGGATCTGATTCTCATGGACGTACGCATGCCCGGCCTCGGGGGGGTCGAGACAGTCCGGCGGCTGCTCTCCGCCGATCCCGGTGCCCGGATCATCATGCTGACCGTCGCCGAGGACCTGGACGGGGTCGCGCTCGCGGTCGCCGCCGGGGCCCGCGGATATCTGCACAAGGACGCCTCCCGCGCCGAACTGCGGGCGACCGTCACCCAGGCACTGGCCGACCCGACCTGGCGGCTCGCCCCGCGCCGGCTCCGGTCCGCCGAGATGGGGGCGGCCCCCACCCTCACCGCGCGGGAGATCCAGGTGCTCGAAGGGATGAGCCACGGCCGCTCCAACGCGGAGATCGGGCGCGAGCTGTTCCTCTCCGAGGACACGGTGAAGACCCACGCCAGGCGGCTGTTCAAGAAGCTCGGCGCCTCGGACCGGGCGCACGCCGTGGCGCTCGGCTTCCGCTGGGGGCTGGTGCGTTAGACCGTGCCGTCAGGGTGACGGCACGACCTGCGCGCCCTGCCCCCCGAGGGTGGCGTCCGGTGGTGGACCGAGCCCCCGTCCGCCCCCCTGCGGACGGGGCGGGCGACCGGGCGGAGTGAGGCGCCGAACGCCGTCCCCGGGCATCCGGACCAGCGAGGTGTGACGCTTCGCGGGGGATGCCGCATCCTTGACATGTGGAGTTCCCTGGGAACGATTCGGTCGAGCGGAAGGGGAGGGCGCAGGACATGACACCCGGCGCACCCGCTCATAACGCTTCGGTGCACAACTACGGACGCGGTGCCGCGGATGAGCCGGCGCCGAGGCACCATGGTCCGATGCGTGACGACGAGACGACGGTGATCGGTGGCCTGGTGCACCGCGCCGTCGACGGCGACGCGCAGGCGACCCACGATCTGCTCGCGCACGTCCACCCTCTGGCCCTGCGCTACTGCAGGTCCCGACTGAACCGGCTGCCGGGTGACGCCCGTCACTTCGTGGAGGACCTGGCGCAGGAAGTCTGCGTCGCGGTGCTGATGGCGCTGCCCCGGTACAAGGACACCGGCAGGCCCTTCGAGGCGTTCGTCTTCGCCATCGCCGGACACAAGGTCGCCGACCTCCAACGGGCCGCCATGCGGCATCCGGGGTCCACGGCCGTACCCTCCGACGAGATGCCGGAACGGCCGGACGACTCGCTCGGCCCGGAGGAGCGCGCGCTGCTCAGCAGCGACGCGGCCTGGGCCAAGAAGCTCCTCGCCAACCTCCCGGAGAACCAGCGCGAGCTGCTGGTCCTGCGGGTCGCGGTCGGGCTGACCGCCGAGGAGACCGGACAGATGCTCGGGATGTCGCCCGGCGCGGTCCGGGTCGCCCAGCACCGGGCGCTCAGCAGACTCCGCGCCCTCGCCGAGCAGTAGAAACCACGTCAGGAGCACGGCCCGGCCGGGCCGTGCGCGCGATCCGTACGAAGCTACAGAACCTCCGGCTGACCCTGCCCGTGGAATGAGACGCTCCCGAAGGCCGTTAGCATGGACGTCCGCACCGATCAAGGCCATTTGGGGAAGGTGTCATGACTGCAAACGTCGACGGAGTGCCCGAGAAATTCGCGACGCTCGGGCTGACATACGACGACGTGCTGCTGCTGCCAGGCGCGTCCGACATGGCGCCCGACCAGATCGACACCTCTTCGCGCATCTCCAAGAACGTACGGGTGAACATCCCGCTGCTCTCCGCGGCGATGGACAAGGTAACCGAGTCGCGCATGGCGATCGCCATGGCCCGGCAGGGCGGCGCGGGCGTGCTGCACCGCAACCTCTCCATCGCCGACCAGGCCAACCAGGTCGACCTGGTGAAGCGCTCCGAGTCCGGCATGGTCACCGACCCGATCACGGTGCACCCGGACGCGACGCTGCGCGACGCCGACGAGCTGTGCGCCAAGTTCCGCATCAGCGGCGTCCCGGTCACCGACCAGGGCGGCAGGCTGCTCGGCATCGTCACCAACCGCGACATGGCCTTCGAGTCGGACCGCACGCGCCAGGTGCGTGAGGTCATGACCCCGATGCCGCTGGTCACCGGCAAGGTCGGCATCTCCGGCGTGGACGCCATGGAGCTGCTGCGCCGCCACAAGATCGAGAAGCTGCCCCTCGTCGACGACGCCGGGGTGCTCAAGGGCCTCATCACCGTCAAGGACTTCGTCAAGGCGGAGAAGTACCCGCACGCGGCCAAGGACAAGGAAGGCCGGCTCCTGGTCGGCGCCGCCGTCGGCGTCGCGGGCGACGCCTTCGAGCGGGCGCAGGCGCTCGTCGAGGCGGGCGTCGACTTCATCGTCGTCGACACCGCCCATGGCCACTCGCGGCTGGTCGGCGACATGGTCGCCAAGGTCAAGTCGAACACCTCGGGCATCGACGTCATCGGCGGCAACATCGCCACCCGCGACGGCGCCCAGATGCTGATCGACTCGGGCGCCGACGCCGTCAAGGTCGGCGTCGGACCCGGCTCCATCTGTACGACCCGGGTGGTCGCCGGTATCGGCGTCCCCCAGGTCACCGCCATCTACGAGGCCGCGCTCGCCGCGAAGGCGGCCGGGGTCCCGGTCATCGGCGACGGCGGCCTCCAGTACTCCGGTGACATCGCCAAGGCCCTGGTGGCCGGCGCGGACGCCGTGATGCTCGGCTCGCTGCTCGCGGGCTGTGAGGAGTCCCCGGGCGAGCTCCAGTTCATCAACGGCAAGCAGTTCAAGTCGTACCGCGGCATGGGTTCGCTGGGCGCGATGCAGAGCCGCGGCGACCGCAAGTCGTTCTCCAAGGACCGGTACTTCCAGGAGGGCGTCGCCTCCGACGAGAAGCTGGTGCCCGAGGGCATCGAGGGCCAGGTCCCGTACCGCGGCCCGCTCTCCCAGGTGGTCCACCAGCTCACCGGCGGACTGCGCCAGTCGATGTTCTACGTCGGCGGCCGGACCGTGCCGGAGCTCCAGGACAACGGACGGTTCGTACGGATCACGTCGGCGGGACTCAAGGAGAGCCACCCGCACGACATCCAGATGACCGTCGAGGCGCCGAACTACAGCAGGAAGTAACCGCACCCGTCGTGCGAGGGGCGGCCCCGGGATTCCCGGGGCCGCCCCTCGCACGTGTGTCGGGGATACTGGACTCGGCAGACAGCAGCGCCGAGGGAAACTGAAAGGCCACACCATCGTGACTGAGATCGAGATCGGGCGCGGCAAGCGCGGCCGCAGGGCGTACGCATTCGACGACATCGCCGTCGTGCCGAGCCGTCGCACCCGCGACCCGAAGGAGGTCTCGATCGCCTGGCAGATCGATGCCTACCGCTTCGAGCTGCCGTTCCTGGCCGCCCCCATGGACTCGGTGGTCTCCCCGCGGACCGCGATCCGCATCGGTGAGCTGGGCGGTCTCGGCGTCCTCAACCTCGAAGGTCTCTGGACCCGGCACACCGACCCGCAGCCGCTGCTCGACGAGATCGCGGAGATGCCCGCCGAGAAGGCGACCCGTCGCCTCCAGGAGATCTACGCCGCGCCGATCCGGGAGGAGCTGATCGGGCAGCGCATCAAGGAGGTGCGCGACTCCGGAGTCGTCACCGCCGCCGCGCTCTCCCCGCAGCGCACCGCGGAGTTCTCCAAGGCCGTCGTCGACGCGGGTGTGGACATCTTCGTCATCCGGGGTACGACGGTCTCCGCCGAGCACGTCTCGGGCGCGGCCGAGCCGCTGAACCTCAAGCAGTTCATCTACGAGCTGGACGTCCCGGTGATCGTGGGCGGCTGCGCCACCTACACCGCCGCCCTGCACCTGATGCGCACGGGCGCGGCCGGTGTCCTCGTCGGCTTCGGCGGCGGCGCCGCGCACACCACGCGCAACGTGATGGGCATCCAGGTCCCGATGGCGACCGCGGTCGCCGATGTGGCCGGGGCCCGCCGCGACTACATGGACGAGTCCGGTGGCCGGTACGTCCACGTCATCGCGGACGGCGGGGTCGGCTGGTCCGGCGACCTGCCCAAGGCCATCGCCTGTGGTGCGGACGCCGTCATGATGGGCTCCCCGCTGGCCCGCGCCACGGACGCGCCGGGCCGCGGCCGGCACTGGGGCATGGAGGCCGTCCACGAGGAGCTGCCGCGTGGCAAGCTGGTGGACCTGGGCGGGGTCGGCACGACGGAGGAGGTCCTGACGGGCCCCTCGCACACCCCCGACGGCTCGATGAACATCTTCGGCGCGCTGCGCCGGGCGATGGCGACGACGGGCTACAGCGACCTCAAGGAGTTCCAGCGGGTCGAGGTCACGGTGGGGGACTCGCAGCACAGCCGCTGAGTCACGCCGTGACACGACGGGAGTGCCAGGACCGGGGAACGGTCCTGGCCCTCCCGTCGTGCGCTCCCGCTCCCGTCGCGCCCTCATTTCCCCGTGGGGCGCGGGCCGGGACAGCGGCTGAGCGGTGCTACGCGGCCTTCTTGGCTCCGGCGAAGGCGGCGGCCGCGCCCAGGACCAGGAAGATGTACGTCTTGACGTCCGCCGACTCGCTCCAGGCGTCGGTGACGGCGCTGAACCTGTCGAAGAAGATGTCCGTGAAGGAGACGCTCAGCTTGTCCGACACGACCATCGAGATGGCGATCAGCTGGCCGAGGTAGACGGCGCCCAGCGACAGGACGGCGCCGACGACGGGCAGGACCGGCTTGGGGCCGCCGACCTTGGCGGACGCGAAACCGACGAGGAAGCCGACGCCGATGGCGAGGTAACCGATCTCCCGCTCGATGGCGCCGCCGATGACGCCGTAGAGGATCGCGCCGACGACCGCCGCGACGAGGGCGGTCACCAGGCCGAGCGCGATGTTGTCGCGGGCCGGCGCGGGGGCGGGCGCGAACGGCACGGGCCCGCCGAACTGGCCGGGCTGACCGGGCACGCCGGGCTGACCGGGCTGCCCCTGCTGGGCCGCGAACGGGTTGCCGGTCGGGGCGCCGTAGGACTCCTGCGGCTGGGGCTGGTTCGGCGGCGGCACGGGCTGGCTCATGGTGGTTTCCCCCTGGGTCGAATGCGCACGGCTGTGCGAGAAGTGACGCCGCAGGCTAACAGTCCGGTCTGACATGTCCCACCGGAATCCTGGCCACAACCCGGTCACGGCACGGTGCGGGGACCACTCGTCACAGCCGGTGCGCGGCCCCCGCCGGGGTCGCGCCCCGGGTGTCCAGGAGGAGCTGCGCCTTCACCGCGAGGCCCTGGAGGTCGTACGTGCGGTGGTGCTGGAGCAGGATCGTCAGATCCGCGTTCGCCGCCGCCTCGTACAGCGAATCGGCGCGCGGGACCGGCAGTTCGCGTACCCGCCAGTCCAGGACGTGCGGGTCGTGGTAGCCGATCTGGGCGCCCATGTCCATCAGCCGGGTGGCGATCTCCCGCGCGGGGGCGGCCTCCTGATCGGCGAGGTCGGGTTTGTAGCTGACGCCGAGCAGGAGGACGCGGGCGCTCCGGACGGATTTGCCGTGCTCGTTGAGGAGAGTGGCGCAGCGCTGGATCACGTACTGCGGCATCCGGTCGTTGATCTCCTGTGCCAGCGAGACCATCCGCAGCGGGTGGCCCGGGGTGCGGCTGTGGTACGGGAGGTAGCCGGGGTCCACCGGGACGCCGTGGCCGCCGACGCCGGGGCCCGGACGGAAGGGCTGGAAGCCGAACGGTTTCGTCTCGGCGCACCGGATGACGTCCCACAGATCGACGCCGAGGTCGTGGCAGAGCACCGCCATCTCGTTGACGAGGGCGATGTTGACGTGCCGGAAGTTGGTCTCCAGGACCTTCGTCATCTCGGCCTCGCGGGGGCCGCGGGCCCGTACGACCTTGTCGGTGAGGCGGCCGTAGAACGCGGCGGCGGACTCGGTGCAGGCGGGGGTGAGACCGCCGATGACCTTGGGGGTGTTGGCGTAGAGGTGGGTGCGGTTGCCGGGGTCGAGGCGGCTGGGGGAGTACGCGAGGTGGAAGTCGCGTCCGGCGCGCAGTCCGGAGCCCTCTTCGAGGAGGGGGCGCACGAAGGTCTCGGTGGTGCCCGGCTGCACCGCTGACTCCAGCAGGACGGTGGTGTGCGGGCGCAGTCGGGCGGCGAGGGCGCGGGCCGCGTCGCCGACGGCGGTGAGGTCGAGGGTGCGGTCGACGCCGAGGGGGGTGGGGGCGCAGATCACCGCCGTGCGGACCCGGCCGAGATCGGCGGGGTCGGTGGTGGGCCGGAATCCCCCGGAGAGCATGCGGCGGACCTCGGAGGCGGTGAGGGAGCCTTCGACGGGGGTGCGGCCCGCGGAGAGTTCGGCTAGCGGCCGGGGGTCGGTGTCGTAACCGACGGTGGGGACGCCGGCGGCCACGGCGGCCTGGGCGAGGGGGAGACCGAGGTGGCCGAGTCCGATGACGGCGAGGTCTGCGGGCATGTCGGAGGCCGTCCTTCCCATAAGCGAGCCGGTCGGAAAGCGCAACTGCTGTGGACAGCGCAATGTCAGACTAGGCTTAAATATGACCGATTTGTGGCATTACGCGGCCCGGTCGTCCCGGTGTTGTCCACAGGCGGTGGCTGAAGTCGGCGAGCGCGGACAGAATCGAGTGGTGGACCCATGGGAATCCGGCCTTCCGCCGGTCCCCGGGTCCGGGTCGGGCGGCCGAGCCGGACCACCACGCCGATCTACCGGGAGGCAGCAGTGAGGACAGCGACACTGGGACCCGCCGAGCGGGCCGAAGCGCTGGCCGCCATGGCCGAGCGGGAGCTGGACGTGCTCGTCGTAGGGGCGGGCGTGGTCGGCGCCGGGACCGCGCTGGACGCGGTGACCAGAGGGCTCTCCACCGGTCTGGTCGAGGCGCGCGACTGGGCGTCCGGCACGTCGAGCCGGTCGAGCAAGCTGATCCACGGCGGGCTGCGCTATCTCGAAATGCTCGACTTCTCGCTGGTCAGGGAGGCGCTGAAGGAACGCGGGCTGCTGCTCGAACGGCTGGCGCCGCATCTGGTGAAGCCCGTGCCGTTCCTGTACCCGTTGCAGCACAAGGGCTGGGAGCGGCTGTACGCGGGATCGGGCGTCGCGCTGTACGACGCGATGTCGGTGTCGTCCGGGCACGGCCGCGGGCTGCCCGTGCACCGGCACCTCTCCCGCCGCAGGGCGCTGCGGGTGGCGCCCGCCCTGAAGAAGGACGCGCTGGTCGGTGCCTTGCAGTACTACGACGCGCAGATGGACGACGCCCGCTATGTGACCACCCTGGTGCGCACGGCCGCGGGGTACGGGGCGCATACCGCGAACAACGCCCGGGTGACCGGCTTCCTGCGCGAGGGCGAGCGGGTCGTCGGGGCGCGGGTGGAGGACGTCGACACCGGCGGTACGTACGAGATCAGGGCCAAACAGGTGGTCAACGCCACCGGGGTGTGGACCGACGACACCCAGGCGCTGATCGGTGAACGCGGACAGTTCCACGTCCGGGCGTCCAAGGGCATCCATCTGGTCGTACCGAAGGACCGGATTCACTCCTCGACCGGGTTGATTCTCCGGACCGAGAAGTCCGTGCTGTTCGTGATCCCCTGGGGCCGGCACTGGATCATCGGCACCACGGACACCGACTGGGACCTCGACAAGGCGCACCCGGCGGCGTCCAGCGCCGACATCGACTACCTCCTCGAACACGTCAACTCCGTGCTGACCACCCCGCTGAGCAGGGACGACGTCCAGGGCGTCTACGCCGGCCTGCGGCCGCTGCTGGCCGGTGAGTCGGACGCGACCAGCAAGCTGTCGCGCGAACACACCGTGGCGCACCCGGCGCCCGGGCTCGTGGTCGTCGCGGGCGGCAAGTACACGACGTACCGCGTGATGGCGAAGGACGCGGTGGACGAGGCGGTGCACGGGCTGGACCAGCGGGTGGCGGACTGTGTCACGGAGGACGTCCCGCTGCTGGGCGCCGAGGGGTACCGGGCGCTGTGGAACGCGCGGGCCAGGACGGCGGCCCGTACCGGGATACATGTCGCCCGGGTGGAGCATCTCCTCAACAGGTACGGCTCGATGACCGAAGAACTCCTGGACCTGATCACGAAGGACCCGAAGCTGGGCGAGCCACTGCCCGCGGCCGACGACTATCTGCGCGCTGAGATCGTCTACGCGGCCTCGCACGAGGGGGCGCGCCACCTCGACGACGTGCTGACCCGGCGCACCCGCATATCGATCGAGACCTTCGACCGGGGGACCCGGAGCGCCCAGGACTGCGCGGAGCTGATGGCGCCCGTGCTGGGCTGGGACCGCGACCGGATCGACCGGGAGGTCGAGCACTACCGCAAGCGGGTGGAGGCCGAAAGGGAGTCGCAGCGGCAGCCGGACGACCTGACGGCGGACGCGGCACGGCTCGGGGCGCCGGACATCGTGCCGATCTGATGGGGCGGCCTGATAGGGCGGTCTGACGGATCGGCGCCGTGAGCGGCGAGGTCCGTCGGGCGGGCCCGGCCCGTCCCGGTCACGGCGCCGGTGCCGCTCCCGGTGCGAGGGGCTTCCGGTCGGGTCGGGCCGGGTGCTGTCGGGCTGGCTGTCATCGGGTCGGGTGTTGTCGGACCGGGCGCTGTCGGGCCTGTCGGCCGGGGTGTTCTTCCGGCGGGCAGAACTCGGCGGTCAGCAGGGCCGGTTCCAGGGAGGCGTCGGACAGGGTGTCCGTATTGACGCGGAACGTCAGGACGTGGTGGCCGTCACGGGTGGCGGCGGTGCGGACGTAACTGCCCGCGATGTGCCCGTTGTGCCCCCACACGGTGACGCCGCAGGACAGTCTCTGCGGGTAGATGCCCATCGCGTACACCCCGTGGGTGGGGGCGGTGTCCAGAAGGGTGGCGAGCATGCCGGGCGGCAGGAGCCGGCCGCCGAGGAGCGCGGCGTAGAAGCGGCTGAGGTCGGTGAGCGTGGAGATCAGTTCGCCCGCCGCGCCCGCCGGGCGTGGATCGAAGGCGGTGACGTCGCGCAGTGTTCCGTCGGCCGGATCGCGGGAGTAGCCACGGCCGTGCGGCTCGGGCAGGCCGGTGCGGGCGCCGGGGAAGGAAGTGCCGGTGAGACGGAGGGGGATGAGGACCCGTCGGCGGATCTCGGTGGCGTAGTCGTGGCCGGTGACCCGGCGGACGACCAGGCCCAGCAGGACGTAGTTGGTGTTCGAGTAGGCGTAGGAACCCGGGGAGGAGGCAGGCCGGTGCGACAGGGCGGCCCGGACAGCGGCCCCGGGGGAGAGCGGGCGGGCGGACGTGTCGGCGGTGTAGTCGTACAGCCCACTGGTGTGCGTGAGCAGGGAACGCAGGGTGATCCGACGCCCGTCGTTGCCGTTCCCGCGTACCAGGCCCGGCAGATACCGGTCGACGCTCTCCGACAGCTGAAGCCGTCCCTCGCACACGAGTTGGAGGACCACCGTGGCCACGAACGTCTTGGTCGCGCTGCCCGCCCGGAAGTGGTCGTCACGGGCGATGCCGGGACCCGTCGACCGGTAGTCGTCGTGCGGAACGGGGGAGTCGCGGTGAGTGAGCATCGCCGCTTCCGGGGCGCCGCCCTGGACGGCGAGGCGGGAAAGGTAGGAAGCTGCGGGGGAGAGGTGTGGTTCGCTGGGCAGGTTCGCCGTTCCGGAACCGAGGGAACGGACGGGACCGAGGAGCCCCAGCAGAACGGTCACCGTGAACACCGGCAGGGTGGCGTACAGCGCCCTGAACGTTCGCATGGCGGGGAATTCCCTTCCTACGGCCACATCATGACGGACCCAGGCCCCGGCACCAGGACCGGTACCAGGGTGAGGGACAATGGACGCTCTGCCAGGGCGGGTTGATCGCAGAGGGGACGCATGTCGGAGGCGGAGCAGGCACGGGAGCCCCAACGGGACAAGGACGGACGTCTTCTCGCGGGGCGGTACCGGCTCGGGGAGGTGCTCGGCAGAGGCGGCATGGGCACGGTCTGGCGCGCGGTGGACGAGACGCTGGGCCGCACGGTGGCGGTCAAGGAACTCCGGTTTCCCTCGGCCATCGACGAGGACGAGAAGCGCCGGCTCATCACGCGCACCCTGCGCGAGGCGAAGGCCATCGCCCGTATCCGTAACAACGGCGCGGTGACGGTCTACGACGTGGTGGACGACGACGACCGGCCGTGGATCGTCATGGAACTCATCGAGGGCAAGTCGCTCGCCGAGGCCATCCGAGAGGACGGCACGCTGACGCCGAGGCGGGCGGCCGAGGTCGGTCTGGCCATCCTCGACGTGCTGCGTTCGGCCCACCGCGAGGGCATCCTGCACCGCGACGTGAAGCCGTCCAACGTACTGATCTCCGAGGACGGCCGGGTCGTGCTGACCGACTTCGGTATCGCGCAGGTCGAGGGAGACCCGTCCGTCACCTCGACCGGGATGCTCGTCGGAGCGCCCTCGTACATCTCCCCGGAGCGGGCCCGTGGGCACAAGCCGGGACCGCCCGCCGACCTCTGGTCGCTCGGCGGACTGCTGTACGCGAGCGTCGAGGGCTGCCCGCCGTACGACAAGGGGTCGGCGATCGCGACCCTGACGGCGGTCATGACCGAACCGCTGGACCCGCCGAAGAACGCGGGCCCGCTGGGGGAGGTCATCTACGGCCTGCTGGCCAGGGACCCCGAGCAGCGGCTCGACGACGCGGGCGCGCGGACGTTGCTCAACGACGTGATCCACGCCCCGGAGCTCCCCGAGCCCCCGGCGGCCGACTCGACCCAGCTCATGGCGTTGCCCGGACTCGTCGGCGGCGAGGACCGGGACACGGCGAAGCCCGGTGGGCGGAACGGGGCCGCGCCGGGTACGCGGTCCGGTTCCAGGTCCGGTTCCGCATCCGGGCCGAAGCCGGGCGTCGCGTCCGGGACGAAGAGCGGGGAGGCCGGGGACGGCGCGCGGGACCGGTTGCGCGGTGCGCTGCGTTCGGTGCGCAACGCGAAGCCGACGCCCGCGGTCGCCGCGGGTGCTGCCGGTGCGGGCGCCGCGGGTGCCGCAGCGGCCGGTACACAGGCCGCCGCGGCTTCTTCCGCCGTGCCCCCGGTGCCCACGGTTCCGCCGCGTCCCGCCGCCGCTTCCCCGGCCGCCACCCCGCCGGCCGCCGGTTCTTCGGCCCCCGCCTCCACGGCTGCCGCTTCCCCGGCCGTCGCCTCCGCGTCGGTGGCCGGTCCTCCGGCGTCCCCCGCGGTCAAGACCTCGGGGTTCGCAGCCGTGCCGTCCGCGCGCCCGGCCGCCTCGACGGGCTCCCAGCCGCCCCGCGCGTCGATCACGGACGTGGTGCCCCGGCGCACCCTGCTGATCATCGCGGGTGTCCTCGTGCTCGCCGTGCTGGGCACCGTGCTCGCACTCACCCTCGGTGATGACAGCGACAAGAACGGCTCGGCCAAGGAGGACACCTCGTCATCCGCCGGGGCCACGGCGGGCGGTGACGGCGCGAAGGCCACAGGCGTCGACACCGGCAAGGCCACCGACCCGCAGGGCGACCAGGGCAAGGCGTCCGGCAAGCCGTCCGACCCGCCGAAGAGCGGGGCGCCGGGTGGGAAGGACGCGCTGCCCGCCGGGTACGCACAGGTGGCCGACGAGCGGTTCCACTTCCGGATGGCCCTGCCCAAGGGCTTCACGCGCAACGCGATCGCCGGTTCGAACTCCGGCGGCATCTACAACGCCGACGGCGGCTTTCCGCGCGTCCAGGTCGACTTCACCGGCTCCCCGAGGGACGACGCCGCCGCGGCCTGGACGGCCGCCATGGGCGGAGTCGCCGCCACCAGCCACGGCTACGAGCACCTCGGCATCGGCCCGGTGAAGTACAACGGCTATCCGACGGCGGCCGACTGGGAGTTCAAGCGCGACCAGAAGGGCCAGCGCGTCCACGTCCTGAACAGGGGGTTCAAGGTGGACGTCAAGCACGGCTACTCGATCATGATCAGCTGCAAGGCGGCCGAGTGGGACGGCGCGGAGTGCCGGACGCTGCGCGAGACCGCGTTCAGGACCTTCGAACCGACCGTGTGACCCGGGCGCCGGTTCGAGCCGCCCGACCGGCCGGGCGGAACAGGTTCCGGTGACCCGGCGACGGGACCAGGACTTGCCACGTATCGTGAGAGACCGAAGACCGTGCGCAGCCGTGACAGTGGGCCGCGCGCACAGTAAGTGACCGTGACCGACGACTTCGTACGGTCAATCGTATGCGGGGGACAGCGCGCTCCGGGGAGGCGTCGTGGACGACTACGCGGGTCGGGTGCTTGCCGACCGCTACCGCCTTCCGTTGCCCCCGTCCGATGAGTACGAACTGGTCGAGACCCGGGCCTTCGACACATACAGCGGGCAGGAAGTCCGCATCAGGCAGGTGCCGTTACCGGAGATCGTGGACGCCGAAGTCCTCGACGTGGACGATCCGCCGTCCGTGCCGGGGCGGGACCGGTCACGGGCCGTGCGCGGGGCCGAGGACCCCGCCGTCCGGCGCGCGATCGAGGCCGCGCAGGCCGCCGCGCAGGTGCCCGACCATCCGCGCCTCGACCAGGTCTTCGACGTGTTCGCGGAGGAGGGTTCGCTCTGGATAGTGAGCGAACTGGTCGACGCCCGTCCGCTGGCCGCGCTGCTGGTGGAGCGCCCCCTCAACCCGTACCGGGCGGCCGAGATCGGCTCCGACGTGCTGACGGCGCTCCGGGTGCTGCACGCGCACGGCTGGACCCACCGGAACATCACCATCCGGACGGTGCTGATCTGCGATGACGGCCGCGTCGTGCTCACCGGCCTGGCGGCCGGAGCGGCGGAGGAGGCGCTGTGCGGGTACGTGCCGGTGCCGCAGCCCGACGACGAGATCGAGGGCGAGTTCGCCCCGCCGGCCGTCGAGTCGGGGCCGGCGGGACCGTATGTGCCGCCCGGGACCGAGGCCGACGCGTTCGGGATCGAGACCGACGTGTCCGGTTCCCACGACATGCTCGAAGCCGGGTCGGGTGCGGAGGAACGGGACGCGGACGAGTCCGGGGGAGACGACCCGGACGCGCGTGAGACGGACGGGACCGGTCCGTACGGTCTGCCCGGCGCCGGGGCGTACGCCTGGGAGGGCGCCGGATCGCCCGCGACGGGGGCGTACCCCTGGGACCGTGCCGGATCGCCCGCGGCCGAGCCGTACGAACGGCCGGCCCTGCCGGAACTGCCCGGTCCGCGCGCGCTGCCCGCGCTGCCGGACGGTGCCGGTTTCGTACGGGACGAGGCCGCGGCGGCCCTCGGTGACGGGCCGACAGCACCCGCCTCCGCCCAGGGACCGGCGCGCGACCCCGCCTACCCGGGACATGAGGACCGGAACGGGGACGAGGAAGCGGGTGACACCGGACCCCGCGCCGCGGGTATTCCGGCTCCCGGGTCCCACGGCCCGGTGTCCGGCTTCCCGGCCCCCATCGTCCCCGCTCCTGGCCTGCCGGTCCCCGCCGGGGCCGACCCGACCCGGCCCCGGGCCACGCGCGCCGGGGCCATCGCCGCCTACCGTGCGGGTGCCCGCGCCGCCGCCCGCGTCAACGAGATCCAGAACGGCACTCCGGACCGGCGCGGCGCCCCCGGTGGCAGTTCCGGTACCGATTCCGGCGCCGCGCCGCCCGGCGGCGACCGGCGCACCGGGACCGACGACGGCCGGGGATACGGAGGACACAGCGACGACCGGCACCGCGACGATCAGCACCGTGATGACCGGCACCGCGACGACCAGCACCACGATGACCGGCGGCACGACGATCAGCGTCACAACGACCGGTACGGCATCGGTCGGTACGACGACGGCGGCGGGCAGGACGACGGCCGTCATGCGGACGGTCAGGGCAATGGTCCGCACGCGGACGGTCACTCCTCGGCCGAGCGCGCCGACAACAGCTGGTCCGAGGCGTCCGAGGCGTCCGAGGCGTCCGAGGGGCCCAACGGCGGTCAGGTCGAGGGCAGTCGGGCGGAGTACGACCAGGCCGAGGGCGACCGGACCGGCGACGACCTGGCCACCGGCAACCGGCCCGGCGACAACTGGTCCGAGGACGACGACACCGGAGTGCTGCCCGGCAGCTGGCCGCAGCCCGTCGGTACCTGGGGCCACGACGGCGAGGAACCGTACGACGACGAGGACGACGACCAGGACGACGGCCCCCCTTACGGCAACGGCAGCGGCGACGACAGCAACGGCAACAGCGGCGGCGGAGGCGCCCGGCCCGCCCCCGGAGGCCCGTACGGCGGTGCGGGCGGCTCCGGCCCGCCCCCCGGCCGACGGGTCCATCTGGCCGGTGCCTGGGACGACGGAGGACACGGACGCACCGTCTCCGCGGGCGGCTCCGCCACCGGCGGCTCCGGCGAGGACGCCCTGCGCGCCGACACCCGGCGCGGGGGTGCCGACCGTGAGTTCCGGCCGGCCGTCGAGCCGTCGGCACCGGTCAGCCGCTGGGACGAGGTCGTGTCGGTGGGCAGGTCCAGCACCCCCGCCTACCGGGGCCCGGACACCCCGCTCGCCGCCGAGCGCGCCCGGCAGGCCCGGATCGCCGTCGTCGGCGCGGTCACCGAACGCTGGGCACCCGAACAGGCGGGACCGGTCCACGAGAACTGGCAGCTGGCCCCGCCCATCGGCCCCTCCACCGACCTCTGGGCCCTGGGCGCACTGCTCTACCGGGCCGTCCAGGGCCATGCCCCCTACCCCGAGGAGAACGCGGCCGAACTCGTCCAGATGGTGTGCGGTGAACCGCCCGCCTTCGCCGAGGAGTGCGGTGCGCTGCGCCCCGTCGTCGAGTCGCTGCTGCGTCAGGACCCGACCGAACGGCCCGACTTCGAGGAGCTGCGGGGCTGGCTCCGCTCCCTCGTCCGGTCGGCACCGGAGCCCGAGGCGGGCACCGACGTGATACCGGTGCCGTCCCTCGACGAGGCCCGGCTGCCCATCGTCCGCCGCAGGGGTGAACTGGTCCGCAGACGCCGTGGTCGTGGCGCGGCGCAGGGCCGCCACCGCCACTCCAAGCGTGCCGAGCCGCGGTTCGCGGAACCGCCGCGCGAGCCGAGGGCCGGGCGCGCGCCGAAGCCACCGCGTGAGCCCAAGGGCCCGAAGGCGCTACGGCAGCCGTCGCGCCCGAGGCCGGGCGAGCGGAAGGCCCCCCGCAGTCTGGGCCGGATTCTGCTGTTGCTCATCCTGCTGCTCCTGGTCGGGGCCGTCGGATACGCCATGCTGTTCATGCCGAAGTCCGGCCCCGGCACGGACGACGGCTCCAGGAACACCGGCTCCACCCGTCCGTCGGCGTCGGCGTCGGCGTCCGCCGCGCCCCCCGAGGCGTCACCCGCGTCTCCCGCGCCCGGCCGGAAGTCGTCGTCCCCCGGCGCGTCCAAGCCGCAGACCAGCCGCTCGGCGGTCGCCCTCCCGCCGGACTACGCGCTGCGCAAGGACGCGGAGGGGTTCGAGGTCGGTGTGCTCAAGGACTGGCAGCGCAGTGCGGTCACCACGGACCGTCAGGTGCGTTACGGCAGTGACGGATTCACCCTGCTGATCGTGCCGGGGCGGGACACGGTCAAGGCGAACGGCTCCGACCCCCTGGACTACCAGCGGGACAGGGAACCGGAGTTGAAGCCGTTCCGGGACTCGTCGTGGTCCTCGGCGAGCGGTCTGCGCCGGACCGACGTCGGCGGGCGGGTCATGGCGGAGGGGCAGTACACCTGGCAGGACGGTTCGGGCCGTGAGGTGTTCGTGCGCAACCTCGCCATGATCGTCGACGGCCGCTACCACGTCCTCCAGGTCATCGGCCCGGAGGACCAGCGCGACAAGGTCACCGACATCTACGAACAGGCCGTCGCGTCCTACCGGGCCGCCTCCTGACCGCATCTGACCACCGGTCCGGCCCCGGGGGGCGGCCGAACCGAAGGCGGCCGACCGGGCCGGGCGGCGGACGGCCGGGCCCCCGGCGGCAGGTGTCCGGGCCGGGTGGTCGGGCGGTCGGGGCCCGTTCGCGGGCGTCCCGGGGCGGGAGCGACAAGCATCACAGTGCGGTCTCGTGCGCGGTGCGAGGTTCCCTGCCCCACACGGGCTCCGTAACTCGTCATCCGAAGGAACGGGGCGGGGGCAAGTGGAACATTCACATGGCACGGATGCGGGACTGGTACTGGCCGGAAGGTATCGGCTCGGTGAAGTCCTCGGCCGCGGCGGCATGGGCAAGGTGTGGCGCGCCCATGACGAAGTGCTGCACCGGACCGTCGCCGTCAAGGAACTGACCGCCGGTCTGTACGTCGCCGAGGCCGATCGGCTGGTGCTGCACGCCCGCACCCAGAAGGAGGCGCGCGCGGCGGCCCGGATCACCCACCCCGGCGTGGTCACCGTCCACGACGTCATCGAGTACGACAACCGTCCGTGGATCGTCATGCAGTACGTCGACGGACCGTCACTCGCCGACTCCGCCAAGGAGAACGGCGAGATCGAGCCACGCGAGGCGGCCAGGATCGGCATCCAGGTCCTCTCCGCCCTGCGCGCCGCGCACAGCGCCGGAGTGCTGCACCGGGACGTGAAGCCGGGCAACGTGCTCCTCGCCCGGGACGGGCGGGTGCTGCTCACCGACTTCGGGATCGCCGCGATCGAGGGTGACTCGACGATCACCAGGACCGGTGAACTCGTCGGAAGCATCGACTACCTGGCGCCCGAGCGGGTACGGGGCGGCGACCCGGGCCCCGCGTCCGACCTCTGGTCGCTCGGCGCCACTCTCTACACGGCCGTCGAGGGACGCTCGCCGTTCCGTCGTACGTCACCGATCTCCACCATGCAGGCCGTCGTCAGTGAGGCCCCGCCGACGCCCACCCGGGCGGGGCCGCTCGCGCCCGTGATCACCGCACTGCTCCGCAAGGAGCCCGCGGACCGGCCGTCGGCGTCCGAGACCGAGCAGATGCTGCGGGAAGTGCTGGAGGGACGCGAGCCGATGGCGGCGCAGGCGTTCGTACCGACGCAGCGTGTGACCGGCGGCCTCCCGGCGCACGGACAGGACAGCGGCCCGGTCTCCGCGCAGGGGGGCGGCACGACCCAGCTGCCGTATCCGGCCGATCCCACGGCCTTCGGCGCGCAGCCCGCATCGCACCCCGCACCGCGTCGTGGCCGGTGGCGGACGGCGGTCCTGGTCGTCGTGCTCGCCGCCGTGGTCGGCGGTGGCGCCGGACTGGCCGCGATGAAGTTCGGCTCCGACTCCGGGCCCGGTACCCGGACGACGGGGACGACCGGACCGCGTACCCCTTCCCCGTCCACGCCGCCCGTCTCCGCCCCCGCGTCCGAGGCCGCGTCCGAGTCCCCGCCGGTCGCCCCGTCCGGTGGGGACGTCCCCGCGGGCTGGCAGCGGGTGGACGACCCGGAGGGCTTCAGCCTGCTCGTCCCCGAGGGCTGGAAGCGCCGGACGGACGGCAACCAGATCGACTACACCCCGGACGACGGCGAGCACTACATACGGATAAGCGTCGATCCGTCGCCCGACTTCGAGAACCCGTACATGCACATGCTCAACCTGGAGAAGTCCCTGCTGGCACGGCTGCCGGAGTACCGGCGCGCCGCTCTGCACGCCAACATCTACCGTGACCGGCCCGCCTCCCTCTGGGAGTTCACCTGGACCGAGTCGAAGGACCACTCCGGCCCCCGCCACGCGATCGACCAGATGTACTACGCCGACGACGGCGGTCCCGAGTACGCCCTGTACATGACGGGGCCGGAGTCGGACTGGGAGACCACCAGGGAGCAGTTCGACACCATGCTGAGGGGCTGGCGCGCCCCGGACGACTCACGCTGAGCCGGACCGGGCGCCGGGGCGCCACCGGTCCGTGACGCGGTCGCAAGGTCCCTGACGCGGATGGAAGGGCCCTGATCAGGGGCTTCGCTGCCAGTGATCGCTGGCTGGTTCGCGGGTGTGGCGAAAAGCTGTTACCGACGGGTACCCAAAGCGTGCGGGTGGACATACCCTCGGCCTCATGACGGACTCGCAGGCACCCACCACCCTCTCCCGCACCAACCCGGTGGCCGCGTCGCCCGTGGGCGCGCGCACCGCCGCCGATGTGGTCACACCCGAGCTGATCGCGCGGCTGACCCGAGGGGTCGTCGGTACCGGCCGCACCACCAGCCACACCCCCCTCACCGGGGCCGAGCTGGCCGAGCTGCCCGAGTCCACCCCCGAGGACGTCGCGACCGCCTTCGAGCGCGCCCGAGCCGCCCAGCCGGCCTGGGCGGCGACCCCGGTCCGGGCCAGGGCCGCCGTGCTGCGCCGCTTCCACGACCTTGTCCTGGACCGCCAGTCCGAAGTCCTCGACCTCATCCAGCTGGAGACCGGCAAGGCCAGACTGCACGCCCACGAGGAGGTGCAGGCCGTCACCGTCGCGGCCCGCCACTACGGCCTCAAGGCCCCCGCGTATCTGCGGCCGAGGCGGCACACCGGAGTGGTGCCGGTCCTCACCAAGGTCACCGAGCTGCGCCAGCCGCGCGGGGTGGTCGGACAGATCGCACCGTGGAACTACCCGTTCGAGCTGTCCGTCGGGGACGCGCTGCCCGCGTTCGTCGCCGGGAACGCCGTGGTGATGAAGCCCGACACGGAGACCGCGCTGACCGCGCTGTGGGCCCGTGACCTGCTGATCGAGGCGGGGCTGCCCGCGGAGGTGTTCCAGGTCGTGCTCGGTGAGGGACCGGTCGTCGGTCCGGAGGTCGTCAGGCACGCCGACTACGTCTCGTTCACCGGCTCCACCCGGACCGGCCGTGAGGTCGCGCGGGGCGCGGCCGACCGGCTGGTCGGGGTCTCGCTGGAACTGGGCGGCAAGAACGCCATGCTGGTGCTGGCCGACGCCGACGTGGAGAAGGCCGCCGCGGGCGCGGTCCGGGCCTGCTTCTCCTCGGCGGGGCAGCTCTGCATCTCCGTCGAGCGGTTGTACGTCCACGCGTCGGTCGCCGACGACTTCCTGGCCCGGTTCGCCGCCCGTACGAAGGCCATGCGGCTCGGGGGCGCGCTCGCGTACGGCGCCGACATGGGATCGCTGGCCGGTGAACGCCAGCTGGAGACCGTCGTACGGCATGTCGAGGAGGCCGTCGAGAAGGGGGCCACCCTCGTCGCGGGCGGTGTCGCCCGGCCCGACATCGGCCCGCTGTTCTACGAGCCGACGATCCTCGACGGGGTCGAGGCACCGATGGCGGTGTGCTCGGAGGAGACGTTCGGCCCGGTCGTCTCCGTCTACCGCTTCACCGACGAGGACGAGGCCGTCGCCCTCGCCAACGCCACACCGTACGGTCTCAACGCGAGCGTCTGGACCCGGGACGGCCGGCGCGGCCACCGGGTCGCCGCCCGGCTGCGGACCGGCACGGTCAACATCAACGAGGGATTCGCCTCGGCGTACGGCAGTGTGCGGTCCCCGATGGGCGGTATGAAGGACTCGGGCCTCGGCCGACGGCACGGCTCCGAGGGCATCCTCAAGTACACCGAGGCCCAGACCGTCGCCCAGCAGCGGCTGATGCCGCTCGCGCCGGCGTTCGGAATGGACGACGAGAAGTACGCGGCGCTCATGAGCCGCAGCCTGAAGGCGATGAAGGTGCTCCGCCTGCGCTGACCGAACGCCCGCGCGGACCCGGGCGCCCGTGACGCCTGGGGCCCGCGTGGGCGGGCCAGGTCGGCTCTGCCCGGATCTCGCGACCCGGTCGCGGCGCCCGAGCGCGCCCGTACCGCCTGCATCGGTGCCGCCCGTACCGCCACCGCCCGTACCCCCACCGCATGTACCGCTTTTTTCGTACCGCACCGAGGAGAGCCAGCCATGTCCAAGGACAGCCCCGAGCGGAACCAGGACGCGGCACCCGGACGCCCCGATCTCGTCGGCGCGACCGGACCCGGCACCGCGGAAGGGCCCGCGTCCACGACCGAGCACCCGCGCGCGACCGGCGTCGACTGCGACAGCGAGGGTGAGGGCGAGGGCAGGATCGAGGGTGACGACAGTGCGTACGACTACGACGTCATCGTCGTCGGTTCGGGCTTCGGCGGTGCGGTGTCGGCGCTGCGGCTGTCCGAGAAGGGGTACCGCGTCGGAGTCCTGGAGGCGGGCCGCCGCTTCACCCCCGGCACGTTGCCGAAGAACTCCTGGGACCTCAGGAACTACCTCTGGGCCCCGGCGCTCGGCCTCTTCGGCATCCAGCGCGTGCATCTGCTCGGCAAGGTGATGGTGCTGGCGGGCGCGGGTGTCGGCGGGGGTTCGCTCAACTACGCCAACACCCTGTACGTCCCGCCCGCCGCGTTCTTCCAGGACCGGCAGTGGTCGGGCATCACCGACTGGCAGGAGGAGCTGGCCCCCTACTACGACCAGGCCAGGCGGATGCTGGGGGTCCGGCTCAATCCGACGATGACCCCCTCGGACATCCACCTCAAGGCGGCCGCCCAGGTCATGGGGGTCGGGGACACCTTCCATCCGGCGCCGGTCGGCGTCTTCTTCGGGGACGGTGAGGACGCCGACGGTACGGCGAGGGCGGAGCCGGGCGGCACGGTCGCCGACCCGTACTTCGGCGGTGCGGGCCCCTCCCGCAGGGCCTGCACCGAGTGCGGCGAGTGCATGACGGGCTGCCGTCACGGCGCGAAGAACACGCTCAACGAGAACTACCTCCACCTCGCGGAGCGGGCCGGGGCCGTCATCCGGCCGATGACCACGGTCGTGGCGGTCACGGAGGACCCGGCGGGCGGCCACCGTGTGCTGACCGTGCCCACGGACCGGCGCCGGAAGGCCGCCGTCACCCGGCTGCGCGCCCGGAAGGTGGTCCTGGCGGCGGGGACGTACGGGACGCAGACCCTGCTGCACACCATGAAGGACAAGGGGCTGCTGCCCCGGCTGTCGGCGAGGCTCGGCGAACTGACCCGTACCAACTCCGAGGCCCTGGTCGGCTCCCAGACCAGCGACCGCCGCTACCGCGAGAGGCACGGCGTGGCGCGGGCCGACTTCACCAGGGGCGTCGCCATCACCTCCTCCGTCCACCCGGACGCCGACACCCACATCGAGCCCGTCCGCTACGGCAGGGGCTCCAACGCGATGGGCGCGCTGTCCATCCTCCAGGTCCCGTACGGCGGACGCAGGGTGCTGGGATGGCTCGGCAACGTGGTCAGACACCCGGCGCTCGCGGCGCGCTCGCTCTCCAACCGCCACTGGTCGGAACGGACCATCATCGGCCTCGTCATGCAGTCGCTGGACAACTCCCTCACCACGTACCGCAAACCGGGCGGCGTGGGGAAGGGGCTGCTCACCGCCCGCCAGGGACACGGGGCGCCCAACCCCACCCAGATCGCGGCGGCCACCCGGAGCGCGACCCTCCTCGCCGAGGAGATCAACGGCTTCGCGGGCTCGAACGTCGGGGAGCTGATGGGCACCCCGCTCACCGCGCACTTCCTCGGCGGCTGCCCGATCGGCGCGACGGCGGCGGACGGTGTCATCGATCCGTACCACCGGCTGTACGGGCACCCGGGCATCTCGGTCGTCGACGGTTCGGCGGTCTCCGCGAACCTCGGTGTCAACCCGTCGCTGACCATCACCGCGCAGGCGGAGCGCGCGATGTCGTTCTGGCCCAACAAGGGGGAGACGGACCAGCGCCCGGAGCAGGGCGAGGCGTACGAGCGGTCGGCGGCGGTCGAGCCACGGTCACCGGCGGTACCGAAGGAGGCGTTCGGAGCGCTGAGGCTGCCGTTCCTGGGGATGCCCGCGGTCCCGCCGAGGACGGAAACAGGTACGGCGAAGCAGACCGAGGGGTCCGAGGGGACCGAGCCGGACAGGGCCGAACGACTCACTTAGTCCATATGGACTGTTAGAGTTCGACCATGCCGCGTCGAGTGCTGGACAATCCGATCGTGCTGGCGGTGCTGGGACTGTTGCTGGAACAGCCCTCGCACCCGTACCAGATGCTTGCCGAGCTGCGCGACCGCAGCGACAACCACGCGGCCGCGTTGAACCGCGGCACGCTCTACAACGTCGTCGCCGCGTCGGCCGAGGCGGGCTGGGTCGCCGCGCAGGGCCGGCAGCGTTCGGGGAACCGTCCCGAGCGGACCGTGTACGCCCTCACCCAGGCGGGCCGGGACGAACTCGTACGCCGGCTGGACTCCCAGATCCGCGTCCCGGAGCGGGAGCTGTCGCGGTTCCTGGGGGCGGTCAGCCATCTCGGCGCACTCGGACCGGACGGCGCTGTGGACGCCCTGGCGGAGCGCGGCCGTCGCCTGCGGCAGCGCACGGAGGCCGACGAGGGGCGTCTCGCGGAGGCGCTGGCGGGCGGTGTGCCGCGGCTGCACGTCATCGAGGCCGAGTACGCCCTGTCCCTCGCCCACCGCGAACTGGCGTGGATCGACTCGGTCATCGACGACATCCGCGGCGGCTCGCTGACCTGGCCGACCGGCGACGCCCCGTCCGCGTCCCCGGCGCCCGTGGGGCCCTGACAGCCCCGTACCACCACCCCGTGGCACCGTCACGCATCCGTACCACCGGACCGAGAGGACCGACGCACCCATGTCGACAGCCCCCGGCGGACTGCTCTTCGGGATCTATCCGGGCTCGGTCACCGGCGGCCTGGCCAGTGGCTCGCCCGACGACCCGGCGCGTATCGCGACCGCGCTCGACCGGCTCCAGGGCCGGCCGGGACGCCCGTTCCTGGTGCGCGCCTACACCTCCTTCGACGACACCACCCGGCTCGGCGCGCCCCATGGAACGGCGACGCCGGCCACCGCGGCCCGGTACGCCGTCCGGGGCTGCGGACTGGACCTGGTGGCGCAGTACCGCTCCACGGCGGGAGACATCGACGGGTACAGCGTCTTCCTGCGTGAACTCGTCGAGCAGTACGGGGCGGTGGCGAGCACCCTCCAGGTGACGGAGGAGCCGAACGTCACGACGAACCCCACTCTGGACGGCCACTACCCCGGGGTGGCCGACGCGATCGTGCGCGGGGTGCCCGCCGCCAAGGCGCGGGCGCGCGAACTCGGCCACACCCATCTGCGGGTCGGCTTCAACACCACCCCGCTCTTCGGACCCGCGGCCTCCTTCGTCACCGGACTCACCGGGCGTGGAGGCACGGAATTCGTCGACGCGCTCGACTACGTGGGACTGGACTTCTTCCCCGATGTCTTCCGGCCCGTCCCGGCGTCCGACCTCGCGTCCGCCGTCGAAGGGCTGCTGCGCCACCACCGGGATTCGGTCCTGACACCGGCCGGGCTCGGCCGGCTTCCGCTGCACATCACCGAACACGGCTGGCCCACCGGGACCGCCAGGGCCCCGAGCCGCCAGGCCGAGGTGGTCGACACCGTGGTGCGCGTCATCGCCGCTCACGCGCGGGAGCTGGGCCTCACCGGGTACACCCACTTCGCGCTGCGTGACGCCGACAGCTCGAACCCGGGGCTGTTCCACCGGTTCGGGCTCACGACCGACGACTACACGCCCAAGCCGGCGTTCGACACCCTGAGGGCGCTCGTCGAGGAGTTCGGCGACTGACCGCCGTACCCCTGACACGCCTGTCGGCCCGGCGGACGTTCGTCCTGCCGGGCCGGTGGGGGCGCACAGCGCGGATCAGGCGGTGAGGGTGACGCGAGTGAGGGTGTCGGGCGCGGAACTCGCCTTCGCGCGCGCTGCCGCGGCGTTCTCCAGCAGGGCGTCGGCGGCCGTGAGCGCGTCACGGATGGTCCGGGTACCCGTGGCGACGCACAGGGTGTAGACCACGCTCTCCAGCGTTTGCCGGGAGCCGGGTGTGTCGTTCTCCGCCACTGCGATACGCGCGGTGGCGTACTGGGCGAGGAGTGTGCGAAGCACCTGGGGGTGGGGAACCAGCATGGCATCAGCCCTTCTCGTGACCTGAAGGTCATCTGTCCCCAGTTCCGTCGAGTATTCCCATGCGTTACATCACACGGTGTGATGCGCGGGTCGCCGGTCGTTCGTCAGCCACGCAGCTCGGCGGCCGCCCTCGTGGCCAAGTCCTTCGCCTGGCCGCACAGTTCGGCGGTTCGCCGAGGGCCGTGGACCTCAAGGCGCAGGATCTCCTGAACCTGTCCGCCCTGCTCGTCGGTGAGGTTGCGGTGCACCACCTGCGCCAGACAGCCGTCGTCGTCCTCGGCGGGCATCACGAAAGCGGAGCTGCCGCCGAGCTGTACCGGGCGGCCGTCCCAGGGCGCGGCCAGGGGCCGGCTCTGGTCGAACTCCACGATCACCGCGAAGCGGGTCGCCGGGCTGTTCCACTCGCACCGCCAGTTCGCGTATCCGGCCGTGTAGTCCTCGGCGGTCAGTCCGGGCAGCGCGCTGAGCGATGAGGCGTCCAGCAGAAGACAGGCGTTGACACCGATCAGCGAATCCGGTGGAGCGGTCCTGCGGCGGAGTTCCCCCTCGCCGATCACGCCGAGGGCCGTCCTCGTGGCCAGATCGGCCATGGCGCAGAGATCGGCGCGCCCGTCCGCGGAGTGGTCGGTGGGGCCGACGCGTACGGAGACGACGTGGAGGTCGGGGAGCAGCAGGGTGCGTTCGCACTCGCCGTTCTGGAGGGGGGACTCCATGACGCGTACGGCTCCCGCCTGCCGGATGCGGCCGGGCGGAGCGTCGGGGAAGGAGCCCGGTTTGCGCAACTGAACCTCGATGTCCACGTCCGGCCCCTCGGAGGGCTGCACGATGACGTCGCAACGGTCGAAATTGCCGTAGTGGCGGTCGAGCACGGTGTGCCCGAACCGCTTGAACGCACCGGCGTCGGTGAGCGCGCACGGATCGGCGGTGCGCGGATCACCGATCACGGACGTCCGGTCCGCGCCGGGCGCCGGTACGGAGGGGTGCACCGGGATGGCCGCGTCCACGGAGCCGGTCCGTCGCTGTGGAGCGGCCAGGTCGGACGCGGGTACCAGGAGGAGGATCAGGGACACCACGACCCGCACGGCGGTGACGGCTCCGGGCCGCACGAGGCGTGAGAGGCGCTCGGGACGGGTGGGGTGATCGGGTCGGGCCGGGTGCCCGGGACGTGGGGGAGGTGTCGGGCGCGGGCGGCGTGAGCGGCGCGCGGGAGCGAGGCCGATGTGGATGTGCTGGTCGCCGACCACGATCTGCTGGTGTCCGGAGACGATGGTCTGGTCCCCGGAGACGATGTTCTGGTCCCCGGCGGCCTGGTTGATCCGGCCGTGCTCCCGCGCGCGGGCCGTGAATCGGGCGTCCGACCCGTTGCCCTCGTTCATCGTCCGATGATGTGGATGCTGCCGCCGGCCTGGTTGACCTGTGCGTGACCGGATGCGCGGGCACGCAGATCGATCCGAGGACTCCCCGCACCGGTCTCCCGGGGCAGGGAGTTCCGTGACGCGTCGACCAGACGCCTGAGTTCGTCGGCGAGTTCCGGATCGGCGGCCAGCAGCCGGCGCAGTCGTCCCTGCCATTCGCCGACGAGGGCGTCGTGTGCCCGCTCGTCACCGCCCAGCAGAGCGGCCAACGCGTCGGTACGGGTCTCGGCCAGCTCCGCCTCGATCGTCCGGGCCCTGTCCGGGTGCACGCGGTGCCACAGTGCCCCGATGGCCGCCTGCGTCTGCTCCCACGCCGCCGACGTCAGTGCCTCGACCACGGTCGTCGCGGCTGTCGCCGCCAGAATGCTCAGTTCTGGGTCCATGCAGAGCCCCCGGGATGACTACGTTCCGCGCTGAGCACGACACGGTAGACGGCTACCGGTGCGGGTGTGGGGCAATCCCGGGAGAATCCCTCTCACGGTGGACGCCACGCCATCGGGGACCGGGGGAGACGAGGGGATGGCGGGTGCCGGGACGGACTGGTGGCCGGCCGCCTGGCCGGTCGGCGTCGGCGAGAGAGAGGCGCTGCACCCCCCTCCGAGTGCAGCCCCTCACGCTCCTGCCGACGTCACGCCCGAGCGGGACACAACGCCGTTTCACGGCCGTTCCGGGGCCTGTTGGGCCTCGGCGGGTGCCGTATGCATGAGCTGTGACCCGTGACCCCTGACAATGGTTGTCTCCATATTCACAAGATCTTTATGTGATGTGCGTCACGCGTGGAGTGGTGATTCGGTCAGCGCCGGAGCCTCGATCGGGGACCGGGGTCTCTTCGCAGTCCCTATGCCCCATCCGTCCTGTCATGCCCCCTCCGAACACGCCCGAACGACGCGGGTGCCGGGGCTCGGGGACGGACGCTGCTGGAGCGCGCTACGGGAGAGCGGTCATCGCTGTCGGGTCGGTGCCCCGGGGTGCGGGGGCGGGTGCGCATCAGGAGACCGGTCGGCCGCGAGGGAGGGGAACCGCCCGATGCGGTGACGCGGCGGCGCGGGCAGTGCGCCGGACGCAGCGGTTGCGGGGACGTCTCGCGCTTCGCGCTTCGTACGCCCGACTCCGCGCCCCGTCCACCCCGTACCGGCATCGGACCGCGCAACCATTCCGTCCGATGCGGTCGGCTCCGGGCGTCCCCGAAGCCGACCGTTCTCGATGACCGGGCTGCTGTCCCCTGCCGACCGGTCACGCGCGCCGGAACGCGGTCCCACGACGTACACGCGGTACGCCACACGCTCCGGCGGAGCCACGCGTGGTTCTTCCAACGCCGCCCCTGGCTGGCACGGACACCGGGACCAACGAAGCCGCCGTGTTGCCGGTCACGCACCGTACGGGTGAGAGCGGGCCCGAACGCGGTTGCGGGGTGGGGCGCGAAGAACGCGCCGGGCGTGCGGGGCGGTACACCGGGCACGCCGGTGCGCAGGCGGAGCCGGGGTGCGGGCCGTCACGCGCGGCCGCGGCAGAGTTCGAGCAGCGTCATCGCGAGAGGCGTGCCGGGCTTGCCGAGCGCGTCGCGGTAGCGGCCGAGGATGTCCATCTCGCGCGAGAGGCTGACCCGGCGGCCCCCGGAGGTGATCCGGGCCTCCTGGATGACCGCCGAGACGGCCATCCGTTCCTGCACGAGGCCGATGATCCGGTCGTCGAGGGCGTCGATGCGCTCGCGGGCGCCGCCGATCAGCGAGACGGCCTCCTCGGTGCGTGCGCCGGTCCGCTCGGCGGCGGTCGCGGTCCGGTGGGTCCGGTCGGCCTCGGTGCTGTTGCTGGTCATGTCCGTGACTCCTGATGTCCTGGTGGGGCGTGGTTGCCGCCCCCGGAGCATTCGGGCCCGGAACGCCAGAACGCCCCGGGCCTGTCGGCCCGGGGCGCCTGGAACGTTGCTTGTCAGTTGCTCAAGCAGCACGACCATGGCAGCCGGCGGGCCGGATGCCATAGGTAAAGACGAAGGTCGTGTGCTGACGCATGGGGCACAGTATGGCCCCACCCCGCCCGGGGGTCCAACGCGACGCCCGGATGCTGAGACACGGTGCGGGGCGGTCGGCCGGTACGGAACCACGGTCCGTCACCGGTACGGAACCACCGTTCGTCACCGGTACGGGATCGCTTCTGCCACTGGTAGGGAACCCACCGCCGCCGGTACGGAATCCACCGTCACCGGAACGGAATCCTCCGGGCCGTGGTGGCCATGTCCGCCGGGCAAGGGGTGTATACGCATCACCGGTAGAATTGACCGGACCGACCCCCTCTCACCGCCGGAAGGCCGCCTCGTGCCAGCAGCACCCCCCGCCGCCCCCGACACCACACCCGACGTGGTCCTCGTTGTCGACTTCGGCGCGCAGTACGCCCAGCTCATCGCCCGCCGCGTCCGTGAGGCCCGGGTCTACAGCGAGATCGTCCCGTCCACGATGCCGGTGGCCGAGATGCTGGCCAAGAAGCCCCGGGCGATCATCCTGTCCGGCGGCCCTTCCTCGGTGTACGCGGAGGGGGCGCCCAGCCTGGACCGCGCGCTGTTCGAGGCGGGCGTACCGGTCTTCGGCATGTGCTACGGCTTTCAGCTGATGGCCACCACGCTCGGCGGCACCGTCGACGACAACGGCGCCCGTGAGTACGGCCGTACCGGACTCACCGTCTCGAAGGCCGCCTCCACCCTCTTCGAGGGCACCCCCACCGAGCAGTCGGTGTGGATGTCGCACGGCGACGCCTGCTCGGCCGCCCCCGAGGGCTTCACCGTCACCGCGTCCACGGACGTCGTGTCGGTCGCCGCGTTCGAGAACGACGAGAAGAAGCTGTACGGCGTCCAGTACCACCCGGAGGTCATGCACTCCACGCACGGCCAGCAGGTCCTGGAGCACTTCCTCTACCGCGGCGCGGGCATCGAGCCGACCTGGACCACGCAGAACGTCGTCGAGGAGCAGATCGCCCTCATCCGCGAGCAGGTCGGCACCAAGCGCGCCATCTGCGGGCTGTCCGGCGGGGTGGACTCCGCGGTGGCCGCCGCCCTCGTACAGAAGGCCATCGGCTCCCAGCTGACCTGTGTGTACGTCGACCACGGCCTGATGCGCAAGGGCGAGACCGAGCAGGTCGAGAAGGACTTCGTGGCCGCCACGGGCGTGCAGCTGAAGGTCGTCGACGCCGAGGAGCGCTTCCTGAACGCGCTGGCCGGAGTCTCCGACCCGGAGCAGAAGCGGAAGATCATCGGTCGCGAGTTCATCCGCGTCTTCGAGCAGGCCCAGGCGGAACTCGTCGCCGAGGCGGGCGCGGCCGGCGAGGATGTCGCGTTCCTCGTCCAGGGCACGCTCTACCCGGACGTCGTCGAGTCCGGCGGCGGCACCGGCACCGCCAACATCAAGTCGCACCACAACGTCGGCGGTCTCCCCGACGACATCGAGTTCAAGCTCGTCGAGCCGCTGCGCCAGCTGTTCAAGGACGAGGTCCGGATGGTCGGCCAGGAGCTGGGTCTGCCCGAGGAGATCGTCCAGCGCCAGCCGTTCCCCGGCCCCGGACTCGGTATCCGGATCGTGGGCGAGGTCACCAAGGACCGCCTCGACCTGCTGCGCGAGGCCGACTCCATCGCCCGCGAGGAGCTGACGGCGGCCGGACTCGACCGCGACATCTGGCAGTGCCCGGTGGTCCTCCTCGCCGACGTACGCTCGGTCGGCGTCCAGGGCGACGGCCGTACTTACGGTCACCCGATCGTGCTCCGCCCGGTCTCGTCCGAGGACGCCATGACGGCGGACTGGTCGCGGCTGCCGTACGAGACGCTGGCGAAGATCTCCACCCGCATCACGAACGAGGTCGCGGACGTCAACCGGGTGGTCCTCGACGTGACGAGCAAGCCGCCGGGCACCATCGAGTGGGAGTAGTCCCACCCCGGACCGGTCAACACTGATGCCGTCGCTCATTCGTTTGGGCGGCGGCATCGTCGTATTCGCTGGGTACGCTGGCCGTACAGGCGAGACTCCGTCCCATGGGAGCAATCATGAGTGCCGCACCTGAGTACCAGCTCGGAGAGCAGAAGTACCGGTGGCCCATCCCGCCCGAAGGCGGCTGGACGGCGGACGATCTCGACCGAATCCCGGGCCTCCCGCCGCATACCGAGCTGATTGACGGGAGTCTCGTTTTCATGAGTCCGCAGACCGCCTTCCACGGGCGCGCCATGCGTTTGTTCGAAAATGCTCTGCTGGACCAGGCACCGGATCATCTGGACGTCCTGCGGGAGATGGCGATCAAGCTGGATGAGCGGAACCGGCCGGAGCCCGACGTGCTGGTGTTCTCCGTGGATGCGAATACGGGACACCGGCAGACCTGGTTCAAGCCCGAGGACATCGTTCTCGCCGTGGAGGTCGTGTCCGACGATTCCGTGGTCCGCGACCGCGAGGTAAAGCCCCGCAAATACGCCGCGGCCGGCGTCCCGCACTTCTGGCGCGTGGAGGCGAACGGCGAGGGACTGCCCATCGTGTACGTGTATGAGCTCGATCCGGCCCTGATGGCGTACACGCCCACCGGTATTCACCACAACCGTCTGAAGCTGGACGTCCCCTTCACGATCGACGTCGACCTCACCGCGGTCAACCGGCGGCGCTGACCGTCGACCGGTTGCGATGGCTCCGCGCCTACGGAGGGCACAGGCCATCGCGACCGGGGCCGCGTCCGGTGTGGGCAGCGTCTGGCCGCCCCCCGAACTCCAGACCCCGAACTCCAGACCCGGAACTCCCGACTCCGGACTCTCCGGCCCCGCGCCCCGGGCGACGGTGAGAGCGACTGGATGCCATGGTGCAAAGCACCACTTCCCTGACCATCCGGCGGTAGATCAGTCGCACATTTTGTCGTATATCGCGTCGTTGTCGCCCCGATGCGGTCCGCGCCCGTTTCATGCGGCACAATTCGCAGCGATCGTCGGCGAGTTGCCGGGATCGGGGCGCGAAAGGACGGCGTTGACCGTGGCGTTGGACGAGGCGGGACAGAGCACGCACGGCGGTGGTTGCACGTGCGGCGACTGCCCGCACGGGGCACGCGAGGGGCACCGTCGCGCGGTGGCCGCCTTTCTGGCCAAGCGTGACGAACTCGCCGCCGGAAAGGGCCTGCCGAGCGGGGTCGCCCGGTCTGCTTCCGCCTCACGCCAGTGGGTGTCGGACGAGCTGACCCAGTCGGCGCGTGCCGTCGCCGAACGGGGCCGTGAGGTCGGCGGCGCCTGGCTCCACCAGGTGTGGCGGCGCACCGTGCTCCTTCTCTGGAGTGGCCTCGCCGTTCTGGTCATCGCCGAGACCGCCACCGCGATCGGCGCGGGCTGGTCCAACGCCCGCACGGCCGGGTTGGTCGCCGGACTCGTCACCGCCGGGTTGCTGACCGGAGCGGCCTACGTCCACCGCGCCCGTGGCGGCCTCCTCGCCCCGCTGATCGGCGAGGACAACCGGCTCTCCACCTCCCGCGCGGTGGCCGCCGGATGGATCATGCTCGCGGCCTTCTCCGTGCTCGTCCTGGCGCTCCAACTGGCGGGCGCCTCCGGCCACGCGCGGCGCGACGCGCTGATCGAGGGTCTGGACCTGGCGCGCGGTGCGGGAGTCCTCACCGTTCTCGCGCTGGTCTGCGCCATCGCCGTCGTCGTCCGCCACGTGGTGGCGGTACGGGTGCTGGCCCAGCGCCTGCAGAAGGTCCGCGCCGAGCGGCCACGCGCCGCCGATCTGCTCACCGACGACTCCGGGCGCGGGAGCTTCGCCGATGTGCAGTACGTGCTGATCAGCTCGGTCGCCGTCCTCTTCGCGGCGGTCCGGCTGGCCCGCCGCCCCGAGCAACTGCCCGACCTCCCCTGGGGCCTCGCGCTGCTGGTGGCGGTCTCGGCGGCGACGTACTTCGCCGGGAAGTACGCCGAGGGCGGGCGCCCCGTCGTCCTGTCGGTCGTCCGGGCCCGTGAGGCCGGTGACCTGGACGCTCCGATCCGTACCGGCGACGACATCGAGATCCGTGGCGCGGGCTTCGTCCCGCCCGGTGCGGGCACCCCGGACCGGCTGGCCCGGATGGTCGTCCGGATCGGCACCGTCCATGTCCATGTCCCGTTGGTCCCGCTGTCCGGCGGCTTCGCCAACCCGACGGACACGGTGCTCACCGTCCCGGTACCGGTCGAGGTCGAACCCGGGGTCGTCGACGTACAGGTGGTTACAGCGGCCGGGGTGGAGACCAACCGCGTGGCCATCGACGTCACCGACTGACGGACCGGCCGCCACCGGCCGGTCATGGCGCGGCCGGGACAGGCCGCGACTGACTGACCGCCACAGGCGGCCCCGCCGCACGCGAACCGGTCCCCGGTCTTCGGTCCCGGCCGACATCCCCGGCCGCCAACTACCCACCCACCGTTGCCCTGCCTGCCTGCCTGCCCGCCCTTCCTTCCTTCCCCCGGCCTGCCTGCCTGCCCTTGGGCTGCCTACCGTGGCCAGCCGCCGTAGTCGCCGACCTCCTGGCGCCCGCTACACCGACCGCCTCAGGCCACGGCTCCGGACCGCCGGACCCCGGGCCGTACGCCGGGTGCGGTGTGCCGTCACGCCCTACGTATGGTCAGGTGACGGGCAACGGAAGGCGGATCAACCATGAACGGCTACGGCAACATGTACGGAAACCCCTACGGTCTGGAGGAACGGCGGACGCTGAAGGATCGGGCACGGCAGTACGCGCTGCTGCCGCTGCGGGTCTTCCTCGGCGTCACCTTCCTCTACGCGGGAATCGACAAACTGACGGACAGTGCCTTCCTCTCCACGAGCGGACCCGGTTCGATCGGCGCGCTCATGCACTCGGTGCGTGACTCGGCCGCGATCCCGGGCCTGGTGGACCTCGGGCTCAAGAGCCCCGACGGCTTCGGCTACACCCTGGCGATCGGGGAACTCCTCGTCGGCGTCGCCACCCTCCTCGGGCTGTGGGCCCGGATCGCCGCGCTCGGCGGCGCTCTGATCTCGCTCAGCCTGTGGCTGACCGTGAGCTGGCAGGCCGATCCCTACTACTACGGCAACGACCTGGTCTATCTCATGGCCTGGCTCCCGCTGCTGCTCGCCGGGGCCCCGGTGTTCTCCGCGGATGCCCTCCTCGCCTCGCTGCGGCGACGCAATCCGTAGCTCAGCCAGGTCGCCGTGGCGGCAAGGCTCAGTCCGCCGCAGAGCAGCGGGACGAAGAAGTACCAGGTGAGACTCCAGGCACCGGCCGCCTCGGCGGCGTAACAGCCGGCGAGGGCGAGCATCACCACACCGGCTACGGCCCGGCCCGGCCTGACCTCATGGCGTGGCACGGGAGACCTCCACCTGTCCGATGCCCACTTCCAGTTCCAGCTCGACCGTGCCCGTCGGCTTGGTGCCCTCGGCCGGTGGGATCGTCTTCTCTCTCTTCTGTCTTGAGCGGATGTCCACGTCCCCCTTCTTCTCTGACGGCAACTGGATATCCCCGACGCCCGTCCTCGCCCGTACCTTCACGGTCACGGAGTCCGGTATGAGGACCACGACCCGGCCCCCGCCGACCCGCACCTCGGTGCGCAGTGTCCGGCCGACCGGGACCGCGACCCGGCCGAGGTCCAGTCGGCCGACGCCCGAGCCCAGCGCGTACCGTGGCTGGACCGTCGCGGCCGACACCGGTCGCCACTCCTCGCGCACCCAGTGGGTGGTGATGTCCTCGGGTATGGAAGAGGCCCCGGCCAGCAGTCCCACGGTCACCACCGAGAGCAGGAGTGTCCCGAAACCGGTCCTCCCGAACACCGAGCTGACCAGCATGCCGAGACCGAACACCGCCAGTGCGGCGGTCAGTCCGATCTGAACGCTCGCCCCGAACGGGTGGGAGTCCCAGCTCAACCGGATGCCCAGCACGCCCGCGAGTACCGCCAGCAGGAAGACCACACCGCCGATGGAACGCGGACCCCGGGTGCCCCGGGCCTGTTTCGGAGCCCGGAACGGGGCATCCGCCGTCGCCCACCCGTGGCGTGACGCACCACTGGCTACCGGCTCGTCTGTGGGGCCCCACAGATATGCGAAGTCCATCGGCCCGGTCGTGCCGTCCTTGACGATCGGGTCCCGCCACCACGAAGGCGAACCGGGTGTCGGCGGGGCCTTCACCTCGGGTGGCGCCGCCCCGTGCCCCCCGGCATGGGCGGCGCCCGCGGCGGTGTGCGCGGTCGCCGCGTCGGCCGGGTCCTCGGGTGTCACCGTCCTGCGGTGCTGCGTCCACACCGAGAGGCCGATGACCGCGAGCACCAGCATCGCGGAAAACGCCAGTATGCCGCCGTTTCCGAGCATCGACAGGAACAGCCCGCACCCGACCAGTGCGAACAGCGCGGCGATCAGTGAAGCGCCCTCGACCCGCCCGGACAGCAGCTTGCGGGCCTCGTTCTCCTCCTCGCCCTCCAGGGGGAGCAGCAGCCAGGCGAAGCCGTAGAAGATCAGGCCCGTCCCTCCGGTCACCGCGAGCACACCCAGCACGATCCGGAAGATCACCGGGTCGATGTCGCAGTACCGGCCGAGCCCGCCGCAGACCCCGGCCACCACTTTCTGCCGCGGACTGCGGTGCAGCTGCGGTTTCCGGTCGGGGGGTGGTGCGACACCGTGGGTGGCGTCCTGGGGAGCGTTCATGGGTCCATGGTGACGGTCCGCGCCGCCTCCCGGCACCCGAGCCGACCCTGGCAGGTCCCTGATATCGGTCCCGGTGGCCCCTGAGAACGCCGTAAGCGGCATCAGGCACCCGATATTCCGATTTCCGCACCCGTTCCGCACCGTTCCGCACCACCGTTCTTGTGGCAGTGGCAGTGGCAGTGGCAGTGGCAGTGGCAGTGGCAGTGGCAATGGCAGCGGCCGTGGAGCGGCCCCGGCCCCGCACGTCTCCGCTGTCCACCTTCGGTCACGCGGACCTCCCCTGCCCCGCCCCGTACGCGATCCCACATCGGGCACACCCCAGCCGTCCCCCATCTCCGTATCAGGGTCCGCTGGGGGACGGCCCCTGATGCCCGCGTACGCGCGAGCATGTGACGATCGGTCCATGCCAGCCGCCACGCCCCGAGCCGCCAGCTCCCTCACCCCCGATCCGACGGAGCCGCCGCCGCGGAGGCTCTACCGCAGCGCCGACGGCCGGCTGCTCGGTGGTGTCGCGCGTGGGCTCGCCGGCCATCTCGGGCTGCCGGTCATCTGGGTGCGCTTCCTCTTTCTCGGCCTGTTCTTCGCGGACGGCCTCGGCGCGCTGCTCTACGCCGTGTTCTGGATCGTCGTCCCGCTCGGTGTCGGCGGGGTCGAGACCGCGCGCTCCGTCTTCGACACCGCGGCGGACGGCAGCCGCAGACTCCGCAAGCCCGACAAGGGACAGGTCTTCGCGCTGATCGCGCTGATGTTCGGCGCCCTGATCTTCGTCGACAACGTCGACATGGGCAGCAAGGCGGACCGGTACATCTGGCCGACCCTGCTGATCGGCGCGGGTTCCGTCCTGGTCTGGCGGCAGGCCGACAACGCCCGCCGTGCCCGCTGGATGGAGATCGGCCGCCGTCGCCGCGTCTTCCAGCTGGCCCGCGCGCTCGCCGGAGTCGCCCTCGTCGGCCTGGGACTCGCCGTCTTCATGGTGGTGCGGGGCTCCGCGGCCCAGCTGGGGAACGTCCTCACGGCCGCGATAGCCGTGCTCACCGGCATCGCCCTGCTCGCCGGCCCCTGGCTCGTACGCATGACGCAGGACCTCTCCGAGGAACGCCTGATGCGCATCCGGGCCCAGGAGCGCGCTGAAGTCGCGGCCCATGTCCACGACTCGGTGCTGCACACCCTGACCCTGATCCAGCGCAACGCGGAGGACCCGGGAGAGGTGCGGCGACTGGCCCGCGCCCAGGAACGCGAGCTGCGGAACTGGCTGTACAACCCCGAGGGCACCGGCAAGGACGAGGATCAGGAACCGGAGACCCTCGCCGAAGCGGTCAAGCGCGCCGCCGCCGAGGTCGAGGACAAGCACGGTGTCCCGCTCGAAGTCGTCGTGGTCGGCGACTGCCCCCTCGACGACCGTCTCGGCGCCCAGATGCAAGCCGCGCGCGAGGCGATGGTCAACGCCGCCAAGTACGGTGGCGAGGGCGGCGCCGTACAGGTCTTCGCGGAGGTCGAGGGCCGCACGGTCTTCGTCTCCGTACGGGACCGGGGGCCCGGATTCGACCTGGACTCCGTACCGGCCGACAGAATGGGCGTACGAGAATCGATCATCGGCCGGATGCAGCGCAACGGGGGCACGGCACGGCTGCGTCCGGTGCCCGGCGGGGGCACGGAAGTCGAACTGGAGATGGAGAGGGCGAGCGAATGACCGACAACACCGAAGCGACCGGGGGCCCGGAGCGCCGGGTACGGGTCGTGCTCGTCGACGACCACAGGATGTTCCGCACCGGGGTGCAGGCCGAGATCGGCCGCACCGAGGAGACCGGCGTCGAGGTCGTCGGCGAGGCCGCAGACGTCGACCAGGCCGTCACCGTCATCACGGCGACCCGCCCCGAGGTCGTCCTGCTCGACGTCCACCTCCCCGGCGGCGGCGGCGTCGAGGTGCTGCGCCGCTGCGCCCCGCTGATGGGCGCGGTGGAGAACCCGGTCCGCTTCCTGGCGCTGTCCGTCTCCGACGCGGCGGAGGATGTCATCGGAGTCATCCGGGGCGGCGCGCGTGGTTACGTCACCAAGACGATCACCGGCACCGATCTCGTCGACTCCGTCTTCCGGGTCCAGGACGGCGACGCGGTGTTCTCGCCCCGGCTGGCCGGGTTCGTCCTGGACGCCTTCGCCTCCACGGACGCGCCGCCGGTCGACGAGGATCTGGACCGGCTGACGCAGCGCGAGCGCGAAGTGCTCCGGCTGATCGCCCGCGGCTACGCCTACAAGGAGATCGCCAAGCAGCTCTTCATCTCGGTGAAGACGGTCGAGTCCCACGTCTCGGCGGTCCTGCGCAAGCTCCAGCTCTCCAACCGCCACGAGCTGACGCGGTGGGCCACGGCCCGGCGGCTGGTCTGAACCGGCGCTCCGGGAGGCTCATGCCACGCGGGTCGCCCCCACGAAGGGCATCTCGTCGATCGACGCCACCCGCACGGGTGCTCCCGGGCGCGGGGCGTGGATCATCCGGCCACCACCGATGTACAGGCCGACATGGCTGACGCCTGAGTAGAAGAAGACGAGGTCGCCCGGAGCGAGTTGGGAGCGGGGGACGCGCTGCCCGGCGTTGATCTGGGTGTACGTGGTGCGGGGGAGGGAGACCCCGGCCGCCCGCCAGGCCGCCTGGGTGAGCCCGGAGCAGTCGAAGGAGGAGGGACCGGTGGCACCCCAGACGTACGGCTTGCCGAGTGCCCCGTAGGCGAACGAGACGGCCGCCGCTGCCCGCCCGTTGAGCGCCGCCATCGACCCGCGCGGGAAGTCCCTGGCGGCGTGGGCGGCGGAGTACCGGGAGTCGTCGGCTCCGTCGAACGCGGCGCGCTGCGCGGTGGTCAGGGTGGCGAGCAGCCGCTGCGCCTCTGCCAGCTTGGTGCGGACCGTCGCCCGGTGCTTCGCCAGGTCGGTCCGGCGGTCGGTGAGCGCGGCGAGTTCTTCCTTCGCCTGGGCGCGCAGCCGGTCGACCTCCGCGATCTGGCGTCGGACGCCGCTGACCGTGCCGGCGCGGCGGGCGCCGGCCCGTTCGACGTAGGAGGCGCGTTCGAGGTACTGGTCCGGGTCCGAGGAGAGCGCGAGCTGTACGGACGGGTCGATGCCGCCCGTGCGGTACTGGGCGGCGGCGATGGAACCGAGCGCGTCGCGCGAGGCGTTGAGCCGTTCCGTCCTGCGGGCCGCCTCGTCGCGCAGGGCGTCGACGGCCTTGGCGGTGGCGGTCGCCTTCTCCTTCGCGCCGTTGTACTGCTCGGTGGCGACCTCCGCGTCGTGGTACAGCCGGTCCACCTCCGCCTTGACCTGGGCGGGGCTGAGCTTCGGCTCCGCCTGCGCGGTGCCGGGGAGAGCGGCGGCGGTCGCCGCCCCCGCGAACGCGAGAGTGGCCGCGGTGCGGGCAGCAGGGCCGGTGAAGAGGCGCTGCTTGGGCTTCCGGTGCGCTGCCACGAGGGCGGCATCCTTCCTGTCGACTGCCCGTCGGGGCCTACCGGCGGGCCCGCGAGGACCCGGTGCCGGGACGCCACAGGGAAGCGTCCGGACACCGGGTCTCTCGGCGGGGGCGACCGACCGCCGCCCGGGTGCGGAATCAGCGATGGAGTCGGCCGCCTGGGAGGGACGCTAAGCCCGGGACATGGGAAAGAGTCGTAATGACGGAAATTGCCCGATTCCAGAGGTGAAGTGTCGCTGAATGACCGGAAGAGGAGCGTCAGAGTCAGGCAATTGGTACAGAAGCGAGCGAAGTGATAGGTAAGCCTTACCTGGCTGAGTTGCCGATCGGGGCCTTGGCTAAGCTCCGGAGCCATGTCCGTACTCATTCATGTCTTCGTCGCCCTGCACATCATCGGCATCGCCTGTCTGCTGGGCGGCTTCCTGACCCAGATGAAGGCGATGGCGGCGGACACGGCGCGCTTCGTCCCGGCGATGCTGCACGGGGCGCTGACCATGCTGGTCACCGGTGTCGCGCTGGTCGGGCTGGACCAGGCCGACGATCACGCCGTGAACAACATCAAGATCGGGGTCAAGCTGCTGATCCTGGTCGTGATCCTCGCGCTGGTCTACGTCAAGCGGGACGACGAGAAGGTCGGGAAGGGCGTCTTCGGCGCGGTCGGCGGGCTGACGGTCGCCAATATCTTCATCGCCACGCTCTGGGTCTGAGCACGGCGCCGCGACGCCCGCGCTCCGGGCGCCGCGACGGCCCCCGCGCGCCCTGGTTCAAGCGGGGCGCACGCTGCCGTAGATCGGCATGTAGTAGATGGATTCCTCGCGGACGTTCGCCCCCGGCTTCGGCGCGTGGATCATCACGCCGCCTCCCTTGTAGATGCCGACGTGGCTGATGTCGTCGTAGAAGAACACCAGGTCACCCGGCTGGAGATCGGACGTCGCCACCCGTGTCCCCACCTTCACCTGATCCCAGGTGGTCCGGGGCAGGCTGACGCCCGCGGCCCGCCACGCGGCCTGTGTGAGCCCCGAGCAGTCGTACGAGGACGGGCCCGTCGCGCCCCAGACGTACGGCTTGCCGATCTGGGCCCGTGCGAAGTCCAGGACCGTCCGCGCCTTGGCGGTCGGGCCGCTTCCGGTCGAGCCGCCCGTATCCGTACCACCGCCCCCGCCCGTACCGCTGCCCGGCTTGCCACCTGTCCCGGACCCGGTACCGCCGTCGCCCGTCCGCGGCTGTCCCGCCGCCTCGCGCGCGGCCGCGTCCGCCTTGGCCTCGGCGGCCTGTCGGCGGGCCAGCTCCCGCGACTTGCGCGCGGCCTCCGCCTGCTTCTCGCGCTCCAGTTCCGCGAGCCGTGCCTTCTCCTGAGCGGTCAGCTTCGACAGCGTCGCCCGCGCCTCGGTCAGCTTCTTCCGCACGTCCTGCTTGCTGGTACGCAGCTCGGCCTGGGACTTCGTGAGCGTGTCCAGGTTTCGCACGGCTTCGGCGCGCTTCTCGGCCGCCCGGGTCCGCTCGGTACGGAAGTCCGTGACGGCCTTCCGCTGGGCGCCGGTCATCCGGCTCATCAACTGGTCCTGGTCGAAGTACGACTGCGGGTCGTTCGCCAGGAAAAAGGTCGCGTTGGGCCCGATCGAGCCGTTGCGGTACTGGGCGGCCGCGTAGGCCCCGAGTGTCCTTCGCGCGTCGTTCAGTCTGTCGGTCCGCCTGGCCACGTCCTCCAGCAGGGCGTCCACCCTGCCGCGCTGGACGGTGGACGCCTCCTTCGCCCGGTCGTACCGCTGGGTCGCGGTGCCCGCCTGCCGGTAGAGATCGTCGACCCGCTTCCGCACGTCCTCGATGCGCTGCTTCGGCGGGGCGGGCGCGGCGGTGGCGCTCTGCGCGGACAGCAGGGTCACGGAGGCGAGGGCGACCGTCGTGAGACCGGCGACCGTTGTGGAATCGCGCACACGGGTACGCGGCTTTCGATGTGATGCCATGTCCGGCATCTCCTTCCGTGAACCGCCTGTCGAGCTGTCTGACGAGCCACCCGGCGTGGGACTGGAGCCGGTCGGGAACGTCCGCGGAACCGCCGGAGCGCGATCGGGAACATCCGCGGCGAGCGACGGCGCGGGCCGCTTGAACGGGCACGCTAACCAACCCGTGACGTCCTGGGAAGATTGAAGTTCGATATGCCCGATACATTTTCGTGACCTCGGCGACACCGGAGCGAGAACCCGGGGAGGCGCCCCGGTTCCCTTACGGAGCGTGGAGGCGCCCTGCCCGTACGTACCCGACGGAGCCCGCCCGGTCCGCCCGTGCGGCGAACACGGCCCCGGAGTGTCGGTGGGGCCGCCTAGACTCGTCAAGCGATGAGCAGCCTCTTTGACGACAACTTCCTGGCCGGCCTCCAGCACTCCGAGGACGGCCCCCCGCCCCCGCCCGAGGACGCCGCACCCGAAGCGGTGCCGGACGACCTCTTCGAGGGTGCGTTCCACACGCCCGCGCCGCCCCGGGACGCGTACTACCGCGACGGTGCGCCGCGTCCCGTCATCGACTCCGCCGCGCTGCTCGAAGGGCTGAACACCGAGCAGCGCGCGGCCGTCGTGCACGCCGGTTCCCCGCTGCTCATCGTCGCCGGGGCCGGTTCCGGCAAGACGAGGGTGCTGACCCACCGGATCGCGCATCTGCTCGCCGAGCGCGGTGTGCACCCCGGCCAGATCCTGGCGATCACCTTCACCAACAAGGCCGCGGGCGAGATGAAGGAGCGTGTCGAACAGCTCGTCGGACCGCGCGCCAACGCCATGTGGGTGATGACCTTCCACAGCGCGTGCGTCCGCATCCTGCGCCGCGAGTCGAAGCTCCTGGGCTTCACGTCGTCGTTCTCGATCTACGACGCCGCCGACTCCAAGCGGCTCATGGCCCTGGTCTGCCGCGATCTGGAGCTGGACCCGAAGCGCTTCCCGCCGAAGTCCTTCACGGCCAAGGTCTCGAACCTCAAGAACGAACTGATCGACGAGGAGACGTTCGCGGGTCAGGCGGCGGACGGCTTCGAGAAGACCGTCGCCCAGGCCTACGCGATGTACCAGGCACGGCTGCGCGAGGCCAACGCCCTGGACTTCGACGACATCATCATGACCACGGTGCACCTGCTCCAGGCGTTCCCCGAGGTCGCCGAGCACTACCGCCGACGCTTCCGGCACGTCCTCGTCGACGAGTACCAGGACACCAACCACGCGCAGTACACCCTCGTCCGTGAACTGGTCGGCCCGGCCGGAGAGGCCGACGCCCCCGCCGAACTGTGCGTCGTCGGCGACGCCGACCAGTCGATCTACGCCTTCCGAGGCGCGACGATCCGCAACATCCTCCAGTTCGAGGAGGACTACCCGAGCGCCAGGACGATCCTGCTGGAGCAGAACTACCGCTCCACGCAGACGATCCTCTCCGCGGCCAACGCGGTCATCGAGCGCAACGAGAGCCGCCGCCCCAAGAACCTCTGGACCAACGCCGGAGCAGGCCCCCGGATCATCGGCTACGTCGCCGACACCGAGCACGACGAGGCGCAGTTCGTCGCCGACGAGATCGACCGGCTGACCGACGCGGGCGACGCCAAGGCGGGCGACGTCGCGATCTTCTACCGTACGAACGCCCAGTCCCGTGTCTTCGAGGAGATCCTGATCCGGGTCGGCCTGCCCTACAAGGTCGTCGGCGGCGTCCGCTTCTACGAGCGCAAGGAGGTCAGGGACGTCCTGGCCTACCTGCGCGTCCTCGCCAACCCGGAGGACACCGTCCCGCTGCGCCGCATCCTGAACGTGCCCAAGCGCGGCATCGGCGACCGGGCCGAGGCGATGATCGACGCCCTGTCGATGCGCGAGAAGATCTCCTTCCCGCAGGCGCTGCGCCGCGTCGACGAGGCGTACGGCATGGCGGCACGCTCCGCCAACGCCGTCAAACGCTTCAACACCCTGATGGAGGAGCTGCGCACGATCGTGGAGTCCGGCGCGGGCCCCGCCGTCGTGCTGGAGGCGGTCATGGAGCGGACCGGCTATCTCGCGGAACTCCAGGCGTCCACCGACCCGCAGGACGAGACCCGGATCGAGAACCTTCAGGAACTCGCCGCCGTCGCACTCGAATTCGAGCAGGAGCGTGCGGAGGAAGAGGGGGCGGGCACGCTCGCCGAGTTCCTGGAGAAGGTCGCGCTCGTCGCCGACTCGGACCAGATCCCGGACGATGAGGAGGACGGTTCCGGGGTCGTCACGCTGATGACGCTGCACACCGCGAAGGGCCTCGAATTCCCGGTGGTGTTCCTGACGGGCATGGAGGACGGCGTCTTCCCGCACATGCGCGCCCTCGGTCAGGTCAAGGAGCTGGAGGAGGAGCGCCGCCTGGCCTATGTCGGGATCACCCGCGCCCGTGAGCGGCTGTATCTGACGCGGGCGGCGATGCGCAGTGCGTGGGGGCAGCCCGCGTACAACCCGCCCTCGCGGTTCCTGGAGGAGATCCCGGATCAGCACCTGGACTGGCGGCGCAAGGGTCCGATGGCCGCACCGGCCGGGCCGACCTCGGGGATCACCACCTCGCTGTCCTCGTCGCGTTCGCGGTCCGGCCCGTCGGGCTTCGCGACCCGCCGCACCTCGGACAAACCGACGATCACGCTGGTGGTGGGGGACCGGGTCACGCACGACCAGTTCGGGCTGGGCACGGTGACGGCGGTCGAGGGCATCGGCGACCAGGCGAAGGCGACGGTCGACTTCGGCGGCGAGCGCCCGAAGAAGCTGCTGCTGAGGTACGCGCCGGTCGAGAAGCTGTAGGGATACGACGCGGTACGGGGGCGGGGAACGCGCCGGTACGGGGGAATGCGCAACCGGACCGCCCCCGGCCTCCGGCCCTTTCGGGAGCCGGTGCGGAGGGGCGGTGTACCTGGTCGGTGGGAAGCGGACGCGTTCGAGCGGGTGTGAGGAGCGGACGGCTCTCAGTTCGGATTGACGCCGTGGCCGCGCAGCCAGGGCAGCGGGTCGATCGCCGCTCCGCCGCCGGGCCGCACCTCGAAGTGCATGTGCGGGCCCGTGGAGTTCCCGGAACTTCCCGAGTACGCGATGACGTCGCCCGCCTTGACCGAGCCCGACCGGATCTTGGTGCTGCTCAGATGGCAGTACCAGGTCTCGGTGCCGTCGGCCATGGTGACGATGGCCATGTTCCCGTAGGCGTTGTTCCACTGGGTGCGCACGGTGCCGTCGGTCGCCGCCATCACCGGGGTCCCGTACGAGACGGGGAAGTCGATTCCGGTGTGGACGGACATCCAGTTGACGCCGGCCTGGCCGAAGTACGCGCTGAGCCCGTGCTGCTGGACGGGGAGCACGAACTTGGGCCGTGCCGCCTCGCGGGCGGCGGCCTCCCTCTCGCGCTTCTTCTTCTCGGCGGCCTGCCGCTCCTTCAGGTCGATGCGCTCCTGGGTGCGGCTGGCGCGGTCGGCGAAGTTCTCCGCGTCGGCGCGAAGGCTTTCCAACTGGGCGTCGAGCTTGTTGTTGGCGGCCACCGGCTTGACCGAGGCGGGATCGGCCGCCGCCATCGTCGTGGTGGTGTCGTCCTTCTTCTCCTCGCCGCCGCCGAAACCGCCAAGACCCCCCACGGACGCGGCGGCGATGCCGGCCACGCTCATGACACAGGCGGAGGGCACGGCGACGGTGAGGAGCGCGGAACGCTTGGCCGGGCTACGGCGCCGGCTCCGGCCGGCGCTGCGGGACCTGGGCACCGAGGGGACCGCTGCGGACGGGCCGACGGGGTGTCCCGCCGTGACGAGAACGGACTCGGGCTCGGGTACGGGGACCGGCTCCGCGTCGAGCGCGGGCGTTTCCTCGGAGAAGTGTTCGGTGTGTTCGGTGTGTGCCGTGTGTTCGGTGTACTCGGTGTATTCCGAGTGGGGGCCGGTCCCGGGCAGGTCCAGCACGCTGAACGTGGCCGTCGCATAGGGCTCGTACGGGGCGGCGGCCTGGTCGGAGTGACTGGTCCGGCCGGAGTGCCCGGTCGAGCCGGAGTGACCTGTCGGGTCGGTCGGACCGGTCGGCTCGTAGGACTGGTACGCCGTCTGCTCCTGGTCGAGCGGACTGTGCTCGTACCGTGGATGCCCGGCCGTGGCGCCGGTGTTCCAGGCGGTGGCGTCGTACGCGCCTGAGTCGAACGCGGCCGGGTTGAACGTGATCGCGTCGAACGAGTCGGTGTCGGCCGTCGGCCACTGACCGGTGTGCCCGACGTGGTCCATGGGGCCGGTGTGGTCCGGGGGCGGACCCTGGTCACCCTGGCCCTGGCTGCCTTGGTTCCAGCCGGTGGTGTCCCACTGGCCGTTCGTGTCAGTGGTGTCGGTGGTCCCGTGCCGTCCGGGCAGCCAGGTCGCGGCGGTGTCGTACTGCTGGTGGACCTGGGCGGCGTAGGCGTCGTACGGCACGGTCTGCTGGGCGCCGGTGTCCCACTGGGTGGTGTCGTACTGGCCGTAGCCACCGCCGTATCCGGTGGTGTGGCCGGTTTCGGAGCCCACGTGGTAGTTCTCACTGCCTTCGTAGCCGCCGTCGTATTCGTCGGGGAGGGCGCCGAAGAGCGGGTCGTTGTCGAAGTGGCCCGTGGGGGGGCCGTTGTATCCGACGTACCCGGCGTGGGGGTGCTGGTCGTTCACCAACTTCTCTCTCGCCTCGGCAGCAGGACCTGTATCCGGGGTCCGGTGGGGGGACCCAGGGGAAGTAGTGGCCGCGACTGTACCCGGCGGTACCTGATGGCGACAATCTTCGGCGGGGTTTGGGTGCGGGAGAACCGGGCAATCGGATGGCTTTCGGGGGCGCGAAGGGACAGCCTTGCCCGTATGTTCGAAACACGTTCTATTGGTGGGCGCGCGACGGATCATCCATGCGGCGTCCATGAGGGAACCCGGGACGACGCGACGGACCACGGTTGCCGTAAGCGCGCCCGCCGCGTCGGAGCGGCGCCCTCCGAGGGTGTGCGGTCGGCCGTACCACCGTGCCGTGCGGCTGACGGCGCGGTGGTACGGCTTCCTCGTGACGGCCTCATGACGGCCTGTCCAAGGGGCCGTCCGGAGGACGGGCGCGGTGCGAAGCGGCACCTGATGAAGATGTCCCGTGTGATTTCCCCCTCCCCGGCCACCGCGAAACGGCGGCTTGCGGGATGCTGTGGATAACGTTCGTTCACATCCCCGGCCCGTCAGGCACGGGAGACACATCTGGAGGCAGTGATGGGCGTGACCGGTCCGATCCGTGTGGTGGTGGCCAAGCCGGGCCTCGACGGCCACGACCGTGGGGCGAAGGTGATCGCGCGGGCTTTGCGGGACGCGGGTATGGAGGTCATCTATACCGGCCTCCACCAGACGCCCGAGCAGATCGTGTCCACAGCGATCCAGGAGGACGCCGACGCGATCGGCCTCTCGATCCTCTCCGGGGCCCACAACACGCTCTTCGCGAAGGTGATCGCACTGCTGAAGGAGCGGGACGCCGAGGACATCAAGGTCTTCGGCGGCGGCATCATCCCGGAGGCGGACATCGCACCGCTGAAGGAACAGGGCGTCGCGGAGATCTTCACCCCGGGTGCGACGACGACATCGATCGTCGAGTGGGTGAACGCGAACGTCCGCCATCCCGCCGAGGCCTGAGCGTCTCGCCGGCCGGGTCGTGCAGGCCGGGTCGCGCAGGACCGGGTCCCGTAAGGCTGGATTCGGCAGGGTCGAGGGTCGGTGCCGTCGTGGCGAGCGGCGGTGGCGGTGACCATTGCGGCGGGCGAGCGGTTGTGTCGAGCGCGCCGTGGGGCGAGCGCACCCCGGGGCGGGTGCGACCCCAGGTCGAGGACTCAGGGCTCGGAGTCCAGGGTGCGTCGTGTGCTGCCCGGCGAAGGAGCCCGCTTCCGGTTCGACTTCTGTGAATCCGGCGCGGACGGGGCGGAGGAGGCGGAGGCCGTGCCGGGGCCGGCCGGTGGCGTGCCGGGCACGAGTCGCCCCGTGCCCGGCCGGTTTGCCCTTCCCTCTCCCGGAAGTTCCGTGGCCGCACCCCGGTCCCGTCCTGTCTCCGACCTCCTACTTCGTCTCGTCCTCGCCCTTCTTGTCCCCGACCAGTTCCGCCTCCATGGTGGAGCGCAGCCGTAGTGTGGAGACCAGGCGCTGGAACGCTTCCGTCCAGTAGCCGTTGGCGCCGGGGGAGGCGCCTTCCGGCTCGTCGGGGGTCGTTGTCAGCACCTCCAGGCGGTCTGCCGCGGCCGGGTTCAGGCAGCGTTCGGCGAGGCCCATCACTCCGCTGAAGCTCCAGGGGTAACTGCCGCCGTCCCGGGCGATGTCGAGCGCGTCCACGACCGCCCGGCCCAGTGGCTCGGCCCAGGGGACCGCACAGACACCGAGCAGTTGGAACGCCTCCGACAGCCCATGGGCGGCTATGAAGTGGGCGACCCAGTCGGAGCGTTGCGGTTCCGGCAGGACGGCGAGCAGTTTCGAGCGTTCGGCGAGCGAGGCCGTCCCCGGGCCGGTGGCCGGGGGAGCCGACGGGGTGCCGAGCAGCGCGCGGGCCCATTCGGGGTCACGCTGGCGCACCGCGGCCCGGCACCACGCGGCATGCAGCTCCTCGGCCCAGCCGTCGGCGACCGGCAGCTCCACGATCTCCCGGGCCGCCCGCCCGCCGAACCGGGGCGGCCATGCGGTCAGTGGCGTCGCCTCCACCAACTGGCCCAGCCACCAGGACCGTTCACCCCGGCCGGACGGCGGCGCCGGAGCCACCCCGTCCCGCCGCATCGCCGCGTCGCATTCGTGCGGAGCCTCCACGGCGATGGCCGCGTCGGCACCCGTACGGTCGAGGTTCACGCAGGACGCGGCGCGGGCGGCCATCCGGCCCGCGAACGCGGAGTCCGGCAGTGCGGACAGCAGCTCGGACGCGGTGGCGCGGACATTACGGCTGCGGTCGGTGAGCGCCTGTTCGAGGAAGCCCTCGTCCGCCGTGGAGAGTCCGGCCCGCAACGCGTCGAGGAACACCAGCCGGTCCTCCGCCCGCTCGGTGGACCACGTGGTGGACAGGAGGGCCAGGGCCGCCGCGGGGTCGTGTTTCCGTACGGTGCCGAGAAGTACGGACCGCTCGGCGAACAGCCCCTCCTCCCACATCTTCCGTACCGCGTCCGAATCCGCCGGGCCGGGCGGTCGGGCCGCGCCGGACGCACCGCGCAGGGCGAACCTCCAGTCCGGATTGAACCGGGCCAGCCACAGCCCGCGCGGACCGGCGAAAACCAGTGCCTGCGGGCGTAGATCGGTCCTGGCGCGGGCCGCTTCCAGCAGGGCGGGCAGCAGGGTGGCCGGTGCCCGGAATCCGCGCGCGTTGGCGGTGGTCAGCCACTGCGGGATCAGTTCGGTGAGATCGGGAGCCGTGCCTCGTCGCCCTCCCGCGACCGAGTGCGCCGACCGGTCGGCCAGCAACTGCGTGAGCCTGCGCCGGGCGGACACCGGCAACGGAGGGCGGGGATCGGCGGGGGCCGGCTCGGGCCGGGCGGGGGCGGGGGCGGGCAGCAACCCGGCTCTGCGGCGCAGTGTGTGGAGCGCCGCCGCGTCCAGCAGTGAGGCCGGCCCGCCCCCCGTTTCCAGTGGGCGCCGGTCCGTGCCGAGCAGCGCCGAGGTAACCAGGTCCTCCCACGCGACGCCATGACCGGACGAGCCGGTCGGCGAGGACGTCTTCTTCCGTGAGGAGGACGGGGACGGGGGCGGCAGCGCGGGATCGGTCGTGGGCGTGGGTGCGGATGTCGTCGGAGTGGGCATCGGTCCCCCTTCGGGCTTCATGAGTCAGATGAGAGGCACGGTCTCGGTGCCGGTATCGGTGTCCGTCCCGTTCTCCGACCAGGCCGCGAGCGGGTTGAAGCCGCGATGGCCGCACTCCCCGAAGACCGTGACGGGGGCGCCGCCGGAGAGCGCGACGAGCTTCCACAGACCCGGCCGGGACAGTGCGGCGGGTGTGACGGGCAGAGCGGACCCGCCCGCCGCATCGGTCAGTTGCCAGCCGTCCCCGGACGGCGCGGGTATGACCTCGCGGAGCGTCACCGGCCAGGATTCCAGCCAGGGATCGTCCCGCAGCGCGTGCCCGTAGGCCGCCACCGCCGCGGCCGGTGTACCGCCCGGCGGGGGCGCCCCGACCGTGGTGGGTGTCCCGAACCGCGCGCCCAGCTCCGCCCGCGACTGCCCGGCTCCCGGATATGGTGTCAGCTCCGCGTCGATCGCGGCACCCACCGGCATCGCCAGGTCAGGGGAGCGCCCGGCGGCCCCGAAGGAGAGCAGCAACGCGGTCCGGCCCGAGTCCCGCCCGTATAGCCAGACGCGGCGCGTGACGATCTTCCCGTCCGGTGTGTCGTACTGGGCGAGGACCGTCCAGTGGTCCCGGACGGGCGGGCCCTCCGGCGCCGCGGTCAGTCCGACGCGCGTACGCACCGCCACGGCCGACCGCTCGGGCAGCAGAGAGCGGTTCAGCCATCCGGCGTCCAGCAGATGCAGCAGCGCGCACTCCTCCAGCAGCCGGGCCGGCCAACCGGGGCCCGATGCCGGGATCGCCCCCAGTTCCCGTACCCGCGCGGCGAGTCCTGGGGCCTGGGCGTCGATCATGCGGGCGGCCGTCTCCTCCCACATCCCGTATCCGGCCTGCTCCGCCGCGGCCAGACCACCGTGCAGCAGGTCCGCGAGCCGCTGCTCCAACTCCTCCGCGCCCGCGGTGATCCGCGCGGCCCGGCGCTCGGCCCGGCGCCGGGCCGCCACCGGGTCCGCCGGCTCACGAGCGGTCGGGCCGCTCGCGTCCCGGCCCTGACCACTCGCGGCCACAGCTCGCTCCCGACGGCCTTCGAGCCATTCACCGGCCCAGCCGGGTTCCTCCGCCAACGGCAGCGCGGACTCGCCCCCGGCCCAGAGAAGCAGCAGCCCCAACGCGTGCTTGCACGGGAACTTCCGGCTCGGACAACTGCACTTGTAGGCGGGCCCGGCGGTGTCGACGACCGTCTGGTACGGCTTCTTGCCACTGCCCTTGCACAGTCCCCAGACGGCTCCGGAGTCACCGCAGCCCGCGTCGGACCAGGAACCGGCCGCACCCAGCTTCGTACCGGCCCTTCGTGACGCGTCGTCCGGAGCCAGGGCCAATACCTGCTCCATGGTCCAGCGGACCGCCGGACCGGCGGTGCGCGAGGGTTCTCCCCCGTGAGTCAGCAGCATGGGAACGACGGTAGGACGCACCACTGACAACCGCCCCTGACCTGCGGTCGAGGTCGATTGTCAGTGGCGTGGTGCACGGTGGGAACCACATCCGGTCAGACGATCTGGAGGGGGACCCATGACCGTGCCCGAAAACAGTTCCACCGCCGGCGCCGAGGTGCTGAGGCCACATGCCGAGGACGCCTTCGCCGACGAACTCAAGGCGCTCGCCGCCGCCGACGACCGCCCCAGGCCGGTGCGTTGGCGCCTGTCACCGTGGGCCGTGGCCACCTATCTGCTCGGTGGCACACTCCCCGACGGGACCGTGATCACACCGAAGTACGTGGGCCCGCGCCGCCTCGTCGAAGTCGCCGTGACGACCCTCGCCACCGACCGCGCCCTGCTGCTCCTGGGCGTCCCCGGCACCGCCAAGACCTGGGTCTCCGAGCACCTGGCCGCAGCGGTCAGCGGTGATTCGACGCTGCTCGTCCAGGGCACGGCGGGCACACCGGAGGAAGCCGTCCGCTACGGCTGGAACTACGCACAACTGCTCGCCCACGGCCCCAGCCGTGAGGCTCTGGTGCCCAGCCCGCTCATGCGGGCCATGTCCGAGGGCATGACCGCCCGGGTCGAAGAACTCACCCGCATCCCCGCCGATGTGCAGGACGCGCTGATCACGATCCTCTCCGAGAAGACGCTCCCCGTCCCGGAGCTGGGCCAGGAGGTCCAGGCCGTCCGGGGCTTCAACCTCATCGCCACGGCCAACGACCGCGACCGGGGGGTCAACGAGCTGTCCAGCGCGCTGCGCCGCAGGTTCAACACGGTGGTCCTGCCCCTGCCCGCCACGCCTGAGGCGGAGGTCGACATCGTGTCCCGCCGCGTCGACCAGACAGGACGTTCCCTCGACCTGCCGGCCGCGCCCGACGGCATGGCCGAGATCCGGCGCGTGGTGACCGTGTTCCGTGAGCTGAGGAACGGCCTCACGACTGACGGCCGCACCAAGCTCAAATCGCCGTCGGGCACGCTCTCCACGGCCGAGGCCATCTCGGTCGTCACCAACGGGCTCGCGCTGGCGGCCCACTTCGGCGACGGAGTGCTGCGCTCCGGAGACGTCGCGGCGGGCATCCTCGGCGCGGTCGTCCGCGATCCGGTGGCCGACCGGGTGATCTGGCAGGAGTACCTGGAGACCGTCGTCCGCGAGCGGGACGGCTGGAAGGACTTCTACCGCGCCTGCCGTGAGGTCTCCGTATGACCGGGGCCTCGGCGGTCGGCGGGCCGCTGCTGATGGGGGTGCGGCACCACGGCCCCGGCTCCGCCCGGGCCGTTCTCGCCGCACTGGACGCCACCGGACCGCGAGCCGTACTCATCGAGGGACCGCCCGAAGGGGACGCGCTGCTGGCGCTCGCCGCCGACGAGGCGATGCGGCCACCGGTCGCGCTGCTCGCCCACGCGGTGGACGACCCGGGGCGGGCGTCCTTCTGGCCGCTGGCCGAATTCTCACCCGAATGGGTGGCACTCCGCTGGGCGTTGGCGAGGGACGTCCCGGTCCGCTTCATCGATCTGCCGGCCGCTCACTCCCTGGCCATGACAGAGACGGCAGGAGACGAAGAGGCACGAGGGGAAGGGGCGGGAGACCAGGGCGGAGATCAGGGAGACCAGCGGGAAGAAGGAGAAGGGGGGAGCCGTGCGGAGGGGCACGGTCTGGACGCGCAGGGGGAAGACGGAAGCGAGGCGGGGGAGCCCGCCCGCCCGGTCCGCTCACCCGCTGTCGACCCGATCGGCGTGCTCGCGGAGACCGCCGGTTACGACGACCCCGAGCGCTGGTGGGAGGACGTCGTCGAACACCGCGCGCCCGGTGGTGACGTCACCGACGCGCTGACCCCCTTCGACGTGCTCGCCGAGGCGATGACGGCGCTTCGCGAGGTGTACGGCGACGGTGGCCACCCGCGTGACGCCGTGCGCGAGGCGTACATGCGCCTCCAGGTGCGCGCGGCGCGGAAGGAATTCGGCGACGACATCGCCGTTGTCTGCGGGGCCTGGCACGTGCCCGCCCTCGCGGCGAGAACCACCGTCAGCGCCGACCGGGCCCTACTCAAGGGGCTGCCGAAGGTCAAGACCGAGCTGACCTGGGTGCCCTGGACGCATCGCAGACTCGCCCGGCACAGCGGTTACGGGGCGGGGATCGACTCACCCGGCTGGTACGGGCATCTGTTCAGCGCACCGGACCGGCCGGTCGAACGCTGGATGACCAAGGTCGCGGGGCTCCTGCGTGACGAGGACCGGTTCGTCTCGTCGGCCCACGTCATCGAGGCGGTCCGGCTCGCCGGGACGCTCGCCGCGATGAGGGGCCGGCCGCTCGCCGGTCTGACCGAGACGATCGACGCCGTCCGGGCCGTGATGTGCGAGGGCTCAGATGTGCCGCTCGCGCTCGTCCAGGACCGACTCATCGTCGGCGAGACCCTGGGGCAGGTACCCGACTCGGCCCCGGCCGTCCCCCTGCAACGCGATCTCACCCGCTCGCAGCGCTCCCTGCGGCTCAGACCGGAGGCGCTGGAGCGGGACCTGGAGCTGGACCTCCGGAAGGAGACGGACGCCGCCCGCAGTCGTCTGCTGCACCGGTTGCGGCTCCTGGGCATCGGATGGGGCGAGCCGACCACCGGCCGGGGCAGCACCGGGACCTTCCGGGAGAGCTGGCGGCTCCGCTGGGAGCCGGAGCTGTACGTCCGGATCGCCGAGGCCGGGGTGTGGGGCACGACCGTGCTCTCCGCCGCCACGGCCAAGGCCGAGTCCGAGGCGCTGTCGGCGACCGCGTTGGCCGAGGTGACCGTCCTCGCCGAACGCTGCCTGCTCGCCGAGCTGCCGGACGCGCTGCCCGTGGTGATGCGGGCCCTCGCGGACCGGGCCGCACTGGACGCGGACGTCGGCCACCTCGCCGACGCCCTGCCCGCCCTGGCCCGCACCCTGCGCTACGGAGACGTGCGGTCCACCGACACGGCAGCGCTCGGCGAAGTCGCCGCGGGACTCGCCGAACGGATCTGTGTGGGCCTGCCGCCCGCGTGCACGGGCCTCGACACGGACGGCGCCACGGCACTGCGCCGTCAGGTGGACGGGGTCCACACCGCGATAGCACTGCTCTCCGGAATCACGCCGGACGCCGACGCGGACCGGGAAGCGGGTGCGGAGGTGGAGGAGGGACGAGCGGAAGGGAACGCGTCCTCGGGCGGGACACGTGATCTACGGCAGCGCTGGAGCGAGGTCTTGCGCAAGCTCGCGACCCGGGACACCGTCGTCGGCGTCATCCGGGGCCGCGCCGCCCGGCTGCTTCTCGACGACGGGCGCCTTGAGGAGGACGAGGCCGCACGGCTGATGGGCCTCGCGCTCTCGCCCGGCACACCACCGGCCGACGCCGCTGCCTGGATCGACGGATTCGTCGGCGGCGCGTCGGGCGGCGGCATGCTCCTCGTCCACGACGAACGGCTGCTCGGCCTTGTCGACGCCTGGCTGACCGGGGTGCCCGCGGACACGTTCACCGATGTGCTGCCCCTGCTGCGTCGGACCTTCTCGGCGTACGAATCGGGTGTCCGCCGCACGCTGGGTGAGCTGGTACGGCGGGGACCCGCCGCGGAGGGCGCGGTCAGAACCGGTGCGGAGGCGACCGCACCCGGCTTCGGCCCCGGCCTGGACGAGGAACGGGCGGACGCGATGGTGCCGTTACTGCGACTGCTGCTCGGCCTCGGTACGGAGGAGGACGCGGTACCGGCCGGCGCGGCATCAGCCGGTTCGTCTCCCGGGCCGGGCCGACGCGCCGGCACACGGCCGAGGGCGCGGCCGGTCCCGGGCGGCACGGGCGGCTCGGACAGTGCGAACGGCGCGTCCGGGGCGGGTGGCTCGGGCAGTGCGAACGGCGCGTCCGGGGCGGGTGGCGGGTCCGGTGGAAACGGCGCTTCCGGGGTGAACGCCGGGTCCTGTGGGAACGGCGGGTCCTGTGGGGACGGCGGGTCCGGCGAGAACGACGTGGCGGGCAGGGGCAGGGGCAGGGGCAGTGTGCCGGGCGTGAGCGGCGGCGTAGCCAGTGCGCCCAGCGGGCCCAGCGGGACTGGTGCATCCAGTGGGATCAGTGCTCCGAGCGGCGCGACCAACGGGCAGAGTGGGTTCGTCCTGGGCTCTGCCGGGGGCGGCGGAGAGGCCGGGGCCGGCCTGGGTGATGCCCTGCGCAGCGGGGGCGGTGCGTTCGGCCTGATCGGCGCCGCTTCCAGAGGAAGCAGTACCGCTCGTACGTGGCGCACCAGTCGCGCCCATGGCGTGATCGGCGTGATCGATGTGACCGGCGTGCTCCGCGGAGGGGGCATGCGGGACGAAGAATCCTGGAGGGGAACCGGATGACCGGCGAGCAGGTCGTGACCGACGAGCGGCTGAGGCGCTGGCGCATGGTGCTCGGCGCGGACAGCGCCGAGAGCACCGGCTGCGCCCTCACCGGGCGTGACGCAGCGATGGACGGTGCGCTCACCGCCCTGTACGGGGGCGGGCCGAAGTCCGGAGGGCGGGGTGCGGGCGGGCGTTCGGCCGGGCTCGGCGCGTCCGCCCCGTCCGTCGCCCGGTGGCTCGGCGACATCCGTACGTACTTCCCCAGCACCGTCGTCCAGATCATGCAGCGCGACGCGATCGACCGCCTCGGTCTGTCCGCACTGCTGCTGGAACCGGAGATGCTGGAAGCCGTCGAGCCCGACGTCCACCTGGTCGGGACGCTCCTCTCCCTCAACAAGGCCATGCCCGAGACCACGAAGGAGACGGCGCGAGCCGTCGTCCGCAAGGTCGTCGACGATCTGGAGAAGCGCCTCTCCGGACGGACCCGGGCCACGCTCACCGGGGCGCTGGACCGTTCGACGAAGATCAACCGGCCTCGCCACCGGGACATCGACTGGGACCGGACGATCAAGGCCAACCTCAAGAACTACCTGCCCGAGTACGGCACGATCGTGCCGGAACGCCTCATCGGTCACGGACGGGCCGCGCAGTCGGTGAAGAAGGACGTCGTCCTCTGCATAGACCAGTCGGGTTCGATGGCCGCCTCCGTCGTCTACGCCTCGGTTTTCGGCGCGGTCCTCGCCTCCATGCGCACGCTGGCGACCCGGCTGGTCGTCTTCGACACGTCCGTCGTCGACCTCACCGACCAGCTCGACGATCCGGTCGACGTCCTCTTCGGCACCCAACTGGGCGGTGGTACGGACATCAACCGTGCGCTCGCCTACTGCCAGTCGAAGATCACCCGGCCCGCCGACACCGTCGTCGTGCTCATCAGCGATCTCTACGAAGGCGGCATACGGGACGAGATGCTGAAGCGGGTCGCCGCGATGAAGGCGTCCGGTGTGCAGTTCGTGACACTGCTCGCCCTGTCCGACGAGGGCGCCCCCGCCTACGACCGGGACCATGCGGCGGCGCTCGGCGCGCTCGGCGCCCCGGCCTTCGCGTGCACCCCGGATCTGTTCCCGGACGTCATGGCGGCGGCGATCGAGAAGCGCCCGCTGCCGATACCGGACAGCGAGGATCGGTAGGGCACGGTCCGGCCAGGAGGCGGGCCGGGACGGTTCGGGTCAGGCGGTACCGGGACCGGGCGGGACTGTCCGGGATCGGCCGGGGGGCGGTCGGGCCGGGACCGTCCAGGTCGGTTCGAGGCCGGTTCGGGACCGGACGGAGCCTGAACCGGGCAGAGCCCCTTTTGTCCGTCGTGAGGCGGTCACCAGCGGACCCTGTGACCGTAATCACCGCTCAGGTGCGATCTGCGATTTAGGGTCCTGCGAGGCTCGGGGATAACCTGCGAGATGGACATGCCGCGTGCTCGGACACCGTGTACGCCTCCCTAGTGACAGCGCAGTCACGTTGCCCTTCGCGGCACGCCCACGCAGAAAACGAACCGCGAGACACGGAAAAGGGACGGACGCGCGTGGACCTGTTCGAGTACCAGGCGAGGGACCTCTTCGCCAAGCACGGTGTACCGGTGCTGGCCGGTGAAGTCATCGACACGCCTGAGGCGGCGCGCGAGGTGACCGAGCGTCTGGGCGGCAAGGCCGTCGTCAAGGCGCAGGTCAAGGTTGGCGGTCGCGGCAAGGCCGGCGGCGTCAAGCTGGCCTCCGACCCTGCCGACGCGGTCGCCAAGGCCGACGCAATTCTGGGCATGGACATCAAGGGCCACACGGTCCACAAGGTGATGCTGGCCCAGACCGCGGACATCGCGGAGGAGTACTACGTCTCCTTCCTGCTTGACCGCACCAACCGCACCTTCCTGGCCATGGCCTCCGTCGAGGGCGGCGTGGAGATCGAGGTCGTCGCGGAGGAGAACCCCGACGCGCTGGCCAAGATTCCGGTCGACGCCAACGAGGGCTGTACCCCGGAGAAGGCCGCCGAGATCGTGGCCGCGGCGAAGTTCCCGGCCGAGATCGCGGACCAGATCGCCGACGTCCTGCAGAAGCTGTGGACCGTCTTCATCAAGGAGGACGCTCTCCTCGTCGAGGTCAACCCGCTGATCAAGTCCGGCGACGGCAAGATCATCGCGCTGGACGGCAAGGTCTCGCTCGACGAGAACGCCGACTTCCGCCAGCCCGACCACGAGGCCCTTGAGGACAAGGCCGCGGCCAACCCGCTTGAGGCCGCCGCCAAGGCCAAGGGCCTGAACTACGTCAAGCTCGACGGCGAGGTCGGCATCATCGGCAACGGCGCGGGTCTCGTCATGAGCACCCTGGACGTCGTCGCGTACGCCGGTGAGGGCCACGGCAACGTGAAGCCCGCCAACTTCCTTGACATCGGCGGTGGCGCCTCCGCCGAGGTCATGGCGAACGGCCTTGAGATCATCCTCGGCGACCCGGACGTCAAGTCCGTCTTCGTCAACGTCTTCGGTGGCATCACCGCGTGCGACGAGGTCGCCAACGGCATCGTCCAGGCCCTGGAGCTCCTCAAGTCCAAGGGCGAGGACGTCACGAAGCCGCTGGTCGTACGCCTCGACGGCAACAACGCGGAGCTGGGTCGCAAGATCCTGTCCGACGCCAACCACCCGCTCGTGCGGCGCGTGGACACCATGGACGGCGCGGCCGACAAGGCCGCCGAGCTCGCGGCTGCGAAGTAAGGACGAGGGACTCCAACACCATGGCTATCTTCCTCACCAAGGACAGCAAGGTCATCGTCCAGGGGATGACCGGTGCCACGGGCATGAAGCACACCAAGCTCATGCTCGCTGATGGCACCAACATCGTCGGCGGCGTGAACCCGCGCAAGGCGGGCACGTCCGTCGACTTCGACGGCATCTCCGTGCCCGTCTTCGGCTCCGTCGCCGAGGCGATCGAGAAGACCGGCGCCGACGTCTCCGTCGTCTTCGTGCCGCCGGCCTTCGCCAAGGCCGCCGTGGTCGAGGCTATCGACGCCGAGATCAGCCTCGCCGTCGTCATCACCGAGGGCATCGCCGTCCACGACTCGGCCGCCTTCTGGGCGTATGCGAGTGCGAAGGGCAACAAGACCCGGATCATCGGCCCGAACTGCCCGGGTCTGATCACCCCCGGCCAGTCCAACGCCGGCATCATCCCGGGCGACATCACCAAGCCCGGCCGCATCGGTCTCGTGTCCAAGTCCGGCACGCTGACCTACCAGATGATGTACGAGCTGCGTGACATCGGCTTCTCGTCCGCCGTCGGCATCGGTGGCGACCCGGTCATCGGCACGACGCACATCGACGCCCTCGCGGCGTTCGAGGCCGACCCCGAGACCGACCTGATCGTGATGATCGGTGAGATCGGCGGCGACGCCGAGGAGCGCGCTGCCGACTTCATCGCCAAGAACGTCACGAAGCCGGTCGTCGGTTACGTCGCGGGCTTCACCGCCCCCGAGGGCAAGACCATGGGCCACGCGGGCGCCATCGTCTCCGGTTCCTCCGGTACCGCACAGGCGAAGAAGGAGGCCCTTGAGGCCGCCGGTGTCAAGGTCGGCAAGACGCCGACCGAGACCGCCAAGCTGGCGCGCGAGATCCTCGGCGCCTGATCGAACGGCATCGCGGGGCGCGGCAACGCGACGCCCGCGCGCGGCACGGGCCCGCATCCCTTCCGGGGTATTCCTTTCGGAATGTCTCTTCCGGGGTGCGGGCCCGCGCCGTCGCGCCACCCGCCGAGCCCGGCCGGGAGCCGTTCGTCGGGAGCGCCCGAGGCGTCCCGCCCAACCGTGCGGCGAGCGCTGTGCCCGACCGGTGTCAGCGGGTGTCGGGGACCAGGCGACCGGGCCCGTGGGCCGGCCGACTGCGAAGGTGCTTCTGCAATGCCAGGTCCTGCGGCGTGAGCTTCTGGGGGCCGCCGCGCGGGGGTACGTCACCGACCCGTTGGCCGGGTGCCTGTGGCGGTTCGTACTGCCGTGGGGCCGTGACCAGGGCGTAGCCGGTCGCACCGATGAGCAGGGCGGCGACCGCGACGACCGTCCTGGTCCAGATCCTGGCTCTCCGCTCACTGTCCGTGCGCACGGCCGGTGCGTGGGCCAGGGCGGGAGCGGGTTCGGTGCGGGCGAGCACGCTCAGCCGCTCCCGCAGCAGCTCGGACTCCTCGGCCGGAGTGGGGGCGAGCGCCAGCTCGGGAAGCCGTTCGGTGAGCGAGGCGCGCGCGGTCAGCAGCCGTCCGGCCGCTGCCGGAGTGGTTGCCTCCGTCTCGGCCGCGGTGTCCGGCAGGTCCAGCCCGACGCCGTCGTAGAGCAGCAGGGTGCGGCGGTACGGGGCGGGCAGCGCGAGGAGCGCGTCCAGCAGCGTCCGCCTCGCCGGTTCGGCGGGCGGTGCGTCGGGGCGCCGGTGGGCGCGGCGCACCCGGTGCCAGGGCGACATGGCGTACTCGTGTGCGACCGCCCGTACCCAGCCCGCCGGGTCACGGTCCACCGCCACCTCGGGCCAGCGCTGCCAGGCGAGCTGGAAGGCGCGTTCGACAGCTGCACCGGCGAGCTTCCGACGCCCTGTCAGCAGATAGGTCTGGCGGACCAGCGCGGGGGCCGTGTGCGCGTACAGCGCGTCGAACGCCTCGGCGGGGGAGGGGCCGTCCGGGTCGTCGGCGTCCGTGGCCGCCCCCGTATCCCCCTCCGTGTCGGTGCCGGGCACGGTCCCTGACGCATCGTCCGGACCGTGCTCGGGAGCCGGTCTGCCGAGGCCGATCCCCAGGCCGAGTCCCAGCCCGATCCTCGTACCGTTGACGACCCCGTCGCCCACGCTGATGCGGACGGCGAGATCACGGCCGGCGCCGCCGCCGTCGGAATCCGTCCGCGTACCCCCGTCGGGGCCGCTCCCGGTGTCCGGTTCCGTGACCGTCGCGGTGCCGATCAGCCTGGCGTACGCCCTGCGTTTGCGTCCCCGGGGGCTCGTGGCGCCGTTCTCCCAGGCCCGGACGGTGGCCGCGGTGACACCGAGTACCGACGCCACCTGTTCCTCGCTCAGCGATTTCGCCTCACGCAAGGTGCGCCGCTCCTCGGCGCAAGGGAGCGGGGTGTCAGTGGTTCTGTCGGTCGTGCTCGGTGTCATCGGAGCCCTCCGGCAACCTTGCGCCGAGTAAAAAAGTACATAAACATATATTGAGTGACACGGCGGTGGTTCGCCTGTTGCGCGAATTAAGTGCGTGTCGTTGGCAGCATGTCGGTGTGACACAAGTGACCGATCGCAGCCAGACGTTGTCGGCGGAGAGAGGCCGCTCCACCGCGCTGGCCTCCGCTTTTGTGCGCGGAATGGTCGCGGCGGGGCTCGGGTTCGGCTCGCTCGCCGTCCTCGTCGTGGTGCTCTGGATCAGCTCCCCGTACCCCGATTCCGGCCCTGAGGCCGCCCTGCGCATCGCGGCCGGACTCTGGCTGCTCGCACATGGCGCCGAACTCGTCAGACCCGACACGCTCGGCGGAGCTTCCGCCCCGGTAGGGCTCGCGCCACTGCTGCTCACCCTGCTGCCCGTCTGGCTCGCGCACCGCGCGGCACGGGACGCCCTGGTGCCGGACGAGGGGCGCGCGCCGCCCTCGGCGGGCGGCGCCCTCTGGGCGGTGACGATCGGTTACCTGCTCGTCGCGGGCGCCGTCACGGTGTACGCGATGGGCGGGGCGATGCCCGTCGACCCGGTGTCCCTGGTGTTCCCGCCGCTGCTGGTGGCGGGGGCGACGGCGGCCGGGGTCTGGACGGCGTCGGGCCGGCCGCTGGGGCCGCTGCCGTCCCGGGCGCCCCGCGCGCTGCGGGCAGCGGTACGGCGTCCGTCGTTCCGCATCCGTACGGACGTGGTCCTGCGGTCAGCCGTCGCGGGGGTCATGACACTGCTCGGCGGCGGGGCGCTGTTGGTCGCGGTTGAGTTGGTGTCGCACGGGGGGCCGGCTCAGGAATCGTTCCTGCGGCTCTCCGGCGAGTGGTCGGGACGGTTCGCCGTCATGCTGCTGGGCCTGGTGCTCGTGCCGAACGCGGCGATGTGGGGCGCGGCGTACGGACTCGGCTCCGGTTTCGCCCTGGGGACGGAGTCCACGGTGAGCCCGTTCGTCATCGACGGGAAACCGGCGCTGCCGGACTTTCCGCTGCTCGCCGCCGTGCCGACGCGGGGGCCGGTGGCCGCCGGGATGGCCGGGACGGTGGCGCACTGGGCCGTTCTGGGTGTGCCGGTCGTGGCGGCGGTGACGATCGCGTGGTTCACCGTCCGGCGGGCGGCGCCGGTCTTCGCCGTGCGGGAGGAGGCGTGGAGCGCGGGTGACACCGCGCGGACGGCGGCGCTGGGAGCGACGGGGTGCGCGGTGGGCACGGCGATGCTGACGGCGATGGCCGGAGGGTCGCTGGGGACGGGGAAGTTGGCGGAGTTCGGCCCGGTGTGGTGGCTGACGGGCCTGGCCGCGTGGGGCTGGACGGTGGCGCTCGCGGTGCCGGGGGCCCTGCTGCTGCGGGCGTGGCGGCTGCGGGAGCGGAACGGCTGGGGCCGGTGGCGAGGCGGCGGGCCCCCGGCCGACGTGGGGACGGACGGCGAAGCGGAAACGAGGGGTGGGGCCGGGGGTAGTGCTCCGGACGTCGTCGCGGCCGACGGGACGGAGGAGGAAGAGGAGGAGGCCCGGACCGGCCGGTGGCGGCGCGGGGGCCGCCGGCGCCGTGGCGGCGGCCGGGGGGAGTCCGAGACGGAGTGCGTATCGCTGTCCGAGCTGCTGCCCCCACTCGATCCGGCTGACGACGAGGAGGAGGACGCCGACCTCGGACCGTACGACTTCCTGCCGACCGATCCCTGGCCGGGACGAAAGCCCGGGCCCGAATCCGGGCCCGGGCCCGAATCCGGGCCCGGGTCCGAGTCCGGGCCATGGCCCGAATCCGGGCCGCATTCCGGGTGCGAGCCCCGCTCCGAGTCCGGTTCCTGGGAAGGGGCTGGAGCGAGGACGGGGGACGCCCCCGGAGACGTACGCCGAAACGTTCATGAGAACGGAGGCCGGTACGCGGCGGAGCCGCGGGAAGCGGCCCGCCCGGAGGTCTCGGAGAGCCCGAGACCTCCGGGGGACGCTACTTCTTGACGCCGAAGAGGGGTTCCAGCGGCTTCGGCAGCAGATCGTTGCAGGACAGCTGGCCGGTCTTGGTCAGGGCGTCGTTCACGCACGTGTAGTAGTCGCGGTAGACGATCTGGACGGTGTAGGCCGTGGCGACGATCGAGAGCGCGAGCAGCGCCGTCACCAGGCCGGTGATCGCCGCCGTCGCCTGCGGTCTGGCGCCACCCGGCTGCGTGCCCCTGCCCGGCCCTCCGGCCGGCCGTGACGTGGGCTCGGGCGGCGCCGTGGGCGCGGTGGACGGGGAGTCAGGTGCGGCGGGGTCCGTCGCGGAAGGCTCCTTGGGCTTGGCGCGCAGGGAGCTGATCGCCCAGTAGGTGCCGAGCGCGCCGAGCAGCAGCGCGATCTCCGTGAACTCGAAGATGGCGAAGAAGAAGGCCCACATGCCGGAGAGCAGCGCGTAACGCGCGCGCCGCTGGGCGGGGTCGGTCGGGTCCCAGCGCGGACCGGTGGGGGCGCCGTCGGAGCCGCCCTTCCCGCCCTTCCCGCCGCGCCCACCGGGCAGGCCGCCGAAGTTCTCGCTCTGGCGTCCCGGCTGGTGGCTGCTCCACTGGCTGCCCCAGGCCGGGCGGTCGTCGGAGGGGCCGCCGTCGCCCGGTGTGTCGCCGTCGCCCTCCCCGCCGTGTGACGGACGGCGCGGCCGCCACGGCTGGTCGGGCCGGTTCTCGGGCGGCGGGGCGAACGGATTGTCGTCCTTCGGCGGGCCGCCGGAACCCCCGGCACCGCCCGCACTGCCGGAGCCGTCGGCACCACCGGTGCCGCCGTGACCGGAAGGGGAACCGGAGTTCGAGTCGGTGTGGGGGTCGGAGGAAGAAGAGCCCGGCGAGGAGGACTGGCGTTCCCGCAGCAGCATGGTGGCCCGCTCGGGCAGCGGGTGGGCGAAGGAGGTGCGGTGGCGTCGGTCCGGCATGTGGTGAACGTCTTCCCCATCTCGTCATTTCCGCCCGGCGGACGGTTCCCTGTCCCCAGACGCTACCCTCCGCCCACGCCCCCGTCCCGTGGGGGCGTCTTCAGGTGCCGGTATCGTTGCTGACGGTCGGGCCGTTCGTAGGGTTCCCCGTATCGGGAGGGACGCCGCGTTCGTAGGACCGTACAAAAGCATCAGCCCATAAGCGCCCGTCGCCTCTGGCGCCGCCTCTCCACCACGTCGTACCTCTCCACCACGCGAGAAAGGGCCCAGCCGTGGCCTCCCCGCCCCCCTCCGCCGCCCCGGCCCGCCTGGTCGTCCTCGTCTCGGGTTCCGGAACGAATCTCCAGGCGCTGCTCGACGCGATCGACGACGACCCGGCGGGTTACGGGGCCCAGGTGGTCGCGGTCGGCGCCGACCGCTCGGGGATCGCCGGTCTGGAGCGCGCCGAACGCGCCGGACTGCCGACCTTCGTCCGCAAGGTCTCGGACCACGCCACCAGGGAGGAGTGGGACGCGGCCCTCACCGCCGCCATCGCCGCCCACCGCCCGGACCTCGTCGTGTCCGCGGGGTTCATGAAGATCGTGGGCAAGCGGTTCCTCGCCGAGTTCGGCGGCCGTTTCGTCAACACCCACCCCGCCCTGCTGCCCAGCTTTCCCGGTGCCCACGGTGTGCGTGACGCGCTCGCGTACGGCGTGAAGGTCACCGGGTGCACCGTCCACTTCGTCGACGACGGCGTCGACACCGGTCCGATCATCGCGCAGGGCGTGGTCGAGGTGACCGAAGAGGACACGGCGGAGGGCGAAGCCGCTCTCCACGAACGCATCAAGGAAGTCGAGCGAAAGCTGCTCGTCGAGGTCGTGGGGCGGCTCGCCCGTAACGGCTATCGCATTGAGGGACGAAAGGTTCATCTCGGTCATGTCGGTGAATAAGCCCATCCGTCGCGCCCTGGTCAGCGTCTACGACAAGACGGGGCTCGAAGACCTCGCCCGCGGTCTGCACGAGGCGGGGGTCGAGCTCGTCTCCACCGGTTCCACCGCGTCGAGGATCGCCGCCGCCGGGGTCCCGGTCACCAAGGTCGAGGAGCTGACCGGCTTCCCCGAGTGCCTGGACGGCCGCGTCAAGACCCTGCACCCGAAGGTGCACGCGGGTATCCTCGCCGATCTGCGCCTGGACGCCCACCGCGCCCAGCTCGCCGAGCTGGGTGTGGAACCGTTCGACCTGGTCGTCGTGAACCTCTACCCGTTCAAGGAGACGGTCGCCTCCGGCGCGAGCGCCGACGAGTGCGTCGAGCAGATCGACATCGGCGGTCCGTCGATGGTCCGCGCCGCCGCCAAGAATCACCCGTCCGTGGCAGTCGTGACGAGCCCTGAGCGGTACGCCGACGTCCTCGCCGCGGTCCGGTCGGGCGGTTTCGACCTGACCGCCCGCAAGCGGCTGGCCGCCGAGGCGTTCCAGCACACCGCCGCCTACGACGTGGCCGTCGCCTCCTGGTTCGCCGACGACTACGCGGCGGCCGACGACACGGGCTTCCCCGACTTCTTCGGTACGACGTACGAGCGGAGCAACGTCCTCCGGTACGGCGAGAACCCGCACCAGCCCGCCGCGCTCTACACATCCGGCGCCGGCGGCCTGGCCGGTGCCGAGCAGCTGCACGGCAAGGAGATGTCGTACAACAACTACACGGACACCGACGCCGCCCGTCGTGCCGCGTACGACCACACCGAGCCGTGCGTCGCGATCATCAAGCACGCCAACCCCTGCGGCATCGCGATCGCCGGGGATGTCGCCGAGGCGCACCGCAACGCGCACGCCTGCGACCCGCTGTCGGCGTACGGCGGCGTCATCGCCGTCAACCGCCCGGTGAGCGTCACCATGGCCGAGCAGGTCGCGGAGATCTTCACCGAGGTCATCGTCGCCCCGGCGTACGAGGACGGTGCGGTCGAGATCCTGGCCCGCAAGAAGAACATCCGTGTGCTGCGCTGTCCGGAGGCCCCGACCGCACCGGTCGAGGTCAAGCCGATCGACGGCGGCGCGCTGCTCCAGGTCACCGACCGGCTCCAGGCCGGCGGCGACGACCCGGCCAACTGGACCCTCGCCACCGGCGACGCCCTCTCCGCGGACGAACTGGACGAGCTGTCCTTCGCCTGGAAGGCGTGCCGCGCGGTGAAGTCCAACGCGATCCTGCTCGCCAAGGGCGGCGCCTCGGTCGGCGTCGGCATGGGCCAGGTCAACCGCGTCGACTCCGCGAAGCTGGCGGTCGAGCGGGCGGGCGAGGAGCGCGCACGCGGGGCGTACGCCGCCTCGGACGCGTTCTTCCCGTTCCCCGACGGACTGGAGATCCTGACGGCGGCCGGGGTCAAGGCCGTGGTCCAGCCGGGCGGATCGGTCCGTGACGAGCTGGTCGTCGAGGCCGCGAAGAAGGCGGGCGTGACGATGTACTTCACCGGCACCCGCCACTTCTTCCACTGATCCCGCTCACTCCGCTGATCCCGCTCACTCCGCTGGTTCCGCTGACGCGGGCCCACGGCCCGCAGGCGCTTCGCGGGTGAGCGTCAGGAGTCCGACGAGGGGCGCTTCCCGGTCGTACGGTCCGGGAAGCGCCCCTCCGCCCGTTCCGTGGTCAGTACGGAGAGGTCGTCCTCCCGTACGAGATCGAAGCGCAGCGCCAGCGAGACCAGCGACTCCTGCTTGCCGTTCAGCCGCCGCGCCCGCCCGTCGGGGGAACGGCCGGGCCGGAGCCGCAGCTTCACCGCGAGATGGTCGACGCTCCACCGCACGGTCGCCCGGTTCGCCGCGGGCCAGACCGGCCGCAGCCGCTCGACGACCTGATCGACCGTCGGCAGCGGGGCGTGCGGTGCGCCACGCAGCCGGGGTTCGCAGAGCGCGGCCGGCACGGCGAAGTACCGCGTGGACGTGTCGAGCGCGAACGGCGAAGCGGCGGCGGGCCCCCGGGCAGTGCCGTCGGCGGTCCCCTCGGCGGAACCGTTGGCGATCGCGTCGGCGGGACCACGGGTGCGTCGCCCGGCCGTGGAAGCGGAAGCGGAATCCCCGCCCGACCGGTCGTGGAGGGGGACGCGGCGGCCGTGGAGAGGTGCGCCTCGGTCGTGGTGAGGCGCCCAGCGGTCGTGGTGAGGCGCCATCCGGTCGTGGTGAGGCGCCCACACCTCGAAACCGATCAGTTCGCCGGCCGCGGGCAGCGCCACCCGGGAGAACTCGAACGGCACGGGCGCGTCCAGCCGTCCGGGCGCGACCTTGATGTGCTCGCCCGCTCGCCCGCGCCCTCCGGATTCTCGACGACGTAGGTCTGATTCGTGCTCAGGTTGCTGAGTGTCCAGAAGGCGCTGCCCGCGGTGATCTCGCCGGCCGCGTGGGCCACCCCGTCGTGCTCGATCGTCAGATGCGGTCCGCCGTGCTCCGGCGCGGACCGGCCGAGGGGCAGGACATCACCCGGCGCGAGCTTGAACCGCCGTGCCGGGGAAGGGCGTTGAAAGCCGTCGACCGTGGTCGGGGCGGGCACGACGATGATGCTGTACATATCCGGATACTGCCCCGGGGGCACCGGGCCGGAAGGGAGCGTGAAGGCTCGTCCACGGGAGTGCGGCGGGAGTGCGGCAGGCGTGTGGACATCCCGGAAGGACGTACGACGACCGGAGGCCGCACCCCGGTGAGCGGGGGCGGCCTCCGTGACGGTACGGGTCAGATCACTGGGACTTGATGACCACGGACGAGCAGACCTTGTCCGCGAACGTCTGCTTCTTGGCGTCCCACAGCGGCCACAGGTAGCCGATGTAGCAGACGAGGCTGTCCAGGAAGTGGGCCAGCTTGCGGACGAACGCCATGCCGAAGCCGAGCGGCTGGCCGTCGGCCTCGCGCAGCAGCCGGATGTTCAGGGCCTTCTTGCCGATGCTCTGGCCGGTGGTGCCCTCCTGGTACAGCAGCCACAGCGCCACACCGACCACGGCGAGGAAGCCGATGACCGAGAGGAGGCCGCCGAAGGAGCCGCCGATGGCTCCGCCGATGATGACCACGAGGTACGGGACGCACATCACGAGCCCGTCGACGATGGTCGCGGCGAAGCGCAGGCCCCAGTGGGCCAGTTCGGGCAGACCACCCTGGCCGGGCTGCTGGGGGTAGCCGCCGCCGTACGGCTGACCGGGCTGCTGCGGGTAGCCGTAGCCCTGCGGCGGGACGCCCTGGGGGCTCTGCTGCGGGTAGCCGTAGCCGGGCTGACCGGGCTGGCCGGCCTGACCGGGCTGACCGGGCTGACCGGGCTGCTTCCCGTAGGGGTTGTTCGGGTTCGGGTCGCCGAAGCTCATCTGGGGCGTTCCTCCAACGGACGTGCGGGGACGATGCGGCCGTACGGAGGGAAGGAGACGTCAGTGGTCCGCCCCCCGATACTTTCTGCGGCACTGCGGCCATCATCGTTATAAGCGGAACGTAAGTTTGTCCAGTCATGTGACTGATGCGTTGTGCAAGTGCAATCTCCGGGAACGCTTCCCGTCCGGGGAATTGGTACCTGAGCGGGGTCATCCGCGAAGATGGCACCATGACTGCCCACATTCTCGATGGCAAGGCCACCGCAGCCGCGATCAAGTCCGACCTGACCGCCCGTGTGGCGGCCCTCAAGGCACGGGGCATCACCCCCGGTCTGGGAACCCTGCTCGTCGGGGACGACCCGGGCAGTCGGTGGTACGTGAACGGCAAGCACCGTGACTGCGCCGAGGTCGGCATCGGCTCGATCCAGCGGGAGCTTCCCGCCACCGCGACCCAGGAGCAGATCGAGGACGTCGTGCGGGAGCTCAACGACAACCCCGAATGCACGGGCTACATCGTGCAGTTGCCCCTCCCCAAGGGCATCGACACCAACCGGGTCCTGGAGTTGATGGACCCGCTCAAGGACGCCGACGGACTGCACCCGATGAGCCTGGGCCGACTCGTCCTGAACGAGCCGGGCCCGCTGCCCTGCACCCCGCAGGGTGTCGTCCAACTGCTCCGCCACCACGGGGTCGAGATCAACGGGGCGCACGTCGTGGTCGTCGGCCGCGGAGTGACCATCGGGCGCTCGATCCCGCTCCTGCTCACCCGTAAGTCCGAGAACGCCACGGTCACCCAGTGCCACACCGGTACGCGTGACCTCTCGGCGCACCTCAAGCAGGCGGACATCATCGTCGCCGCCGCCGGGGTGCCGCACATCATCAAGCCCGAGGACGTGAAGCCGGGCGCGGCCGTGCTCGACGTCGGCGTCAGCCGGGACGAGAACGGCAAGATCGTCGGCGATGTGCACCCGGGGGTGGCCGAGGTGGCCGCGTGGATCTCCCCCAACCCCGGTGGTGTCGGCCCGATGACCCGGGCGCAGCTGCTGGTCAACGTGGTCGAGGCGGCGGAGCGCGCCGCCGACGCCGTCTCCGCCGGCTGATCCGGAACCGGAAGGAACCCCATGGGAGCTGGTACGAGCCCGGCCGAGCCGGCCTCGAAGTCGGAGGCCGGGTCCGGCGCGGGTACGGGTGCGTCCGCGAAGCCCGGGACCAACGAACCCACGCACCGGGAGCCGGGGACGGACACGCCCGACCCGGAACCCGGGACGGACACGCCCACGGACCCGGGGTCGGGGCCGGGCACGCCATCGGGCCCGGCTGGGACAGCGTCCCGGACACCTGGGCCCGGGGCTGCCGGGTCTGTGTCCCCCGGGCCCGGGACTCCCGAGCCCGGGAGCGCCGGGTCTGAGCCCTCCGGGTCTGAGCCCTCTGAGCCTGAGTCCTCCGGGTCTGAGCCCTCTGAGCCTGAGTCCTCCGGGTCTGAGCCCTCCGGGTCTGAGCCCTCCGGGTCTGAGCCCTCCGGGTCTGAGTCCTCCGGGTCTGAGCCCTCCGAGCCTGAGCCCTCGGGGTCTGAGCCCTCTGAGCCTGAGCCCTCGGGGCCCGGGACCGACGCACCCGATTCCGCCGGGTCCGAGCCCGCCGAGTCCGGGGCCGACACGCCAGCGCCCACTGCGCCAGGGCCCGCTGCGCCAGGGCCCACTGCGTCAGGGCCCGCTGCGCCACGGTTTACTGCGACCAGGGCCGACGTGACCGAGGACGAGGTGCCCGGGGCCGAGGTGCCCGAAAAGTCGGGGTCCACCTCCCGGGCGCAGGCGAAGACCGTGTCTCGCGAAGACCGTTCGGCTGGTTCCGCCGCCGCGGCCGGTTCCGCCGGTCCGGCCGCACCGACGGGCGCGACGGCCGTGAGCCCGGACAACGGCCGGTCGCGGCGGTTCTCGCTCACCCGGAGCACCGCGCGCCCCGAGGGCGGTGGCCGGGCGGCGTCCGGCGACGCGCCCGCCCCGGCCCGGCAGTGGCCCCTGCTCGCCGTGCTCAGCGCGGTAGGTATCGGACTGCTGGTGGTCGCCACCGACCCGTTCGCGGAGGCGTTCCGGATCGGCACCATCCTGATCGGAGCGGCCCTCGCCGGGGGAGCCGTGCTGCGCTGGACGGTGCCCTCCGTGGGCATGCTGGCCGTGCGGTCGCGCTTCACCGACGTGGTGACGTACGGCCTGCTGGGCCTCCTCGTCGTGATGCTCTCGCTGATGGCGCAGCCCGATCCATGGCTGGACATCCCGTTCCTCGACGGCGTGGTCCACTTCACGATCCGCTGAGCCGATCCGTACGCGCGCACCGTCCGTACACCATCGGCGCACCCGGACACCGTCCGCACGGCCGGACAACGCGGTCCCCCAGGCCCCACCCGGCCCGGGGGACCGCTGTTCGTGGGCGCCGTCGACAAGCCATGGCGAGCGGCCTCCGGAACATCATCCCCGAGTGCCCGTCCCCTCCCCCGAGGAGGACGGACACCGGGACCGGGACAACGCGGAGCAACAAGCCATGAAATACCGCGACTTGAGCGTTCCTGCCCTGTCCCGTCCTCAGCCTTGTGGACCGGGCGGGCGGGTTCAAGGGATGCCTGTGGCCTGTGGCACGGAAGTGACCATTCCGCCACGGTGTGATCGTCACGCAACGGGTGGCAGACTGCCCCGATCGCCCCGGCCCGGAGGGCACCGGCGCCGGTCGGACAGGTTGCCGCGGAGCGGCCCGCACCGGTCATGCGCGGGGGAACAAGCCGGGGGAACGAGGGGGAGTGAATGCCTCGCGGGAAGGCTCTACCGGAGGACCTGGACCCGGAGATCAAGGAGTTCGCGGAGCGGTTGCGCGCGCTGGTCGATCGAAGTGGGCTTGGTATCGGTGGCCGACCGCACGGGCTGCGGCAAGTCTTCGTGGGAAGCCTCCTGAACGGTCGGCTGCCGACGCCCAAGCGCGCGATCATCGCGCTCGCCGATCTGACGGGCACCCGTCAGGCGCATCTGGTCACCAAGGCGAAGGCGGCCGACGCCACCGCCCGCGCGACGCTGGTCTCCGGGGCGAAGGGCTGCACGGGCCTGGGGCGGGAATGACAGAGCACCTGCCCACGACGGGACGCCGGTGGCGTTGGCGGACGTCCGGCGTGACCGTGGCGGTGCGCCGGGTGGCGGGTTCGCGCGCTGCCACAGGGGGCCGAGCGGTCGCTCGGCCCCGGGTCGGATAGCCTGGCGGCTGGATATCTCTTCACGTCAAGATTCGGATCGATCAAAATCGAGCCGCGGTCGAGTGCCGGGATGTCCAGCACCAGGGGCAGGGACCCCCACCGCCAGCTGTCTAAACGGAGATCGCCATGACCCGCACTCCCGTGAATGTCACCGTGACCGGCGCAGCCGGCCAGATCGGCTACGCGCTGCTCTTCCGCATCGCGTCCGGCCACCTGCTCGGCGCGGATGTGCCGGTCAGCCTCCGTCTCCTCGAAATCCCGCAGGGCCTCAAGGCCGCCGAGGGCACCGCGATGGAGCTCGACGACTGCGCCTTCCCGCTGCTGCGCAACATCGAGATCACCGACGACCCGAACGTCGGCTTCGCCGGTGCCAACGTCGCACTGCTGGTCGGCGCCCGGCCCCGTACGAAGGGCATGGAGCGCGGCGACCTGCTCTCCGCCAACGGCGGCATCTTCAAGCCGCAGGGCAAGGCGATCAACGACAACGCCGCTGACGACATCAAGGTGCTCGTCGTGGGCAACCCGGCCAACACCAACGCGCTCATCGCGCAGGCCGCCGCCCCGGACGTACCGGCCGACCGCTTCACCGCGATGACCCGTCTGGACCACAACCGGGCGATCTCACAGCTGGCCGCCAAGACCGGCTCCGCCGTCTCCGACATCAAGCGGCTGACGATCTGGGGCAACCACTCGGCGACCCAGTACCCCGACATCTTCCACGCGGAGATCGCCGGCAAGAACGCCGCCGAGGTCGTCAACGACGAGGCATGGCTGGCCGACACCTTCATCCCGACCGTCGCCAAGCGCGGCGCCGCGATCATCGAGGCCCGTGGCGCCTCCTCGGCCGCCTCCGCCGCGAACGCCGCCATCGACCACGTGCACACCTGGGTCAACGGCACGGCCGAGGGCGACTGGACCTCGATGGGCATTCCGTCGGACGGCTCCTACGGTGTGCCCGAGGGCATCATCTCGTCCTTCCCGGTCACCACGGAGAACGGCACGTACGAGATCGTCCAGGGCCTGGACATCAACGAGTTCTCCCGCACGCGCATCGACGCGTCGGTGAAGGAGCTGACCGAGGAGCGCGACGCGGTGCGCGAGCTCGGCCTGATCTGAGCGGATCGCGTCCGGACCGCCGCTCGATCTGATCCGAGCGGCCCCGGCCCGACCCGGCCCACTCAGACCTGACCCGTTCGGACCGCCTCGGCGATTCAGCGCGTCGGTCCGGGTGACGAAGGGGCTTCCGGTGGCGACTGCCGCCGGAAGCCCCTTCTCGTTGCCTCGTTGCCTCGTCGGCTCGTCCCGCCGTCCCACCGTCCGGGGATCTCGCCGTCAGTGACCGCGGTGCCGGTCGGCGATCTCGCTCAGGGCCGTCATCGCCCGGCGCTGCAGGCCGGGCCCGAAGGTGATCCGGGTGGCTCCCAGTCCGGCCGGCCGGTGCGGGGTCGGGCCGCCGTCCCGGGCGAGGGCGTTGAGCGGACCCGGACCCGGCGGACGCCCCCGAGACCGCGCGGACGATCCTCGCCACGGCCGCGAACATCTCGGCGGCGGGGGTCGCCCCGTCCTCGTGGCCGAGCGAGGCAGCGATCCCCGCGCTCGGGGTGGCGAGCGCGGGGAAGCCGGCGTCGGCCAGGACCCGCGCGCTGGCGGCGTCCCACGGCCCCGGAAGGATCAGCGGGTCGCCGGGGGTACGGCCGAGGTGGAGTGCCCGCAGCGCGGACGCCGTCATGGGCGGTGGTCCCCGAGCCGCTGCCGGGCGTCCGACGTCACTTGATGTCGCCGGGGGTGTAGTGACCGGCGGCGGAGCGGCAGGCCACCCCGAACCGGTTCCAGGAGTTGATCACGATGATGGCTGCGATCAGCTGGGTCAGTTCCGTCTCCTCGAAGTGCTTGGCGGCCCGCTCGTACACCTCGTCCGGAACGAAACCGTCGGTCAGGACGGTCACCGCCTCGGTCAGTTCGATCGCCGCGATCTCCTTCTCCGTGTAGAAGTGCGGCGACTCCTCCCAGGCGCTCAGCTGGATGATCCGCTCGGCCGACTCACCCGCCGCGAGCGCGTCCTTGCTGTGCATGTCCAGGCAGAACGCGCAGTGGTTGAGCTGCGAGGCACGGATCTTCACCAGCTCGATCAGCGTCGGGTCGATGCCCCGGCGGGCGGCGACGTCCAGCCGGACCATCGCCTTGTAGACATCGGGGGCCAGCTCGGCCCAGCGCAGACGCGGGGCGGGCTCGGGTGCGCGGTCGGTGGGCGTGCCGTGGTTCTCGTTCGTCGTCATGAGTACGACGCTACGGGGTGGATGGCGGCTGGGTATGGTCCAATTCCGTGATGGATTCGTGGGCCATTTCCAAGGCCACCATCGGGGCGGACCTGCATCTCGAACCGATGGGCAGGGGACTGCGCAACGGGCTGATGAACGCCCTGCGTGAGGCCGTGCGCACGGGAAGGCTGGCTCCCGGCACCAGGCTGCCGTCGTCCCGTACGCTCGCCGCCGATCTGGGCGTCGCCCGCAACACCGTCGCCGACGCCTACGCCGAACTGGTGGCCGAGGGGTGGCTCACCGCACGGCAGGGCTCGGGGACCACGGTCGCGCGGCGGGCCGAACCGCGCCCCTCCCCGTCCGCCACGCCGCGCACCCCGCCGATGCGGCGCCGGCCCACGTACAGCCTGGTGCCCGGCTCACCCGACCTGTCGACGTTTCCGCGCGCCGAATGGCTCAAGGCGGCCCGCCGCGCTCTGACCGCCGCACCCAACGAGGCGTTCGGGTACGCCGATCTACAGGGCCGCATCGAGTTGCGCACCGCGCTCGCCGACTATCTGGCGCGGGCGCGCGGGGTGCGTGCCTCACCCGAGCGGATCGTGATCTGCTCCGGCTTCGTCCATGGGCTGATGCTGCTGGCGAAGGTACTGCGACAGCTCCGGGGAGCGCGCGCGGTGGCCGTCGAGTCGTACGGCCTGGACTTCCACCGGGACGTCCTCACCGAGGCCGGACTGCGCACTCCTTGCCTGCCGTTCGACGCGCTCGGCTCCCGGACCGGGGGACTGGCCGACGCACGGGGCGTGGGCGCGGTGCTGCTGACGGCCGCCCACCAGTTCCCGATGGGAATGCCGCTCCACCCCGACCGCCGTACCGCCGTCGTCGACTGGGCGCGCGGTACGGGCGGGCTGATCCTGGAGGACGACTACGACGGGGAGTTCCGATACGACAGACACCCGGTCGGCGCCCTTCAGGGACTGGACCCCGACCGGGTGGTCTACCTCGGTACGTCCAGCAAGTCGCTGGCCCCCGGGCTGCGTCTGGCCTGGATGGTGCTGCCCGAGTCACTGGTCGCGGACGTGACGCGGGTCAAAGGACACGCCGACTGGTCGTCGGGTACACCGGACCAGCTGACGCTCGCGGAATTCATCGGATCGGGGGCGTACGACCGTCATGTACGCGCCATGAGGCTGCGTTACCGTCGCCGCCGCGACCAGCTCGTCGCCGTGCTCGCCGAGCGCGCCCCGGACATCCGGATCAGCGGTATCGCCGCCGGTATGCACGCGGTCCTCGAACTCCCGGAGGGCAGCGAACGGTCGGTGATCCAGGCGGCGAACTGGCAGGGGCTCGCCCTGGAGGGCCTCGAACGCTTCCGCCACCCGCAGGCACCGCCGGGACGCGACGCACTGGTGATCGGTTACGGAGTGCCGCCCGACAGCGCCTGGACGGGCACCCTGGACGCGCTGTGCCGGGTGCTCCCATGACCCCGGAGCGGCACGACCCGACGCGGCCGGCCGTACTCGCACGAGTACGGGCACACAGGCGCGGGCCGTCGTACGGATCTCAGCCGACCCGCTCCGGGTCCGGGCCGGGTATCTCCACGGCGGGAGCCTCGCCGAACCGCGCCAGGGCGAGCGCACCCGCCACCGCGACCGCGAACCCGGCCACGGCCAGCCAGCCCAGGCCGTCCCGGGTACGGTCCCCGAGCCACACCACGCCCACCAGCGCCGGGCCGATCGTCTCGCCGAGCACCATGCCGGCCGTGGCCGTCGTCACCGAGCCGCGTTGCAGCGCCGAAGTGAGCAGCAGGAACGCCGAGCCACCGCCCAGCAGCAGCGCGTAGACGGCGGGATTGGCGACCAGAGCCGAGGGCGCGACGTCGTCGACGAGCCGCACGGTGACCTCGACCACCCCGAAACCGCATCCCGCGCCGAGCCCGAGCACGAGAGCGCGCGGCTTCTCGGGCAGCCGCCCGGCGGCCGCCCCCGCGAGGAGGACGAAGAGGGCCGCACCGAGCATCGCCCAGCGCAGCGCCGTCGAGCCCACCTGGTCGCCCTCGGCCCCGGAGGCGAGCCCGAGCATGCCGAGACCGGCGCAGACGACACCGACCGCGCCCCACTCCGTGCCGCTCAGCCGCACCTGGAGGAGCCGGGCGGCGACCACGGCGGTCACCGCGAGGCTGGCGGCGAGCGCGGCACCCACGGCGTAGATCGGCAGGGACCGCAGCGCGATGATCTGGAAGACGAAGCCGAGGCCGTCCAGGGCGAGCCCGGCGACGTACCGCCACTGCCGCAGCGCGCGCAGCAGCAGCGCCGGATCGACACCCGCGCCATCACCCGGAGCCGCAGCGGCCCGCGCGGCCACGGCCTGGAGCACCGAGGCCGTTCCGAAACAGACGGCGGAGGCGAGAGCGCAGATCATCCCGAGAAGCACACGGCGACTCTACTGGTGAGGACTTCGCGGGCCGTGTGCCCCTGTGGAAAAGCAGTCTCCTGATGCGACGATCTGATGGTCGGTCTCACGGACTGATGGCGGTGGCGGCGGGAGCGTGCTCCTGTGCGGTACGGCAGTCCCGGTGGGGCGGGGTGTCGACAGTGTTCCCGCGAGACGGGACGGTTCACTCGCCTACGCCGGTCGGCTGTCGGGCCATGCGGTTCCTGGGCATTCCGTCGACTGCCCAGTCCTCACGAGCGTCGATGAGCGCGGGCAGGACTGCGTCCTCCAGCCGGTCGGCCTGAGTCCGGAGCGTCGAGGCGGCCTCGACCACCGCGTCAGGGTCGAGACCCCCGAACCAGAAGTCGTCGACGATCTGGAATGTTGGCGACCGGTATCCGCGGTCCCGGACCGCCGTCGTGCGGGTTGCAGTCGATACTCACCGCGAGGACAACCGCCTTCCGCACGGGGCCGCTGCCTTGGGCGACCGCCATGCATCGACCGTCGAACGAGGCACGATGACAGATGTCTGCCACCCGCGTGCCGAGCTGTTCCAGAGGAACGCCGCTCTCGCTCGGATCGTTCTCGGCCCACCGGGGAAGGCACCCGGTGACCACGGGACCGCTCTTCGAGCTGATGGCCCACAGTCGCTCGGTGGACGGGGGAGCGGGGAGCGTGCTCGACGACGCGTCCGTACCGTTCATTCCTCACCGTCCGTCACCATTGCCCGGACGAGCTTCCCGCCGGACTCGCGTTCGCAGGCTCCCCATCGACCAGCGGTGACAGCGTCCACCAGGGCCGGACCACGCCCGGACTCGGCGTCCCCGGCGGACGCTCGCATCGTCGGCAGGGTTCCGTCGGCGTCGTGCACCTCGATGCGTACGCCTCCGGCCAGCCGCTCGAATCGGGTCTCGATCAGCCGGTAGCGCGGGATTCGTGCGTGGCGGAGTGAGTTGGTCAGCAGCTCGGACAGCACCAGCTCAGCGGTGCCCACCAGCCGGCCGAGCCCCCACTTTTCCATCGCACGTCACAGTTCGTGACGTGCGGCCGACACACACCGCGCACTGTGCGGCCATCGCTTCACCACCACCGCGTCCGGCTGTCCGCCCACTCTCAACAGGGGCTGAAGTCGTGTACTCACCGGCCCGCCACGGGGAACGGGGAATGCGGGTCGGCTCCCCGGGGGCAGCCCCGGCGCCCCGGAGCCCGTCCGCGCTCAGCCGCGCAGCACCTCTCGCAACTGCTCCAGCCCCCAGTCCAGGTCCTCCTTGGCGATCACCAGCGGTGGGGCGATCCTGATCGTCGAGCCGTGGGTGTCCTTGACCAGCACGCCCCGGTCCATCAGCTTCTCGGAGATCTCCCGGCCGGTTCCGTGGGCCGGGGCGATGTCGACGCCGGCCCACAGCCCCCGGCCCCGTACCGCCTCCACCGCCCCACCGTCCAGCAGCACCCCCAGCTCTCGGTGCAGGTGATCGCCCAGCTCGGCGGCCCGCTGCTGGAACTCGCCGGTCCGCAGCATCGCGATCACCTCCAGCCCGACCGCGCACGCCAGCGGGTTACCGCCGAACGTCGAACCGTGCTCACCCGGCCGGTGGACACCGAGGACCGCCGACGACGACACCACGGCCGACACCGGCACCACCCCGCCGCCCAGCGCCTTGCCGAGCACGTACATGTCCGGCACGACCCCCTCGTGCTCGCAGGCGAACGTCTTCCCGGTCCGGCCGAGACCCGTCTGGATCTCGTCCGCGATGAACAGGACGTTCCGCTCACGGGTCAGCTCGCGCACCGTCGAGAGGTAGCCCGGAGGCGGCACCAGCACCCCGGCCTCCCCCTGGATCGGCTCCAGCAGCACCGCCACGGTGTTGTCGGTAATCGCCTCGCGCAGCGCCGTCGGATCGCCGTACGGGACGATCTCGAACCCCGGCGTGTACGGACCGTAGTCGGCCCGCGCCTCCTGGTCCGTGGAGAAGCTGATGATCGTCGTCGTCCGGCCGTGGAAGTTGTCGGCGGCAACGATGATCTTCGCCATTCCGTCCGGTACGCCCTTCACCCGGTACCCCCACTTACGGGCCGTCTTCACGGCCGTCTCCACGGCCTCCGCCCCGGTGTTCATGGGGAGCACCATCTCCATGCCGCACAGCTCGGCGAGGCGCGTGCAGAAGTCGGCGAACCGGTCGTGGTGGAAGGCGCGCGAGGTGAGCGTCACCCGCTCCAGCTGTGCCCTGGCGGCGTCGAGCAGACGCCGGTTGCCGTGGCCGAAGTTGAGCGCGGAGTAGCCGGCGAGCATGTCGAGGTAGCGCCGGCCCTCGACATCGGTCATCCAGGCGCCGTCCGCCGAGGCGACGACAACCGGCAACGGGTGGTAGTTGTGCGCGCTGTGCGCCTCGGCGGAGGCGATGGCGGTTTCCGTGGTCGACACGGGATCTCCGTTCGTCGTGCGGAAGGGAGGGAGGAAGGAGGGGAGGGAGGGGAGGACAGGTGTACGGGTGGACGGGAGAGGGCGGCGGGGTGTGGGAAGGGGAAGAGCTGTCCTGCCCACTTTGTATCGTCGCCCCGATCCCGGACGGGGGATACAGCGCGCACACGGCATGCCCGCGCCTCCTCGGCACGCAAGGGCGATCAGCCGATCAGCCGGGCAGCCGGGTGGCAGGACAGCCAGGCATCCGGGTGGCCGGGGCGGCCCGAGCCCGGCTCCGCGGCCGTCGCCGACGCCGCGGTCCGCCCGTGGACGTCAGCGGGACGTCAGCCGCGCGTCAGAGGCGCGTGAGCGGGAGACCGCAGAGTGGTGAGTGACAGCCGGTCGGGGCGTATCGCGCCGAAGGCCCGGTCCGTTCCGCACATCACATCGGGGGATTTCCCATGCGTACATTCCGTCACCGCTCCACCGTCCTCGGCGCCGCGGCCACCACCGTCCTCGCTCTCGCACTGACCGCCTGCGGCGGAAGCGACAGCGGTACGAAGGACGCGGGCGCGGCGAAGTCCGACGCGCCGACCGTGTCCTCGACGCAGGCCGCCGGGTCCGCCCCGTCCGCCGCTTCCGCCACCTCCGCCGTCACCGGCGGTTCGGCGAAGGACGCCGGCTCGGGCAACGGCGGAAGCGCCAAGGCGGACCCCGCGGCCACGGTCGCCGCCGCCTCGGCGGTCAAGGCGAAGGGCGGCGGCAGCACGAACACCGAGAGCTACGCCTTCTCGCACCCGTGCGAGACGGGAAGGCTGTCGCTGCGGGTGACCACACGCTCGGGCGCGTCCTCGCAGCGGGTGATCGAGGTGCGCAACACCGGCTCGACCTCCTGCGGTCTGAGCTACCACCCCGCGGTCGACCTCGGCGACTCCGCCTCCGGGGACCGGAGCCACAACGTCAAGCCGCTGATCCCCAGCGGACTCGGTGGCGCTCCCGCCTACCCGGTGCTGGCGGGCCAGACCGCCTACGCGGTGATCGACCTCAACCCGAGCGGTGCGACCACCGGCACGGCGCCCGGGATCAACGAGATGAACGTGCTCGTCAGCCCGGACAGCATGCCGAACGCCGACACGCGCAACTTCCCCCTCGGCTCGGGTGCGAAGGTGCTCAAGCCGAAGCTGGGCCTGTACCGCGGCACGGTCGCGGACGCGGTGAACTCCATGAAGCAGGCGGACACCCAGTCCTGAGCTCCCTGACCTCCTCGACCTCCCCGACTTCCCCGAGAGACACCGCCCGCCGGAGCCGTTGTGCGCTCCGGCGGGCGGTGGCCCGTCCCCGGGCCCGGTGGCCGACCTGACCGCGTCCGCGACCGCTCCGACGGTCCGCGGAGTTTTCCCGAACCGGCGGCCCAAGATCGGTTCCGTACCTGAGACAATGAGTCCATGGCCTCTGATCGACCTCGCGTGCTCTCCGGAATCCAGCCCACCGCAGGCTCGTTCCACCTCGGCAACTACCTCGGTGCGGTCCGCCAGTGGGTGGCGCTCCAGGAGTCCCACGACGCCTTCTACATGGTGGTGGACCTGCACGCGATCACCGTGCCGCAGGCACCCGGCGAGCTGCGAGCGAACACCCGGCTCGCGGTCGCGCAGCTCCTCGCCGCGGGTGTGGACCCGGAGCGCTGCACGCTCTTCGTGCAGAGCCACATCCCCGAGCACACCCAGCTCGCCTGGGTGATGAACTGCCTGGCCGGATTCGGCGAGGCGGCGCGGATGACCCAGTTCAAGGACAAGTCCGCCAAGCAGGGCTCCGAGCGGACCACCGTCGGCCTGTTCACGTATCCGATGCTGATGGTCGCCGACATCCTCCTCTACCAGGCCGACCAGGTCCCGGTCGGTGAGGACCAGCGCCAGCACCTGGAGCTGACCCGCGACCTCGCCGAGCGGTTCAACGGGCTGTACGGCCCCACCTTCACCGCGCCGGACCCGTACATCCTCAAGGAGACGGCGAAGATCTACGACCTTCAGGACCCGACGTCGAAGATGAGCAAGTCGGCGGCCACCCCGAAGGGCCTGATCAACCTCCTCGACGAGCCGAAGGCCACCGCGAAGAAGGTCAGGAGCGCGATCACCGACACCGACACGGTCGTCCGCTTCGACCGTGCCGAGAAGCCGGGCGTCAGCAACCTCCTGACCATCTACTCCACCCTCACCGGGGCGAGTGTCGCGGAGCTGGAGCAGAAGTACGAGGGCAAGGGCTACGGTGCGCTGAAGACCGACCTCGCCGAGGTCGTGGTGGACTTCGTCACCCCCTTCAGGACCCGCACCCAGGAATACCTGGGGGACCCGGAGACGCTGGACTCGATCCTGGCCAAGGGTGCCGAGAAGGCGCGCGCGGTCGCGGCGGAGACCCTGGCACTGGCGTACGACCGCATGGGTCTCCTCCTCGCGAAGCACTGAGTCGCAGGAGTACAGGGAGCCGAAGGGACCGAAGGAGTCCAAGGACTCTGGTGACGGCGCGGGGGCAGGCGTCACACTGGCGAGGCCGTCCGCCCCGGGCGGACGGGACCATCGAGGATTGAGGAGAACGACGTGGGGACCGTAACGCTCGGCGTTTCGATCGCGGTCCCGGAGCCCTACGGCAGCCTGCTCCAGGAGCGGCGCGCGAGCTTCGGGGACCCGGCCGCGTTCGGCATCCCCACCCACGTCACCCTTCTCCCGCCGACCGAGGCCGAGGCGGCCGACCTGTCCGCGATCGAGGCGCACCTCGCCCGGATCGCGACGGCCGGCCGCCCCTTCCCGATGCGGCTCTCCGGCACCGGCACCTTCCGCCCGCTCTCGCCGGTCGTCTTCATCCAGGTCGTCGAGGGCGCCGCGGCCTGCTCCTGGCTCCAGAAGCGGGTCAGGGACAGCTCGGGGCCGCTGGTGCGCGAGCTCCAGTTCCCGTACCACCCGCACGTGACCGTCGCCCACGGCATCTCCGAGGAGGCGATGGACCGGGCCTACGGGGAGCTGGCCGAGTACGAGGCGTCCTGGCTCTGCGGCTCCTTCGCGCTGTACGAGCAGGGCGCGGACGCCGTCTGGCGCAAGATCCACGAGTTCCCGTTCGGGGCCGGGGGAGACGCGCCCGCCGTGCCCGCGCAGGGCGGCTGCTCGGTCGACGAACCGTCGCTCCAGTCCTGAGTCAGGACCCGGTTCGGCCCTGAACCGGGCCCGCGCCCGGAACGGCTCCGCTCCGGGTCCGCCGTCTCGTACAGAGCCCGGGGTCGTACACGTCGCCGTGGGCGCCGGACGTTCCGGCGACGTGCTTGCCGCCGCACGCGGGCCCTCCCTACGCGTACACGGGCCCTTCTCTGCGGCATGGGCGGGCGGCCCGGGACGCGGCCCCCCTCCGTACCGGTCCGGGCCCCGCGTGCCCGGTCACCCAGGACCGGCAGTGGTCCGAACAGGTTCAGACCGGCAGTGGTCCGAACAGGCTCGGACCGGCAATCGCCCGAACAGACTCGGACGCTCAGACCGGCAGCCGCCTGAACAGCGGACGCGGCACATGCCGCAGCGCCGACATCACCACCCGAAGCGCCCCCGGCACCCACACCGTCTCGGAGCGCCGCCGCAGCCCCGTCACGATCGCGGCGGCGACCGCGTCCGGGGTCGTCGCGAGCGGGGCCTCGGCCGTCCCCGCCGTCATCTTCGACCGTACGAAGCCGGGGCGCACGACCATCACATGCACCCCGGTGCCGTACAGCGCGTCGCCCAGGCCCTGCGCGAACGCGTCCAGGCCCGCCTTGCTCGACCCGTAGATGAAGTTCGCGCGCCGGGCTCGCTCGCCCGCCACCGACGACAGCACCACCAGGGAGCCGTGCCCCTGCGCCTGGAGTGCGCCCGCGCACACCAGACCGGCGGAGACGGCCCCCGTGTAGTTGGTCCGGGCGACGCGGACGGCCGACATCGGCTCCTCCTCGTCATGGGTCTGGTCACCGAGGATGCCGAACGCCATCAGCACCAGATCGATGTCGCCCTCGGTGAACACCTTGCCGAGGGTGGTCTCGTGCGACTCCGGGTCGAGGGCGTCGAAGGCGACCGTACGGACATCGGCGCCCAGCACCCGCAGTTCCTCCGCCGCGGACTCCAGGGTGGGGGAGGGGCGGCCGGCCAGCCAGACCGTACGGGTGCGGCGGGCGATCAGCCGGCGGGCGGTGGCGAGTCCGATCTCGGAGGTGCCGCCGAGGACGAGCAGGGACTGCGGGGCACCGAAGGCGTCCTTCATGGAACTCTCCAAGCAGGGTGTGTGCGGTGTGGAGTGGGAGGTCAGAGCGAGAGACGGCGTGAGAGGTCGGAGCGGAACGCGCCGTTCGGGTCGAGCTCGGCGCGCAGCGCGCGGAACGCGGGCAGTCGCGGATACATCGCGGCCAGCGTCTCCGGGCGCAGCCGCGCGTCCTTCGCCAGGTAGACCCGGCCGCCGGCCGCCGCCACCTCCTCGTCGAGGCCGTCGAGGAGCGCGGCCAGTCCGGGGAGTCCGGTGGGCAGATCGAGGGCGAGGGTCCAGCCCGGCATCGGGAAGGACAGCCAGCCCGGATCGCCCGCGCCGAACCGCTTGAGCACGGCGAGGAACGACGGACAGCGGTGCCCCGAGATCCGCCGGACGATCCGGTGCAGTGCTTCCTCCTGGCCGTACCCGACGACGAACTGGTACTGCACGAAGCCGCCGCGCCCGTAGACACGGTTCCAGTGCGGGACGCCGTCCAGGGGGTGGAAGAAGGCCGAGATCTTCTGGAGTTCGCCGGTACGGGACGCCGGGGACCTGCGGTACCAGAACTCGTTGAAGAGGGCGACGGAGGTGCGGCCGAGCAGTCCCTCCGGCAGGAACCGGGGTGCGGCGGGCAGCCGGCCCGGACGGAACGCGAGTGGTGTGCGCCTCGCGTGCGCCGGGAGTGCGTCCGGTGGGGCGTGCTCCCCGCGGGTCAGCACGGACCGCCCGGTGGCCCTTCCGCGCGCCAGCAGATCGATCCAGGCGACCGAGTAGCGGTAGCGGTGGTCCGCCGCCGTCAGACGGGCCATCAGATCGTCGAGGTCCGTGGCCCGTTCGGTGTCGACCGACATCCAGGAGGTCGCGACGCGGTGGAAGCGGAGCGTGGCCGAGAGGATCACCCCGGTCAGCCCCATGCCGCCGGTGGTCGCGTCGAAGAGGTCGCTGCCCGGCCGGACCGTGCGCAGCTCGCCGTCGGCGGTCAGCAGCCGCAGTTCGGTGACGTGCCGGGAGAAGGAGCCGGAGACATGGTGGTTCTTGCCGTGGATGTCGGCGCCGATCGCACCGCCCACCGTCACCTGCCGGGTGCCGGGGGTGACCGGTACGAACCAGCCGAGCGGCAGCAGCACCTCCATCAGCCGGTGCAGACTCACCCCGGCGTCGCACACCACGGTGCCGGTGGCCCGGTCGATGGCATGAATCCGGTTCAGGGCGGTCATGTCCAGCACGGAGCCGCCCGCGTTCTGCGCGGCGTCCCCGTAGGCGCGGCCGAGACCGCGGGCGATCGATCCACGCGGCCCGCAGCCGCGCACCACGGTGACCGCCTCCTCGTAGGTGCGGGGCCGGAACAACAGGGCGGTCGTCGGGGCGGTACGGCCCCAGCCGGTCATGGACACGGTGTCGGCAGACATGACGGTGACCGTAGCGCCCAGGAAAACCCCTTTGAGGGATTTGTTACAGGACTCACCGAAATGGGTGGTTGAGCGAGTGTCGTCACCCCGCTGCCGACGAACTCCCCCTCCCGACCAGAAGAGTCCCTTACGGGCCGGGCACCGGCACCCGGCGAGCGGTGCCCCGCCGAGGCCAGCACGCCGGTCCGCACCGCACCGGACCGGGGCGCGTCCGGCGGACCGGCCGACTCGGCCGGCTCGCGCCGACCCGCCACCGATGTCCCGAGCGGGCCCGGCGGACGGGGCGCGCCCGGTGGACTCGTACCGAGGAAGGGGTGGCGGATGGGCCGCGCGGACACGGACCGACGGCGGGTGGCCGCGTCGCGGGGCCGGGGTACGGCCCGATGGTGGGCGGTGGCGTCGCGGGACCACGGCACGGGTCCAGGGGCCGTGGCCGCGTCGCGGGCTTGCGGTACGGCCCGATGGTTGGCGGTGGCGTCGCGGGACCACGGCACGGGTTTACGGGTGGTGGGCGTGCCACGGGACTGCGGTACGGACCGACGGCTGATGGCCGCGTCGCGGGACCGCGGTACGGACCGGCCGCTGATGGCCGCGTCGCGGGACCACGGCACGGGACCAAGGGGCATGGCCGCGTCGCGGGGCCGCTGTACGGGTCCACGCGTGGCGGTCGTCGCGTCCTGGGCGAGCGGGCGGGGGCGGCCATGACCGAGCGCGGCGCCACGCTGCTCGACGAGCCGGAGGCCCCCGCGTCCCCCCGGCCGTCCGCGACGGCCGGGCGGGGGGTGCGCGGGTGGCTGCGCGCCAGGCCACTGACGAAGCGGTGCGCCGAGGCATCGGCGCTGCTGTCCAAGTGGCCGGCGATGCCGATGCCGCTGCTGGGAGTGGTGCGGGGGCTCGTGCGCACCGCGCGCCCCCGCCAGTGGATCAAGAACCTCCTGGTCGTGGCCGCCCCGGCCGCCGCCGGGAAGCTGCTGTCGTACCACGCGGCGGCCCGGCTGGCCGTCGTCTTCGCGCTGTTCACGGTGGCCGCCGCGGCCGTCTACCTGGTCAACGACGCCCGGGACGCCGAGGCGGACCGCGCCCATCCGCGCAAACGGCACCGCCCGGTGGCCGCCGGGGTGGTGCCGGTGCCCGTCGCCCACACGGTCGGCGCGCTCCTCGCCGTCGCGGCGACCGGCGGGGCCGCGCTGCTCTGCTCCACCGCCACGGCCGTCCTGCTCACCTCGTACGTCCTCGCCCAGCTCGCCTACTGCCTGTGGCTCAAACGGGTGCTGGTGGCCGATCTGGCGGTCGTCACCAGCGGCTTCCTGACGCGGGCCATGATCGGCGGGGTGGCTCTCGGCATCCCGTTGTCCCGCTGGTTCCTCATCACCACCGGATTCGGCGCGTTGTTCATGGTGGCGGCCAAGCGGTACTCCGAGGCGGTGGAGCTGGCCGGCGCCGGGGGCGCCACCAGGACCCTGCTGACCGAGTACACCGTCGGATACCTGCGGTTCGTCTGGCAACTGGCGGCCGGGGTCGCCGTACTCGCCTACTGCCTGTGGGCCCTGGAGGGCGGCGCCGGCGGCGATGGGCTGCTGCCCTGGCGCCAGCTGTCGGTGATCCCGTTCACCCTGGCGGTGCTGCGGTACGCGGTCTTCGCCGACCGGGGCACGTCCGGTGCCCCCGAGGACGTGGTGCTGCGGGACCGGGCGCTCGGCGTGATCGGCCTGGTGTGGCTGGCGATGTACGCACTGGCGGTCGGCGATCTCTGACCGTGCGGAACGCCCGCGAAGGCGCCGCCGCGGTCACCCACGGTGAACGGATCAGGACAACGGTTTTCCGCGCCCAGGAGGGTACGCGTACGACATGGACTGGCTGAAGAAACTCCCCGTCGTCGGCCCACTCGTCTCCCGGCTGATGACGACGCACATCTGGCACTCGTACGAGACGCTGGACCGCGTCCACTGGGCCAGGCTCGCCGCCGCCATCACCTTCATCAGCTTCCTGGCGCTCTTCCCCCTGATCACGGTGGGAGCCGCGATCGGGGCGGCGCTGCTCTCCACCCGGCAGCTGGACAAGATCGAGGGCAAGATCGCCGAGCAGGTGCCCGGCATCTCCGATCAGCTCGACATCGACAACCTGGTCGCGCACGCGGGCACGGTCGGGGTGGTCGCGGGCGCCCTGCTGCTCTTCACCGGTATCGGCTGGGTCGGCTCGATGCGGGACTGTCTGCGCGCCGTGTGGGAGGCCGACGACGCGGACCAGGGCAACCCCGTCGTCCGCAAGCTCAAGGACGCCGGGGTGCTGCTCGGCCTCGGCGGGGCGGCGCTGGCCACCCTCGCCGCGTCCACGGCGGGCTCGGTCGCGGTCGGCTGGACCGCCGATCTGCTGGGCATCCCGGAGAGCGGCGCGGGCGGTGTGCTGCTCCAGATCGCGGCCCTGGCGGTCGCGGTCGTCGCCGACTTCCTGCTGCTGCTCTATCTGCTGACGCTGCTGCCGGGCATGGAACCGCCCAGGCACCGGCTGTTCGTGGCCGCGCTGCTCGGCGCGATCGGCTTCGAAATGCTCAAGCTGCTGCTCGGCAGCTATATGAAGGGCGTCGCGTCGAAGAGCATGTACGGGGCGTTCGGGGTGCCGGTCGCCCTGCTGCTGTGGATCAACTTCACCGCGAAGCTGCTGCTGTTCTGCGCGGCCTGGACGGCGACCCGCAGCAAGAAGGAGATGCCGGCCGACGACAGTGCCGCCCGCTCCCCCGACGGGAGCGCGGAGGGTACGGAGAGGGCGGACGGCACCGGGCGCGCGGGAGGCGCGACGGCCGCCGACGTGATCAGCCGCGGGGACGGCGGCGGACCAGGTCGGGGAGCGGCCAGCGCCGGTTGACCAGATACACCCCGGCGGCCAGCACCACCAGCAGCCCGGCGACGATCGACAGCGCGACCCCGGCCCCACCGGCTCCCGCCCCGGTCGCCGAGGCGTGGGTCGCGTTCGGGCCGTGACCGCTCCTGCCCTTGGCGTCACCCGCCCCGGCGTCGCCGAGCCGCGCGGACCTCGGCGGCACCAGCTCGCCGACCGGGGTCACCTTGCCGGTCGCGGCGAAGCCCCAGTCGAGCAGCCGCGCCGCCTCCTTGTACACCGCCTGGCTCTCGTCCGACGACGGGTTCATGACGGTGACCAGCAGCACCTTGCCGTTGCGCTCGGCGACCCCGGTGAAGGTGGAGCCCGCTTGCGACGTGTTGCCGTTCTTGACGCCCGCGATGCCCTTGTACGGGGTGACGCCGTCAGCGCCGGTGATCAGCCGGTTGGTGTTCTGGATGCCGAAGCTCTCGCGCTTGCCCCCCTTGCCCACCTTGCCGGGGAACTGGGCGGACGCCGTCGAGCAATACTCCCGGAAGTCCGCCTTCTGGAGCCCGCTGCGGGCGAACAGCGTCAGGTCGTACGCGCTGGAGACCTGCGCCGGGGCGTCGTAACCGTCCGGTGACACCACGGTCGTGTCGAGCGCCTGGAGCTCCACGGCGTGCGCCTGCATCGCCTTCACCGTCGCCGGGACCCCGCCGAACATCGCGGACAGCACATGCACCGCGTCGTTCCCGGAGACCAGGAAGACCCCCAGCCACAGGTCGTGCACGGTGTACGTGAGGTCTTCCTTGACGCCGACCAGGCTGCTGCCGGCACCGAGGCCCGCCAGATCCGCGTCGGCGACCTTGTACGTCCTGGTCTTCGGCTGGAGCCGGGGCAGCAGCGTGTCCGCGAAGAGCATCTTCAGGGTGGAGGCCGGGGGAAGCCGCCAGTGCGCGTTGTGCGAGGCGAGCACCTGGCCGTCCTCGGCGTCCGCGACGATCCACGACCGGCCGCTCAGATCCTTGGGGAGCACCGGAGCCCCGGCGCCCAGCCGGACCTGCGTGCCGCTCCTGCCGAGCAGGGCCCCGCCCACCGTCGACATCACCGCCGGTGGCTTCTCCGTATCACCGGGCGTCGTGTCCTTGTCGGCCGCCGACACGGGACCGACGGCGGAAACGGACAACACAGCGGCGGAGAGGACCGTCAGTACGGTCTTTTTCAGAGCAGGCACGGTCGGAAACGTACAGGGCGAAGATGTGGACGCGGCCGAGCGGGGACTGACCCGCCGTGCGTGCCGCCGGGACAGCCCACCCCGCAGGACCGGGCCGGAGGACGACGGAGATACTGAGTTCATGAAGCTCAGCCGCCCCGTCTCCTGGTTCCTGCTCGCCTTCGGGGTGTGGAGCTGGTTCATCTGGATCACTTTCGCCAAGAATCTCTGGAAGGACGGCAGCGGGCTCGCCTTCGACGACGCGGGCGACCCGACAGCGTACTTCTGGGTGCACCTGCTGCTCGCCATCACGTCCTTTCTTCTGGGGACGGTGGTCGGAGTCATCGGGTTGCGTGGCGTACGCGCTTCGCGTGCCGAACGGGCCTGAACCCCTCGGCACGGCGGGACCGGCGGCACGAACGGCCCGACCGCTGCGGCGGGACGGCGGATGAACGGGCGGGGGAGCGCAAGTGGTCGTGGTCTTCGTGGTGGTGGCGGTCGCGGTCCTCGCGCTGCTCGTCGCCGTGCACCGCTATCTGTGGGTCAGGTTCGTCCGTGACACCACGGAGAGGGGTGGCGCCGCGCGCCGGGCGGGTACCGTCGCCGCGTACGTCCTGCCGCTGCTCAGCGTCGGTGCGCTGGTCTCCGGCCGTGCCGGGTTCCCCTTCCCGCTCCAACAGGCGCTGGCCTGGCCGGGGTTCCTGTGGCTGGCGGCGCTGCTGTACCTGACGCTCGCGCTGCTGGTGGGCGAGGTGGTACGGCCGCTCCTGAGCCGGTTCCTGGACCGTCGCGCCGGGCGGCCCGGCGCGCATCCGGCCCCGGCCCCCGCCGTCCCGTCCCCCGTACCCGTACCTCCCGCCGACGAGCCGTCCGCACCGTCCGCCGACGAGCCGTCCGCACCGTCCGCCGACGGGCCGTCCGCGGCACCCGCTGACGGGCCGCCCGTACGGTCCGCCGCGTCACCCACCCCCGGTCCTCCCGCGCCGACCGTTTCCGCGACCTCGCGCCGGGTCTTCGTCGCGCGGTCGGTCGGTGGCGCCGCCGCCCTCGCCGGGCTCGGCACCGTCGGATACGGCACCTACGGAGTCCTGCGCGGTCCACGCGTCAAGCGCGTCACCGTCCCGCTCGCCAAACTGCCCCGCGCCGCCCACGGTTTCCGGATCGCCGTCGTGAGCGACATCCACCTCGGCCCCATCCTCGGCCGCGCCCACACCCGGCGCGTCGTCGACACGATCAACTCCACCGGCCCCGATCTGATCGCCGTCGTCGGTGACCTCGTCGACGGCAGCGTCGACGACCTCGGCCCCGCCGCCGAGCCGCTGGCAGGGCTCCGGGCCCGCCACGGGCAGTTCTTCGTCACCGGAAACCACGAGTACTTCTCCGGCGCCGCCCAGTGGATCGACCGGGTACGTGAGTTGGGGCTGCACCCGCTGGAGAACGCCCGGGTCGAGCTGCCCGGCTTCGACCTCGCCGGGGTCAACGACATCGGCGGCGAGAGCGAGGGCCACGGCCCCGACTTCGGACGCGCGCTCGGCGACCGGGACCGCTCACGGACGGCCGTCCTCCTCGCCCACCAGCCCGTACTCATCCACGACGCCGTCGCGCACGGCGTCGACCTCCAGCTCTCCGGCCACACCCACGGCGGACAGCTCTGGCCCGGGAACCTCATCGCCGAACTCGCCAATCCCACCGTCGCCGGGCTCGAACGCTACGGCGACACCCAGCTCTACGTCTCGCGCGGAGCCGGCGCCTGGGGACCGCCCGTGCGGGTCGGCGCGCCCTCCGACATCACCGTCGTGGAACTGGCCTCGCGCCGGGCATGACAGGTGCGGGAACCGGCCTTCGGGCCCCGGCCCGTCGGCCAGGTCGGCTCAAGACGATCTTGACTGCCCCCGTGGGCTGAGGTATTGGACCTGCCAAGGTTGCAAGTACCGAACAAAAGCCTGTGAGAGGAAGATTTCCTCTTCCCGATGCGAAAATCGTGTGATTGGGTGAGCGCGAACATGCGGTGATGTGCACATCTGAGCACATTGACCGAGGTGGGGCTGGTAAAGGGAGAGCACGGCAATGCGGTCGATCCGGCTACGGATTCTCGCGATTCTCGCGGTTTTGATCATCGCAGGCGTCGGCGCCTGGCAACTGCTCCCATCGAGCGAGGCGAAGACCGATCCGATCGTCGTCGGCACGACGGACCAGGTGACGTCCCTCGATCCCGCGGGTGCGTACGACGCCGGTTCCTGGGCGATCTACAGCAACCTCTACCAGTCCCTGCTGACGTTCAAGGCCGGGGCGTCCGTCCCCGAACTCGACGCGGCGGAGAGCTGCGGGTTCATCGGGCAGAAGCTCCAGACGTACCGCTGCAAGCTCCGTGACGACCTCACGTTCTCCAACGGCCGGAAGATCACCGCCGAGGACGTGAAGTACTCCTTCGAGCGGATGCTCAAGATCAAGACGGACGTCGGCCCGTGGGTCCTCTTCCCGAACCTCAAGAACATCGTGTCCGAGGGACGCACCATCACCTTCAACCTCAGCGCACGCGACGCCACGTTCCCGCAGAAACTCGGCACCGGCGCGGGCTCCATCGTCGACCGCGAGCACTACCCGGCCGACAAACTGCGCACCGGGGGCTCCGTCGACGGCTCGGGGCCGTACGTCCTCAAGTCGTACGACCGGGGCGTCCGCGCGGAGTTGGTGCCCAACCCCAAGTACAAGGGCGCGCTCAAGAAGACCGGAGTACCGGTCGACGTCCGCTACTACAAGGAGTCGGACGCCCTCCAGACCGCGTGGAAGGCCGGGCAGGTCGACATCGCGCACCGCCAACTGCCGCCCGCCGAACTCGCCGCGCTGAACCCCGGCGACCCCGGCCTCCGTGTCACCGAGGCCGACAGTGCCGAGATCCGCAACCTCGTCCTCAACGTCCGCCCCGGAAGGCCGCTGGCCGACAAGAAGGTCCGTCAGGCCATCGCCTCGCTCGTCGACCGCGCACCGCTGGTCGGTGAGGTTTTCAAGGGCACCGTCGAACCGCTCTACTCGCTGATTCCCCAGGGCTACATCGGGCACAGCACGCCGTTCTTCGACGCCTACCCCGCACCCGACGTGAAGCGGGCGAAGAAGCTGATGGCGGAGGCCGGCGTCGAGACGCCCGTGCACATCACCTTCGGCTACCGCGGCGACGGGGCGTTCACCAAGGAGACCGCCGAGCTGCGCCGGCAGTTGGAGGCGGACGGGCTGTTCAAGGTGTCGGTCAAGGCCGTCGAGTGGACGGCCTTCCAGAAGCAGTACGCGGCCGGCGCGTTCGACATGTACACCGTCGGCTGGGTCCCCGACTACCCGGACCCCGACACCTTCAGCCAGCCCCTCGTCGGCACCGACAACAGCTACCACAACGGCTACAGCAGCAAGCAGATGGACGAGCTGATCGACGCCACCCTCAGGTACAGCGAACGCGGCCGTACCGCGGGGGACTTCAAGAAGCTCCAGGAACTCGTCAGCCAGGACGTGCCGATCATCCCGTTGTGGCAGAAGAAGGACTACGTCGTCAGCAGGAACGACATCACCGGCTCGCAGTACCTCTCCAACGGCACCGGCATCTGGCGGCTGTGGGAGCTCAACCGGATCTGACGGCGACCCGGGGCCCGTCCTCGACGGGCCCCGGCGCTGCCCCAGGTCCTGCCGCACCGGCGGCGGGGAACGGGCGGGCAGCCACGCCCCCATCGGCTCAGACGCTCAGCGAACGCGCCATGTTGAGCTGTCCCATGACCCACGGGAAGGTCTCGGGGCCCGTCGCCGGGATCATCGTCGAGTGGTGCCTGCCACCGCTCGACACCGAGATCTGGATGAAGCCGGTCGTCTTCTTCTCCTTCATCAGCAGGAAGAGCAGACCGACCAGACAGAGCAGCGCGAACACGATCGCGAGGACGATCGCCACCGGAGGGATGCGCTCCTCGGTGCGCGACATGTCCGTGGCCGTCCACACCGCGCCCTTCAGCGGCAGCGTGCCGGACGGGGTCACGATCGAATCGTTCATCACGGTGATGTCGCCGAGCGACAGCATCGGCATGCCTCCGGCGCCGGGCGGCAGGGCCGGCATCCCCTGCTGCGGGAAGCCGTGACCGGCCTGCGTCGGGGGCGACTGCGCGGGATAGCCGTAGCCCGGCCCCGGCTGCGCCGCGGAGTCCGGCAGCGGCTGCGGATAGCCGTAGGCCGGGGCCCCGGGGCCCGCGACACCGTACCCCTGCCCGTCCGGCATGGTCGGAGGACCGGCCGGCGGCTGCGGCCCCCACTTGTACGACGAGTCGTCCGCGTACGGATTCGGGTCGCTCAACATTCCCCCGCTTTCCTTGAGGCCCGTGCGCCCCGTGCGGTGCTGCGTCGGGGGCGGTGAGCAGGTCCCCGTACCCCGGGCGACCGCTCCCGACGACCGTACCGTCCGCCGTGGCCCCGCGCAGCAACAGGCCCCGCCTCCCACGGTGTCCGACACCGGGGAGGCGGGGCCTGTCGCTGTGACGCGTGCGGTCAGAAGCGCCGCGTGATCAGCGCGCGCTTGACCTCCTGGATCGCCTTGGTGACCTCGATGCCACGCGGGCAGGCGTCCGTGCAGTTGAACGTCGTGCGGCAACGCCACACACCGTCACGGTCGTTGAGGATCTCCAGACGCTGCTCGCCGCCCTCGTCGCGCGAGTCGAAGATGAAGCGGTGCGCGTTGACGATGGCCGCCGGGCCGAAGTACTGCCCGTCGTTCCAGAACACCGGGCAGGACGACGTGCACGCGGCGCACAGGATGCACTTGGTGGTGTCGTCGAAGCGCTCGCGGTCCTCGGCGGACTGCAGACGCTCGCGCGTCGGCTCGTTGCCCTTGGTGATGAGGAACGGCATGACATCGCGGTACGCCTGGAAGAACGGGTCCATGTCGACCACGAGGTCCTTGAGGACCGTCAGGCCCTTTATGGCCTCGATCAGGATCGGCTTCTCGGGGTTGATGTCCTTGATCAGCGTCTTGCAGGCGAGCCTGTTCTTGCCGTTGATCCGCATCGCGTCCGAGCCGCAGATGCCGTGTGCGCAGGAGCGCCGGAAGGTCAGCGAACCGTCGACATCCCACTTGATCTTGTGAAGGGCGTCGAGGACACGCTCCTTCGGGTCGATCTCGATCTGGAAGTCCTGCCACATGGCCTCGTCGGAGACCTCGGGGTTGAAGCGGCGAATCCGGAACGTGGCCGTGATGAACGGGGAGTCGGCGAAGCCGGCCTCCGCCGTGTCGGCCTTGTCCAGTGTCGGGGTAGCCATCAGTACTTACGCTCCATCGGCTGGTAGCGGGTCTGGACGACCGGCTTGTAGTCGAGCCGGATCGACTCGGTGCCGTCCTCCGCGACCTCGCGGTACGCCATGGTGTGGCGCATGAAGTTGACGTCGTCGCGGGTCGGGTAGTCCTCGCGGTAGTGACCGCCGCGCGACTCCTTGCGGGCCAGGGCCGACGTGGCCATGACCTCGGCCAGGTCGAGCAGGTTGCCCAGCTCGACGGCCTCCAGGAGGTCCGTGTTGAACCGCTTGCCCTTGTCCTGGATGGACACGTTCAGGTAGCGGGCCCGCAGCTCGGCGATCTTGTCGACGGCCGTCTTGATCGTCTGCTCGGTGCGGAACACCATCACATTGGCGTCCATGCACTCCTGGAGCTCCAGACGGATCGTCGCGACCCGCTCGTCGCCCGTGGAGTTGCGCAGCCGCTCGACCTGGTCGACGACGAGCTGTGCCGGGTTCTCGGGGAGCTCGACGAAGTCGTTCTCCGCGGAGTACTCGGCGGCGGCGATGCCCGACCGGCGTCCGAAGACGTTGATGTCGAGCAGCGAGTTGGTGCCCAGGCGGTTCGCGCCGTGCACGGACACGCAGGCGACCTCGCCGGCGGCGTACAGACCGGGCACGACCGTGGTGTTGTCGGCCAGCACCTCGCCCTGGACGTTCGTCGGGATGCCGCCCATGGCGTAGTGCGCGGTCGGCTGGATCGGGATCGGGTCCGTGTACGGCTCGATGCCGAGGTACGTACGGGCGAACTCGGTGATGTCCGGGAGCTTCGCGTCCAGCTGCTCCGGCGGCAGGTGGGTGAGGTCCAGGTAGACGTGGTCGCCGGCCGGACCGCAGCCCCGGCCCTCGCGGATCTCCGTGTAGATGGAGCGCGAGACGACGTCACGCGAGGCGAGGTCCTTCATGACGGGCGCGTACTTCTCCATGAAGCGCTCGCCGTCCTTGTTGCGGAGGATGCCGCCCTCACCACGGGCGCCCTCCGTCAGCAGGATGCCCATGCGCCAGATGCCCGTCGGGTGGAACTGGAAGAACTCCATGTCCTCCAGCGGCAGCCCGCGACGGTACGCGGCGGCCTGGCCGTCACCGGTCAGGGTGTGCGCGTTCGACGTCACCTTGAAGAACTTGCCGGTGCCGCCGGAGGCGAAGATGACCGCCTTCGCCTGGAAGACGTGGATCTCGCCGGTCGCCAGCTCGTAGGCGACGACGCCCGCCGACTTCCTGACACCGTCCACCTCCTGGAGCAGCAGGTCCAGGACGTAGAACTCGTTGAAGAACTCCACGCCCTCCTTGACGCAGTTCTGGTACAGCGTCTGGAGGATCATGTGGCCGGTGCGGTCCGACGCGTAGCAGGACCTGCGGACCGGTGCCTCACCGTGGTTGCGGCTGTGACCGCCGAAGCGGCGCTGGTCGATCCGGCCCTCGGGCGTGCGGTTGAACGGCAGGCCCATCTTCTCCAGGTCGAGGACGGAGTCGATGGCCTCCTTCGCCAGGATCTCGGCGGCGTCCTGGTCGACCAGGTAGTCGCCGCCCTTGATCGTGTCGAAGGTGTGCCACTCCCAGTTGTCCTCCTCCACGTTGGCGAGCGCGGCGGCCATGCCGCCCTGCGCCGCGCCCGTGTGGGAGCGGGTCGGGTAGAGCTTCGTGAGCACGGCGGTGCGGCTGCGCTTGGTCGACTCGATGGCCGCGCGCATACCGGCGCCGCCCGCACCGACGATGACGGTGTCGTACTTGTGGATCTGCATGAGTGAATTACCTCTGGTCCTTCTGGCCCCGGCGTCTAGCGGATGTTCGGGTCGAAGGTGAAGATCACCAGCGTGCCCAGCAGGACGGTGAACACCGTGGCGGTGTACAGCAGCATCTTCAGCCAGAAGCGGGTGTTGTCCCGCTCGGCGTAGTCGTTGATGACCGTACGGAGGCCGTTGGCGCCGTGCAGCATGGCCAGCCACAGCATCGCCAGGTCCCACATCTGCCAGAACGGCGAGGCCCAGCGGCCCGCGACGAACGCGAAGCCGATCTTGGACACCCCGCCGTCCAGCACCAGCTGGAGCAGCAGGTGGCCGAGGACCAGGACGACCAGCACGATGCCCGACAGGCGCATGAAGAGCCAGGCGTACATCTCGAAGTTGGTGCGCGAGCCCTTGGGCGTCTTGCTGGTCCGCTTGCGCGGGGGCTCGATCACCGGGGCGGGGTTGTCGGCGTCGTAGAGGTTCACGGCCTCGACGTCCCCGATCGCGGAAGAGGTCTCACTGGACATTGGCCTCAGCTCCCGAAGACTTCGCGTACGGCGTGGCCGAGGACCGGGTAGAGAGCCCCGACCATCAGCACGACCCAGATGCCCACGACGGTCCAGAGCATCTGCTTCTGGAAGCGCGGGCCCTTGGCCCAGAAGTCCACGGCGACGATGCGGAGACCGTTGAGCGCGTGGAAGAGAATGGCGGCCACCAGGCCGTATTCGAGGAGCGCGACGATCGGCGTCTTGTACGTGGCCACGACGTCGTCGTAGGCCTCGGGAGAAACGCGGACGAGAGCGGTGTCCAGGACGTGTACGAACAGGAAGAAGAAAATGAGGACACCGGTGACTCGATGAGCCACCCAGGACCACATGCCTTCCCGGCCGCGGTACAGCGTTCCAGCCGGCACGGAAGAACCCTCCGGGAGCGGGGATTGGGGTCGGCCGGCTTGACTGTCGGTCTGACCCGGCCGGGTACGGTCCACCGGCCCTGGCCATCGTAGCGACGACTTGTCGGTTCGTACGCGCGGGGTCCGTCGGTGTGATCAAAGCGGCAGTCAAACAGGCACGGACGGGCTATACCGGGCCGTCCGCCCGGCCCGGCCCCGTCACCAGCTCGATGATGCGTCCCCGGGCGAGTCGCCGCATCTCGTCGGCCGTGACGACCCGCTCCTCGTCCGGCTCGTGCGCCAGCCGGGCGCGGATGTCCGCCAGCACCTGGTCCGGGTGTTCGGCGGGCCGGAAGGCGTCGAGACAGATCACGAAGACATGGCCGAAGCGGCGTTCGTACGCGGCGTGCGCGGCGCGAAGTGCCAGGTGGGCGGCGTGCGGGGCGGAGTGGTGCAGACCCGGCGAGGTCTCCCTGGCCAGCGCCTCGGTGAGGTCCGTGGGGGCCAGGTCGTAGCCCGCCTCGTCGGCCGCGGCGAGCAGGGCGTGGAGATCGGGGTACGGGCGGTGGGCGGCGAGTCTGCGGGCCCACCGGTGGCTGCCGAAGCAGTCGAGCAGGGCGGCCTCGGCCTCGGCGGGCGGCGCGGTGTTGAAACGGGTGAGACCGGGATCACCGCGGTGCGGTCCGGCCGGGACCTGGGCCTGCTCGGCCCTCCGGGCCGGTATGGCCGCCCGGCCGGCCGGGCGCCACGATCGCTCCGGGAGGCCGGCGTGGGACTCGCTGGACCTGGACAGCGTGGGCTCCTCGAATCAGCGGCGGTCTGGGGGTCGGTCGCAGTCTGCGCATCGGCGGCAGTCTGTGAGAGTGGGACGGAAGAGAGACGACGGAGGGCGGAGGGGCGAATGAGCCGCAACGCTAGCGAGACAGGGCGACGAACGTCCGACAGCTGCACGATTTTCCACCCGTAAGGGGGAGTTTCGGAACGCCTGCTGGACGGTTCACCAGGGAAGACCACCCGGCTCCGCACTTGGTTGCCCGCGGGCAGACTGGTTGTTCGTCACTCGTTCGCCGTAGTCATGCATGTGCAGTGACACGTGCGATGAATGGAGAGGTTCCTGACCGATGCCGCCCACTCGTGGTGCTCTGCTGGCCGGTGCGGCCGTCACGGCGGTCGCCGCCGTCACGGTCGCCGTCGTCGTGTGGCCGGACGGCTCCGGCGGCGACCGCCCGGGGGACGCGGCCCGCAGCCCGTCCTCCTCGTCCTCGGCCGCCCCCTCGCCCACCCGCAGCCACCCGCTCTCCACCACGCCGCGCACCATCCCCGCCGTACGCGGACACAGCCCCGCCCGCGGCCCCGGCTGGCGGCCCGAGCGCACCAGCGCGGTCGTCGTCGCGGGCGGCAGCGAGGAGCTGGCCGACGAGGCCCGGCTGCTGGCCACGGAGCTGAAGATCCGGTACCGGGGCGTGGACGTCCCGGCCGGAGCGGGCGACATCGAACTGGCCCTCTCCGCGGCGGACGAGGGCACCCCGGAGTCGTACACCCTGGACACCCACGACCGGCGGGTCACCATCAGCGGACCCGACCAGGCCGGAGTCTTCTACGGGACCCGCACCCTGAAGCAGTCGGTGCTCGCCGACGGCGTCATGCCCGAGGGCGTGGTGAGCGACCGTCCCGACCGGCCGCAGCGCGGATTCAACCTCGACATCGCCCGCAAGCCCTACAGCGCCAAGTGGATCGAGGCCCGGCTGCGTGAGATGGCCGATCTCAAGCTCAACCAGTTCGGCCTGCACTTCTCCGACGACCAGGCGTTCCGTATCCAGTCCGACACCCATCCGGAGGTGGTCGCGCCCGACCACCTCAGCAAGGCGGAGGTCCGCCGGATCGTCGCGCTCGCCGAGAGCCTGCACATCGAGGTCGTCCCGGAGATCGACTCGCCCGGCCACCTCGGCGCCGTCCTCAAGGCCCACCCCGGCCTCCAGCTGCGCAACGTCCGCGGTGTGCCGTCGGCCGGGTCCCTCGACATCTCGAAACCGGCGGCGGCGAAGCTCGTCGACGAACTGCTCGGCGAGTACGCGGAGCTGTTCGGGGGCGCGTACTGGCATCTGGGCGCCGACGAATACCTCGCGCTGACGGTGCCGAACCCGTCGGCCTCGTACCCGCAGCTGCTCTCCGCCGCCCACCGGGAGTACGGCCGCGACGCCTCGATCAAGGACCTGGCGACCGGCTGGCTCAACGACCGCGCGGCGGTGGTCCGGTCGCACGGCAAGAAGCCGAAGGCGTGGAACGACGGCTTCTTCCGGGGCGGCACCGTCAAGGCCGACCAGGACATCGAGGTCGAGTACTGGACGGGCAAGGAGTACGGCGCCCGGACGCCGCAGGAGTACCTGGCCGAGGGCCGCAAGGTGGTGAACCTCAACGACGAATTCCTCTACTACGTGCTCGGCGAGCCCAACACCTTCCGCTACCCGACCGGGAAGCGGATCTACGAACAGTGGACGCCGCTCGTCCTGCGCGGCACCAAGCCCGTACCGGCTCGCTACTCGGGTCAGATCCTGGGCGGCCGGTTCGCGGTCTGGGGCGACCTGCCGAAGGCGCAGACCGCCCAGCAGGTCGCGGACGGCATCCGGATGCCGCTGCGGGCGGTGGCCCAGAAGCTGTGGGACCCGGGAAGGCCCGCGCTGACCTGGGAGCAGTTCAAGGCACTGGCCGACAGGACCGACCGGGCCGGCTGACCGCCGCGAACGACGTGGACACGGCGGAGCGATGGAGGTTATGTTCCCCGTTCGGTCCGCCGCGCGGGCCTTGGGCTCCGGGGCCATGAGGGTCCGATCCGGGGCTCCGGGAAGGGGAGCGCGGCACCTCGATCCCGTGCACCGTCCCTGGGGGGCTCCATCATGCTGTGCGCCACTTGCCGTACGAGACCCGCGGCCACGCCGGACGGGCGGTGCGGCGGCTGCGCCGCGTCGACGCCCGGACAGTGGGCCGCGCCGCCGGGCGCGTCCTTGTCTGCCGCGCCCCTGCCGCCGGTGCCTCCGCCGCACGCGCAGTCCCATCCGCAGCCCTACCCGCAGTCCTTCGGGTACGCGCCGACGGGCCCGGCCGGGGCGGTGCTCAGTTCGCCGGTCGGTATCGGGAAGGCCGTCGTCGCCCTGCTCGGGGCCGTCATCGTGGCGGACCTGCTGTCGGTGGCCGCCGGGTTCAACATCCGCCAGGTGCTGAACGACGTGCTGGACCACGGCTACACCACCGGCGACGAGTCCCGGGCGGCCCGCGCCGACGACTTCTACGCCGCGACCGGTGTGTTCCAGCTCCTCGCGCTGTTCGCCACCGCCGTCCTCTTCCTCATCTGGTTCCGCCGGACGCGGCTGAACGCGGAGGTCTTCGACCCGAGCGTCCAGCCGATGCGTCCCGGCTGGGCGGTCGGCGGCTGGTTCGTCCCGGTCGCCGGTCTCTGGCTGCCGCGCAGGATCGCGGGCGGAATCTGGACGGTCAGCGACCGCGCGAACGTCGACGGCAGCGGGCGCGCGGCCTCCACGGCGCCGATGAACCTCTGGTGGGGAGCCTGGATCTGCGCGCTGCTCTTCTCCCAGTACGCGTCCAGGCGGTACGACAGGGCGGAGGGCGCGGATGAACTCGTCCGGGCCGCGGGACAGCTCATGATCTCCGACGCCCTCGACATCGTGGCCGCCGTGCTCGCCATCGTGTTCGTACGCAAACTGACGCGGATGCAGACGGAGCGGGCCGCGCTGGGGCCGCTGCCGCACGCGGAGTTCCCGCCGCGGTAGGGGCTGTCCGGTGCTCCCCGGCGGGGCGTGGCTACGGCTACGGCACCGGCACCTCGTAGTGTCGCCGGAACGCCCGCCTGCACCTCGTGTACCTCGTGCACCTCGTGTACCTCGTGCACCTCGTGCACCTCGTGCACCTCGTACATCCGTCATGCGGATGTGTCTCCGCCCCGCGATGTCTCGTGTCTGACGCCCCGTGCGCTGCTCCGCCCAGAAGTACGCAGCAGACCTGGTGACGATTTTCGGCCACATGGCGCAGTATGCGGTAACGACACGTGCCGCACCCGGGGGAGACGTCGATGAGCCTGCTGGAACTGATCGCCCGCGCCGACGAGCGTGCGCTGGCCGCGAGCGGGGTGGCCTGCCTCGACCGCTGTCTGCCCCTGCCCGACGAGGACGGCGACCCGGAGCCGCTGCGACCGCTCTGGGCGGGCAGCGGGACCGGCCTCCGGTGGGCCGAGCGGCTTGCCGCCGTCCGGGAGGCGCTGGATCACGAGGAGGCGGGGGAGCGCGAACCGGCCATCGACGGTACGGCCGTCCGGATACGGAAGGCGCTCGCCGACGCGCCTTCGACGTGGACGGCCGGGCCGCTGAGGGAGTGGGCCGACGCCTGCTCACTGCTGGCCCTGGAGATCCACCTGGAGCTCGACACACCGGTCCGGGCGACCGGCCCCGACGGCGGTGCTGTCTCCGACGGCCCCGATGACGCGGCGGGTTCCGGCGTGGGTGAGGCGGGGACGGCGCTGCTGGAGCGCTGCCGCGCGGGCGCCACGGACGGCAGTGGGCCGCTCCTGGCCGGCGAGCTGCTGCGGCAGATCCAGATCCTTGAGGCGCTGACCGCGACCTCGGGCACGGCGGCGGGTGGTGGCGGGCTGCGGCAGGTGCTCGATCTGTCGACGGAGGGCCGACGGGTGCTGCGCGCGGTGATGTCGCGCCGGGCGCGCGGCCGTGGCTGAGAGCCTTGCCGGGGCGCACCGGAGACGCTGCCGGGCGTTCGTCTCCTGGCGGGCGAGTACGGCACCGGGGTCGGTCCGCCCACGGTCGCTGTCCCGGCCCTCGCCGTCGGTGAGGTGATCCGGCAGGCTGCGGGCTCCCGCGGCACGGGGCCTGGGTGGTGGGGCCCACATGCGGCCGGAGACGAGCGTCTCGGGGGAGGGGGCCTCGTGGACGCACCCGGCGCGTCGTCGCCCAGGGACCGGCAGGTCGGAGGCCGCTCGTACGCGCGGCGCCCGACGGACTCGTGAGCGGGTCTCACCATCGGCCGCGGCCGCCCCCGCACCCGCTTCCTCGGCACGACCACCGCCGGAGACCGAGCCGGGGAGGGGTGCCTCCTGAGCTGCTTTCGCGGCTGGTACCGGGGGCGTCAGCAGAACGCAAGCGGGACACAAGCGGGACGGCAGTGGTACGTCAGGGCCGGGGCCGAAACTGGGTACCGCACCGGCCACTTCGTTCCACGGGGGAATCACGACCATGCGCATCCGGCACAGGGCCCGCGGCACTGCCCTGGCCGACTCGCCGTAGTCCCCTCGTACCCGACGGCCCGAGTGCCGCCCGTGCCGGCTCCGGCCTCCGACGGCGCTGCCGCCGTGCGCTCCCGGGTCAGGGGGACAGGAGCGGACGGCGGGGCCGTGCGCGCGTGTCGTACCCGTGCGATCCGTGGGGAGCCGGCCACCTTCATCGCTCTCGGACAGGAATCCCATGCCCCGATCCACCTCTCATGATGTCCGTGTCGGACCACGGCGGCGGTTTCGCCCACTGGCCCGTCTGACGATGGTCTGCGTCGCCATGAGCGCGGCGCTGCTCGCGCCCGGTTCTGCCGGGGCGGCCGGGACGGACAACGACGACGCCTACCGGAGCCTCGGGAAGGCGTCCCATCCGGACTGGATGAAGGACCTCGCGAACGACACCTCGCTGGCGGCGCTGTCCCTGCCCGGCACCCACGACACGCTCGCCCTCCACGGGGGCGCCGCCGTGCAGACGCAGGAGAACTCCGGCGACAGCGCGAAGACCCTGACGGCGCAACTGGAGCGGGGAATCCGCGCCATCGACATCCGGGTCCGCGTCACCGAGAACAAGTACTTCACGGTCCACCACGGAGCGATCTACCAGGAGGCCAACTTCGACGACGTCCTCAGCAAGGCACAGGCATTCCTCGGTCAGCACAAGGGCGAAACGATCGTCATGCGCCTGAAGGCCGAGTGCCCCATCAAGGGCGCCGGCATCGTCGACTGCGAGAACGATCCGAAGACGGTGGACCAGGCGAAGATCGAATCGATCTTCGGCGAGTACGTGAAGAAGTATCCCAACCTCTTCTACGAGGCTTCGGTGAAGAAGGGCAGCCAAGCGGCGGTTCCCCGTCTCTCGCAGATCCGCGGCAAGCTCGTGCTGGGCAGCTTCGACAGTGTCGGCAACGCGTACGGGATCAGCAGCTTCAACAGCAACCAGGAGGACCACTGGGCGGCGCCCACCGTCCAGAAGAAGTGGGGCTACGTCAAGGAGAACGTCGATCGGGCGGTCAGCGGCAACAAGGGCGAGCTGTATGTGACGTACACGTCCGCGTCCAAGGGCCTCGAACGGCTTCCGTTCGAGTACGCAGCCGGATACCGACAGGTCCAGGGCGGTGTCACCACCGACATCCTCGGCGTCAACTACCAGTTGATGAGGTACCTCAACCAGGGCGGCGCCAACGGCGGCCGCGTCGGCATCGTCATGATGGACTTCCCCGGCTGGGCCCCGGTCCAGAACATCATCGACCGCAACCACGACAGCATCGTCAAGGGCGGCCACCAGGGGATCTGGCTGGTGAACGCCGACAAGACGTACGTCAACACCAAGTACAACCGGTGCATGGTGCGGGGGCCCGAGTTCGACAGCTCCAAGACCGGCGGCCTGGTCACCCAGCGCCAGTGCCAGGCGACGGCGCCCAGCAGCCACCAGTGGGGGGCCGAGCGCCCCTCGTCCTATGACGGCAAGGGCTACTACTGGATCAAGGCGAGCAACGGCAAGTGCCTGACGGTCCCCTACAACGAAGGCACCCCGCCGAAGGCCGGGACCCAGTTGTACTGGTGGGGGTGTGAGACCCGGTGGTTCTCGGGCAACCAGCTGTGGAACGTCATCCCGACCAAGGTCGAAGCCGGGGGCAAGTCCCAGTCGGGCTACGTGTTCATCAACAACTGGACGGGCCTGTGCCTGACGGTGGACCCGGCCACCGCCTCCACCGCAGGCGGCAAGGTGACCCAGGACGTCTGCCCGAAGTGACGTTCACACGTGCGGGAGAGAGGGCCGGTGCGAGACAGCACTCCCCGCCCTCCCGCCCGCACGGCCCAGGCCCTGACGTGGCCCTGCGGCCCCCTCCACCGAGGGATCATCACAACGCCCTCTGACGGAGCGGCGGCCCCGGATTCGCCGCAAGAGCTGATCCGGCGGCCGTTGCCCCGGGAAGACGGCAGTCCGCCTGTACGGCAGTCCGCCTGTACGGCAGTCGGCCTGTACGGCAGTCCGCCTGTACGGCTCGGCATCGCCGACCCGTACAGGCCGCTGCTCGATCGCGGAAGAGCTGTTACGGCCGTAGGCCAGGACCGGGCGCGTCCTGTCGGCCGATCGTGCTCTGGCGCTGTCATCGGCTCGGGCAATCGTGCTTGGCACTGTCGTCAAATCACCTTGCCACGGTGACGTTTACACCAGACATGATGTGCTGATGGGACATCTCTCCGTCGACGTGCGTGCTTCGCTTCGGCTCTTCGCCTTCTACTTGGCGAACGGCACCATCGACGTCGATCTGCTCGACGGATTTGACTACCGGCCCGCCCCCTTCCAGTTCGGTTCACCGCTGGAGCAGGCTTTCGCAGCTGCTGCGACCCCACCTATGAGGTCGAGCCGCCGTTACGGACGCCACCGAGGGGAGGCGAAGTCGGCGTGAACGACGAGGCACGGCTACGTACCCGGCACACCTTCGACCATCTCTCGGCAGGCGGCCGAGAGCCCACCGAGATCGATCGTTCGCTGATGGAGGCGTTCGAGCGGCTGATGCACGGGCTGCCCGAGGTCACCGACGGCAAGATCACGATCGTCAATCTGTGCACCGAGGCTGGAGTCTCCCGCGCCTCCTACTACCGCTCGCCGGTGGCGGAGGCGGTGAAGGAGATTCTGGAAGCGCCGCGGACCCGCCGCTCGGAACCGGAGGAACTGCGGGCGGAGGTATCCCGGCTGAAGAAGGCGGAGCGTGAGCTTCGCAGCGAGCATGCCGCCGAGGTCCGCGAGCTGAAGGACACCGTGGCCACCTACGCCAACCAGATCCAGGTTCTGGCCTTGCGCAACGCCGAGCTGGAAACCCCAAACGCCCCCCTCCTCGAACGGCTGCGGCAGTCCGGGGAAAACGTCGCGGTCCGGTCGGCCCCAAGCCTTCCTTCGCCCTGACCGGACACGTCACCTGCCAGTTCGCGCGGCCTTCAGCGGTGTGACTAATGTATCGCCCACCGGGCATATGCCTCCTGCCACGGGGAACACGACCCTCCCCGGAACGGGGTGCATGAACCTTTGTCCTGGCAGAGCACACGGTCTGGCCGAGTGGGTATGCGAGCAATCTGGTGATGCGCGAGCTGGACGAGACGGCCGGCGGCGGCCCGATTGGGGCCCGCCTGGCCGCCTGGCGCCGGCACCGGGATTTGACCCGGGACGACCTTGCCTTCCGCACCGGCCTGGCGCTCGATTACCTCGCCGGGCTGGAGACGGGCCGGGAGTGGGTGGACCGCCGCGGTCGGCTGGCTGCGCTGGCCGCCGCCTTGCGGCTGGATGTCGCGGACCTGACCGGGCAGCCCTACCCACCGCGCGGCCAGGAGCACGCGGCGGTGCGGGCGGTCGCCTTCCACCTGCGGCGCAGCCTGGTCCGCCGACAACCGGATACGGCCCCCGGCATGCTGCTGGGGGAGCTGGAGGAGCGGACCCGGGCTGCCGCACAGGCCGACTCCGCAGGCGACGAGCACCATCTCGCGCTCGCGCTGCCGGAATTGATCGAGGCGGCTGACCACGCGCTGGCCGCCGCTGCGGGACCCGGCCGGGAAGAGGCGGTGCGGCTGCGCGTGGACGCGCATGTGCTGGCCGCAGGGCTGCTT